>NZ_BBLW01000001.1 GCF_000971135.1 Demequina phytophila | reverse complement strand
ACGCTTCGTGCCAAACGGCTGGTCCTCGTACTCCTGGACAAACGCCCGGATCTCCTCGACCGAGTACCCCATCGACACCGACACCCTCCACCTCCAGCTGATCGTGAACTGACTCACAACCAGCCTGGCGAAGAGGGATGCGCGGGTCGCCCCCGCGTGTCGCGCGCCCGACCGTGCGCAGCGAATTCGGGGCGCACGGGGGCGCGCCTAGAACCCGGCCTCCTCGGAGGCGGCGACCTCGTCCTCCTCGGCGACCGCCGCATCGTGCGCCTTGCGGTTGCGCTCCTCCAGCTCGCCCGACAGCGGCGAGCGCTCGGGCGCGGCGACGCGCGTGGACTCGCGGCGGACGGTGGGCGGCGGGGTGGTGCCCGGCTCGGGGGCGGGGACCTCGCCCCACGCGTACGTGTTGTCGTTCTCGAACGGGTCGCGGCGCGCGAACTCGGTGCCCACCTCGTCGGTGAGGGCGGGCAGCTCCGCCGTCATCTCCGCGAGCGAGCGGCCCAGCACGGCACGCTCGTCGGGGCGCAGCGGCAGCACGTTCTTCACGTAGGACGCCGTCGCGACGGGCATGGGCACGTCCTTGCCGGCGGACTCCGCGAGGTACCAGCGGTGGTCGAGCACCTCGTGGAACACCTGCGCCGGCTCGAGCTTGCCGCGCAGCTCGCGGGGCACCGCGCGGACCGTGGGCTCGAAGATCGAGGTGAGCCATTCGTGGGCGGCGAAGGCCTCGTCGTCGTAGTGGCCGGCGCGGACGGCGCGGAACTCGTCGAGGTCGTTGAGCAGGCGTCGCGCCTGGTTCTCCTGCACGTCGAGGCCGGTGAGGCGCATGAGGCGGCGCGAGTGGAAGCCCGCGTCCACCACCTTGGGGCGGATGCGCAGGCCCTGGCCGTCGGGGGTGGACAGCATGTCGAGCTCGCCCACGTCGAATCCGAGCTCGTTGAGCTCGCGCACCCGCTCGGCGACCTTGAACGGCACGTTCGCGTCGAACGTCTCGGTCTCGGTGAGCGCGGCCCACAGGCGCTCGTACTTGGAGGAGAGCCGGTCGCCGATCGCGAACGGGTCGATCCCCTCGTCGAGGTCCTCGTTGGCCTGCAGGTCGAGGATCTCGCCGATGATGTTGGTGGTCGCGATCTCGAGGTCGTAGTTGCGCTGGCCGTCCGTGAGGCGCTCGTGCAGGTCGCCGGTCTCCGCGTCGACCAGGTATGCGCTGAACTCGGAGGCGTCGCGGCGGAACAGCGCGTTCGAGAGCGACACGTCGCCCCAGTAGAAGCCGTTGAGGTGCAGGCGCACCAGCAGCACCGACAGCGCGTCGATCAGGCGGTTGAGCGTGCCCTTGCGCAGCGCGGTCGAGAACAGCGCGCGGTAGGGGAGGGAGAACGCGAGGTGTTCCGTCACCAGGGCCGCCGAGAGCTCGTCACCGGAGGGCGTGCGGCGCTGCGTCACCACCGCGACGGCGTGCACGCACGGCGCCTCCATGCGCTCGAGCTCGCGCAGCATCTGGAACTCGCGGTACGCGATCTCGCGGTTGGTCTCCTTGACCGCGAGCACGTTCGCGCCGTGCCGCACGAACCTCACCACGTGGCGCGAGAGTCCTCGCGGCAGTGCGGCGATGCGCTCCTCCGGCCACGCGGACAGCGGGATGTCCCACGGCAGTTCCATCAGAGCTGGGTCGGCGGCCCCGGTGATGTGCGGCATGGGTCCAGCGTAGCGAGCGGCCCCCGGGACCCGCGTCCGCTGTGCGCCTCTCCACACAGAATGTGCACCTCTCCACCAACGACCTGGGACGATGCGGGGGAGACGCCCGCATGGAACGTTTCACCGCCGTTCGTGTGTGGAGAGCCGCACGGGGCACGGAGCGCGGCGGGAAAGCCGAAGGGCGGCCCCGGCCGGAGCCGGGACCGCCCTTCGGGTGAGTCGGACTAGTTCGCGAGCGAACGCGACGCGTCGGTGTGCACCGCGTGCGTCGAGATGCGCTGCTGCGTCGCCGCGGAGAACACGTGCTGCTCGCCGGGGCGGATGGTGACCCACACGGTGTCGCCCTTGCCGGGGACGTCGCGGGGGTCGACGCGGACGATGACCTGACCCTGGTTGTTGACGGCCTCGCCGGACGGGTCGTGCGCGAGCGACTGCGGCAGCTGGCCGTAGACGAACGCGTCCGAGCCGAGCTCCTCCACGACGTTGACCTCGACCGGGATGGCGCCCTCGGTGTTCGGGGCGACACGGTCGAGCGACTCGGGGCGGAAGCCCAGGACCACGTCGCCCTTGTCGGCCTCCGTCATGTTGGCGACGGTGTCGCGCTCGAGCTGGACCTTGGCGGGACCCACGTGGGCGAAGCCGTCCTTGACCTGGAAGGTCGAGAGGTTCATCGCCGGCGAGCCGATGAAGCCCGCGACGAACACGTTCGCCGGGGTGTCGTACATCTCGCGCGGGGTGCCGACCTGCTGGAGGAGGCCGTCCTTGAGGACCGCGATGCGGTCACCCATGGTGAGGGCCTCGACCTGGTCGTGGGTCACGTACACGGTGGTGGTGCCCAGGCGACGCTGCAGCGCGGCGATCTGGGTACGGGTCTGGACGCGCAGCTTGGCGTCGAGGTTCGACAGCGGCTCGTCCATGAGGAACACCTGCGGCTGGCGGACGATCGCGCGGCCCATGGCGACGCGCTGACGCTGACCACCGGAGAGGGCCTTCGGCTTGCGGTCCAGGTACTCGGTGAGGTCCAGGATCTTCGCGGCGGCCTCGACGCGCTCGCGGATGGTGGCCTTGTCGACCTTGGCGATCTTGAGCGCGAAGCCCATGTTGTCCGCGACGGTCATGTGCGGGTACAGCGCGTAGGACTGGAACACCATCGCGATGTCGCGGTCCTTGGGCTGGACGTGCGTGACGTCGCGGTCGCCCACGAAGATGGCGCCCTTGTCGACGTCCTCGAGGCCGGCGAGCATGCGCAGCGACGTGGACTTTCCGCAGCCCGAGGGGCCGACGAGGACCAGGAACTCGCCGTCGGCGATGTCGAGGTCGAGGGCGTCCACGGCGGGACGCTCGGTGCCGGGGTAGATCCGCGACGCCTTGTCATAGGTAACGGTGGCCATGGCCGTGTTCTCCTTCACCGGCAGGTACGTGCCGGACGATCCGTAGTGAAGTGTGCCGTTGTGTGTCCACATTGACACGCCGGGCAGGTGCCCGGCCCGCCCATCATGGCACATCCCGCCCGGGACCCGGGACCCCCGGCACGCCCCGGTCGCCTCGGACGGGACGATGCGCCAGGTAGGTTGGGCGCATGGCGGGGCTTCGGCGCGAGGTGGGTGATGACGTCGGCGGCTATCGCGTCCTGGGTCGCCTGGGTGCGGGGGGCTCCGGCTCGGTCTACCGCGTCGCCGACGAGGCGGGCCACGAGGCGGCGCTCAAGCTCGTCGACGCGCGCGCTGACGAGGTCGCCGCGGCGCGCCTGGCCCGCGAGGTCCGGGCCCTGCAGTCGCTGCGCCACCCGGCGGTGCCGCACATCCTCGACGCCGAGCTCGACGACGACGAGACGTTCGTGGTCTTCGAGTTCGTGCCCGGACAGACCCTGTTCGACCACGTCCAGCGCCACGGCCCGCTGACCGGCGACGCGCTCGCGGCGTTCGCGGACCGCACCGCCTCCGCGCTCGAGGCCGTGCATGCGGCGGGCGTGGTCCACCGCGACGTCACGCCGTCGAACGTGATGATGAGCCCCGCGGGCCCCGTCCTCATCGACTTCGGGCTCGCCCACCGCACCGACGACTCGCGCCTCACCCGCGAGGGCTTGGTGAGCGGCACCCCCGGCTACGTCGCGCCCGAGGTGATCGACGGCGCGGACCCCGGCGTCGCCGCCGACCGCTGGTCCTGGGCGGCGACCGTCGCGTTCGCGATGACCGGCCACGGGCCCTTCGGCTCCGGCGCGGGCGCCATCTCGCGGACCCTCGAGGGCGACCTCACCCTGCCCGACGTGCCCGGCGCGGACGCGCTGCGCGCCGCGCTGGGTCGCGACGTCCGCGCGCGCCCCGGCATGCGCGACGTGGTGGCCGCGCTGCGCGGCGCGACCGCGATCATGCCCACCCTGCCCGCCACCACCATCGCCCCCACCGCGGTCGCCCCGACCGCGGTGATGGAGAGGCCGTGGGAGGACCCGGACGCGACCACCGTCCTGCCCAGCGGCGAGATGCCGGTGGACGATGCGCGGGACGACTGGGTCCCCGACCTCCCCTGGGAGGAGGGGCCGGGGGAGGACGAGGAGTCTCCGGCGTCCGACGAGCTCGGCGCCTGCCCGGTCGCGCCGCGCCGCCGCTGGCTGCTCGTGCTCGCGGCCGCGGTGACCGTGGTCGCCGCCCCGCTCGCCCCGATCCTCGTGCTGCTCATGACGGTCGGCGTCGCGATCCTCGCGCGCGGCGTCTACCGTCGGGCCGTCGCGCTCGACGCCGCCGTGGTCAAGCGCGGCCGGCGCCGCACCACCGACACGGTGGTGCAGACCATCGGCCTGCCGTGGCACGTGCTCCGTGCGGCCGGCGAGTGCGTGCCCGCGGTGCTGCTGGCGGCGGTGCTGGGCGCCGGCGTGACGCTGGCGCTGTGGCAGCTGATCGGCGCGGGGGTGCTCGACGTCGCCGGCACGGACATCGAGGACTCGCTCGCGCTGTCCGCCGGGATGCTCGTGGCGGTGGTGATGCTGGCGTTCGGCCCCTACATGGCAGGCACGCGCCAGGGCGCGCACCGCATGGCCGCGGCCGTCTCGCCCACCGGGGGGCTCCGTGCGGCCTGGGCGCTGGTCGCGGTGACCGCGATGCTGGTGTCCGCGATCGCGCTGTGGGTGGGGGTCGACACGTGGTGGTGGCCCCTCGCCGAGGCGCCGCTGTCCGCGGCCTGAACCCCGGCATCGTCCCCTCCCGGAACAACCCGGGGTACCGGGACGTTGGGCGGGCAGGCGGCGCGCGGCGCCCGCGATAGCGTGAGCGTGCGCGAGACTGAGGAGAACGATGTGACCAGCGAGGCTGTCGAGTCCGAGACCGAGGCGCCCGCGCGGCGCTGGGACACCATCCAGCCGTGGCTGAGCCTGCTCGTGCGCCTGTCGATGGCGGTCATCCTCATCGCCGCCGCGATCCCCAAGATGCTGGACATCCCGCAGTCGATCATCGCGGTGCGTGCCTACCGGATCCTGCCCGAGGCGGTGGTGCCGTTCGTGGGCACCATGCTGCCGTTCCTCGAGCTGGTGCTCGCGGCGTTCCTGCTGGCGGGGCTGTTCACGCGGATCTCGTCGATCGTGTGGCTGGTGATGATGGCCGCGTTCATGACCGGCGTGATCTGGGCGTGGGCGCACGGGCTGTCGATCGACTGCGGCTGCTTCGGCGGCGGCGGCGACGTGGCCGAGGGCACCACCAACTACCCGCTGCACATGCTCGAACGCACGGGCTTCGTGATCCTCGGCACCTACCTGCTGATCTGGCCGCGGTCCAAGTTCTCCGCCGACGAGTGGATGAGGGCAGCCTGACGGCTGTCGAGTAGATTTCTGCCGTACCCCGACGACCCCCTGGAGAGATCGATGGCGAGCAAGACCCCCAAGCCCGACGCGCGAGCGGCGGCGAAGGCCAAGGCCCAGGCGCAGGTGCGCGCCCAGGAGCGCAAGACCACGATGATGATCGTCGCGGGCTCCGTCGTGGGACTGGCGCTCTTCGGGGCCCTGATCTTCTTCATCGTGAACCAGAGCAAGGTGCCCGAGCTGGGCGCCGAGGGCTCGACGTCCCCCGCGGCGGCCGACGCGACCGGCGGCATCCCCGTCGGCACCGGCGGCGTGGTGGGCGAGGCCGTCCCGACGGACGTGCCGCGCGTCGACATCTACCTCGACTTCATGTGCCCCATCTGCAACACGTTCGAGGCGATCAACGCGGACGACCTCGACGATCTGCGTGAGTCCGGCGACATCGCGCTGTACTACCACCCGATCTCGATCCTCGACCGGTTCTCCTCCGGCACCGAGTTCTCGACGCGCGCGGCCGGCGCGGCCGGCGTGGTCGCCGACCAGGCGCCCGAGCAGTTCCACGACTTCGTCGCCACCATGTTCGCCAACCAGCCCGAGGAGAACTCGACGGGTCTGTCCGACGAGGAGATCGCGGATCTCGCGATCGCCGTGGGCGTGACCGAGGGCGTGGCCAACAACCTCGACAACACCGACTTCAAGAAGTGGGCGACCGCCGCGACCGAGCAGGCGTCCGTCGACGGCATGCAGGGCACCCCGACGGTGCGCGTGTCCGAGACCGGCGACTTCGCCGACGGTGCGGTCCTCAACGACGTCGACTACTTCACCGAGGGCTCGCTCCGGGCCTACCTGGAGAGCCTGGGGTCCTAAGCCTTCGTACGCGAGGCGAGCGCCGCATCGTCCCCTCGGGGGTGGTGCGGCGCTCGTGCGTGCGGGGCCGGGCGCGCCCGGTATCCTGGCCGCCGCAGGCTGGCATGGCGCAATCGGTAGCGCAGCGCTCTTGTAAAGCGAAGGTTGCGGGTTCGAGTCCCGCTGCCAGCTCCACTTCCCGCGGTTCAGAAGAGCGCGGGCTCCTCCGCCTCCGTGCCCCACCGGATCGGCGCGGCCCCTTGAGCCTCGAGCAGCGCGTTGACCCGCGAGAAGGGTCGCGACCCGAAGAAGCCGCGCCGCGCGCTCAACGGCGACGGGTGCGCGCTCGCGATCACCGGCACCGCCCCGAGCAGCGGCGCGAGCGCCTGCGCCTCGCGCCCCCACAGCACCGCGACCAGCGGCCCGCCCCGGGCCGCCAGCGCCTCGATCGCGCACGCGGTCACCTGCTCCCAGCCGCGTCCGCGATGCGAGCCCGCCTCGCCCGGCGCGACCGTGAGCACCCGGTTGAGCAGCAGCACCCCTTGGGAGGCCCACCCCGACAGGTCCCCGGACACGAGCACCTCGCCGGTGTCCTCGCGCAGTTCGCGGGCGATGTTGGCCAGCGACCGCGGCAGGGGTCTGCCAGGCGCGACGGAGAAGCTCAGCCCCACCGCGTCCCCCGGCGTGGGGTAGGGGTCCTGCCCCACCAGCAGCACCCGGACATCCGCGAGCGGCGTCGCGAAGGCGCGCAGCACCTGTGCCCGAGGAGGAAGGAACTCCTCGCCGTCGAGCGACGCCACCGCGGCGTCCAGGGCCGGCCCCGCGGGGGACAGCGCCTCCGCCCAGTCCGCGGCCACGCCGCTGCGCCAGTCGAGATCCACGGCGCCACCCTAGCGACCGCCCGGCAGGCCGCGTCGGCGAGCGCCGGAGCGCCTGGTCGGACCGCGCCTCCCGCGCGCTTACGCTGGTCCCACCCTCGGGGAGCCCACGGGAAGGAGGACGGATGGACGCCGGCGCGGCACACGCGGTCGAGCAGCCCGCGCTGACCGAGCGCGACGCGGACATCCTGGCCTTCGAGCGCACCTGGTGGCGCTACGCGGGCGCCAAGGAGGACGCCGTGCGCGACCGCTTCGGGCTCTCCGCCACGCAGTACTACCAGGTGCTCAACGCGCTGATCGACAACCCCGCCGCTCTCGCGCAGGACCCGGTGCTGGTGCAGCGGCTGCGCCGCACCCGCGCGTCGCGCCGCCGCGGACGCGGGACCCTCGAACGGTAGGGTGTGCCCGTGACCGACGAGTATCCGCGAGACGACTTCGACGAGATCGCCGAGGGCTCCGGCCCCGTCGGCGTGCACCGCGCGCCGCGCCCGTGGTGGACCATCCTCGTGATCCCCGTCGTGGTGTTCGTGGTCGCGGGCCTCGCCGCGTTCGGCGTCGCGAAGTTCCTGTGGAGCACCGGCGACGACGGCGACGCGACGCCTACCGCGTCCGCGACCGCCACCGTCGAGACCACCGAGAGCGCGACCCCGGAGCCGTCCGAGTCCGCCTCCGAGACGGCCTCCCCGGAGCCGAGCGAGACCGCCTCCCCCGAGCCGTCCGTCACCCCGTCGCCCGAGCCCGTGATCTCCTACGACGCCCCGATCGCGGTCCTCAACGGCACCGGCATCTCGGGCCTCGCGGCCGAGGACGCGGCCGTGCTCACGGACGCCGGCTTCACCGACGTCAGCGCCGCCAACCTCACCGGCTCGCCCGCGTCCAACGTGGTCGTCTACGACAGCGAGGACCGCGCGGACACCGCCCAGGAGGTCGCGGACCTGCTCGGCATCGACACCGTCCAGTTCGGCGACACCGAGACCCTCGCCGACATCGAGGTGCAGATCGTCACCCAGTAGGCCACGGCATCGTCCCCTCGCGACGGGACGATGCTCTGCTCGCCCTCGGCGAACGGCCTCCAGGGCGTTTGCACTCGACGGGGGAGAGTGCCAGAATCGGCGTTAGCACTCGGCCTGCCCGAGTGCTAAGAGACCTAGGGTTCTCCGCCGAGGTGCGGGGTGCGGCGTGACAGGAACGCCGGGCCGCGCATCGTCCGTCGCGGGCGGTGGGGGACCGACATCCATCGGAAGAGGTACTACCCCCATGGCAAAGATCATTGCCTTCGATGAGGAGGCCCGCCGCGGCATGGAGCGGGGCATGAACGCCCTCGCCGACGCCGTCAAGGTCACTCTTGGACCCAAGGGTCGCAACGTCGTGCTCGAGAAGAAGTGGGGCGCCCCCACCATCACGAACGACGGCGTCTCCATCGCCAAGGAGATCGAGCTCGAGGAGCCCTTCGAGAAGATCGGCGCGGAGCTCGTCAAGGAGGTCGCCAAGAAGACCGACGACGTCGCCGGTGACGGCACCACCACCGCGACCGTGCTCGCGCAGGCGCTCGTGCAGCAGGGTCTGCGCAACGTCGCGGCCGGCGCGAACCCGATCGCCCTCAAGAAGGGCATCGAGAAGGCCGTCGAGGCCGTGACCGCCGAGCTGCTCTCCGCGGCCAAGGAGGTCGAGACCAAGGACGAGATCGCCGCGACCGCGGGCATCTCGGCCGGCGACCCCGCGATCGGCGAGCTCATCGCCGAGGCGATGGACAAGGTCGGCAAGGAGGGTGTCATCACCGTCGAGGAGTCCTCGGCTCTGGGCCTCGAGCTCGAGCTGACCGAGGGCATGCGCTTCGACAAGGGCTTCCTCTCGGCCTACTTCGTCACCGACCCGGAGCGCCAGGAGGCCGTCCTCGAGGACGCCTACGTGCTGCTCGTCGAGTCGAAGATCGCGTCCGTCAAGGACCTGGTCCCCGTCCTCGAGAAGGTCATGCAGACCGGCAAGCCCCTCGCGATCATCGCGGAGGACGTCGAGTCCGAGGCCCTCGCGACCCTCGTGGTCAACAAGATCCGCGGCACCTTCAAGGCCGTCGCCGTCAAGGCGCCCGGCTTCGGCGACCGCCGCAAGGCGATGCTGCAGGACATGGCGATCCTCACCGGCGGAACCGTCATCTCGGAGTCGGTCGGCCTCTCGCTCGACAACGCGGGCCTCGAGCTCCTCGGTCAGGCGCGCAAGGTCGTCGTGACCAAGGACGAGACCACCATCGTCGAGGGTGCGGGTGCGCCCGAGCAGCTCGAGGGCCGGGTCCGTCAGATCCGCGCCGAGATCGACAACTCGGACTCGGACTACGACCGCGAGAAGCTCCAGGAGCGCCTCGCCAAGCTCGCCGGCGGCGTCGCCGTCATCAAGGCGGGCGCGGCCACCGAGGTCGAGCTCAAGGAGCGCAAGCACCGCATCGAGGACGCCGTTCGCAACGCGAAGGCCGCCGTCGAGGAGGGCATCGTCGCCGGTGGTGGCGTGGCCCTCATCCAGGCCGGTACCTCCGCGTTCGCTGGTCTCGAGCTCGAGGGTGACGAGGCCACCGGTGCCCGCATCGTCGAGGCCGCGATCACCGCGCCGCTGCGCCAGATCGCGATCAACGCCGGCCTCGAGGGCGGCGTTGTGGTGGAGAAGGTCAAGGGCCTCCCGGTCCACTTCGGCCTCAACGCCGCGACCGGCGAGTACGTCGACCTGCTCGCCGCGGGCGTCAACGACCCGGTCAAGGTGACCCGCTCGGCGCTGCAGAACGCGGCGTCCATCGCGGCGCTGTTCCTCACCACCGAGGCCGTCGTCGCCGACAAGCCCGAGCCCGAGCCGGCCATGCCGGCCGGCGGTGGCGACATGGGCGGCATGGGCTTCTAAGCCCTTCTGCTTCACCACGAAGGCCCCCTTTCCCGGTTCGCGCCGGGGGAGGGGGCCTTCTGCTGTCCGTCGGGGGTGGCGACGCGTCGACTGCCAATGGCGGATGTGACGCCCGCGTTCGCGCGTGAAGGATGTGACCGTCACACGGGACGATGCGCGTCCCACCTTCCCCATCCGTCATTGGCTTTCGACGGGGCGAGCGAGCAGCGGTCCTGCATGCGGGTCGGCGCTACCCGGATGCAGGACCGGATCGCGACCGGACCTGCATGCAGGACGCGCCTCGGCTTGTCGCGCGCCCGGGCTCACCGCCCGGCCTGCGACCGGTGGGGGGCCCGTTGATACACCGGCGCAGAAGAGCGCGCGCGGATCTGCACGATCCGATCAACCAGGCTGCGAGGGCCTCGGCGCCGGGAGCGTCCCGCCTCACCCCCGCCGCTGCGCCGCCGTCACCCGCAGCCCCGAGGCGCGCAGCCGCGTGATGAGCTCGCGCGTCGAGACCTCGCGCGCCCCGAGCGCCACCAGGTCCGCGCGCCGCTCCACGGGATAGTCGTAGTGGTCGCGGTCGAAGGCGCGCTCGGGCATCCCGGCGCGCGCCGCGAACGCGTGCAGCTCCGCCAGCGACGAGTCCGAGACCAGGTGACCCCACACGCGGCCGTGCGCGGGCCACAGCGGCGGGTCGATGAGGATCATCCCCCGAGCGTAGGCGCCTACCGCGCGAACAGGCGCGACGCGGTCGCCTCCGCCTCCTCGTAGGACTGCGCCGCATGCGCGAGCGCCCCCGTGATCGCATCCAGCGCGCTCTCCACATGCGCCTGCGCCCCGCGCCACTGCTCTCGCGCGTCCGCGAACGCGGACGCGGCGGAGCCCTGCCACGTGGCGTCGAGCGCCACCAGCTGCGCCATGAGCCCCGCGACCTCGGCGCGGATCGCCTCGGCGGAGCGTCCCGCGCGGGCGGAGGCGGACGAGACCTCGGCCGCGTCGACGTGATACTGCATGATTCCCCCTCGATGTCGGTGCATCGAGGCTAGGCAGGGCCCCTCGACCCGAGCATCGTTCCCGGGGAAACCGGGGGAGAGGTCAGCCGGCGTCGGTGGCCGGGGACATCGCCGCGATCTTCTTGTCGAGGCGCGCGGCCTCGGCCGCGAGGTTCTGGCGCGCCTGCGCCTCCCACGTCGCCCCGAGAGGCGTGGTGTAGAGCCGGGGCCGTGAGAGCAGCTTGCCGATGATCGCGCGGCGGCTGCGCATGAAGCGGTCGTCCGGGACCTCCGCGTACTCGTCGCGCACATCCGAGATGTACGCCTTGTAGCGCTGCGGGTCCGCCGCCAGGATCGCGAGGTCCGCGTCGGACAGCACCTGCGCGTCGGGGGTGTCCGGCGTCGCCGAGTGCCGCGACAGCCCCTTCACCATGGTCGCCACCGCGTCGATCTTCACGTCGGGCACGCCCAGCTCGCGCAGCTCGAGCCGCGCGTACTCGGCGCTCGCGTCCTCGTCCTCGCCGCCGCGGTTCGCGTACGCCGCCTCCGAGTCCGAGGAGAACACGGCGCCGTGGTACCAGGCCGCGAGCCGCACGCAGTGGGGCAGGCGCGTCTCCTGCTGGAGCTCGTCGACCCGGGTGAGCAGCTCGACCAGGTGGCGGACGTCGTGGAAGCGGCGCGCGGGGTTCTGCCAGCGCTGCAGCAGCCTCGCGCCCGACTCGGCGATCTGGTCCTCGGGTACGGTCGCTCCCACCGCGACCGCCTCCCTCACGAAGGCCGGCAGCAGCCAGGCTGGCGTCGTGGCCGTGGGCATACACACTCCGACTGGTTCCGGGTTCCCAACGGCTCCAGTCTGCCCACATCACCCGCCCCTGCGCAAAGACCCGCTGGGAACGCTCCCGAAAACCGGGACGGTCCGCCGGCCGGGAAGGCCTCAGGAGGGACGATGCGGTGCGCGCCTCGGTCGGGTGTCGTCGGGTCCGGCTAGAATCGTGCGGGGCATCGATCCGCGGTGCCCGCATGACGAACGAGGTAGATGTGCCCACTGGAAAGGTGAAGTGGTTCGACTCCGACAAGGGGTTCGGATTCATCGCGAGCGAGGACGGCTCGGAGGTCTTCCTCCACGCTTCGGCCCTGCCCGCCGGCACCACCGTGAAGCCGGGCGCGAAGGTCGAGTACTCGGTGGCCGACGGCCGCCGCGGCCCGTCCGCCCTCAACGTCACGCTGCTCGAGTCCGCGCCGTCGATCGCCGCGAACATGCGCAAGCCCGCGGATGAGATGACCGTGATCGTCGAGGACCTCATCAAGATGCTCGACGGCGTCTCGAACACCCTGCGCAAGGGCCGCTACCCCGAGCCCGCCAAGGCCAAGCCGGTCGCCGCCGTGCTGCGCGCCGTCGCGGACCAGCTGGACGTCTGATGGCCAAGGACGCCGTGCTCGTCGAGGCAGTCGACCTCGCCAGGGACGCCGCCGTCGAGACGGCGGACAACGCTGCCGCGGTGGGCGACCACCTCAGCACCGTCGTCAACGAGGACCGCCTGGTCACCCAACTGTTCGCGTGCACCCTGCCCGGCTACCGCGGCTGGGTGTGGTCCGTGACGTTGTCGCGCGCGCCGCGCCAGAAGGTCGCCACCGTGTGCGAGGCGCACCTGGTGCCGGCCGACGACGCGCTGCTCGCCCCCGCCTGGGTGCCGTGGGCGGACCGCATCCGCCCCGGCGACCTCGAGCCCTCGATGGTGCTGCCGTACATCCCGGACGACGCTCGCCTGGTCCCGGGCTACGAGGCCACCGGCGCCGAGGACGAGGACGCGATCGCCAACTGGGAGCTCGGCCTGGGCCGCCCCCGCGTGCTCGGCCCCGACGGCCGCGCCGACGTCGCCGACCGCTGGTACCGCGGCTCGCACGGCCCCACGGCCGCGGCCGCCATGGCGTCCGCGTCGCCGTGCTCGACGTGCGCCTTCTTCATCCCGCTCACCGGCTCGATGCGGATGCGGTTCGGTGCCTGCTCCAACGAGTGGTCGCCCGACGACGGCCGCGTGGTGAGCGTCGACCACGGCTGCGGCGCCCACTCCGAGACCGACACCGAGCGCGGCGCCACCCAGTGGCCCGACCCGGACCCCGTGTTCGAGAACGAGGTCGCCGTGCCCGTCGCGTTCGACGCGGAGCCGGAGCCCGAGGACGTCGCCGAGGAGACCCCGGCGGAGCCCGAGCCCGTGGACGATGCCCCGGAGAGCCCCGCCGACGACGTCACCGAGGCACCGGTCACCGAGGCACCGGTCGCGGCCGCCGCGGCCGAGGAGACGCCGGAGCAGGACGCCCCCGCCGAGGAAGAGGCCCGGGAGCCCCAGGCTGACTGAGGCGCCCGCACCGGCGCTCCGTTCCAGCGTGGCGCGCGCGCTCGCCGCACGCGTCTACGTCCCCACCCTCGTCGCCGAGCTCGGCATCGGAGCGATGCTGCCCGTCCTCGCGCTCAGCGTGGTGGGGATGGGCCACACCGCGGTGTTCGGCTCCCTCGCCGTGGTCGCCTACCAGCTGGGCCGCATGCCCGGCTCCGCCGTGGGCGGCGGCCTCGCCCACCGCATCGGCTCCGCGCACGCCGCGCTCGTGACGCTCGGCGTCCTCGCGCTCGGGTCCGTCATCGCGGCCGCGGCCCCCACCCTCGCGGTGTTCATGGCGGGTGCGGTGCTGGTCGGGCTCGGCCACGCGTCGTACCACGTGGCGCGCCAGGACCAGATCCTCGGCGTCGTGCAGCCGGAGTTCGTGGCCCGCTCGCTCACCACCCTCGCCGGCGTGTGGCGCATCTCCAACTTCGCCGGGCCGCTCATCGGCGCCGCCCTCATCGCGGCCTTCGGCCTCGACGCGACCTACTGGTTCGGCGCGGCCTGCGTCGTCGCGGCGATGATCGCCCTGGCGGCGCTCGGCATGCGAGGTGACCGGCGCATCGTCCGTCCGGACCACCGCGCCCCGATGGGCCAGGTCGCGCGCGAGCAGCGCCACGTCCTGTCGACGCTCGGTCTCACCGTGGTCGCGACGGGGGCGCTGCGGCAGGCCCGCATCGCGGTGATCCCCCTCTGGGCGACGCACGTGGGCCTCAGCCCAGAGGTCGCGACGCTGATCTTCTCGATCTCCGCGGGGATCGACATGCTCCTCTTCTATCCCGCCGGCCTCGCGATGGATCGCCGCGGGCGCCTGTGGACCGCCATCCCGTCGTCGCTGCTGCTCGCCGCCGGGTTCATCGCGCTGCCGTTCACGCACGGCGTCGCGCAGGTGACCGCGGCCGCGCTGATCCTGGGCATCGGCAACGGGTGGGGGTCCGCGCTCATCATGACGCTCGGCGCGGACGTCGCGCCTGCGCAGGGGCGCGCGGTGTTCACGGGGATCTGGATGATCCTGCAGGACGTGGGCGGCCTGCTGGGTCCCGCGCTGGTGTCGCTCGGCGCGCTCGTGGCGCTGCCGGTGGGGTTCTTCGCGGTCGGCGGCATCGGGCTCGCCACGACCGGCGGGTTCCTCGCCTGGGTGCCGCGCGGCCGGCCCGCGCACGCCCACGAATCCGACTAGCGGAAGTTCTCCGTCGCGTACCAGGTGGTGCCGTCAGCCGTGGTCGCGGCGCCCGCGCCCATCTGCGTGTACGCGGGGTTCATGAGGTTCGCGCAGTGCCCGTACGAGTACACCCAGTTGGTGTGCAGCGTGTTCATCGCGGAGAACTCGGCCATGCCGGGGGAGCGGTAGACCACGCCCACGTTCTCCGCGCCGGGGCGGCCCGGGTTGTGGGACAGGGCGTCTGCGACGCCCGCGGTCGAGTCGTCGCGCGCGGCCATCTGCTGCGACCACGACGTCGCGGCGGCCGCGAGGTCGGACGACCAGCTCATCGGTGCGATGCCCGCCTTCGCGCGCTCCGCGTTCGTCGCCGCGAGCAGGCCGCTCACGCTCGACGCGCCAGACGGCGACTGGGGGTTCGCGCAATACGCCGCGAAGTCCACGGCAGGCGCGGAGGCGACCGGCGCATCGTCCCCCTGCGCGGTGGTGGGCGCGATCCCGGTGGACGATGCGGGGGTCGCCTCGGGCGTGGGTTCCGGCTGGGGCACGGTGACGCGCACGCGGTGGAGATCGGAGACCGGCTCCGCGGAGGCCTTCGCGTGGATGGAGCTCACGGGCGCGGCCTGCTCCGTCGCCTCGGGGACGGGGGCCTGCGCGTACGACGGGGTGGCGGGGACGAAGACGTAGGCGCCGGCGAGGGCGGTGGACGCCACGAGCACCGGCAGCCCGCCGAGCAGGATGGCCGGAGCGTGACGTCGACGTCGACGGGTGCGCTCCAGCACATCCTGCTCTTCGGTCATGTCAGCAATCTCTCCACGAGGTAGTCCAGGGACTGCACCAGGCGCTCCACGTCCTCCGGGTCCACGGCGGGGTACACGCCCACGCGGATCTGGTTCCTGCCGAGCTTCCTGTACGGGTCAATATCGACAACCCCTTGAGCGCGGAGGTGCCGGCGAAGCTCGGCGCTGTCGACGCGCTGGTGCAGATCGATGGTCGCAACCACGGGAGAGCGCAGGCCAGGGTCTGTGACGAAGGCCTCAGTCCACTCGGTGCGCGCCGCCCAGTCGTAGAGCGTCTGCGACGAGCGCGCGGAGCGGCCCGCCGCGAAGGCGAGGCCGCCGCCCGCGAGCATCCACTCGAGCTGCGCCTTCATCATCACGAGCGTCGCGACCGCGGGGGTGTTGAGCGTCTGGTCGGCGCGCGAGTTGTCGAGCGCGACCTTGAGCGACAGCGACTCCGGGATCCAGCGGCCCGACGCCGCGATCTCCTCGATCCGCGTGATCGCGGCGGGGGAGACGATCGCGAACCAGAGCCCGCCGTCGGAGGCGAAGCTCTTCTGGGGGGCGAAGTAGTAGACATCCGCCTGCGCGATGTCGACGGGCACGCCGCCGGCCGCCGAGGTGGCGTCCACGACGGTGAGCGCGTCGCCGATCCCTGCCGGGCGCAGCACCGGCACACGCACGCCTGTCGACGTCTCGTTGTGCGGCCACGCGTACACGTCGATGCCGGCCTCCGCCTCGGGCAGGATCGCCTCGCCGCCGGGGGCCGTCCGGATGGACGATGCCCCAAGGTGGGGGGCGAGGTCCGTCGCCTTCGCGAACTTGTTGCCGAACTCGCCGAACGCGCAGTGCTGGGCGCGCTCACGGACCAGCGAGAAGGCCGCGGCGTCCCAGAACATGGTCGAGCCGCCGTTGCCGAGGATCACCTCGTAGCCCTCGGGCAGCGAGTAGAGGTCGCCGAGCATGGCGCGGATGTCGCGCACGAGACCCTTGACGGGGGCCTGGCGGTGCGACGTGCCGAGGATGCCCGGCTGGCTCTCCACCAGGGCCTTCACCTGGGCGTCGCTCACCTTGGAAGGGCCGGATCCGAACCGGCCGTCGCGCGGCAGCAGGTCCGCGGGGATCACGATGGTGTCCGTCATGGCATCACTGTAGTGGCGGGCTGCTGGCATCATTACGGGCGTGTACCGCCTTCAGCCTGCCCTTCAGAACTACGCGTGGGGGATGACCGAGGTCCTCGAGGACCTGACCGGCCGCCCCGTCTCCGGCGACCCCGTCGCCGAGGCCTGGTGGGGCGCCCACGCGTCCGCGCCCGCGATCGCGACGGCCGCGCACCACCACGGCGCGGACGAGGCGGGCCTGCACGCGGGCGACTCTCTCGGGCTGGATGCGCTGATCTCGCGCGCGCCCGGCGCCACGCTGGGCCCGGTGCTCGCGGAGCGGTGGGAGCGGCTGCCGTACCTCCTCAAGGTGCTCGCGATCGCGAAGCCGCTGTCGCTGCAGGTCCACCCCACGCTCGACCAGGCCGAGGCCGGCTTCAAGGACGAGGAGGCGCGCGGCGTCCCCGCGGACGCCCCCACCCGCACGTTCAAGGACCGCTCGCACAAGCCCGAGATGATCGTCGCGCTCACCCCCATGACGCTGCTCGCCGGCTTCAGGCCCGCGAACGCGGTGGCGCAGGACCTGGTGTGGCTGGGCCAGCCGTGCACCCGCCGCTGGGCCGAGGAGCTCGCGAACGCGACCGAGCCCACCATCGCCCTGGGGGAGTACGTCCAGAAGGTGCTGCGCGACCCCGAGGCGCCCGCCGCGCTCGAGGCGCTCATCGAGGTGGGCGGCCGCTCGGGCGTGCCCGAGGCGCTCGCGGTGGCCTCCGCCGCCGCCCTCGAGTTCCCCGGCGACCCGGGCGCGCTGGTCGCCCTCGCGCTCAACGTGGTCCGTCTCACCCCTGGTCAGGCCTGCTTCACGGGCGCCGGCGTCATCCACTCCTACCAGTCCGGCGTGGGCGTCGAGATCATGGCGAACTCCGACAACGTGGTGCGCGCGGGCCTCACGCCCAAGGCCGTCGACATCGACCTGCTGGTCGAGCTCACCGACGGCACGCCCACCCCGCCGCCGCGCGTGGTCGCCGAGCGCGACGGCTCCGTCACCCGCTATCCGACCCCCTGCGCCGAGTTCTCCCTGTCCATGGTCGAGCGGGGGAGCGCGACGTTCCCCGCCGGCCCGCGCATCGTCCTCGCGGTGGACGGCACGGCCGCCGTGCACGGCGAGCGGGGCAGCGTGCACCTGCAGCGCGGCCAGGCCGCGTTCGTGCCGTACTCGGACGGCCGCCTGGTGGTGGACGCCGTGGGGTCGGCGTTCGTGGTCGAAGTGCCTACATCGGCGGTCTGAGCCTCCACTAGCCTGGGGGCCATGTCACTGCGCATCTCGGTGTTCGGTACCGGCTACCTGGGCGCCACCCACGCGGCGGGAATGGCGGAGCTCGGCCATGAGGTCGTCGGTGTCGACATCGACCCGGACAAGATCGAGCGTTTGTCGCGCGGCGAGGTCCCCTTCTACGAGCCTGGGCTGCCCGAGCTGCTGCGCAAGCATGTCGAGTCGGGTCGCCTGCGGTTCACGACGGATGCGGCGGAGGCCGCCGCGTTCGCGGACGTCCACTTCATCGGGGTGGGGACGCCGCAGAAGGCGGGCTCCTACGCCGCGGACATGACGTTCGTGGACTCCGTGATCGAGACGCTCGCGCCGTTGCTGACGCGTCCCGCGGTGATCCTGGGCAAGTCGACGGTGCCGGTGGGGACCGCGGCGCGTCTGGCGGCGCGGGTGCGGGAGCTCGCTCCCGTGGGCGCGGACGCTCAGCTGGGGTGGAACCCGGAGTTCCTGCGCGAGGGCTTCGCGGTGGAGGACACGCTGCGTCCGGACCGTCTGGTGATCGGTGTCGACAAGGACCGTCCCGGCCGCATCGAGGCCGTCGCCCGTGAGGTGTACGCGGACGCGATTTCGAGGGACACGCCGTTCCTGGTGACGGACCTGCCCACCGCGGAGCTGGTGAAGGTGTCCGCCAACGCGTTCCTCGCGACCAAGATCTCCTTCATCAACGCGATCGCGGAGGTGTGCGAGGCGACCGGTGCGGACGTGGCGGAGCTCGCGGACGCGATCGGTCACGACGCGCGCATCGGTCGGAAGTTCCTCGGTGCGGGGCTGGGGTTCGGTGGCGGCTGCCTGCCCAAGGACATCCGGGCGTTCATGGCCCGGGCGGGCGAGCTGGGGGTGGATCAGGCGCTCACATTCCTGCGCGAGGTCGACGGCATCAACATGCGGCGCCGCAGCCACGTGATCGGGCTGGTGGAGAACGAGCTCGCCGGACGCCTGCAGGGTGGCAGGGTCGCGGTGCTGGGCGCGGCGTTCAAGCCCGAGTCGGATGACACTCGTGACTCGCCGGCGCTGGACATCGCGGGCCGACTCCATTTGATGGGTGCGGACGTGCGGGTGTTCGACCCGGAGGCGATGGCCAACGCGGCCACGGTGTGGCCCACCCTGACGTTCGCCGACAGCGCAGCCGAGGCGCTGAAGGACGCCGAGGTGGTGGTGGTCGCCACGGAGTGGAAGGAGTTCCGCTCGCTCGATCCCCACGCCGCCGGAGAGCTCGTGGCCGCAAAGGTGGTCATCGACGGCCGCAACTGCCTACCCGCACAGGACTGGATCGGCGCGGGCTGGCGTTACATCGGACTGGGCCGCTACGCGGCGTCTGCGGCCATCACGGCCTGAACGGAGCGAGCCATGACGGATCTCATCGACACCACGGAGATGTACCTCCGGACCATCTACGAGCTCATCGAGGACGGCGTCACCCCGATGCGCGCCCGCCTCGCGGAGCACCTGGGCCACGCCGGCCCGACGGTGTCGCAGACCATCGCGCGCATGGAGCGCGACGGGCTCGTGGTCGTGACGGAGGACCGCCACCTGGAGCTGACGGAGGAGGGCGCGACGCGCGCGATGCGCGTGATGCGCAAGCACCGCCTCGCGGAGCGGCTCCTCACCGACGTCATCGGGCTCGACCTCGCGCACGTCCACGACGAGGCGTGCCGGTGGGAGCACGTGATGTCCGAGCGGGTCGAGAAGCGCCTCCTCGAGGTGCTCGACACGCCCACCGTGTCGCCCTACGGCAACCCCATCCCCGGACTCGCCGAGCTGGGGGTCGAGGACCCCGCCGCGAACCCCGGGGAGCGCCGTCTGACCGAGCTCGCGGACGCCGGTGTGGCGCAGGTCACACTGACCCGGATCGGCGAGCACCCGCAGGCGGACCTTCAGCTGCTCGGCGAGATGGTCCAGAACGGCGTGCTGCCAGGCGCGACGGTGGGCCTCTCGGGAGGTGCCGACACCGTCACGATCACGGTGGGTACCACCCGGGGTGTCCTGGGTCGAGATGAGGCGCGCCACCTCTTCGGCTTGCCTTCTTGAGGATGTTTGATAAATTTTCGATAACAACGAACGGCCGAGACGGCATGGAGACCTCCTCCACGGCGCCCCGAACAAGAGGCAACGCTCGAAGATGACGCGAGCGCTGAGGGTGCAGAAACAACGACGCGCACGGGGCGCGGAAGGAACGAAAATCACTTGAAGTACGGATACATGCGCGCCAGGACGCGCGCGGTGGCGGCAGCCACCGGTGCCGCCCTCGTGGTGGTCCCCCTCACGGGAGCTGCTGCGGCCGCTCTGGTCACCGACGAGTCCGGTGTCTCCGGCACCACGCTCGACGCCTCGGCCTACACCGCCTACAGCAACGACGTCGCGGACATCCCCGAGGTAACCACGGCCGCCAAGAAGGCGTCGTACACCATCGAGACCCCGACCGTGAAGGTCAAGGTCCCGCCGCCGCCGGAGCCCGAGCCCGTCGTGGTCGAGGAGACCACCACCGAGAGCTACACCTCCACCGAGTCCACCGACTCGGGCGCGACCGAGGTCTCCGCCGTCCAGGCGCCCGCCACCCCGTCCGCCGACGTCCAGGCCGCGATCTCCGGCTCCGCCGTGATCGCCGAGGCGTCGAAGTACGTGGGCGTCCCCTACGTCTCGGGCGGCTCGACCCCGTCGGGCTTCGACTGCTCCGGCTTCGTGTCCTACGTGTTCGGCCAGCTCGGCATCTCGCTGCCGCGCACCTCGGGCTCGTACTACTCGGTCGGCACCCAGGTCTCGACGCCGCAGCCGGGCGACATCATCGTCACCCCGGGCCACGTCGCGATCTACGCCGGTCCGAACCTGCAGATCGACGCCGCGACCCCGGGCACGACCATCCAGTTCCGCGGGATCTGGCAGACCGGCGCCACGTACGTCCGCGTCACCTGATCTCCGCGCCCCAGGCGCATCGCGAAGGCCGTCGCTCCACCCGGAGCGGCGGCCTTCGTCGTTCCTCGGAGGTCCCTGCGCTCCGTCGGGACCTGCGCGCTCCGCTGATCCGATCGTGCAGAAGAACCGTCGGCGATCTGCACGATCCGATCAATGGGACCTCGACTCGGGCGCACCGACGCGAGAACCCGGCCGCCGCATCGTCCCTCCGCGCGTTCTCCGCGCGTCCTCCCGTACGCCGGCGCGGCGTTACGGTGGAACCCATGAGGACGACGATGGTGCCGAACCTGGGACGTGAGATCTCGCTGGTGGGTCTGGGGACCTGGCAGCTGGGTGGCGATTGGGCCACCGTGGACGATGCGACGGCCCAGGAGGTCCTGAACGCCGCCGCGGACGCGGGGACGCGGCTGTTCGACACCGCGGACGTGTACGGCGACGGGCGGTCGGAGAAGGCGATCGGGAGGTTCCTCGCCGGGCGCGAGGACCGCGACGAGTTCACGGTCTTCACCAAGATGGGCCGCCGCGCGAACCCGCACGTGCCCGCCGAGTACAGCCTCGACAACTTCCGCCGGTGGACGGACCGTTCGCGCGAGAACCTCGGCGTCGACACCCTCGACCTGGTGCAGCTGCACTGCCCGCCCACGCCGGTGTTCTCGGACGCCCGCGTCTACGACGACCTGCGCACGCTGGTCGCGGAGGGGCGCATCGCCCGCTGGGGCGTGTCGGTGGAGTTGGAGACCGAGGCGCTGGCCGCGCTGGAGCAGCCCGACCTCGCGACCATCCAGATCATCGTGAACATCTTCCGTCGCAAGCCGCTCGAGCGGGTCCTGCCGCTCGCGGCCGAGCGCGGGGTCGGCATCATCGCGCGCCTGCCGCTCGCGTCGGGCCTGCTGTCGGGCAAGTACGACGAGCACACCACCTTCGCGCCAGAGGACCACCGCACGTGGAACCGGGACGGCGCGAAGATGAACATCGGCGAGACGTTCTCGGGCATCCCGTTCGAGGTCGGTGTCGCGGCGGCCCGCGAGGTCGCTGCGCTGACCCCCGAGGGGTGGACGACGGCGCAGATGGCGCTCGGCTGGCTCGCCCAGGTGGGGGTCGCGACCATGATCCCCGGCGCGTCGAAGGTGGCGCAGGCGCAGTCCAACGCGGCCGCGGCGGAGTTCCCGGAGCTCTCGGCGGACGCGATGGACGCCCTCGAGGCCATCTACGAGACGTACTGCCGGGAGCACGTGCACGGCGTGTTCTGAGCCGTGCGGCCTGGCCGGGGCGCGGGGGGACGATGCGCGGGTCGGCCCGCGCGCACCCGGTACCCTTGTGCGGTACCCCGGTGCAGGCGCCTGTAGCTCAGGGGATAGAGCACCGCTCTCCTAAAGCGGGTGTCGACAGTTCGAATCTGTCCAGGCGCACCATCAGGCCGCGAGGTGGCTCCAGCGGGCCAGCCCCGCGGGAGTAGCCTCTGACCATGTCGCCGGCGACCCCCTCCCTCTCCGACCCCTGGGCTCCCCTCGGACCGAGCGCGGCGGCGGAGCTCCTCGGGCCCAGCGGCGCCCGCTGGTGGCTCTCGGGCGGCGTCGCGCTCGACCGATGGCTCGGCGCCCCGATACGCGAGCGCGAGAACATCGACATCAGCACCACCTCCGCCGACCTCACAGTGCTCCTGGCGGTGCTGCCGCCGAGGTACAGCGCGTGGGCGCCGGACGGTGACAGCGTGATGCCCCTCGCGGACGCCGCGGAGGACGCCGACCTGCAGCCGGTCCTGATCCGCGACGAGGCCACGGGAACGTGGGCGCTGCGCGTCAACGTCGAGGACGGCGCACCCCGGGTCTGGGTGTACCGGCGGGACGCGCGCCTGCAGCTCCCCTGGGACCGCGCCGTGCTCGACATCGACGGCATCCCGACGGGCGCGCCCGAGGTGCAGCTCGTGTGGAAGTGCTTCAGCCCCCGGCCCGAGGACGACCTCGACAAGGACGCCGTGCTACCGCGCCTGTCCGAGGAGGCGCGCGGCTGGTGGGAGCGGGCGCTCCTCACCATCCACCCGCACTCCTCGTGGACCATCCCGGTGCGCAGCCCGATGTTCCCCGCGCGCGCGAGCTGGAACCGCCCTCAGCGCTGAGCGTCGTCCATGAACTCGCCGCTGCTGACCGCGCGGAGCACCAGTCTCCGGAACCACCTCTGGGCGGGCGAGAGGTTCATCTCGCGGCGCGTGTAGAGCGCGACCGGGGAGCTGGTGCCCGGCCACGGCAGATCCGCGGTGACCAGGTCGGGGAACCAGCCGCAGAACACGTCCGCCACGTGGCGGGGGAGCAGGGCCACGAGGTCGGTGGCGACCAGCACCGCGGGAACGGTGGAGTGCTCCTCGACGGTGAGCGCCACCTGAGGGACCAGGCCGTGCTCGACCAGGGCCTGATGGGGGAACACATGCCCGCCGCGGGCGGACACCCGGATGAAGCGGCGTCCCGCGAACATGTCGGGTCCGGTGGGCGGCAGGGGATGGGCCCGCGACGTGAGCGCGACATACTCGACACCCCGCACGGGTGTGCGCCACAACCGCGCGGTGTCCATCACCGAGACGGTGAGCGCGACGTCGAGCGTGCCGCGGACCAGCTCCTCCTCCGTGACCTCGGCGTCGAGACGCTTCACCACCAGGTGAGGCGCCGCCCGCCCCACCCGCAGGCCCGCCATGATCGGCGGAAGGAAGGTCTGCTCGCCGATCGAGGTGAGCCCGAGCACCAGCTCGCCGGCGAAGCCCTCGGGGTCGAACGCGGCGCCCTCCGTCACCGTCGCGTCGATCTGCGCGAGCGCCTCGTGCAGCGGCCCGAACAGCTGGGTCGCGCGCGCGGTGGGGACCATGACGTGACCCTCGCGGCGGAACAGGTCGTCCCCGAAGCGCTTGCGCAGGCGCGCGAGCGTGTAGCTCACGGTCGGCTGGGTGACGTGGAGGCGATCGGCGGCGCCCGTGAGGCTGCGCATCTCGTAGAGCACCACGAAGGTACGCAGCTGGTTGAGATCCGCCATCGACATGTATCGAACCTCTCTATGGGGCGCGCTTGCTGAATCTATTGGACCACAGTCGGGCGTGGGCCTAGCGTGGGGGCGAGACCCGCGAGTGACAAGGACGCCACACGTGATCAAGGACATCCCGGCCCCCGCCTCCGAGGCCCCGGCGCGCCACGGCGAGACCACCGGCGGCTTCGAGAAGACCCCCGGCTGGCTCGACTGGTACGACGGTCCCGCGACCCCGGCCTTCCGTCTCCCGGCGGGAGCGGTCGACGCGCACTGCCACGTCTTCGGCCCGGGCGCGGAGTTCCCGTTCGCACCGGAGCGCAAGTACACGCCGTGCGACGCCTCCGCCGCCCAGCTCTTCGCGTTGCGCGACCACCTCGGCTTCGACCGCAACGTCATCGTGCAGGCCACCTGCCACGGCGCCGACAACCGTGCGCTCGTCGACGCCCTGCAGCGCAGCGGAGGCCGGGCCCGAGGGGTCGCCACCGTCCGTCGGGACGTCTCCGACGAGCAGCTCGCGGAGCTCCACGCCGCCGGGGTCCGCGGGGTCCGCTTCAACTTCGTCAAGCGGCTCGTCGACCGCGTCCCCACGGACTCGCTCGACGCCATCGTGGAGCGGATCGCGCCCCTCGGCTGGCACGTCGTCCTCTACTTCGAGGCCGAGGACCTGCCCGACCTCTACGACTTCTTCGCCGCGATCCCCACCGACGTCGTCGTCGACCACATGGGCCGCCCCGACGTCACCAAGGACGTGGACGGCCCGGAGTTCGCCCTCTTCCTACGCTTCATGCGCGAGAACCCGAACGTGTGGACCAAGGTGACGTGCCCCGAGCGGCTCAGCGTCACCGGTCCGCGCGCCCTCGACGGCGAGCAGCATGCCTATACCGACGTGGTGCCGTTCGCCCGACGTGTGGTCGAGGAGTTCCCCGACCGCGTGCTGTGGGGCACCGACTGGCCCCATCCGAACCTCAAGGACCACATGCCCGACGACGGGCTGCTGGTCGACCACATCCCCCGGATCGCCACCACCGCGGAGCTGCAGCGGAAGCTGCTCGTCGACAACCCCCAGCGCCTGTACTGGCCCGAAGGAGCATGACATGGCACTCGACAAGCCCTACAAGGACATCCCCGGGACCACCATCTTCGACGCCGAGCAGGCCCGGAAGGGGTTCCACCTCAACCAGTTCTCGATGTCGCTGATGAAGCCCGAGAACCGCGAGCGCTACCTGTCCGACCGCGAGGCCTACCTCGACGAATGGCCCCTCACGCCCGCGCAGCGGCAGGCCGTGCTGGACATGGACCTCAACGCGATGATCGCCGAGGGTGGCAACATCTACTTCCTCGCGAAGATCGGCGCGACCCACGGACTGAGCTTCCAGCAGATGGCGGGCTCGATGACCGGAATGAGCGAGGCCGCATACCGCGACATGATGGTCGGCGGCGGGCGCCGCCCCGAGGGTGTGCGCCTCAAGGACCTCGACGGGTGGACGGCGCCGTCCCACGAGAAGGCCACCACGGTGCGAGAGGACGCACCGGCGCGGTACACCGCGGCGCTGTTCACGTCGCACGTGCCCGCGATCGGGGCCGCGATGGACCTGGGCAAGACCGAGGAGCCGTACTGGAGGAAGGTGTTCGCCGGCTACGAGTGGACGCGGAGGTGGGCGAAGGAGAACACGCCCGACGTCATCATCCTCGTCTACAACGACCACGCGACCGCGTTCGATTCGACCATCATCCCGACGTTCGTGCTGGGTACCGGCGCGCACTACCCGGTCGCGGACGAGGGCTACGGACCGCGACCGGTGCCCGACGTCCACGGCCACCCGGAGCTCGCCGCTCACATCGCGCAGTCGGTGATCCAGGACGACTTCGACCTCACGCTCGTCAACGAGATGGTGGTCGACCACGGCCTCACGGTCCCGCTGTCGCTCGTGTTCGGCGACGTCGAGGAGTGGCCGTGCAAAATCATCCCGCTGCCGGTCAACGTGGTGCAGTACCCGGTGCCGTCGGGGCGCCGCTGCTACGAGCTGGGCAAGGCGATCCGCCGCGCGCTCGACAAGTGGGACGGCGAACCCCTGAACGTGCAGATCTGGGGCACCGGCGGGATGAGCCACCAGCTCCAGGGCCCCCGAGCCGGCCTCATCAACGAGGAGTGGGACAACGCGTTCCTCGACCACCTCATCGCGGATCCGCTGGGCCTCACCGAGTGGCCGCACATGGAGTACGTCGACGAGGCCGGCTCCGAGGGCATCGAGCTGGTCGACTGGCTCATCGCCCGTGGCGCCATGGATGATCAGTTCGAGGGCGGCGCACCCAGCGTCGACCACCGGTTCTACCACGTGCCCGCCTCCAACACCGCGGTGGGTCACCTGGTCCTCAGCAACCCCGTCGCCCCGGCCGCGCCGGCCGCCGAGGCGCTCCCGCAGGAGGTGCATGCATGACCGCCGAGAAGATCCGTGTCGCCGTCGTGGGCGCCGCCGGCGCCTTCGGGATGAAGCACCTCGACGGCCTCGCGCGCATCCCCGAGGCGGAGGTGACCGTCGTCAGCGGCACCCGTCCCGAGCCCACGCAGGCGGTCGCCGAGAAGTACGGGGTGCCCACGGCGCTCCTCAGCTACGAGGAGGTCCTCGAGCGCGACGACGTCGACGCGGTCATCCTCGCCACCCCGACCGGGCTGCACGCGGCCCAGACCCAGGCCGCGCTCGCGGCCGGCAAGCATGTGCAGGTCGAGATCCCGCTGGCCGACTCGCTCGTGGATGCGGAGGCCACGCTCGCCGCGGCCGAGGCGTCCGACCTGGTCGCGATGGTGGGCCACACGCGCCGCTTCAACCCGTCGCACCAGTGGATCCACCAGCGGATCGCCGCAGGCGAGCTCGGCATCCAGCAGATGGACGTGCAGACGTACTTCTTCCGCCGCACCAACACCAACGCCAAGGGCGAGCCGCGCTCGTGGACAGACCACCTGCTGTGGCACCACGCCGCGCACACGGTGGACCTCTTCGCCTACCAGGCCGGACGCATCGTCCAGGCCAACGTGATCCAGGGTCCCCTCCACCCCGAGCTGGGCATCGCTATGGACATGTCGATCCAGCTCAAGGCGGAGTCGGGGGCGATCTGCACCCTGTCGCTCTCGTTCAACAACGAGGGCCCGTTCGGCACCTTCTTCCGTTACATCGGCGACACCGGCACCTACATCGCCCGCTACGACGACCTGGTCGACGGCAAGGAGGAGCCCATCGACGTCTCGCACGTCGACGTGAGCATGAACGGGATCGAGCTGCAGGACCGCGAGTTCATCGCCGCCATCCGGGAGGGTCGCGAGCCCAACTCCTCGCTGCGGCAGGTGATCGACTGCTATCGGGTGCTCGGTTCGCTGGAGGAGCAGCTCGCGTGATCCTCCCCCGGATGGGCCTGGGCTGCATGGAGCTCAGCCACGCGTACGGCATCCCGCCGTCCCCCGACGACGCCGAGCGGATGCTGCGCGCCGCGCTCGACGAGGGCGTGCGCCTGCTCGACACCGCGACGCTCTACGGCGGCGGCCGGAACGAGGAGCTGGTGGGGCGTGCGCTCAAGGGCCGGAGGGACGATGCGGTGGTCGCCTCCAAGGGCGGCATGGCACTGGTCGACGGGGTCAAGACGATCGACGGACGCCCCGAGACCCTGCGCGCCCAGGTCGACGCGTCGCTCGGCCGGCTCGGCGTCGACCGGATCGACCTCTACTACCTGCACCGGTGGGACAAGGCCGTGCCGATCGGGGACAGCGTCGGCGCGCTCGCGGAGGCGGTCGCGGCCGGCAAGATCGGCGCGATCGGGCTCTCCGAGGTGTCCGTGGCGCGCCTACGCGAGGCGCTCGAGGTCGCTCCCATCGCGGCCGTCCAGAACGAGTACTCGCTGTGGAGCCGCAACCCCGAGCTCGGCATGCTCGAGGCGACGCGGGAGGCGGGCGTCGCGCTGGTCGCGTTCTCGCCGGTCGCGCGAGGCTTCCTCGCGGACGCCGTCGGCGATCCGGGCGCGCTCGCGGAGAGGGACATCCGCCGCACCATGCCCCGCTTCCAGTCCGACCACTGGCCCGCCAACGCGGGCCTGCTTCCCGCGTGGCGCGCGCTCGCGGCGGAGGCCGGGTGCACGCCCGCGCAGCTCGCGCTCGCGTGGGTGCTCTCGCGCGGCGACCACGTGGTCGCGATCCCGGGCACCACCCGGCTGGAACATGTGCGCGAGAATCACGCGGCGGCGACCTTCCAGGTCGCCCCCGAGGTGCTGGCCCGCGCAGGCGAGCTGATCGACACGTCCACCGTGTCCGGCCAGCGCTACAACGCCGCGCAGTCCGCCGAGGTCGACGCCGAGACCTTCGCCGCCCCAGCGTGACCTTGGCCCCGCCCTCATGTCCGAGGGCGGGCATACCGTGGTCCTATGGTCGGGACGGTCCGGCGCCATCTCGAGATGATCGTGCTGGTCACCTCGGGTCTCCTGCTGGCCGGGGGTGCCGTCGCCTGGCGGATCGCCGCCCCCGACGCCGCGACCGCGCTGTGGGTCGCCGGCGCCGCCCTCGGCCTCGTCTTCGCGCTGTCCGCGACCATCGACGCGGCCCGGCACCGCCGCCCCACCGTCGACATCATCGCGGTGCTCGCGCTCGCGGGCGCCCTCGCGGTCGGGGAGCCGCTCGCGGGATCGATCATCACGCTCATGCTGGCGACCGGCCAGGTGCTCGAGGCTCGCGCGGACGCGCGCGCCCGCCGCGAGCTCAGCCTCCTCACCGAGCGCGCGCCCCGCACCGCCCGGCGTCTCACCGCGACCGGCATCGAGGAGGTGCCGGTGGACGATGTCGGGGTCGGGGAGCATCTCCTGGTGCGGCCGGGCGAGGTGGTCCCGGTGGACGGACGCCTCACCGCCGCGGCGACGTTCGACGAGTCCGCGCTCACGGGAGAACCCGTCCCCGTCGAGCGCGCGGGGGGCGAGGACGTCCGCTCGGGCGTGGTCAACGCCGGCTCTCCCGTCGAGATCGTCACCACCACCACGGCGGCGACCTCCACGTACGCCGCGCTCGTGCGCCTGGTCGAGGAGGCGCAGGCGACGTCCGCGCCGTTCGTGCGGACCGCCGATCGGTGGGCCGTCCTGTTCGTCCCGCTGACGCTCGTGCTCGCCGCCGTGGCGTGGTGGGCCTCCGGCGACGCGACCCGCGCCGTCGCGGTGCTCGTGGTCGCGACGCCATGTCCGCTGCTGCTCGCGGCGCCCATCGCGATCGTGTCCGGGCTGTCGCGCGCGGCCCGGCTCGGGGTGATCGTCAAGGGCGGGGCCGCGCTCGAGCGCCTCGCGGTCGGCCGCGCCATGGTGGTCGACAAGACCGGCACCCTCACCCGGGGCCGCCCGGCCGTCATGGATGTCCTCCCCGCCGGCGTCGCCGACCCCGACGAGGCGCTCCGGCTCGCCGCGAGCCTCGACCAGATGTCCGCGCACGTGCTCGCCGGCCCCATCGTGGAGGCGGCGCTCGCGCGCGGGCTGACCCTCGCGATGCCGGCGGCGGCCGAGGAGGTCCACGGCCAGGGCGTCGTCGGGGAGGTGGACGGGCACCGCGTGCGCGTGGGCCGCGCCACCTGGATCACGGGACCGGAGCCGGACGCGTGGGCCCGTCAGGTGCGCCGCCGTGCGGACCTCGACGGCTCGATGAGCGTGCTCGTCGAGATCGACGGAGCCGTGGCGGCCGCGCTGCTGCTCCATGATCCGATCCGGCCCGACGCTCCCCGCATGGTCCGGGCGCTGCGAACGGCCGGCGTCCGGCGCATCGTCCTCGCGACGGGCGACCGGGCCGACGTGGCCCAGATGGTCGGACGCGTGGTCGGCGTCGACGAGGTGCTCGCCGAGTGCACGCCCGAGGACAAGCTTGCCGCCCTCGCGGCGGCGCGGGAGCACGGCGCGACGGTGATGGTGGGGGACGGCATCAACGACGCCCCCGCGCTCGCCGCCGCCGACGTGGGCGTGGCGCTCGCCGCCCGCGGCGCCACCGCATCGTCCGAGGCCGCGGACGTGGTCCTCACCGTCGACCGCGTCGAGGCGCTCGCGGACGCCATGCGCATCGCGCGCCGGTCCCGCGCCATCGCCCTCCAGGCGGTGGCGGTGGGCATGGGGCTGTCGCTGGTCGCCATGGCCGCGGCCGCGCTCGGCTACCTCCCACCCACGCTCGGCGCCGCGCTGCAGGAGGTCATCGACCTGCTCGCCATCGCGATCGCGCTGCGCGCCGTCCTGCCCGCCCGGACCCACGCGCCGGCGCTGAGCCCCGCGGACCTCGACGCGCTCGACGCGCTGCGCACGCAGCACGACGGCCTCGCGCCGCTGGTCGAGCGGGTCGCGACCGTCGCGGACGGGCTGTCTGCAGCCGACCCCGACCTGGGCCCGGCGCGCGACCTGCTCGCCGCGCTCGAGACCGAGCTCGTCCCGCATGAGCGCGCCGACCAGGAGACGCTGGTGCCGCTGCTCGCGCGCGCTCTCGGCAGCCACGACGCCGTCGCCGCGCTCACCCGCACGCATGCCGAGATCGAGCATCAGGTGGTGCGGCTGCGCCGCCTCCTCGACGCCGTCGGCGAGGGCGCGGACGCCGCGGGACCCGAGGACGTGGTCGAGCTGCGGCGCTTGCTCTACGGCCTCTACGCCGTGCTCCGTCTCCACAACGCGCAGGAGGACGAGGACGCGTTCGGCCTGGTTCCCGCTGGAGCGGGAGGTGCGTCGTGACCGAGACCCTCGATGCTGTGATCCTCGGCGGGGGAGCGGCGGGCCTCACCCTCGCGTCCCGGCTCGCGGACTCGCCCTGGCGCGGCAGCCTGCTCCTGGTCGACGACGGCGCGCACGCGCTCGCCGACCGCGGGTGGGCCTGGTGGAGCACCGGCGGCGGGCCGCTCGACGCCGCCGCGACCACCACGCTCGCGCACGCGTACGTCGCCGTCCCGGGCTGGGAGCGGCGCCTCGACCTCGCGCCGTACGCGTACCGGGCGATCACGGGCGAGGCGCTCGACAGCCTCACGGGCGCCGGGTTGGCGGCGCGCGGCTGGGTCCGGGAGACCGCGACCGCACGCTCGTTGACCAGGGACGATGCGGGGGTCACCGTCGCGCTCGAGGACGGCTCGGGCGCGGGCCGGGTGGTGCGCGCGCGGCACGTGTTCGACAGCGTGGGCCCCGGCGCGGCACGCTCCCACCTGGTCGACGGCCCGCACCTCGACTTCCTCGGCGTGGGAGTCGAGTGCGACGCGGACACCTTCGACACGGACGCCGTCACCTTCATGGACCTGCGCACCGACCAGGAGGACGGGCTCGCGTTCATGTACGTGCTGCCCACCTCGGCGCGGGCGGCGGTGGTCGAACGGGTGAGGTTCGTGGTGCCCGGCGCGGAGGTCAGCCCAGTCGAGAAGGAGCGCGAGGCGGACGAATCCCTCGAGCGCCCCACCCAGCCCCACGCGCACCAGCTCACCGCGTACCTGCGGGACGTCCTGCACGTGGGCGACCACCGCATCGTCCACCGCGAGCACGGCCTCATCCCGCTGCTCGTCCAGCCGCCCTCGCACCCGGCCGGGGGTGTGGTGCCCATCGGCGCCCGCGCCGGGATGGTGAAGGCGAGCACCGGCTACGGGATCGCCCGCATGGAGAGGCATGCGGTCGCCATCGCCGCGGCGATGGCGCGCGGGGCGGACCCGGCGCACGTGGCGCCGCACCGGCGAGGTGCCCGTGCCCTCGACGCGGCGCTGCTGCGGGTCATCCGCGACGACCCTCGCGCGGCGGCCGAGATCCTCGCCGGTCTCCTCACGCGCCACCCACCGGCACGCGTGCTCGCCTTCCTCGACGAGCAGGCGTCGGTGGGGGATCAGGCGCGGATCATCGCGTCGCTTCCCGAGTTCGCGCGGTCGCGCGCCCGGTCCTGGTTCGCGCCCGTCGCGCGATGGTGACGCGGGAGCGTGCGGGGCGGCGCGTACCCTGCTCCCCATGGGAGCCATGATCGGGGCCGGCCGCGACGCCGCGGCGGATCCGTCCTCCCTGCGCTCGCACAACCTCGGCATCGTCATGCGGATGCTGCGCGACCACGGCAGCCTCAGCCGCAAGGAGATCGAGCATGCGACCGGGATGGTCGCCGCCTCCGTCACCAACCTGGTGGCGGACCTGCACGACCGCGGCCTGGTCCGCGACGCGCGCGGCGGCGTGGGCGAGGCGCGCAGGCGCGGACGCCCGCGGATCCTGGTCGAGGCCGTCCCGGACCGCTGCGTCGCGCTCGCGGTGCGGGTGGCGCGGACCCGCGTCACCGCGGAGCTCCACTCGAGCGCGGGCCTGCTGCTCGATTCGTCGTCGCGCGGCGTGACCGTCGCGTGGGGCCAGCCGGGCGACATCGCCCACGCGATCGCGGATCTGGTGACCCGCGCGGAGGCCCGCGCAGCCGAGCACGGCGCCGTGCTGCTCGCGTGCGTGGTCACCATGCCCGGCCCGGTCGGCAGCGACAACCGCATCGCGGACACCGCCGAGTTCGGCTGGGGCCACCTCGAGCTGGTCAACCTCATCCACGCCGCCGGCGTGCGGCGCGACCTGGCGGTCGACGTCATCAACGACTCGAATGCCGCCGCCCTCGCCGAGCATGCCGCGCTCCCCGTGCCGCGACCCCCCGTGATGCTGTACGTCGAGGGAAGCGTGGGCGCCGGGATCGGCGGCGGCGTGGTCGCGGACGGTCGCATCCTCACCGGCGGCCGCGGCTACGGCGGCGAGCTGGGACACGTCACGGTGGACTGGCGCGGTCGCGCATGCGTGTGCGGGGCCAACGGCTGCCTGGCGGCGTACATCGGCCCCGAGGCGCTGCTCACCTCGGCGCGACTCACGGATCACGCGCAGATGGCGGGCGTCCAGGCGGCGATGGACGAGTTCCGCGCCCGCCTGGACCGGGGCGAGAAGCGTGCCGTCGACGTCGCGATCCGCGCGGGGGACATCCTGGGCGCCGCGATGCGCTCCGTGTACGACGTGGTCAACCCCACGGAGCTGGTGCTCGGCGGCTACCTCGCCGGGATGCGGCGGTGGCTCGAGCCGGGCCTGCAGCTGCAGCTCGCGCCGCGCACCGAGCGTCTCGCGCCGCTCGCGATCGAGTCGGGGCGGCTGGGGCGTCGCGCGGGGCTCGTCGGCGCGGCGCGCCACGGGCTCACCGCGATGTTCGACGACCCGACGCTGGTCCCCGTGCTGCGCCGCGACGCCGCGGTGTCCGAGCCCGCGTGAACGTGGGCGCCATGCCTCCCGCTGGTCATGCGGGGGAGAGGCGCGCGAGGCGCATGAGGTCGCTGTCCCACAGGCACGTCTGCATCCATAGGCCGCCCTCGAGCACCGTCGCGGGGCTGTACCGGGGCACGGTCTTGAGCTGCGTGACGGTGTAGCGGCCCTCCGCGTAGCCCGTCAGCGCGACCGCGTCCCCCACCTCGAGGCCGAGCACGACGTCCCCGCCGCAATGATTGTGGGAGGACACCACGTCGCCTGCCATGAAGTCCTCGAACACCCAACCGGCGCACAGGTCGAGCGCCTCCTGGTGCCCGGTGAGGCGGACGTCGAACGCATAGCCGCCGCGCGCCGCCGAGGCGCTCTCGACCTCGACGGCCGGCGTGCGCACGGCGAAGCCTGCGTCGCGCTCGGCGGTGATCGGTGCGAGCGGGGTTGCCTCGGACGGCGCTGCGCCGGGCTCGTGCGGTGCGGCGGAGGCGTTCTGCGTGCCGCCGGCGAGGTGGGCGAGGGCGAGGAGGAGCGCAAGGGCGAGCGCGGTCACCGCGCGGGGCGCGGCGTGGCTTCGGGGCATCGGGAGGCCTTCCGTCGGGGTGGGGCGACGTCTCAGCACCGTCGGCGGATCCCTGCAATTGTCACAAGAAGGACACGAATCGGCATCCATGCATTCCCGGCAGGGACCGCCCCCCACGTCGCTGCGCACGGTCCGGGCGGCGACACGCGGGCGCGCGCCGCGCATCGTCCCTCGGATCGCCGCGTGTCGCCCTGCCGACCGTGCGCGGCGAACTGGGCGTGGCCCGGCGCACGCTGTATTGTCGCCAATATTGTTGCTCGCGTGTCCGGCGCCGTCGTCGGGCCCCGCGTCCACCCGAGGAGGAGCCATGGCCGCAGATGTGCGAGTGCTCGACGAGCTGAGGGCCGCGATCCTGCGCGGCGAGTTCGCGCCGCGCCAGCGCCTGGTCGAGGCGGAGCTGTGCGAGCGCTTCGATGCGAGCCGCTTCGCGGTGCGGGCCGCGCTCCAGGCGCTCGAGGCGGACGGCCTGGTCGAGCGGCGCCGCAACATCGGTGCCCGCATCAGGGAGATCGGGATCGACGAGGCGGTCGAGATCTCCGAGGTGCGCCAGGTGGTCGAGGGGCTCATCGCGAGGCGCGCGGCCGAGCGGGTGAGCGACGCGGAGGCGGACGAGCTCGCGGCGATCGGTCGTCAGATGCACGAGGCCGTGGCGGCCGGCGAGGTGGCGGAATACAGCGACCTCAACGCGCGCCTGCACTCCTCCCTGCGCGACATCGCGGGCCACGGCAAGGCGAACGGCATCATCGCCCAGCTCCACGGGCAGATGGTGCGGCATCAGTACGCGCTGTCGCATGTCCCCGGGCGGTCGAAGGTCTCCGTGTGGCAGCACCAGGCGATCGTCGATGCGGTGGTCGCGCGCGACGGGGACGCCGCTGAGGCGGCGATGCGCGCGCACATCGCGTCCGTCATCGAGGCGCTGCGGGCGAGCAGCAGCACGCCGGCGTGACGCCGCACCTCAAGCGTCGTCAATATCGGCTACAACATTGTCAACAATCCTGTTAGGGTAAGGGCGAGCGGACTCGCCGATGAGGACGCATGGCTCGCGAAGGAGCGCCCCCATGGAGACCGTGATCCTCACCGACCCGCCGAAGGCGTCCGCGGAGACCGTCGAGGCGTTCTCGACGATCGGCGTGGCGACCATCCACGAGGCCATGGGTCGCACCGGGTCGATCTCGGCGCTGCGCCCCATCCAGCAGGGCACGCGCGTCGCGGGCACCGCGGTCACCGTGATGAGCTGGCCGGGCGACAACCTCATGATCCACGCTGCGATCGAGCAGTGCGGTCCCGGCGACATCCTCGTCGCCACGACCCGTGAGCCGTCGAGCCACGGCATGTTCGGCGAGCTGTTCGCGACCGGACTGCAGCGCCGCGGCGTCGTGGGCGCGATCATCGACGCGGGAGTGCGCGACACCCAGGAGCTGCGCGACATGGGCTTCCCCGTGTGGGCGCGCCACGTCAACGTCATGGGGACCGTGAAGAACACGCCGGGCGCGATCAACGTGCCCATCGTGGTCGGCGGTCAGGTGATCGACGCCGGCGACATCGTGATCGCCGACGACGACGGCCTCGTCGTGGTCCCCCGGGAGCAGGCGGACGATGCGCTGGTCGCCTCCCGCGCCCGCCTCGCCAAGGAGGAGGCGACCCGGGCATCGTTCCTCGAGGGCGAGCTGGGGCTCGACCGCTACGGCATGCGCCCCGTCCTCCAGGACCTGGGCGTCACCTACCGCCGCCACCCCGCCGCGGAGCAGGCATGACGGGCATCCCTTGCGCGCTCATGCGCGGCGGCACCTCGAAGGGCGGCATCTTCCTCGCCCAGGATCTGCCCGCGGATCCGGCAGCGCGCGACGACCTGCTGCTGCGGATCATGGGCAGCCCCGACGTCCGCCAGATCGACGGGCTCGGGGGCGCCCACCCGCTCACCAGCAAGGTCGGAGTGGTGAGCCCGGCCGAGGACGACGACGCGGACATCGACTACCTGTTCCTTCAGGTCGCGGTGGACCAACCGGTGGTGTCGACGTCGCAGACGTGCGGCAACATCCTCGCCGCGGTCGCACCGTTCGCGATCGAGCGGGGGCTGGTGCCCGCGCGCGACGGCCGCACCGTGGTGCGGGTGCGGATGGTCAACACGGCTGCCGTGGCCGCGCTCACCGTGCTCACCCCCGGCGGAGAGGTCACCTACCAGGGGGATGCGGAGATCTCGGGCGTGCCCGGCACGGCCGCGCCCATCGAGGTCGAGCTCGAGCCGGCCGCGGGCGCCCTGCTGCCCACCGGCAACCCGATCGACGTCATCGCGGGAGTCGAGGCGACGCTCATCGACAACGGGATGGCGTCGGTGCTGGTCCGGGCCGCGGATCTGGGGCTCACGGGCGGGGAGGACCCCGCGACCCTCGAGGGTGACCCCGAGGTGGTCCGGCGCGTCGCCGAGATCCGGGCCGCCGCGTTCCCGCTCATGGGGATCGCGGGCACGCCTGAGACCACCACCACCCCGAAGATCGTGCTGCTGTCCGCGCCGGCCGCCGGGGGCACGCTCCGCACCCGCAGCTTCATCCCGTTCCGCGTCCACGAGGCCATCGGCGTGCTCGGCGCCGCGACCGCCGCCGCAGGTGCACGGCTCGCCGGCACCGTCGCCGAGGGGTTGGCGATCCTCCCCGCCGCGGACGCGCCGCTCCGCGTCGAGCACCCCACGGGGTTCTTCGACCTCTACGTCGACCCGGTCCCGGGCGACCCGACGCGAGTGGGCCGGACCCGCGTGGTGCGGACCGCCCGGATGATCATGGACGGCCGCGTCCACCCCTCCAGCCATCCCGCCGCCGCGACGAAGGAGTCCCGATGACCATGCCCCACGGTCCTGTCGCCCTCATCGGGCTCGGCGAGGTGGGCCGTGTGTTCGCCGAGGACCTGCGGGCGCTCGGCATCACCGAGATCGCCGCCTGGGACACCGCGTTCGGGGACGCGGCATCCCGCGCGTCCCGCAACGCCGCGGAGCTCGACATCACGCCGGCAGGGTCGGCTGCGGAGGCGGTCGCGGGCGCCGCCCTCGTCGTGAGCGCGGTGACGGCGATGAACTGCGTGCCCGCCGCATCGTCCGCCGCCACCGGCCTCGACGCGGGCGCCTGGTACCTCGATCTCAACTCGAGCTCGCCGGCGCACAAGCGGGAGGCGGCCGCGCTGGTCGAGGGCTGGGGCGGGCGCTACGTCGAGGCGGCGCTCATGTCGCCCATCGAGCCGCGCCGCCTCGCCGCGCCGTTCATCCTGGGCGGGCCGCATGCCGCCTCGTTCGGGGACGCCGCGCCCGGCTACGGGCTGGCGGGCGCGACCGTGGGCGCGGCCGAGATCGGAGTCGCCGCGGCCACCAAGCTGTGCCGGTCGGTGGTGGTGAAGGGTCTCGAGGCGCTGCTGTCGGAGTCGCTGCTCGCGGCGCGCGCGTACGGCGTCGAACGCGAGGTGGTCGCGTCGCTGTCGAACATCCTTCCCGAGGCGGACTGGGAGGCGATCGCGGGCTACTTCATGTCGCGCTCCCTGCAGCACGGCGTGCGCCGTGCGGAGGAGATGGAGGAGGCCGCGGCGACGGTCGCCGACGCCGGAGTCGAGCCGTGGATGGCGTCCGCGACCGTCGAGCGGCAGCGGTGGGCGGCGCAGTGGGGCGGCGTGCTGCCGCAGGAGGACACGATCGGGCTGGTGGACGCCGTACGCGCGGCCGCCGGCCTGGGCACGGAGGAGCGGGCATGATCATCGACTGCCATGGGCACTACACGACCGCGCCGGCGGCGCACAGCGACTGGCGCGCGGCGCAGCTCGCGGCGTTCGCGGCGGGCGAGGCGGCGCCCCCGTACCCGGAGATCTCGGACGAGGAGATCCGCGACACCATCGAGAAGAACCAGCTGCGGCTCATCCGGGAGCGCGGCGCGGACGTGACGATCTTCTCGCCCCGCGCCTCCGTCATGGGTCACCATCAGGGCGACCTCGCGACGTCGATCGCCTGGTCCGAGGCCTGCAACAACCTCATCGCGCGCGTGGTGGACCTGTTTCCCGGCACGTTCGTGGGCGTCGCGCAGTTGCCGCAGTCGCCCGGCGAGGGGCTCGACGCGTCGATCGCGGAGCTCGACCGCTGCGTGGAGCTCGGCTTCATCGGCTGCAACGTCAACCCGGACCCGTCCGGCGGCCACTGGACCGCGCCACCGCTCACCGACCGCTACTGGTATCCGCTGTGGGAGCGCATGGTGGAACACGACGTCCCGGGCATGATCCACGTCTCCGCCTCCGCGAACCCCGCGTTCCACGCGACGGGCGCGCACTACATGAACGCCGACACGACGGCCTTCATGCAGCTGCTCCAGGGCGACCTGTTCGCGGACTTCCCGACCCTGCGCCTGGTGATCCCTCACGGCGGCGGAGCGGTGCCCTACCACTGGGGCCGCTACCGCGGGCTCGCGGACATGCTGGGGCAGCCGCCGGTGTCGGAGCACCTCATGAACAACGTGTTCTTCGACACGTGCGTGTACCACCAGCCGGGCATCGACCTGCTGACCACGGTGATCCCGACGGAGAACATCCTGTTCGGGTCCGAGATGGTGGGCGCCGTGCGGGGCATCGACCCGGAGACCGGCCACTACTTCGACGACACGAGGCGCTACATCGACGCCGCGGCGATCACCGACGCGCAGCGGGAGGCGATCTTCGCCGGCAACGCGCTCCGGGTGTACCCGAGGCTGGCAGCGGCGGTGGGCCTCAGCGCCTAACCCCCCCCTTCGCTGCGCACGGTCCGGGCGGCGACGCGCCGGGGCGACCCGCGCATCGTGCCGTTGCGCGCGGTGTGTCGGTTCGCCGACCGTGCGCAGCGAAGTGGGGCGGGACGATGCGCCGGTGACCTTGGTCCCTCCGGGGCGGCTTCTATTGGGCATATGTTCAATAGCGTCATCGTCGACCGCCCGGTCCCAGGAGGCCCCCATGTCCACCATCGTCGTGTCCGCACCCACCTACTCGCACGTCCTCGAGCCCGTCCGGCTCGGCAGCCTCGAGCTGCGCAACCGCGTCATCATGGTCCCGATGGGAACCGAGATGGGCGACCACGACGGCCACCTCACCGACCGTGAGATCGCCTATTACGCGGAGCGCTCCGCGGGCGCGGGCCTGGTCTGCACCGGCATCAACGCCGTCACCGACGACTACGAGGTCATCAACGCAGGCCTGGGCCGCGTCGACACCGACGCCGCGACGCCCGGCCTCAGGAAGCTCGCCGAGGCGTTCCACGCGCGCGGCGGCGCGGTCTCCGTCCAGCTCACCGCCGGCCTGGGCCGCAACATCAACACCATCGACCCCGAGCGTCTCCCGATCTCCGCCTCGGACAACACCCACTGGCTCGACCCGCACGTGCGCTGCCGCGCGCTCGAGACCGAGGAGATCCAGGTGATCGTCCAGCGCTTCCGCGAGGCGGCCGCCCGCTGCGCCGAGGCGGGCATCGACGCGATCGACATCCACGGCCACACCGGCTACCTCATCGACCAGTTCATGTCGCCCGTGTGGAACCGTCGCACCGACTCCTACGGCGGCTCCGTCGAGAACCGCTGCCGCTTCGCCGCCGAGATCATCGCCGCCGTCAAGGAGGGCGCACCCGGCCTGCCGGTGAGCTTCCGCCTGTCCGTCGACCACCGCTTCGAAGGTGGCCGCACCCCCGCCGAGTCACTCGAGATCGCGAAGGTCCTCGAGGCCGCCGGCCTCGACCTCCTCATGATCGACGAGGGCTCGTACGAGGCGATGGACTACGTGTTCCCGCCCTACTACCTGGGCGACAACTGCATGATGGGCTCCGTCAAGATGTTCAAGGACGCCCTCACCATCCCCGTCCTCGGCTGCGGCAACCTCACGCCCGAGCGCGCCGAGGAGGCCATCGCGAACGGCGAGATGGACTTCGCCGGCATCGGCCGCGCGCTCATCGCGGACCCCGAGTGGGCGCTCAAGCTCGCCCGGGGCCGCCGCGCCGACATCCGCCCCTGCATCCGCTGCAACCAGCTGTGCGTGGGCAACGCGTTCGTGGGCCAGCCGCTCGGCTGCGCCGTCAACCCGACCGTCGGCATGGAGCGCGAGCGCGTCCTCACCCCGGCGGAGAACCCGAGGCGCGTAGCGATCATCGGCGCCGGCCCGGCGGGGCTCGAGGCAGCGCGCGTCGCGGCCCTGCGCGGCCACACGGTCGACGTGTACGAGAGGAGCCAGCAGCTCGGCGGCGTCCTCTGGCCCGCCGCGACGCCGGAGTTCAAGAAGGAGCTGCGCTCCATGATCTTCTGGTGGGAGCGCCAGCTCAAGGACCTGCCGGTCACGGTTCACCTCGGCACGGAGATCACCGCGGACTCGCCCGAGCTCGACGCCGCCGACGTGGTCATCGCGGCCATCGGCGCGGACCCCGTGGTGCCGCCCATCCCGGGCCTCGACGGCCCGAACGTGGTCGAGGTGGTCGACGCCCACCTGGGCGCGGAGCTCGGGCACCGGATCGTGGTGTGCGGCGGCGGGCTGTCCGGCGCCGACTTCGCGCTCGAGGCCGCCCAGGACGGCCACGACGTCACCGTGATCGAGATGGCCGACGGCATCGCCCCCGACCTGCTCATGATCAACCGCATCACCCTGCTGCGTGACCTCGCGGAGGCGGGCGTGAGCCTGCTGACGGGCCACAAGGTCGTGAACGTCGACGCCGCGGGCGTGTCGGTGGACGGCCCCGACGGGCCCGTCCACATCGCCGCGGACAGCGTGATCAGCGCGTTCGGTGTGCGACCCGGAGCGGCCGTGGTCGGGGCGCTCACCGCGCGCGGCGCGATCGCGATCGGCGACTGCGTCAAGCCCGCGAAGGTGGGCGACGCCATCAACGCCGGCTTCGAGGCGGCGTTCGCGCTGTAAGGCGCGGACGTTCGAGGGGGGACAGGGGAGGGGGGGACGATGCGCGGGTCACCCGGCCCGTGCATCGTCCCGTGTCCTGGGGCCGCCTCCGGCGGGTGGATACTGGCCGGGCGAGGTCCGGCGGGACCGGCCGACGGAGGGCCTCGATCCGAGCCCCCGGAGGAACGATGAGCGACAGCGAGCGCGCGCCGCGCGCCGCCTGGATGGTCTACGGCGCGGCGGTGGTCGCGTACTTCGTGGCGATCGTCAACCGCACGGCGCTGGGCGTCGCGGGCGTGGAGGCGCTCGACCGGTTCGCGATCCAGGCGACCGGGCTCGCGGTGCTGTCGGTCGCGCAGGTCGCGGCGTACGCGCTGCTGCAGATCCCCGCCGGCCGGCTGCTCGACCGGTACGGCGCGCGCGTGGTGATGACCGCCGGCCTCATCGTCATGGCGGCGGGCCAGACCATGCTCGCCTTCACGCACGAGATCGGGCTCGCGGTGGTCGCGCGGGTGTTGATCGGCGCGGGTGACGCGCCCATCTTCATCGGGGCCACGCGCCTGATCCTGCTGTGGTTCCCTCCGCGGCGCGCGCCCATGCTGGTGCAGGTGACCGGCCTCATCGGGCAGGCGGGCCAGCTCGCGACGGCGCTCCCGGTCGCGGCGCTGCTGCACGCGGCCGGATGGTCCACGACGTTCGCGGTGATCGCCGCCGTGAGCGTGGCGGTGGGCATCGCCGCAGGGCTGGGGCTGCGCAACCCGCCCTCCGACGGCGCGGTGGTCGCGCCCGAGGGCATGTGGAGCGCAGTGCGCGGCACCGCGAGCACGGCCGGCGCGCGCCTGGGCTTCTGGGCGCACTTCGTCACGCTGTTCCCGGTCAACACGCTCGCGCTCCTGTGGGGGGTGCCGTTCTTCGTCACGGCGCAGGAGAAGACGCCCGCGCAGGCGAGCCTGCTGCTCACCTGCATCACCCTGTCCGCGATGGCCGGTGGTCCGGTGATCGGGTGGCTGACGGGGCGGCACCCGCTGCGGAGGTCCTGGCTGGTGCTCGGATCCGCGGCGCTCACGTTCGTCGCGTTCGCCACGCTGCTGTCCTTCGACACGCCCCGGCCCATGTGGCAGCTGGTGCTTTTCGCGCTCGCGGTCGGGCTGGGCGGTCCGGCATCCGCGGTGGGCTTCGACTTCGCGCGCACGTTCTCGGAGCGTCACCGCATGGGCACCGCGAGCGGATTCGTCAACGTCGGGGGCTTCGGCGCGACCATCCTGTCGGTGCTCGCGGTCGGCCTGGTGCTGCAGCTCACCTCGCCCCCCGGCGCCACCACGTACACGCTCGACGAGTATCGGCTCGCGTTCGCCGTCCTGGTGATCCCGTGGGCCGTGGGGGTGGCCGGTGTGATCGCGTCGCGCAGGCGCACCCGCGGCGTGCTCGCCGAGGGTGGCGTGGTGGTGCCGCCGCTGCGCGACGCCCTCCGCCGTAAGCGCTGACCGCCCGACACAGGTTCGCTCAGCACGGTCCCGCCCGAGACACGCGGGGCGCGCGGGCATGTGAACGTGCGCCGACCGGCGTGGCGCCGCTGGGACCGTGCTGAGCGAACTCGGGAGGGGCCTGGGTCCGAGGTCCGCGGCGCACGCCCCGCCCGCGCCGTACCGTGAACCGACCCTGGGAGGACCGTGACCGCGCAGCCGAGCCCCGCCCGCGCCCCCGCGCGAGCCCCGCGCGGCGCCTGGCTCATGCTCGTGTCGGGCATGGCGCTGTACTTCGTGGCGATCGTCAACCGCACCGCGCTGGGCGTCGCCGGCGTGGATGCGCTCGACCGGTTCGGGATCGAGGCGGCCTGGCTGTCGGTCCTCGCGATCGCCCAGGTCGCGACGTACGCCGCGCTCCAGCTCCCGGCCGGAGCCCTGCTCGACCGCTGGGGGGCGCGGCGCCTCATGATCGGCGGTGCGCTCCTCATGACGGTCGGCACCGTGCTGCTCGGCGCCACCACCAGCCTGCCCGTCGCGATCCTCGCGCGCGTCCTCATCGGCGCCGGCGACGCCCCCATCTTCATCTCCGCGTGCCGGCTCATCCCCCTGTGGTTCCCCGCGCGCCGCGTGCCCGTCCTCGTGCAGGTGACCGGGCTGGTGGGCCAGGCCGGCCAGCTCGCGACCTCGATCCCCGTCGCGTGGCTGCTGCGCGACCTCGGCTGGAGCGCCACCTTCGGCGTGCTCGCCGCCGCGACGCTCGCGACCGCCGCGCTCGCGTCCCGCGGGATCCGCCGCCCGCCCAGCCCCGCGGGAACCGCCGCCGCGACCACCCCACCCGCCGCCGCATCGTCCCTCCGCGCGTCGATCCGCGTGGCCGCCCGCCCCGCCGGCACGCGGCTGGGCTTCTGGACCCACTTCCTGTCGCTGTGCTCGGCGAACACCGTGGCGCTGCTGTGGGGCGTCCCGTTCTTCGTCACCACCCAGGGGCTCACGCTCGCGCAGGCGAGCGCGCTCCTCATGGTCATCACGCTCACCAAGATGGCCGCCGGTCCGCTCGCCGGAGCGTTCACCGCGCGCCACCCGCTGCGTCGCAGCTGGCTGGTGCTCGGCTCGGCGGTCGCGACCGCGGTCGCGTGGGTCGCGATCCTGGTGCCCGACACCCCGCGCCCGGTCTGGGAGCTGGGGATACTCATGGCGGTGATCGGCGCGGGCGGGCCCGTGTCGCTCATCGCGCTCGACTACGCGCGCACGTTCGGTCCCGAGGAGGCGATGGGCACCGCGACCGGCTTCGTCAACCTCGGCGGCTTCGTGTCGACCATCCTCGGCATCGTCCTCGTGGGCGTCACCCTCCAGGCGGTGTCCCCGGAGGGAGCGACCGCGTACACGCTCGACGAGTACCGCATCGCGTTCGCCACCCTGCTCGTCCCGTGGGCGATCGGGGTCGTGGGGGTGCTGCGCAACCGCCGCCTCGCGCGTGCCGACATGGCCGCGGCCGGGGTGCTCGTCCCGCCGCTGCGCGAGGTCATCCGACGCTTCAGGTGACACCGGATGTCGTCCGTTCACACGCCGTCTGCGAGCCGGTTTGACGCGGGGGCCGCGGTGGTCCCACAATCCTGCCAACAGTGCGTGTCGGCTGCACAAGTCGGCGCGCACTGTCTCTTTGTCCGGCGCCTGACGCGCGGGGGACGATGCGCCGGTCGGGGGCCTCGCGACGGGCGGCGTGGTGTCTCGGGGGGCCGTGACCGAACCGTTACCGTAGGACGGTGGTCGACTACATCGGGCGCGCGCTCGTCGCGGACGCCTTGCGCGAGTGGAGGGAGCAGCTCCAGGAGCTGGCGACCGTGTCGCCGCTGCGGGACCTTGCGCTGAGCGAGACGACCACCGTGGATCTGCGCGGCTCGCACCCGGGCGGTCTCGCCCCACTGTTCGCCGGACGCGCGACGTCGCTGGGCAACCTCATCCGCGACCCCGAGCAGTACGCGCAGGCGCTGCACCGCGTGCGCCTCATCCGCGAGAGCGCGGACCGTGTCAAGGCCGCGACCGGCGTATGGACCGCCGCCATGGTGATCGGCACGGTCGCGTGGAACGAGGACGGACGCCGCCGCGAGATGCCGCTGGTGATGCGCCCCGTCCACTTCGAGCCCGCGCGCCAGGGCGACGTGCTCGTCACCATGCTCGACCAGGTCGCCGTCAACCCCGTCTTCCAGACCGAGGCGCGCGACCGCGGGGTCGCGGACGGCCTCGCGGCGGTCGCGCCGCAGGCCGGGGCCGGGGTCCAGTTCGATCCGCGGCCGCTGTGGGAGCACGTCCGCTCCCTCGGCGACGCGTTCCCGGGCGTCGAGGTGGTCGACCGCCTCTTCGTGGGCGCGTTCGACGACCCGGAGCAGCGCCTGCTCGACGACCTCGACGACATGGACGCCGTGATCGGCGCCTCCGACATGCTTGCCGCCACCGCGGGGGACTCCGACGCGCAGGCGCTGCTCGCGCAGCCGCTGCCCGCCTTCCCCGTGGGCGACCGGGACCCGTTCGCGGAGCGCGGCGTGGGTGACCTCGACGACGCCCAGTTCGCGGCGCTCGACCTCATCGCCACCGGCCGGTCCGTGTTCCTCCAGGCTCCTCCCGGCTCCGACCCCGTGGGCACGGTGGCCGCGATCGTCGCCGACGCCGCCGCGTCCGGCCGCGCGGTCATGGCCGTGGGCGGCACCGAGCAGTCGGTGCGCGCGGTCGCGAAGCGGCTCGACCGCGTGGGCGTGACCGACGCGTATGTCTCCGGCGCCCAGGGATCCTGGAACGAGACCGCCCGCCGCCGCCTCCTCACCTCGATGACCATGGGGGTCGAGGACGTCGACGACGACTCCCTGCGCCAGGCGGGAGAGTCGCTGCTCACCGCCCGCCACGAGCTCGAGGTGCGCTTCGACGCCCTCCACCGGTCGCATCGTCCCTGGGACGTGAGCGCGTACGACGCCGTCCAGGCCGTGGTGCGGCTGATCTCGACGCAGCCGGCGCCGCAGACGCAGCTGCGGTTGGGCGCCGAGGCCGCCGCGCTGGTGTCCGAGCACGGCTTCGCGTCCGTCGCGCACGCGATGGTGGAGCGGCTGCGCCCCGAGGCGGAGGCGGACGAGCCGCCCCAGCCCGATCCCGAGCCCGCCGCCGTCACGCTGGTGCCGTGGTGGTCGACGGTCACCTCGGACGCCGAGGAGGGGGCGCGCCTGGACGAGGCCCTCGCGACCCTGGTGGTCCGACACCTGCCCAAGATGCGCGCGGAGGCGCAGATCGCCGCCCACGAGACGGGGATGGACGAGGCGCCCACGATGGTCGCGTGGGCCGACCAGGTCACGCTGTTCACCGACCTGCGCGCGACCCTCGAGATCTTCTCGCCTGCGGTGTTCCACCGCTCGCTGCACGACCTGGTGGCCGCCACGGCGCCCGCGGGAAGCCCGCAGGCCGGCACGCTCGCGCGCCGCGACCGGCGCGCCCTGCGCCGCCGCGCCGTCGAGCTGCTCCGCCCGGGCCGCACCAAGGACGACCTCCACGAGAACCTGGTGGCCGCGCATGCGCAGGCGCTGCGCTGGCGCGCCCACTGCTCCGCTGGCGGCTGGCCGCTGGTGCCCGACGACTTCGACCTCTACGCGGACCGCGTCGAGAACGTGATCCGTCTGTGGGGCCGCCTCGAGGGCCCCGTCACGCAGGTGACCGGCGAGGACGAGCTGCTCGACCAGCCGTGGGATCACGTCCGCGACGTGCTCGAGCGGCTCGCCGAGGGTGTGCCCGGCACGCTCGACGCGGCCGAGGCGCTGCCCGTCGAGCGCGACCTCGAGTCCGCCGGGCTGGGGCCGCTGCTCGACGAGCTGCGCACGCGCGACGCGTCGCCCGAGCAGGTGCGCCGCGACCTCGAGTTCGCGTGGTGGGCGTCCGCCTTCGACGCGATCGTGTCCGCCGACCCGCGCCTCACCGACGAGGGTGCCATGGGCCGCGTGGTCGAGCAGTTCCTGCTGCGCGACCGCGAGTTCGCCGACGCCCGCGTGGGACCGCTCATGCGCGCCGTCGCGGAGCGCCGCCGCATCGCCATCGCGCGCCACCCCGACTTCGCCCGCGACCTGTTCGCGACGCTGGTCGAGGGCGCCGACGCGCCCTACCGCGAGCTGTGGCGCGACTACGCCCCCCTGGTATCCGCGCTGCGGCCCATCACCCTCGCGACCGCGGAGCAGGTGTCGCGCCTGGCCCCGCCCACCCGCTGCGTGGACGTGGCCGTGGTGTTCGGCGCGGAGTCGCTCGCGCTCGCGGAGACCGTGCCGACCCTGGCGCGCGCACGCCAGGTGGTGGTGGTCGGCGACGCCGAGTCCGCGACCCGCAGCGCCGTGTCCGTGTTCGCGCGCCTGCTGCCGCGGATGCCGCTGCACGCGCTGCCGCAGCCGCGCGACCCGCGCGTCACCGGGGTGCTCGGCTCGCTCGCGTACGGCCGGTCGCTCGGCTCGCTGCCCTCGGCCGGCGTGCCGCACGCGCTCGAGGTGGTCCTGGTCGAGGCGAGCGGCAGCCCCGCGGCGGGCGCCGATGCCGTCGAGTCCACGCCCGCCGAGGTCGCCGCGGTGATCGACCGTGCCGACCGCCTGGTCCATTCGATGCCGCGCCGCACGCTCGCGATCGTCGCCGGCAGCGAGCTTCACGCGGCCCGGCTGCGCGACATGCTCGACGAGCGCGGCGCCCGCCTCGCGGAGTCCGTGACCGTGGTGACGCTGGGCAACGCCGCGGGCCTCGACGTCGACGAGGTGATCCTCGCGCCGGGCTTCGCTCGCGACACCGAGGGCACCCTGCCGGCCCGGCTGGGCGCGCTGTCCGAGGACGGGGGAGCCCAGGCGCTCGCCCAGGCCGTGGTCGCGAGCCACGAGAGCCTCACGGTGGTGACGACGCTGGGCGTGGACGCCCTGGGCGCGATCGCGGAGGGCGCCGAGCTCGAGGGGGTCGACGGGCTGCGCGAGCTGCTGCTCGCCTCCGACGGCGAGCCCGTCCCCGCCGAGCGGCCCGAACCCGCGCCGGGCGACTGGCTGCTCGCCGACATCGCCACGCGGCTGCGCGGCGAGGGCTACGCCGTGCACGTCCGCTACGGCACCGGTGCGGACGCCATCCCGCTGGTCGTGGGCGGCCGCCACGATCGCGGCTACCGCGTCGCCGTGGTCACCGACGAGGCGACCCGCGGCGGCACCGCCAGCGTGCGGGACCGCATGCGCCACCAGTACGCGGGCCTCGAGGCGCTCGGCTGGACGGTCGTGTCGCTGTGGACCCTCGACGTGTTCATGGACCCCGAGGCCGCCGTCGCGGCGATCGTCGACGCGGTCGAGCGCGAGAAGGCGCCGCTGGTGTGGGAGCAGCCCACGCTCGACCTGGGCGTCGAGACGTCCGAGATCCGCATCCCCGCCGAGGACGTGTTCGACGTCGACTCGGTCGACCAGGTGACCGGCGCGATCCCCGCGCTGCGCGCCGAGGAGCCCGCGGAGCCTCAGCCCCAGCCGGAGCCCGAGTTCGAGGAGGCGCCCGACGTCACGCTCGGCATCTCGGTGATGCTCGCGGAGCAGATCCTCGCGGACAAGGTCACCACCCGCGCGTTGCAGCAGGTGCAGGCGGAGCTGGACCTCGGCGGCGACGCTCAGGAGGATGACGTGGACGACGATGAGGACATGACCGACGAGACGCCCGAGGTGGAGCCCGAGCCCGCTGCCGACGGGCCCGCTGCCGACGAGCCCGCCGAGCCCGACGAGGAGCCGACTGAGGACGAGGACCCCGCCGACGCATCGTCCCTTCCCTCGCCGCCGCCCATCCGGCCGGCGACGCGAGGCTCGGGCCGCCCGCTCATCCCGACGCGCGCGAGCGAGGACCTCGACGAGGGGTGGGGCGGCGCGCACGGCGGCTCCAGCCGCGACGAGGAGATCAAGCGCGAACGCCCGCCGCACTGGTGAGCGGCGTCAGGACGCGCGAGCGTCAGGAGGCGCTGGACGCCTTCGAGTCCGAGCGCGAGTCGGTGCGGTAGAAGCCCGAGCCCTTGAAGGTGACGCCCACCGAGCCGAAGCGCTTGCGCACGGGTGCGGCGCACTCGGGGCACTCGGTGAGGGCGGAGTCGTGGATGGACTGCACCGCATCGAACGCGTGGTCGCACGCGGTGCACGCGTAGGAGTACGTAGGCATGCCGCACATTCTACGCGGGCAGCGGCAGTGCCCCTTCGGGCGTGATGACCATGTCCACGCCGAGGTCGTGGCGCTCGCGGGGGAGCGGGTCCTGCGCGGCGTCGTGGACCTCGTTCGCGAACGTGAGCGCGACCACGGGGGAGCTGGGGCGCGCCTCCATGAGCGCGCGGTCGTACCAGCCCCCGCCCTGGCCCAGGCGGGTGCCCGACGTGTCGACCGCGAGGGCGGGCACCACGATGACGTCGGCCTCCGCGAGGGTCGCCGAGCCCAGGAAGTCGCCGCTGGGCTCCGGCGGGCGTCCGGGCGCCCGCTCGATGAGGTCCTCGATGCCGCGGTACACGCCCCAACCGCGCTGGAGCCCGTCCCCCAGCAGCGGCACCAGCACCTTCACGCCGCGTCGGTGGAGCGCCTCGATGAGGGGGCCCGTGCCGGGCTCGTGCGGTCGGGACGCGTAGACGGAGACGCAGCGCGCCTCCTGGATCGACGGCAGGGCGAGCACGTGGTCGCGAAGGGCGGCGGCCGCCTCGTGGCGCCGCCGTTCGCTCCGCTGGAGCCTCTCGCGTCGGATGCTCGCCCTCAGGTGCGCCTTCGCCTCGTCCGGTTCGAGGGCGCGAAGAGAGCTGTCGGACATCGGCGTCATGGGCTCCATTGTGCCAAAGTTCGGTAAATCTTTGTTCCACCCTCGGGCATGTCTTTAGGCTCTGCACATGTGTCGATCAGGAGGTCGCCCGTGCTGACCCGCACCCTCGAGGAGCATCGGAGCGCGGTCACCCGCGCGCTGGCCCCGATCCCGCCGCTCACCGTGCTCGTCGGCGACGCCGCCGGCGCGACGCTGGTGGAGCCCCTGGTCTCGGTCGCGGCGCTGCCGGCGCACGACGTCGCCGCCCACGACGGCTACGCGCTGCGCGTCTCCGACCTCGCGACCGGCTCGACGCTCCCCGTCGCCCACGACGTCTCCTTCGCGGACCGCGGTCCGCGCCACCACCTGCCGGGCACCGCGGCGCGCGTCGCGTCCGGCATGCCCGTCCCGACGGGGGCCGATGCCGTGGTCCCGCTCGCCTCGACCGACGGCGGAGTCGCGCGGGTCGCGGTCGAGGGTCCGGTCCCGTCCGGCTCGGGGGTGCGGCGCGCCGGCGCCGACGCGGAGGCCGGGCGCAGCCTGGTGCCCGCGGGCAGGCGCCTGGGCGGGCGCGAGCTCGCGCTCGCCGCGTCGCTGGGCCACCCGCGCCTCACGGTGCGGCCCGTCCCGCGCGTGGTGGTGGTCGCCACCGGCGGCGAGCTCGTCGACCCGGGCGCGGGCCGCGCCGGCGTACCCGAGGCCACGGGTCACCTCATCGCCGTCGCCGCACGCAACGCCGGCGCGCACGCCTACCGCGTGGGCCCCGTCCCCGACGACCGCCCCACGCTGCGCACCGCGCTCGAGGACCAGCTGGTGCGCGCCGACCTGCTCATCGTCACGGGTGGCCTCAGCGACGGCGTCGACGACACGGTGGTCTCCGTCCTGGGGGACCTGGGCACGGTGGACGATGTGCGGCTCACCTTCGAGCCCGGCCCTCACCACGCGTTCGCGATGCTGGGCGAGGAGGGCGCTCGCCAGGTGCCGACGATCGCCCTGCCCGGCTCGCCCGCGGCCGCCGCGCTCGCGTTCGAGGCGTACGTGCGTCCGGCGTTGCGCCAGATGTGCGGCTTCACCGAGGTGATCCGCCCCGGCGTGCGTGCCCACCTGTCGCGCGGCTGGCGGTCGCCGGCCGGGATCACCCAGGCCGTGCCGGTGAGGCTCGGGCTGGACGCGGCCGGTGCCGTCACCGCGACACCGGCGTGCGAGCCCGGCGACGTCACGCTCGCCTCGCTGGGCGACGCGGATGGCATCGCGTGGGTCGACGCCGCGACCACCGAGGTGCGCGCCGGCCAGGTGCTGCGCTGCACCGTCTGGGACGACTGATGGCGCGACCGCTCGTGCTGTCCGCGGCGGGCCTGCGCCTGCGGCCGCTGACACCGCGCGACGAGGACGAGTGGATGACGCTGCGCGCCGCCAACCGCGACTGGCTCAAGCCGTGGGAGGCCACCGTGCCGCCCGAGGGCGCAGCATCGGACATGACGTTCCGGGCGTTCGTGCGGCAGGAGCGCCGCCAGCGGCGCGACCTCGAGTCGCTGCCGCTCGCGATCGAGGTCGACGGCGCGCTCGTGGGACGCGTGGTGATCGCGGGGATCCAGTGGGGCGCGCAGCGGTCCGGCTCGCTCGGCTACTGGATCGCGCGCGACCGGGCCGGCCAGGGCCTGGTGACCCGCGCATCGTCCCTCCTCGCCTCCCACGCGTTCGATCTGGGGCTGCACCGCATCGAGATCGCGATCCGGCCGGAGAACGCCGCGTCGCGGCGGGTGGCGGAGAAGCTCGGCTTCGCCGAGGAGGGGATCCGGCGGTCGTACCTCTATATCGACGGCGGCTGGCGGGACCACGTGATCTACGCCCGGACTCAAGACGAGCCTCGTACCGGACGATATTGGGGTGTCGGCGGCTGACACGCCGCGAGTCCTCCCGGGCTCGGGGTGGCGGCGGCCTTAACGTCGTGCCATGCCTCCCGCTGGACTGCTCGCGATCATCGCCCTCGGCATGGTGCTCGCCTACGTCATCCCTCAGCGGATCAAGGAGCGCGCGGACTACGCCCTGGTGCGGACCGAGGACCGCTACTCCGCCGAGATGCGCGTGGTGAAGACCACGGCCTCGCGCGTGGCGCGTCCGACGGACCGCGCGTCGACGGATTCCGGCGAGGTCCCCCTGCTGGTGACGGGCGCGGCGCGCGCCTCGATCGCCCAGCTGGGCGCGGACGCGATGTCCCGTCCCGCGGGCCCCATCGACAAGGCCGCTACCGCCGCGCAGCGTCAGCTCATCGCGATGCGCAGCGACCGTGCGGTCGCGCTCGCGCAGCGTCGGGCCCGTGCCCGTCGCCGTGCGCGGGTCGCGCTCGGTGCGTCGGTACTGGTGACCGCCGCGTGGGTGCTGGTGGCGTTCGGCCTGGTCCACGCCGTGGTGGGCGCGGTCGCGACCGCGCTGCTCGCGGGCGTGCTGGTGCAGGGTGCACGCGCGGCCGCCGCTCAGCGCCGCGTCGACGCGCGCCTCGCGCTGGTGGCCCGCGAGGTGGGCGCCGCGGCGACCGCGACGCAGGCGCTGCGCAAGGTCATTGCCGAGCGCGCGGCCGGCCTCGAGTCGCAGCCGTCCGACGTCGAGACCCAGGCCATCAAGGTGGTGACCGCCAAGGACCTCGCGCCGCTGGCGGCTCCCGCGCCGATCTTCGCACCGGTGTCCGGGGCGATCGAGTCGCCCGTGCAGCGCGTCGACGCGGTCGTCGCGGGCACCGCGCCCGTCGAGGAGTCGGCCGCGTGGAGCCCGCGCGAGATGCCGGCGCCCAGCTACACGCTCAAGGCCGAGGTCCGGCCCGGGCAGGCGCGCCTGCTCGAGACGCAGGACATCGCGGCGGCGTCCTACCGTGCGCAGCCCGCGCCCGCACCCGCCGCGGAGACGGCACCCGCCGCTCCGGCCACGGGATCGCTCGACGCGATCCTCGCCCGTCGCCGCGGGGCCTGAGCTCCCTAGGCCCTCGCGCGCACCTTCCGGCGCGGGCCCGCACCCGCGACCCCGGCGGACCCCGGCAGCATCGCGAACAGCCGGTCGAACACGTGGACGCGGTCGAACTGCATCGCGTGCTCACGCGCGCGGCCCTGCCACCACTCGCGGTCGGCCTCGTCGAGACCGGCGGCGCACACGTTGAGCGCCACGGTGAGGGCCGACGGGTCGCCCGAGGGCACCACCACGGCCGTGTCGCCCACGGCCTCGAGGATGCCGCCGGTGTCGCACGTGATGACCGGCCCGCCGCCGGCGAGCATCTTCTCCACGAGCGCGATCCCGAACGTCTCGGTGAACTCGGGAGCGGGCTTCGACGGCAGCGCGTACGCCGTGCAGGCCGCCATGAGGTGCGGCTTCTCGTCGTCGCCCACGTCCTGGAGGAACACGATCCGGTCGCGCGCGGTGGTCCGCGACGCGACCTCCTGGAAGTACGGCAGGTCCGGTCCGCGGCCGGCGATCACCAGCGTCTGGTGCGCGCACGCCTCGGAGGCGGCGAAGCCGCGGATGAGGTCGTCGACGCCCTTGGCCTTCTGCAGCCGGGAGAGGTAGAGGACGTACTCGCTGCGCGCGAGCCCGCGAGAGGCCAGCACCCGGTCCGTCTCGGCCGGGTCGAGCCCGAGGTACGCCGAGGTGTCGATCGCCGGGTAGGAGATCGTCACCCGCTCCTCGCACTGCGCCGCGAACGCCGTGCCGTACATCGCGTCGAGCTCGGCCGCCGAGGCCACGATCACGTCCTTGGTGTACTGCGACACCGCCACGCACACGTCCTGCGACAGGTAGGTCGACAGCACCGCGGCCGCCGCGCCGAACTCGCCGTGGTCCACGGCCGAGCGCACGACGTCGGTGATGTCGGAGCCCACCGCCTCGGCGATGGTGGTGACGTTCACCGGCAACCCGGTCGACTGCGCGATCCGCAGCGCGTCCGCGACAGCGGTGGTGTGCGGGTGGAGGTACAGCGACATCGCGACGGTGGGGGTGCCGTCCGTGAAGAGCTCGACCAGGCGCCCGACCATGCCCGCGAGGTAGCGGCCGTCGGGGATCTTGTAGCCGCCCACCGGGCCCGGCCGCTCCACGGTGATGCCGGGGGAGTACGGCAGCACGGTGTCCAGGGGCTTGAGCGGCAGTCCGGTCTCCTCGAGCCGGTCGAGCGGCCAGGTGACGATCCGGACGTCGTCGAAGCCGCGCGTCAGCGCGACCTCGGCGAGGTTGCGCGCCTCGCCCGAATGCCCGCAGATCACCGGATCCGCCCGGACGACGATCACCAGACGGCGCTGCTGCTTCGTGAGGTTCGTGGGGGTCATGATGCCTCCTTCGCGGGGATTGCCCAGGGCCGGGGGGTGGAGGGGGGACGGTGGGTCCGCCCCCAGTCGCTCGGCGTGTCGCCGAGGATGAAGCGGAGCTCGCCTCCGCGGTGCAGGTCGGATCCGGAGATCCACGAGCCGGTGACGGGTTCGCCGTCGAAGGTCACCGACTGGACGTGCTGCACGGGCCCGCCGGGGATCGGCTCGACGAAGCCCTCTGCGACGATGGTGAGGTCGCCGCGCGCCACGCGCAAGCGTGCGGCGGAGAATGCCGGCGGGTGCAGCAGGAACAGGTTCTGTCCCGCGACGGGGAACAGGCCCAGGCATGCCCACACGTACCAGGAGGAAAGCCCTCCCGAGTCGTCGTTGCCCGGCAGTCCTCCGCGGCCCGGGCCGAACATCTGGTGGACGATGCCGTGAACCACCTCGGCGGTCCGGTCCGGCCTCCCCGCGTAGTGGTAGGACCAGGGCGACTCCATGTCCGGCTCGTTGTTGAGCCCCTCGAAACGCCCGAGCGCGTAGCCCGCGGCCATCTCCGCCGCGCCCGGCCGCTCGCCCGGCTGGGCGACCGGCTCCGCGCCGAAGCCGAAGAACCGATCGAGAAGCCGCACGAAGGCATCGTCCCCACCCGCGAGCTCGATCCTCGCCGCCATGTCGTGCATGATCCGGAACGAGTAGTTGTAGCGGGTGCCCTCGTAGTACGTGGAGGAGTGCAGCAGGCCGGTCTCGGGGTCGAACGCGTTGCGCCAGCGATCCGCGAGGGGCGCGTACTCGTCGCAGATGGCGCGGTCGCCCAGCAGCGCCGCGACCTGCGCGGTGCACCAGTACCCGAACGCGATGTCGAGGGTGTGGCTGAGCGGCTCGGCGTAGCCCTGGAGCAGGAACTCCTCGCCGTACGTGCGGCGCAGGTCGGTCTGCATGTGGACCAGCGCCCAGTCCCAGTCGATGCCGGGGATGCCCAGCTGCGCGAGGTCCGCCAGCAGGGTGTGGACCAGGGCGCTGCCCTGGCGTGAGAAGCGGTCCGATCCGCGCGCCATGCGGTAGCCGATGGGCAGGTTGCCCTCCTGCTCGCAGATGCTCAGCAGCGCGTTCGCGAGCTCCGCGGCGCGGTGCGGCAGGAGCGCCGTGAGCAGCGGCAGCTGCGTCCGGTAGATGTCCCACATGGTCGCGATGTCGAAGACGAACGGGCCCTTCTGCTGCCAGAACGGGCTCTCGTCGGCGGCGAAGCAGGGCTTGATGAGCGAGTGGTACAGCGCGGTGGCGAACACCTCCCGGCGCTCGTCGCTCGCGGTCTCGACGGTGACCGCGTCGAGCAGCCCGCGCCACGTCTCGCGCGTGCCGGCACGGCGCGACTCGAAGGTGCCCAGCTCGCCGAGGTCGCGGTGGAGGTTCTTGCGCGCCTGCTCGACGCCGCGCAGCGAGAACCCGATCCGCAGCTCGACCGCCTGACCCTCCTCCGCCGGGCCGGCCCACATGAGACCGAAGGAACGGAGCGTGGTGGGCCGGATCGAGTCGAGGTCCAGCCGCTGGCCGGCGGGCATGAGGCGGTGGTCGTACCAGAGCATCTGCCGCCAGGACTCGGCGTCGCACTCCATGTAGACGGCCAGCGGCACGCCCTCGACCACGATCTCGCCCTGCGCGACGCCGGGCTCGACGGACTCGAGGCTGGCCCGCAGCGGGATGGTCGCGCCGTAGGGGATGGTGAGGCCGCCCATCGACATGTCGACCACCACGCGCGCGTTGGGATGCGCGGGGAACCGGTAGCGGTGGATCACGCTCTTGGGGCCGGCGACCAGCTGCGCCTCGATGCCGTTGTCGAGCGTGGCGGAGTACATGCCGGGCTCGGCGTGCTCCTCGACCAGGTCCCACGTCTTTCCCAGCTCGTCGAGCCGTTCGATCATCGGGGTGACGCGGAAGTAGTTGTAGTACTTGCGGATCGCGCCCGTGCCGGACTGCTGGAAGTGCGTGAATCCCGAGGTGAGTGCGCGGTCGTGGATCGCGGTCGGCAGGCCCTCCGTGGACAGGTCGTAGAGCCCGTAGCCGGTGGGGTAGGCGCCCGAGTAGGCGCACGCCGAGACCATGCCGAGCGGGTAGCACGCGCCCGGGTGGGTGTTACCGACCTGCGGCTTGGGCCACCACCAGGTCGCGGCCAGGCCGGAGGGTGCCGGGAGCGAGGTGGCCTCGGTCCCGATGAACGGATCGACGTCGTCGTACACGGCGGCACCTCCTTCCCGAAGCCTGCTCCTGACGAGCGGGGGCCGCACCTCGGCGTGCGGCCTTGGAGTGACGGTAGGTTGCGGGGATGTCGGCGTTATTGCGCGATTGTGACGAACTCTTTAACTTTTGCCCGGGCTTTGCCGGGACGATGCGGGGGAACGGGCCCCGCGCATCGTCCCCGGGGTGTTCTTCCGGGCCCCGGGAAGGTGCTAACCTATTCGAGCACTTGGGGCTGTGGCGCAGTTGGTAGCGCGTCTCGTTCGCAATGAGAAGGTCAGGGGTTCGATTCCCCTCAGCTCCACCAGTGAGAAGGGCCCGCCGGACGGCGGGCCCTTTCTTCTTGTCCCGGCGCGATGCTTCGTCGAAGACCCTCGACCGGATGCATGCACTTGGGTAAAATGCTGTCATCGATGCGGGAGGTGCATGATGGCGGTCCTGACGGTTCGAGGCGTGCCCGACGAGGTGCATCGTGCCCTGCGGGCACGGGCGGCCGAGCACGGCCGCAGCGCGGAGGCCGAGGTGAGGGCGATCCTCGCCGCGGCGCTGGTCCCGCCCCACCGGCTCCTGCTCGGCGATGCGCTCGTGGCGCTGGGTCGCGATCTCGAGCTCTCCGACGCCGACGTGGACGCGCTCGAGGAACGCGCGGATCGCTCGCCCGCCGAGCCGTTGACGATGCCGTGATCGTCCTCGACACCAACGTCGTGTCGGAGGCGATGCGGCCCGCTCCAGACCCTGCCGTCATCGGTTGGCTCAACGCCCAGGCGGCGGACACCCTGTACCTGTCCGGCGTGACGCTCGCCGAGCTGCTGTTCGGCATCGGAGCGCTGCCGGACGGCGCCCGCAAGGACAGGCTCGCCGCGATGCTCGACCGGTTGCTGGGCCTGTTCCCCTCGAGGATCCTGCCGTTCAACGAGGACGCCGCGCGCCGCTATGCCCACATGGCTGTGAGCGCGCGTGCGGCCGGGCGACCCCTTCCGACCGTGGACGGCTACCTCGCCGCGACCGCGGCGGCGCATGGATGCGCCGTCGCCACCCGCAACGTCAACGACTTCGCAGACACCGGAGTGCGGCTGATCGACCCCTGGAACGCCTGACGCGCGTCGGCGTGCGACCATTCCCGCATGCGACGCGACGTGACCGCCTCCCTCACCCTCGACGCGACCGGGCCGGCCCGCATGGTGCTCGCCATCGCGGTCGCCGACGGCCGCGCCGCCGAGGAGTCCCTCACGGTGACCCAGGACGGCGCGCCCCTCGAGCCCGTCGAGATCGCGGACCAGCACGGCACCCGCCTCCACTCGGTCGACGTCACCGCCGGGCGCGTCGAGGTGAGGTATGAGGCGCGCGTGGACGGACGCAGCCAGGCCGCCGTCGTCGAGGAGATCGACCCGATCCGCTACCTGCGACCCAGCCGCTACTGCGAGTCGGACACGCTCGCGCCCGTGGCCGCCGACGAGTTCGCGGGCCTGTCGGGTGTCGAGCTCCTCGCGGCCGTCTCCAGCTGGGTGGGCACGCACCTCACCTACGACGGCACCTCGACCGATCCCACCGGCGGCGCCGCCGAGACCCTCCTGTCGCGCCGAGGCGTGTGCCGCGACTTCGCGCACCTGGTGGTCGCGCTGCTGCGGGCGCTCGACGTGCCCGCGCGGGTGGCCGCGGTCTACGCGCCGGGGCTCGAGCCCATGGACTTCCACGCCGTCGCGGAGGCGATGGTGGACGGCCGCTGGCTGGTGGTCGACGCGACCACCCTCGCGCCGCGGTCTGCGTTGGTCCGCATCGCCACCGGACGCGACGCCGCGGACACGGCGTTCCTCACCACCATCGGCGAGCCGGTCGAGCTGGTCGCGATGGAGGTCACCGCGACTGCGGACACGCTCCCCGAGGACGACGTGCGCGAGCCGGTCGCGCTCGGCTGAGGGGACGATGCCGCGGCCGGGGTGAGCCGGCGCCGGTGTCCGCCGCCCTGGGTAGGCTCTCCCCACGATGAGCGAGCAGCGCGCGCGGCGCCCCTGGGAGGGCATCACCCTCACCGAGGACTTCGAGCGCGCCCTCGAGGTCCTCCACGGCGGCGGTCACCTGTTCCTCACGGGTCGCGCGGGGACCGGAAAGTCCACCCTCATCAGGCACTTCCTCGCCACGACCGACCGCACGGCGGTGACGGTCGCCCCCACCGGCATCGCCGCGCTCAACGTCGACGGCTACACCATCCACCGCCTGTTCTCCTTCCCCATGGGCGTGAACGAGGACCAGGTGCGCGGGGCCGGATACTTCCCCGGACGCTTCGCGAGCACGCTCGCGGGACTCGACACCCTCATCGTCGACGAGGCGTCGATGGTCCGCGCCGACCTGTTCGACGCGCTGGTCGCCGCGCTCGAGCGCTTCGGCCCGCAGCCGGGCGAGCCCTTCGGCGGCGTGCAGCTGGTGCTCGTCGGAGATCTGCATCAGCTCCCGCCCGTGGTCCGCGACGACGAGGTCGACTTCTTCGACGAGCGCTACGGCACGCCGTACTTCTTCTCCGCGCGCCGCTTCGACCGCGACCACTTCGCGGTGGTCGAGCTCACCACGGTGTTCCGTCAGCTGGGCGACACGCAGCTGGTCGACATCCTCAACGCGGTGCGCGACGGCGCCCTGCTCGAGGGCGCGAGGGCGGCCCTCAACGCGCGCACCCATCCCGGCTTCGAGCCGCCCCACGACGAGTTCTGGCTCACCCTGGCCACCACCAACCGGATCGTGCGCGCCCGCAACCGCAGCGAGCTCGAGCGCCTGCCGAGCCCGATCCTCACGTACGACGCGCGGGTCTCCGGCGACACGGACGGGTTCGAGACGCCGGCCGAGCCCAGCCTCGACCTCGCCGTCGGGGCGCAGGTGATGCTCCTCAACAACGACCCTGCCGACCGCTGGGTCAACGGCACGCTCGGCCGGGTGCTGGTGCTGCGGCGCGACCAGGACGGCCCCGTCGCCACCGTGGCGCTGCGCGACGGCAGGCAGGTCGACGTCCGTCCCTATACCTGGGACATCACCCGGCCCGTGATGGAGGGCGGGAGCCTGCACCGGCAGGTCGTCGGGTCGTTCACGCAGCTGCCCATGAAGCTCGCGTGGGCCATCACCATCCACAAGGCCCAGGGTCAGACGCTCGACCGCGTGGTGGTCGACCTCACCGGCGGCACGTTCGCCAACGGCCAGCTCTACGTTGCGCTCAGCCGCTGCACGTCGCTCGAGGGCCTGGTGCTGCGCCGCGACGTGCTCCCGCGCGACCTCAAGAGCGACGGCCGGATCCGCCGGTTCCTGGCCGCCGCTCGCGCGAGCACGGGGGACGATGCCCCGGCCGGGTACGTCTACCTCAGCGCCCTCACCGTGGGGTCGGTGGGAGACAGGTACCGGCCGCGGCCCGTCGAGATCGCGGTGGTGACCGACGAGGGCGACGAGGCGACCACCGTGGTCAACCCCACGAGCGACCTCTTCGCCGCGCAGACGGAGTTCGGCCTCTCCACGCGCGACGTGCAGCTCGCGCCCGTGCTCGCCGAGGCGTGGGCGAGCCTGTCGCCCCTCCTCGCCGGCCGGATCCCCGTGGGGGTCGGCATCGACCGGACGCTCGGATGGATCGACTTCGAGCTCAAGCGCAACGGCGTGGTCGAGCCGATGGCGCTCGGCGCGGAGCTGCCCGCGACCGCGTTCGACGCGGGCGAGCGGGTGGGCCTCGAGGCGCCCACGGCGCTCGAGCGAGTGCGCGCGCTCCGTGACGCGGGTGAGCGCTGGATCCGGCGGCACGGGGACGATGCGCTGGCGGCGGGCACGCCGTTCGCCTCCTGGCCGCGTGGCCGGGGCTTCCTCCAGGCGCGGATCGAGACGGGCGGGCCCGAGGTCTTCGTGGTGGGCGGCAACCTCTCCGCGGATGACGACCCGAGCGCGGTGCTCGCGGGGCTGCTGGTCGGGGCGTGGGACCGGGTGGTCGACAAGGACGCGGAGGCGCTCGCGCGCATCCGCGCGGCAGAGCAGCATTTCGGGGTCGACGTGCTTCCCATCGATCTGGTGCTCGACGGGCCGGTGGAGGTCTCCGCGGTGCTGACGCCAGGGGCGCGGGTCTGCTTCACCGGCACGGTCGTGTCGCCCGGGCGGGGTGTGGTGGAGCGTGAGCGCATGATGGCGCTTGCCGAGGACGCCGGGCTGGTGCCGGTGCCGAGCGTGACCAAGACGCGCACCGACGTGCTGGTGGTCGCGGAGCGCGGCACGCAGTCGGGGAAGGCCCGCAAGGCGCTCGAGTGGGGCAAGCCCGTGATCGCGGCCGAGGACTTCTTCGCGTGGGTGGGCGCGCGCGGCGCAATCCCTGGGGCTTGAGCCGCAGCGCGGACCGGGCATGCTTGAGGCACCACCTCACCAGAGAAGGAGCACAGGCATGGCACAGCGCACGGCCGTCATCACCGGAGCGAGCAGCGGGATCGGCGCGGCCAGCGCGCGGGCCCTCGCGGCGGACGGCTGGCATGTGGTCATCGGCGCGCGCCGCGTGGACCGCATCGAGGCGCTCGCGGCGGAGATCGGCGGCACCGCCGTCCCGCTCGACGTGACCGATCAGGAGTCCGTCGACGCCTTCTGCGCCCGGGTCGAGACCTGCGACCTCCTGCTCAACAACGCCGGCGGCGCGTTCGGCACCGCGTCCATCGCGGAGGCCGACGTCGACCAGTGGCAGGCCATGTACGACGTCAACGTGCTCGGCACGCTCCGCGTGACCAAGGCGCTGCTGCCCAAGCTCGTCGCGTCGGGCGACGGTCAGGTCATCACCATCGGCTCGATCGCCGCGCGAGAGCCCTACAAGGGCGGCGGCGGGTACAACGCCGCCAAGCACGCGGTCGCCGCCCTCACCCGGGTCCTCCGCATCGAGCTGCTCGGTCAGCCCGTGCGCGTGTCCGAGATCGACCCCGGCATGGTCGAGACCGAGTTCTCCCTGGTGCGCTTCGACGGCGACGCGGAGAAGGCGGCGAAGGTCTACGAGGGCGTGACGCCCATGACCGCGGAGGACATCGCCGAGGCGGTGCGGTGGGTCGCCTCGCGCCCTACGCACGTCAACATCGATCAGATCCTCATGCTCGCGACCGCGCAGACCTCGGCCCAGACGGTGCACCGCGAGCTCTGAGCGGCCCCATCGGCGCGCACCTCACAGCCACCTCCCAGGAACGGCGGGTACGCTGGCATGGCACTCGCGCGCGAGGTCACGGCCGCATCAGGATGCGGTGGTGCCGGGAAGAAGGCGCGGCTGCCCATCGGTTACCGGGTCGAACCGCGACCCGCGCACGGTCGCGACCATCGCGGCCGATCCTCGTGAGGAGATCCATGAAGAAGAACGCGCTCACCGCCGTCGTGCTCGGCTCCATCGCCGTGCTCGGCCTCGCCGCGTGCAGCCCCGCGTCGGAGACGGGCGCGTCGCCCTCCGCCTCGGCGTCCGCCGCCACCGCGGTCGACCCGACCGCGGACGCGGCGGCGCTGGAGACCATCGAGTGGGCGGACGAGGACGGCGTGCCCGCCCTGACGTTCGACAGCCCGCTCGTGGTGACGGACGTCGCCACGCGCCACATCGCGGACGGCGACGGCGAGGAGATCGAGGACGGCCAAAACGTCACCCTCGACTACGTGGTCTACTCGGGCGCGGACGCGTCGCAGCTGTACTCCACCTATGACGCCGGCACCCCCGAGGTCGTCACGATGACCGACGGCCAGGTGGTCGCGGACCTCTACGACGCGCTCGTCGGCCAGAACGTGGGCACCCAGATCCTCTACGCGTACCCCGACACCTCATCCGAGGACGGCTCCGCGGTCATCATGGCGGTGACGGCCACCAGCGCCGTGACCCCGCTCGAGCGCGCCGAGGGCACCGCGGTGAAGCCCGCGGACGGACTGCCGACCGTCACGCTCGACGACGACGGCAAGCCGTCGATCGACTTCTCCGACGCGGGTAAGAAGCCCTCGGAGATGGTGGTTCAGCCGCTCATCGAGGGCACCGGCGACAAGGTCGCCGAGGGCGACCAGATCACCGTGCACTACACGGGCTGGCTGTGGAACGGCGACCAGTTCGACTCGTCGTGGGACCGCGGCGCGTCGACGTCCTTCACCCTGTCGACCGGCTCGCTGATCGACGGCTGGGTCGAGGGCCTCGCCGGCCAGCGCGTCGGCAGCCAGGTGCTGCTGGTCATCCCGCCGGACCTCGGCTACGGCGACCAGGAGTCGGACACCATCCCGGCGAACTCGACGCTCGTGTTCGTGGTGGACATCCTCGCGGCGAGCTGACCCGCTCCCGCTCATGACGAAGGCCCCGGCGCTGCCGGGGCCTTCGTGTTGTGCTGGTCCGCGGGGGAGCGTCGGCGGACGGCTCGGTGTCAGAATTCACGCATGCCCCTCACCCTCGTCCCGATCCCGGCCTCCCGATTCTCCGCGTGGCAGGCGCGGTGCCAGGCCGAGTACGCCGCGGACCTCGTCGCAGCCGGCGAGCCGCCGAGCGAGGCCGACAGGCATGCGGCGGAGTCCCTCGCCGAGTCGTTCCCGAGCGGTGCCCCCACGGCGCACCATGCCGTGTTCGACCTCGTGCATGAGGTCGACGGCGTCGTCGGCTACCTCTGGATCGGCCCCGACCGATCCGAGGATGAGGCGGCCTGGTGGGTGTGGGACGTCGTGGTCGAGCCTGGGCATCGAGGCAAGGGCTACGGCCGAACGGCGATGCTGCTGGCCGAGGACCATGCCCGCGCCGCGGGTGCCCGGACGCTGGGTCTGAGCGTGTTCGGTCACAACGAGACCGCGAGACGGCTCTACGAGTCCGTCGGATACGACGTCACGACGGTCAAGATGCGCAAGGCGCTCTGACGTCCGGCGGGCGCCCGCGCGGGGCGTCTGCCGACGGCCGTCGCCTAGTCCACGGGTGCCTCGTCGGGGGACGATGCGCCCGACGGCTCGGGCGCCGCGGCGGAGTCCGCGTCGATCTCCACGAGCTCGTAGGTGTGGCCCGAGTTCTTGATGATGGCCGTGATGAGCGCCGCGATCGGCAGCGCCATGAACGCGCCGAGCGGACCCGCGATCGCTCCGCCCGCGAGCGCGCCACCGAACGCGACGGCCCCGTTGAGCTCCATGGTCTGCGACGAGAACCGGGGGCTCAGCCAGTAGTTCTCCGCCTGCTGGTAGACCAGCACCCAGCCGAGCATCACGAGGGCGGGGACCAGGCCCTGCACCGCGAGGATGATCACGATGGGCAGCGCCGCGCCGATGTAGGTGCCGATGAACGGGATGAACTCCGACACGAAGCCCATGAAGAGCGCGAGCGGGATCGCATAGACGAGCGGCAGGCCCACCAGCAGCATCACCACGAATCCGAGGCCGCCGCACACGCCCATGAGCAGCAGGCGCGAGTAGAAGTAGCCGCCGGTCTGCTCGATGGACGTGTCCGCGATCCACGCGAACGTGCGCTGGCGTGCGGGAGGCATGCGTCGCATGAGGGCGTGCATGATCTGCGGCCACTGCGCCGCGATGTAGAACGCGAACGTCGCGACCGTGAAGAGGTCGAAGACCAGCCCGATCCCCGAGGTCACGAAGCCGAGCAGGTTGTCCGCCCAGCCGGCGAGCAGCGACGACAGGTCGGTGAGCGCCGCGTCCGTGCCGGTCGTGTCGATGGGGATGCCCAGCACGTCCTGGCTCCACGTGCTGAGCGAGGTGGTCCATCCGGGCAGGTTCTCGCGCACCGCGTCGGCGAACTGCGCGATCGCCGGGATGAGCACCGCGATCATGAACACCGCGAGCAGCAGGCCCGCAAGGTAGATGAGTCCCACCGCGGCGCCTCGGCGCATCTTGTACCGGCGGTGGAGGTAGGTCACCCCGGGGATCATCGCCAGCGCGATGAACAGCGCGAACACCAGGATCCCGAGCAGGTGACGCATCTGGAAGGCGATCCAGATCGCGAGGGTCACCAGCAGCAGCACACGTACCGCGGTCCACACGGAGCGGCGCACCACCGCGTCGATCCATGGCGGCGCGGGGTGCTCCGCGCGAGCCGCCTCCTCCGCCGCGGCTGCGCGCGCGACGTCCTCCGGCATCGTGGCCGGAGGCGTCGGACGCGGGTCGCCCGTCACCGTTCCACCACGGCGCCGCGGCCGAACGTGAACGCGCGCACCAGACCGACCACGCCGAGCACGGCGAACACGAACGCGGCGATCCACACCAGCACGGTCGCGGTGAGCGCGGGGGAGGCGAGCACCACGGCGCCCGCGAGGATGCCGATGATGCCGTAGGCGATCGCCCAGCCGCGCGAGCGCGCCTTGCCGGACTCCACCAGCACCATGATGCCGTCGATGATCCAGCCGATGCCGATCACCAGGGCGACCACCAGCAGCAGCACCGCGGTCGACGCCTCGAGGTTGCGCAGCGTCACCACGCCGGCGATGAGCATGAGCACACCCATGATGATCGCGAGGGCCCGCAGGCCGCCCGACAGCGCGGAGCCGAGGATGCCCATCGCGATGCGTGCGACGCCCGCGATCGCGAAGTAGATGCCCACGAAGGCGGCGCCGACGGCGAGCGTCTTGCCCGGCCACACCATGAGCGCGATGCCCACGGCGAGCGCGATCGCGCCCAGCACGGCGAACATCACGCGGACCGCGGTGATCGCACGCGCGTTGAGCTCGTGCGGGTCCAGCTCGAACGCGATGGTCCTGGTCTCCTGCATGGCCGCTCCTCTCGTGGCCGCGGCACCCCGCGGCGGCAGCTCTCACGCTACCGGGCGGGCGCCCGTCGCGACGGGAGGGCCGCGCGAGGCCGGTGGAGGCGCGCCCGACGGGATATCGGTGACCGTTTTATTCTCTTGACGGCGAATACGTGCGAGAATGTACCGCCGGCTGCAGGTTGCTTGCGAGGGGGGAGCAGAAAATGTCGCTCGACGACCTGGACCGGCGCATCATCGCCGAGCTACGGAAGGACGGCCGCGCCAGCTACGCCGAGATGGGCGTGCGGATCGGGTTGTCCCCGTCGGCGGTGAAGCGCCGGGTGGATCGGATGGTGGCCGAGGGCTCCATCCAGGGATTCCATGTGCGCCTCGACCCCGAGCTCGACGGCGCGGGAACCGAGGCCTACGTCGAGGTGTTCTGTACCGGCACCGTCGCGCCGGGCGAGCTGCGACGGATCCTCGAGGCCATCCCGACGGTGGTGGAGGCGTTCACCGTGACGGGACAGGCGGACGCGATCGTGCGGCTGCGCGCCGCGACGATGACGGACCTCGAGGCCGCGCTCGAGCACGTGCGGCTCGCACCGCAGGTGGACAAGACGCGCAGCTCGATCGTGCTGTCGCGCCTCATCGAGCAGCGCGAGGCCTGACGCTCAGATCCAGCTGGGCAGCCACATGTGGGCCTGCCAGTACCGGAACGGGATGGGCGTGCCCACCCACAGGGGCAGGAACAGTCCCGACAGGATGAGGATCGCGGCGAGCACGCAGCCCACCCCGATGGTGCCGCGTCGCGACCACCCGCCCTCGAGCTCGTCGGGCTGCGCGATGCGCCGCAGCGCCCACACCAGCGTGAGGACCATGAACGGCATGAACGCGACAGTGTAGAAGGTGAAGATGGTGCGGTACGCGTACGGGAGCCACGGCACCCAGCCGGCCAGCGCGCCGGCGGACACCGACAGCGCGAGGATGTCGCCGCGGCGGATGACGCGCCACACCGCCCATGCGAGAGCCGCGGTGGCGAGCCACCACAGGAACGGGTTGCCGAGCGCGTGGATCGCGCTCACGCAGCGTTCCGCGCCGCAGGCCGCGTCCGGCACGTCCTCGAAGTAGAACGCCGTGGGCCGCCACTGGATCAGCCAGAGGAACGGGTTCGACATGTAGTTGTGTTCGGTGGTGAGGCCGGTGTGGAACGTCCACATCTGCTGGTGGTAGTGCAGCAGCGAGTTGAGGGAGTCGGGCAGCCACGTGACGCCCTCGCCGGGGTGGGTCGCGGCCCAGTCGCGGTCGTAGGAGCCGTCCGTGAGGAACCAGTTGGCCCACGTCGCGACGTACACGACGGGCACGATCACGAGCGTCGCGAGGCCCGCGGGCACCGCCCGCACGAACGCGCCGGCGAACCAGCGCTCGCAGCCGAGCTCGCGACGCGCGACCATGTCCCACACCACGGACACCACCAGCAGCACCGCGGCGAAGTAGAGGCCGTTCCACTTGACCGAGCCGGCGAGCGCGAACGCGACGATCGCCGCGAGGCGCCACCACCGGACCCCGGTGGCCGGGCCGAGGCCCGGGACCGGCGCATCGTCCCCCCACCCCGACTCCGCCCTGACGGCGGCCACACGCGTCTCGAGGCGCGCGCGCGTGCGGTCCCGGTCGACCACGAGCAGCCAGAAGCCGAGCGCGACGAAGAACGCGAGGTAGCCGTCGAGGATCGCGGTGCGGGACAGCACGATGGCCTCGCCGTCGACCGCGACCAGCACACCCGCGACGCCGCCCCACAGGGTCGAGCGGAACAGGCGCCGCGCGGCGAGCGCGACCAGCACCGCGGTGAGGGTGCCGAGCACCGCGCCCACGACGCGCCAGCCGAACGGGTCGTTGCCGAAGATCTCGATGCCGAGCGCGATGAGCAGCTTGCCCACCATGGGGTGCACCACGAAGTCCCCGTCGGTCTGCAGGCCCGACGTGTCGCCTTGCGCGAACGCCGAGTCGTCGCCGGTCCAGTCGCCCTCGTAGCCCAGCTCGGTGAGGGAGTAGGCGCCGCGCGCGTAGAACACCTCGTCGAACACGAGCGCGTGCGGGTCGGACAGGGACGCGAGCCGCAGGATCGCCGCGAGCAGGGCCACGCCCGTCGCCATGAGGGCGCCGCGCCAGCGGTACAGCGTCGCGAGATTCACAGCCGAAGCCTAGCCGCGCAGTGGGCCGGGACTGCCTCGACCCTGCGGTGACGCGCGTGTGTCACAGTGGGGGCATGACTGGACGGATCGTGCTCGCCGCGACGCCCATCGGCAACGTCGGCGACGCGTCCGACCGGCTGCGCGAGGCGCTCACCACGGCGGACGTGATCGCCGCGGAGGACACGCGCCGGCTGCGCGACCTCGCCGGACGGCTCGGGATCCGCATCCAGGCGGAGACCGTCGCGCACCACGACCACAACGAGGGCGCGTCCGCGTCCGCACTGGTCGAGCGTGCCGCGGGCGGCGCGACCATCGTCGTGGTGTCGGACGCCGGCATGCCGGCCGTCTCGGATCCCGGGTTCCGCGTGGTCGAGGCGGCCGCGGCCGCCGGCGTCGACGTCACCGTGCTGCCCGGACCCTCGGCGGCGCTCACGGCGCTCGCGCTCTCGGGCCTGCCCACCGACCGCTTCGCGTTCGAGGGCTTCCTGCCCCGCAAGCCGGGTGAGCGTGCGTCGCGGCTCGACTCGCTCGCGACGGAGGAGCGCACCCTCATCTTCTTCGAGGCGCCGCACCGGCTCGCGGCGACCCTCGCGGCGATGGCGGAGGCCTGGGGCGACGACCGCCGCGCCGCGGTGTCGCGCGAGCTGACCAAGACCTACGAGGAGACGCGCCGCGGACCACTCGCGGGGCTCGCCGCGTGGGCCGCCGAGAAGGAGCCGCGCGGCGAGATCGTCATCACCGTCGCGGGGCGCCCGGCCGAGGCGCTCGGCGTGCCGGCCCTCGTCGAGGAGGTGCTCGCGCGGGTCGCCACCGGAGAGCGGGCGAAGGCGGCGGTGGCGGACGTGGCCGCGACGGCCGGGGTGCCCAGCCGCGAGCTCTACGCCGCGGTGCTCGCCGCGCGGGCCGCGGAGTGACCGCGGCGCCGCCGGTCGCGCGGCGCCGCCTCGCGCCCGCGGTCCTCATCGCGGTGGGCTGCTTCGCGCTCGGGCTCGGCGCGGGCGCGCTGTCGTCGGCGGCGCTCGCGGATGGGGACGCCGCCGCCGAGCCCACGACGTCCGCAGCCGGGGAGGCCGTGCCGCGCGTGACCGCGTCCGGCGCGCCCGATGTGTCCGCGGGGGAGGGCACGGTCCCCGCGGTCGAGGTCACCACCGCGGACATCGACGGCCCCGGCTCGATCACGGTGGTGGTGAACAAGGTGCGCCCGCTTCAGCCCGAGCAGTACGCGCCCGAGGACCTGGTCACGGTCGCCGACGTGCCCGGCGACGCCACCATGCGCGAGGAGGCGGCTGCCGCGATGACCGCGCTGCACGCCGCCGCGGACGCGGAGGGCGCCGGCTTCGCCATCTCGACCGCGTACCGCTCGCACTCCGCTCAGGCGAACCTCTACGCCGCCTACGCCGCGGAGCAGGGCGCGGACGCCGCGGACCGCTTCTCCGCGCGCGCCGGCTACTCCGAGCACCAGACGGGCCTCGCCGCGGACATCCGCGCCGACGGCTGCAACCTCGAGCCGTGCTTCGCGGACACCGCCGCGGGCCGCTACGTCGCGGAGCACGCGTGGGAGCACGGGTTCGTGGTCCGGTACCCGCCGGACAGCGAGGACGTCACGGGCTACATCTACGAGCCGTGGCACCTGCGATACGTCGGGCTCGAGACCGCGGCCGCGATGCACGAGTCCGGGATCGCGACGCTGGAGGAGCACTTCGGGCTCGACCCGGCCCCCGAGTACCGGTAGCGGCACCGCCGCCCGGGGCCAGGAACCGGCGACCCGCGCGAACACTAGGATGGTCGCCATGTCACGCATCCTGTCCGCCGTCGCCTGGCCGTACGCGAACGGCCCCCGTCACATCGGCCACGTGGCCGGATTCGGCGTCCCGTCGGACGTGTTCTCCCGCTACATGCGCCTCGCCGGCAACGACGTCCTCATGGTGTCGGGCACCGACGAGCACGGCACGCCCATCCTGGTGCAGGCCGAGGGCGAGGGCGTGAGCCCCCAGGAGCTCGCGGACCGCTACAACCGCGTGATCGTCGAGGACCTCACCCAGCTGGGTCTGTCCTACGACCTCTTCACCCGCACCACCACGGGCAACCACTACGCCGTCGCGCAGGCCATGTTCAGGGCCGTCCACGCGAACGGCTACATGATCTCGGAGACCACGCGCGGCGCGATCTCCCCGTCGACCGGGCGCACGCTGCCCGACCGCTACATCGAGGGCACCTGCCCCATCTGCGGCTACGACGGCGCGCGCGGCGACCAGTGCGACAACTGCGGCAACCAGCTCGACGCGATCGACCTCAAGAACCCGGTGAGCCGCATCAACGGCGAGACGCCCAAGTTCGTCGAGACCGAGCACTTCTTCCTGGACCTGCCCGCGCTGGTCCAGCCGCTCACCGACTGGCTGGGCGCGCGCCAGGGATGGCGCCCCAACGTCATGAACTTCTCCAAGAACCTCCTGGTCGACGTGCGTCCGCGCGCGATGACCCGCGACATCGACTGGGGCATCCCCGTGCCGCTCGCGGGCTGGGAGGACAACCCCGCCAAGCGCCTCTACGTCTGGTTCGACGCGGTCATCGGGTACCTCTCGGCGAGCATCGAGTGGGCGCGCCGCACCGGCGACGCCGACGCGTGGCGCCAGTGGTGGAACAACCCCGAGGCCCTGTCCTACTACTTCATGGGCAAGGACAACATCACCTTCCACTCGCAGATCTGGCCGGGCGAGCTCATCGCCGCCAACGGCCGCGGCGCGCGCGGGGGCTCGCTGTCCGAGTTCGGCGACCTGCAGCTGCCCACCGAGGTGGTCTCGAGCGAGTTCCTCACCATGGAGTCGGCGAAGTTCTCGAGCTCGCGCGGCCACGTCATCTACGTGCGCGACATGTTGTCGCGCTACCAGCCCGACGCGCTGCGCTACTTCATCGCGGTCGCCGGTCCGGAGACCTCGGACGCGGACTTCACGTGGTCGGAGTTCAAGCGCCGCAACAACGACGAGCTGGTCGCCGGCTGGGGCAACCTGGTCAACCGCACCGCCTCGCTGCTGCACAAGAACGTGGGGTCGATCCCGGAGCTCGGCGAGCTTGCGGACATCGACCGCGCCGCGCTCGCGGCCTCCCAGGCGGCGTTCGACACCGTCGGCGAGCACATCCGCACGCAGCGCCAGCGCGCCGCGATCACCGAGACCATGCGTGTGATCGGCGACGCGAACAAGTACCTCGCGGACACAGCGCCGTGGAAGCTCAAGAACGAGGACCCCGAGCGCATGAAGACGGTGCTCGCGGTCGCCGCGCAGCTGGTCTCCGACGCGAACACGATGATGTCGCCGTTCCTGCCGCACAGCGCGCAGCAGGTGCACGAGGCCCTGGGCGGCACCGGGGTGCTCGCGCCCATGCCGCAGATGAACGAGGTCGACGACCTCGACCTCGCGGATCGCCGCTACCCCGTGATCCAGGGCGACTACCGGTCCGTGGTCGGGTGGGGCCGCTCCGACCTGGTGGCCGGCACCGTGATCCCCGCCCCGTCGCCCATCTTCCAGAAGCTCGACGACGAGGTGGTCGAGGCCGAGCTCGCCCGGATGGCGGACGAGTAGCGGATGCGGTCGGGAGCCTGGCCGGCCGCGCCCGAGGCGCTGCCCGTGGCCGTGGTGGACAACCACTGCCACCTCGAGTTCCCCGCGGGGGAGCCCGAGCTCACGGTGGAGCGGCGCCTCGCGGACGCCGCCGCCGTGGGCGTGGACCGCGTGGTCCAGATCGGGTGCGAGCTCGAGTCCGCGCGCTGGACGGCCGATGCGGTGGAGACCTTCCCGACGATGCTGGGCGGGGTGGCGCTCCATCCCAACGAGGCGCCCCTGCACGCGGACGGCACCCACGAGTCCGGGATCTCCTACGAGGATGCGCTCGCGGAGATCGCCGCGCTCGCGCGGCACGACCGGATCCGGGTGATCGGCGAGACCGGGCTCGACTACTTCCGCACCTCCGAGGAGGGCCGCGACGCGCAGGTGCGGTCCTTCCGCGACCACATGGCGCTCGCGAAGGAGCTGGGCCTGCCGCTGCAGATCCACGACCGCGACGCCCACAAGGACGTGCTCGACGTGCTCGAGCGCGACGGCGCGCCCGACGTCACGGTGTTCCACTGCTTCTCCGGCGACGCCGCGATGGCGCGCGTGGCCGCGCACCGCGGCTACTACCTGTCCTTCGCCGGGACGGTGACGTTCAAGAACGCCGAGGGGCTGCGCGCCGCGCTGGCGGTGACGCCCCTGTCGCACGTGCTCGTCGAGACCGATGCGCCCTTCCTCACGCCCCATCCGCACCGCGGCGCGCCCAACGCCCCGTACCTGGTGCCGTTGACGATGCGCACCGTCGCGGACGTCACGGGCGTGGATCTGGCCTCCGCATGCGAGATCGTTTCAACGACCTCCGAGAACCTCTATGGTCCCTGGTAGATAGCGAAGTGTGGGAAATCCCACAGGACCCTTGACTCAAGTCCGGTTGGACAGCGTCGTTATCAATATGAGACAAAAGTCGTCAGTGAAGCGCGGCCGACCGGTCGCGAGACGAGAGGACCACGTGAGCTATCGACGTTCCAACCCTGTGCCTGGGGGCCGGCGTGAGCGCCGCACCCAGCGCGGCGTGCGGACCCGCGTGCTGACGCAGGTCGGCCTCGGAGTCGCCGTCGCATCGTTCGCCGTCGGCTCCATCGCCGCCGCCGCCGTGCCCGCCCTCACCGACGACCGCGAGGTCACCGCTCAGGCGGACCTCGCCGCCCTCCCCGAGATCGAGACCCAGAAGTCCGACGCCGCCGTCGTGAAGACGGAGACGAAGGAGGTCGCGATCAAGCCCGGCTCCGTCAAGCAGGACGACCCGGAGCTGGAGAAGGGCACCACCGAGGTGGTGACCGAGGGTGAGCCCGGCTCGCAGGTCGTGACGTACGACGTCACCTACGTCGACGGCGTCGAGGTCTCTCGCGTGGAGACGCTCAAGCTGACCGTGGAGCAGCCCACCGACGAGGTCATCGCGGTCGGCACCATGGAGGAGGAGGAGGCCGCGGCGTCGACCTCCGTCCCCGCCACGTCCTCCGTGTCGCCGGGCACCGCCCGCGCGCTGGGCCAGCAGATGGCCGCCGACATGTACGGCTGGACCGGGTCCGAGTGGTCGTGCCTCGACGCGCTGTGGGCCCGCGAGTCCGGCTGGAACCCGAACGCCCACAACCCGTACTCCGGTGCGCACGGCATCCCGCAGGCCCTGCCCGGCTCGAAGATGGCGTCCGCGGGCTCCGACTGGGCGACCAACCCCGCCACGCAGATCGCCTGGGGCCTCGGCTACATCAGCGGCCGCTACGGCACCCCGTGCGGCGCGTGGGGTCACTCCGAGTCCGTGGGCTGGTACTGACCCCGGTGGCGAGCCTCCTGGGTCCCACCGACATCCGCCTACTCGCGCAGTCGCTCGACACCGCGCCCCACAAGAAGTGGGGACAGAACTTCGTGGTCGACGCCGGCACGGTGCGCCGCATCGCGCGCCTGTCCGGCGTCGGACCCGGCGACCGCGTGGTCGAGGTGGGCCCGGGCCTCGGGTCCCTCACTCTCGCGCTGCTCGAGACCGGCGCGGACGTCACCGCCGTCGAGATCGACCCCGTGCTCGCGGGCGCCCTGCCGTCGACCATCGCAGAGCGTGCTCCTGAGGACGCCGACCGCTTCGACGTCATCCACCAGGACGCGCTGCGGGTCGAGGCGCTGCCCTCGCCGCCGCGCGCGCTGGTCGCGAACCTGCCGTACAACGTCTCGGTGCCGGTGATCCTGCACTTCCTCGAGACGTTCCCCACGCTCGAGCGGGTCCTCGTGATGGTGCAGGCCGAGGTGGCCGACCGCCTCGCCGCACCTCCGGGCTCCCGCACCTACGGCGTCCCGTCCGCGAAGGCCGCGTGGTACTGCGCCGTGCGCACGGCGGGCGACGTGGGCCGCGCCGTGTTCTGGCCCGTGCCGCGCGTCGACAGCCGCCTGGTGCTCATGGAGCGGCGCGTGCCGCCGACCACCACCGCGTCCCGCGAGCAGGTGTTCGCGGTGGTCGACGCCGCGTTCTCGCAGCGCCGCAAGGCGCTCAGAGGCGCCCTGTCCGGCATCGCCGGATCCGCCGCCGCGGCCGAGACCGCGCTGCGCACGGCGGGCATCGAGCCGCTCACCCGGGGCGAGCAGCTCACCATCGAGGACTTCTCACTCATCGCCGAGGCCCTCGCCTCTGGCAGTCTGGGGTCATGACCCGCACCGTCCGCGCGAAGGCGCCCGCCAAGGTGAACCTTCAGCTCACCGTCGGGCCACGCCGGGCGGACGGCTACCACCCCCTTGTCACCGTGTTCCAGGCGCTGGACCTGTGGGAGGTGGTGGAGGCCACGCCGCGCACCGACGGCGAGATCACCCTCACGGTCGAGGTCGCCGCCGGGTCGCCGATCGACGCGTCCGGGGTGCCGCTCGATCACACCAACCTGGCGTGGAAGGCGGCCGATCTGCTGGGCCGCACGTTCGGCATCACCGACGGCGTGGACCTGCGCATCCTCAAGGGGGTGCCCACGGCCGGCGGCATGGCCGGAGGGTCGGCCGATGCGGCGGCCGCGCTGGTCGCGTGCGCCGAGGCCTGGGACACGGGCGCCACGCGCGGCGAGCTCGCCGCGATGGCCGCCCGCCTGGGCGCCGACGTCCCGTTCAGCCTGCACGGCCACACCGCGGTGGGCCTGGGCCGCGGCGACGAGCTCACCCCGGCGATGTCGCACGGCGAGTTCCACTGGGTGCTTGCGACGCAGAGCACGGGCCTGTCCACGCCGCTGGTGTTCCAGGAGTACGACCGCCGCATCGACGCCCGCGAGCAGGCCGCCTCCGACTTCGAGATCGACGGCGCGATCATGCGCGCCCTCATGGCCGGCGACGCGGTCGCGCTCGGCCAGTCGCTCCTCAACGACCTCGAGGGGCCGGCGCTGTCGCTCATGCCTCGCCTCGAGGAGGTGCTCGATGCCGCCGAGGCCGCGGAGGCGTGCGGCGCCATCGTGTCCGGGTCCGGCCCCACCGTGGCCGCTCTCGCGCGCTCACGCCAGCACGCACTGGCGATCGCGGCGCACCTCAAGGCCTCGAAGGTGGCCGATGCGGTGGTCACCGCGTCCGGGCCGGCGTCGGGGACGCTGCTGGTCCAGGACTAGGCGCGCCTCAGGCGCGCGGCGTCGCCTTGAGCGCGTCGCGGATCTCGGTGAGCAGCTCGACCTCGGTGGGGGAGACCGGCTCGTCGGGTGCGGGCTCGCCCTTCTTGCGACGCTCGGCGAGCTTGTTGAGCGGCATCACGATGATGAAGTAGATCGCGGCCGCGATGATGAGGAAGTTGATGATCGCGGTGAGGAACGCGCCGATGCTGAGCACCGCGTCATCGCTCACGTCGTCGGGCGTGCCGCCGTTGTTCAGCGTCCATACCCACAGATCGGAGAGGTCGGGCTTCCCGAAGATCGCCGCGATGATCGGGTTGATCACGTTGTCCACCAGCGAGGTCACCACCGCGGTGAAGGCCGCGCCGATGATGATGCCGACCGCGAGGTCGATGACGTTCCCGCGTGTGATGAAGTCCTTGAAGCCCTGGATCACGACCGTTCCCTTCGCCCGTGCGCGCCCGGGGCGGCGCGCCCCGTCAATCTATAACGACGTCCGCCCTGGTGGGGAGACGATGCGCGGGTTCAGTCCTCCGGCAGGTCCGGCCGGCGCTCGAGCGAGGACAGCCCGTTCCAGGCGAGGTTCACCATGTGCGAGGCGACCACCTGCTTCGAGGGCTCGCGCACCTCCGCCCAGTGCTGTCCGGCGAGCGCGACCATGCCGACGAGCATCTGCGAGTACACCGGTGCGACCGCGGGGTCGAGGCCGCGCTTGCGGAACTGCTCGCCCAGCAGTCCCTCGACCTGCGCGGACACGTCGCCGAGCAGGGAGGAGAAGGTGCCAGAGGCCTGCGCGACGGGGGAGTCGCGCACCAGGATGCGGAAGCCGTCGGGCGAGTTCTCGATGTAGCCCAGCAGCGCGAGCGCCGCGCGCTCGACCAGCTGCCGGGGGTGCGCCTTGGTGGCGAGAGCGCCGCTGAGGGCGCCGAGCAGCGCTTCGACCTCGCGGTCGACGATGACGGCGTACATGCCCTCCTTGCCGCCGAAGTGCTCGTAGACCACGGGCTTGGAGACGTCCGCGCGGGAGGCGATCTCCTCGACCGAGGTGCCCTCGAAGCCCTTCTCCGCGAACAGCGCGCGCCCGACGGTGAGCAGCTGCTCGCGGCGCTCGCGCGCGGTCATGCGGGAGCGGGGGCTGCGGCGGGGTTCGACGGTCACGGCTCAAGTGTGCCGCGAATCCTGGCAGACTTGACGCCCGGGTGCGGCGCGCCTCGAGCAGGCCGCCCCGTTCCGCCCTGGTGTAACGGCAGCATGCGGGCCTTTGGAGCCCTGCGGTAGAGGTTCGAATCCTCTGGGCGGAGCGGCCGGCCCGCCCGGGACCACCGCGGGCTTGAGGCCGTTCACCGAACGTTAGACTTGGCAGGACCGACCTTCCTGCCCCCGCCGGGGGACCCCCATGTGAGGAGACCAGGTGACCCCGACTCCACCCGCAGCCGTGATGATTCTGGCCGCAGGGGCGGGTACCCGCATGAGGTCCGCGACGCCCAAGGTGATGCACCGCATCGCGGGCCGCTCGCTCGTCGCCCACGCGCTCGCCGCGGCGGCGGAGCTCGAGCCCGGCCGCACCGTGGTCGTGGTCCGGCACGAGCGCGAGGCCGTCGCGGCCCACGTCTCCGACGTCGCCCCGCATGCGCTGATCGCCGACCAGGACTCCGTCCCGGGCACCGGCAGCGCCGTCCGCTGCGGCCTGTCGACGCTCGACGCCACCACGATCGCGGCTGCCGTGGCCGCGGGCGGCGCGGACCAGGCGCACCTCGACAGCCGCGTCCAGGGCTCGGTGGTCGTCACGAGCGGCGACGTGCCGCTGGTCGACGGCGCGCTGCTCGGCGCGCTCGTCACCGCCCACGAGGACCAGTCCAACGCCGTCACCGTGCTCACCGCCGAGGTGCCGGACGCGACCGGGTACGGGCGCATCGTCCGCGACGCCGCGGGCGCGGTCATCCGGATCGTCGAGCACAAGGACGCCTCCGACGCCGAGCGGGCGATCCGCGAGATCAACGCCGGCATCTACGTGTTCGACGCCGCCGCGCTGCGCGACGCGCTCGCGCACCTCACCACCGACAACGCGCAGGGCGAGCTCTACCTCACGGACGTGCTCGCGCTGGCCCGGGAGGCCGGCGGCCGCGTGGGCGCGCTCGTCGCACCCGAGGCCTCCGCCGTCGAGGGGGTCAACGACCGCGTGCAGCTCGCCGCGGCGGGCGCGGCCCTCAACCGCCGCATCGTCGAGGGATGGATGCGTGCGGGGGTCACCGTGGTCGACCCCGCCACCACCTGGATCGATGCGGACGTCGAGCTCGAGGCGGACGCGACCGTCCTGCCCGGCACGCAGCTCCACGGCGCGACCTATGTCGCCGCCGGCGCCACGGTGGGCCCCGACACGACGCTCACCGACGTCGAGGTGGGCGCGGGCGCCACCGTCACCCGCGTGCACGGCTCGCTCGCGAAGATCGGCCCCGGCGCCACCGTGGGCCCGTTCACGTACCTGCGCCCCGGCACCGTGCTCGGCAAGAAGGGCAAGATCGGCGCGTTCGTCGAGACCAAGAACGCGGAGATCGGCGCGCACTCGAAGGTGCCGCACCTCAGCTACGTCGGGGACGCCACGGTGGGCGAGCACTCGAACGTGGGCGCGGGGTCGATCTTCGTCAACTACGACGGCGTGACCAAGTCGCGGTCCGAGGTGGGCGACCACGTCCGCATCGGCTCGGACAACACGCTGATCGCGCCGGTGCGGATCGGCGATGGCGCGTACACGGGCGCCGGCGCGATCATCCGCCACGATGTGCCCGCGGGAGCGCTCGCGCTCAACGCGGTCGCGCAGCAGGTGGTCGAGGGGTGGGTCGAGCGTCGCCGCCCCGGCACGCCGTCCGCCGAGGCCGCCCGTGCTGCACAGGACGTAGACACCGCCCGCGGACTATCGTCGGGGGCACAGGAGGAGCGCGCGGCTGCCGCCGCCGACCACAAGGGAGAAGCATGAATGCCGTGATCTCGAACCCGAGCGAGCGTCGCCTCGTCCTCGCGGGCGGCCGGGCGCACCCGGAGCTCGCGGAGGCTGTCGCCAAGCACCTCGGGATCGACCTCCTGCCGACCACGGCGTACACGTTCGCGAACGGCGAGCTGTACGTCCGCTTCGGCGAGTCGGTGCGCGGCGCGGACGCGTTCGTGCTCCAGTCGCACGCGGCGCCCATCAACGAGGCGATCATGGAGCAGCTCATCATGGTCGACGCGATGAAGCGTGCCTCGGCCAAGCGCATCACCGTGATCATCCCGAGCTACGGCTACGCGCGCCAGGACAAGAAGCACAAGGGCCGCGAGCCCATCTCGGCGCGCCTCATGGCTGACCTGTTCAAGACCGCCGGTGCGGACCGCGTCATGTCGGTCGACCTGCACACCGCGCAGATCCAGGGCTTCTTCGACGGCCCGGTGGACCACCTGTGGGCGATGCCGATGCTCGCGGACTACGTCAAGAGCCGCACCTCGCCGGGCAACCTCACCATCGTGTCGCCCGACGCCGGCCGCGTCCGCCTCGCGGACCAGTGGTCCGACCACCTGGGCGCGCCGCTCGCGATCATCCACAAGCGCCGTGACCCCTCGGTCCCGAACCAGGTCAAGGTCCATGAGCTCGTCGGTGAGGTCAAGGGACGCACCTGCGTCCTCGTCGACGACATGATCGACACCGGCGGCACCATCGTGCAGGCCGCGGAGGCGCTGTTCGAGAACGGCGCCAAGGACGTCATCGTCGCCTCGACGCACGGCCTGCTCTCGGGTCCCGCGGTCGAGCGCCTGTCGAAGTCCGGCGTCTCCGAGGTGGTCATCACCGACACGCTGCCCATCTCCGAGGAGAAGCAGTTCGACAAGCTCACCATCCTGTCGATCGCGCCGCTCATCGCGCGCGCGGTGCGCGAGGTCTTCGACGACGGCTCGGTCACCTCGCTCTTCGACGGGGGCGTCTGACCGCTCGTTCAGCTCGCGACGGACGGGGTCCGTGCATCAGGACGATGCGCGGGCCCCGTTCCGCTTGTGCGGGTCTGCTCAGCAGCCGGCGACGATCGACAGGTCGCGGTCGATCTCGACGAACCAGCCATCGGCGGTCGGCGCCGGTGCCGCGAGGATCGCGGGCAGGTCCAGGTACTCGTCGAAGGCGGGCGCGACCGTCCCGAAGACGGCATAGTCGCCGGAGTTCGAGCGCCGCGACATCCATTCGTCGTAGACGGCGCGCGCGAGCGTGTTCTCGGCAGTCGGGGCGTAGACGGGTCCACGTGCGGTGGCGCCGATCTCCGTCCACGAGTCGTCGGTCGTGCCGACCACGTAGGTGGTCCACTCGGGAGTCGCTGCGCATGCGCCGTCCGAGAGCTCGATGAAGCGCCGCTCGGGGTCGACCGCTCTGCCGTCGACGAGCGTGACCTCGCTCGTCCGCGTGCCGAGGGGATCGGCTGCCGTGAGGGAGAACGCCTGGCCGTTGGGATCGACGATCGCGTAGCCGAGCGTGGTGGAGCTGACGCCTTCGGGCACCTGCGTCCCCAGGGTTGTCGTCGCGATCCGTACGACGCGGGCGTTGCCGGCTTGGCCGACCTCCGTGTTGGTCATGCCCCAGGCCAGGTTGACCGGGGCGCCGCCCCACCCCAGCGTGAGCTCGAGGCCTTCGGGCGAGGTCCAGGTCGACGGCAGCGCGAGGGAGTCGTAGTAGACATCGCTCTCCTTGACGCCGTCGAGGTAGGGCTGCGCGTCCGGGACGCCGTTCGGCCATTCCGGCATCGGGTCCGAGGGACGCGGTGACGACACCCCGGTCAGCGTCCCGTCAGGGGCGAGCTCGAGGAGGGTCCATCCCACGAAGACCGCCTGCTCGACGCTGTAGATCTCGACATCCCCGCGCGAGCCGACCCGGTACCAGGTGACCCCCTCGTCGTTCCACGGCACGTCGACCGGGGCCTCGACCTCGACGGGCTCGTCGAGCCACACCTCGCCGGTCGCGGGGTGCTCGGCGCGGTACAGGGCCTCCTCGTCGGACATGTCGGGGTTGCGGCCCTCGTAGGAGATCGGGTCGGGCGACGGGGTCACGGACGGCGACGGGGTGGCCGAGGGCGTCGCGGATACCGACGGCGACGGCGGCCCGGCGGGAACGATGGCCGGCTCTCCGGGGCCGATCAGCATCCACGTCCCGGCGGCGACCGCGGCCACGACGGCGAGGGAGCTCGATCCCATGACGATCGCGCGGCCGCGGCGGTGGACCTTGACGGAGCGGATGGCGGCGGTCTCGTCGAACTCGTCGGCGTGGCGCAGCGAGGAGGCGAGCTCGTGCTGACGCTGGTGGAGGATGTCGCGCAGCTCGCTCATCGTGTGCTCCTCTCGGTGGTGGGGGCTGTCTCGGTCTCGGTGTCCCGGAGGTCGGTGCCGAGGTAGGCGTTCATGGTCCTCAGCCCGTCGGAGACGTAGCGCTTGACGGCGCCCTCCGACAGCCCGAGCGTGTGCGCGGTCTCGCGCACGGACAGGTCCTCGAGGTGGCGGAGCACCACGCAGGCCCGCACCCGGGGAGGGAGCTGGGCCAGCGCATTGTCCACCGCGTTCGACGCGACCACGCGCTCGGTGGGGTCGGGGAGCGTCTCGCCTGCGGCGTAGCGGCGCATGCGCTCGCGGTCGGCCTTGTCCTTGCGCAGCGAGTCGATGTACCTGGTCGCGATCGCGCGGCGCACGTACTGCTCGGCCTGCGGGAGGCTGTCGAACCGGCGGGTCTTGGAGAACACGGCGACCACGGCGTCCTGGACCAGGTCGTCGGCAAGGGTGGGGCCTGCCAGCATCGTCGCGAATGCGAGCAGCCGGCCCATGCGCTGGCTCGCGAGCTCGTGGAGCATCGGCTCCCACGTGACCGTCATCGTCCTGAACCCCCAGTCATGCCCCCAGAACGGAGCCGGGCCCCGAACGGTTGGGTGGCACGGTGCCAGAACTCGGCGCGCCCGGGGGAGCGGCGCGCCGGGCGAGCGCCGGCGCGCCCCGCCCCTAGGCCCTAGGTCACCCCGCGCATCGTCCCCGCGCCCCTAGCCTGCGAGAGGGTCCCCAGACCGGCATCTCCCAGGGGTAAGAATGTTCCAAAGGCGGAACCTGTCCACTGCCGTGCGCGCGGGGCTTCTCGGCGCCGGCGCGCTCGCGCTGTCCGGCTGCGGCGGCCACATCGAGGGCGGCGAGGCCAGCCTCGAGCTGCCCGACCTGTCCGGCGTGACCGTCGGGGGAGGGGTGTCGGGGACGGCGCTCCTCGTGGGCGGGCTGCTCGTCACCGTGCTGGGTCTCGCGTTCGGCATCACCGTGCTGGGGCGGATCCGGAACCTGCCGGTCCACCGCTCGATGCGCGAGGTGTCGGAGCTCATCTACGCGACGTCGAAGGCGTACCTGGTGCAGCAGGGCAAGTTCCTGCTGGCGCTGTGGGGCGTGATCGCCGCGGTGATCGTCCTCTACTACGGCGTCCTGGTCGGCTTCGGATGGGGCCGCGTCGCGGTGGTGATCGCGTTCAGCCTCATCGGCATGGCCGGCTCGTACTCGGTCGCGTGGTTCGGCATCCGCGTCAACACGTACGCGAACTCGCGCACGTCCTTCGCGGCGCTCGACGGCAAGCCGCTCCCGCTGCACCGCATCCCGCTCCAGGCGGGCATGAGCATCGGCATGGTGCTCATCAGCCTCGAGCTGCTGATGATGCTGGTGATCCTGCTGTTCCTGCCGCGCGACATCGCGGGCGCGTGCTTCATCGGCTTCGCGATCGGCGAGTCGCTCGGCGCGGCCGCGCTGCGCATCGCGGGCGGCATCTTCACCAAGATCGCGGACATCGGCTCCGACCTCATGAAGATCGCGTTCAAGATCAAGGAGGACGACGCCCGCAACCCCGGCGTGATCGCCGACTGCACCGGCGACAACGCCGGCGACTCGGTGGGCCCCTCCGCGGACGGCTTCGAGACGTACGGCGTCACCGGCGTGGCCCTGGTGACATTCCTGCTGCTCGCGGTGCACGACCCTGCGATCCAGGCGACGCTGCTGGTGTGGATCTTCGCGGTGCGCGCCGCGATGCTCGTCGCCTCGGCCCTGTCCTACGCCGCCAACGACCGGTGGGCGCGCCGCCGCTACGCGACCGCGGACCGCATGAACTTCGAGACGCCCCTCACCTCGCTCGTGTGGCTCACCTCGGCGGTGTCGATCGCCGCGACCTACCTGAGCGCCGCGTGGCTGATCGGCGACCTGCCGGACGGCATGTGGTGGAAGCTCGCGACCATCATCAGCTGCGGCACGCTCGCCGGCGCGCTCATCCCCGAGCTGGTCAAGGTGTTCACCTCGACCACCAGCCGGCACGTGCGCGAGGTGGTGAAGAGCTCCCGCGAGGGCGGCTCCTCGCTCAACATCCTGTCCGGCCTGGTGGCGGGCAACTTCTCCGGCTACTGGCTCGGCATGGTGATCGTGGCGCTCATGGGCGCGGCGTTCCTCATCTCGACGCTCGGGCTCGACCGGCTCATGCTCGCGCCGGCGGTGTTCGCGTTCGGCCTGGTGGCGTTCGGCTTCCTCGGGATGGGCCCGGTGACCATCGCGGTCGACTCGTACGGTCCCGTCACCGACAACGCGCAGAGCGTCTACGAGCTGTCGACCATCGAGGACCTGCCCGACATCGATGCGGAGCTCGAGCGCGACTTCGGCTTCACCCCGCAGTGGGAGCGCGCCAAGCGCATGCTCGAGGAGAACGACGGCGCGGGCAACACCTTCAAGGCCACCGCGAAGCCGGTCCTCATCGGCACGGCGGTGGTGGGCGCGACCACCATGATCTTCTCGATCATCATCTCTCTCACCGACGGACTCACCACGGGCATCGAGAACCTCTCGCTCATCCACCCGCCGTTCCTGCTGGGCCTCATCGCGGGCGGCGCGACCATCTACTGGTTCACCGGCGCCTCGATCCAGGCGGTCACCACGGGCTCCTACCGGGCGGTCGAGTACATCAAGGACACCATCAAGCTCGACGGCGTCACGAAGGCCTCCACCGAGGACTCCAAGAAGGTGGTCGAGATCTGCACGCAGTACGCGCAGCAGGGCATGCTCAACATCTTCCTCGCGGTGTTCTTCGCGACCCTCGCGTTCGCGTTCGTCGAGCCGTACTTCTTCATCGGCTACCTCATCTCGATCGCGCTGTTCGGTCTCTACCAGGCGATCTTCATGGCCAACGCGGGCGGCGCGTGGGACAACGCCAAGAAGATCGTCGAGGTGGACCTCCACGCCAAGGGCACCCCGCTGCACGACGCGACCATCGTCGGCGACACGGTCGGCGACCCGTACAAGGACACCTCGTCCGTCGCGCTCAACCCGGTCATCAAGTTCACCACCCTGTTCGGCCTGCTCGCGGTCGAGCTCGCGGTGGGACTCGCCGAGCAGGGCAGCCACGCGCTCGTCTACTCCCTCGCGGCCGTCTTCTTCGCGGTCTCCGCGTTCTTCGTCCACCGCTCCTTCTACGGCATGCGCATCAAGGCGTCGCTGGAGGGCGAGGACGAGTCCGCGGAGCGGGACGATGCGCCGGTCGCCCCGCGTGAGGACGTCCGGGTGGCGGTGGACTGATGGCGGGCATCGCGATCCTCGGGGGCGGCGTGACCGTCGCCGACGGTCGCGTCGCGGGGCACGATGCGGGCGCCACCCTGGTGCGGCGCCTCCAGCGGCTGTACCCGGGGGCCTCCCTCATCGGCCCCCGGGCACAGCGTGCCGACGGGTTCGACGTGGTGCCGCTCGAGCTGGTGGACCCGCGCACCACCGTGGTCATCAACATGGACGTGGTCGACTCGCCGACCGTGTGGCGCACGCTCGCCGCGAGCGGCGCCGAGCCGCGCATCGCGAACTTCGTGTGGTGGAACACGTCGCAGTTCACGCATCCGGTCCAGCGCGCCTCGCTCGCGCTGTCCTGCGCGCTGTTCCCGACGTTCGCGAACTCGTACCGCACCGCGACCGAGGTGCGCGAGATCGTGTTCTCGCTCACCGTCCCGCAACTCGCGGAGCGGGTCCGCATCGACTGGGCGAACCTCGGCATCCGGCTCGACCACGTGCAGCCGCGCGAGGACCCGGCCATCCCCGTGGTGCTGTATCCGGCCATCCGGCTGTCCGAGCGCAAGCAGCCGCAGCTGTTCCTCGACGTCGTCGAGCGCGTCCACCGCCGCACCCCCATCCGGGTCGAGATGAGGCTCCAGGAGTCGCACCTCATCTCGGAGAAGGCCATCTCGCTGTCCCGCAAGGACTGGGCGTGGGTGGGACCCGTCACCGCGACACGCGAGGACTACTATTACCGGCTCGCTCGCACCACCGCGTTCCTGGCGACCGCGCGCGACGAGTCCTACGGCCTCGAGTACGTCGAGGCGATGGTCGCGGGCGCGGTGGGCGTGTTCCCCGACCGGCCCTGGGCGCGCGCGCTCCTGCCGGACGGGTACCCGTTCCTGTACGCGGATGCGGTGCAGGCCGAGGAGCTGCTGGTGCGCGCGGTCACCGATCCGCGCGGCTGCCGCGCGGAGCTCGACCGGCTGGCCGGCGGCGACTTCGTGGGGTGGCTGCGCGGCCGCCACGACGACACCGAGTTCGAGGACCGCTTTGCCGCGGCGATCCGACGGTGGTTCCGCGAGGGGTGACGATGCGTCAGACGGCGGCGGACGCTCCAGCCGTCGGGGCGTCGGTGGTCACCGGGGAACGCTCGGGCCACCAGGTCCACGCGATGAGCGCGCACGTGACCCCCACCGCGAGGCCGGCGAGCACGTCGGTGGGGTGGTGCATGCCTCGGTACACGCGGGAGACCGCGACTCCCACGGGGACCAGCGCGCACACCACGATCACCACGACGCGCACGGTGCCGTTGCGGATGCGGGTCGCCATCAGCGCGAAGGACACGTAGACCGCGGTCGAGGCGCCGGTGTGACCCGACGGGTAGCTGGCCGTGGGCGGGGCGTGGTCGAGCTGGTCCACATCGGGACGGTCGCGACCGATCACCGCGGAGCTGGTGAGGAACACGATCGCCTCGAGCGCCAGCGCGATCAGCGGGACGCCCGCGAACCACCACCGCCGCGTCTGCCACCACACGAGGCCCGACACCACCACCGCGGTCGCGATCACCACCAGGGTGGAGGCGCCCTCCGACACCACCATGGTGGCCGTGTTCAGCGCGGGCTCGCGCAGGTCCACGAGCGTCCGGTTGAGATCGTTCTCGGGGACCTCGACGAGAAGCAACCCCACGCCCACGATCACGCCCCACAGGAGCGTCGCGGGCAGCAGGACACGCGTCGCGAGATCGCGCGCCACGTCACATCCTCGCGTAGCGGGCGCGGGCGAACGAGTACAGGCCGTACGCGGCGAAGCCGAGGCCCACCAGCACCACGACCACCGGGCCACCGGGTGCACCGAGCAGCCACTCGACGGCGCCGTCGATGCCCTTGGCCTTCTGGGCATTCGCGGTGAACGCCGCGGACAGGAACAGGATGCCGACCACGCCCAGCGCGATGCCCTTGGCCACGTAGCCGACCCGCCCGAGCCACACCACGCCGGCACCGAGCTCGCGGTGACCGGGCAGCGCCTTGAGATCCTCGAGGAACTTCTTCCGCGCGCCCTTGACCACGTGGTAGATCGCGCCGCCGATGATGCCGAGACCCACCGCGCCCACCAGCGCGCGTCCCGCGGGCGCCTCCATGAGCGTGCCGGCGAAGCCCTGCGCCTGCTGATCGCCGTTCTTGCCGCCCGAGCCCATCGCGACCGAGGTCGCGGTGAAGGCCAGCGCCGCGTACATCACGGCCTTGCCGCCGGACTTCGCGCGGTCCTTGCCCTCAGCGCCGCCCCGGAACGCGTCCGCGAGCTGCCACAGGCCGAGCGCGAGGAACGCGATCGCGGCGGCCCACAGCACCACCGCGCCGAGCGGGGTGTGCCCGACGCTCGCGAGGGCGTGGGTCTGATCGGCCTCGGCATCCGAGCCGAGGCCGATCTGGACGATGAGGAATCCGAGCACCAGGTGGAGCACGCCGGAGACGGCATAGCCCGCTCGGGCTGCCTTCTCCCACACGTCTCCCGAGGTGCCGGAACGGGCACTGCTCGTCGCTGAGGTCATGCCAGCCACAACTCGGGTGACCTGCGCGCCATTCCCGGTTGGCGCATCGTCCCCCTCTCCAGGTATAGTTCTCGGGTTCCTCGGCGAGGGAGGCCCTCGGGCTCTCCGTGATCGACGCGGCAGATGCGAGATGCCCTGCCTTGCCGTGGCCCCATCTGACGTCAGAGGAGAATCACATGTCCGACCAGCTCACGCTCGCCGCCGAGAAGCGCACCGAGTTCGGCAAGGGCTTCGCCCGCCGCGCCCGCGCCGCCGGCAAGATCCCCGCCGTGCTCTACGGCCACGGCACCGATCCCGTGCACGTCCTGCTCCCGGGCCACGACACGATGATGGCGCTCAAGCACTCGAACGCCCTCCTCACCATCGAGCTCGACGGCAAGTCGGAGCTCGCGATCGCCAAGGACGTCCAGGTCGAGCCCGTCCGCCGCATCATCGAGCACGTCGACCTCCTCCTCGTGAAGAAGGGCGAGAAGATCACCGTGGACGTGCCCGTGCACGTCACCGGTGAGTCCTTCGCCGGCACCATCCACGTGGTCGAGCACGCCTCCGTGCAGCTCGAGGCCGAGGCGACCCACCTGCCCGAGGGCATCGAGGTCTCCATCGAGGGTCTCGAGGAGGGCGCCGTGGTCCACGCCAAGGACATCGTGCTCCCCAAGGGCGCCACGCTCGTGACCGACGGTGACATCACCATCGTCACCATCTCGGTGCCGCGCGGCGCCGGCGCGGACGAGGCCGCCGAGGCCGACGCCGAGGCCGACGCTCCCGCCGCGGAGTAATCTCACCGATGCTCGCCCGGCTCGCCCGACTGTGGGCGGGCCGGGCGTCGTCGTCTCAGCGCGACCTGGAGGAGGACAGCGTGACCAGCCTGGTGATCGGCCTGGGCAACCCCGGCCCCGAGTACGCGGAGACGCGTCACAACATCGGCCAGATGGTCATCGACGAGCTCGCGCGCCGCGGCTCCTCCTCGCTCTCGGTCTCCAAGAAGACCCACACGCGCACCGCGACGGTGCGCCTCGCCGGCGGACCCGTGGTCATCGGCGTGCCGATGTCCTACATGAACGTCTCCGGCGGTCCCACGTCCTCGCTCGCGAAGTACCACTCGGTCGCGCCCACCGACGTGATCGTGGTCCACGACGAGCTGGACATCCCGTTCGGCACCGTGAAGATCAAGCGCGGCGGCGGGTCCGCGGGCCACAACGGTCTCAAGGACGTCACCAAGGCCCTCGGCACGCCCGACTACGTGCGCGTCCGCGTCGGCATCGGCCGTCCGCCGGGCCGCATGGAGGCCGCCACGTTCGTGCTCAAGCCGTTCTCGGCGGCCGAGCGCAAGGAGCTGCCGTTCCTCGTGGACGATGCCGCGGACGCCGTCGAGGCCGTCCTCGAGTCGGGCGTCGAGTCGGCTCAGATGAGGTTCCACACGAAGGGCTGAGAGCCCTCAGTCGACCAGCGTGGCGCCCAGGTGCCGCGCGAGCTCGGGTCCCAGCTGCATCGCCTGCGACACGGACAGCGTGGCTCCCCGCAGACCGCCCGGGTCGATCACCGTGCCCAGGTCCGTGCGTGACAGGTCGAAGTCCTGCACGTCGCCGCGTGACGGCACGAGCTCGCCGATCGAGCCGCCCGTCACGGTGACCTCGCGGATCTTGGTGCCGCTGAGGTCCAGCAGACCGATCCGCGAGTCGATGATCTCGAGGCGGCGGACCTTGGCGTTGCGCAGCGACAGCACGTCGATCCGCGATGCGACGATCCTGTGGACGGACACGTCCGCGCCGTCGAGCAGCAGCGCGCCGATCCGGACACCCTCGAGCCGTCCCGAGAACACCATCGCCCCGGGGATCGCGAGCGTCGCGAACGAGGATCCCAGCATGGTGCTGCCCGTCGCCCGCAGGTTCGGGAGGCGGCACTCGCCGCCCTGACAATCGCTGAACATGCACTCGAGGAGCTCGACGTCGTGCACCTCGAGGTCGCCGAGCACGCCGCCGTCCAGGTGGCGCTGCTCGAGCACCGCGCCGGAGACCAGCTCGTCGGAGCGCATCGGCTCCAATGCCTGCGTGTCCACAAGCCCACTGTACGGGGAGACCCGGCCTGCGCATCGTCCCCGGTTACCTGGGCGCTCTCTCGACAGCCTCCCAGTCGCGGTGGCTACTATCGAGAGGTCCCACACCTGCCGGAGGGAGACCCCGTGACATCGTCCCCGACCACCCCCTGGCGCCTGCCTCAGGTGCCCGACGCGAGCTTCGCCGCCGCCCTGTTCGATCTCGACGGCGTCCTCACGCCTACCGCGGACGTCCACATGGACGCGTGGAGGAGGATGTTCACGGACTATTTCGAGTCGCACGGGATCACTCCCGCGTATACGGACGCCGACTACTTCCAGTACGTCGACGGCAAGCCCCGCTACGACGGGGTGCGCGCGTGTCTCGCGTCGCGCGGCGTCACCCTGCCGGAGGGCACGCCGGACGATGCCCCGGGCACCGAGACGGTGTGCGGCATCGGCAACACCAAGAACGAGGCCTTCGCGGCGATCCTGCGGGACGAGGGCGTGACCCCGTATCCGGGGTCGGTCGCGTTGATGGATCATCTCGAGGCGGTCGGGTGCGCGATGGCGGTGGTCTCGTCGTCCCGGAACGCGCCTGCGGTGTTGGAGGCCGCGGGCCTCGCCCACCGGTTCGAGATCGTGGTGAGCGGCCAGGTCGCGGCGGACCATGGGATCGCGGGCAAGCCCGCCCCCGACACCTATCTCTATGCCGCCGAGCTGCTGGGGGTGCCCAAGGAGCAGGCCGTGGTGGTCGAGGACGCCATGTCCGGTGTTGAGGCGGGCCGTGCGGGGGCGTTCGGGCTCGTCGTGGGCGTCGACCGGGGTGCCGGGGTGGAGGAGCTGCTGGAGGGCGGCGCGGACATCGTGGTGGCGGACCTGAAGGAGCTGGTGGACTGATGAAGGTGGCGCAGCGGGCGCTCGGCGACACGAGCGCGCCCGACTATGTGGACCGGCTCCGCTTCCCGGCGGATCCGTGGCGGTTGGTCGAGACCGAGTTCGGCGCGGAGGACATGGGGACCACGGAGACCCTGTTCTCGATCGGCAACGGCTATCTGGGCCTGCGCGGCAACATCGAGGAGGGGCATGACGCGTACGCGCACGGCACCTTCATCAACGGTTTCCATGAGACGTGGCGCATCCGCCACGCGGAGGAGGCGTTCGGCTTCGCGCGTACCGGCCAGACCATCGTCAACGTGCCCGACCCGAAGATCATCCGGCTGTATGTGGACGATGAGCCGTTGCTGCTGTCGATCGCGGATCTGCCGGAGTATTCGCGCACGCTCGACATGCGCACCGGGGTGCTGACGCGTGACCTGTTGTGGCGCACGCCTGCGGGCAACCGGGTGCGGGTGCGGTCGCGGCGCATGGCGTCGTTCGCGCAGCGGCACCTGGCGATCATGCAGTTCGAGGTGACGTTGCTGGACCGGGAGGCGCCCATCGCGGTGTCGTCGCAGCTGCTGAACCGTCAGGCGGGTGCGGACGAGTACCGGTCCTCGCCCGGTGGGGCGGTGGGTTTCGACCCGCGCAAGTCGGAGAACCTCAACGAGAGGGTCCTGGAGCCGCGGATCCATCGTGCGCACGGTGACCACCTCATGCTGGGTTACCAGTGCGCGAACTCGGGTATGACGCTCGCGGTCGCGATGGAGCATTCGTACGAGTTCGACGGTGATGTGCAGACCGAGACGGAGATCCAGCCGGACTACGCGAAGCAGGTGTTCCGCTTCCATGCGCAGCCAGGGCGGACGTTCTCGCTGACCAAGGTGGTGACGTATCACACGTCCCGTGTGGTGCCGGCGCGGGAGCTGGGCGACCGCTGCCATCGGACGCTGTCACGGGTCAAGAGCGAGGGCGTCGACAAGCAGTTCGACGACCAGGAGGCGTGGCTGGCGGACTTCTGGGCGCGCTCCGACGTCGAGGTCGACGGCGACGACCGTGTGCAGCAGGCCATCCGGTGGAACCTGTTCCAGCTGGCGCAGGCCGCGGCCCGTGGCGATGGTCAGGGCGTCGCGGCGAAGGGTGTGACGGGGTCGGGCTACAGCGGCCACTACTTCTGGGACACCGAGATCTACGTGGTGCCGTTCTTCGTGTACACGTCGCCGGGTATCGCGCGCAACGCGCTCAGATACCGGTACCGGATGCTGCCCAAAGCGGTCGAGCGGGCGGGGGAGCTCGCGCAGCATGGCGCGCTGTTCCCGTGGCGCACCATCAACGGTGAGGAGGCGTCGGCGTACTACGCGGCGGGCACCGCGCAGTATCACATCGACGCGGACATCTCCTTCGCGATCGACAAGTACGTCAAGGCCACCGGCGACGACGAGTTCCTCGCGCGCGAGGGCATCGACATCCTGGTGCAGACGGCACGCATGTGGGCGGACCTGGGGTTCTGGCGCAACATCAAGGGCGACGGGTCGAGCTTCCGGATCCACGGCGTGACCGGACCGGACGAGTACACCACCGTGGTCAACGACAACCTCTACACGAACGTGATGGCGCGCTTCAACCTGCGCGCCGCGGCGGCCGCGGTGCGCAAGCTCGCGTCGATGTGGCCCGACCAGTACCGCAAGATGGTCGCGCGGCTGAACCTGGAGGACGCCGAGGTCATCGAGTGGGAGTCCGCGGCGGAGGCCATGGCGATCCTGTGGGACGACGACCTGGGCATCCACCCCCAGGACGCCCTGTTCCACGAGCGTGAGCTGTGGGACCTGGAGAACACGCCGCCCGAGCAGCGGCCGCTGCTGCTGCACTTCCACCCGCTGGTGATCTACCGCTTCCAGGTCCTCAAGCAGGCCGACGTGGTGCTCGCGCTGTTCCTCCAGGGCGACCAGTTCTCCGACGAGGAGAAGAAGGCCGACTTCGACTACTACGACCCCATCACCACGGGCGACTCGACGCTGTCGGGCGTGGTGCAGTCCATCATGGCCGCCGAGGTCGGCTACCACGAGCTCGCGCTGCGGTACTTCTGGGACGGGCTGTTCGTCGACATCGCGGACCTGCACTCCAACACCGCGGACGGTGTCCACGTGGCGTCCGCGGGCGGCGTGTGGTCCGCGCTGGTCCACGGCTTCGGTGGCATGCGCGACTACGGCGGCGTGCTGTCGTTCGACCCGCGCCTACCCGAGGCGTGGCCCGAGATGCGTTTCCGGCTCACCCAGAAGGGCACCCGCCTGCTGGTCACCGTGCGCGCCGACGAGATCGCGTTCACTGTCGAGGAGGGCCAGGGGCTGACCGTGATGGTCCGCGGCGAGCGCGTGAGCGTGCTGCGCGGCGAGGACGTCGTGGTGCCGCTCGCACACCAGGGGCCGCGCATCCCCGGCGCCCCGGACGCCTCGGCCTTCCACGGCACCATGCGCGCGGACGGCTCCGTCGTGACCGCGTCGCTACCCGCCGTCGTCGAACTCGACGGCGAGGGCGAGCACTAGGTCCGACTTCACGCCCCACCCTGTGGAGAAGTGTCCGGTTTGTCGGGTTCGCTGTCGGAGGGTGGTGGTGGACTGGGTTCATGGCCGAGACCACCGACTCCGATCCTTTGGACGCGCTGCGTGTGCGTGTCGAGGCGTCGGATGGGTTGCCTGATTGGGATGCGGTCGCGTTGATGCGGGAGGCTGTGTCGCGGCGGCGTGATTCCGATCTGGTGGTGGCGCGGATGGCTGCGAAGCTGGCGTTGCGGTCCACGCCGGGGCGGGCGGGGATCGCGAGCCGGCAGGGGTTCCGGGGTGTCGATCAGCTGATCGCGTCCGAGACCGGCGGCACCGTGGCTGAGGCTGAACGGCTCAGGGTCATGGGTACCGCCTTGTATGGGTCGGCGGACGATGCTCCGGGTGGGGCGTCGGTGCTGCCTCACCTCGCGCATGAGGCCAGGGAGGGGCGGCTGAGCGCGGACAAGTTCGTGTTGTTGCGTGAGGTGCTGATGAGGCATCCCGACGCCCGCGACATGGACGGCCTTCCGGTGGACGATGCCGTTCGCGCCACCCCTTTGGGGCAGCTCCCGCTGGCGCGGGTGGAGAAGATGGCGGTCGACAAGGCCGTCATCTCACCGCTCAAGACGGTCAAGGCGTCTGTCGCGCAGCTGCACGCGGGGTTGACGCCGCCGCCCACGGGCGAGGCCGAGTACGAGGAGCTGTACCGGGCACGGCTCGCGACGGTGCGCGAGGAGGCCAATGGCATGGTCCGCCTGGTCGCGGTCCTGGACCCGCTGACGGCCGCACCGTTGCTGGCAGCGCTGGATGGCTACATGAAGAAGCAGTTCCGTCTCGCGCGTGAGGACGGTGGTGAGGATCAGCCCACGCCCGGTCAGATGCGTGCCGACGGGCTGGGCTGGCTGGGCCGGCATGCGACGGGCTGTCGCAAGCCCCACGACGCGGTCAAGACCACCGTGAACATCCGCATCTCGCTGGAGGACTTCGAGAGCGGTGGCGGGTACGGCGAGATCGACGGCATCAAGCGACCTCTCCCGGGTGGTCTGTTGGGCTGGTTCGCGGCGGACGCGGAGGTCATCCCTACCGTGCTGGGCTCGTGCGGGCAGGTCCTCGACCACGGCTACGCGGAACGGCTGTTCACGCCGGCGCAGCGCAAGGCCATCGCGCAACGCGACCGTGGATGTGCGTGGTGCGGGGCCCCGCCGAGTCATTGCGACGTCCACCACATCCGCTACTGGCGCGACGGCGGCAGGACGGATCTGGAGAACGGCATCATGCTGTGCGTGGCCTGCCACCACTGGATCCATCGCGACGAATGGGCCATCCGATTCCGACAAGGCAGCCCCGAGTTCATCCCACCCGCCTCGATCGACCCCGACCAGCAACCCCGACCCGGCTACCAGGCGAGGATCCGGATGAATCGCGCAGAACTGGCCGCAGCAAGCCGCGCCGGACCGGTGTGACGCGGCGGGGAGGGTGCGGTACTGCGGTCGCGGTACCGGGTTCGTGCTGCATCCATAGTAGGTTTACCAGGTATTTCGTCTCATGCGCGCCACGATTGGGTGGGTCACCATGGATGGGAACTTACCCCCGAAGGAGCCTCACCATGACGACCGCGACCTCGACCCACCGCGCCCTGGTGCCGCCGGGCTACCGTTACCGTGATGCCGGTTGCGCGCTGCGGGAGGACGGCCGGCAGATCGGGTCTCCCTTGATCCACATCGAGTCCGGTGCGACGGTCGGCGTCGCCAGGTGCGTGCGCGTGGACGTGCACGGCAACCCCCTCGAGTGGATCGCGATCGCCCAGGCGGAGGTGCTGGGCGCCAACGAGTTCGGCGTGTTCTTCGGCTTCCGCTATCAGCGCGAGGCCTTCGCCAAGCTGGCCGAGCTCCACCGTTCGCGCACCTGACCCCGGGAGGCTCCCCGGCGGCGGGCCGCTCAGCGGTGCGTGATGCGTGCGAGGAACTCGCGGGTCTCCGGCTGCTGAGGGTCCCCGAAGATCTGCTCCGGGGTGCCGGACTCAAGCGGGCGGCCGCCGTGCATGAACACGATCCTGTCGGCGACGGAGCGCGCGAACGACATCTCGTGCGTCGCCATGACGATGGTCGAGCCCTGCGCCTTGAGGTCGCGCACCAGGTCCAGGACCTCGCCCACGAGCATCGGGTCGAGCGCCGAGGTGATCTCGTCGAGCAGCAGCAGCTCGGGGTCCGTGAGGATCGCGCGCACGATCGCCACGCGCTGCTGCTGGCCACCCGACAGCCGGTCGGGGTAGTCCCGCACCTTGTCGCCGAGCCCGAACTTCTCGAGCAGGCTGACCGCGCGGTCCTTGGCAACGTCGGGAGCCACGCCGTGCACCACCCGCGCCGCGAGCGTCACGTTGTCGATCACGCGTATGTGGGGGAACAGGTTGAAGTGCTGGAACACCACCCCGATGCGTCCGCGCACCTGGTCGACGTCGACATCGATCGCCGTGATGTCGTCGCCGCTAAGCAGGATCCGGCCGTCGTCGACGCGCTCGATGAGGTTGATGGTCCGCATGAGCGTGGACTTGCCGGAGCCGGAGGCGCCGATGACCACCACGACCTCGTGCTCGTCGACCGCGAGGTCGACGCCGCGCAGGACGTGGTTGTCGCCGAACAGCTTGTGGACCCCGTGGAGCTCGAGGACGCTCATACCGTGCCTCCCTGCTGCTCGCGGCGAGCCATCCGGGCGCTCACCGCGTCGGTGAGGCGGATCATGGGCCAGGACAGCGCGACGAACAGCAGTCCGGCCACCACGTAGGGGGTGAAGTTGTACGTCTGCGCCTGGATGATCTGCGCGGACCGGATCGCGTCCACGGCGCCGAGCACCGAGATGAGCCCCACGTCCTTCTGCATCGACACGAAGTCGTTCATGAGCGCCGGCACCACCTTGCGCAGCGCCTGGGGGATCACCACCAGGCGGAGCGTCTTGGCGTGCGAGAGGCCCAACGACCGGGCCGCGATCCGCTGCGACGGGTGCACCGCCTCCATGCCGGCGCGCAGCACCTCGGCGACGTATGCGGAGTAGCACAGCGAGATGGCGATGGTGCCGAGCACGGCGACCGGGATCCGCACCTCCGGGTTGAGGCCCGGGATGCCGAAGCCCACCAGGTAGAGCACGATCAGCACGGGCAGTCCGCGGAACAGGTCCGTGTATCCCGTGGCGAGGGCGCGCAGCGGGAACCACACCGGCCCCCGCAGCGACCGCATGACGGCGAGCAGCGTGCCCACCACTGCGACCGCGATCGACGCGAAGAACAGCACCCGGATGTTGAGCCACAGACCCTCGAGCACCTTGGGGAAGGACTCGACCGCGATCTCGGGGTTGAAGAACGTCTGCTGGACGGTGTCCCAGTTGGGGGAGCTCACCACCAGCCAGCCCGCCGCCGCCGCGAACACCACGGTGGAGACGAGCGCGATGAGGACCGAGCGGCGGGACGCCCGCTTGCGCTGCAGGCGGCGATCCAGCTCGAGCCGGCTCACCTCCCACACGGCGTCCGCCGCCCGGTCCGTCATGGCTTAGCCCAGGACCGGGACGTCGGCGGCCTCGGAGAGCCACTCGGTCTCGAGGTCGGCGAGCGTGCCGTCCTCGGTGAGGGCGTCCACGGCGGCGGTCACCGGCGCGGTGAGCGCGGAGCCCTTGGGCAGGACGATGCCGAACTCGTCGCCACCCTCGTTGCCCTCGAACTGGCCCACGATGGTGCCGTTGTCGACCTCGACGTACGCGGAGTAGAAGGCGCCCGGCAGGTCGGTGACGAAGGCGTCGATCTGGCCGGCGTTGAGCGCGCCCACCACGTCGGCGACGGAGTTGAAGACCTGGATGTTGTCCTCGCCCAGCTTCTCGACCGCGACGTCGTAGGAGGTGGTGCCGACCGCGACGCCCACCAGCTGGCCCTCGAGGTCCGCGACCGACGTGGCGGACGCGGCGTCGGTACCGTCGACCGCGACGAGCGCCTGCGACGTCACGTAGTACGGGCTGGAGAAGTCGACCGCGGTCTTGCGCTCCTCGGTGATGGAGAACTGCTGGATGTTGAGGTCCCAGTCCTTCGCGCCAGGCGCGATCGCCGAGTCGAACGAGGAGCGGACCCACACGACGTCCTCGGCCGCGAAGCCGAGCTCCTCCGCGACCGCGTACGCGACGGCGGCCTCGAAGCCCTCGCCGGACTCGGGGTCGTCGTTGATGACCCACGGCTCGTAGGCGGGCTCGCCGGTCGCGATGGTCAGCTTGCCCTCGGTGAGGGTCTCGAGCGCGACCTCGGTGGGCTCCGCGGACGCGGACGCCGAGCCGGCGCCGCTCGCCTCGGGCTCCGAGGTGGAGGAGCAGCCCGCCATCATCAGCGCGGACAGGGCGGTCGTCGCGATCAGGCCGGCGCGCACACGTGTGCTGGTCATGGGTGCTCCTCGAAAGAGTTCAGGGGATGGGTGACGGCCAGCGGCGGCCGCGAGGCCCAGCCTACCGGCCACGATGCGGTACCGGTGCCCGCATCGTGAGACGCGGGCGACCCGTCAGGCCAGCCGCCAGTCCGCGAAGTCGAAGCCCGGCGACACCACGCAGCTCACCAGCACCTCCTCGTCGGCGACCAGCCGCGCCGCCTGCCACACGCCCGCGGGGACCAGGCACTGCGCCACCTGCCCCGCACCCAGGTCCGGGCCCAGGACCACGGCGACCGGCGCATCGTCCGGCGTCTCGCCCGACCCGCCGAGCCGCAGCTCGAGCGCGCCTGGACCGTGCCACAGCCACATCTCGTCGGACGTGACCACGTGCCACGCGCTCTCCTCTCCGGCGGTGAGGAGGTAGTGGATGATCGTCGCGGCGGGCCGCTCGCCGCCCGCGGTGGCGACCGGCATGCGCGAGGTGTAGGTGCGGCGGAACCAGCCGCCCTCGGGGTGCGCCTCGAGGCCCAGCAGGGTCGCGGTGGCGGGGACGGCGGTCATGAGGCGACTCCGGTCTGCTCGGTGAAGGCGGGGTGGGCGACGCGGACCTGTCCGGAGATCACGGTCGCGGCGGCGCGGCCCTCGCCGCCCGTCACCAGGGTCTCCAGCGTGGACGCGACGTCGGTCACGGGCACGTCGAAGAACGCGAGGTCCGCCCGCGCGCCCACGGCGAGGTAACCCGTACGGTCCGGCCCCACGTCGAGGCCCATCGCGTGCGCGCCGCCGAGCGTCGCGGCGGACAGCAGCCGCTCCGCGAGGTCCGCGCCCGCGTACCCCTGCGCGCGCGCGATCCGGTGCAGCTCCGCGACGTCCGCCATGAGGTCCAGCGACGGCGAGCTCGACAGCGAGTCCGTGCCCACCGCGATGGGGCTGCCCTCGGACAGGTAGGCGGCGACGGGCGGCTCGTCGAGCCCGATCACCGCGTTGGAGCGCGGGCACAGCGCCACCGAGGTGCCGCGTGCCCGCAGGATCGCGCGGTCGCGCTCGCTCATGTAGACGCCGTGCGCGATGTGGCAGTCCGGCCCCAGCACGCCCAGGTGGTCGACGTAATCCGTGGCGGACGTGCCGTAGCCGGCGTGGCGCAGCTCGTGCAGGGAGGCGAGGCCGCGCAGCTGCCACGGCTCCGTGGCGGCGTGCGCGAACTCGCGCTCGATCGCCGACTCGCCCAGGTGGATGTGGATCCGCGAGCCCCGCTCGCGCACGATGTCGGGGATCTCCAGCAGCGGCGCGATCTCCAGCGAGTACGGCGCGTGCGGCGACAACCCGGTCCCGGGCGGGGAGGGGAGCGCGTCGAGCGCCGCCTCGACCTGCGCGCGACCCCGCTCGACCCACTCCTCGTTGGTCCAGTCGATGACCTCCCAGTAGGTGATGCCGTGCAGGCCCGCGTCGTGCAGCGCGCGCATCGCCTCGAGGTCCGTGACCACGTCCGCGACGGCGGTGGTGCCCGCCTCGAGCATCATGCGCGCGCCGGCGGCGGCGTCCGCGGCCCAGTCGTGCGGCCGGGCGTAGACCGGGTTGAATCCCTTCGCCCAGGACTCGAAGCCCTGGTAGCTGCCGCGACCCACCTCCGCCATGCCGGTGTACTGCAGGTGCGTGTGCGCGTTCACCAGCCCGGGCATCAGCACCCCGGGCCAGTGGATGTGATGCGCGTCGAGCCCACGCTCCGCGAGCGAGCCCGCGACCCAGCGCCGCTCGCCCACGTGCAGGATCCGACCGTCGCGCACCGCGATCGCACCGTCCACGATCGGCGGCGCGGTCACAGGCACCACCAGCGCCGCGGAGTAGAGGACCACGCCGCTCATGCGCGGGAGTCCCGGTAGCGGCGCGAGCGCCAGTCGGCGTCGCCGGGGGACGATGCCGTGGCCGGGTCCTCGTCGACCTCCAGCCCGCGCGCGGCGGCGGCGGTCGCGGCCACGTGCGCCACGGCGTGGGCGGGGAGGGCGTGCACCCCGACCGCGGGACGGGTCTCGAGCAGGTGGCGGATGGCCGCGAGCTGCGTCGCGAAGGACAGGTCCATGATCTCGATCGGGTTGCCCTCCGCGGCGGTGACGTTGATGCAGCCGCCGCGGTCGAGCACCAAGGTGCCGCGCTCGACGTCCACGTCGAGGTGGGGAACCCGTGACCCGGCCACCGCGACCGGCTCGAGCACGTCGAGCTCGAGGTCGATCTCGCCGGGCACGCCGCCGGCCACCGCGACCATCGCCGCGAGGGACAGCAGCTCGCGCGTGATGGTGCCCGCGACCCCGGTGCAGGAGATCACGAGCGCGCCCTGCGCGAGGTCTTCGGCGTGTCCGACCTGGTAGCCGTCGTGCGCGGCAAGCAGCGCGCGCAGCGGGTCGATCTCCGCGACGCTCACCTGCGCGCCCAGCGCCGCCAGGTGCGCCGCCACCCCGACGCCGACCGGCCCATAGCCGATCACCAGGACGGGCAGGTCGCGCACCGTCGCGTCGACGTTCTCGATGAGGTCCGCGATCGCGAACACGCAGCTCTGGCCCGTGCCGTAGCGGTTGTCGAAGCCGGTCTTGGTCGCGGCGTCGTTGACCGCGACCACGGGGGTCCGCAGCACCCCGGAGGTCTCCATGGCCCGCAGCGGGGTGAGCCCCGACGTGGTCTCCTCGGTCACCCCGATCCAGCCCGCCACCACCTCGGGCGCCGCCTCGTGGGCCAGGCGCACCAGGTGGGAGCCGTCGTCGACCACCACGTCGAAGCCGCGGCGGAGCCACCCGAGCGCGGCTTCGCGCTCCGCCGGCCCGGCGAGCGTCGCGTCCGCGTCCACCGCGACGCCCCGCGCCCGCAGCGCGTCCGCCACGGCCGCGTCCGTCTCGTCCGGGTGCGCGTACACCGCGACCTCCGCGCCCGCGTCGCGCAGCAGCAGCGCGAGGTTCGCGGTCTTGGGTTCGAGGGTCATCGACACCCCGATCCGCAGGCCCGCGACGGTCCCGGCGTCCGCGAGCTCGCGGGCCAGCGCCGTCGACACCGGCATGTGGGCGCGCGCGAAGTCCAGCCGGCCCCCGGCGTCCCCGCGCGAACCCCAGGGCGTCCCGCCCAGGGCGAGCGCGGCATCGTCCCCCTGCACGTCGATGTCGAGGACGTCGGGGCCCTCGGACTCGACCAGGAGCGCGCCGAGCGCGCGGGCCATGCCCGCGACGGCCAGCGCGGTGGCGGTGTCCTCCTCCTCGGCGCTCACGCGCACCGGCCGGCCGGCGATGAGGAGGTTGGTCTCGCGGGCGAAACGGCGGAGGATCCGCTCGGCGGTCGCGTGCGGGTCGGTCATGGTCCACCAGTCTAGGAGCGGTGGTGTCGGACGCCGTGCCTAGGATGGTTGCGCCGGATTTCCCGGTCGCTCGGCATGCCCTGGAGGCCCACGTGAGCACTGTCCCGCCGCTGTCCCCGCTCCTCGGAGGGTGGGCGGACGCCCGCCTGGGCGACGTCGCGCACGTGCACGCCCCGTCGGTGGCGGCGCCACCGCTGCTCGCGTACGCCGCGGGTGCCGGCGGCGGCGCGATCCTCGCCGTGACCGCGACCGGCGGCGACGCGGAGAAGCTCGAGTCCGCGCTCGCCGCCTACCTGGACCCGCGCACGGTCGCGACGTTCCCCAGCTGGGAGACCCTCCCGCACGAGCGCCTCAGCCCGCGCTCCGACACCGTCGCCCGCCGCCTCGCGACCCTGCGCCGCCTCGCCCACCCCGAGCGCGCCGCCCAGGAGAGCGGCCTGCCGCCGCTGCGCGTGGTCGTCGCACCGCTGCGTGCGATCCTTCAGCCGCTGGTGCCGGGCATCGCGGACCTCGAGCCCGTGCTGCTGCGCGTGGGCGACGAGCGCGACCTCACCGACCTCACCGAGGCGCTCGCGGCCGCCGCGTACACGCGCGTCGACATGGTCGAGCGGCGCGGCGAGTTCGCCGTCCGCGGCGGGATCGTCGACGTGTTCCCGCCCACCGAGCCGCACCCGGTCCGCGTCGAGTTCTTCGGCGACGAGGTCGAGTCGCTCCGCTCCTTCTCCGTCGCGGACCAGCGCTCCCTCGAGCCGGTGGACCGCCTGTGGGCCCCGCCGTGCCGCGAGCTGCTCCTCACCGAGGACGTGCGCGCCCGCGCCGCGAGCCTCGTCGACGCGAACCCCGCGGCCGCGGACATGCTCGCCCGCATCGCGGACGGCCACGCCGTCGAGGGCATGGAGTCCCTCATCCCGGCGCTGCTGACCCGGCTCCAGCCGGTGACGGACGTGCTGCCGCGCGACACCCGCATCGTCGCCCTCGAGCCGGAGCGCCTCGCCCGTCGCGCCGAGGATCTCCAGCGCACCGCCCAGGAGTTCCTCGCGGCCGCGTGGGTGAGCGCCACCGCCGGCGCCGACGCCCCGCTCGAGACCCAGGGTGCCTTCCTGTCCCTCGAGGAGGTCCAGGAGTCCGCCGAGGACCGCGGACTCGGCTGGACCACCGTGGGCCCGTTCGGCGCGCACGGCGCCGTCGAGACCGGCATCGCCGAGCTCGAGGACCACCGCGGCCGCCTCGCGGCGGCGCTCGACGTGGTGCGCGCCCGCCTCGGCGACGGTTGGCGCGTGGTGATCGCGGCGGCCGGCATCGGCAGCGCCCACCGGATCGTCGAGCAGTGCGGCGAGGCCGACCTCCCCGCGCGTGTCGCCACCACGGGGGACGATGCGGACGCCGGGGTCGTCGCCGTCCTCGCGGGCGTCGACGGAGGCGGCTTCCAGGTGCCCGAGGCGAAGGTCATCGTGCTGCACGAGTCCGACCTCACCGGCCGCTCCGCCTCCGCCGCCGGACCCAAGGTCAAGGTGCCCAGCCGTCGCCGTACCGCCGTCGACCCGCTGCAGCTGCGCCCCGGGGACTTCGTGGTCCACTCGGCACACGGCGTCGGGCGGTTCGTGGAGCTCACCAAGCGCACCGTCCGCGGCGTCGAGCGCGAGTACCTGGTGATCGAGTACGCGCCGTCCAAGCGCGGCGGACCCGGCGACCGCCTCTCCGTCCCGACGGACCAGCTGGACCTCATCACCAAGTACGTGGGCGGTGAGACCCCGTCCGTCAACAAGATGGGTGGCGCCGACTGGGCGAAGACCAAGGGCAAGGCGCGCAAGGCGGTCAAGGAGATCGCCGCCGAGCTGATCCGCCTGTACAGCGCCCGCATGGCGACCAAGGGCCGGGAGTTCGGCCCCGACACCCCGTGGCAGCGCGAGCTCGAGGAGTCGTTCGCGTTCGTCGAGACCCCGGACCAGCTCTCCACCATCGACGAGGTCAAGGGCGACATGGAGAAGGGCGTCCCTATGGACCGCCTGGTGTGCGGCGACGTGGGCTTCGGCAAGACCGAGATCGCGGTCCGCGCCGCCTTCAAGGCCATCCAGGACGGCACCCAGGTCGCGATCCTGTGCCCCACCACGCTGCTGGTGAAGCAGCACGTCGACACGTTCTCCGAGCGCTTCGCGCAGTTCCCCGTCAAGGTCGCCGCGCTGTCGCGCTTCCAGACCGACAAGGAGGCCAAGGAGATCATCGACGGGCTCGCGGAGGGCACCATCGACCTGGTGGTGGGCACGCACCGCCTCATCACCGGCTCGGTGCGGTTCAAGGACCTCGGGCTCATCATCATCGACGAGGAGCAGCGGTTCGGCGTCGAGCACAAGGAGACCCTCAAGGCGCTCCGCACCGACGTCGACGTGCTCGCGATGTCCGCGACCCCGATCCCGCGCACCCTCGAGATGGCCGTCACCGGCATCCGCGAGATGTCGACGCTCGCGACGCCGCCCGAGGAGCGCCACCCGATCCTCACGTATGTGGGTCCGCACGAGGACGCCCAGGTGACCGCCGCGATCCGCCGCGAGCTGCTGCGCGACGGCCAGGTCTTCTACATCCACAACTCCGTCAAGACCATCACGCGGGCCGCGCTCAAGCTGGGCGAGCTGGTGCCGGAGGCCCGCATCGCCGTCGCGCACGGTCAGATGAGCGAGAAGCAGCTCGAGCAGGTGATCGTCGACTACTACGACAAGAAGTACGACGTCCTGGTGTGCACCACCATCGTCGAGACCGGACTCGACATCTCCAACGCCAACACCCTGATCGTGGAGCGGGCGGACACGTTCGGGCTGTCCCAGCTCCACCAGCTCCGCGGCCGCGTGGGCCGCGGGCGCGAGCGGGCCTACGCCTACTTCCTGTACCCGCCGGACCGCACCCTCACGGAGACCGCCCACGACCGCCTCCAGACCATCGCCGCCAACACCGACCTCGGCTCGGGCATGGCCGTCGCGATGAAGGACCTCGAGATCCGCGGCGCGGGCAACCTGCTGGGCGCGGAGCAGTCCGGTCACATCGAGGGCGTCGGATTCGACCTCTACATCCGCATGGTCGGCGAGGCCGTCGCCGGCTTCCGCGGCGAGGAGGTCGAGGAGCGGGCGCCCATGACGGTGGACCTGCCCATCGACGCGCACATCCCCGAGTCCTACATCGAGCACGAGCGGCTGCGCCTCGAGGCGTACCGCAAGATCGCGGACGCCGACACGGAGGACGTGCTGTCGCAGATCGAGGAGGAGCTCGACGACCGCTACGGCACCCTGCCCGAGCCCGTCGCGAACCTCCTCGCGGTCGCGCGCCTGCGCCTCGAGCTGCGCGCCGCCGGCGTCCACGACGTCGTCGCGCAGGGCAAGTACATCCGCTTCAGCCCCCTCGAGCTTCCCGACTCCGCGGCCATGCGCATCACGCGCCTGTTCCCCGACACGCTCATCAAGCCCGCCGTGCGCCAGGTGCTGGTCCCGGCACCCATGACCGCCCGCCTGGGCGGCAAGCCCGTCGAGGGCCTCGAGGTGCTCGACTGGGTCCGGACGGTCCTTCAGGCCACCCGTGCGCCGGTGGCCTCGTGAGCGACATTAGGATGGCGGGCATGACGTTCCGCCGACGCCTCGCCGTCCTCGCCGCATCGTCCCTCGTCCTCGCCGGCTGCGCCGTCCCCGGCCAGCCCGCCGCCCCCGGCGTCGCGGCGTCGTACCAGGGAGTGTCGATCACCACCAGCGACCTCGACGCGCTCGCCGCGGACTGGGCGGAGGCCAGCCAGGGCTCCGTCACCCCCGACCGCCAGGAGCTCGCGACGTTCGCCGCGCTCGGCCCCGGCGCGCTCGAGGCCGCCAACCAGATCGCGGAGGACGCCGGCACCACGCTCGGCATCAACGACGGCAACGTCCGCACCCTCGCGGAGAACTGGTTCGCAGGCGTGGGTGCCACGGACCCGGTGATCCCGGACAGCGTGGTCGAGTCGATGTCCGACATGCTCGCGATCTACTTCGTGGTGGGCGGCGACCCGACGCTCGGCGCGATCACCGAGATCGCGGAGCAGGTCCAGGCCGACGCGACGTTCTCGCCGCGCCTGGGCGAGTTCAGCACGGACGCGCTCACCGTGTCGCTGGGCGAGGCGATGACCAACGCGCAGAACATGTCGGGCAACTACTACGTCGCGTTCGTCGAGGTCTCCGGCTTCGAGCCCACCACCGCGCCCTGGGCGGCGCGTGACTGACGGGATCCCCCGTCTGGTGGAGGTGATGGATCGCCTCCGCTCGCCCGGCGGCTGCGCCTGGGACGCCGAGCAGACGCACGCCTCGCTCGCGCCGTACGCGCTCGAGGAGGCCCACGAGCTGGTCGAGGCGATCGAGGAGGGCGACCGCACCCACCTGCGCGAGGAGCTCGGTGACGTGCTGCTCCAGGTGGTCTTCCACGCGCGCGTCGCGCAGGAGCACCCCGAGGACCCGTTCGACCTCGACGCGATCGCGGACGTGTGCGCCGACAAGCTGATCGCCCGTCATCCCCACGTCTTCGGCGACGAGGAGGCGGGCACCATGCGCGACCACCTCGAGCGCTGGGACCGCATCAAGGCGCGGACGCAGGGCCGCGACTCCGTCATGGACGGCGTCCCCGCGTCGCTCGGCGCGCTCGCCCGCGCGCAGAAGATGCTGGGCCGCGCCGAGAGGGCCGGCCTGGCGGACGATGCCGCGGTCGCCCAGGACGGTTCGCTCGGCCCCGCGCTGCTCGCCCTGGTGGCGCGCGCTCGCGCGGAGGGGCTCGACGCCGAGACGGAGCTGCGCGCGGCCACGCGCGCGCTCGAAGCGGCCGCTCGCGCGGCTGAGCAGGCAGGACGTGGCGACACCGAAGGTTCATCCGGCTAGGACGAACGTCGCCCAGCGCGCACCTGTGCGCATCGTTAGACTCCCAAGAGGTTCATCCATCCAAGCGAAGGAGCATCATGGCCAGCATTGAGGCCGTCGGCGCCCGCGAGATCCTTGACTCGCGCGGCAACCCCACCGTCGAGGTCGAGGTCGCGCTCGAGGACGGCACGTTCGCACGTGCAGCCGTCCCGTCGGGCGCGTCGACCGGAGCGTTCGAGGCGGTTGAGCGCCGCGACGGCGACAAGGGCCGTTACCTGGGCAAGGGCGTCGAGCAGGCCGTGGACGCGGTCATCGACGAGATCGCCCCCGAGATCGTGGGCCTCGAGGCCACCGAGCAGCGCATCATCGACCAGATCATGCTCGACCTGGACGGCACCGACAACAAGGGCAAGCTGGGCGCGAACGCGATCCTCGGCGTCTCGCTCGCGGTCGCGAAGGCGGCGGCGGACTCGGCCGACATCGCGCTGTTCCGCTACGTGGGCGGCCCGAACGCGCACGTCCTGCCCGTCCCGATGATGAACATCCTCAACGGTGGGTCGCACGCCGACTCGAACGTCGACATCCAGGAGTTCATGATCGCCCCCGTGGGCGCCCCCACGTTCCGTGAGGCGCTCCGCACCGGTGCCGAGGTCTACCACTCGCTCAAGTCCGTGCTCAAGGAGCGCGGCCTGGCCACCGGCCTGGGCGACGAGGGCGGCTTCGCCCCCAACCTCGGCTCGAACCGTGAGGCGCTCGACCTCATCCTCGTCGCGATCGAGAAGGCCGGCTTCACGCCCGGCGAGGACGTCTGCCTCGCGCTCGACGTCGCCGCCACCGAGTTCTTCAAGGACGGCGGCTACCAGTGGGAGGGCGGCGTGAAGACGCCCGAGGAGATGATCGCCTTCTACGAGGGCCTCGTCGCCGACTACCCGCTGGTCTCCATCGAGGACCCGCTGTCCGAGGACGAGTGGGGCTCGTGGACCGAGCTCGTCGCGAAGGTGGGCGACAAGACCCAGATCGTCGGCGACGACCTGTTCGTCACGAACCCGGTCCGCCTCAAGCGCGGCATCGACGAGAAGGCGGCCAACGCCCTCCTGGTGAAGCTCAACCAGATCGGCACCCTGTCCGAGACCTCGGACGCCGTGCAGATGGCGCAGCGCGCCGGCTTCTCCGCCATGGTGTCGCACCGCTCGGGCGAGACCGAGGACGTCACCATCGCGGACCTCTCCGTGGCCTACAACGCCGGCCAGATCAAGACCGGCGCCCCCGCCCGCGGCGAGCGCATCAACAAGTACAACCAGCTGCTCCGCATCGAGGAGGAGCTGGACGACGCCGCCAAGTACGCCGGCAAGTCGGCCTTCCCGCGCAAGTTCGCGTAAGCGACCGCGCAGGCCTGGACGGGCGCGTCTCCCTCGGGAGGCGCGCCCGTTCCGCGTTCCCCCGGCGATTCGGTCCGGCGGGTGGTGAGAGAGCCGGGAGAATGGCTCCGTGACCGACCCGACACGCCCGCGCGCCCCGCGCGCCTCCGGCGTGCCTCGGGACGATGCCCCGGCCGCCCGGCCGCGGACGCACCAGTCGAGCGCGCCGCGCCGCCGCACCGCGCCGTCCACGGGAGGCGTGCGGATCCCCAAGGGTCGCGCCGCGAGCCGTCCCGGCGGGCCGTCGGGACCGGGCCGCGCCAGCGCGCCGCGCAACCGCATCGAGCCCGCGAAGGCGCGCGGATCCTGGGTGACGGCGATGGGCTGGCGCCTGGTGGTGCTGGTCGGCGTCGTGGTCCTCGCCGCCGCCGTCGTGCTGCCGTCGCTGCGCGCCTACTTCCGCCAGCAGGAGGAGCTCGCCGAGCTGCGTGCCGAGGCCGTCACGGCGCAGGAGACGGTCGAGGACCTGCAGGCCGAGGTCAGGCGCTGGGACGACCCGGCCTTCGTGGAGGCGCAGGCGCGCGAGCGGCTCCGCTACGTCTACCCGGGTGAGACGCCTTATCAGGTGATCGACCCCGAGACCGTCGAGGGCGCCGCGGAGGGTTCGCCCGCTGCGGAGGACCCGACCGTGGTCGACGACTCGGGCACCTGGTACACGCGCCTGTGGGACTCCGTCGAGACCGCGGGCGATGCGAAGGTGGGCGGGAAGGCCAAGGCGCCCGCCGCATCGTCCACCGGTACCGCCGACTAGAATGCCGGGGTGAACGACACCCCTGCGACCGAGCGCGACGTCGCCGTCCTCGCCGCCCAGCTGGGGCGGGCGCCCCGCGGGATCGTGGCGATCGCGGCCCGCTGCGTGTGCGGCAACCCGACCGTGGTGCACACCGCGCCCCGCCTGCCCGACGGCACCCCGTTCCCCACGCAGTACTACCTCACGCACCCCGACGCGGTCGCCGCCGTGTCGACGCTCGAGGCCAACGGCGTGATGAAGGACATGCAGGCGCGGCTGACCTCGGGGGAGGAGCCGGAGCTCGCCGCCGCCTACCGCGCCGCCCACGAGCGCTACCTCGAGGAGCGCTACGCGCTGGGGGACGTGCCCGAGATCCACGGCATCTCCGCCGGCGGCATGCCCGACCGCGTCAAGTGCCTCCACGTGCTCGTGGGCCACGCGCTCGCCGCCGGTGCCGGCGTCAACCCGCTGGGCGACGAGGCGCTCGCGATGATCGCCGAGAGCTGGCGGCCCGACCGCTGCACGTGCGCGGTCGAGATCGCTGAGTAGTCTGCAGTCATGCGTGTAGCCGCCATCGACTGTGGGACCAACTCGATCCGCCTGCTCATCGCCGACGTCGACGTCGAGACGGGCTCGCTGGTCGACGTGGTGCGGACCATGACAGTGGTGCGCCTGGGCCAGGGCGTGGACCGTACCGGCGAGTTCGCCGCGGCGGCGCTGGAGCGGACCTTCGCCGCGACCGACGTGTACGCGGCGCAGTGCCGGGAGCACGGGGTCGAGGCGATCCGGTTCGTCGCCACCTCCGCGACCCGCGACGCGCGTAACCGCGACGTGTTCCTCTCCGGCGTCGAGTCTCGCCTGGGCGTGGTGCCCGAGGTGATCTCGGGCGCCGAGGAGGCCGCGCTCTCCTTCCGCGGCGCGACGGGGGCGCTCGACGCGGCCCACGACGCGCCGTTCCTGGTGGTCGACCTCGGCGGCGGCTCCACCGAGGTGGTGCTCGGTGTGACCCGGCCCGAGGCGGCGCACTCCATGGACGTGGGCTGCGTGCGGATGACCGAGCGTCACCTCGCCGGCGACCCGCCGTCGGAGGCGCAGGTCGCGGCCGCCGAGGCGGACGTCCACGAGGCGATCGACATGGCCTTCGCGGGCGTACCCGTGTCGCAGACCCGCACCCTCGTGGGCCTCGCGGGCACCATCACCACGGTGACCGCGCACGCGCTGGGCCTTCCCGAGTACGACCGTCACGCCATCAACGGCGCCGTGATCCCGATCGACGACGCGATCCGCGCGTGCGATGAGCTGCTCGCCGCCTCGCGCGCCGAGCGTGCCGCGCTCGGGTTCATGCACCCGGGCCGCGTGGACGTGATCGGCGCCGGCGCGCTGGTGTGGCGCACCGTGATGACTCGGGTGCGGTCGGCGGTGGTCGAGGCCGGCGGAGAGCTGCCGCACGTGGTCACCAGCGAGCACGACATCCTGGACGGCATCGCGTTCTCGGCGGCCGAGCGGGGCTGACGGGCCACGTGCCGACGCCCCCGTAGCCCAATTGGCAGAGGCGGCCGACTTAAAATCGGCGCAGTGCGGGTTCGAGTCCCGCCGGGGGCACTCTTGCCACGTCCCGCCCGACCGCGCTCCACGCGGATCCTGCAACTGCAGGCCTCGTGGTCGGGCGATGCAACGGGACTTGCATGCGTGAAGCGATTCATCCGCGATCGCGTGTGGAGTCTGGTCGGGGTGTGGCGGATGCGGGGTGCCCGACGGGCCTAGGCTGGTGCGCCATGGCTGCCGGAGCGACCGTCCACACGTTCGAGATCTCCCTCGCGGACGTCGACCGCGGCGTCTACGAGGAGCTGTCCCTGCGCGCCGCGCGTCATCCCTCCGAGACCGCGCTGTTCCTCATCACCCGCGTGCTCGCGTACTGCCTCGAGTTCGAGGAGGGCATCGGATTCTCCGAGGGCATCTCGACGGCCGAGGAGCCCGCAGTCCTGGTGCGCGACCTCACGGGGCTCATCACGGCGTGGATCGAGGTCGGGCAGCCCGAGGCGGAGCGGCTGCACCGCGGCTCGCGCCTCGCCGGCCGCACCGCGGTCTACACCCAGCACGACCCGGCGAAGGTGCTGGCACGGTGGGACGGCAAGAAGATCCACCGCCGCGAGGACATCCTGCTCCACAGCTTCGACCCCGGGTTCATCGAGGCCGCCGCGGCGCTGATCGAGCGCCGCAACGCGCTGACCGTCTCCGTCACGGAGCGGCACCTGTACCTCGAGCTCAACGGGACGTCGCTGGACTCGGCTATCCACTCGGTGCCGCTCGGCTGACGCGCCAGCCGGGCCGGCGGCGCCGAGTTCCCCGCAGCGCGCGGAGATCTTGCCGAAGCGTCGCTGAGCTCCCCATAGCGCGCGCGGGCGGGGGGTGAGATCAGACGGTTGCGCCCCCACTATTCAGTGTTACTATCTAGTGGTAGTCAGCAACACTGAGTAGCACCGGAGGGCGCGACGTGGGCCAGCAGTCCAAGCAGATGACCGAGATGCTCAAGGGCACGCTCGAGGGGATCGTGCTCGCGCTCCTCGCGCTCGGCCCGGCGTACGGCTACGAGATCACGGCGCGCCTGCGCGAGCAGGGCTTCGTCGACATCGCGGAGGGCACCATCTACGCCCTCCTCGTGCGGCTCGAGCAGAAGGGCCAGGTCGACGTGGAGAAGGTGCCGTCCGAGAAGGGCCCGCCGCGCAAGGTGTTCACCCTCAACGCCCGGGGCCGCGCGGCGCTGGACGAGTTCTGGAGCAGCTGGGCCTTCCTCGCCGAGCGGCTCGCGCACCTCAAGTCAGAAGGAGACAAGTGATGTCCTGGATCGAGAAGCTCACGGGTCCGCTCGAGCAGAAGAGGCAGTACCGCCAGTACAAGGCGCGCCTCGCCGCGCTTCCCGCCCCGTGGCACGAGGTCGGCAAGGCGCTCGACCGCTACCTCACCTACGCGGGCATGATCACCGACGGCGACGTGCTCATGCGCATGCTCGAGGACCTCATGGACCTGCTCGAGGAGAGCGCCGCCGACGGCGCCGCCGTGCGCGCGGTGGTCGGTGACGACCCGGTGGTCTTCGTCGACGACTTCCTCGCCAACTACGAGGAGGGGCGCTGGATCGCCAAGGAGCGCGCCCGCTTCCGCGACGCCATCGCCGAGGCCGCGGGGGAGCAGGGGCCCCCCTCGTGACCGCGCCCGCCATCGAGATCCGCGGCCTCGCGAAGTCCTACGGCGACCTCGCCGTCCTCCGCGGCGTCGACCTCGACGTCGCCCCGGGCACGGTCCACGCGCTGCTCGGCTCCAACGGCGCCGGCAAGACCACGCTCATCCGCATCCTGGCGACCCTCCTGGGGGACGATGCGGGGGTCGCCCGGGTGGCGGGGCACGACGTCGCGACGTCCCCGGCCCGGGTGCGCGAGGCGATCAGCCTGACCGGCCAGTTCGCGGCCGTCGACGAGGTGCTCACCGGGCGCGAGAACCTGGTCCTGGTGGCGCGGCTGCGCCACGTCGCCGACCCGGCGACCGTCGCATCGTCCCTCCTGGAGAGGTTCGACCTCACCGACGCCGGCGACCGTCGCGTCGCGACGTACTCCGGCGGCATGGTCCGTCGCCTGGACATCGCGATGAGCCTGGTCGGGGAGCCGAGGGTGGTCTTCCTCGACGAGCCCACCACGGGGCTCGACCCCGAGGCGCGCCTCGAGGTGTGGGACGCGATCCGCGCGCTCGCCGCGGGCGGCACCACGGTGCTGCTCACCACGCAGCACATCGACGAGGCCGAGAAGCTCGCCGACCGCATCGCGATCCTCCACGAGGGCCGCATCCTCATCGACGGCACGCTCGCCGATCTCAAGGCGCTCCTGCCGCCCGCCACCGTCGAGTACGTCGAGAAGCAGCCCACGCTCGAGGAGGTCTTCCTCGCGCTGGTGGGAACCCGCAGGGAGGCGTCATGACCGCCGTCGCCGACACCGCCGTCCTCACGGGGCGCTCTCTGCGCCACATCACGCGCTCCGTCGACACCGTCGTCACCACCACGGTCATGCCGATCGCGTTCCTGCTGCTGTTCGTGTTCGTCTTCGGCGGCGCGATCGACGCGGGCACCGGGCCGTACGTCGACTACCTGCTGCCCGGGATCCTGCTCATCACCGTGGCGTCCGGCGTCGCGTACACGGCGTACCGGCTGTTCCTCGACCTGCAGGGCGGCATGGTGGAGCGGCTCCAGTCGATGCCGATCGCACGGTCCTCGGTGCTGTGGGCGCACGTGCTCACGTCGCTGGTCGCGAACTTCGCCTCGCTCGCGGTGGTGGTGCTCGTGGCGGTCGCGATGGGCTTCCGCTCCGGCGCGAGCGTGGGCGCGTGGCTCGCCGTCGCGGGGATCCTCGCGCTGTTCACCCTCGCGCTCACGTGGCTCGCGGTCATCGCGGGCGTGACCGCCACCAGCGCGGATGGCGCGGGTGCGTTCTCCTACCCGCTGATCCTCCTGCCGTTCATCAGCTCGGCCTTCGTGCCCACGGAGTCGATGCCGGGCCCGGTCGGCTGGTTCGCCGAGCACCAGCCCGTGACCGCGATCGTCGACGCGATCCGCGCGCTGCTCACGGAGCAGCCCGTGGGATCCGACGTCTGGGTCGCGCTCGCGTGGGTGCTCGGCATCCTCGCGCTCGCCTGGGCGCTCGCGATGCGCGCCTACCGGCGCAGGCTCGGGTAGGGGCGGGGTCAGGGCCGCTCGGCCGGCACCGCGGAGGCGCGCGCCTCCCGAGTCCACGCGATGGCCGCGTCGAGCGTGCCGAACGTGAACAGGTGCAGGCGTACCTCGCCGTGGCGGTCAGCGAGCCGCGACGCGAGCTCGGCGACGAACCGGTCGGGGCCCGCCGTGCCCACCAGCGAGGCGAGCGAGAAGCCGTACTTGCGCGCGATGCCGGCGGACGTGGACACGCCGCAGCGGCGCGCGAACGCGACCAGGCGGCGCACGCCGGCGGGGCCGGGGATGCCCACCCGGATCGGCAGGTCGATGCCGAGCTCGCGCACGCGGTCGATCCACGCGACCACGGCGTCCACGTCGAACGAGAACTGCGTGGTGATCGAGCCCGCGAGGCCCTGGTCCGCGATCTCCGCCGCCTTGTCGCGCAGGGAGGCGAGGAGGGCATCGTCCCCGATCGCGGGGTGACCCTCGGGATAGCCGGTGATGCCCACCTCGGCGACGCCGGCCTCGGGCAGCAGGCCCGTGCGGAGGATGTCGAGCGCGGAGCCGTACGGCCCCGCGGCCTCGCGCGGGTCGCCGCCCACCAGGAACAGGCGCTCGTGGGCGCCGTGCGCGCGCAGCCCGTCGAGCGTGGCGCGCAGCTCCGAGGCGGACGCGAGGCGTCGGGCCGCGATGTGGGGGACCGGCACCAGCTCCGCGCGGGCGGCGGCGGAGGCGGCCTCGCGGCGTTCCGCGGCACCCTCGGTGCCCAGGTGCGTGATGCTCACCCGCGTGCCGGCCGCGAGGTCCCCCGCGTGGGAGACGAGCACGGGCGTGTCACGGGCGGTGATCTCGAGGGACAGGTCCTCGAGGAGCGTGGCGGTCCGGTGCAACGACGGGCCTCCTTCGGTCCGTTGAAGCAGAGAATCTGCACCCAGTGTACGCGGACCGCCTCGCCTCCCTACAGGACGGACGTCAGCTCCTCGCTGGCCGCGGCCCGCACGGCGTCGCGCGCGTCGCCCGCGGACCGGGCGCTCAGGGCAGCCGCCGCCAGCGCCTGGCACTCCTCGAGCGTGTGGAGCGACAGCGCGAGACGCACCGCCGGCACCTTCGAGGGCGCCATCGACAGGCTCGACACCCCGAGCCCGGCGAGCACCAGTGCCAGCAGCGGGTCGCCCGCGGACTCGCCGCACACGCCCACCGGCTTGCCGGTCTCCGCGCCACCCGCGCACGCGGCGGCGACCACGTCGAGAACGGCGGGCTGCCACGGGTCGAGCAGGTCGGACAGCGCGCCCTCCATGCGGTCCGCGGCCATCGTGTACTGCGCGAGGTCGTTGGTGCCGAGCGATCCGAAGTCCACCTCGGCGAGCACGTGACGCGAGCGCAGCGCCGCCGCGGGCACCTCGATCATCACGCCCGCCTTGGGCAGGCCGGCGGCGCGCACCCGGGACGCGAACCACGCCGCCTCGTCCGCGGTCGCCACCATGGGCGCCATCACCCGCACGTCCGCGCCGGTGTCGCGCGCGGCGATCGCGAGCGCCTCGAGCTGCGAGTCGACCAGCTCGGGGCGCGCCTGGCACAGCCGCAGGCCCCGGCGGCCGAGCGCGGGGTTCTCCTCCTCGCCCAGGTGCGCGAACGCGAGCGGCTTGTCGGCGCCCGCGTCGAGCGTGCGGACCACGACGCGTCGGGCGCCGAAAGGCTCCAGCACCTTGCGATAGACGTCCGCCTGCTCCTCGACGGTCGGCATGGTCTGCGCGGACAGGTAGACGAACTCCGTACGGAACAGCCCGACGCCCTCGACGTCCTGGGCGCCCGCGGCCACCGCATCGTCCACCCCGCCGATGTTGGCGAGCAGCGCGACGGCGTGGCCGTCGCGCGTCGCCCCCGGGCCGGACACGGCCGCCAGTGCGGCGGTGCGGCGCTCGCGCCGCACCCGCTGCTCCTCGAGCAGCGGGAGGTCGGGGTCGATCGTGACGGAGCCGGCGTCGCCGTCGACGGCGACCGTGGTGCCCGCGGCGATCGACGTCGCATCGGGCAGCTGCACCACCGCGGGGATGCCCATCTGCGCGGCGAGGATCGCCGTGTGCGACGTACGCCCGCCCGCCTCGGTCACGATCGCGACCACGCGGGTGCGGTCGAGCGCGGCGGTCTCCGCAGGGGCCAGGTCGAGCGCGACGATCACCGAGGGCTCGGTGAGTGCCGGCACGCCCGGCGCGGGCACGCCGAGCACCGCCGCGACGGCCCGGGAGCCCACGTCGCGCAGGTCGGTGACGCGCTCCGCGAAGTAGCCGCCGAGCGCCTCGAACTGCGCGGCGTACTCCTCGACTGCCGCGTCGATCGCGTGAGCGGGGCCCAGGCCCGCGCCCACGTGCTTGCCGGCGGCCTTCGCGAGGCCCTTGTCGCGGGCGATCAGCGCGGTCGCCTTGAGGATGGGCGCGGCGTGCTCGTCGGCCGCCGCGGCCCGCTCGTCGAGGTCCGCCGCGACCGCGGCGAGCGCTTCGAGCACCAGGTCGGTGGCGGCACCCGCGTCGGCGGGCGCGGGCTCGTCGGCCGGGGGCCGGACCGGCGGTGCGACCTGCACCACCGGCCCGACCGCCGTGCCCGGGCTGACGCCGACTCCGTGACGGGTGTCGCCGGACATGTCAGCCCTCCTCGGCGTCCAGGTCGCGGGACAGGAGCGCGACGAGGGTCTCGAGAGCGGCGTCGGCGCCGTCGCCGTCGGCGGTGAGGACGACCTCCTCGCCGTGCTTGGCGCCCAGGGCCATCACGCCCAGGATGCTGGTGGCGTCGACGGCGTCCTCGCCGGCTCGGCCGATCTCGACGTCCAGGCCGGTCTCCTGCGCGGCCTCGACGAAGAGGGCTGCGGGGCGGGCGTGCAGGCCCACGGACGATGCGATGGTGACGGTGCGCTGTGCCATGTCGGTTCTCCTTGGCTGGGGTGGGGGGTGATCAGACGGTCGCGACGGCGTCGACGGTCTCGAGCTTCTTGTCGCGCGACTTGAGGACGAGGACGATCGCGGTCATCAGGGCGACGCCGGCCGCGAGGGCGACGAGGAACCACAGGAACCCGCCCATGAGGGGGAGCACCCAGATGCCGCCGTGCGGGGCGCGGAGCGTGACGCCGAAGACCATGACCAGGCCGCCGGTGAGCGCCGAGCCGAGCACCGAGGACACGATGACGCGGACCGGGTCGGCGGCCGCGAACGGGATCGCACCCTCCGAGATGAACGAGGCGCCCAGCAGCCAGGCCGCCTTGCCGTTCTCGCGCTCGGGCTCCGAGAAGAGCTTCGGGCGCAGCGTGGTGGCGAGCGCCATCGCGAGCGGGGCGACCATGCCGGCCGCCATGACGGCCGCCATGATGGTGAGGGCCGGGGCGTCGGTGGCCGTGCCGGCCGCGGCGAGGCCCGCGGTGCCGAAGAAGTACGCGACCTTGTTGACCGGGCCGCCGAGGTCGAAGCCCATCATCGCGCCGAGCACCAGGCCGAGCACGAACGCGGAGCCGCCCTGGAGGCTGGTGAGCCAGCTGTTGAGGCCGTCGGACAGCGACGCGATCGGGCGGCCCAGCACGGTGATGAACAGGCCGAGCGTGATGAGGCTCGACAGCAGCGGGATCACGACCACCGGCATGACGCCGCGGACGCCCTTGTGGACCTTCCAGCTCGCGATCCACTTCGCGACGAGCCCGCCGAGGACACCGGTGACGATGCCGCCGAGGAAGCCCGCTCCCATGGTCGCAGCGATCGAGCCGCCCACGATGCCGGGCACCAGGCCCGGGCGGTCCGCGATGGCGAACGCGATGAACCCGGACAGGATCGGGACCAGGAACCCGAACGCCGCGCCGCCGATGACGAACATCAGCGCCGCCCAGCTGGTGAGCGACAGCACGTCGAAGTGCTGGGCGATGTTGTAGGCGTCGTCCGAGGTGAGGTTGTACTGCGTGATCTCGATGGGTCCGTTGTCGCCCAGAGCGATCTGCGACAGCATGAACGACAGCGCGATGAGGATGCCGCCCGCGGCGACGAACGGGATCATGTAGCTCACGCCCGTCATCAGCCACTGGCGGATCTGGGTGCCGATGCCCGCCTTGGAGTCGACCTTGGTGGCGAGGCCGCCGGAGGCCGCCGCGGCGGGGACGGCGGTGGAGGCGGCGGGGTTGGTCCTCCACTCGGAGGCCTTCGCTACCGCCTGCGAGATGAGCGCGGGGCCGTCGGAGATGGCCTTCTTCACGCCCACGTCGACGATCGGCTTGCCCGCGAAGCGCTCGGCGTTCCGCACCTCGACGTCGTGCGCGAAGATCACGGCGTCCGCGGCGGCGATCTGCTCGGGGCTCAGCGGCGTCGCGCCGGCGGAGCCCTGCGTCTCCACCACCATCGTGTGGCCCGCGTCCTTCGCCGCGCGCTCGAGCGCCTCGGCGGCCATGTAGGTGTGCGCGATGCCGGTGGGGCAGGACGTCACGCCCACGAGGGTGAGGGACGATGCCGGGGCGGGCTCGGGCGACGGCGTCGCCTCGGGTGCCACGGCGGCAGGTGCGGGCGTCGGTGCGGGGGTGACGACCACGTCGCCCACCTCGGCCTCGACGATCGCGACCACCTCGGCCTGCGTGGTGGCGGCACGGAGCGCGCCGGTGAACTCCTTCTTCATGAGGGCCTTCGCGAGCTTGGGAAGCACCTTCATGTGGGCGTCGGACGCGCCCTCGGGCGCGGCGATGAGGAACACGATGTCCGCCGGGCCGTCCTTGGCGCCCCAGTCGATGCCGTGGGTGCGGCCGAACGCGAGCGTGGGCTCGGTGATCGCCGCGGAGCGGGCGTGGGGGATCGCGATGCCGCCGGGCAGGCCGGTGGGCATGGTCTCCTCGCGCTTGCGGACGTCGGCGAGGAACGCCTCGAGGTCCGTGCATCGGCCACTGGCGGCGAGGGTCTCCGCCAGCGCGCGCGTGGCGTCGTGACGGTCGGTCGCGCCCAGGTCGAGGACGACCTGCTGCTCATGGATGAGTGACATGGGGGTGTTCCTTTCTCGGGTCAGCGCTGACCCAGCGCCAGCGACGCCGGCGGATTGTGCGAGAGGTCCACGCGGATGTCGCGGACGTCGGCGGGGGAGGGGACGCGGCTGCCAGGGAGGGTGACGGCCGCGGCCCCCCAGGCGACGCCCTCGGCGAGGGCGTCGGCGGCGGGGACGGGACGGGAGAGGCCGTGGAGCAGGCCCGCGAGCATGCAGTCGCCGGCTCCGACGGTGGAGACTGCGGCGGCGATGGTGGCGCGTGCGTGCACCGCCTGATCGGCGGTGACGAGCAGCGCTCCGTCGCCGCCGAGGCTGACGGCCACGGTCGGGATGCCGCCCGCGACCAGGTCGAGTGCGGCGGCCCGGACGTCGCCCAGAGTCGGCAGCGGGTGGTCGACGAGCTCGGCGAGCTCCTCGTGGTTGGGCTTGATGAGGTCGGGCCGTGCGGCGACCGCGGCGGCGAACGGCGCGCCGGAGCTGTCGATCGCCACCTTGGTGCCCGCCGCGCGGGCACGTGCCACCAGCAGTGCGTAGAGGTCCTCGGGCGCACCCGGCGGGAGGCTGCCGCAGCCCACGACCCACGTGGCGAAGGCGGCAGCGTCGACGGTGGCGTCGAACAGCGACTCGACCTCGGCGGGGGACAGCTCGGGTCCGGGCTCGTTGAGCTTGGTGGTGGTGCCGTCGGGCTCGAGGACGGAGATGTTCATGCGCGCGGCGCCCGCGATCGGCACGGAACGGCGCGGCACGCCGGCGCCGTCGAGGAGCTCCTCGAGCAGGCGACCCTCGGGCCCGCCGACCGGGAGGACCGCGACGGCGTCGCCACCCTGCGCGGTGATGGCCCGGGCGACGTTGACGCCCTTGCCGCCGGCGTCGACGCGCACGCCGCCCGCGCGGTGGACCTCGCCGCGGAGCAGGGCGTCGACGGTGATGGCGCGATCGACGCTCGGATTGGGGGTGAGCGTGACGATCATGCCGTCACCACCTCGGGCCCGGCGGCGCGCAGCTCCTCGGCCACGTCGTCCGCGAGGTCGGCATCGGTGACCACCAGGTCGACCTCCTCGAGCGTCGCGAAGCGATGCAGGTGGTCGTCGCCCGCCTTGGACGAGTCCGTCGCCACCACCACGCGCCGCGCCGCGTTGACCATGGCCCGCTTGGCCTCGGCCTCCGCCTGGTCCGGGGTGGTGAGGCCACGCGCGGCGGAGATGCCGTTGGTGCCGATCACCGCGACGTCGACCACGACGCCCTCGAGCGCGGCCGCTGCCCACTCGCCCACTGCGGCGCCGGTGACGCCGCGGACGCGGCCGCCGATGACGTACAGGTCGATCCCGGGGCGTCCCGCGAGGGCGGACGCGGCGGGGATCGAGTTGGTGATGACGGTGAGGTCGATGTCGACCGGCAGCAGGTCGACGAGCGCCTGCGTGGTCGAGCCGGAGTCGAGGAGCACGGTGCCGCCGGCGGGGATCTCGGCGAGCACGCGGGCGGCGATGCGGCGCTTGACGTCCACGCGGGTCGCAGAGCGCGACGCGAGGGTGGGCTCGCTCTCGAGGCGCTCGACGGGGATCGCGCCGCCGTGGACGCGGCGCAGGGAGCCGCGCTGCTCGAGGACGGTGAGGTCGCGGCGGATGGTCTCGGGGGTGACGGCGAGGGCGTCGGCCAGCGCGGCCACCTCGACACGGCCCGCGGTGCGCGCCTCCGCCAGGATGCGCTGCTGTCGCTCCGTCGCGTACATGTGACTCCCTCGTCCGGACCACGGTGGCCTGATTCCCACAGGAAACCACAGAACCAAAGACAAAGCAACACAAACAAACAAACCCGGACTTTGCGCCTCCCGACACGCCGCATCGTCCCGGCGAGGTCCGTTGCAGGTGTCAGGCGGGGACCAGGAGGGTGCAACAGGCGGGGACCCTGGGACGTTGGGTCTACGACCCCTCCTGTCGGTGGCGCCCGGCCCCCGTCTAGACTGGACGGGTCGCCCACTGAGGAGGAAACGTGGCAAGTCCGGTGTTCAGCAACACCCAGCAGTTCAAGGCCGACCCCCTGCTCGCACAGCCGAGCGCCGCCGACCTGGAGCAGCAGTACCAGGCGCCGGCCGGCACCCCCGGATACGTGTCCGGCGAGCGGATGTCGTACTCCGGCGTGATCGGAAAGTCGGCCGGCGTCGGTCTCGTCACGATCGTGATGGGCGCCGTCGGCTACGTCATGGCCGGCCAGTCGGCCGCCGCATACATGCTCGCGATGGGCTCGGGCCTCGTCGCCTTCGTCATCGCGATGATCGCGACGTTCCAGCGCAAGGGCGCGAACCCCGCGCTCGTGCTCCTGTACGGCGTCGCGCAGGGCTTCTTCCTCGGCGCGATCACCGTCGGCATCGAGACCAGCTTCGACGTTCCCGGCGCGGGCCTCCAGGCGCTGGTCGCGACCGCGATCACCTTCCTGGTCTGCTTGGCGCTGTTCCGCTCCGGCAAGGTGCGCTACACGTCGAAGCTCCGCAAGGTGTTCCTCATCGGCGCCGTGTCCTACCTGGTCTTCGGCCTGGTGAACCTCGGCTACCTGATCTTCAGCGACAACGCTCAGGGCTTCGGGCTCTACAGCAACGAGATCACCATCGGTGGCTTCACGTTCCCGCTCGGCATCCTCATCGGCGCCGTCGCGATCCTGCTCGCGTGCATCTCGCTGATCGGCGACTTCGACTTCATCGAGAACGGTGTCAAGAGCGGCGCCCCCAAGGCGCTCGAGTGGACGGCGGCCTTCGGCCTCATCGTCACCCTCGTGTGGCTCTACATCGAGTTCCTGCGCATCATCGCGCTGCTGTTCTCGAACCGCTGACCCGTACGCACGAACGCCCCGACCGCAAGGTCGGGGCGTTCGTCGTTCTCGGGGCTCTCAGGCGTAGCTGACCTGGCAGAAGCCGTGGTTGCAGTAGCCGCCCGGGTTCTTGTGGAGGTAGCCCTGGTGGTAGTCCTCCGCGTAGTAGAACACCCCGTCGCCGGCGTCGGCGGCGGGCGCGATCTGCGTCGAGATGGTCCCGAACGCCTCCGCCGTGAGCTTCTCCTGATACCGCTCGCTCGAGGCGTGCGCGGCCTCGAGCTGCGCGTCCGTGGTCGCGAAGATCGCGCTGCGGTACTGCGTGCCGATGTCGCCGCCCTGGCGGTTCGGGGTGGTCGGGTCGTGGTTCTCCCAGAAGGCCGCGAGCAGCGTCTCGAGCGACACCTGCGCGGGGTCGTAGACCACCTGCACGGTCTCGGTGTGACCCGTGAGCGAGGTGCAGGTCTCCTGGTAGTTCGGGTTCCGGGTCCAGCCACCCATGTAGCCGACGGCCGTCGAGTACACGCCCGGCGTCTGCCAGAAGATGCGCTCCGCGCCCCAGAAGCAGCCCATCGCGACGTACAGCACCTCGTGCCCCTCGGGCCACGGGCCCTTGAGCGGCGTGCCGAGCACCACGTGGCGGTCCGCGATCTGCATCTCGGCGTCGCGACCCGTGAGGGCCTCGTCCGGCGTGATCATGGTGGTCTTGTCGATTCCGAGCATCAGCGCTCCCTTCCGGTTGACGAACGCCCCCGCGCCCGGTTCTGTTCCTCGAGGTCGCGGCTCGCGACGAGGCACGATGCGCGCGCTAGGCTCGCGTCATGCCTCCTTCGGAGCCCGAGGGCACACCAGAGTACGACTCCGCGCCCACCGATGTCGTGGCGGAGAACGTCCCCGTCTGGCTGCGCATCTCTGCCGCCTGGTCGTGGCGGCTGATCGTCGTCGGGATCGTCATCTTCGTGTTCTTCACGGGATTCACCACGCTCGCGTCGATCGTGCTGCCGGTGATCATCGCGCTCCTCATCGCCGCCCCGCTCGAGCAGCTGGTGAGTCGGCTCGCGAAGTGGGGGCTGCCGCGCACGGCGGGCGCCGCGCTCGCGATCATCGCGCTCATCACCGTGGTGGTGGGTCTCGCCGTCGCGGCCGGGTCGTCGATCGTCGCCGGTTTCTCCGACCTCCAGGAGGCGGCGGTCAAGGGCTTCAACCAGTTCCTCGACTGGCTGGTCCAGGGTCCGATCCACCTGGAGCGCGCGCAGATCGACGATGGCCTGAAGAACCTCACCCAGACCATCCAGGACAACGCGTGGGGCGTCGCGACCGGCGCGTTCTCCGTGACCGGCGCGATCGGATCGCTGTTCGCCGGGTCGATCGTGGCGCTGTTCTCGCTGTTCTTCTTCATGAAGGACGGCCGGGCGCTGTGGCTGTGGTTCGTGAAGCTGCAGCCGACGCGCCGCGGCGAGCGCATGGACCGCGCGGGCATGAGCGCATGGCTCACGCTGCGGCGCTACACCGAGACGAGCGTGTTCGTCGCGTTCATCGACGCCGTCGGCATCGGCCTGGGCGCGTGGATCCTCGGCCTGCCGCTCGCGCTGCCGATCGCGATCTTCGTGTTCCTGCTGTCGTTCATCCCGCTGTTCGGTGCGACCATCTCGGGCGCGATCGCGGTGGCCGTCGCGCTGGTCGACGGCGGCACCACCAAGGCGCTCATCATGCTCGGGATCGTGCTGCTGGTGCAGCAGATCGAGGGCAACGTGCTGTACCCGTGGCTGTTCGGCAAGGCCGCGTCGCTGCACCCGCTGGTGATCCTGCTGTCCGTCGCGACCGGCACTCTGCTCCTGGGCCTCGTGGGCGCCGTGATCGCCGTGCCGATCGTGTCCTTCTTCTACGCGTTCGCGCGGTCCCTCCACGACCAGCTGCGGACCGAGGAGCCGCCCGACACCGGTCAGATCCTCACCGAGCATCCGCGCGAGGCGCTCAAGCGTGCCCGCGACGTCATCGCGCGCACCGGCGAGATCCGCATCCGCCGCCACCCCCACGACGAGCACGCGGACGACCACCCGCACGGGGACGGCGACCGCCCCGGAGCCTAGACTTGCCTGGTGCAGTGCGCGTACTACGACTCGAACACGTGCAGGTCCTGCACCCTCATCCCCGTGCCCCACGCGCAGCAGGTCGCGACCAAGCAGGCCGAGCTCGAAGCGCTGCTGCGCGATGCGATGGGTGACCGCGCCGCGTCGATCGCATGGGACGCACCGCTCATCAGCGCCGAGCAGGGCTTCCGCACCAAGGCCAAGATGGTGGTCGGCGGCACCGTGGACGCGCCGACCATCGGGATCCTCGACGCGCACGGCCGGGGCGTCGACCTGCGAGACTGCCCGCTCTACCCCGAGCCGCTCGCCGCATCGTTCCCCGCGCTCGCCGTCTTCATCCACGTGGCGCGGCTGGTCCCGTACGACATCCCCGCGCGCAGCGGCGAGCTCAAGCACGTGATCGTCACGCTCGCCCCGAACGGCGAGCTCATGGCACGCCTCGTGATGCGCTCCACCGAGGCGCTCGCGCGCATCCGCAAGCATCTGCCGTGGCTGCTCGAGGAGCTCCCGCACCTCGCTGTGCTCACGCTCAACGTGCTGCCCGAGCACAAGGCCGTGCTCGAGGGCGACCGCGAGATCGTGCTCACCGACCGCGACTCCCTGGAGATGGGTCTCGGCGACGTGGTGCTTCACCTGCGCCCCCAGAGCTTCTTTCAGACCAACACCGCCATCGCGACCGAGCTCTATGCGCAGGTGGCCGGGTGGGTGGACGATGCGGCACCCGGCCTGGTCTGGGACCTCTACTGCGGGGTGGGGGGCTTCGCGCTGCACTGCCTCGCGGACGGCAGGGCGGTGGTGGGCGTCGAGTCGAGCGAACAGGCAGTCGAGAGCGCGCGGACCAGCGCCGACGAGCTCGCGCGGGAGGGTCGCGCGGGCGCGGACGATGCGCTCTTCATCGCCGCGGATGCCACCACCTGGGCGCGCGAGCAGTCCGCGGTGCCCGACGCCGTGATAGTCAACCCGCCGCGCCGGGGGATCGGGTCGGACCTCGCCGGCTGGCTCGAGGAGTCGGGCACGGGGACCGTGGTGTACTCGAGCTGCAACGCGATCACGCTCGCGCGCGACCTCGCCGCGATGCCGTCGCTGACCCCGGTCCGGGGGCGTCTGCTCGACATGTTCCCGCACACCACGCACTACGAGGCCGTGGTGCTGCTGCGGCGTGGATGATCCCGCGCACCGTCGCGTGCTGTGGTTCGCTGGGCGCATGCCTGGTACGGAGGTGTCCTCGCGAGCGGTCGTGACCCTTGTAGCCCTGCTCCTCGGCGTGACGGCGTGCGCCGGCGGCACCGATGCTCCCTCGCCGACGCCCTCGCCTGCGGAAGGCTCGGCGACGGCCGCGCCCTTCGTCGCGCCCGAGCTGGCCACGGTCGAGCCCGTCATGGTCGACGGGCTCGACGTCGAGGTGACGGAGAGCCTCGCGGACACCGGGTACGTGTACGTGGCCGTCCCCACGTTCCCCGACGCCCCTGACATCACGCAGCTGCTGCGCGACCAGATCCAGGGGCGCCTCGACGCCTTCCAGCAGTTCGAGGTCCCCGACGACGAGGACGTGAAGCCCGAGCTCACCGTGTCGTGGAGGCTCGTGGGCGCCTCGCCCGCGGTGGTCGGCGTGAGGCTCGCCGCGGCCGAGGCCGGCGGCGCCACGTTCGACGGCAGCGCTCAGACCGTCTGGATCGACCTCGAGACACGCGAGGCGCGTCCGGTCGCCGACCTGATCGAGGCGGACGCCGTCCCCGAGCTGCTCGACCGGATCCTGGCGGCGGGGGAGGCCGACCCGCGCATCGACAACCAGATGCTGCACGACCAGATGGACGGCGAGCTCGAGGCGTTCGACGCCGTCGCGTTCACGCGCGAGGGCGACCTCTGGGTCGAGTTCGACCGCGCGCAGGTCGCGACCAGCACTCAGCCTGTCGCCGTCGCGGTGGATGCGGACGGACTGCTGTCGCCGTTCGGCGAGGCCGCACGCGACGCGGCCCTCGAGCCCTCCGACCCCGCGATCGCGCCCGCGCCGTCGCCGTCGCCCACCGCCGCGCCCGTGACCACCCCGACCGCCGCATCGTCCCTCCAGACCCAGGCGCTCGCGGGTGACACGGACTGCACGGTCGAGCAGTGCATCGCGCTCACCTTCGACGACGGGCCGGTCGCGGCCACCATGGACCTGCTCGACGCGCTGGCGGAGCGCGGGGCGAAGGCCACCTTCTTCATGGTGGGGCAGAACGTGGCCGCCAACCCCGACGTGGTGCGCCGCATCGCGGACGAGGGCCATGCGCTCGGCAACCACACGTGGGACCATCCGCAGCTGACCCGCCTCGACGCGGACAGCATCCGGCAGGAGATCGAGAGCACGTCGGACGCGATCGAGGACGCGACGGGGGTGCGGCCGAGCCTGCTACGACCGCCCTATGGCGCGACGGACGATGCGGTCGCCGGCGTCGCGGCCGACCTGGGCATGGCGCAGATCCTGTGGGACGTCGACCCGGAGGATTGGAAGGACCGCGACGCGGGGACGGTGCACCAGCGCGTGGTCGACGCCGCGCACCGCAACGCGATCGTGCTGTCGCACGACATCCACGACACCACGCGCGCCGCGTACCCGGCCATCATCGACGATCTCATCGCGGCCGGCTACACGCTGGTGACCGTTCCGGACCTGCTCGACGATCTCGAGCCGGGGGCGCGTTACTTCAACGGCGACTAGTCAGCCGCCGAACGGCTCCGCGTCGACCACCTTGACGGAGATCTCGTTGCCGTTGGGTGCGACATACGACGTCTCGTCGCCGGCCTTGCGGCCGATCAGCGCGGCGCCCAGGGGCGACTGCTCGCTGAAGACGTCGAGGTCGGTGCCGTCGGCGATCTCGCGGGAGCCGACGAGGAACTTCATCGCGCGGCCCATCACCTCCGCCGTGACGACGGTGCCGGACGCGATGGTGCCGTCGAACGTCGCCTCGCCCACCTGGGCGGTCTCGAGCTTGTGGCGCAGCTCCTGGATGCGGGCCTCCATCTTGGCCTGCTCGTCGCGGGCCGCGTGGTAGCCGCCGTTCTCCTTGAGGTCGCCCTCCTGGCGGCGCTCGTCGATCTCCTTGGCGATCTCGACGCGCCCGATGTTCACCAGGTGGTCGTACTCCGCTTGGAGACGGTCGAACGCCTCCTGGGTCAGCCAGGTTCCGGTGGTCTCGGTCACGGTGATCTGCCTCCTCGTGTGACAAGGTGTGCCACCTTACCAAGGGCCCTGCCAGGGACCCAAGCGCGGTGGCCCGTGTCACACGGTCAGGAGACCGGCTCGCAGTACTGCACCTGCGCGGTCGTGGCCTCCTCCGTGGTGACCACCGTGGTGGTGAGGCGCTGCTCCGCGCCGTCCGCGAAGCGGATCCGCTCGGTGGTCACCCCGACCTCGGTGAAGCGCGGGTTGAGCGCGCGCACCACGCAGTCGACGTCCGTCTCGTCGTAGAGGTACACGTCGTACGTCGCCGTGATCTCGGTCGCGGACGTCACGGAGAAGCCCACGTCCTTCCACCGGACGGCCTCGTGCGACGCGACCAGCGCGTACCAGCCGACCACCGCGATGAGCGCCGCGAGACCCACGCCGACGAGCGTCCACTGGCGCGGGCTCAGGCGCGGCAGCGCTCCGGACGCGTGGTCGTCCTGCTCGGACTCGGGGATGCTCATGATGAGGCAGGATAGTCCGGTCAGAAAGGTGGACATGGCTTCAGACTTCACCGGCGGCCCGGGCTTCCTCGCCTTCGTCGTCACGTTCTCCCTCGTGGTCGCGGGCGTGCTGCTGTTCCGCTCGCTCAGCAAGCACCTGAGGAAGGTGCGCGCCCAGGCCGCGCGCGACGCCGCGGCCCGCGACGAGGCGGCCGGCGGACGGTCCCCCGAGGCCCCGGGCTCAGCCGACGGAGAAGGCGGCGAGCGAGGCGGCGACGAAGTGGCAGGCGAAGCCGGCGATCGTTAGCGCGTGGAAGATCTCGTGGAACCCGAAGTACCGCTGGGATCCACGAGGCCACTTGGTGCCATAGATGATGGCGCCCACCGTGTAGCAGAGCCCGCCGATGATGATGAGCGCGACCACGGCCGCGCCGCCCGCCTCGTAGAACGGCTTGATGAAGCCGATCGCTACCCAGCCCAGCGCCACGTAGATGGGCACGTAGAGCCAGCGGGGCGCGCCCACCCAGATCACGCGGAACAGCAGGCCCAGGATCGCGCCGCCCCACACCACCGCCAGCACGTAGACGCTCGTGGGCTTCTCGAGGAGCAGCACCGTGAGCGGGGTATACGTGCCCGCGATGATGAGGAAGATGTTGGCGTGATCCATGCGGCGCAGCACGGCCTGGGTCCGCGGCGACCAGTTCCCGCGGTGGTAGACCGCCGAGGTGCCGAACAGCATCACCGCGGTGAGCGTGAAGATCGCGAAGGAGATGCGTCCGGGAAGCGTCGGGGCGGTCGCCGTGAGGGCGAGGCCGGCGATCAGGGCGATCGGCGCCGCGCCCAGGTGGAGCCAGCCGCGCAGCAGCGGCTTACCAGGCACGGGGAGGTTCTCTGCCATGAACCTACGATACCGTAGGTTACGGGCCGGGAGTACGGTTGACGCACCGCCCGGGTGGAAGAAGGAACGCACGTCCATGGGACTCAGCTCGCTGCTGTACGGCACGTACGAGAAGCGGCTGGCGCGCACCCTCAAGAGAACCGCGAAGCCTCCCCGGCACATCGGCGTCATCCTCGACGGCAACCGCCGCTGGGCCAAGCAGGTGGGTGCGACGACTGCTCACGGCCACCAGCGCGGGGCGGACAAGATCACCGAGCTGCTCGAGTGGTCGCAGGACGCGGGCGTCGAGGTGGTCACCCTGTGGCTGCTGTCCACCGACAACCTGTCGCGCGACCCCGCCGAGCTCGCGCCGCTGCTCGAGATCATCGCGACCGCGACCGAGCGGCTCGCCGCGGACGGCCGCTGGCGCGTCCGGCACGTGGGCGACGCGTCGCTGCTGCCGCCGGAGATCTCGGCACGGATCGCGGCCGCGGTCGCGCGCTCCGCGGACGCTCCCGGGATCCACGTCAACGTGGCGGTCGGCTACGGCGGTCGGCACGAGATCGCGGAGGCCGTGCGCAGCTTCCTGCGCTCCGGCGTCGACGCGGGCCACTCGCTCGAGGAGGTCGCGGAGAGCTTCTCCGTCGAGCACATCGCCGAGCACCTCTACACCAAGGGTCAGCCGGACCCCGACCTGGTGATCCGCACGTCGGGGGAGCAGCGCCTCGGCGGGTTCCTGCTCTGGCAGAGCGCGCACTCGGAGTTCTACTTCTGCGAGGCCTACTGGCCCGACTTCCGCCACGTCGACTTCCTGCGCGCGCTGCGCGACTTCTCCCAGCGCGAGAGGCGTCTCGGACGCTGAACCCGGCCGGGGCATCGTCCCCGCACCGCCGCTCCGCCACGCCAGTCTCCACACGGGATCCCGTCTCAGGCCGGATTCTCATGGAACTCAGGGGGCATTGCCCGACCAGCAGAGGCGCAGTTGCAGATTCCGTGTGGAGACTGGTCGGGAGCGCGCGCGGAGAGACATACCCGGCCGGGGCATCGTCCCCGCAGGCAGATCGCGCACGCGCTACGAATCGGACACGCCCGAGCGCGGGTGCAGAGTTACAACTGTGTGAATTCTTCGCGGCGCGCCTCCCGAAACGGGGCCATCGGGGCGTAGCGTCGGCCTCGTGGTAACGCAACACCGTCGCATCGCTGGGATGCGAACGTAGCCAATCGCCGACAGGGCGATAGGCGCCCTGCGGCCTGAACGCTGGGAGCCCTGTTGACCACCTCGCCTGGCACCGTCCCCACCACCGCAACCGAGTCCGCCGTGCCCACGGCGGTCCGCACGTTCGTGCTGGACACCTCGGTCCTCCTCTCGGATCCGCGCGCGCTCAAGCGGTTCGCGGAGCACGCGGTGGTCCTCCCTGTGGTCGTCATCACGGAGCTCGAGGCGAAACGGCATCACCCGGAGCTCGGCTACTTCGCGCGCTCGGCGCTGCGGATGCTCGACGAGCTGCGCGTCAGCCACGGCAAGCTCGACGAGGCCGTCGCGGTCAATCCCGCGGGCGGCACGCTGCGCGTGGAGCTCAACCACACGGACCCCGAGGTGCTGCCGTCGGGCTTCCGCCTGGGTGACAACGACACCCGCATCCTCGCGGTCGCGGCCAACCTGGCGGCCGAGGGGCACGCGGTGACCGTGGTCTCCAAGGACCTCCCCATGCGTGTCAAGGCCTCGGCGCTCGGCATCGAGGCGGAGGAGTACCGCGCGGAGCTCGCGGTCGAGTCCGGCTGGACCGGCATGCGCGAGATCCAGGTCTCCGACGAGCAGATGGCGTCCCTCTGGGAGAACGAGGCGCTTCCTGCTCCCGACCCGGCCCTGGCGGGCGAGGACCTCGCGACCCTGCCGGTGCACACCGGCCTGGTCATCCACGCCGGCCGCGGCAGCGCGCTCGGCCGCGTGACCGAGGACGGCCAGGTCCGCCTGGTCCGCGGCGACCAGGAGGTGTTCGGCATCCACGGCCGCTCCGCGGAGCAGCGCATCGCGATCGACCTGCTGCTCGACGAGTCCGTGGGGATCGTCTCCATGGGCGGCCGCGCCGGCACCGGCAAGAGCGCCCTCGCCCTGTGCGCGGGCCTCGAGGCAGTGATGGAGCGCCGCCAGCACAAGAAGATCATGGTGTTCCGCCCGCTGTACGCGGTGGGCGGCCAGGACCTCGGCTACCTGCCCGGAGACGCGGCGGAGAAGATGAACCCCTGGGCCCAGGCCGTGTTCGACACGCTGGGTGCCATGGTGAGCTCCGAGGTCGTCGAGGAGGTCATGGCGCGCGGCATGCTCGAGGTGCTGCCGCTCACGCACATCCGCGGCCGCTCGCTCCACGACGCGTTCGTGATCGTGGACGAGGCGCAGTCGCTCGAGCGCAACGTGCTCCTCACGATGCTCAGCCGCATCGGTCAGGACTCGCGCGTGGTCCTCACGCACGACGTCGCGCAGCGCGACAACCTGCGCGTGGGCCGTCACGACGGCATCGCGGCGGTCATCGAGGCGCTCAAGGGCCACCCGCTCTTCGCGCACGTCACCCTCGAGCGCTCGGAGCGCTCCGCGGTGGCGGCGCTGGTGACGGACATGCTCGAGCGGCTCGACCTCTAGCCGCAGACGCGACGATGCCCGGCTCCCCTCGCGAGAGGGGAGCCGGGCATCGTGCTGTGCGGGGGCGGTCAGCCCTCCGAGGAGAACTCCACGACCTCGGTGGCGGGGTCGCCGTCGAGCGCCTGCTCGAGCATCGGCACGAACGCGTCGATCGAGTACAGGACCGAGGACGGCGAGTTCGCGAAGAACGCACCCTCGAGGATCGGGTCGGTCAGCCAGATCGAGCCGCCCTTCTCGTTGAGTCCCAGCGTGTCGAACAGCGGCAGCTTCTCGAGCTCGTCGCGCGAGTCGGGCGTGGTGGCGACCTGCCACACGATCGAGTCGAGGTCGCTCAGCACGTCGAGCTGCTCGGAGCTGATCTGCAGCCACGCGGCGTCGGTACCCTCGACGGACGCGACGTCGAGGCCCACGTTCGCGAGGAACTGATTGCGGGTGTCCGACGCGGCGTACACGAACGCCTGGCCCTCGTAGTAGCCGCCCACCTGCGACGTCTTGCCCTCCCACTCGGGGTGGGCGTCGCGGACCTCGGCGTACGCGGCGTCGATCTCCTCGATGATCGCCTCGGCCTCGTCGGTGGTGCCGGTCGCCTCGGCGAGCAGCGTGAGCTCGTCCGCGAGCGAGACGCCCCACTCGACGGTCTCGACGCCGTCGGAGCCGGTGGCCGGACGGGTGACCACGGGCGCGATGCCCGAGAGGAGGTCGTACTCCTCCTGCGTCATCGTGTGGTTCGGGTACGTCGCGACGATGAGGTCGGGCTCGAAGGACGCGATGAGCTCCGCGTCGTACGTGGTGGTGCCGGGTTCGAACAGCTCGGGCTCCGCGCCCGCCGCGATCCGGTCCTCGTCGGCCCACGGGCCCGTGCCGTTCTCGTAGCCCTGCCAGCTCACGGGCACGGCGACGGGCGCGACGCCGAGGGCGTACAGGTACTCGTGCTCGTGCGAGCCGAGCGTGACGACGCGCTGGGGCTCGGACTCGACGGTGACCTCGCCCATGACGGTGTCGAGCGTGACGGGGAACGCCGCGGCGGTCTCCTCGGCCGGGGCCGCGCTGGCGGACTCGCTGGGAGCCTCGTCGGATCCCGCGGTGGCGCAGGCGGCGAGGGTGAGGGCGGCGACGGCGGTCATGCCGATGGCGCCGGCGCGGCGCCTCGTGGTGGTGGTGAGCATCGTGTTCCTTTCGGGGTCGGGTGCCGGGTAGGCGTGGGACGTCTGGGGGAGGGCCGGGACGATGCGCGGGTTCAGCGCGCGCCGCCCGGCCCGTGGGCGGGCACCACCATCGGGGTGCCGGTGACGGGGTCGGGGATCACGCGGGCCTCGAGCGCGAACACCTCGCGGATGAGGTCCTCGGTGAACACCTCGCGCGGGTCGCCGGCCGCCGCGACCACGCCGTCGCGCATGGCGATGACGTGGTGGGCGTAGCGCGCCGCCTGGTGAAGGTCGTGGACCACCATGATGATGGTCCGGCCCTGGCGCACGTTGAGGTGGTGGAGCAGGTCCATCACGTCGTACTGGTGCGCGATGTCGAGGTAGGTGGTGGGCTCGTCGAGGATCATCAGCGGGGTGTCCTGCGCGAGCGTCATCGCGATCCAGGCGCGCTGGCGCTGGCCGCCCGAGAGCTCGTCGACCACGGCGTCCTGGATGCTGGTGAGCGCGGTCGAGTGCAGCGCGGAGGTCACCGCCATCTCGTCGGCGGCGCTCCACGGGCGCAGCACCTTCTGGTGGGGCGTGCGGCCGCGCGCGACCAGCTCCTTCACCGTGATGCCCGCGGGCGCGATCGGGGACTGGGGGAGCAGGCCCACGCGGCGCGCGACCTCGCGGGTAGGGATGCGGTGGATGTCCTCGCCGTCGAGCAGCACGGTGCCCTGCGACGGGGACAGGAGGCGCACCAGCGCGCGCAGCAGGGTGGACTTGCCGCAGCCGTTCGGGCCGACGATCGCGGTGATCCTCCCGTCGGGCACCGCGACGTCCACGCCGTGGACGATGGTGGTGTCGCCGTAGCCGATCACGGCGCCGCGGGTCTCGAGACGGGTCATGACGGACCTCCTCGCGAGGCTCGCCACACGAGCCACATCAGGTAGGGGGCGCCCACGGCGGCCGTGAAGACGCCGACGGGCAGCTGGAGGGTGGCGGGCATCGCCTGCGCCACCTGGTCCGCGGCCAGGAGCAGCAGCGCGCCCATGAGGGCGGAGGGCAGCAGCGTGACGCCCGCGTTGCGCGTGAGCCGCAGGGCGATCGCCGGAGCGACGAGCGCGATGAACCCGATGGGGCCGGTCACCGCGACGGCGCCCGCCGCGAGCAGGACCGAGCACACCGCGAGGATGCTCCGCGAGAGGCCGACGCGGACGCCCAAGGCGCGCGCCGCATCGTCCCCCATCTCCATGGTGCGGAGCGCACGGGCGTGCCACAGCACCACCGGCAGCAGGGCCGCCAGGATGACCGCGCACACGGTGACGTGCGTCCACGTGCGACCGGTGACGGAGCCCACGAGCCAGCCGAGCGCGTTGCCCGCGTCGTGGACGTCCATGCGGGTGAGCGCGTACTGGGACAGGGACTGCGCGACGAAGCCGATGCCGATTCCGGCGAGGATGAGGCGCAGCGGGACGATGCCTCGCCGCCAGGACAGCGCGAGGATGAGGGCCGCGGTGGCCAGGGCACCCACGATCGCGCCCGCCGCGGTGACCCACAGCGAGGTCGCGCCGATGAGCCAGATGGTCATGACGGCGCCGGCGCCCGCGCCCATGCTGATGCCGATGAAGTCGGGCGAGGCGAGCGGGTTGCGGGTGAGCGACTGCAGGATGGCGCCGGAGACGCCGAGCATGGCGCCCACGAGGACCGCCGTGAGCGCGCGCGGCGCGCGCACCTGGCCGACGATGAAGTCCGCCGGCGGCCCGACGGAGATCCCGACCGCGGCCCTGATCGAGTCGAGGATCGAGATGTCCGACTGACCCTGCATGAGTGCGAAGACCAGCAGCGCGGCGAGCGCCGCCAGCAGGACCAGCCCGACCGCGAAGGTGCGGCGGTGCGTCGAGATGCCGAGCGGGCCGATCCGGAGGATCCTCACAGCTCCACCACCTTCATGCGGCGGGCCATGAGCGCGAAGATGATGCCGCCGATGAAGGCGGTGGTGATGCCCACGCCGATCTCGCCGGGGGGTGCGACCACGCGCCCGACCACGTCGCACAGCAGCACGAGCGCGGCGCCGCCGAACGCGCTCACCACGACGAGCCACGGCAGCGAGGCGCCGATGAGCGCGCGGGCGAGGTGCGGGACGGCGAGGCCGACGAACACGATCGGTCCGGCGGCGGCGGTCGCGGCGGCCGCGAGCAGCGTGACGAGCACGATGATGACGGTGCGGATCGCGGCGATGTTGACGCCCAGGGCGCGGGCGGCGTCCTCGCCGAGCGCGACCGCCTCGAGCTGACGGGAGGCGATCAGGGCGGCGAGGATCGCGACGAGGACGATCGGGATCAGCGGCAGGACATCCTCCGCCTGGCGGCCCGTGAGGGAGCCCGCCACCCACATGCGGTACTGGTCGAGCGTCGACTCGTTCACCATGAGCACCGCGTACGTGATCGACGTGAGGAGCGCGGTGAGCGCAACGCCGGCGAGCGCGAGGCGCACGGGGGCGCCCGCGGCCGCGCCGCGCGCGCCGATCGCGTAGACGAGGATCGCGGCCAGGCCGGCGCCCACGAACGCGACCGGCACCTGCGCGGCGAAGCCGGTCGCGAGACCCGTGGACAGCGCGATGACCACCGCGAGCGACGCTCCGGCGTTGATGCCGAGCAGGCCCGGGTCGGCGAACGGGTTGCGCGTGAGCGACTGCATGAGCGCGCCGGCGACGCCGAGCGCGGCGCCCGCGAGCACGCCGATGACGGTCCGCGACACGCGCGTGGTCCGGACGATCAGCTGATCCTTGTCCGACGGGTCGAAGGCGGTGAGCGCGTGCCACACCGTCTCGAGGTCGATCGATCGCGCGCCGATCGCGAGCGACAGCGCGATCGCGCCGACGAGCACGAGCAGGCAGAGGCCGGCGATCGCGGCGCGCTTGCTCATTCGACTCTCCGGGCGGGACGGCGCCCTGAGGCGCGCTGGTAAGGCCCGCCTAACCTAGCCGATCCGCGCGCGTTTAGGAAACGCGCGCGTGTGCTAAATGAGGCCGGTCAGTCCTCGTGCGCCGCCTCGGCGTCGATCTGGGGAGCGGGGCAGGCGTCGTCGGGCACGGCGACGTCGATCCCGTACAGCGCGCGGATGGCCTCGAGGTACTGCGTGGCCTCGCCCGCCTGCGCGTGCTCGCGCGCCCGCACGGTCGGGGTGTGGAGCAGCGTCTTGGCGAAGCGGCGCAGCGCCTGCTCGACCTCGTCGGCGCGGTCGATGGCGTCCTGCGGCGCGCCGGCGCCCGGGCGCACGCGCGCGACCTCGCGCTCGAGCAGGCCGAAGACGTGCTCGCGCAGTGCGACGACCGCGGGGTCGAGCGTGCGGGCGCTCTCGCCGTCGCCGAAGCGTGCGACCGCGTGCGCGACGATCGCGCGGGCGGCCTCGATCGCGCCCACCGCCTCGCCGGGGGCGCGGGCGCCCACGTCGTCGAGGCCGATCACGGTGACGCCGCGCAGGTCGCCCACGCCGGGGGCGATGTCGCGATGCAGGGCCAGGTCGATCAGGGTGAGGGGTGCGTCCAGGCCGTGGCGCGCGTGCGCAACCAGCGCCGGGGTGAGGACCACCGACTCGCCGCCGGAGCAGGCGAAAACCACGTCGGCCTCGCGGACCGCGAGCTCGAGGCCGTCGAGGTCGACCGCGTCGATGCCGTGGCGGCGCGCGAACTCGGCGGCACGTCCCGAGGGAGAGAAGACCGACGCCACGTTCGCGCCGCGCCCGTGCAGGGTGCCGACGGCCGTCTCGGCGAGGGCTCCGGTGCCGATGATCAGGACCCGGGCGCCGTCCCAGCCGACTGTCGCGTCCGCGAGGTCGAGCGCGACCGACACGACCGAGCGGCCGGACGTGCCCAGCCCGGTCGACGAGGCGACCACGCGCGACGTGCGCAGCGCGGACTGGAACAGGCGGTCCAGGCGCGGGGTGAGCTGGTGGCGGCGCTGCGCCTCCAGGTGGGCGCGGCGGACCTGGCCGGAGATCTCGCGCTCGCCCACGACCATGGACTCGAGGCCCGAGGTCACCGACAGCAGGTGGTGGATCGTGTCGTCGTCCTCGAACGGCGACATCGAGCCCTCGACGGTGGCGGGGTCGAGCGCGCTCGCGCGGGCGATCGCCTCGACCACCTCGCGGCGTGCCGCCTGCGGGTCGTCCGTGTCGACGTAGACCTCGAAGCGGTTGCACGTGGGCAGGACCACGGCGCCGGTGACGGCGCCGCCCGCGGCGATGAGCTCCGCGGCGAGCGCGTCGGCTCCGACCTGGAGCTGCTCGAGCACGGCGAGGTCACGGTTGCGGTGCGAGGCGACGAGGGACATCAAGGACACGGTCACAATTCTGACACGGCCGCGCGAGGGGGCAGAATTGAGGCCGTGTCCGCCCTTCCCGCCTCGCATCCGCTCGTCGACGGCCGCCTCGCCGACGCCCCCCTCCTCGCCGCCCTGAACGGCACCCGGCCCGCGCATCGTCCCGTGTGGTTCATGCGGCAGGCGGGCCGCTCGCTGCCGGAGTACCTCGAGGCGCGTCGCGGCACCACCATGCTCGAGTCCTGCCTCACGCCGGCGCTCGCGGCGGAGATCACGCTGCAGCCCGTCCGCCGCTACGGCGTGGACGCGGGCATCTTCTTCTCCGACATCGTGGTGCCCATGAAGGTCGCGGGCGTGGGCGTCGAGATCGCGCCCGGCGTGGGGCCCGTGTTCGACCGGCCCATCCGCTCCATGGCCGACATCGCGGCGCTTCCCGCGCTCGGCGAGGCCGGCGACGGCGGCGCGTTCGACGCCGGGCTCGAGCCCATCCGCGAGGCCGTGCGGCTGACGGTCGCGGAGCTCGGCGGCACGCCGCTCATCGGGTTCGCCGGCGCCCCCTTCACCCTGGCTGCCTACATGGTCGAGGGTCGCCCGTCGCGCGACCACCTGGCCGCGCGACGCCTCATGGTCGAGGCGCCGGACGTGTGGCACGCTCTCGCCGACTGGACGTCGCGCGCCGCCGGCCTGTTCCTGCGGGCCCAGGTGCTCGCGGGCGCCTCCGCGGTGCAGCTGTTCGACTCGTGGGCCGGCTCGCTGGCGCCGGCGGACTACGTCGAGTTCTGCGCGCCCGGCTCCGGTGCCGCGTTCGCCGCCGTCGCGGACCTCCCGGTGCCGCGCATCCACTTCGCCGCGCACGGCTCGCACCTGCTGCGGCCCATGTCCGAGGTAGGCGCCACGGCGATGGGCGTCGACTACCGGATGCCGCTCGACCAGGCGTCGCGCCTGCTCGACGGCGCCCTCCCGCTCCAGGGCAACATCGACCCCGCGCGACTGTCCGCGCCCGTCGACGCGCTCGAGGCCCACGTGCTCGACGTGCTCGCGCGTGGTGCCGAGGCACCCGGCCACGTGGTCAACCTGGGCCACGGCGTGCCCCCGGAGACGGACCCCGACCAGCTCCAGCGGGTGGTCGACCTCGTGCACTCGCGTGGCTGAGCGCGTCCTCGTCGTCGGCGGCGGGGTCTCCGGCCTGCTCGCGGCGCGCCGCCACGCGCGGGCCGGCGCCGTGGTCACGCTGCTCGAATCGGGCGACGGCTGGGGCGGACGCGTCAGCCCTCTCGCTCTCGCGGGGCTCACCCTCGACGCGGGTGCCGAGTCCTTCGCGACCCGCACGCCCGCCGTCGAGGCGCTCGCGCGCGAGCTGGGCCTCGGCGAGGACCTGGTCGCGCCCACCCGCGCGCCCGCGTGGGTGGTGACGCCCGACCGCGCCTACCCGCTGCCCACCACGGGCTGGCTCGGCATCCCCACGCGGCCGCTGCTGCACGACGTCCGCCGGATCATCGGCTGGGGCGCCGCGGCGGAGGCGGCGCTCGAGCGCTCGCGGCCGCTCGGCGAGGTGAGGGACGATGCCACGGTCGGGGGCCTCGTCCGGGCACGCCTGGGCGACCCGGTCGCCGACCTGCTGGTGGCTCCCGTGCTGCAGGGCGTGTACTCGCGCCCCCTCGACGAGCTCGCGCTCGCCGCGATCGACCCGACGCTGCCGCAGCAGCTGCGGGATGCCGGAAGCCTGCTCGAGCTCGCGTCGCGTCGGAGGCGCCTCGCGCCCGCCGGCGCCTCGGTGATGGGGCTGCGAGGCGGCATCTGGCGGATCACCGACGCGCTCGCGGAATCCGCGCGCGAGGCCGGGGTGCGCCTGGTGCGCGGCACGGCCGCCGAGTCCGTCGAGCGGATCGACGGCGCGTGGCGCGTGCGCGCGGGCGGCGGAACCCTGGTGGCCGACACCCTGGTGCTCGCGGTGCCCCGGCCCGCGGCTCACCGCCTGGTCCCGGACCTGCCCCATCCGCCGGAGGAGCGCCGCGTCGCGCTCGCGACGGTGGTGCTCGACGCGCCCGAGCTGGACGCCTCGCCGCGCGGCACGGGCGTGCTCGCGCTCGACGGCGTGACGCGCGCCAAGGCCCTCACGCACGCGACCGCGAAGTGGCGCTGGGTACGCGACGCCGCGCGGGGCCGCCACGTGGTGCGGTTGTCCTACGCCATCCGCGACCCGCGCGAGGACCTGCTCGCGCACGCGCTGCCCGACGCGAACAGGCTGCTCGGCGTCGACCTGCCCGCCGACCGGGTGGTGGCGTCCGCGCTGGTGGAGTGGCCCGACGCGTCCCCGGCTCGGGTGAGCGACGCGCGGCCCCTGCCCGGGCTGGAGCTCGTCGGGGTCGCCGCGGGGCTCAGCGGGCTGGCCGCGATCGTGGGGGCGGAGACGCCCGGGACCTAGGTCCCAGCGATTTCCCAAGGCGGGTCGATCCATCGGAAGATGGGTCCCATGACCGAGAACCCCTCTGGCTTCACCCTGTTCGCCGTGCTCGACGGCATGCTCCACGCACCCGACGAGGAGCTCGCGGACGTGGTCGAGCACTTCGATGCCGCCGTCGCCGAGATGGCGGAGCACGACGTCACGCTGCGCGGCATCTACGACGTGTCGGGCCTGCGCGCCGACGGCACCGTGATGCTGTGGCTGCACGGCCCCGTGCTCGAGGACCTCCAGCTCGCGCTGCGCGAGCTGCGCGCGACCGAGCTCCTCGCCGAGACCCAGCTCACCTGGTCCGCGGCCGGCGTGCACCGTGACGCGGAGTTCAACAAGCGCCACGTGCCCGGCTTCCTGCGCGGTGAGCGTCCCCGCAACTGGCTCACCGTGTACCCGTTCGTGCGCTCATACGAGTGGTACCTGCTGCCCGAGGAGGAGCGCTCCGTCATGCTGCGCGACCACGGCATCAAGGGCGCCGCGTTCAAGGGCGTCGTCGCCAACACCGTCGCCGCGTTCGCGCTGGGCGACTACGAGTGGCTGCTGCCCATGGAGGCCGACGAGGTCACCGACCTGGTCGACATGATGCGCGAGCTCCGCTACACCGAGGCCCGCCGCCACGTGCGCGAGGAGCTGCCGTTCTACACCGGCCGCCGCGTGACCACCGCGGAGGCCGTGGAGGTGCTCGCATCGTGACCGCCGCATCGTCCCCCCAGCCGCTCGCCGCATCGTCCCGCGTGCTCGACGCGACCACCTACGACGCGATCCTGCTCGCCGGCTTCGGCGGCCCCGAGGGTCAGGACGACGTCATCCCGTACCTGCGCAACGTCACCCGCGGCCGCGGCATCCCCGACGAGCGCCTCGAGGAGGTGTCGCACCACTACCGGCACTTCGGCGGCATCAGCCCCATCAACCAGCAGAACCGCGACCTCAAGGCGGCGCTCGAGGCGGAGATCGCGTCGCGCGGCCTCGGCCTGCCGGTCTACTGGGGCAACCGCTTCTGGGCGCCCTACTTCGCGGACGCGCTGCGGGAGCTGCACGCCGACGGTCACCGCAAGGTGCTGGTCCTGGTGACCACCGCGTTCTCGAGCTACTCCGGCTGCCGCGCCTACCGCGAGGACCTCGCGACCGCGCTCGCGGAGACGGGCCTCGAGGGCGAGATCGTGCTCGACAAGGTGCGCCAGTACTTCGACCACCCCGGCTTCGTGAACCCCAACATCGACGCCGTCCGGGGCGGGCTCCGCTCGCTGCGCGAGCAGGGCCTGCTCGACGGCGCGCAGGTGATGTTCGCGACGCACTCGATCCCCACCGCTGCCGCTGACGTGTCCGGCCCGCGCGAGGCCCTCCCCTCGGGCGCGGAGGTCGCCACCGGCGGCGCGAACGAGTGGTACGCCGGCGGGGGCTGGTACGTCGAGCAGCAGCGGGCCGTGTCCGCGCTGGTGATGGACCGCGTCGCCGACGAGTTCCCCGACGTGCCGTGGTCCCTGGTGTTCCAGTCCCGCTCCGGCTCGCCGGAGATCCCGTGGCTCGAGCCCGACATCAACGACGCGATCGAGGCGCTGCCGGAGTCCGTGAAGGGCCTGGTGATCTCGCCCATCGGGTTCGTGTCCGATCACATGGAGGTCGCGTGGGACCTCGACAACGAGGCCGTGGAGACGTGCGAGGGGCGCGGGATCGTGCCCGTGCGCGTGCCGACCGTGGGCGTGGACCCGGCGTTCGTCGCGGGACTCATCGACCTGGTGGAGGAGCGCCACGTCGCCGCCGCGGGGGACAAGCCGCGCGCCCGCGAGGCGCTCACGGAGCTGGGCCCCTGGCAGGACGTGTGCCCCACGGACTGCTGCCTTGGCCGGGCCGCCAAGCCGACGGTGGCCTCCTGCTGAACCCCGCGCGAGTTCGCTCAGCACGGTCTGACGGCCGACACGCAGGGGCGACCCGCGCATCGTCTCCGGGCGGCGGCGTGTCGCCGCTCAGACCGTGCGCAGCGAATCTCCGGCGAGCGGGAGATAACGCAACTTCAATGTTGCGTTAATCGCCGCGGTCCGTCTACAGTGGGCGCACCGGGCGGCGCAGGGCCGCCCACGATGCCGTCTGGAGCCGCCGCATGACGCTCACCCGCGAGGCCCTCACCGACGTCGCCGCGATCGCCGCGGCCGCCCCGCAGGCCCAGGTCCGCCTCGGAACGTCGCACGGGTCCGACGTGGTGATCGGCGAGCACCCGGACGGCGCGATGTGCATCGACGGCTTCCGTCGCCTCATGGCCGCGTGGGTCGACGGCTGCGAGCCGCAGGTCGACTCGGTCGCGTTCGAGGGCGCCCGGTACGAGGGCGGGATGCTCACCCTCGACGGCGTCCGCTACTTCGCGACGCGGCTGAGCGCGCGGGAGACCGCGGAGACGCTGCAGCAGCGCGCCGCCTGGCCCGACGCGGCCCACGCCGTGGTGCGCGAGGACCTGCTGCTCGACGTGAGCGTGGTCCAGGTGATGTCGCCCGAGCTCGACGAGGACGGCGTCGAGGCCGCCGCGCGCGACGCGCAGGCCGCCTGCCTGGTCGAGGAGCTGTGCCGCGAGGTCGCCGCGGCCTAGAGACGTGCTCGCGGCACTGGGACGGTCGCCGAGGACGAACAGAAGGGCCCGGGGAGGGTGGATCTCCCCGGGCCCTTCGCTGTCCCCGGCAGCCCGCCGTGGGGACGCTCCTCCACACGGATATGGCAGTGATCCACCAGCAGGCGCCGATCTCGCCCCAGGATGACCGGAGGGGGACGATGCGCGGGTCGCCCGTGTGGATGAGCGCCCGGGGTGTTGGCGGTCGCCGGGCGCTAGCTGCGCGCGGCCTCCTCGAAGGCGCGGCGCGGCTCGTGGATGCGGCCCATCGAGACCAGGTCGCGGCGGAACAGCAGCGCGGTGGTCCAGTCGAGCGCCACGCGCGCCTTGCGGTTGAAGGTCGGGATCGCGAGCAGGTGGTACGTGCGGTGCATCACCCACGCAGGCCAGCCACGCAGCTTGAAGCCCATGGTGGTGGCGACGCCCTTGTTGAGGCCCAGCGACGCGACCACGCCCAGGTGCTTGTGCTTGTACTGGGTGAGCGGCTCGCCGTTGAGGTACGCGGCGAGGTTGCGGCCCAGGTGCTTGGCCTGGCGCACCGCGTGCTGCGCGGACGGGGCGCACCAGTCGCCCTCGTCCTCGACCAGGTTGGGCACCTGTGCGCAGTCGCCCGCGGCCCATGCGCCGCGCACGGGTACGCCGTGCTCGTCGATGACCTGAAGCGTGGCCGCGGTGTTGACGTGGCCGCGCGGGCCCAGCGGCAGGTCGGAGGACTGGATGACGGGGGAGGGCTTCACCCCGGCGGTCCACACCAGGGTGTCGGCCTCGAAGGCCTCGCCGTTGGACAGCACGATGTGCCCGTCGACGCAGCTCTCGAGGCGCGTCTCCAGCAGCACGCGCATGCCGCGGCGCTCGAGCTCCTCGACCGTGTACGCGCCCATGTCGGGGCCCATCTCCGGGAGGATCCGGTTCATCGCCTCGACCATGACGAAGTTGAGGTCGTCGCGCGACAGCTCGGGGTAGTAGCGCAGCGCCGCCTTGGCCATGTCCTCGGTCTCCGCGAACGCCTCGACGCCGGCGAAGCCGCCGCCCACGAACACGAACGTGAGCAGCTTGCGGCGCAGGTCCTCGTCCTCGGTGGTCGCGGCGCGGGCGATGCGGCCCAGCACGCGGTTGCGCAGGCTGATCGCCTCCTCGACGTACTTGAATCCGATGCCGAACTCGGCGAGGCCCGGGACGGGCAGGGTGCGGGACACCGCGCCGAGCGCGATCACGATCTCGTCGTACTCGACCGCGAACACCTCGCCCAGGTCCGTGGTCGCCTCGACGGTGCGGCTCGCGTGGTCGATCCGCTCGACCTTGCCCTGGAGGATGCGTGCGCCGTCGAGCTCGCGGCGCAGCGGCACCACGGCGTGACGCGGCTCGATCGATCCGGCGCCCACCTCGGGCAGGAACGGCGCGTACGTCATGTACGGGCGACGGTCGAGCACGGTGATGTCGACCTTGTCCGGTGCCTTCCGCAGCAGTGTGAGCGCGGTGTAGAGGCCTACGTAGCCTCCACCAAGGATGAGGACTCGGGTGCGTGACATGAGGACACCTCCAGGGAGGGGAACCCCGGGTGGCCGGACGCTGTTCCCGCGCCCGCCTGCCCGCGGCGGTGCGATCGTGAACGCCAGAATTCTACGCGATGGCCCGCCAACCGGTCAGCGGCGGATCCTCGCCGCCGACAGCGCCGCTCTCAGCGCCCGACCATCGTGGTGACGTCGAGCAGCGCGTCGAGCTGCTCCTCCGTGATCTCGCCGCGCTCCACGAAGCCGAGGTCGACGGTCGCCTCGCGCACCGTCAGGCCCTTCTTCACGGCGTGCTTCGCGATCGCGGCGGCGTTCTCGTAGCCGATGACCCGGTTGAGGGGCGTGACGATCGACGGCGAGGCCTCGGCGAGGAAGCGCGCGCGCTCCACGTTCGCGACGATCCCGGAGACGGTCCGGTCGGCCAGCACGCGCGACGCGTTCGCGAGCAGGCGGGTGGACTCGAGGACACCGAGCGCCATCACCGGGATCTGCACGTTGAGCTCGAAGGCCCCGGACGCGCCGGCCCAGGCGACCGTCGCATCGTTCCCGACCACCCGGGCGCAGACCATGAGGACGGCCTCGGGGACCACGGGGTTGACCTTGCCGGGCATGATCGAGGAGCCCGGCTGGAGGTCGGGCAGCGCGATCTCGCCCAGGCCGGTGTTGGGGCCGGAGCCCATCCAGCGCAGGTCGTTGCAGATCTTGGTGAGCGACACCGCGATGGTGCGCAGCGCACCGGAGACCTCGACCAGGCCGTCGCGTGCGGACTGCGCCTCGAAGTGGTTGCGCGCCTCGGTGATGGGCAGCCCGGTGTCCTCCGCGAGCAGCGCGATGACGCGCTGCGGGAAGCCCGCGGGCGTGTTGATGCCGGTGCCCACCGCGGTGCCGCCGAGCGGGACCTCCGCGACGCGGGGCAGCGCGACCAGCAGGCGCTCGACGCCGTAGCGGACGGCGGCGGCGTAGCCCGAGAACTCCTGGCCCAGCGTCACCGGCGTCGCGTCCATGAGGTGCGTGCGGCCCGACTTGTAGACGTCCGCGAACTCCTCCGCCTTCGCCTGGAGCGCGACCGCCAGGTGCTCGAGCGCCGGGATCAGGTCGCCCACCAGGGAGGACGTTGCGGCGACGTGCACCGACGTGGGGAACACGTCGTTCGACGACTGCGAGGCGTTGACGTGGTCGTTGGGGTGCACCTCGCGGCCGAGCGCCCGCGTCGCCAGCGTCGCGATGACCTCGTTCGTGTTCATGTTCGAGGACGTGCCGGACCCGGTCTGGAACACATCGACGGGGAAGTGGGAGTCGTGCGTGCCGCCCGCCACCTGGTCCGCGGCGGCGACGATCGCGTCGGCGATGTCCTGCTCGAGCACCCCGAGCTCCGCGTTCGCGCGGGCCGCGGCCTTCTTCACGCGGGCGAGCGCCTCGATGTGGCGCCGCTCGAGCGTGATGCCCGAGATGGGGAAGTTCTCGACGGCGCGCTGGGTCTGCGCGCGGTAGAGGGCGTCGGCGGGGACGCGGACCTCGCCCATGGTGTCGTGCTCGATGCGGAACTCCGTTGTCATGGCGCCCAGTCTGGCACGCCCCGACGGGCCCTTCGTCCCTCGCGTGCGACATCGCACACGATTGCCGCGGGACGATGCGGCGGTCGCGTCCGCGCGGACGTTCAGTCCGCGTCGAGCTCCTCACGCGTGGGCGGGTTCGCGCCGGCCCGGGATACGGTGATCGCGGCGATCCGGGTGCAGCGGCGGAGGATGAGGCCCACCTCGGCGTCGTCGATCGCACGGAGCGCGGCGCGGCGGTCGCGGCCCAGCAGGCCCGCCTCCCACAGGCCGTCGATGAGCCCGCCCATGAACGAGTCGCCCGCACCCACGGTGTCGGCGACCTCGACTGCGGGCGCCTTGACGGTGATCTCGCGGCCGTCGTGCAGGAACGCCGTCGCGCCGTCGCCGCCCCGGGTGACCACCACCATGGCGGGACCCGCGTGCGACCACTCGCGCGCCGCATCGTCCGCCGTGCTGTCCGGGAAGAGCCACGCGAGGTCCTCGTCGGATGCCTTCACCACGTCCGCGAGGGCGACCATGCGGGCGATCGCGGGACGTGCCTCGTCGGGGGACCCCATGAGGGAGGGTCGCACGTTCGGGTCGTACGTGACGGTGGAGGTGTAGCGCAGCGCGCTCACGATCTTGTGGACGGTGGCCGCGCCGGGCTCCATCACGGCGGCGATCGAGCCGGTGTGCACGGCGAGCGGGGCGTTGCGCAGGCGCGCGCTCGTCGAGACGTCCCACGCGATGTCGAAGTCGTAGGTGGCGGCGCCGCTCGCGTCGAGCGTCGCGGTGGCCACCGAGGTCGCGTGCGCGCCGGCGGAGCCGGGAACGATCTGCACGCCGCTGGCCTGCAGGTGCTCGGCGCACAGCGCGCCGTTCGCGTCCTGACCCAGGCGGGTGAGGAGGTCGACCGAGCGCCCGAGCCGCGCCAGGCCCAGGGCCACGTTGGCGGGCGAGCCGCCCGGGTGGGCCGCCGTGCCGTCGGGGCCCATGACCACGTCGACCAGGGTCTCGCCGACCACGAGGACGTGGCCGGTCATGCGTCGAGCTCCTCGGCCGCGTCGATGGCGTCACCGTCGCCCTGCGCGGCGTCGATGCGCTCGCGGGCCCCGTCGAGCAGCGCCTGGCAGCGGGCGGCGAGGGCCTCGCCGCGCTCCCACAGGCCTAGCGACTCGTCGAGCGTCGCGCTGCCCGCCTCGAGCCTCGCGACGATCGCGATGAGCTGGTCGCGGGCGTCCTCGTAGGTGAGGGACTCCACCGGGGCATCGAGGGGTGCGGCATCGCTCATGACGGCTACCGTACCCGCGGCGCGCTCAAGCCCCGTGCCCGTTCTGCCGAGAACAGCGTCATAACGGGGTGCCTGACCCCTCCCATGAGGCACGACCCGGACGACACGATGAGGTGGACATGTTCAGCGACAGCACCAGCGCACCCCAGACCGCACGCAAGAGCGCGCAGCAGATGATCACGGCGGGCATCACGGACGGGGAGCTGGCGACGCTGTCCCGGTCGCCCGAGGTGAAGGTCCGCGCGGCGGTGGCCGAGCACGCCGGCACGCCGCTCATGACGCTCCTGCGACTCGCCGAGGACGCGTCCGCCGACGTCCGCATCGCGCTCGCCCGCAACCGCCGCGAGTCGATCCCCATCGAGCTGCGCGAGGACCTCGCCAAGGACAAGAACGTCGACGTGGTCTACGCGCTGATCGACAACCCGGCCGTTCCCGAGTCGCTCATCGCGAAGCTCGGCCGCCACCTCCACAAGGAGTACGCGAAGGCCGCGCGCGCCCGCGCGGCGGCGGTGAAGGCGGGCACGTGGGTGCCCGCGACCGCCGCCCCGGAGGTCGCTCCCGCGGTGCCCGAGCTGGTGGTGCCCACGTTCGCGACCGTCGAGGCCGGGCCGGCGCGCCGCGAGGCGCCGGCGCCCACCACGTCCGCCGCTCGCGCGGACGCGCTGGACGTGCTGCTGGGCGCCAAGCGCTGAGCTCCCCCGGACACTCCGAACGGAGCTCGTCCGGGTCTGCACGCGTGTCGCGGGGTTGAGGGGCCTTCGCGACCGCGTGTCGTGGCGAGATCCGTTCGGAGTGTCCAGGGGCCGGGGCGCACGCGGGTCAGCCGCGCGCGGTCGCCTCGACCTCGCCGCGGGCGAGCCTGAGCCGCAGGACGTCGCCCTTCCGGACCTGTGCCGCGTCGCGGACCACGGCGCCGGAGGCATCCCGCACCACCGCGAAGCCGCGCTCGAGGGTGCTGAGCGGGCTCAGCGCGCGCAGCGAGGCCGTCAGCTCGCGGGTCGCGGCTTCGGCGCGGTCCACGCGCCAGGTCATCGCCGCCGTCGACCCGGCCCGCAGCCGCGCCACGGCGTCCGCGTAGGGCGCGAGCATGGCCTGCGGGAGTGCCAGGACGGGCCGCGACCTCATGGCGGAGAGTCCCGCGGACTCGCGCGCGACCAGCCGTTCGACGGCGCCGGCCATGGCCGCGCGGGAGCGGGCGATGCCCTGCGTCTCCGCGGCCGCATCGGGGACGATGCGCTTGCCGGCGTCCGTAGGCGTCGAGGCCCGGTAGTCGGCCACCAGGTCCAGCAGGGGCGAGTCCTTCTCGTGGCCGATCGCGCTGACGAGGGGCGTCTCGCAGTTCGCGGCGGCGCGCACGAGCGCCTCGTCGCTGAACGGCAGCAGGTCCTCGAACGAGCCTCCGCCGCGCGCGACCACGATCACGTCGACCTCCTCCATCGCATCCAGCTCGCGAATCGCCGCGGTGGTCTCCGGCACCGCGCGCGGACCCTGCACCGTCACCCGACGGATCGTGAACGTGACGCCCGGCCAGCGGCGCGTCGCGTTCTCGACCACGTCGTGCTCCGCATCGCCCTGGGTCGCGCACACCAGGCCCACCACGCGCGGGATGAACGGGAGCGGCACCTTCCGGTCGACGTCGAACAGACCTTCGCCCGCGAGCGCCTCCTTGAGGGCCTCGAGGCGGGCGAGCAGGTCGCCGAGCCCCACCTGGCGGATCTCGCGGCCCCCCAGCTGGAGCGATCCGGAGCGGGTCCACCACTCGGGCTTGGCGTGCAGCACCACGCGGGTACCGTCGACAAGATCGACGCCGAGCGCCTCCGCCTCCCGGGCCGGGATGGTCGCGGACATCGACATGTTCTCGTCCGTGTCGCGGAGCGTGAGGAACACCAGGTGGCGCCAGCGCTTGACGTTGAGCACCTGCCCCTCGACCCACACCGTGGGCAGCCGCGACACGAACTCGCCGATCTTGGGGGAGAGGTGGCGCACCGGCCATGGACGCTCGGCCGAGGTCTCGCCGGCGGTCGCGGGCAGCGAGTGGGGCGTGGGGGTCTCGGTCACGGCGACCAGCCTGCCACGTAGGATGGACGGCATGCCCGACACCACCACCAAGCGCGTCCTGCTGGCCGCGCCGCGAGGCTATTGCGCGGGCGTGGACCGCGCGGTCATCGCGGTCGAGAAGGCCCTCGAGCTCCACGGCGCGCCCATCTACGTGCGCAAGGAGATCGTCCACAACAAGTATGTGGTGGAGACCCTGAGCGAGCGCGGCGCGGTGTTCGTCGAGGAGACCGATGAGGTGCCCGAGGGCGCCCGCGTGGTGTTCTCCGCGCACGGTGTCTCGCCCGCGGTGCGCGAGGCCGCCGACCAGCGCAACCTGCTCACCATCGACGCCACGTGCCCGCTGGTGACCAAGGTGCACAAGGAGGCCATCCGCTTCGCGCGCGACGAGCGCACCATCCTGCTGATCGGGCACACGGGTCACGAGGAGGTCGAGGGGACCGCCGGCGAGGCGCCCGAGCACACCATCGTCGTGAACTCGCCCGAGGACGTCGACGGGCTCGAGGTCCCGGACCCCGAGAACGTGGTGTGGCTGTCGCAGACGACGCTGTCGGTCGACGAGACCATGGAGACCGTGCGGCGGTTGCGCGAGCGCTTCCCCGCGCTGCAGGATCCGCCGAGCGACGACATCTGCTACGCCACCCAGAACCGCCAGGTGGCGGTCAAGAAGCTCGCCCCCGAGTGCGACCTGGTGATCGTGGTGGGCTCGGCGAACTCGTCGAACTCGGTGCGGCTGGTCGAGGTGGCGCTGCAGTCCGGCGCGACCGCGTCGCACCGCGTGGATCGCGCCTCGGAGATCCGCGAGGAGTGGTTCGACGGCGTCACGACCGTGGGCGTCACGTCCGGCGCCTCGGTGCCGGAGATCCTGGTGCGCGACGTGCTCGACTACCTCGCAGGCCGCGGCTACGAGACCGTCGAGGAGGTCCGCACCGCGACCGAGGACCTCATGTTCTCCCTGCCGCGTGAGATCCGCGCCGACCTCAAGGCCAAGGAGGCCGAGCGCGCCGTCCGCGCCTGACCCCGGTCCCGGCGTTCCACCTCCTATGGGGAAGTGGTTGACGGTTTCGCGAGGTCTGGGATTCCTATGGGGAAGCGGGTGACGCCTCGGCGCTGAGCTCGGGCGTGGTGAGCTCGGGTGCCGCGAGCACCCTGATGTCGGTCTCCGCCTGCTCCACGGCCGGCAGATCCGCGGGCAGGTGCTGCATCTCCCCGAACTTCCGGGCGCTCACCAGCACGCGCGACTCGAGCGAGGCGACCGTCGCGTTGTACGCCTTGCCCGCCTGGTCGATCGACCGGCCCACCTTCGCAAGGTGGCCCGCCATGGTCGACAGGCGGTCGTAGAGCTCCTTGCCCAGTGCGAGGACCTGCTGGGCGTCACGTGCGAGCGCGTCCTCCTTCCACGCGTGCGCCACGGTGCGCAGCATCGCGACCAGCGTGGTGGGGGTTGCGATCATCACGCCCTTGCCGTACGCGTACTCCTGGAGCGACGCGTCCTGCTCGACGGCGGTCTGGTAGAAGGCCTCCGACGGCACGAACATCACCACGAACTCCGGGGCCGAGGCGAACTGGTCCCAGTACCGCTTGGAGCTGAGGTCGTCGATGTGGCGCCGCACATGCCGAGCGTGGGCCTGCAGCCGCTCCGCGCGCACCGCCTCATCCTCCGCCTCGAACGCCTCGAGCAGGCCCACCAGCGCGACCTTCGAGTCGACCACGATGGTCCGGCCGCCCGCGAGCCGCACGGTCATGTCGGGGCGCAGGTTGCGTCCCTCGCCGTCGCGCACCACGTCCTGCTCGGTGAAGTCGACGTGGGGGAGCATCCCCGCGAGCTCGACCACGCGCCGCAGCTGCACCTCGCCCCAGTTGCCGCGCACGTCGGAGCGCCTCAGCGTGTTGACGAAGTCGTCGGCCTTGCGCCCCACCCGCTCGGAGGCCTCGAGCATCTGACGCACCTGCTCTCCCAGCGCCGCCTGACCCGCCGCCCGGGCGCGGTCGGCCTGCGACGTCTGCTCGCGCATCGTCTCCAAGGTCCGTGCGAGCGGGTCCACCATCGCCCTGATCGCCTGCTCGCGGCGCAGCAGCGCCGCCCCTGCCTCCTGCTCGGAGCGCTTGAGCCGCTCCTGCGCGAGGTCGAGGAACTGGGCCTGGCTGGCCCGCAGAGCCTCGCCGCTGAGCGCCCTGAACTCCTGGCGCAGCGTGTCGCGCTCGTCGCGGAGGCGGGCGGCGTCGCGACGAGCCGCGGACTGCGTGCGCCGGGTCGCGATGAGGCCGCCGAGCGCGGCTCCGACGATCAGGCTGAGGAGCGAGAGGAGAAACGTGACCATGATCACAACGGTGCCACGGGGGTCCGACAGCGCCGCTCAACGGCCTCAAACGGGACGTAGGTCATGTGATCCAGGTCACATCCGTCTCGCATGGTGGGACGCGTGATTACTGTTTGGTCACAAATCCCGAAAGGTTTGGTCTCGGAAACAAAACGTTAACGCCGACCTGTTTAGCCTTCTGGGGTTGCACGTCATCAGCGTGCATCCGAGTCGTCGCTCCGACACCCCGGAGGGACGCCTATCCCAGTCCGTCGTCCGGCGGGCACCTGTAGGAGGAAAAGTGAAGTTCAGCAAGTCCGTGATCGGCGGTGTGACCCTCGCCTCGGCGTCGGCGCTCGTGCTGGTCGGCTGCTCGTCCACCGGCTCCGAGACCGACTCGTCGGCTTCGGCGGGCGGTGCCGCGACCGGCGACATGATCATCAAGACCAACGGTTCCGAGCCCCAGAACCCGCTCATCCCGGTGGCGACCAACGAGACCGGTGGCGGCAAGATCATCGACGCGATCTTCGCGGGCCTGGTGTCCTACGACGCCACGGGTGCCACGCAGAACGAGGTCGCGGAGTCCATCGAGACCGAGGACAACCAGACCTTCACGATCACGCTCAAGGACGGCTGGACCTTCACCGACGGCACCCCCGTCCAGGCCCACAACTTCGTCGACGCGTGGAACTGGGGCGCCGACCCGGCCAACGCCGCGACCGCGCTCAACAGCTACTTCCTCGAGCCCATCGAGGGCTTCGACGGCTACAACACGGACGAGGGCGCCTCGAACCCGGAGATGTCCGGCCTCAAGGTCATCGACGACCTCACCTTCTCGGTGACGCTGGCCGCTCCGAACGCCGAGTTCCCGCTCGCGCTGGGCTACTCCGCCTTCTACCCGCTGCCCGACGTGTTCTTCGAGGACCCCGAGGCCTTCGGTGCGGCCCCGGTCGGCAACGGCAACTACATGCTCGCCGACGCCGCCGACTGGCAGCACGACGTGCAGATCGACCTCGCGGTCAACCCCGACTACGCGGGTGAGCGCACGCCGGCCAACGACGGCCTGTCGATCATCTTCTACGCGACGCAGGACGCGGCCTACGCCGACCTGCTCGCCAACAACGTGGACGTCATCGACGGCATCCCGCCGTCGGCCTTCGCGTCCTACGAGGCCGACCTCGGCGACCGCGCCGTGAACCAGCCGGCCGCGATCTTCCAGTCCTTCACCATCCCGGAGCGCCTCGAGCACTTCTCGGGCGAGGAGGGCAAGCTCCGCCGTGCGGCCATCTCGATGGCCTTCGACCGCGAGCAGATCACGGACGTGATCTTCGAGGGCACCCGCACCCCCGCGTCGGACTTCACCTCGCCGGTCATCAACGGCTGGTCGGACTCCATCCCGGGCTCCGAGGTCCTCACCTACGACCCCGAGCAGGCGCAGGAGCTGTGGGCCGAGGCTGACGCGATCAGCCCCTGGTCCGGCACCTTCGAGATCGCCTACAACGCCGACGGCGGCCACGACGTGTGGGTCGACGCGGTCCTCAACCAGGTGGGTCAGAACCTTGGCATCGACGCGGTGGGCCTGCCCTTCCCGACGTTCGCCGAGCTCCGCACCGAGGTCACCAACCGCACGCTCGACGCCGCGTCGCGCTCCGGCTGGCAGGCGGACTACCCGTCGCTCGAGAACTTCCTCGGCCCGATCTACTACACCGGTGCCGGCTCGAACGACGGCGACTACTCGTCGAAGGCCTTCGACAAGCTGATCGACGAGGGCAAGCAGGCTGCCACGCCTGAGGAGGCCATCGAGAAGTTCCAGGCCGCGCAGGAGATCCTCTTCGAGGACCTGCCCGCCATCCCGATGTGGTACTCGAACGTCAACGGCGGCTTCGCCGAGGGCGTCGAGAACGTGGTCTTCGACTGGCACTCGGTGCCGCTCTACTACGAGATCACCAAGGGTTAATCTCGACCGTCGGCCCGCCCCGCTCATGCGGGGCGGGCCTTCGTTCGTCCATCACCCGCCGGGCGCCTCGACGCCCCCTCCACCGTCGCGAGCGCGTCCCCGCGCCGCGCGTGGAGCGGCGCGGCACCGGCCAGGTAGAATCGGCACTCTCATGCTCAAGACATCTCTCAGCCGCGAGGTGCGCCCATGCTGATGTACGTGGTGCGCCGCCTCCTGCAGGCGATCCCCGTCTTCCTGGGGACGACGTTCCTCATCTACTTCATGGTCTTCTCGATGCCGGGCGACCCTGTGCTCGCCCTCTTCGGGGACAAGACGCCCAACCCGGCCGTGCTCGAGGCGCTGCGCCAGCAGTACCACCTCGACGAGCCGTTCTTCATGCAGTATCTGCACTACCTCCAGAACCTCTTCACCGGGAACCTCGGTGAGACGTTCTCGGGTCAGCAGGTCACGGACGTCCTCGCCCGTGCGTTCCCGGTGACGCTCAAGCTGGTGCTCATGGCGGTCATCATCGAGTTCCTGCTCGCGACCGTCATCGGCCTCATCTCGGGCCTGCGCAAGGGCGGCATCATCGACAACACCAACCTGGTGGTCGCGCTGGTGCTGAGCTCCGTGCCCCCGTTCGTGGCGCTGTTCCTCGCGCAGTACTTCATCGGTATCAAACTCGGGTGGGCACCGGTCACGGTGGGCGCGAACACCACCTGGAGCGCGATGTTCCTCCCGGCGTTGGTGATCGCGCTCACCATCTACGTCACGGGCATGAGGCTCATGCGCGGCTCGGTCATCGAGGCGCAGTCGGCGGACTACGTCCGCACCGCGCTCGCCAAGGGCCTCACCCGCCGCCGCATCATCCCGGTCCACGTCGCGCGCAACTCGCTGATCCCCGTGATCACGAACACCGCGGCCAGCTTCGGCGCCCTGATCGCCGGCACGACCGTCACCGAGGGAATCTTCAACATCCCCGGCGTCGGCAAGGTCCTCTTCGACGCGATCATCAAGGGCGAGACCGCCACGGTGGTCTCGATCGTGACGATCCTCACGATCCTCTACATCATCGTGAACATCCTCGTGGACCTGCTGTACGCCGTGCTCGACCCAAGGATCCGCTATGTCTGACCGCACGATCGAGCACTACGTCGCCCCGATCGACGAGAATTCGGCCGTCGAGGTCGACAAGGTCAAGCTCTCCGAGCGCCGCTCCAACCTCTGGCTCGACGCGTGGCGCGACCTGCGCCGCCGGCCGTTGTTCTACATCGCTCTCGCGATGGTGCTGGTGGTCACCGCCGCGGCCTTCTTCCCCGAGTGGTTCACCAGCGTCGACCCCAGGGCGACGGATCTGGCGAACTCGAACGGCCCGGCGGAGCCCGGCCACCCGCTCGGATTCACGTTCCAGGGCGCGGACATCTACGCCCGCATCATCTACGGCGCGAGCACCTCGCTGGCCGTGGGCGTGCTCACCATGCTCATCACCGGCGTCATCGGTATCCCCATGGGCGCGCTCGCGGGCTTCTACGGCGGCTGGGTGGACTCGTTCCTCTCGCGCATCGGCGACATCTTCTTCTCCATCCCCTACTTCCTCGCGGCCGTGGTCGTGATGTCGGTGATGCCGTCGAAGAACGTCCTGACCATCTCGTTCGCGATCGGTGGATTCGCGTGGGCCTCGCTCGCGCGCATCCTTCGCGCGGAGATCCTGCAGGTGAAGAATCTCGAGTACGTGATGGCGTCCGAGGCGGTGGGCAGGTCCAAGTTCGGCACGCTCGTCCGCCACGTGCTCCCGAACTCGCTCACGCCCGTGATCGTGTACCTGACCATCGCGCTCGGCGCGGCCATCACCGCAGAGGCGACCCTGTCCTTCCTCGGTGTGGGCCTCAATAACGTCATCTCCTGGGGTAACGACATCGCGGACGCCCAGTCGTCGATCCGCGTCGCGCCGGGCTCGCTGTTCTGGCCGTCGCTCGCGCTGACGCTCACGGTGCTCGCGTTCATCGTGCTCGGTGAGCTGCTCCGCGACGCGCTCGACCCGAAGGCGAGGGCTCGCCGATGACTGAGGAGAACACCGTGCAGACCCTTCCCAGCGGCGCCAAGCCGGCGGATGCGAACGCGCCCCTGGTCGAGGTCAAGGACCTCGAGGTCACGTTCAAGACGGGCTCGGGCGACGTTCACGCCGTCCGCGGCGTGTCCTTCGACATCCACGCGGGTGAGACCGTCGCGATCGTCGGCGAGTCCGGCTCGGGCAAGTCGACCACCGCGACCGCGCTGATCAAGCTGCTCGCCGGCAACGGCCGCATCTCCGGCGGCCGCGTGCTCGTCGACGGCAAGGACATCACCGACTACAGCGAGCGCCAGATGGCGTCCGTGCGTGGCGGGACCATCGGCTACGTGCCGCAGGACCCGATGTCCAACCTCAACCCCGTGTGGAACATCGGCTTCCAGGTGCGCGAGGCCATCCGTGCGAACGGCGTGGCCACGGGCAAGAAGAACATCGAGGCCAAGGCCATCGAGGTGCTTCACCAGGCCGGCCTGGGCGACGCCGAGCGTCGCCTCAAGCAGTTCCCGCACCAGTTCTCGGGCGGCATGCGCCAGCGCGTGCTCATCGGCATCGGCCTGGGCGCGGACCCGCGCCTGCTGATCGCGGACGAGCCCACCTCGGCGCTCGACGTCACGGTCCAGAAGGTCATCCTCGACCACCTGGAGACGCTGACCCGCGAGAAGAACACGGCGATGCTCTTCATCACCCACGACCTGGGCCTCGCCGCCGAGCGCGCGTCCAAGGTCATCGTGATGAGCCAGGGCAAGATCGTCGAGGCCGGTCCCAGCCTCGAGCTGCTCCAGCACCCGCAGCACCCGTACACCAAGCAGCTCATCGCGGCGGCCCCGTCGCTCGCGTCGCGCCGCATCCACTCGTCTGTGGGCGAGCACCTGGTGGACGATGTCAAGGGCCCGGACCTGCTGAGCCTCGCGGAGAAGCACGACGACACCGAGGCGGCCGCCCAGGCCAAGCCGGTGGTCGTGTCCGTCAAGGACCTGCGCAAGACCTACATGATCCGTCGTGGCAGCTTCCGGTCGGACCCGCTGCACGCGGTCGACGGCGTGTCCTTCGACATCCACAAGGGCACCACGCTCGCGCTGGTGGGCGAGTCGGGCTCCGGCAAGTCCACCGCGGCGCGCCTGGTGCTCGGCCTCGAGAAGCCGACCGAGGGCCAGATCACGGTCGGCGGAGTCGAGATGGCGGACGCGTCAGGCAAGGCGCTGTTCGACCTGCGTCGTCGCATGCAGGTGGTCTTCCAGGACCCGTACGCCTCGCTCGACCCGCAGCGGTCGATCGGCGCGATCATCGCGGAGCCGCTGAAGGTCCACAAGGTCGGCGACCGCAAGAGCCGCCACGCGCGCGTCAGCGAGCTGCTCGACCAGGTCGCGCTCCCCGCCGCCATGGCGGACCGCTACCCGAACGAGCTGTCCGGCGGTCAGCGCCAGCGCGTGGCCATCGCCCGCGCGCTCGCGCTCAAGCCCGACGTGGTGGTGCTCGACGAGGCGGTCTCCGCTCTCGACGTGCTGGTCCAGGCCCAGATCCTGCAGCTCCTCGCGGACCTGCAGGAGGAGCTCGACCTCACCTACCTGTTCATCACCCACGACCTCGCGGTCGTGCGCGTGGTTGCCGACGTGGTGGCCGTGATGGAGCAGGGCAAGATCGTCGAGACCGGCGGCACGGACGAGATCTTCGAGCGTCCGCAGGAGCAGTACACCCAGCGTCTGCTGGACGCGATCCCCGGCGCGGGCATCGAGTTCGGCTCGTAGCCCTCGAGATCAGCCCCGCGGCCCCGTCAGTCCTCGCGACCGGCGGGGCCGCGGCGCTTCTCCGGGAAGGGTTCCATCTGCTCGGGTGACGGGATCTGGATGCCAGCCACCGCATCGTCCCGCGGCGGCGCCTCGCCCACCACCTCGGTGGCCGGCCGCACCTTGTCCAGGTTATTCTGCTCGCGCGTATGCGCGAGGCCCGGGTTGAACAGCTCCTCGAAGCTCATGGCCTCAGGGTAGGACGGGACGATGCGCGGGTCGCCCGGGCGGGCACCGTCGCCGGCCGCCGGTAGACTTGTCGCCCGTGGCTCTTACCATCGGAATCGTCGGTCTCCCGAACGTCGGCAAGTCGACCCTGTTCAACGCCCTCACCCGCGCCGAGGTGCTCGCCGCGAACTACCCGTTCGCGACCATCGAGCCCAACGTCGGTGTGGTCCCGCTGCCGGATGCGCGCCTGGGCCAGCTCGCCGAGGTGTTCGGCTCCGAGCGTGAGGTGCCCGCGACGGTGTCGTTCGTCGACATCGCCGGAATCGTCAAGGGCGCGTCCGAGGGCGAGGGCCTGGGCAACGCGTTCCTCGCGAACATCCGCGAGGCCGACGCGATCTGCCAGGTGACGCGCGGCTTCGAGGACCCCGATGTGATCCACGTCGACGGCAAGGTCGACGCGGCCTCGGACATCGAGACCATCAACACCGAGCTCATCCTCGCGGACCTGCAGACCGTCGAGAAGGCGATCCCGCGTCTCGAGAAGGAGGTGCGTGCGAAGAAGGCCGACCCGAACTTCCTCGCCGCGGTGACCACCGCCAAGGGGATCCTCGAGTCGGGCACGGCTCTGAGCGCCGGCGCCGCCGCCGCGAAGCTGGATCTCGCGGACGTGAAGGAGCTCAACCTCCTCACGGCCAAGCCGTTCATCTACGTCTTCAACGTGGACGATGCGGTCCTCGCCGACGCCCCCAAGCGCGAGGCCCTCGCGGCGCAGGTCGCGCCCGCCGAGGCGATCTTCCTCGACGCGAAGTTCGAGGCGGAGCTCGTGGAGCTCACCGAGGAGGAGGCGCGCGAGATGCTCGCCGAGAACGGTCAGGACGAGTCGGGCCTGGACCAGCTCGCGCGCGTCGGCTTCGACACGCTCGGCCTGCAGACGTACCTCACGGCGGGCCCCAAGGAGGCGCGCGCGTGGACCATCCACAAGGGCTGGACCGCCCCGCAGGCCGCGGGCGTGATCCACACCGACTTTGAGCGCGGCTTCATCAAGGCCGAGGTGGTTCACTTCCACGACCTCCTCGAGACCGGCTCGATGGCCGAGGCGAAGTCCAAGGGCAAGGTCCGCATCGAGGGCAAGGACTACGTCATGCAGGACGGCGACGTGGTCGAATTCAGATTCAATGTGTAATTCGCCGTTCTGTGCCTAGCCTTCGTGGTGCGGCTCCGCATCCATAGGATGTCGACATGCACAGCGTTCTGACTGCGGCGCAGGCCGCGCAGTTGGCCCAGGTGCCGAAGAGTTCGAGCGGCTACATGGAGTACTCGCCTTGCCGCGTGACGCTGCGTTCGGGTGAAGTGCTCGACCGTGTATATGTCGTGGACGAATCGCAGTTCAGTCGCTCGTGGGGCACTGCTGCCTCGCGAGTGTCTATAGAGGACGTCGTACAAATAGAAGATAGTCCGGTTCGGCTCCCCGCAGACCTGGCCAACAAGCTCTACGAGGCGGGCGAATCCGGCATGGGCTACACGATGTTCAGTGCGCGGATGCGTGACGGCGAACAGTTGCCGTTCGTTGTCGGCAATGCCGTGGACTTCCCGAACTGGCGTCCAGGATTGGATCCGCGCGACGTCGTCGACGTCGTACCGCACGCCGGACGTGCCGAGTTCCGTGATCGGCAGCCTCGTATTCACGAGAAGTCCGCGCCATACGAGTGGTGTCTGTACAGAGCCAACGAAGCGCAGGGTGAGACCTTTAAGCGGCGCTGGCTGGGGTGGACCGTTTCTTCGCTTGGCTATCGGGTCAGGATCATGGGACGCAACGACCTCCAGTACGAGGACGAGTTCGGACGTCAACGTCTGTTTGCAGACCCTGACGGCAACGGCGGAATCGTCGTTGAGACCGCGCGCATCCGCGACAGACCTGAGCGAACGCGTGACGATGTGGTCGACCGGCTGCGAAGGGCGTTCACTTCGCGTGGCTGGACCATGGTCGAGTCGGGCCGCGACGGGTAAGCGCCGTCCAGCGGTGCGCGCTACGGCGTCGACAAGCAGACGTTGTTCGGCTACGGAACGCGGTCGAGTTCAGGTTCAACGTGTAGTTCCGGTTCAACCGCTGGTCGCTGATCCGAGGCAGGCGCTCGGGTCGACTGCTCCGGGCAGTCGCCGTGCGCGCTGGTTCCGCGCGACATACGGATGCAGAGTCAGGTGTTGCGTGAGGCGGCTACGCGGTGGGCTGGAGCGCGCCGAAGCTTCGGCGGAGGAGCTCGACTGAGCTCTCCTCGGCATCAGTCTCGGCCCATGCGGTCAGGGCGATGTCGAAGCAGGCGAGGGAGGCCTGGACGATGGCCTCGGCGCGCAGGCCCCGGTGGTCGCCGTCGAGGCGTTCGGCGACGATGGGCGTGAGCAGGTGTGCCCACAGCAGGTGCTTCTCGAGGTTCCTGGCCCGCAGCGCCGCGGTGCTGCCGAGCACCCGCATCGCCTTCCTGCCCTGCGCCTCGTTCCGACCCGGGGTCGCGAGCAACGCCTCGTAGGACGCGAGGAGCGCGTCCCAGATCGGCTCGTCTGAGGGGCGAGCTACGAGCTGGTCCCGCACATGCTCGCCCCAGCCGGCAGGATCGCCGATCACCGTGTCCTCCTTCGCGGGGAAGTACCGGTGCACGCTACGTGGCGAGACGCCGACCGCGGCGGCGATCTGCTCGACGGTGACGTTGTCGAACCCATGCTCATCGAAGAGGTCCAGCGCGACCTCGGAGATGCGCGCACGGACCGCGTCGCGCGCGATCGCGCGCGTGCCTCCGGGCTTGGTGACCTCGCTCATAGATCCATCATAGCGCGCCACAAGTGGCAGAGACTGACAGATCAGGCGTATTCTGTCGTAAAGTCACACGAGAAGGGACACCCCATGGAACAGCGCATCCTCGGCCGTCAGGGCCTCGCCGTCTCCGCCATCGGCTACGGCGCGATGGGTACCGCAGTCGGCTACGGCCCGAGCGACGACACCGAGTCCATCGCCGCGATCCGCGGCGCGAACGACCTCGGCGTCACGCACTTCGACACCGCCGAGATGTATGGCTGGGGTGTCGGCGAGCAGCTCCTCGGCACGGCCCTCGCGCCGATCCGTGACCAGGTCACCATCGCCACCAAGTTCGGCTTCACGCCCACGTATGCCCCCAACTCGCAGCCCGACCACGTCCGCAACGTGGTCGACAACAGCCTGCGCAACCTCGGTGTCGACCACATCGACGTGCTCTACCAGCACGTCCACGACCCGGCCGTGCCCGTCGAGGACGTCGTGGGCGTGATGAAGGAGTACGTCGACGCCGGCAAGGTGAGGTACCTCGGCCTGTCCAACACGACGCCCGACAATGTGCGGCGCGCACACGCCGTCCACCCGATCTCGGTGCTCCAGACCGAGTACTCGATCTTCGCCCGCCAGTCCGAGGCGTTCCTGCCCGTGCTCGAGGAGCTCGGCATCGGCCTTGTCGCCTACTCGCCGCTCGCGCGCGGCTTCCTCTCCGGCGCGGTCCAGCCCCGCTCCGCCTACGACGCGACCGACTTCCGCCAGCGCATCCCGTACTGGGCCCCCGAGCACTACGACGCCAACGTCGCCATCGTCGAGGCGCTCACCGCGCTCGCCGAAGACAAGGGTGCGACCCTCGCGCAGCTCGCCATCGCCTGGCTGCTCGCGCAGCGGGACTACATCGTCCCCATCCCCGGCTCGCGCAACCCTGCACGCGTCTCGCAGAACATCGCCTCCGCAAGCATCGTCCTGACCGATGCTGACCTCGCGCGCATCGCTGAGATTGCACCCAACGGAGGAGTGGTCGCGGGACGCTGATCCTGGCTCCGACGTGACGGGCGGGTACCTCGAGCGGTGCGACGTTCGAGGTGCCCGCTTCCTTCGTCCGCGAGGCGTCACAGGGTGGTCGGCTACGGAATGCGGTCGAGTTCACGTTTAACGTCTAGCGTTATTAACGCTAAGCGTTATAGATTGCTCGTGTGATCAGATCGTTCGGTGACAAGAACACCGAGCGTCTGTGGCGTCGGGAGAAGGTGCCGTCGATCGATCCGCGCGTGCAGAAGGCGGCCATTCGCAAGCTCGCCCAGATCCACGCGGCTCGATTCCTCGACTCGCTGCGGGTTCCGCCTGGCAATCGTCTCGAGTTGTTGAAGGGCGATCGCGCGGGCCAGCACAGTGTCCGTGTCAATGACCAATGGAGAATCTGTTTCACCTGGAGAGAAGGAAGTGCGGAGGATGTCGAACTCGTCGACTACCACTGAGAAGTGGGCTCCCATCCACCCTGGCGAGGTGCTGATGGAGGATTTCATCAAGGGCTTCGAGATCACCCAGAACAAGCTTGCGGTGGCGATCGGCGTGCCTCCCCGACGTATCAACGAGATCGTTCACGGCAAGCGCGCCATCACCGCCGACACGGCGCTTCGACTGGGCCGGTACTTCGGTATCGATCCGCAGTTCTGGCTCAACCTCCAGGCACACTATGAGCTCGAGGTCGCCGAGGACCGGATGGCCGCGCAGATCGCTGCCATCACGCCGCTCCAGGTCGCCTGAGCGCCGCTGATCAGATCGCGGCGATCGAGCCCTTGCGGGCGACCTGACTTCACGCAGCACAGGAGAGGGCGCCCGGCGAGGGAACCCGGTCGGCGCTGGACCGCCGCGGAGTGCTCCGTCCGCATCGCGCGGCCGCGCGACGCTTCCCCTGCCTTCTGGTTGCTCCGGCTACCCTGGGCGCGTGCCTGAGGCTGCGATCACGCCCGAGGCTCGCGCAGTGCGCGGGCTCATCGACGCGCGACGCACAGAGTTCGACCAGCTGCTCGCCCGCTACGGGGCGACCCGTCCGCGGCTCTTCGGATCCGTCGCGCGCGGTACCTCCGGCGAAGGCAGCGATATCGACATCCTCGTGGATATGGATCCCGCGGCCGGCAACCTGCTCCTGCGGGCCTCGGGCCTGATGGAGGAGGTTCGCGCGCTCCTCGGGCGCGATGACATCGACGTGTTCCCGGAGCAGCTGCTCAAGGAGTCGGTTGCGCGATCGGCGCTCGCGGACGCGGTCACCTTGTGAGTCGAAAGGCCGGGAAGCGCTCGGCGGGCCCGTCGGGCGAAGCGGTCGAACAACTTGTGGCGAGCGTGGCGGAGGCGAGTCGCGATTCGCCGATCGTGGTCGGGATCTCCGGGTACTGCGGCGCCGGCAAGTCGACACTCGCGCGGCACCTCGCATCCGTGGTCGACGGTGCCGTCCGAGTGCGTGGCGACGACTTCCTCGACCCGACGCGCTCCCATCGGAGATCAACGGACTGGGACGGCGTCGAGCGGACGCGGTTGAAGGCTGAGCTCCTCGACCCGTTCAGGGCGCAGCGCGCAGGCGCCTTCCGGCGTTACGACTGGAGCCGGCGCTGCCTCGGTGACCCCGAGCCCGTGCCACGTGCGAACGTGCTGGTCGTCGACCTGATCGGGTTGTTCCACCCCGAGGTGCTTCCTTCGCTGGATGTGAAGGTATGGGTCGACGTCGACCTCCAGATAGCGAAGGAGCGGGGGCTCGCGCGCGACGCACGGCTCAGCCGCGACCACCGTCGGCTCTGGAACGAGGTGTGGATCCCCAACGAGCGTGACTTCGAGAGCCGCTACTCGCCCCGCAGCGCCCCAGGCGTGCTGACCTACGACGGAAGGGGCCCACTCGCAATCGGAGACGCGGGCCATCCGAGCTCGCGCGCGCTCACGTAGTCGCGCTCCACGCCGTCGAGCGGATCGGTGAACGCGAGCCGACGCGCCACCAGCCTGAGCGGCTCGGAGAAGTCCGCCGGGTCGGCGTCGACCACCACCGGGTAGAGCGGGTCGCCCACGATCGGCAGCCCGGCATCGGCCATCTGTAGGCGCAGCTGGTGGGTCCTACCCGTGACCGGAGTCAGCCGGTAGCGCGCGTGGCGACCGCGCACCTCGAGCACCTCCACCCACGTCTCGGCGTTGGGCTCCCCGGGCACCAGCTCCGCCTGCAGGCTCCCGCGCCGCTTCTCGATGCGCCCGACGAGTCGCCGTGGGAAGACGAGGGCGGGATCGAACCGGGCCAGCGCCTCGTACGTCTTCGCGACCTCGCGCGACTGGAACACCCCCGCGTACGCGCCCCGCACCTCGCGCCGCGTCGTGAAGACCAGCACCCCCGCGGTCAGCCTGTCCAGCCGGTGCGCGGGCGCGAGCTCCGGCAGGTTGAGCGCGAGCCGCAGCTTCACCAGCGCCGTCTCGCGCACGTGCATGCCGCGCGGGGTGGTGGCCAGGAAGTGCGGCTTGTCCACCACCACGAGGTTCCGGGTCTGATCCAGGACCGGCACCGGGAACGGGACGGGCACCTCCGGCGCGAGCGGACGGTGGAACCACACGAAGGAATGAGGGCGGAACGGCTCGTCCCCGGTCAGCGGCGCGCCGCCCTGATCCACGAACTCCCCGGCGTCGAGCCGCGACTCGACCTCGGCGGACGCGGGCAGCCGGTCGAGCAGGAACTCCCGCATGGTCGCCCACGCAGGCACCCCCCCGGGCCCCGTCCCCGGGGTGCGCACCCACGCCGCGTCGAGGCCGTCGCGCTGGGGCAGCGGGGAGCGCGGCGGCATCAGGAGGGCTCGGCGCAGCGGATCACGGGCACGCCGAGCATCGTACGGCCGCGCCCGGACCGTGGTCGCCGACACCGTCGGGCGGGGTACCGTGGCAGCGTGACCGACCGGTCGACCAGCTTCGGGCGCGCCGCCGCCGACTACGCGCGCGGCCGTCCCGGCTATCCGGACGATGCGGTGGCCTGGATGCTCGACGGCGTCGCCGGGCGCGTCGCGGACGTCGGCGCCGGCACCGGCAAGCTCACCGCGGCGGTGCTGCGGACGCGTCACGACGTGGTCGCCGTGGACCCGGACCCCGTCATGCTCGCGACGCTCGAGGCGCACGTGCCGCGCGCGGCCGTCGCCCTGGGCCGCGCCGAGGAGCTCCCGCTGGCCGACGCGAGCGTGGCCGCGGTGGTGCTGGGCCAGGCGTGGCACTGGGTCGACGTCGACACCGCGAGCGCCGAGGCGGCGCGCGTGCTCGCGCCCGGGGGCACGCTGGGGCTCGTCTGGAACATCCGCGACGAGCGCGACCCGTGGATGGCGTCGCTCAGCCGGATCATCGGCCACTCGACCGCCGAGCGGCTCATCGCCGACGGCGGTCCGCGCGTGGGCGCGCCCTTCGGGCGGCTCGAGACCTACGAGACGTCGTGGACCCTGCCGGCCAGCGCATCGTCCCTCCGCGCGCTGGTCCACTCGCGCAGCGCCTACATCACGGCGGGGGAGGCCTACCGTCGCGACCTCGACGCCGCGCTTGACTCGCTGATCGCGCGCACGCCTGGGCTCGACGGCGACGGCCTGCTCCCGCTGCGCTACGTCACGCACGCGTACCGGGCGCTGGTGCCCCGCGACGCGTAGGCGAGGACCGGCCCACCAGCGCCACCAGCAGCGCCACGGTCACCGGGATCACGGCGATCCCGACGGACATCAGCGCGAGCAGGTTGGCCGCGGCGAGCAGCCCGAACAGCGTCCACCCGACCGGCAGGCCCCAGGAGGCGCGCGCCGCCATGGCGCCGCCCGCGAGGAGCACGAGCAGCAGCGGCACCGCCACGGTGAGCACCCCGGAGATGCCCTCCGCCTGCGCGAGCGTGAGGTGGCGGGTGGTCTCGACGCCGTCGGATCCGGACGTGATCTCGGTGCCGACGGGCACCACCAGCGCGAGCACGGGCAACAGCGCCGCCCACGCGACCGCGACGATCCAACCCACCTTGGTCTGCGTGCTCCACTGGGTCATCGCGCACCCCCGGTCACGACGTTACGCCTGGTGGGCGTAGCATCGCGGCGTGACTCGACAGCTCATCGGCTCAGGCGGACCGTGGGAGGAGCGCGTGGCGTACTCGCGCGCCGTGGTGCAGGGGGACTGGGCGTTCGTGTCCGGCACCACCAGCACCGCGAGCCCCGACGTCGCCGACCAGGCCGACGCCGCGCTCGCCACCATCGCGGCGGCCCTCGAGGAGGGTGGCTTCACCATGGCCGACGTAGTGCGCGTGCGCTACCTGCTGCCCGACGCGGCCGACTTCGAGGCCTGCTGGCCGGTGCTGCGCCGATGGTTCGGCGACGTGCGGCCCGCGGCGACCATGCAGCAGTGCGCGCTGATCGACCCCGCCATGCGGATCGAGATCGAGGCCACCGCCTACCGCGGTTGACCTACGAGAACAGACCCCACAGCGCCGCCGCGGTGCCCGCGGCCACGAGCGCGATCCCGATCCAGTCGGGACGGCGCTGGACGGCGCGACCGGCCGCGACGGGTGCGTCCCCGCTACCCGCTGCGCGCCACGCGTCCCATGCGTGCTGCACCATCGCGGCCGCGTCGCCCGAGGGGGTGCCCAGCCGGTCTCCCGGTCGGGTCGGCTCGATGGGCGCGGCAGCACCGGCTGCGATCTGCGCCTTCTCGTCGCGCTCGTGGCGGCGCGTGGTGGCCGCGCCCGGCGCGGGGGCCGCGAACGCGCCCACCTTCGAGCCGTCGTCGCCCACCGCCTCGAAGGTCCAGCGCGTGTTGAGGCTCTCGAGCCGCCCGAACGGCACCACCGCGGTCTGCGTGACGTTGTGGATCTCGACGCGGTCCTCCGCGGCCGCGACATGCGGGCGCAAGAACGCGCCGTACCCGAACAGCGCGATCGCCGCGCCCAGGCCCAGCCCGCCGTGCGCGTACGCGAACCCGACGCTCGAGACGTGGAGGATCGCGACGGCCGCGCCGATCACGATCGCCGTCCAGCCCCAGATGGTGGACGTGCGGGCACGGTAGATCTGCATGGGCCCATGCTCCCATGGAGCTCGCGCCCGATCCGCGGACGTCAGTCCTCGGCCTGGCGTGCCCGGAACGCGGCCTGCGCGGCGCGGTTGGTGCACGTGACCGTGCAGTACTTGCGCGAGCGGTTGCGGCTGAGGTCGAGCACCACGCCCTCGCAGTCCTCCATCGCGCAGCGCGAGAAGCGCTGGGTCTCGTGCTCGCGCACCACGTCGATCATCGCCATCGCGGTCTCGACCAGGATGCGCTCGACCAGCGGGCGGTCGTCCGAGGCCGCGTGGATGTGCCAGTCCGTGTCGCCGTGCCGGGCGAGCTGCGGCATCGCGCGATGCTCCGCGAGGATCGCGTTGATCTGCGGGACGGCCTCATCCCGGCTCGACAGGAACAGGCGGCGCAGGGGCGTGCGGATCGCCCGCACGGGCTCGAGGTCCCCGCCGGACGGTCGGACGCCGGTGTAGCCGAAGCGGTCGAAGAAGTCGACCAGCTCGTCGAGCGTGGTGAGCGTGTCCGGCTCGAGCTCGGAGTTCGACAGGAACACGCCCGACTCGAGCGCCATCGCCGTGTCATTTGCGAATGCCATTTTGACACATTACCAAACGACCCCCTAAGGTCATGAGCCATGACCGCTTTGACTCATGACGCTGCACGCGCGAACCGCGCCAAGGGATTCGTGCTCGCGCTCGCGTCCGCGGCGTCCTTCGGCCTGTCGGGCAGCCTCGCGCGCGGCCTCATGGACGCCGGCTGGACCGCGGGCGCGGCCACCCTGGTGCGCGTCGCGATCGCGGCGGTGGTGCTGACCCTCCCCGCCCTGATCGCCCTCCGCGGCCAGTGGCGCCTGCTCGCCCGCGCCGCCGGCACCGTGATCGCCTACGGCGCGTTCGCCGTCGCCGGCGCGCAGCTGTTCTACTTCCTCGCGGTGGGCCACCTCGACGTGGGCGTCGCGCTGCTGATCGAGTACCTGTCGCCCATCGTGGTGGTCGGGTACCTGTGGGCGACGCGCGGGCATCGCCCCAGCCGGCTCACCGTGCTGGGCGCCGTCGTGGCGATCTCGGGGCTGGTGCTGCTGCTCGACCTGGTCGGCGGGGGAGAGGTGAGCCTCGTGGGCATCGGGTGGGCCCTGGGTGCCATGATCGGCGCGTCCGTCTACTTCGTGATCTCGAGCTCGACCTCGACCGGCCTGCCGCCCGTGACCCTCGCCTGGGGCGGCCTGGTGGTCGCGACCGTGATCCTCGGCATCGCCGCCGCGACCGGGCTGCTCCCGCTCGCCTTCACCACCGCCACCGTGCACCTGGTGCCCGGCGACCTGCCGTGGTGGGCCGTCGTCGCGCTGCTCGGCATCGTGACGTCCGCCGTCGCGTATGTGGTCGGCATCGCCGCGACGCGCCGCCTCGGCGCCCGCCTCGGCTCGTTCGTCGCGCTCACCGAGGTGCTCGCCGCCGCGCTGTTCGCGTGGGCTCTCGTGGGCCAGGCGCCCGCGCCCGTCCAGATCGCGGGCGCCGTGCTGGTGCTCGCCGGCGTGGTGCTCGTCAAGCTCGGCGAGCCCGACGAGCCCGCCCTCGCCGCCGTGCCCGAGCCCGCGCTTCCCGGCACCGACGTGGTCCCCGCGGACGCCGCCGCGCTCGCGGACCTCGACGCCCCCCTCCAGGACCGTGCCCCCGCGCGCGAGCCGGAGGCCCCCGCCGCCCGCTGACTCGGGCGGGATCCCCGCGAAGACCTGCACGCGGCGCACCCTCCTACGCGCCCGTGCACGGATCGGGGCCGGATGTCTGATGAGCATCCGGCCCCGACCTTCGCGCCCCGCGGGGCACGCCCCCCCTACAGCGCGTCGATGTCCGCGCGCATCCGCGCGAGCCCGTCGCGGACCTCCGCCGGCACCTTGGTGCCGTACGAGTCAAGGAAGCCCGCGGCATCGTCCGCCTCCGCGGTGAGCGCCGCCTTGTCGAGCCCGAACAGCGACGCCCAAGCCGCGTCGTCGACGCCGGCCGCCGCGTGATCGATCTCGCCCTCGGCCGGCACCACGCCGAACGGGCCCTCGACGCCCTCGACGCGACCCTCGATGCGGTCGAGCATCCACGCGAGCGCGTGGATGTTCTCGCCGAATCCCGGCCACAGGAAGCGGCCGTCCGCGTCCTTGCGGAACCAGTTGACCTGGAAGATCGCGGGCGCGCCGCCGGCGGCGTCCGCCTTCGCGCCCACCTCGAGCCAGTGCTGCCAGTGGTCGGCCATGTGCACGCCGCAGAAGGGCAGCATCGCGAACGGGTCGCGGCGCAGCTCGCCCACCGTGCCCTCCGCCGCGGCCGTGCGCTCGGACGCGAGCGTCGCGCCCATGAACACGCCGTGCGCCCAGTCGCGCGATTGCGACACGAGCGGCACGTTGGTCGCCCGGCGCCCGCCGAAGATGATCGCGTCGACCACCACCCCCTGCGGGTCGTCCCAGTCGTCCGAGATCGTGGGGCACTGGGCCGCCGCCACGGTGAAGCGCGAGTTCGGGTGGGCGGCCGGGGTGGACGATGCGGGGGTCCAGTCCTCGCCGAGCCAGTCGGTGAGGTGCGCGGGGACTTCGTCGGTCATGCCCTCCCACCACACGTCGCCGTCGTCGGTCATGGCGACGTTGGTGAACACCACGTCGTGCGTGAGGGTGTCCATGGCGACCGGGTTGGTGGAGCGGCCGGTGCCGGGGGCGACCCCGAAGAACCCGGCCTCCGGGTTGATGGCGCGAAGGCGGCCGTCGGGGCCGGGGGCGAGCCATGCGATGTCGTCGCCGAGCGTCTCGACGGTCCAGCCGGGGAGGGTCGGCTGCAGCATCGCGAAGTTGGTCTTGCCGCACGCGCTCGGGAACGCCGCCGCCACGTGGAACGCGCGGCCGCGGGGGTTGGTGACCTTGAGCAGCAGCATGTGGGCGGCGAGCCAGCCCTCGTCCTGGCCGATCGCGCTCGCGATGCGCAACGCGAACGCCTTCTTCGCGAGGATCGCGTTGCCGCCGTACGCCGAGCCGTACGACCACACCTCGCGCGTCTCCGGGAAGTGCGAGATGTACTTGGTCGGGTTGCACGGCCACGGCACGTCGGCCTCGCCGGGCGCGAGGGGGGCGCCCACGGTGTGCGCGCACCTCACCCACTCGGTGTCGGGGCCGATCTGCGCGAGCGCCTCGGCGCCCATGCGCGTCATGGTGCCCATGCTCACCACCACGTACGGGGAGTCGGTGATCTGGACGCCGTAGCGGGTGAGGGGACCGCCCACCGGTCCCATCGCGAACGGCATCACGTACATGGTGCGGCCGCGCATCGCGCCGCGGAACAGCCCGTGCAGCGTCTCGCGCATGCCCGACGGCGGCACCCAGTTGTTGGTCGGGCCCGCGTCCTCCTCGCGCTCCGAGCAGATGAACGTGCGCGACTCGACGCGCGCCACGTCCTCGGGGTTGGAACGCGCGACGTAGCTGCCGGGGCGCTTCTCGCTGTCGAGCGGCGTCAGCGTGCCGGCATCGACCATGTCGCGGATCAGCCGCGCGCGCTCCGGCTTCGAGCCGTCGCACCACACCACCTCGTCGGGGGTCGCGTGGAGCGCGAGGCGCTCGACCCAGGCGACGATGCTCGGGTCGGCCCCCGCCGGGTGGGTGGCCGCGGCTTCGGTGCGCGCGGCCCGCAGGGGCTGGTCGATGATCGCCATGGTGGCTCCCTCATGAAGTGAAGGCGACGAATTTCGCCTCCTGCTTCCGACCGTAGGCCCCTCCGTGCGCCGTTGGACGCCTTTTCAAGGGTGAAGTTTCGCGTTTCTTTCCGTAGAGTGAATTCCATGCCGGATCTTTCCACGCTCGGGCGCCGCGTACGCCACTTCCGCACCGAGGCGGGGCTCACCCTCGAGCAGCTCGGCCGCGACGTGGACGTGGCGCCCAGCCAGCTGTCGCTCATCGAGAACGGCAGGCGCGAGCCGCGCCTCACCTTGCTTTCCGCGCTCGCCGCGCGCCTGGGGGTGACCGTCGGCGAGCTGCTCGACGAGGCTCCGCCCACGCCGCGCGCCGCGCTCGAGATCGAGCTCGAGCATGCGCAGGACGGCGCCGCGTACCGCGAGCTGGGGCTGCCGGAGCTGCGCCCGACGCGCACGATGCCCGACGACGTGCTGCGCACGCTCGTGGGTCTGCACCGCGAGCTCGACCGACGCGCGCGGCAGGCGATCGCGACGCCCGAGGAGGCCCGCCGCGCCAACACGCGCCAGCGGCTGCGGATGCAGTCGCTCGACAACCACGTCCCCGACATCGAGGCGCTGGCATCCGAGGACGTCGCCGCGGTGGGCCACACCGGCGGCGCCCTCACCCACCGCACGGTCAGCCTCCTGGCGGAGCGGCTGGGCCTCGAGATCGTGCATGCCGACGACCTCCCGCACTCCGCCCGCTGCGTGCTGGACCTCGAGAGCGGGCGCATCTACATCCCGCCTGCCTCGATCCCCGGCGGTCACGGCCTGCGCTCCCTCGCGCTCCAGGCCATGGCGCACATCCGTCTGGGCCACGGCGAGCCGCGCGACTACGCCGACTTCCTTCGTCAACGCCAGGACGCGAGCTACTACGCCGCCGCGTGCCTCATGCCGGAGGGGCCCGCGGTCGCGTTCCTCGAACGCGCCAAGCGCGACCGCGACATCGCCATCGAGGACTTCCGCGACGCGTTCGGCGTCACCCACGAGGCGGCGGCGCTGCGGTTCACCAACCTCGCGACCGTCCACCTGGGAATCCGGCTGCACTTCCTGCGCGCCGCCGGAGACGGCGCGGTGGTGCGCGCGTACGAGAACGACGGCCTCCCGCTGCCGGTCGACGTCACGGGAGCGACCGAGGGACAGATCGTGTGCCGGCACTGGAGCGCGCGCCGCGCCTTCGCGCGCTCCACCCGCACCACCGAGTACTTCCAGTACACGGACACCCCCGCGGGGACGTTCTTCGAGGCCACGCAGACCGGATCGACCGAGGCGGAGGACTTCGCGATCACCCTGGGCGTCCCGTTCGGGGAGTCCAAGTGGTTCCGCGGCCGCGAGAGCAGCAACCGCGTCGAGTCCCGCTGCCCCGACCTCAGCTGCTGCCGCCGCCCCGACGCCGCCGACGCCGCGCGCTGGGCGGGGCGGGCGTGGGCGAGCGCCCGCGTCCACGCGCACATCTTCTCCCCGCTGCCACGCGGCACGTATCCCGGCATCGACGACCGCGAGCTGTACGCCTTCCTCGACGCCCATGCGAGGGCCGAGGAGGACTGAGCCCGCGCATCGTCCCCGGCACCCGTAGAATGGATCGGCGGTCCATGTCGGACCGAGCAACCCTTCCCACGGAATCGAGTTCCCGCATGCCCCTGCGCTCCGACCTGCGCAACGTCGCGATCGTCGCCCACGTCGACCACGGCAAGACCACCCTCGTCGACGCCATGCTGGTGCAGGGCGGCGCCTACGGCGACCACGCCCACGTCGAGGACCGTGCCATGGACTCCGGCGACCTCGAGCGCGAGAAGGGCATCACGATCCTCGCGAAGAACACCGCGATCCGGTACACCGGAGCCGCGGCGGTCGAGGGCGGCGTCACCATCAACGTGATCGACACCCCGGGCCACGCCGACTTCGGCGGCGAGGTCGAGCGAGGCCTGTCGATGGTCGACGGCGTGGTGCTGCTGGTCGACGCGTCGGAGGGCCCGCTGCCCCAGACCCGCTTCGTCATGCGCAAGGCGCTCGCCGCCCACCTGCCCGTCATCATCGTGGTGAACAAGGTCGACCGCCCCGACTCCCGCATCTCCGAGGTGGTCGACGAGACCCACGACCTGCTGCTGGGCCTCGCCTCCGACCTCCACGACGAGGTCCCGGACCTCGACGTCGACGCCCTCCTCGAGGTGCCCGTGGTGTTCGCCTCCGCCAAGGCCGGCATCGCGTCGCTGAACCAGCCGGCGGACGGCGCGCTGCCCGAGGGCGACAACCTCGAGCCCCTGTTCCAGGTCATCATGGAGCGCATCCCCGCCCCGTCCTACGACGAGGGCCACCCGCTCCAGGCGCACGTCACCAACCTCGACGCGTCGCCCTTCCTGGGCCGCCTCGCGCTGCTGCGCGTGTTCAACGGCGAGATCCGCAAGGGCCAGCAGGTCGCGTGGGCCCGCAAGGACGGCACGGTCAAGCCCGTGAAGATCACCGAGCTGCTGGAGACCAAGGGCCTCGAGCGGGTCCCCGCGGAGTCCGCGAAGGCCGGCGACATCGTCGCCGTCGCGGGCATCGAGGAGATCACCATCGGCGAGACCCTCACCGACATCGAGGACCCGCGCCCGCTGCCGCTCATCACGGTCGACGACCCGGCCATCTCGATGACCATCGGCATCAACACCTCGCCGCTGGCCGGTCGCGTCAAGGGTGCCAAGGTCACGGCGCGCCAGGTCAAGGACCGCCTCGACAAGGAGCTCATCGGCAACGTGTCGATCCGGGTGCTCCCCACCGAGCGTCCCGACTCGTGGGAGGTGCAGGGCCGCGGCGAGCTCGCGCTCGCGATCCTGGTCGAGCAGATGCGCCGCGAGGGCTACGAGCTCACCGTCGGCAAGCCGCAGGTGGTCACCAAGGAGATCGACGGCAAGCTCAACGAGCCCATGGAGCACATGACCATCGACGTCCCCGAGGAGCACCTCGGCGCGGTCACCCAGCTCCTCGCGAGCCGCAAGGGCCGCATGGAGTCGATGGCGAACCACGGCACCGGCTGGGTGCGCATGGAGTTCATCGTCCCCGCGCGCGGCCTCATCGGCTTCCGCAGCCAGTTCCTCACGGACACGCGCGGCACCGGCATCGCCTCCTCGATCGCGCACGGCTACGAGCCGTGGACCGGGCTCATCGAGTACCGCACCAACGGCTCGCTCGTGGCGGACCGCTCGGGCGTGGTGACGTCCAACGCCCTCATGGCGCTGCAGGACCGCGGCACCTTCTTCGTGGGTCCCACCGAGGACACCTACGAGGGCATGGTGATCGGCGAGAACTCGCGCAACGAGGACATGGACGTCAACATCACCAAGGAGAAGAAGCTCAACAACATCCGCTCGTCGACGGCGGAGGAGCTGGAGCGCCTGGCCCCGCCGCGCCGCCTCACCCTCGAGGAGTCCCTCGAGTTCGCCCGCGAGGACGAGTGCGTCGAGGTGACGCCCGAGAAGGTCCGCATCCGCAAGGTGATCCTCGACGGCACGGAGAGGGCACGCGCCGCGTCGCGCGCGAAGCGCCAGAACGCCTGATCCCACCCCTACCATGGCAGGCATGGCTCGCATCGTCTGGTCCCTGCTGGTGATCGCGCTCATCGGCGTCATCGTGGCGCTGGTGGGCGCGGGCTCGCACCGCGCGTTCGGCTGGATCAGCGTCGCGGCCTGCCTGCTGCTGGTCGGGACGGCGAGCGTGTTCTCCCGCGCCTGGCGCGGGTTCCTGGGGCTCACGGTGTTCGCGACGGCCTGGCTGGTGCTCACGGTGGTGCTGGCGCAGGAGGGACCGGGCGGCTCGCTGCTCATCCCCAACGACGCGCGCAGCCTCGCGTGGGTCTACGGGGGCGCCGTGGTGATCGGCGTCGCGGCCCTGGTGCCGCGCCGGTTCATCGGTGATTCCGGGGTTCCCACCGGGGACGATGCGCCGCACGAGTCCGAGGCGGCCGTCCAGTGAGCGACCCGCGGGACGAGAGGCCCGACGGCGTCGAGGACGAGGTCGACGAGGCGCAGGCGGAGATCGACGCGGACCTCGACGGGGACCTCGGCGCCGAGGAGGCGGACGACGCCCCGGCGGAGTCCGCGCCCGAGCGTGACCTTGACGACGAGCCGACCGAGCAGATGCCGGCGTTCCTCGCCGAACCGCCCGCCGCGGCGGACGGTGACGACGCGGCGCCCGGCGCGGAGACGTCGGACGCCGAGGCCACCCAGGTGCTGCCGCCCATCGCCCCCGACGAGGCGGTCGCCGAGTGGCAGCGCGACGACGAGCCGTACGAGTACGCGCCCGTCGTGACCGCCGCGAGCGGCGCCGCGGAGGGGAAGGACGCCGAAGGCGACGGCGAGACCGACGCCGCGCACGGCGACGAGACCAAGGAGAAGCGCCACGTGGGGTGGGGACGCTGGACGCTGCTGCTGATCGTGCTGCTGCTGGTGGGCGGGTACTTCGCCGCCGCCGTGTACGCGTCCGAGCGCGTGCCCGCGGGCACCACGGTGCAGGGTGTCGACATCGGCGGGATGACGCGCGACGAGGCGATCGACGCGCTGACGCCGGCCGTCAAGGAGCTCAACACGTCGCCCGTCGCCATCACCACCGACGACGCCGAGGCGAGCATCGTCCCGCGCGAGTCCGGGATGGTGGCCGGTGCGGGCGCGACGGTCGACCAGCTGCTGAGCTTCAGCCTCGCGCCGTTCGACATCCTCCGCTCCTTCACGGGTGCCGAGCGCGAGGTCCCCGTCGTCACGGTGGTCGACCAGGACGCTCTCACCGAGGCCATCGAGGGCACGCGAGAGGACCTCGAGGTCGACGGCGAGGACGCCGCGGTCGAGATCGCCTCGACCGGAGCCTCCGTGGTGCCCGCCGTCGACGGCGTCGCGATCGACCCCGCCGCCACCGCGGAGGGCCTCGGCGCTGAGTGGCCCGTCGCGACCTACGCCGCCGTCATCGACACCAAGGATGCCGCCGTCACCACCGCGGACGCCGAGGCGTTCGCGTCCGAGCTCAACTCCGAGATCCTTGCGGGCACCGTCAGGATGACGGGGGAGAACGGCCCCGCTACCGTCACCGCGGACCAGCTCACGCGCTTCGGGTCCGTCGAGGACCAGGACGGCACGCTGACCTACGTGGTCGACGGCCCGTCGCTCGCGGCCGAGCTCGAGTCCGCGGATCCCTCGCTCACCAGCGCGCCCCGATCCGCGTCGTTCCGCTTCACCAGCAGCCACCAGCTGGTCACCACCAAGTCGAAGCCGGGCCGAGCGATCGCGGGCAAGCAGCTGGGCCCCGCCGTGGTCGCGGCCGCCGAGAGCGCTGAGCGCACGGGCGAGCTGCCGTACCGCAACACCAAGGCCAACGTCACCAGCGACGACCTGGGCGTGAGCGACTTCAAGACCGTCGTCGCGTCCTTCGATACCCCGCTGACGGACGAGCCGGTGCGCACGCAGAACCTCATCCGGGGCGCGGAGAAGGTGACCGGCGTGGTGGTCAAGCCCGACGAGACCTTCTCGCTGCTCGACGCGCTCGCGCCCATCACCGAGGCGGGGGGCTACCAGTCGGCCCACATCATCGTGGACGGCTACCTCACGAACGGCACCGGCGGCGGCCTGTCGCAGATGGCCACCACCACGTACAACGCGGCGTACTTCGCGGGCCTCGAGGACGTCGAGCACCGCCCGCACACCAAGTGGTTCGACCGGTACCCGGCGGGCCGCGAGGCGACCATCTTCGTGGGCTCGCTCGACATGCGCTTCAAGAACAACACGCCCTACGCGCTGGTGATGAGCTCGTACGTGACCGGCGGTCGCCTGCACGTCGACATCTGGTCGACCAAGTACTACACGGTGAAGACGTACGCCTCGAACAAGACGAACTTCGTCCAGCCCACCTCGGTCGAGTCCTCGCGCGACGGCTGCCTCGACACGCCGATGGGGAACCCGGGGTTCACCATCACCAACACGCGCGAGGTCTACCTCAAGGGCGAGCAGGTCGACAAGTCGTCGTACACGTGGACGTACTCGCCGGACAACGGCGTCACCTGCAAGTAGCGGGGACGATGCGTCGCACGCGGGCCTCGCGAGGGGCTGGCGGGGGCGGTCCGACCCGGCGGTATGATGAGCGCGACCCCCCGTAGTTCCGAGGTTGAGGAGACGCAGTGACCTACGTCATCGCCCTGCCGTGTGTCGACGTCAAGGACAAGGCGTGCATCGATGAGTGTCCCGTGGACTGCATCTACGAGGGTGAGCGCATGCTCTACATCCACCCCGACGAGTGCGTCGACTGCGGTGCGTGCGAGCCGGTGTGCCCGGTCGAGGCCATCTACTACGAGGACGACGTCCCGGACAAGTGGGCGGAGTACTACAACGCCAACGTCGAGTTCTTCTCGGAGATCGGCTCGCCCGGCGGCGCCGCGAAGATGGGTCTGATCGAGCACGACCACGACCTCATCAAGTCGCTGGCACCGCAGAACGGCTGAGCGGCGCGCATGGGCCTCAGCCCGCGCTCGCTGCCGGATTTCCCGTGGGACTCGCTCGCGCCCTACAAGGCGCGCGCGGCGGCGCATCCTGACGGGCTGGTCGACCTCTCGGTCGGCACGCCCGTCGACCCGACGCCCGCGGTGATCCGCGACGCCCTCGCGGGAGCCGCCGACGCGCCCGGATACCCGACCACGCACGGCACCGCCGCGCTCCGCGAGGCCATCGCCGGATGGTTCGCACGCCGCCGCGGCGCGCCGGGCGTTGATCCCGCCGCGGTGCTGCCGACGGTCGGCTCGAAGGAGCTGGTCGCCACCCTGCCCGCCTACCTGGGCCTGGGCGCAGGCGACGTGGTCGTGCACCCGCGCGCCGCGTACCCCACGTACGACGTGGGCGCGCGGCTCGCGGGCGCGACGCCGCTCGCGACGGACGACGTCGCGGACTGGCGGGGCAACCGCGCGGTGCGGCTCGTGTGGGTGAACTCGCCGTCGAACCCCACCGGTGCCGTCGCGTCGGCGGAGCAGCTGGCGGAGGTGGTCGGGGCCGCGCGCGAGATCGGCGCCCTGGTCGCGTCCGACGAGTGCTACGCGGAGCTGTCGTGGACGGGCGAGCCCGTCCCCTCGATCCTGGACCCGCGCGTGTGCGGGGACTCGCACGAGGGCGTGCTCGCGGTGTACTCGCTGTCCAAGCAGTCCAACCTCGCCGGCTACCGCGCGGCTTTCGTCGCCGGCGACGCCGCCGTGATCGCCGCGCTTCTCGAGGTGCGCAAGCACGCCGGGCTGATCGTGCCCGCGCCCGTGCAGGCGGCCATGGCGGTCGCTCTCGGCGACGACGCCCACGTGGCCGACCAGAAGGCGCGGTACCGCGCGCGGCGCGACCTGCTGCTGCCCGCCGTCGAGGCGGCAGGATTCCGGGTCGAGCACTCCGAGGCCGGGCTGTACCTGTGGGCCACCCGCGACGAGGATTGCTGGGACACCCTGGACTACCTCGCAGAACGGGGCATACTGTGCGCTCCAGGCGCGTTCTACGGCGAGGCGGCGCGCCGGCATGTGCGCATCGCGCTCACGGCGAGCGATGCGGGAGTCTCCGCGGCATCTAGTAGGCTCGCAAAACGCGGGTAAACCGGCGCTCAAATGTTGGGTGACGGCACATGGGTTTCGAAGGGGAGAACATGGCGCAAGTGGTGGACGCAAGGCTGACGGTCGACGGCAGCACCAGGGAGCTTCCCCTGGAGCGCGCGACCGTGGGCAACGACGGCATGTCCGTCGCCACCCTGATGCGCGACACCAGCCTCGTGACCGTCGACCCGGGCTTCATGAACACCGCGTCGTGCGAGAGCTCGATCACCTACATCGACGGCGACAACGGCATCCTCCGCTACCGCGGCTACCCGATCGAGCAGCTCGCCGAGAACTCGACGTTCCTCGAGGTCGCGTACCTGCTCATCCACGGCGAGCTCCCCACCCCTGACCAGCTCACGGCCCTCAACAACCGCGTCTCGCGGCACATGCACGTGCACGAGGGCATCAAGACGTTCCTCGGCGCCTTCCCCCGCGACGCCCACCCGATGGCGGTGCTCTCCGGCGCCATCAGCGCGCTCAGCACGTTCTACCCCGAGTCCGTGGGCCGCGACCCCGAGCAGATCGAGCTCGCGACGGTGCTGCTGCTCGCGAAGACGGCGACCACCATCGCCTACCTGCAGAGGCGTGCGGGCGGCGGCGACCTCATCGAGCCCCGTCGCGGCGGCCACTACGTCGACGAGTTCATGCGCATCGCGTTCGCCCCGGGATCCGGCGACATCGACATCGACCCGGCGGTGCGCCGCGCGGTCGACCTGCTGCTGATCCTCCACGCCGACCACGAGCAGAACTGCTCGACGTCGACCGTGCGCATCGTCGGGTCCTCGCATGCCAACATCTACGCCTCGGTCGCCGCCGGCGTGGGCGCCCTGTCGGGTCCGCTCCACGGCGGGGCCAACGAGGCGGCGCTGCGCATGTTCGACCAGATCAAGGAGTCGGGCGACACCATCGAGCAGTTCGTCGCCAAGGTCAAGGACAAGGCCGAGGGCGCCCGCCTCATGGGATTCGGGCACCGCGTCTACAAGTCGTACGACCCGCGCGGCGCCGTGGTGAAGAAGGTCGCGGACGAGCTCCTCACCCAGCTCGGCGGCAACGACGAGACCTTCGAGATGGCCAAGCGGCTCGAGGAGATCGCCCTCTCCGACGAGTACTTCATCGAGCGCAAGCTCTACCCGAACGTCGACTTCTACACCGGCCTGCTGTACTCCGCGATGGGCTTCCCGACGCCGATGTTCACGCCGCTGTTCGCGCTGGGCCGCATGCCCGGCTGGATCGCGCACTACCGCGAGATGCTCGCGGACCCGCGCACCAAGATCGGCCGTCCCCGCCAGATCTACATCGGCGAGGTCGAGCGCGACTACGTCCCGCTGGAGGACCGCGCCGAGCCGTGAGAGGCTGACAGGAGGGCGGCCACGCCCTCCGGGGCGCCCCGGACCCGGTCAACCACGACAGGGGGCGCGACATGACCGACGACGACAGGCTGCGGCGCGAGGCGAGACGCCGGGTCGAGGCCCGCAACGGGTTCTTCTGGTTCCTCGTGGTCTGCCTGGTGCTGTGGACCATGTTCACCGTCATCTGGTGGATGAACGGCGGCGGCTACTTCTGGCCCGCGTGGCCCATGCTCGGCATGGGGATCGGGCTCGCGTTCTCCGCGGCAGCGGCCTTCCTTCCCGGCGCGGGACGTCCCAGCGAGGAACGCATCGAGCGCGAGTACCGCAAGCTCAAGGGCGAGGACCACTAGGCCGTCGGGGTCCGCATCAGCCTGACCGCGACGCCCACCGCGTCCGCGGGCGGCTCGACCGGCGTCGCGCCCACCCCGCGTTCCCACCCCGACGCCCCGTTGACGACCGCCTCGATCGACTCCGCACCGGCCACCGCGACCAGCCAGGCGGCGACGCCGTCCCTGGACGCGGCATCGTCCCCCGTGGGCATGACGTCGAGCCAGATCTCGTCCTCGGTGACCGCGAGCCGGCGCACCTCGTAGGCGCCCTCGCCGAAGTCGGCGTCGAGTCGCGTGATCAGCGCGGCGGCCGTGGTGCCCTCGCCGGCGTCGACGTCGCAAGCGACCGCGACCGCTCCCGAGTACCCGCGCAGCGCGGACGCCCACAGCCGGGCGGCGGCCTCGCGCGTGGCGTACGCATCGGGGAAGGCCGAGCGCTGCACGGTCTGCGCCGCGACCGTGACCTCCATGTCCTGCCAGCCGTCGACCTCGATCAGGGCCTCGTAGAACGTGTCCGCGGAGTAGTGGGGGTCCATGATCTCGTCGACGGAGCCCCACCCCTGCGACGGCCGCTGCTGGAACAGGCCGATCGAGTCGCGGTCGCCGTGGTCGATGTTGACCAGCGAGGACTCCTGCATCGCGGTCGCGATGCCGATGGTCGCGCCGCGCGCGGGCAGGCCCAGCCGCTGCGACGCGGCCGCGATGAGCGCGGCGTTGCCCGCCTGCTCCGCCGTCAGGGTGGACGTCGCGCCGTCGAGGCTCGCCGTGCATCGTCCCGTGGCGTGGGATGGCCCCGCGCGCTCGCTGAACACGTACGAGCCGTAGACCGCGGCGCCGCCCGCGACCGTGAGGATCGCGACCGCGGCGAGCGTGCGCCGCGCGCCCACGTCAGTTGGCGTGGAGCGCCGAGTTGAGCTCGATGCCCGTGCCCTTGCGGGTCACCGCCTCGATCGCGCCGGTGACGGAGTTGCGCCAGAACTGGATGCCGTCCTGGCCCGAGAGCTCCCGGGCCTTGACCACGACCGGGTTGCCGTCCTCGTCGGTGCGGCCCTTGAGGGTGACCTTGGTGCCCGCGGTGAGGTAGAGGCCCGCCTCGACGATGCAGTCGTCGCCCAGGGCGATGCCGACGCCCGCGTTGGCGCCCAGCAGCGAGCGCTCGCCGATCGACACGACCTCCTTGCCGCCGCCGGACAGGGTGCCCATGATCGACGCGCCGCCGCCGATGTCCGAGCCCTCGCCCACGACCACGCCGGCGGAGATGCGGCCCTCGACCATCGAGTGGCCGAGCGTGCCCGCGTTGAAGTTCACGAAGCCCTCGTGCATCACCGTGGTGCCCTCCGCGAGGTGGGCACCCAGGCGCACGCGATCGGCGTCCGCGACGCGCACGCCCGACGGGACCACGTAGTCGACCATGCGCGGGAACTTGTCGATGCCGAACACCGTGAGCTGGCGCCCGAACGCGCGGTAGCGCATCCGCACCTGCTCGAAGCCGTCGATGGCGCACGGACCGTCGGAGGTCCACACCACGTTGGTGAGGGCCCCGAAGATCCCGTCGAGATTGAGGCCGTGCGGACGGACGATGCGGTGGCTGAGCAGGTGGAGACGCAGGTAGGCGTCCTCCACGGACGCGGGCGCCTCGTCGAGGTCGATCACCGTGCGCACCACGCGGACCTGGACGTCGCGGAGGTCGTCGGTGCGCTCCGCGGCCTTGAGCTGCGCGGGCGCCTCGTCGCGGGCCTTGGGCTCGCCGAGCGCGGGCGCGGGGTACCACGTGTCGAGCACGGTGCCGTTGTTGTCGAGGGTCGCGAGGCCGAATCCGAAGGCGGGTCGAGTCATGGCTCCCAGGGTACGTGGCTAGGCTGACCGCATGACGCACCTCGACCTCGCGGCCCCCGTCGAAGACCTGGCCAAGGCCCTGGTGGACATCCCTTCCGTGTCGGGGAACGAGGACCGGATCGCGGATGCGGTGGAGGCCGCGCTCGCACCGCTCGCTCATCTCGACGTGACGCGGCTCGGCAACGCCGTGGTCGCCCGCACCGAGCTCGGCCGCGCCGAGCGCGTGGTCATCGCCGGCCACCTCGACACCGTGCCGATCAAGGGCAACGTGCCGGGGGAGTGGTCGCCCGAGGGGGACCTGGTGGGACGCGGCTCGGTCGACATGAAGGCGGGCGTCGCCGTGCAGCTCTCCCTCGCCGCGGCCCTCACGGCGCCCACGCGAGACATCACGTGGGTGTTCTACGACCAGGAGGAGGTCGAGGCGGACCGCAACGGGCTGGGCCGCATCGCGCGCGAGCGCCCCGACCTGGTCACGGGGGACTTCGCCGTCTTGTGCGAGCCCACCCAGGGCGTGATCGAGGGCGGCTGCAACGGGACCATGCGGGCGGAGGTCCGCATCAGCGGCGTCGCCGCGCACTCGGCGCGCGCGTGGAAGGGCGTCAACGCGGTCCACCGCGCGGCCCCGCTGCTCGCCGCTCTCGCCGCGTACCAGGCGGAGACGCTCACCGTGGACGGGCTCGACTATCGCGAGGGCATCAACGCGGTGCTCATCAGGGGCGGCATCGCGACCAACGTGATCCCCGACGAGTGCGTGGTGACCGTCAACTACCGGTTCGCCCCGGAGTGGACCGTGGACCAGGCCCGGGCACGCTTCGAGCAGTTCGTCGCGTCCGCCGGCCTCGACGACTACGAGCTGGTCTACACCGACGTGTCGGGCGCCGCCCGGCCGGGCCTCGACGCCCCGCTCGCCGCATCGTTCGCCGCGTCGGTGGCCGCGACCGGCGTCGCCGCGCCGCGGGCCAAGCAGGGCTGGACCGACGTCGCGCGCTTCGGCGAGCTGGGCATCCCGGCCGTCAACTACGGGCCCGGCGACCCCGAGCTCGCGCACGCAGACGACGAGCGCTGCCCCGTGTCCGACATCCGGCACTGCCGTGCCGGCCTGGAGGCCTGGCTCACGTCCTGAGGAGGAGCGATGAAGGAGTACCGCAAGGGCCCCGTGGTGCTGCGCGGCCGCAACGTCCCCACCACCTCCACCGCCGAGCGGCTGCTCGACGAGCAGCACCGCGCGGACTGGCTGCACGGCGACCCGTGGCGCGTGCTACGCATCCAGTCGGAGTTCGTCGAGGGCTTCGGCGCGCTCGCGGAGCTCGGCCCGGCCATCACGGTGTACGGCTCGGCGCGCTCGCACCCCGAATCCGCCGAGTACCAGGCGGGCATCGAGGTCGGTCGGCTGCTGGTGGAGGCCGGATACGCGGTCATCACCGGCGGCGGACCCGGATGTATGGAAGCGGCGAACAGGGGAGCCGAGGAGGCTGGCGGGGTCTCCGTGGGGCTCGGCATCGAGCTGCCGTTCGAGCAGTCGATGAACGAGCACATCAACCTCGGCATCAACTTCCGCTACTTCTTCGTCCGCAAGACCATGTTCGTCAAGTACTCGCAGGGCTTCATCGCGCTGCCGGGGGGCTTCGGCACGCTCGACGAGCTGTTCGAGTGCCTCACCCTCGTACAGACCCGCACCGTGCGTCGCTTCCCGATCGTGCTGTTCGGCAGCGCGTACTGGGGCCCGCTCGTCGCGTGGATGCGCGACACCGTGGAGGCGGACGGGAAGATCTCGCCGCACGACCTCGACCTCATCCACGTGACCGACGACCCGGCGGAGGCCGTCGCCCTCGCCACGACGCACCGGGACGCAGCCTGACGCCGCCCGGCCGTCGCCCGCCCATCCCGGGCGTCGCCGTCCCTTTCGTCCCCTGAGCAGGAGGGATTTGGGAACGCTCCCGCGCGCGCAGTAGAATCGGGTGCAGCGTCGCGTCGGGCGGCGCGCGATTCATCCACTCGAGGAGAACGACACGATGGCTGCAATGAAGCCCCGCACCGGTGACGGCCCCATGGAGGTCGTGAAGGAGGGTCGCAGCTACGTCATGCGGGTCCCCCTCGAGGGCGGCGGTCGACTCGTGGTCGAGATCACGGCCGACGAGGTCAAGGAGCTCGGGGACGCGCTCCACGCCGCGCTGCCGCAGGCCTGACCTCGCGGTCGCCTCTCCACACAGATCTCTCGCTGATCCACACGCAAGGCCCGGATCCGGCGCCGGATGCTTCAGCATCGGCCGATCCGGGCCTTCGTGTGTGGCCAGGCGTCAGGCGCTGAGCGCTAGTCCTTGATCGCGGTGAGCAGGCCGTCGCCGGAGGCGAGCAGCGACACCGCGGTGAGGCGCTCGTCCTCCCGCACCGCCTTCAGGGTCTCGCGCACCGCGGTGGTGTCCTTGTCCCGCTGCGCCGGGTCGGGCACGCGACCGTGCCACAGCGCGTTGTCGATGAGCAGGAGGCCGCCGGACCGCAGCAGCCGCAGCGCGTGCTCGAGATAGGCGGGGTACTCCGACTTGCGCGCGTCGACGAGCACGATGTCGTAGCCGCCGTCGGTGAGGCGCGGCAGCACGTCGAGCGCACGGCCGGTGATCATGCGCGCCCGCTCGGGGGCGAAGCCCGCCGCCGCGACCGTCCGACGCGCCGCCTTGTGGTGCTCGGGCTCGACGTCGATCGTGGTGACCACGCCCGTGGGTGCCATGCCGCGCAGCAGGTAGGTGAGCGAGATGCCCGCGCCGGTGCCGATCTCCACGGCCGAGGTCGCGCGCATGGTCCGCGCGAGCACCTCGATCGCCCGGGCGACGCCCGGCAGGACCGGCACGCATCCGAGCTGGTCGGCGACGTCGCGCGCCTCGAGGATCACCCGATCCTCCTCGACGAAATCCTCCGCGTACGCCCAGTTCGCTGCCTCGATGCTCATGCACCCTCCCTCTCGGGGGTCAGCCTATCCGGAGGTCCCAGCGAACTCTCAGGCAGGCGTGGGAACATGGAGAAGTCAAGGCCCGTTGTACGGGTGTGATCAGGAGGGGAGCACGATGACCGAGACCGCAGTCCCGGCCGCTGAGGCAGCCCCCGTCGAGGCGCCCGAGCTCACGTGGGAGAGCATCGTCGCGAACCACTCGGCGCGCGTCTACCGCCTCGCATACCACCTCACCGGCAACCAGCACGATGCCGAGGACCTCACGCAGGACGTGTTCGTCCGCGTGTTCAACTCGCTCTCGCAGTACAAGCCCGGCACGTTCGAGGGCTGGCTGCACCGCATCACCACCAACCTCTTCCTCGACCGCATGCGCCGCAAGAAGCGCATCCGCTTCGACTTCATGGCGGACGACGACGCCGCGGTGGCGACGTCCGACAGCTTCGACCGTCACGAGCGCTCGGGCCAGCCCGAGGACGCGTTCGACATGTCCAACCTGGGCGACGACATCATCGCCGCGCTCGCGGACCTGCCGCCGGAGTACCGCGCCGCCGTGGTCCTGAGCGACATCGAGGGCCTGTCCTACGAGGAGATCGCCGCGACCCTGGGCATCAAGATGGGCACGGTCCGGTCGCGCCTGTCCCGTGCCCGCGCCAGGCTGCGCGAGTCGCTCGCCCACCGTGCCCCGGTGCGAGGTGACGCGTGACGGCACGCCACCTCGGCGAGCGGATCCACGATCTGCTCGACAACCGCCTCTCCTCGGAGAGCGCGGCTGAGGCGATGGCACACCTCGAGGAGTGCGACGAGTGCTCGCGACGCTGGGAGGGCATGCGTGCCGCCCGCGAGGCGCTGCACTCGTCCGAGGCCGGCATCGACATGCGCTTCACCCAGCAGCTGCTCGACCGCGACCGCATGGCGGAGATCGCGTCGCATGAGACGCGCCAGCGCGCCCGGGCGGCGCGCGGCCGCGACCGGCGCCCCGCGGTGCTGACGCTGTCGCTCACCCTCATCCTGGTCGCCGTCATCGGCGCCGCGTATGTCGCCGGCGAGCCCAGCGACATCGACCCCGGACTCTCGGCCTCGTCTGACGACGGCGGCGCGAGCATCATCCATCTCGATCCCGCCGCCATGCGCGAGGGGGAGGCGATGGGTGACTGGATCCACCCGGATTGGCAGTCGAGTGGATTCACCCCCGTCGAGGCGGCGGTGCGCGAGGCCCCCAGCGGCTCACGCGTGCTCGTCTACACCCTGGTGAGCGAGGGCGAGTCGGTGCTCGCGCTCGAGCAGCGGGGACGTCTCGCTCACGACCGCGTGGCCGCGTTGCCCGTGGTCGAGGTGGGCGGCCTCGACACCTATGTGGTCGGCACGGATCCGAGCCGCCTCGTCTGGCAGGCGGGCGAGCTGGTGGTGGCGCTCCAGTGCGAGTGCTCCCTCGACACGCTCGAGGACGTGGCCGCCCAGTTCCCGCAGGACGGCGAGCCGAGCCTCGCCGACCAGATCATGACCGGTCTCGGCGTCTTCGGCGACGCCCTCACCGGCCACTAGCCCCCCAAGGGAAGAGACCCTGATGAACGACAACCCGTTCGCGCCTCCGCGCGACCACTCCGGCCCGGACACCGAGTCGACTGCCACCACCGAGACCGCCACCGTCCGCGTCCACGACGAGGCGCCTCCGACCAACGACACGGTCGAGCTGCCGCCGGCGATCTCGCCGCAGCGGGGCGAGACGGAGGCCGGCACGGACACCACCGCCGTGATGCCCACGCAGGCGTTCTCGCAGCCCGAGGACCCCGCCACGCAGGCCTACCTTCCCCCGGCCGAGCCGCCGGCGGACACCCCGTCGACCGCCGCCGCACCCCAGCCGGGCCGGCTGCGCCGCTCGACCGTCGCGGCCGTCGCGGCGGGCGCGCTCGTGCTCGGGCTCGGGGGCGGCCTCGCAGGGGCGTGGGCGTACGACTCCTTCTCGACGGACTCCTCCAGCGCCGCGTCGTCCTCGACCGGGAGCGGCACCTCGACGCTGCCCACCAGCAGCTCCTCCACCATCGCCCGCACGGACGAGAACACGGTCGCCGCGATCGCCTCCGCGGTGATGCCGTCCGTGGTGTCGATCGAGAACATCCAGGGCGGCCAGGAGGCCGCCGAGGGCTCCGGCTTCATCATCCGCGAGGACGGCTACATCCTCACCAACAACCACGTGGTCGACGGCTCCGACAACGACACCGTGACCGTGGTGATGAGCGACGGCTCCGAGTACGACGGCCAGGTGGTCGGCGCCACCGCCGACTACGACCTCGCGGTGGTCAAGATCGACAAGGACGGCCTCACCCCGCTGGTGCTGGGCGACTCCGACGAGCTCGTGGTCGGCGACGACGTCGTCGCCGTCGGCTCCCCGCTGGGCCTCGAGTCCACGGTGACCACGGGCATCGTCTCCGCGCTGCACCGCCCGGTCACGGCCGGCGAGACCGGTTCGACGGCCTTCATCGACGCGATCCAGACCGACGCGGCCATCAACCCCGGCAACTCCGGCGGCCCGCTCATCAACTCCCAGGGCCAGGTGATCGGCATCAACTCGGCCATCGCATCGCTCGGCTCGTCCTCGGGCTCGCAGGCCGGCTCCGTGGGCCTCGGCTTCGCGATCACGTCGAACCAGGCGCGCCGCACTGCCGAGGAGATCATCGCCACCGGAGAGGCCACGTACCCCGTGGTGGGCGTCATGCTCGACTCGTCCTACACCGGCGAGGGCGTGAAGGTCGCGGAGACCGACGGCGCCGTCGCGGAGGGCGGTCCCGCCGCGGAGGCGGGCATCGAGCCCGGCGACATCATCACCGCGATCGACGGCCGGCCCATCACGCGCAGCGAGGAGCTGATCGTCGCGATCCGTGCGAAGGCGTCGGACGACACCGTGGTCCTCACGGTGGAGCGCGGCGGCGACTCGCAGGACATCTCGGTCACCCTGGTGCCGAACACCGACGTCTCCTACGGCGACTCGGGCGAGCAGGACCAGGGCGGTCTGGGCGACGGTGGCGGCCTGCCCTTCCCGGACCCGTCAGAATAGGGTCCATGCTCGATATCAACGGCGGGGAGCTCCTCATCCTCGTGCTGGTCGCCATCGTGGTGATCGGCCCCGAGAGGATGCCGGAGTACGCGAAGCAGCTGCGGTCCCTCGTCGTGCGCGGACGCGACATGCTTCAGGATGGCAAGAACACCCTGAAGAAGGAGGTCGGCGAGGAGGTCGACTGGTCGCAGCTCGACCCGCGTCAGTACGACCCCCGCCGGATCGTCCGCGAGGCGCTCAACGAGCCGACGCCGCCCACCAGGGCGGCGTCGGTCCGTCGTCTCACCGAGGCGCCCCCCGGCCAGGCGCCGTTCGACGCCGAGGCCACCTGAGGCATCGTCCCCCCGCGACACGCCGATGCCAGGGGACGATGCGGGGGGCGGGTCAGGCGCACGCGCCAACGTTTGGAACAATGGGGCCATGACTCGTGTGTTCTCGGGCATGCAGCCCACCTCCGATTCCCTGCACCTCGGCAACTACCTGGGCGCTCTGGTCGAGTGGGTGAAGCTCCAGGACACCCACGACGCGATCTACTCCGTGGTGGACCTCCACGCGCTCACGGTGCAGCCCGACCCCGAGCTGCTGCGGGCGCGCACGCGCCGTACCGCCGCGCAGTACCTCGCTGCCGGGGTGGACCCGGACCGCTCGCTGTGCTTCGTGCAGTCGCACGTGCCGCAGCACGCCGAGCTCGCGTGGGTGCTGTCGACGTTCACCGGCATGGGCGAGGCGGCGCGCATGACCCAGTTCAAGGACAAGGCGCAGAAGACCGGCGAGTCCGGCGCGAACGTGGGCCTGTTCACGTACCCGATCCTCATGGCGGCGGACATCCTGCTGTACGACACCGACGTGGTGCCGGTGGGAGAGGACCAGCGCCAGCATCTCGAGCTGTCGCGCGACCTCGCGCAGCGCATCAACGGGCGGTTCGGCGAGGGCACGGTCAAGGTGCCGGGCGTGCACATCGTCAAGGAGACCGCGAAGATCTACGACCTGGTGGATCCCACCAAGAAGATGTCGAAGTCCTCGGGCAACCCCAAGGGCATCATCGAGATGCTCGACGACCCGCGGAAGGTCGCGAAGAACATCAAGTCCGCGACCACGGACAGCGGCTCGGTCATCAGCTTCGACCGCGAGGAGAAGGCGGGGGTGTCCAACCTCCTCACCATCTACTCGGCGCTCACCAACCGGACGGTCGACGAGATCGTCGCGGACTACGAGGGCAAGATGTACGGCCACCTCAAGGTCGACCTCGCCGACGTGGTCGTGGACTACCTCACGCCGTTCCACGACGCCGCGAACGAGTGGATCGCCTCCCCGGACAAGCTCGACGCGGTGCTCGCCAAGGGCGCCGCGAAGGCGTCCGCGCTGGCGCAGGAGACGCTGGACCGCATCTACGACAGACTGGGACTGCTGCCCCCGCTGCACCGCTGAACCGGACCCGCCGAGCCCCGAGGAGCCCCGTGACCACCGACGACGTCAAGGCCAAGGCCTCCGACGTCGTCGCGCGGGGGAAGGGGCTCAAGGCCTGGTGGGACGGCTCGTCCTGGGGCCGCGGCCTCAAGCGCTTCTCGGTGCAGAACGGCAACGTGCTGTCCGCCGGCATCGCATACTTCTCCCTCGCCTCGGTGGCGGCGGGGATCGTGGTGGCCACGACGCTCGCCACGGTGTTCCTCGCGGGCAACGACGACCTGCGCGACTCCCTGGTCGAGTACCTGTCCGAGGCCGTGCCCGGGCTCATCGCGGCCGAGCCGGGCGGGACCGGGCTGATCCAGCCGGACGACCTGGGCTCGGGGAGCGCCACCACCGTCGCGGGCGTGGTGGGCATCGTGTCGTTCCTCATCCTCATCAACACGGCCACGCGCTTCATCGCGGGCCTGCGCACCTCGACGCGCACCATGCTGGGCAACGAGGTCGCCTCGCCCGTGCTGGGCAAGCTCCGCGACGTGGTCGCGTTGATCGCGCTCGCCGTCATCGCGTTCGTGGGGCTCGCCATCCAGGTGGTCGCGTCGAGCGCCGCGCGCGCGGTCGCGGACGCGGTGGGCGTCACGGTGCCCACATGGGAGATCCGGCTCATCGGCTACGGCGCGGGCCTCGTGGCGGACATGCTGTACGTCGCGCTCGTGCTGATGCTGCTCGGCGGCGCGCGCCTGTCCTGGCGCGTGTCGTGGATCATCCTGGTCGCCGCGGTCGCGATCGGGGTGCTGCGGATCGGCGTGACGTTCGTGGTGAGCGGCACCACCGACTCGAAGGTGCTCGCGCCGTTCGCGGCGATCATCACGCTGATGATCTTCGTCGACTACGTCAACAGGTTCATCCTCATGGGCGCCGCGTGGCTGGGCGCCCACCACCGCGAGCACCACCAGGGGCAGATCCACCCCGACAGCATCGAGCCGCCCACCGTGACGGTGACGGGGCGCAAGGGGCGCCTGGGCACACCCGTCTCGACCGCGCGCGCGACCCTGCGCAACCCGGAGGCGCCCACGGACTGAGCGCCTCCGGATCGCGTCTCAGACGTCGCCGGAGGTGAGCGCCTTCTTGACCTCGGAGATCGCCTTGGTGACCTCGATGCCGCGCGGGCAGGCCTCGGTGCAGTTGAACGCCGTGCGGCACTTCCACACGCCGGCCTTGTCGTTGAGGATCTCGAGACGGTCCCACTGGCCCTCGTCGCGCGAGTCGAAGATGAACCGGTGCGCTCCCACGATCGCCTGCGGGCCGAAGTACTGGCCGTCGGTCCAGAACACCGGGCAGCTCGTGGTGCAGGCGGCGCACATGATGCACTTCGTGGTGTCGTCGAACCGGGCGCGGTCCTCGGGGGACTGCAGGCGCTCGCGCTCCGGCGCGGTGCCCGTGGTCATGAGGAACGGCATGATCTCGCGGTAGGAGGCGAAGAACGGCTCCATGTCGACGATCAGGTCCTTCTCCACCGGAAGCCCCTTGATGGGCTCGACCGTGATGGGGCGGGCCGGGTTGAGGTCCTTGAGCAGCGTCTTGCAGGCGAGGCGGTTGCGCCCGTTGATGCGCATCGCGTCGGAACCGCAGACGCCGTGCGCGCACGATCGGCGGAAGGACAGCGACCCGTCCTGGTCCCACTTCACCTTGTGCAGCGCGTCGAGGACGCGGTCCGTGGCGTGCGCCTCGACCTGGAACTCCTCCCAGTAGGACTCGCCGGCGGCGTGGTCCGCGGTCCCCTCCGGGTTGGTGCGCAGGATCTTCAGGGTGACGGTGAGGGCGGTGACCTCGCCGACGGCGGGGGACTCGGCAACGGCCGTCATCAGTACTTCCTCTCCATCGGCTGGTACTTCGTGATCACCACGGGCTTCTTGTCGAGCCGGACCCCGTCCTGCGTCGTGTACGCCATGGTGTGGTGCATGAACGCCTCGTCGTCGCGGGTGGGGAAGTCCTCGCGGTAGTGGCCGCCGCGCGACTCCTCGCGCGCGAGCGCGCCCGCGGTGACCACCTCGGCGATCTCGAGCAGGAAGCCCAGCTCGATCGCCTCCAGCAGGTCGGTGTTGAAGCGCCGCCCGCGGTCGTGGATCGCGATGCCCTTGTAGCGCTCCTTCAGCTCCGCGATCGCGCCGGCCGCCTCCTCGAGCGACGAGGCGTCGCGGAACACCTGGACGTTGCGGTCCATGGTCTCCTGCAACGCCTTGCGGACGTCCGCCACGCGCTCGGTGCCGGCCTCGCCCACCGTCGCCAGGAGGCGGGTGACGATGCCCTCCACCCGGGCCGCGGCATCGTCCCGCAGGCCGGGGGCGGCCTCGAGGGCGACGGCGTACTCCGCGGCGGCGATGCCGGCGCGGCGCCCGAAGACGTTGATGTCGAGCAGCGAGTTGGTGCCCAGGCGGTTGGCGCCGTGGACGGACACGCACGCGACCTCGCCGGCGGCGTAGAGGCCCTTGACGGTGTCGGTGTTGTTGCGCAGCACCTCGCCCTGGACGGTGGTGGGGATGCCGCCCATCGCGTAGTGCGCGGTCGGGTACACGGGCACGGGCTCCGTGTACGGCTCGACGCCCAGGTAGGTGCGGGCGAACTCGGTGATGTCCGGGAGCTTCTCGTCGATGTGCGCGGGCTCGAGGTGGGTGAGGTCGAGCAGCACGTAATCCTTGTGGGGGCCGGCGCCGCGGCCCTCGCGGACCTCGTTGGCCATCGCGCGCGCCACCATGTCGCGTGGCGCGAGGTCCTTGATCGTGGGCGCGTAGCGCTCCATGAAGCGCTCGCCCTCGGAGTTGCGCAGGATCCCGCCCTCGCCGCGCGCGGCCTCGGACAGCAGGATGCCCAGGCCGGCGAGGCCCGTCGGGTGGAACTGGAAGAACTCCATGTCCTCGAGGGGCAGACCGGCGTTGAGCGCGATGCCCATGCCGTCGCCCGTGAGGGTGTGCGCGTTCGAGGTGGTCTTGAAGATCTTGCCGGCGCCGCCGGTCGCGAAGATCACGGACTTCGCGCCGAACGTGTGGATCTCGCCCGTCGACAGCTCGAGCGCGACCACGCCGGTCACGGCGACGTCCTCGCCGTCGGCGGCCGCCTGCGGATCCTTGTCGAGGACGAGGTCGAGCACGTAGTACTCGTTGAAGAACTCGACCTCCTGCTTGATGCACTGCTGGTACAGCGTCTGCAGGATCATGTGGCCCGTGCGGTCGGCGGAGTAGCAGGAGCGACGCACCGGTGCCTGGCCGTGGTCGCGGGTGTGGCCGCCGAACCGGCGCTGGTCCACCTTGCCCTCGGGCGTGCGGTTGAACGGCAGGCCCATCTTCTCGAGATCGAGCACCGCGTCGATGGCCTCGTGGCAGAGGATCTCAGCGGCGTCCTGGTCGACCAGGTAGTCGCCGCCCTTGACGGTGTCGAACACGTGCCACTCGGCGCTGTCGTCCTCGACGTTGGCGAGCGCGGCCGCCATGCCGCCCTGCGCCGCGCCGGTGTGCGAGCGGGTCGGGTAGAGCTTGGTCAGCACCGCCGTGCGCGCGCGCTGCGAGCTCTCCAGCGCCGCGCGCATGCCGGCGCCGCCAGCGCCGACGATGACGACGTCGTACTCGTGATGGGTCATGCGAGGTCCTTGCAGAAGCTGGGCAGAAGGCTGGCGTCCGCGCCCGCGGGGCACGGGTCGAACGTGAAGATGACGAGCGCGCCGAGCACGATGATGCCGATCACCGCGACGCCGAGCGCGGCGTGCAGCGCCTTGTTGAGCGCGGGGCGGTGCGCGTAGTCGTTGATGAGCAGGCGCATGCCGTTGCCGCCATGGAGCAGCGCGAGGACCAGCATGGTGAGGTCCCACACCTGCCACAGCGGGCTCGCGAGCTTGCCGGCGACGAACGCGAAGTCGATCTGGCTCACGCCGTCGCCCGTCACCAGGTTGATGAACAGGTGCGTGAGGATGAGGATGACGAGGATCGGGCCGGAGATGCGCATGAAGCGCCACGACCACTGCTCGGCGCCGGGGCGGACGCGGCCGGAGCGGATGCGGGGCTCCTTGATCTTCGGGCCGGGCACGAACTCGGGGGAGGACGCGGTCATCAGGCACCTCCGAACACGTGCATGAGGTGGCGGGGCAGGAAGCCCGCCATGAGCACGGCGAAGATGATCCACACCGCCCACACCAGCTGCTTCTGGTGGCGCAGCGCCCACGTGGAGTGGTCCACGGCGATGATGCGCAGGCCGTTGAAGGCGTGCAGCAGGATCGCGGCGACCAGGCCGGCCTCGACGAGGCCGTAGAGGGGCGTCTTGTAGCTCCCGATCACCTCGTTGTACGCCTCCGGGGAGACGCGCACGAGCGCGGTGTCGAGCACATGGACCAGCAGGAAGAAGAAGATCGCGACGCCAGTGACACGGTGGACTACCCACATCCACATGCCTTCATGGCCTCGGTACAGCGTTGTCGGGGACACGTCCCTCCTCAGAGCACTACAGCGGGCTTGACGGCCATCCTAATGTGGTCGCCATGACGGCTGAGCACACCGACCCGCAGATCATGTCCGATTTCCTAGAGGATCTGGTGACGGTGATCCCGGCGGGCGGGGTCGGGTCCCGCCTGTGGCCGCTGTCGCAGCCGCACCGGCCCAAGTTCCTGCTGGACCTGCTCGGGACGGGCGCGACGCTCATCCAGGACACGGTCGCGCGCGTGAGCCCGCTGTCGGAGCGCGTCGTGATCGTCACCGGCGAGCGGCACGCGGACGCCGTCGCGTCGCAGCTGCCCGGGGTGCCCCGCGAGAACCTGGTGACGGAGCCGAGCCCGCGCGACTCGATGGCCGCGATCGCGCTCGCGGCCGCGCTCATCGAGCAGCGGTGGGGCAGCCGCGTGATGGCCTCCTTCGCCGCCGACCACCTCATCCCCGACGCCGACGCGTTCCGCGCGACCGTGCGCGAGGCCGCGCGGGTCGCCGGCTCCGGGAAGGTGGTCGTGCTCGGCATCGCGCCCACGGAGCCGTCGACCGCGTTCGGCTACATCGAGATGGGCGAGCCGCTCGACGGCGAGGCACGCCACGTGGTCGCCTTCACCGAGAAGCCCGACGCGGAGACCGCGGCCGCGATGCTCGCGCGGGGCTCCTTCGCGTGGAACGCCGGCATGTTCGTGGTGCGCACGGACGTCCTGCTCGGCCATCTCGACCGCCTCCAGCCGACGCTGGCCGCCGGCGTCAGGGACATCGCGGCGGCGTGGGACGGCCCGGCGCGCGCCGAGGTGCTCGCGCGCGTGTGGCCCACGCTCACCAAGATCGCGATCGACCATGCGATCGCCGAGCCTGTCGCCGCCGAGGGCGGCGTCGCCGTGGTCCCCGCGAGGTTCGAGTGGCACGACGTGGGCGACTTCGACTCGCTCGCGCAGCTGTCCGGAGCGGGGGAGGGGCCCGTCGCGATCGGCCGCGCCGCGCCGGTGGGCACGGTCGCCGCGCGCGGCGCCCTCGTGGTCGGCGGCGGCAAGCCCGTGGTCGTCGTGGGGGTGGACGATGCGGTGGTGGTCGAGTCGGACGAGGCCATCCTGGTGACGGTGCGGGGCTCCGCGCAGCGCGTCAAGGACGCCGGGGCCGCGATCGAATCGTCCTGAGCTGGGAGAATCGTTGCCGGATTGTTGCGGAGGCGAGACCAACGCGGGTTTGTTCGTAACATTGCGTCCGTACGATGACCCGTACAACCCCCGCCCGGTGGCAGCCGGGCATGACTGACAGAGGGAATCACCTGATGAAGAAGATCATCCGCGTGGGTGCCGTCGCCGCCGTGTCGGCGCTCGCCCTGGCTGCTTGTGCGTCCGCTCCCGAGGAGGAGACCGGCGCGACCGCCGAGGCGACCACCGGCACCGCGACCGAGACCGTCGACTTCAAGGCCTGCATGGTCTCGGACTCGGGCGGCTTCGACGACAAGTCGTTCAACCAGTCGGGCTACGAGGGCCTGACCCGCGCGGAGGCCGAGCTCGGCATCGAGATCGCGTCCGCCGAGTCGACCACCGACGCCGACTTCGCCCCGAACATCGAGGCCCAGGTCGCCGCGGGCTGCGACCTCATCATCACGGTCGGCTTCCTGCTGTCGCAGGCCACCGTCGACGCTGCGCTCGCCAACCCCGACGTGCACTTCGCGATCATCGACGACCTCGCCGACAACGACTACGACGGCACCACCGACGCCGACAACATCAAGCCCATCACGTTCGACACCGACCAGGCGTCGTTCCTCGCGGGCTACGCCGCCGCTGGCGCCTCGCAGTCGGGCACGCTGTCGACGTTCGGCGGCATGAACATCCCGTCGGTCACCATCTTCATGGACGGCTTCCTCGCGGGCGCCAACTACTACAACGAGTCCAACGGCGGCGACGTCAAGGTGCTCGGCTGGGACGGCAAGGACGGCCAGTTCACCGGCGACTTCTCCGACCAGTCGAAGGGTCAGAACGTCACCGAGGAGTTCCTCAGCCAGGGTGCGGACGTCGTCATGCCCGTCGCGGGCCCCGTGGGCCTCGGCGCCGCCGCCGCCGTGCAGTCGGCCGGCGACGCGTGGCTGATCGGTGTGGACTCCGACTGGACCGCCACCACCGACTACGCGGACATCGTCCTCACCTCGGTGCTCAAGAACATCGGCAACTCGGTGTTCGACACCATCGCCGAGACCATCGACGCCGGATTCTCGACCGAGCCCTACCTGGGCACGCTCGAGAACGAGGGCGTGGGCGTGGCGGACTTCGCCGAGGGCGCCGTGCCCGAGGCCGTGCTCGCCGAGCTCGACGCGATCAAGGCCGGCATCATCGACGGCTCGATCTCGGTCGACGTCTCCTAAGACAGCACCTTTCCGGGGGCGCGCCACAGGGCACACCTGTGGCGCGCCCCTCGCTGTCTCCGCTAGTAGGCTCGGGAATGTCCTGAGCAAAGACGTGGGAGGACCCCTGTGAAACTCGAGCTCCGCGGTATTACCAAGCGCTTCGGAGACTTCACCGCCAACGACCGCATCGATCTGCTGGTCGAGCCGGGCACCGTGCATGCCCTGCTGGGTGAGAACGGCGCCGGCAAGTCGACGCTGATGAACGTGCTGTTCGGCCTGTACGACGCGGACGAGGGCGAGGTGCTGCTCGACGACGAGCCGGTCGTCTTCGCCGGTCCGGGCGACGCGATGGCCGCGGGCATCGGCATGGTGCACCAGCACTTCATGCTCGTGCACCCGTTCACCGTCGCGGAGAACGTGATGCTGGGCCACGAGGACGTGCGCGGCCCCGCCAAGCTGCTCGACCTCGACGCCGCGCGCGCGAAGGTGCGCGAGATCTCCGAGCGCTTCAACTTCAATGTCGATCCCGATGCCCTCATCGAGGACCTCCCGGTGGGTGCGCAGCAGCGGGTCGAGATCATCAAGGCGCTGTCCCGCGACGCGTCGGTCCTCATCCTGGACGAGCCCACCGCCGTGCTCACCCCGCAGGAGACCGACGAGCTGCTCGGGATCGTGAAGGACCTGCGCGACGCCGGCACCGCCGTGGTGCTCATCACGCACAAGCTGCGCGAGGTCAAGGCCGTCGCGGACACCATCACCGTGATCCGCCGCGGCAAGGTGGTGGGCTCCGCCGAGCCGACCGCCTCCCAGGAGGAGCTCGCCTCCCTCATGGTGGGACGCGCCGTGTCGATGCGCGTCGACAAGGACGAGGCGACGCCCGGTGCGACCGTGCTCGCGGTCGACAGCCTCACGGTGGTCGACGCCGCCGGGATCGTCCAGCTCGACAACGTCTCGTTCGAGGTCAAGTCGGGTGAGATCCTCGCGATCGCGGGCGTGCAGGGCAACGGCCAGACCGAGCTCACCGAGGCGCTCATCGGCGTCGTGTCCCCCGACGCGGGCTCCGCGTCGCTCGACGGCGACGTCATCACCGGGCGGTCGATCAAGGACGTGCTGCTCAGCGGCATCGGGTTCGTGCCCGAGGACCGCACCGAGGACGGCATCGTCGCGAACATGACCATCGCGAACAACCTCATCCTCGACCTGCACGACCAGGAGCCGTACGCCAAGGGCGTCGCGCTGCAGCCCAAGGTCATCGCCGAGGAGGCGCGCAAGCACGTCGAGCAGTTCGACGTCCGCGCGACGTCGATCGAGCAGACGGCGGGCTCCCTGTCCGGAGGCAACCAGCAGAAGGTGGTGCTCGCGCGCGAGCTGTCGCGCCCGCTCAAGCTGCTCATCGCCTCGAACCCCACCCGCGGGCTCGACGTCGGCTCGATCGAGTTCGTGCACAAGCGCATCGTCGCGGAACGCGACGCCGGTGCCGCCGTCATCATCGTGAGCGCGGAGCTCGACGAGGTCGTCGCGCTCGCGGATCGCATCGCGGTGATGTACCACGGGCGCATCGTCGGCATCGTCGCCCCCGACACCGATCGCGACACGCTGGGCCTCATGATGGCCGGCGCACACCAGGAGGAGGCGGCGTGAGCGCCGAGACCCAGACCCCCGCGGAGAACCCTGAGGCGCCCGCGCCCGAGGAGCCCCGGTCGCGGCAGGTCCTTCGGGAGATCGCCGAGAGCTCGAGCATGGTCGTCTTCATGGCGATCGTCGCGTCGATGGTCATCGGCGGCATCCTCGTCATCCTCGCCGACGAGGCGGTGAGGGAGTCCGCGGCCTACTTCTTCTCGCGTCCGGGCGACACGTTCGCGGCGATCGGCGACGCGCTCGGCGCGGCGTACTCCGCGATGTTCAACGGCGCCGTGCTCAACCTCGGCGCCGACTCCTTCGCGGGCATGATCAAGCCGTTCACCCAGACGCTCACGCTCGCGACCCCGCTGATCTTCGCGGGACTCGGGCTCGGCATCGGCTTCCGTGCCGGACTCTTCAACATCGGTGCGCAGGGCCAGCTCCTCATCGGAGCGACGGTGGGCGCCTACCTCGGCTTCGCGTTCGAGCTGCCGTGGGGCATCCACCTGCTGCTGGCCGTGCTCGGGTGCGCGCTCGGCGGCGCGCTGTGGGGCTTCATCCCCGGCATCCTCAAGGCGCGTCGCGGCGCGCACGAGGTGATCGTCACGATCATGCTCAACTACGTCGCCCTGCACCTGGTGGCGTGGCTGCTGTCGCTCGAGGCCTTCCAGCGCGAGGGCAGCGACAACCCGATCTCCCCGATCGTCGCGGAGACCGCCCAGTACCCGAAGATCCTGGGCGTGCAGTTCAACCTGCACCTCGGATTCCTCCTCGCGCTGGCCTGCGCGTGGGGCGCGTGGTGGCTGATGGAGCGCTCGACGCTCGGCTTCCGCCTGCGCGCCGTGGGTGCGAACCCGAGCGCCGCGCGCACCGCGGGCATGAGCATCGGGACCGCGACCATCATCACCATGGTGATCGCGGGTGCGCTCGCCGGCCTCGCCGGCTCCGCGCCGGTGCTCGGCACGCAGAAGTTCCTCACCGACGCGGTCGCCGGCAGCATCGGCTTCGACGCCATCACGGTCGCCCTGCTGGGACGCTCGCGCCCGCTCGGGATCGTCCTCGCGGCCATCCTGTTCGGCGGCCTCCAGGCGTCCGGACCTTCGCTGCAGGTCAATGCGGGCCTGCCCGTCGACATCGTCGTGGTGATCCAGGCGCTGATCGTGCTGTTCATCGCCGCCCCGCCGCTGGTGCGGTGGATGTTCCACCTGCCGTCGCCCGCCCACGAGAAGGAGGTGGCGGCATGACCGCGACCGTCGCCGACGCTCCCGCCGCCCCGGCCTCGAGCGCGCCGATCCCGCCCAAGCGCTTCGGCGCGGCGATCACGCTCGGCGTGGTCGCGCTGCTGTCGCTCGTGATCTTCGGGTTCGGCAGCGCGTCCGGCGCGTCGACCACGTTCGTGGTCGCGCGTCCCACCGACTTCTTCGCGATCCCCAGCTTCACGCTGCCGTCGCAGCTGGCCGCGATCGTCTTCTCGGTGATCGGGCTCGCGCTGGCCGGCTGGACCGCGTACCGCGCGAACCAGCGCCGCAAGGTGGGCCTGTGGGTGCCCGTCGTCTACGGCATGGCCATCATGGGCGCGCTGCTCACGTGGGCCGGCGCCGGTCGCGACGCCACCAGCATCCAGCTCACCGGACTGCTGACGAGCTCGCTGTTCCTCGCGGTGCCGCTGGTCTTCGGCGCACTTGCGGGCACGCTGTGCGAGCGCTCCGGCATCATCAACATCGCGATCGAGGGGCAGCTGCTCGCGGGCGCGTTCCTCGCCGCGCTGATCGCGTCGATGGTCGGCAACGCGTACGTGGGTCTCATCGCCGCGCCGATCGCGGGCGCGCTGGTCGGGCTGGTGCTCGCGATCTTCGCGACCAAGTACTGGGTCAACCAGATCGTGGTGGGCGTGGTGCTCAACATGCTGGTCCTGGGGCTCACCAACTTCTTCTTCTCCACCGTGATGACGGAGAACGGCGACCTCAACCAGCCGCTCGGCATGCCCAAGCTCGCAATCCCGCTGCTGTCGAAGATCCCCGTGATCGGCCCGGTGCTGTTCAACCAGAACCTGCTGGTCTACATCCTCTACGTGGTCGTCGCCGTGCTCCAGATCATGCTGTTCCGGTCGCGGTGGGGCCTGCGTGTGCGCGCCGTCGGCGAGCACCCCAAGGCCGCCGACACCGTGGGCATCCAGGTCAACCGCACCCGCGTGCGCAACACCGTGCTCGGCGGCGCGATCGCCGGCCTCGGCGGCGCGTTCTTCACCGTCGCGTCGGGACTCGCGTTCGGCAAGGAGATGACCGCCGGCAAGGGCTACATCGCCCTCGCCGCGATGATCCTCGGCCGCTGGAGCCCGCGCGGCGCGCTCGCCGCCGCGCTGCTGTTCGGCTTCGCCGACGCGCTGCGCGCCCAGCTCGGCGCCATCGGCTCGCCTATCCCGTCGCAGTTCCTCGCGATGTTCCCGTACATCGCGACGATCTTCGCGGTCGCCGGACTCGTGGGCCACGCCCGCCCGCCGGCCTCCGAGGGCATCCCGTACAAGAAGTAACGCCATGGACATCGACTGGGACCTCCTCCGCACCAAGGCGCGCGAGGCCAACGAGCGGGCCTACGTGCCGTACTCGAAGTTCAAGGTGGGTGCCGCGGCCCTCACCGACACCGGCGAGATCGTCACCGGCGCGAACGTCGAGAACGCCAGCTACGGGCTCACGCTGTGCGCCGAGTGCGCGCTGGTGTCGAAGCTGCACACCGACGCGCTCGGTTCACGCCTCGTCGCGTTCGCGTGCGTGGACGCGGCGGGCGCGCCCCTGCAGCCGTGCGGCCGCTGCCGCCAGCTGCTGTACGAGTTCGGGGGACCGGGCCTGCTGATCGACGGACCAGACGGCACCCTCACCCTGGACGACCTTCTTCCCTGGGCCTTCGGGCCCCAGCACCTCGAGGAGGGCTGATGGCCGAGCGCCACGACGCCGTCGACGTCATCCGCGTCAAGCGGGACGGCGGCACCTTGACCGACGACCAGATCGACTGGGTGGTCGACGCCTACACCCGCGGGGTGGTCGCCGACGAGCAGATGAGCTCCCTCGCGATGGCGATCCTCCAGCGCGGCATGACGCGCGCCGAGATCGCACGGTGGACCGCGGCGATGATCGCGACGGGGGAGCGGCTCGACTTCTCGTCGCTGTCGCGCCCCACCGCCGACAAGCACTCGACCGGCGGCGTCGGCGACAAGATCACGCTGCCGCTCGCGCCGCTGGTCGCCGCGTGCGGCGTGGCGGTTCCGCAGCTGTCCGGGCGCGGCCTCGGCCACACGGGCGGCACGCTCGACAAGCTCGAGTCCATCCCCGGCTGGCGGGCGGACATGTCCAACGAGACGATGCTGCGCCAGCTCGAGGACGTCGGCGCCGTCATCTGCGCGGCCGGCTCCGGCCTCGCCCCTGCGGACAAGAAGCTCTACGCCCTGCGCGACGTCACCGGGACGGTCGAGGCCATCCCCCTCATCGCCTCGTCCATCATGAGCAAGAAGATCGCCGAGGGCACGGGCGTGCTGGTGCTCGACGTCAAGGTCGGCACCGGCGCGTTCATGAAGGACATCGAGCAGGCGCGCGAGCTCGCGCGCACCATGGTCGACCTGGGCACCGACGCGGGCGTCGTGACGTCGGCGCTGCTCACCGACATGTCCACGCCGCTCGGCCGGGGCATCGGCAACGGGCTCGAGGTGACCGAGTCGCTCGAGGTGCTCGCCGGCGGCGGCCCCGCCGACGTGGTCGAGCTCACGCTCGCCCTCGCGCGCGAGATGCTCGTCGGCGCCGGCGTCACGGATGTCGATCCGGCGGACGCGCTCAAGGACGGACGCGCGATGGACGCGTGGCGCCGCATGATCGCGGCGCAGGGCGGCGACGTGGACGCGGTCATGCCGACCGCCCCGCACGTCGAGGAGGTCCGCGCGGACCGCGACGGCGTCATCACCCGCATGGATGCCATGGGCGTCGGCGTCGCGGCGTGGCGCCTGGGCGCCGGCCGCGCGCGCCAGGGCGCCGCGGTCGAGGTGTCCTCGGGCGTGTACCTCAACAAGGTCGTGGGCGATGAGGTCAAGGCGGGGGACGTCATCATGACGCTGCACACCGAGACCGAGGACCGGATGCCGCGCGGGCTCGCCGCCCTCACCGAGGCATGCGACGGAGCCGGCACCCTCGACATCACGCCGGGCGGCACCGTCGACCGGCACATCATCCTCGACGCCGTGGGCGCCCACACGCGCTAGATGGCCTGGACGCTCACCGCCCTCGCGGCCCGCGCGGCGGGCCTCGTCGGGCTGTCCGAGCGGCGCCCGCCCGAGGAGCCGGCGAGCACCGAGGGCCTGTTCGAGCGCGCATTCCAGCGCGCGGTCGACCGCGCCGCCGCGGCGGACGCGAAGGCCCTCACCGTCTCCCGGGACCAGATGGGGGACGATGCCGCGGTCCTGTTCCGCGCGGTGGCCTCCGGGGCGCCCATCCCGGCGGTGGCGGCGCTCGCCGCCGGCTGGGACGGCCTGGGAGAGGCGACCCGGCGCATCGTCTCCCATCCCGCCGGCGACGCGGAAGGGCCGCTCGCGTGGGCGGGGGTCCGGGCGCGTCAGGTCGATCAGACCACGTGCGGGGCCGCCACGATGGGGGTCATGCTCATGGTGGGCGACCCGTTCGTCGCGCTGTGGGTCGCGACCGGACGGACCCTCGCGGACTACGAGCCCGCGGAGGCCATGCACGCCGAGGCGGAGGGCTACGAGGCGCTCACGGTCGAGGAGCGGTGGCACGCTCTTCAGCACGTGATCCACGCGCAGACCACGGCGTCCGCGCTCGGACCGGTCGCGTGGCCGCGCTCGCTCGGGACCCCGCCGTGGAAGGTGGACGACTCGACGCGCTTCGCGGGGCTGCGCTTCCGCGGGTCCCTGGTGGACGACTCGTCACCGGACGCCCTCGCGCCGCTCCTCGCGCACGCGCGCCGCGCGCTCGGCGACGGGATCCCGGTGCCGATGTTCACGGCGGGCGACTCCTCGCTCGGGCTCGACTCCGTGATCCCGCGGCACGTGGTGCTCCTGGTGGGCGACACCGGCGACGGCTTCCTCGTCTACGAGCCGGGCGCGGGCGCCGTGCTGCCCCTCGCCGACGCGGACCTCCACCCGGGCGCCGGCCGGCTGCCCGCGCTCGGGCACTGGTCGCGCGCCGCGTGGCTGGTGCTGCCCGTGCCGCGCCGCGCCTGACGCGCGGCTAGCCTGGCCTCATGACTCTCAGCTCCGAGGACATCCTCGCCCTGCCCAAGGTCGTGCTCCACGACCACCTCGACGGCGGCCTGCGCCCGTCGACCCTCATCGAGCTCGCCGCGGAGATCGGCCACGAGCTGCCCACGACGGACCCCGAGGCCCTCGCGCGCACGTTCGCGGAGAACGCGAACTCGGGCGACCTGGTTCGCTACCTGGAGGCCTTCGCCCACACCACCGCGGTGATGCAGACCGCGGACAACCTGCGTCGCGTCGCCCGCGAGGCCGTCCTGGACCTCGCCGCCGACGGCGTCATCTACGCCGAGCTGCGGTACGCGCCCGAGCAGCACGTGTCCGGCGGGCTGTCCCTCCAGGAGGTCGTCGAGGCGGTTCAGGACGGCATCGAGGAGGGCGTCGCCGAGGCGCTCGAGGCGGGCTACGCGATCCGCGCCGCCGCGATCCTCGACGCGATGCGTCACCTCGACCGTTCCGTCGAGATCGCCGAGCTCGCGCTCGCCAACCGCGGCCGCTGCTGCGTGGGCTTCGACATCGCCGGCCCCGAGCTGGGCTTCCCCGCGGCGAACCACCGCGAGGCGTTCCAGCTGCTCCGCGAGCACCACATGCCCGTCACCATCCACGCGGGCGAGGCCGACGGCGCGGCCTCCGTGGGCGAGGCGCTCGGGCTCGGGTCCGCGCGCCGGATCGGCCACGGTGTGCGCATCCACGAGGACATCGACGGCTTCGGCGGCGAGGAGCTCACGCTCGGCGTGATCGCGCAGCACGCGCTCGACCTGCAGATCCCTCTCGAGTGCTGCCCCACGTCGAACGTCCAGACAGCGGCCGCGCCGTCGATCGAGGGCCACCCGATGCACGAGCTGCGCAACCTCGGCTTCGCGGTCACCGTGAACACCGACAACCGCCTGGTCTCGGGCGTGTCCATGTCCTCCGAGTTCGCGGCGCTCGCCGAGGTCGGCTGGACCAAGGAGGACCTGTTCGAGGCCACCCTCGCCGCCGCATGGGGCGCGTTCCTGCCCTACGACGAGAAGGCTGACCTCGCGGAGCTGGTGATCGAGGGCTACGGCATCGACCTGTGATCGTCCGCGTGGTGGGGCTCGCCGCGCCTAGTGCGCGAGCTTGAGCCCCACCACGCAGCCCACGATCCCGAGGATCAGCGCGACCTTGACGAGCGACGCGGCCTCCGCGCCCGTCGCCAGCGCGTAGCCGACGGTGAGCGCTGCGCCGACGCCCACCCAGACCGCATAGGACGTGCCGAGGGGAAGCGTGCGCATCGCGTGCGCGAGCCCGCCCATGCTGGCGACGAGAGCGACACCGAACGTGACCGTCGGCGCGATCCGTGTGAGGCCCTCGGAGCGGCCGAGGGCGGTCGCCCAGACGGCCTCGAGGATGCCGGACACGATGAGGATGACCCAGGCCATGACGTGCTCTCCAGTGAGACGTCTTGTCGAGTCGCCGGGTACGTCACTTCGTCCGGGAGCCGGAGGGGCCCTGCCGCGAGGGTGTCACATCCCTCGGCGGGTGGCAACTCCGCGGGCGGCCTAGGCTGGGTCCATGACTCTCACCCGCGCCGAGCTGGCCCGCTACGTCGACCACACCCTCCTCAAGCCCGAGTCCACCCCCGCGGACGTCGAGGCGCTCATCGCGGAGGGTGCCGCGCTGGGGGTGTTCTCCGTGTGCGTGTCGCCGTCCATGCTCCCCGTGACCGTGCCCGAGGGACTCGCGGTCGCGACCGTGTGCGGGTTCCCGTCCGGTAAGCATCACTCGTCGATCAAGGCGGCGGAGGCCGCGCTGAGCATCGAGCAGGGCGCCGACGAGGTCGACATGGTGATCGACGTGGCGGCCGCGAACGCGGGCGACTTCGCCGCGGTCGAGGCGGACGTCGCGGCCGTCCGCGCCGCGGTGCCTGCCGGCAAGATCCTCAAGGTCATCATCGAGTCCGCCGCCCTCACGGACGAGGCGATCGTGGGGGCGTGCCTCGCCTCGGAGGCCGCGGGCGCGGACTTCGTCAAGACCTCCACCGGCTTCCACCCGACCGGCGGCGCCTCGGTGCACGCGGTGCGCCTCATGGCCGAGACCGTCGGGGGACGCCTCGGCATCAAGGCCTCCGGCGGGGTCCGCACCTGGGACGACGCGGTCGCGATGATCGAGGCGGGCGCGACGCGCCTGGGCCTGTCCGGCACCGCAGCGGTCCTCGACGGCGGCGAGGCCACCGGCTCGTACTGAGCCGCGGCCCCGCGCCCGTCGCGCCTCAGATCCCCAGCGCCGCCGTGACGTCGGCGCGGAGCAGCTCCATGGTGGTGGCCGCGGCGGCCTTCGCGGCCGCCACGTCCTCGCCGACCACCGGCACGACCACCTCGAGGTACGCCTTCACCTTCGGCTCGGTGCCGGAGGGACGCACGATCACGCGCGCGCCGGACTCCGCCGCGAGGTGCAGGCCGGTGGTGCCGGGCAGCCCCCGGAACCCCTGCGACATGTCGTCGGTGGCCACCACCGGTGAGCCCGCGAGGGTCGCGGGCTGGGACGCCATGAGGCGCGCCATGGTCTCCGGGATGAGGGCGAGGTCCGCGTACCGCGCGGACACCTGCGACGTCAGGTACACGCCGTAGGCCCGCGCGAGGTCGTCGATCGCGTCGGCCAGCGTGCGCCCGCCCGCCTTGAGCTCGGACACGAAGTCCGCCATGAGAAGCGCGGCGGACACGCCGTCCTTGTCCCGCACCAGGTCGGGCGCGACGCAGTAGCCCAGCGCCTCCTCGTAGCCGAACGCCATGCGCGGCGTGCGCCCGATCCACTTGAAGCCCGTGAGCGTGTTCGCATGCCCCAGGCCATGCGCCGCGGCGATCGCCGCGAGCTGCTGCGACGACACGATCGAGTTCGCCAGCACGTGCGAGCCGGCGGGGGTGCGGGACGCGACGCGCTCGCCCAGCAGCGAGCCGACCACGTCGCCGTGGAGCATGGTCCACCGGCCATCGATCAGCGTCGCGACGGCGCAGCGGTCCGCGTCCGGGTCGTTCGCGATCACCACGTCTGCACCCACCCGCTCCGCGAGCTCGAGCGCGAGGTCGATCGCGCCCTTCTCCTCCGGGTTGGGGAAGTCGACGGTGGGGAAGTCGGGGTCCGGCTCGGCCTGCTCGGCGACGGTGTGGACGTCCGTGAAGCCCGCGGCGTGCAGCACGCGCTCGACGGTCTCGCCCCCCACGCCGTGGAGTGGCGTGAGGACGATGCGCGTGGCGGCCCGCCGTGCGGCCACCGGGGCCACGTCGCCTCCGAGCGCGGCCACCTGCGCGACGTAGTCGTCGACCACGCCGTCTCCCAGGACGCGCCACCCCTCGGTCGCGCGCGGGACGGACGCGACTGCGGGCACGGCGGCGATGCGCGATGCGATCTCGCCGTCGTACGGCGGGACGATCTGCGCGCCCTGGCCCTCGTCCGACACCACGCGTCCGCCCAGGTAGACCTTGTAGCCGTTGTCCTGGGGCGGGTTGTGGGAGGCGGTCACCATGACGCCCGCATCGGCGTCGAGCAGGCGCGTCGCGAACGCGAGCACGGGGGTGGGAAGCGTGCGGGGGAGCAGCAGCGCCTCGTGACCCGCGGCGGTCATCACCGCGGCGGTGTCGAGCGCGAAGTCGTGCGAGCCGTGGCGCGCGTCGTAGCCGATCGCCACGCGCGCGGGGCCCTCGACACCGAGGGCGGCGAGCGCGTCGGTCAGGTAGCGCGCCAGGCCGGCGGCCGCGCGGATCACCACGGCGCGGTTCATCCGGTTGGGCCCGGCGCCGATGCGCCCGCGCAGCCCGGCGGTGCCGAACTCGAGGAACCCGCGGAACCGGTCGTCGAGGTCCTCCAGGGCGGGCGCGGACCCGCCCACGGCGGCCTCGAGCACGGCGGCGAGCTCCTCGCGCGTCGCGTCGTCCGGGTCGTCCTCGATCCACGCCTCGGCGCGGGCCAGCAGCTCCTCCATCACATCTCCCTGACGATCGCGGCCAACAGTGCCGAGATGCGTGGGCCGGCGGCAGCGCCGGCGTCGAGCACCTCCTGGTGGTCGAGCGTGTCGCCGCCGATCCCCGCGGCCAGGTTGGTCACCAGCGACAGGCCGAGCACCTCGAGACCGGCCTCGCGCGCCGCGATGGCCTCGAGGACGGTCGACATGCCCACAAGGTTGGCGCCGAGGATGGCCGCCATGCGGACCTCCGCGGGCGTCTCGTACTGCGGGCCGGTGAACTGCGCGTAGATCCCGTCGGGCAGCTCCGCGTCGATCGAGTGCGCGATCCCGCGCAGCCGCGGCGAGTAGACCTGGCTCATGTCCACGAACGTCGCGCCCTCGAGAGGCGTCTGGCCCGTGAGGTTGATGTGGTCCGCCAGCAGCACCACCGATCCGGGGCCCACCTCCGGGCGGGTCGAGCCGCAGCCGTTGGTGAGCACCAGCTGGGTGCAACCCGCCGCCGCGGCCATCCGGATGGCGTGCGCGACCTTGCCCGCGTCACGCACCTGGTAGTAGTGCTGGCGTGCGCCGAGCACCAGCACGCGCTTCCCCGTGGGCGTGAGCAGCGAGCGGAACACGGGGTGGTGCCCGGGCACCACGTGCGCGTCGAAGCCCGGGATGTCCGTCGCGTCGACCCGCGCCACCTCCTCGCCGATGAGCTCGGCGGCGCCGCCCCATCCGGAGCCCAGGACCAGGGCGATGTCGTGGTGCGCGACGCCCGTGGCGGCGGCGAGGGTGGCCGCGGCCTCCGCGGCGAACTCAGTGGCGGAAGTCATGCGTCGAGCCTAGTAGTCCTGCCGTGCCGGGGCAGGTCGGGCGGCCGGACGATGCGGCGACCGGCGCATCGTCCGGCGTGCGCTTGAATGGAGGCATGTCCCCACGCGTCGTCATCATCGGCGGCGGTCCGGGCGGCTACGAGGCGGCCCTGGTGGCCGTCAAGGCCGGGGCGGAGGTGACGCTGGTCGAGCGTCACGGCCTCGGCGGCAATGCCGTCCTGACCGACGTCGTCCCCTCCAAGACCGTCATCGCCACCGCGGAGTGGCTCACCATCGCCCTGCGTGCGTCCGAGCTGGGCATCCGTCGCAGCGACGGCGGCGAGATCGCCCATGCGCTCAGCGTCGACCTCGCCGAGGTCAACGCCCGCGTCAAGCGCCTGGTCGCCAAGCAGTCCGGCGACATCGCGGACCGCATGGAGCGCAACGGCATCACCGTGCTCGAGGGTGAGGCCCGCCTCGACGGCCCGCAGCGCGTGGTGGTCGGCGACACCGTCCTCGAGGCGGACGCGGTCCTCGTCGCCGTGGGCGCCCGCCCGCGCATCGTCCCCGGGTGCGAGCCCGACGGCGAGCGGATCCTCACCTGGACCCAGCTCTACGACCTCGCGGAGCTTCCCGAGCACCTCATCGTGGTGGGCTCCGGCGTGACCGGCGCGGAGTTCGCCGGCGCGTACCGCCTGCTCGGCGCGGACGTCACGCTCGTCGCCTCGGGCGACCGCGTGCTGTCGCGCGAGGATCCGGATGCCTCCGCGCACCTCACCGAGGTGTTCAAGGAGCGCGGCATGCACCTGGTGGGCGGCCGCGCGTCCGCGGTGGAGCGCGCGGGCGACGGCGTGCGGGTCACGCTCGAGGACGGCAGCGTGCTCGAGGGCAGCCACTGCCTCATGGCGGTCGGCTCGGTGCCCAACACCGAGGGCCTGGGCCTCGAGGAGGCGGGCGTCGAGCTCGACGAGCGCGGTCTCATCCGCGTCGACAAGGTCAGCCGCACCACGGCGCGCGGCATCTACGCCGCGGGCGACTGCACGGGCGTGCTGCCGCTCGCAAGCGTCGCCGCCACGCAGGGGCGCATCGCCATGGCGCACGCGCTCGGCGACGCCGTCACCCCCATCGACCTCAAGCTGGTCGCCTCCAACGTGTTCACCGTGCCCGAGATCGCCTCGGTGGGCCTGAGCGAGGCGGAGCTGCAGGAGCGCGGCCTCTTCTACGAGGTGTCACGCCTGGACCTGGCGCGCAATCCGCGCGCGAAGATGCTCGGCATCGACGAGGGCTTCGTGAAGATCTTCGGGCACACCGTGACCGGCCAGGTGTTCGGGGCGGTCCTCGTGGGCGCGCGCGCCGGCGAGCACATCTACCCGCTGTCGCTCGCGGTCGCGAAGCACCTCACCGTCGACGACGTCGCCGCGGCCTTCACGGTGTACCCGTCGCTCAGCGGCACGGTGTCCGAGGCGGCTCGCCGGTTGCACGGCATGGGGGCGGCAGGGGCCTAGCCGAAGAGCTCCTGACCCACGTACGCGCCCTCGGTTCCCAGCACGGAGCCGGGGGCGAGCCCGCGCGGCACCGCGAACAGGGCGGAGCCGGTGGTGCGCAGGTACTCGACGGTCATGACGTCGGAGCTCGAGAGGGCGTTCTGGACGGGCACGAACTGCTCGCGCGGGTCCCGCACGTACGCGAGGAAGAACAGCCCCGCGTCCAGGCGGCCGAGCGAGTCGGCGCCGTCGGTGAAGTTGTAGCCGCGGCGCAGCATCATGCTGCCCCCGTGCGCGCTGGGGTGGGCGAGCGCCACGTGCGAGTCGGGGCGGATGAGCGCCTCGCCGTCGCGTCCCTTCACGGAGAAGTCGGGCTCGGTGAACTCGGAGCCCCCGGACAGCGGGGCGCCGGAGCCCTTGGTGCGGCCCACCGTCGCCTCCTGCTCCTGCAGCGACGTGCGGTCCCAGATCTCCGCGAGGATCCGGATGCGGCGCGCCACCAGGTAGGACCCGCCCGCCATCCACTCCTGGCCGTCGCCGCGCTCCGCCCAGACCCAGCGGTCCACCAGGTCGGTGTCCTCGGCGCGCAGGTTGGCGGTGCCGTCCTTGAACCCCATGAAGTTGCGGGGCGTGTCCTGCGCGCGCGTGGTCGAGGACGTGCGCCCGAACCCCAGCTGAGCCCACCGGATCGCCGCGTCGCCGAACGCGAGGCGCGACAGGTTGCGGATCGCGTGCACCGCCACCTGGGGGTCGTTCGCGCACGCCTGGATGCACAGGTCGCCGCCCGTGAACTGCGCGTCGAGCGTGTCGCCCGAGAAGTGCGGCAGGTCGATCAGCTGGTCGGGGCGCCTCGACGCGAGCCCGAAGCGGTCGTCGAACAGCCCGGGACCGAACCCGAACGTGATGGTGAGGCCCGATGCGGGCAGGCCCAGCGCCTCGCCCGTGTCGTCCGGGGGAGCGGCGTACGCGCCGCCGGCCGCGCCGGAGCCGAGCTCGGAGCCCGCCATGAGCCGCGCGGCGGCCTCGCTCCAGCGGCGCAGCAGCGACACGACGCGCGCCTTCGAGTCCGTGGTGATGTCGAACGCCGCGAAGTGCAGGCGGTCCTGCTGCGGGGTGACGATCCCGCTCTGGTGGTCTCCGAAGAAGTCGTACGCGTCCGTCGAGGCGGACGATGCGGTGGCCCGGCCCGCGGCGAAGCCGCCGCCCGCGAGGGCGAGGCCGCCCGCGACCGCGCCGGCCGTCCCCAGGACGAGGCGACGCGACGGGCCGGACCGGCCCGCCGCATCGTCCATCGCAAGGTCCTCGTGCGTCACAGGACCGCCGCGGCGGTGAGGCGGGACAGCGGCTCGCCCAGCGCGTCCACGGCGCGCGCGAGCTCGACGATCTGGTCCTCGGTGAGGTCGGTGTAGAGCACGAAGCCGTCCTCGATGGTGCCGTACTGCGCAAGCAGGTCGTCGAGCTCGGCGAATCGCGAGTCGAGCTCCTCGACGAGGTCCGGGTCGGTCTCCGCGACCACGTCGTGGAGCACGCCGTAGGCGACCTCGGCGCCGTCGACGTTGGCCTGGAAGTCCCACAGGTCGGTGTGCGACCAGATCTCCTCCTCGCCGGTGATCTTGCCCGCGGCGACCTCGTCGAGCAGCTCCTTCGCGCCGTTGCCCACCTGGAACGCGTCGATGGCGAAGTCCTCCGCCTCGACGCGCGAGGCGAGCTCGGCAGTGTCCGCGGCGAGCTTGTCGGCGAGCTCCTGGCGCTCCGCGTCCGTGAGGTCGTAGCCCTCGGCCGGGGGCCACAGGTTCTTCTCGATGCGGTGCCAGCCGGTCCAGGACTCGCCCTCGGCGAGGTCCGCCTCGCGGGCGTCCATCATCGGGTCGAGGTCGCCGAAGGACTCGGCGACGGGCTCGATGCGCTCCCAGTGCACGCGGGCGTCCGCGTAGAGGGCGCGCGCCTCGTCGTCGTCGCCGGCGGTGTAGGCGGCGAGGAATGCGTCGGTCTTGTCCTCGAGGGTCTCGATCTGGTCGCGCACGTACAGGAGGTACTGCTCGCCGGCGGCCGCGAGCTCCTCCGCGCGGTCGCCCGTCGCGACGTCCTCGCCCTGCGTCACGGTGAACGCGGCCTGGATGCCGTCGCCCGTCATGCCGGGCTTGCACTGCGTGAGGTAGTCGCCGGGCGCGACCTGCACCACCAGCTGGCGGGTGATGCCGGGGCCCACGTTCTCGACCTCGGAGATGATCCGCAGGCCGTCGGAGGCGAGCAGGTAGAACTCGGTGACGTCGTCGCCGGAGTTGGTGACGTCGAACACCACCGTGCCGGACGGGACCTCCGTGGCGGCGACGTCGCAGGCGTCGTTGCTGGAGTCGACCGCGATCGCGGAGTCGTCGGCGGTGGCGTTGGGCACGCACGCGGTCAGCGCCAGGGCGGCGAGGGCCGCACCGGAGGCGGCGAGGGGGCGTGCGAGGGCAGGGCGAGGCATGGGTGTCCTTGTGTCTCGTCGGGGATGGGTGGGTGTGGGACGGCTGTCAGGCGCCGGCGGCGGCGAGGTCGCGCGACTGCGCGGCGGCCGGGCGGGCGGGAGCGGGCGGCCCGGAGCGGAACGCCATGCGCACGAAGAGCCACATCACGGGCACCACGTAGGCGACCCACGCGACGGCCTCGAGGACCGTGGTCTGCGGCGAGAAGTTGAAGACGCCCTTGAGGAGCGTGCCGTGGACCGATCCGGCCGGCACCGCGTCCGAGACGTCGAAGGCGAGGGTGTGGAGGCCCGGCAGGATGCCGGCCTCCTGGAGGTCGTGGACGCCGTACGCGAGCACTCCGCCCGCGACGAGCACGAGGAAGACGCCCGTCCACTGGAAGAACGTGCGGAGATTGACCTTGACCGCGCCGCGGTACATGAGGAACCCGAGCGCGATCGCGGTGGCGATGCCGAGCGACGCGCCGACGACGGGCGCCCAGCTCGACCCGGCCGAGGTGATGCCGGCCCACAGGAACAGCGCGGTCTCGAGGCCCTCGCGTCCCACGGCGAGCAGCGCCATCGCGACCACGGCGCCCTTGCCGACGTTGAGCGCGTTCTCGAGCGCGCCCTCGAGGTGGCTCTTGAGGTGGCGGGCGTTCTTGCCCATCCAGAAGATCATCCAGGTGATGAGGCCGACGGCGACGATGCTGAGGATGCCGCCGATGGCCTCCTGCGCCTCGAAGCTCAGGCCCTGAGGCCCGAGCGTGAGGAGCGCACCGAGCCCGATCGACAGGCCCGCGGCGATCCCGACCCCGAACCACACCTGGCGCAGCAGCGCGCGCCGGTCGGTGCGCACCAGGTACGCGACGAGGATGCTCACGACGAGCGCGGCCTCGAGGCCCTCGCGCAGGCCGATCAGGTAGTTCGCGAGCATGGCGTCGCCTTCCGGTCGGGGACGGTAAGGCGAGCCTTACCCGTGACCAGGCGAGCGTAGGGGCGACGCCGACGCGGTGTCAAATATAGCGAACGGCGACGTTGCGTAAATCTACCCGACGGGAGCATCGTCCCTGGTTGACGCCGTCATCCCGCGTGGCAGCGGGTGTCGGAATCCCGGTCAGGCCTCGGGCGTGACCTCGACGTCGACGATGTCGCAGATGACGGTGCCCGCGGACACGCCGCCGCCGACCACCGCGGTGAGCGAGCGGACCACGCCGGTGCGGTGCGCCGTGAGGGGCTGCTCCATCTTCATCGCCTCGAGGACCACCACGAGGTCGCCCTCGGCCACCTCGACGCCCTCCTCGACCGCGACCTTGACGATGGTGCCCTGCATGGGCGACGCGAGCGTGGTGCCCGTCGATGCGGAGCGCGCGCCCCCGTTGCCCGTGCGCCTCATGGGGCGGCGCCCCGCCTTGCGGGCGCTCGCGCGGCCCGCCTGCGCGAGCGACGCGGGCAGGACCACCTCGAGGCGCTTGCCGCCGACCTCGACCACCACGCGCTCGGTCGCCTCCGCCTCGTCGTCCTCGGCGGACGCGCCCGCGGGGGCGAGGCTCGCGACGGTGTCGGCGTACTCGGACTCGATCCACGTGGTGTAGACGCCGAACTCGCCGTCCGCGGCCGCGAACTGGGGTGCGTCCAACACCGCGCGGTGGAACGGCAGGACCGTGGGGATGCCCTCGACCGTCATCTCGGCGAGCGCGCGGCGGGCGCGGGCGAGCGCCTGGTCGCGGGTGGTGCCGGTGATGATGACCTTGGCGATCATCGAGTCGAAGTTGCCCGACACGGTGTCGCCCTGGGCCACGCCCGCGTCGACGCGGACGCCGGGGCCGGAGGGGAAGCGGAGCGTCGAGATGCGTCCGGGGGCCGGCATGAAGTTGCGGGCGGGGTCCTCGCCGTTGATGCGGAACTCGATCGAGTGGCCGCGCGTCTCGGGGTGGAGGTCCGCGATCGAGCCGCCCGCGGCGACGCGGAACTGCTCGAGCACGAGGTCGACGCCCGTGACCTCCTCGGTCACGGGGTGCTCGACCTGGAGGCGCGTGTTGACCTCGAGGAAGCTGATGGTGCCGTCGACGCCGACCAGGAACTCGCACGTGCCGGCGCCTTGGTAGCCGGCCTCCTTGAGGATCGCCTCGGAGGCCTCGATCAGGCGGGCGTTCTGCTCGTCGGTGAGGAACGGCGCGGGGGCCTCCTCGACCAGCTTCTGGTGGCGGCGCTGCAGCGAGCAGTCGCGGGTGGAGACCACCACGACGTTGCCGTGCGCGTCCGCGAGGCACTGGGTCTCGACGTGGCGGGGCTTGTCGAGGAAGCGCTCGACGAAGCACTCGCCGCGACCGAACGCGGCCACGGCCTCGCGCGTGGCGGAGTCGAACAGCTCGGGGATCTCCTCGAGGGTGCGGGCGACCTTGAGGCCGCGGCCGCCGCCGCCGAAGGCGGCCTTGATCGCGACGGGGAGGCCGTGCTCCTGGGCGAACGCCACCACCTCGTCGGCGGTCTCGACCGGGTCGGGGGTGCCGGGGACCAGCGGGGCGCCGGCACGCTGCGCGATGTGGCGCGCGCTCACCTTGTCGCCGAGCCCGTCGATCGCCTCGGGGGAGGGGCCGATCCAGGTGAGGCCCGCGTCGATGACGGCGCGTGCGAAGTCGGAGTTCTCGGCGAGGAAGCCGTAACCGGGGTGGACGGCCTCGGCGCCCGAGCGGAGCGCCGCGTCGACGATCTTGGCGATGTCGAGGTAGGTCTCGCGTGCCGTCGAGCCGCCCAGCGCGTACGCCTCGTCGGCGAGGGACACGTGGGGGGCGTCGCGGTCCGGGTCCGCGTACACCGCCACTGATCGCAGGCCCGCGTCCGCGCAGGCGCGGATGATGCGGACGGCGATCTCGCCACGGTTGGCGATGAGCACGGAGGAGAAGGCAGTCACCCCGAAACCGTAGCGCGGCGCCCATGGCGGCCCCCGGCGCGTCGGCCTCCCGGGACCTAAGTCTGTGTAGGGCGCTAAGCGGGCCAGCCCGCGGTTGTGGGTTTCCCACAACGACACGCGGGACGATGCGCGGGGGTGGGCCCCGCGGTTGTGTCGCCTCTACAAACGGAGGTCGTGGAACGCGACGCCTAGCTCGAGCAGGAGCTCGCGCAGCAGCGGCAGACTGACCCCGACGACGCCGTGGTAGTCGCCCTCGATCGCCTCGACGTAGGGGCCGCCGAGCCCGTCGACGGTGAACGCCCCCGCGACCTTCAGCGGTTCGCCGGTCGCCACGTACGCGTCGATCTCCGCGTCGCTCAGGCGCGCGAAGCGCACCACGGTGGAGGAGGTCGCGCCCAGCGTGGCGGCGGTGCCGCCCTGGTCTGCGGCGCGGTCGTCCACCAGCCAGTGGCCGGTGTGGAGCACGCCGGTGCGTCCGCGCATCGCGCGCCATCGGGCGACCGCATCCGCGGCGTCCGCGGGCTTGCCCAGGATCTCGCCGTCGAGCTCGAGCATCGAGTCGCAGCCCAGCACGATCGCCTCGCACTCGTACTCGCCCACGACGTGCTCGGCCTTGGCCCGCGCGAGGGCGAGCACCGCATCGGCCGGGGTGAGAACCTCGCCGGCAGCGGCTGCCGCCGCCCTTGCCGCCTCGAGGGCCGCGTCCTCGTCGACGTCGGAGACGATCACGTCGGGCTCGACCCCCGCCGAGCGCAGCGTCGCGAGGCGGGCGGGGGACTGGGAGGCGAGCAGCAGGGGGACGGGCATGCGGCGAGCCTAGCCGGAGGCGCGCGGTGGGTGCCCCGTGCCTGCGGGTCCGCGTGTGATTGATCGGAGAGTGCAGAGATCCGCGCAGACCTCTGCACTCTCCGATCAGCGGGCCGAGGCCGCGCCCCGTCAGGACCGCGTGGTGGGCTCGCCTGACTCGCCAGCGTCGGTGGCGTGCGCCACCTCGACCCGTGCGACGTCGTCGGCGAGCTCGGCCTCGAAGGCGACGTCCGCATCGTCCACCGGCTCCGCCGAGAGGGACTTCTCGCCGCGCGGCAGCGCCACGAGCATGACCAGGGCGGTGACGCCCGCGATGATCGCGGAGATGAGCATGGCGTGCTGGTTCGCGTCCATGAACGCTGCCTTGGCCGCCTCCGCGATCGCGGCGCCCGCGGCGCCCATCTGGTCGGTGACCGCGATCGCGCCGGCGAGCGAGTCCTCGACCACGCCCGCGGCCTCCGCGGGGAGCTGGTCCGCGACGGAGGTGATGTTGGACGTGTACGCGTTCGCGATCATCGAGCCGAGCACCGCGATGCCGAGCGAGGCGCCCAGCTCACGGGTGGTGTCGTTCATCGCGGAGCCCATGCCGGAGCGGTTGCGCGGCACCGAGGACATCAGCATGTTGGTCGCGGGGGTCATCACCATCGCCATGCCGAGCGTGATGATGCTCATCGCGATGAGGAAGTCCCAGTAGGACGGCACGGTGGGCCACGTGGTCATGAGCAGGAAGCCGCCGGCGATGATCACGAGACCCGGGACCACGGTCCAGCGGGTGCCCACCTTCTCGATGAGCTTGGGGATCATCGGGCCGACGATCATCATCGGCAGCATCGAGGGGATGAACGCGACCGACGTGGTGAGGGCGTCGTAGTCCATCACGAGCTGGAAGATCTGCGTCATGCCGAAGAACGCGCCCATCATCGCGAAGAACGTGAGGGTCACGGAGATCACGGACAGCGAGAAGCGCGAGCTGCGGAACAGCGTGAGGTCGATCATGGGGAATCTCGCGCGCAGCTGCCATGCGATGAAGAGGACCAGCGCGACGGCGCCGGCGACGGCCGCGACCACCGTGAGGGTGTCGTCCCAGCCGTGCGACGGGACCTCCATGATCGTGTACACGATCCCGGCGAGGGCGACGGTGATGAGCGAGCCGCCCAGCCAGTCGACCGGCGTGCGCTTCTCGTCGACGGACTCGGGGACGATGCGTGCGGTCACCGGCAGCGCGACGAGGCCGAACACGGCGCCCAGGAGGAAGGCCGAGTGCCAGTCGAAGAAGTGCAGCAGCACGCCCGTGAGGACCGAGCCGAACATCATGCCCACGCCGGCGACGGCGGACCAGATCGCGATGGCCTTGGGGCGCTCCTTCGACGGGAACACCACGTTGACCAGCGAGAGCGTGGTGGGCATGACGAGCGCGCCGCCGATGCCCATGATGGCGCGCGACGCGATGAGCTCCCCGCCGGTCTGCGCGAAGAAGGGGGCGTAGACGGACGAGGCGATGAAGATGGCCAGGCCGATCATCATCACGCGCTTGCGGCCGTAGCGGTCGGCGATCGCGGCGGCCACGAACAGCAGCGAGGCGAACACCAGCGCGAACGCCTCGACCACCCAGGTCATCTGGAGCTGCGTGAGCTCGAAGTCGACCGCGAGGTCGGGCAACGCCAGGTTGAGGCTCATGTTGGCGATCATCGCCGTCATGAGCGCGAAGCAGAGGGTGGCGAGGATCGCCCAGCGGCGACGGTACGTCGACTCCGCGATGCCTTCCGCGAGGGCGTCCTCGAGGCTGGACGCGGGCGCGGCGGGTTGCTTGGACACGGCTGTCTCCTGGGGTGAGGGGGATGGGGAGGTCCCGCCCTTGGGACGTCCGCTACGCTAATTCACGTGGGGCGAACTATCAAGTTCGCATGACGCGAAATATTGGACGGTGACCATGACGCGCGAGGCCACGATCGCGGAGATCCTCGAGCTGCAGGGGCGGCTCATGCGCGTCTCGATGCGGGACCACTCCCGCACGATGGTCGACGAGGGCCTCACGCCGGTGCAGTTCCACCTGCTGGTGTTCCTCCGCGACCGCGCGAGCGTGCCCACCGCGGAGGCGGCCGAGGCCATGGGGCTCCGCCCGAACATCGCGACCGGCGTGGTCCAGCGCCTGGTCGAGCGGGGGTGGATCGCCCGCGACATCTCGCCCGAGGACGGCCGCGTGCGGCTCCTGTCGCTCACTCCCGACGGGATCACGCTGGTGGACGCCGCGATCGAGGAGGCCGAGCGCGGCTTCATCGGCCACCTGAGCGCGCTCAGCGACGCGCAGGTCGAGCAGCTGCACGGGATCCTCGCGACGATCCTCGCGGACGGCGCGGATGAGCGAAACGCCTGAATAACGTCGGTATAGTGAGGCTTGCGTGAACATTTGAGGGTTGGGGGGCAATGAGATGGCTGAGCGCGAGGAACTCTTAGAAGCGGCGACGGAGTCGCTGGTGGTCTTCTTGCGGCGGTCGGCGCCCCGCAATCCTGAGACGGTGTCGAGCCTGGGCCTCACGCTCCACCAGTTCCGCGCGCTGGTGATCCTCTACGCCGAGGACGGCTGCACCACCACGGACCTCGCCGACGCCGTCGGCGTGCATCCGTCGGTCGCCACCGGGATCGTGCAGCGCATGGTCCAGCGCGGGCTGTTCGAGCGCCACGAGGACCCGATCGACCGCCGCATCCGTCGCCTCACGCTCACACCGTCGGGCCGCGAGCTCGCCGGCGAGGTCGTGGGCGACGCGCGCGTGCAGCGCCGCCGTCAGCTCGAGGCGCTCGGCGACGACCAGCTCACTCAGGTGCGTGCGATCCTCGACACCGTCATCGACGGCCTCGACGAGGCCCGCGCGGAGGTCTGAGACCCCTCGCTATCGCTGATCCACACGGATCTGGCGCTCATCCACACGAGCGGCGGATGTGAGCGCACCGCATGCCCGGATCTGGGCGGCTGGTGCTCGGAGTGTGTGGAGAGGCGCCAGCGGACGGAGGCCCGGACGGCTCAGCGCCCGCGCCTGGTCCCCGCGATCGCGGCGGCGGCGAGTCCCGCGATCAGCAGGCCCTGCATGATCGCCCACCGCCCCGGTGGGTCCGGGCGGCGCCGGCCCATCACCTCGCCCGCCGCGCCCGAGGCCATCACCGCACCGCGCGACGCGAACGACATCGCCGACCCGGCGCTCGCCGAGCTGGCGATGCTGAACGCCGAGAACGCGGACCCGATGGATCCGATCGACGCGAACGACCCCACCGACAGGATCGACAGGGTCGAGCCCTTGCTGGCGATCGACAGGAACGAGTCCTCGGACGCGAGGGACCACTTCGACGGCATGCGTCCATGGTGACGCAGCGGCGCGAGGACCGCCACGCGCCTGCCAGGCGCCCGTCAGGCGCTCAGCGCGGCGGCTCGCCCCCATGCACCGCGTCGCGGGTGATCTCCAGCGCCGCCTTCCACGTCGCGGGTAGCTCCCGCGCGTACCCGTAGGCCGTGTGACGCCGCGCCAGCACGGGAGGGTACGCGCCCTGCACGTCGAGACCCACGGACCGGCACAGCCACATCGCGCGCGGCACGTGGAACTCCTGCGAGCACACGATCACGTGCGTGAGCCCCATCGCGAGCGCGTTCCTGGCCGAGGCCCGCGTGTCATGCCCGGAGCCGTCGAGCACCAGGGCGTCCTCGGGGACCCCGAGCTCAAGCGCGGTGCGTGCCATGGCGTCGGTCTCGTCGAGGCCCTCGCGGTTGTGCGCGGCGCCCGTGAGCACCAGGCGCGGCACCACACCGCGGTGGTAGAGCGCCGCGCCCGCCTCGACGCGCTGGCGCAGGAACCGCGACGGCCGACCGCCCGGGTACACCCGCGCTCCCAGGACCAGCGCCGCATCGGCCGGCGTGAAGCCCTCGGCGTCCGCGGGGTGCATGAGCCCGCGGGACGATGCGCGGGCCCAGACCTGCGGAGCGGCCAGGGCCGCGAGGGTCGCCGCGGCGAGGCCGGCGGCGGGGCGGGGCACGGGGTTCACCGCAGCGAGTGACGCCAGGCCGCGTCGCCGCGCGCGAGGGGGAGCGGGCCGCGATAGCCGCGCAGCGTCCTGGACCGGTCCATCCAGGCCGACCGCGGGCTCCCGGGCTCCTCGGCATCGTCCCCCGCCGCGGACGCCATGGCGGCGGCCGCGGCGACGAGCGCCGCCAGCTCCGCCTCGTCGGGGGTGCCGCGCACCACCCTGAGGCCGGCGGCCGCGCTCACCTGCTCGTCGAAGGTCACAGCGGGATGTTCCCGTGCTTCTTGGGCGGCAGCGCGGCGCGCTTGGTGCGCAGCGCGCGGAGGGCCTTGACGATCTCGCCGCGAGTCTCGGACGGCTCGATGACGCCGTCGACGTAGCCGCGGTCGGCCGCGTCGTACGGGTTGACGATCCGGTCCTCGTAGTCCTCGACCAGCGCCTGGCGCTCCGCCTCGACGTCGCCGCCCTTGGACTCGACGTCCGCGAGCGTGCGGCGGTGGAGGATGTTGACCGCGCCGCCGGCGCCCATGACCGCGATCTGCGCGGTGGGCCACGCGAGGTTGACGTCCGCGCCCAGCTGCTTGGACGCCATGACGATGTACGCGCCGCCGTAGGCCTTGCGCGTGATGACGGTGACCAGGGGCACGGTCGCCTCGGCGTACGCGTAGATGAGCTTCGCGCCGCGGCGGATGATGCCCTGGTGCTCCTGGTTGACGCCGGGCAGGAAGCCGGGGACGTCGACCAGCGTGATGATCGGGATGTTGAACGCGTCGCACGTGCGCACGAAGCGCGCGGCCTTCTCGGAGGCGTTGATGTCGAGCGTGCCCGCCATCTGCATCGGCTGGTTCGCGACGATGCCCACGGAGTGGCCCTCGACGTGGCCGAAGCCCACGACCACGTTGGGTGCGAACAGCGGCTGCACCTCGAGGAACGCGCCGTCGTCCACGATCGCCTCGATGAGCGTGGTCATGTCGTACGGCTGGTTGTCGCTGTCCGGCACGAGGGTGTCGAGCGCGAGGTCCGTGTCGGCCTTCTCGAGGTCCGCCTCCGCGTCGAACGTGGGCGCCTCGGTGAGGTTGTTCTGCGGCAGGTACTGGATGAGGTGCTGGACGTACTCGATCGCGTCGTCCTCGTCGCTCGCGAGGTAGTGCGCCACGCCGGACTTCGCGTTGTGCGTCTGGCCGCCGCCGAGCTCCTCGAAGGTGACGTTCTCGCCCGTGACGGACTTGATGACGTCGGGGCCGGTGATGAACATCTGCGACGTGCCGTCGGCCATGACGATGAAGTCGGTGAGCGCGGGGGAGTACACCGCGCCGCCCGCGGAGGGGCCGAGGATGATCGAGATCTGCGGGATCACGCCCGACGCGGCCACGTTGCGGCGGAAGATCTCCGCGAACTGCGTGAGGCCCGCGACGCCCTCCTGGATGCGAGCGCCGCCGCCGTCCGAGATGCCGATGAGGGGCACCCCGGTGCGCAGCGCGAAGTCCTGGATCTTCGCGATCTTCTGGCCGTGCACCTCGCCCAGCGAGCCGCCGAACACGGTGAAGTCCTGGCTGTAGACGGCCACCTGGCGGCCGTCGATGGTGCCGTAGCCGGTCACCACGCCGTCGCCGTAGGGGCGGTTCCTGTCCAGGCCGAAGTTGCGGCTGCGGTGACGGGTGAGCCGGTCGAGCTCGGTGAACGAGCCCTCGTCCAGCAGCTGCTCGACGCGCTCCCGCGCCGTCTTCTTGCCTCGCGCGTGCTGCTTCTCCTGCGCGATCGCCTCGGGGGCGGTGACGGCTGCGTCGACCTTCTTGCGCAGGTCCTCGAGCGCGGAGGCGGTGGACTTCGTCGGCCTCATGGGTGACACGGTTCTCCTTGGGGTCATGACTGCCCGATAGCCTAGCCCGGTGACCACGCCCGCAGCCCCCGACGCCGCGCAGTCGCGTCGGCCGCTCACGGAGGCTGCGCTCGCGGACCTGGTCCCCGGCACGCTGTCGCGCGTCACGGTGCTCCCCGCCTCGCCGTCCACCAACACCCGGCTGCTGGCGCTCGCGGGCGCCGCGCCCGAGGAGTGGCCGCACCTGTCCGCGCTGGTCGCGGACCATCAGACCGCCGGCCGCGGGCGCGCGGGGCGTGCCTGGGTGACGCCCCAGGGGGCGGCGCTCACCGCATCGTTCCTGGTGAGGCCCGCCCACGTGGCGCGCGAGGACTACGGCTGGGCGCCGCTGGTCGCGGGCCTCGCGACCGTGCGCGCGCTCCGCCGCCTGGGCGTGGGCGCGTGGCTCAAGTGGCCCAACGACGTGGTGGTCGAGGCCGGCGCGCGCGAGATCCCCGGCTGGGGGCGATGGCGCAAGGTGGTCGGGATCCTGTGCGAGACGGTCCCGGGGGACGATGCGCTGGTCGCCGGGATCGGCATCAACGTCTCGCAGGGGTCGGCCGAGCTGCCCGTGCCGCACGCCGCGTCGCTGGCCTCGCTGGGTGCGACGTCGCTGGACCGCGTGGCGCTGCTGCGCGCGCTCGCGGCGGAGCTGCGCGACGCCTTCGGCATGTGGGACGCCGGCGCGGACATGCGCGGCGCGGTCGAGCAGGTGACCGCGACCCTGGGCTGGGACGTCGCCGTCGATGTCCCGGCGGGCCCGCCCGTCGCGGGCCGCGCGCTCGGGCTCACCCCGGACGGCGCCCTCGTGGTGCGCACCGTGAGCGGCGAGGAGAAGGTGCTCCACGCCGGCGACGTGCGCGTCCGCCGCGGCTGACAGTCCCTCCGCCGCAGCCGAACCTCGCATGGGGAACTGACCGACGCTTCTGCCCGATCCCGCCTCGCTGGGGGGAGCTGAGCGACGCTAGACCGGCGCGATGAGCCCCTCGCCCTGGTTCCGGATGTTGCCGACCTCGCGGCCCACCTGGTGCCACGCGAGCTCCGGCGCGGGCGCCGCGATCGCGGCGAACAGGTCGTCCTGCGTCGAGGCGGCGTCGAGCCACGCGTCGGCCTCGTCGGGCACGAGCATGACGGGCTGCCGGTCGTGGATCTCCTGCATGTCGCCCCGCGACGCGGTGGTGACGATCGAGCACGAGGCGAGCCACGGTGCATCGTCCCCTTGCGCCTTGTCCTTCCAGAACTCGAACAGCCCCGCGAACGCGAGCGGGGAGCCGTCCTCGGTGTGGATGAAGTGCGGCGTCTTCACGCCGTCGCGCGTGGTCCACTCGTAGTAGCCGCTCGCCGGCACCAGGCAGCGCCGCTTCGCGAACGCGGACCGGAACGACGGCTTCTCCGCGACGGTCTCGGAGCGCGCGTTGAACATCCTCGACCCGATCGCCGGGTCCTTCGCCCACGACGGCACCAGGCCCCACCGCGCCAGCTCGAGCGAGCGTCCCTCCTCCTTGCGGGCCACCACGATCGCCGTCTCCTGCATCGGGCCGATGTTGTAGCGCGGGGCGAGCCGGGCGTCGTCCGCAATCACGGCGATCTCGAAGGCGTCGACCAGCTCCTGCTCGGTCAGGAAGTTCGCGTAGCGTCCGCACATGGAGCCAGCGTAGGCACGATGCGCCGGTTGCCGGCGGTGATCCGCTCGCCTGCCAGCGGTTTCGATTTTCCACACCCCTTGTCCCAATTGTCCGAATCGGGATAACGTCGCCGGCATGGGGGGAGAGGTGCTGGGGCGCATCGAGGACGACGTCCGCGCACGCATCCGCGACTCCGGGGTGGACCCGGCGAGGGATGCGCGGGCCGTCGAGTCGCTCGTGACGGCCGCGATCGACGCGTGGGACGAGCGCGCGCTGCTCGACGGCCGCGCCCCCGTGCCCGACCGCGACGCGCTCGCGCGCGCCATCACCGACGCCGTCGCGGGCCTGGGTCCGCTGCAGCCGCTGCTCGACGACCCGACGGTGGAGGAGATCTGGATCAACTCCCCGCATGAGGTGTATGTCGCACGGCGCGGGGTGAGCGAGCTGACCAGCATCCTGCTGAGCGCCGAGGAGGTGCGCGCGCTGGTCGAGCGGATGCTCGCGCTCGCGGGCCGGCGACTCGACCTGAGCTCGCCCTTCGTCGACGCGGCGCTCCCGGGCGGCGAGCGGCTCCACGTCGCGATCCCCGACGTCACGCGACGCCACTGGGCGGTCAACATCCGCAAGTACATCGCACGGGCCTCGGACGTGGACGACCTGGTCGCGCTCGGCACCCTCACCCCGGGAGCGGCGCGGTTCCTCGAGGGCGCGGTGCGCGCGGGGCTCACCATCCTGGTGTCGGGAGGGACGCAGGCGGGCAAGACCACCACGCTCGGCGCGCTCGCGGGCGCGATCCCGGCTCGGGAGCGGGTGATCACGTGCGAGGAGGTGTTCGAGCTGGCGCTCGGCCTGCGGGACGTGGTGGCGCTCCAATGCCGCCAGGCGTCGCTCGAGGGCACGGGCGAGATCTCGCTGCGACGGCTGGTCAAGGAGGCGCTGCGCATGCGCCCCGACCGGATCGTGGTGGGCGAGGTGCGGGAGGCGGAGGCGCTCGACCTGCTGATCGCCCTGAACGCCGGATTACCTGGGCTTTGTACCATCCACGCCAACTCCGCCCGCGACGCGCTCGCGAAGATGTGCACGCTGCCGCTGCTGGCTGGCGACAACGTCTCCGACCGCTTCGTGGTGCCCGCCGTGGCGTCCGCCGTGGATCTCGTGGTCCACGTGGGGTTGGAGGCGGACGGGTCGCGTCGGGTCCGCGAGGTGGTGGGCGTGTCCGGCCGCGTCGAGTCCGGCGTGATCGAGCTGTCCGAGATCTACGCCACGCGCGACGGCGTCCTCACCCGCGGCACGGGCTTCCCGCCGCACGCTGACCGCTTCGCCGGCCGCGGCATCGTCCTCACCGAGATCCTGGCGGCCTGAGATGGACGCCGTGCTGGGGCTCGTGCTGGGGACGGGGCTCCTGCTGGTGTGGCTTGCCTGCTGGGAGGCGCCCGCGCGGCCCGCGCGCCCGCGATCACGGGCGCGCGACCTCGAGGACCGGCTGGTCCAGGCGGGGATCCACGGCGTGACCGCGGGCGTGTTCGGGGCGTCCGCGTGCGGGTTGGGGTTGATCGCGCTGGTGCTGGCATGGTCGCTCACCGGCTCGATCGCGGTCGCGGTCATCGCCGGCGCCGCCGGCGGGTACGCGCCGTTCGCCGCCGTCTCGGCCCGCGCGCGGGGACGCCGTGCGCGGCTCCGCGGGGCCTGGCCCGAGGCGGTCGACACCATCGCGTCGGGCATCCGCGCGGGGCTCGCGCTGCCGGAAGCGCTCGCGGCGCTCGGCGACCGCGGACCCGAGCCGCTGCGCCCAGCGTTCGCCGCGTTTGCCGAGGACTATCGCGCCAGCGGCGCGTTCGGCGCGTCTCTCGACGCGCTCAAGGCGCGTCTCGCGGACCCGGTGGCCGACCGCATCGTCGAGGCCGTCCGCCTCGCGCGCGACGTCGGCGGCACGGAGGTGGGCGCCGTCCTGCGCTCGCTCGCGCGCTTCCTCCGGGACGATGCCCGGGTCAGGGGAGAGCTCGAGGCGCGCCAGTCGTGGACCGTCAACGGGGCACGGCTCGCCGTCGCGGCGCCGTGGTTGCTGCTCGCGCTCCTCGCGACCCGGCCCGGCGGGCTCGCCGCATTCGACACCGCCGCGGGCGCCACCGTCCTGGTCGCCGGCGCGCTCGCCTGCGTGGGCGCGTACGCGCTCATGCGACGACTCGGCAGGCTTCCGGCGGAGGAGCGGGTGCTGCGATGATCGCCCTCCTGTGCCTCTGCCTCGCCGCCGGCCTCGGCCTCGTGTGGTCCTGGGCTCACGCGCGCCGGTTCTCGCTCGAGAGGCGCCTCGCGCCCCGCCTGCGCGGGTCCTCCACGGTGTCCGTCGCTCGAGGGCCGTTCGCCCGGATGGTGGCGCCGGTCATCGCCGACGCGTCGCGCCTGGTCGCACGGCTCGGAGCACCCACCGAGGAGCTCGAGCGTCGCCTCGCGCGCGCCGGATCCGCCACCGCGGTCGCGCGGCATCGGGCGCAGGCGCTCGCGGGCGCGGCGGCGGGTCTGGCGGCCGGCCTCGCGGTCGGACTTCTTCTCGGCGTGGCCCGTGGCACCGGCCCCGTGGTGGCGCTCGTCGTCGCGGCGTGCGGTGCCGTGCTCGGCGGGCTCGCTCCGGACGTGCTGCTGTCCCGCCGCGCCGCCGCGCGCGGTGGCCGGATGCGTCACGAGCTCCCCGCCGCCGCGGAGATGCTCGCGCTCGCCGTGGTCGCCGGCGAGTCGGTGCCGGCCGCCCTGGACCGGGTCGCCACGCTCTCGCCGGGTCCGCTCGGCGACGAGCTCCGGACCGCGCTCGCCGAGATCCGCGCAGGCCGCACGGTCGCCAGCGCGCTCGACCGCTTCGCCGCCCGCGCGGGCGAGCCGGTCGTGACGTCGTTCACGGACGCGCTGGTGACGGCGATCGAACGCGGCACACCGCTCGCGGAGGTGCTGCACGCGCAGGCGACCGACGTACGCGACCGCGGACGCCAGGTGCTGCTCGAGGAAGGCGGCAAGCGCGAGATCGCGATGCTCGTGCCCGTCGTGCTCCTGATCCTGCCGGTGACCGTGCTGTTCGCGCTGTACCCGGGGCTCATCGCGCTCCGGCTGGGGTTGTAGGAGATGGGGGAGAGATGGACAAGTGGAAGAGGGACTGGAGCGAAGACCGCGGTGACGTGCCCGGCTGGGTGCTCATCACGCTCATGACCGCCGGGTTGGTGGCCACCATCTGGGCGCTCGCCGGGCCCGCGCTCAGCGAGATGTTCACGACGGCCCTTGAATCGGTCACCGGCGCCTGACCGGGGCTCCGCGGCCGTCGAGTTCGTGCTGGTCGCGGTCCTCGTGGCCGCGGTCGCGCTCGGCGTGCTCCAGCTCGCCCTCGCCGCGCACGTCCGGAGCACGCTCACCGCGTGCGCGTCCGAGGGCGCCCGCGTCGCCGCCGTCGCGCGGCAGGGGGACGATGCGGGGGTCGCCCGGGCGGCCACCTGCGCCGAGTCGTCGCTCGGGATGGGCACGCAGGCGGCGATCTCCCACGAGGACGTGGGCGGTCGCGCCGCGGTGCGGGTCACCCTGACCGGCGAGGCGTCGGTGGTGCTGTGGACCTCCCACAGAGTCGAGGCGAGCGGCCGCGCGCTGATCGAGGGCGTCGATGCGCCGTGACCTCCGCGCCGAGGACGGCGCCGCCACGGTCGAGCTGGTCGCGCTCACGCTCGTGCTGCTCGTGCCTCTCCTCTACCTGGTGGTCGCCGTCTCCCGCGTGCAGGCCGGGGCCTACGCCGCCGAGGCCGCCGCGTACTCCGCCGCACGCGCCGCGGTGGTGACCGGGCTCGACTCTCTCGACGCAGGCGCCACGCCGGAGGAGGCGCTCGCGGAGTCGCGTGCCGCCGCGGACGCGGCTGCCGCGGTCGCCGCGGAGGACTTCGGGATCGGGACCGCCGCCGTCGAGCTGGGCTGCGACGGCGCCTGCCTGGCCGCCGGGTCGACCGTGATCGCGCGGGTCGAGCTCCATGTCCCGTTGCCGGGGGTGCCCGCCCTGGTGCGCGCCGCGATCCCCGCGCGGATCACCATCGACTCCACCGCGTCCAGCCCGGTCGACGGGTATGCGCCATGACCGTGCCGCGCGACGACGAGGGCTCGATCACCGTCCTCACCCTCGGCCTGGTGGCCGTGCTGCTCGCCGCGCTCGTCACCGTCGCCGCCGTCACGCACGTCCAGCTGCAACGGTCGCGCCTCGCCCACGCGGCGGACGAGGTCGCGCTCGCGGCCGCCGACGCGCTCGACCTCGACGCCTACTACTCCACGGGGGCGACCCGCCTCGACCCCGTCGCGCTCGACGCCGCGGCGCGCACCCAGCTGGCCCTCTCCGCCACGCGCGAAGGGCTGGAAGGCGCGGTCCTGACCGCTGCATCGTCCCCGGACGGCGTCACCGTCGAGGTGGCGCTCGCGCTGCGCACGCCCGTGCTGTTCGGCGCGACGTGGCTGCCCGGCGCCGTGAACCTCGACGCGACCGCGTCCGCGCGCGCGCTTCCCTGACCCCTCCCATTCCAGGACCGAAGGTCCGCGGGCACTTGGTCCCATGCAAAGGGTCCTCCCCGACCGTACGGTGAAACACGAGGCAATCCACACCGCCATCCCGGCAGGAGCGAGCCCCACGCATCGGCCCTACAGGGCCATCCAATTGGGAGAGGGAGTACAGGCCATGACCGCAGAAGCCGTCGACAGCACCACCATCCAGGACGACGCGGGCGACCCCCGCGCCCACGCGTGGCGCGGCTTCACCACCGGCGCCTGGTGCGACGGCATCGACGTCCGTGACTTCATCCAGAAGAACTACACGCCGTACGAGGGCGACGACTCCTTCCTTGCCGGCGCGACCGCCCGCACCACGGGCGTGTGGGACAAGCTCTCGGCGATGTTCCCGGAGGAGCGCGAGAAGGGCGTCTACGACGTCGACTGGGAGACCCCGGCCCTCATCACCTCGCACGGCCCCGGCTACATCGACCAGGAGAACGAGGTCATCGTCGGCCTGCAGACCGACGCCCCGCTCAAGCGCGCGATCATGCCGTTCGGCGGCTGGCGCATGGTGGTGAAGGAGCTCGAGACCTACGGCTACCCGATCAAGCCGGAGCTCGAGGAGACCTTCTCCAAGTACCGCAAGACCCACAACGACGGCGTCTTCGACGCGTACCCGCCGAACGTCCGCGCGGCCCGTTCCTCGCACATCGTCACCGGCCTGCCCGACGCGTACGGCCGCGGCCGCATCATCGGCGACTACCGTCGCGTCGCGCTGTACGGCGTCGACGCCCTGATCGAGGGCAAGAAGCTCGAGCGCATGGAGCTCGACATGGAGCGCTCGACCGAGGACATCATCCGCGACCGCGAGGAGAACTCCGAGCAGATCAAGGCGCTCAAGGAGCTCAAGCAGATGGCGGCCTCCTACGGCTTCGACATCTCCGGCCCCGCGCAGTCCGGCCGCGAGGCCGTCCAGTGGCTGTACTTCGCGTACCTCGCCGCGGTGAAGGAGCAGAACGGCGCCGCCATGTCGCTCGGCCGCACCTCGACCTTCGTCGACGTGTTCCTCGAGCGCGACATCGCCGAGGGCGTCCTCACCGAGGAGCAGGCGCAGGAGATCATCGACGACTTCGTCATCAAGCTGCGGATCGTGCGCTTCCTGCGCACCCCCGAGTACGACGCCCTGTTCTCGGGCGACCCGACGTGGGTCACCGAGACCATCGGCGGCGTCGGCGAGGACGGTCGCCCGCTGGTGACCCGCACCTCGTTCCGCTACCTGCAGACGCTCTACAACCTGGGCCCCGCCCCGGAGCCGAACCTCACCGTGTTCTGGTCGGACCGCCTCCCGCAGGGCTTCAAGGACTTCTGCGCGAAGGTCTCGATCGACACCTCGGCCATCCAGTACGAGTCGGACGAGCTGATCCGCCCCTGCTACGGCGACGACACCGCGATCGCGTGCTGCGTGTCCGCGATGGCCGTGGGCAAGCAGATGCAGTTCTTCGGCGCCCGCGTCAACCTCGCCAAGTCGCTGCTGTACGCGATCAACGGCGGCCGCGACGAGGTGTCCGGCAAGCAGGTCGCCCCGGTGAGCGCACCCCTCACGGACGAGGTCCTCGATTTCGACTCCGTCATGGCGGCGTTCGACGGCCTCCTCGACTGGCTCGCCGAGACCTACGTGGACGCGCTCAACGTCATCCACTACATGCACGACAAGTACGCGTACGAGCGCATCGAGATGGCGCTGCACGACCGCACCATCCTCCGCACCATGGCCTGCGGCATCGCCGGCCTGTCGGTCGCGGCGGACTCGCTATCGGCCATCAAGTACGCGACCGTGCGTCCCGTCCGCGACGCCTCGGGCCTCGCGGTGGACTACGAGGTCGAGGGCGAGTTCCCCTGCTACGGCAACGACGACGACCGCGTCGACGAGATCGCCGTGGACCTGGTGGGCCGCTTCATGGAGAAGGTGCGCCAGCAGCCCACCTACCGCAACGCGACCCACACGCAGTCGGTGCTCACCATCACGTCCAACGTGGTCTACGGCAAGGCGACGGGCAACACCCCCGACGGCCGCCGCGCCGGCGAGCCCTTCGCTCCCGGTGCCAACCCGATGAACGGCCGCGACGTGCACGGCGTGATGGCCTCGGCCCTCTCCGTCGCGAAGCTGCCCTACGCGGAGGCGCAGGACGGCATCTCGCTGACCACCTCGATCGTGCCGTCCGGACTGGGTCGCACCCGCGAGGACCAGGTGAAGAACCTGGTGGGCATCCTCGACGCGTACAACGTGTCGCAGGGCTTCCACGTCAACGTCAACGTCCTCAACCGTGAGGTCCTCGAGGACGCGATGGAGCACCCGGAGAAGTACCCGCAGCTCACCATCCGCGTCTCGGGCTACGCCGTCAACTTCGTCCGCCTGACCCGCGAGCAGCAGCTCGACGTGCTCTCCCGCACGTTCCACGCCGGGCTGTAGCCCGCTCTCCGCAGACCGGACACCCAGCGGCGCCCCGTCCCCACCGGGGGCGGGGCGCCGCTTCTATCCTCAGTAGCAGGAGGTCCCCGCCATGCCTGACCAGCCCGTCCCCGTCCCGCTTCTCGCGTCGCCCCCCATGGAGGTGGCCGACGAGGAGATGGCCGCCGCCGAGCGCATCGTCGACCACACCACCGGCTCGGTCCACTCGTGGGACCTCGTCACCGGCGCCGACGGCCCGGGCACCCGCATGGCCCTGTTCATGGCGGGCTGCGGGATGCGCTGCCAGTTCTGCCAGAACCCCGACACGTGGCGCATGCGCGACGGCAAGCGCCACAGCGTCGACGAGGTGATGGAGAAGATCCGCCGCTACGAGAAGGTCCTCAAGGTCTCCGGTGGCGGCATCACGATCTCCGGCGGCGAGCCGCTGCTCCAGGCGAAATTCGTCATGGAGGTGTTCCGCCGCTGCCACGCGATGGGCGTGCACACGGCGCTGGACACCGCGGGACTGCTGGGCGCGCGGCTGTCCGACGAGGACCTCGAAAAGATCGACCTGTTCCTGCTCGACATCAAGTCGGGCATCCCCGAGACCTACACCCGCGTGACCGGGCGTCCGCTCCAGCCCACGCTCGACTTCGCCCGGCGGCTGTCCGACCGGGGCCGGACCATGTGGATCCGGTTCGTGCTGGTGCCCGGGCTCACCGACGCGGTCGACAACGTCGACGCGGTCGCGGACTTCGTCGCGACGCTGGACGGGGTGGCGCGGGTCGAGGTGCTGCCGTTCCACCAGCTGGGCCGCGACAAGTGGGCCGCGACGGGGGAGCCGTACCTGCTCGAGGACACCCCCACGCCGTCGCACGAGCTGCTCGATCGCGTGAGGGGGCAGTTCGCCGCGCGCGGCATCACCGTGATGTGAACGCGGAAGGCCGGGCCCACCTCAGCGGGACCCGGCCTTCCGTGTGCACGGGGCGGTTACGCGGTGAGCGCCGCCGCCAGCTCGTCGAACGCCTTGATGTAGGCGTCCACGGACTCGTCGGTGTGGACCACCGAGAGCGTCCACTCCTCCTCGCGGCCCGGCGTCATGAAGATGCCGTGGTTCATGTTCCACAGCCAGGCGAGGTCGCACAGCTCGACGTCCTGCGCGTTCTTGAAGGTCTCGTAGTCGGTGATCTTCTCGGTGGAGAACGTCACGCAGCCCTTCGAGCCGATGCCCACGGCGTAGCCCGCGAGGTCGTACTTCTCGATGACGGCCTGGCAGCCGGCGACGATCCGGTCGTTGAGCTCCGCGAGCCGCTCGTACGCGGCGGGCGTGAGCACCTCGAGCAGCGAGGCCTTCGCCGCGGCCATCGACAGCGGGTTCCCGTTATAGGTGCCCACCTGGTAGACGGTGTGGTCCTCGACCACGCTCATCACCTCGGCGGAGCCGCCGATCGCGCCCGACGGCAGGCCGCCGCCCAGCACCTTGGCGAGCGTCACCATGTCGGGCGTGACGCCGAACTTCTCGGTCGCGCCGCCCGGGGCGATGGCGAGGCCGGTCTTGACCTCGTCGAAGATCAGCACGATGCCGTGCTTCCTGGTGATCTCGCGCACGGCCTCGAGGTAGCCGGGCTCGGGCAGCACCACGCCCAGGTTCATCATGGCGGCCTCCATGATGACGCAGGCCGGCTTCCGGCCCTCGGCGTCGAGCGCGATGATGCGGCGCTCCATGGCGCCCGCGTCGTTGAACGGCACCGCGACGGTCATGTCGACGGTCGCCTGCGGGATGCCGCCGCCGTAGGGCAGCGACGCGTAGTTCTCGCGGTCGCCGATCTTGTCGTACTCGACGCCGATCGACACCATGACGGTGTCGTGGTGGCCGTGGTACGAGCCGAAGATCTTCATCACGGTGTCGCGGCCGGTGTAGGCGCGGGCGATACGGATCGCGTCCATGGTGGATTCGGAGCCCGAGTTGGTGAAGCGCCACTTGGGCAGGCCCCACCGGCGCGCGAGCTCGTCGGCGACGTCGATGACGTCCTCGGTGGCGGCGGCGAAGTGGGTGCCGAGCGGGTAGCGCTTCTCGAGCGCCGCGCCGATGGCGGGGTGGGCGTGGCCCTGGACCATCGAGCCGAATCCGTTGTGGAAGTCGTAGTACTCGTTGCCGTCGACGTCGACGATGCGGTCGCCCGCACCCGAGTCGATGTAGATGGGCCACGGGTCGCGGCCCTGGTAGCTGGACGCGACGCCGCCGGAGAGGTGCTCCGACGCGTGGGCGTACATGGCCTTGGACTTCACGGTGCGCTCGTTGAGCAGGGCGGTCTGCTCCTCGATCAACTGGGCGATCCGGGCGCGGTCGAGCGTGACAGGCATGACTCCTCCACCCGACCGGCCTGGCGACGGGCATCTTCATGAGGTGAGGTTCGCGACCGCCCGCCGGCCTGGCGCTGGGGTCGCACACCCGGGGAGTGCACCTCACACGGTAGCCGATCGCCCGGGCCGCGGTCCATGCCGGGTCCGGACGATGCGTCGGTCACCCCTCCCCGCAGGTGCACGAGTGTCCGAGGTCCCTTGCATCCGGGCCACGCGTGCGGTTCGATGCCGCCAAGCCCTTCACCGTCAGGAGTGATACCCGTGGGAACCACGGTCTTCGAGCGCCACCCGGCTGCCGCATCGTCCATCGCCACCATGCTCGAGGGCTCACGCCTCGATCCCTTCTGGACGGACGACGCGCCCGGCCCCGAGCGGCCGCGCCTCAGCGGGAGCCACCGCGCCGACCTGGTGATCGTCGGCGGCGGGTACTCGGGACTGTGGACCGCGGTGCTGGCGAAGGAGCGCGACCCGCACCTGGACGTGGTGCTGCTCGAGGGGCGGCGCGTGGGGTGGGCGGCGTCGGGCCGCAACGGCGGCTTCTGCGAGGCGAGCCTCACGCACGGGCGTGAGAACGGCGAGTCGCGCTGGCCCGACGAGATCGACGAGCTCGACCGCCTGGGGATGGAGAACCTCGACCAGATCGAGGCGACGGTCGGGCGGTACTCGATGGATGTCGACTGGCAGCGCGCCGGCGCGCTCGCGGTCGCGGTCGAGCCGCACCAGCTGGAGTGGCTCGAGGGGGACGGGGTGCTCGACGCCGAGGCGACCCGCGCGCTCGTGAACTCGCCCACCTACCTGGGTGGACAGCTGAGCCCTGACGACACCGCGCTGGTGCACCCCGGCAAGCTCGCGCGCGAGCTCGCCCGCGTCGCGGAGCAGCTGGGCGTGCGGATCTTCGAGCGCTCGCCCGTCACCGCGCTCGAGGACGGCCCCGTGGTGCGGACCCGCGACGGGCACGTGCGGGCGGGCAAGGTGGCGCTCGCCACCAACGTGTTCACCTCGCTGCTCAAGCGCAACCGGCTCATGACCGTGCCCGTCTACGACTACGCGCTCATGACCGAGCCGCTCACCCCCGCGCAGCTCGCGGAGATCGGGTGGGAGGGTCGCCAGGGCGTCGCGGACATGGCCAACCAGTTCCACTACTACCGGCTCACTGCGGACGACCGCCTGCTGTTCGGCGGCTACGACGCGATCTACCACGCGGGCGGCCGCGTCAAGGCGTCCTACCAGGACCGACGCGAGTCGTACGAGAAGCTCGCGAGCCACCTCCTCACCACGTTCCCGCAGCTCGACGGGATCCGTGCGACGCACCGGTGGGCCGGCGCCATCGACACCAGCACCCGGTTCTGCGCGTTCTGGGGCACGGCGCGCGGTGGCGACGTCGCGTACTCGCTGGGCTTCACCGGGCTCGGCGTGGGCGCGACCCGGTTCGGCGCCAACGTGATGCTCGACCTGCTGGCGGGTGAGCAGACCGAGCGCACGCGCCTGCGGATGGTCCAGGAGCGGCCGCTGCCGTTCCCGCCCGAGCCCGTCGCGAGCCTGGGCATCAACGCGACGCGCTGGTCGCTCGACCGCGCGGACCACCGCGAGGGCCGTCGCAACCTGCTGCTTCGCGGCCTCGACGCCGTGGGCCTCGGTTTCGACTCGTGACCCCGGGGCTCGTCGGGGCCCTGGCGACCGGCGCCGGCCTCGTCGCCGTCGAGCTGGGCAGGTCGGTGCCCGCGTGGCTGCGGGTGCGCCGCTCGCGCAGCGTCGCCGGTCTCTCGCCGGTCTCGCTGGGCGTGCTCCTCGGCTCGATCCCCGCGTGGTTCGCGGTCGCGGTGCTCGCGCAGGCGTGGGGCGTGGTGGTCGCGACCGCGGTGTGGGCGTACTTCCACGCGCGGCTGTGCGTCGACGCCGTCCGGCTCGATCCCGGCTTCCGTGTGGTCCTGCCGCGCGCGGCGGGCGCGACGGTCGCGGGGCTCGCGCTCATCGGGATCGTGGGGGAGGCTGCCGGCGTCCTGCGCATGTCGGTCGGCATGTCGCTCGTCGCGGTGGCGGCCGCCTACGCGATCCCCGCACTGTGGTCGGGCATGCGCGCCGCCGACGTCGCCGGCATCTCGGTGCTGGCGACCGCGGTCAGCGCGGCCGAAGGGGTCATCTACGTGGTCATCGGCCTCGGATGGACCGGCACGGCCGTGATCCCCAGCTACCTCGCGTTCGGCGCGCTCGCGCTGCTGTCGAACGTGCCGCGGTGCGCCCGCGCGATCGCGCACCGGTGGCGGGCGAGCCGCAGGCCGCGGGTGGATGCCGCCGGGCTAGGGTGCGAGGCATGATCCTCGAACCCGGCATCCCCGTCGACCTGCACACCGTCGCCATCGAGACCGAGCCGGTCGAGGCCGAGCTCGTGGAGGCCGGGACCCCCGTCGCGGGGGCCGCGGCGCTCGCCGAGGTGGGCGAGGTCGAGGTGGGCGTGTGGGAGATGACGGCCGGGGTCGCGACCGACGTCGAGGCCGACGAGGTGTTCGTGGTCCTGTCCGGTCGGGCGACCATCGAGTACGTCGACCCCGCGCTGCCGCCGGCGGAGGTCGGGCCGGGGTCGATGGTGTGGCTCCAGGAGGGCATGCGGACCCGTTGGACCGTCACGGAGACGCTGCGGAAGGTCTACGTCGCCGGGTAGCGGTCAGTCGCGCGCGCCGGGCCGCGACAGCAGCGCCACGTGCAGCGCGGTCTGCGTCTCGCCGTCCTCGAGGTCCACGCCCAGGAGCGTCTCGATGAGCTCCAGCCGCTGGTAGAACACCGAACGCGACAGGTGCGCCGCGCGCGCCGCCGCGGTGCGGTTGCCCGGGTGCGCGAGCGCGGCGCGCAGCACCCGCTGCAGGTCGCCGGACGTGCGCTGGTCGTGCTCGACGATGGGGGACAGGACGCGTTCGCCGTGGTCGAGCAGCCGGTGGTCGTCGCGCAGCGAGCTGAGCAACCGCGCGAGCGGCCGCCGCTCCACCCACAGCACCGTGCCGGCGGCCGGCTCGCCCGCGTTGTCGATCGCCTCGTGCAGCGCGAGCGTCGCGCCGTCGACGTCGCGCGCCTCGCGACCCACCGCGATCGCGACGCGGCCGCCGTCGCGCAGCGCGCGTTGGAGGGCCGCGGTGGCCGCCTCGTCGAGGGGACGATGCGCGGGCAGGGACAGCAGCACCACCGTGAGGGCCGCCCCGCTCCGGGAGGGCATGGCGAGCGCCCGGGCGCGTCCGCCGGCGGCGAGCGCCCACGCCTCGATCTCGGCGGGCGAGGGCTCGGAGCCGCGCAGCGCGAGGCCGTAGAGCAGCCGGCCCTCGACGGGCACGCCGGCGGCCTCGAGCCGTGCCGCCATCGCCTCGGGCGTGGCGAAGCGGCCCGCGAGCAGCGGGTCGAGGACGTGGCGTCGGGCGATCGCGGCCCACTCGTCGCGACCGCCGTCGGCCAGCCTGCCCAGCGCGAGCGCGATCGCGCCCTGGCTCAGCACGTTCGCGCGTCCGGCCGGATGTGCCTGACCCGGCAGCGCGACCAGCGAGCCCCAGCGCTTGCCGCGCGCGTCGACCGGCACCACCAGCCAGCCCTCCTCGCCGTGCGCGCCGGCCTGCGCCTCGCGGTGGGCGGCGCGCGAGCGGCGCTCCCAGTCGGCGAGCACGGTCTGCTCGGATCCGGCCGGGATCTCCGCGATGAGCGCCTCGTGCGCCAAGCTCTCGAGGACCACGGGCGCCCCGAGCGCGCGGGCGAGCTCGCGGACCACGTGGTCGGCTGGCGCGCCCCTGAGCGCGAGCGAGGTGAACACCTCGCGGACCTCGTCGCGGGCGCGCAGGGCGGTCATCTGGCCCGCGATGATGCGGCCGTGCCCCGCCTCCGTGAGCGACACGAACCGCACCTCGCGGTGGAGCACCACGAGCGCGAGGCCGCGGCTCTCCGCGGCGGATCGGACGGCCGGCGGCAGGGCGTCGTAGCGCGTGCCGAGCTCGAGCACCAGGCAGGACGCCCCCACGTCCGCCAGGCTGTCGACGAACACGCCGAGCGCGGCATCGTCCTCCGGCCACGCCGTCCCCATCGACAGCACGAGCTCGCGCCCGTCGAGCATGCGCGCGATGTCGCCCCGCTCGGAGGTGTGGACCCACCTCACGGGTGCGTCGAGCGCGTCGCCCCCGACCACCACCTCGGGCAGCCCCGCGCGGAACGCGGGGTCCTCCAGCAGCTCCGCCACGGTGGGCAGCGCGGCGAGCGCCGTGCCGGCCGGACGATGTGTAGGTCCCGACGTGAGATGACGACGTTCCGAGGGCTCCATCGGGCCATCGTATGTGTGAATCTGAGTGCCATCGCACCGCCATCGCGTCCGGCAGAGTGTCCGGCGCGTCCCGAGAGGAGAACCGTGAGCCTGATCCGTCACCATGTCGCAGGCGAGGCCTTCGGCGCCGCAGAGCGCACCGGCCAGGTCTGGAACCCCGCCACCGGCGAGGCCGTAGCGGAGGTCGCCTACGCGTCCGTCGCGGAGGTCGAGCAGGCGATCGCCGCCGCCAAGGCCGCGCTGCCCGCCTGGCGCGCGACGGGCCTGATCAAGCGCGCGGACGTCTTCTTCCGCCTGCGCCACCTGCTGATCGAGCGCCAGGACGAGCTCGCCGCGATCATCACCCGCGAGCACGGCAAGGTGCTCTCCGACGCGAAGGGCGAGATCAGCCGCGGCATCGAGAACGTCGAGTTCGCCGCGGGCCTGGTGCACCACCTCAAGGGCGAGCACTCGGAGCAGGTCGCGCGCGGCGTCGACGTGCACTCGACCAAGCAGCCGGTGGGCGTGGTGGGCTGCATCACCCCGTTCAACTTCCCCGTGATGGTGCCGCTGTGGATGGCGGCCTCCGCGATCGCGTGCGGCAACACCGTGGTCCTCAAGCCGTCCGAGAAGGACCCCTCGGCGTCCCTGTTCCTCGCCGCGCTGTTCGAGGAGGCCGGCCTGCCGGCGGGCGTCCTCAACGTGGTCCACGGCGACAAGGTCGCGGTCGACACGCTCCTCGACTCGCCCGACGTGCGCGCCGTGTCCTTCGTCGGCTCCACCCCGGTGGCCCGCGCGATCTACGAGCGCGGCACCGCGCACGGCAAGCGGGTCCAGGCGCTGGGCGGCGCGAAGAACCACATGATCGTGATGCCCGACGCGGACCTCGACGCCGCGGCGGACGCCGCGGTCTCCGCGGCGTACGGCTCGGCGGGCGAGCGCTGCATGGCGATCTCCGTCCTGGTCCCCGTCGGCGAGGAGACCGCCGACGCGCTGGTCGCCAAGGTGGCCGAGCGCATGGCGACGCTCACCATCGGCGACGGCACCGACCCGGCCTCGGAGATGGGCCCGCTCATCACGCGCGAGCACCGCGACAGGGTCGCCTCGTACGTCACGGGTGCGGCCGCCGAGGGCGCGACCGTGGTGGTCGACGGCACCACCCAGGAGTTCGAGGGCGACGGCTTCTTCGTGGGGACCTCGCTGGTGGATCACGCGAAGCCCGGCATGAAGGTCTACGACGACGAGATCTTCGGCCCCGTGCTCGCGGTGACCCGCGCATCGTCCTACGACGAGGCCGTGGCCCTGGTCAACGCGAACCAGTTCGCGAACGGCACCGCGATCTTCACGCGCGACGGCGCCACCGCGCGCGCGTTCGAGATCGACATCGAGGTGGGCATGGTGGGCGTCAACGTGCCTCTGCCCGTGCCGATCGGCGCGTACTCGTTCGGCGGCTGGAAGTCCTCGCTGTTCGGCGACTCGCACATCTACGGACCCGAGTCCATCCACTTCTACACGCGGAGCAAGGTGGTGACGACGCGCTGGCCCGAGCCCAGCGAGTCGCAGATCGACCTCGGCTTCCCGAGCAACCACTGAGAGGCGCGGACATGACCCTCGACAGCGACGCCATGACCGGCGCGGAGGCACGCGTGCGCGCCGATGACCGCGGCCACGTGTTCCACTCGTGGAGCGCGCAGGGGATGATCGACCCGCTGCCCATCGCCGGCGGCGCGGGCTCCGAGTTCTGGGACTACGCGGGCAACCGCTATCTCGACTTCGGCTCGCAGCTGGTCAACCTCAATCTGGGTCACCAGCACCCCGACCTCATCGAGGCCATCGAGAAGCAGGCGCGCACCCTCGCGACCATCCAGCCGTCCTTCGCGAACGACGTGCGCGGCGAGCTCGCGCGCCTCATCACGGACGTGGCGGGGGAGCGCTTCACCAAGGTGTTCTTCACCAACGGCGGCGCCGACGCGAACGAGAACGCGGTGCGCATGGCCCGCCTGGTGACGGGCAAGCGCAAGGTGCTCGCGATGTACCGCAGCTACCACGGCAACACCACCACGGCGATCTCGCTCACGGGCGACCCGCGCCGCTGGCCCAACGAGCCCGCGGACGGCTCCGTGGTGCACTTCTTCGGGCCCTACCTCTACCGCTCGGCGTTCCACGCGTCGACGCCCGAGGAGGAGACCGCGCGCGCGCTCGAGCACCTCGAGCAGACCATCATCCTCGAGGGCGCGTCGACCATCGGCGCGATCCTCATCGAGACCGTGGTGGGCACCAACGGCGTGCTCGTGCCGCCGCCGGGCTACCTCGCGGGCGTGCGGGAGCTGTGCGACAAGTACGGGATCGTCTACATCGCCGACGAGGTCATGGTGGGATTCGGCCGCACCGGCGAGTGGTTCGCGTTCCAGGGCCACGGCGTCGAGCCGGACCTCATCACGTTCGCGAAGGGCGTCAACTCGGGCTACGTGCCGCTGGGTGGCGTGGTGATCTCCGCGGAGATCGCGGCGGCCTTCGACGAGCGCGCGTTCCCCGGCGGCCTCACCTACTCGGGCCACCCGCTCGCGTGCGCCCCGGGCGTCGCGACGTTCGAGGTGTTCCGCAGGGACGGCATCCTCGAGCGGGTCAAGGACCTGGGCGCGCGGGTGGTCGAGCCGACGCTTCAGGGCTGGCTCGAGTCGCACCCGTGCGTGGGCGAGGTGCGCGGCACCGGCCTGTTCTGGGCGATCGAGCTGGTCCGCGACCGCGAGACGCGCGAGCCGCTGGTGCCGTTCAACGCCGCCGGCGCGGACGCCGCCCCCATGGGCGTGTTCGCGAAGGCGTGCAAGGACGCGGGCCTGTGGCCGTTCGTGCACTTCAACCGCACCCACATCGCGCCGCCGCTCGTCATCACCGAGGCCGAGCTCCGTCGAGGCCTCGCCGTCATCGACAACGCGCTGAGCGAGATCGACGCGCTCATCGCCTGATCGCTCGGAGGCCAGTCTCCACACAGAATCCCGGCTGAGGCCGGATTCGCATGCCACTCGCGTCGCATCGCCCGACCGGCCCTCTCCGCCAGGCTGGTCGTGAGTCAGTTCACGATCAGGAGGTAGAGGGTGACGGTGTCGGTGGGGTACTCCGCTGAGGAGATCCGGGAGTTGGTGTACGAGTACGCGTTGGTGGCGTACGGGTCGAAGGAGGCCTGGCTTCAGGAGCATGGGATCTCGTCGTGGACGATGCGACGCTGGCGTGAGGCCGTGTACGAGGGAGATATCGCCAGGGGCCTGATTCCGCGAGAGGGTAGCCGGATGACGGTTCCCCCAGGAGAGCGGCGTGCGCTTGAGCAGCGGCGTGCCAAGGAGCGTGCGGATCACGCCGCTGAGACGGAGCGGCTGCGGGCGCGGGTGCGTGAGCTGGAGGCCGCGAACGATGCGTTGGGAAAAGTTATCGGGCTCTTGCACGCGATGAGCGAGCACGAGCCCGACGAGTCGACCCCGCCGACGTCGACGCCGTCGGAAGAGCCGACGGATTCCTGACGCTGGAGAACTCTTTGGTCGTGGAGCTTGCTGACGCGTTGGGGTCGGTCCGCAAGGCGCTGACGGTGGTGGGGCTGTCGCGGTCGACGTGGCACTACCGGGCGAAGCCACGACCGCGGGTCGCTAGCCCCAAGCCGCACAAGGAGCGCGCCTATCCGTCGCGCATCACTGCCGAGCAGAGGGCGGTCGTCGAGGCCCAGGTCACGGCCGGCTGGGAACAGGGCCATTCAGTCGATCACTCGTTCGCGGCTGCGTGGGACGACGGTGTGATGGTCGCGTCCAGGCGGTCGTGGTGGCGCATCACGAAGGAGATTGCAGACAAGTCCGCTCGTCCGGTCGCGCCCACGCGTCGCACGGCACGGCAGTCGCGTGAAGCGCCGGTGGTGTACGCGACCGGCCCGAACCAGGTGTGGAGCTGGGACATCACCGACCTGCACTCGCTGTGGCGGGGCAAGTCCTTCAAGGCCTACTCGATCATCGACATCTACTCCCGCAAGCTCGTGGGCTGGCGGGTTGAGGAACGCGAAGCCGACCACCTGGCCGTCGAGATGTTCGCGACCGCGATCGCCGAGCACGGCGCACCCCACACGGTCCACGCCGACTCGGGCCCGGCGATGCGGTCGAACCTGCTGGGCGATTTCCTGACCGAGCACGGCATCACACGCACTCACAACCGGCCGCGAGTGTCCAACGACAACCCGTTCTCGGAGTCCGAGTTCCGCACGATGAAGTACCGGCCGAACTTCCCCGGCACCTTCGCGGACATCGACGCGGCCCGCGCCTACGTCGACTGGTATGCACCCTGGTACAACGGCACTCACCGGCATTCAGGGATCGGGCTGTTCACCCCGAATGAGGTCCACGACGGCAGCTGGCATGCCCGCTGGGTCGCGCGCAGCATCGTCCAGGACGCCTACTACGACGCCTTCCCCGAACGATTCCGTGATCGCCCGCGCACCGCCCAACCCGCGAAACTGGTCGGCATCAACCTGCCCACGCCAAGCACCGAAGCAGAGGCCGAGCGACTCCACGCAGCTTGACATCGCCCGCGGCACGGGCGCAGTTGCAGATTCTGTGTGGAGACTGGTCGCGGCCGGGCGGCCGGGCGGCCGGCCGGGCGGCCGGCCGGCCGGGCGGGTGGGCGCCTCAGTCGAGCAGCCCCGCCGCGCGCAGCGCCGCCCACACCTGGGCGCGACCCGCCACGGTGGCGAGGTCCTGACCGAGCAGCTCCTGTGCGGCGGTGAGGCGCGCGCGCACCGTGTGCCGGTGCACGCCGAGCGCCCGCGCCGCGGCGTCGTGCGAGCAGTCCGCGGCGATCCATGCCGCCACCGTGGGCACCAGCTCCGTGCCCTGCTCCTCGTCGTGCCGGGCGAGCGGCTCGAGCGCCGCGCGCGCGACCGCACGCGCCTGCGGCCCGTCGAGCAGCGTGAGCACCCCGGCTCCCGGCAGGTCGGCGAACCGCGTCACGGGACCCGTGCGCCGTTCGCGTGCGGTGCGCGCCTGCACCAGCGCCTCCGCGAGGGCGTCGAGCCGCGCCGGCGCGGACACCCCGACCGTGCCGCCGTGGCGCAGCACCAGCTCGTCGACCAGGGGCGCGTCCTCCTCGGTCAGGACCATCACCAGGTCGCCGCCGCGCTGCGCGTGCAGCACCGCGACACCGCGCGTGTCGAGCCACCGGCCCGCGCCACCCACCGAGGCCAGCCTCTCGTCGGCCACGGCCACCACCACGGGCGCCGCGGGCAGCGGCGAGCCGGAGGCCGCGGCCACGGACGCCGCCAGCGCGACGTCGCCGCGCGTGAGCGCCTCGAGCACCCCGGCCGCGAGCGCGTCGCGTGCGAGCTCGAGGTCCTGCCGCTGCTCGAGCGCGAGCGCCGCCATCGCGACCACCGTGGTGACCACGGCGCGCTGCTGCTCGTCGAGCTCGTCCGCGGCGATCGCGAGGACGGCGCGGAGGCGACCGCGTTGGCCGAGCGTCTGGAGCTGGAAGTCCCTGCCGGCGACGGTGGCCCCGGACGTCGCCTGCACGCCCCGCACCAGCATCGTCCCCGCGTGGTGCTGCAGGTCCGTGACGGCGTCCGCGTCGACCCCGCCGCCCGGGTGCTCGTGGAGGAGGGCGTCCGCGTCGACCAGCCCGACCCAGGTGCCGAGCCGACGCGCGAGCTCGGCGAGCATCGCCTTGAGCCCGTCGGGCCGCAGCGCCGCCACCGCGACGGCGCGCTGCGCCTCCAGCGCCCACGTGCGACGCTCGTACGCGACCGCCGCGAGGGCCTCCGCGTTCGCGCGGGCGAGCGCGATGAACGGGGTGTCGTACGGCACCTCCCACAGCGGCAGGCGGGCATCCCGACAGGCCGCGATGAGCGCGTCCGGGATGCCGTCGCGCACCACCTCGGTGCCGAAGCCGAGCCCCAGCATCCCCGACCGTGCCAGGCGCTTCACGTAGGCGGCATACGCCTTCGGGCTGTCCCCGGAGTCGTGGAACTGCGTGCCCGTGGTGAGCAGCACCATGCCGCCCGCCAGGAACGGCGTCGGATCGAGCAGGTCCGAGCTGTGCACCCATCGCACCGTCGCGTCGAGCGCGCCCGGGCCGACGTCCTCCTCCGGTGTGGCGAGGCGCAGCTTCAGCTCGGGACGCGCGAGCAGCGCGCGGATCGTCGGTGAGGCCATGCCGCGAGCCTGCCACCGTGGACAGTGAGGCGCAAGCGGTTGTACGCAGCGGCGGGTGGTCGACCGGCGCCCCCGGGCCTAGCGTCGCACCCATGACCACCCTCGACATCGCCGCCGACGGCGCGCCCTCGATCCCCGGCGGACCCGCGCTCGCGCAGGAGCGCCGGCTCGTCACCGCGATCCCAGGACCGCGTTCCCAGGAGCTGCTCGACCGCAAGGCCGCCGCCGTCGCCAAGGGCGTGGGTCACACCGCGCCGATCGCCGCGGTCGCCGCGGGCGGCGGCGTCGTGCTCGACGCCGACGGCAACTCGCTGATCGACCTCGGCTCCGGCATCGCGGTCACCTCGGTGGGCAACGCCCACCCCAAGGTGGTCGAGGCCGTGCAGCGTCAGGCCGCGCAGTTCACACACACCTGCTTCATGGTGTCGCCCTACGAGGGCTACGTCGCGGTCGCCGAGGCGCTCAACCGCCTCACGCCCGGCGACTTCGAGAAGAAGTCCGCGCTGTTCAACTCCGGCGCCGAGGCCGTCGAGAACGCCGTGAAGATCGCCCGCAAGTTCACCAAGCGCCAGGCCGTGGTCGCGTTCGACCACGCGTATCACGGCCGCACCAACCTCACGATGGCGCTCACCGCGAAGTCGATGCCGTACAAGAGCGGTTTCGGACCCTTCGCGTCCGAGGTCTACCGCGCCCCCATGTCCTACCCGTACCGCGACGGCCTCTCCGGCCCCGACGCGGCGGCGAAGGCGATCTCCGTGATCGAGAAGCAGGTGGGCGCGGAGAACCTCGCGGCGGTCATCATCGAGCCCATCCAGGGCGAGGGAGGCTTCATCGTTCCCGCCGAGGGCTTCCTGCCCGCGATCGCCGCCTGGTGCGACGCCAACGGCGTGGTCCTCATCGCCGACGAGGTCCAGTCCGGGTTCGCCCGCACCGGCGCGATGTTCGCGTCCGAGCACTTCGGGTTCACCCCCGACCTGGTCACCACCGCCAAGGGCATCGCGGGCGGCCTCCCGCTCGCCGCCGTCACCGGCCGCGCCGACATCATGGACGCCGCGCACGCCGGCGGCCTGGGCGGCACCTACGGCGGCAACCCGATCGCCTGCGCCGCAGCGCTCGCGTCGATCGACGCCTTCGAGACCGAGGGATTCGTCGAGCGGGCCGCCGAGCTCGGCGAGATCATGCTGGGCCGCCTGGGCGCGCTGCAGGCCGACGACCCCCGCGTGGGCGACGTCCGCGGTCTCGGAGCGATGGTCGCGATCGAGGTCGTCGACCCGGCCACGCAGGCCCCCGACGCCGCGCTCGCCGGCGCCGTCGCCAAGCGATGCATCGCCGAAGGCGTCATCGTCCTCACGTGCGGCACCTACGGCAACGTGCTGCGCTTCCTTCCCCCGCTCAGCATCGGCGACGCGCTGCTCCACGAGGGCCTCGACGTGGTCGCCGCCGCCTTCGCCGCGGAGGTGTCCGCATGACCGCCACCGCCGAGCGCACCCTGCTCGACTCCGTCCCCACGTCCCTGTACGTCGGGGGAGAGTGGACCGCCGCATCGTCCGCCGGCACGTTCGACGTGCTCGACCCCTCCAACGGTGACGTGCTCGCCACCATCGCCGACGCGACGCCCGAGGACGCCCAGCGCGCCCTCGACGCGGCGGTCGCCGCGCAGGAGGCGTGGGCCGCGACCGCGCCGCGCGTCCGCTCCGACATCCTGCGCCGCGCGTTCGACCTGGTGCGCGAGCGCACCGAGGACTTCGCCCTGCTCATGACCCTCGAGATGGGCAAGCCGCTCGCCGAGGCGCGCGGCGAGGTCGCGTACGGCAACGAGTTCCTGCGCTGGTTCTCCGAGGAGGCCGTCCGGATCACCGGGCGCTACGGGTCGAACCCCGAGGGCACCGGGAACATGGTGGTCTCGCAGCGTCCCGTCGGGCCCTGCTACCTCATCACCCCGTGGAACTTCCCGCTCGCGATGGCGACGCGCAAGATCGCCCCCGCGCTGGCCGCAGGGTGCACCGTGGTGGTCAAGCCCGCCGCGCTCACGCCGCTCACCACGCTGCTGCTCGCGAGCGTGCTCGAGGAGGCCGGCGTGCCGGCCGGCGTTGTCAACGTCATCACCACCACCCGCTCGGGCGCCGTCACGGCGCCGCTGCTCGAGGACCCGCGCCTGCGCAAGCTGTCCTTCACCGGCTCCACCGAGGTGGGCCGCGCGCTCATGAAGCAGGCCGCCGACGGCGTGCTCCGCGTCTCGATGGAGCTGGGCGGCAACGCCCCGTTCCTGGTGTTCGAGGACGCGGACCTGGAAAAGGCCGTCGAGGGTGCGCTCATGGCGAAGTTCCGCAACATCGGCCAGGCGTGCACCGCGGCCAACAGGTTCATCGTGCACGCGTCCGTCGCGGACGAGTTCGCGCGCCGCGTCACGGCCCGCGTCGCGGGCATGAAGGTCGGGCGCGGCACCGAGGACGGCGTCGCCATCGGCCCGCTCATCGACGACCGCGCCGTCGCGACGTCGCTGGCCCTGGTGGACGATGCGGTGGCCAAGGGCGCCACGATCGCCACGGGCGGCGCGGCGATCGACGGCGTCGGCTCGTTCGTCGAGCCGACCGTGCTCACCGGCGTGCAGCCGGGCTCCGAGATCCTGTCGACCGAGATCTTCGGCCCCGTGCTCGCCATCGCGACATTCGAGACCGAGGACCAGGCCATCGCGCTCGCGAACTCCACGGAGTACGGCCTCGTGTCCTACGCGTATACCAGCGACCTTGCCCGCGGGCAGCGGCTGATCGACCGGCTCGACACCGGCATGATGGGGCTCAACGCGGGCGTGGTGTCCAACGCCGCGGCGCCGTTCGGCGGCGTCAAGCAGTCCGGGATCGGCCGCGAGGGCGGCGCCGAGGGCATCCACGAGTACCTCTCGACCAAGTACACCCTGATCCCGCACGGCTGAGCACCCGCCCGGCCCCGGCATCGTCCACCAGTTTCAACCCAAGGAGAGACATGAGCGGTTACGCAGTTGTGAACCCGGCCACCGGCGAGCGTCTGGCCGACTACCCGACGATGTCCGACGCGGATGTCCAGACCGCGCTCGCGGCCGCGGACGGCGCGTACCGCGGGTGGCTGCGGACCGCGTCGGTCGCCGAGCGTGCCGCGAAGATCCGCCGCGTGGCCGAGCTTCACCGCGAGCGCCGCGACGAGCTCGCCGCGATCATCGTGCGCGAGATGGGCAAGCCCCTGTCGCACGCGCTCGGCGAGGTGGACTTCGCCGCGGACATCACCGAGTTCTACGCGGACAACGCGGAGAGGATCACGGGCGACACCCCGCTGGAGATCCTGGGCGAGGGCACCGCGGTGATCCGCCGCAGCGCGCTCGGAGCCCTGCTCGGCATCATGCCGTGGAACTTCCCCTACTACCAGGTCGCACGCTTCGCGGCGCCGAACATCGTGGTGGGCAACGCGATCGTGCTCAAGCACGCGCCGCAGTGCCCCGAGTCGGCCGCCGCGATCGAGCAGATGTACCGCGACGCGGGCTTCCCCGAGGGCGTGTACGTCAACGTCTACGCCTCGAACGAGCAGGCCGCGACCATGATCGCCGACCCGCGCATCGCGGGAGTGTCCGTCACCGGCTCCGAGCGGGCCGGCTCGGCGGTCGCGTCGCTCGCGGGCCAGCACCTCAAGAAGGTCGCCCTCGAGCTGGGCGGCTCGGACCCGTTCATCGTGCTGTCGACCGACGACCTCGACTCCGTGGTCGCCGGCGCCGTCGAGGCACGCATGGACAACTCCGGCCAGTCCTGCAACGCCCCGAAGCGGTTCATCGTGATCGACTCCCTGTACGACGCGTTCCTCGAGAAGTTCGCCGCCGCCATGGTGGAGTGCACGGCGGGCGACCCGTTCTCGGAGGACTCCGTGATCGGCCCGCTGTCCTCGCTCGCCGCGGCCGAGCGCCTCGAGGCGCAGGTCTCCCGCGCGGTCGACCAGGGCGCGACGCTGGTCGCGGGCGGCACGCGCGACGGCGCGTTCTACGAGCCGACCGTCATCACCGGAGTGACCTCGGACATGGACGTGTACCGCGAGGAGCTCTTCGGCCCCGCCGCCGCGGTGTACAAGGTCGCCTCCGAGGAGGAGGCCGTCGCGCTGGCGAACGACACCTCGTACGGCCTCGGCTCCTACGTCTACACGACCGACCCCGAGCAGGCGGACCGCGTCGCGGACGCGATCGAGGCCGGCATGGTCTACGTCAACTGCGTGCTCGCGGACAGCCCCGAGCTGCCGTTCGGCGGCGTGAAGCGCTCCGGCACCTCGCGCGAGATGGGCCTGCTGGCCGCGGACGAGTTCGTCAACAAGAAGCTCATCCGCGTCGCCTGACGCCCGCGGCTCCGGCCGCCCCTGGACCCACCGCGCCCGGTCCGCGCCCCTGCTCTCCCGGGGGCGCGCACCGGGCGCGGTCGCGTCCGCGGGCCCCGTGCTCGCCGACCGCGCTCCACACGGAATCTGCAACTGTGCCCGGGGTGGTCGGGCGATGCGACGTGAGGGGCAGGTGAATCCGGTCTGAGACGGGATCGTGTGTGGAACCCGGCTCCGCGGGCCGGACACAGATACCCCCTGGGGTATGCTGCTGGGCATGAACCGACGCATCCTCCGTGGCGCCCTCGCCGGCGCCCTGCTCGCCCTGATCCCCGCCGTCTCCGCCTGCTCGGGCGGCGACGATGCGCCCGCAGAGTCGGTGGCGGCGGTCGCCTTCGACGGCTCGCACGTGCCGGCGGACGCCTTCGCGGGCGCGGCCGCGAGCGAGGGCGTGACCGTGATCGACGTGCGCACGCCCGAGGAGTTCGCCGCCGGCCACCTGCCCGGCGCGGTCAACATCGACGTCTCCGCCGCGACGTTCCCCGCCGAGGTCGCAACCCTCGATCCCCAGGCCGACTACGCCGTCTACTGCCAGTCCGGCAACCGCTCGCGCGTCGCGCTCGAGGCGATGGCCGCGGCCGGTGTCGAGCACACCGTGGGGCTCGAGGGCGGGATCGGCGCGTGGGGTGGCGAGGTGGTCACGGGCTGAGCTCTGCTGGGTCGCCGCTCGCCGCTCGCCGCTCGGCGGCCCGTGGCCCGTGGCCCGCGGCGCCCGCAGGGTCAGCCCTCCGCGGCAAGCAGCTCGCCGCGGGCGACCGCGACGCAGGTCCTCCATCCGAGCCCGATCACCAGCGCGGTCGCGACCACGAGCGCCACCGCCCCGACCCATGCCGCGAACGCGGTGGCCCCCGCCTCGTAGGCGGCGAGCAGCGCCGAGGCGGCCGCGGCGAGCGGGAACGTGTACGCCCACGCGCTCACGGCGAAGGGCACCTTTCGCAGCGCCGCCGCCTGAGACGCGAGCAGCGCGAGCTGGAAGACCACCACGCCGAGCAGCATCATCGCGAGCGGGTCCTCCCACGAGCCCCCGAGGCGTACCCAAGCGGACGCCGCGACGGCGGGCGGCGCCACCAGGATCGCGAGCGTGGGCGCGAGCCGCCACGGCATCACGCCCTCGAGGAACAGCCGGCTGAGCACCACGGGCAGCAGTCCGACCCAGAACACCGCGCCGACGCCGAAGAAGTACCAGCAGATCTCCGCGGGGGCATGCGCGACGCCGGCGAGCGGCGCGACCAGGTTGCCGACCACGGGGATGAACCACGCGGGGTGGACGTGCACCGCCTGGACCCGCGCGTCCGCGATCCACGTCCGCATCACCAGCACCGTCACCACGAACTGCAGCGCCGCGCCGGGCCACCACAGCCACGCGGAGACGGTGTCCGACGCCGGCAGGAACGCGGCCGCGAGCACCATCATCGACACCGGGAGGGTGGCCACGAACGCCGCCTTCACGGGATGTCCCCATTCGGCCACGGCGGCGCTCGGGTGGCGCGTGACCTTCGCGCCGTACGCGACCGCGGCTGCCGCGAGCGCCGCGAGGCCCAGCCATGCCAGCGCATCGTTCACCGCGAGCGACCACCCGAACGCCTGGTCGGCCCGGAACCATGCGAGCGAGATGCCGCCCACGCCCATCACGATGGCGAACATGCCGACCGGGAGATGGGCGAGGCTCCGCTCGCCCGCGGTCGGGGTGGACGATGCGCCTGCTGGCACGGTCGGCATGGGCGCCTCCTCGGCGTGATGTGTTACCCCCTGGGGCATGCTCCCAGCATGGCACCGGCGTGCACCTCCGCGTGCCCCGCGACGCGCCGTCAACCCCGCGCGCGGCGACTTCCGGGACCCCCGCGACCCGCGCATCGTCCCCTCGACAGGTGTCGAAAACCCCTGTTCGTTATACCCCCATGGGTATAAAATGCCTGGTAGTAGGCCCATGGTCCCCGGGACCTCTGCCCCGCGAGATCGGCGCGAGCCGCCCCTACCGTGAAGGACATGGGGATCGAGGCCCGGAGGGGGCCGGCACCCGGCACTAGGAGCCAGACGAAGATGACCACCACCGCCCCGGAGACCGCGACCACCGACGTCGCCGCCGCCATCGACCAGCTCGTCGCGAACGCGCAGGAGGCGCTCGACGCCTACAGCGTGTTCACTCAGGACGACGTCAACCTGCTCGTCAAGAAGGCCTCCGTGGCCGCCCTCAACCAGCACGGCGAGCTCGCCGTCCTCGCGGTCCAGGAGACCGGTCGCGGCGTGTTCGAGGACAAGGCCGTGAAGAACATCTTCGCGTGCGAGCACGTCACCCACTCGATGGGCCCCATGAAGACCGTGGGCATCATCAACGAGGACCCGATCAAGGGCATCACCGAGATCGCGGAGCCCGTCGGCGTCGTGGCCGGCGTCACCCCGGTCACCAACCCCACCTCGACCGCGATCTTCAAGTCGCTCATCGCGCTGAAGACCCGCAACCCGATCATCTTCGCGTTCCACCCGAGCGCGCAGCAGTCCTCCGTCGCCGCCGCCAAGATCGTGCGCGACGCCGCGATCAAGGCCGGCGCCCCCGAGCACTGCATCCAGTGGGTCGAGACCCCGTCGCTCGAGGCGACCAACCTCCTCATGAACCACGACGGCGTCGCGCTCATCCTCGCGACCGGCGGCAACGCCATGGTGAAGGCCGCGTACTCGTGCGGCAAGCCCGCCCTGGGCGTCGGCGCGGGCAACGTGCCCGCCTACGTGCACAAGTCGGCGGTGCTCGAGCGCTCGATCAACGACCTGGTCATCTCGAAGGCCTTCGACAACGGCATGGTGTGCGCGTCGGAGCAGGCCGTCATCCTCGACGCCGAGATCTACGACAAGGCCCTCGAGCTGTTCCACCGCCTCCACGCGTACAAGGTCACCCCGGCGGAGAAGAAGATGCTCGAGGAGTTCATCTTCGGCGTCACCGCGGACGGCCAGAACTGCGCCGGCGCCAAGCTCAACCCGAACGTGGTGGGCAAGTCGCCGCAGTGGATCGCCGAGCAGGCCGGCTTCTCCGTTCCCGAGGAGACCTCGATCATCCTCGCCGAGGTCTCGACCGTGGGCGAGAGCGAGCCCCTCACCCGCGAGAAGCTGTGCCCCGTCCTCGCCGTCCTCAAGGCCGACTCCACCGAGCAGGGCCTCGACTACGCCGAGCGCATGGTCGAGTTCCACGGCCTCGGCCACTCGGCCGCGATCCACGCGACCGACGACGCGCTGATCAAGGACTTCGGCAAGCGCTGCAAGGCGATCCGCATCATCGTGAACTCGCCCTCGAGCCACGGCGGCATCGGCGACATCTACAACGCGTTCATGCCGTCGCTCACCCTCGGCTGCGGCTCCTACGGCCACAACTCGGTGTCGAACAACGTCACCGCGGTGAACCTCATCAACGTGAAGCGCATCGGTCGGAGGAACAACAACATGCAGTGGTTCAAGGTGCCGGCCAAGACGTACTTCGAGCCCAACGCCATCCAGTACCTGCACGACATGAACGGCGTCGAGCGCGTCACCATCGTCACCGACGCGACCATGACCCGCATCGGCATCGTGGACAAGGTCCTCGACGTCCTCAACCGTCGCAGCAACAACGTGTCGGTCCAGATCATCGACAGTGTCGAGCCCGAGCCGAGCGTCGCGACCGTCCGCAAGGGCGCCGAGGTGCTGCGCGCCTTCAAGCCCGACACGATCATCGCGGTCGGCGGCGGCTCGCCGATGGACGCGGCGAAGGTCATGTGGCTGCTGTACGAGCACCCCGAGGTCGACTTCGCGGACCTGAAGGAGAAGTTCTTCGACGTCCGCAAGCGCGCGTTCCAGTTCCCGAAGCTGGGCGAGCTCGCCAAGCTGGTCTGCATCCCGACCACGTCGGGCACCGGCTCCGAGGTCACCCCGTTCGCGGTCATCTCCGACCCCGAGAGCGGCCGCAAGTACCCGCTCGCGGACTACGCGCTGACCCCGACCGTCGCGATCGTGGACCCGGTCCTCACCGCGAACCTCCCGTCGCGCGTCGCCGCGGACTCGGGCTTCGACGCCCTCACCCACGCGACCGAGGCGTTCGTCTCCGTCTACGCGAACGACTACACCGACGGCCTCGCCCTGCAGGCCATCAAGATGGTCTTCGAGTACATCGAGGAGTCCGTCACCGTGGGCGGCGGCGCCGTCAAGGCCCGCGAGAAGATGCACAACGCCGCGACCATCGCCGGTATGGCCTTCGCCAACGCCTTCCTGGGCCTGGTGCACGCCATGTCGCACGTGACCGGCTCGACCTTCCACGTCGCCCACGGCCGCACCAACGCGATCTACCTGCCGCACGTGATCCGCTACAACGGCAAGGTCCCGACCAAGCCCGCGTCGTGGCCCAAGGCCGAGTCCTACGTGGCTCCCGAGCGCTACCAGCAGATCGCGAAGCACCTGGGCCTGCCGGCCTCGACCCCCGAGGAGGGCGTGGAGTCCTACGCCGCCGCGGTGGAGGCGCTTCGCGACAAGGTGGGCATCGAGCGCTCGTTCGCGTCGGTCGGTGTGGACGAGGCGGACTTCATGGCCTCGCTCGACACCCTCGCGATGAACGCCTACGCCGACCAGTGCGCGCCGGCCAACCCGCGCCTGCCGATCCTCGAGGACATGAAGGTGATGATGGAGGCCGCGTACTACGGCATCACCTGGGACGAGGTGAAGGCCAACCGCAAGGCCGAGGCGATCGTCGCCGACGCCAAGAAGGCCCCGGCCAAGAAGGTCGCCAAGAAGGCCTGAGCGGCTGACAGATCCGGCTCGCGGGCCGAACGCCCGCGAGTCCCTCCCCAGGGCCCCGACACCCACCGGTGTCGGGGCCCTGTGTCGTTCCCGGAGCCTTCCCTTCGCCCGGGTGACGGGGGACGATGCGCCGGCCGCCGCATCGTCCCGGCGCACCCGGGCGGGGGCCCAGCGGGCGACGAAACATCGCGCGCGTCGAGACGTAACACGGCGTTTACCTATCGTACGATAGAGTCCCCGCATGACGACCCAGACGACCCCGCGAACTGTCATGGTGGCGAACCGCGCCGAGATCGCGTGCCGCATCTTCCGCACGGTCACGGCGTGGGGCGGCACCACGCTCGGCGTGTACACCGACGACGACCGCGGCAGCCTCCACATCGAGCAGGCCGACCGGGTGGTGCGGCTGGAGCGCCGCGGTGACCTGGACCCCTACCTCGACGCGCAGCAGCTCATCGAGGTCGCCCTCGCGCACGGCGTGTGGGGCATCCATCCCGGCTACGGCTACCTCTCCGAGAACGCCGGCTTCGCGGCCGCGGTGGAGGCCGCGGGGCTGGTCTTCATCGGGCCCCGCCCGGAGCAGATCGCGCTGTTCGGCGACAAGCAGGCCGCCCGCGAGCGGGCGATCGCGGCGCGTGTGCCCACCTCCGCGGCGACGCCGGAGCTGCGCGACGCGGAGGACGCGCGGGCCCGGATCGCGGAGATCGGGCTGCCCGTGATCCTCAAGGCGGCCGCCGGCGGCGGCGGCAAGGGCATGGCGGTGGTGCGCGCGCTCGACGAGGTCTCCGACGCGTACGAGGGCGTCGCCCGCATCGCCGCCGTGGTCGGCGGCGGCGTGTTCGCAGAGCGCTACATCGAGCGCGCGCGGCACGTCGAGGTCCAGATCTTCGGCGACGGCGACGGCAGCGTGGTGACGCTGGGCGACCGCGACTGCACCCTGCAACGCCGCAACCAGAAGGTGGTCGAGGAGGCGCCCGCGTTCGGCCTCGCGCCCGACGTGCGCGAGCGGCTGCACGCGACGGCCCGCGCGCTGGGCGCGAGCGTCGGGTACCGCAGCGCCGGCACCGTCGAGTTCGTGCTGGACGCGGACACCGGCGAGGCGTCGTTCCTTGAGATCAACACGCGCCTCCAGGTCGAGCACCCCGTCACCGAGGCCGTCACCGGCGTGGACCTGGTGGAGTGGATGATCCGCCTCGCCGCGGGCGACGCGAGCTTCCTGGCGCCGTACGCAGGGACCGGCGAGGTGCCCGTCTCCGGTGCGGCCGTCGAGAGCCGCGTCTATGCCGAGGACCCCGTCGCGGACTTCCGCCCCAGCCCCGGCACGGTGACCCACGTCGAGCTGCCCGAGGGCGCGCGCGTCGACACATGGGTGCGCTCCGGCACCGAGGTGGGCATGCGCTTCGATCCCATGCTGGCCAAGGTCGTCACCGCGGGGGCGGACCGCGCGGAGGCGTGGGCGCGTCAGGCGGACGCGCTGGACGCGACCCGCATCGACGGCGTGCACACCAACCTCGCGCTGCTGCGCCGGATCGCGAACGAGCCGGTGGTGGCGGACGGCGCGCACACCACCGCGAGCCTGGGCGCGGAGATCACCGCGCCGGCGGGCGGCATCCGCGTCGAGGACGCGGGCTTCCTCACCACCGTCCAGGAGGGCCCCGGCCGGACCGGGCTGTGGCACATCGGGGTGCCGCCGTCGGGCCCCATGGACGACCGCAGCTTCACGCTCGGCAACCGCATCCTCGGCAACGCCCCCGGCACCGCGGGCCTCGAATGCACCGTGTCGGGGCCGTCGCTGCGCATGTCCAGGGACGCTCGCGTGTGCGTCACCGGCGCGCCCGTGCCGGTCACGGTCGACGGCCGTGCCGTGGCGCAGTGGGAGGCGATCGACGTCCCCGCCGGCTCCGTGCTCACCGTGGGCCGCGTCGAGGCGGGCCTGCGCGCGTACGTCCTGGTGAGCGGCGGCATCGACGTCCCCGAGTACCTGGGATCGCGGGCGACGTTCACGCTGGGGCGGTTCGGCGGCCACGCGGGCCGCGCGCTGCACACCGGCGACGAGCTGCCGCTCGCGCCCGGTCCCGGTGCGGCGGCCCTCCCTGTCGAGGTGGCGGTGGATGTCGAGCGTCCCGCCATCGGGACCGCCTGGGAGATCGGGGTGCTCGACGGGCCGCACAGCGCCCCCGACTTCTTCACGCCCGAGGACGTCGACACCATCCTGACCGCCGCCTACGCGGTGCACTTCAACTCCGACCGTACCGGCGTGCGGCTGGTGGGACCCAAGCCCTCGTGGGCGCGTGCCGACGGCGGCGAGGCGGGCCTCCACCCGTCCAACATCCACGACACCCCGTACTCGGTGGGCGGCATGGACTTCACCGGGGACACCCCGGTGCTGCTCGGCCCCGATGGGCCCAGCCTCGGCGGGTTCGTCACCCCCGTGACGGTCGCGAAGGGGGAGCGGTGGAAGCTCGGCCAGCTCGCGGCCGGCGACCAGGTGCGGTTCGTGCGCCTCGAGCCCGCGATCCCCGAGCAGCCGGGCGCCCCGCGCGGCGTGCTCGCCGACCGCGACGGCGTGGTGGTGCGCCGCCAGAGCGACGACAGCCTGCTGATCGAGCTCGGCCCGCAGGAGCTCGACCTGATGCTGCGCGCGCGCGTCCACGTGCTCCAGCAGCGCGTGCGCGACGCGGCGCTCCCGGGCCTGCGGGACCTCACCCCTGGCATCCGGTCGCTCCAGGTCACCTTCGGGGACCCCGCGCACGCGAACCGTGAGGCGCTCGAGCGGCTCCTCGCGCTCGCGGCGGACGTCGCGGGCGCCGAGGACCTGGTGGTCCCGAGCCGTCACGTGCGCCTGCCGATGTCGTGGGACGACCCGGCGACGCGCGAGGCGATCGCCCGCTACGAGGCGGGCGTCCGCGACGACGCCCCGTGGAACCCCTGGAACATCGAGTTCATCAGGCGGGTCAACGGCCTGGAGAGCGTCGACGACGTCTACCGCACGCTCTTCGAGGCCGAGTACCTGGTGCTGGGCCTGGGCGACGTGTACCTCGGCGCCCCCGTCGCCACGCCGCTCGACCCGCGGCACCGGCTGGTCACCACCAAGTACAACCCCGCCCGCACGTGGACGGCGGAGAACTCCGTCGGCATTGGCGGCGCGTACCTCTGCATCTACGGCATGGAGGGCCCCGGCGGCTACCAGTTCGTGGGGCGCACCACGCAGGTGTGGGACCGGTGGGCGTCCTTCGCGGGCGCCGACCGCGCCATCGACGGCTCGCGCCCGTGGCTGCTCGACTTCTTCGACCGCATCACCTGGTACCCCGTCGAGGCGGACGAGCTGCTGCGCCTGCGCGCCGACTTCTCCGCGGGCCTGTGGCGCCCCGAGATCACCGCGGGTGAGCTCTCGCTCGCCGACCACGCGCGGTTCCTCGACGACAACGCCGAGTCGATCTCCCGCTTCCGGACCGTGCAGCGCCGGGCCTTCGCGGAGGAGCGCGACCGGTGGACCGCGGCGGGGGAGTTCGATCGCGACGTCGAGCCGGCCGCTCCCGCGCCGCCGCCGGCGCTCGCGGAGGGCTGCATCGGCGTCGAGGCGCCGTTCGCCGCCAACGTGTGGAAGGTGCTCGTGTCGGAGGGGCAGCGCATCGAGGCAGGGCATACGGTCGCGGTCGTGGAGGCGATGAAGATGGAGACCAGGGTGCTCGCGGCGCATGCCGGGACCGTCGAGTCGGTGCTCGCGCCCGCGGGTGCCACCGTCGCACCGGGAGACGCGATCGTGGCGCTCCGGACGGAGGTCTGACGTGGTGAAGGAGTTCGACGGCGCGCTGGCGGTCTCGGGGCGTCCCGTCGCCCTGCACGCCTTCGTGGTCGGCTACGAACCCATCAGCGAGGGCGTCTCGATCCGGGGCGGTCGCCGCGACCGTTACCTCCTCGAGCCCGTGACGGCGAGCGCGGTGGAGTACGCCGACGGCTGGGTGCTGGTCGATGCCGGCTTCAACCTCGCGCACGTGCGCGACGAGGCCGCGCGCGCTCGCCACTACAACTACGAGGGCTACACGCCGATCATCCCGCCCGGAGATCCGCTGCGGGATGCCCTCGGGCGCGTGGGGCTCGGGTGGGAGACGATGGCGGGCTGCGCGATCAGCCACGCGCACGTCGACCACACGGGTCTCGCGCCGAGCCTGCCGCCCCACGTGCCGGTGCTGGTGCAGCGCCGCGAATGGGAGTGGGTGCGCGACGGCGCGTCACGCCCCGAGTTCGTCATCGCGTCGGACCTGCTCGACGCGGAGTCCTCGGTGCGTGTGCTCGACGGCGACACGCCGCTCGCGCCCGGCCTCACCGCACTCGACACGGGTGGCCACACGCCCGGCCACCAGTCGTTCCGGGTCGACCTTCCGAGCCGCTCGGTGGTGCTCGCCTGCGATGCCGCCGATCTGCGTGCGAACATCACCACCCGGACGCCGTGCGGCTGGACTCCGGAGGAGGATGGTGACGTCCGTGCGCAGCGGGCGATCGACCGCCTCGCGGACCTCGACGCGGCCGGCGTCGAGGTGTGGCCGGGTCACGACCCCGAGTTCTGGGCGTGGGCCGCCGCGATGCGCGGGGAGCGCGTGCGGGTCGAGTGACCCCCGCGCGCGGGGGTGTGGTCAGCGGCGCGCGGCGAGGATGCGCAGCGTCGCCTGCTCGATGCCGTCCGCGACGGTCTCGGCATCCAGCCGCGGATCGTCGGCGCGGCGCAGGATCACGCCCTCGACCAGGGAGAACAGCAGCGCGGCCGTCGCGGCCGGGTCGTCGACGTCGGCCCGGCCGGCGGCGATCGACCGCCGCAGCAGCGCGCCGTAGGCGCCGACCAGCTCCTGACGTAGCGCCTGGAACGTGCCGAACATCGGCTCGTTGGTCTCGGGCAGCAGGTAGAGCGCGCCGATGTTCGACGGCCCGGATGCGAGCAGGTGCACGTCGAAGCGGATGAGCGCGAGCAGCTGCTCGAGCGGGTCCGTGGACGTGTCCGCCAGCAGCTCGCGCGCCTTGTCGATCGAGGGTCGCGCCGTCTCGATCAAGAGCTCCTTGAGCATCGCCGCCTTGTTGGGGAAGTGGTAGTACAGCGACGGCTGCTTGATGTCGACCGCGGCCGAGATCTGACGCGTGGTGGTCGCCGCGTAGCCCTGCTCGACGAAGAGCCGGGCCGCCGCATCGAGGATCCGCTCGCGTCCCACGGGCTCCTTGCCGTGAGGGCGCGACCGACGCGGGGCGTCGGTGCGGGTCGAGGCGGTGTCGGCGTTCGTCATGGCGGATCGCCCCCACAGTAGCGCCTGCGGACACGCGGGGACGGGGCGCCTCGCACGCGAAATCGAGCGGAAACAAAGGGGCCCTACACTCGCTCTGTACCTATCGACCGAAAGGTGGAGCCGTGACCGATGACCGTGGAGCGGGGCGCCGCTCGAGCACCGCGACGCTCGCCCAGGCGCGCGACGACGCGCGGGGACGTGCCGACACCGCCGTCGAGGCCATGCCGTACCTGCCGCCGGCCTCCTCGCCGTACGCGCCCGCCGACGTGGATCCGTCGACCCTGGTGTGGGCGGAGACCGTCGCCGGCCCGGGCTACACGCACATGACGGTGGCGCGCGGCACGCGGATCCGCCTCGAGGACGTCACCGGAGACGCATGCGCCCACGTGGTGGTGCTGAGCGCGCTCAACCCGGGGGAGCGGCTCAACGTCGCGGACACCCAGAAGATCCCGTGGCAGGCGTACCTGGGCGCCGGGCACCCGCTGCTGTCCGGCGACGGCCGCGTGCTCGCGACCGTGGTCGCCGACGCCGCGGGCGGCCGTCACGACGCCTTCTGCGGCGTCACCACCCTCGCCGGCAACGTCGAGCGCTACGGCGCGGGCGCCGCGCACACCGCCACCGCGGCGGGCCGCGAGCTGCTGCTGCTCGCCGCCGCCAAGGAGGGGCTGACGGCCCGCGACATTCCGCCGAGCGTGTCCTTCTTCAAGGGCGTGCGGGTCGCCGCGGACGGCTCCCTCGAGTGGACCGGCGACGGCGGCGCGGGCGCGACCGTCGACCTGGTCGCGGAGATGCCCCTCACCCTGCTCGTGGCGAACGCCGCCCACCCGCTGGATCCCGCCGAGGGCTACCGGACGGGGCCCCTGCGCGTCCACGGCTGGGCCGCCGCCGCATCGTCCCCCTCCGATCCGTGGTGGACCGCGACGCCCGAGCGCACCCGCGCGTACCTCAACACCGACCAGCACCTGCTCGCGAGGGGGATCCGATGACCGTCACCTGGGCCACGCACGAGGCCGCCTACTTCGACCGATCGACGCCGTACGTGCCGGGTGCGGCCGTGCTCGACCACGAGATCGCGCCGCGCGAGGGCTGGTCAGGCGTGGTCCGCGCCGGGCACGTCCTGACGCTCGTCGACGTGGGCGGCAACCAGTCGGGTGACTGCCTCATCTACGACGCGGCGGACCACGACGTGCGGTACAGCGCGCAGGCGACGCTGGTCGCGCAGCGCCACGCCTACCTGGTCGACGGCTCCGTGCTGCGCTCGAACGAGGGCGACCCGCTCATGACCATCGTGGGCAACGAGGTCGACCGCCAGGACACCATCGGCGGCGCCTGCTCCAAGGAGTCCAACACGCTGCGTTACGGGCACCACACCCTGTTCCACCACGCGTGCCGCGAGAACTTCCTGCTCGAGGGCGCGAGGCACGGGCTGGGACCGCGCGACCTCGTGTCGAACATCAACTGGTTCATGAACGTACCGGTGGAGGCGGACGGGACGCTCGGGATCGTCGACGGCATGTCCGCGCCGGGCAAGCGGGTCGCGCTCCGCGCCGAGCGCGACGTGCTCGTGGTGATCTCCAACTGCCCTCAGGTCAACAACCCGTGCAACGACTTCAACCCCACGCCACTACGCGTGATCGTGACGGACCCGGCGGTGGAGGCGTGAGCGCGGCCGATGCGGTGGCGGGCTTCGCCGCGGCCGTCGCCGCGACCTCGCGGCCCGAGGCGTGGATCCACCTGGTCTCTCCGGAGGCCCTCGCTGCGGAGGCGGCACGCGTCGACGCCGCCGTCGCCGGGGGCGCGGACCTGCCGCTCGCCGGACGGCTGGTGGCGGTCAAGGACAACATCGACGTCGCGGGGTGCCCCACCACCGCGGGTGCGCCCACGTTCGCGTACCGGCCGGCGGCGGATGCCGCCGCGGTCGCGCGCCTGCGCGCCGCCGGGGCGATCGTCGTCGGCAAGACCAACCTCGACCAGTTCGCCACCGGGCTGGTGGGCACCCGTTCGCCGTACGGCGCCGTCCGTCACGCCGTCCGCGAGGACCGCATCAGCGGCGGCTCGAGCTCCGGCTCCGCCGTCGCGGTCGCGCTCGGCCTGGTCGACCTCGCGCTCGGCACCGACACCGCCGGCTCCGGTCGCGTGCCGGCCGCCCTCCACGGGCTGTGGGGGCTCAAGCCCACGCGCGGCCTGGTGCCCACCACGGGGGTGGTGCCCGCGTGCGCCTCCCTCGACTGCGTGACCGTGTTCTGCGCGGACCCCGGCCTGGCCGCGCTCGCCGTGCAGGTGATGAGCGGCCCCGATGCGGGCGACCCGCTCTCCTCTCGCCCCGCCGCGGCCGCGCCGCTGCCGTCGGATGCGCGCCGGCGCCTGGTGGTGCCCACGGCCGCGGACCTGGGCGAGCTCGCGCCCGGGTGGGCCGAGCGCTTCGCGCACGTGGTGGACGCGGCCCGCGCGGCCGGCCTTGAGACCGTCGAGCGGTCGATCGCGCCCCTGCTCGACGCCGCGCGCATGCTCTACGAGTCCTCGTTCGTCGCCGAGCGCTACGCCGCCGTGGGCGACCACCTCGAGGCCCATCGCGACGCGATCGGCGACGCGATCGACCCGACCGTCGCGCGCATCGTCCTCGCCGGCGCCGGCCACTCCGCGGCCGCGCTCTTCGCCGACCAGCGCGCGCTCGAGGGCTACCGCGCCGCGGCGACCGCGCTGCTCGCCGACGCCGCCGCGGTGCTCACGCCCACCACCACGTGGCACCCCACGCTCGCCCAGGTCGCGGCCGATCCGGTGGGCGCGAACTCGCGCATGGGCCGGTTCACCAACTTCGCCAACCTCCTCGACATGGCCGCGGTCGCGCTGCCCGCGGGCAGCGTGGGGGAGGAGCGCTTCGGCGCGATGCTCACCGGCCACGCCTTCAGCGACGTCAGGCTGCTCGAGCTTGCGCGGGTGATCTCCGCGCGCACCGAGGACGGCGTGGCGGTCCGCGGCGTGACGGACGGCGTCGCTGCCGGCGCGCGCGAGCCCGACGAGGTGGACGTGTTCGTGGTCGGCGCGCACCGTTCGGGCCAGGCGCTGAACTCGCAGCTCACGGACAGGGGAGCGCGCCTGGTGCGCGGGGCTGCCACGGCCCCGGAGTACCGCATGTACGCTCTTGACACCGTTCCGCCCAAGCCGGGACTCGTCCGCACGGCCCTCGAAGGCGGGTCGATCCGCGGCGAGGTGTGGCGACTTCCCGCCGTCGGATTCGGCACCTTCGTCGACGAGCTTCCCGCTCCGATGGCGATCGGCAGCGTCGCCCTCGATGACGGCAGCATCGTCACGGGCTTCCTCTGCGAGCCCTACGCGACCGACGGCGCCCAGGACATCACCGCCGCGGGCGACTGGCTCGCGTGGCGTGGATCCGCGGTCTTCGACACCTGTGAAACAACGATGTAACACGGGCAGCGACCGAATGTAACTATTGACCGATAGGTTCTCCGTACCGTTCCCCCCAACGGTCCCCCGAACCCTCATCGAAGGAGCCAGCAGTGAACCGCCGCACCACCTTCGCCCTCGCCGGAGCCGCCGCTCTGGCGCTCGGGCTCACCGCCTGCTCGAGCGCCGAGGAGTCGCTGCCCGGCCAGTCGGCCGGAGCATCCGGCGCCGCCGACGTCGACACCACGCTCGACATGGGCCTCTCCTCCGACATCTCGGCGCCCGACCCGAGCAGCGCGTACAACGGCTCCGAGATGAACCTGGTCCTCGCAGCCTACGAGGGCCTCGTCAAGTACGCGACCGGCACCGAGGAGGCGGAGATCGTGCCGTCGCTCGCGACCGAGTGGACCGTGTCCGAGGACGGCCTCACCTACACGTTCACGCTCCGCGAGGGCGTGACCTTCGCCGACGGCACGCCGTTCACCTCCGCCGCGGTGCAGCCGTCCGTCGACCGCCTCCTCACCGCGGGCGAGTCCGGACCCGCGTACCTGGTGGGCGGCATCGCCTCGATCGACACCCCGTCCGACACCGAGGTGGTCTTCACCCTCGAGGCGCCGAACGACGCGTTCCTCGACTACCTCGCGTCGCCGTTCGGCCTCAAGATGATCTCGCCGGAGGCGCTCACCGCCCACGGCGACGACGCCGAGTGGTTCGCCGCGAACTCCGCCGGCACCGGACCGTTCCAGTACGGCACCTTCGACGAGGGCGTCAACTACGAGCTCACCGCGAACGACTCCTACTGGGGCGACACCGGCGGCTACGAGTCGATCGAGTTCCACATCCTCGACTCCACCAACACCATCCAGCTCCAGCTGGAGAGCGGCGAGCTCGACGGCTACATCGGCTCCGCCAACAAGCCGCTGTTCGACGCGCTCAGCCAGAACGCGGACCTCAACGCGTACACGTACCCCTCGATGATGGCGCCCGTGGTCTACCTCAACCCCGGCCGCGCCGCGCTCGCGGACGTCGAGACCCGTCAGGCGCTCCTGTCCGGCGTCGACTGGGACGGCATCGTGCAGTCCGTGTACGGCGAGCTCGGCACCACCTCGACGGGCGTGTTCCCGTCGACGCTGGTCGACTCCGACCTCAACCAGACCGGCATCGAATACGACGCGGACGCGCTCGCCGCGCTCGCCGAGGGCGATCTCGCGGGTCAGAAGATCTCCATCAACTACCCGTCCTACGTCCCCGGCGGGCAGGACATCGCGGACAACCTCGCGGCACAGCTCAACACCGTGGGGATCACCGCGGAGTCGGTCGGCCTGGAGTCCAGCGCGTACTGGTCCACGGTCTTCGACCCCGAGAAGGCGCCCGACATCACGCTGATGAGCGTCTTCCCCGACGCCGCCCACCCCGACGCCTGGGCGCGCCTGCTGTACTCGTCCAGCGGTGGCCTCAATCTCTTCTACCCGGAGATCGAGGGGCTCGACGCTGTCCTCGACGAGGCCATCGAGACCGGCGACCACTCCCTGTACGGCGAGGTCACGGACCTGATCACCGACTCGGCCGACTACTACACGGTCGCCGACCTCAAGGTCTCCGCAGCCTTCCAGGCGGGGATCACGGGCGCCGAGTCGGCGAGCTACCCGCTGCTGGGCATCACGTTCGACTTCACGCAGCTCACCCCGGGCCAGTAGGGCCCACCCCGAACAGGCCTCCCGTGGCGGCGCCCCCTCACGCCGCCACGGGAGGCCGCCCCTCGCGAAGGAGAGGCACCATGGCCGAACCGACCGTCCTCACGGTCTCCGACCTCACGGTGACGTACCGCGGCCGCGGACGCGTCGTCACCGCCGTCCAGGACGTGTCGCTGTCGATCGCCGCGGGCCGCTGCCTGGGCCTCGTCGGCGAGTCCGGCTCGGGCAAGTCGACCATCGGCGCCGCCGTCCAGGGCATCATCGCGGCGGACGGCTCCGCGCACGCGACGGGGCGCATCGCCATCGCGGGCCGCGACCTCACCCCCATCACGGACCCCGCGTGGGCGCAGGTGCGCGGCCGCGACGTCACGTCCGTGTTCCAGGACCCGATGCGCTCGCTCGACCCGACCATGACCATCGGTCGGATGCTCAACCGCTACACCGGCTCCGCCGAGGCCTCGGTCGCCGCCCTCGAGCGCGTCCAGATCCGCCGCGCGGGCGAGGTGCTCAAGAAGTACCCCCACCAGCTGTCCGGCGGTATGCGCCAGCGCGTGATGATCGCGCTCGCGCTGGCGCCGCAGCCCCGTCTCCTGGTCGCCGACGAGCCGACCACCGCGCTCGACGTGTCCGTGCAGGCCGAGGTGCTGAGCGTGCTGCGCGAGGCGATCGAGGGCGCCGGGTGCGCGGTCCTCTTCGTCACCCACGACCTGGGCGTCGCCCGCCACATGTGCGACGACATCGCCGTGATGAAGGACGGCCTGGTGGTCGAGACCGGCCCCGCCGGCGACGTCATCGCGCGTCCCGAGGACGCCTACACGCAGCGGCTCATGGCCTCCCGCATCACCCTGACCACGGACCGCATGCGCCCCGTCGGCGCTCCCGAGCCGGCCGTCGTGGCGTCCATGCGGGACGTGTTGAGCGAGCAGGGGCGGCCGGACGAGGGCGTCGCCGACGCGTGGGGTGCGGGCGACCTCGAGTGGGAGCGCTTCATGGGACGCACCGCGGCGGTCGGAGCGGCAAGCGGCCTGACCGACGTCCGGCTCGTCGAGCACGTCACCCGGCCCTCGCTCGCGGTCAACGAGGTCGACAAGACCTACTGGTCCCGCGTCAAGGGGCGCAAGGTGGGGAACCACGTGCTTACGAACGTGTCCTTCGAGATCGGTTACCGCGAGGCGGTCGCGCTCGTCGGCGAGTCCGGATCGGGCAAGTCGACGCTGCTGCGGATCGCGGCGGGGATCGAGAAGCCCGATACCGGCTCCGTCGACTCGCAGGGTGTCGCAGGCGAGGGCACCCAGGTGATCTTCCAGGATGCGGGCGCCTCCCTCACGCCGTGGCGCACGGTCGAGGAGCTCCTGCGCGAGCGCATCGAGCACACCACCACGGGTGCCGGCATGTCGCGCGCCCAGATGCGCGCCCTCGCTCTCAGCACCCTCGAGCTGGTGGGCCTCGACGAGTCCGTGCTCGCGGCCCGGCCCACGCAGCTGTCGGGCGGCCAGCAGCAACGCGTGGCGATCGCGCGGGCGGTGGTGGTGCCGCCGTCCGTGCTGCTGTGCGACGAACCCACGAGCGCGCTGGATGTGTCCGTCGCGTGCTCGGTGCTCAACCTCATCAACCTGCTCCGGCATTCGCTCGGCATCTCCGTGATGTTCGTGACGCACGACCTTGCCGCTGCGCGGCTGATCGCCGACCGCGTGCTCGTCATGACCGGCGGCGAGATCGTCGAGACGGTCGGCGCCGAGCGGCTCGCGCAGGACATCACCACGGACTACGGCCGGAGGCTCGTCGATGCTGTACTCGCCTAGGCGCACGCTCAAGCGGCTCGAGCGGCCCACCCCCGACCGTCCCGACGGCGCGTGGTCCGCCCTCGGGATGGGGGAGAAGCTCTCGCTGATCGCGGTGGCGCTGACCGTGCTGATCGCCGTCGTCGGCCCCGTCCTCATGCCGTACAGCGCGATCATCCCCTCGGGCGAGCAGCTCCTGCCGCCGCTGTCGCCCGGGCACCTGCTCGGCACCGACGTGCTCGGCATGGACATGGCGACCCGGCTGGTCGCGGGCATGCAGCGCAGCCTCTTCGCCGCCGTCGTGGTGACGCTGATCGCCGCCGCGATCGGCACGCTGATCGGCGTGGTCGCCGGCTTCAGGGGCGGGTGGATCGACAGTGCGCTCATGCGCTTCACCGACCTCTTCCTCGCGTTCCCCGCGATGATCATCGCGATGGCGATCGCCGCCGCGATCGGCCAGTCCCTCGGATCCGCGATGATCGGCATCATCGTCGTGTGGTGGCCGCTGTACGCCCGCCTGGTGCGCGGCGAGGTGCGCCGCGTCGCCGCGCTGCCCCACGTCCAGGCGGCGCGGGTCGCGGGCGTGCGCGGCTGGAAGCTGCTGTGGCGCCACGTGGTGCCCGCGGTCACGCCCACCGTCGTGGTGACGGCGAGCCTCGACATCGGCGCCGTCGTCATGACCCTCGCCGCGCTGTCCTTCATCGGCCTCGGCACCCCGGCACCGGCCCCCGAGCTCGGCCGCATGGCCTCGGACGGCATGAAGTACTTCCTCAACGCGTGGTGGGTCGCGGTCCTCCCGAGCCTCGCGATCGGCCTGCTGGCCTTCGTCTTCAACTATGCCGGCGACGCCCTGCGCGTCATGCTCCGGCGGACGGGTGTGTGACCATGCTGGTCTTCGTCGCCAAGCGCCTCGGCTCGCTCGCGGTGGTGCTGTTCTTCCTCACCCTGCTGGTGTTCACCCTCGGCAAGGTCGCGGACTCCGACCCGGTCCGCACGTACGTCGGCGTGAACGCGAGCGCGGAGGCCGTCGAGGCCGCGCGCGAGGAGCTCGGGCTCGACAACCCCATCCCCGTGCAGTTCGGGTCCTTCGTCGCGGGCGCCGTCCAGGGCGACTTCGGCATCTCGCTCTCCTCCAAGCGGCCCATCGCGGACGAGCTGTCGACCCGCCTGCCCGCGACGCTCGAGCTCGCGGGCTGGGCCCTCGCCCTCACCGTCGTGATCGGCGTCTCGCTCGCCTCGCTGTACTCGCGACCGGGACGGTTCGGGGCGTTCATGCGCTTCGTGTTCTTCTCCGCGGCGTCCGCGCCGTCGTTCCTCATCGCGATGCTCTCCGTGCTCGTGTTCTACAAGTGGCTGGACGGCGCCCTCCCCGCCGCGGGCCGCTCCTCCTATGGCCCCTATGAGGACGCGACCGGCTTCTACGTCCTCGACGGCATCCTGCACGGCAGCCCCACCTACACCTGGGACGCGATCCAGCACCTGCTGCTGCCCGCGCTCGCCGCCGCGGTGGGCTCGGGCGTCGCCCTGGCGCGCGTGCTCGCGGACGGCATCTCCTCCTCGCTCGGCTCGCCGTGGGCGCGGACCGCCCGCGCGCTCGGGGAGCGCGAGGGCACGGTGCTGCGCCGTCACGCGCTGCGCAACGCCTCCTCGCCGGCGCTGTCCCTCCTCGCCGTTCAGGCGGGGTTCATGGTGTCGAGCCTGGTGGTCGTCGAGCAGGTGTTCTCGTGGAACGGCCTCGGCTCCTACCTCTCCGGCGCGATCGGCGTCGGCGACTTCCCGGCCATCGCTGCCGTGTGCCTCATCCTCGGCGCCGTCTACGTGATCCTCAACACCCTGGTCGACGTCGCGCTCGCGGCCGTCGACCCCCGCGTCCGGCTCTCCTGATCTCGGAAAGGACCCCCTCATGCCACTTCAGGTGACAGACATCACCCCCTCCGACACCCTCGACGTGGTCGGCAACGCCGTCCTCGTGGTGGTCGACATCCAGGGCGGCGGCCAGCCGTCGTCGTTCGGCGCGGACAAGCCCGGCTACATGCCCGGCCGGCCCGAACGCAACGCGAAGGCGGTCGACATGGTCGCCCGCTTCCGCGCGAAGGGCGTGCCCGTGGTCTTCATCCAGGAGGTGCACAAGCCCTCGCTGATCGACATCGGTCGCGAGCTCGACGGCAATGAGAACGTCCACTGCGTCGAGGGCGACCCGCGCACCGACCTCCACCCCGGGCTCGAGCCCCGCCCCGAGGAGTACCTGATCAAGAAGCGCCGCTACAGCGCGTTCTTCGGCTCCGAGCTCGACATCGTGCTCAAGGGCTACAAGGCCGAGACCCTCATCCTCATCGGCGGGATGACGGACGTGTGCATCCACTACACCGCGGTCGACGCGCATCAGCTCGACTACCGCTTCCGGACCGTCACCGACATGGTGATCGGCTCGGGCCAGAAGCTCCACGACGCCGCGCTGCGCGCGATGAAGTACCTCCAGCGCGACGCCCTCGTCTCGCTCGAGGCGGTCGACGCCTGGCTCGACGCGCTCCCGCAGCCCACCACCGAGACCTCGAAGGAGGACGCATGAACATCCACGGCTCCACCGTGCTCGTGGTGGTCGACTTCCAGGGCGGCCCGATGGACGGCCCCATGTCCCAGGACGACCCGTTCGACATCCCCGCGCAGCGGGACAAGGCCGTCACGATGGTCGCGGAGGCCCGCGCCAAGGGCGTACCCGTCGTGTGGATCCAGGAGGTCCACAAGCCGCACCTCACCGACATCGGGCGCGAGCTCGACGGCTCCGAGGGCCCGCACTGCATCGAGGGCAACAAGTACACCGAGCTGGCCGAGGGCCTCGAGCCCACGCCCGACGAGTTCCACATCCGCAAGCGCCGCTACAGCGGGTTCTTCGGCACCGAGCTCGACATCGTCCTCAAGGCCTACAAGGCGGAGACGCTCGTGCTCATCGGCGGCTTCACGGACATCTGCATCCTCTACACCGCGGTCGACGCGCACCAGCGCGACTTCCACCTCAACGTGGTGACCGACGTGGTGATGGGCTCCTCGCTCCAGGCGCACGACGACGCGCTCGAGATGATCCACTACCTCCAGCACGGCTCCCTGGTCACGTCCGCGGAGACGATGCGCTGGCTGGGTTCGCTCGAGGGCGCGGCCGTTCCCGCCGACGCGTGAGCGGGGTCTCGCGTCGCACCCTGCTGACGCTCTGGGTGCTCGCGGGCGCGGTGTTCGCGGCGACGCTCGGCTCGATGCTGGTGCCGGGCGTGCTGTCCGCGTTCGCTGAGGAGACGGGCATCTCGCTTGCCGATGTCGGGCGGTCGAACGCCGTGTTCGGCCTCGCCTACGCCGTCGCGGCGCCGGTCATCGCGTGGAGCGTGCGCCGGCTCGAGCCGTACACGGTGATGATGGTCGCGCTGCCCCTGGTGGCGGCCGCGGCCGTCGCCGTGTCCCAGGTGGACACCGTGTCGCAGCTGATGGTCGCCCGTGTCGCGCAGGCGGTCGCCGTCGCCGGCGTGGTGCCCATGTGCACCGTGCACGCCGGCAGCATCGTCGCGGGCGCGCATCGCTCGCGCGCGCTGTCCATCTCCTTCACCGGCATGGTCGCCTCGTCGCTCGTCGGCGCACCGCTGGGCAACCTGCTCGGCGCCACCGTGGGCGCGCGCGCCGCATTCATCATGGTCGGCACGCTCGCGGTGCTGGTCTGCGTCGCCGTCGCGGCCCTGCGCCCCTGGCAGGCGGAGCTGCGGCTCGCGGGCGCGGAGGCGCGCCGGCGCGAGCACGGCGCTGCCACCGTGTGGGCCTCGGCCGCTCTGGTGCTGGGCGCGACGCTCGCGACCGCACTGCTCGAGGGGGCGGCGACGGGTGGGCTCAACACCTTCATCGCGCCGTTCCTGGAGTCCACCACGGGCGCGTCCGGTGCGCTGCTGTCCGCGCTGCTGCTCTGCTACGGGATCGCGGGCCTCGCCGGCAACGGCGTCCTGGGCGGCCTCGCCGACAGGCTCGGACCCGCCCGGATCCTCACGGCGCTCGGCGTCGCGGCGGCGGTCTCCGTGGGAGGCCTCGCGCTGGTGTCCGGCCCGCTGCCGGCCGCCCTGCTGCTGCTCGCGTGGGGATTCTGCTCGTGGGCGATCAACCCGCCGCTGCAGGCCCTCATCGTCGGGCACTCCGGCCGCCACGTGAATGTGGTGGTCGGCATCAACTCGTCGCTGATCTACACCGGCACCTCGATCGGTGCCGCGCTGGCGAGCGCGCAGGTGGACCAGGGGCGGCTCGAGCAGCTGCCGTACCTCTCCTCGGTGCTGTTCGTCGCCTGCGCGATCACCGCGGGCGTGGCATGGGCGGCGACCGCGCGGGCGCGACGTCGCGCGGCCGCCACCGCCGAGGTCCCCGCAGGCGCCGAGACAGCGAGCGAGGAGCCCGCCCGCGCCTGAGCGGTCAGCCGCGGGGCGCCGTCGCGCGTCCCGCGGCGTCCTTGACCACGCGGCCTCCCTGCATCACGGCCTCCACCGTGCGGGCGTCCGCCAGGGCGTGGATCCGTGTCAGCGGGTCCACGCCCGTCAGCACCAGGTCGGCGAGCATGCCAGGCGCGACGGTACCCACGTGGGCGTCGAGGCCCAGCAGCCGGGCACCGGCCTGCGTGCCCGCGTGGATCGCCGCGAGCGGGGTCATGCCGGCGTCCACCAGGTGGCCCAGCTCGGCGAGGTTGCGGCCGTGCGGGTGGATGCCCGCGTCGGTGCCGAGCGCCACCGGGATGCCCGCGGCGATCGCCCGCGAGGCCGCATCGCGCCCGCGCACCTGCCACTCCTTCTTCTTGGCCACCACCGCGGCAGGCTTGACGGCCGGGTCGGGGGTGAGGGACAGGGTGGACAGCGTCGGGACCAGCACCGTGCCGCGCGCTCGCATCTCCTCGATGAGCTCCTCGGACATCTCGTAGCCGTGCTCGAGGCTGGTGGTGCCGCCGCGCACGGCGGCGAGCGCGCCCGCGTTGCCCTGCGCGTGCGCCGCGATCGCGCGACCGCCGCGCCGGGTCACCTCCGCGGCGATGAGACGCACCTGCTCCTCGCTCAGCCCCAGGTCGTCCGGGCTGTCCGTGGGGGTGGAGATGCCGCCCGTGGTGCACACCTTGATCACGTCGGCGCCGGTGCGCATCAGCGCCCGGACCGCCTTGATCACCTCGTCGTCCGTGTCCACGACGGCCCAGCTGGGGATCGCCTCGTAGGCGACGTAGCCGGCGACGCTGCCGTTCGCGTGGACCGGGTCCGCGTGCCCGCCGGTGGGGGACAGGAGAGCGATCGACATGTGCATGCGCGGTCCCGTGATCAGCCCCTGGGCGACGGCGTTGCGGTAGCCCGGGGTGAGGCCGGACAGGTCCCGCGCGGCCGTCACGCCCGCCTCGAGGGTGAGGCGCATCGACTCGGCGGTCGCGAAGGCATGCTCCTCGGCGAACTTGAGGCGCTCGTCCTCGGGACGCGCGCCGTTGGGCATGGTGAGGTGCACGTGCGCGTCCACGAACCCCGGCATCAGCCAGGCGCCCGCGCCGTCGACGAGGGTGTCCGGGCGCGCGGCCGCGGGGCTCGTCGGACCCACCGCGGTGATGATGCCGTCGCGGATCTCGACGTCGCACCCCTCGCGCGGTTCTGCCCCCGTGCCGTCGATCACCGTCGCCCCCGTGATGAGCGTGAGCCCGGGCGCGGCGGGGACGGTGGGAAGGCGGGCAGGGCTCACGCGGGTGACCTCCGTGGGGTGGTGACCCCGCGACGTTCGCGGGGCACCCCTCAGCCTAGCGGGCGATAGTTGCCGCCATGTTGCGTACCGGGCCCCCGCCCGGGCGACGGGGGACGATGCCCGGGCCGCCGCATCGTCCCGCCGCACCTGGCCGTCGCCCGGGTTTGCCATGATGGGGCCATGAACCGCCGCATCGTCTCCCTCGCCGTGTCCGCCGCCGCGCTGTCGACCGTCCTCACCGGCTGCGGCGACGTCGCCGGCTCCGTCGCGGACGCCACGGCGGGCGTCGAGGACGCGATCGGCAAGGCCAAGGACGTGCAGGAGCAGGCCGAGGAGCGCGCGAAGGAGATCCAGGACCAGGTCGAGGACACCCAGCAGAAGGTCGAGGACGCCAAGAAGGGCGTCGAGGACGCCGTGGGCTCCGCGAAGGACGCGCTCGACGCCGTCAGCGGCGGCTGAGCGGGCCCGCCCCGCACGCGCCCCGCACGCGCGCCACTAGACTTGACCCTCGTGGCCACCGACTTCGCGACCGAGATCCAGGAGCTCCGCTCGACCTTCTCCCAGATCGAGGCGGTGACCGACCCGACCAGGCTCAAGGCGCGCATCGCCGAGCTCGAGGAGCAGGCCGCCGCCCCCGACCTGTGGGACGACCAGGAGAACGCGCAGGCCGTCACGAGCCAGCTGAGCCAGGCCAACGCCGAGCTCGAGCGCGTCGCCCGCATGGGTTCCCGCATCGACGACCTCGAGGTATTGGTGGAGCTGGGCACCGAGGGCGAGGACGAGGACACGCTCGCCGAGGCCGACGCGGACCTCGTGGGTATCAAGAAGGACCTCGCGGCGCTCGAGATCCGCACCCTCATGACGGGGGAGTGGGACGAGCGCAACGCCGTGGTGACCATCCGCTCCGGCGCCGGCGGCGACGACGCGACCGACTTCGCCGAGATGCTCCTGCGCATGTACCTGCGCTGGGCCGAGCGTCACGGCTACCAGACCAAGGTGCTCGACACCTCGTACGCGGAGGGCGCGGGCATCAAGTCCGCGACCTTCGAGCTCAACGCGCCGTACGCGTTCGGCACCCTGTCGGTCGAGGCGGGCACGCACCGCCTCGCGCGCATCAGCCCGTTCGGCTCGGCGGACAAGCGCCAGACGTCCTTCGCGGCCGTCGAGGTGATCCCGCAGATCGAGTCCACCGACCACATCGAGGTCCCCGAGTCCGAGATCAAGGTCGACGTGTTCCGCTCGTCAGGCCCCGGCGGCCAGTCGGTCAACACCACCGACTCCGCGGTGCGCCTCACCCACCTCCCGACCGGCATCGTCGTGTCGATGCAGGACGAGAAGTCGCAGATCCAGAACCGCGCGGCCGCCATGCGCGTGCTCCAGTCGCGGCTGCTGCTGCTCAAGAAGGAGCAGGAGGCGGCGCAGAAGAAGGAGCTCGCGGGCGACATCAAGGCCTCGTGGGGCGACCAGATGCGCTCGTACTTCCTCTACGGCCAGCAGCTGGTCAAGGACCTGCGCACCGGCTACGAGGTGGGCAACCCGCAGATCGTGTTCGACGGCGACCTCGACGGCTTCATCGACGCCGGCATCCGCTGGCGCCGCTCCTCGCAGAACGAGGACTGACCCCGGCCGTCCCGATTCGCTTCGCACGGTCTCAGCGGAGACACGCCGTCCATGAGGGACGATGCGCTGGCCGGGCCCCGCGTGTCGCCTTGCAGACCGTGCGGAGCGAAGTGGTTTGCGCTTGGCTAACTGTCGGCGCGCGGCCAACGGGACACGCCCGGTGCGGCGCGCCTCCCCGGACCCCGCGGACCCCGTTCCTACGATGCACAGGTGGCGCGGGTCTCCTACCCCTCGCGCCCGCGCATCACATGATTCGACTCGACAACGCCACCAAGGTCTACAAGCGGGGCGCCCGTCCCGCGCTCGACTCCATCTCCGTGGAGATCGAACGCGGCGACTTCGTGTTCCTCGTGGGCTCGTCCGGTTCGGGCAAGTCGACATTCCTCAAGCTGATCCTGCGCGAGGAGCGCCCCACGGGCGGGGACGTCTACGTCGCGGGCCGCCACCTCAACAAGCTGTCCGCGTGGCGCGTGCCGCACCTGCGCCGTGAGATCGGCGCCGTGTTCCAGGACTTCCGCCTGCTGCCGAACAAGACCGTCTACCAGAACGTCGCGTTCGCGCTCCAGGTGATCGGCAAGAGCCGCCACCACATCCAGTCGACGGTGCCCGAGATGCTCGAGCTGGTGGGGCTGTCGGGCAAGGAGCGGCGCATGCCGCACGAGCTGTCCGGCGGCGAGCAGCAGCGCGTGGCCATCGCGCGCGCGTTCGTCAACCACCCGCCGATCCTGCTGTGCGACGAGCCGACCGGCAACCTCGACCCCGGCACCTCGGTGGGCATCATGCGCCTGCTCGACCGCATCAACCGCACCGGCACCACCGTGCTGATGGCCACCCACGACGACGAGATCGTCGACCAGATGCGCAAGCGCGTCATCGAGCTCCGCGGCGGCCAGCTGGTCCGTGACCAGGACCGCGGCGTCTACGGGTTGGAGCGCGTGTGAGGCTCCGCTTCATCCTGGGCGAGGTGGTCAACGGCCTCCGTCGCAACGGCACCATGGCGCTGTCCGTGGTGCTCGTCACGTTCGTGTCGCTCATGTTCGTGGGCGCCGCCGCGCTTACGCAGATGCAGATCGACCAGCTCAAGGACGACTGGTACGGCAAGGTCGAGATCTCGATCTTCCTGTGCCCCGAGAACTCCCGCAACGAGCGCTGCGCCGAGGGGGCGGTCACGCCAGAGCAGGAGGATGCGATCCGCGGCGTGCTCGAGGACGGCGCCCTCGCCGGACTGGTGCAGGAGGTCTACTACGAGTCGCGTGAGCAGGCGTACGACAAGTTCGTCGCGAACGACGACGAGGGCATCTGGTCCTCGCTGACCGCCGACCAGATGCAGCCCAGCTTCCGCGTCAAGCTCTCCGACCCCGAGCAGTACCAGGTGGTCGCGGACGCGACCGAGGGGCTCCCGGGCGTCGACGTGGTGCGCGACCAGCGCGAGATCTTCTCGGAGCTGTTCCGGTTCCTCAACGCCGCGACCGTGGTCGCCGCGGCGCTCGCGGCCGTCATGCTGCTCGCCGCGATGCTGCTCATCACCACCACGATCCGCCTGAGCGCGCTGAGCCGGCGCCGCGAGACCCAGATCATGCGCATGGTCGGCTCCTCCCGCTCGCTCATCCAGATGCCGTTCATGCTCGAGGGCGCCGTCGCGGCCACGGGCGGCGCGCTGCTCGCCGTCGCCGGCCTCTTCTTCGGCGTCCGCTACCTCATCGAGGACTGGCTGCGCAGCTCCGTCACCTGGGTGCAGTACATCGGCACCCAGGAGGTCTGGTCGGTCGCGCCGTGGCTCCTCGTCATCGCCGTGGGCCTCGCCGCCGTCGCGTCGCTCGTGACGCTCGGGAGGTACACGCGCGCATGACCCGCTACCGCCCGTCCCTCATCGCCGCGTTCGCGGTGTTCCTCATCGCGCTCGTCACGGGCACCGTCGTGTCCGGGGCCGATGCGGTGGACGGGTTCAAGGCGGCGTCCAGCTACGACGACGACATCGAGCGGGCGAAGGACAAGCAGGACGACTACGAGCAGCAGCTCGACGACCTCGAGGCCGCCCTCGAGGACACCAGCGCCGACATCGTCGCCGCCGCCCGGCAGCTGCGCCGGACCGAGGCCAAGCTGCCGGCAGCTCAGGCCGCGCTCGACGACGCGCGGGAGAAGGTCGACCAGGCGCTGGTCCAGCAGAAGCTGGTCGCCGACAAGCTCGCCGCGGCCGAGGCGCAGGACCAGGCGATCTCCGACCAGATCGCCGCCGACGAGGAGCGGATCGTCGAGCTCCAGGACATCGTGGCCGCGCTGGCGCGGGCGCAGTACCAGGGAGTCGGCGACGACGAGGCGCTCAGCCTCGTGTTCGGCGCGAGCACCTCCCAGGAGTTCGTCGACAAGTTCGCCGCGGAGCACAACGCGTCCCGCGTGCAGACCAACGCCCTCGCCGACGTCGAGGAGATCGCGGCCGTCAACCGCAACCGCGGGGTGCGCCAGGAGGCGGTGCGGGAGTACATCGTCGAGCTCAAGGCCGAGGCGGACGCGCTCGTGGTGCGCACCACGCGCCTCGAGGAGCGCGCGGAGGCCAAGAAGAAGGCGCTCGACGCGCTCGTCGCGAAGCAGAGCCGCATCAAGGCCCGGCTCGAGGCCAAGAAGGCGGAGGAGCTCGAGCGCCAGAAGGCGATCGAGGCCAAGCAGGAGCAGACCCGCAACCAGATCAAGAACCTGGTGAAGAAGAAGCTCGCCGAGGAGGAGGCCAAGCGCAAGGCCGCGGAGGAGGCGGCGCGCAAGGCCGCGGCCGCCAACGGTGGGTCGAGCAGCGGCTCGAGCGGCGGCTCCAGCTCCGGCTCCACCACCGGGCTCACCAAGGGCGCCCTCGGGTGGCCCGCGCCCAGCCACTACGTCACCTCGAGCTACGGCATGCGCTTCCATCCGATCCTCCACTACTGGCGTCTGCACGCGGGCACGGACATCCGCGCGTACTGCGGCACCCCCATCTACGCCGCCCGCGAGGGTCGCGTCCAGTGGGCGACGTACGTGGCGGGGCTCGGCAACGAGGTGCTCATCGACCACGGCTACGTGGGCGGCAAGTCGCTGATGTCGAGCTACAACCACCTGTCCGCCTTCGCGGTGGGCGCCGGCCAGTACGTCACCAAGGGCCAGCTGGTCGGCTACGCCGGCAACACCGGCACCTCGGCGGCCTGCCACCTGCACTTCGAGGTCTACGTCAACGGCGACACCGTCGACCCGATGACGCTGATCGGCTGACGGGCGCGGAACGCCCGGTAGACTGGTGCGCCGCGCCCGGAACCGGGCGCGACCCCGGACGGACGCAGGAGGTGGGTCATGGGTGACGCCATCAAGGTGATCGCGACCAACCGCGCCGCGCGCCACGACTTCTTCATCGACGACGTCCTCGAGGCCGGGATCGTCCTCACGGGTACCGAGGTCAAGTCGCTGCGCCATGGTCGCGCCGTCATCGGCGACGGCTACGTCTACATCGACGGCGGCGAGGCGTGGGTCGAGAACCTCCACATCCCCGAGTACCTGCAGGGCACGTGGACCAACCACGCGCCGCGGCGCAAGCGCAAGCTGCTGCTCCACGGCCACGAGATCGAGGACCTGCAGCAGCGCACGCGCGAGAAGGGGTACACCATCGTTCCCCTGCGCCTGTACTTCCTCGACGGCCGCGCCAAGCTGGAGATCGGCGTCGCGCGCGGCAAGAAGCAGCACGACAAGCGTCAGGCGCTGCGCGAGAAGCAGGACAAGCGCGAGGCCGAGCGCGCGTTCGGCACCCAGCGCGGCATCAACCGCTGACGCGGCGGACGATGCGCGGGTCGCCTCCCCGCACCCCGCCGGCTTCGGCATGATGGGGCCATGCGCCGCATCGTCCTGGCCCTGCTGTTCTCCCTGCTAGCCGCCCTCGTGCCCGCGGTCGCACACGCGGCCGCTCCCGACGGTGGGCGCAGCGTCGAGCGATGGGAGGCCACGTACGCCCTGCAGGAGGACGGCTCCGTCGACGTGACCGTCGAGATCGACTTCGACTTCGGGAACGATCCCGGCCACGGCCCGTACTGGACCCTCCCGATCCGCCAGGGCTACGACGACTCGATGGACCGGGTCTACGAGGTCACGGACGTCTCCGCGTCGTCCCCGACCGGCGCGCCCGCGCACGTCTACACCGAGGAGGACGGCAACTATCTCGCCGTCCGCGTGGGGGACGAGAGCATCGGGGACGTCTCCGGCGTCCAGACATACGTCCTCACCTACACGATCCACCACGTGATCAACGCGACCGACGCCGGCGACGAGTTCTACTGGAACGCGATCGGCGACGCCTGGGAGACCCCGATCAGGGACATCTCCGTCGCCGTCACGGGCGCGGCCGGGGTGCGGCAGGCCGCCTGCTACGCGGGCCCCACGGGCACGCTCGACCAGTGCGACGGCGTCGACTTCGACGGCGCCACCGCAACCTTCGCGCAGGGCGCGCTCGAGCCCGGCGAGCCCATGAGCGTCATCGTCGCCTACCCCGCGGGCACCTACGACGCCACGCCGCAGCTCACCGAGAGCAGCGACCTCGCGCACGCCTTCCGCCTGAACGCCTGGACCATCGGGGCGTTCCTGGTGATCCTGGTCGGCGGGCTCGCCCTGGTGGTGCGCCGCATCCGGACCACCGGCGCGGACCTCGAGTACGCGGACTTCACGCCGGGCGTCGGCCCCGTCGCGGGGGACGATGCGGCGGTCCGCAGGCGTGACACGCGGGCTCCCGTCGCGGTCGCGTTCGCACCCCCGGACGGGCTGCGACCGGGCCAGCTGGGGACGCTGATCGACGAGAAGGCCGACATCCGGGACGTCACCGCGACCATCGTCGACCTCGCGGTGCGCGGCTACCTGGTGATCGAGGAGGCGGGGGAGAAGGACTACACGTTCGTCAAGCAGCGCGACGCGGACGAGGGCCTCCACCCGTACGAGCAGATGCTGTTCGACGCCGTGTTCGAGGGGCGCGACCGCGTGACGCTCGGCGACCTCAGGACCACCTTCCACGCGGACATGGCGGCCGTGCAGAAGCAGCTCTATCGCAACGTCACGCACCTCGGCTGGTTCCGCGGCAACCCGTCGCACGCGCGCGGCGCGTGGGCGGGCGGCGGGATCGCGCTGCTCATCGGCGGCGTGCTCGCGACCATCGCCGCGGCGTCGATGACCACGCTCGCGCTCATCCCGGTCGCCGTGATCGTGCTCGGGGTGGTGGTGCTGGCCACCACGGGCGCCGCGCCGGCGCGCACGCCCGAGGGCTCACGCGTGCTCGCGCAGGCGCGCGGCTTCGAGCTCTACCTCGACAAGGCCGAGGCCAACCAGCTCCGCTTCGAGGAGGGCCACGACATCTTCAGCCGCTACCTCCCGTACGCGATCGCGTTCGGCGTGACCGAGCAGTGGGCGAAGAAGTTCGAGCAGCTCGCCGCGCAGGGCGTCCAGCTCGCCGAGCCCACCTGGTACCACGGGGCCGCGTACGGCTACTTCTGGATGCACGCCGCCGGGATCGGTCACCGCATGGACCACTTCAGCGTGCTCGCGGGCCAGGCGATGGCCGCGCCCACGCCCGGATCCTCGGGCGGGTCGGGCTTCTCCGGCGGCGGGGGCTTCTCGGGAGGCGGCGGAGGAGGCGGCGGCGGCGGAGGCTGGTGAACCCCGCCGGACCGCACGAGGCCCGCGCCCCCTGACGGGAACGCGGGCCTCGACGCCGGTGACGGGTCAGGCCGTGGTGGCCGCCGCATCGTCCTCCTGCGCCTCCGTGTGAGGCACGGGGTGCTCCCGCTCGAGCGCGGCGCCCTCGACGTCGACGTTCGGCAGGATCCGGTCGAGCCAGCCCGGCAGCCACCAGGCCTTCTCGCCCACGAGGTGCATGAGCGACGGCACGATCACCATGCGCACCACGAACGCGTCGAACAGCACGCCCATGGCGAGCCCGAAGCCCATGGGTCGGATCATCGCGATGTGGGAGAACACGAAGCCGCCGAACACGGAGATCATGATGATCGCCGCGGCCGTCACCACCGCGCGTCCGTGGCGCAGGCCGGCGACTACCGAGCGACGCGCGTCCGTGCCGTGGACGTACGCCTCGCGCATGCCCGTGGTGAGGAACAGCTGGTAGTCCATCGCCAGGCCGAACAGGATGCCGGTGAGGAGGATCGGCAGGAAGCTCAGGATCGGGCCCGGGTCGTGGACCCCGAAGATCGAGCTCAGCCATCCCCACTGGAACACGGCGGTCACCATGCCGAACGCCGCGAACAGCGACAGCACGAATCCGAGGGTCGCGATGAGCGGCACCACGAGCGACCGGAACACCACGACGAGGATGATGATGGACAGGCCCACCACGATGGCGAGGTAGACGGGCAGCGCCTCGTCGAGCTTCTCGGACACGTCGATGTTTCCCGACGCCTGGCCGGCGACGCCGATCACGGTGCCGTCCTCGAGCGGTGACAGGTCGCGCAGGTCGTGGACCAGGCGCTCGGTCGACTCGCTCGACGGCCCTTCCGCGGGGATCACCTGGAAGGCGAGGAACCCGTTGTCCTCGGACACGCCGGCGGGCGCGACCGCCACGACGTCCTCGTCCGCCATGAGCGCCTGCACCACGGCCACCTGGGCGGCGAGCAGGTCCTCGTCGGAGGGCGCCTCGGGCAGGTCGGCGGTGACGAGGAGCGTGCCGTTGAGGCCCTCGCCGAACTTCTGGTCCAGGGTCTTGTACGCGATGTACTGGGTCGAGTCCGCGGGCTCCTGGGTGCCGTCCGGCAGCCCCAGGCGCATCGACATCGCCGGGATCGCGAGGATGAGGAGGCCCACCACGGCTGCCGCGAAGCGCAGGAGCGCGGCGCTGGTGCGCATCGGCTCGACGGGTGCCTCGGCGTGCTCGGCGGCGCCGCGGGTGGCGCGCGCCTTCCTGCCGAGGACGCGGTGGCCGATGAGCCCGAGCACCGCGGGAGTGAGCGTCACGGCGACCAGGACCGCGATGCCGACGCAGAACGCGCCGACCGTGCCCATGATGCCGAGGAACGGGATACCGGTGATGTTGAGCGCGAGCAGCGCCACGATGACGGTCGAGCCGGCGAACACCACGGCGTTGCCCGACGTGCCGTTAGCGAGGCCGATCGACTCGTGCAGGTCCATGCCGCGCTTGTACTGCTGCCGGTGACGGTTGACGATGAACAGCGAGTAGTCGATGCCGACCGCGAGCGCGAGCATCACGCCGAGCACCGGGGTGACCGACGACATCTCCACCACGCCGGAGAACGCCAGCGCGGTCGCGACGCCCACGCCCACGCCCAGGACCGAGCTGACGATGGGGAGGACGGCCGGCCAGATGGCGCGCATCATGACCATGAGCACCACGAAGGCCAGCAGCACGCCCACCACCTCGCCGGCGCCCATGACGCCCTCGACGCTGGTGGCGATGTCGGCGCTGAAGTTGACCGTCAGGCCCTCGGGGGTCGCCGACTGGACGGCCGCGATGACGGCGTCCTTGTCCTCCTGGACCACCTCGTAGATGTTCTGGTCGAACTGGATCATGCCGAGCGCGGTGGTGCCGTCCTCGGACACGGTGCGGATGTCCGAGGCGGCGGTCGCGAGCTCGGATCCGAGCGCGAGCTGCTCCTCCTGCGCCGCGAGCTCCGCGACGCCGTCGTCGATCTGCGTCTGCTGCGCGTCGATCTGCGCCTGCTGGTCGTCGAGCTGCGCGAGACCGTCGTCGATCTGCGCCTGCTGCGCGTCGAACTGCGCCTTCGCGAGCTCGTAGGTGCCGGCGTCCTGCGCCTGCTGCACCGCGGCGTCGAGCTGGGCCTGTCCCGCCTCGAGGTCGTCGCGCGCCGCATCGAGCTGCGCCTGACCGGCGTCCAGCTGCGCCTGACCGTCCTCGAGCTGGGTGCGGCCGTCGTCGATCTGCTGCGGCGCGGCCTCGAGCTGCGCCTGCTGCTCCTCGATCTGGGCCTGGGTCGCGAAGGGGTCGACCACGCCGGTGACCGTCCCGACCTCCTCGGCCGCGGCGAGAGCGTCGCTCACCTGCTGCTCCTGCTCGGCGGTGAACGGCTCGCCGCTCTCGGTCTGGAACACGGCGCGCGCGGTCCCGCCCGCCAGCTCCGGGATCTCCTGGGTGAGCTGCTCGGTGACCTTCTCGGTCTCGAGGCCCGGGATGGAGAAGCTGTCGGTGAGCGTGCCGCCGAAGGCGACGAACGCGCCGCCCGCGACGCCGAGCGCGGCGATCCACGCGACGATCGCGATGATCGGCCGCATCGCCGAGGCACGGCCGATGCGGTAGAGGAGGTGGGCCACAGGGGAGCCTTTCTCGAGGGAGGTCCAGGGGACTGGCGACGATGCCGGGGCCGGCCGGTCGGTCACGCGGGCGAGGGCCAGGGGACGGACGGCGGCGGCTTCCGCCAGTGTAGGACAAGTCACGGAGTTCTACGACAAATGTTGGTTATCGCTTGGTGAACCGGCCTGGGGATGGGAGGATCTCCGCGTGGACGCACGCATCGTCAGGACCCGGACCCGCCTGCAGGAGGCGCTGTTCGCCCTGGCACGCGAGCGGGGGCTCGAGGAGATCTCCGTGAGCGACATCGTCGCGCGCGCGGGCGTCAACCGGTCGACCTTCTACCAGCACTACTCCGACAAGGAGACGCTGCTCGCGGACGCGCTCGACCTGGTCGCGGAGGAGTCCGGCGCGCAGCTCGGCACCGTGGACCTCGGCGCGGACGCCCCGCCCGCCGTGCTCGAGTCTTACCTCACCCACCTCGCCGAGCATCGCGACCTGTACCGCCGCGTCTACACGGAACCTGGCTACGGCGCGGTGCTCGCGCGCCTGCGCGCCCACATGATCCACGCGATCCGCGGCGCCGCCTCCGAGATCGAGGCGCTCATGCCGCTCGGCGCGCCCGTCGAGGTGGTGGCCGCCGGAGTGTCGGGCGCCGTGGTGGGGGTCATCGGCGCGTGGCTGCAGCTCGACGAGGACGTGCCTCCGGCGGAGGCGGCGTTGTGGGTGTGGCGGATCGTGCTCGGCCCGCCGGCCGGCGACGCTTACGCCCGCTGAACCCGCGCATCGTCCCGTCTCCAGGGGGTTGGGCGCTGTCGGACCGCCCGGTAGACTGGTGTCATAACTGCACAGGGGATGATCGGTTTCGACGTGTGTTTACTTCCGGAGGGAAGCGGGCCGAGAACGCTGAGTTATCTCGTAAACGACCTCAGCAAACCAATAGGTGCCGATTCCAAGCGCACCGACTTCGCCCTCGCTGCCTAAGCGAGCGCCATGAAGTCCGTCAGCCCAGGCGTGTTCCCGTCCTGGATCCTGGCGTCGACTAGGGAACTTGCTTCAGCCCCTCGTCATCGGGGGCTGCGGGACTTCTAGGTGACTGGGCCTATCCGACTTGCTCGCCTGATGCGGGTCGGGGGCCGAGAAATACTCCTCAGGCTGCGCCCGGAGAAGACTTCGGTTTGGACATGCGGACCCGGGTTCGATTCCCGGCATCTCCACGAGTGAGCCCCTGGTGCCTTCGGGTACCAGGGGCTTCGCCATGTCCTGGCGCAGATCCGGCACTCCCGGCGATCCGCCGCTGCGCGGTGGTCGATTGCCGCGCGGTGATAGGCGAGTGCAGAGATCTTCGAAGAGTTCCGCACCGGCGTATCAACGGGATCGAGCCTCGTCCCCTCACTAGGCTCGACCCCATGACGGCGGCGATCCTCGCGACCCTGCTGGGCCTGCTCGCCCTCGCGTGGAGCGCCGACAAGTTCGTGTCGGGCGCCTCGGCCGTCGCGACCCACCTGGGGATGGCGCCCCTGCTCGTCGGCATGCTCGTGGTCGGTTTCGGCACGTCCGCGCCCGAGCTGGTGGTGTCGAGCTTCGCCGCCGCCGGCGGGAACCCCGAGATCGCGTTGGGCAACGCGATGGGCTCCGACATCGCGAACATCGGCCTCATCCTCGGCACCACCGCGATCCTCATCCCGATCGCGGTGCACCGCGGCGTGCTCAGCCGCGAGATGCCCGTCCTGCTCGGCATCACGCTGCTCCTCGCGGTGGTGATGGCGGACGGCAGCATCGGCCGTGGGGACGCCGTGATCCTGCTGGCCGCCCTGGGCGTGCAGCTCGCGTGGTCGATCCTGAGCGCGCGCCGCGCTCGCCCGACCGACCCCGTCGACGAGCTCGCCCGCGAGGTCGAGGAGCGCGAACGTCGCGCGGGCATGTCCCGGCGAGCGGCGTGGGCGTGGACCATCGGTGGCATCGTCCTCCTGGTGATCGCGTCGCGCCTGCTGGTGTGGGGCGCCGTCGGGATCGCGGAGCGGCTCGGCTGGTCGGACCTGGTGATCGGCCTCACCGTCGTCGCGATCGGCACGTCCGCCCCCGAGCTCGCCGCCGCGGTGGCCGCCGCACGCCGCCGCGAGACGGAGCTGGTGCTCGGCAACGTCATCGGCTCCAACATCTTCAACACCCTCGCCGTGGTGGGCATCGCGGCGCTCATCGCGCCGATGGCGGTCGACGCGGAGGCGATCAGCCGCGACCTTCCCGTCCTGCTCGCGATGACGGCCGCCCTGCTCATCATGGGCTTCCGGCCGCGGACGCACGGCCGCATCAACCGGGTCGAGGGCGCGGCGCTGCTCGCGGCCTGGATCGCGTACACGGCGGTCCTCGTGGTCACCGCGGGGTGACCCGCCCGGACCAAAGCCCCTGAACCGCGCACGGAACGCCGCGTACCGTCGTGACGTGCTCTCACTCCCCGACACCGTCGACGTCCACGCGAAGGCCGCGGCCGCCAAGGCGACGCTCGCGCGCACCCCGGCCCGCCTCATCGTCTCCGCGATGCTCGCGGGCATGTGGATCGGCGTGGGCGACGTCCTCATGTGGTCCGCCGCCGGACCTCTCCACGTCGCCGGGGACCCGATGGAGAAGCTGGTCGCGGGCGGAGTGTTCGCCGCCGCGCTCACCATCGTCGTGTTCGCCGGATCGGAGCTGGTGACCAGCGCGATGATGATCCTGCCGCTGGGCGCGATCCGCCGCACCGTCTCCTGGGTGCGCGCGATGGGCGTGCTGCTCGCGATCTTCTTCTCCAACATGCTGGGCGCGTTCGCGTTCGCGTGGGTGATGATCCAGACCGGCGTGCTCCAGCACGGCCCGGCGGGCGAGTTCTTCCAGGACTACCTCGCGGGCAAGGTGGACCACACCCCGTCCGAGCTGTTCTGGCGCGGCGTCATGTGCAACGTCCTGGTCTGCGTCGCGATCTGGGCCGCCGCCCGCCTCAGGTCCGAGGCAGGCAAGGCCATCATCATCTTCTGGGCCGTGCTCGCGTTCATCGCCTCGGGCTTCGAGCACGTGGTCGCCAACATGACCACCTTCGCGATCGGCCTCATGCAGGGCGATGTCACCTGGGCCGAGTTCGGCACCAACATGACCTTCGTCGGCCTGGGCAACCTGGTGGGCGGCGCCGTGGTGATCGGCCTCGCGTACACCTTCGTGGCAGGCAAGGCCCGGAGGGACGATGCCCCGGCCGGGGGCCCCGTCGAGGCCGCCGAGGCGATCCTCGAGGACGCGCCCGCCCGCTGAACCCGCCGAGAGCGGCCGGCTACCGCCCCATCGCGACGCGCTCGGGGCAGTCGAACGGGTCGCGCGCGGCGAGCCCGACGCGGTTGAGGTACCGGATCACGATCGCGTACGACTCGATCAGCGACGTCTCGGTGTAGGGCACGCCCAGCGTCGCGCAGTGCTCGCGGACGATCTCCCGTGCGCGGGCCAGGTGAGGCCGCGCCATCGACGGGAACAGGTGGTGCTCGATCTGGTAGTTGAGGCCGCCCATGAGGATCGACATGGTCCATCCGCCGCGGATGTTGCGGCTGGTGAGCACCTGCTTGGACAGGAAGTCCACGCGCTCGTCGCGCCCGATGATCCGCATGCCCTTGTGGTTGGGCGCGAACGACGCGCCCATGTAGACGCCGAACACGGCCATCTGCACCCCGACGAACGCGAACGCCATCCCCAGCGGCAGGAACCAGAACACCGGCACCAGGTAGAGCGCGAAGTGCAGCGCGATCGACGGCAGCTCGATCCAGCGCTCGCGACGCGTGCCGCCCGTCACCAGCGACGCGACCGAGCGGTAGTGGAGGTTGAGCCCTTCGAGCGTGAGCAGCGGGAAGAACAGCCACCCCTGGCGCTGCGTGATCCAGCGGATCGGGCCCCGGGCCACCGCCGCGTCGTCCTCGAGGAAGGAGATGGTGTCCTTCTCGATGTCGGGGTCCTTGCCCACCCGGTTGGGGTTGCCGTGGTGGCGCGTGTGCTTGCGCATCCACCACTGGTGGCTGATCCCCACCAGCACGGTGGACAGGAACCGTCCCAGGCGGTCGTTCGCGGGGCCGGACGCGAGCACGGTGCGGTGCGAGGCCTCGTGGCCCAGGAACGCGACCTGCGTGAACCACACGCCCAGCGCGGCGGCCATCAGCAGCTGCAGCCACGAGTCGCCGAGCAGCAATACGCCGGTGACGATCCCGCCGAGCGCGAGCAGCAGCACCGCGCCGTACACGGAGTAGAACGTGTAGCTGCGACGCAGCAGCCCGGTCTCGCGGACGGTCGCCGAGAGCTCGGCGAACGACGAGGTCATGCGGTTGAGGGGGAACGATGCGGGGTACGGCTGAGTGGACATGCCTCTCCGGGGGGTGGGGGATTGGTTCCCATCCGACGGTGAGCGCGCACGCCCGGTGTACGGATGCCGCAACCCTACGCGACCGTAGGTTAGGTGTCACGGTGCCACGCTCGATCGTGTGTCAGCCAGGCATGACGCCGTCCCAGGGTCCGCGGTCAACGCCGCCGTCGGTGCGGCGATACGCTGACCAGGTGACCACCGTCCCCGCGCTGGCGCTGCGCGGCCTGACCAAGCGCTTCGGCGCCACGCTGGCGGTCGACGGCATCGACCTCGACATCCCGGCGGGGTCCTTCTACGGCGTCGTCGGGCCCAACGGCGCGGGCAAGACCACCACGCTGTCGATGGCGACCGGGCTGCTCGAGCCCGACGCCGGCACCGTCGCGGTGCTGGGAACGGACCTGTGGGCCGCCCCCGAGGCGGCGAAGCCACTCCTCGGCGTGCTGCCGGACGGTCTTCACACGTTCGACCGGCTCACCGGAGCCGAGCTCATCTCCTACGCGGGCCGCCTGCGCGGCCTGGACCGCGACACGGTCCGTGCGCGCCGCGACGACCTCCTGGCCGCCCTCGATCTCGAGCAGGCCGGGCAGGTGCTCGTGATGGACTACTCGGCGGGCATGACCAAGAAGGTGGGCCTCGCGTGCGCGCTCGTGCACGCGCCGCGCGTGCTGGTGCTCGACGAGCCGTTCGAGGCCGTCGACCCCGTCTCCGCCGGCGCGATCCGGCGCATCCTCGCCGCGTTCGTCGACTCGGGCGGCACGGTCGTGATGTCGTCGCACGTCATGGCGCTCGTCGAGCGGCTGTGCGACCACGTGGCGGTGGTCGGCGCGGGGCGCGTGCTCGCGGCCGGCACGCTCGGCGACGTGCGCGGGGGAGGGGACCTCGAGGAGAGGTTCGTGGAGCTCGTGGGCGACGTCCGCGATCAGCGGGACCTCACGTGGTTGCGACAGTCGTAGCCATCCGCCTCGCCACCATGCGCCACCTCCTGCGGCGCGACTGGTGGCGCGCGGTGGTGCTCGCCCTCGGGGTGCTGTGGGCGCTCGCGATGCTGCCGTCGCTGCTCATCGCGCGATCCGCGCTCGCGGGCCAGGACGCGGACCTCCGGGCGGACGCGATGGTCGCGCTCGTCGCGATCCTCACGCTCGGCTGGGTGACGGTGCCCCTCGTCATCTCCGGGCTGGACGACTCGCTCGACGCGGCCCGGTTCCGGTCACTGGGCGTCTCCGCCCGCGCGATCATGCCGGGCCTCCTGGTCGCGGGCCTCCTCACGCTTCCCGCGCTCTTCGTCGCCGCGGCGCTCGCGATGCTGGGCAGCGCCTGGGCCGGCGAGGGTGGCGCGGTGCTCGCCGTCGCCCTGGTCGGGCTGGGGCTCGTGCTCGCCTCGATGGTCCTCGGCGCGCGGGTGAGCGCCGCCTGGGCGGCGCGGCTGCTGTCCTCGCGCCGCGCCAAGCTCGCCACCGCGGCCGCGATGACCGCGGGCCTCGCAGCGATCGCTCCGCTCGCGTGGGTGCTCTTCAGCGAGGGCCTCACCGAGGTGGTGGTCGAGGACATCGCGCTGGTGCTCGAGCGCCTCGCCGACACCCCGCTCGGCGCGGGCGCGGCAGCCCCTGGCGCGGCGGCCGCGGGCGACTGGCTGGGCGCCGCGTGGCGCCTCGCGCTGCAGGCGGGCTGGATGCTGGCGCTGCTCGCCGTCTGGCAGCAGAACGTCGCCCGGAGCCTCGTCGCCCCCGTCGGTCGCGGCGGCGGGGCGCGCCGTCACCACGACCGTGTGCTCGACCCGGTCCGCTCCGTCGGCGCACCCCGCGACCCTGCCGCGGCCGCCGTGCACGCCCGTCTCGCGCGCGCGTGGACCTCGGACCCCCGCTACCTCGCCTCGCTCGCGGGCGTGCTGCTGCTGCCCGTGACGTTCTTCGCGCTCGTGATGCCGGTGTTCGACCTCGACCGCCGCTGGGCGTACCTGGTGCCGCTGATGCTCGCCGCGACCATCGGCTGGGGACGGCACAACGACGTCGCATTCGACTCGAGCGCGCTGTGGCTCGACATCGTCTCCGGGCGGCTCGGAGGCGCCGTGATGCGGGGCCGCCTCGCGGCGGTCGCCGGGTGGGCGCTGCCGCTCGTGATCGTCGCGTGCCTGGGCACGCTCGCGTGGACCGGGCGGTGGCACGATGCTCCGGGCCTGGTGGGCGCGGCCATCGGCGTTCTCGGGGTGAGCCTCGGTGTCGCCGCCGTGAGCGCGGTCCTGCTGCCGTACCGCGCCCCCGCGCCGGGCGCGAGCCCGTTCGGCGCCGAGGTGGGCGCCGTGGGCGCGGGCCTCGCGGCGCAGCTCGTCTCCTCGATCGCGGCGATGAGCCTGGTGCCGTTCGTCGTGCTGCCCTTCGTGCTCGCCCTCACCGTGGCGACGGCGTGGGGGTGGGTCGCGTGCCTCGCCGGCGTCGTGGCGGGAGTCGGCGCGTACGCGGGCGGGCTGCGCCTCGCGGGCGCGCTGTACGACCGCCGGTCGGGCCGCCTGCTCGCCGCGATCGCGTGAGGCGACCGCCGCATCGTCCCCCCAACGCCCTGCCCCGGGCGGGCGACGCCCGCGTACCATGGGCCGCATGAGCGAGACCCTTGAGCCGATGACCCAGCCCCAGGGCGGCACCGCGACCATCGAGCGGACCGACACCCGCGAGCTGGTCGAGCCCGGCGACGCCGAGCGCTTCTCCCACTACGTGAAGAAGGAGAAGATCCTCGAGTCCGCGATGACCGGCGAGCCCGTCATCGCGCTGTGCGGCAAGGTGTGGGTGCCGGGCCGCGACCCGAACCGCTTCCCCGTGTGCCCCGCGTGCAAGGAGATCATCGACGGCGCGTTCGGCCCGGAGGGCGACGAGTAACGAGGCTCCGGCCGCTCCCGGCCGTACGCTGATCCCATGGGGACCCAGGAGCGGCTCGACACCCAGGCGGGCGTCGGCACGCGCGTGTCCGACCCGTGGGTCACGATTGTGTGGAACGACCCGGTCAACCTCATGAGCTACGTCACCCGGGTCTTCCAGGAGTACTTCCACCTGCCGCTCCCCGAGGCGGAGAAGCGCATGCGCGAGGTCCACGAGCAGGGCCGCTCCGTCCTGAGCGCCGGCAGCCGCGAGCAGATGGAGGTGCACGTGCAGGCGATGCACTCGTACGGCCTGTGGGCGACGCTCCAGCGGAGCGACGCGTGAGGGGTTTCTCCGCGCGGGACGGCGCCGCCGTCGCCGCCCTCGACGAGGACGAGCGCCTGGTCATCGCGAGGATCGTGGCGGATGTGGGACTGCTGCTGGGCGGCGAGGACTTCGGCGGCGAGCGCCAGGCCGCGCTGCCGCACCGCGAGGACCTGTCGGAGGCGCTCGCGTTCCTCGACGGACTCGCGGACTCGCCTCCCGAGCCCGACGACCCGGCCCTGCTGCGCCTGCTGCCCAACGCCGCGCCCGACGACCGTGAGGTCGCCGACGAGTTCCGCCGCCTCACCGAGGACGACCTGCGCGCCACCAAGCTCACCCGCCTGCGCCGCATGTGGGACGACCTCAGCACCGGCGGCACCGACTGGACCGTGCCCGCGGAGGACGTGATGGCGACCGCGGCCGCGCTCACCGACGTGCGGCTGGTCATCGCGTCCCGGCTGGGCCTGGAACACGACGAGGACGCCGAGCGTCTCCACCACGAGATCGCGGACGCCACCGCCGCGCTCGAGGGATCCTCGCCCGCGGAGGTGGGGATCGACCCCGAACGGCTGTGGCTCGGCATGGTCTACGACGCGCTCACGTGGCTCCAGGAGTCGCTGGTGTCGCTCAGGCTAGGAGGACAGGCATGAACGACGCGCCCATCGGCGTGTTCGACTCGGGCGTGGGGGGCCTCACCGTCGCCCGCGCGATCATGGACACCATGCCGCACGAGTCCGTGCACTACGTCGGCGACACCGCCCACGGACCCTACGGCCCGCTGCCCATCGCGGAGGTCCGCCAGCACGCGCTCGACATCATGGACGCCCTGATCGCGGACGGCGTGAAGACCCTGGTGATCGCCTGCAACACCGCATCCGCGGCGGTGCTGCGCGACGCGCGCGAGCGCTTCTCCAAGGAGCGCGGCGTGCCCGTGGTCGAGGTCATCATCCCCGCCGCCCGCCGCGCCGCGGCGCTGTCCCGCAGCCGCCACGTGGGGGTGATCGGCACCCGCGCGACCGTCACCTCCGGCGCGTACGAGGACGCCCTCGCCGCCGCGCCCGACATCCAGGTGACCAGCCAGGCGTGCCCCCGGTTCGTCGAGCTGGTCGAGGCGGGGGAGACCTCCGGGGTCGAGGTGCTGCGTGTCGCGCACGAGTACCTCGCGCCGCTGCAGGAGGCGGGCGTCGACACCCTCATCCTGGGCTGCACGCACTACCCGCTGCTCGCGGGCGCCATCGGCTACGTCATGGGACCCGACGTCACCCTGGTCGACTCCGCGTCCGAGACCGCGCGCGACGTGTACCGCGTGCTCGCCGCGAACGGCCTCGAGAACCCGGGCCTGCGCCCGCCCACGCACCGCTTCTACGCCACCGGTCCTCGCGACCGCTTCGAGGCGCTCGCGCAGCGCTTCCTGGGCCCCGTGGTGTCGCAGGTGGAGCCGCTGCCGGCCGTGGAGACCGCGCCGTGAGGCTCACGGTCGTCGGCGCGGCCGGCTCCCTCGCGGGGGCGGACTCGCCCGCGTCCTGCTACCTGGTCTCCGGCGAGGACGCGGACGGGCGCACGTGGCGCATCGTCCTCGACCTGGGCTCCGGCGCGATCGGACCCCTCCAGCGGTACTGCGACCCCGCGACCGTCGACGCCGTGGTGGTCTCGCACGGCCACCCCGACCACTGCGCGGACCTCGCCGCGCTGTCCGTGCTGCGCCGCTACGGCCCGACGAAGGATCGCGAGCTCGCGCCGATCCCGCTCTACGGCCCGCCCGGCATCGACGAGCGCATCCTCCAGGTCGCCGGCGCCACCGACAGGCACGACCTCGACCCGTTCGCCTTCACCCCCGTCGAGGGGGACGATGCGGTGGTCGTGGGCCCCTTCACCCTCACCTTCGCCACGGCGTGGCACCCGGTCCCGGCCGTCGCGGTGCGCGTCGCCGGGCCCTCGGAGACGGGCGGCGTCGCGTCGCTGGTGTTCACCGGCGACACCGACCGGTGCGACGAGGTGCTCGACCTCGCGCTCAACTGCGACGTGCTGCTCGCGGAGGCCGGCTGGGCCCACTCGCGCGTCAACCCCGAGGGTGTCCACATGAACGGCACGCAGGCGGGCACGCTCGCGCGCGACGCGGTGGTCGGCGACCTGGTGGTCACCCACGTCGCCTCGTGGGTGGACCCGTCCGGGACGCTCGAGCTCGCGGCGGTGGCCTTCGGGGCGCCCGTGAGCCTCGCGGTGCCGGGCGCGGTGCACGTGCTCTAGTTGTCGCCCGGGTGCGAGGATCCCGCGGTCGCGGCCGGCGGGGTCGGGTCCGACGGGGCCGCGGCGACCTTCGCCGCCTTCCGGGTCCGCGATGCCCGCACCAGGCCGACCACCACGGCGGCGATGAGCGCCGCGACCGCGAGCCACGGAATCAGCACGCCCGTGACCACCAGCGCGCCCGAGACGAACGCGGTGAGCGCGTCCCAGCCGGAGGCGAGGCCGCTCCAGAAGGTGCGCGGCGAGTCGTCCACGAACACCACCGGCTCGGTGGTGAGCGACAGGTCGATGGTGGACATCGACACCTGATCGTCGAGGCCGCGCTGACGGGCCTCGAGGCTCTCGAGCTCCGCCTGGCGGGAGTCGAGCTCGTCCTCGAGCGTGATGATGTCCTTGATGTCCGCGGCGTCGTCGAGGAGCGCCTCGATCCGCGCGGTGGAGGCGCGGAGCGTGGAGATCTGGGCCGCCAGGTCGTCGACCTCGCGGGTGACGTCGGCGGAGCTCGTCGAGAACTCGTCGACCGTGCCGAGGCTGCGGAGCTCCTCGACCACCGGGTCGAGCTCGGGCGCCGGGATCCTGAGCGTGAGGTGGGCCGATCCGCCGTCGTAGGTCTGCGGCGCGGTCTCGCTGCGGGCGTCGACGCGGCCGCCGGCGTCCTCGACGATCCCCGTCGCGTCGTCAGCCGCGGCGATGGGGTCCTCGACCGTCATGTACATCTCACCCGTGACGATGAGCGCGCGGTCGCCGGACGGGCTGTCCGCGGAGATCGCGCCGCCGTCGCCGCCCGAGTCGGACTCGGCGCCGTCGACGCTGGACTGCTCCTCGTCCGTCCCCGCGAAGGACGAGTCGGCGCCGGAGGAGCAGCCCGCCAACCCGAAGGCGGCGGCGAGCAGCGAGGCGATGACCACGCCCCGGCGGAAGGGGCGGGTCGCGACGGCGCGTGTGCTCATGTCGCTCATGCTAGGGAGACGACCGGCGCGGCGGAAGCGTTGGTGATCAACCCGTGACCATGCCGTGACCAGGCGTGATGTGGTGTGCCGGCTCCGCGCGCGCCCGTCCACACACGGGGCGGCGAATCCGGGCTCGCACGCGCATGTGCGCGGACACATCCCGGGCTTCGTGTGGATCAGCGCCACATGCGTGTGCATGAGCGCTCGGGGGGAGGGGCGGACCCGCGCCCGGATAGGCTCGTCACCATGACTGTGACTCGCGCCGACGGCCGCACTCCCGACCAGCTCCGCCCCATCGCCTTCGAGCGCGGGTTCCAGAAGAACGCCGAGGGCTCGTGCCTGGTGACGTTCGGCGGGACCAGGGTGCTGTGCTCCGCGTCCTTCACCGAGGGCGTGCCGCGCTGGAAGAAGGGCTCGGGCGAGGGGTGGGTCACCGCCGAGTACGCGATGCTGCCCCGCGCGACCAACACGCGCAACGACCGCGAGTCCGTGCGCGGCAAGATCGGCGGCCGCACGCACGAGATCAGCCGCCTCATCGGCCGCTCGCTGCGCGCGATCATCGACGTCAAGGCGCTCGGCGAGAACACCATCGTGCTCGACTGCGACGTGCTCGACGCGGACGGCGGCACCCGCACCGCCGCGATCACGGGCGCGTACGTGGCGCTCGCGGACGCGATCGCGTGGGGCAAGCGGAGCGGCGCCATCAAGGCGAGCGCGCAGCCCCTCACCGGGTCCGTCTCCGCGGTCTCCGTCGGCATCATCGACGGCACCCCCATGCTCGACCTGCCGTACGTCGAGGACGTGCGCGCGGAGACCGACATGAACGTGGTGATGACCGGCGTGGGCGGGTTCGTCGAGGTGCAGGGCACCGCCGAGGGCGCGCCCTTCTCCAAGGACGAGCTCGACGCGCTCCTCGCGCTCGCCACCCAGGGCAACGCCGATCTCGCGGTGCTCCAGGCGCTCGCCCTCGAGCCCGCGCAGGAGGACTGAGCGTGGCGCGCCTCGCGGTCGCGACGCACAACGCGCACAAGGTGGGGGAGATCGGCGCGATCCTGGCCGACCTCATCCCCGGCCTCGCTGCCGGGGACCTCGCCTCCGCGAAGGACCTGAACGCCCCCTCGCCCGTCGAGGACGGCATCTCCTTCGAGGACAACGCGCTCATCAAGGCCCGCGCCCTCGCCGCCTCGTCGGGCCTTCCCGCGATCGCGGACGACTCGGGCATCGCGGTCGACGTCATGGGTGGCGCGCCCGGCATCTTCTCCGCGCTGTGGAGCGGCCGCCATGGCGCCGACAGCGAGAACCTCGACCTGCTGCTCGCGCAGATGGCGGACATCCCCGACGAGCATCGTGGCGCGTCCTTCGTGTGCGCCGCCGCGCTGGTGACGCCGGCCGGCGAGGAGGTGGTGGTGCTCGGTCGCCAGCCCGGCCGCCTCACGCGCGAGCCCGCCGGCGGCGGAGGATTCGGATACGACCCGATCTTCGTGGCCGAGGGCGAGTCCGTCACCAACGCCGAGCTCGAACCCGCGCGCAAGAACGAGATCTCGCACCGCGGCCTCGCGTTCCGCGCGCTCGCCCCGCACGTCGCGGCGGTGCTGGGCGGCTGACGTGGCCGGGCCCGTGCTCCCCGATCATCTGGGGCCGGGCCTGCGCGCGGTGTTCTGCGGCACGGCTCCGGGTCTCGCTTCCGCGGCGCGCGGCCACTACTACGCGGGCCCGGGCAACCGCTTCTGGGAGTACCTGCACCTCGCCGGCATCGTTCCGGTCGCGCTCGCGCCTGGGGACGATGCGCGCGTCGCCGGGTACGGGATCGGCCTGACCGACCTGGTGAAGACCATGGCGCAGTCGCACGACCGGGGCCTGCCGTACGACGTCCCGGCGCTCGCCGCGAAGGTGGCCGCGCATCGTCCCGCCTGGGTGGCCTTCACGTCCAAGGAGGCCGGAAGCCAGGCGGCGCGGTGGCTCGGCCGCCCGCGCCCCGCTTTGGGCGCACAGGACTGGGCCCTCGAGGGTGCCAGGGTGTTCGTGCTGCCGAGCCCGAGCGGACGCAACCAGGGTCGCGCCTCCTATGACGGGCGCGCCACCCGCCTCGAGTGGTGGGCCGAGCTGGGCCGGATGCTCAGCTGAGCGCGCCGCAGTGCGCGAGCGCCTGGCGCAGCAGCACGTGCTGGCCGCCGGCCATGTCGCCCGCGACGTCGTCGCTCGCGGCCTCCTCGGGGGAGATCCACGTGAGGTCGAGCGCGTCCTGCTGCGGCTCGCAGTGCCCCTCGACAGGGACCACGTAGACCAGCGCGACGGCGTGCTGACGCGAGTCGTGGAACGGGGTGACGCCCTTGGTGGGGAAGTACTCCGCGACCGCGACGGGCACCGGCGACAGCGGCACCTGCGGCATCGCGCCGAGACCCAGGTCCTTCTCGAGGTTGCGGACGATCGCGTCGCGGATGCGCTCGTGATAGAGCACGCGGCCCGCCACGATCGCACGCGAGATGACGCCGTCGAAGGCCCGCAGGAGCAGGCCCACCTCGGTGATCTCGCCCATGGGATTAATCCGTACGGGGATCACGTTGACGTACACCAGCGGGAGCTCGGAGCGGACGTGGTGCAGCTCGCGGTCGGACAGCCAACCGGTGGGTTCGTCGGGAAGCTCGGCCATGTCGGTCATGAGTCTTTTCTACCGCCTGGCCGCGCGTGGCCTCACATCCGCGCCGGAGCATGACAATCTGGATACCGGAACACCGCACTGAGGGGCATGGTAAAATACCCCTAGGGGTATATGCCGAAGAGAGGAACCCATGGCAACGATCGACCTGACCACCGAGACCTTCGATGAGACCGTGAGCAAGGACGGAATCGTCCTCGTCGACTTCTGGGCGGACTGGTGCGGCCCCTGCAAGCGCTTCGCGCCCATCTTCGAGCAGTCGTCGGACACCAAGCCCGAGATCGTGCACGCCAAGGTGGACACCGAGGCGCAGCAGGAGCTCGGCATCAAGTACGGCGTCACCGCCATCCCCACGCTGATGGCCTTCCGCGACGGCATCATGGTCTTCAACCAGGCCGGCGCGCTGCCGGGCCCGGCCCTGCAGCAGCTCGTCGGCGCGATCGAGGGCCTCGACATGGACGAGGTCCGCGCCAAGATCGCCGAGACCGAGTCCGCCTAAGGCTCGACCTCGCCTGGGCCCGATCCCTCCTCGCGGAGGGGTCGGGCCCTTGGCGTGTCCTGCCGCGGGTGGCTCAGGCCGCGCGCGCCGCCACGATCGCGGCGACGCCGAGCGCCATGACGGCGACCGCGGCGGCGATGCCGAGCGCGCGGACGATGCGCGGGGAGACCTTCGCGCCGACCGCGGCTCCCACGACGGCGAGGCCCGCCTGCCACAGCAGCGACGCGAGCCCCGCGGCGACCACGAACACCGCCGGACCGGCCGCGGCCGTCGTCACCGTGGTCACCACCGCGGCGAGCGCCAGGAAGTACACGACCGTCGCGGGGTTGAGCGCGGTGAGGGCGACGAAGCGGCCGTAGACGCGCAGGGGGCGGCCGGGGATGGTCGCGCCGTCCTGGGTCGTGGCAGCCTCCGCCGGGCGCAGCGCGCCGCGCAGCAGCCAGGCGCCGATCCCGACGATGACCACGCCCGAGACCACCGCGATGGACGGCAGCCACGGTTCGAGCGCGGGCGCGATCGCGGCGCCGAACCCGACCGCGACCGCGCAGTAGGCCAGGTCGACGGTGGCGACCCCGGCCGCGGCGGCGAGGCCCTCGCCCAGCCCGCGCACCATGGATTCGCGCAGGATCAGCAGGCCGATCGCCCCCAGCGGCATCGCGACCGCGAGGCCCGCCAGGAAGCCGGCGGCCGCGAGCGTGAGGAGGTCGTGGGTCACGGCGACCAGTGTGGCGGTGCGTGCCCCGGAAACGCGTGAGGCTCCGGTCCCGGCGTGGCCGGGCCCGGAGCCTGCTGGTGCGCGAGGGGGGACTTGAACCCCCACGCCCGAAGACACTGGAACCTAAATCCAGCGCGTCTGCCAATTCCGCCACTCGCGCGCGCGGTCAAGGATACGGGCGCGCGCGCGGCGCGTGGTGCCGCCTCGAGCGTGTCAGTCGATCTTGAGGTCGCGGCGGAGCTTGGCGACGTGGCCGGTGGCCTTGACGTTGTACTGCGCGACCGCGACCTTGCCGGACTCGTCGACCACCACGGTCGAGCGGATCGACCCCTCGACCTCCTTGCCGTAGAGCTTCTTCAGGCCCCACGCACCGTAGAGGTTCTGGATCGCGAGGTCCTCGTCCGAGACGAGCGTGAAGGTGAGACCCTCCTTCTCCCGGAACTCGGCCAGCTTGGCGGGGGAGTCCTTGGAGATGCCGACCACCTCGTAGCCCGCCGCGTGCAGCGCCGAGAGGGAGTCGCGGAAGTCGCACGCCTGCGTGGTGCACCCGGGGGTCATGGCGGCCGGGTAGAAGTAGAGGATGACCTTCTTGCCGCGCATGTCCGCGAGGGTGAAGGTGCCGGAGTCGGTCGGGGCGGTGAAGTCGGGGGCCGTGTCGCCCACGCTCAGACGGGTGTCGGTCATGGGGTCCACCGTAGCCGCGTCGACCGCCAGCGCGAGGGCCACGGTCGACCCCGGGTGCCGATTTCACATTTGCGTCGAAAGCCTGCTAACGTTGTCTCTCGTTCCGCGATGCGGGACAGAGCGCCTCTAGCTCAATTGGCAGAGCAACTGACTCTTAATCAGTGGGTTCAGGGTTCAAGTCCCTGGGGGCGTACCAGACACGAAGGCCCGGTCCGGATGGACCGGGCCTTCCGCCTTGTCAGGCGCCGTCGGCGACCAGCGCCAGCGTCGCACCGTTCGCCGGCGCACCCGCCTCCCACAGCCCCAGGAACGCCTCCGCGACGGACTCCTCGAGTCCTGCGAGGGTTGTCGCCCGGAAGATCACGGCGGCGGCGCGCAGCGGCTCGCCAGCGTCCCGCGCCTGCTTCGCGTACCCCTGTGCGACGGCGCGCACCCACGCCTCGCTCGCCGCCTTCACCGCCGCGTAGTTCGCGCCGCCCGCGAGCGGCCGTTCCACCACGGTGGAGGACACGATCGCAAGACGACCGGCGGGGGAGCCGACCAGGTCCGCGTCGAACGCGCGCGACACGTGGCGCAACGCCGTGAAGGACGCCTCGAGCACACGGTAGTCGGCCTCGGTCTGGCCGGCGATCCCGCCGCCCCCACGCCAGCCGCCCACCAGGTGCAGGACGCCGTCGAGCGAGACCCGGTCGGCGTGAAGGTGCGCCGCCAAGGCGGCTACCGCGTCCTCGTCCGCAAGATCGAGCGCCTCCACCCGCGCGCCCAGAGCAGCCAACGGCTCCAGACGCTCGGCGGACCGCCCGGTGGCGATCACGCGCGCCTCCGCGCTCACCAGAGCGCCCACCGCGGCGGCGCCGACGGTGCTGGTCGCGCCCGCGACCAGCACCGTCCGCCCCGCGACCCCGTGCATCGTCACGCCGGGGTCGCCCGGATCCCGGCCGTGGACTCGATGACCGGCCGTATCTTCTTGTCGAGCGCCTCGAAGAACATCGACAGCGGGAACTCGTCGTCCATCACCAGGTCCGTGTAGCCCTTCGGCGGCCCGGCGAGCACCTCGCGCGGCAGCCCCTCGGCCCACACCGACGCCGGGTTCGGGGCGACCACGCTCGACACCAGCGCGTACGCCTGCAGCCAGTGCACGGTCTTGGGCCGGTCGATCGACTCCCAGTACAGCTGGTTGATCGCGTCGCTCAGCTCGATCACGGCCTCGGGGACCCGCGACCAGTCCACGCTCAGCTCGACGTCGCGCCACTCGATCACCCGCGCGCGATGCAGCCACGCGAACAGCAGCTGCCCGCCCAGCCCGTCGTAGTTGCGCACCCGCGTCCCCGTGATCGGGAACCGGAAGATCCGGTCGAACAGCACCGCGTACTGCACCAGCCCCGCGTGCCTGCGCGTGTCCTCCTCGACCGCGGTGAGCTCCTCGCCCTCCGCGACCCGAGCGTCGAGAGCCGTCTGGATCCTCACCGCCTCGCGGAACGCCGTGAGGTCGCACCGCAGCTCCTCGAGCGTGTAGAGGAAGAACGGCATGCGCTGCTTGATCATGAACGGGTCGAACGGGAGGTCGCCGCGCATGTGCGTGCGGTCGTGGATCATGTCCCACATCACGAACGTGCGTTCCGCCAGGTCCTGGTCCGCGAGCATCGCCGCGGCCTCCGCCGGCAGCGTGAGCTTGGTGGTCTCGGCGGCGGCCGCGACGACGCGTCGGTAGCGCGCGGCCTCGCGGTCCTGGAAGATCGCCCCCCACGTGAACTGCGGGATCTCGCGCATCGCGACGGTCTCGGGGAACAGCACCGCGGAGTTGGTGTCGTATCCCGGGGTGAAGTCGATCAGCCGCAGCGACACGAAGAGGGCGTTGCCGTAGTCGCCGGCCTCGAGCTCCGCGATGAAGTCGGGCCAGATGGCCTCCACCAGGAGCGCCTCGACGTGCCGGTTCGACGATCCGTTCTGCGTGTACATGGGGAACACCACCAGGTGGCGCGTCCCGTCCACGCGGTGCTGCTGCGGCTGGAACGTGACCAGCGAGTCCAGGAAGTCCGGCTCGGCGAAGCCGCCGTCGACCCATCGCGAGAAGTCGCGGGGGAGGGTCTCCAGGTAGGCCGCGTCGTGCGGGAACAGGGGTGCGAGCACCTCGATCGAGCCGACGAGCGTCTCGACGTGGCGGCGCGCCGCCGGGTGGTGGGTCGCGTCCGGGATCGAGCCGTTCCTCGCCTGCAACGCCTGCAGCGCGGTCGCGGCCTCCTTGAGCCGCCGCCATGCGACGCTGGACTCGACGGACCGCACGTCCTCGACGACCTCGGGCTCTCCGATGACTGCCTGTGTGGGTGCGACTGACAAGGACATGGGGGACCTCCCTCGGCGTCGAGACGGAAACATTCCTGCATTTCACGTGCAGTACAGGAAGCATTTCATTGGACGATGCGCGGGTCAAGGAATCTGCCGGTCCGGGCGGGCGCGGCGTGTCCCGTCCGATCGGGCGATGCGGTAGCGTCCCCCTCATGCAGGATCCGGTCGACGCGCGCCTCGTGGCGGAGGTGTCGCGCGACGCGCGCGCCACGCTCGCCCAGCTCGCCGCGCACGTGGGCCTGTCGACGTCCGCGGTGCAGGCGCGCCTACGCAGGCTCGAGGCGAGCGGGGTGATCACGGGCTACATGGCGCTGGTGAACCCCGAGGCCGTGGGGCGTCCGCTCTCGGCGTTCATCGAGATCACGCCGCTCGACCCGGCGCAGATCGACGAGGTCCCCCAGCTGCTCGAGCATCTCGCGGCCGTCGAGGCGTGCCATTCGATCGCCGGCGACGCGAGCTACATGCTCTTCGTGCGCGTGGCCGCGCCGCCCGACCTCGAGGCGCTCATCCGCGACATCCGCAAGGCTGTGAACGTCACCACCCGCACCACCGTGGTGCTCCAGACCTTCTACGAGAACCGACCCCTGGTGCCCCTCGACCAGGCATGATGCGCGCCTAGCCCACCCCTGCATCGTCCCCCGTCTACATCGACGGCAAACCGGCGCGAATCTGCCGCGCGACGCTCCGAACCGGCGCGCACGAACCGTGCGAATCGCGCAAAACGCCGAAACCCCCACTGGCGAAACACCCATCCGTGCGCTAAAAGTATGAACGTGGGCAAAACGGACAAAGGGTGAACTGAGGAGTCGCCCGGAACGTCCCGACAGCCCGCCAGGTGAGGGCAACGACCCCTGGTTCTGAGGAGCTGGGGAACGGGGTCGCGAGCCGTCCAGGGGGGATCACAACATGGGGGGAATGTGATGGACATGCCTGAGCAGGCTGGGGGCATCTCTGCATTCGCGGGAAAGACTGTGCTCATCACGGGCCACAGCGGATTCATCGGAGCGTGGCTCACGACGGTGCTCGAGCACCTCGGCGCCCGCGTGGTCGGATACTCGATCAACGACGACCCGTCCGCCGCGGCGCGAGCCGAGTGGCTGGGTGACGTCTGTACCGCCCAGTACGAGGCGGACGTCCGCGACCGCGACAAGCTGTTCGCGGTCATCGACGAGCACCAGCCCGACGTGGTCTACCACCTCGCGGCCCAGGCGCTCCTGTGCGTCGGGTTCGAGGATCCGGCCCTCACCTTCGACGTCAACCTGCGCGGGTCGATCAATGTCCTCGAGGCGGCACGCCTGGGCATGATCCCCGCGCTCGTCCACGTCACCAGCGACAAGTGCTACGTGCCGATGGGTCCCGGCAGCGGCAAGCTGACCGAGGACAGCCCGCTGGGCGGCCACAGCCCGTACTCCGCGTCGAAGACCATCGCGGAGATCCTGTTCCGCGAGTTCACCGACCTCACGCGCCTCGACGGCGCGCCGTTCAAGGCCACCTCGGTGCGCCTGGGCAACGTCATCGGTGGCGGTGACGACGCGGACCGGCTGGTCCCCAACTGCCTGCGCGCCTTCGAGGAGGACCGCGTGTTCGCCGTGCGCGACCCGCTTGCGGTCCGCCCGTTCCAGCACGTGCTGGACGTGGTGGCCGGCTTCGTGCTCGCCGGGGCGAGGCTGCTCACCGCTGAGGGCCGCGTGGTCGACGCCCTCAACTTCGCGCCGCCCAGCTCGGGTCACACCGCCGGCGAGATGGTGTTCGAGCTCGCTCGGGCGTGGGGCGACGAGGCGCTCATCAGCCCCGAGAAGGAGGCGTGCGCGTTCCCCGAGGACAAGCTTCTCTGGCTCGACGGCTCCAAGGCCGCGGCGCTGCTGGGCTGGACCCACGCGTTCGACCTGCGCCGCTCCGCGGAGCGGATCGTGGACTGGGTGCGCTGGACCGACGCGGGCATGACCCCCGCGGAGGCCACGCGCCGCCAGGCCGCCGAGTACTACACCGTCCCGGCGCCGCTGCGCGCGGCCGCCTGACGCGCCAGGCCAAGGCCTCAGGCGAACGGCTCCGGTCCGTGAGGACCGGAGCCGTTCGTATGCGCGGGGACGCCCGGGTCAGCTCCCGAGCTCACCGTCCGAGCTGAACACCAGGCCCACCATCACCTGGCCCTGACGCAGGGCGTTCTTGGTGAGCGGGCCACCCGCGTCGAGCGAGTCGAACTGCGCGATCTCGAGACCGTACTGCTCCTCGAGCCCGATCTGGCAGAACGGGCGCTCCGGGCACTCCGGCGGCCCGCCCAGGGAGATGGTGCCGCAGGTCTCCGCGAGCTCGGTGAGCGAGGTGACGCCGTACTGGTCGGCGAACGCCTGCGTGACGGCGAAGGCGTTCTGGTCCTGCGCCGCGGCGGGCTCGCCGAACACCAGGCCCACCTCCGTCGCGAGCGGCTCGAGCGCGGCCACGGTCGCGTCGATGTCGCCCGAGGCGACGGGTGCGGCGTCGGGGTCGGCGGCGAGGTTGAGGAACTCGGTGACGGTGGCCGCGTACTCGGGCACCACCTGGATCTCGCCGCTCTCGAGGGCGGGCAGGTAGGTCTCGCGGCTGCCGATGGTGCGCACCTCGGTGTCGAAGCCCGCGGCGGACAGCACCGCCGAGTAGATCTCCGCGACCGTGATGTTCTCCGAGAAGTTCGCGGCGCCGATCACCACGGACCCGGAGCCGGTGGACGGGGACTCGATGCCCTTGTCCTCGACGTAGGCGGCTGCGGCCTCCTGCGAGGTCTGGCGGTCGATGTCGACGGCCTTGTTCAGCTGGATGAGGTCGTCCGTGGTGAGCACCGCGGAGACCGCGTCGAGGCCCGCGAGGAGCTCGTCGCTCGCGGCGTCGGCGTTGACGGCCGGGATGAGGTTGTCGGCGTTCTGCAGCATCGCGTCGTCGGCGAGCACGGTGATCGAGTCGCCCGGGACCGGCTGACACTCCTGGGCCATCGCGGTCGCGCCCGACGTGGCGCCCGTGGCGGCTCCGGTCGCCTCGCCCTCGGAGCCGCCCGACGAACAGGCGGCCAGCAGCAGGGCGCTCGCCGCGGCCGCGACGATCAGTGGATTCCTGGTACGCATGTCACTCCTCCGGTAGGGGATCACAGGGGCGCAACCCCGCGAGAAGGCGGGATGTTCCCGCGCCACCCGGTTTCCAGGGTATTCACGGTGCGCGCGGTTCGCGCGGGGACCATGATCGGGTTCAGGCCGCGGCGACCGTGGCGCGGCGCAGCGGCGCCGGGGTGACGGCCCGCTGCGCGCGTGAGAGCAGCCAGTCGATGCCGAGGCACAGCGCCGCCACCAGGATGCCGCCGGCGAGCACCTCGCCGTAGCGCTGCGTCGCGAGCCCGAAGTTGATGATGACGCCGAGCCCGCCGCCTGCGACCAGCGCGGCGAGCGGCACCGTCGCGACCGTCTGGGTGGTCGAGGTGCGCAGGCCGGCGGCGATGAGCGGCACGGCGAGGGGCAGCTCGACGCGCAGCGCCACCTGCAGCCGCGTCATGCCCTGCCCGAAGGCGGCCTCGCGCACGTCCGCGTCCACGCCCGCCATGCCGGTGAACGTGTTGGTGAGGATGGGGGGAAACGCGAAGATCGCGGCCGCGATGATGACCGCGCGGTTGCCGAACCCGATCGCCGAGGCCGCGAACAGCGTGAGCAGCGCGAGCGTGGGCATCGCGCGCGACACGTTCGACACCACCGTGGTGACGCCGCCGCCGCGCCGCACGTGGCCCAGCCACAGCCCGAGCGGGAGCGCGAGCGCCGCGGCGATGCCGACGGCCGCGAAGGACATGTAGAGGTGCTCGAGCGTGAGCGCGATGATCGAGTCCTGCTGGAATCGCAGGGAGCCGTCGAAGTTGGTGCCGAACACCCCGTTCGCCCCCACCCAGCTCTCCGGCGTGGTGAGGTAGGTCCAGGCGTCGCCGACGGTGCTCATGCGGCTGCCTCCGCGGCGGTCGCGGACCGTCCGCCCCTCGGCGAGCGGCGCCCGCGCCGGCGGTCGCGTGCCCACGGGGTCGCCCACCGCGCGATCAGCACCAGCAGCAGGTCGAGCACGAGCGCGAGCGCCAGGCACAGCAGGGCGCTGGTCGCGATCTGCGCCCGGTAGTTCGACTGCATGCCGCGGAACATGAGCTGCCCGAGCCCGCCGTAGCCCACCACCACGCCCACGGTCACGAGCGCCACGGTCGACACGGTCGCGATCCTCAGCCCGGCGAAGATCGACGGCAGCGCGTTCGGCAGCTCCACCGTGAGCAGCATCCGCATGCGCGAGTACCCGAGGCCGCGCGCCGCGTCGACGATGTCGGGGTCGACGCCTTGGAACCCCACCACGGTGTTGCGCACCAGCACCAGGAGCGCGTACGCGACCAGCCCGATGAGCACCGTGGTGCGCCCGATCCCCGTGAACGGCGCGAGGAGCGCGAACAGCGCGAACGACGGCACCGTGTAGAGCACCCCCGTGATCCCCAGGATGGGTCCCGCGAAGCGGGGCGAGCGGCGCACCACCATCGCGAGCGGCAGCGCGATCGCGGCGGCGATGACGATCGCCTGCAACGTGAGCGACGTGTGGATCACCAGCTGCTCCCACACCTCGTCGCCGCTGCGCCGCAGGTAGTCGAGCGACAGCCAGGGGTTATCCACCCCTCGACCGTACACGCCGCCCCCGACCGGCCACCGGGCGCACGCTACGGTGGACCGATGGACACCAGCGGGATCACGCTTGAGGCCGTGCGCAAGGTCTACCCGGACGGGACCGTCGCGGTCGACTCGCTCGACCTCGAGGCGCGCCCGGGTGAGGTGCTCGCGCTGGTGGGCCCCTCGGGCTGCGGCAAGTCGACGACGCTGCGCATGATCAACCGGCTGGTCGAGCCCAGCGCCGGACGGATCCTGGTGGGCGGCACGGACGTCATGGGCCAGGACCCGGTCGAGCTGCGTCGCGGCATCGGGTACGTCATCCAGCACGTGGGACTGTTCCCGCACCGCACCGTCGCGCAGAACGTGGCGACCGTTCCGGGCCTGCTCAAGTGGGACAAGGCGCGCACCTCGGAGCGGGTGGCCGAGCTGCTCGACCTGGTCGGCCTGCCCGCCGCGACGTACGGCCCGCGCTACCCCCACGAGCTCTCGGGAGGTGAGCGTCAGCGCGTGGGCGTGGCGCGTGCGCTCGCGGCGCGGCCGCCGGTGATGCTCATGGACGAGCCCTTCGGCGCCGTCGATCCGCAGGGCAGGCGCCGCCTGCAGCGCGAGTTCCAGGCGCTCCAGCGGGAGCTGGGCCTGACGGTGGTGATGGTCACCCACGACATGCGCGAGGCCGTCCTGCTCGCGGACCGCATCGCAGTGCTGTCCCGCGGCGGCGTGCTCGAGCAGCTCGGCACGCCGGAGGAGGTCACCGGCAGCCCGGCCAACGCGTTCGTCGCGGACTTCCTGGCCGACTTCGGCGAGGCGCCCGCGGCCTGAACCAGCGCATCGTCCCGAGGGACGATGCGGGGGCCGGGTCTAGCGCCAGCGGCCCCGCCACCAGGGCGTCTTCATGCCGGCGGCGGCGCGTTCCTCGCGCTCGGCGCGCTCCTCCGCCTCGAGCTGCGCACGCCGGCGCCGACGCCGCCGTCCGGTGGTGACGATCCGGTAGAACACCAGGCCCATCGCGACCAGTACCACCAGCACGAGGATGGGCACGAAGATCGCGATGAGGCTCAGCCCGACCGCGGTCGCGTCCTCCGCGAACGACGCGACGGGCGCGCCGGTGCCGGCGGTGGCGGCGTTGACCGACGGGCGCGACGCGGACTTGGCCGTGTGCACGCCTGCGGCGACGATCGCGCCCACGATGCCGGCGATGAGCGGGTTGTCCTGCCAGAAGCTGCTCTCGTCGACCACCTGAGCCGCGGCGGTGGCGGCGAAGATCACGCCGCCCACCAGCGGTCGCACGAGCGACTGGATGAGGTCGTTGATGTGGTCGACGCCCGGGATCTTGTCGAGCACCAGCTCGGCGGCAAGGAAGAGCAGGCCGATGATGATCGCCGGCCACGACTGCAGCCAGTCGAGCTGCTCGGGGAGCACGATGAAGTCCGTGAAGCGCGCGAACAGGCCGACCATCACGAGCGGGATGAACGCGTTGAGTCCTGCGGCGGCGGCCAGGCCGGCGCCGGTCAGGGCTGCGAACATGTGACCTCCTCAGGCGTGGGCGGCGCGACGGCGCCCCCGCAAGGATAGACCGACGGGAACGGCGAAGGCCCCCGGCGTCGACACGCCGGGGGCCTTGCCTCGATGGGGTGGCTAACGGGACTTGAACCCGCGGCCCCCGCGACCACAACGCGGTGCTCTACCAGCTGAGCTATAGCCACCATCGGCCCTCGGTGAAGGGCCGAGGAAGAGTATACCGGGTCTACGACGCGGCGGGTGACGCGTCGGGCGTCACGCTCGCGGCGGCCGCCTTGGCGGCGTCGGAGTCCGGCCCGGGCAGCGGCACCAGGATGGTTTCGCGGTAGTAGCGCAGCTCCGTGATCGAGTCGCGGATGTCGCCGAGCGCGCGGTGGCCGCCCGTCTTCGCCGGCGCCTGGAAGAACACGCGCGGGTACCAGCGGCGCACCAGCTCCTTGAAGGAGCTGACGTCCACCACGCGGTAGTGGAGGTGGCCGATCACCTCGGGCATGTCCCGCTCGAGGAACATGCGGTCCATCCCGACGGTGTTGCCCGCGAGCGGCGACTTGCCCGCGACGGGCACGTGCTGCTTGATGTACGCGAGCACCTGCGCCTGAGCGTCCTCCATGGTGGTGCCGCCTGCGAGCTCGGGCAGCAGCCCGGACTCGACGTGCATGTTCCGCACGAAGTCGCCCATGCCGGCGAGCTCGGCCTCGGTGGGCTTGATCACCACGGAGACGCCGTCGCCGAGGACGTTGAGGTCCGAGTCGGTCACCAGGCATGCGACCTCGATCAGCGCATCCGCGCTGATATCGAGGCCGGTCATCTCGCAGTCGATCCAGACGAGGGGGGTGTCGGTCATGCCGACCACTGTACCGAGCGTGCGAGGGGACGATGCGGGGGTTGACAGGGCGCCTGCTGGATGATTGGTTAGTTGGTGAAGTAACTAACCAGGGAACCGAGGGGTGCACGTGGACGACGGTCGGCCGATCTTCCAGCAGATCGCGGAGCAGCTCGAGGCGAGGATCCTCGACGGCTCGCTGCCGGAGGGGTCCCAGGTGCCGTCGATCAACGAGCTCGCCGCGTTCCACCGCATCAACCCGGCGACCGCGCTCAAGGGCGTGAACCGCCTCGTGGATGCCGGGATGCTCGAGAAGCGACGGGGGATCGGGATGTTCGTATCGGAAGGGGCGCGGGAGCGGCTGCTCGCGGAGCGGCGCGAGACGTTCCGCGACCAGCACGTGAGGCCGCTGGTCGACCGCGCGGCCGCGCTCGGGGTCGGCGTCGACCGGCTCGTGGAGATGATCAGGAAGGAGGCGGGCCAGTGACCGCCATCATCGAGGCCGATGGCCTCCAGCGGACGTTCGGCGACGTGCGCGCCGTCGACGGCATCGGCTTCGCCGTCGAGGAGGGGTCCATCTGCGGGCTGCTCGGACGCAACGGCGCGGGCAAGTCGACGCTGATGAACCTCGTCATGGGACAGGACTTCCCGACGGCAGGGACCGTGCGGGTGATGGGGGAGGACCCCGTCGAGAACGCGCGGGTGCTCACGCGCACCTGCTTCATCAAGGAGTCGCAGAGCTACCCGGACGCGTACCGGGCGAAGCATGTGCTCGCCACCGCGCCCCACTTCTTCCCTCACTACGACCGTGCGCTCGCCGAGCGTCTCGTCGCGGACTTCGACCTGCCCGTCAACCGCATGGTGAAGAAGATGTCGCGCGGCCAGCGCTCCGCGCTCGGCGCCATCGTCGGGATCGCCTCGCGCGCGGAGCTCACGCTGCTCGACGAGCCCTACGCGGGCCTCGACGCCGTCGCGCGCCACGTCTTCTACGACCGGCTGCTCGAGGACTACGCGCGTCACCCGCGCACCATCCTCCTGTCCACCCACCTCATCGACGAGGTCGCGGACCTGCTCGATCACGTCCTCGTGGTCCACCGCGGCCGGCTCGAGATCGACGCCGCGACCGAGGAGCTGCGGAGCGCGGCAGCGACGCTCGTGGGCCGCTCCGCGGACATCGCCGCGTTCGTGGCGGGACGCGAGGTCCTCGGCCGCGAGTGGATCGCCGGCATCGCCTCGGTGACCGTCGCGGGGCTGAGCGAGGAGGACCGGGCGCGCGCCGCACAGTCCGGCCTCGAGGTCACCCCCGTGTCCCTGCAGCAGCTGATCGTGCGCCGCACCGGCGCCCCCGCCCCCGAGGAGGTCGCCTCATGACCGCCGTCCCCGCCGCGTCCGCGGCGCTCATCCCCGCCGGCCGGCGCGTGTGGAACGTCGCCCGCCTGCAGTTCGCGAACCCGTGGCCCACGGTCATCACCCCGTGGCTGGTGCTGTTCGGGGTCCACGCGCTCACCTGGTCGATCTGGGCGATCATCGCCCACTACGCCGGTCCGAGCCTCGAGGCGGACGCGTTCCGCTACGCGGGCGGGGTGAGCTGGCTTGTCATCTACATGATGGTGATCGCGATCCAGGCGATGAACGCGACCTTCCGCTTCGCGCTGGGCTTCGCGTCCACCCGCCGCGACTACTATCTGGGCACGCTCGCGTTCTTCGGCATCATGGCGGTGGTCTACGGCGCAGGACTCGCCGTCCTCGCCGGGATCGAGCGCGCGACGGACGGCTGGGGCCTCGACGGCAGCTTCTACGCTCCGGCGTACCTCTACAACCAGCCGCTCGCCGTGGTCGGCTTCCACTTCTTCGCGCTGTACCTGCTGTTCATCGCGGCGGGCACGCTCGTCGGTGCGATGTTCGTGCGGTGGCGCGCGACCGGGCTGTACGCCTTCTTCGCGGGGCTGCTCCTGCTCGGCGTCCTGCTGGTGTGGTGGCTCGTGGGCTCGGGCGCGAGCGCGGCGGCCGCGTTCTTCACCGAGAGCCCGATCGCCGTGATCATGGCGTGGACCCTCCCGGCGAGCGCCGTGCTCGCCGCGTTGGGATTCCTGGTGATGCGTCGCACGCCGGTCCGCGGCTGAGCCGCCGCGTCCGTACGAAGGTCGGGCCCGCGCATCGTCCCCCCAGACGACGCGCGGGCCCTGCCGCGCAGGCGCTCCACGAGTGAGCACTCACATTCGCCGCGCGCCCATGGTGGCGCATCCGCGGCGAGAGCGCGTTCACCCCGTTCGCTCCGTTATCGAAACGTGACCGATTGCCTCTTGTGAGGGCTCACATTGTGAGCGCTAATATCCGAGACACGGGGTCCTCGGTGGACGCCGGGGGCATCGCGCTCGACTACCGGCAAGGACGCCGGGCCAGAACAGGGAGGTTCTGACAATGAAGAAGCGTTTCATTTCCACCATCGCGCTCGCGGGCGCCGCGGCCATGGCGCTGACGGCGTGCTCGTCGGACCCGGAGCCCGGAGCAAGCGGCTCCGCGGCCGGCGGGGACGGCGGTGGCGGCGGCGACACCATCGTCGTCGGCTTCGCGCAGACCGGTTCCGAGTCGGGCTGGCGCTCGGCCAACACCGACTCGATGAAGGAGGCGTTCTCCGAGGCCAACGGCTTCGAGCTGATCTTCAACGCGGCGGACAACGACACGGCGGCGCAGATCGCCGCGGTGCGTGACTTCATCAACCAGGGCGTCGACGCGATCGTCATCGCGCCGATCGTCGAGGACGGCTGGGACGACGTGCTCCAGGAGGCCGCGGACGCCGGCATCCCGGTGATCCTCGAGGACCGCACGGTCTCCGCGTCGGCTGACCTGTACAACGCCTGGATCGGCCTCGACTTCGAGGCCGAGGGGACGAAGGCCGGCGAGTGGGCCGCCGCCGAGTTCGGCGACACCGAGACCAAGATGGTGGTGCTCGAGGGCACCACGGGCTCGGCTCCGGCGAACGACCGCGCGACGGGCTTCGACGCCGCGATCGAGGGCACCATGATCGAGAAGGTCGACTCGCAGACCGGCGACTTCACCCGTGACGGCGGCAAGTCCGTCATGGAGGGCTTCATCCAGAACTACGGCATCGACAACATCGACCTGGTCTACGCGCACAACGACGACATGGCGCTGGGCGCGATCGAGGCGATCGAGGCGGCCGGAGCGGTGCCGGGCGAGGACGTGAAGATCATCTCGATCGACGCGGTCCACGACGGCATGCAGGCGCTCGTCGACGGCAAGATCAACTACATCGTCGAGTGCAACCCGCTGCTCGGTGAGCTGGTCGCCGCCGCCGTGACCGGCGTGGTCAACGGCGACGAGGTCGAGCCGGTGCAGTACGTCGAGGACCTGGCGTTCGACCAGGCCGCGGCCGAGGCGGCGCTGCCGGACCGCAAGTACTGATCCCGCCCGGATCATGACCTTGTAGGCGCGGGCACCCCTGCGGGGGTCGGCTCAGGCCGGCCCCCGCAGGGTCCCGCGGCACCGAGCAGAAAGCTGCACCTTCATGAATGCGGACACCGAGGTCCCACCGATCGTCGAGATGCGGGGGATCACCATCCGGTTCCCCGGCGTGCTCGCCCTGGACGACGTCGACTTCACGCTGCGCCCCGGCGAGGTCCACTCGCTCATGGGCGAGAACGGCGCCGGGAAGTCGACCCTCATCAAGGCCCTCACCGGCGTGTACGGGATCGACTCGGGATCGATCTCCATCGCGGGCGAGCGGCAGACCTTCTCCACCGCATCCGATGCGCAGGACGCCGGCATCTCGACGGTGTACCAGGAGGTCAACCTCTGCACCAATCTCACCGTCGGCGAGAACATCATGCTCGGGCACGAGCCCCGGCGCGGCACCGGCATCGACTGGAGGGCCACGCACGCGGAGGCGGCGCGCCACCTCGCCAGCCTGGGTCTCGAGCTCGACACGCGCTCGATGCTGGCGCACCACTCGATCGCCATCCAGCAGCTGGTCGCGATCAGCCGCGCGATGGTGCTCGACGCGAAGGTGCTCATCCTCGACGAGCCCACGTCGAGCCTCGACCGGGGCGAGGTCGAGCAGCTGTTCGGCATCATGCGTGACCTGCGCGACAAGGGCGTCGCGATCCTGTTCGTGTCGCACTTCCTCGACCAGGTCTACGAGATCTCTGACCGCATCACCGTGCTGCGCAACGGCGCCCTGGTGGGCGAGTATCCGGTCGCGGAGCTTCCGCGCGACGCGCTCGTCACCAAGATGATCGGCCGAGAGCTCGCGGACCTCGCCGCCATCGCATCGTCCTCCCACCGCGACATCGACCGCTCCGGCACCCCCGTGGTGAAGGCCACCGGGTTGGGCAGGCGCGGCGTGCTGGAGCCCGCGGATCTCGAGGTGTACGAGGGCGAGGTCGTGGGGATCGCGGGTCTCCTAGGGTCGGGGCGCACCGAGCTCGTCCGGCTGCTGTACGGCGCGGACCGCGCCGATGAGGGCACGGTGGAGGTGCACGGCGAGCACGTGCGCCTGCACCAGCCGCGACACGCGATCGACCACCGCATCTCGCTGTCCTCGGAGAACCGTCGCGAGGAGGGGGTGGTCGCGGACCTCACCGTCGCGGAGAACATCGTCCTGGGGATGCAGGCCCGTCAGGGATGGCTGCGCAAGATCCCCAAGAAGGATCAGGACGCGGTGGTGCAGGAGTACATCGACGCGCTCGGCGTGCGGCCCGCGAACCCCCACGCGCTCGTCGGGAACCTGTCCGGCGGCAACCAGCAGAAGGTGCTGTTGGCGCGATGGCTCGCCACGGCTCCCGAGCTCCTGGTGCTCGACGAGCCCACGCGCGGCATCGACGTCGGCGCGAAGGCGGACATCCAGCGCAAGGTCGCCGAGCTCTCGGCCCAGGGGCTGGCCGTGATCTTCATCTCGTCGGAGCTCGAGGAGGTGCTGCGCATGGCGCAGCGGGTCGTGGTACTCAGGGATCGCAAGAAGATCGGAGAGCTCGAGGCGTCCACCACCGACCTCGACGGCCTGATCGACTACATCGCCAACGCAGGTGAGGGGAGCGCGGCATGACCGCCGTCTACAAGCATCGGCTCTTCTGGCCGATCGTCTCGCTGCTCACGCTCATCGCGATCAACGCGATCGCGAGGCCGCAGTTCATCACGATCACGATGCGCGACGGCGAGCTGTACGGCGCGCTCATCACCATCCTGCGGGACAGCGCCCCGCTCATGCTGGTGGCGCTCGGCATGACCATCGTGATCGCGACCCGTGGCATCGACCTGTCGGTGGGCGCGATCATGGCGGTCTCCGGTGCCGTCGCGCTCACCATCATCGACGGCTCGGGCGACCCCGACGCGCTCGCGACCGTGCTGATCGCGGTGCTCGTCGCGGTGCTCGTCGCGCTGATCCTCGGGATGTGGAACGGATTCCTCGTCACGGTGCTGGGGATCCAGCCCATCGTCGCGACCCTGGTGCTCATGCTCGCCGGCCGCGGCGCGGCCCTGCTCATCACGGGCGGCAAGATCACGACCGTCAACTCGGCGCCCTTCAAGTGGATGTCGAGCGGGTACATGGTGGCGCTGCCGGTGGCGTTCTTCATCGCCGTGGCCGCCATCATCGTCATCGGTGTCATCGAGCGACGGACGGCCCTCGGGGTGCTCACCGAGGCGGTGGGCATCAATCCCGAGGCGAGCAGGCTCGCCGGGGTGCGCTCACGGGGCATCATCTGGGGCGCGTACATGGTGAGCGGAGCCCTCGCAGGCGTGGCCGGCCTCATCTACGCCTCGCGCACGAGCGCGGCCGACGCGAACAACGCGGGTGTGTTCATCGAGCTCTACGCGATCCTCGCCGTGGTGCTCGGCGGGACGTCGCTCAATGGAGGCAAGTTCTCGATCGCCGGCACGGTCGTCGGCGTCTTCATCATCCAGACCCTGGACTCGACCGTGCTGTTCCTCGGGATCCCGTCCGCGCAGAGCCCCGTGTTCTTCGGCTTCGTCGTGGCGGTCGTGGTGGTGCTCCAGTCGCCGCGCATGCGTAGCGGGCTGGCCAATCTGAGCGGACGGCTGCGCCCCCGAGGCGCCGGCGTCCAGGACCGTGAGAAGGCGGAGGTGGCGTGATGGCCGCGATGACCACGACGACGGCACGCGCGGGTGGCCGCGCGGACCGCGCCTCCTCGAGGGTGCAGACCTTCCTGAGCCGTCACGGCGGGATGATGCCGACCTTCGCCGCGGCGCTCATCCTGGTCCTGCTGTTCATCGGTGCGGAGGCGTTCCTGCGCGGCGATTTCATCAAGCCGCTCACCATCTCCAACCTGCTCATCAACAACGCGTACCTGCTGGTGCTCGCGGTCGGCATGACCTTCGTCATCCTCACGGGAGGCATCGATCTCTCGGTCGGCTCGGTGATGGCCTTCACCGGCATGCTCGGCGCGAAGCTGCTCGCGGACGGGCTGCCGGTCGCGATCGCCATCCCCGCGATGCTGCTCGGAGGCGCCGCGATCGGCCTGTTCATCGGAATACTCGTGCAGTACTTCGGGGTGCAACCGTTCATCGCCTCGCTCGCCGGCCTGTTCCTGGGTCGAGGGCTCGCGTTCATCGTGAGCCTGAACTCGATCAAGGTCGAGGACCCGGCCGTGCTGTGGCTGCAGTCCACCCGCTGGAAGCTGGGCGACTGGGTCGTCACACCGACCGGGATCATCGCGCTGGCGACGGTGGCGATCGCGGCGTTCGTGCTGCACCTCACCCGGTTCGGCCGGACCATCTACGCGATCGGCGGGTCCGAGCAGTCGGCGCGCCTCATGGGTCTCAAGGTGGGACGCGCGAAGGTGGGCGCCTACGTGATCTCGGGCACGTGCGCGGGCCTCGCGGGGCTGCTGCTGACCGCGTACGCCAACTCCTCGTACCCCCGCAACGGGATCGGCACGGAGCTCGACGCGATCGCCGCTGTGGTCATCGGCGGAACGCTGCTGACGGGTGGGCGCGGCTACGTGCTCGGGTCGATGATCGGCGTGTTCGTGTACGGCACCATCAAGACGATCATCAACTTCATGGGCGCCGAGCAGGCGTGGATGCAGATCATCGTGGGCGCGCTCCTGCTGCTGTTCATCGTGGTCCAGCGCGCGATCGTGGCCCGCGCCGAGGGTCGTCGTTAGCGGTCTGCCAGCCGCGTCGACCGCCGCACCTCGTCCTCGCCCCGATAATGGGCGCGTGGACGAGGTGCGGCCTGTGCTCGAGGTCACCGGCGCGACGGTGCGATTCGGTGCCGACGCGGCGCTGCGTGACGTCGACTTCCGGCTGTTTCCAGGCGAGGTGCACTCGCTCATGGGCGAGAACGGTGCCGGCAAGTCCACGCTGATCAAGGCGATCACGGGTGCGCTCGCGCTCGACGAGGGTGTCCTCGTGCTCGCCGGCGAGACGGTGACGTTCCGCGACCCGCACGCGGCACAGGCGGCCGGTATCGGCACGGTCTACCAGGAGATCGAGCTCCTTCCCAACCTGTCGGTCGCGGAGAACATCTGCCTGGGGCGCGAGCCACGCCGCGGCGGCGTGATCAGCGCGCGCGCGATGAACACCCGCGCCCACGAGATCCTGCTCGACCTGGGGCTCGACCTGGACCCGGCGTCCACGCTCGGCACGCACTCGCTCGCGGTCCAGCAGCTCGTCGCGATCGCCCGCGCGATCTCCGCGGACGTCCGGGTGCTGGTGCTCGACGAACCCACCTCGAGCCTCGACCTCGATGAGGTGGCGGAGCTGTTCCGCATCATCCGGGAGCTCAAGACCCGCGGTGTCGCGATCCTCTTCGTGTCGCACTTCCTGGACCAGGTCTACGAGATCTGCGACCGCGTCACGGTCCTCCGCGACGGCGAGCTCGTGGGGGAGTACCTCACGCGCGAGCTGCTGCGGATCGACCTGGTCCAGAAGATGCTCGGCCGCGGCGCCTCCGAGCTGAAGTCGCGCGACCGCCTCGCCGACGACGAGCCCGACGCGGCCGTGGTCCTGCGTGCTCGCGGGGTGTCCTCGGCGCGGGGGATCACGGAGGCCGACGTCGACCTGGGGGAGGGCGAGGTGCTGGGGGTCGCCGGGCTGCTCGGGTCGGGTCGCACGTCGCTCGCCCGCGCGCTCACCGGGGTGAACCGCCTCGAGTCCGGCGTGATCCGCATCGAGAGCCGGCCCGTGCGCCTGGACTCGCCCCGCCGGGCCATGTCGCTCGGCGTGGTCTACTCATCCGAGGACCGGCGCCGGGACGGGATCGTCGCCGAGCTGTCCGTGCTCGACAACATCACCCTCGCGCTGCAGTCCGAGCGCGGCGTCCTCCGTCAGATCCCGGCGGCGCGGCGCCGCGAGCTGGCCGCGAGCTGGGTCGAGGCGCTCGACATCCGCCCGCCGGACCTCGACCGTCCCGCCGGCACGCTGTCGGGCGGCAACCAGCAGAAGGTGCTGCTCGCGCGGCTGCTCGCCCTGTCGCCGCGCGTCCTGGTGCTCGACGAGCCCACGCGCGGCATCGACGTGGGCGCCAAGGTCGAGATCCAGAACCTGGTGGGCGAGCTCGCCGACAACGGGATGTCGGTGGTGTTCATCTCTGCGGAGCTCGAGGAGGTGCTGCGCGTGGGCGACCGCGTCGCGGTGGTGCGCGACGGCCGCGTGGTGCGGATCGCCGCCGCGGTCGAGCTCACCGCGGACTCCCTGCTCGCCCTGGTCGCGCAGCCCGACGAGGACGAGGAGTAGCGGGTGGCCGACGAGCAGGGCGCGCGCGCCGCCAACATCTTCGACGTCGCACGCCTCGCGGGCGTGTCGCACCAGACGGTGTCGCGCGTCATCAACGGCATGCCGAACGTGCGCCCCGCCACCAAGGAGCGCGTCGAGAAGGCGATCGCGCAGCTCCACTACAGCCCGTCGCCGGCGGCCCGCGCCCTGGTCACGCGCCGCACCCGGACCATCGGCCTCATCACGCCGAACGTCACCGACCACGGCCCCGCCTCCGTCGCGATGCACATCAACCTCGCGGCGCGCGAGGCGCGCTACAGCATGGACTCGGTCGGCGTGCCGGGGGACGACCAGGCGGTGGTGCGCGGTGCGATCGAGGGGCTGCTGCGCCAGCGGGTCGACGCGATCGTCGTGGTGGTCGCGCAGGTCGCCGCGCTCGAGGTGGTGCAGGGGCTCGACCTCGGGGTGCCCATCGTGGCCGTGGCCTCCACCGCTCACCCCGGCCCGCGCATCGTCTCCATCGACCAGTACCGCGGTGCCCGCGCGGCGGTGCGACATCTCGCCGAGCTGGGCCACTCGAGGATCCTGCACATCGCCGGACCGGCCGACGCGCCCGACGCCACCGAGCGCGTCCGCGGATGGCGCGACGAGCTCGCCGCGAGGCGGCTCGAGGTGGTCGAACCGCTGACGGGGGACTGGAGCGCCGCGAGCGGGCACCGGATCGGGATCGGCCTCGACATCGAGCCGGGCACCGCGATCTTCGTGGGCAACGACCAGATGGCGGTGGGCCTGCTGTCCGCGCTGCGCGGGCGCGCGCTACGCGTGCCCGAGGACGTCAGCGTGGTCGGCTTCGACGACATCCCCGAGGCCGCGTACCTCTACCCGCCGCTCACCACGGTGCACCAGGACTTCGAGGCGCTCGGGCGCATGGCCATGCAGAAGGTGCTGGTCGCGCTCGAGGAGGGCGCCGCCGAGTCCTCGGCGACGCCCATCCCCACCACGCTCGTGGTGCGCGCCTCGACGCGCGCGGCGCCGGAGGCGTAGGAGGTCAGTCCTCCTCGTGCACCACCGTGGGGCGCGAGGACCACGCCGCACGGGTGTACTGGACGGGCCAGTAGTCGATGTCGGCGCCCAGCTCGTGCGCCGCGCGCAACGGCAGGTGCGGGTCGCGCATGAACTCGCGGCCCACGAACACGGCGTCCGCCTGGCCCGACGCGACCAGGCTCTCCGCCTGCCGGGCGTCGACGATCATGCCGACCGCGGTCGCGGGGATGCCCGAGCGCTCGCGGATCGCGGCCGCGTGACGCACCTGGTATCCGGGGCCCGTGGGGATCCGCACGCCGGGGACCAGGCCGCCCGTGGACGTGTCCACGAGGTCCGCGCCCGCCTCGCGCAGCCACTGCGACACCGTCACCGTGTCGTCGAGCGTCCAGCCCTCCGGCTCGAGCCAGTCGGTCGCGGACACGCGCACGAACAACGGCACGTCCGGGCCGGCGACCTCGCGGACCCGCCGCACCACGTGCAGCAGCAGCCGCGCGCGGCCCACGAGCGCGCCGCCCCAGCGGTCCTCGCGGTGGTTGGAGACGGGGGAGAGGAACTGGTGGAGCAGGTAGCCGTGCGCCGCGTGAACCTCGAGCACGTCGAAGCCGGCGTCGAGCGAGCGACGCGCGGCGTCGGCGAACGCCTCGATCACCGCGGCGATGCCGTCCTCGTCGAGCGCGGCGGGCTCCGCGTAGCCGTCGAACGCGATGGCGCTCGGGGCGACGGTTGCCCAGCCGCCCTCGCTCGCGGGCACCGAGCCCACGCCGCTCCACTCGCGGTGCGTCGACGCCTTGCGGCCCGCGTGCGCGAGCTGGATCGCGGCGAGCGCGCCCTGGCCGTGGATGAAGCTGACGATGCGCGCCCAGGCGTCACGCTGCGCGTCGTTCCAGATGCCGGTGTCCCAGGGGGAGATGCGGCCCTCGGGCACGATCGCCGTGGCCTCGGCCATCACCAGGCCGGCGCCGCCGCGCGCGAAGGAGCCCAGGTGGACCAGGTGCCAGTCGTTCGGCACGCCGTCCTGCTCCTCGCACGAGTATTGGCAGAGCGGGCTCACCCAGAGGCGGTTGCGGGCCTCCACGGAGCGGAGGGGCAGGGGCGAGAACAGCGCTGACGTCATGCGAATCCTTACTGGGCGGGACGGGCTCATTCTCGCGGAGCCCGGCGCGAGACAGAACGCCCCGAGGTCCCGGGTGATTCCTGCACCCTGTGCTCAGGCCCGTGCCACCGCGAACCACATCGGGGGGATGAGCGACAGCAGCACCTCGACCGCGTCCGCGGCGCTGTGGGTGCCGGGCGTCGCGAGCCACGCGCGGATCGCGCCTGCCGTGCCCTGGCCCACGAACGCGGCCGCCATCGCGAGGCGCGTCGCCTCGGGCCCCTCGGTGGGGGCGCCGCGGTCCTGGGCGAACGCGACCAGGCTCGCCTCCACGTGGCCGGCGAGCAGCGTCGAGAGCACCGAGCCGTGCGCGTCGCTACCCGTGCCCAGCCCCTGGCGGTACACCGCCTCGTGACGGAGCACGTGGTCGACGAGGGTGAGCTCCGACTCGCGCCAGATGTGCTCGACGTCCGTCGGGTCACCCGCGACGCGCACCAGGAAGTCGGCGCGGATCGAGTCGAGGTCGCGCTCGAGCACCCGCGCGAGCAACGCAGCGGGGGAGGTGGCGTGGTTGTAGAAGGTGGCGCGGGTGACGCGTGCGTGACGCGCCACCTCGGTCACGGTCACCGACTCGATCGGGGCCTCGGAGGCGAGGGCGAGCACCGCCTCGGCGAGCGCGTCTGCGCTCCGGACGAACCGCGGATCCGTGGTCACGGGGCCCAGCCTACCGGCCCGGACCTGCGGAGACGCCGTGCCACGGCGTCCAGCCGAGCAGGTGAAGCCGTTCCGTGCCGTCGAGCAGGAGGTCGAGCGCGAACGCGAACTCGAAGTCGTCGTCGCATCCGGCGCCCACCGCGGAGTCCGGATCGTGCCCCGCGCTCATCGCGGACTCGAGCACCGCGGGCCACCGCGCGGCCATCGCGGCCATCGCCGCCTCGACCGCCGCGGGCTCGGTGGGCGGGGGCCCCGACGCGCCCACCTCCTGCGTGAAGCCCCAGATCCGGCTGCCCAGCGCGTGCATCGCGTGGTGCGCGAGGTGGGCCGAGACCCCTCCGGCGCGCAGGATCCGCAGCATCGACTCCATGTGATCGAGCATCGCGGGGCTCGGTGCGGCGCGCGTCTCGAGCACGCGCCACGCCCACGGGTGCCGTTGCAGCGCGCGCCGCGCGTCGAGCACCCTCGCGCGGGCCGCGGTCTTCCAGTCCGGGCCGGGCTCGCCCGGAGGGGGGATCTCGGCGAGCACGGTCTCGATCATCCCGTCGAGCAGCGCCTCCTTGTCGCGCACGTGCTTGTACAGCGCCATCGGCACCACGCCCAGGCGGTCGGCGAGGGCCCGCATGCTGACGGCATCGAGGCCGTCGCGATCGGCGAGAGCGACCGCGTCCTCGAGCACCCGCGCACGGGTGAGCGGCGGGCGCCTCTCGCGGACCCCTTCGGACGCGTTCATCCGGCCTCCTCGTCGCGAACCCTTGACGGTGTACTCCGTACACCCTAGCCTGGCAGCAACCAAGGTGTACGCCGTACACCCGGCGCGAGCCGCCACCGCGAAGGGGGAACCTCATGACCACCGCACGACGCATGGCCGGCGCAGCCGGCGCGCTCTACCTCGTCACGCACGTCACGTCCGTGGCCGCCGTGATGCTCTACGGCGGCATGATCACCGACGACGCCTGGCTGACGGGCGACGGCTCGGGAGCGCCGCAGCTGCTCGGCGCGCTTCTCGACGTGGTGCTCGCGCTCGCGGTGGTCGGCACCGCGCTGTTCCTGCATCCGCTGCTCCGCCGCGATGCGCCCGTCGGCGCGCGGGCCTATGTGGCGCTGCGCGGTCTCGAGGCAGGCGTCATCCTCATCGGCGCGGTCTCCGTGATCGCGCTCGTCGCGCTGCGCGACGCGGGGGAGGCGGGCGGCGCGGCCGGCATCGCGCTGCGCGAGCTCTACTCGGGCACGTTCCTCGTGGGCGCCGGCCTGGTGGTCGGGGTGCACACCGTGGTGCTCGCGACCGTCCTGTGGCGGCTCCGGGCCGTGCCGCGGTGGATCCCGGCGCTCGGCATCGCGGGCGCGATCCTCGTGACGGCGTCGAACCTCACCGTGATGTTCGGGCTCCAGGGCGAGATCACGACGGCGCGTTCGCTCGCGGCCGTCCCCATCTTCGTGTGGGAGATCAGCCTGGCGATCACCCTGCTCACGCGAGGGCTGCGCCTGCCCGCCCGGGCGACCGCCGCATCGTCCCCCCGCGAGGCCGTGGACGCCTGAGCGTCAGACCGCGGCGCCCTCGCGCGAGCGCAGCTCGGTGAGGATCGCCTCGACCTGCGCCTTCGCGTCGCCGAACAGCATCGCCGAGTTCTCGCGGAAGAACAGCGGGTTCTGCACGCCGGCGTAGCCCGTGGCCATCGAGCGCTTGAAGACGATGCACTGCTTCGCCTTCCACACCTCGAGCACGGGCATCCCGGCGAGCGGCGAGCCCGGGTCCTCCATCGCGGAGGGGTTGACCACGTCGTTGGCGCCGATCACCAGCACCACGTCGGTCTCGGGGAGGTCCTCGTTGATCTCGTCCATCTCGAGCACGATGTCGTACGGCACCTTCGCCTCCGCCAGCAGCACGTTCATGTGGCCGGGCAGGCGTCCGGCGACCGGGTGGACGCCGAACCGCACCTCGACGCCATGGCCGCGCAGGTTCTGCACCATCTCCGCGATCGGGTACTGCGCCTTCGCGACGGCCATGCCGTAGCCGGGCACGATCACCACGGACCGGGCGGCGGACAGGATGTCGGCGGCCTCGGCCGCCTTGACCTCGCGGTGCTCGCCCTGCTCGGTGGCGGTGGACGATGCGGCGCCTCCCTCGGCGCCGAAGCCGCCCAGGATGACGGAGACGAACGCGCGGTTCATCGCCTTGCACATGATGTAGCTGAGGATCGCACCGGACGAGCCGACGAGCGCGCCGGTGATGATGAGGAGGTCGTTCTCGAGCATGAGGCCGGCCGCGGCGGCGGCCCAGCCGGAGTACGAGTTGAGCATCGACACGACGACGGGCATGTCGCCGCCGCCGATCGCGGCGACCAGGTGGAAGCCCAGCGCGAGCGCGATCGCGGTCATGATGAGCAGCGGGGTGATCGAGTTGGTGGCGATGAACCAGGCCATGAGGCCGGCGCTCGCGACCACGGCGCCCAGGTTGAGGAGGTTGCGGCCGGGAAGCGTGAGCGGGCGGGACTTCATGCGGGCGGACAGCTTGAGGTACGCGACGATCGACCCGGTGAAGGTGATCGCGCCGATGAAGACGCCCAGGAAGACCTCGACCTGGTGAACGGCGTCGGCCTCCTCGGTGAGGTACGAGTTGAAGCCCACGAGCACGGCCGCGAGGCCAACGAAGCTGTGGAGCATCGCGATGAGCTCGGGCATCTGGGTCATCTCGACCGTGCGGGCGCGCCACATGCCCACGCCGGCGCCGATCGCGAACACCATGGCGATGAGCAGCGCGGTGACCCACGCGTCGCGTTCGGACCGCTGGAGCGCGAGCACCACGGTCGCCGCGAGGGCGAGGCCCATGCCGACCATGCCGAGGATGTTGCCGCGGCGCGCGGTCTCCTGCTTGGACAGGCCCGCGAGCGACAGGATGAAGAGGACGGCCGCGATCACGTAGATCGCGGTGGCCAGCGAGGTGAGGGTCATCAGGCGTCCTTCCTGAACATGCCGAGCATCCGGTACGTCACCAGGAAGCCGCCGAAGATGTTGATGCTCGCGACCGCTGCCGCGATGAACGACAGGGTCGACACGACCGGGTCCGCGGAGCCGATCTGGAGGAGCGCGCCCACCAGGATGATGCCGGAGATCGCGTTGGTCTGAGCCATCAGCGGGGTGTGCAGCGAGTGCTTGACGTTGGAGATGACGTAGAAGCCCACGATCACCGCGAGCGCGAACACCGTGAGGTGCTTGACGGTGTCGGTGTCGGAGAACGCGAGCAGCAGCAGCGCCGCCAGCGCGCCGGCGCCGTACAGCCAGTTCCGACGCTTGGCCTTGGCGATGGCCGCCTCGCGCTCGAGGCGCGCCTTCTCCGCGAGCTCCTCGTCGGAGGGGCCCTGCGCGGCCGCCGGAGCCGGCGCCGCGGACACCGCGACCGGGGGTGGCGGCCACATCACCTCGCCCGCGTGCGCGACGGTCATGCCGCGCTGCACCGGGTCCTCGAGGTCGAGCACGAGCGCGCCGTCCTTGCCCGGGGTGAGGAGCGCCATGAGGTGCACGATGTTGGTGCCGAACAGCGTCGACGTGTGGCGCGGCATGCGGCTGGTGAGGTCGGTGTAGCCGACGATGGCGACGCCGTTGTCGCTGGTGATGGTCTTGCCCGGCACGGTGAGCGCGCAGTTGCCGCCTCCCGACGCCGCCAGGTCCACGATCACGGAGCCGGGGCGCATCACCGCCACCACGTCCGCGGTGATGGTGGTGGGCGCGGTGCCGCGCACCAGCGCGGTGGTGATGATGACGTCCGCCTTCGCGGCCTCCGCGGCGTAGACGTCCATCGCCGCCGCCTGCTGCGCCTCCGTGAGGGGCTTCGCGTAGCCGTCGGCGCTGATCTCCTGCTGCGCCTCGGGGGCGGACACGAACGTGCCGCCCATCGACTCGATCTGCTCGGCGACCTCGGGGCGCACGTCGAACGCGCGCACCTGCGCGCCCAGGCTGGACGCGGCGCCGATCGCGGCGAGGCCGGCGACGCCCGCACCGATGACGAACACGGTGGCCGGGGCGGTCTTGCCGGCGGCCGTCACCTGGCCGGTGAACATGCCGCCGTAGTGCTCGGCCGCCTCGATGACGGCGCGGTAGCCCGCGACGTTCGACATGGTCGAGAGGACGTCGATGGCCTGCGCGCGGGAGATGCGCGGCACGGCGTCGAGCGCGAGGGCGGTGACGCCGCGCTTGGCGAGCGACGCCACGAGCTTGTCGTGGGAGTGGGGCGCCATGGTCGCGACGAGGGTCGATCCCGGGGTGAGCAGGCGGATCTGGCCCGGCTTGGGCGCGTTCACGCAGGTCACGATGTCCGCGCCCCACGCCTCCTGCGCCGTGACCAGGGTCGCGCCCGCGTCCTCGTACTGCGCGTCGAGGAAGCTCGCCTGCGTGCCCGCGCCGGCCTCGACCACCACGTCGTAGCCGAGCTTGATGAGCTGCGCGACCGAGGCCGGGCTCGCGGCGACCAGCCGCTCGCCCTGGCGCGTCTCCGCGGGGACTCCTATGCGCATCGTCCATCCTGTCCCGCGCGCTCTCGGCGCTCCGGGGCGCGCTGATCGGGGGTCGTACCTGCCTGATCAGAAGGCTAGTGGGCGATCGGGTCGCGCACCCGGGACCTGGGTGCGGTCGGGTCCCGGTTTCGCGACGAGCGCCGCGGGACGATGCGCGGGCCGGGTGGGCGGCGCCTGCTGGGCGGGTGCCCCCGGCTGGATTCGAACCAGCGACCAACGGATTAGAAGTCCGGCGCTCTATCCACTGAGCTACGGGGGCGGGCGGCGCTCGCACGCCGGGACCAGGGTACTGGGGGTGCGGTCCGCGCTCGGTCCGGTGGCGCGACACGTGCCTGTGCCGCCTGGTAAAGACCTCCGCGCTACCCTGGGACGCATGTTCCGGAACGGGTGCGGCGTCGCATGAGCCTGCGACCCATCAAGACGTGGTCGTACCCCGGCAATCTTCTCGATGCCCTGGTCGACACCCGCAAGGTCGTCGCCGGCGTGCAGCTGCCGCTCCCGGTCGCCGGCGTCGAGGACGCGCGGGCCACCATCCGCCGCATGCTCGACCAGCTGGACCACCACCTCATCCCGCGCGTGCGCGAGGAGGCGTCGCCGGCGATCGTGGTGGTCGCCGGGTCCACCGGCGCGGGCAAGTCGACCGTGGTGAACGCGCTGGTGGGGGAGGACCTCACGCCGTCGGGCGTGCTGCGTCCCACCACCCGCGTGCCGCACCTGTTCCACCACCCGCTCGACACGTCGGTGCTCACCGACGTCGCGCAGCGCTGCAAGGTCATCGCCACGGAGGCGGTGCCGCGCGGCCTCGCGCTGGTGGACTCGCCCGACCTCGACTCGATCAGCGGCGAGAACCGCGACATCGCGCACACCATGCTCGAGGCCGCGGACCTGTGGATCTTCGTCACGACGGCCGCACGTTACGGCGACGCCGTGCCGTGGGAGGCGCTGCGCGCGGGCGCGGATCGCGGCGCGTCGATCGCGGTGGTCCTCAACCGCGTCACCGTCGACGTCGCCGCGCAGGTGAGGCGCGAGCTGGTGTCGCGCCTCGCGAGCGAGCACCTCGAGGCGCTGCCGCTGTTCGTCATCCCGGAGGCGCCCAACCGCCAGTCGATCGTGCCGCGCGACGTGGTCGGCGGCCTGGGGCGCTGGCTCGACTCGGTGGCGGCGGCGTCCGCGACCACGATCGTCGAACGCACCCTCCACGGCGCGGCCGAGTCCCTCAAGGAGTGGCTCGAGACGCTCGCCGAGGCGATGGACGACCAGTCCGCCGCGGCCAAGGATGTCCGCTCCGAGGTGCGCCGAGCGGCGGCGCAGGTCTCCCACGAGGGCGGCGAGCGGTGGTGGGAGACCATCGCGACGGGCGCGCTCACCGCGCGCTGGCAGCAGGCCACCGCGGACGGCGGCGCGCTGTTCAAGCTCCGCAACAGCATGTGGGTGCGCCGCGGTCATGCCCGCGAGCAGCGCGACGAGGTGCTCCACGCCATCTATCGCGACCTGCTGGAAGCCGTCGAATCGCGCCTGGTCTTCGCCGCATCGTCCGTCGCGGACGCGATGGAGGACGCGCTCCGGCGCGCCGAGACGGGCGTGGGCCCGTGGCTCGCCGAGCGTCGCGACCCGCGCGACGCCCGCCAGGCGCGCGAGCGCCAGGCCGCGGACGCGTCACGCCGCTGGGCGCACCGCTGCCAGGAGATCGTGCTCCAGCTCCCGGGCGTCGAGACCGGCATCCAGGTGATCGGCGAACCTGGCCTCACCACGGCGCTCGCCTCCGCCGCGCTCGGCATCGAGGAGGCGCGCACCGCGCTCATGATCCTCACCTCGCCGCAGGCCGTGGGCGCCGCGGTCGACGAGGCCCGGGCGGAGCTCGACGCCGCCCGCCGCCACTGCGTCAACCGCGAGTCGCTCGACATGATGCGCCCCACCGACATCCCGTCGCTGATGCCAGACTCGTCCGCGAAGATCCGCCTGCGCCGGGCCGAGCTGAGGGGGCTGCTGTGAGCGTGAAGTTCGACTCCCTGCCCCCGCACGACGAGACCACGGTGCTGCGCGAGCGCGTCGACCGGCTGCGGTCCTCGCTCGACTGGGCGCGCGAGGCCATCCCCGCGCCCATCCGCGACGAGCTCCACGCGGCGGTCGACCGGTGCGAGGAGCGCCTGAGACTCGGCATCGACTGGACCGTGGTGGCGCTCGCGGGCGGCACAGGCTCGGGCAAGTCGACGTTGTTCAACGCGCTCGTGGGCGTCGACTTCGCGGTGCCGGGCGTCTCGCGCCCCACCACGGCGGATGCCAGCGCCGCGGTCTGGGGGAAGGAGCGCGCGGACGCGCTGCTCGACTGGATCGGCGTGCTGCCCGAGCGTCGCCTGCGCCGCTACGACGCGATGGGCACCATGCCCGACCCCGCGCTCGCGGGCCTCGTGCTGCTCGACCTTCCCGACCACGACTCGGTCAATCCCGAGCATCGCGCGGTCGTCGACGCGATCGTGCCGCAGGTGGACCTGCTGCTGTGGGTGGTCGACCCCCAGAAGTACGCGGACAACGCCATCCACGAGGGCTACCTGCGCCAGGCGTCCGCGTCCGGCCAGCCGTCGCTCGTGGTCCTCAACCACGTCGACAGGCTGTCGACCGAGGACGGCTGGGAGGTCGCGCGCGACCTGCAGCGCCTGCTCGCCGAGGACGGCATGCACTCCGTGCCCGTCATGCCCCTGAGCGCGCGCACCGGTCAGGGCGTCGACGTGCTGCGTGCCGAGCTCGAGGGCGCCGTCCAGGCGAGGTCCGTCGCGGCCGACGCGGTGGCCGCGGACCTGGTCGACGCGGGCCGCACGCTGGAGCGGGCGCTCGCGCGTGACGCCGAGCCGGTGCTCCCCGACGTCGCGGAGATCGCGGCCGCGCTCGCCAAGGCCGCGGGCGTGGACGCGCGTGCCGACGCCGCCGCCGCGGTCGTGTCCGGGCGCGGCGCGAGCGTGCCCGCGCAGGAGCCCCTGCGCCTCGAGGTGGTCGACCGGGAGCGGCTCGACTGGATCGACGCCGCGTCCGAGGGGCTGCCCGTGCAGTGGCGGATCGTGATCGGCGAGGCCGTCGCCCCGGCCGACGAGCTCACCACGCTGGTCGACCGCGCGCTCGAGTCCGTGACGTGGCCCGAGGCCGGCCGCGCGCCGTTCGGACGCCGCCGCTCGCGCGCGGGCGCGGTGCGCGAGGACATGCTGCGGCTCGGTCGGGAGGCCATCGCGGGCGCGCTCGAGCCGGGGATGGTGCGCCCGACGCAGCTCATCCATCAGGCGTACCGGAACCTCGACGAGCTCACGGTGATCGCGCGCGCCGCCGCGCCCGCCGGGGTGCCCGAGCGGGAGGACGATGCGCCGGTCGAGCCCGTGCTCCCCGTCGCCGAGGCGCCGGAGGAGCCGCTGCCCGCGGACATCTGGGCGCCCGTCGAGCGCGAGCAGGAGCGCCGGCACCGCGACGGGTGACCCTGCCGCGCGAAGGGTGCGCCGATGTCCCCAGCCCCTCCGCGCGGGCGGGTGCTCCACGGTTCTCACCCGGCCCGCGCATCGTCCCTCCCGCCCGCCCCACCCTGGGGGAAGCCGCACCGTGCGGCGCAGGGAGGAGAGCATGAACGAGCTGATCATCACCGTGTCGGGGTGGGTCGCGTCGGACGCCAAGCTGTTCGTGGGCCAGGGCGACCTCGCGCTCACATCGTTCCGGCTCGCGTCGACGCCGCGGTACTTCGACCGCGACAAGAACGCGTGGGTGGACGGGGTCACCGAGTGGTTCACCGTACGGACGTTCCGCTCCGCGGCCGTCACCGTCGAGAAGTCCATCAAGAAGGGCATGCCGGTGGTGGTCACCGGCAGGCTGCGGACCAGCACGTGGGAGGCGAAGGACGGGCCGCGCGTGGACCACATCATCGACGCGAACGCGGTCGGGCCGGACTGCACGCGCGGCTGGGTCAAGGAGTTCGCGCGCGCCATCGGCGACGCGAGCCTCACCGCGGCGGACGCCAGCCCCGCCGCGAGCGCGATAGCCGCCGCGCATGAGGGGGACGCGGAGCCCGCGAGCGAGCTCGACGCGTCCGCGTTCGAGACCGTGCGGCCCGACGGCGACGAGGAGCCCGGCACCTACGCCGACGAGGAGGAGGCCGCCGCCGTGTCCTGAGCGGGCCGCGCGGGGCCGCCCGACCTCGCCGCCCCACCGTCCTCCCGTAGGCTAGGGGGCGGCATCCGGGCGCCCGCGCGCCCGCACAGGACAACTGACGGAGCAGCAGTGGCAGAGTTCATCTACACCATGCAGAAGGCGCGCAAGGCGCACGGTGACAAGGTCATCCTCGATGACGTCACGATGGCGTTCTACCCGGGCGCGAAGATCGGCGTGGTGGGCCCCAACGGCGCAGGTAAGTCGACCATCCTCAAGATCATGGCCGGCATCGAGGAGCCGTCCAACGGCGAGGCGCGCCTCAGCCCCGGCTACACGGTCGGAATCCTCATGCAGGAGCCGCCGCTGAACGAGGACAAGGACGTCATCGGCAACATCCGCGAGGGCGTCGGCGAGATCTACGGCAAGCTCGAGCGCTTCAACGCGATCTCCGAGGAGATGGCGAGCCCGGATGCCGACTTCGACACCCTGCTCGCGGAGATGGGGACGCTGCAGGAGGAGCTCGACCACGCCAACGCATGGGACCTCGACGCCCAGCTCGAGCAGGCCATGGACGCGCTCCGGTGCCCCGCGCCCGACGCCGACGTGAAGGTCCTCTCCGGCGGCGAGCGCCGCCGCGTCGCGCTGTGCAAGCTGCTTCTCGAGAAGCCCGACCTGCTGCTGCTCGACGAGCCCACCAACCACCTCGACGCCGAGTCCGTGCTGTGGCTCGAGCAGCACCTCGCCAAGTACCCCGGCGCCGTGCTCGCGGTCACCCACGACCGCTACTTCCTCGACCACGTCGCGGAGTGGATCTGCGAGGTCGACCGCGGCCGCCTCTACCCGTACGAGGGCAACTACTCGACCTACCTCGAGAAGAAGCAGGAGCGCCTGCAGGTCCAGGGCAAGAAGGACGCGAAGCTCGCCAAGCGCCTCAAGGAGGAGCTCGAGTGGGTCCGGTCCAACGCGAAGGGCCGCCAGACCAAGTCGAAGGCCCGCCTCGCCCGCTACGAGGAGATGGCCGCGGAGGCCGAGCGCACCAGGAAGCTCGACTTCGAGGAGATCCAGATCCCGCCGGGCCCGCGCCTGGGCTCGACGGTCATCGAGGCGAAGAACCTCAAGAAGGGCTTCGGCGACCGCACCCTCATCGACGGGCTCAGCTTCTCGCTGCCACGCAACGGCATCGTCGGCGTCATCGGCCCCAACGGCGTCGGCAAGACCACGCTGTTCAAGACGATCGTGGGCCTCGAGCCCCTCGACGACGGCGAGCTCAAGGTCGGCGAGACGGTCCAGGTGTCGTACGTCGACCAGAGCCGCGGCGGCATCGACCCGCACAAGTCGCTGTGGGAGGTCGTGTCCGACGGCCTCGACTACATCAACGTCGGCAAGGTCGAGATGCCGTCGCGTGCGTACGTGAGCGCGTTCGGCTTCAAGGGCCCGGACCAGCAGAAGGCCGCCGGGGTCCTGTCGGGTGGTGAGCGCAACCGCCTCAACCTCGCGCTGACGCTCAAGGAGGGCGGCAACGTCCTCCTGCTCGACGAGCCGACCAACGACCTCGACGTCGAGACGCTCGGCTCGCTGGAGAACGCGCTGCTCGAGTTCCCCGGCTGCGCCGTGGTGGTCTCGCACGACCGCTGGTTCCTCGACCGCGTCGCGACGCACATCCTCGCGTACGAGGGCACCGAGGAGGACCCGGCCAAGTGGTTCTGGTTCGAGGGCAACTTCGAGTCCTATGAGGCCAACAAGGTCGAGCGCCTCGGCGCGGACGCCGCCCGCCCGCACCGCGTGACGTACCGGAAGCTCACGCGCGACTGACCCCCGCCGCTGTCGGTACCACCCGAGCCGCGCGCTAGGGGGAAGTGACCGACGGTCTCGGGAGATCCGGATCTCCTGTGGGGAACTCATCGACGGCCCTGCGTCTCGGACGAGGCGTGGGGCCGTCGGCGCTCCCGGCCGCGCTAGCGTGAGTCCCATGACCCGCATCCACGTCCCGATCACGCTGCGGTGGTCGGACCTCGACGCCTACGGCCACGTCAACAACGCGGAGATGCTGCGCCTGCTCGAGGAGGCCCGCATCCGGGTCTTCTGGGCGGACCGCTCTGCGGCCGAGGAGCACGACGTCCCGCACACCGCCCTCATCGCCGGCGGCCCCGACGCGGAGACCATCACCCTGATCGCCGCGCAGCAGATCGAGTACCTCGAACCCATCCCGTACCTCCGCAGGCCGCTCGACGTGCAGCTGTGGATCGGAAGGCTCGGGGGAGCGAGCATCGAGATCTGCTACGAGGTGTGGTCCCCGGCGGGCGAGCCCGAGCCCGTGCTGTACGCGCGCGCCGCCACCACGCTGGTGCTGATCGACTCCGAGGCCCAGCGGCCGCGCCGCCTCACCGACGCCGAGCGCGAGGCGTGGAGCCCGCACCTCGACGAGCCCGTAGCGTTCCGCCGGCGCTGAGACGCCGGCGCGCCGACCGGGCACTCCTCCGCGCTGAGACGCGACAACGGCGCGGCACCGTCAAGGTGCCGCGCCGTCGATGATTTCCCCGCAGGACGCGCGAACCCGCCGAAACCGTCGATCACTTCCCCATACCGCGCGTGGGCGGGGGGACTACGCCGTGAGCGAGTCCACCCACTCCTGGTGCTCCGCGATCCACGCCTCGACCACGGACTCGTGGTCGGACTCGGAATCCGCGGCCTGGAGCTGGTTCTCGAGGTCGTAGAGCAGCTCGGCGTCCATGGTGAAGTCGGACAGCCACCGCGCGACGTCGGGGAAGTCCTCGCCGAGGCCGGAGCGCGAGTACGTGACGATCGACTCGGCGTCGCCCAGCGTGCCCTCGGGGTCCTCGAGGTTCTTGAGGTCGTACGCGCCGTACGCCCAGTGCGGCTCCCACAGCGTCACGACGATGTTCTCGCCGTCGGCCATGGCCGAGTCGAGCTCCGCGAGCATCGCCGGCGTCGACGAGGTGACGAAGTCCATGTCATCCAGGCCGTACACCGGGATGGCCTTCTCGACCGCGCCGGTGAGTCCGGCGCCGGGCTCGATGCCCACGATGGTGTCGCCGAACTCGTCCGCGTGCTCCGCGAGGTCCGTGAGCGAATCGACGGGCGCGTCCGCGTTCACGGCGACGGTGAGGGCCGCGCTGTCGAACCAGGCGCCGAGCTCCTCGATGTCGTCCCCGAACTTCTCGAGGTAGTCGGCGTGGGTCACGGGCAGCCACACGTCCGTCACCAGGTCGTAGTCGCCGTCGGCGAGCGCCTGGAAGGTGGGGGCGGGGTCGGCGTACTCGAGGGTGACGTCGTAGCCCTGGTCCTCGAGCACCGCCTGCCACAGCAGCGACGAGGCGACCGACTCGTCCCAGCCGTTGAACACGCCGAGCGTGAGCTCGCCGCCGGTCGCGGCGTCGCCCGACGCGGCCGCGTCGGAGTCGGCCTCGGAGGAGGAGCAGCCCGCGAGCACGAGGCCCGCGCCGGCCGCCAGGGCGAAGGGCGCGAAGGAGCGCATCTTCATGATGAGTGTTTCCTTTCCCGGCGCGCGGAGTCTCCCCACGCCGTGAGCACCGGCCGCCCATCGGTCGGGGCGGGGTGCGCGCGGCTCCCTCAGAAGCCGCCAGGTCCGTCAGGCCGCGACGGTGTCGCGGGCCGTTGAGGGCGCGGTCGCGCCGGGGGACGATGCGGTGGTCGCCGCGTCGTCGGCCCTTCCGCGGGCGCGAAGGCGCCTGATGAGGTGCAGCCCGCGCTTCATCCCGAACGCGCCGGTGAAGCGGTCGAGGATGATCGCGAGGATCACCACCGAGAGTCCGGCCTCGAAGCCGAGCGCGGTGTCGAGCGCCGACAGGGACTTGGTCACGTCGCCACCGAGACCGCCGGCGCCGACCATGCCGGCGATGACCACCATCGACAGCGACAGCATGATCACCTGGTTGATGCCGGCCATGATGGACGGCATCGCGAGCGGCAGCTGGATCTGGCGCAGGATGCGACCCGGGGTGGAGCCGAAGGCCTGACCGGCCTCGACCACCTCGCGGTCGACACCGCGGATGCCGAGCTCGGTGAGGCGCACACCGGGCGCCAGCGCGAACAGGACGGTCGCGAAGATGCCGGGGGCGACGCCGATGCCGAAGAGTCCGATCGCGGGGATGAGGTAGACGAACGCGGGCATGGTCTGCAGGAAGTCCATGACGGGCTTGATGACGGCGGAGACGCGGTCGCTGCGTGCCGCCCAGATGCCCAGCGGCACGGCGACGACGATCGCGAGGAACGCGGCGACCACGACGAGTGCGAGCGTCTCCATGGCGTTGTCCCACTGGTCGACGCCCACGATGAACAGCAGGCCCAGCGCCGTGCCGAGCCCGAACCGCCACCCGCGCGCGGCGAGCGCGAGCACGGCGAGGACCGCGATCACGACGACCGCGGGCGGGGTGGCGACCACCCACACCACCGCGTCGTAGAGCGCGACGTAGACGGCGGCGAGCAGGTCGAACAGCCAATCGAGGTTGTCCTCGATCCAGTCGAGGCCGGCCTCGACCCAGCTGCCGAAGGGGATGCGGAAGTCCATCAGATGGCCTCCTTGGTCTCGAGAGCACCCGAGTCGACGGCGGCCTCCAGGGCGCGATCGACCACGGCGGCCGGGAGAGGGTCGGGTCGGGGCGAGGCCTGCGCGTCGGCCTCGGGCTCGCCGCCCAGCGTGGCGAGCAGCGTGACACGGGGCACCACGCCGACGAGGCGGCCGCGCGCGTCGGTGACACCGAGCGGCAGCTGCGCCTCGAGCGCGGGGATGAAGAGCTCGGCGAGCGGGGTGTCGTGCGCGACGGCTCCATGGTCGGGTCGCACGATCCGCTCGAGCGAGCGCTCGCCGCGGCGGACGGCGTCGAGGGCGTCGCGGTCCGACACCCAGCCGATCAGCGTGCGGTCGCGCTGCGTGACGTAGACGGCGGAGAGCTGCTCGTCGCGCATCACCTGGAGAGCGCCGCGCGCGCCCGCGGTCGGATGCACCACCGCGCGGGGCTTGCGCATCACCGACTCGGCGGTGAGCACGCGGGTGCGGTCGACGTCCTGGACGAACTGCTCGACGTACTCGTTCGCGGGATCCGTGAGGATCTCCTCGGGGGTGCCCACCTGGACGATGCGGCCGTCGCGCATGACCGCGATGCGGTCGCCCAGGAACATGGCCTCGTTGAGGTCGTGCGTGATGAAGATGATGGTCTTGCCCAGCGTCGCCTGCAGATCGAGCAACTGCTCCTGCATCTCGCGCCGGATCAGCGGGTCGAGCGCGGAGAAGGCCTCGTCCATGAGCAGCACATCGGTATCCGCCGTCAGCGCGCGGGCGAGGCCGACGCGCTGCTGCATGCCGCCCGACAGCTGGCCGGGGAGCTTGTCCTCCCAGCCGGCGAGCCCCACGATCTGTGTGACCTCACGGGCCTTCGCCTCGCGCTCCGCCTTCGCGACGCCCTGGATCTCGAGGCCGTAGGCGACGTTGTCGAGCACGGTGCGGTGGGGCAGCAGCGCGAAGTGCTGGAACACCATCGACACCCGCTGACGGCGGATCTCCCGGAGGCGCTTGGGCGCGATGTCGGTGATGCGCTCGCCGCCGATCTCCACGGTGCCGGCCGTCGCCTCGTGGAGGCCGTTGAGCATGCGGATCAGGGTGGACTTGCCCGATCCGGACAGCCCCATCACCACGAAGATCTCGCCGCGCCGCACCTCGAACGAGGCGTCGATGACGGCCGCGGTGGTGCCGTGGCCCAGCTGGTCGCGCGGGGTGCCCTGGTGCAGCCGGATCACCGCCTCGTCGGCGTGGCGCCCGAAGACCTTGTACAGGCCGTCGGCGCGCAGGGCGATCGTGTCGTCGTTCATGGTCCTCAGCTCCTGGAGTCTCAGGTGCGCAAGGGCCTCGGCTAGCGAGGGGACTCGCAGCCGTCGGACGGCAATCACGGGCCCGCCGGGCAGCGCGTGAGCGCCGCTACTAACACTCCGGCGCATCGCCCAGGGGAGGGCGGCACCAGGAGGCCTTTGGCTGGTCATTGACGTTCCCTTGACTGGCGCTTGCCAGTGGGAACGGCCCTGCGACCGTAACAACCGGGACCGTGGTCCTGTCCAATCGGGACGCGCTTTGTTATCGAATCGAAATAATTGCTTACATGCAAAAGACGATGCCCGAACCGGGCATCGTCCCTGCTAGAGCGGGCGCGGCTACAGCCGGATCATGCCCTCCTGGGCCGCAGACGCGACCAGCCGGCCGTCCTCGGAGAAGATCCACGTGCCCGTGAGGCCCCGCCCGCCCTGCGCGGTGGGGGAGTCCTGGACGAAGAGGAGCCACTCGTCGGCGCGGGCGGGGCGGTGCCACCACATGGCGTGGTCGAGGCTCGCGAACGAGATGTCGGGCGTCACCCACGAGGCGCCGTGGCGGCGCAGCAGCGGCTCGAGCATGACCTGGTCGGAGCCGAACGCGAGGAGCGCGCGGTGCATGAGATCGGAGCCGTCGATCGGCCCCCGCAACCTCATCCACGCCGTCTGGTACTGCTGGGGACGCTTGTCGGGTCCCAGGAACAGCGAGCCCTCGACGTGGCGCACGTCGAACGGCGCCTTGGTCAGCCAGAAGTCCGCGGACGGGTGGCCGGCGAACGGTGCGAGCACCTCGATCCCGGAGCGGACGGTGTCGGGGCCGGGCACCTCCGGCATCGTGACGGAGTGCTCGGGCCCGTCCTGCTCGACCTGGAAGGACGTGATCATCGACAGGATCGGCCGGCCGTCCTGGAGCGCGTGCGTGCGGCGCGCCGAGAACGAGCGGCCGTCCCGCAGCACCTCGACCTCGAACTGGATCGGGTGCGCCGCGTCGCCGGCCCGCAGGAAGTAGCCATGCAGGGAGTGCGCGAAGCGGTCCTCGGGGACCGTCGCGCCCGCGGCGAGCAGCGCCTGGGCGAGGACCTGACCGCCGAACACGCGGCCGCCGGGCATCGGCAGCGAGTCGCCCTCGAAGCTCGTGTCGCCCGACCGGCGCAGATCCAGGCAGGCGAGTCCCTCACGCAGGGCGGACTCCGCCCACGTGTCCTCGGTCGCGGGCATCAGGCCTCCTCGGTGGCGTCGAACGTGTTGACCATCGAATGCGCGGCGCGCTCGAGGTAGTCCATCAGGGTGACGGCGTGCAGCGGCGCCAGGTTCTGGCGGGCGACCGCCTCGCGCATGTGCGCGATCCACCGGTCGCGCGCGTCGGGGTTGACCTTGAACGGCACGTGGCGCATGCGTAGCCGCGGATGCCCGCGCTGCTCGGAGTACGTGGTGGGGCCGCCCCAATACTGCTCGAGGAACAGGGTGAGGCGCTCGATCGCGCCCTCCAGGTCCTGCTCGGGATACATCGGTCGCAGCACAGGGTCGTCGGCGACTCCCTCGTAGAACGCCCGCACGATCGCGTCGAACGTCGGGTGGCCTCCCACCGCGTCGAAGAAGGACTGTCCCTGCTCCTGCGTGGGACCGGCGCCCACGTTCATGCCGGGGGTGCTCACTCGTCGTCCCCGTCGTTGGGCGGGGGCAGCGGACGGCCGTCCTGATCGACGGGCTGCTCGTCCCCTGCGGGGCGCGCGGAGTCGTGGAGCGGGCGGCGGCTGGAGCCGGCGTCGACCACCATGGCCTCCCCGGGGACGGCGAGCTCGATGCCGCGCTCGGCGAAGATGCGGCGCATCTCGTGGCGCACCTCGCGCTGGACGTCCCACTGCGCGGCCGGGTTGGTCTGCACCAGCAGGCGCAGCATCACCGCGTTGTACTCGAGCGACTCGATGCCCGCGACCTCGGCCTCGCCCAGGATCGCGGCCGCCACCTTCTTGTGCTTGTCCTGCGCCGCCTTGACCGCGTCGATCATGGCCTCGCGCGCGGCCTCGATGTCGGTGTCGTACGCGAACCGCACCTCGACGAGCGCGCGCGACCACATGCGCGTCATGTTGCCCACGCGGGTGATCTCGCCGTTGGGCACATACCAGACGGTGCCGTCGAGCGAGCGGAGCCTGGTGCAGCGCAGACCGACCTCCTCGACCGAGCCCGTCGCCTCGCCCAGGTTGACCACGTCGCCCACGCCGTACTGGTCCTCCAGCAGCATGAACACGCCGCTGAGCACGTCCTTGACCAGCGACTGCGCGCCGAAGCCGAGCGCGACGCCGACCACACCCGCGGACGCCATCAACGGCGCCACGGGCACGCCGATCATCGACAGCAGCGTGGTGACCCCGATGGTGATGAGGATCACCAGAAGCGTGGAGTTGAGCACCCGCCCGATGGTCTTGGCGCGCTGCCTGCGCCGCTCGCCCTCGAGCCGCAGCTCCATCGTGTCGGGCTCCGCGACCTTGATCTTCGCCTTGCGCAGCGCGCGGCGTGCGCGGCCATCGAGCGGCGTGCCCTTCTCGATGCCGAGCACGATGCCCCGGATGACGGCACGGCCCACGAACCACGCGATCACCAGCAGGAGGATCGCGATGCCCAGCCCCAGGAACTGCCCGCTGGTGTCGGACGTGAGGTCCTCCCACAGGTTCTGGACGTCTCCGGCGGGGCCTTCGAGCGTCGGCGAGGGGGAGGGCTCGGGCGAGGTCGCGAAGGTCAGCACTCCAACAGAGTAGCGAGCGCGCGGCGCTCGCCCTATCCGCCCTCGCATCTGGCAGGATTGCACTGTGATCGATGCGCCGGAGGTCGAGCGCGAGGCCCCGTCCGAGTCCCTCGTCGCACTCGCACGCGCGTGCGGCGTCTCCGTCGAGTACTTCGCGATCGACGGCACCCGCACGGAGTGCTCCGCGGCGGCGATCCGCGCCGCCCTGACCGCGATGGGTCTCGACGCCTCGTCGGACCGCGCATGCGAGGGTGCTCTCGCCGACCTCGAGGACCTCGCATGGTCCCGACTGGTGCCGCCGGTCACGGTGGTGCGCGCCGGCGACCCGCGTGAGATCCCCGCCCACGTGGTCGACGGTGAGCCGGTCGCGCTCACGCTCCGGCTGGAGTCCGGCGCGACCCGCGACCTGGCCCAGCTGGACCGGTGGGTTCCGCCGCGCGAGGTCGGGTCCCAGACCATCGGCCGGGCGACCTTCGAGATCCCCGGCGACCTGCCGCTCGGCTGGCACGTGATCGAGGGCGAGACCACCGGTCGCAAGGCGCGCGGCTACGTGGTGGTGACCCCGCCGCGCGTCACCCTCCCCGAGGACGTGGTCGCGCGCAGGCCCTGGGGCCTGACGCTGCAGCTGTACTCGCTGCGCTCGGAGCGGTCGTGGGGGATCGGCGACCTCGCCGACCTCGCGGACCTGTGCGCGCTCGGCAAGGCGCGCGCGGAGGCCGACTTCGTCCTCATCAACCCGCTTCATGCGACGGAGCCCGTCGCGCCGATCGCGAACTCGCCGTACCTGCCCACCTCGAAGCGGTACATGTCGCCCCTGTACATCCGGGTCGAGGACATCCCCGAGGTCGCCTACCTGCCGTCGCAGCAGCGGGCGGTGCTCGCCTGGGAGGCGGAGCGCCCGCAGCGCACCAACGACACCGCGGAGCTGCTCGACCGCAACGCGATCTGGCGACTCAAGTCCGCCGCGCTCGAGGAGGTGTTCCGCGCGCCGCGCTCCGCCGGCCGCGAGGCGCTGTTCGAGGCGTTCTGCCTGCGCGAGGGGTCGGCGCTCGAGGACTTCGCCACGTGGTGCGCGATCGCGGAGGCGCACCGCGGGCTGCCGTGGCCCGAGGAGCTCGAGTCTCCCGCGTCGCCCGCCGTGGTGCGCTGGCGCGAGGAGCACTCCGGCCGCGTCCTCTACTACGCGTGGCTGCAGTGGATCTGCGAGGAGCAGCTGGCCCACGCGCAGTCGACCGCCACGCGCGCAGGCATGAGCATCGGCGTGATGATGGACCTCGCGGTGGGCGTGCACCCCGAGGGCGCCGACGCGTGGTCCTACCAGCGCGTCCTCGCCCAGGGCATGAGCATGGGCGCCCCGCCGGACTTCTACAACGCGCTGGGCCAGGACTGGTCGATCCCGCCGTGGCAGCCGCGCGCGCTCGAGACCGCCGCCTACCTGCCGTTCCGCGACATGGTCCGCGCGGCCGTCCGCAACGCCGGCGCCCTGCGCATCGACCACGTGCTCGGCATGTTCCGCCAGTGGTGGGTCCCGCAGGGCCACATCCCCGTCGACGGCGTCTACGTCTACGTGGACCACGAGGCGCTCATCGGGATCATCGCGCTCGAGGCGGAGCGTGCGGGCGCGATCGTGATCGGCGAGGACCTCGGCACGGTCGAGCCGTGGGTGCGCGACTACCTGCACGAGCGTGGCCTGCTCGGCACGTCCATCACCTGGTTCGAGCGGCACGACGACGGCTCGCCACGCCTGCCCGAGCACTACCGGCCGGACACGCTCGCCGCCGTCACCACGCACGACCTCCCGCCCACCGGCGCGTACCTCGCCGGCGAGCACGTGCGCCTGCGCGCGGAGCTGGGGATGCTCGGCGGCGGCAGCGTCGAGGACGCTCAGGCCGAGGCGGAGCGCGAGCGCCAGGCCTTCATCGACGTGATGCTCGAGCGCGGCTGGATCCTCGAGGACTACAACGAGGAGGACCTCATCGCGGGCCTCCACCGCTGGGTCCTCGACAGCCCCGCGCTCCTCACCGGGGTCTCGGTGACGGACGCGGTGGGAGAGCGCCGCGCGCAGAACATGCCCGGCACCGACACCGAGTACCCCAACTGGTGCGTCCCCGTCACCGACGGCAACGGCGTTCCCGTCCTGCTCGACGACCTCTTCGAGCACCCGCGCGTGCGGCGCCTGTTCCGCGCCATCAAGAGCGCGCGGTCGTAGCCGCCCGCCCGGGCGACGGGGGACGATGCGGCGCCCGCCGCATCGTCCCGTCTCCCCTCAGGAGGGGGTCGCCATCCGGCTGACGGTCTGCGCGACCTGCGCACGGCGCACGTGGTCGAGGCCCTCGACCATCACCTTGCGGAGCACGCTCGGCGCGTCGGCGTTCTCCGCCAGCCAGGACTCGAGGCGACCGGCGAGGCCGTCGACGCGACCCGCCAGCGCGACCGGTAGCACCAGTCGGGCGACGCGGGCGCCCACGAACCCGGCGTTGGCGTCGTAGTAGCCGCGCAGGCTCGCGAGGAGGTCGTCGAGCAGGGGCGCGAGGAGCGCCGGGTCGACGGCGCGGGCGAGGCCGGAGGCCATCTCGAACTGGACCGCGTTGACGACGGGGCCGTGCGTCGGTCGTGCGAGCGCGTCCCACGCGGCGCGCTTCGCGTCGACGCGCGCGATCGCGGCCCGCACGCCCGCGGCGCGACGCTGACCGGCCGCGGACACGTCGCGCGACGCGTAGTGGTCGACCTCCTCGAGGTCGATCCCGCCCGCCGCGGCGAGGCCGCCCAGCAGGTCCCACGTGAGATCGGAGTCGACGGTGACGCCCGGGATCTCCGCGGAGTCCTCGACGAGCGCGCGCAGGCGCAGCGCCTGCTCCGTGGTCGCCGCGACCTGCGCATACCCCTTGAGCAGCTGGAGCTGGATGTCCGAGCCGTGCTCCGCGGCCGCGAGGGCGGTCCACAACCGCTCCGCCGCGGCCGCCGTCACGTCCGCGACCAGCTCGGGGGCGAGGTAGCGGCGCAGCGCGACCACCATGAGGTCCAGGTGCGAGCGCGCGGTGGCGGAGTTGCGCACGTGGGGCAGCAGCGTGAGCGCCGCGTCGATGTAGCGCTGCGCCGGCAGCGAGCCGTCGCGGGTCATGTGCCACAGGGCGTCGAGCACGGTGGCCTGCGCCATCGGGTCGGTGACGGCGCCGATGTGCTGCTCGAGCGTGGCGAGCGACACGTCGTCGAGGTGGAGCTTCGCGTAGGTGAGATCACGGTCGTTGACCAGCAGGAGGTCGGGGCGCGCGTGGCCCGCGGCCTCGGGGATCTCGGCGAGGTCGCCGCCCACCATGGCCGGGACGGTCCATTCGCGTGCGAAGGCGCCGTCGCTCCACGCGTAGCCCGCGATCTCGACGTGGTGCGGGCGCGGCACGGGGTGCTCGGCCGGCACGTCCTCGGCAACGGCGAGGCGGGTCAGGACCCCCGCATCGTCCACCGCGATCACCGGCCGGAGCGTGGTGACTCCGGGCGTCTCCAGCCAGACCTCGGCCCACCCGGCGAGCGAGCGGCCCGCGGCCCGTTCGACCTCGGCCAGGAACTCCGCGAGGGTCGCGTTGCCGTGGTGGTAGCGCTGCAGGTACGTCGCGACGCCCCCGAAGAACGCGTCCTCGCCCACGTACTGCGCGAGCTGCTTGAGCGCCGAGGCGCCCTTCGCGTACGTGATCATGTCGAACGCGGACACGGTCGCCTCGGTATCGGGCACCTCGGTGACGATCGCGTGCGTGGTGGGGAGCTGGTCCTGGACGTAGGCGACGGACTTGCGGTCAGCGGCGAACGTCACCCACGAGTCCTTCCACTCCGAGATCTCCGCGGCGGCCCACGTGCCGATGAACTCCGCGAAGGACTCGTTGAGCCAGAGGTCGTCCCACCACTTCATGGTGACGAGGTTGCCGAACCACATGTGCGCGAGCTCGTGCAGCACCACCACGGTGCGGAACTCGAGCTCGGCGGCGGTCGCGCGGCCGCGGAACAGCAGCCTGTCCTCGGAGATGGTGACGCAGCCGATGTTCTCCATCGCGCCCAGGTTGTACTGGGGGACGTAGATCTGGTCGTACTTGTCGTACGGGTACGGGGTCTGGAACACGCGCTCGTAGAGCTCGATGCCGGCCTGGGTGTCCGCGAGGACACGGTCGCCGTCGAAGTGCTGCTCGAGGCTGGGGCGGCCGTAGACGCGGGCGGGGATCGGGCCGTTCACGCCGTGGAGCTCGCCCTCGTGGTACGCGTACGGGCCGGCGATGATCGCGGCACCGTAGCTCGGGATCGCGACGGTCGGGGCGAAGGCCCAGGTGGCCGTGCCGTCGTCGCGGGACTCGGGCTCCGGGGTGGGGGAGTTCGACACCACCGTCCAGTGTGCTGGCACCGTGACGGTGAAGGTGAACTCGCCCTTGATGTCGGGCTGGTCGAAGCATGCGAACGCCGCGCGGGTGTCATTGGCGGCGAACTGGCTGTAGAGGTAGACCTCGCCGTCCGCGGGGTCGACGAACCGGTGGATGCCCTGGCCATCGTTGCGGTAGCGGAAGTCGCCGGCGACGCGGAGGGTGTTGGTGCTGTCGAGGTGCGCGAGCTCGATGCGCCCGTCGCGATGCGTCTCGGGGCTCAGGGGCTCGCCGTTGAGCTCGATGAGGTCGATCGACGCGCCGGTCGACTCGATGAAGGTGGTCGCGCCGGGGGTCGCGTCGAACGTGACCGTGGTGTCGGAGCGGAACGTGTCGCCGGCGCCCGTGAAGTCGAGCGTGATCGCGTAGCTGGCGTGCGGGACGGTCGCGAAGCGTTCCGCGGCCTCCTGCTTGGTGAGGTTCAGACCGGGCATGACTCAAGTCTGGCAGTCCGGGCGCGTGCCGCGCGCTACGGGGAACTCAGTGACGGTTTCTCGCGATCCTCGATTCCTATGGGGAGCTGAGCGACAGGTGGCCGGCCCGGACGGCGGACGGCCGTCCGTCACTCAGTTCCCCACAGGCGCTCCGGATCCGTCAGAAGCGTCGCTGAGCTCCCCATAGCGCGCCTGGGCTGGGGTGAGCCCTGGGTGGGGCGACAGGCTCAGCCCTGGTAGGCCAGGTCCACCCCCTGCGCGCGCAGCGCACGCCGCACGCCGTCCGAGCCCTCGCGCACCAGGCGCTTGAGCGCGTCGTGCGCGTCGGGGTTCGCCTCGAGCCACGCGAACGCCTTGTCCTGCAGGTCCGCGACGCGGCCCGCGAGCTCCACCGGGTACAGGCCCTCGATGAGGTTCGCGGCGATCTCGTTGGTCTTCTCGGCGTAGATGCGGCGCAGCGCGCCGAAGTACTCGTCGACGAACGGGATCAGCAGGTCGAGGTCGTGGGCGTGGTTGAAGCCGGCGATGGTCTCGTACTGCAGCGCGTTGGGCAGGTCCGTCTCCGCATTGACCAGCGCGTCGAACGCCGCACGCTTGGCCGCGGCCGTGGCGATCGCCGCACGCGCATGCGCGGCGCGACGCTGGCCGGACGCGGTCGCGTCCTTGGTCAGCTGCACCTCGATCGCGACCTCCGACGCCCGCCCGCCGGCGACCAGCGAGATGAGCAGGTCCCACGTGAGGTCGGTGTCGATGGTGAGCCCGTCGAGCTGGAGCTTGCCGTCGATCAGCGCCTGCACCGTGTCGAACATCGAGTCGACGCACGCGAGCGACGCGAACGCCTTGACGAACTGCAGCTGGCTGTCCGAGCCCGCCTCGGCCGCCATGATGAGCTTCCAGATCTCGCGCGCCGCATAGGCCTGCACCTCGTCGGTGTGCGTGGGGTGGACGTACAGCGAGATGGTGGTCGCGAGCTGGCGCAGCAGCACCAGCACCGTGGTCGACTCCGTCTCCGCGCCGATGTTCTTGAGCACCAGGTCGATGTACTGGCGCGCGGGCATCTCCGCGTCGCGGGTCATGTCCCACGCCGCGGCGAGCACCATCGAGCGGGCCAGCGGGTCGGTGAACTTCGACACGTGCTCGACGGCGGTCGCGAGCGACGCCTCGTCGAGGCGGACCTTCGCGTACGCGAGGTCGCCGTCGTTGACCAGCACCAGCGCGGGACGCTCACGACCGACCAGCTCCGCGATCTCGGTGCGCGCGCCGTCGATGTCGACCTCGACGGACCACGTCTGGGCGAGGACCTCGTCGCCCTCGTCGTTCACGGCGAGGTCGTAGCCGCCGACGCGGAGACGATGCGGGCGCTGGGTGGGCCACTCGGCCGGCACCTCCTGGGTGACGGCGAAGGAGGTCATGACCCCCGCATCGTCCACCGCGATCTCGGGGCGCAGCGTGGTGACGCCCGCCTTCTGCAGCCACACGTCCGACCAACCGGACAGGTCGCGGCCGGAGGCCTTCTCGAGCTCGACCAGCAGGTCGTTGAGCGTCGCGTTCGCGTGGTGGTGCTTGCGCATGTACTCGGCGACGCCGGCGAAGAACTCGTCCTGGCCCACCCACGCGACCAGCTGGCGCAGCACGGACGCGCCCTTGGCGTAGGTGATGCCGTCGAAGTTGACCTCGACGTCCTCGAGGTCGCGGATGTCGGCCATGATCGGGTGCGTCGAGGGCAGCTGGTCCTGGCGGTACGCCCACGACTTCTCGAGCGCGTTGAACGTCACCCAGGAGTTCGTGTACTTGGTGACCTCGGCGGTCGCGAGCGTCGAGGCGAACTCGGCGAACGACTCGTTCAGCCACAGGTCGTTCCACCACTTCATGGTGACCAGGTCGCCGAACCACATGTGCGCGAGCTCGTGCAGCACGGTGACGGTGCGGCGCTCGACGCGCGCCTGTGCGGTCTTGGACCGGAACACGTAGTCCTCGAGGAACGTCACGCAGCCGGCGTTCTCCATGGCGCCCGCGTTGAACTCGGGCACGAAGATCTGGTCGTACTTCTCGAACGGGTAGTCCGTCTCGAACTTCTCCTCGTAGAAGGTGAAGCCCTTCTGGGTGTCGTCCAGGATGACGTCCGCGTCGAGGTACGGCGCGAGGCCCTTCCGGCAGTACACGTTGGCCTGCAGCGTGCCCTTGCGGCTCTCCACCGTCCCGACCACCTCGTGGTACGGCCCCGCGACGATCGCGGTGACGTAGCAGGGGATGCGTGTGGTGGGGGAGAACGTCCAGGTGGCCTTGCCGCGCGCGGTCCTCGCGACCTCGACGGTGCCGTCCGCGGCCTCCTTGGTGGAGGGCGAGTTGGACAGCACGTGCCAGTGCTCGGGCGCGGTCACCGTGAACGCGAACGACGCCTTGAGGTCGGGCTGCTCGAACACCGCGAACACGCGGCGCGTGTCCGCGACCTCGAACTGCGAGTAGAGGTACACCTCGCCGTCCTCGGGGTCCACGAACCGGTGCAGACCCTCGCCCGTGTTCATGTACACGCAGTCGGCGACCACGGTGAGCTGGTTGTCCGCCGCGAGGTGCGGCAGCGTGACGCGGGAGTCCGCGAAGTGCGTGGCCGGGTCGAGCTCCTCGCCGTTGAGGGTGATGCTCAGCACCTCGGGTGCGATGAGGTCGATGAACGTGCTCTCACCAGGGGTGGCGGTGAAGCGCACGGTCGAGATCGAACGGAACGTGGTGTCCGAGGAGGTGAGATCGAGGTTGACCGTGTAGGTGTCGACGTCGACGATGGCGGCGCGGGCCTCGGCCTCGGCGCGCGTGAGGTTGGTACCTGGCATGGCGCGATTGTGCCACGCCCCTCCGACGCTCGTGCCCGCGTGCGTCCGCCGTCACACGCGACGGGGACGATGCGCGGGTCACCCGACCCGCGCATCGTCCCCGTCGCGAAGGGACCGGCAGGGATCAGGCGCCCGGGAGGACGTCTCCCGACGGCCACGTCTCACGGATGAAGTCCGCGACCTCGGGCGAGTGGAGGAGCTCCTCGAGGACCTCGACGCCCGTGTTGGTGTTGTCGGAGCGCCACACCAGGATGTTCGCGTTCGGGTTGCCCTCGACCTCCTCGACCAGGAGCGCGTCGTCGGTCGACAGCCCGGCCTGGAGGATGAAGTTGCCGTTGACGAACGCGAGGTCGATCGCGGGGTCGTCGATCTGCTGGACGATCACCTCGGGCTGGTTCTCCACGAACGTGAAGCCGTGCGGGTTCTGCTCGTCGGTGAGGTTGATGACGGACGAGTCGTCCGTGACGCCCACCAGCAGGCCGGCGGACTCGAGCAGGCGCAGGCCGCGCAGCTGGTTCGCGACGTCGTTGGTGATGGCGATGGCGGCGCCGTCGGGCAGCTCGTCGATCGAGGCGTACGTGTGCGAGAACGCCGCGTAGGGCTCGATGTGGACGCCCGCGCCGTGCTCGAACTCGTAGCCCTTGTCCGCGATCTGCGAGTCGAGGTACGGCACATGCTGGAAGTAGTTCGCGTCGAGCTCGCCCGAGGCGAGGGCCTCGTTGGGCAGGACGTAGTCGTCGAACTCGACGATCTCGAGGTCGATGCCGGCGTCCGCGGCGAGCTCCGAGTCGATGAACTCGAGGATCTGCGCGTGGGGGATGGGGCTGGCGCCCACGGTGACGGTGGTGACGTCGCCCGCCTCGGCGCCGGCCGAGGAGGCGGACCCGGACGCGTCCGCGCTGCATGCGGCGAGGCTCAGGGTCGCGAGGCCGGCGAACGCGGCGGTGGCGAGGGGGGTGCGGGTGAGTCGCATGGGTTTCTCCTTGTGATGGGTGGGGAGGATCGGGTGGGGTGGACAGGAGGGGTCAGCGGTGGTCGGCGCGTCGTGCGAGCGCGTCGCCGACGGCCTGCACGGCCTGGACCAGGAGCACCAGGACCACGAGGACGACGACCATCACCTCGGGCTGATAGCGCTGGTAGCCGTAGTTGTAGGCGAGGCGGCCCAGGCCGCCGCCGCCCACCAGGCCGGCCATCGCGCTGTAGCCGATGAGCGTGACCACCGTGGTGGTGGCGCCCGCGATGAGCGACGGCAGCGCCTCGGGCAGCAGCACGCGGGTGATGGTCTGGCGGCGGGTCGAGCCCATCGCGTGCGCGGCGTCGGCCTTGCCGGGGTCGACCTCGCGCAGCGCGGTCTCGACCAGGCGCGCGAAGAACGGCACGGCGGCCACGGTGAGGGAGACCGATGCGGCGATGGGTCCGATCGACGTGCCCACCAGCGCGCGCGTCACCGGGATGAGGGCGAGCATGAGGATCGCGTAGGGGATGGACCGGGTGATGTTCACGATCACGCCCGACAGCACCACGTTGACGGCGCGGTTCTCGGCCATGCCGCCGCGCGCCGTCACCACCATCGCGACCCCGAGCGGCAGCCCGAGCAGCACCGTGAACACGGTCGAGATGCCCACCATCTGCACGGTCTCGAGAGCGGCGGGGCCCAGCGCCTCGGTGATCGCGGGGTTGGAGACCAGGGAGTCGATCCAGCTCATCGGGCCACCTCCTGCGCGCGGGCGCCCGCGTCGACCAGGGCGCGCACCAGCGCGTCCGGCGTCACCCCGGGCGGCGCGGCGAGCCGCAGCCGGTGGAACGTCACGCCCCCGAAGGCCTCGACGGTCCCGGAGACGATGCGCGGGCCGGCCCCCAGCGCCGCGGCGACCTGGTCGAGGGCCGGGACCCGCGCATCGTCCACCGCGTCCAGGACGTCGACGTCGCCGCCGGCGTGGTCGCCAGGCAGGGCGAGCAGGGCCTCGCTGAGGCGGCTGCCGAAGTCCGCGACCACGTCCGCGATCGCGCCGGACTCGACGATCCGCCCGGCGTCCAGGAGGGACACGGCGTCGCAGATGCGGGTCACCACGGACATCTCGTGGGTGATGACCAGCACGGCGAGCCCCAGCCGCTCCTTGAGGCCCGCGATGAGGTCGAGGATCTCGTCGGTGGTGCGGGGGTCGAGCGCGCTGGTGGGCTCGTCGCACAGGAGCACGTCGGGGTCCGTGGCGAGCGCGCGGGCGATCCCGACGCGCTGGCGCTGGCCGCCCGACAGCTGCGCCGGGTACGCGCCGGCGGCGTCCGCCAGCCCCACCAGGCCGAGCAGCTCGAGCGCGCGGGCACGGCGCTCGCGGCGGCCCGCCCCGGCGATCTCGAGCGGGTAGGCCACGTTGTCGAGCACGGTGCGGGAGTCGAACAGGTTCGCGTGCTGGAAGACCACACCCAGGCGGCGGCGCGCCCGGCGCAGCTGCGCGGCGGGGACCGAGGCGAGGTCGACCCCGTCGATCTCGACGGTGCCGGACGTCGGGTGGTCGAGCAGCGCGAGGCAGCGCACCAGCGTGGACTTGCCCGCACCCGACGGGCCGATGACGCCGTGGACCGTGCCGGCCGGGACGTCGAGGCTCACGCCGGCGAGGGCATGGATGTCGCGGCCGGCCTGGCGGTAGACCTTGGCGAGGTGGGTGACGGTGATCAACGCGTGCCTTTCGAGCGGGACCCGTGCCGGATCCGTGGGGGTGCGAGCGAGGGTGCGCGCGGGCGTCGCCGGGCAGGGGGCGGCGGCCCGCGGCGGGAGAGCGAAGGGCGAGCCGGGGCGGCCGTCAGCTGCCCGGGCGGGGCCCGGGGTCAGGGATGGCGCGGCGTCGCGAGGGGTTCAGCTCTGGTGCGTCAACACATTCGCATGCACATGCGCGCCGGGGCAGCGAAGTTCGCGCGGGCGGTCGTCATGAGCGAGGTGAACACGGGAGGGACCGTAGCGCGCGGAGGTCCCGGTCGCCAAATCGGTGCGGGCGCTCGCCATTAGACTCCAGCGGTGACCGAGCAGATCGACCCCGAGCAGGGCGCCACCGACCCCGCGACCGCCCCCGTCGAGCCCGAGGTCGCCCGCCGCCGCCTCACGCGGCACCTGGTGGACATCACGCCGCTCAAGGCGAGCCCCGCGTTCGCGCGTCTGTGGATCGGTGGTGCCGTCTCCGGCATCGGCGCGTTCATGACCCAGGTCGCCGTGGGCCTCCAGATCCACGAGATCACCGGCTCGACGTTCATGGTGGGCCTGGTGGGAGGCATCTCGCTGCTGCCCATGATCGTGGCCGGCCTGTGGGGCGGGATGATCGCGGACGTCTTCGACCGTCGGAAGGTGCTCATCGCATCGTCCCTGGTGTCGTGGGCGTCGACGCTGTCGCTGGTCGCGCTGGCGTTCTGGGACGTCCACCTCCAGGGCGGCGGCTCCCATGCGCCCGTGTGGCCGTTCTACCTGGTCACCACCGTCAACGCGGTCGCGACCACCGTGGGCAGCGCGGCGCGCGGCTCGGTGGTCGGCCGCATCCTTCCCGAGCACCTCATCAGCCGCGCGACGGCGCTCAACGGCATCAGCTTCGGCGCGATGGTGACCGTGGGTCCCGCGCTCGCGGGCGTCCTCGCCGCCGGTGTGGGGCTGCCGTGGACGTTCGTGGTCGACGCGGTGCTGTTCAGCGCGGGCTTCCTGGGCATCTGGATGCTGCCGCCGCTGCCCCGTCTGGGGGAGAAGGTCGACGCCGGCTGGCATGTCGTCAAGGAGGGGCTGACCTTCCTGCGGCACGCGCCGAACATCCGCATGAGCTTCATCGTCGACGTCATCGCGATGACGTTCGGCCGCCCGTACGTCCTGTTCCCGGCGCTCGGCGCGACCGTGGTGGGCGGCGAGTCGCTCACCGTCGGCGCGCTCACGGCCGCCGGCGCGATCGGCACGCTCCTCACCAGCCTGTTCTCTGGACGCATCTCGCACGTCCACCGCCACGGCATCGCGATCTCGCGCGCCATCCAGGTGTTCGGAGCGTTCGCCCTGATGTTCGGCGTGGTCACGCTGTTCGCGGTGCGCGGTGATCACGCGGCCGGGCCCGGCTGGTCGGGCACGGATCTGTCGATGCTCGCGCTCATGGCGCTCGCGATGGCGGGCATGGGGGCGTCCGACGAGGTCAGCGCGATCTTCCGCCAGACCATGATCATCACCGCCGCGCCCGACCAGATGCGTGGCCGCCTCCAGGGCGTGTTCATGGTGGTCGTCACCGGCGGGCCGCGCATCGGCGACATGTACGCGGGCATCCTCGCGACCGCGGTCGCGCTGTGGTTCCCGCCGCTGCTGGGCGGCATCGTCATCATCGCTCTGATCGCGATCCTCACCCGCGCGCAGCGGGCGTGGCGCGAGTACGACGCGCAGTCGCCTACGCCTTAGCGGACGGGGGGACGATGCGCGGGCCGGGAGGACGTCCCGGGCTCAGCCCTCGGCGGGCTCGGGGTTGAGGGTCGCGGCGACCTCGCGCGCAAGGTTGTACGTGATCTCCTGGCCGGACTTGTTCTTGGGCTGCACGAACGACACCTTGACGAAGTTCCCGTCGACCTCCATGCCGATGGTGCGGCGTGTCGAGCTCGCGTAGGCGTTCTCGGCGCCCGGGATCTTCCGCTTCACCACGTATGTCTTGCCGAGCTGCTCCTCGGCGAGCTCGCGGTGACGTGCGGCGTCCGGATACTCCCAGTTGATCTCGACCACCACGCGCGGCTCCGAGCGCTCCTCGTTCTCCGGGTGCCACTCGCAGATGTTGCGGCCGTCGTAGGACAGGCTCGAGTTGAACTCGCCCTCGGCCATCTTGGCGCCGACGATCGCGTTGAGGCGCCTCAGGGTGAGGGTCTCGCACGGGTCGGGCGTGCCCGCGGGCGCCTCCGCGATGGCGGAGACCGTCGGGTCGGCGATCGCCGACGGGTCCGTCGAGGGCTCCGTGTCCGAGTCGAGCGGCGTGCAGCCGGCGAGCGCGACGGCTGCGCCGACGGCGGCTGCCGTCCAGGCGGGCAGGAGGCGAGGCATCATGCGGGGGTCCCTTCGATCGGGACGACGCTAGCATCCGCCACGTGCCCGGCCGCGTCGTGCCTGGGAGTCAGCGGTGCGCGGCGGCGAGCCGGCGCAGCACCGCGTCCTGATGGAGCCATCCGACCAGCGCGCCGCGCTCGACCACGGCGAGGCCGTCGGCGCCGTCGTCCTCGAGCAGCGGGTCGAGCACCGCGTCGAGCGCATCGTCCGGGGCGACGGGCGCGCGCCGCTCGACCAGCTGCGCGACCGTGACGTCGGCCGCGTCGTCGTCGCCCGTCACCGCACCCGCCGCAGCGGCCGACGTCACGACGCCCAGGTACGCGCCCTGGTCCACCACCGGCAGCGCGTGGCGACGCGCGGCGACCAGGGCGGCCAGGGCATCGTCCACCGTGAGGCCGGTGCGGAGCGCGGGCGGGGCGGGCGTCATCTCGTCCCTCACCGCGGCGCCCGCGAGGGCGCGCGTGTCCGCGCGCTGGGCGAGGTCGACGCCGCGGCGCCGCAGCTTGAGCGTGTAGATGCTGTCGCGGGTGATCGCGCCCGACAGCAGCGTCGACACGGCCACGGCCAGCATGAGGGGCAGGATGATCGTGTACTCGCCGGTGAGCTCGAACAGGATGATGACCGCGGTGAGCGGCGCGCGCGACGCGCCCGCGAACACGGCCGCCATCCCCACGAGCGCGTACGCGCCCGCGTCGAGCCCGAGCCCGGGCAGCAGCGCCGCCGCGCCCTGGCCGAAGGCCGCGCCCAGCATCGCGCCGAGGAACAGCGACGGCGCGAACACGCCGCCCGAGCCGCCGATCCCGATGGTGAGCGACGTCGCGACCACCTTCGCGGCGAGCAGCACCAGGAGGAACCATGCGGCGTACCGCCCCAGGACCGCGCCCTCGAGGACCGGGTAGCCGACGCCGTACATCTGCGGCAGCACGAACAGCAGCAGGCCGAGCAGCAGGCCGCCCGCGGCGGGACGCGCCCACTCGGGGCCGCGCCACACCGCGTCGCACCAGTCCTCGACCTTGTACAGGACGCGCGTGAAGGTCACCGCCACGAGCGCCGCGAGCACGCCCAGCACCACGTAGAGGACGTACTCGGCAAGGTGGTCGACGTGGAACTCGGGCAGCACCAGGAACGGCTCGTCCCCGAGGAACACGCGGCCGATGACGGACGCGGTGACCGCGGAGATGACGATCGCGCCCAGCGAGCGGGCCGCGAGCGACCCGAGCAGCAGCTCGAACGCGAAGAACACGCCCGCGATGGGCGCGTTGAAGGTGGCCGCGATGCCGCCGGCGGCGCCGCACGCGACGAGCATCCGCACGCCGCCCTCGTCGAGGCGTGCGGCGCGCGCGAGCGATGATCCCAGCGCCGAGCCGATCTGGACGATCGGGCCCTCGCGACCCACCGAGCCGCCCGAGCCGATGGTGAGCGCGGAGGCGAGCGCCTTGACGAACGCGACCCGCGCCGGGATGCGTCCGCCACGACGGTGGATGGCGTACATCACCTCGGGGACGCCGTGGCCGCGCGCCTCGCGCGCGAACCGCTGCACCAGGGGTCCGTAGAGGAGGCCGCCGACGGCCGGCGCGAGGATCACGAAGAACCCCCCGAGCCACGGCAGCCACGGGTGCGCCGGGTGGCCGGTGGTGGCCGCGTAGTCCGCCTGGCCGGTGAAGATCCAGGTCGCCGTCTCGACGAGCCGACGGAACGCGATCGCGCCGAAACCGCCGAGGACGCCCACCACCAGCGCCAGCGCGATGAGCACGGTGTTCTCGGAACGGCGCAGACGGGTGAGCACGGCCACCTGGAGGGTCCTTACTGTTGTATGAATGCAACCTTTGGACCCTAGCAGGCCGTGGCGCTATGTTGAGCGCGTGCACGATGACGCCACCTCTGCGACCCTGGTCGCCTCGCGGGCCCTCCTCGGGATAGTCGCCCGCTCCCTCGCGCCCGCGCTGTCCGAGGTGACGGTGCCTCAGTTCCGGGTGCTGGTGGTGCTGTCCACCGCGGGTCCGCTGCGGATGGGCGACCTGGCGGAGCGCATCGGCATCCACCCGTCGACCCTCACGCGCACCGTCGAGCGCCTGCAGCACGGCGGCTGGATCACGCGCGCCGAGTCGCCCGAGAGCCGCCGCGAGGTGCGCGTCGACCTGTCCGAGTCGGGGGCCGAGCTGGTGTCCACCGTGACGGAGCGGCGCCGCGCGCTCCTGCACGAGGTGCTCGACTCCGTCGCGCCCGAGGACCGCGAGGCGGTGCGCCGGGGAATGGAGGCGTTCGCCCGCGCGGCCGGGGAGCCCGACGCGCGCGACCTGCTCGAGCTGGGGATCTGAGCCCCGCTCACTCCATGCCGGTGAACCCCAGCTGGCGTGCCGCCTCGTAGATGACGATCGACGCCGCGTTCGTCAGGTTGAGCGAGCGCCGGCTGGGCAGCATCGGGATGCGCACCCACGAGGTGACGCGAGGGTGGTCGAGCGCCTCCTCCGGAAGCCCGGTGGGCTCGGGGCCGAACATCAGGATGTCGTCGGCTCGATACTCGATCTCGGTGTAGGTGGCGCCCGCGCGTGCAGTGAACGCGAACACGCGGGACTCCGGCAGGTCGTCAAGCATCGCGTCGAGGCTCGGGTGCACGGTCACCGTCGCGAGGTCGTGATAGTCGAGGCCCGCGCGACGCAGCTTGGAGTCCTCGAGCTCGAAGCCGAGCGGCTCGATGAGCCGCAGCGGGGCGCCGGTGACCGCCGACAGGCGGATCGCGCTGCCGGTGTTCTCCGGGATGCGGGGCTCGTAGAACGCGATCGAGGGCAGGGCGACTGGCATGCCGCCAGTCTGGCACGCGCCGCCGGTGGGACGATGCGGCGGCCGGGACCCGCGCATCGTCCCGTGTCCCACGGCGGCCCTAGGCTCTGTCCATGAGCCATCCCGCGCCCTCCGGCAGCCGCCGCGCCGCCATGGGCGGAGGCATGGCGGGGCGCGGCGTCGCGAGCCGCGACGAGGACGCGCAGCGCGCCCTCAATGCGGAGGCGCCCGACATCCCCGACCTGTGGCCGCGCGTGGTCGCGCTGTTCCGGCCGTACCGCGGCGCGCTCGTCACGACCGCGGTGCTGGTGGTCGCCGCGGCGGCCGCGACCGTGGTGCCACCCCTGATAGTCGAGCGGATCTTCGACGACGCGCTGTTCCCGACGTCGGGGACCGTCCAGGTGGGGCTGCTCGCCCGGCTGGTCGGCGTGATGATCGCCATCTACGTCATCGCCGCGGGCCTGCAGGTGTGGCAGACGTACCTCACCTCCTCGGTGGGCAACCGCGTCACCGGCGATCTGCGCGAACGCCTGTTCGCGCGGCTCCAGTCCATGGAGCTGGCGTTCTTCACGCGCACCAAGACCGGCGTGATCCAGTCGCGCCTGCAGAACGACGTGGGCGGGGTGTCCGGCGTCCTCACCACGTTCGTGTCGAGCATCGTGGGCAACACCGTCACGGTGGCCGCGTCGCTGGTCGCGATGATCCTGCTCGACTGGCGGCTCACCGTCCTCGCGGTGATCCTCATGCCCGCGCTGGTCATGGTGCAGCGGCGGGTGGGGCGGGTGCGGGCGCGCATCGCGGCACGCACGCAGGAGTCGCTGTCCGAGCTCACCGCGATCACCCAGGAGACGCTGTCCGTCAGCGGGATCCTGCTGTCGAAGGTCTACAACCGTCAGCGCCTGGAGACCGACAGGTTCCGCGCGGAGAACGCCACCCAGATCCGCCTCCAGGTCCAGCAGGCCATGACGGGCCAGTGGTTCTTCGGGCTGGTGACCGTGGTGATGTCGTCGGTGCCGGCGGTCATCTACCTCGCGGCGGGCCTGCTGATCTCGCAGGGGTCGACGGTCCTGACCGCGGGCACCATCGTGGCGTTCACGGCCGTGCAGTCGCGCCTGCTGTTCCCCCTCATGGCGCTCATGCGCGTGGCGCTCGAGGTGCAGACGTCGCGCGCGCTGTTCGCGCGCATCTTCGAGTATCTCGACCTCGAGCCCGCGATCCGCGACGTCCCCGACGCGGTGGGCGTCGAGGACGCGCCCGGGCCGCTCGGCGCGGTCGAGTTCCGCGACGTCGTGTTCCGGTACCCGGGCGCGCGGGACGATGCCCCGCCCACCTTGGACGGCGTGACGTTCGCGGTCGCGCCGGGCACCTCGCACGCCTTCGTGGGGCCGTCGGGTGCGGGCAAGACCACGATCGTCTACCTCGCCGCTCGGCTCCACGAGGCGACCGGGGGAGCGGTGATGTTCGCCGGCGAGGACGTGCGGCGGCTGCGCCACGAGTCGGTGGTCGAGCACGTGGGCGTGGTGAGCCAGGAGACCTACCTGTTCCACGCGACCATCGCGGAGAACCTCCGCTACGCGAGGCCCGACGCGACCGATGCGGAGCTGGAGGACGCGTGCCGCCGGGCGAACATCCACGACGCGATCGTCGGGTTCGAGGACGGCTATCAGACGGTGGTGGGCGAGCGCGGCTACCGCCTGTCGGGCGGCGAGAAGCAGCGCATCGCGATCGCGCGCGTGCTGCTCAAGGACCCGCCCGTGCTGCTGCTCGACGAGGCCACCAGCGCGCTCGACACCGTCTCGGAGCGGGTGGTGCAGTCCGCGCTGGACCGGGCCGCCGAGGGGCGGACCACGCTCGTGGTCGCGCACCGGCTGTCCACCGTCCGCGGCGCGGACGTCATCCACGTGGTCGATCACGGGCGGATCGTCGAGTCCGGCACCCACGGCGAGCTGGTCGCGCGCGGGGGACTGTACGCCCGGCTCGCCGCCGAACAGTCGGACTAGGGTGGACAGGGCGACGATGCGAGAGGAGCGCCCGTGAGCGACGACTGGTGGAAGTCCGCGGTGGTGTACCAGGTGTACCCGCGGAGCTTCCAGGACTCGAACGGCGACGGCATCGGGGACCTCGAGGGCATCCGGTCACGGCTCGACCACCTCGAGTGGCTCGGCGTCGACGTCATCTGGCTGTCGCCCATCTACGCGTCGCCGCAGGCCGACAACGGCTACGACATCTCCGACTACCAGGCGATCGACCCGACGTTCGGGGACCTCGAGGACTTCGACGCGCTGCTCACCGCGGCGCACGCGCGCGACATGAAGGTCGTGATGGACCTCGTGGTCAACCACACCTCCGACGAGCACCCGTGGTTCCTGGAGTCCCGCGCCTCGAAGCGCAGCCCCAAGCGCGACTGGTACTGGTGGCGGCCCCCGCGCGACGGGTTCGAGCCCGGCGCCCCCGGCGCCGAGCCGACCAACTGGCGGGCGTTCTTCTCGGGGCCCGCGTGGGCGTTCGACGAGGAGTCCGGCGAGTACTACCTCCACCTGTTCCACCAGAAGCAGCCCGACCTCAACTGGGAGAACCCCGAGGTCCGCCAGGCGGTGTACGCGATGATGAACTGGTGGCTCGACCGCGGGGTCGACGGGTTCCGCATGGACGTCATCAACCTCATCTCCAAGGTGCTGCCGCTGCGTGACGGCGAGCCCCTGCCCGGCGGGCTGGGCAACGGCTTCCCGCTGTACGCGTGCGGTCCGCGCAACCATGAGTTCCTCCAGGAGATGCACCGCGAGGTGTTCGCGGGGCGCGCCGGCCGGTTCCTCACCGTGGGGGAGACCCCCGGCGCGACCGTCGACGACGCGGTCCTGTTCACCGACCCCGAGCGCGCCGAGGTGGACATGGTGTTCCAGTTCGAGCACGTCGACGTCGACCACGGGCCGCTGGGCAAGTTCGACCCGCAGCCGCTCGACCTGGTGCGGCTCAAGGCGATCCTGGGCCGCTGGCAGGCCGCGCTCGCGGACCGCGGCTGGAACTCGCTGTACTGGGACAACCACGATCAGCCGCGCGTGGTGTCGCGCTTCGGCGACGACCGCGACCACTGGGCGGCGTCCGCGAAGGCGCTGGCGGCCGTGCTGCACCTCATGCGCGGCACGCCGTACATCTACCAGGGCGAGGAGCTGGGCATGACCAACGCCGGCCTCACGTCCATCGATGACTATCGCGACGTCGAGTCGCTCAACGCCTATGACGAGCTGCGCGAGCTCGACGTGCCGGAGGCACGGATCCTCGACGGGCTCGCGGCGATGAGCCGCGACAACGCGCGGACGCCGGTGCAGTGGGACGGGTCTGCGCACGGAGGCTTCACCACGGGGACGCCGTGGATCGCGGTCACGCCGAACCACACGTGGCTGAACGCTGAGGCGCAGCGTGAGGACCCGGACTCGGTGTCGGCGTTCTACCGTTCGCTGATCGAGCTCCGGCACGCGGAGCCCGTGGTCGCGCACGGCACCTTCGAGATGCTGCTGGCCGAGGACCCGCAGGTGTTCGCGTACCGGCGCGTGCTCGACGGGACGGTGCTGACGGTGGTGGCGAACATCTCGGGCGCGGACGTGACGGCGGCGGTCGACGTCGCCCACGGCGGGCTGGTGCTGCACAACCTGGGCGAGGCGGCGACGCCGTACCCGGCCGGCGCCGGCGAGGTGCCGCTGGGTCCGTGGGAGGCGCGGGTCTACCTGCACCGGTGAGGCGTGGGGCGGGGCGGGGGCACGCCGCTCGTGCGCCCCGGTGACACGTGAGTGCTCGTCGCTTCCTGGTGACACATCAGTGCGCGCACACGCCGCTGTGCGAGCACCGGTGTGTCACGGGGAGACATCTTCCCCGCGCGCGGAGGCACCCCTGCGCCCACTGATCATCCAGTGCAGAGAAACCGCGGCGGATCTGCACGATCCGATCAATGGGTCCCGTCGTCCGCCTCGTGCGCGCCGGACCGCCGGACCTCCACCCGCGCGGCGCCCGCATGCGAAAGGCCCGACCCCGCGCCCGGGGCCGGGCCTTCCTCACGATGGGGAGGTCACCAGATGGAGACGCGCTCCTCCGGCTCGAGCCACAGCGCGTCCTCGGCGCCCACCGAGAATGCCGAGTACCACGCGTCCATGTTGCGCACGATCCCGTTGACGCGGAACTCGGACGGCGAGTGCGGGTCCGTCGCGAGCCGGGTCACCAGCGCCTCCGACCGCACCTTCATCCGCTCCGTGAGCGCGTAGCCGATGAAGAAGCGCTGCACCGCGGTGAGCCCCTCGAGCTCGGGCGCCTCCGCGATCGGGTGGCCCAGAGCGATCTCGTAGGCCTTGAGGGAGATCTCAACGCCCGCGAGGTCGCCGATGTTCTCGCCCACCGTGAGCGCGCCGTTGACGTGGTGCGAGCCGGCGAGCTGCAGCGGCGAGTAGCCGTTGTACTGCTCGATGAGCTTCTTGGCGCGCTCCATGAACGCGGCGCGGTCCGCCTCGGTCCACCAGTCCTCGAGCGCGCCGGTGCCGGAGTACTTCGAGCCCTGGTCGTCGAAGCCGTGCCCGATCTCGTGGCCGATCACGGAGCCGATGCCGCCGTAGTTGACGGCGTCGTCCGCCTCGGGGTGGAAGAACGGCGGCTGCAGGATCGCCGCGGGGAACACGATCTCGTTCGCCACGGGAAGGTAGTAGGCGTTCACGGTCTGCGGCGTCATCAGCCACTCGGAGCGGTCGACCGGCTTGCCGATCTTCGCCCACTCCCAGTCCTCCTCGAACGCGCTCGCGGCGCGCACGTTGCCCACCAGATCCTCGGGCGAGAGCTCGAGCCCGTCGAAGGAGCGCCACTTCTCCGGATAGCCGATCTTGGGCGTGAACTGGCGCAGCTTGTCGAGCGCCTTGTCCTTGGTCGCGGGCGTCATCCAGTCGAGCGCCTCGATCGACACCCGGTACGCCTCGATGAGGTTCGCGACCAGCGCGTCCATCTGCACCTTGTACGCCGGCGGGAAGTGCCGGGACACGTACTCCTGGCCCACCAGCTCGCCCGCGACGCCCTCGACCAGGCTCACGGCGCGCTTCCACCGCTCGCGCTGCTCCGTCGCGCCCGACAGCACGGTGCCGTAGAAGTCGAAGTTCGCCCTCGACAGGGCCTCGGTGAGGTAGGCGGCACGCGAGTTGGCGATACGCCAGCGCAGGTACGCCTTCCACGTGTCGAGGTCCGTCTCCTCCCAGATCTTCGCGAACGCCGTGAAGTACGAGGGCTCGCCGACCACCAGGAGCGCGTGCGCCTCCGCCGGCATGCGGATCGCCTGCGCCCACGCCGCCCACTCGAAGCCCGGCGCGTCGGCGGCCAGGCCCTCGAGGGTGGTGGGGTTGTGGGTGAGCTCCGCCTCGCGGGTCTTCACCACGTCCCAGTGCTCGCGCGCGATCGCGGTCTCCAGGCCCACCACCGTCGACGAGTCGAACTCCAGGCCGGTGAGCTCCGCCATGCGGTCCACGTGTGCGACGTACTTCTCGCGGGTCTCCGCGTGGGCCTCGTCGCGGTAGTACGCCTCGTCCGGCAGGCCGATGCCGGACTGGCCCAGGTAGACCACGTTGCGGTCGGGGTCCAGGCGGTCGGCGAACACGTAGTACCCGACCGTGCCGGACACGCCGTCGCGCTGCAGCTCGCCGAGCGCGCGCGCCAGCTCCTCGTGCGAGGAGGCAGCCTCGACCCTCGCGAGGTCCGGCTCGAGCGGCGACACCCCGCGCGCGTTGACGCGCTCGACGTCCATGAAGGACGCGTACAGCGCGCCGATCTGGCTGGCGCGCGACGCCTCCTCGATGATGACACGCACCTGCTTCTCCGCCTCGTCGCGCAGCGTGTAGAACGAGCCGTCCGCGGACCGGTCGCCCGGGATCACGTGGGACGCCTCCCACGGTCCGGAGACGTACCGGAAGAAGTCGTCCTGGGCGCGGACGGTGGGGGAGAACTCGGACTGGTCGATGCCGGAGTGAAGCGTCATGCCTCTCACCCTAGGGGTGGACGTTGCGCAGGGCGTGGCCGTTTCGCTCACGGCGAGGCGCTAGCATCGGCGGCGGAGACCAATGTCTAGGAGCGTGAGCTCCGAAGGGATCGACGAGTCGGTCCTCCGGCGGGCGTGACGCCCGCCCCGCAGGATTTCCGCCAGGCGCACATCCGTGCCGCGGCCCCTGCGCATCCATTCGCCGTCCGGGGCCTGCCTGGCTCGACGAGCGAAGGAGACACCATGTCCATCGACGTGACCTATGCGGACGAGGTCGAGATCCGCGACCACTACCAGCGCATGATCGACGCGTGGGGCGACGCGGCCGCCTATGCCGAGTGCTTCACCCCCGACGCCGACTACATCATCGCGAACGGGATGATCGAGCACGGGTGGAAGGAGATCGTGGACGGCCACGAGATCATCTTCAACGCCTGGGCGCGGGACAGCCGCCTGGTCGGGGTGATCGAGAGCATCCGCTTCATCACCACGGATGTCGCGCTGCTGATCGCGCACGGCCACATCGAGTACCTCGACCACCGGTCGAGCGACGGCAACAAGCGCACCGTCTACTCGTTGGTCGCTCACAGGACCGGCGGGCGCTGGCTCTTCGCGGCTTACCAGAACACGCCGCTCGGCGGCCGCTGACTCCAGACGAGCACTGCTCGCCGCCGCGCGTCCAGGCGCGGCGGCGAGCGGCACGTCGGCAGCCCGCGCACGCTGGCAGAATGGTGGCCATGCGCATCCACATCGCCGCGGACCACGCCGGCTTCGAGCTCAAGCAGCACCTCATCGCCCACTTCGCCGAGGCGGGCCACGACGTGGTCGACCACGGCGCGCACGAGTACGACGCGCTCGACGACTACCCGCCCATGTGCATCGCCGCAGCCGAGGCCGTCGCGGCCAGCGCCGGCGCAGACCTGGGCATCGTGATCGGTGGCTCGGGCAACGGCGAGCAGCTCGCCGCGAACCGCGTCACCGGCATCCGCGCCGCGCTCATCTGGTCGGTCGAGACCGCGAAGCTGGCGCGCCAGCACAATGACGCGCAGGTGGGCTCGCTCGGCGGACGCATGCACTCGCTCGAGGAGGCCACCGCGATCGCGGACGCGTTCATCGCCGAACCCTTCTCCGGCGACGAGCGTCACCAGCGCCGCATCGACCTCATGAAGGACTACGAGGCTCGGCGCTGAGGGTCGGCGCCGCCGTGCAACCGGCTCAGAAGAACAGGTTGCACACGGGCGCGGAGGTCGACTCGAACGCGGCGGCGAGCGCGTGGACCGCGCCCGGCGTGCGCTCCTCGACGAGCCCCGCCGCGGCGAGCGCTCCCAGGCTGACCCCACCGAGGTAGGCCGCCGACAGCTCCTGCACGCCGATCACCACGTCCGGCGTCGCGCCCGGCGCCGCCTCGACGTGGCCCTCGCCGTCGCGCGACGTGACGCGCCAGGGGCCGTGGTTGTCGTGGAACAGCGGGTCCGTCACCTCGATGACGGCGTCGACGGGGCACAGGTACTCGCGTGCGGTGAGCGCCGCGGGCACGTCGACGATCCGCAGCCAGATGTTGTCGCGGATCCGTGCGCGGGCGGCGCGCGGATCCTTGAGCAGCCACAGCAGGGCGTCATCCGTGGCGAGCGGCATCGCCTCGACGGTGCCCATGAGGTCGAGGTCGAGCAGCACGGACCACAGCCGGTGCGCGGCCGCCGCGTCGACCGCGCCGAACGACCACGTGTGCACCTTGCCGCCGGGCACGCCGTCCTCGTCCCACTTGCCCTCGCGGCGGAAGAACGCGTACGCGACCGGTGTGCCGTCCGCGGCCTCGACCAACAGGATGCGCATGCGCTCGCTGTCGCGGCGGTGGGCGATCGGGTCCCCGAACCGCGCCCGCAGGGTCTCCTCGTGGTCCAGCGTGGGCGTGCCGGGCCGCTCCATGCGCCGCTGGATGCGGGCGACGGCCGCGCCGTGCCGCTCTAGGCTGGCGTCCTCGACGCGCACCCTGAGCTCGTCCGAGCCGGCCACGTCGCGCAGCGCGGCCCCGCGCGGCAGCCGCGCGTCGATCTGGCGGGCCGCGAGGCCGTAGCCGAACCGCTGGTAGATCTCGGTCTCTGCCGCGTAGAGCGCGGACGCGACCTCGCCGCGGGCGCGCGCGTCCGCGAGGTGGTCGCCCATCATGGCCCGCAGCAGGCCGCGCCTGCGGTGGCCGGGGTGGACGCCCACCCACGTGAGCCCCGCGACCGGCACTGATGCGCCGCCGGGCACGCGCAGCCGGAACGTGTACGAGGCCGCGACGCCCGCGAGGGCGCCCACCTCGCCGTGCGCGGCGTCCTGGATCTCCATGGCACGCGTGCGCGAGAACGGGATCTCCGACGCGTACGCCTCGAGGTCCTCCGGGCGCATGTCCCCGGTGAAGGCCCAGCGGTTGACGTCGAGCATGTCGCCCGCGCGGTCGGGGGTGAGAGAGATCAGGCGATAACCGGGCGTGACGGACATATCGCCATGGTGGCATCGGGGACGATGCGCGGGCTGGCACGGTCGCGGCGCGTCGCCGCCCGCGGTGGTTCGGGGTGCGGCGTCAGAGCGCGCGGAACGAGGCGATCCGGTCCTCGAGGCGCCGGTACTCGACCTTGATGCAACGGTTCTGGACGGCGACCAGGCCGGCGCATCGCGCCGTCGCCATCGCGTCCGGGTGCGTGATGCCCAGCTGGAGCCACAGCGCCTTCGCGCCGATCCCCACCGTGTCCGCCGCGATAGCGGGAGTGAACTCGGCGCGACGGAACACGTCGACCATGTCCACCGGCACGGGCAGGTCCTCGAGGGACGCGTAGAAGCCGTGCCCGCGGATCTCCTCGCCTACGGCGGCGGGGTTGACCAGGTACAGCTCGTAGGGGGTGTGCTCCATGAGCCACACCGCGATCTGGTAGCTGGTGCGCGACGGGTTGGGCGACGCCCCCACGATCGCGACCCGGTGCGTCCGGGCCAGCGCGAGAGCGAGCTCGTCGTCGCCGGGCACGTCGGTGAGGACCGGCGCCGGGCAGGTCTCGGCGTGGGCCTTGCGGGTGGGGTCGAGGCGCATGTGCTCCATGGACCGGGAACGTATCAGTCAAAGTGGGCATTCCGTGCCACCCGTGTGACGGTGGTCACGCCGCGGCGGGAATGCCCGCCCGCGCGTCTCGGTTGGCAGGGGAGGACGGCGCCGCCACCCTGGGCGCCGCGCACCGACACCGAGGAGGAACCATGGCTGCCACCACGCCCGTGAAGACCACCGAGTCGAGCCCGAAGATCGGCATCAAGGCCGATGACCTCAAGGCGATCAACGCCGGCCTCGCCCAGGTGGTCTCCGACACCTTCACCTTGTACGTGAAGACCCACGGCTACCACTGGAACGTCACCGGACCCCACTTCCGGTCGCTTCACCTCATGTTCGAGGAGCAGTACCAGGAGCTGTGGGCCGCGGTGGACGTGCTCGCGGAGCGCATGCGGGCCCTCGGGTCCGGCGCACCCGGCTCGTTCGCCGAGTTCCTCGAGCACGCGTCGCTCACGGACAACGAGCGGACCACCGACGCGATGACGATGGTCGAGAACCTCGCCCGCGACCACGAGACCCTCGCGCGGCTCGTGCGCCCGCTCGTCGAGGTCGCGGAGGACGCCGGCGACGGCGCGACCGCGGACCTGTTCAACGCGCGCCTCGCGGCGCACGAGCAGGCCGCCTGGATGCTGCGGTCGTTCGCGGCGTAACCCCCTCATCGTCCCTCCCCAGGGACACACGCGCGAGGCCCCGCCGCCCGGTGAACCCGGGCAACGGGGCCTCGTCGCGTCGCGAGCCGTCGGGATCGCGACACAGGTGTTGGTAAGATGCCGACACATTGTCGATAACCGACCCGGCGGGCGCGCGCGCACCTCCGGTCCGACCGGAGGGACCTCTCCATGCAGCGCCTCTACACTGCAGCCTTCACCTACGCGATCGCCGGGTTGGCCTCCGGCCTCTACTACCGCGAGCTCACCACGCTCAACGACTTCGAGGGTCAGCGGACGATGCTGAGCGGGGTCCATACCCACCTGCTCGCGCTCGGCACCCTCGTCCTGCTCATCGTCCTCGTCCTCGAGAAGGTCTTCCGACTCTCCGGGAGCAGGATGTTCGGCTGGTTCTTCTGGTCCTACAACGTCGCACTGGTCGTCACGGCGATGATGATGGGCTGGCATGGCACGCTCACCGTGCTCGGACGCGAATCCGGCGCGGCGATCGCGGGCATGGCCGGACTGGGGCACATCGCCATGACGTGCGCGCTGGTCCTGCTCTTCCTATCGCTCGGCAAGGCGCTGAAGCGCGATACCGCGGCCGTCGCCGGTGCGCCCGACGCCGGTCGCGTCGCCGTCACGTCCTGACCGGGATGGTGGGCGTCGCTCGCGGGTTCAGCCGGGCACGGGGCCGTCATGGACGGCGCGCAGCAGGGCGGTGAGGGTCGTGTCCGGGTCGGCGCCATGCGCTACCGCGCGCGCGGCGGCGGTGAGCATGCCGCCCACCAGTTGCGTGGCGATCGCGGGATCCGCGGCGCCCGAGTCGCGAACCGCGTCCGCGAGCGGCGCGATCTGCTCGTCGTGGAGCGCGGCGATGCGTCCGTGGGTCGCCGAGGGCAGGCTTGCGGGGTCGATCGCGTCGAACGTCCGATGCTCGGAGCCGGTGGCGAGCGCGAAGGCCGTCCTCAGGTACGCGTCGAGCCGGTCCCGAGGCGCGGTCAGGTCCGCCAGCGACGCGCGGATCTGGGCCGTCGCGGACGCGAACGCCTCCTCGACGATGGCGGCGAGCAGGTCGCCCGTCGAGGGGAAGTACTGATAGACGCTCGAGCGTGCGATCCCCGCCGCCGCGCCCACCCTGGCAGGGGTCACCGCCTCGGCGCCTCGCTCGGAGAGCAACGCCCGTCCTGCAGAGACGAGCGCGGCGCGCCGGCGTCGATGGTGCTCGGCGACGGTGGGGGCGTCGATGCGAGGCATCGGGGCCTCCTCTCATGTGCGATCGACATCTTCCCGACGCAACTGTCGATAAGATGTCGACATGACAGTCGAAGACTCTAGCGCGGGCGCAGCCTCGTCCGCCGATGCGGGACAGCCGGGACGGCGGCGGTGGTGGGCGCTAGGCGCGGTCGCACTCGCCGTCTCGCTCATCATCATGGACGCGACCATCGTCAACGTCGCGCTGCCCGAGATCATCCGCGAGGTCGGGCTCTCGTCCACGCAGGCGGAGTGGATGAACGCCGTCTACTCGCTCATGTTCGCCGCGCTGCTGCTCACGGCGGGCCGCATCGGCGACCTGTGGGGGCGGCGCCGCCTCCTGCTCATCGGCATGGTGGTCTTCATCGCGGCGTCCGTGGTGGCCGGGTCCGTCGCCGACGGCGGCGCGCTCATCGCCGCGCGCACCGTGCAGGGCATCGGCGCCGCGCTCATCATGCCGGCGACGCTGTCCACCGTGAACGCCGTGTTCGGCGGCCGCGAGCGCGCGATCGCGTTCGCCGTGTGGGGCTCGACCATCGGCGGCATGGCCGCGGTGGGACCGCTGGTCGGCGGCTGGCTCACCACCGACGTGAGCTGGCGATGGGCCTTCTGGCTCAACGTGCCCGTCGGGCTCGCGGTGCTCGCGCTCGTGATCTGGGCCGTCCCGGAGACCAGGGACGAGACCGCGAAGGGTGGTCTCGACATCCGCGGCGCCGTCATGTCCTCGCTCGGCATGGCCGCGATCGTCTTCGGCCTGATCGAGGGCGGCCGCTACGGCTGGTGGCTCCAGGAGGACGGCAGCCTGTCGCCCGTGCCCGTCGTCATCGCGCTGGGACTCGTGCTGATGGTCGTCTTCGTGCGGGACCAGCTCGTGCGGCGCCGTCGCGGCGGCGTGGTGCTGGTCGACCTCGCGCTGTTCGGGTTGCGCTCGTTCCGTTACGGCTCGATCGCGGCGCTGGTGGTCGCCCTCGGCGAGTTCGGCCTCCTCTTCACCCTGCCGCTGCTGCTGCAGAACGCGCTCGGGTACACGCCGCTCGGCACGGGCTGGCTGGTGCTGTTCCTCGCGATCGGCACGTTCCTGGTGTCGGGTGCGACCCCGCAGCTGACGCGTCGGATCGGCGCGCGAGCCGTCGTCCGCACCGGCCTCGCGCTGGAGGCGCTCGCGGTCGGCGCGCTCGCGGTGACGCTGTCGATCGACGTCTCGGGCGTCCTCATCGCCGTGTGGCTGTTCGTCTACGGCGCGGGCGTGGGCATGGCCACCGCCCAGCTCACCAGCGTGATCCTGGCGGATGTGCCCGTCGCGGAGTCCGGCCAGGCCTCTGGCCTGCAGAGCACCGTCCGGCAGCTCGGCTCCTCGCTCGGCGTCGCGATCCTCGGCACGCTGCTCATGGTGTCGCTGGGTCAGGCGACGGAGACGCGGCTCGCTGAGGCCGGGGTGCCGGCGGACGCCGCCCCCGCGATCGTCGACACGGTCCGTCACTCGGCCGGCGCCGCGATCCCGGAGCTCCAGGCCGACCCCGCGACCACGGTCGCGGGGGACGCCGCCGCGCAGGCGATGGTCGACGCGTCCAAGGTCACGACCGGGGTCGCGGCGGGCGTGATCCTGCTGGGCCTCGCGGCCACCCTCGCCCTCCCGCGGACCCGCGAGCACGACGAGTCCGACGCCGTCGAGGACGGGGCTTCCGCGGCCGCCTGACCGCCGCATCGTCCCTCCCGAGGGACACACGCGCGAGGCCCCGCCGCCCGGTGAACCCGGGCGACGGGGCCCCGTCGCGTCGCGTGCCGGTCAGGGCACGGTGTGGCCCGCGGCCCGGAACATCTCGTACCACTCGGCGCGCGACAGGTGGACGTCGGCACCCTTCGCCGCGGCCTCGACGCGCGCGGGCGTGGTGGTGCCCAGGACCACCTGCATCTGCGCGGGGTGGCGGGTCAGCCACGCCACGGCGATGCCCTCCGCGGGCACCTCGTACTTCCACGCGAGGCGGTCGATCACGGCGTTGAGCTCCTCGTAGTGCGGGTTGCCGAGGAACGGTCCGTTGAAGAACCGCGACTGGAACGGCGACCACGCCTGCAGCGTGATGTCGTTCAGGCGGCAGTAGTCGACGATCCCGTTGTCGCGGTCGATCGACTGGTCCAGGTCGCCCATGTTCATCGCGATGCCGCTGGCGATCGACGGCGCGTGCGTGACGGACAGCTGGATCTGGTTGGCGACCAGCGGCTGGCGGACGCTGCGCTTGAGCAGCTCGATCTGCCCGGGCGTGTGGTTGGAGACGCCGAAGTGGCGCACCTTGCCCGCCGCGTGGAGGTGGTCGAACGCGCGGGCGACCTCGTCGGGCTCCACGAGCGCGTCGGGGCGGTGCAGCAGCAGGATGTCGATGTAGTCGGTGCCGAGCGCCTCGAGCGAGCCGTCGACGGACTCGAGGATGTGCTCGTACGAGAAGTCGAAGTACGGGCCGGGCTGGCGGATGCCGCACTTGGTCTGGATGGTGAGCGCCTCGCGCTCGGACGAGGTCAGCTGCATCGCTTCCGCGAAGCGGCGCTCGCAGCCGTGGTACGGGGGACCGTAGAGGTCCGCGTGGTCGACGAAGTCGATCCCGGCGTCGAGGGCGGTGCGCACCAGCGTGCGGACCTCCTCGTCGGACTTCTCGACGATGCGCATGAGGCCGAGCACCACGGCGGGCGCGGCGATCTCGGTTCCGGGCAGGGTGAACGTCTTCATCGACTCTCCTTGATCAGGGGGAACCGTCCCAGTCTAGAGACGCGACGAGGCCCTCCGTCGCCGACGGAGGGCCTCGCGGGGGGACCGCTCAGATGTAGTACATCGCCGGCTCGCGCACCGGCTCCGGCGGCGCGTCCGGGTTGGGGTGACGGTGCGAGTCGCCCGAGTCCACCGCCGAGGCCGCGGTCGACGCCTCGGTGGGTCCGGGGTGGTTGCGGATGACGGCGGGGATGCCCACCGCGGTCGCGCCGTCCGGCACGTCCTTCACCACCACGGCGTTGGCGCCGATGCGGGCGTCGGGGCCTACGCGGAGCGGCCCCAGCACCTTCGCGCCGGCACCGATGACCACGCGGTCGCCGATGGTGGGGTGGCGCTTGCCCGGGCTCATGGTGGTGCCGCCCAGGTTGATGCCGTTGAACATCAGGACGTCGTCGCCGACGACGGCCGTCTCACCGATCACCACGCCGCTGCCGTGATCGATGAACACGCGGCGGCCCAGCTGCGCGCCGGGGTGGATCTCGATGCCCGTGGCCCGACGCGCGTACTGCGACAGCAGCCGCGCGTACGAGCGCATGTTGCGCTTCCACAGCCAGTGCGCCACCCGGTGGTACCAGACGGCATGGACTCCCTGGTAGGAGCCTGCGATCACCCACCATGCAGGCGCGGCGGGGTCCCGCCTCTGCACGGTGCGGACGTCCTCGAACGCTCGGGCGAGCGCTCCGATCTCGGATGCCATCTGGGTACCTCCGGGTGGGGACTGCTGGGGACGTGAGGAGGGCGTGACGGGCGTCAGTCCATGAGGTCCGAGTAGAGGACCGAGGACAGGTAGCGCTCGCCGAAGGACGGGATGATCGCGACGATGGTCTTGCCGGCGTTCTCGGGACGCTTGGCGACCTCGATGGCGGCGTGGAGCGCCGCGCCGGAGGAGATGCCCACGAGCAGGCCCTCCTTGCGCGCCGCGGCACGGGCCGTGGCGACGGCGGTCTCGGCGTCGACGTCGAAGATCTCGTCGTAGATCTCCGTGTTGAGGATCTCGGGCACGAAGTTCGCGCCGATGCCCTGGATCTTGTGCGGTCCGGGCTGGCCGCCGTTGAGGATGGGCGACTCGGCGGGCTCGACACCGATGATCTGCACGCCGGGCTTGCGGGCCTTGAGGACCTCGCCGACACCCGTGATGGTGCCGCCGGTGCCGATGCCGGCGATGACGATGTCGACCTCGCCGTCCGTGTCGTTCCAGATCTCCTCCGCGGTGGTGCGGCGGTGGATCGCCGGGTTCGCCTCGTTCGCGAACTGGCGGGCCAGGATCGAGCCGGGGCGCTCCTCGGCGATCTTGTTCGCGGCCTCGACCGCGCCGCGCATGCCCTCGGGTCCGGGGGTGAGCACCAGCTCCGCACCGAACGCACGCAGCAGCGCGCGGCGCTCCTTGGACATGGTCTCGGGCATCGTCAGGACCACCTTGTAGCCGCGTGCCGCGCCGACCATGGCGAGCGCGATGCCGGTGTTGCCGGAGGTGGCCTCGACGATGGTGCCGCCCGAGGTCAGCGACCCGTCCGCCTCGGCGGCGTCGACGATGGCGACGCCCAGGCGGTCCTTGACGGAGTTCGCGGGGTTGTAGAACTCGAGCTTGCCGAGCACGGTCGCGTCGACGCCCTCGGCGAGCGCGTTGATCTTGACCAGCGGAGTGTTGCCGATGAGGGCGGTCACGTCCTCGTAGATGCGTGCCATGGGGTTACTTCCTCTTTTCCCTTGAGAGGTGGGTACTTCTGGGTGCACAACACAGGAGCATCGCGATTGATGCCGGGGCGAGCGCTGGGTGAGGGCGAGGCTCGGCGGCTAGGCCGGGCGAGGCGCTTCCAGCGCTCTACAGACAGCAGCAGCCGCAGCAGCGGCAGCAGGTGTCACAGAGAGCGCACGTCGGGACGGCAGAGGCGGGTGCGGGGGCCGCACTGCGCTCGATGCTCATCGTCCAGACCTTTCGTGGGCTTCGGGGTCAGGCTAGCGCCGCGCCCGCGACCGGGGCAACCCTTCCGACGCAACGCCGCTCCTGCTATTACGGTGGGAGCAGGGGCGCGCCCCGGACGTCCCGCGAAGGAGGGGTCATGTCAGGGCCGCTGGATGTCTCGGTCGAGCGCGAGGGGATGGTGCCCGCCGCCGCCAAGGACGTGTGGCATGCGCTGACCGACCCCGATCTGCGTGTCGAGGTGTTCACCATGGTGAGCCAAGCCGTCACGGAGGCCGGGATCCCCGGCGAGGTCGGGCACGTCCTGCAGCTCACCGAGAAGGACGCCAGCAGCGACCCCGTGGTGGTGCGCCTCACCACGGTCGCCGTCGATCCGTACCACCGGCTCGTCCAGGAGCGTGTGGGGGAGGACGGCACGTTCACGTGCACCACGTTCCTCGCCGAGTCCGAGGATGGGACCCTGGTGCGTCGCGTGTTCCACGTCTACCACCCGGACCCGTCCATCGCGGAGCGCGCGATGCGGCGCGCGATCTCCCGCTTCTTCACGCTGGGCGGCACGGTGCGGCTCAAAGCCGACATCGGGGACCTCATCAGGCACTTCTCCTAGGCGCCGTTCCTCGGGACGATGCCCGGGCCGGGAGGTGCGCGGGTTAGCCTGGGCGGACTGCCGGCAGAGGGGATCGACGATGGTCGGGCACAGTGTGAGCGTCGAACGCGAGATCGCGGCGACCGTGGAGCGGGTCTGGGACATCATCACCGACCTCGATTATGCGGCCGAGGTGATCCCCGCGATCGTCAGCCTCGAGCGACTCGAGGGCGAGGGCTACGAGGTGGGCGTCCGGTGGCGCGAGACGCGCAAGATGTGGGGGCGCGAGGAGACCGAGGAGATGGAGGTCGTGGCATCCGAGCCGCCGCGCTCCACCAGCATCCACGCGGAGTCCCGCGGCACCGAGTACCTCACCGTCTACACGCTCGAGCCCACCGAGGCCGGCACCCTGCTGGTATGCGACTTCTCCGCGGAGACGCCGAACCCCGGCCCCGCGCAGCGCATCGGCTGGTTCGTGTTCGGCAAGGCGGGCATGCGGGCGACGCGGAAGGCGCTCGACCAGGACCTGGCTCACATCGCGGAGGCGGCGGAGGGGCGCACCGCCGCCTGAGGCGAGCCGACCGCGCGTCGCGACCCGCGCATCGTCCCCCCTGGTGTCGGAGCCCGGCGATACGCTCGGCATGAGGGGTCGCAGCGGCGACCCGTGGACCCGGGGAGGGGTCATGAACTGGTTCACGTTCGAGGGGATCAGCTGGATCGGGGTGCTCGTCGCGTTCGTCGTGAGCTTCGCGATCGGGTGGTGGTGGTACTCGCCGGCCGGGTTCTGGAAGGTGTGGCGGGACAAGGCGGGCGTCACCGACGACCTGATGAAGGACGCCAACATGGGCGCCGCGTTCGGCGGGACCATCGTGTTCAACGTGCTCGGCGTCATCCTGCTCGCGATGCTGATGGCAGGGCTGGGGATCGATTCCTGGGGTGGAGGGTTGGCGCTCGGCGCGCTGATCGGCCTGGTGTTCCGCGGCGGCGCGCACGCGATCCACAACGGCTTCGCGGTGCGCAGCCCAGGGGTCACGCTCATCGACACCGCGCACGACACGGTGGCGCTCGGCATCGCCGGCCTGATCCTCGGGCTGTTCTGAGGGAATCTTCGCGGCCGGCGATGGTTGATGGATGCATGACAACTGAGATCGCCTCGACCACCCTCGGATCCCTCGACCTCTCGCGCGCACCGCTCGCGCTCGGCGGCAACGTCTTCGGCTGGACCGCCGACCGCGACGCCTCCTTCGCCGTCCTCGACGCATTCGTCGACGGCGGCGGCGAGATGATCGACACCGCCGACGCGTACTCCGCGTGGGTGCCCGGCCACTCGGGTGGGGAGTCGGAGACGGTGATCGGCGAGTGGCTCGCGAGCCGCGGGGGTCGCGACCGCGTGCTCATCGCGACCAAGGTGAGCCAGCACCCGGAGTTCTCCGGGCTGTCGGGGGACAACGTCGCCGCCGCCGCGCGCGCCAGCCTCGGCCGTCTTCAGGCCGACCACATCGACCTCTACTACGCGCACTTCGACGACGAGTCGACGCCGCTTGAGGAGACCGCGGCCGCGTTCTCGCAGCTGATCGACGAGGGGCTCGTCCGCGAGATGGCGCTGTCCAACTACACGCCCGCGCGCATCGACGCATGGCTCGCCATCGCCGAGCGCGAGGGTCTCCACCGTCCCGTCGCGCTGCAGCCGCACTACAACCTTGTCGAGCGCGAGTTCGAGGGCGGGCTGCGCGACGCCGCGGAGCGGCACGGCCTCGGCGTCCTGCCGTACTGGGCGCTCGCGAAGGGCTTCCTCACCGGCAAGTACCGCGACGGCGCGACTGTCGACAGCCCGCGTGCGGCCGGCGCGTCCGAGTACCTCGACGACCGCGGCCGGCGCGTCCTCGCGGCGCTCGACTCGGTGGCGACGGCGCACGGCGTCGGTGTCGCCTCGGTCGCGCTCGCGTGGCTGCGCGAGCAGCCCACCGTGGTCGCGCCCATCGCGTCGGCGCGCTCGGTCGAGCAACTCGAGCCGCTGCTCGCGGCCATGACGCTCGACCTCTCCGCCGACGAGATCGCGGCGCTGACGGAGGCCTCCGCGTAGGGCCGATGCGCGGGTCGCCCGGCGTCGCGAGCGCGTCGCCGGGCGTGGGGTCGGGTGGCGTGACACGATGCGCGCATCATGAACCACTCGCTCTCGCTCGACTACCTGCGTGATCTGGCCGCCCGTGAGTGGGGGCTCGACGTCCTCGCCGCTCGGGACCTGGGCAGCAACGAGGATCGCAACGTGCTGCTCACGCTGGCCGACGGGTCGCGGAGGCTGCTCAAGGTCTCGCACGGCGGGATCGCGCGGGGCGAGCTCGAGGCGCAGGATGCCGCTCTCGCGCACCTGGCCGGTTCCGGGGTCGCGGTGCCGCGTGTGCATCCTGCCCGCGACGGTCGCTCGCTGGTGCCGCTCGACGGTGGCGCGCATGCGCGGGTGCTCGACTTCCTCGAGGGTGAGCCGCCCCGCGGTGCCCGCCTTTCCGCCGGCCTGCCCGCCGCGCTCGGCGCGACCGCCGGAGCGGTGGTCGCGGCGCTGGAGGGCTTCGACCACCCGGGCCTGGGAGAGGGCGGCGACTGGGACCTGCGCGAGGCGCGCCGGGTGCTCGACGAGGCGATGCCGGCACTCGGCGGGGTGTACCTGGAGCAGCTGCCGTCGGTGCTCGCCGAGGCGGAGTTCCGGCTGCTGCACGTGCGCGACGCGTTGCGCGTCCAGCCGATCCACGGCGACCTGACGGCCGACAACGTCGTGGTGGATGTGGACGGCGCGATCGCGGGCGTGATCGACTTCGGCGACCTGGGGCGTGGGTGGCTGGTGGCGGAGGTTGCGGTGCTCGCGTGCTCGCTGCTCCAGCATGATGGGCCGGCCGTGAGCGACGCCTTCGATGCGATCGCCGCGTTCGACGCGGTGGTCCCGCAGACGCGCGAGGAGATCGCGGCGCTCTGGCCGCTGGTCGTGTCGCGGGCGGTGGTGCTGGCGGCGGCGGGGGAGCGCGTGCTGGCCGAGGACCCGGGCAACGACTACGCGCGCGTGCGCCGCGTGCTCGAGGACCGGATGTTGGAGCGTGCCCTCACGCTCGGGTACGACGAGGCGGAGCTGCTGCTGATGGAGCGGCTCGGTCGGGTTGCACCCGTGTCGATGGACGGCGTCGTGCCGATGGTCGCTGGTCTCGCGGACGCGCCCGAGGTCGACCTGTCGGTGCTGGGCGATGCCGCCGACGGGGGTGCGTGGCTGTGGCGCTCGTGGCCTCAGGACGTCCTGCGGGCGGGTGCGGGCGAATGGGCTGCGGTCACGCGCCACGGCGAGCGCCGGCTGACCCCGGAGGCGGTGACCGGTGACGCGCCACGGTCCGTCGCGCTCGGGGTGGACGTGCTGGTGCCGGTGGGGACCGAGATCCGCAGCCCGGGTCCGGGGTTCGCGGCGATGCACGGGCCGCGCGACCTCGCGGTCCAGCTCGACACCGGTGTGACGGTCTACCTGTCGCGTGCATCGACGGTGGTCGGTCCGGACGACGACATCGTCACGGGCACGCTCCTCGCGCGGGCCGACGGACCGTTCCACGTGCAGGTCTGCGCGGTACCGGGGCTGGTGCCGCCGGAGATGGTCACGGCTGAACACGCGGACGCCTGGACCCGGCTGTGCCCCGACCCGGCGCCGCTGCTGGGGAGGGTAGCCGCCGCATCGTCCCCCCGGACGCCGGGCGACCTGCTGGACGCCCGCGACGCCGCGTTCGCCCAGGTCCAGGAGCACTACTACGTGGCACCCCCGCGCATCGAGCGTGGCTGGCGGCACCACCTGCTCGACACGGACGGCCGCGGCTACCTCGACATGGTCAACAACGTCGCGATCCTCGGGCACGGCGAGCCGCGCATCGCGGACGCCGTCGCGCGTCAGCTCAGGCGTCTCAACACCAACTCGCGGTTCCACTACGAGGCGGTGGTCGAGCTGTCCGAGGCGCTTGCGGCCCGGGCGCCGGAGGGGCTCGACACGGTGATGCTGGTCAACAGCGGGTCCGAGGCCGTGGACCTCGCGATCCGGGTCGCGCGCGCCGCGACCGGTCGCACGGACATCCTCGCCCTCACGGAGGCGTATCACGGGTGGACCGTGGGCGCGGATGCGATCTCGACGTCGCTGGGCGACAACCCGGGCGCGCTCGAGTCGCGGCCCGACTGGGTCCACCTGCTCGACGCGCCCAACACGTACCGCGGGCGCCACCGCGGGTCGGATGCGGGTGGCTACCTGGAGGACGCGCTCGCGCGGCTGTCGGAGATGGACGATGCGGGGGTCGTGCTGGCGGGGTTCGTCGCCGAGCCGATCTTCGGCAACGGCGGCGGGATCCTGCTTCCCGACGGCTACCTCGCGGGTCTGTACGAGGCGGTGCGGGCGCGCGGTGGCGTGGTTGTCTCCGACGAGGTGCAGGTGAGCTACGGGCGGCTCGGCGAGCACTTCTGGGGATTCGCGCAGCAGGGCGTGGTGCCGGACGTGATCGCGGTCGCGAAGGCGATGGGCAACGGCCACCCGCTGGGCGCGGTCATCACCACGCGTGCGATCGCCGAGGCGTTCGCGGTGGAGGGGTCGTTCTTCTCGTCGGCCGGCGGCAGCCCGGTGAGTGCCGTGGTGGGGTCGACAGTGCTGCGCGTGCTCGACGAGGACGGGCTGCAGGAGAACGCCCGCGTGGTCGGGGCGCTCCTGCGGGACGGTCTGATGGGGCTGACCGTTCGGTTCTCGGCGCTCGGTGCGGTGCACGGGATGGGGCTGTACCTGGGCCTCGAGGTGGTCGCGGGCGGACCGGACCAGCCGGACCCGGTCGCGGCGCGTGAGATCTGCGAGGCGATGCTGCTCGAGGGTGTGGTGGTGCAGCCGACCGGCGACCACAAGAACGTGCTCAAGATCAAGCCGCCGCTCACGATCGACTCGGTGGCGGTGGAACGGTTCCTGGGTGCGCTCGAGCGGGTCATGGTGCGCCGGGAGGCGTGGGCGGCGCTGTGAGCCGCGCCGGAGGGGTCCGGTGCGCCCGGGCAGGGCTGGTTCGCCGCGGCGCGGCCGGTTGGATTGATACACCGCATCAGATCCGTCGCGACTTCTCTGCACGATCCGATCAGCGGAGCGAGTCGACGCCGCTTCAGAGCGCGCGGACGCCGCTCGGGAACGAGGAAGGCCCCTCCCGGAGGAGGGGCCTTTGTGAACGATGACCCGAGACGTCTGTGAACGCTGTCCCGACACATCACACGAGAGCGGGTGACGGGAATCGAACCCGCACCATCAGTTTGGAAGACTGAGGCTCTACCATTGAGCTACACCCGCGAAGCCGACCGGCGCTGACGCGTGCTCGGCGCGTACTAGAGTAGCGGAGCCTCGCGCGAGCGAGGAACAGCGCCCCGCGGACGGGCGCGACGGGGTGTAGCGCAGCTTGGTAGCGCATCTGCTTTGGGAGCAGAGGGTCGCAGGTTCAAATCCTGTCACCCCGACCGACCACCACGACCGTGGAGACGACGACGGGGCGGCCCGACCGGGCCGCCCCCTCGCGTGCGTGCCTTACGCGATCGAGATGAGCGGCTCGGTGATCGTCAGCCCGAGCGCCGCGCCCTGGCTCGCGAACAGCAGGAACAGCGCGAGCGCGCCGCCGATGAGGCCCAGGTTCTTGTTGAACGAGATCTGCTCGGTCTGACGCGCCTGGGCGTCGGTCTCCTTCCAGAACGCGTGCATGAAGAACGTCACGGGGATGAGCGTCGCAGCGATGAGCAGCGCGCCGATCTCGCCGTAGAAGCCCAGCAGGATCATGAGGCCGCCGACGCCCATCGCGATGCCGGACAGGATCACACCGGACTTGCCGCCCGGGGCGCCCTTGTAGTTCGCGTACTGCGCCATCGCGTCGGCGCTCGTGAGGTGGCCGACGGCCGAGAGAAGGAAGATCAGCGCGACGAGGATGCGCGCGATGAGGAAGACGGTGTCCATTGCCAGTCCTTTGATTGCTTGTAGGTTGAAGTAAATGTAGAGGCATGCAGTTGATGTGTCAACTACTGCCGGCGGGGGACGATGCGGCCGTCGCGGGCCGCGCGGACGCGTGCGGGGGCGGGTGGCCGCCCGGCACCGCGTCGGACCCCGGTGCTTCAATGGGAGAGACGCGATCGAGGGGGACTCGATGGGGACGGACGCGGAGCCCGAGGACGACGGGCTGTCGGAGGGGATCGTCCGCACCTACCTGTACATGCGCGTCGCGGTGGCGGCCATGGTGGTGCTGCTGTTCGTCGGGCTCGCGGTCTACATCGCGTGGTCCGGCAGGTGGCTCAGCTCGATGAGCGCCTACTTCTACACGCCCGTGCAGACCGTCTTCGTCGGTTCGCTGTTCGCCGCGGGCGTGATGGCGATCGTCATCCGTGGCCGTCGCGGCCTCGAGAACAACCTGCTCGACGCCGCGGGCCTGCTGCTGCCGATCGTCGCGGCGATCCCGACCCCACTCAAGGGCGATCCGGGCATCCCCGGCGCCAGGTGCCCCCGGCGCGAGATGTGCGTGCCGAAGGACTTCGTGCCCTACGCGGACGTCACCGTGACCACGCTCGCCGTCGTGGGTGCCGCGGGACTGATCTTCGCGACGTTCACGCTCCGGTCGCGCGGCTGGGGGGATCGCTCGGACCGTTGGGGGTTCGCCGCGGCGTGCGTCCTGTGGCTCGCCTTCGTGCCGGGCTACGCCGGCCGCTACGGCGATACCGTGAGGGGCCTGATCCTCGATCTCGGGCATTACGCCGCCGCCATCGGCGCGATCGTCGCGATGATCCTCGTGGCGATCATCAACGCGCGGCAGAGCACGCGCACCGTGCCGTTGCCGGGACGTGCGGTGCGCGCGGGCCCGCTCTACCGTGCGATCGCGTGGGCCATGGGCGCGGTGCTCGCGGTCGGCGTGGTGGTCGCGGTGATCGAGCTCCGCAACCGCACCAGCGACGCGAGCCACCTGGTGTTCTGGCTCGAGTTCGGCCTGCTGGGCCTGTTCGCGATCTTCTGGACGGTCCAGACGTTCGAGTATCGCGAGGCCGGTCTGCCGGCGGAGGCCCGGTGACTGCCGAATCGCCGGCGCCGGGGGCCGGCACGGGTACGCCGCCGCCCACGGAGACGCAGCGCGCCCGACGCACGGTCGGCGCGTTCGTGGTCGCAACATCGACCATCATCTGGTGGCCCGCGTTCCAGCTCGGCGCGTGGGGTCAGGTGTTCTTCGAGCAGATCCTGCTGCTGTGGGCCGCGGCGACGGCGGCGCTTCTCGTGGTCCTGCTCAAGCAGGGCGGTCCGCGCCCGCCCGGGCCGCTGCTCGCCAGTCTCGCGTTGCCCAGCCTGTGGGTGGTCGCGGAGCTCGCGACGCCGCCCACCGGCGGGGTCGTCGCCACGGTGCTGCGGTGGTTCGGCGCCGCCGTGACCCTCGTGGGCCTCCCGGCCATGCTGTGGGTGCTGCTCACCACCCTGCGACACGACCTGGTCGAGGCGGTGCCGGCGCGCGGGTGGCTCGCCGCCGCTGGGGTCGTGACGGTGATCGCGGTGCTGAGCGCCCTGCTCGGATGGCTCCACCCGTACTACCTCACATGCGAGGACTTCTCGATCAGCGGCAACTCGCCGCCGGCCGGTTGCACGCCTGCGCCGTGAGTGTCGGACGCGTCGCGCGCGCGGCGGGCTGGTGTGGCGGTGGCGGCGAGCGCAAGCCTTTCCGTGGTGCTTGACTTGTAGGGGGCGAGGAGAACGGGCTCAGGTGGCGCGATGTCGAGTGACGCCGAGGAGCACCGTCGCCGGTCGCGCGCCGCGCGAACCGCGGGTGCTCTCTACCTTGCTTTCGTCTTGCTCTCGATCCTTGCGGACGTGATCGGCGACATCGGTCTCAGCGACGATGCGGCCCTCGCCCGGGTGATCGAGACCGCCGAGGTCCGCTTCCGCGCGGGCCTCGTGCTGGCGATGCTCGCCGATCTGCTGTTCCTGCTCGCGGCCTGGATGCTCTACGTGTTGCTGCGCCCGCACGGCGAAGCGGGCGCGCTCCTGTTCCTTGTGCTGAATGCGGTGGGGGCTGCGGTGCACGTCGCCGGGCTCGTCGAGCTGGCCGCTGCGCTGGCGCAAGGCGGCGCAGGGCCGGTCGACGCCGCGATCGCGCTTCACGGCTACGGCGTTGTCGCCGCCCAGGTGTTCTTCGGCGCGTGGCTGGTACCGCTCGGCATCCTGCTGCTGCGCAGCGGTGTGGTGCCACGGCTGCTCGGCTACCTGGTGCTTCTCGATGCGGTGGCCGTCACGTTCTGGTTCCTCCAGGCGATGCTGCTTCCCGATCATCGTGAGCTCAGCTACCCGGCGTGGGCGGTGAGCTTCCTCGCCGAGGTCGGGCTCTCGCTCTGGCTGCTGGTGCGCGGCGCCCGCGACCCGGCGACGCGACGCTACACCTAGAGCCAACGCCACGGCATGCCAGGCTGGGGGCATGACCCGCCTGGACCCCCTGCGGCGCGCCGTCCTGGCCGTCGCGCTCATCAACCTCGCGTACGCGGTGGTGGAGTTCACGGTGTCCCAGGTCATCGGCTCGGTGGCGCTGGTGGCCGACTCGATCGACTTCCTCGAGGACGGCGTCCTCAACATGCTGATCTTCGTGGCCGCCGCGTGGCCGCTCCACCGCCGCGCCCGCGTGGGCCATGCCCTCGCGATCGTCATCCTGGTGCCCGCGGCCGTCACGCTCATCACCGCGGTGGCGAAGATTCTCGACCCGACACGGCCGGATACCGTCCCGCTCACGGTGACGGCGCTCGGCGCGCTGGCCGCCAACCTCGCGGCGGCCGCGATCCTGGCGCGGCACCGGCACGTCGGAGGGTCGCTCGCACGTGCCGCCTGGCTGTCCGCCAGGAACGATGCGCTGGCGAACGTCGCGATCATCGGCTCCGCCGTCCTGGCGTTGGCGTGGGTGTCGGGATGGCCCGACATCGTCGTGGGCGTGGGCATCGCCGTCCTCAACGCCGACGCGGGCGTCAAGGTGTGGCGGGCTGCATCACAGGAGCGGCTGGAGGCGCGGCGGGCCGAGGCTTAGAGTCCCGGCGTCACACCACGGCGATCGCGAGCGTCACCACGGCGAGCAGCGGCAGCACGCCCTGCTTCGCGGCCGCGCTCGCGTACGACCGCGAGCCCGCGACCAGCACCAGCGCCGCGAGAGCCATCGAGCCGCAGCCCGCGAACACCAGCGCGGCGCCCGCCGCGGTCTGGTCCAGTGCGAGCAGCACGATGCCCACCACCGCCATCAGCGCGAGGAACAGGTTGTAGAAGCCCTGGTTGTAGGCGAGCGCGCGCGTGGTCTGCGCCTCCTCCTCGGTGGCGATCCCGAACACCTTCCGCGTCGCCGGCCGCGTCCACGCGAACGACTCCATCCAGAAGATGTACACGTGCACCGCCGCCGCGAGCCCCGCGAGCCCCATCGACACGACCAGCATCACCACTCCACCCTCATCACGGCGCGGCCCGGGGTGGGCCGCGACACCTCGATCATGCCCGCCGCCGCGAAGATCTCCCGCGACCCCACGTACAGGTCGGACACGCTGCCGCCCTCGACCCGTGGATAGCCCTCGACGGCCGTCGCGCCGCCGGCACGCGCGTGCGCGACCGCCGCGATGGCGAGCGCCTTCGCGAGGCCGCGGCCTCGGAAGTCGCGACGGACCACGAAGCACGTGACCGCCCACACGCCCGGGTCGTCCCTGTCCTCGTCGCGACCCGACCACGGGATCCGCGCGGTGCGCAGCCGCGGGTAGGCGACGCGTGGCTCGACCGCGACCCAAGCGGCGGGCTCGTCGCCCACGTACGCGACCAGCCCCGAGGTGGCCGTCGCGCCCGGCCGGTCGCAACCCGCCTGGGCGACCAGCGCATCGTCCCGCGCCTCGCGGCCCGTCGCCGTCCAGTCCTTCTGCGGCAGCTTGAACCACTGGCAGCGGCAGGAGTTCGCATCCCCGCCCTCGCGCATGATGACGTCGAGGTCCGCCCGAGACGCCCGGTTGGCAGGGACGATGCGCGGCTCGCTCATGCGGTCAGGCTAAGCCCGCGTAGGCTCCAGGCATGGCACACAAGCGGGTCACCTACGTCCTGGTCGACGGCGAGAACATCGACGCCACCCTCGGCACGTCCATCCTGGGCCGCCGCCCGCGACCGGAGGAGCGCCCGCGCTGGGAGCGCGTGCTGCGCCACGTCGAGGAGCGCTGGGGTCAGCAGTCGCAGGGCCTGTTCTTCCTCGCGGCGAACAACGAGCTGCCCATGACGTTCGTGCAGGCGCTGCTCGCGATCGGCTTCCGGCCGGTGCCGCTGTCCGGCGCGCCGCACGAGAAGGTGGTCGACATGGCCATCCAGCGGACCATGGAGGCGCTGCGCGAGCGCGACGCCGACGTGGTGCTGGTGAGCAACGACGGCGACTTCGTCGACGGCATGGAGGACCTGCTCGACGGGCGTCGCGTGGGCCTCGCGGGGTTCGTCGAGTTCCGCAACAGCGGCTTCATCGAGCTGCAGGAGCGGGGCCTCGAGTTCTTCGACCTCGAGTACGACGTGCACGCGTTCAACGAGTCGTTGCCGCGCGTGCGCATCATCCCGATCGCCGAGTTCGACCCGCAGCAGTTCCTGTAGCCGACGCGGCCGTCAGGCCGCGTCGCCCACGGAGATCGCCTCGGCCTCCACCTCGGCCGGCTCGCCCAGGTGGGCGTCGACGCGCGCGAGCACGCCGCGCGAGGCGGCCACCACGGCGGCGCCCGCCAGCACCGCGATCGCGGCGACCACGTACGGCAGCCAGTCGCCGGCCTGCGCCGCGAGCCACGCCGCGAGCGGCGGCGCGACCGCGCCGCCGAGGAAGCGGACGGACGAGTACGCGGAGGACGCCACGGTGCGCGGGAGGTCCGTGACCTCCATGACCGCCTCGGTGAACACCGTGTTGAGGACGCCCAGCAGCAGCCCTCCCACCACGACGCAGGCGACCAGGGCGGCGGGCGTCGCGACCACGACCGCCGCGACCGCGAGATCGACGGCGAGCAGCGTGAGCGTGACGGCCAGCACCGTGGTGCGGCGCACGCGCGCCGTGAGCAGCGGAGCGACCCACACCGAGGTGATCGCGACGCCCAGGCCCCAGCCGAAGAAGGTGAGCCCGAGCCCGATCGCGTCGAAGCCCAGCGGGAACGGCGTGTACGCGAGCAGCGTGAAGAAGCCGATGTTGTAGAGCAGCGCCGTGATCGCGAGGCGCTGCAGCCCGGGGTGACGCAGGGCGCGGAACGGGGCGCTGAACGGCACCCGCACGCGCGGCGTCGCGTCGCCGCGCAGCAGCACGGCGAGCGCGACGAAGGCGATGGCCATGAGCGTCGCGGTGCCGAAGAACGGCGCGCGCCACGAGACCGAGCCGAGCAGGCCGCCCAGCAGCGGCCCGATCGCGATGCCCAGGCCCAGCGCCGCCTCGTAGAGGATGATCGCGTTGGCGGCACCGCCCGAGGCCGCGCCGACGATGGTGGCGAGGGCGGTCGAGATGAACAGCGCGTTGCCCAGGCCCCAGCCGGCCCGGAGGCCGATGATCTCGTTCACGGACCCGGCCGCGCCCGCCAGCGCGGCGAACACGACCACGAGTCCGAGCCCGACCAGCAGCGTCCACCGCGTGCCGATCCGCCCCGATACCCAGCTGGTGACCAGCATCGCGAGGCCGGTGACCAGCAGGTACGAGGTGAACAGCAGCTCCGCCTGGGTGGGGGAGGCGTCGAGCGACTCGCTGATCGCGGGCAGGATCGGGTCCACCAGGCCGATGCCCATGAACGCCACCACGGACGCGAAGGCGACGGCCCAGACGGCCTTGGGCTGCTGGAGCAGGGACGGGCTCACAGGTGCTCCTTGTCGAGAGAGGTGAGGATGTCGACCGTGGCGGCGAGGTGCTCCCAGGCCGCGGCATCGAGCGAGGCGAAGTAGGGGGAGAGGGCGCCGCCGAGCTCCGCGCGCCAGTCCTCGATGGCCACGCGGCCCTCGTCGGTGATCGAGAGCACCGAGGCGCGGGCGTCGGCCGGATCGGAGCCCTTCGTGACGAGGCCCTGCTCGCACAGCTGCTGCGACAGCTGGGTGAGCGCGGGCTGGCTGACCCGCACGGCTGCGGCGAGCGTCCCCACGCGCTGCGGTCCCTCGCGATCGAGGATCGCGAGCAGCCGCCACGCGGAGGCGGGGGTCGAGTTGCCCGTGGCCTGCGCGGCGAGACGGGTGAGACGCTGCGTCTGGGAGACCAGCTCCACGATGGTGCGGCGACGTGAGTCCATAAGTCAGGAATATAACTCACTTATCGAAAGGCGCGCGACGGGACGTCCGCGCGTCGCCGTGCCCCGCATCGTCCCCTCCGAATTGGTCTGCACGCGTGCGGCGCGTACGATTGCAGGGTTGCCCGACCAGCGGGAGCCGACGGAGCCCCCGCGGGCCCCACCATCCAATTCCAGGAGTACGTAGTGACCAGCGCCCTCGAGAAGATCGACGCCACGACCGTCAAGCTCACGGTCAACCTGACCGAGGCGGACCTCGCCGACACCATGAAGCACGCCTACGAGCACGTGGGCAAGCAGGTGCAGATCCCCGGCTTCCGCAAGGGCAAGGTCCCCGCGAAGGTCCTCGAGCAGCGCGTCGGCAAGGGTGCCATCATCGAGCACGCCGTCAACGACGGCCTGCCCGGCTGGTACACCGAGGCGGTCAAGGAGACGGGCATCCGTCCCTTCGGCCAGCCCGAGGTCGAGGTCACCAAGGTCCCCGGCGTCGTCGACGGCGACGAGGGCCTCGAGTTCACCGCCGTGGTCGAGGTGCGCCCCGAGGTCACCCTCCCGGCGCCCGCCGACCTCACCATCGAGGTCGAGCCCATCGAGGTCTCGGACGAGGACGTCGACGGTCGCCTCGACGCGCTTCGTGAGCGCTTCGGCACCCTCGTGGGCGTCGACCGCCCCGCCGCCGAGGGCGACTTCGTCACCATCGACCTCACCGCCGTGATCGGCGACGAGACCATCGACACCGTGCAGGGCACCTCCTACCAGGTGGGCGCCGGCAACATGCTCGAGGGCATCGACGAGGCCATCACCGGCCTGTCCGCCGACGAGGAGACCACGTTCGAGGGCCCCCTCGCCGCCGGCGACCACGCCGGTGAGACCGCGCAGATCACCGTCAAGGTGACCGCCGTCAAGACCCGCGAGCTGCCCGAGGCGGACGACGACTTCGCCCAGCTCGCCTCCGAGTTCGACACCATCGCCGAGCTCCGCGAGGACCTCACCGAGCAGGCCAAGCGCATCAAGACCAACAACCAGGCGATGGAGGCGCGCGAGAAGCTCCTCGAGAAGCTGGTCGAGGCCACCGACTTCGAGCTCCCCAAGAAGGTCATCGAGAACGAGGTCCACAGCCACCTCGAGAACGAGAACCGCCTCGAGGACGACGAGCACCGCGCCGAGGTCACCGAGGAGGCCACCAAGGCCCTCCGCACCCAGATCCTCCTCGACCAGCTCGCGGACGACCTGGACATCGACGTCGAGCAGCCCGAGCTCCTCGACTACCTCATCAACTCGTCGCGCCAGTACGGCATGGACCCGGGCACCTTCATCCAGCAGGTGGAGCAGGCCGGCCAGATCCCCGCGATGGTCGCCGAGGTCGCCCGCTCGAAGGCCACCGCCTTCGCGCTGCGCCGCGCGACCGTGGTCGACACCGCGGGCACCGCGGTGGACCTCTCCGAGGTCATCGGCTCGATCGAGGACGAGAAGGCCGAGGAGGCCGCGGCCGAGGACGCCGCCGCCGAGTAACCCTCAGCAGACGCGACAGCGCCCGCCCTCCCCTCGGGGAAGGCGGGCGCTGTGCTGTTGCCGGGGGTCTCGCGTCAGGCCGCGAGGGCGTTGATCTCCTGGTCGAGCTGGGTCCAGAAGTCGACGCACTGCGGGTCGTTGGCGCAGCTGACGAACAACGTGATGCCGATCACGATCGCGATGATCCCCAGCACGATCTGCAGGTAGCCGATGATGAGGCCCGCGATGCCGAGGCCCTTGAGCTCGGCCTCGCCGCGGTTGGACGCCGAGACGCCCAGGTGGCCGAAGATCACACCGACGAGGCCCAGCCCCAGGATGCTCGTGACGAACGACGTGATGTTCATCCACGTCTTCGCTCCGGCCTGACCGGGGGGTCGCTGGTACGCGGGCGGCGGGGGCGCGGCCGCGTAGCCCGGCTGCTGCGCACCCGGCTGGGCGTATGGCTGGGCGGGCGGCGGGGTGGCCTGCGGTCCCGCCTGAGGGGACGATGCCGCGGCCGGCGCGGCGGGTGCCGTGGGTTCCGCGGGGGTGGGCTCCGTCGACGGGGCCGGCTGATACGCGGTGGGCTCCGCGGGCGTGGGTTCCGGCGCGTTCTCGCGCTCGTCTGGTGTGGACATCATCCCTCCTCGGATGGCGTATGCGCGGTCTTGTTCCAGGCTAGCCGCGCGCGCCTTGGCGGGCGCGGCGGGCGGTCCGGGTGGTGGCGGGGCGGGTCAGGATCCCGTCGACGTGCACCAGTCGGCGGCGTTCGAGCCGCCGCACTCGGAGACGGCCCACCCGAACACGGCGAACAGGCCGATGAGCACGAGGAGCCCGAGCGCCGTGATGACGTAGCCGATGATGAGTCCCGCGAGACCCACCCCCCAGTTGTCGGCCTCGCCCCGCTTGACGGCGCTCAGGCTGAGGTGGCCGAACACGATGCCGACGATCGCGGTGATGCCCGTGAACAGGCCCGCGAGCGACAGCACGAGCGAGGTGACGCCCATCCAGTTCTTGTCCGTTCCCGCGGGGCGCTGCGGGGCGTACGGCGCCTGGGGGTAGGCGGGCTGCGGGGCCGGCTGAGGCGCCTGCTGCGCGTACGGGGGGATGGGCCGCGGGGCGGCCGGGTCGAACGGTTCCTGGGGCGTGGACATGGTCTCCTCCTCGGCGGCCGGGTGGCCGCCTCCTCAGGCGACGCTATCGAGCGCCGCCCGGCCCGCGCATCGTCCCCCGGTGTGATCCGGACGATGCGCGGGTCGGGGATGGCCCCGAGGGGGACTACTGGACCGTGACGGTGCCCGCCGACACGAACGCGATGATCGCGATGACGTAGATGATCGTGGCGACGATCCCGATGTAGCCGATGATGAGGCCCGCGATGCCCATGCCCTTGTAGTCGGCCTCGCCGCGCTTGGCCGCCGCGACGCCGAGGTGGCCGAAGATCACGCCGAGCAGGCCCAGGCCCACGAGCGACGTCACCAGCGACGTGATGTTCATCCACGTCTTCGCGGGGCGCGGCGCGTAGCCGCCGTAGCCGGCCGAGGGCGCGGGCGGGGCCGCGTACCCGGGGGCCGTGGGCGCCGGGGCCGGGGCAGCGGGCGCGGGCGGGAGGTCCGCGGCTGCCGGCGCGGGGGTCTCCGCGGTGGCCTGCGGCTCCCATCCCTGGTGCGGCTGCACGCTCGACTCGGCCGGGCGCATCGTGCCCTCCGGGGGCTGTTGGCTGAAGGGGTCGTTCGTGGTGGACATCTCTCTCCCGTCGTCGTGGGCGTCCCTCGCGCCCGTCGCGACCCTAGCCGTTCTCCCCGTAGCGAAACCAGGGGGGAAACGGCATCGAGGCGTCGGTGCTGCGCGTTACTGTCAACCAGGACGCTCGACAGGAGGACACACGTGAACGAGATCACGGCACGAGGCGAGGGGCCCGGCATGGCGCTCAACGACTCGATCTTCAACCGGCTGCTGCGCGAGCGCATCATCTGGCTGGGCGACGAGGTGCGCGACGACAACGCGAACGCCATCTGCGCTCAGATGATGCTGCTGGCAGCGGAGGACCCGGACCAGGACATCTACCTGTACATCAACAGCCCCGGCGGATCGATCACCGCGGGCATGGCGATCTACGACACGATGCAGTACATCAAGCCCGACGTCGCGACCGTCGCGATGGGCATGGCGGCGTCGATGGGGCAGTTCCTGCTCTCGTCGGGCGCGCCCGGCAAGCGCTTCGCGACGCCGCACGCCCGCGTGATGATGCACCAGCCCTCGGGCGGCATCTACGGCACCGCGACCGACATCCGCATCAACGCGGAGCTCATCATGCACATGAAGAAGGTGCTCGGGGAGCTGACGGCGGCTCAGACCGGCAAGAGCATCGAGCAGATCACCAAGGACGCGGACCGCGACCGGTGGTTCACGGCGGACGAGGCGCTCGAGTACGGCTTCGTCGACAAGGTCATCAAGCACGCGGCCGAGGCCGGCGACAAGTCCCAGGGAGGCAAGGCGTGAGCGAGATCCAGCGCGCATTCCAGGCGGCCGGCCGTACGGCGGGCGCCTTCGGCGGCGGAGCGTACGGGGGCGGCGTGTCCGACGCCCCCTCGTCGCGCTACATCCTTCCCCAGTTCGAGGAGCGCACGGCCTACGGCTTCAAGCGCCAGGACCCCTACGCGAAGCTGTTCGAGGACCGCATCATCTTCCTCGGCGTGCAGATCGACGACGCCTCGGCGGACGACGTGATGGCGCAGCTCCTGGTCCTCGAGTCGCAGGACCCGGACCGTCTCATCACCCTGTACATCAACTCGCCGGGCGGCTCGCAGACCGCGCTCACCGCGATCTACGACACGATGCAGTACATCAAGCCCGAGATCCAGACCGTGTGCCTGGGCCAGGCCGCCTCCGCGGCGGCTGTGCTGCTCGCGGCGGGCACGCCGGGCAAGCGCCTCGCGCTGCCCAACGCCCGCGTGATGATCCACCAGCCTCGCATCGAGGGCGGCGCGCGTGCGCAGGCCTCCGACATCGAGATCTACGCGGAGGAGATGCTCCGCATGCGCGAGTGGCTCGAGAACACCCTCGCGTTCCACTCCGGCCAGACGCCGGAGAAGGTGCGCGAGGACATCGAGCGCGACACGTTCCTGTCCGCCGCCCAGGCGCGCGACTACGGCCTGGTGGACCAGGTGCTCGAGTCCCGCAAGGGCACGCAGGCCGTCCACTCGTAGGACCCCCTCCACGAGACGCCGGGGGCGTCGCGCGCGGCTTTCTCCGCGTGCGGCGCCCCCGCCGCGTTTCGGATGCATGACGGGAAGGTCTCGATTGCATAAGGCGCTGCATCGACGGTCCTGCTACGCGCCAGGCGCATCCGGGGGCCCGGCGCGCCGCCCGACGCTTGTCGGACCCCGTGGGTAGCCTGGAGGGGCACGACGGAGTTCGTGAGAGGAGCCCCCGATGAACCGACCCGCTGACAGCGGCGACCTGCTCAAGTGCTCGTTCTGCGGAAAGACGCAGAAGCAGGTGCGCAAGCTCATCGCGGGCGGCGGCGTGTACATCTGCGACGAGTGCATCGAGCTGTGCAACGAGATCATCGAGGAGGAGTTCGCGGAGCAGGTCGAGGCCGAGCTCACCGAGCTGCCCAAGCCGCGCGAGATCTTCGACTTCCTGGGCCAGTACATCGTGGGTCAGGACAGCGCCAAGCGAGCCCTGTCCGTCGCGGTCTACAACCACTACAAGCGCGTGCGCGCCGGGGAGACCCGGCTCAAGGGCGACGAGGACCAGGTGGAGATCGCCAAGTCCAACGTCCTCTTCATCGGCCCTACCGGCACGGGCAAGACCTACCTCGCGCAGACCCTCGCGAAGATGCTCAACGTGCCCTTCGCGATCGCGGACGCCACCGCGCTCACCGAGGCCGGCTACGTGGGCGAGGACGTCGAGAACATCCTCCTCAAGCTGCTGCAGGCAGCCGACTACGACGTCGACAAGGCCCAGCGCGGCATCATCTACATCGACGAGATCGACAAGGTGGCCCGCAAGGCGGAGAACCCGTCCATCACGCGCGACGTCTCCGGCGAGGGGGTCCAGCAGGCGCTGCTGAAGATCCTCGAGGGCTCGGTCGCCTCGGTGCCGCCGCAGGGCGGGCGCAAGCACCCGCACCAGGAGTTCATCCAGATCGACACCACCAACGTGCTGTTCATCCTCGGGGGAGCCTTCGCGGGCCTCGAGGAGATCATCAGCTCGCGCGTGGGCCGCAAGGGCATCGGCTTCGGCGCGACGCTCAAGGAGGCGGACAACACGGACCTGTTCTCCGAGGTCACCCCCACGGACCTGCACAAGTTCGGGCTCATCCCGGAGTTCATCGGCCGCATGCCCGTCATCGCCACCGTGAACCCGCTCGACGTCGACGCGATGGTCAACATCCTCACCCAGCCCAAGAACGCGCTGGTGAAGCAGTACCAGCGCATGTTCGAGCTCGACTCGGTGGAGCTCGAGTTCGAGCCCGAGGCGGTCCAGGCGATCGCCGAGCAGGCGCTGGACCGTGGCACCGGCGCGCGCGGCCTCCGCGCGATCATGGAGGAGGTCCTCCAGGAGACCATGTTCGAGGTCCCCGGCCGCGACGACATCGCCCGCGTGATCGTCACGCGCGAGACGGTGCTCGAACGCGCCCGGCCGGCCTTCGAGGGTCCGGTCGAGGAAGCCGGCGCGGCCTAAGTCCGCTCGCGCCGCGCCCGCGCGTCCGCCCCGCGCGCTATGGGGAACTCAGCGACGGTTCTGGCAGGTCTGAGCGAGCCATGGGGAACTGCGCGACGGGCTTGCCCGGTGGTGGGCCGATGTCCCCGGCACCGCATCGTCGCTCGTGCCTCCCCAGCGCCGGTCGCGCCTGCTGACCGGCCCCGCCGTGTCGCCTACAACGGTCGCATGACCCATCTGAGGCCGCTGCCTACGGTGGCACCTGGCGGCTCCCTTGTCGAAGCGTTGCGCCGCGAGCCTCGTGCCTTCACGTTCGACGAGCTCAAGGGGATCACGTCGGAGCGCAAAGCACGTACCGCGATCGCACGCGGAGACATCGTGAGGCTGCTGCCGGACACCTACGTCGCGGCCATCCACGCCGAGTCGTTCGCGGCCCGCGTGGACGCCGCGCTGCTCTGGGCGGGACCGAACGCCGCGGTCTCCGGCGTGGCCGCGATGTTCCTGTGGGGATTCGTGGTCGAGCCACCGGAGATCATCGAGATCGCCGTGCCGCACCGCGAACGCCCGTATCCACCCACGTGGATCCGCGTGAGGCGCCTGACCTACCGCCCGCCGACCACGCGCATCGGGCGCGCGACGGTGCTGGGACCCGACATGGCGGTGATCCACGGATTCGGCGGGCTCGCACGGGGAGACCGGTCGTCGGCCGTGCACCGTGCGTTCCGCAGCGGCTTCACGACGGCCCGTGCCATCCGGGATGCGCTGGCGCGGGTCCCGCGGTGCACGGCGCGCGCCGAACTCCTCAGGCGTGTCGAGGCCGCGGAGCGCGGAGCCGAGAACTACCTCGAGGAGGTGGGCCTGCGCCGTGTGTTCAACACGGGGGAGTTTGCGCGCTTCCTCCGACAGCATCGGGTGACGGCGCAGGGCGAGTTCTTCAGGCTCGACATGTACGACCCCAGCACCATGACGGCCGTCGAGCTCGATGGCGCCGCCTCGCATGCGAACCCGGAGCAGCGGCAGCGAGACGTCCGTCGTGACGCGTTGCTCGCCGGGATCGGGATTCAGACCGTCCGCTTGACCTACGACGACATCATCGAGCGACCCGAGCAATGCCGTGCGCGCGTGCGCGAGGTGCTCGAGGCGCGCAGCGCGAGATGACTCGCGGCGCGCGCCTCGAAGCGTCACTCAGTTCCCCACAGGAGTGGCAAACCTTCCAGAACCGTCGCTGAGTTCCCCATAGCGGTGAAGTTGGGGAGGGGGTGGAGGGCGAGGAGAACTACGCCTCGCCCAGGACTGCGTTCTCGGTGCGCATGACCGTCGGGTCGGCGATCTCGTCCGAGGAGCCGTCCTCCGAGCCGAGCCCGTCCACATTGGGCTCGAGCGCGGCCTCGGTGTCAACGATCTGCATCGACTCGACGCGACCCGCCGCGAGCAGGTCCGGCGCGGCGGCTCGCACGAAGCCCGCCTTCGCGGCCGGCACCAGCAGGTCGACCGACGCGAGCGGCGTGCGCTGGGACACCTTGGCCTCGGACTTGACCTTGCGCAGCACGGACAGCGCCTCGCCTGCGGCGGCCAGCAGGGGAGCACCCGCCGAGTCGGCGCCGGCGGCCTCACGCAGCGGCGAGGACACGGGCCACGCGGCGCGGTGGACGGAGCCCTCCTGGAACCAGCTCCAGACCTCCTCCGTCGCGAACGGCAGCACCGGCGCGAACAGGCGCAGGAACGTCTGCAGCGCGAGGGTGAGCGCGGCGCGCGCCGAGGCCGCACCCTCCGAGCACGGCGCCAGGGGGTCGATCGCCTCGCCCGGGGCCGCACCGTCGTAGGCGCGGGTCTTCACCAGCTCGAGGTAGTCGTCGCAGAACGTCCAGAAGAGCGTCTCCGCGACCTCGAGGGCCTTGGTGTGGTCGTAGCCCTCGAGCGCCTTGGTCGCAGCGTCGACCACGTCGGCGAGCGCCGACAGCATCGCGCGGTCGAGCGGCTCGGTGACGGGGGCTGACACCACCGCGGCGGTCGCATCGACTCCCGCCGCGAGCGACGAACCCGCGGCGGTCGCGATCCCCGTCGCACCCAGCACGAACTTCGACGCGTTGAGCACCTTCATCGCGAGGCGACGGCCGATCTTCATCTGACCCTCGTCGAACGCCGCGTCCGTGCCGAGGCGCGCGGCGGCGGCCCAGTAGCGCACCGCGTCAGAGCCGTGCTGCTCGAGCAGGCCCATCGGCGTCACGACGTTGCCCTTGGACTTCGACATCTTCTTGCGGTCGGGGTCGAGGATCCAGCCCGAGATCGCGGCGTGCCTCCACGGCAGGGTGCCGTGCTCGGCGTGCGATCGGACCACGGTGGAGAACAGCCAGGTGCGGATGATGTCCTGGCCCTGGGGACGCAGGTCCATGGGGAACGTGGCGGCGAACAGCGCGGGGTTGTCACGCCACCCGCACACGATCTGGGGGGTGAGCGACGAGGTCGCCCACGTGTCCATGATGTCCTTCTCGCCCGTGAAGCCGCCGGGGACGTCGCGCTGGTCCGCCGAGTACCCCACGGGCACGTCGGCCGACGGGTCCACGGGGAGGGCGTCCTCGGCGGGCACGATCGGGTGGTCGTAGTCGGGCGAGCCGTCCGCGAGCACGGGGTACCAGACCGGGATCGGGACGCCGAAGAAGCGCTGGCGCGAGATCAGCCAGTCGCCGGTGAGGCCCTTCACCCAGTTCTCGTAGCGCACGCGCATGAAGTCGGGCTCGAAGTCGAGCTCGGACCCTCGCGCGACCAGCTCGGAGTTCAGCGCGGCGTCGGTGCCGCCGTTGCGGATGTACCACTGGCGCGTGGTGACGATCTCGAGCGGCTTGTCGCCCTTCTCGAAGAACTTCACCGGGTGCGAGATGGGGCGCGGCTCGCCGTCCATGACGCCGGCCTCGGTCAGGAGTTCCACGATCCGCTTCTGGGCGGAGAACGTGGTGAGCCCCGCGAGCTCGCCGTACGCGGCCAGCCCCTCGGCCGACACCACACCCGCGGGTGCCTCGGCGAGCATCCGGCCGTCCCAGCCCAAGACCGGGCGCGTGGGCAGGCGGAGCTCGCGCCACCAGGTGACGTCGGTGACGTCGCCGAAGGTGCAGATCATCGCGATGCCGGAACCCTTCTCGGGGTTCGCCAGGTGGTGCGCGACCACGGGCACCTCGACGCCGAACAGCGGCGTGCGCACGTGCTTGCCGAACAGGCCCTGGTAGCGCTCGTCATCCGGGTGCGCGACCAGCGCCACGCACGCGGGCAGCAGCTCGGGACGGGTGGTCTCGATCCACACGGACTCGTACGAGCCGGTGGCCTCCTCCATGTCCGCCGCCGGCTCGAACGCCAGACGGTGGTACGCGCCGGGACGCTCCCGGTCCTCGAGCTCGGCCTGCGCGACGGCGGTGCGGAACGTCACGTCCCACAGGGTCGGCGCCTCGGCCTGGTAGCACTCGCCGCGCGACAGCCCGCGCAGGAACGCCTGCTGAGCGACCGCCTGCGAGGACGGGGAGATGGTCTGGTAGGTGCGCGACCAGTCCACGGACAGGCCCAGGTGGCGCCACAGCGACTCGAACTGCTTCTCGTCCTCCGCGGTGAGGCGCTCGCACAGCTCGACGAAGTTCCGACGCGAGATCGGCTGCTGGTCCGCCGCCTTCACGGACTTGCCCTCGCCGCCTTCGAACGGGGGCTCATAGCCCTCGACGTAGGGGAGCGTGGGGTCGCACCGGACGCCGTAGTAGTTCTGGACGCGGCGCTCGGTGGGCAGGCCGTTGTCGTCCCACCCCATCGGGTAGAACACCTCGCGGCCGCGCATGCGCTGGAAGCGCGCGACCACGTCCGTGTGCGTGTAGCTGAAGACGTGGCCGACGTGGAGCGAACCCGAGACGGTCGGCGGCGGGGTGTCGATCGAGTACACCTGCTCGCGGGTCTTCGACTCGTCGAAGCGGTACGTGCCGGCGGCCTCCCAGGCCTCGTTCCAGCGGTCCTCAAGCCCGTCGACGGTGGCCTTGTCCGGGATGCGCGAAGTCATGGGCGCCATTCTTCCAGAGGCGCGACCGTGCTCGGGAATCGAGAGCAGGGACGATGCGCGGGGCACCTGGGCGCCTGGCGGCACGCCTCCCGTACCGGGGGACGATGCACGGGTAGCGTCGCGCGCATGGAGGCGAGGGTTGGCGCCGGCTTCCTCAAGGCGCTCGAGCGGATCGACGGCGACGTCGGCGACGCCCTGGAGCCCCGGCTGCGCGACATGATCCGCCTGCGGGTGTCGCACCTCAACGGCTGCCACCACTCCGTGCGTCTGCACTCGGAGTCCCTCGCGCAGGGCGGCACGCGCCCGGATCTCATCGCGGCGCTCGCGCGCCCCGCGCGTCAGATCCGTCCCGGCCTCGTCACCGACGGCGAGGCGGCTGCGCTGCGTCTCGCGGAGGTCCTCACCGATGCCCCGCGGGCGCTCGAGCAGGAGGCGCGGGCCCACGCCGGCGAGTGGTTCAACGCGACCCAGCTGGGCGCGATCGTCGAGGTGGTGGCCGTCACCAACGCGTGGAACAGGGTCATGCGCGGCGCCGAGTAGGCGCGATCGGGAGACTCGACGCTCAGCGCTCGAGGTTCCCCAGCATCGTCCGCACGACCGTCTCCGCCGCCTCGATCTGCGCGTCCGTCAGGCCCTCCGATGCGTCGTCGTGGATGCGCTCGATCTCGTCGTGCAGCTCGTCGACCACCTCGCGCCCCTCGGGCGTGGCGGCGCGCAGCCCCTCGAGGTCCTCGGCCCAGGCGCCCGCAACCAGGCCGTTCCACGCGTCGGTGAGCTTGGCCGGACTGTAGAAGGGGGTCATGTGGTCCTCGAGCTGCTGCCACGTCATCGGGTCGGGGGAGCGGGCCAGCAGGCTCAGCATCACGAACTCCGCGCGGGTGGTCGACCGGTCCGCGAGGGCCTCGTCGAACGCCGAGTCGTAGGCGTGGCTGAGCGCCTTGATGAGAGCGTCGAGACGGACGGCGTCGTGGCTCATACCCCCAGGCTATGCCGCGCACCAGGCGACCGCCCGATGATCTCCAATGGCGCTTGTGACGCAGGTGTTGCCGCGTGAAGGATGTGGCGACCTCACGTGCCCCACCGGTCCACTTGCGTCACAAGTGTCATGGGCAATCGACGCGACGCGGCTAGCCCCGCGCCTCGGACTCGTTGGGCGGGCCGCCCACGCGCTCGACCATGAGGTCCGCGACCTCGTGGACGCCCACCAGCACCCGCGAGGCGCCCTGGCCCTCGAGGTACTCGACGTCGCGTGTGCCGTGGCCCCGGGTCACGATGTCCAGCTCGGGTTCGAGCGAGCGAGCCTTCGCGATGACGGACCCGGCGTTGAGCGGGTCGGGGATGCCCACGAGCAGCGCACGCGCCGCACCGATCCCGGCGGAGCGCAGCACGCCCGCGCGCGCGGCGTTGCCCAGGATGGCCTCGTGGCCGCGGTCGCGGATCTTCTGCACGCGCGTCTCGTCGTCGTCGATCACCACCACCGGGATCTCCGCGGCCCAGAGCGCCTTCGCAACCCGGCCGCCCACGCGGCCGTAGCCCACCACGATGACGTGCCCGGTGGCCTCCGAGGAGACCGGCCCGGCGTCCGCGTCCTCGGGCAGCGCGTTCTTGCGCGCGAGGATCCTGGCGACCCATGCGAACAGCAGCGGGTTGAGGATGATCGAGATGATCGCGCCGGCGAGCACCAGGTCCTGCGCGTCCTCGTGGAGGATCTCGAGGTCGGCCCCGAGCGTGACCAGGATGAAGGAGAACTCTCCGATCTGCGCGAGCGAGACCGCGATGAGCAGCGCCATGGATCGCGAGTACTTGAGCATCCGCACCAGGCCGAACGCGATGACGAACTTCCCTCCCACGATGATCGCGACGGTCGCGAGCAGCGCCACCGGCTGCCGCAGCACGATCGACGGGTCCACCAGCATGCCGACCGCGACGAAGAACAGCACCGCGAACGCGTCGCGCAGCGGCAGGGAGTCCTCGGCGGCGCGGTGGGAGAGGTCGGACTCGCGCAGGATCATGCCGGCGAAGAACGCGCCGAGCGCGAAGGACACCTGGAACATCCATGCGGCGCCCACCGCGACACCCAGCCCGATCGCGAGCACGCCCAGCGTGAACAGCTCGCGGGACCCGGTGTCCGCGACGCGCGCGAGCGCCCACGGGATGACGCGGCGTCCCACGAACCACATGAGCGCCACGAAGGCGCCGACCCGCAGCACGGTGAGCGCGAGCTCGCCCGCGAGCTCGGCTCCGGACGCGTCGCCGCCCGCGAGCACCGGCACCACCACGAGCGCGATCACCATCGCGAGGTCCTCGACGATCAGCCAGCCGACCGCGATGTGACCGGCGCGCGTGTCGAGCAGCTGCCGCTCCTCGAGCGCCCGCAGCATCACCACGGTCGACGCGACGGACAGCGCGAGCCCGAACAGCAGCGCGCCCTCGATGCCCCAGCCCAGCAGCAGGCCCAGCCCGGTGCCGAGCGCCGTCGCGACCGTCATCTGCGCGATCGCGCCCGGCAGCGCGACGCGCCGCACGGCGAGCAGCTCCTTGAAGCTGAAGTGCAGGCCCACGCCGAACATCAGCAGGATCACGCCGATCTCGCTCAACTGCGTCGCGAGGTCCACGTCGCCCACGAATCCGGGCGTGTACGGACCGATCACCAGGCCGGCCGCGAGGTAGCCGACGATGGGGGACAGGCGCAGCTTCTGCGCCGCGAAGCCCAGGATGAAGGCCGCTACCAGGCCCACTGCGATCATCTCGATGAGGGGGGCATGGTGGAGCATGCCCCGACCCTATCCGTCCGAGTTTGCGCGCATGTGTCCGGGACCGGCTGGTTCGCGCTCCGCGAATACGTGAGGGGGTACGGGAATTCCGTGCGATGCGTTAGTGTTCTGGGCACAAGGTCCTAGGACCTGATCGCCTTGAAACCGGCCGCAAGTCCCTGGTGGCCGGACATGGTCGACAGCACCACGAGGGCGCCTCCCCGGAGGCGCCCTCGTCGTCTGTCCGGCGGGCGCTGCCTGGGACGATGCTCGGCGTGAGTCCTCGCGCATCCCGCCACCCGCGGGGTAGCGTCGGCTCATGGAGAGATTCCTGCTCAAGGCGGCCGTGTTCCTCGCGTCGGCGGTGGCGGCGCTCGCGCTGACCTCGCTCATGCTCGGGGAGGACTTCGAGCTCGAGATCAGCGGCCTCATCACCGCGACCATCATCTTCGCGCTCGCGCAGAGCCTGCTGTCGCCGCTCATCGAGCGCCAGATCCACAAGCGCGCCCGCGCCGTCGTGGGCGGCGTGGGCATCATCTCGACGTTCGTCGCGCTGCTCATCACCGCGACGCTCACCTCGGGGCTCACGATCCACGGCTTCGGGACGTGGGCGGCCGGCACCCTCCTGGTGTGGCTCATCACCGCGATCGGCGTGTGGGTGCTGCCCGGGCTGTTCGACAGGATCGGCGACCGCGACAAGAAGCCCGCCGACGGCCAGGCCGTCGACAAGCGCGACTGAACCGGCGCATCGTCCCTCGACCCACGCATCGTCCCTGATTTCCGAGCAAAACGGGCGTGTCGGTAGTAGCGTCGGCACCATGGTGCGATTCCTGATCAACACGCTGATCTTCTTCGGCTCGGCAGCGCTGGGTCTCTGGATCACCTCGATGGTCCTCGACGGCTTCACCATCGACTTCGTGGGGCTCCTGGTCGCCGCGGTGATCTTCACCGTCGCGCAGTGGATCCTGTCCCCGCTGATCTTCAAGATGGCCACCAAGTACGCCAACGCGTTCCTGGGCGGCGTGGGCCTCGTCTCCACGTTCGTGGCGCTGCTCATCACCTCGCTCGTGGTCGACGGCCTGTCGATCGACGGCGTGGGCACGTGGATCGCGGCGACCGTGCTGGTGTGGCTCATCACGGCGCTCGCGACGTGGCTGCTGCCCATGATCTTCCTCAAGAAGGCCGTGGAGAACCGCCGCGACTGACGCGTGCGGGGGACCAACGTCCCTTGCGGTAGATACCCTCGGGGGTATAGACCTGGGCTGAGGGGCCGTCAACGACGACGGCCCTCCTTTCAGGTCAGCGAGGTGATCGGTCATGGCCCGCGTGGTCGTCCTGGGCGCCGGGGTGTCGGGGCACACGGCTGCCCTGTACCTGCGCAAGCTCCTTCCCCCGGAGCACGAGGTGGTGGTGGTCAACCCCAAGCCCACCTACAACTGGATCCCGTCCAACATCTGGGTGGGCGTCGGGAGGATGAGCCACGAGGACGTGGTCTTCGAGCTCGCGCCCATCTACAGGAAGAAGGGCATCTCCTTCGTCCAGGCGAAGGCCGTCGCGCTGTGGCCCGAGGGCGACGCGGACGATGCGAAGCCCGCCGTCGAGGTCGAGCGCACCTCTCCCGGGCGCAAGGGTCGGACGGAGAAGATCCGGTACGACTACGTCGTCAACGCCACCGGCCCGAAGCTCAACTTCGGCGCGACCCCGGGCCTGGGGCCCGACGGCGGGCACACGCTGTCGGTGTGCACGCCGGACCACGCGACCGAGGCGGCGGCGCGGCTCGCCTCGCTGATCACCGTGCTGCGGACGCGCCGCCAGACGGTCGTGATCGGCGTCGGGCACGGCACCTGCACCTGCGAGGGCGCGGCGTTCGAGTACACGTTCAACGTCGAGCACGAGCTCCGCGAGGCGGGCGTGCGCGACAACGCCGAGATCGTCTACCTCACCAACGAGAACGAGCTCGGCGACTTCGGCGTGGGCGGCATGGAGTTCGAGCAGAACGGGTACCGCACCACCTCGCAGCTGTGGACCGAGTCGCTGTTCCGTGAGCGTGGCGTGCGCGCCATCACCGGTGCCGCCGTCACCTCGATCGATCCCGGCGTGATCCACTACGACCAGCTCGACGGGTCCCACAACGACCTCGCCTACGACTTCGCGATGCTGCTGCCGCCGTTCAAGGGCAACGACTGGAAGGCCTTCGACCGCGCCGGCGAGGACATCACCGCGACCGTGTTCGCGCCGTCGGGCTTCCTCAAGGTCGACGCGGACTACACGCCCAGGCCCTATGAGGAGTGGAGCGCCCGCGACTGGCCGCGCACGTACCAGAACCCGACCTACCGCAACGTGTTCGCGGTGGGGATCGCGTTCGCGCCGCCGCACCAGATCTCCCGTCCCCGCGCGACCCCGGATGGCGTGGCGGTAGCGCCGTCGCCCCCGCGCACCGGCATGCCCTCGGGCACCATGGGCAAGGTGGTCGCGAAGTCGATCGCGGACATGATCCTGCACGCGGCGCCCGCGCCCACCCATGCGGCGTCGATGTCCGAGATGGCGGCCGCGTGCGTCGCCTCGGCGGGGACCGGGTTCCGGTCGGGGACGGCCGCGGCGATGACGATGAGCCCGGTGGTGCCGGACTGGGAGCGCTACCCCGAGACGGGGCGCGACCTCAAGGCGACCAAGGGTGAGATCGGGCTCTCGGGCCACTGGGTGAAGCGCATGCTGCACACCCTGTTCATCTACAAGGCGAAGGCGCGTCCCGGGTGGACGTGGATCCCGGAGTGAGCGGAGGTCTGTGATGGATACGACCAACGAGCGGATCGCCCAAGCGCCGCTGCCCACCGGGGCGGAGCTGCGGAGGCGTCGCAGCCTGCTGGCTCAGGCGGCCCGCTTCATCGGGACGTCCTGGACCATGTGGAGGCTGGCGCGCAAGCACCACTGAACCCGCGCATCGTCCCGCGGGTTCCGGGGACGACGCGCGGCGTGCGGGCCGCGCGCTACTCGGCGGGGTCGGCGGGGCAGGATGCGTCGGCTGCGGGCGCGGGGTCGGCCGCACACTCGGTCGCGGGTGCGGGGTCCGCCGCGCACGCGGCGAGCGACGCGGTGACCGCGAGGCGGCGGTCGGGGTCGAGGCGGCCGAGGATCTTCAGCGCGAGATCCGACAGGGCGTCGACGTCCTGCTCGGTGAGGTCCTGGAGGACCATCTCGCGCACGGCGTCCGCGTGGACCGGGCGGGCGTCCGCGAAGGCGTCCGCACCCGCGTCGGTGAGCACGGCGTTGAAGGCGCGGCCGTCCTCGGCGCACGCGGCGCGGACCACGAGCCCCTTGCGCTCGAGCCCGGTCACCACGCGCGAGAGGCGCGGCAGGGTCGCGTTGGTGCGGGAGGCGAGGGCGCTGAGGCGCAGGCGGTGCGCGGGCGCCTCGTCGAGGGCCTCGAGCAGGGTGTACTCGAAGGCGGTGAGGCCGGCGTCCGCCAGGCGGTGATCGAGCGCGGTCGGCAGCAGCTCGAGCAGCGCGTGGAGGCGCGCGACCGCGACGCGCTCGGGGTGGCGCAGGGCGGTGGTGGTGCTCGTCATGGGTTCATCCTACCAAGAGGTTGCATCTACAACCAAGAGGGTCTATGGTCGGTGGTTGTAGGTACAACTAACGGGCCGCCAGGCTCGCATCGAAAGGATCAGGACATGACCACCTTCACCATCATCGGCACCGGCAACATGGCCAACGCGATCGGCGGCGTGCTCGCCGACGGCGGCAGCTCGGTCACCTACGTCGCGAAGGACGAGGTGGGCACCGCGCCGCTCGCCGGCGACGTCGTGGTCCTCGCCGTGCCGTTCCCCGCGGTCGACGCGATCCTCGCGGCCTACGGCTCGGCGTTCGACGGCAAGGTGGTCGTGGACATCACCAACCCGCTGAACTTCGAGACCTTCGACTCGCTCGTGGTCCCCGCCGGCTCGTCCGCGACCGCCGAGATCCAGGCGAAGATCCCCGCCGCCACGGTCCTCAAGGCCTTCAACACCACCTTCGCCGCGACCCTCGCGTCGAAGAGGGTCGGCGAGCTCACCACGACCGTGCTGGTGGCCGGCGACTCGTCCGAGGCCAAGGCGACGCTCATCTCTGCGATCGAGGCCGGCGGCCTCGACGGGATCGACGCGGGCTCGCTCGCCCGTGCGCACGAGCTCGAGGCGATCGGCTTCGCGCAGCTCACCCTCGCCGTCGGCGAGAAGCTGCCGTGGACCGGCGGCTTCGCCGTCGCGCGCTGAACAGCCACACGCTGAACCACCGAGACGACGCGCGGCGGGCCCCGGGCCCGCCGCGCGTCGTTGCGCCTGCGTTCGCGCCCGCGCCCGCTACCGCCCGAGCTGCTCGAGGAGCGTGAGCCGCTCCGCGCGGCGCTCGTTGAGGAAGTCGCCGAGCGCCTCCGTGTCCGCGGCGGTCCAGTCGTCGGGGTCGGTCACCCCGACCCACGCCTGGAGATTCGCCTTCGCGGTGTACATGTGCCCGAAGCCCTCGGGCACCGAGCCGGCCGCGGGCATGTCGAGCATGGTCTGCCACCCGGTGATGAGCGGGAACCACCGCATCTGCGGCGACACGTCGGGCGCGCGCTGCCCGGCCTTGAGCCACTCCGGCTCGCGGTAGAACGTCACCGGGGAGAAGAACACCACCGGATCCGAGCCGTGCTGCAGGTAGACGACCCGTGTGGAACCCCACGGCCCTGACGGCTCGCCCAGCGCATCGTCCTCCCCGGTGAAGCGCACGGTGCGGCCCTCGCCCACCACGGGCAGCCAGGCCGGCGAGCCCGCGTCGCGCGAGCGCTCGAGCTCGTTGTGCATGAGGTTGAGGAACGTCGGGCCGGTGAGCAGGGCGCCGTCGACGGGCTCGTTGAGGATGTCGATCGACCCGAGCACCGACTCGGGGCCCGCGGAGCCGAGCGACAGCCCGTAGAGGTAGAGCTCGGGGCGGGAGTCCTCGGGGAGCTCGGCCCAGTAGTCGTGGACCAGGCGGAACGTCGCCTGGGTGGCGTCGTTCACCGCCTGCTGGTCCGCGAGCAGCGAGATCCAGCTGGGCAGGTACGAGTACTGCAGCCCGGCGATCGCCGTGTCGCCGTGGTAGAGGAACTCGAGGGAGTCCGCGGCGTTGGCGTCGATGAGGCCGGTGCCGGTGGTCGTGGCGAGGACCAGGACCTCGCGGTCGAAGGCGTCCGTGCGGATGAGCTCGTCGAGCACGAGCTGCGCGCGCTCCTCGAGGGTGTCCGCGGACCGCAGCCCGACGAACACGCGGATCGGCTCGATCGCGCCGCCGCCCGACCACGAGTCCAGCTCCTCGACGGATGGCCCCGAGGACAGGAACGCGCGCCCCTGGCGGCCCAGGTCCTCCCATGCGACCAGCGAGCCCTCGCCGCCGGAGCGCAGCGGCGACGTGACCGCCTCGGTGCCGACCTTGTCGCCCAGGTCGCGCGCCGAGAACGCCCAGTTCGCGGTGATGAAGAAGCCGCGCACCAGCACGCCCGAGAACGCGAGCCACAGCAGCAGCACCAGCCCCGCGGTCGCGAGCGTCACTGCGAGGCGGCGGGGGAGCCAGCGCCGCAGCAGCGAGTCGCCCCAGCGGAACAGGGCCCGCAGCAGGCGTGAGCAGACCAGCACGGTGGCGGCGACCACGAGGCCCATCCCGACGACGATGGGCCAAGCGGTCGGGTCGAGCTCCTCCATGCCGAACGTGCGGCGGATGCCGTTCTGCCACCCGACCCACCGCCAGATCGCGAGGCCCAGGCTCGCCCCGATCAGCCCGAGCACCACCCAGGCGACCACCGTGAGCGCGCGCCCCCGCAGGTTCGGCACCTCGAGGTAGTTCCAGATGGAGTGCGCCCCGGCGCCCAGCCCGTAGCCGACCATGAACGACACGCCGGTCGCGAGACCCTGGACCACGGGGATCCGTGGCAGCAGCGAGGGTTCGAGCGAGACGGCGATGAAGAGAGCCCCGACCACCAGGCCGACGCCCGAGAACGTGGGCTCCAGGATGCGCGGCGGTCGGGTGGACGATGCGCGGGCCCGGGGGCGTGCGAGGCTGCGGACAAGCATGAGGCCGCGGGCGGCGAGGCCGGTGTCGGGGACGGGCGCGAGGTCTGTCGCGGCGGTCGCGGATCCGGTCATGGGCGTCACCCCCTCACCCTTGTGACTGTATCGCCGCCGCGGCGCCGCGCCGCGCATCGTCCCTCGGAGCGGTCGAACGGCACCGGGCGACGCATTGTGACCGTTCCCATTGATAACTATTCCGTAACGGGCCGGATTCGGGCCACGATCGGCGCTAGCGTCGGCGAGTGCGGACACAATGGCGTGTCCGCACCTCCCTGTGACCCCGGGACGGCCTCGACGATGCGGCCGCCCGGGGTTCTTCGCGTCCGGCGACGGATCTGCGGACCCACGCGACACGCCGGATCCCGCCTCGTGGTTGACCTCGCGCCCGCAATCCCCCTAATGTCTATCAAGCCGATAGGAAATAGGCGACAAGCGCCGCTCGGCTCGTGACCTGGGAGGTCGACATGAACGCAGGGAAGCTCAGCACGCGGGGGTGGGTGGCAGGGTCCGTCGCGGCGGGTCTGGTGGCGGTCCTCGCCGGCTGCTCGGGCGCCGCGGACGCCGATCCCGCCGCCTCGGGCTCCGGCGAGGGGGACACCGAGACCACGCTCTCCGTGGTCGGCTACGCCGTCCCGCAGGCCGCCAACGACGCGATCCAGGCGCTGTGGGCGCAGACACCCGAGGGGGAGGGCGTCCAGTGGGTGGAGTCCTACGGCGCGTCCGGCGACCAGAGCCGGGCCGTCGAGGCGGGGCTCGAGGCGGACTACGTCCACTTCTCGCTCGAGTCCGACGTCACCCGCCTGGTCGACGCGGGCCTGGTGGACCCGGAGTGGAACCAGGACGAGCACAAGGGGATCGTCTCCAGCTCCGTGGTCGCGATCGCGGTCCGGCCGGGCAACCCGCTCGGCATCGACAGCTGGGAGGACCTCGCGGAGCCGGGCGTGGAGATCGTCACGCCGAACCCGACGTCCTCGGGCAGCGCGCGGTGGAACATCCTCGCCGTGTGGGCCGCCGCCCTCGCGGACGGCGCGAACGCGAAGGGCGCGGAGGCCTTCACCAAGGACGTCCTCGCGAACGTGGTCTCGCTGCCCGCGAGCGGTCGCGACGCGACCAGCGCGTTCCTCGCCGGCACCGGCGACGTGCTGCTCAGCTACGAGAACGAGACCATCCTGGCCCGCGCGAGCGGCGAGGAGCTCGACTACGTGGTCCCCGACGTCACGCTCCGGATCGACAACCCGGGCGCCGTGCTCACGGACGCCGACCCCAAGGCGCGCGACTGGTACCAGTTCCTGTTCACGCCCGAGGCGCAGTCCGAGTTCGCCCGCACCGGATACCGGCCCGTGATCGATGGTGTCGAGATCCCCGAGGTTCCCGGCGCCAACGACCCCGCGGACCCGTTCCCGACGCCGTCGCACCTCTACACGATCGACGACTTCGGCGGTTGGGAGGTCGCCGCTCCGGAGTTCTTCGACGAGGAGGACGGCACCATCACGAAGCTCCTCACCCAGCTCGGGGTCGAGGGATGACCACCCCGGTGAGGGACGATGCGGCGGTCGCCTCATCGTCCCGACCCGGGGTCGCCGGTGGAGACGGGGTCGGGCGGCCCGTGACGTCCCGCCGGCGCCGGGGCGGCGGCGCGCGCGGCTCACATGCCTCGAGCTCGCGCGGCGTCGCCCCGGCAGCCCCGCCGCTCAGCCTCGGCGCCGGGCTCGGGCTGGGCCTCGCGGTCCTGTGGCTCTCGCTGCTGGTGCTGCTCCCGCTCGCGGCGGTCATCGCGACCGCCGCGGCGGGCGGCTGGGACGGCGTGGTGCGGGTGCTCACGCAGCCGCAGACCGCCGCCGCGATCCGCCTCACGCTCGAGCAGGCCGCGCTGGTGACCGTGATCAACGCGGTGATGGGCACCGCGATCGCGTGGGTGCTGGTACGCGACCGGTTCCCCGGCAGGCGCGTGCTCGACGTGGTGATCGACGTGCCGTTCGCGCTGCCGACCGTGGTCGCCGGCCTCGTGCTGCTCGCGCTGTACGGACCGCAGAGCCCGCTGGGCGTCGACATCGCGAACACGAAGGTCGCCGTGACGTTCGCGCTGGCGTTCGTCACCCTGCCGTTCGTGGTCCGCACCGTGCAGCCCGTGCTCGAGACGCTCGACCGGAGCGCCGAGGACGCGGCCCGCTCGCTGGGCGCGTCGGGCTGGACGGTGTTCCGACGCATCGTCCTCCCTGCCCTCGCGCCGGCCATCGCCGCGGGCGCCGCCCTGTCCTTCGCGCGAGGCGTCGCCGAGTACGGCTCGCTGGTGCTCATCTCCGGCAACCTCGCGATGCGCACCGAGGTCGCCTCCGTCCGCATGCTCGGCTACATCGAAGGGGGAGACATGGCCGCCGCCGCCGTGGTCGCCACGTTCCTGCTCGCCATCTCGCTGGCCGTCACGCTGGCCCTGGGGCTGTTCAACCGCGTGGGAGGCCGCCGTGGCTAGGCGCGGACCCGTGGTGCTGCGCGCCGTGGTGATCGCGTACCTGGTGCTGCTGGTCGCGTGGCCCGTGTCGCTGGTGTTCACCGGCGCGTTCGCGAACGGCCTCGCGCCGGTCCTCGACACGTTCCGCGACCCGCTGGTCCTCAACGCGCTGCGCCTCACCGCCATCGCGGCGGGCTGGGCTGTGGTGCTCAACACGGTGTTCGGCGTCGGGGTCGCGCTGCTGCTGGTGCGCCGCACGTTCCCGGGACGGCGCCTGCTCGCCGCGCTCGTCGACCTGCCGCTCGCGGTCTCGCCCGTGGTGGTGGGCCTCGCGATCGCCCTGGTCTACGGCGCGAGGTCCGGCTGGCTGGGCGTCCCGCTCGCGAACGTGGGGCTGGACATCATCTACTCGACCCCCGGGATCGTGCTCGCGACCACGTTCATCGCGCTCCCGCTGGTGATCCGCGAGATCATCCCGGTGCTCGAGGAGGTGGGCACCGAGCAGGAGCAGGCCGCCCGCTCCCTGGGCGCCGGCCCGTGGACCACGTTCCGCCGCATCACGCTTCCCGCGATCCGCTGGGGGCTCGTCTACGGCGTGGTGCTGTGCCTCGCCCGCGCGGTCGGCGAGTTCGGCGCGGTCAAGGTGGTCTCCGGCAACCTGATCGGCCGCACCCAGACCGCGACGCTCACCGTCGAGGAGCTCTACATGAACTTCGACCGCGAGGGGGCCTTCGCTGTGGCCGCCACCCTCGCCAGCGTGTCCATCATCGCCATCGCCATCGTGGGCCTGCTGCGCGCCCGCACCGAGAGGAGGACCTCGTGAGCATCGAGATCCGTGACGTCACCAAGACCTTCGGGTCCTTCACCGCGCTCGACGACGTCTCCGTCGCGATCCGCCCCGGCTCGCTCACCGCGCTGCTGGGCCCGTCCGGAGGCGGCAAGTCGACCCTGCTGCGCATCATCGCCGGCCTGGAGACGGCGGACTCCGGCGTGGTCACCATCGACGGCGCGGACGCGACCCGGCTTCCCCCGCAGAAGCGCGGGGTCGGGTTCGTGTTCCAGCACTACGCGGCGTTCCCCCACATGTCCGTCGCGCGCAACGTCGCGTTCGGGCTCGAGATCCGCAAGCGCCCCCGGGAGGAGGTCCGCGCCCGCGTCGACGAGCTGCTGCGCCTGGTGCACCTCGAGCAGTTCGGGGACCGCATGCCGTCGCAGCTGTCGGGCGGGCAGCGCCAGCGCATGGCGCTCGCCCGCGCGCTCGCGGTCGAGCCGTCCGTGCTGCTGCTCGACGAGCCGTTCGGCGCCCTCGACGCGAAGGTCCGCAAGGAGCTGCGCGACTGGCTGCGCCGCCTCCACGACGAGGTCCACGTCACCACCGTGTTCGTCACGCACGACCAGGAGGAGGCGCTCGAGGTCGCCGACGAGATCGTGGTGATCAGCCAGGGCCGCGTCGAGCAGACCGGCTCGCCGGACGCGCTCTACGACCGCCCCGCCAACCCGTTCGTCATGTCCTTCCTGGGCCCCGTCACCCAGCTCGGCGGGAGGCTGGTGCGCCCGCACGACATCGAGGTGCTCGGCATCGAGGTGCGCGACGCCGTCGCCGGCGTGGTCGCGGACATCCAGCGGGTGGGCAACGAGGCGCGCGTCCGCGTCGGCGTGGGCGGCGCGCCGCCCGTCGCCGTGGTGCTGACCCGCGCGGAGCTGCGCGCGCTGGGCGCGCGGGTGGGGGACACGGTCTGGCTGCGGCTCGCCGCGGGTGCGGCGACGCTCCCGGTGGACGATGCGGCGGTCGCCCCGTCCGGCCCGACCCTCCCGGCCGTCGCGGGAGGGGAGGGAGGCCGCGCGCTCGCGGGCGCATCGTCCCCCCGCGGGTAGGGTGTCCGCATGCACGTGACCGCCAAGGGGGACTACGCCGTGCGGGCCGTGGTGGGCCTCGCCGAGGCGTACCCGGCGCGCGTGCCGGTCGCGGTGCTCGCGGAGCGGTTCGAGATGCCGCGCAAGTTCCTCGAGACGGCGCTCGCGGACCTGCGTCGCGCGGGGATCGTGCAGTCGATGCGCGGGCCCGAGGGCGGCTACGTGCTGCACCGGCCGCCAGCCGAGATCACGGTGGGCGAGGTGGTGCGCGCGATCGACGGGCCGCTCGCCGACGTGCACGGCCTGCGACCTCACGAGGTGGTCTACCCCGAGGGCCTGCAGCACATGCAGGAGGTGTGGGTCGCGGCGCGCGCAGCGGTGCGGATGGTGTTCGACGAGGTCACCGTGGACCAGCTGGTCACGGGCGCGTTCCCCGACCAGATCCGCGACCTGTTCCTCCACGACCAGGCGTGGGAGCCGCGCTCGGGACCGCAGACGCCCACGCTGCCGAGCGGCACGCCGCCCTCGGTGTAGGTCCCGCCGGGCTACGCGTCGCGCAGCAGGGGCTGGGTCATGCAGTGCGCGCCGCCGCGTCCTCGACCCAGCTCCGCGCCCACGATCTCGATGACCTCGACGCCCGCCTTGCGGAGCTCGTCGTTGGTCTGGGTGTTGCGGTCGTACGCGACCACCACGCCGGGCTCGAGCGCGAGCAGGTTGTTGCCCGAGTCCCACTGCTGACGCTCCGAGGCGTAGCGGTCGCCCCCGGTCGCGATGACCCGCAGGTCCACGCCGAGCGCCTCGCCCACCACCTCCACGAACGGGCGCTCCTCGCGGCGCACGTCGAGCATCACCGGCGCGGGCGCCTCGCGGATGACGAAGGTCTCGATCTCGTCGATGATGCCGGGGAACACGGTGCACAGGTCGCGATCCGCGAGCGTGAACACGGTGTCGAGGTGCATCGCCGAGCGCAGCCGCGGCAGCTTCGCGACGATCACCTGCTGTGCGCCCTCCGCGAGGAACAGCTCCATCGCGAGCTGCGTGATGGCCTGGCGGCTCGACCGCTCGGACATGCCCACCAGGACGGTGCCGTTGCCGATCGGCATGACGTCGCCGCCCTCGAGCGTCGCGAGGCCGTGGTCGAACTCCGGGTCGCCCCACCACACGTTGACCGCGTCGCCGAAGTCGGGGTGGAACCCGTAGACCGCCTTCATCACCAGCGTCTCCGCGTGACGCGCGGACCAGAACAGCGGGTTGAGGGTGACGCCGCCGTAGACCCACGAGGTGGTGTCGCGCGTGAACAGCGTGTTGGGCAGCGGCGGCAGCAGGTAGTCGCGCATGCCGGACTCCTCGCGCACCAGCTGGATGCCGGGCGGGGAGAAGTCGCGCGGCAGGTCGAGCGTGGACAGGCCGCCGATGATGTGGCGGGCCAGCTCGTCGGAGGGGAGCTCGTCGAGGTAGGCGCGGATGTCGGTGGCGAGGCCCAGCCCGACCTCGTCGGGGGTGACCTTGCGGTCGAGCAGCCAGGCGCGCGCGTGCGGGATCGCGACGGTCTCGGCGAGCAGGGTGTGGAGCTCCATCACCTCGATGTCGCGGTCGCGCATGAGCCGGACGAACTCCGCGTGGTCGCGTGCGGCGTTCTCGACCCACATGACGTCGTCGAACAGCAGGTCCTGGCAGTTGGACGGCGTGAGCCGGTGGTGGGCGAGGCCGGGGGAGCACACCAGCACCTTCTGCAGCGGCCCCACCTCCGAGTGCACGCCGTACTCGGGCAGGGTGATCGGCGGGGCCTCGGTCATGGCGGGTGGCGCACCTTCCTCGCGGGGTGCTTCGAACCTAGCAGGGGTGTCAGTCGGACGATGCGTCGGCCGGGTTCGCGGCAAGGGCCGCCTCGATCCGCGCGAGCGCGGTCGCCTGGTTGCGCGCGACCTGCTCCACCATGAGCACCACCACGAACAGCGGCACCTGCGCGATGGCCGCGAGGAAGAAGGTGGGGATGAAGGTGTTGCCGCCGTCGCCGCCCTCCTGCGCGGTGGCGATGAACGCCATCACGAACGCGAAGCCGAGGACCCAGACGACGAAGAACGTGCGGTACGAGCTCAGGTTGTCCATGCGCTCATCCTGGCGCGGGCGACGTGCCCGGTAAACCCCGATGTTCCCGGGTCGTTGTCAGGCGGCGGGCGCCGGCGCGAGGCGCGGCGTGTGCTCGCGCAGCACGCGGGCGCCCACGGCGGCGCCGAAGTCCGCGGCGTCCGCGTCCACGAGTGCGGTGGCGAGCCGCTCGAGCTCGCGGTCGACCAGGTCCGCGAACGCCGGGTGGGCGAGGAAGCGGTCCGCGAGCGCGCGGGCACCGGACGCGTCGCCCAGGCCGGAGCGGTCGCCGATCGCGACGTCGAGCGCCCAGTCCACGACCGCGAGGCGGCTGGTCGCGGGGTCGTAGCAGACGTAGGCGTGGCTGCATGGGGTCGCGGGCGCGTCGTAGTTGTCGACGATCTCCTGGAAGGCCAGGTAGGTCGCGAACGCCTCGACGTCGAGCGCGCCACGCAACGTCGCCGCGAAGGCGGCGTCGTCGGCGCGCTCCAGCGAGGCGAGGATGTCGGTGACGGAGTCGGTGGTGGTCATGCCCCTCATCCCATCAACGGACCCTGAGAGCCGCCTGAGAGCGGGCCGCGCGTTGCCAGGGAGCGCGCGGCGCGTGGGGGCAGGTCAGCGGTACCCCATCGCGCGGCGCGCGTTCACGTTGCGCACCTGCGACGGGATGGTGAAGAGGTCGACGATCCACCCGATGAGGAAGAGCCCGCCGGTGAGCAGCCACAGGATCCCGCGGCCGACCTTCCCCATGTAGAAGTGGTGCACCCCGAACACTCCGAGGAAGAACCACAGGATGTACGTGATGGCGGTGTCCTTGGGAGGGAGCATCGGTGCCGGGTCGGTCATGGTGGGCTCCAGGAGAGGTGGCGGGGGACCTTCCTCGAGCCTAGTCAGCCGCGGCTCACCGCGACATGGGGAGGGCCCTGAGCGTGCAAAGACCCCCGCCGCCTCGTGGGCGACGGGGGTTCCTCCCCGGATGGGGTGCCGGCGGCCTGCGCCGGCCTCACGCGATCAGCGCGAGAAGATCGAGCCGAAGATCGAGCCGAAGGAGCCCGAGTTCGCGCTGCCCTGGTCGCAGGTGCAGCGCTGGTCCTGGGGGACACCGGCGAGCGCCTGGTCGACGTGCTGGCCGCAGCCGGTCCACGTGGGCTTGCCGCACTGGCTGCAGGTGATCCGAGAGCACATAGGGGTTTCTCCTGACGTAGGGTCGCTTTCCGCCATCCAGTATGCATACCCCTGGGGGTATGTGTCAACACGGGTTGTTGGTACGGTCGGGGGCATGGCCGACAACGCGACGGAGCAGCAGGACCAGTCGATCGGACGCATCGTCATGCAGGCGCCCGTCGCCGCGATCCTCGCGGCCGCCACCCCATGGTCGCACGTGCGCGCGATGGTCCCCGAGGACATCCCGTGGCTCGCGGGCGCCGTGTGGGACGCCTACCCGCATCGCGGGCCGTACCAGCCCACGTGGGACGAGGTGGTCGCGGAGACCCAGGGCATGTTCAAGAACGCCGCCGGCGACTTCATGCCCGTCGCCTCGCCCGTGGGCCTCGCCGAGGACGGCTCCATCGCCGGCGCCGTCACCGTGGTGCAGCGCTGCACCCTGCGCGACGACCTCCCCGACAGCCCGTACGTGCTCGACTGCATCAGCCTCCCCGACCACCGGCGACGGGGGGTCGCGGCGGGACTGCTCGCCGCATCGTCCCGTGCGCTCAAGGCCGTGGGGGAGACCCACCTCGCCCTCACGGTCGACGTCGACAACGCGCCCGCGAGGGCGCTGTACGAGAAGCTGGGATTCGTCGAGCTCATGCGCCGCTAGCGTGGACCCATGGGATTCCTGTCGAAGGTGTTCGGGGGCCGCAAGCGCGTCGATCCGCACGACCTGTGGGCCGAGGACCAGGAGCAGCTTGACGCGCTCGCCGCGCGCGGCGGCGACCCGACGGCGCCGCGCGAGTCCGAGTTCTTCGTCTCGTTCACGTCGGACGTGAAGGCCAAGGCCGCCGCGGACGAGCTGCGGTCTCAGCGCGTCAACCACGAGCTGGTCGAGCCCAGCCACGACATCCCCGAATGGATGCTGTTCGTGCGCGCGTACCGGACGCCGCTGGTGCCCGACTTCCTGCGCGAGCGCGTGGACCTGTGCGAGGACATCGCCTCCCGGTACGGCGGCGAGTACGAGGGCTGGGCCGGCCTCCTCACCGACAAGGAGAAGGGCCTGTAGTGGGCTACCGGCTGCGACGCTGGACCGACGCGGACCTGCCCGTGCTCGAGGCGGCCAACGCGCCCGCGATGATGGAGCACCTCGCGGGTCCCGAGACGCCGGCGCGCGTCGCGCGCCGCCACGAGCAGTACGTGCGCGGCTGGGACGCCGGGCGCCCACGCATGTTCACCATCCGGAGGGACGATGCGCCGGTCGCGGTCGGCTCGATCGGCTGGTGGGAGTCGGAGTGGGCGGGGGAGCCCTGCCTGGAGATCGGGTGGATGGTGCTGCCCGAGTTCCAGCGCCGGGGCGTCGCGACCGCGGGCGTGCGCCTGGTGATCGAGGACGCGCGCGAGCATGGGCCGCTGCCGCTGCTCATGGCCTGCCCGAACGTCGACAACGCCGCCTCGAACGCGCTGTGCCGGACGGTGGGGTTCCAGTTCCGCGCGGAGCTGCGCGAGGACTATCGCGGCGTCCCCATGACCCTCAACGTGTGGACATACGACCTCGGGGTTGCTCCGTGAGTGCGGTGACGGGACCGGACGGCTCGGCGCTCCCGCCGCATGCGGTCCGCAAGCTCGAGAACCGGGCGTGGCGGTGGAAGACGTCCTGGTGGATCCTTCCGCCGCTCGTGTCGCTCGGGGTGCTGTGCTGGGTCGGCTTCTTCTGGGCCGGCATCAAGACGGCCAAGGCCAAGTACTACGTGTCGGGCGGGATCTGGCTGGTGATCTCGCTGCTCGTGATCGTGCTGCCGCCCGGCGGTCACACCGCGATCATCGCGATGGCGTGCTTCTCGCTCGCGACCGCGCAGGCCGTGGTGATGAACCGGCGTTACCTCATCGAGCGGGCGACGCTGGATCTGTAGGGGCGCTCAGGCGACGGGCGGGTCATCCCGGGCCACCGCATCGTTCCTGATGCCCGCCCAGCTGATGGTGCCGGCGACCACCATGAAGATGCCGGTGACGATGGTGGCGCGGCGGAAGCCGTCGAGGTCCAGCACGCCCCCGACGATCGTGCCGATCAGCGCGATCGCCACCAGGCCCGCGATGCGGGCGACCGCGTTGTTGACGGCGCTCGCGATGCCGGAGCGGGCCGTCTCGATCGCGCCCAGGATGGCCGAGGTGAGCGGCGCGACCATGAGGGTGAGTCCGACGCCGAACACGACGATGCCGGGCAGCACCTGGGTCCAGTAGTCGAAGTCGTCGGACACGGCGACGAGCATGAACGAGCCCACACCCATCGTCAGCGGACCCACCGTCATGAAGAGGCGCGGGCCGTAGCGCCCGCCCCAGGCGCCCACGCGCGAGCTCCCGAGGATGAGGATCACGGTCGCGGGCAGGCTCGCGAGGCCGGCCGCGGTCGCGGTGAGCCCCGCGCCCTGCTGCAGGTACACGCTCACGATGAACCCGTTGAGCGCGAGCGCCCCGTACGCGAACCACGTGGTGAGGTTGCCCCACGCGAAGTTGCGGGCCCTGAAGAGGCTCAGCGGCAGCATCGGGTCGGGGATGACGGACTGGCGCCAGAGGAACGCGGCGAGGCAGGCGACGCCGCCGATCGCCGAGCCGACGATGGCGGGGTGGTCCCAGCCGAGGTGCGGCTGCTCGACGAGCGCGTAGACGGCGGCGCCGAGGCCGATCGCGCACAGCGCCGCGCCGAGGTAGTCGACGGTCGCGCCGGGCCGGCGCACGTCCTGGTGACCCTGCGTCGTGAGCCGCGCGACCAGGAAAAGAGTGACGGCGATCGGGACCACGTTGATGCCGAACGCCCAGCGCCATGACGCGTAGTCGGTGAGGACGCCGCCCAGCAGGGGGCCCGCGACGAACGCGGCGGTGGTCGCTCCCGTCCACGTGCCGATCGCCTTCGCCTGGGCGGCGCCGCGGAACGCGCTCATGATGAGCGCGAGGCTCGAAGGCACCAGGAGCGCCCCGGCGACGCCTTGCGCGAAGCGCGCTCCGATCAGCACGCCGCCTGTGGGAGCGAGCGCGATGACCAGGGACATCGCTCCGAAGCCGATCAGCCCGACGGTCAGCACCCGGAGGCGCCCGAACGTGTCGGAGAGGGACCCCGCCACCAGGATCAGTGCGCCCAGCGTGATGAGGTAGGCGTCCGTGACCCACTGCATCAGCGCGATGCCCCCGCCGAGGTCGTCGGCGATCGCGGGCAGCGCGACGGTGACGATGCTGCCGTCGAGGAACGCGACGAAGCTGCCGAGGATCGCGATCCACAGGACCGTGGCCTGCGCGGCGGTCGCGCGCGGGGGTGCGGGATCGGGAGCCGGGGCGTCAGGTGCCGGGGTGTCGGCCATGGGTTCAGGTTAGGTCGCCGTTGACGGTTGAGGCCGGGTGTCGCATGGTGGAGGAACCATGCGACAGCCCAGCGAGTCCGCGACCGACCTGCCCGACGCCGCCGCGTCGCCCGAGGCGGTGCCCGCGGCACGGGCCGCGCGCCATGCGGCGCACCTGCGCGCGATCGCGGACGCGGCCGGCGAGGTGACGTCCGCGTACGAGCGCCTCACCGAGACGGTCGCCGATGCGCGCGCCGCGGGCGAGCCGTGGTCCGTGATCGGGGCGGCGCTGGGGACGTCGGGCGCGGACGCGCGTCGGCGGTTCGGGTCCGCCGAGGTCGGCGACTCCGACTAGGACGCCGTCGCCGAGCGCTGCCGGGTGCGGTGGCCCCGCCTAGGACGCCCGGCGTGCGGTGGGCGCCTCGCGCAGCGCGAACCAGTGGGTCGCGCGCAGACGTGCCTGGTCGGTGAGCACGGTCCACGCCTGCGGGACGTCGCCGCGCTCGCGGATGGCGCGGTCGAGGTAGTCGCGCAGCAGCCACACGTCCGCCGGGTCGGCTGCCGGGCCCACCCGGAGGGTCTCCTTGAGGCGGCGCTCGCTGAAGCTGAGGTCCTCGAGCACCTGCTCACGGGAGATTCCCGCGCGCTCGAGGTTGGCGGTGAGCTCCACCCCGGTACGGGCGACCTCGGTCCGGTTGAGCGACATGCATGCTCCTTCTTCTGGTCGGCGTCGTTGCCGACTGCTCGCGTTGAGCCCTACGAGGATGACACCACTTCCGGCGGCTCCTGACCAGATCTGTGGAGAGTCCTGGAAAATACGGGTGCGGTGGCTGGCGGCGGACCTCGTGTCGCCACGCTCGCCGTTTTCATGCACTCTCGCGGGATAGCCGGTCTCGCCGGAGCGGTCTGCGGCCTCGTCGGTGCGGTCGGCGGGGCTCCGCGCGGCACCGCATTATCCGCGCAGCTCCTTTACCAGGGGTGTTGTCGACGTCGTCGGCGCGACGTGCGCGCCGACGTCCGCCCGTTCCCCGCTGAAGGTGCATGAAAGCGGCGAGGGGCGCGCGTGGACCCTCGCCTTCACGCGTCGCGCACGGGCGCCGACGGTGCGGCGCGGGCGCGTGCCGGCGCGCCGGTACCCTTCTCGCACACGCGGCTCACGCGCAACGAGAGGACCGAGGTGGCGAAGCTCTACTTCCGATACGGGGCGATGAACTCGTCCAAGACGGCGCTGCTGCTCACCGCGGCCTACAACTACGAGGAGCGCGCGCAGCACCCCGTCATCGTGAAGCCGGGGACCGACACCAAGGCGGGCGAGGCGGTGTCCTCGCGGATCGGCGTCGAGCGTGCCGTCGACGTGCTGCTGCCGGCGGACGCGTCGCTCGAGGCGGAACTGCGCGCGCATCGTCCGTTCGACCAGATCGACGCGATCTTCATCGACGAGGCGCAGTTCCTCACGCCCGCCCAGGTCGACGAGGCATTCGTCATCGCCGTTCAGCACGGCATCCCCGTGCTCTGCTACGGGCTGCGCGGCGACTTCATGACGCGGTCCTTCCCCGGGTCGCTCCGCCTGCTCGAGATCGCGCACTCGATCGAGGAGCTCAAGACCATCTGCCGCTGCGGATCGAAGGCGATCTTCAACGGCCGCGTGGTCGGCGGCGTGTTCGTCAGCCACGGCGAGCAGGTCGCGATCGACGGCCAGCAGGCCGACTACGAGTCGCTCTGCGGTCGCTGCTACCTCGAGAAGGTGGGCCCCGTGCAGGCCGCCGGCGTCCCCGAGCAGGAGCGCCCGGCGCTGTTCTGACCGCGCTTCAGTCCTGGTCGCGGGGGACGATGCGTCGCTCGCCCACCTGCACCGGCACCTGCCAGCGGTTGGTCGCCGGAGGCATCACGCACACGAAGTGCGGGGAGAAGCGGCTGGGCGGCAGGTAGGCGCGGTTGAGGTCGACCGTCACGAGGCCGTCGGGGCCGGGTGCGGGGATGCGGATCATGCGGAACTCGTACGAGGAGTCCCGGTCTGCACTGCTGGTGTCGGAGAACGCTGCGAAGAGGTCGTCGCCGGAGCGATGGACCAGGAGCTCGAGCTCGGTGCCGGCAAGGGTGAACCTCACGGTGCCGTCGTAGACGGTCATCGAGAGGTAGCCGTCGACGGCGCGCGTGGGCGTCGGGTCGGCGGGCGTGGCGTCGAAGCGGCCCGGGATGGCCAGTGCGGGGTCGTGGGGGTAGCGCTCGATGAACTCGAGCCCTTTGTGGTCGGGGCGCGCGGGGTCGTATATGCGCAGGGCGACTTGACCCTCGCGTTCGAAGCGGCGCAGCAGGAGCGAGCTGAGGGTGGCCTCGGCCGGGACGCCAGGGTCCGCTCCCGTGGTGAGCCACACGGTGCCGGCGAGCGTCGCGAGGCCGTGCGGGCCGAAGGCGGCCGCGTCCCGCGCGGCGCACCACTCGGCGTAGTCGGCGGCGGCGGGCGGTGCGGGTGAGGTGGGTCCGGTCACGGAAGCCATGGTCGCACCCGCGTCCGACACCGGATCCGGAGCAAATTGAAACATTGCTGTAATCCATGGTTGCCAAAAGATGGATAGCGTCCCCCTATGGAAGGCGCGAACGGCCCCGAGATCGAGTCCCTCACGAGGGTCATCGACCTCCATTCGCTGCGCATCCTGGTCGCCATCGACGAGCACGGCTCGATCTCCGCGGCGGCCCGCGCGCTGGGCTACAGCCAGCCGACCATCACCCAGCACGTGCAGCGGCTCGAGGAGCGGCTGGGCGCCCCGCTCGTCGCGAGGACGGCACGTGCGGCGCGCCTCACGCCCGTGGGCGCACTGCTCGCGCGCCACGCCCCGCGTATCGACGCGAGCCTCACGGCGGCCGCGACGGAGCTCGCCCGCGCGCTCGGCCAGCGCGGCGGGCTGGTGCGGCTGGTGGCGACCCCCGACCAGGTGGGGCCGGTGCTCGCGCCCGCCGCCACGCGGCTCGCCCGCCTGCAGCCTCACCTCGAGGTCGCGATCCTCGAGGCGCCCGACGCGGACGCCGCGCTCGACATGGTCCGTGGCGGCCGCGCCGACATCGCCGTCACCCCGACCCCGCTCGACCCGCGCGAGCGCGCGCGCGCCACCGGGCTGCGCACGTCCTTCCTGTTCGCGGAGGAGGTCATCGCGGTCACGGCGACGGACGTGCCCGCGACGGACGGCCGCATCGACCCCGCGGCGCTCGCGGATACCCCCTGGATCGCAGGCGCCGGCACGTGCACCTCGACCGTCGCGGGCCGCCTGGGTCGGGGCGCGGGCGCGCACGATATCGCGGTGAGCCGCCCGGAGACCGCCGTCGCGCTCGCGGCGCACGCACGCGGCACGGCGTTCGTGGTCGAATCCGCGCTCGAGGGCGCGACCCTCCCGTCCACGGTTCGCGCGCTGGGCCTCGCGCCCGCGATCCGCCGCCGCACCACCGCCGCCACGCTCGCCGAGGCGGCCCAGATCCCTGGAGTGGTGGCCGCGCTGCGCGTGCTCGCCGCGCACCAGCCCTCACCCGTCGGCGTCGAGGCCATCCTCGATGCGCGCCGCCGCACCACCGCTCACCGGGCGCGCTTCGCGTCCCTGGGACCCACCCACACCGAGGAGAACACCATGGCACTCACGTCCGGAGCCGTCGCCCGCACCGCGGCGGCCACCGTCGCCGGCGCGCTGGCGCTCGCCGGCTGCACCGCATCGTCCGATCCGGACACCTCGTCCTCGGCTCCGGCCCCGGCCGAGGTGGGCACGGACACCGGCGAGGAGATCGAGTCGATCACCGTCGCGCTGCCGGGCTCGCTGTCGAGCCTCTACGTGGGCGCCGAGTCCGGCATCCTCAACTACTACATCGCCTCGGTCGCGCAGGAGGGCCTGGTCACCATCGACGCGGACGGCGCGATCCAGCCCGGCCTCGCAGAGAGCTGGGAGCAGACCGACGAGGTCACCTACGTCTACGAGCTCCGGGACGACGCGCAGTTCCAGGACGGCACGCCCGTCACCGCCGAGGACGTGGTCTTCAGCCTCGACATGGCGCGCGACGAGACGGCCTCGCCCGGCCTCGCCTACTACATGACCGGCATCGACACCATCGAGCAGACCGGCGACTCCGAGGTCACCATCACCCTCAATGCCCCCGACGCGGCCTTCGCGGCGAACATGTCGACCGCGGGCGCCGCGTTCATCACCTCGAAGGCGTTCTGGGAGGCCAACTCCGGCGACGTCGGCACGTCCGACTCGCTGCTGCTCGGCACCGGCCCCTACCAGGTCACCGAGTTCGTGCCCGACTCGCACGTCACCTTCGAGCGGGTCGACACGTGGTGGGGCGAGCTGCCCAAGGTCAAGGAGATCCGCGTCGACTTCGTCGCCGACGAGTCCACGCGGCTGCTGGCCGCCCAGTCCGGCGACGTCGACATCGCGTTCAACGTGCCGTTCTCGCAGGCCGAGCAGTGGGAGTCGCTGTCCGACATGCGCGTCGAGTACGTCAACGACCTCTCCTATGTGGGCCTGTACTTCAACACCGGGGTCGCGCCGTTCGACGACCCGAAGGTGCGCGAGGCCATCGCCCACGCGGTCAACCGCGACGCGTACGTCGACACCCTCCTCAAGGGCCACGGCGAGGCCGCGACCGCGATCATGACGCCCGAGTCGCTCGGCAGCGTGTACTCCGCGGACGAGGCGCGCGAGATCCTCGCCGGCATCCCCCAGTGGGACTACTCGCTGGACGCGGCACGCGAAGCCCTCGCGGCATCGTCCGTCCCTGACGGCTTCACCACCGAGCTGCTCACTCCCAACACGGGCCCGCAGCTGGGCACCGCGGCCCAGGCGCTCGCGCAGGACCTCGCCGAGGTGGGCATCACGCTCAACGTGCGCGAGGTGCCCATCGAGGAGTGGCTCGCGAGCCTCGACCCGAGCTCCGAGTACGGCCTCAACTACATGTGGTACTTCTCGACGCTCGGCGACCCGGCGGAGATCCCGTCCTACCTCATCGGCGCGGGCAACCCCGCGCAGTACGACAACCAGGAGGTCCTGGACCTCCTCGCCGAGGTGGGCGCGGAGAACGACCCGGCCGCGCGCATCGACCTGCTGGTCGAGGCGGAGACCCTCCAGGCCGAGGACGCCATCAACATCCCGCTGTGGTGGGGCCAGTCCGCGACCGGCTTCGCCAACGACCTGGGCGTGAACGACTACAGCGCGTTCACGTTCGTCTCCACCTGGCCCGCCCAGCTGTACAGGGCAGGCTGACGTTGTCGATCGCTGACACCCGAGCACGCGCCTCGCGCCTGCGGCCCCTGGGCCGCATGGTCGCGGTGCGCGTGCTCGGCGTGCTCGGGGTGCTGTTCGTGCTGTCGATCCTGGTGTTCGCGATGATGTACCTCGCGCCCGGGGACATCGTGAAGAACCTGCTGGGCAACCGACCCACCAACCCCGACGTGATCGCCGCGGTGCGCGAGCAGTACCGTCTGGACGACCCGGTGGTGATCCAGTACCTCTCGTGGCTCAAGGGGTTCGTGACGGGTGACCTGGGGATGTCGATCCGCCTGCAGCAGCCGGTCGCGGACGCGATCGGCGACCGCGTGGGCATCACGCTCGCGCTGTGCCTGCTGGCGTTCGTGGTCGCGGTGATCTCCGCGGTGCCGCTGGGCGTGCGCTCCGCCGTCAAGGCGGGCGGCTGGGTGGACCGCACCGGCAACGCGATGTCGATCCTGGGGCTGAGCGCCCCCACGTTCGCCGTGGGCCTGCTGCTGCTCTACGTGTTCGCGTACTACCTGCCGATCTTCCCGGTCTACGGGGGCGGCGACGGCGGCGTCGACACCCTCAGGCACCTGGTGCTGCCCGCGGTGACGCTCGCGCTGGGGCTCGGCGCGATCATCGTCAAGCTCACCCGCACCGCGATGCTGCGCGAGCTCGAGTCCGACTACGTTACGTTCGCCCGCTCGCGCGGCCTGGGGGAGCGGCTGGTGCGGCGCATCGCGCTGCGCAACGCCGCGATCCCGATCGTCACGGGCGCCTCGCTGGTGCTCACCTTCCTGGTGGGCGGCACCGTGCTCGCCGAGACCACGTACGCGCTGCCCGGACTGGGCACCCTGCTGCAGGACTCGGTGCTGTTCAAGGACATCGCCGTGGTGCAGTCGCTCACGCTGCTGGTCGCCGTGGTGATCGCCGCGATCGCGCTCATCGCGGACCTCACGTACATCCTGCTCGACCCGCGCGTGCGCCGTCAGATGGGAGCCGCGTCATGAGCGACATCCGCGTGATCGGCGTCGCGCCCGTCCGGCGCCGTCGCCGACGCCTGCCCATCGGGGTCGCGATCGCGCTCGGAGTGCTCGCGCTGGCCGTCCTCGCCGCGGCGTTCGGGAAGCTGATCTTCCCCGACGCGATGCACCAGGACATCCTCGCCTCCACGCTGCCGCCGGGCTCGCCCGGGCATCCGCTGGGCACCGACGAGCTGGGGCGCGACATCCTCCAGATGGCCGTCGCCGGCACCGCGTCGGCCCTGGTGGGACCGGTGATCGTGGCGATCGGCTCGATGCTGCTGGGCGTGGTGATGGGCACGCTCGCCGGCTACGAGCGGGGCTGGCTCGACACCCTGATCTCGCGCTGGACCGACCTGCTGCTCGCCGTGCCCGTCCTGCTCGCCGCGATCGTGGTCTCGGGCGTGATGGGCGGCGGCTACTGGGTGACGGTCGCGCTGCTCATCGTGCTGTTCTCGCCGTCCGACATCCGGATCGTCCGCGCCGGCGTGCTCGAGCAGTCCGCGCGGCCCTACATCGAGGCGGCCCAGATGCTGTCCCTGTCCCGCTGGCGCGTGATGTTCCGGCACATCCTGCCCAACGTCACCTCGCTGGTGGTCACCAACATGATGCTCAACGTCGCGTTCGCGCTCGTCGCGTTCTCGTCGCTGTCCTTCCTGGGCGTGGGCGTCGCGCCCGGCACCGCCGACTGGGGCCGCCAGCTCACCGACGGCCGCGCCATCATGTTCCAGAACCCCGCCGCCGTGTTCGTGCCCGCGCTGCTGATCGTGGCGGTCGCGGTGTGCGTCAACCTCGTGGGCGACTGGATCGGGCAGCGGCTCTCGCAGGTGGGGGAGGAGGTCCGATGACGGTCCTGTTGTCCGCGCTCACCGTTCTCGGGCCATCCGGGACGATGGTGGAGCCCATCGACGCGGAGATCGCGCCCGGCGCGACGCTCGCGCTCATCGGCGAGTCCGGGTCCGGAAAGACCCTGACCGCCAAGTCCATCGTGGGCCTGCTGCCGCGCGGCTTCCGCGCGACCGGGGCGGTCTCCGTCGCCGGTCAGGACCTTCCGGTCACCCGGGCGGGGGACGATGCGGCGTGGCGGCGGGCGCGGGGACGTTCCGTCTCGCTGCTGCTCCAGGACCCGTTCACCTCCCTCACGCCCGTCCACCGGTGCGGCGATCAGATCGCGTGGACCATCGAGGCGGCGCAGGGGAGGCGGCTCACGCGGGGCGCGCGGCGGAAGGCCGTCGAGGAGAGGCTGGCCGAGGTCAACCTCCCGGCCCGCGTCGCTGACGCCTTCCCGCACGAGCTCTCGGGCGGGATGCGCCAACGCGTCGCGATCGCGGCGGCGCTCGCCTCGGATCCGCAGCTGCTCATCGCCGACGAGCCCACCACCGCGCTCGACGCGTCCAACCAGGCCGAGATCCTCGACCTGCTGCGCCGCATCCAGCTCGAGCGGCGCCTGTCCGTCATCCTCATCTCCCACGACCTGGGAGTGGTGAGGGGCCGCACCGACCAGGTGCTGGTGATGCGCGACGGCAAGGTCGTCGAGCGGGGCGCCACCGCCGCCGTGCTCGCGGCCCCGGAGCACCCGTACACGCGGGCGCTCATCGAGGCGGACCCGGTGGTGGCCGCCCGGACGGGGGCGCGGATCGCCGAGGAATCGGCGGACGGTTCCGCCGAGGTGGAGGCGCTGCTGGTGTGCGAGCGCGTCACCAAGGCCTTCGGCGCGCGCACCGTCCTCGACGCGGTGGATCTCAGCATCGCGCCTGGCGCGATCGTCGGCATCGTGGGGGAGTCGGGGTCCGGCAAGTCCACCCTGGCCCGGTGCATCGCCGGCCTCGAACGGGAGGACGCGGGAAGCATCGTCCTCGGGGGCGCCGCATTGGCTGCGGGGCGCGCGTCGCGCACGCCCGGCCAGATGCAGATCGTGTTCCAGGACCCGTACTCGTCGCTCAACCCGATGATGAGCATCGGAGCGATCCTCGCGGAGGCGCTGGGGGTGGCGGGACGGGAAGCGTCCGAGGTGCCCACGATGCTCGAGATGGTGGGGCTGCCCGCGGAGTTCGCGCGCAAGCGGCCCGCGGAGCTGTCCGGAGGTCAGCGCCAGCGGGTCGCGATCGCGCGGGCGCTCGCGCCCGAGCCGCGGCTGCTCATCTGCGACGAGTCGGTGTCCGCGCTCGACGTGTCGGTGCAGGCGGACATCCTGGCGCTGCTCGCGCGGCTCCGCGACGAGCTCGGCATCGCGATCCTCTTCATCTCGCATGACCTCGCGGTGGTGCGCATGATCGCGGACACGGTGACGGTCATGTGGGACGGCCGCGTGGTCGAGGCCGGGCCGTGCCACGAGGTGCTCGAGCACCCCGCCCACGAGTACACGAGGCTGCTGGTCGCGGCCGCGATGCGGGAGAACGCCGTGCCCGCCGACGGGAAGGACTGACGTGTCGGGATTCGGGACGCCGCCGGCGGGCTTCACGCCGGTGGCATTCGAGCAGTGGGGCGCCGAGCTCGCGGACGTGCTGGGCGAGGAGCGGACCGCGCGGTGGAACCTGCCGCGCTCCGCCTACCGGCCGGCGCTCGCGGTCCGGCGCGACGCGGACGGTGCGCCGCTCGCGGCGATGCTCACCAGCGGGAGGCCCGCAACGGCCGCCGTGAAGATCGTGGACCTGTGGTGGGCCGCGTCGGCGGCGGGGCTCGCCGCCGCGGAGGCGCTGGTCGACGGGCTGCTGGAGGAGCGGACGGTCGCCGGTGACGCCGCGGTGAAGTGGGAGGTCGCGCCGGGGCTCGCGTTGCCGCCGTTCGCGATCGCGCGGGGCTTCGCGCCGCTGCGTGAGCCGTGGGGCGCCAAGGGCACCGAGCGCTTCGCCGGCTACGTGCTATGGCTGCGCGACGTGCCGCACGAGGAGCTCGGCTATTACGCCCAGACCACGCTGTACACGTGCGGCGCGGTCGCGGGGCTCATGGCGGTCGAGTCCCGCGGCGTGGTGGGCTTCGCCGGTGCCGGCGGATCCGATCGCGACCGCGAGATCGGGTTCTGGCGCGAGGCGACCAACCATCCCGCGTGCGAGCCGGTGGGACTGGCGGTGCGGTTGCGCGAGGAGGTCGGGGCTTCCGCCGGCGGGGCACCAGACGGGGCACCCGTCGAGGTCGCGCTGGACCACGACGGACCGGTGCTGCTGGAGGACTACCAGGGGTTCGACTGGAACTACCGCGCGGAGCTGCAGGAGCACTCGGCGGCGCGGGCGGCGGCGCTGGGTGTGCCGGTGTCGCGGGCGCGGGTGTCGATGGAGGAGCTCGAGGTCCGGATCCGGGAGGGGTGGGTCGCGCTGCTCCTGGTCGACGAGGAGCCCATGCACGGCGTCACCGGCGCCCACTGGATCGTGGCGCACGCGGCCCGCGACGGGATGTTCCTGCTCGAGGACCCGTGGGTCGAGGACGTCGCCGGGGAGTCGTGGGTCGACACCCACGACATGCCGGTCGCGGCCGCGGACCTCGACCGGATGGTCCGGTGGGGTCCGGACGGTTACCGCGGGATCGTCTGGTTGCGGCGCGCGTAGCCGTCGAGAGCGTTCAGCCCTCGCGCGTCTCCATCGCGTGGAGGTAGGGCCGCGCCTGCACGATGCGCCGGCGGGTGAACGGGTGCCCGCCGGTCGCGCTCCGGATCAGGTGGGGGCGCGCCCACTGGGCGGCGTGCCGTGCGCACAGCACGGAGGCGTTCGCGAGCGTGGGGTCGGTGCGGTCGTGCACCACCCAGAGGTCGTCGACGCTGATCGGCACGGCCGACGGCGGGCAGTCCGCGCACGCCGCGGCGTCGCGCACGGCGTCGGCGTGCGCGAGGATCTGCGCATAGCTGTCGAGGCTCAGTGCGGGTGCGTGCTCGTGAAGGTCGGTCATGATGCTGCCTGGTAGTCGGGATCCGGGGAAGCAACAAGGTTATGTGGCACCAAGTGCCGATGCGAGGGGCCTTCGTCCTGATCTCCGAGGCCCCGGCACGACGCGGGAAGCCGCGAGGCGTCAGACCGCGACGTGCCCCGAGCGCGACCAGTCGGCGGCGTGCCGCGCGCACAGCAGCGACATGCCGCTGAGGTCGTGGCCGGTGCGGTCGTGGACGATCCACAGGGCGTCGGTCCGGACCGGGTGGGACGCGGCACCGCATGCGCTGCAGGTGCCGGTCGCCCGGACCACGCCCGCGAGGGCAAGGAGGTCCGCATAGTTGTCGAGGCTCAAGAGGCGCTCGGGGGTGTCGATCATGGGCCCGCACTCCGTACGTCGTTGTCTTCGTGGGCGCCCCCACGGTAGCGCCGGCGCGAGGCGCCTCCGGGGGCCCTTGGTCCCGCGCCGGCCACGCGACTACGAGGCGAGCGCGATGTGGCCCGTGTCCGACCACTCCGCCGCGTGACGCACGCAGAGCAGGGCGGCGCCGCTGAGCTCCTCGCCGAGCGCGTCGTGCCCGATCCACAGCGCCTCGGTGCGCAGCGGCGGGGCGTCGGGTCCGCACGCCGAGCAGGGGGCGACGTCGCGGACGATGCCGGCGAGCGACAGCAGGTCGGCGTAGTTGTCGAGGCTCAGGTGGCGTTCACGGGGGTCGCTCATGGCGGGGTCTTCGCTCCGTCGGTGATGGCCCCCGCGGCGCGGGGGCGGGCATCGTTGCTCAACTCGCGACGAGTCCTCGCCATTCCCAAGTTTGCGTAAAGTCCCTGGATAACTTAGTCACACTGGGGGCAGCCGCCCGTGAGCGGCATCTGCATGAAGCAGGTGGGGCAGATCTCATGGGACGGTGCCTCCGCGCCCCGGCGCCCGGGGCGCCTGCTGGACCGGGCATCGTCCCTCCAGGCCGCGAGGTGGAGCGCGCAGTACAGGCGGCTGGAGCCGCGCTCGCTGCCCGATTGGCGGTACTTGATGACGGTCAGCCGCGCGGGCGGCAGGGGCTCGGAGTCGAGGCCGCACAGCGTGCAGCGCGCGGAGTCGCGGGTGGCGCCGGCGCGCTCGAGGAGCTCCGCATAGTCGTACGGGGTGTCGTAGTCGATGAGGTCGCGGACGTCGGTCATGGACGCTCGCCCTTTCGCGCGGGGCCCCGGGGGGTCGGGCCTCTGGGGGCAGGGTAGGTCGGGGGACGATGCGCGGGGAAGGGCGGTCGCGCGATGTTCACCCGCGCGCGGGTCGACTTGCGGTTGACAGCGCTGTCAGGCGGGTCGATACTCGCGGTGTGACAGCGCAGTCAACGGCGGGCCGAGCGGCCACGCGGAACCCCACGATGGCCGACGTCGCGCGCCTGGCCGGGGTCGCCCAGAAGACCGTCTCCCGCGTCATCAACCACGAGCCCAACGTCCGCGACGAGGTCCGCGCCCGCGTGTTCGCCGCCGTCGAGCAGGCCGGCTACCGCCCCAACGCTGCCGCCCGTGCGCTCGTGACTCAGCGCACCCGGACGCTCGGAGTGGTGACCATGTCGACCACGTTCCGCGGCCCGTCGGCGATCCTCGCCGGCGTCGAGGCGGCGGCGCGCGAGGCCGGCTACTCGATCGTGCTCACGCGCACCGCGACGGGCGACCCGCGGGCCATCTCCGAGGCGATGGACTCGCTCGTGGCGCGCGGCGTCGACGGGATCGTGATCCTCGAGCCCGCGGAGTCGACCGCGACCATCGGGCACGAGACGCCTGGTACCCCCGTGCTTGTGTTCGAGGACCGGCCGGGGGAGAGCCCCGAGTGGATCCACGTGGGCGCCGACGACGCCGGCGCGTGCCGCGAGGCCGTCGAGTACCTCCTCGGGCTGGGCCACCGCACCGTGCATCACGTCGCCGGGCCCGCGGGCTGGCGCACCTCGGACGCCCGCGCCGAGGGCTGGCGTGCCGCGCTGGAAGGCGCCCGGCGCATCGTCCCCCCGACCCTGGCCGGGGACTGGACCGCCGCGTCCGGGTACGCCGCCGGCGTCGCGCTGGGCGCGCAGCCCGACGTGACGGCGGTGTTCTGTGCGAACGACGACATGGCGATCGGCCTCATCCACGCGCTCGAGAGCCGCGGGCTGTCCGTGCCCGGCGACGTGAGCGTGGTGGGGATGGACGACTCCGACGTGTCCGCGTACCTCCACACCCCGCTCACCACGCTCGCGCAGGACTTCGACGCGATCGCCCGCGAGGGGGTGGCGCGCCTGCTCGACGAGGTCGAGGGGCGCGCGCCCGCGTCCCGTCGCGAGGCGGTGCCGGTCGAGCTGCGGGTGCGCGCGTCCACGGCGCCGCCGCCTGCCAACCGTCGGGAGGCGCGGTGACCGTGACGCCGGGCCACGCGAAGGCGGCGCCGCGTCGCCGACCGGGCCTGCGCATCGTCCGCCTGGCGCGTGCGCGCGCCGCCCTTGCCCCCATGAAGCCCGCCCGCGTGCGACAGCCCGCCGGCACCGCCCGCACCACGAGAACGGAAGCACCGTGACCCAGCCCGCCGACCACACGCCCGGCCGCCTCCACCTGGGCGCCGCGTACTACCACGAGTACCCGCTCGCGGGTCAGGAGCCCGACCTCGCGCGCATCGAACGCGACATGGAGACCATGCGTTCCGCGAGGCTCACGCTGATCCGCGTCGGCGAGTCCGTGTGGTCGACGTGGGAGCCGCGCGACGGGCAGTTCGAGCTCGACTGGCTCGAGCCCGTGCTCGACGCGGCGCACCGGCACGGCATCGCGGTGATCCTGGGGACGCCCACGTACGCGCTGCCGATGTGGCTCGCGGCGAAGCACCCGGAGCTGATCGGCGAGTCCGCGACCGGGCAGCCCATCGGGTGGGGCGCGCGCCAGGAGATGGACTTCACCCACCCGGCGTTCCGGTCGCACGCCGAGCGGGTGATCCGCGCGGTGGTGGGGCGGTACGCGGGCCATCCGGCGATCGTGGGCTGCCAGGTCGACAACGAGCCCGGGCTGCGGCTGCTCTCCAACGACGGGATCTTCCAGGCCTTTCGCGCGTGGCTCGAGGACACCTACGGTGACGTCGAGACGCTCAACCGCGAGTGGGGCCTCGTGTACTGGTCGCACCGGCTGACCTCCTTCGACGAGCTCTGGCGGCCCGACAACAACTGGCAGCCGCAGTACCACCTCGCGTGGCGGCGCTTCCAGGCGCGGCTCGTGGACGAGTACATCGCGTGGCAGGCCGCGCTCGTCCGGGAGATCGTGGGGTCGGGTCCGGGTGCGCCCTTCGTCACCACGTGCATCTCCTACGAGCAGGCCGCCGTCGAGGACGCGTCGCTCTCGCGGGCCCTCGATGCGGCCTCCTGCAACGCGTACTACACGGCGCAGGACGCGCTGGCGGTGCCCCACTCGTCGCCCATGTCTCCGGACTGGATCGCCAACGGGACCTGGGCCGTCTACGAGCTCGCGGACCTCGCGTACTCGTCCAAGCAGGCCGAGTTCTGGGTCACCGAGACCAACGCCGGCGGGATCGGCCAGAACGCGTACAACATCCCGCCGTTCGACGGGCAGCTGCGGCAGATCGCGTGGGCGCTGGTGTCGCGCGGTGCGCGCGCCATCGAGTACTGGCACTGGCACACGCTCCAGTACGGCGCGGAGACCTACTGGATCGGGCTCATCCCGCACGACGGGGCGCCCGGGCGGATCCTCGACGAGGTCGCGGCGATCGGGTCGGACTTCGAGGCCGTGGGGCCGCTGCTGGCCGGCGCCGTGCCGGACGCCGACGTCGCGTTCCTCTACTCGAGCGACTCGAAGTGGGCGCTCTCGGCGCCGCAGCTGCAGCAGCCCGCGGGCGAGGCGCGGCAGGGGCCCAACCCGGACGCGTACCGTCAGCTCGCGCTGCCGTTCTACCGGGCGGCCTTCGACGCGGGGCTGCAGGTGAGCATCGTGCGGCCTGCGCAGCTGGTGGGGTCTGGTGCGCTGTTCGGGGACCCGGCGGCCTTCGCCGCCGCGCGGCCCGTGCTCGTGGTCGCGGCCGACTACGCCGCCTCCGACTCCTTGTTGGACTGGCTGTGCGCGTACGCCGAGGCGGGCGGGCACCTCATCCTCGGGCCACGTTCGGCCTACGGCGACGAGGAGGCCCGGGCGCGCGGCGAGATCAAGCCCGCCCGCCTGGCGCGCCTCGCGCAGGTGACGTACCAGGAGTTCCAGTCCGTCGCATCGTCCATCCCGCTGGTGGCGAGGGACGATGCGCTGGCCCGGGTGGAGTCGCCCGTCGCCACCGCGTGGGTCGAGTACCTGCGGCCGGCCGGCGCCTCGGTGCTGGCGTCGTATGACGACCCGCACCTGGGCGCGTACGCGGCGATCACCTCTTCCGCGGCTGGGGCGGGTCGCGTGACCGTGGTGGGGACGGTGCCGGATCAGGAGACGGTCGCGGCGTTGGTCGGCTCCGCGGTGCCGGAGCCGGTCGCTGGCTGGACGGGGCTGCCGGAGTCGGTGCGGGTGACGTCGACGACGCTCGCGGACGGCGGACGCGCCTTCTTCGTGCACCACTGGGGCTGGGGGTCGGTGTCCGTCGCGCCGCCGTCGCCGGTGGTGGACGCGGTGTCCGGCGAGCGCATCTGCGAGAACTCGGTGATCGAGCTCGGGCCGTGGGACGTGAGGGTGCTGGTTCAAGACGTCGATTGACTCGTGGGAGTACCGTGGCGGCATGGGAACGCCCCTGGTAGGTGCCGGTGCCGTGGTCTCGCACGGCCTTGCGGTAGGCGTCCTCGCCCTCGGAGTGGCCGGCGTGGGGATGGTCGGGGCGACGGAACAGGCGTTTGTGGACGGGTACTCGGCGTCGGGTTCGGCCCTGACCGTGGCGTACGCGCCGCCGGGAGGGTGCGGCCAGATGATCCGGCTGCGGGCGCTCGAGTCCGCCGATGCGGTGACGCTGGACCTGCTGGGGTTCGGGGGCTCCGGGTTCATCCCGATGAACGCGAGCCAGCCCATCTGCACGGTGACGTTCGAGCTGGCGGAGCCGCTCGGGTCGCGGGATCTGCGGGTGGCGTCGGGGGAGCCGTTGGCCGAGGTGTGGGCGAGCGTGGGGCGGTAGGCGGGGTCGGCCCTGTCGCACCCCGGACCTAGACTCGTCGGCATGGCTGAGGAGCAGGTGGACGGGTCGCTGAGCCACCTCAACGACGCACAGCGAGCCGCCGTCCTGACCGGCGCGAGCCACAACCTCATCCTCGCCGGCGCCGGCACGGGCAAGACCACCACGATCGTCGCCCGCATTCGCCACCTCATCAAGCAGGGGACGCCGCCCGACCGGATCCTGGCGATCACCTTCACCCGCCGCGCCGCCGCCGAGATCCGGTCGCGCGTCCAGGGAGACCTGGCCGGCGCATCGTCCCGGGTGGCGGCCATGACGTTCCACGGCTGGGCCATGCGGGAGGTGCGCGGCGCGCCCGACGTCTTCGGCTACGAGGGCTGGAGCGTGCTCGACGCGGAGGACCAGCTGCAGGTGATGCGCGGCGTGCTCGGCCGGGGCAAGCGGGTCGAGGGGCTCAAGGCCGCGCAGATCGTCGACGTGCTGAGCTTCGCGCACAACACGCGGCGCACGCTCGCGGCCGCGATCGCGGTCAAGTTCCCTGACATGGACGTCGACGCGAAGGCGATCGGCGCGGCGGTGCGCGCGTACGAGCAGCGCAAGCAGGAGCGCCGCTACCTCACCTACGACGATATCCTGCGGGTCTTCGCGAAGCGCCTCGAGGACCCTGCGGTGGCGGCCTGGGTCGGGTCGCACTACGACGAGATCCTCGTCGACGAGATGCAGGACACCAACCCGCTGCAGTGGCTCATCCTCGACCCGCTGGTGCCTCACACGCGGCTGTATTGCGTGGGCGACGACGCACAGTCGATCTACGGCTTCCGTGGGGCGGACTTCGCCTCCATCCATTCCTTCGCGTCGCGGGTTCCGGGAGCCGCCGTGCTCAAGCTCGAGGACAACTACAGGTCCACGCAGGAGATCCTCGACCTGTCGAACTGGCTCCTTTCGGCGTCCCCGCTCGGCTACGACAAGAAGCTGCGCGCCGTCCGCGGCCGCGGCGCGAAGCCCGAGCTCCACAGCTTCGAGACCCCCGCCGACGAGGCCGGCTGGATCGCCGCCGAGATGCTCCGCGCCCGCGCCGACGAGCTGCCCTGGGCCACGCACCTGGTGCTGGTCCGCTCCAACTACTCGGGCCGCGCGATCGAGGCGCGGCTGGTCGAGAACGACATCCCCTACGTGTTCTTCGGCGGCGTGAAGCTCCTGGAAAGCGCCCATGTGCGCGACGTCCTCGCCGCGTTGCGCGTGGTCGCGAACCCCGACGACGAGGTCGCGTGGATGCGCCTCCTCACCCTCGTCCCGCGGGTCGGCGACGTGACGGCCGCGCGGTCCTTCGACGCGTTCCTGTCAGCAAGGGCGGGTGGGGCGAGCGCCCGGGATTCGCGTGCCGTCGCGCTCGCCGGGATGCCCGCGTGGCTGGCCGCGGGCCTCGACGCGATCGAGGACGCGGCGGCCCGGGTGGACGATGCGGTGGGCAGGGCCGCGGCCATGCTCCAGCCGGTCCTGGCGCACAAGTACCGCAACGACAACTGGGAGGCGCGCGCCCGCGACCTCGTGCACGTCGAGCGGCTCGCTGCCACCCGTCGCAGCATCCTCGAGTTCATCGAGGAGTACATCCTGTCGCCGGTGTTCACCTCGGAGATGGAGCCGGAGTCGCAGCAGGATCACGTGATCGTGTCGACGGTGCATTCGGCGAAGGGGCTCGAGCGGGACTGGGCGTTCGTGGCGGGGGTGTCGGCGGGGTCGTACCCGTCTGCGCGGGCCCTGGGTGACGTGGACGAGATCGAGGAGGAGCGGCGCGTGCTCTACGTGGCGCTCACTCGGGCGCGGGACCGGCTGATGGTGACGCGGACCGTGTCGCACACGCCGGTGCGGGCATGGGTCGGTGCCGGGGGAGCGGCCGCGGGGTTCGTCGAGGACGCGTACTTCCTGGGGACGTTGCCGGAGCGGCTGGTGACCGAGGTGCCGCACGTGGTGGCCCGGCCGGTGCGTCCGGCGCCGCCCTCGGGGCTCTCAGCGCCCGCGAATCTTGACCTGTCGATCGACCTCGGAGACCTCGAGTAGGCCGTCCGGCCCTGCAGGACCCCCGAAGTTCATGGGACCCTAAGGGGTGAACGACGTGACCTACATCCCCCTCGAGGCTGCCATGGAGCAGCTCAAGATCGCCGACGAGGCCCGCCCTCTGGTGCGCCAGATCGCCCTCAGAGCAGGGGTGACGGGCTGCGAGGTGAAGTCCACCTACATCAAGGCGTTCCGTGAGGACGGCCTGCACCCGCTGCACATCAACAAGCGGTCGACCGAGTGGTTCGGTTCCAAGCGCGAGGCGATCGCCGCCTCCGACCTTCCCGACCGGGTGCGCGACAAGACCCACGGCAACGGCATGGTCAACTGGGCCGTCGACTTCCCCGTCACCAAGCGCAGCATGAGCCCTGGCGTGCAGAAGCGCATCACGCCCGCCGACCCTTCGGAGCAGAAGAGCTACGGCATCTGCGAGGTGTGCTGGCAGGCGCGGACGCCTTCCGGGTCCTGCGGGTGCGACTGAGCGACGAGGCTGAGGTCTAGCAGTTCTTGGCGGAGCCCGAGCTGCCCCACTTGCAGCTGGCGACCGTGGTGCCGGACGCGTTCCGGAGCTTCGCGGTATCGCCATCGTTGTTCCAGATGTACCAGGTCTGTCCCCAGTAGCGCTTTGACGCGGTGTTGGTGCCCTTGCCTGTGTAGAGGGTCACGGTGGCACCCGGCTTCAGTGTGAACTTGCCGAACGTGTAGACGTGGTTCGCGACGTCGCGGACTGACCAGCCAGTGAGGTTCTTCGAGGCAGTGCCGTAGTTCTTGATCTTGATGTACTCGCCGTTGAGCGAGGTGTTGCCGCCGGTGTCGGAGCCGGGGCTGTTGTACTGCACGTACGAGAACCGCACCGCGGAGGCGGCGTCGGCGGGCGGCGCGGCTGCGGGCACCGAAGCGATGGCGGCGATGGCGGTGGCGACCGCGACGGCGCTCAGGCGGCGAACGGCGAGCATGGAGTGTCCCCTCAGACGTGCGCGGGCTGCGCGGGACGATGGTAGGCCCAGCTCGGCGTGAGAGGGGTCATCCAGTGGCGGATCTCACGTCTGGCTCGACGGAAGGCTCGCTGGCCGGTCGCCCTGTGTAGGCGATCGCGAGCCTCAACGCCGCCCACAGCACTCCGCCCACCGCGGTGGCGGTCGTCGCGAGCGCCATGTCCGGCTGGAAGAGCCGCACCGTCCCGAGCGGGGCTCCCATGAAGCCCGGCACGAGCACGAGCAGCACCCACGCCGCGACGGCGGTGGTGAGCAGCGGGAACCACAGGCTGAACAGCCCTGCGAACCCCGCGTGCCTCTTCGCGCGGACCGCCGCTCGCTTGCGCCACGCCCACGCCATGCTCGCGAGATAGACGAACGGCGCGAGGCAAAGCCCCAGGAAGAGCGCCTTCTGCGCCCAGCGCGAGCCTTCGCCGTCGTAGTCGAGGTCGAGCGCGATCGCGGTGACCCCGTAGCGCAGCTGCGTGGTCTCCCCGAACCCGATGCCGCTGCCGGCGTTGACCAGGACCACCACGGCATCATCCCTTGCGGGCACCATGGTGGCCTGCGTCTCGACGCCCGGGGTCGAGCCCGTGTGGCCCACCGTGCCGTCCGAGGTGTCCACGTACCAGCCGAACCCGTAGAACGGCGAGACATCGCCGGCGGGGCTCATCATGAGGGCCTTCCCGTCGGCGCTGAGGACGTCGTCCTCGCCGTTCATCATCATCGCGAGGTAGAGCGCGACGTCGTGTGCGCTTGCGACTATCCCGCCCTGGGGTGCGGTGGCGATGTCGGTCGTGTTCTCGGCGAGCGGTCGCTTGGTCCAGAACAACGGCGTGTGGCCGGTGGCGATCTCGGGGTGGACCTCACCGTCGGCGACGAAGCTGTCCGCCATCCCGACCGGGTCGAGGATGTGCTCGGTGACGTAGGTGCCGTAGGCGGTGCCGGTCACGTCCTCGATCAGCGCGCCGAGGATCTGGTAGTTCGTGTTGGAGTACTCCCAGGTGGTGCCGGGGGCGTACGCGGGTTCGACGGCGGCAAGTGCGGCGACGGCGTTCGCGAGGTCGTCGGGACTCCCGGTGGACTCGGTGTGCCCGCTATTGCCCTGCAGGGTCGAGAAGCCGCTGGTGTGGCTGAGGAGCTCGCGCACCGTCGGGGCGCCTGCGGGTGTGCCCGCGAGGGTGTCGACGTAGTCGCCCGCGGGGGAGTCGAGGTCCACCGCACCCGCCTCGACGAGCTGCATGACGGCGAGCGCGGTGAAGCTCTTCGAGATCGAGCCGATGACGAAGGGCGTGTGCGTGGTGACGGGATCCTCGGAGTCCACGCGCATGACGCCGTGTGCGCCTTCCTCGCCAATCTCGCCGTCCGTGATCACCGCGTAGGCGACGCCGGGCGCGCCGGAGGCGGGCATCTCAGCGGTGATGAAATCGTCGATGGCTGTGCTGGACGCTGCGGCCGCCGCCGCGGTCGCGGGACCCAGCGCGAGACCCAGCCCCAGACCCCACCCCAGCGTTGCGATGGCAAGCAGGTGCCGCACTGGAACACCCCCAGTAGTCGTGCGTGCGGATTTCCGTCGACCCTAGCCGGGCACTCCGACGGGGGCAACGCCACCGAGCCAGGTGCGCCGCGCATCGTCTCCCTCGCCGATCTTCATGTCCGCACGTGGTTCCCGCTGCACCGGCGGGAGGCAGGCGACGTGGGTAGAGGCGGTGGCGCGGGCATCTCCTCGGGCGCGAGGCGCCGTCGCCCACCGAGGATCGCCACCCTGTTCGGGTCCACCGACGCGGGCGGTCTGAACCACACCATGCCGCCGTGGATCTCGACCTCCCAGCCCGTGTCGTGGAGGCGGAGATGGCAGCTGCGGCAGAGGAGGACTCCGTTGCAGAGGTCGGTGCAGCCGCCGTCGCGCGCCCAGTGGTCGATGTGGTGGGTGTCCGCCCAGGAGATCGGGGCGCTGCACCACGCGCACCCTCCGTCGCGCACGGAGAGGGCACGACGCTGGGCGCGGGTGAAGAGGCGCCGCGCGCGGCCCAGGTCCAGGACCTCGGACTCGCCGCCGCACACGGCGGGCAGGATCTCGGCGTCGACCGCCAGCATGCGCGCGGTCGCGCCGGACACCGGCACACCGATCCCGTCGCACGAGCCGAGCCCCAGCTCGCTCTCCAGCGCATCGCGGTCGATGGTCACCATCACGGTGGTCTTCACACCGGACCCCGGTGAGTCGCAGTCGAGCCCGTGCGAGGCCAGCCCCGCCAGGGCGTCGACGCGGATCTGAGCGGCCGTGCGCTCCTCGGTGACGCCCGCGTCGCGCGCCGAGCGGAACGCCTCGGTGGTCTGCGCGTCGAGCCACGCGCGCAGGGGAGCGGCCGAGAGCGGGTCGAGCCGCGCGGTGAGGGTCGTCATGCCCTCGGCGTCCTCGCCCAGCGTGAGCGAGCGCCGCGCGCGGATCCGCTTCTCGCGCTCGAGCCACCCCGCAGGGTCGGCGGTGGCGCGCTCGCGCCAGCAGGCCTTGCGCAGGTCGTACAGGGAAAGGCGTGGGGCCTTCGCCACGAGCCGCTTCTCGATCTCCCACAGCGTCGGGCGGTCGACCACGTCGAAGAGCTCCATGAGGGTGGTGCGGATGAGTGCAGCAGCCTCGATCGCGACGGCCCCGCGGCCGACCGCCTCCGCGAGCGATCCGCGAACCGGCGGCCGCGGCTTGGGACGCTCGGGCTTCGGGTTGGGGTCAGGCGGGTCCGGGTTGTCGTCGTCGCCACCGCCGCCACCGGAGCCGCCCGCGCCGCCCTGGTCCGGGTCTCCCGGCCCGCGCGAACCACCCGGCCCGCCCGATCCCTCGGGCTCATCCGGGTCCATCGCTAGCCCCGCACCGATGAGCGTCCGTGCCTCCGCCACCGTGCCGCCGAGCAGGCTCGCGATGAAGTACTCCGGGCTGCGGTGCCCCGCCTCGCGCGAGATCCCGCCGCGCAGCCCCTGCCCACCCGCATCGCGCGCGACCGCCGCAGCGATCGGGGCCGCGAGCCGGCGCGCCTCCGACAGCACCTCGCACGCGGCGACGATCGCGGCATGGAGCCCCGCGCCGCGCAGCTCGCGGGTGTCAGCGCCGTCGAGCGCGCGCATGCCGGCTGCTGCCCGGTCGAGCGCTGCGGTGGTGACGTCCATGGAACAAGTTCATCACGGGGGTCTGACAGCCACCTCGGACATTGCCCCTGGTAGATGTGGATAACTTCGCGCCGGGACGGCCTGTGGACATCGGTCGCCGGGGTCGCCGGCACTGCCTCGGGACGATGCGCGGGTTCCGTCCTGTGGAGAACGTCCACCGGGGGATCGGCGTGGATAGCGTCGGGGCATGCGAGATGAACGGTGGTGGTCCACGGGCTGGGACAGGGGCTGGGATGAACGCGTGTCGCGCCCCGGCGAGCGCGTCTATGGCGCGCTCTCCGACGAGTCCGAGAACCTCCGAGCCGAGTTCCTCGCATCCGACGACGCCCCGTACGGCCCGGGTAAGTGCGCCGGGTGCGCCCTCGACCTGATCCTGGCGTTCGGCGAGGTGGTCAGCCTCGGCGGGACGATGCGGTGGGACTCCCAGGTGGTCGGCCACCTGTTGCGTGTGTGGGCGCCCGGCATCGTCAAGGACTGCGGCGCCATTGACGAGATGCCGACGGTGCTCGCCGGCTTCGTTCGGTTCGTGCACCGCCGCGAGGGCGTCGACCCGCTCACGTCTCAGGAGGTGGCGCGAGAGATTCACGAGTCGGTCCGGCGCATCCACGGGACGGTGACCTGGAGCGGGCGAGGACCCGTCGACCCGTGGCTCCGCGACGAGGAGCTACGCGACTACCGAGACCGGGCGCGTGACGCCCTCGCCGCCTCCGTCGGCGGCCCGGACGCGCTTGCCGCTCTCGACACGGAACCGCTGCCCGACGAGGAGTTCCGATGGGAGGGGATCGCCGAGGACATCCGCACACCGGTGGCCGAGTACCTCGAACTGCTCGACGAGGTCACTGACGCACACCTCGACGTCGAGCACCGCACCGCGATGAGGCGCCTCCTCGCGCGGATCGCGCTCGCGGACCCGCGCGTCTTCCGGCGCGGCTCCTCCGTCGTGCGCGGTGCGGCCGCCATGGCTCTCGTCGTGTGCGAGGCGAACGACACCATCGCGAGCCGCCGCCCAGGCGCCAACGTCAAAGTGCTCGCCGGCTGGTTCGGGACTGACGGGGGAGTGGCGGACCGCGCCAGCATCTACAGGCACGCGATCGGCGCGCCGTCGACGGCCTCGTACGGGTTCACGCGGACGCCACCCGCGCTCGGTTCCGCGGACCTCCTCATCAGCGCGCGACGTGCGGCGATCATCGCTGAACGCGACTCCGACGATTCCAGCGAGGACCCGTACTGACCCCGCTCGACCAGGACCCCGCACGCGCGCACCGGATAGCCTCGACCCGTGACCAAGAAGCGCCGTCCCGCGAAGCGTCCCCAGCATCGTCGCCCCGAACCGCGCCGCCACCTCCACGCGGTGCCGGACCGCGCCGCGCACGAGAGCCCCGACGAGAACGCCCGCGACCAGGACCCTCGCGCCGAGGAGCTGCTGAGCGGTGTGAGCGAGGCGCTGCGCGCGGACACCGCCATCCACCTCATCCAGCTGGTGAGCACCATCATCGAGGTGACCGACCCTCGCGGGTCGAGCGTCGACCTGCTGGGTGGAGGGGACTCCGAATCGGACACGGACCGCATCTCCCGCGAGGGCCTGGTCGACTCGTTCATCGGCACCCCGTTCGCGGAGACCACCGCGCTGCTCACCGTGATGTCGCAGATGCTCCCGCCCACAGACAGCGCCCACGCGGCCATCGCCGAGGAGCTTGCGCACCGCCGCCACCCGCTCCCTCTCTGGCTCCGCGACCTCGCCGCCGGTCGCGTCGAGGTCGCCGTGGCGAGGATGACCGAGTCCGCCGGCGACGGCGAGAACTGCGTGCTCGGCGCACGGTTCCCCTCGGGCGACGCGTTCACTGACGTGATCTTCATCGACCACAACCTCGGCTCGGCGGTCAAGGGCGCATTCCTCCTTGACGTGTCCCAGGAGGAGCTGCTCGCGCGCGTGAAGGCCGGCGAGTTCGGCACCGACGAGGCGGGTTACGTGCGCGAATGGGACGCCGCGGCCGCGCGCGCGACCGTGACCGCCGCAATCGAGCGCGCACGCGAGACGCCCGGCATGATCGAGGACCAGGAGTGGCCCGAGCTGCGCCCCGCCACCGAGTGGCTGCTGTCCCTGCTCCCCGACGGCGGCGTCGCCGAGGCCGACCGCGAGTGGACCCAGGACGACCTCGACGCACTCAAGGCGGAGTTCCTCGCTTCCGACGAGTTCGCGGCCCCGGAAGGGTTCGCCGACGACGAGGACGACGGCACCATCCTCGACCTCGACCTGATCCTGCAGTTCGGCGCGAGCGCGAACGTCGGCGGTCCGCTGCGCTGGAGCCCGATCGTCGCGGAGATCTTCCTGCTCGACTGGATGCCGAACGTGGTCCCGGTCGGCTACGAGGAGGTCGAGGAGGTTCCCACGCTGCTCGCGGACTTCGTGCGGTTCGTGCACCGCCGCGAGGGCGTCGACCAGGACCTCACCGACGAGGTCCTGCTCGCGATCGGCACGATGGTCCCGGCGTTCGGCGAGGCCATGCGGGCCACCGACCCATTCGGCGACCTCGACGACGAGCTCGAGGCCAAGGCCTTCCTGCTCGACCGGCTCGCGGACGCGGTGGGCGGCCGCACCCGGTTGAGCGGCCTCGACACGGAGCCCCTCCCCGACGAGGACTTCACCTGGGACGGCATCCCCGAGGACATCCGCGAGCGCGTGGGGGAGTACCTCGCGCTGCTCGACCAGGTCGCGGACCAGCACCTCGACGTCGAGCACCGCACCGCGATGCGCCGGTTCCTCGCGCGCGCGGCGGCGGCCGACCCGGGCATCTTCCGGCGGCGGTCCCTGGTCGCGCGCGGCGCCGCGGCGATCGGCTGGGCGGTGATCCGTGCGAACGAGACCGCCGGCACCTTCAAGCAGGGCCCGACGGTCGAGGAGGCCGTCGGATGGTTCGGGGTGACGGGCGCCGTGTCGCAGCGCGCCGAGGTGTTCCTCAACGCGATCGACGCTCCCATGGAATTCGCCTGGCCGACCCTGCCGCTCGGCAGTGCCGACCTCCTCGTGAGCGCGCGACGCGCGCGCATCATCGCGGAACGCGACCGGCTCCAGGACGCGACCGGCTGAGCTCGCCGTCGCCCCACCCACCCCCACGGGGGACGATGCGGCGGCCGGCTACCCAGCCGCCGCATCGTCCCGCGGTGGTCGCCTCGGAAGGCGGTCAGTCGCCCTTCACGTTGACGAGCTGCCGGAGCGTGTGCCGGATCTCCACCAGGTCCGCGGCGTCGACCATCACCTGGTCGATGTCCTTGTACGCGGCGGGGATCTCGTCGATGAAGGCGTCGGTGTCGCGGTACTCGATGCCCGTCATGGACGCCCGCAGATCCTCCTGGGTGAAGGCCCGCCGCGCCGCCGACCGCGAGTACACGCGGCCTGCACCGTGCGGCGAGGAGTGCAGCGCCGGCGCGTGCCCGCGCCCCGTCACCACGTAGGACGCGGTGCCCATGGAGCCGGGGATCAGCCCCCACTCGCCGTCGGTCGCCGAGATGGCGCCCTTCCGCGACACCCACACCTCCTTGCCCCAATGCCGCTCGCGCTGGGTGAAGTTGTGGTGGCAGTTGATCCTGTTGCGCTGCTGGACCGCCGCATCGTCCCCGGTAGCGGAGGCGAACCACCGCTCGAACTGGTCGATGACGCGGTCCATCATCTCCTCCCGGTTGGCGAGGGCGTAGGCCTGGGCCCACAGGAGGTCGACGATGTAGGCGTCGAACTCCGGCGTGCCCTCGACCAGGTAGGCGAGGTCCTTGTCGGGCAGGGTGATCCAGTACCGCTCCATCTCCCGTCGCGCGACGCCGATGTGGTGCTGCGCGATCCGGTTGCCGATGCCCCGCGACCCCGAGTGGAGGAAGAACCAGACGCTGTCGGACTCGTCGACGCTGACCTCGATGAAGTGGTTGCCCGAGCCGAGCGAACCCAGCTGGAGCCGCCAATGCCGCATGAGGTCGTCGAACCGTGCGAGCTGCTCGGGCGTCGCCGCCTTCTCGAGCTCCGCGACCCGGGCCTGGGCGCTCTCGCGCAGCTTCCGGTTCCGCGCGCCGGCGCTCAGGGGGATGGCCCGCTCGATCTGCTGGCGCAGCTCGGCGAGGTCCTTGCCCTCGAGGTCGGCCCGCGTGAACTGGGTCGCGACGGCGATCATGCCGCAGCCGATGTCCACACCCACCGCCGCCGGCATGATCGCCCCCAGGGTGGGGATGACCGAGCCGACGGTCGCGCCGAGCCCCAGGTGGGCGTCCGGCATGAGAGCGAGGTGCGGGTAGATGAACGGCATGGTCGAGGTGGTGAGCGCCTGCTCCTTGGTCTGAGGGTCCAGGATGGACGCCCAGTTCAGAAGCCGAGCGTTCAGCTTCTCCATGGTCTTTCCTTTCTGCTGGGTGTTGGTGTGGGTGGGTGCCGCCCTCGGGGGCGGCTAGTGGCGAGCAGGCGTGCGCGCGCACGGTTCATGGCGGGTGGGGGCGCCGGAGCTCGCGGCGCGGTGCGGCGAGACGGGGCGCGGCTCAGGCCCGGCGCCGCCATGGTGGCCCACGGTCGTGTGGGCGAGTCTGGCTAGCGCAAGGAGGGATTGAGCGGGGTGCGCTGAGGCAGAAGTCGATACTCGACGGCCGAGCGGTTCGCTTCGAGGCGCATCGTGACTCCTTCCTTGTACTGCAACGGTGCCCGCGGCGGTCGCTGGGCACAATTACGGGACCGTACTCGCTGGTTGGAGGTATGGCAAGGGGACGATGCGGGGGTTCAGTCGCGTAGGGAGCGTGGCCGCGGCGTCGGGGCGTGTCAGGCGCAGCATCCGAACGGTCCGGCGCTAGCGTCGTGCGCATCCACGATCCGAGGGACGCCTTCGACTCGCTCGGCGCGGAAGCGGGGCAGGGGAGCGGGCGATGACAGAGTGGGCGCTGCAGGAGCATCTTGCGCGCGCGTGGTCCGACGGCGCCTTCGACCTCGCGGGCCGATCGGTGCGGCTGATCGCGTGGGAAGTGATGGTGCCGTCATGGCAGATCAATGACGCGACCTCGTCGTGGGGTGAGCCCGCGATCGACTTCCTTGGAGTGTCTTCGCGCGGTGGCCTTCTTGCGATCGAGCTCAAGCCACGCCGCGGCGGCACCATGGCAACCGCGCAGGCCGCTGCACAGGCGCTCGCGTCGGCTGCGACGATCGGAGGGACTGCGACGCCGGCGCGCCTCCGATCCGTGTTCGAGCGGGCACAGGCCGGCGCCCTAGGGCGAACCCCGCTTGGCGTAGACGGAGATCTTGACACGATGATCCGAGGTCACACGGGTGGGCACTCTCTTGATGTGGTCTGCACTCGTCCGGTGGAGGCGATCGTGGCATACGGCGGCATCGCCCGGCGCGGCTCCGAGGCTCTCGACCGGGATGACATCGTGCGAACGCTCGCTGGTTCGGACGGGCGTGTGAGCCGCCGCATGCGCGACCGTCTCACCTCCGCACTTATCCGATATTCCAAGTCGGCGGTCGACCTGGTCGCTGTGGCCCCACTCGAGGACGGGGCAGAGAGATTTCCCGCGGACGATGTTGAGGCGGGGCACTAGCCTCCTGCCAGGGAAGGCACTGCCGCTTGGTGCGGAGTTCGCGAGAGGCGCGAGTTTGAGGGGGCTCAATGGGTGACGTGGATCCGGGATTGCTGGTCAACTCGCTGATGGCGGCGTTCTCACCGCTCCTGCCGTGGATCATCCCCGCGGTGCTCTTCGCGTTGGTGATCGCGTTCCCCATGCCCGGGCGTGGCCCGCGCTCGTCGCGCCGGGATCGGTGGCGAGTGTTCAAGTACGGGGCGCGAGTCGAGGTGATGGCGCGCGCCGACTGGCGCTGCGAGGGCGCGCTGTTCTTCGCGTGGGGCAGGTGCCCCGCGACGGCCGAGCAGGCCGATCACGTCTTCCCGTGGTCCAAGGGTGGCCCGACGGTGGTCAGCAATGGCCAGGCGCTGTGCGCCGGTCACAACCGGCGCAAGGCAAACATGACACCGCCGTGGTGGTACGTCCTCGCGCTGGAGAAGCGGCGCCGCACGTACTTCCCTCAGGGTGCGAGCGTGCGAGTGCAAGCAACAATGACGGACGCGGACCACGCCGCCCGCCTGCGCGGTGGGCGGCGCTAGACCCCACGCCTCGCCCAATGAAGCGGCGGCCGGGCGCGAACCCGACCGCCGCATCGTCCAGTGGCGGTTACGGACGCAGCATGACCTTCCCGGTGCGCCCAGGCGTGAAGTGCGCCTTCACAGCGTCAGCGATCTCGTCAAAGGAGAACGTAGCCTCCACCGGCAGCGTGATCGTTCCATCGGAAAGCCGCGCGAACAGCTCCCGCATCAGCCGCCCACGGTCCTCTGCCGACATGGCGGCGCTGACCTTCGAGCCCCAGAAGCCGCGCACGGTCGCCTGCTTGAAGATGACGTCACCCGAGCCGATCTCCAGGGTCGGCGACGCCATTGCGCCGAACACCACGAGCGTGCCGTTCTCGGCGAGCTGCGACATCACGTCGCCGGCCGCCGGGCCGCCCACCGACTCGACGCCGACCTTGAGCGGCGCGCCGCCGGTGATCTCGAGGACGCGCTCCTGCCAGCCGTCGGTGTCGGTGGCGACGATGCGCCCGATGCCCTGGGCGGCGAGCTCGCCGATGCCGTCGGTGCGGCGGACCAGGCCGACCACGTTGATGCCGCGGGCGGCGGCCAGCTGCGCGACCAGGCGGCCGACGGCGCCGTTGGCGGCGTTCTGGATCATCCAGTCGCCCTCGGCGAGGTCGAGCGAGTCGAGCAGGCTGATCCCGGAGAAGGGCATGGCGACCAGCTGCGCGGCGACGTCGTCGGGGATGCCGTCCGGCACGGGGATGAGCGCGGCGGCCTTGGCGACGAACTGCTCCGCCCACACGCCGAACGTGCCGCCCGTCGCGACCCGCGTACCGGGCTGGAGGATCTCGACGCCCTCGCCGACGGCCTCGACAATGCCGACGGCCTCCGTGCCGGAGCGGGCGGGCATCTCGGGCTTGAAGCCGTAGTTGCCGGTCACGGTCCACAGGTCGTGGTTGTGGATCGGGGAGACGATGAGGCGGACGCGCGCCTCGCCCGGGCCGGGCTCGGGGGTGGGAACGTCCTCGACGGTGAGGACCTCGGCCGGGTTGCCGAACGCGTGGTGAATCAGTGCCTTCATGAGGGGCCTTCCTTGTGGGAGTGGGGCGTGGGCGTCTTCTCGAATTGTGCGCGAGGAGCCCGTGCGGTGCCGGGTGGCGTCAACGCGGGTACCGGGGTGGGTATTCCGGCAGCGGGTGTCACGGGACGATGCAGGGGTTCAGTGGGTGGCGCTGACGCTGTGCACGGCGTCAGCGGGACGTCTCACCGCTACGGCGGACGCCGTGCCGCGGTGGCGTGCGCGCACAGTGCTGTCTTGCTGGCGCACAACAGGGTGGGCTCTCGGAGCGGAGAGGAGTCGTGGGCGAAGTTCCCTGCGCGAGGCTCGCAGACCAGGCTTCACTCTGATGTGCGTTCGGCCGAGCCCCTGCAAAATAGCCCGCCGGCGGGTCCACGCGAGTCCTTCTCGTCCGTCGGTCGTTAGGAACGCGACCCGTCGCTGTTCTCGTAAGCCGCGAGGAGCTGATGGATCCGACTGCGCCGCGCTTCCTCGCCGATGCGCACCACGCCCGGTCCCACGACGAGCACGGCGAGCACCAACAGCCAGGCGAGCCATGTTCCCTCGGCTGCGAGGAACGCGTCATGGTGGCGCCGCGCCTCCCACAAGGCCTTGGTGGCGTTGATCACGGGGAGCGATGCGACGCCCGCCATCACCGTCAACGTCGTGCTGGCTGTCGACTCGCGGAAGTGTGAATCCTCGGCTAGCGAACGGAGCTTGGCGCGATACGCATCCTGTTGAAGGACGGTGCGGTCACCGTACTCGGCGGTCGATGGGAAGCCCCTGAGCGACGGACTTGTGGCGGCGAGGATGAACTCGTGGGTCCTGAGAAGGTCGAACTCAAGCGGGGCTTGTATGCCGACCTCGCGCTTGCGGGCTTCGAATGCTGCGCGTGCATGCCGCAGGCCCCGAAGTTGCCAGATCGCGGTGACCACTGTTGCGACGGCGGTCGCGAAGACGCCGGCGACGATCGCAGTGGTCACGACAGTGTCTCCACGAGTTCGATGGTAGGCCGTGGTGCCCACGAGACCGTGAGGGCCGTTGCGAAGACGCTAAGGCCCCATGCGAGGGCCGCACCGGCCGCCGCGGCCGCGACGAGCGAGCTGGCTGGAACCGCCAGGAGCCCTAACGCGGCGACGATGAACGTGCAGCCGCACACCAGGACACTCGTCCAGCACCACCGAAGCCACGCCGCGAACCGCTGTGCGCTAGGCGTCAGCAACTGCGGTGACGATTTCGGGTAGGGCCACACACGCGTATTGAGGTCGGTAGCCACAGGACGCGTGTCGCGTGCGCCTGCGTTGCGTTTGTGTGCCATCGCCTAGAGCCAGATCGCCGAATCGATGCCGTCGCTGAAGCGCTCGGAATCGATCTCCGCGGGGAAACGGTCGGCCTCGCCGCGCGCCACGCGCCGCGCGGTCCACGCCATGGCAGCGGCGTCAAGCACGTCGTCCCAAGCCGCCCCGGGCAGCGAGCGTTCGATCCCGACAGGGACGTCGATACCCTCGGCTGCAAGCAGCGCCAGCCGCAGCGAGGCTCCCGCGAAGGCCTTCTTGGGGTAGACAATGCCTTCGCCCGCCATCGCGCGGAAGCTCACCTCGGGATGGCGCTCGAGAATCGGGATGGTGGCGCTTGCGACGTGGCCGTCCACGTCCAGGATCCGGTCCGCGATCGCGTACGCCTGCTTGGAAAGGCTCTTGCCGAACGCGGCAAGCGACGCAACGCGGGCCGCCTCGTAGGTCGGTGCGATGAGCGCCGGTCGGACCGGGGTGGGGAAGGCGCTCGAGCCGCGCGGGGAGATGAAGCGTCGCGCGATTTGATCCGCCGACCGCGGCCCGGCGTCTGGGATGCCGATGGGGATGTCGACGACCAGATGCCCGGCGCCGAACGCGGCCACGCCGTGCGACTCCGCGGTGGCGATGGCGGGCGCGACGAAGGCGTCGACCCAGCCAGAGTCGTCGATCACGGCGACGACCCACCCGGTCTTGCACGCGTCCAAGCCAAGGTAGGTCGGCCCCGGGTGCTCCGTCGCGTCCTGGTGATCTGGCATGTACTGACCGTAGCGGCTGCCTCTGACGGAGCTCCGGATGTCGCGCGCCTGCTCGTGGCGCGGCCCTGTTTGGTGCGTGCGCGGCCAGAATCGTGGCATGACCTCAAGCTTCGGCTGGCTCGACAACGACGACGCGCAACGCCGCAGGATGATCGAGATCGTGGAGCTGTTCCGCGAGCAGGGCACCATCGACGAGCTCGGTATCGGTTCCATACGCGACACGCTTGCGGATGCCATGTTCCCTGGCACGTCAACCCTTCATACGCGCCTCCGGTACGTGCTGTTCCTGCCGTGGCTCATGCGGCGCGCCGCCGCGAAGCGCACGCCCGACTACATGGCCGCCGAGTTCCGCGAGCTCGAGTTCCGGCTCATCGGCAGCCTGACACAGGGCGGCGAGGTCGAAGGGGTGATGGGCAACGTCGCAGGACGACAGCTCAAGCGCCTGCCGAGCGTCGCCTACTGGTCCGTGCTCGGGCGGTGGGGGATCGTCGATGCCGGCTCGGCGCAAGGGTTCTTCAGGAAGCAGAGCGACTTTCGCAGCCTTGCGCGCCGCACCGCGGCCGCCGACGACCCTGAGGCTCGCGAGCTGCTTCCCTCGTCGGGTATCGACGCGAACCTTCACTCTGCGCCCGAAGATCTCATGGCGAAGGTGACCTTCGTGCTCACGCCCGAGGACGAGGAGTACCTCTCGACACGCATCGCGACATCCACGCACGGCTCGCTGCTCGCGTGGCTGGTCCGCAACCGTCCCGAGAATCTCGGGTCGGGACTTGGCGACACCGCAGCAACAGCGCCCTGGGAGATCGCGAACCTCGACGCGCTCGACCCCGCGAATCGCGCATTGGTCGACCACGCCCGGCGTTTCAGCCTCGTCATGCACGGTGCCGCACTCGTCTACAACGTCGCGCTCGCGCGGAAGTCCGGACGGGATGACGCACGCGACAGGCACGAGGCCGCATTGGTCTCATGGCAGCGTGAGGAGGCGCCCGCGCAGGCGGCCCGCGAATGGGACCGGGCGGCGTTCTGGGCGACCATCGCCGAGCGCAACCCGCGACTGCGGTCGATGACCCGGACGTTCGTCGACGAATGGCTCACGGTGGTCGAAGCCGACGATGACCTGGTGACCAGTCCGGAAGCGGCACGTCTCGTGTCCAATCGCGAGCGTCAGATCAAGGGAGGCCGAGCGCGCCTCCACAATCAGTCGGCCCTGGACCGGTGGTCGGGATCGAGCGGTCTCGGTCGGCTCGCGTATCGCTGGGACATCACTCGCTCGCATCTGGGAGACCTCTACGACGCCCGGGACGCCGCATGACGCTCGCACCCGAGACCCGCGTCCTCCTCACCGACGCGTTGCGACCTCCGGCGGGCTTCGCGCTGGACATCGCCGTCGGCACCACCTACTCGCTCAACCTCACGTCGCTGCTGATGGCGCCGCTCTCGTTCGCGATGCAGGAGCGTACGGCCGACGCGAACGGCGACGCGACCGACCCGATCGCGCTCCTCGAGGCCGTCCGCAGGCATGCGGACCGCACCACGGTGTTCTGCCAGGCCGGGGGAATCGACGTCCCTCCGGCCTACCGCTCGCTTGTAACCTTCGTCGAGGACAGCGTGGTCGAGGTCGTGGCCCCTACGGATGGCGCGATCTTCCACCCCAAGGTGTGGGCCCTGCGGTTCCGTGAGGAGTGCGGCGGACTCCGGCATCGCGCAGTGGTCCTCAGTCGCAACCTCACGCAGGACCGGTCGTGGGACACCGCCCTCGTGCTCGACGAGGACCCGGCCGGTGCCATCGCGGCTCTTCCTCTCGCAGAGTTCGTCGGCTCGCTGCCGGGTCTCGCCCTGCGACCGCTCGGCCCGGCTCGCATGCAGGACATCGCAGAGCTCAGCGCAAGCCTGGCGAGCGTCGCCTTCGCGCCGCCATCGGGCTTTGATGGGGGCGCCATGGTGCCCATCGGACTCGACGGTCGAGACGTCTGGCCGTTCCCGGACGATGCGCATCGTCTCCTCGCCATCAGCCCGTTCCTCACCCGGGGTGGCCTCGACGCGCTGGCAAGCATCTCTCGCGAGAGGACCCTCGTGTCGCGCCAGGAGACGCTGGAGCTCATGGGATCGCGCGCCCTCGATGGCTGGCACGCCAACGTCCTGCAGCGCATCGCCGAGGCGGATCCCGGCGAGGACATCGGGGAGGCAGCGCGAGCGGTCTCCGAATTGGTCGGTACCCACGAGGGCGTGCACGCCAAGACGTATGTGCTGGACCTCAAGGGTTCGCGCTCGATGGTGGTGACCGGAAGTGCGAACCTCACCAGCAGTCGATGGGGCCGCAACGTCGAGTTCGATGTCGTGCTCACTGGCCGTACGCGTGACTGCGGCGTGAAGTCCGTCCTTGACGGCACGGTCGACGCCCCTGGATTGACCCGCATGCTCGAGGCCGTCGACATTGCGGACGCCGACGGGATCGACGACCCGAGCATCGCTGTGACGTACGCGATCGAGGCGTTCCAGCGCGCTGTTGCCGAGCGCGGCATCACGGCAACGGTCCCCACCACAGACGGCGACACCGTCGACCTCGCGGTCCGCATGCGCTGGCCGGAGCCCGTGGTCGGCGAGACGCGCGTGTGGCCGATCTCGCTCGGGCGAGATGCCCACGCCGCTGGCATGGCGGCGGATATGACCTGGCGCCTCGCGAGAGCGAACGTCACCCCGTTCATCGCGGTCGAGACGTCCGCGGGTGAGGGCGACGCTCGCGTCACGCGACGATGCGTCGTGAAGGCCGAGTTGACAGGCGACGTCGGCGACCGGCGCAGGGAGGCGATGGGTTCGGTGCTGCGCACGCCGCAGGACGTGCTCCGCTACCTCGTGTTCTTGCTGGGTGACCCTGCGTACGATGCGCTGCTCGCCGATCTCGCTGGCGCAGGCGGTGAGAGCCGGTGGGGCGACGCGCCTGCCGGCGAGAACCTCGACATCGCATTGTTCGAGCCCATGGTGAGGGCGACGGGACGCGACGAGGGAGCGCTGGCGCGCATCGCAAGCGCCGTTGAGGAGATCCAACAGATGGACCGCGGGCCGGGCCTGCCCGAGGGATTCGAGGAGCTCTGGGCGGTCGTGTGGGCGGTTCACCAGGAGCGACGCTCATGACGAAGCCCGACCAGGAGAAGATCCTCGCGAGCCTCAAGGACTTCCAACGCGACACCGTCGACTACGCGTTCCGTCGACTCTGGACAGACGACGACTGGACCAAGCGCTTCCTGGTGGCCGACGAAGTCGGGCTGGGCAAGACCATGGTCGCGAAGGGCGTCATCGCGAAGACGGTGGACTACCTCTGGGACAAGGAGGAGCGGATCGACATCGTCTACATCTGCTCGAACTCCCAGGTCGCCCGGCAGAACCTCAGTCGCCTCAACGTGGTGGGCGGTGCCGAGATGCGGCACGCCGATCGGCTCACGCTCCTGCCTTCCGTGATCCGCGAGCTGCGGGGACAGAAGATCAACTTCGTGTCGTTCACGCCGGGCACGTCGTTCGCAGTGGGCAGCACCGGGGGAGCGGTGCGAGAGCGTGTGCTGCTCCACTGGATGCTCGCGGAGCGGTGGGGCCGGGACATCGCGCGCAAGGCAGCGTGGGTGAAGTTCTTCCGAGGCGGAGTGAGGCGCGACCGCTACGAGGCGCAGCTCGGGTGGTTCGACACCTCGACCCTCGACCAACGGTTGGTCGACTCGTTCCACGAGGAGGTGGCTCGCGCCGTTGGGCCTCAGGGCGCGCCGTTGAGGGACGAGCTCGAGGAGTGCGTGCTCGAATTCACGCACCTGCGGGGGTGGCCGCCGCAACATCTGCGCTGGAAGCGCGACCACCTGGTCGGAGCCCTGCGACACCTTGTCGCGAAGGCCGGAGTCGAGCACCTCGAGCCGGATCTCGTCATCCTCGACGAGTTCCAGCGGTTCAAGGACGTCCTTGATGGCGACGGCTATGGCGCCGATCTAGCGCGCGAGGTGTTCGACCACGTGAGCGCTCGCGTGCTGCTGCTGTCCGCGACGCCCTTCAAGATGTACACGCTTCCCGATGAGCCAGCCGGCGACGACCATTTCGCAGACTTCAACCGCACGGTCGCGTTCCTTGCGGGCGACGACGCCGCCTCGCGGGTACGCCGCGATCTCAGGACGATGCGCGACACCGCGCTCGCGGGCGCCGCACCGGACGCCGTGGGTGCGCGCGACCGTGTCGAGGCCGAGCTGAGGCGCGTGATGGCACGCACGGAGCGGTTGTCTTCGACGCCCGATCGCGACGGCATGCTGCAGCATCGTGACCTGCCGGGCCTCGCGCTCGGCGCGGGAGACGTGGACGCCTGGGTGACCTTCGACAGGGTCGCCCGCGCCCTCGACAGGCATGACGTGTTCGAGTACTGGCGGAGCACGCCGTACCCGCTCAACCTGATGGAACGCAACTCCTACCAGGTGCGTCAGCACTTCGAGGCGGCCGTCGACAGGGAGGATCCGCACCTCGCCGAGATTCTCGCCGATGCCGGCGGGCTCCTCGAGTGGCAGGACGTGGTGAAGTACCGCGGGGTAGACCCCGGGAACGCGAAGCTACGCGGGCTCTTCTCAGATGTGCTCGACAGGGGAGCGTGGCAGCTGGCCTGGCTCCCGCCGTCGATGCCGTACTACAACCCGCGCGGCGCCTATTCCGATCCCGCCCTGACCGAGTTCACCAAGCGCCTCGTGTTCTCCGCATGGGCTGTGGTGCCGAAGGCCGTCGCCGTGATGACGAGCTACGAAGCCGAGCGGCGCACGGTCGAGGCCAACGGGGGTGCCACCCGCGACTACGACGCGCATCGTCCCCCCACGCCACCGCTGCAGTTCCGGGCCTCGGGGACGACCTTCGCGCTCCTGTTTCCCTCGCCGGCGCTAGCGGAGGTGGGCGATCCGCTCGCGATCGCCCGTGCGGCCGGAACGATGCCGATGGACCGTGACGAGGTCATCGGCATCGTGCGGGCCCGCATCGAGGCGCGTCTGGATACCGTGCGCGCGTACGCGGTCGACGGCGGTGCGACGGACGCACGGTGGTACTGGGTCGCGCCGACTCTCCTTGATCGCGAGCTCGACGCGCGTGCTGGGGACTTCGTGCGCACGCTCAAGGGCCAGGCCGAGGACGAGGCGGACGGGGGCAGCGGGCGGATCGACGCGCACCTGGACGTGCTGTCCGGTATTGACGCGATTCGTACCAGCTCCGATGCTGAAGCGCTCGGGCTCGGAGCGTGGCCGCACGACCTGGCCGAGATCCTCACGGAGCTCGCCCTGGGCGGGCCGGCAGTGGTCGCGCTGCGTGCGCTCGGGCGCGTGTGCGGAGGCGACGCCGTCCGGGCAGAGCCGACCTTGCGCAACGCGGCGTTCACGGTGGCGCAAGGGCTCAGGTCGATGTTCAACAAGCCGGAGATCGTCGCGTTGCTGCGTTCGGAAGGTGGCGAGGCGTACTGGCGCGAGGTGGCGCGCCATGGGCTCGATGGCTGCCTCCAGTCGGTGCTGGACGAGTACGCCCATGTGCTGGTCGAGTCCGAGGGGCTCCAGGACGTTGAGCCGCTCGACCGAGCGGGCACCATCGCGGAGGTCATGCATGAGGCCCTCGCGATCCGCACCGCGACGAACGTGGTCGAGGATGTGCGCGTCGAGGACGGTCGCGTGGTCGCGGAACCTCAACGCATGTCGAGCCACTTCGCCGCAAGGTACGGGCGCTTGCAGTCAAGCGACAGTGCGCTGATGCGCGAGGGCACGGTGCGAGTTGCCTACAACTCGCCGTTCCGGCCGTTCGTGCTCGCGTCGACCTCGGTGGGGCAGGAGGGCCTGGACTTCCATACCTACTCCCACGCGATCGTGCACTGGAACCTGCCGGGCAACCCCGTCGACCTCGAGCAGCGCGAGGGGCGGGTCCACCGATACAAGGGCCACGCCGTGCGCAAGAACGTCGCGCGCGAGTTCGGGCGCCATGGGCTCGACGGCAGCGACGATCCCTGGGCCGATGTGTTCGCAGCAGCCGTCGCCTCGCGCTCAGGCGAGGACTCCGAGGTGGTGCCGTTCTGGGTCTTCGCGCCCGAGGGTGGAGCGAAGATCGAGCGCTACGTACCGGCACTCCCGCTGAGTCGCGAGCTCCAGCACTATCGGAGGCTGTTGCGCACCGTCGTCGCGTACCGGCAGCTGCTCGGCCAGCCCCGCCAGGACGAGCTGATCCAGGCGCTTGGCCAGGCAAGCGAGTGGATGCGGATCGACCTCAGCCCGCCGCGTGTCGGATAAGACTCTCAGAGCGTCCGCCGCCCTCCTGTGACGTCCGACGGCCGCGCGCAGATCAGCCCTCGGACTATTCAGAAGATGCGCGCCGATCCGCGGCTATCGTTCCCGATCTGGATGCGCGCGCTACACAGAGTCTCTAGTCGCAGTTGCCGCAGGCGCCGTTTGCGGCGAGGGTTGTGAAGCACTGGGGACACACTGCGTCCGCGCGCGTTGAGGATCGCCCTACGGACCTCCTGCGTGGCTCCGCGGTGGGAGCGTGAACTCCCATGGCTCCGGCGGCTCCGTCCGCGCGGACCCGTCGGTAGGTGCCCTTGTTATCGACAAACTCGATCATTCCGCGGTCGCGAAGGTGTTGAAGGCGCCGTCGGATGCTTTCTTCGGGGGTGGTGTTGTCGGGGAAACGTTCCATAAATACACCGAGGTTGCGCCGAAAGTCGCGGGTCGTGAACTCTTCGCGACCAAGGGCGTCTACAAAGTCGAGGATGAAATCGTCCCAATCAGATGCCACGGATACGAACCTACCTGGGTCATCATGCACGGCCCGCAACGTTCTCCAGCGCGTCCTGCCCGCGCACGCCCGCGAGCCGTCGAGAGGCGCGAGGGCGCTCCGTCCGCGAGATCTGCAGTTCGGTCAGTCTGCGAGGACATCGAAGTCGTTGACGAATGCGACCGACGCCCCAGCGAGATTCGCAATGACGTCGAGGAACTTCGTCGACGTGACGAACCACTCGCGCCCCGCTCGTCTACCGGGCGATCTGTCGTGATCCGCGGCGTCGATCGCGCTGTGCATACTTCTTTCGAGTTCTTGCACGTTCTCGCACGTGTAGATGCGTAGGAGCCATGGGTCTTCTGGAACGAAGGTGCCGCGAACCTGACTGACGGCTCGGTTTGCGGCATCTCGGCCACTCTGGCCCACCTTCAGCAGAGTCCTGCCGGACGACGGTTCGTATGGATGGCGGAGGTAATGGGGATATGTGTAGACGTAAACACCGGGAATGCCAGACTCCTCGCCCCGGGCGGTACTTTCTGAAGCCTGGCGCGACTCTTCCTCCCGGATGTCGCTGCGCTCCGCGACGGCCTCAAGCCTTTCCAAAGTGGATTCGAGGTGAGCGCGCGCGTCGACACTCCAAATGCCCTCACGAAGCCACTTGCGTACACGCCCGGCGAACTGGCCCGCGAGCACTGGCCCGTTGGGTGCAATGCCCGAAATCAACGTCTCGGCCATGAGCCGGTACGAATAGACGAAGCCGGCGGTCGGAACGCTGAGGCGCTGGGCCACTTCCGTGGGCTCTAGCCCTTGTTCGACCAGGCGATAGACGTCGCCAAGGCGTGTCGAGTCATCCCTGAGTCGGTCACGGATCTCGTCGGCAACGGACTGTCCGCCGAGTTCCCCACTGGGTGCCGCCATTGCGTCGGTCATGTGACCCCCCCTCCTTTGCGGCGCGCCGTCCGAGTCCTGGCATAGAACGCGCCCAACTGCGGTGCCATTACTCGCTGCTCTCCCCGCGCAGGTGCTCGTAGAGCATCGCCGGCAGAGCGTTGCTGAGCAGGTCGAACAGGTCCTTGTTGCTGAAGATGTCATCGACAAGCTGAGGTGTGTCGTCGCGGACGCCCATGATCGCCTGGGCGAAGGCGTTCGGCAGTGCAGGTGACTCGGCGAACTGGTGTGCGGTGTTGACCTCGGCTTGGTGGGCGAGCTTCTCGTCGTGGGCGAGGCGCACGACGATGGAGCCGATGGTGCCGTCGACGACGCCGGGACCGTACTTGTCGCCGAAGCGTTCGTTGAGCTTGGCGATGATCTCCTCGAGGGCGCTGCGGTGCTTCTCGTTGACCGCGCCGGAGCCGATCGCCATGATCGGGTCCAGCCCAGGCCCCTGCTCGAGGGTGAGCCTGACCGCTTCGCCCTTCGTGATCGAGAGCCCCGAGAGCTTGACCTGGGACACGTCGACCGGCTCCTCGTAGGTCGCGGTCGACAGCTGCGGCAGGATGCGGCGCAGGAAGTAGTGCAGGCGCGGCAGGTCAGTGTCCTCGAGGTTGCGGGCTTGGGAGATGAAGTCGTAGAACTTCACGAATGCGCCGGCATCGGACTTGAAGAGCTTGAGCTCGTCCTGCGCGGCCTTGTCCTCGGCCACGAACGCCTCATCCCAACGCGCACGGAAGCGACTCACCGCGGGCGCAGTCGCCGCTGTGATGGCGCTGTTGGTGTTCGGGCCTCCGGTCAGGGCGGCGTCGAATGCTTGCTCGACCTCGCTCATGTCATAGATGCCGGCATTGTCGAGCTTGGACTTGATGTCGTAGATGAGGTTCGCGTCCGTCGTCGCCGTCAGGGTTGCCTTGCGGTAGTACGGCAGGAACGCGTCGAGCACGTCCTGGGGCTCGTTGACGAAGTCGAGGACGAACGTCTTGTCCTTACCTGGATGCGTGCGGTTCAGGCGCGACAGGGTCTGGACAGCCTGGACGCCGCCGAGCTTCTTGTCGACGTACATCGCGACCAGGCGCGGCTGGTCGAAGCCGGTCTGGAACTTCTCCGCAACGATCATCACGTTGTAGGTCGAGGGCTTGAACGCCTCGGCCAGGTCCGAGGTCCACAGGTCGGGGTTCTGGGTCTTCTCCGTGAGGCCTTCGCCGACGTCTTCGGGGTCGTCGACGGTGCCGGAGAACGCCACCAGAGCCTGCACGCCCTGGATGTGGCTCTCGGCGACGTACTTGTCGAGGTACTTCTTCCACCTCACCGCCTCCTTCCGGGAGGCGGTGACGACCATCGCCTTGGCCTTGCCGTCGAGCTCGGTCGCCACGAAGGTGCGGAAGTGGTCGACGACGATCTTCGCCTTCTGCGAGATGTTCGTCGGGTGCAGGCGCACGTACTGCACGAGGGCCTTGACGGCTGTGGACTCGTCGACCTCGCCCGCGCTGTCGTAGTCCGCACCGCCGTGCTGGAGTGACCACGCCACCTTGTAGGGCGTGTAGTTGTTCAGCACGTCGAGGATGAAGCCCTCTTCGATCGCCTGCTGCATCGAGTACAGATCGAACGGCTCCGGCAGCGTGCCGCCTTCAGGGACCCGGCCGAACAGTTCGAGGGTCTTTGCCTTCGGCGTGGCGGTGAACGCGAAGTAGGAGATGTTTGGCGCGTGGGCGGTGACGGACATCGCCCACTGCAGGTACGCCTCGGAGTCGACCTCGGCTCCTTCCGCGACGGCGGCGAGTTCGTCTGGCGACAACACCTTCGTCAAGGCCCCGGCGGTGGAGCCCGTCTGGGAGGAGTGGGCCTCGTCGGCGATGACCGCGAAGCGCTTGCCCTTGAGCTCAGGCGCGGTGTCGAGGAGCTTGATCAGCGCCTCGAAGGTCTGGATCGTGACAATGACGATCTGCTTGCCCCCGGTCAGCGCGGCCGCGAGCCCGGCAGACTTGGAGTGCTCGTCGGCACGGGTGATGGACTTCACCACCCCCGCATGACGCTCGAACTGCGCGATCGCGTCCTGCAGCTGCTTGTCCAAAACCGTGCGGTCCGTCACCACGACGACGGTGTCGAACACCTTGCCGTTGTCGGCGTCGTGGAGCTGGGACAGCTGGTGGGCCAGCCAGGAGATCGAGTTGGTCTTGCCCGACCCGGCCGAGTGCTGGATCAGGTACCGCTGGCCGGAACCCTGGGTGCGGGCGTCGTCGATGAGGCGGGTGACGGCACGCCACTGGTGGTAACGCGGGAACAGGATCTTCTCGACGCGGGTCTTCTTGCCAGTGTCATGGTCGACCTCGGTGTCGACCTGGGTGTGCATGAACGAGCCCACGATCTTCAACCACGTGTCGCGCTCCAGGATCTGCTCCCAGAAGTACGACGATGCGCTGCCGGCAGGGTTGAGCGGGTTGCCCTTGCCCTCGTCATCGCCCTGGTTAAACGGCAGGAACCGCGTCTTGGCCCCAGCGAGCTTGGTCGTCATGGCGACCTCGGAGTTCGAGACCGCGAAGTGCACCAGCGCACGCTTTCCGTACGCGAACAGCGGCTCGCCCGCGGGGTTGCGATCGAACTGGTATTGCTTCGTCGCGTTGGCGATCTTCTGCGTGAAGTCGGTCTTCAACTCGACCGTTGCCACCGGCAGGCCGTTGACGAACAGCACGAGGTCCAGCGCTTTGTAGGGGTTCTTCGCCGAGTAGTGAACCTGCCGCATCACCCTCAGACGCATCTTGCCGTAGGCGGCGAGCGTGTCGGGGTTGTTCGACGTCGCCGGACGGAACTGCGCCATCCGCACCTTCACGGCACCGCCCGTCGGCGGCACGAATGAGAAGCCGCCACGGAGGATCTCGAGAGTGCCGCCGTTCTTGAACGGATCGTTGTCCAGCCTCTTCGCCAGATTCTGGAGGAGCACGCCCTCGGCCGCGCTCCGCTGGGTTGGGCTGTCCGTCGGGCGGACGACCTTCGCATACTCGTCCGGCTGCGTGTCCGCAATCCACCCGAGCACGTCCTCCGGGAACAGTGCCAGCGCCTGGTCGTAGCCTGCATCCGTCGGCGAGTACAACCACCCCTTCGCCTCAAGGTGCTGGCAGATCTCTTCCTCGAGCACCGACTCCAGATGAGCCCCCGCCACACCACTCATGCGTCCACCCCCACCGAGATCTTGCCGGTCACCGCCGCCGAGATCAGCGCCGCACGCCGCTCACGAGCCAAGTCCACGGACGTGCGTGCAACCTCGATCGTCTTGTCGATGTGCGCCAATTCAGAATCAATTGCACGGGCGATCTCAACTTGTTCGTCGATATCGGGTAGCGGAATCGGCAACCGATCGAGGTCGGATTGGCTGACGCGGCGATCGAATGTGGTTTCGGCGCGTGTGAACAGCTCGTACTGGCGACGATAGGGCCGAGACCTCATTGCGTGGTGGAGATAGCGGTCGTGAATCGCTGGACGAAGGCGGAACACGCGGTAGTCCGGGCTCACAGCTCCGTGCGCGTTCGAGACGCCGATTGACCCGCCGACGAGCCACATCGGGTTGACGACCAAGTCGCCCGGTGAGACCAGCAGGTATCGAGGAATGCTGGATTCGTCCGGATTCTGTTTTGAGCTGCGGGGCACTACTTCACCTGAAACGGTGAGCGACTTCATGGCGGCTGCCGAGTTGGCGTTCCGCGTGTCCAACCGCTTCGTGAGCGCCTTGAAGCGTCCTACTGACCAAGTGGAAGGCATTCGGGCAATGAAGTCGCGGATTGCTGCGCTCTGGCTGACGAACTCTGGAATTACACGCTCCGCAGCGTCACCGTCGCGCAAGCCGAAGACGCGTGTGTCGACAACAGTCGCACGGCGTTCGGTGAGGAGGGTGACGAGTTCTTCGTTCTTCGCGATGAAGGCGTCGATCTGTGCGGTCTCCCGGTCCAGGAAGTCCGCGATCGCGACCTGACCGTCGGCTGACGGCACCGGGACATCGATGGTCTTGAGGACCTTGAACGGAACCTCCGTCGTGCGGACGGATCCGCTGTCGTCGCCGGCAGCGATGCCACGCTCGCGTCGGACCATCTCGGATGTAAACCACTCGGACTTCATCAGGTACACGACGAATCGCGGGTCCACCCCGTGTCGCGGCCGCATCACCTCGTAGTGGTAGGTGATGTACCCGGGCTCGCTGGCCACGCCCATTGCACCTGCACGCACGCTCATCTTGTTGAAGACGATGTCGCCCTCCTGGCAGGTCTTGTAGTGATCCAGCGACTCCGCACGCGCCGGGGTGTCCGTTAGCTCGCTCCTTCGAAGGACGCCGCGCGTTTGCGACACCGAAAGTAGCGGGAGATCAGCACCCGGCCGCTTCAGGTCCACTCGCTCGACGAGCGCTCCGAAACGCGTCATCCTTCGACCTCATCAAGCATCTCGCGGAGGTCGGCCATGACTCGCTCGAGGTCGTTGTCGATCTCGTCGAGGGGTCGGGGCGGGATGTACTTGTAGAAGTGGCGGGTGAAGGGGATCTCCGCACCCTCCTTGGTCTTCGACGGGTCGATCCAGGCTTCCGGCGCGTAGGGCAGGACTTCACGGGTGAGGTAGTCGTCGAAGTTCTCGGTCCAGGGGACGTTCTCGGTGTCGCGCAGACTGCTGTCGGGTTCGGGGTTGCCCTTGGTGTCGGTGCAGACGTCGGCGGTGTCGTCCTGCTCGCCGAGGGCGGCGGTGACTGCCTTGAGGATAGGTGCGGCTAGCTTGAGACCCTGCCGAGCGGCGGCGGTCTTGACGGCCTTGTGGAAGGTGTCACGGTTGGTGAACACCGCATCGTCCCCGAGCGATGCAAGCGCCGCCCGCAAGGCTGCCGCCTCGTCCTGGCTGACCTTGGCCAGGGGCTTCCCGTTGAAGACGGCGTCGATGCCCTCTGGCGTGGCCTGCCAGCGGAGCTTGAGGGGGCGCTCGACGGTGATGGTGCGGTAGAGGAAGTCCTCGTTGGTGAAGATCTTGGACTGCTCGGTGTCCTCGAACTCGGCGTAGAGCTTGACGATATCGGCGACGTTGTCGGCGGAGAGTTCGTTGCGCTTGCTCCCGAGCCCCTTGCGGAGCTTGACGTAGAGCTCGCGGGCGTCGATGAGCTGGATCTTGCCGCGCCGCTCGTCGGTCTTGCGGTTGGTGAGGATCCAGATGTAGGTGGAGATGCCGGTGTTGTAGAACATGTCCTTCGGCAGTCCGATGATCGCCTCGACGAGGTCGTTGTCGAGCAGGTACTTGCGGATGTTGGACTCGCCTCCGCCCGCACCGCCGGAGAACAGCGGGCTGCCGTTGAGGACGATGGCCACGCGGGAGCCGCCGTCCTCGACCTTGCGCATCTTGGACACGAGGTGGAGCAGGAACAGCATCGCGCCGTCGGACACTGCGGGGGTGCCCGGGCCGAAGCGGCCCACGAACCCGAGTCGCTTGTGCTCGTCGTCGACGAAGTCGCGCTGGTCCTTCCAGTCGACGCCGAAGGGCGGGTTGGACAGGGCGTAGTCGAACTTCTTGTCTTCGAAGTGGTCCTCGGTGAGGGTGTCGCCGAGGCGGATGTTGTCGACGTCCTGGCCCTTGATGACCATGTCGGCCTTGCAGATCGCGTAGGAGGCGTCGTTGTAGTCCTGGCCGTACAGCGACAGCTGGATGTCGGGGTTCATTGCCCGCAGGCGTTCGTCGGCGACGGAGAGCATGCCGCCGGTGCCGGCGGTGGGGTCATAAATGCTGCGCACGACGCCGGGCTTGGACAGGGCGTCGTCGTCGGTGGCGAACAGCAGCTGCACCATCAGCGAGATGACCTCGCGGGGGGTGTAGTGGTCGCCGGCGGTCTCGTTGGAGCGCTCGTTCGCCCACCGGATCAGCTCCTCGAACACGAGGCCCATCTGAATGTTCGAGACGGTGTTGGGGTGGAAGTCGGCCTGGGCGAACTTCTCCACGACTGCGAAGAGCTTGTTCTTCTCAGCGAGCTTGTTCAGCGTCTTGTCAAACTCGAAGCGGTCGAAGATATCCCGAACGTTCGGAGAGAAGCCTGCGACGTAGGCGGCGATGTTCTGACGCAGATCATTCGGGTCGGCGACGAGCTTGGCGAAGTCGAACGGCGACGTGTTGTAGAACTCGTGGCCCGACGCTTCGGTGAGCTTCATGTGCTGCAGCACCTCCGGCAAGGCGGTCACGGTCGGGGCGGTCTCGAGGACCGCGGCCTTGGTCTCGGCGAGGACCGCGTCGAGACGACGCAGCACCGTGAACGGCAGCACGACTGAGCCGTACTCGGAGGGCTTGAACGGGCCCCGCAGAGACTCGGCGATGTTCCAGATGAACGAGACGTGATTGACCACGGGTAGGCACTCCTGCGTGTAGCTCGGGACGGGATCGCGCATCGGATACGCGCAGACCACCATCCTGGCGCAAATCAAGACTCAGGGCGTCTGCCGCGCGGTGGTGTCGGTCGGGCTTCGGCGAGCACCGATGCTCGGATAGCCATTTCCCTCAGCCGTAGGTGCATGGAAGCGAGCACCCGGTACTATTCGGCGAGTAGCAAGAGAGGTCAAGGCTTGGAGCGATCGCGCGTCACGGAGTTGCACTACATGGTCCCCGTAGACAACATCACGTCGATCCTCGAGGTTGGGATCTTGAGTCATGCGCGTAGCGGTGCGATTCCGCATCTGTCTGTGGCGAACGAAGACGTCCAGCGACTTCGCGCAACGAAGGCCGTCCCGCCGGGGCGTCCCCTTCACGAGTATGTAAACCTTTACTTCGATGCGCGGAATGCGATGATGTTCGCGATCCGGGATCAACACCCGATCGTCCTTCGCGTATCGGCTCAAGTTCTCGACCTGCCAGGGGTCGTCGTGACGGACGGCAACGCTGCCAACGCCGCCACCAAGTTCGAGCCAGCGGGATCTGGCTTGGATCTGCTCGATCCGGATCGGGTGTACGCCCACTCTTGGAACTCCGATGACTACTGGGAGAAGTGTGAGCGCAAGCGTCAGCGGCAAGCGGAGGTTCTCGTTCCTGACGTCGTGCCCGCGACGTACATCACCGGAGCGTACGTCCGGAACAGGTTCGACCTGGCGCGGTGTCAGACAGTTGCGGGAGACTTGATTGTGGAGGTGAATCGCCGTGTCTACTTCGATGACTAGCTCGAGCAACGTGGTACTTCGGTCGGGCGACTTGCTCCTATCGACTTCCCAGACCTTGGTGAACACCGTCAACACAGTTGGTGTCATGGGCAAGGGTATTGCGTTGGCGTTCAAGCAGCGCTACCCGGCAATGTACGACGACTACAGGCGACGTTGCGAGCGAAACGAAGTGCTGCTCGGGGAGCCCTACGTCTATGGGGTCGGTCAGCGCAAGATAGTCAATTTCCCGACAAAGGCGCATTGGCGGTCGGTTTCGAAACTAGACGACATCGTCGCCGGACTCGAGTACTTGCTGGCGCATTACAAGGATTGGGGCGTTTCGTCGATCGCCGTGCCACCCCTCGGTTGCGGCAATGGGCAACTTGAGTGGGACGTCGTCGGGCCAACTTTAGTGCGCTACCTCTCGCGTATGGACATACCTGTCGAACTCTATGTCCCGGCGGGGATTGCTGCTGAGAGTGGGGTCGATGCCTTGTTTGATGATGCTCGTCTAGAGCGTAAGAGGAAGGTTCCCGCGGAGTGGATTGCGGTGGTTGCCGTCTTGGACCGCCTCCAGCGCACGCCCCTACATTGGCCAGTCGGGCGGGTGTTCTTCCAGAAGTTGGTCTACTTCGCCACGCAAGCAGGGATTGAGACCGGTCTCCATTTTGAAGCCGGTTCCTACGGTCCTTTTAGTGGTGAACTCAAGCGTCGCATCGCCCAACTGCAGAACAACGGCCTCGCGATTGAGTCCCAAACGGGGAAGATGTTTGAGGTCCTGGTTGGTCCGACCTACCGTGATGCGGTCGAGAGCGTGAGGCATGAGCTGGAGCCCTTCCGCGAACAAGTGATGCGTACCGTCGATCTGATGCATCGCATGAATCTACGCAGTGCCGAGGTGGCCGCCACGGTGCATTTTGTGGCGGCGGAAGCCGAGCGGTCTGGTGGTCAACCGCCAACGTTCTCGGCCGTTGCGAGCAAGGTCGAGGAGTGGAAACCGGGCCGCTTTTCCGACTACGAGATCGCAGATGCCACGCTGCTGTTGTGCACGCAGAGATGGAGCCGCATCGTCGTCGATGAACGAGCTTCACGCCTTGTTGAGGCGCGCGCCGGAGACTAGATCGCTATGGACGCCAACGATCGGGGCCCATGCCGCGATGACCGCTCGAGGCCCATCGCGGATTCCGGTACCGCCCACATCGCCTTTCGAAATGGAGGCTCGGTCACGGCAATGATCCCTGGGCGATAGCTTGACATCTGCGCCCAGGTAGTGCGTGATTGCGCGGAACACGGGCCAGTCGACCATTCGGTTTCGCCTGACACTGCGAATAGTTGAAGACGCTCCCCCGGTCGCCTAGGCTCGGGCTGCTCGCTTCAACCTGGCGATCTGGCGCCCGTGCAGCGGGCTAGGTAGCAGCAAGGTGTCCCCGGACCAAGGTCCCTCGCGCCGCGTACAAACACGCCTACCGTCGCAAGAGGAGGCGTGTCATGGACGACATCCGGATCCTCGAGCCCCAGGGACTCGACGCTCTCATCGCCGAGTTGCGCCGTCGCGGCTACCGCGTCGTCGGGCCGACCCCGCGGGGCGACGCGATCGTCACGGGCGACCTCTCCTCGGCTTCCGACCTCCCGCAAGGCATCGGCGACGAGCAGGAACCCGGCAGGTACCGCACGCGACAACGCGACGACGACGCCTACTTCGGCTTCGCCGACCCCGCCCAGTCCACCAAGCCGGTGTTCTTCCCGGCCGAGGAGGTCGTCTGGCGCGGCCGTCGAGAAGAGGGCCACTTCAGCGTCGAGCGCGACACTCCGGAGAACCAGCCAGTAGCGCTCCTCGGCGTAAGAAGCTGCGACCTCCGCGCCGTCCAGATCCACGACGCCGTCCTCGCCGACCGGCCCTTCCACGACGCCCACTACGTCGCCCGCCGCGACGGCACCTTCACGGTCGCGGTCGCCTGCGTGGAGCCCGCCGCCACCTGCTTCTGCGCTTCGATGGGCACCGGTCCGCGCCCGGCCGCCACGAATCCTCAGACAGGAGAGCCCGCCTACGACCTCCTCCTCACGGAAGTGATGGAGCCCGAACACCTCTTCGTCCTCGAGGTCGGCACCGACCGCGGCAGGGAGGTGGCCGACTCCATCGACACCACTCCGGCCGGCCCCGAGGCACAACAGGACGCCATCGCGGTCACCGAGGCCGCAGCAGCACGACAGGCAAGAAGCATCAACACCGACACCATCCACGACGTCCTCCAGGCCTCCGCGGAGTCCCCGCGATGGGACGACGTGGCGAGCAGATGCCTCGCCTGCACCAACTGCACCCTCGTGTGCCCCACCTGCTTCTGCACCACCATCCAGGACACCAGCGACCTCGCCGGCGACAACGCCGAGCGCCACCGCGTCTGGGACTCCTGTTTCTCCGAGAACTTCAGCTACATCCACGGCGGGCCCCTCCGCGGCGACGTCAAGGCCCGCTACCGCCAATGGATCACCCACAAGCTCTCCAGCTGGGAGGACCAGTTCGGCATGCTCGGCTGCGTCGGCTGCGGCCGCTGCATCGCCTGGTGCCCCGTCGGCATCGACATCACCGAGGAGGCCGCCGCGCTCGGCCGCATGGCCACCGCCGGATCGTCCTAAGGAAGGGACGATGCGCGCGGTGCGTGAGATGCGCCACGCCGGGACCCATATGGGCGGGCGGTGTCGGTGCGCGCCGGTACGGTGAACCGACGCGCCGTCCTGCAGGGTCGCCGGGCGCGCGCGACGACGACTCACCGTGACTGAGGGGCACCCATGAGCGACACCACGACCGCGCCAACCACTGCACTCGCGCTGCCAGGGGACTTCCAGGACCGCGTGTTCAAGGCGATCGCCGTTCAGCGGCCCGCGGTGATCGCCTTCATCAAGGAGATCCGTCGCAAAGACCCGTCTGCATCGCCCGCAGAGGTGATGAAGAAGATCGAGTCTCAGTACCTCGCGACTATCACCACGGCGAGCGCCGCGGCCGGCGCCACCTCGACCATTCCCGCCGTCGGCATCGGCATCGCCGTCGGGCTCGGCGTCGCGGACCTGGTGTTCTTCTACGAGACGACCGCCTTGTTCGCGCTGTGCACCGCCGAACTCCGCGCGATTCCGATCGACGACCCGCAGCGCGCGAAGGCCGTGGTCCTCGGTGCGCTGCTCGGGGAGAAGCGCAACAGCCCGGTCACGGGCATCGTGCTCTCGGCCCTGCCCGCTGGCGCGACCATCGCCGGCGCGCGCGACGCCGCCGGTAAGGTCGCCGCCGGTGCCAACCCCAAGTGGGGCGATCTCCTGGCCCAGCAGCTGCCCGACTCGGCGCTCGTGCCTGTGGCCATGGTCCTGGCGCGCGAGTTCTTCGTCAAGGAGGGCTCGAAGGCGGCCGTGAAGATCGGGTCGAAGGCGATCCCGCTGCCGCTGGTCGGCGCCGTCGCAGGCGGCGCGACGAGCCTCTTCTTCGGCAACTCCGTGGTGAAGGGCTGTCGCGAAGGCTTCTCCGCGCCGGCGGACACCTGGCCCGAGTGGCTCGAACTCACGTACAGCGATGGCTCTGATGAGCCCGAGCCTTCGCGAGCCGTCCTCGCGATGCGCGCGGCCGCCGACTCCGCGAAGGAACTGGGCGAAGGCGCCTGGAGCAAGCTGTACGACGCCACGGACGTATTCCGCAGTGTCGACCTCGACGGCGACGGCGTGCCCGACGAGGCGCGTGCCCTCACCGCCCTCAAGGGTGCTTCCACGGCCGTGGGAGCGGCCACGGGCGATGCTGCGAAAGCGGTGGGCGCCGCTGCGGGCGGTGCGGCGAAGTCCCTCGGATCGTTCGCAAGCGGCGCGAAGGGCTCGCTGTCCGGCGCGCTCAGGCGTGGCAAGCGCGACGGCGTGGAGGCACCGGAGGGCTGAGCAGGGGTTCGCGCCGGCAGTCGCGGTCGCACCTACGCCGCAACCCCCCGGGGCAGCGCGACCCGCCTGATGTCGAGCGCGTCCTGCGACACGATCGTGAGCAGCTCCTCGCGCCCCGCCGGCAGCAGCCGCACCGTCACGGTGCCATCAGAAGCCCCGTCGAGCGCGCCCGCCACCGCGCCCACCACGGCCTCGGTCTCGGCGGAGGACAGCGGCACCCCCAGGTCGTCCAGCAGCGTGACGTTGACCCCGCGCGAGCGCGCCCGCGTCGCGGCGGCCACGATCGGCGGCAGCGACAACCCGTGTCCGCGCACCGAGTCGCGCAACTGCGCCTCGACGCGGATGATCTCCTCGCGCATCTCGTCGGTGAGCGGCTGTCCCGACGCGATCACGGTGAGCACGGGCCCCACGATCTCGCCCAGCTCGTCCGCGCGCTCGTCCTGCACGCGACGCGCGGCCTCGACGGCGCTCGCGGCGGCCGCGGCCTCCACGGACCTGCGAGCCAGCGCGTTGATGCGCCACGTCGCGCGGCGGAGCGCGCTTCCGAACAGCGTTGCGATGAGCAGCAGCAGCACCTGCGGGCTCGCCAGCAGCAACCCGGAGACCACGCCCCGCCCCGACAGCTCCGCCCAGACCATCGTCTCCACCAGCATGGCCAGGCCTCCGGTCCACGCCAGCAGGATCCGCCGGCGAAGGATGAGGAACCACAGCAGCCACGTGTTGGCGCCCAGGTACCAGGTCGACCGCCCCAAGTCGCCCTCGTCGGGCAGCGCATAGAGGACCAACGCGGACGACGCCACGACGATCCCGAGCGTCACGAAGGTCAGGTTGTGCGCGAACGGGTCCGGGTGCGGCCGGGTCACCACGAACCCTCCGACCGTCACCAGCGCCACCGCGACGTAGGACGCCCACACGTGGTCGAGAAGATCGGCCGTGCTCGCCACGAACATGACGTTCGAGACCACGTAGACCGCGAGGATCAGCTGCGCGCCGCGCGAGCGCAGCCCGAGCAGCCGGCTGATGTCGGTGCCGCGCCCCTCCGGAAGGGTCTCCTCCGCGATCATCGGGCGTCCTCCGCCCGCCACCACAGCTCGACCGTGGTGCCCCTGCCCGGCTTCGACGAGATCCGCGAGCCGCCCCCGGCGAGCGCCTCCATGCGCCCGCGGATGCTCACCTGCAGCCCGAGCCGCCGCGCCGACACGGACTTCGGCACGAACCCGCGGCCGTCGTCGCGCACAGTCACGCGCACGTCCCCGTCCGCGACGGTGACGGTAAGCACGCGAGAAACGCGTTCGCCCGGCTCGCCCGCGTGGATCACGCTGTTGCGCATCGCCTCGCCCGCGGCCTCCGCGAGCGCGGTCACCGCGGGCGCGGGGACCTCCTCCGTCGCGGTCACCGTCGCCTGCACGATGATGTCGTCGCTGATCGCGCTCGCCGTGGCGCGGAGGGCCGCGACCACCTGCGTCGGGGGATACGCCGCGTCGCCCGTGCGTGCGCCGCGGATCGCGGCGACGTAGCCGAGCGCGCGCTGAGCTCGTTCCGGCACGGTCTCGTTGACCGGCTGGCGGACGGCGGCGAGGAGGACGGAGATGATCTCGTCGTGCACCACGGCGTTGATGCGGGCCTGCTCGCGTTCGCCGGTGCGCTCGGCGGCCTCGCGGGCGGCCTCCGCGCGGGCGCGTTCCGCCTCTTGGTCCTGGCGAGCGGCCGCGGTGACCACACCCGCACCCGCGCCGGTGAGGATGAGCGACGTCACCAGGGCGCCGATGCCGTCGAGCAACGACTGCTCGAGGTCGCCGCCGCTCGCGAGGTACTCGACGATCGCCACCAGCGGACCCTGCGCGACCGCGAACAGCCACACCGGCGGGCGGTTCCACGCCACCGCGAGCAGCGTCGCGTGGATCGCGCCGTAGCCCTGCAGCCACGGCGCGGCGCCGTCGGCGAGTGCGTCGCCGGTCATCATCGGCACCCACAGGAGCTGCGCGAGCACGAAGCCGAGCGCGCCGGCGGTCACCAGGGTGCGCAGCACCCGCATGGGCGCGAACCACGCCAGGATCGCGTAGCTCGCCGGCATCGCGGCGCCCACCAGCACGCTGAACGCGCCGAACGGCGCCCGGAGCTGGTCCATCTGCGCGAGGAAGCCGTTGGGGCCGTTTGCGAGCAGGATCACGAAGAGCGCGGTCGCGACGCCGGTGGCGAAGTATGTGGTGCGCTGCATGCGTTCGCGCGCGCTGCGCGGGGCGACGGCGAGCGCGTCACCACGTGCGTCGTCGTCCGATTCCGAGAGCGCTCGGGGGCGCGCGCTCGTCTCCATCCATGCCCTCCCGCAGGTTGTGAAGCCATCCTAGGACGCCGTTATCCCAGCCGCTCGACGGCCAAGGCGCCTGGAAGCAGGGCGGTTGCGGTACCCGCGCATCGTCACCCGGACCAAGGTCCCTCGCGCCTTCCTCTCAGCGGCCTAGCGTCGCTAGAGGAGGCATGTCATGGACGACATCCGCATTCCCGAGCCGGCCGCCCCCGACGCGACGGTCGCGCCAGGCTCGACCGCGGCCTCCGCGCCCATGGCCCTGCTCGACGTCGACCCCATGGTCCCGCGCCGCTACGTCGTCACCCGCGTCCGCCAGGACACCCGCGACACCTTCACGCTCCTGCTCGACCCCGCGGACTGCGAGCCCCCGCTGGACTTCAAGGCCGGGCAGTTCACCATGCTCCACGCGTTCGGCGTCGGCGAGGTCCCCATCTCCATCAGCGGCGACCCCTCGCACCCCGCCCCGCTCGAGCACACCATCCGCAATGTCGGCGCCGTCACCCGCGCCCTCGTCGAGGCCGCGCCCGGCACCGAGATCGGCGTCCGCGGCCCCTTCGGGACCTCGTGGGCGGTGGACGATGCGACCGGCCACGACGTCGTCTTCGTCACCGGCGGCATCGGGCTGGCCCCGCTGCGCCCTGCGATCCTCGACGTGCTCGGCAACCGCGACGCGTACGGCAAGGTGCTGCTCCTCTACGGTTCGCGCACCCCCGATGACATCCTCTACGGCCACGAGATGCACCGGTGGGCGGACCTTAACGACGTCAACGTGCAGATGACCGTCGACAACGCGCCGTACGGCTACAAGGGCAAGGTCGGGTTCGTGACGGAACTGGTGGCACGCGCCGGCTTCGACCCCCGCAATGGGTTCGCCTTCGTGTGCGGGCCCGAGGTGATGATGCGGTCCGCGGCCAACTCCCTCGCCTCCCGCGGCGTCGCGAAGGACAAGATCCGCCTCTCGATGGAGCGCAGCATGAAGTGCGGCGTCGGCCTGTGCGGCCACTGCCAGCTGCGCGAGCTGTTCGTCTGCGTCGACGGCCCCGTCCTGCCGTACAGCCAACTCGAGCCGCTCATGAACGTGAGGGAGCTCTGACATGGAACCCCAGAAGCGCCCCAAGCTCGCGGTGTGGAAGTTCGCGTCCTGCGACGGCTGCCAGCTGAGCATCCTCAACTGCGAGGACGAGCTCCTCCAGATCGCCGAGAACATCCACATCGCGTACTTCCCCGAGGCCACCCGCGCGATCGTCGAGGGCCCCTACGAGCTCTCCCTGGTCGAGGGCTCGATCACCACCCCCGAGGACGTGAAGCGGATCCACGAGATCCGCGCCCAGTCGGGCACGCTCGTCACCATCGGCGCCTGCGCGACCGCCGGCGGCATCCAGGCGCTCCGCAACTGGGCCGACGTCGACGAGTTCCGGTCGATCGTCTACGCCCACCCCGAGTACCTCAAGACGCTCGACACCTCCACGCCGATCGCGAGCCACGTCGACGTCGACTACGAGCTCCGCGGCTGCCCCGTCGACAAGACCCAGCTGGTCGAGGTCCTCGCCGCCTTCCTCAACGGCCGCAAGCCCCGCATCCCCACGTACTCGGTGTGCGTCGAGTGCAAGCTCAAGGGCAACGTCTGCGTCCCCGTCGCCACCGGCACCCCCTGCCTCGGCCCCGTCACGCAGGCCGGATGCGGCGCCCTCTGCCCGTCGTACGGCCGCGGCTGCTACGGCTGCTTCGGCCCCCAGGACTCCCCGAACACCGAGGCCATGACCCGCCAGCTCGCGCAGCTCGGCATGTCCAACGCCGACATCGTCCGCGTCTACCGCACCTTCAACGCCGGCGCCCCAGAATTCGCGGCGGCGGGGGACAAGGTGGCCGCCGCATCGTCCCCCGGAGGCGCGCCATGACCCACCAGCTCAAGGACGGCGGGCAGGTGATGCACGTCGGCATGCTCGCGCGCGTCGAGGGCGAGGGTGGCATGCACATCGAGTTCAAGGACGGGAAGGTCGAGACCGTCCACCTCAACATCTTCGAGCCGCCCCGCTTCTACGAGGGCTTCCTGCGCGGCCGCAAGTTCACCGAGCCTCCCGACATCACCGCACGTATCTGCGGCATCTGCCCGGTCGCGTACCAGTCCGCGTCCACCGAGGCGATGGAGACCATCTGCGGGGTCACCACCACGCCCGAGATCCAGGAGATGCGCCGCCTGCTGTACTGCGGCGAGTGGATCGAGTCCCACGCCCTCCACATCTTCATGCTCCACGCGCCCGACTTCCTCGGCTACGAATCCGTCCTCGAGATGGCCAAGGACCTCCCCGACGTGGTCCAGATGGCGCTGCGCCTCAAGAAGGCCGGCAACGACCTCATGACCGCCGTCGGCGGACGCGCCATCCACCCGGTCAACGTCAAGGTGGGCGGCTTCTACCGGATGCCCACGGTCGCCGAGCTGGCGGCGCTCCGCCCCGCCCTCGAGCGCGGAAGGGACGATGCGCTGGCCGCCGTCGACCTGGTCGCCGGCTTCGACTTCCCGGACTTCGAGCAGGACTACACGTACGTCGCGCTGCGCGGCGACCGCTACCCGCTCGAGCGGGGCGCCGAGGTGGTCGCGACCAACGGCATGCGCTTCCCGATCGCCGAGCTGCCCCGCCACATCGAGGAGTTCCACGTCGCCCACTCGAACGCGCTCCACGCGCGCTTCGACGGCGGCCCCTACTTCGTGGGCCCCCTCGCGCGCTACACCCTCAACTTCGACCAGCTCAGCCCCACCACCCAGGAGGCGGCCCTCCGCGCGGGCCTCACGGAGACGTGCCGCAACCCGTTCAAGTCGATCATCGTCCGCACCGTCGAGCTCGCGTACGCCTTCGAGGAGGCGCTGCGCATCATCGACGGGTGGCACGAGGGCCACGCGCCGTCCGTGCCCGTGGCGCCCCGGCCTGGGGAGGGCATCGGCGCGTCCGAGGCGCCACGCGGGCTCATCTGGCATCGCTACGTCATCGACGCGGACGGCATCATCACCGACGCCCAGATCGTCCCGCCCACCTCCCAGAACCAGGCCTCCATCGAGGCAGACCTCCGCAAGGCCGCCGAGCAGTGGACCGACCTCGACGACCACATGCTCACCCATCGCTGCGAGGAGGCCATCCGCAACTACGACCCCTGCATCTCCTGCGCCACCCACTTCCTCGACCTGCGGGTGAAGCGATCATGAGCGGCGACAGGGTGCTGGTGGTCGGGCTGGGCAGCCCCGACCGGGGGGACGATGCGGTGGGCGCCGCCGTCGCCGAGCGTCTCGCGGACTTCGGCCTGGACGGCGTCGACGTGCTCACCCGCGAGGACCCGACCCAGCTGGTGCAGCTGTGGGAGGGCCACGGCGCGGCGCTGGTGATCGACGCGGTGATGTCCGGACGCCCGCCGGGCACGCTGCACATCCGCGAGGTGGGCGACAGCGGCGAGCCGCTCCCCACCAGCGCGTTCGCGGCCGCGGGCCGCGGCGGAAGCCATGCCTTCGGGCTGGCCGGCGCCGTCGAGCTCGCCCGCACGCTGGGCACGCTGCCCACGCACGTGACCGTGGTCGGGGTCGAGGCCAGGACCTTCGACTTCGGCCCGATGTCCCCGGAGATCCAGGAGGGTCTCGACGCCGCGGTGGCCACCGCGGCGGCCGAGCTCATCGCGCTGAGAGAGGAAGTCCAGTCATGTGCCTAGGAACCATCGCCCAGGTTGTCGAGGTCCACAAGGACGGCCGCGCCGTCGTGGAGGACCACGGCAAGCGACAGCTGGTGCTGGAGATGACCGTCTCCGACGACGACATCACCGTGGGCGACTGGGTGGTGGTCCAGTCGGGCTTCGCGCTCGAGCGGCTCACCGAGTCCGAGGCGCGCGAGGCGCTCCGCATCCGCGAATCGACGGGAGGGCAGCCGACATGACCACCCGCTCCCGGGGCATCGCGCTCGCCGGCGTGACCGCGCTGATCTCCGGCGTGGCCGTCTACGTCAACGGCTTCGGCGTCGCCGCGTACGGCGACGCCACCGCGTACACGACCGCGAAGAACGCCGCCGCGGCGTGCGTGATCGCGCTCGTGTTCGTGGTCGCACGCCGGTCTGCCGGGGCAGGGTCGGTCGCGTTCACGCGGCCCACCCGCCCCGGCCACCGGTGGGGCCTCCTGTGCGTCGCCGTGCTGGGCGGCGCCGTGCCGTTCGTGCTGTTCTTCCAGGGCCTGGCGACCACTGCATCGTCCCAAGCGGCGTTCCTGCACAAGACGCTGGTGGTGTGGGTCGCGCTCATCGCCGTGGTCGCGTTGAAGGAGCGGCTCACGTGGTGGCACCTGGGCGCGATCGCGCTGCTGATGATCGCCCAGTGGGGGCTCGCGGGCGACGTCGCGCTGGTCGCGGACCCCGGCACCCTCCTGATCGCCGGGGCGACCCTCCTGTGGGCCGTCGAGGTGGTCGTATCCAAGCGGCTCCTCAGCGATCTCACGCCGTGGACGCTGTCCCTCACCCGCATGGTCGGCGGTTCCGTCGCGCTGCTCGTCTGGTCCGCCGTGACGGGGAGGCTCGGGAGCGTGATCCCGAGCACCGCCGACCAGTGGGCGTGGGTGGCGCTCACCGGAGTGCTGCTCGCCGGCTACGTGCTCACGTGGCATCAGGCGCTCGCCCGCGCTCAAGCGGTCGACGTCACCGCGGTGCTGGTGCTCGGTGCGCTGGTGACCGCCATCCTCGCCGGAGCGATCGACGCCGCACCCCTCGCGGCGCGGGCGCCCTGGCTGCTCATCCTCGCCCTGGGCGGCGCGCTCGTGTGGCTCGCCCCCCGACTGCCCGGGAGGGCCGTCACATGACCGACACCGTTCACCGTCTCCCGTCCGCGCACCCCGAGGCCCTGCCGCCCGAGGCCGGAGCGCTCATCTTCGGACGCTATGCGTTCCCACCCAACGACCTGGGCTACTGCGGTCCGGACCGCGCCGGCGAGCTCCTCGAGAGAGTGAGCGCCGGCGCGTCCGGACCCGGACTCGAGGAGGTGGCGCGCGCCTTCGAGGGCGCGTGGCCGTACCTCGAGCTGATCGGCGAGTGCCTGGGCCGCGCGCCGCTCGACCCCGTGGTGGTGGAGGCGTACTGGCTCGGCGGGCCCGTGCTCGACCATTGCGGCGGCGCTGCGTTCGCCCGGTCGCTGGAGGAGCGGTTCCGGCCGCGCCTCACCCGGCTCGAGTTCGAGCGACTGGTCGCCGCCGTCGCCAACGGCGGGACCCCGCACCACAACTTCCACGTGTTCGCCGTCTACCCGTGGGTGGGGCTGCTGCGCCACGGCCACGTCGACGGCCCGCTCACGGTGCTCGACAAGTGCCGCATCCGCGGCGCCCAGGTGCTCGTGGTCGAGGGCGACCACGCGGTGGTGGAGAGCCGCCACCTCCAGTGGGACGGGCACATGCTCTCGCTCGCACCGCCCACCGCGGAGACCGTGCGGCTGCGGCGCGACGGGCTGTCGCTCGCGCCGGAGGTCCGACCGGGCGACTTCGTCACGTTGCACTGGGACTGGGTGTGCGACTGGATCGGGTCCACGCGGCTCGCGCGGCTACGCCAGGCCACCGCGCAGGAGCTCGCGGCCGTCAACGCCTGCACGTACTCCGCACCTGCCGCGGTGCTCTCCTGAGAGGAGACCGTCATGCACATCCAGGATGGGGTGCTGAACCCCGGCGCGCTGGTGGTGTCGGGCGCGGCCGCCGTGGGCGCCGTCGCCTACGCGGGGGTCGCGCTGCGGCGCTCGCGGCCGCGCCTCGGGCTCGCGCTCGCGGGCGCCGGGGGAGTGCTGATCGCTCACCTGCTCGACGTGCCGCTCGGTGCCGGGCTCACGGGTCACGCGGTCGGCGGGACGTTGCTCGCCGTCGCGCTGGGACCGTGGCTTGCCGTGGTGACCATGACGGGCGTGCTCGCGCTCGAGGCGCTGGCGTTCGGGGACGGCGGGGCCGCCGCGCTCGGCGTCAACGTGATGGTGATGGCCGTGGTCGGGGTGCTGGTCGGCTGGGCGGTGTACCAGGGCGTCGCGCGCCTCGGGAAGCGGTGGGCGGTGCCCGGGGCCGGGCTCGCGGCGTTCGCGTCCGTGGTCGCGTCCGCCCTGGTGCTGGTCGGGTTCTACGGCGTCGGCTCACCGGCCGAGGCGCTGCCGCACTACCTCGCGTGGGCAGCACTCGAAGCGGCGGTGACCACCGCTGTGCTGGCCGTCGCGCTCGGGTGGGCCGCGCATCGTCCCGCCTCGCGCGCCGTCGCCGTCCCACGCGAAAGCACCGTCATCGACCAACCCTGAGCCGCGCCCTACCGGAGCGGCGAGGGTCGCCGCGCCCCGCTCGCCGTTTTCATGCACTCTCACGCGGCTTTGTCGTGCTCGAGGCGTGCTCAGGGGTCGCTGGACCCCGTCTAGGGGCGCCAATCCACCGCATGCGCCAACTCGACGCGCTGGCGGCGGTGTATCGGGCCGCGAAAGTGCATGAAAACGGCGAGCGTGTGCGCACAGATCGCTCGACTCCCCGGCGTAACGGTCGCAGTGAGACAATGAAAGTAGCAAAGGGCAGTAGCCCGGCGCAGTGAGCCCGGCAGCCTCCCGGATGGTTGGCCAGCCGGGCTTCACGCTGTCCGGGCAGCGGCGCGCGGGCTCAGGCCGCGTGCGCGATGTCCGGCTCGACCACCACCTCGTGGTGCACCACCAGCGGCTCGATCGCCGCGCGGTAGTCGCCGCCCTTGGTCCACAGCCATGCGGCGAAGTCCGCGATCCACAGCAGCGGTTCCGCGAGGGGCGCCTCGTGCCGGTACGTCATGCGGCGGATCTGGCCGGTGTGCATGAGCATCGCGATGGTCTGGCGGTCGCGGAACTGCACGGGGCCGTCCTGCTCGAGCACCCATCGCGTCACGCCGGCGTCCGATGCCCACCGCGCGAGCGCGTCCACGCACGCCTCGCGTGCGAGGAACTCGGGGTGGGTCTTCGCGTGCTCGACGATCACGATCTCGACCGGCCCCGCCAGCCGGATCAGCCTCCGCAGCGCTCGCTCGCGCGCCTCGGGCCGCTCCTTCGACGTGTGCCAGCGGCGCGACTCGCCCACCCGCCAGTCGAGTACCTCGCGGCGCACGCGGTGCAGGTCGTCGCCGTCGATCACGGCGCCCGCGAAACGGAACCCGTCGACCTTCGACTCATCGCTGAAGAGATGCCTGTCCACGCTGACTCCCTCGTCATCTCGAGTCTCGCAGGTTCGCGCCGGGACGGCACCGATTGACTGGCGCGGTCGCCGCGGCCATGCTGACGGTCGACCCGAGGAGACCGCATGACCGCGTCCTGGCTGCCCGCCGACTACGTCCACCCGCTGCGTGAAGCGGTGACCGCGGACGTCCACGTCCGCCCCATCAGCGCCGACGACCTCGACATCGACATGCCCGCGGTCATGGGCAACCAGGCGATGCTCTGGGCGAAGTACGGCGAGGAGTGGGGCTGGCCGCCCGTCGACATGAGCGTCGAGGCCGACCGCGAGGACCTCGCCCGCCACGCCCGCGAGATGCTCACCCACGAATCCTTCAACTACGCGATCCTGCCCACCGACGAGGACCGCCTGCTGGGCTGCATCTACCTCGACCCGGTCGAGGCGGGGGACGATGCGCTGGAACGGCCCGCCGCAGACGTCTCCTGGTGGGTGGTCGCCGACGCGCCCGCCGGGCTCGCGGACGCGGTCCACGCCTTCGTGCCCGCGTGGCTCGACCGCGACTGGCCGTTCGCGACCGTGCGGTACCCGTTCGGCGAGATCTAGGACTCCGACCCCACCCGCACCGCGACGCGGCTCGAGCCGTCGGCCGCCTTGGTGACCTCGAGCTTCGCGGGGATCGCCTCCTTCATGGTCTCCACATGGGAGATGAGGCCCACGGTGCGGCCGGAGTCGCGGAGGTCGTCGAGCGTCGACATCGCGATCTCGAGGGTGTCGCCGTCGAGCGAGCCGAAGCCCTCGTCGATGAAGATCGTGTCGAGCTGGATCCCGCCCGCCGCGGCGGTCACCGTCTCCGCCAGCCCGAGGGCGAGCGCGAGCGACGCGAGGAAGGTCTCGCCGCCTGAGAGTGACCGCGTCGACCTCGATATCCCTGTGTGCGCGTCCGCGACGCGCAGCTCGAGCCCGGTCTGCTTGTTGCGGTACTGCGCGGAGTCGTCGTACTCCAGCAGGTACTGGCCGTTCGACATCACGCCCAGCCGCGCGTTCGCCGCCGCCACGATCTCCTCGAGCCGCGCCGCCAGCACGAACGACTCCAGGCGCATCCGGCGCTCGTTGGGCGGGTTGCCCTCGAGCGTCGCGGCGAGGGTCTCGACCACGGCGTGCCGGTCGCGCGCCTCCACCGTCGAAGACGCCTTCTCGCGATAGCGCCCCGCCAGCGCCGCGAACTGCGTCGCGCGGCTCGCCGCGTCCGCATGCGCGCGGGCGGCCTCCTTCGCGGCGCCCTCCGCCTCGGTGGACGACGCCTCGAGTGCCGTCAGGTCCGCGGACTCCTCGGGGAGGTCGGCGGCGGCGAGCTCCGCCACCACCGCGCGCGCACCCGCGAGGTCCGCCTCGTAGCCGGTGATGCGCGCCTCGAGCGCGGCGAGCTCGGCCGCGGGAAGCGCGGCGGCGATCGCCGAGTCTGCGTCATCGAACTCCGCCTCTGCCAGCGCTTTCGCGACCGCGTCGCGCGCGTCGGCATCCGCGCGCCGCGCCTCCTCGACCGCCTCGGTGGCGCGTGCGAGCACGTCGACGGCGACACGTTCGGCGTCCAGCGCCGCGGCGCGCTCGGCGACGGAGTCGTGCGAGCCTCGCCCCACGAGGGACGATGCGCGGGCCGCCTCAAGAGCCGCGTCCGCCTGCGTCGCGGTGGACTGGGCGGTCTCCAGCGCGGTCGCCCGCGCGGCGAGCGACTCCCGCAACGACACGGCCTCGCCGTCGAGTGCGGCAAGCTCCGCGTCGATCGCGGCGAGCTCGGAGGTGGCTGCCGTCGCGGCCGCGGCCGCGGTGCGCGCGGCTTCGAGCGCCTCGCCCGCCTCTTCGGGGGTGCCGTCGCCGGCCTCGCTTCGGGCCACCTGGGCGGCGGTGCGTGCGTCAGAGGCGACCACCTGCGCGCGCTCGAACGCGGCGGAGGCGGACTTGGCGGCGGCGTCGGCGGCGTCGACCTCCTCGTCGGTGACGTGCTCGTCGGTCGGGGTCGCGGGCGCGGGGTGGGAAGTCGCTCCGCACACCGCGCAGGGCTCCCCGTCGACCAGCTTCGTGGCGAGGTGCGCGGCCTGCGAGCGGAGCCGCCGCTGCACCAGGGAGTCGTGCGCGCGCACCGCGGCGGCGCGTACGCCTGAAGCCTCCGCCTCGCGCAGTGCGGCGGTCTCGAGCGCGGTCTCGAGCGACGCCAAGCGCGTGTGTGCGGCGACGACACTCTCGGCGCGCACGACCGCGGCCTCGAGATCCTCGGTGCGGGCGGCCGCCGCGGCGAGCGGCTCACGCCGTTCCCTCAACTCCCGCTCGCGCTCGGGCAGCGCGTCGAGCGCCGCCTGGCCCGCATCGCGGGCGGCAACGGCAGCGTCGAGCGCGGAGCGCGCAGCGACGGCCGCGGACTCAAGCTCGGGCAGGGACACCTCGGCCTCGAGCGCCGCGGTCAGCGACCCGCGCTCGGTGGCCAGCTCGGCGGCGCGCGCCCGCAGGCCGGCGAGGGTGAGGGTGGCGAGGGCGGGGGTGTGGGCCAAGGCCGCGTCCCGCGACTCACCTGCAGCGGCAAGCGCCGTGGCGGAGCGCGCAGCAGAGGCGAGCGGCCCCGCCACCGGGACCGCGCGTCGCGCGAGGTCGCGCCGCGCGACGGACTCGGCGTGAGCCGCGGACCCCGCCTCGAGCTCGGCCACCCGAGCCCGCGCGGTGGCGAGCCGCGCGCGCTCCGCCTCCACCCGACGCGCCTCCGCAAGCGCCTCGCGTGCGGCACCCGCCGCGGTGCCCGCCTTCGCCGATGCCTCGGCGAGCTCGGCAGCGGCGGCGACCAGCGCATCGTCCACCGTCGCCAGCCAGGCGTCGCGGTCGCCGGACGGCGGCTCGATCCCCGCGACCGTCGCGGCGTTGCCGGCGATGACCTCGAGCTCGGCGTCGGCCGCCTCGATGGCGCGGAACCGGCGCCGCGCGAGGTCGCGGAGGGACGCGGTGAGGTCCTCGAAGCGCTGCGTGCCGAACAGAGACCTCAGCAGCTTGAGCCGCGAGTCCGTCCCCGACTGGAGGAACTCCGCGAACCGGCCCTGTGCCAGGAGGATCACCTGGAGGAACTGGTCGGAGGTCAGCTGCATGATGGCGCCGACCTCGTGGCCCACCTCGCGGGGCGCCATCGCGAGGGGCTCCCAGTCGCCGCCGTCCCAGCGCCACAGCTTCGCGGCGGGCTTCTCGGTGGTGGTGCCGCCGCCGCGCTTCGCCGGCCGCTCGAACTCGGGCGACCGGGTGACGCGGTACCGCGCGGTCCCGACCTCGAACACGAGCGTCACCTCGGTGGGGTCCGCGGGCGTGCAGAAGTGGCTTCGCGCGGTGGACCTGGTGCCGTCGTAGCGGGGGACGTCGCCGTAGAGCGCGAACGTGATCGCGTCGAGGATGGTGGACTTGCCGGCGCCCGTCTTGCCCGTGATGACGAACAGCCGGTCGGCGTCGAAGGCCGTGAAGTCGACCTCCTGGCGCGCGAGGTACGGCCCGAAGCCCTCGAGGGTGAGGCTGATCGCCCTCATCGCGTCGCCTCCGTCGCGTCGAGCGCGCCGAGCGCCTCCGCGATGAGCTGGTCCTCGGCCTCGCTCACGCCGTGACCGTTGCGGGTGAACTCCAGGAACGACGCGATGAGCTCGGTGTCCGACTTTCCACGCGTGCGCTCCGCGTATGTGGCGGCGCCGTGGTCGGCGACGTTCGCGGGCCGGTGCGTGAGCGTGACGGCGTGCGGATAGCGTTCCTGGATGCGGCGCATGGCGTCGCGGGGGCGGAGGTCGTCGGTGAGGATGACGTCCACCCAGGCGTCGACGGCCTCGGGGTGGGCACCGTCCGCCAGCAGCTCCTCGAGCGTGCCCACGAGCCGCACCACCGCGCGGGGCGTGGGGAGCTCGAGCCACGTCACCTCCGGTGCCGTCCCCGCGTCGCCGATGTCGACCAGCCAGGCGCCCTTCCCGCTCGAGATCTCCCCGAACGAGAACCGCAGCGGCGCGCCCGAGTACCTGACGGAGGGGGACAGCGTGACCCGCGAGTGGATGTGCCCGAGCGCCACATACGCGGCCCCGTCGAACGCCGACGGCGGCACGATGTCCAGCCCGCCGCGGGTGATGTCGCGCTCCTCGGCGCGCCCCCCGTCCTCGACCGTGGAGGCGACCCCGCCCGCCTCGCCCGACACGAACGTGTGGGCTGCCACGACGAAGCGAGCCTCGGCGCCGCCCCGAGCCAGGGCATCGTCCCTGATCAGGTCCATCGCGAAGGCGTGGGCGGCCTCCTGCGTGGTGCCGGTGAAGCCGGGGAACGCGGCGCGGAGGAACTCGGGGTGCGGGTAGGGGATGCCGTAGACCAGCACCTCGCCGTGGGAGTCCGGGACCGCCACGGGTGTGGCGAGCGCGCCCAGATCCGCGAGCACGTGCACGCCGCCGAACGCCGCGAACCGCGCCATGTGGCCCAGGCGCGCGGGACCGTCGTGGTTGCCGGACGTGAGCACCACCGTCGCGCCGGCCGCGCGGATCGCGGCGACGGCGCCGTTGAGCAGGGTGAACGCCTCGCCCTTGGGGGTGGAGGAGTCGAAGACGTCCCCGGCGACCACCACCACGTCCACAGCGTTCTCCGCGACGGCGGCGGCGAGCGCGGCCAGGACCTGGGCGAGGTGGTCGTCGGTCGAGTGGCCGTGGAACGTCCGTCCGATGTGCCAGTCGGAGGTGTGCAGCAGGCGCATGCCTGGAGACTAGCGGCGGGGTCCGACAGCGGCGCGCGGCGGCCCGCGCCGGCGGCGGGGAGCCGCCCCCACAAATGGTGGCTTGCCGGTCGGGGCGCGCGGGGCGACCGTGGGGGAAGTTCCTCCCCCCTCAGGAGTCGTCATGTTCGAAGTGCTTCGCGGCGTGCTCGCCGTCATCGCTCTCTTCGCGGTCACCATCCTCGCCGCGGCGGCCGGCGCGTTCTTCCTCAGCGGACCGTCCGTGGTCCTCGTCGCGCTCGGGGCGGCAGGGATCCCCGCCGTCGCCGTCGTGATGGCTCGCGGCCCGCGCGGTCGCGGTCCCCGCCGCCTCGCCTGAGCGGGCGGGCGTCAGTCGACCTGGACGTCCCCGGCGGACGATGCGCGGGGCGCCAGCAGCCCCAGGCTCACCAGCGCGCGGGCGAGCAGGCGGAAGATCACCATCGCGGGGATGGTCGAGAACGCGCCGATCACGGCGCCGATGAAGAAGGCCTGCCAGCCGAACGCGCCCGTCGCGTCGGGGTACAGGCTTCCGGCGATCACTCCGGCGGCGACGGTCCACCCGGCGAACCAGATCCACATCCACGCGTCCTCGTCGCCGAGGTCCAGGGTGACGTCGTCCTTCAGCGCCTGCATGCTCCGAACCTAGTGAAGCGGCACGCGGTGCACATGCCCCCACTTATGGGGGCACCTGCGATCGATAGCAGGGATGTTCAGTCCGAGACGGGCTCGTTCAGGAACATCTCGAGGATCTGCGCGATGGTGTCGGGGTGCGTGAGCGCCATCGAGTGGTCCGCGTTGGCGACGCTCACGTGGGCGACGTTCCGGAACCAGCCGCGGATGGCCTCGATCTCGTCCGCGAACCAGTGCGCGCTGGCGGTGCCGCTCACCAGCAGCACGGGGGCCGTCACCCGTGCCGCGTCCCGCGCGCTGTACTCCCACGCGAGCAGCGCGGGGATGTCCGCGAGGAAGAACGTCGACGCGTCCTCCTCGACCTGCGCGACCGAGCCCGGCAGCAGCCGCTCGAGGTCGAGCCGCCAGTGCGGGTCCATGAGCCGCGACAGGAACCGGTCCGCGGTCCGCCGTCCGCCGAGCGCGTCGAACTCGCCGGCGAGCCGCGTGCACGCCACCCGGAACGCCGCCGCGGAGCGGGCCTGGATGGGCGGAGGCTCGATCGCCGCGACGCGCGCGGCCCTGTCGGGGCGGTCCGCCGCGGCCTGCAGCACCACCGCCGCCGAGTACGAGACGCCGATGAGAGTCGCTCGCGCGATCCCGAGCGCGTCGAGCAGCGCGACCAGGTCGGCCGCGTCGAGCCGGATCGACCCCGCGCCCGTCGTGGTCCCGCCGGAGCCGTACCCGCGTCGTCGATACGCGACGATGCGCCGGCCGGGTTCCGCGGCGAGCCGCCGGGCGACGGGGAGGAGCTCGTCCGCGGTGAGGGCGGTGCCGACCACGACCACGGGGTCCTCGCCGGACGCCGGAGCTCCGGGCGGCGCAGCGCCGGGTGCCGCGACGCCCGCCTCCCACACGTCGAGACCGGTCCCGCCGACGTCGATCGAGCGCCAGCGTCCGGGATCCTCGACCTCGCTCACACCTGGCGCGGCACGTTGCCCGTGAGCTTCATGAACGAGCACATGAACTTGTGGCCGCCGTCGGCCGTGGGGCCGAACATGCAGGGGCATCCCCCGTCGATCACCGCCATGCCGTGCTCGCGGCCCCAGGCGGCCGCCGCATCGTCCACGCTGCCCTGCCCGGGACCGCGGTGCATCCAGACGTCCTTGATGCCCAGCTCGTAGGCCTCCTTCATGGTGTCGAGCGCGCGGTCGGGCCGTGTCCCGATCACCACGGCCTCCACGCCGCCCGGGACGGCGGCGAGCGACGGGTACGCCGGCGCGTCCTCGATGGTCTCGGCGTTCGGGTTGATGGCGAAGGCCTCGTAGCCGCGTTCGCGAAGTCGCTGGTAGACGTTGTTCGAGCCGTGGGTGCCCGGCGTGCGCGACACCCCGGTCACGGCGATGCGCTTGTGCGCGAGGAAGGCCTCTGCAGCGTCCTTGATGGCAGTCATGATCCGCTCCCTGGGGGGTTGGGGTGGGGACCTTCCTTCCATGGTCACGCGGCTCACGGGCCGCGGCAACCGCAGCGCTGCCCCCACAAGTGGTGGCTTGGACGCGGCCGGCCGGCGCGGAAGGGTGGTGGGTGAATCCACGGGGGAGCTGGCGATGAATCACGGGCGTGCCACGGTTGCGGCGGTCAACGGATACGCGATCCTCGCGATCGCGGTGGTCGGGTGGTTCTCGTGGCTGTTCCGCGACCTCCCGCACGCGAGCCTCGGCTTCCCGCCGTTCCTGCTCGCGCTCGGCGTGATCCTGCCCCTGTGGGTGGTGGGCGCGGCGCGCGCGAAGCACGACGAGCGCACCAAGCGTCGCTGAGCTCCCCGCAGGGGTCGCGCACCTGCGGAAAGCGACAATCAGGACCCCGCACGGCGTGCGGAACCAGGGATTGCGCTGGTCTGCGACTTCCACGCACGATGTCCTCATGACCCCGCGACGCACCACCACCCCCGGGGGGCGGGACGCGCGCCCGGCCGTCGCCGCGCTGCGCGAGCGCCCCGACTGCACGGTCCTCATCATCGGCGGCGGAATCAACGGCGTCGCGACGTTCCGCGACCTCGCGCTGCAGGGCGTCGACGTCACCCTGATCGACCGCGGCGACATCGCCGCCGCGACCTCGGCCGCGAGCAGCCGCATGATCCACGGCGGCCTGCGCTACCTCGAGAACGGCGAGTTCCGCCTGGTCAAGGAGGCGGTCGCCGAGCGCAACGGCCTCCTCGCCACCGCGCCCCATTGCGTCACGCCGCTGCCCACCACCATCCCGATCCACCAGGTCTGGTCGGGCCTGGGGAGCGCGCCGCGTCGCTTCCTCACCGGCCACGGCTCGTCCCGTCACGCCGCGCGCGGCGCCGTCCTCATCAAGGCCGGCCTCACCCTCTACGACGAGTACTCGCACGCCGGCCTCGCCCCCGACGGCACCGGAGTCCCTCGCCACAGCTTCACCGGTCGCGTGCAGTCCCTCGAGGACCTGCCCGACCTCGACCCGTCGATCATCTGCACCGCGACGTACTACGACGCCGCCGTGCGCGCCCCCGAGCGCCTCGCGCTCGAGATGGCCCTCGACGCGCTCGCCACCCATCCGGGCGCCCGCCTGGCGACGTACGTGGAGGCGACCGGCGCATCGTCTGCCGGCGTGGAGGTGCGGGACGTCCTCACCGGCGACACCGTGACCCTCCGGCCGCGGCTGGTGGTCAACGCGTCCGGCCCGTGGACGGATCTCACGAACGCCGCGCTGGGCGAGGCGACCGCGTTCATGGGCGGCACCAAGGGCAGCCACATCGTGGTCGACAACCCCGCGCTGCACGAGGCGTGCCGGGGCCGCGAGATCTTCTTCGAGAACGAGGACGGGCGCATCGTCCTCATCCACCCGCAGCACGGTCGCGTGATCCTCGGCACGTCCGACATCCCCGCGGACCCGCGCGAGCCCGCCGTGTGCACCGCGGAGGAGATCGACTACTTCATCGACCTCGCCGCGCGCGTGTTCCCCGGTATCCCGGTCACGCGCGAGCAGATCGTGCACCGCTTCGCCGGGATCAGGCCGCTCCCGGCCGCGGACGCGGCGAGCCCCGGCGAGATCCCGCGCGACTACCGCCTGGTCACCTCGGAGCTGCCCGGCGGCGTGCCGCTGGTGAGCCTGGTGGGCGGCAAGTGGACCACGCACCGCGCGCTCGGCGAGAAGATCGCGGACCAGGTGCTGGAGCTGCTCGGGCGCGCGCGCCGCACGTCCACGCGCGGCGTGCCGGTGGGCGGCGGGCGCGACTACCCGCGCCCAGACGACCGCCCCGAATGGATCGCCGCGCACATGCCCGGGGACGATGCCCGGGCCGGGGTGCTCCTCGACAGGTACGGGACGCGCGGGGCGGAGGTCGCCGCGCTGGAGACGCGGACGTTCGCGTGGTTCGACGAGGCGCGCACGCTGCGCCACGCGCCCGGCTACACGCGCGCCGAGATCCAGTGGATCGCCCGCACCGAGCGGGTCGCGCGCCTCGCCGACCTGGTGCAGCGGCGCACGCAGCTGACGTTCCGCGGCGAGGTCACGGTGCCCCTGCTCGAGGAGCTCGCCAAGGTGGTGGGGCGTGAGCTGGGGTGGAGCCGCAAGCGGCGGGCCGCGGAGGTGGAGCTGGTGCTGGAGCAGGCGCGCGCGGCGAGGGCAGGCGACGTCGCGCTGACCGGGCGTTCCGGTCAGGCCTCGCCGACCTCCGTGACGCCCTCGTAGAGCCCGATCGAGTTGCCGTCCGGGTCGGAGATGACGGCCCACCAGCTGGTGGGTGTGATCTCCATCTTGGCCATGAGGACCGTGGCGCCGTTCTCCAGCGCGAGCGCGATCGTGGCGTCGATCGAGTCGACCTCCACGTACGAGCGCGGCTGGCTGAAGTCCTCCGAGCGGGGCGCGAGCCCGCCGCCGCTGACCTGGTTCGGGGCCTGCCACATCGGGTAGTCCTCGAAGCCGGGCGGGGCGGCGATCTGCCAGCCGAACAGCGTCCCGTAGAAGGCCTTCGCGGCGTCGAGGTCGCTGACCGGGATGTCGATGTGGGTGATGTCTCCGTGCGCCATGGCGGTCCCTCCGGGGTGGGGGTCGGGTGTCGACCTCAACGAGTCTCGCCCCGGGCGGGGTGGGTCGCAACCGGGATCGCGCAGGTAGCCGGGCGGGGCGAGGGGCTAGCGTGAGGCCATGGCTGGCTATGTGATGGCGATCGACCAGGGCACCACCTCCACGCGCGCGATCGTGTTCGACCACCCCGGACGGATCGTGGCGCAGGCCCAGCTCGAGCACCGCCAGCACCTGCCGCGCGCCGGCTGGGTCGAGCATGACCCGAAGGAGATCTGGGACAACACCCGCCTGGTGATCGGCCAGGCGCTCGCGAAGGCCGACATCACGCGGCTCGACATCGAGGCGCTCGGCATCACCAACCAGCGCGAGACCGTCATCATCTGGGACCGCGCGACCGGCGAGCCCATCCACCCGGCCATCGTGTGGCAGGACACCCGCACGCAGCATGAGATCGACGCGCTCGCGGCCGAGGGCGGCATCGACCGCTTCCGCGACATCACCGGGCTCCCGCTCGCGACCTACTTCAGCGCGACCAAGATCGCCTGGCTGCTCGACCACGTGCCCGGCGCCCGCGACGCCGCCGAGGCCGGCGAGCTCGCGTTCGGCACACCCGACACGTGGCTCGTGTGGAACCTCACGGGCGGCATCCACGGCGGCATCCACGTCACCGACGTCACCAACGCGTCCCGCACGCTGCTCATGGACCTCGCGACGCTCGACTGGTCGGAGGAGCTGCTCGAGACCTTCGCCATCCCACGCGCGCTGCTGCCCGAGATCCGCAGCTCCTCCGAGGTCTACGGCCACGTGGGTGGGCGGTCGCTGCTGCGTGAGGTCCCGATCGCGGGCATCCTGGGGGACCAGCAGGCGGCCACGTTCGGTCAGGCGGCCTTCCACGAGGGCGAGAGCAAGGGCACCTACGGCACCGGCACGTTCCTCCTGGTCAACACCGGCACCGAGGCGATCATGAGCAGCCACGGCCTCATCACGACCGTCGCGTACCAGCTGGGCGGCGACGCGCCGCGGTACGCGCTCGAGGGGTCGATCGCGATCACCGGCGCGCTGGTCCAGTGGCTGCGGGACAACTTCGGCACCATCAAGGACGCCCGCGAGATCGAGCCGCTCGCCGCGAGCGTGCCCGACAACGGCGGCGCCTACTTCGTCCCGGCGTTCTCCGGGCTCTTCGCGCCGCACTGGCGTCCCGACGCGCGCGGCGCGGTGCTGGGCCTCACCCAGTACGTCACCAAGGCGCACCTGGCGCGCGCGGTCCTCGAGGCCTGCGGCTATCAGACGCGCGACGTGGTCGAGGCGGGGGAGGCGGACGCCGGCATCCCGCTGACGGCCCTCAACGTCGACGGCGGCATGACCTCCAACGAGCTCCTCATGCAGTTCCTCGCCGACATCCTGGGAGCGGACGTGGTGCGGCCGGAGGTGGTGGAGACCACCGCGCTCGGTGCCGCCTATGCCGCGGGTCTCGCCGTGGGCTACTGGCGCGACCTCGACGAGCTGCGCGACAACTGGCACGAGGACCGTCGCTGGCACCCGACCATGCCGCGTGCGGAGGCGGACCGCCTCTACCGCAACTGGAAGAAGGCGGTGGCGCGCTCGCTCGACTGGCTGGACGAGGACGCCGAGGGCTAGCGGCTCAGCCGCGCCTGGGCTGCGGCTGGAAGCGCGCGCCGGCGTCCTGCGCCGGGTTCCCGGAGACGATGCGTCCCGCGGGGACGTCCTTCATCACCACGGCGGCGGGGGAGACCAGGCACGAGCGCCCGAGCGTGACGCCGCCGGTGACGATGCACCGTGACGTCACCCACACGCCCGGCTCGATCACCACGGGACGGGTGATGAGGGCCATGTCGCGCCGGTGCGCGTGGCTGCCGGTGGTGATGAAGCTCTCCTGCGAGATCACCACGTCGTGGCCGATCACCACGCGGTCCTGGTTGTGGAACCAGACCCCCTCGCCGATCCAGCAGTCCTCGCCGATCTCGAGGTTCCACGGGAACTTCACGCGCGTGCGCTGGCGGAAGATCACGCCGTCGCCGATCCGCGCGCCGAACGCCCGCAGCGCGGCCACGCGGATCCGCGAGGACGGCTGGAGCGCGTTGGTGACCAGCAGCCACTCGACCAGCATCCACGCGATCACCCACGCCGGCCCGCGGCCCCACGCGGCGCGCTCGCCGGGTGCCTCGCGCAGCGGGATCACCGGAACCTGCTCGTCCTGATCGCTCACGGCCGCCCCCTCAGTCGCCTGCGCGCGCCCGTCGGACGCGTCCACCCCTGCATCATGCCGCCCCGGGCCCGGGGCTCGAAACCCGCCGGCCCCGGCATCGTTACCGGACCTTAACCATCCTTGACCCAACGCCGGGTCAGTTTTCCGCGTCTTTACCCGTGGTTGGAATATTCGTCACCGCTTTCCGGTTGCGCGAACCAGGCAGACAAGGTCAGATGGACGTGGGGGTAAATCATGACAGTTCCACACATTTCGGTCGCCTCGTGGGGTCCGCGCATCACGCGGGAGGTGCGCGTCCTGCGCCCCTCGCGTTCCGCTCGCGCGAACGCCGTCGCGTCGCCCCGCGCCGTCGGGGCCACCGGGATCGCGTGGATCGACGTCGCCGTCCAGCTGGTGCTCGTGGCGGCCCTCGCGTTCGGCATCTACTGGGTGGTCGCCGTGGGCGTGTTCCACCAGGGCGTCGAGGCCTTCACCCAGTGGTACGTGGGTGACGTGGTGCCGTCCTTCGCGATCGGCGGCGCTCCGGTGGTCGCCGGCGACCAGTTCGAGGAGGGCTTCTTCGCCCCGCACCCCGAGGTGCCCACCGGTCTCACCTGGAACGCCCCCTCCGCCCTCGCCTTCGAGGCGCAGTTCGGCAGGTGAGGCGGCCGGGGGATCCGAGGCCCGCATCGGCGCTAGCGTGAGACCACGCGAGGAAGGACTGCCGATGTTCACCGGACTGACCCCCGAGATCTGCGCCCAGGCATGGGAGATCGTCACACCCGCCGTCGAGCGCGCCGCCGCGGCCGGAGTGATCCGTGACGCCGTGGGCGACCTGGTGGTGATGGACCCCGCCCGTCCCGGCGCCATCCTGTGGACCGGGTCGATCGGGGACACCGAGGACAAGACCTACGGGTATGCCGTCGCCAAGGCGAAGGTCGCCGAGCGCACCGGGCTCGACACCTCCCGCGTGCGGATGGACCAGCCGCACCTCTACACCGCGGGCGACATCGTCTATCCCGGCGGCGTGGTGCGCCACGGCATGGTCGCGGCGTTCTCCGGCGTCGAGGGCGAGGCCGACGAGATGATCGCGGAGTGGTTCATCGCCGCGGTGCGCGGCATCGCACGCCTCGCGTTCGTCTCCCCGCACGGACCCGACGCCACCGGCACCCGGTACCTGGGGGAGTGATGACAGCGCCCGAGACCCCCGACACCCCCGCGATCCGCGCGCTCGCGGACACCGGCATCGAGTACCAGGTGACCGTCCACGGCCCGGTCCGCTCGCTCGAGGAGGCCGCCGAGGCCCGCGGCCTCGACCCGCGCCAGATCCTCAAGACGCTGGTGGTGCGCCGCGCCGAGGGCGAGTACCTCTACGTCCTGGTGCCCGGCGACCGCGAGATCAGCTGGCCCAAGCTGCGCACCCTGCTGGGCGTCAACCGCCTGTCGATGCCCGACAAGGACGTCGCCCGCGACGTCACCGGCTACGAGCGCGGCACCATCACGCCGTTCGGCGCCCACCCCGACCCCGCGTCGGGACGTCCCTGGCCGGTGATCGCGGACGCGCTCATCGTGTCCCGCGAGGGGCCCGTGTCGATCGGCGCGGGCGCGCACGGCGTCGCCGCGACGCTCGACACGCAGCAGCTCGTCGAGATACTCGATGCCCGGATCGCGGACGTCACCGAGCCGCTGACGCCCCGCGGCTGACCCGCCGGGTACTCTGGCGCACGTGTATCAGAGGCCCGAGCTGCCGGAGCTGGTCTTCACCGACCCCGACGGCAACGCGATCCCGTACGGCCACCGCTGGGGCGTCGACGGGCCGCCCGAGCGCACCTACTCGCGCACGCGCCACCCCGAGCGGTTCGCGCCGCTCATCGAGGTCGCGGACGCGCTGATCGACCACCTCGAGCGCACCTACGACGTGGACGTGCGCTACACCGAGGGCCTTCCCGAGGACGCACCGGACACCGTGCGCAGCGCCGAGCAGGGCCAGGTCCGCATCGCCCGCGCGGCGACCCTGCTGCCGCGCCACGACGGCTGCGCGCCGCTCGTCATCGCCGAGACCACGTTCCCGTCCATCGTGGTCGCGATGGGCGCCGCCGGCGAGGCCCGTTCCCCTGCATGCGGCTGCGACGCGTGCGACGAGTCCCTCGAGGACAGCGCGGAGCTGCTCGAGCGCATCGTCCTGTCCGTGGTGGAGGGGCGCTTCCAGGAGCGCTACTCCTGGACGGAGGGCATCGAGATCACCATCGGCGGCGGCACCGCCGCGACCTACAGCCGCGAGCCGCGTCACGCCGCCGACAAGGAGCGCGTCGACGCGCTCAAGCAGAGCCAGCGCGAGCGACACGGCGAGCGCTGGCTGCCGTGGCCGCCGCGTCGGGACGATGCGGAGGGCGCCTGGGAGGCCGAGGCCGAGCCCCTGCGCCTGTGGACCAGGCAGGAGCGCGAGGCCGCGATCGAGGCGGCGCTCGAGCGCATCAGGCGGAGGCTGCGCAGCGCGTAGCCCGCGCCCGCGTCACGCCAGCTGGCGGGAGCGCTGGTGCTCGTCGAGCTCGGCGAGCCACGCGGTGGTGCGCTCCTCGAACTTGTCCGCGGCGTCCGCGTCGTACTCGATCGCGGAGGGGTCCATGAACAGGTGGCCCTTGCCGGCGTAACGGAAGATCCGGGCGTGGGGCGCGTGATAGAGCAGCGTGTCGATCTCGTCGGGCTCGACCCACTCGTCGGGGTCGGCCACGTGGATCTGCAGGGCGACCTCGTGCCGCCACACCCCGCCGAGCGCGGACGGCGGCATCGCCCCGCCCACCAGCAGGCATGCGCGGAAGCGGCGGCGGTCCTGCGCCAGCAGCTGCGCCTGCATGGCCCCCAACGAGTAGCCGATCACCACGTCCGCCCCGCGGTGGCGCCTCGCCGCGCTGTGCGCGGCCTCCTCCAGGGCATCGTGCCCGATGCCCTGCGCGAACCGCACGCCCTCGTCCACGTCGTCGAACGTGGTGCCCGCGTAGCAGTCGGGGCAGTGGACCGTGTGGCCGTCCGCGCGCAGGCGCTCGGCGAAGGCGAGGAGCCCTTCGGTGAGCCCCAGTGCGTGGTGGAAGAGGAGAATCTCGGCCATGCCTCAGTCTCTCGCCCGGAGGGCGTGAGCGCGACCCGAGCCGGTCCGGCCTGTCGCGCGCGGACGCCTCCAGGTGGTTGGCTGGGGGCACGGCCTCGGGCCGGATGCCAGGGAGGTTGCGCATGGACCAGGTGCTGCTCATCGGCGTGGTGGCCGTCGTCGCCATCGTCGCGGTCCATTCGATCGCGCCCCGCGTCGGTGTCGCGGCCCCGCTGCTGCTGGTCCTGCTCGGCGTGGGTGTGAGCTTCATCCCCGGCGTGCCGGAGATCGAGATCGAGTCCGAGTTCATCCTGCTGGGCGTCATCCCGCCGCTGCTGTACTCCGCCGCCGTCGCGCTGCCCGCCACGGAGTTCCGGCGCGACTTCCGGGCGATCAGCGGGCTGTCGATCGTGCTGGTGCTGCTAAGCGCGCTCCTCATGGGACTGTTCTTCTCCGCCGTGATCCCCGGGATCGGCTTCGCGATGGGCGTCGCGCTCGGCGCGGTGGTGAGCCCCACCGACGCGGTCGCCGTGCAGATCATCAGGAAGATGGGCGTCTCGCCCCGGATCGTGACGGTGCTCGAGGCCGAATCGATGTTCAACGACGCGACCGCGCTGGTCACCATGCGCACCGCCGTCGCGGCGGCCGGCGCGACCATGACCCTCGGCGAGGCCACGTGGGACTTCGCGTCAGCGGTGGTGATCGCCGTGATCGTGGGCCTGGTGATGGGCGAGGCGAGCGTGCGCCTGCGCCGCCTGGTGCCGGGCGCGGCGAACTCCACCGCCATCTCCTTCGTCGCCCCCTTCGCCGCCGCGGTGCCCGCCGAGCTGCTGGGAGCGTCCGGCCTGGTCGCGGCCGTGGTCGCCGGCCTGGTGACCGGGTATCGCGCGCCGCTGTACCTGCGTCCCGCGGACCGCATCTCCGAGCGCGCGAACTGGCGCACCGCGGAGCTGCTGCTCGAGGGCGTCGTCTTCCTGCTGCTGGGCCTCGAGGTGACCACCCTGGTGACGGACGTCCAGGAGACGCACGGCTCGGTGTGGTTCGCGCTGGGCCTGGGGCTCGCGGCGCTGGGCCTGGTGCTGCTGATCCGCATCGCGTACGTCGCCCCGGTGGTGATGACCGCCGCGCGGCGCGCACGCCGGGTGCGCGCGCGCCACGACCGCGTCGAGGGCATGGCGGAGCGTGCGGAGACGCACCCCGATCCCGCGCGCCGCGAGGCGGTCGCGCGCCGCGTCGAGCAGCACTCCGCCTACGCCGACTACCTCGAGAACCGGCCGCTCGGCTGGCGCGAGGGCGGCGTCCTGGTGTGGGCGGGCATGCGCGGCGCGATCACCGTCGCCGCCGCCCAGTCGCTTCCCGCCGACACGCCGCTGCGCTCCACGCTGGTGCTCATCGCGTTCGTGGTCGCGGTCGGGTCGCTCATGGCGCAGGGGTCGACGCTGCCGTGGATCACCCAGCGGCTGGGCATCGCGGGGGAGTCGGTGCACGACGAGCGCGAGCGCACCGAACTGCGCGCGCTCCTCGCCGGCGTCGCGGACACCTACCTCGCGGACGGCGAGCTGCGCTCACGTGCCGGCGACGAATATTCCCCGGACGTCCTCGACGCCGTGCGCCGCGCCGTGGTCCACGCCCGCGCCGAGGACGAGGAGACGGTCGGCCACGGCGCCCAGTTCCTCGAGCTGAGGCTCGCGATCATCGAGGCGCAGCGCGAGCGGATCCTCGAGGTGCGGGGCATGGGGACCTACGGCTCCGAGGCGCTCGGCGACGCGATGCGGATCCTCGACGCCGAGCAGATCTCCCTCCAGCTGCGCGCCGAGCACCCCGACGGCGACGACTGAACCCCTACAGCCCCACCTCCGCGACCACGTCCGTGGTGGGCTGCTCCGAACCGCCCATGGGCTCCTGCGTCACCGCGAACGCCGCGACGCCATCCATGTCCATGTCCATGAGGGTCATGAAGGTGCCGTCGGAATCGGGCGCGAACGTGGGGCCGGCGTGCTTGGAGCCGTCCTCCATCACCACCCACAGCTGGTACTCCATGCCGGCGGTGGGCTCGGGGCAGTCCTCGCCCATCGCGACCACGGAGCCCATCTTGTCGCTCATCACCAGGTGAGCGGAGCCCAGCCCCAGGTCCATCGCGTGCGCATCCGGCGCGCTGGTGACCATCATCACGTCCTTCTCGAGCGCGAGCTGGTCCTCGCCGGTCTGGCCGCGCTGTCCCAGCAGCGCGGATCCCGCCAGCCCGCCCACGGCGAGCACCGCGGCCACCGCCGCGGCGACGGCCAGGCGGGGCCAGGCGTGCCGTTCGCGGCGGGACGATGCGGGGGCGACGTCCGCGCGCGGCGCCACCGGGGCATCGTCCCCGGTGGGCGGCGGGAGCTGCGCGGTCCGGCCGATCTGGTCGAGGACCCGCGCGCGCAGCGCGGCCGGGGGAGCAACGGACTCTGCCGCGGCGAGCGTGGCGGCCGCCTCGCGCAGGCCCGCGAGCTCGGCGGTGCAGTCCTCGCAGGCGGCGAGGTGCGACTCGAAGTCGGTGCGCTCATCGGGCGTGACCGCGTCGACGGCGTAGGCGCCGATGAGGGAGTGCACGTTGTCGTTCATCGCGTCCCCTCCCAGGTGTCGCGGAGACGGATCATCGCGTCGCGGATCCGGGCCTTGGCGGTGCCCAGCGGGATCCCGAGGGACTCCGCGAGCTGCCGATTGGTGTAGCCCTTGTAGTAGGTGAGCTCGAGCGCCTCGCGCTGGAGCGGGGTGAGCGCGGCGAGACCCTTGCGGACACGCGCCGCGCGCCACTGGGCGTCGATCGCGTCGACCACCTGCTCGGGATGGTCGGCCTGCTCGGTGGTGGTCGTGGCCTGACGTGGGCCGTGCGTGAGGAGCCGGTCCGCGTGGGACTGCTCGGAGCGGACGCGGTCCACGGCGCGGCGGTGGGCGATGGTGAGCACGAACGACCGCGCCGATCCCTGCTCCGGGCGGAACCGTGCCGCGACCCGCCACACCTCGACGAGCGCCTCCTGGGCGACGTCCTCCGCCAGCTGGGGATCGCGGACGATGCGCAGGGCCAGGCCGTGCACCGGTCCGGCCAGGGCGTCGTAGACCTGTTCGAACGCGGCCTGGTCGCCCCGGCCCGTGCGGACCAGCAGCTCCCCGAGCGGGTCGGCGTCGCGCCGGGTCTCGGGGTGCCCGTCGGGGTCGCCCCCCGGCACCGCGCCCAGCCGGCGTTCCGCGCTCACCTGGCCCTCCGCATCGTCCGTCACGAGGGGATCAGCCCTCGTCCTCCATCATCTCGTCGTCCTCCGACATCATCGTGTCCGGCGACGGGGACTCGCTCATCATCTCGTCGTCGTGCATCGAGTCGTCCTCGTCCTCCATCATCTCGTCGTCGGACATCATCGACTCGGACTCCATGGGCGTGGGCTCCATGGACTCCTCCATCATCGTGTCGTCCGAGGACGTCGAGGCGGGCTCGGTGTCGCCGCAGGCCGCCAGCGCGGTGCCGGCGAGCAGGATGAGACCCGGAACGGCGAGCGTGCGCATTCGGTACATGATTCCTCCCTGTGCCGGGCGGTTGGGGTTGCCCGACGGCTGGTGTTCGGCGCGGTGCGGGCGCCGGATGGGTGGGCACCGCGCTCACCCGAAGGTGAACGCGTACGCCTCCACGCCCTCGGACAGCTCGAGGTGCATGACGTCGGAGACCGGCTCGCCCGCGTAGAGGTCGTAGAGGTCCGGCGTCCCCGACACCTCGACCACCTCGCGGTAGCCCGGATCGCCCTCGAGGGTCACGGTGACCGTCCCGGAGCCCGCGAGCACCAGGTGCACGTCAGCCGCGTAGAACGGGATCGTCAGCGCCGCGCCGGGACCCGCGCTCGCGGCCTCGTCACCCACGGTCCAGGTGCCCGACAGCGACACCTCCCCGTCCGCGGAGGGCTCGGGACCCGTCCCGAAGTCGTGGGCCTCGTCGCGCGGGTAGTCGCCGTTGGCCTTCGCGTAGCCACGCCCGTAGCCCAGGTACGTCTCGGGCGTCCGGCCCGACGTGTGGTTCCCGGGATCCGCCTCGACCACGGCCTGCGGCGGCGCGTCGAGCAGCTGCTGGATCAGCTGCTCGGTCTCCGCGTACGCGCCCTCGCCGTAGTGGACCTGCCGGACCTCGCCCTGCTGGTCGATGAGGTAGTGCGCGGGCCAGAAGCGCTGGTCCCACTCGCGCCACGTCTCGTAGTCGTTGTCGATCGCGATCGGGTACTCGATGCCGTACCGCTCCGCGGCGTCCGCGACGTTCGCCTCGACCTTCTCGAACGCGAACTCGGGCGTGTGGACGCCGATGATCGTGAGGCCGTCGTCGCGGTACCGCTCGTCCCACGCGGTCAGGTAGGGGAAGGTGCGCTGGCAGTTGATGCAGCTGTAGGTCCAGAAGTCGATCAGCACCACGTGGCCGCGCAGCTCCTCGAGCGACAGCGCCTTCCCGCCGTCGGTCTGCAGCCACGCCTGGATGCCGGGCAGGTCGCGGGCCGGGCCGCAGTCGTGGAGCTCGCCGGGGGCGTCGGCGCACTCGTCGAAGGTGAGGCGGTCGCCCGAGGCGACCGCGGCATCGTCCCCCTGCCGTCCCGCGAGCGTGTCGAGCTCGTCGCGAACCGACGAGTTGTCCTCGATGGAGCTCTGGATGCCGGCGAGGAAGCCGGGCACCGCGCGCTGCAGCGGCTCTGCGACGTTGGTCGCGATCACCAGGGCCGTCGCGAGCAGGACCCCGCCCGAGATCGCGCGGATCAGCTGCAGGCGCTCGCGGACGGCCTTGATGCGCCCGAAGATCGCCTGCCCCGCGAAGCCGAACACCAGCAGCGGGATCGCGATGCCCGCGCTGAACGCGAGCGTCAGCGCCACCAGCCCCCAGCTCACGCCGTTGGTCGCGGCGAGCACGGTGATGGACGCGAGGATCGGCCCGGCGCACGGCACGAACACCAGGCCCAGCGCGAGCCCCATGACGAAGCCGTTCCCGTCGCGGTCCATCCTCGCCGGCCTGACCCGCTCGAACGGCCGCTGGAGCAGCTCGCCCAGGCGCGGGATCATCAGCCCGAGGCCCACGACGGCGAGCACCACGATCCCGGTCCAGCGCAGCAGGTCGTCGGGCAGGCCCAGGCTCGCCAGCAGGATGCCGCCCAGCAGGGTGAACACCGCGAAGCTGGTCACCAGGCCGGCGACCACCACCAGCGGCCGCCGCCGGTTGGTCGCGCCGTCCTGGATCGACGAGCTGAGGATCGCGGGCAGCACCGGGAGCACGCACGGGCTGATGGCGGTGATGATGCCGGAGACCAGTCCGACGACGATGAGCGTGATCATGCCCGGCGTTCGGAGCGACGATGCGCGGGGATGGGGCGCGCTGCCGCGCCCGGGGCGGTATGTGCCGCCTAACCTGGGAACATGACCGTCGCATTCGTGCTCGGAGGTGGGGGCGTCCGGGGCGCCACCGAGGTGGGGATGCTGCGTGCGCTCCTCGAGGCCGGCATCACCCCGCAGCTGGTGGTGGGGACGTCGATCGGTGCGATCAACGGCGCCGCGGTCGCGCAGGACCCGCACCTGGACGTCGTCGACCGGCTCGAGCAGACGTGGGCGTCGCCCACCGCGGGCGCCATCTACGGCGAGTCGCTGTACCGCCAGCTGCGGCGGCTCGCGAAGCACAAGACCCACCTCAACAACCCGGAGGCGCTGCGCGGGCTGGTGGCCGGCGTGATCGGTGCGGACACCCGCTTCGAGGACCTCGCGGTGCCGCTCGCCGTGTGCGCCGCCTCCATCGAGCGGGCCTCGGAGCACTGGTTCGACACGGGTTCGGTGGTGGACGCGGTGATGGCCTCCGCATCCGTGCCGGCCGCGCTCCCGCCCACGGTGATCGACGGCGAGCACTTCGTGGACGGCGGGATCGTCAACTCGATCCCGGTGGGGGAGGCGGTCGCGCGTGGTGCGACCACCGTCTACGTGCTGCAGGTGGGGCGCATCGAGGAGCCGCTGGGCCCGCCCCGCAAGCCCGCGGACGTGGCCCGGATCGCGTTCGAGATCTCCCGCCGCCACCGCTTCCAGCGCGAACGCGCCGCAGTGCCGGCGCACGTCCAGTTGCACGTGCTGCCGTACGGCGGGCAGCAGCCCGGCGACGAACGCCTGGGCGCCTACCGGCGTCTGGACCGCACCCATGCGCGCATCGAGGCCGCGCGGGCCGCGACCGCCGACTACCTCGCCGGCCACCGGACAGGCGCGTGAACGGCGGTCCGGCGACCGGCGCATCGTCCTCCGGCACGTCCTCGTCCGGTCCTCCCCCGGGCGGCGGTGCGCCGCGCCGGCGCACCCACTGGTGGCGGCTGCCGCCGCGCTGGGTGCGACGCGTGGTGCTTGCGCCCGCGATCGTGCTGGTGGCGTTCGTGTGGCTGCCGATCGCGGTGTGGTTCCTGGTGTTCGTCGCGGCGGTGGTCAGCTTCGCGCTGCCGGGCAAGCTGCGGCTCACGCGCGTGGTGTGGCTCGCCGGCTTCTACCTGCTGTGGGACGCGGCGTGCGTGCTCGCGCTGGGCGGCCTGTGGGTGTGGCACGGGTTCGGGACGCGGGTCATGGGGGAGCGGTCGCGGCGGAACCATCTCGCGCTTGCGCGGACGATGCTGAGCCTCCTGTTCTCCCAGGTCAAGTGGACGTTGAGGCTCGAGATCGACCTCGAGGACGCCGACCTGGACGCGATCGCGCCGGGACGGCCGCTCATCGTGGTGTGCCGGCACGCGGGTCCCGGGGACTCGTTCATCATCGTCGACGCGCTGCTCAACGAGTTCGGGCGGGCGCCCGCGATCGTGCTCAAGGACACGCTCCAGTGGGACCCGGCGATCGACATCCTGCTGCATCGCATCCCGGCGCAGTTCCTCACCCCGCGCCGGCACCGTGCGGTCGGGGCGCCAGGCGGGACCGAGGCGATCGCGGCGCTCGCGGGCGAGCTGGGCGACGACGGCGCGCTGCTGATCTTCCCCGAGGGCGCGAACGCGACACCTAAGCGGCGCGAACGCCGCATCCAGGCGCTGCGGGACCAGGGGCACCCGGACCTCGCCGCGCGTGCCGAGGCGATGCCTCACGTGATGCCGCCGCATCCCGGCGGCGTGCTCGCCGCGATGGAGGCGCGGCCGGACGCGGCCGTGGTCATCGTGGGGCACACGGGCCTGGAGAGGCTCTCGACCGTCGCTGACGTGTGGCGGGAGCTCCCCGTCGACAAGCGCATCGTCCTCAAGGGCTGGACCGCGACGGATGCCGCCGTGCCGGACGATCGTGACGCGCGCGAGGAGTGGCTGTACTCGTGGTGGGAGACGGTCGACGCGTGGATCGACTCGCACCAGCCGACCGTGTCGGATGCGGCGGTCGCGCGCGAGGCGTCCGGGACGCGTCGACGCGCCGGGTAGCCTGGCACGATGTCGTCACCTGCACGCGGGCGCCTCCTGGGCCTCACACTCGTCGGGCTGCAGGGGCTCCTGTTCCTCGCCGTCGGGCTGACCGCGCTGCTGCCGGGGCCGGGCGTCGACGGCTCGCTGTGGCTCGGGAGCACGCTGGTGCTGCTGGGCCTGCTGGGGATGTTCTGGTCCGGCAAGGACCTGGGCCGCGCGCTCACTCCGATGCCGACGCCCAACGGGGCGGGCCTCGCCGCGGGCGGGATCTACGGATACGTCCGCCACCCCATGTACGCGGCGATCGTCGTGGTCGCGCTCGGCCTCGCCGTGGGGTCCGGGAAGCTGTGGACGCTGGTGCTGTGCGTGGTGCTCGCGGCATTCTTCGATGCGAAGACCCGGGTCGAGGAGCGGTTCCTGGTGTCCACGTACCCCGGGTATGCCGAGTACGCGGCGCGCACCGGGAAGTTCCTTCCCGGGCTCGGCAAGCGGCGGGCCTCCTAGGGCGATTCTGGTCGGGGGCTCGGCGCCCGCCGATGCGGGCGCTTTTCCACCGCCGTCGCGCCAGCCCTTCTGCCAGGGTGTTTCGTCCGTTATCTTCGGTTCATGGGGGGCATCCACGGGGGGCGGGTGGCGCGCGGAGCGCTCGCGGCGGCTGTGACCGCCGGCCTGTGTGCCGCGCTCGCGGGCTGCACGGCCGATGCCGAGCCCATCGTGACCGAGTCGCCGACGGTGGTGGCCGTTGAGTCGCCCTCGCCTTCCGCGTCGCCGTCGCCGTCTCCGTCCGCGACCGCGCTCACGAATGATGAGCTGCTCGCGATGATGCCCGAGGGCGCGGAGCGGTCGGACGTGTACGGCGCGATGATGACGGCGACGTTCTTCCTCGAGCAGTACGCGCCCATGTTTCAGACCGGGGACACGCGGGTGTGGGAGGCGTTGTCGGCCGAGGGGTGTGAGTACTGCGCGAAGGGGATCGAGAACGCCGAGCGCGTGCGGGACGAAGGTTGGCTCTACGAAGGCGGCGAGATCGTCGTCGAGGATCGGCAGACGCAAGGGTCGATGACTGGTGACGACACCGCGACGGTCCTACTGGAAACGCGCTTGAGCAAGGCCGAAGTTACTCAATCGGACGGCACCACTACTCGCGTGGGCCGCCCCGGTGGCGTCACATATGGCGTTCGCCTAGTGCTCGTCGCCGACCAATGGTTGATCGGTGGCGTAGCGAGCGAAGACTCATGACGGCCGCTATATTCGCCGCCGTGTTCGCGGCGTTGCTGACCGTCGAAATGCCGGAGGAACTGGGAGATCTGGATGCTCGCGCGGGCGAGCGCGAATTCGAGGTCAACGCTGCGCTCGAAGAAGTCGATGAGGGCAACGGCGGAGTGACCTCGACATCCAGCGGCCGCACCATCGAGTGGCTGCGCACACCCGCGTGCGCCGGGAGAACCCCACAGACCGCCGACAACGAGAACTGCTCGCCCCTCGCGGCCGGAGAGCTGCCCGAGTGCGAGGCCGGCATGACGCCGCTCCTGCCGACGTGGTGGCGCGAGCTCATCGACGGCGTCTGGACCGGATGGCAGGTGGCGACCTGGTACACCTGCCCGAACGAACAGGACCTGTTCGCGCTGATCGAGCGCGAGTGGACCGAGCTGCGACCCGAGCCCAGCGAGATGAGCCTGCAGCCCGGCACCGGCGTCGTCTACGCGACGGTACCCACGATCGCCATCGCCGATGACTCGCAGCGCTTCCACAACGCGATCCTCCTGGGAGCCGAAGTCGAGATCCGCGCCACGCCGGCGAACTACACGTGGACCTGGGGCGATGGCGAGGAGACCACCACGGATGACCCTGGAGCTCCGTATCCGAACGCCACCGTCACGCACGCGTATGGGCGCTCTCTCGATGCGGCGACGGTCACGCTGACCACCACGTGGTCGGGGGAGTGGCGCGCGGGCGGCGGGACCTGGAGCCCGTTCGACACGACCATCGCGACCACCTCGCCGGGCGTGGCGCTCGAGGTGCTGCACCCGCGCGCGGTGCTGGTGGACGGTCCGCTCGGCTGAACTCGCCGAGCGCCGCCCAGCATCCGGGTGCGACCAGTGCCACGCTGGGGGCATGCTCGAGATCCCCCACGTCTACCACCTCGCCCTCGCCGAGCAATGGGACCCGACGGCAACGGAGCCGTACACGGAGTCGACCATCGGCCGCACGCTCGAGGACGAGGGTTTCATCCATCTCAGCCTCGCCCGACAGGTCCAGGGCGTCGCGGACGCCTTCTACGCGGGACGCAACGTCGTGATCCTGCGCATCGACCCGGCCAAGGTGGGTGCCCGCGTCGAATTCGAGGAGGTGCCGGAGGCGGGGGACGCGTTCCCGCACCTCTACGGTCCGATCCCGCGAGACGCGATCGTCAGCGCCACACCGGTGCCGTTCGGTTCCGACGGCCGGCACGACTTCTCGGGGCTCCTGCCGGACCCGATCTGACCCGCGTCGCGCGGGGCGCGCACGTGTCTCCACGCTCGGCGTTTTCATGCACGTTGCGCAGGGGCGTGGGGCCGTGAGCGGTCGATCCTCGATCGTGACGGACTTGTACTAGGCACTTCGCGCGTACATCGCACGCGATGCGAGGGCCCACGTGAGCGCGCGGAGCTTTCGCCGTGCCCAATGTGCATGAAAACGCCCAGGGTGCGATGCGAGCACCGCGTGGTGCGAGGCGAACCCTCGCCAGGACCCGGTGTGCCACGGGCTCGGAGCACGGCGCCGACCCGAGTCACGCCAGACCCGTTCGCGCCGAAACCCGGCACTCCGTCGCAGGCCAGAGGTGGGATGTCAGGCATCGGCGCCCGCCAACCGACGCGAGCTCCGCCCTACTCGACGGTGAGCCGCAGGATCCGGTCGTCGCCCTCGCGCGGCTCGCCGCGCCCGTCGGTGTTGTTCGTCGCGACGTAGAGGTTGCCGTCGATGCCGACCGCGACGTCGCGGATGCGCCCGACCCCGTCGAGGATCACCTCGGGCTCGCCGGTGCCGTCAGCGGTGAGCGGGATGCGCCACAGGCGCTCGCCCTTGAGCGACGCCATGTAGAGCGCCTCGTGGGTCGCGGCGAGGCCCGACGGCGAGGCGTCGTCGGGGGACCACGTCTCGACCGGCCCGGTCACGCCATCGAGGGGGAGCCCGTCCTCACCCTCGGAGTCCGGCCAGCCGTAGTCGCAGCCGCCCACGACCAGGTTGAGCTCGTCCCACGCGTCCTGGCCGAGCTCGCTCGCATAGAGGCGCCCGTCCGCCACGAACGCGAGGCCCTCGACGTTGCGGTGGCCGATCGACCACACACGGTTGGCCCACGGATTCTCCGGAGCGGCGCGCCCGTCCTTCGGACCGCCCTTGGCGACCACGCGCAGGATCTTGCCGGCGAGCGAACCGGTGTCGCGCGCCGTCTGCGGCTGCGACGCGTCGCCGGTCGCGATGTACAGGTAGCCGTCGGGGCCGAACTCGATGCGGCCGCCGTCGTGGTTCTTCGCGGCCGGGATGCCCTCCACGATCGCGGTGGGCTGGCCCAGCAGGTCGCCCGTGAGCTGCATGCGGACCACCGCGTTGTCCTTCGCGCGCGTGACGTACGCGTACACGTAGGTGGTGTCGCCGGACAGCACCGCGAGGCCGAGCAGCCCGCCCTCGCCCTTCTTGGCCACGATGCCGCGGAGCGCCTCCGCGCCGGGTCCGTTCAGGGTGGTCGCTACGCCCGCGCGCACGCGCTTGATCGAGGCGGTGTCGCGCTCGGTCACCAGGAGCGAGCCGTCCGCCATCGGCTCGACCGCCCACGGCGCGTCGAGGCCGGTCGCGACCACGTCCTGCGCGGTCACGGTCGCGGTGGCCGCGCCGCCGATCTCGGTCGGTGCCGCGGGCGCCTCGGACGCGGTCGGCGTGGTGCCGGAGATGATCCGGGACGCGCTGGGAGTCGGCTCGCCGTCCGAGCTGGACGAGCACGCGGACAGCGTGAGCGGGATCAGGCAGGCGAGCGCGGCGATGCGAGGGCGGAGCGACATAACCGCACCAGGGTAGGCACGCCTCACCAGGTTGTAAAAATTGACACTCTCATAACAATGTGCCTACCCCGGGGGGTACCGCCCGCCCAGGGGAACGATGCTCGGGTCACCCGAGCACGAGCCGCCGCAGGGTCGCGAGGGGCACCGCCCCGTAGCCGAGCACCGCGTCGTGGAACGCGCGGATGTCGAAGCCGGGCCGGCGCTCCGCCTCCGCACGGATCGCGAGGATCTCGAGCCGTCCGACCATGTACGCGAGCGCCTGGCCCGGCAGCCCGATGTAGCGGTCGACCTCCTGCTCGACGTGGTGGCGGTCCAGCGGCGAGTGCGCGAGGCAGTAATCGATCGCCTGATCGCGGCTCCAGCCGACCGCGTGGATGCCGGTGTCGACCACCAGGCGGCACGCGCGCAGGGAGTCCGCGCTCAGCATGCCCACGCGGGACAGGTCCGAGGTGTACAGGCCCATCTCGTCGGCGAGGCGCTCGGTGTAGAGGCCCCAGCCCTCGCCGTACGCGGTGGACCCGAACTCGCGCTGGACCCGGTGAAGCGACTCGTCCTCCGCGTGAAGCGCGCACTGCAGGTGATGGCCGGGAACGGCCTCGTGATACGCGATCGCCTCGAGCTCGTAGGTCGCCCATGCGTGCGGGTCGGAGGTCTTGAAGAAGAAGTCGCCCTCCTTGCCCGTCTCCGGCACGGGCGCCGAGTAGTACGCCATCGCTCCGAAGTCCGTCGCGTGACCCACGCACCGCGACCGGGGGAGCCGCGCGAACCACGCCGGCGCGGCCTCCTCGGCACGGGCCAGCGCCGCCTCCGCGTCACGGATGACGTCCTCGGCCCGCGTGTACCGGAGCGACTCGTCGTCGCGCAGGCGCGCGTAGATCTCGGTGATGTCCGTGGTCCCGAGCAGCGGGCCCGCGATCTGCCGGTACTCGTCCTCGAGCCGCGCCACGGTGTCGAGCCCCAGCCGGTGGACCTCCTCAGGGGTCACGTCGAGCTGCAGGTGCGACCACATGCGGTCGCGGTACACCGCGGCGCCGCCCGCGAGGTGCACCAGCCCCGGTGTGGAGTCCGGCAGCCCGCGATCGGCGAGCGACCGCAGCCTGTCCGCGAAGCGGGCCACGCCCGGGTGGACCACCTCGGCGACCACGCGGTCACGCTCCGCGACCCACGCGGCCGCCGCCGCATCGTCCACCTCGCTCGGCGGTGCCTGCGCGAGCAGGCGGTCGTCGCCCGCGTGCGCGTCGCGCAGGTATCCCTCCGCCGAGCGTGCCGTGTCGAGGAGGTGCCGCTCGAGCGCGACCCGGCCCTCCGCCGCGGCGTCCTCGGCGACGTCCATGAGGTCGTCGAGGAAGCGGGGGAGGTGGCGCAGCTTGGTGAGGTAGTCCTCGCCGTGTTCCGCGGAGCGCAGGGGGAACGCGTCGATGAAGGACAGCACGTTCTCCCACGCGCCCATGGTCGGGTTGAGGTGGAGCAGCTCGGGCTCCCACCCGAGGTGCAGCGCGGAGGAGCGGGCGTGCGACGCCACCGAGTCGCGCAGCGCGAGCGCCTGCAGGTCGGCGCCCACGTCGATCGCCTCGGCGGCACGCGCGAACGCCATGAGCCGCTCGTGCGCGGCGGCGCGTCCCTCGACGGACACGTCGTTCCACTCCGCGAGATGCTCGAGCCGCCCGTCCCACATGAGGTCGAGCGGGCTGAGGGACATCGCGTAGGCGTAGTACTCGTCGGCGAGCGCGGTCAGGTCGGTCATGCGAGCACGCTACCCGCGCATCGTCCCTGGTGCGTCGTCACTCGTCGATGCCGTCGGCCTCCATGAGGCAGATCCAGTTCTCGGCCGGGTCGCGGAACCACGCGGTGGCGGGCATGCGGCCCTCGGGGTCGCGCGCGATGCCGTCCTCGTCGGTCCATTCGAGCTTCTCGAACGTGATGCCCTTGCCCTTGAGCTGCTCGACCGCGGACTCGAAGTCGTCGACCGCGAAGTTGAGGACCGTGTGCGAGGCGGGCGTGTGGTCCGCCTTCTCGTACACGAGCGTGGTGCCGCCGCCGGGGTGCATGAGGCGGAGCATGGGCCCCATGCCCTCGTCGTTGTAGTACCTCACGTCGAGGCCCAGCGTGCTGCCGTAGAAGTCGCGCGCCTTCTCGACCGAGTCCGTCGAGAAGCTACCGAAGGCGGTCCCTTGGTTGAGCATGTGCGTCTCCTCGCGGGGTCAGGCCGGCATCTCGCCGACGGCGATCCAGTTGCCGGCCGGGTCCTGGAACCACGCAGTCGGCGGCATGTTCTCGTCGCGCGCGATCCCGTCCTCGTCCGTGTACGGGAGGTCGGCGAACGTGACGCCCTTGGCCTTGAGGTCCGCGACCTCCGCGGCGACGTCCTTGCCCGACAGCACGAGCACCGTGTGGGCGGCGGGGACGTGGTCCTCCTTGAGATAGATGAGCGCACGGGTCCCGTCGGCGAACTGAAGCACCACGGTGTCCTCCTGCTCCATGAAGAGCGGGATGCCGAGCGTGTCGACGTAGAACTCCTTGGTCTTCGCGATCGAGTCCGTCGAGAAGCACGCGGTCGCGACGTTGTCCTTGAGCATGGTGGCCTCCGGCGCGCCTGCGGGGACGCGCGGCGTCGGGCGCGCAGCGCAACGCCGCACTTCATTCAGTGTGCGCCCGGGCGTGCGTGTTCGCTGGGCGGCGGGGCGGGCGGCGTCAGCTGCCCGGGAGCGGCTCCGCCTCGTGGACCTCGATCACGCAGCCGTCGGCCATGCCGAGGTGCGGATGCGACTGCGCGAGCGCGACCGCCGCGTCCCGGTTGTCCGCCTCGAGGATCGAGTAGCCGGCGACCTGCAGGTCCGACATGGCGACGCCGTCGGGGGTGACGCGGACGCCGCCGGACAGCGGCGTGCCGAGGTCGATCAGGCCGTCTCCCACGCTCCGCGCCCAGCCGTACCAGGCGTCCATCATCTCCTGGACCTGCTCGGGCGCGGGTGGCTCGGCATCCGCCGGCATCGGGGGTGCGTGATAGATGAACACGTACTTGGGCATGGTCCGCTCCCTCTCCGCCCGGCGCCGTCGTCGGGTTCCGTTCCAGTCTGCGACGGGACGATGCGCCGCGCAGGTCGGGCGGTCGGGTTGCGGTGGGCGACTGGCTGCCGCGGGGTGACGGTCCTGGGAGCGCACGGGTAGACTTCCTCGCAGCAGCGTCGACCCGGCCATCACCGGTGAGCTTGCGGAAGAACGGGCCTCGGCCCCAGTAGAACCGCACGGGCAGCCCGTCACAGCGACTACGAGCGGTCGTCCACCCACCCGGGTGAGCGGCAAGCGGGGTGGTACCGCGCATCGTCCCTCGGGGCGGGGCGTCCTCGCAGTCGAGACACTGGACCACCGCAGAGGACCGCATGACCGCCGCGCGCTATCCCCTTCACCGCACCCCCGACCGTGACACGCGCGCCGAGGTGCCGCCGTCGCCGCACCTCCCGTCCATCGAGACGGACGTGCTCGCGTACTGGGAGGCGGACAAGACGTTCCAGGCGTCGATCGACAACCGTCCCGCGCAGACCGAGGACGGCAACAACGAGTTCGTGTTCTACGACGGACCGCCGTTCGCCAACGGCCTGCCGCACTACGGCCACCTGCTCACCGGCTACGCCAAGGACGTGGTGCCGCGCTTCGAGACCATGCGCGGCAAGCGCGTCGAGCGTCGGTTCGGCTGGGACACGCACGGCCTGCCCGCGGAGCTCGAGGCGGAGCGCGTGCTCGGCATCACCGACAAGTCGCAGATCGAGGAGATGGGCATCGCGGCGTTCAACGACGCGTGCCAGCAGTCGGTGCTGAAGTACACCAAGGAGTGGGAGCAGTACGTCACCCGCCAGGCGCGCTGGGTGGACTTCGAGAACGACTACAAGACGCTCGACGTGACCTTCATGGAGTCCGTCATCTGGGCCTTCAAGTCGCTGTACGACAAGGGCCTCGCGTACGAGGGCTTCCGCGTGCTGCCGTACTGCTGGCGCGACGAGACCCCGCTGTCCAACCACGAGCTGCGCATGGACGACGACGTCTACGCGATGCGCCAGGACCCCGCCCTCACCGTGCTGTTCCCGCTGCTCGACGAGTTCGGCCGCCCGTCGGGCGAGAGCCTCATCGTGTGGACCACCACGCCGTGGACCCTGCCCAGCAACCTCGCCGCCGCGGTGGGCCCGGAGATCGAGTACGCCGTGGTCGAGCCGGGCTCGGAGTCCGCGTTCGCGGGCTCGCGCATCGTTCTCGCCAAGGCCCGCGTGGGCGCGTACGCCCGTGAGCTGGGCGCGCTCGCGCCCGAGGGTGAGGTCCCCGCTCCCGAGCACGCCCAGATCGTCGGCACCGTGCTGGGCCGCGACCTCACCGGCCGCCGCTACCGGGCGCCGTTCTCCACGTACGCGGACCGCGACAACGTCCACCAGGTCCTCACGGCCGACTACGTGTCGACCGAGGACGGCACCGGCATCGTCCACCTCGCGCCCGCCTTCGGTGAGGACGACATGATCGCCTGCCAGGAGGCCGGCATCGAGCCCGTCATCCCGATCGACTCCAAGGGCCGCTTCACGTCGGAGTTCCCGCAGTACGAGGGCCAGCAGGTCTTCGACGCGAACCCGCAGGTGATCGCGGACCTCAAGGAGGCGGGCATCGTCCTGCGTCACGAGACGTACGACCACAGCTACCCGCACTGCTGGCGCTGCCGCAACCCCTTGATCTACCGCGCCGTGGGCTCGTGGTTCATCGGCGTGACGCAGTTCCGCGACCGCATGGTCGAGCTCAACGAGGACATCACGTGGGTGCCCGAGCACATCAAGCACGGCCAGTTCGGCAAGTGGCTCGAGGGCGCCCGTGACTGGTCGATCTCGCGCAACCGGTACTTCGGCACGCCCATCCCGGTGTGGGTCTCTGACGACCCGGCCTTCCCGCGCACCGACGTGTACGGCTCGCTCGAGGAGCTCGAGCGGGACTTCGGCCGCGTCCCGCTGGACGACAAGGGAGAGCCGAACCTGCATCGTCCCTTCATCGACGACCTCACCCGGCCCCACCCGGATGACCCGTCCGGCAAGGCGACCATGCGCCGCATCCCCGACGTGTTCGACGTGTGGTTCGACTCGGGCTCGATGCCGTTCGCGCAGGTGCACTACCCGTTCGAGAACCGCGACTGGTTCGACGGGCACAACCCGGCCGACTTCATCGTCGAGTACATCGGGCAGACGCGCGGCTGGTTCTACGTCATGCACGTCCTCGCGACCGCGCTGTTCGACCGCCCGGCGTTCAAGACGTGCGTGTCGCACGGCATCGTGCTCGGCTCCGACGGCCGCAAGATGTCCAAGTCGCTGCGCAACTACCCGGACGTCAACGAGGTGTTCCACCGCGACGGCTCCGACGCGATGCGCTGGTTCCTCATGTCCTCGCCGATCCTGCGCGGCGGCAACCTCATCGTCACCGAGGAGGGCATCCGCGAGGGCGTCCGCCAGGTGCTGCTGCCGCTGTGGTCCACGTACTACTTCTTCACGCTCTACGCGGGTGCCGCCCGGTCGGGCGAGGGGGTCCTGGGCGTGGAGGTGGACGATGCACGGGTCGCCGCGCTGCCCGTGATGGACCGGTACGTGCTGGCCAAGACCGCGGACCTGGTGACCGAGGTCACCGCGCAGATGGAGGCGTTCGACGTGCCGGGCGCGTCGGAGTCGCTGCGCGTCTACATGGACCTGCTCACCAACTGGTACGTCCGCACGCAGCGCGACCGCTTCTGGGACGAGGACCAGGACGCGTTCGACACGCTGTACACGGTGCTCGTGACCCTGACGCGTCTCGCGGCGCCGCTGCTGCCGCTGATCTCCGAGGAGATCTACCGGGGCCTGACCGGAGAGCGGTCGGTTCACCTCACCGACTACCCGGTCGCGCCCGCCGCGTGGGCCGACGACTCGCTGGGCGAGGTGATGGACCAGGTGCGCGAGGTGGTGTCCTCGGCGCACGCGCTGCGCAAGGCACGTCAGATCCGCGTGCGGCAGCCCCTCACCGCGCTCGAGGTGGCGGTGTCCGCTCCGGAGGCGCTGGAGGACTACGCGGGCCTCATCGCGTCGGAGCTCAACGTCAAGGCCGTGTCGCTGGTCACCGTGTCCGCGTTCACCGACGCGAACCCCGTCGAGCGTCGCCTCACCGTCAACGCCCGCGCGGCCGGCCCGCGCATCGGCAAGGACGTCCAGGCGGCCATCAAGGGCTCGAAGACCGGCGACTGGTCGGACGCGTCGGGTCAGGTGGTGTCCGGAGGCATCGCTCTGGTCGAGGGCGAGTACGAGCTCGAGACCGTGATCGGGTCCGCGGACGTCACGGCGGCGGTGCTGCCGAGCGGCGGGTTCGTGCTGCTGCACACCGATATCACGCCCGAGCTCGAGGCCGAGGGCTTCGCGCGCGACCTCATCCGCGCCATCCAGGACGAGCGCAAGTCCGCGGGTCTCAACGTGTCCGACAGGATCGTGCTCACGCTGACGGTGCCGGCGGAGCGCGCGGAGGCCGTCGCGACCCACCAGGAGCTCATCGCGGGCGAGGTGCTCGCGGTGGAGGTTCACGTGTCCGAGGGCGACCAGTCCGTCCGGGTGGCCAAGGCCTGACCGTCCGCCAGTTCGCTCCGCACGGTTTCGCGCGCGACACCCCGGCGATCGCAGGCTCCGGCCTCGATCCGTCGGGGTGTCGGATTCGATACCGTGCTGAGCGAAGCGCGCCGAGGAGGAAACCATGACCGTGCTGATCTCCGCATCCGAGCTGGACGCGGCCCTCGCATCGTCCGCCCCACCTCGACTGCTCGACGTGCGCTGGTCGCTCGCGCAGCCGAACGGCCTCGCCGACCACGCCGCCGGGCACCTCCCTGGCGCCGTGTACGTGGACCTCGACACCGAGCTCGCGGACATCGGCGACCCGAGGCGCGGCCGCCACCCGCTGCCGCCGCGAGACGCGCTCGAGGCGGCCGCGCGCCGGTGGGGCCTCGAGGACGGCGACGCCGTGGTGGTCTACGACGCGGGCCACGGCTTCGGCGCCGCGCGCGCGTGGTGGCTGCTGCGGCATGCCGGAGTGGACGTGCGGATCCTCGACGGCGGGTTCGCGGCGTGGGTGCTCGCGGCCCTGCCGGTCGAGACCGGCGAGGTGGCGCCCGCGCCGGGCAGGGTGACGCTCGGCTGGGACGGGATGCCGGCGATCGAGGCGGACGATGCCGCGGCCTGGCCCGCGCGCGGCCTCCTTCTCGACGCGCGGGCGGGGGAGAGGTTCCGCGGCGAGGTCGAGCCGATGGACCCCGTCGCGGGGCACATTCCCGGCGCGATCAACGCACCTACCAGCGAGAACGTGGCGGCCTCGGGCCTGTTCCTGTCCGGCGCCGAACTCGAGGAGCGCTTCGCCGGGCTGGGTGTGGATCCCGCCACCGAGGTGGCCGTGTACTGCGGCTCCGGCGTGACCGCGGCGCATCAGATCGCCGCGCTCGAGATCGCGGGCGTGCGGGCCGCGCTGTACCCGGGCTCGTGGTCGGAGTGGGCGCACCAGGGCCGCGAGGTCGCGACCGGCGCCTGACCGTTGTCGGCTGGCGGGTGCTGATCCACACGAGGCACTCTGAAACCGCGCCGCGGCGTGCAGGTGTGCGTTCACATCGCGGGGTCCTGGTGGATCAGCGCCAGATGTGTGTGGAGAGGCGCTCGGGAGCGCTAAGGGGCCGCGAGGAGGTCCTCGTTCACCCCGTCGGTGAGCGCGCGGTCCACCACGAGCATGCGCCCGTCGATCTCGCGCACCGGCCGCAGCAGCTGCACGGAGTCGGTGAGCCACACCTGCTCCGCCGCGTCGAGCTCCGCCACGGTGACGTCCCGGTACTCGCAGGCGAACCCGCGCGCCTCGAGCGACGCGAACGCCGCGCGCTGCGCCGTGCCGTGGAGCAGCCCGCCCTCGGCGGCGGGGGTGACCACCGCATCGTCCACCCGGACCAGCACGCTCGCGCGCGGCGCCTCCAGCACGTAGCCGTCGGTGGAGGTGAGGATCGCATCCTCGTAGCCGCGCGCCTTGGCGTGGCGCTCGGCGGCCATGTTCACGGCGTAGGACAGCGTCTTCGCGCCCGCCAGCAGCCACGGCGCGGACTCGCCGACGCCGCGCGCGTACCCGCGCGACAGCGTCATCACGCTCACGCCCTCGGTGCGCTGGCGCGTCACGTCCGGGAAGACGTCCGCGTAGACGAAGCCGGTGGGACGGCCCGCGCCCGCGCCGTGCTCGGGTCCCCGCGTGTAGATCACCTTCGCGAGCGCGGTGGGCGGCGTCGACGGCTCGCCGGCGAGCATGGTCCGCACGGCCAGCGCGATCGCGTCTCGCAGCTCGCCCAGGTCGGGCGCGGGCAGGTCGAGCATGGCCGCGGACTGCGCGAGGCGCTCGAGGTGCGGCTCGAGGTCGTGCATGCGACCGTGGTGCACGCCCACGGTCTCGAAGACGCCGTCGCCGCGCTGGAGGCCCCCGTCCGTGGCCAGGACGATGGGCGTGGCGGGGTCGAGCAGGCGGGCCGCGGAACCGGGCTGGCCGGCGGCCGGTCCGCCGCACAGGACGAGAGCGGGCATGAGCACCTCCTCCGTCACCGTAGCGCGGGAACTGGGCCGGAGCCGGGGGAGATGGGCATCATGGGGTCATGACCGCGCGCTACACGCCCCCGACCATCGCCGACCTCGTGGGGCGCACCCCGGTGGTGCGCCTCCAGCGACTGCCCGCGCCCGGCTCCGGGCTGGTGCTCGCGAAGCTCGAGGGTGACAACCCGGCCGGCTCGGTGAAGGATCGCCCGGCGTTCTCCATGATCGACGCCGCGGAGCGCGACGGGCGCATCGCCCCCGGCTCGACGCTGGTCGAGGCCACCAGCGGCAACACCGGCATCGCGCTCGCCGCGGCGGCGGCCGTCAAGGGCTACCGGATGATCCTGGTCATGCCGGCGGGATCCTCGCGCGAGCGTGCGCTGTCGATGACGGCGTACGGCGCGGAGGTGGTCGAGACCGACCGCGAGGGCGGCATGGAGCACGCCCGCGACGTCGCCGAGCGGATCGCGCGCGACACCGGGGCCATCCGCCTGGACCAGTTCGCGAACCCCGCCAACCCCGTCGCGCACGAGCACGGCACCGCGCCCGAGATCTGGGAGCAGACCCACGGCACCGTGACGCACGTCGTGTCCTCGATGGGCACCACCGGCACCGTCACGGGACTGTCGCGCGGGCTCCACACGCTCGCGCCGCACGTCAAGGTGATCGGCGTGCAGCCCGCGCCCGGCGCCGCGATCCCCGGCATCCGTGCGTGGTCGCCCGAATACCTGCCCGCGGTGTTCGACCCCACGCACATCGCCGAGGTCCGCACCGTCACCCAGGAGGCCGCGGTCGAGACCACGCGTGCGCTCGCGCGCCGCGAGGGCCTGCTGGTGGGCATGAGCAGCGGGGGCGCCGCGGCCGTCGCGCTCGAGATCGCCGCCGAGGAGCCGACCGCGACCGTGGTGTTCATCGCGTGCGACCGCGGCGACCGCTACCTGTCGACCACTCTGTTCGAGAGCGCGGAGCAGGGCGTCGAGAGGGGCGAGCCGGTCAGCCGGTGACCGCGGCGCAGTCGCCCGCCCGCTTGAGCGTGCCGGAGGCCAGGGTCGCGTCCAGCGGCGACCAATGCGCGGCGCGGTCCGTGGCGGGCATCTCCACCCAGACGCAGAACGCGTCGGCCCCGCCCGGGACGAATCCGCCGAGCTCCACGCCGTTCGACGCGTCGATGGTCGCGTAGGGGGTGCCGTCCGTGAGCACCAGGTAGTCGCCCGCGATCTCCGCGACCTGGACCTGAGCCTCGGGGTCCTCGAGGAGGGCCGCGACGATGGTGACGCCCAGCTCGTCGAGGTCCACGCGCGCCCGACGCATCAGCGCCTTCGCGTCGTCGGCGTCGTCGGTGGCGGCCTGCGTGGACGGCGAGGCCACCGCGCCCGGGTCGGGCGCGGTCGGCTCGGCCATGCGTTCCCGCTGCGCGATGGCCGCGATGGTGACGAGCGCGATGCCCAGCAGCAGCGTGGACGCGATGATGCCGAGCACCGCCGCCATGCCGACGCGGTGACGCTGGACGGGCGCAGGCTCGGGCTCCGGCTCGACCGGCCGCGCGTGCGCGGTCCAGCCCGACCCGTCCCAGTAGCGCATCACCCCCGCATCCAACGGGTCGACGTACCAACCGGCGACCGGCTGGACGCGCGCAGGCTCCATCGACTCGGTCACGCAATCCCCCTCAGCATGTGCGGCAACCGTCGGGACAAGATACAGCGGGGGACGATGCCTGTCACGGGGATTTCTCACACGTCCCGAAAGTGCGTGTCGCCTGGTAGGTGCAGAAATGTGCGATTGGTGGGGAACGGGCGGGTCGCGGCCCGCGCCCGGGGCGGCGCGACGGCGGCGCGTCGCCGTCCGCGGAGAGCGCTCCCGCGGGGTGTGCGGCGTGTCGCCTCCGGGCGTGTCGCGCGCCTCCCGGTGCGGGGCCCGCTCAGATAGCGAAGTGCCTGGTAAATGTGCGTTTCGAGCGCTTCCGAACCGAGTCGGGACCCGGGTGTCACGAGCACCCCGAAACGTGCCGCACAATTGACCCTCGTGACAACGGATGTCTTCCCCGAATTGAGCCTCTCCGAGGCCGAGCGCGAGATCGACGCGCACATCTTCGCCCGCACCCCTGAGGCCGACCATGAGGCCAAGCTCCTGCGCGTCACGCAGGCGCTGTCGCTGCTGGGCGACCCCCACCGCTCGCTCGACATCATCCATGTGACGGGCACCAACGGGAAGACCTCGACCAGCCGCATGATCGAGTCGCTGCTGCGCGCCCACGGCCTCAGCACCGGGCTGTTCACCTCGCCGCACCTCACCACGCTGCGCGAGCGCATCATGATCGACGGCGCGCCGCTCGCCCAGGACGCGCTGGTGCGCCTGTGGCAGCAGGTGTCGCCCGCGATCCACGCGGTCGACCAGGCGTCGATCCAGCGCGGCGGTCCCCGCATGAGCTTCTTCGAGGTCCTCACCGTCCTCGGATTCGTCGCGTACGCCGACGCCGGCGTCGACGCCCTCGTCCTCGAGGTCGGAATCGGCGGCCTGCGCGACGCGACGAACGTCGCCGACGGTCGCGTCGCCGTCCTCACCCCCATGGCCCGCGACCACGACAAGTACTTCGTGGGCGGCCTGCCCGGCGTCGCGCACGAGAAGTCCGGCATCATCAAGCCGGGCGCCACCGTGGTGAGCGCGCTCCAGAAGGACGAGGCGGCGCAGATCATCGTCGCCGCGGCCGCGCAGCGCCAGGCCTCCGTGTTCTGGGAGGGCGCGCACATGTCCGTCGCGACCCGACGCGTGGTCCCCGGCGGCCAGGTGGTCACCCTGCGCACCGCGGCCCGCAACTACGTCGACGTGTTCGTGCCGCTGCACGGCGAGTTCCAGGCGCAGAACGCCCTCATCGCGCTCGCCGCGTGCGAGGCGTTCATGGGCTCCGGCGTGCCCCGCGCGCTCAGCCTGCCCGCCGTCGCCCGCGGCTTCGCCGGCGCGACCTCGCCCGGCCGCATGGAGGTGGTCTCCGCGGAGCCCACCGTCATCGTCGACGCCGCGCACAACCCGCACGGCATCGCCGCGCTCGCCGACACGCTCCGGGAGACGTTCGCGTTCGACCGCCTCATCGGCGTGGTCGCGGTGCTCGCCGACAAGGACGCGGAGGGCATCCTGACCGGCCTCGCGCCGCTCATCGACGAGGTGGTCATCACCCAGACCCGGTCGCACCGTGCCGCCGACGCGGAGGTGCTCGCCGAGCGCGCCCGCCTCATCTTCGGCTCCGACCGCGTCCGCGTCGCCGCCTCCGTCCCTGACGCGGTCCAGATGGCGACCGCCCTCGCGACCGAGGCCCAGGGCGAGGCCGGCGTGCTGGTCGCCGGCTCCATCACCCTCGTCGCGGAGGCGCGCCGCCACCTCCAGGCCACCCACATGCCCGTCACCGTCGACGCCCGCACCGTCGTCGCCGCCGCCGAGGAGGCCCCTCGCCCCGCCGAGGACGCGGGGGACCAGGGCGCCGTCCCGGCCTGACCGGTCCGGTGGGACGATGCGGCGGTCGCCGCCGCATCGTCCCTCGCCGCCGTCGTGACAGACTTGACGCATGACCGACCTTGACCTCGGTGGCATGAGCCTCGAGGAGGCCGAGCGCGAGATCTACGCGCACATCGTCTCCCGCAACCCCGAGCACGACTTCGAGCCCACGATCGACCGCGTCCGCGACGCGTGCGACCTGCTGGGCAGCCCCCAGCACGCCTACCGCGTGGTGCACCTCACCGGCACCAACGGCAAGACGTCGACCGCGCGCATGACCGAGTCGCTGGTGCGCGAGCTGGGCCTGCGCACCGGCTTGTTCACGTCGCCGCACCTCACCAGCGTGCGCGAGCGCATCCAGATCGACGGCGAGCCCATCGGCCCCGAGGACTTCGTGCGACTCTGGCTCGACGTCGCACCCATCATCCACATGGTCGACGCGCGCTCGCTCGAGGCGGGCGGACCCCGCATGAGCTTCTTCGAGGTGCTCACCGTGCTCGCGCTCGCCGCGTTCGCGGACGCGCCGGTGGACGTCGCGATCGTCGAGGTGGGCATGGGCGGCGTGTGGGACGCCACCAACGTGGTCGACGGCGAGGTGTCCGTCATCACGCCGATCGGCCTGGACCACCAGCAGTGGCTCGGCGACTCCGTGGTCGACATCGCGGCGGAGAAGTCCGGGATCATCAAGGACGGCGCCGCGACCGTGATCGCGCTCCAGTCCGACGCCGTGGTGCCGGTGCTCGAGGGCGCGCTCGCCGAGCGGGGCGCGCGCGGCTACTGGGAGGCCGAGGAGGGCGAGGAGGGCGCGCAGCTCGAGGTGCTCGACCGCCAGCCCGGCGTGGGCGGCCAGCTGGTCACCCTGCGCACGCCCGCCGCGACGTACGCCGAGATCTTCGTGCCCCTGTACGGCGCGCACCAGGCCCACAACGCGCTGCTCGCGCTCACCGCGGTCGAGCTGCTGCTCGCGTCCGGCGGCGAGCCCGTCGCCCTCACCGCGGAGGCGGTGGAGGCCGGCTTCGCGCAGGTGAGCTCTCCCGGCCGCCTCGAGGCGGTGCGCACCTCGCCGCTCATCCTGGTCGACGCGGCGCACAACCCGCATGGCATCGACGCGATGGTCGACGCGCTCGAGGAGTCGTTCGCGTTCGAGACGCTCGTCGGCGTGGTGGGCATCCTCAGCGACAAGGACGCCGAGGGCATCCTCGCGGCGCTCGAGCCCGCGCTCGCCCACGTGGTGGTGACCGCCTCGCCGTCGCCGCGCGCGATCCCGGTCGAGGAGCTCGAGAGGCTCGCGATCGAGGTGTTCGGCGAGGACCGCGTCACCGCCACCGACTCGGTGCCGGACGCGATCGACGCCGCCGTCCAGCGCGCCGAGCGCGACAACGACCTGGGCGCGGGCGTCCTCGTGGTGGGTTCCATCACGCTGGTCGCCGAGACCCGCATCCTCACCGGCGCGGACCGCCGCAAGGGCCAGGGGCGCGCCCGATGAGCGCGCGTCCGCAGCGCTCCGCCGCGCTGATCTTCTGCCAGGCCGTGCTCGCGCTCCAGGCGCTCGCCGGGATCTTCGCGGTGCTGGTGCTGTGGGGTCTGGACCGGGCCGGCGAGGTGTCGCTGTCCGGGTGGCTGCTGTGGGGAGGCGGGCTCGGGCTCGTGGTCCTGTTCGGCTACGCGGCCGGGCAGCAGGCCAAGCCGTGGGGCCGCTGGCTGGGCTGGGCGCTCCAGGTGCCCATGCTGGTCGCCGGGTTCATCGAGCCCACCATCGCGATCATCGGTGCGTGCTTCCTGCTCACGTGGATCGTGGGCGTGCGGCTCGGCACGCGCATCGACCGCGAGCGGGCGGAGCGGGACGCCGCTGCGGAGGCGGCGGCCGCCACGGGCGAGGCCGCCGCCGGCGGCGAGACCGCGTGAAGGCCTTCCTCTGGCGCATGGGCGGCGCCGCGGCGCTCGGCATGCTCGGGCTCACGCTCGTGTTCTGGCAGCTCGAGCACGCGTCGCTGTACGCGTTCGCCGGCCTCGGACGGCCGTCGCCCGCGGTCTACGCGCTGCTGTTCGCCGGGCTGCTGCTCGTGAACGTGGCCGTGTTCTACGCCCTCAACCGGTGGGGCAGGTTCCTCCATGAGCACCCCGAGACGCGCCAGCTGCCGCCGTGGTTCCTCGTGTCGCTCATCGTGGTCGCGGGCGCGGTCCTGGTGACCGGCATCGCCGTGCACGCCGGCTACCTGCGCTCGCTCGACCCGCTGCCCATGACCATCAGCCAGGGCTTCGTCGCGTTCGAGGTGTCCTTCGCGGGCCTCGTGCTGGTGCCGCTGGTGCTGCTCGCGGTGCGCTGGTCCGCCGGCTACCGCAACCGCTGAGCGGCCCCCGGCCGCGGCATCGTCCCTGCTAGACGACCACCACGGAGGTGACGTCGTAGCCCTCGAGCGCCTCGCGACCGGGCAGCTCGCCGATCTCGATGAGGAAGCTGAAGCGCACCGACGCCGCGCCGCCGCGCTCGAGCATCTCCGCGACCGCGCGCGCGGTGCCGCCGGTGGCGAGGACGTCGTCGATCACCAGGACGTGCCTGCCCTCGACCGACCCGGCGCTGACCGCGAGGTCGCGCGCGCCGTACTCGATCTCCGCGGAGGACTCGAGCAGGTCGACGCCGGGCATCTTGCCCTTCTTGCGCACCATCGTCATGCCCACGTCGAGGGTCTGCGCCACCACGGGCGCGAAGATGAAGCCGCGCGCGTCCACGCCCGCGACCACGTCGACCGTCGCACCGGTCGGGGGCATGAGCTGGATGCAGGCCTCGCGGAAGCGCTCGGGGCTCGCGAGGATCGGCGCGATGTCGTAGAAGAGGATCCCCTCGATGGGGAAGTCGGGATACGTGTCGAAGTCGTCGATCGTGATCACGGCACCATCCTGGCACGGCCGGCGCGGGGTGCCCGCGCCCGCGGCCCGCTAGGCTCCCCACCATGAGTGAACGCACCCTCATCCTGGTCAAGCCCGACGGCGTGAAGCGCGGCCTCGCGGGCGAGGTCCTGCGCCGCGTCGAGGCCAAGGGCTACACGCTCGCCGGCGTCGAGCTGCGCAAGGCCACCCCCGAACTGCTCGCCGACCACTACGCCGAGCACGTCGGCAAGCCGTTCTACGACCCCCTGGTGGAGTTCATGCTGTCGGGTCCCGTCCTCGCGGTGGTCGCCCAGGGCGAGCGCGTCATCGAGGGCTTCCGCACGCTCGCGGGCCCCACCGACCCCACCACCGCGGCGCCCGGTTCGATCCGCGGCGACCTCGCTCGCCAGTGGGACCTGCCGGTGATCCACAACATCGTGCACGGCTCGGACTCCCCGGAGTCCGCCGAGCGCGAGATCGGGATCTGGTTCCCCGGTCTGTAGCCCCGGGTCGGGTGTCCGGGGACGATGCGCGGGCCGGGCTCGCGCCTCCGTCGGGCGGGCGAGGGGTTCCCCTACACTGCCAGCCATGCATCTCAAGACGCTGACGCTGCGAGGCTTCAAGTCCTTCGCGTCGGCGACCACCCTCGAGTTCGAGCCCGGCGTCACCTGCGTGGTCGGGCCGAACGGCTCGGGCAAGTCCAACGTGGTGGACGCGCTCGCGTGGGTCATGGGCGAGCAGGGTGCCAAGACGCTGCGCGGCGGGCAGATGGCGGACGTCATCTTCGCCGGCACGTCCGGGCGCGCGCCGCTGGGCCGTGCCGAGGTGTCGCTCACCATCGACAACACCGACGGCGCGCTGCCGATCGACTACACCGAGGTGACGATCAGCCGCACGCTGTTCCGCAGCGGAGGATCCGAGTACGCGATCAACGGCTCCGCGTGCCGCCTGCTCGACATCCAGGACCTGCTGTCCGACTCGGGCCTGGGTCGCGAGATGCACGTGATCGTGGGCCAGGGCCAGCTCGACGCGGTGCTCCGCGCGACGCCCGAGGATCGCCGTCACTTCATCGAGGAGGCCGCCGGCATCCTCAAGCACCGCCGCCGCAAGGACAAGGCGCTGCGCAAGCTCGACTCGATGCAGGCGAACCTCACGCGCGTGCAGGACCTCACCGCGGAGATCCGCCGCCAGCTGGGCCCGCTGGGCAAGCAGGCCGAGGTCGCGCGCCAGGCGCAGCGTATCCAGGTGGACGTGCGCGACGCCCGCTCGCGCCTGCTCGCGGACGACATCGCGACGCTCACCGAGTCGATGTCCCAGGACAAGGCGGACGAATCCGCGCTGCTCGAGCGCCGCGACGCCGTCGACAAGGCCCTCGCGGAGGCGCGCGCGCTGCTCGCCGACCTCGAGCGCGCGTCCGCGGAGGCGGCGCCCGCGCTCACCAAGGCGAACGACACGTACTACCGGCTGAGCGCGATCCGCGAGCGGCTGCGCAACCTGTCCACGCTCGCCGAGGAGCGGGTGCGGATGCTCGGCACCGCGCACAGCGACACCCCGCCCACCGACCTGGTGGACCTCGACGAGCAGGTCGAGCGCGCGCAGGCCGCCCGCCAGGAGCTCGAGGCCGAGGTCGCCGCGGCCGCCGAGGAGCTCGAGGCCGCGATCGAGGCACGCAAGGACGCCGAGGAGGCGGCCTTCCAGTCCGACCGCCACCACGCCAACCTGCTGCGCTCCGTCGCCGACCGCCGCGAGGGCGTGGCGCGCCTCGCCGGCCAGGTGGCCGCGAAGCGGTCGCGCGTCGAGTCCGCGGAGGCCGAGATCGGCCGCCTGCAGGAGCAGCTCGCCGCCGCGGAGAAGCGCGCGCACGAGGCGAACGTCGAGTTCCAGCACGTCGAGACCTCGGTCGCCACGGTGGACCCGGGCGAGGAGGACCTCGACGTCCAGCACGAATCCGCGACCGCGGCGTGGGAGGCGGCCAAGGCCGCCGTGTCCGAGCTCAAGGACGCGCTGCACGCCGCGATGAGGGAGCGCGACACGTGGGCCGCGCGCGGCGAGGCCCTCGAGCTGTCGCTGGTGCGCAAGGACGGCGCCGGCGCGCTGCTCGCGAGCGGGTCGCGCGCCGTCACCGGCTCGGTCGCGTCGCTGATCGAGATCGAGGCCGGCGCGGAGGACGCGATCGCCGCCGCGCTCGGGGGTCTCGCCGACGCCCTGGCCGTCGGCACAGTCGAGGACGCCGTGGACGCGATCCGCTGGCTGCGCGACGAGGACGCGGGCCGCTCGTGGTTCATGGTCGCGGACGCGGGCGCGTCCCCCGAGAACCCCGAGGTCGCGCTCCCCGAGGGTGCCGCGTGGGCCTCGAGCCTGGTGTCCGGCCCCGCCGGGCTCGTCGACACCGTCCGCGCGTTCGTGTCGGGTGTCGCCGTGGTCGAGGACCTCGCCGCCGCACGTTCCCTGGTCGCCGCCCACCGCGACGTGGTCGCCGTCACCCGGCGGGGCGACCTGCTGGGCAGCCGCAACGCCTCCGGCGGCGCGGGCGACGCCCCGAGCGTGCTGCACGTGCAGGCCGCGTTCGACGACGCCCGCGAGAAGCGCGACGCCGCCGCGACCCGCGTCGAGGACACCGAGCGGCGCCTGCGCGCCGCGGAGGAGGCCGAGTCGGAGACGCGCGGCCACCACGAGCGCACCCTCGCGCGCCTGACGGAGGCGGACGCCCGCATGGCCGCCGCCGCGGAGAAGCTCGGACGCCTGGGCGCGCAGGCCCGCGGCGCCAAGGCCGAGGCGGAACGCTTCACGGAGCAGCTCGACCAGGCGCACGGCCGCATGAAGACGGACGAGGACGAGCTCGCAAGCCTCACCGACCGCCTCGCCGCGGCGCAGGCCGAGCCCGAGCAGTTCGAGGCCGACACCCGCGCGGCCCAGGAACGGCGCGACGAGGACGAGGCGAGCGCCCGCGCCGCCCGCGCCAAGGAGACGGAGGCGCGGCTCGCGCTGCGCACCTCCGAGGAGCGCGCCCGCGCCCTGGCCGCCCGCGCCGAGAGCCTCGAGCGCGCCGCCGTCGCCGAGCGCGAGGCCCGCGTCCGTGCCGAGGCCGCCGCCGCGCGCCGCGAGCGTCAGGCCCAGGCCGCGCGCGAGGTCATCGCGGGCAGCCGCGACGCGATCGCCCTCATCGACGTGTCGGTCCAGCAGGCGGACGATGCACGGGCCGCCGTGGAGGCCGAGCGCGCCGAGCGCACGGGCCGGCTCGCGGAGGTGCGCCGCAGCGTCGACGAGCTGTCGACCGAGCACGCCCGCCTCACCGACGACGCGCACCGCGACGAGGTCGCCCGCGCCGAGCAGAACGTGCGTCTCGAGCAGCTGCGCCAGCGCGCGGTCGACGACCTGGGCATGGATCCCGACCGGCTGGTCGAGGAGTACGGGCCCCACCTGGGCGTGCCCGTGGTGGGCGATGCGGCGCCGGAGCCCGCGGACGCCGGCGAGGGCGGAGTTGCCGAGGCGCCCGAGCCCGCCACGGTGCCCTACGTCCGCGAGCAGCAGGAGGCACGCCTGCGCAAGGCGGAGCGCGCGATGAACCAGCTGGGACGCGTCAACCCGCTCGCGCTCGAGGAGTTCGCGGCGCTGGAGGAGCGCCACAAGTTCCTCACCGACCAGCTCGCGGACATCAAGCGTTCGCGCGAGGACCTCCTCACCATCGTCAAGGAGATCGACGAGCGGGTCGAGGTGATCTTCGCCGAGGCGTTCGCGGACACCGCGGCGCAGTTCGATCGCGTGTTCCCGCGGCTGTTCCCCGGGGGAGAGGGCCGCCTGGTCCTCACCGACCCGGAGCACATGCTCACCACCGGAATCGAGGTCGAGGCGCGGCCCGCGGGCAAGAAGGTCAAGCGCCTCTCGCTGCTGTCCGGCGGCGAGCGCTCCCTCACCGCGGTCGCGCTGCTGGTGTCGATCTTCAAGGCGCGCCCCAGCCCGTTCTACGTGATGGACGAGGTCGAGGCCGCCCTCGACGACGTCAACCTGGGCCGCCTGCTCGAGATCTTCCGCGAGCTCCAGGAGGACTCGCAGCTGATCGTGATCACGCACCAGAAGCGCACCATGGAGATCGCCGACGCCCTCTACGGCGTCACCATGCGCGGCGACGGCGTCACCACCGTGATCAGCCAGCGCCTGCGCGACGACGACGCCGCCTGAGGCGCCTGGCAGACCGCCGATCCCCGGCGGCACGGGAACATCCCGCGGCGCCGCACGTTCTCCCTGCGGGGCGTTTGCCCCCAGATGTCGGGGCTTGCCCGGTTCGTGATGCCGGGTGAGGATGCGCGAGGCCGTCGAGGCCTCGGCGTGGGGAGCGGTGGATGTTCAGCTACATGATGCAGACCCTGGTGGTCGGCGGCGTGATCGCCGCGATCGTCTTCGTCGCGGCCTTCGCGAGCGAGGGTCGCGGGCGCCGCCTGGTGCGGCTGGCGCTCGGCGTCGAGGAGCGCCGCCCCGTCCGCGAGCACCTGTTCGACGAGATCGACCGCCCCGACGCGACCCTCGACGTCGTGGGGGAGCTCGGTCGCGAGACCGCGTCGCTGCCGACCGTGGGCCCCAAGGTGGCCCCGGTCCCCGTCCGCCACCGCGCGTGACCCCGCGCGCCGCGAGGCGCGCCCCGACCTGACAGACTGTGCCCGTGGACGTTGCATGGATCCCAGGTGACAGTGACCTCCTCGTGGCGATCGTCGCGGGGCTCGTGGTGCTCGGCGGTGTGGGCGCCGCCGTGCTGGGCAAGGCGCGGCAGGCGCCCCCGCGGGAGGCGCCCCCGCGACGGGACGATGCCCCGGTCGCGCCCCCCGCACCCGTCGAGGAGGCCGCGGCGCAGGCGGTGACGGAGGCGCCCGAGGCGCCGGCCACGGTCGAGGAGGCCGCGCCGTCCGTCGAGACGCCCGAGGCGGTCGACCACCGGTTCGGACGGCTGCGCCGCCGCGTGGGCACCGGCTTCGGGCAGTCGCTTCTCGCGATCTTCCGTCGCGGCGCGCTGTCCGTGGACGACTGGGACGAGCTCGAGGAGACCCTCCTCATGGCGGACGTGGGCGCGGGTGCCACGGACGCGCTGCTCGAGGACCTCAAGGCGCGCGTCAAGGCCGACCCGGACGCCGAGCCGCGCGCGCTCCTGCGCGCGGCGCTGCTCGACGTGGTCGACCCGTCGCTCGACCGGTCCCTCGCGCTGGGAGCGGCGGGAGACGGCGAGCTGCACTCCGCGATCGTGGTCGGCGTCAACGGGGTGGGCAAGACCACCACGGTCGGCAAGCTCGCGCGCGTGCTCGTCGCCGAGGACCGCACCGTGGTGCTCGGCGCCGCGGACACGTTCCGCGCCGCGGCCGCCGACCAGCTCGAGACCTGGGGGTCCCGCGTGGGCGTGCCGGTGGTGCGCAGCCACGTGGACGGCGCGGACCCCGCCTCCGTCGCGTTCGAGGCCGCCGACCGCGCGCGGACCGAGGCCGCCGAGGTGCTGCTCGTGGACACGGCCGGCCGCCTGCAGAACAAGCAGGGCCTGATGGACGAGCTCGGCAAGATCGTCCGCGTCGTCTCCAAGGTCAGCGCGCCCAAGGAGGTGCTGCTGGTGCTCGACGCCACCACCGGCCAGAACGGACTCACGCAGGCGCGCGTGTTCGGACAGGTCGCGCCCCTCACGGGCATCGTGCTCACCAAGCTCGACGGCACCGCCAAGGGCGGCATCGTGCTCGCGGTCCAGCGCGAGCTGGGCGTGCCCGTGAAGTTCGTGGGGCTCGGCGAGGGCGCTGACGACCTCGCGCCGTTCGACCCGGAGGGCTTCGTCGACTCGCTGCTGGGCGACTGACGGGAACCTGCTCGGCACGCGCGATGCGTGCATCGCGTACGCGCGGTGCGCCCGCATCGTTCCGTTTCGTGCGTCTGTGCAACTTACCTTTTACCTACGCGCGCCCGATGTAACCGTCCCGAAACATGGGGGTCGTTCAGGGGTAACAGACGTCCGGAAGATTGGGCCCATCGCTGGCCAAGGGGTCAGCGGAGGGAGAGAAACAATGGAATTCACGCTGGACTCCGGCAATACCGCGTGGATGATCGTTGCGACCGCTCTTGTCCTCCTGATGACGCCCGCTCTGGCGTTCTTCTACGGAGGCATGGTTCGCGCGAAGTCCGTGCTCAACATGATGATGATGAGCTTCATCAGCATCGCCATCGTCGGCTTCATCTGGGTGATCTACGGCTACGGCCTCACCTTCGGTAGCGGCGACCTCATCGGCAACCCGTCCGGGTTCTTCGGCCTCAACGGCGTGGGTGACGACTCGTCGCTCGCCGCTGGCTCCGGTGTGCCGTTCCTCGTGATGGCTGGCTTCCAGGCCACCTTCGCCATCATCACCGTCGCCCTGATCTCGGGCTCGGTCGCCGACCGCATGAAGTTCCTCGCGTGGAGCATCTTCGTGGCCGTGTGGGTCACCCTCGTCTACTTCCCGGTCGCTCACGCGGTCTGGGGTGGCGGCTTCCTCGGTTGGGACAACCCGATCACCGCATCGTCGCCGATCGACTTCGCCGGTGGAACCGTGGTCCACATCAACGCTGGTGCTGCCGGCCTGGCGCTCGCCCTCCTGCTGGGCACCCGCAAGGGCTTCGGCAAGGAGCCCTTCAAGCCCCACAACCTCCCGTTCGTCATGCTGGGCGCCGCCGTCCTGTGGTTCGGCTGGTTCGGCTTCAACGCCGGTTCGGAGTTCGCGGCCGACGCGACCGCCGGTCGTGCGTTCCTCAACACCGTGGTGGCCCCGGCCGTCGCGATCCTCGGCTGGCTGCTCGTGGAGAAGATCCGCGACGGCAAGCCCACCTCGCTCGGTGCCGCGTCCGGCATCGTCGCCGGTCTGGTCGCCATCACGCCGGCCGCCGCGTCGGTCGACACCTGGGGCGCCATCGCGATCGGCTTCATCGCCGGTGTGCTCTGCGCGCTCGCCGTGGGCCTCAAGTACAAGTTCGGCTACGACGACTCGCTCGACGTCGTGGGCGTCCACCTGGTCGGCGGCCTCGTCGGCACCATCCTCATCGGCTTCTTCGCGAACCTCGACGAGGGCACCACGTGGGCCGGCGCGGGCGATGAGCTCTCGCCGATGAACGGCCTGTTCTACGGTGGTGGTGTGACCCAGCTGGTCACGCAGACCATCGTCGCCCTCATCGCCGTGGTGTTCTCGTTCGTGATGACGTACCTCATCGGTCTCGCCATCAAGGCGACCGTGGGCCTGCGTGTCAGCGAGGATGTCGAGGTGTCGGGTATCGACCTCGCCGAGCACGGCGAGACCGCTTACGAGGAGGCGAAGTAGCAATGAAGCTGGTCACTGCGATCATCCAGCCCCACCGCGTCGACGAGGTCCGTGCGGCCCTCGAGGCCGCGGGCGTCAAGGGCGTGACCGTGTCCGAGGCCGCCGGCTACGGCCGCCAGAAGGGCCACACCGAGGTCTACCGCGGTGCGGAGTACACGGTCGACCTGGTTCCGAAGACGCGTCTCGAGGTCCTCGTGGACGACGCCGACGCCGCGACCGTGACCGAGGCGATCGTCTCGGCCGCGCAGACCGGCAAGATCGGTGACGGCAAGGTCTGGGTCGTCCCCGTCGACGACGTGGCCCGTGTCCGCACCGGCGAGCACGGCGCGGACGCCCTCTAAGCAGGGAGACCGCCAGACACATGGAGAGCCGTGAAGGCTCCCGCGCTGAGGTCCCGCACCCCCGTGGGGTGCGGGACCTCAAGCGTCTGAGGAGAGAGCGGGCCGAGGAGCTCGCGGTCAGCGGCCTGGGGGGCCGAGAGCGTCGACAGGCGATGTCCGACCTGGTGTTCGCGCACCTCAAGGAGCACTGGGACGACCACGCCGACGGCATGCGCGACGGCATCGCGTTCGGCGCGGTCGGATCGGTGGGCCGGGGGGATGCGGGACCCGCGTCCGACCTGGACCTGGTGATCCTGCACGACGGGTCGACGTACAAGAAGGAGGCGATCGCGGAGCTGTCGCAGAGCCTCTGGTACCCGATCTGGGACGCGGGCCTCGAGCTCGACCACTCGACGCGCACCCTCACGGAGTGCCGGCAGGTCGCCTCGAAGGACCTCGCCGCGGCCGCAGGGCTGCTCGACCTCCACCTCATCGCGGGCGACGAGCAGCTGCTACTGCAGGCCCGCACCCACATCTACCAGGACTGGCGCGCCGCCGCCCGCAAGCGCCTGCCCGACCTCCTGAGCGCCTCCCGCGCCCGCGCGGAGCGGCACGGCGAGCTCGCCTACCTCATCGAGCCCCACCTCAAGGAGGCGCGCGGCGGCCTGCGCGACTACGTGAGCCTCACCGCGCTGTCCGCCACCTGGCTCACCGACCGTCCCCACGGCGCCGTCGACGCCGCGGGGCAGCTGCTCCTCGACGTGCGCGACGCGCTCCAGCTCGAGACGGGGCGCGGCATCAACGTGCTCGGCCGCCACGTCGCGCCCGAGGTCGCGCAGCGGCTCGGATACGGCGACCCCGACGAGCTGCTCGCCGCGATCGCGGACGCCGGCCGCACGGTCGCGTTCGCGCTCGACACCACCGAGCGCGGCGCGCGGCGCGCGCTCGAGCGCTCCGGCGTGGGCTCGCGCGCCTTCCTCGCGCGCCGCCGCGCCTCCGCGCCTCGGCATGTCAAGGTCGCCGAGGGTCTCATCGACGTCGACGGCGAGCTCGCCCTCGCGCCCGGCTACGACGCGACCACCGACGCGCTGCTGCCGCTGCGCGCCGCCGCGACCGCCGCCACCACGGGCCTCACGTTCACGCCGACCCTGCTCGACTCGATGCAGCGCACCCCCGACCTGCCGGAGCCGTGGCCTGAGGAGGCGCGCACCCACCTGCGCGACCTGCTGCGCGCCAGCGCGCACCTCATCCCCGTCTGGGAGGCGGTCGACGTGCACGGGCTGGTGGTGCGGTGGATCCCCGAGTGGGAGGGTGTCCGCAACCGGCCGCAGCGCAGCCCGATCCACGTGTTCACCGTGGACCGGCACATGCTCGAGGCGGTCACCATCGCCTCCAAGCATCGCCGCGGCACCCACCGATCGGACCTGCTGCACCTCACGGCGCTGCTGCACGACATCGGCAAGCGCGCCGGCGCCACGGACCACTCCGTCGACGGCGCGGCGCTCATCCCCGCGATCGCGGCGCGCATGGGGCTCTCCACGGAGACCGCGCACGACCTCGAGCTGCTGGTGCGCGAGCACCTCACGCTGTCGATCCTCGCCACCACGCGCGACCCGGAGGACCCGGCGACCATCGCGCGCCTGCTCGACGCCGTCGAGCACCGTGCGGACCTGCTCGACGTGCTGCGGGCCCTCACCGAGGCGGACTCGAAGGCCGCGGGCCCGAAGGTGTGGACCGCGTGGCGTGCGCAGCTGGTCGACACGCTGACGGAGCGCGCCCGCGCGGCGCTGGCCGCCGAGGAGGGCGCCGCCGGGCGGTAGTCTGGTGGGCACGTTGTGAAGGGATAAGTGTGTTCGCCAACCTCTCCGATCGCCTGACAGAGACGTTCCGCAACCTGCGGGGCAAGGGCCGCCTCACCGAGGCGGACATCGACGGCACCATCCGCGAGATCCGTCGGGCCCTCCTCGACGCCGATGTCGCGGTGCCCGTGGTCCGCACCTTCACGTCGAACATCCGCGAGCGCGCGCTCGGCGCCGAGGTGTCGGGCGCGCTCAACCCGGGCCAGCAGGTCGTCAAGATCGTCAACGAGGAGCTCATCGCGATCCTCGGCGGGCAGACCCGCGCGCTCCGCCTCGCGAAGAGCGGGCCCACCATCATCATGCTGGCGGGCCTCCAGGGCGCCGGCAAGACCACCCTCGCGGGCAAGCTCGCACACCACCTCAAGCAGCAGGGCCAGACCCCGCTGCTGGTCGCGGCCGACCTGCAGCGCCCCAACGCGGTCACCCAGCTGACCGTCGTCGGCGAGCGCGCCGGCGTGCCCGTGTTCGCACCCGAGCCGGGCGTCACCCGCGAGGACGAGGTCCCGCGCGGCAACCCCGTCGAGGTCGCGCGGCGCGGTCTCGCGGAGGCGCAGCAGCGCCAGCACAGCGTGGTGATCGTCGACACCGCCGGTCGCCTCGGCATCGACCAGGAGCTCATGCGCCAGGCCGCGGACATCCGCGAGGCGCTGGAGCCCGACGAGGTCCTCTTCGTCATCGACGCGATGATCGGTCAGGACGCCGTCGCCACCGCGACCGCGTTCCAGGAGGGCGTCGACTTCACCGGCGTGGTCCTCACGAAGCTCGACGGCGACGCCCGCGGTGGTGCCGCGCTCTCGGTCGCGGAGATCACCGGCCGCCCGATCATGTTCGCGTCCACCGGCGAGAAGCTCGACGACTTCGAGGTGTTCCACCCCGACCGCATGGCGTCGCGCATCCTCGACATGGGCGACATCCTCACCCTCATCGAGCAGGCCGAGCGCACGTTCGACCAGGCCGAGGCCGAGCGCATGGCGCAGAAGGTCTCGAAGGGCGAGGACTTCACCCTCGCGGACTTCCTCAGCCAGATGCAGCAGCTCAAGAACATGGGCTCGATGAAGAAGATGCTGACCATGCTTCCCGGCATGGGTCAGGTCCGCGACCAGATCGAGAACTTCGACGAGCGCGAGCTGGTGCGCACGGAGGCGATCATCCAGTCGATGACGCCCCTGGAGCGCGAGAACCCCAAGGTCCTCAACGGCTCGCGCCGTTCCCGCATCGCCGCCGGCTCGGGCACGTCCGTCGCGCAGATCAACTCGCTCATCAAGCGATTCGAGCAGGCGCAGCAGATGATGCGGGCGATGTCGCGCGGCGGCGGCATGCCGCAGATGCCCGGCATGGGCGGCGGGCCCGGAGCGTTCGGGGGCCTGCCCGGCGGCAAGAAGTCCAAGGGCAAGCAGGCGCCGCAGCGCAAGGTCAAGGGCAAGTCGGGCAACCCCGCGAAGCGCGCCCAGCAGGAGGCGGAGGCCCGCACCCGCGGCGCCTCGGCGCCCGCCGCGCAGGGCTCCGCGTTCGGGATCGGGCAGCAGCCGCAGGAGGTCGACAGGGACGCGCTGAGCGCGGACCTGTCGAAGTACCTGGGACGCTGACGTGGCGCTCCACCTCACGGGCCCCGTGGTCGTCGGCGATGACGACGTCCGCGCGGAGGCCTGGGTGGTGGACGGGTGCGTCACGTACGAACGGCCCGCGGCCGCCTCGCGGCACGCGCTCGACGGCTGGGTCCTGCCCGGGCTGGTCGACGTGCACTGCCACGTGGGCCTCGACAGCGGGGGAGCGGTCGACGCCGACCTCGCGCTCAAGCAGGCGCTGGTCGACCGCGACGCCGGCACCCTGCTCATCAGGGACGCAGGCTCGCCGTCCGACACCCGCTTCCTCGACGGCGTCACCACCGCGCCGCGGTTGATCCGCGCGGGCCGCTTCATCGCGCGTCCCAAGCGCTACCTGCGCCACTACGCGCGCGAGATCGAGGTGGCCGACCTCCCGACCGTGATGGCGGAGGAGGCCCGCAAGGGCGACGGCTGGGTCAAGCTCATCGCGGACTGGATCGACAGGGACCGCGGCGACCTCACGCCGCTGTGGCCGGATGATGCCCTGGCCGAGGGCATCGCGGCGGCCCACGAGGCCGGGGCGAGGGTCACCGCGCACACGTTCGCGACGGAGACCATCGACGGACTGCTCGACGCCGGCGTCGACTGCATCGAGCACGGCACCGGAATGACGGCCGACCACATGGCGGAGGCGGCGCGCCGGGGCCTGCCGGTGGTGCCGACCATGATGCAGGTCGCCAACTTCGAGGGCTTCGCGGCGCAGGCGGAGGCGCGGTTCCCCGCCTACGCGACGCGCATGCGGGCCATGCACGAGCGTCGCTTCGCCCACGTCCGCGCGCTGCACGAGGCCGGCGTCCCCCTGCTCGTGGGCACCGACGCCGGCGGCACGCTCGGCCACGGAGGGCTTCCCGGCGAGGCCGCGCTCATGGTCGCCGCCGGGATCCCGGACGCTGACGTGGTCGCGATGGCGTCCTGGCGCGCACGCGCGTTCCTCGGCGCGCCCGCCCTCGAGGAGGGCGCACCCGCGGACCTGGTCGTCTATGCGGAGGACCCTCGCGACGGCATCCGCGCCCTCGCCTCCCCGCGCCACGTGGTGCTGCGCGGGGCCCTCGTCTGAGGCGTCGTTCCCAGCGAACTCCCAGCATCCCCAGGGGGGCATCTCAGGCCGCGCGCGTGTGATGGGGACCATGAAGCGCTCCTCCGGCATCATCGTCACCGGCCTCTCCGCCACGCTGCTGTCCACCGGCGCCGTCCTCGGCAGCGGGTTCCTGTCGCCCGACACGACGAGCACGCAGAACGTCGCCGAGTCCCAGCAGGCGACCGCGGGCGGGTCGTCGTCCTCGTCGAGCGCCACAGACTCCTCGAGCACCACGGACTCCTCGACGTCCTCCGGTGCGTCGGGCTCGGCGGACACCGGGACTACCAGCCCTGATGCGACCGCCACGGACACCACCCCGGACACCTCGGGCACGGCCACCTACGACGGCGAGGCCGTCTCGAGCCGCTACGGCACGTTCCAGGCGGAGATCACCGTCGAGAACGGTCAGATGACCGCGATCGACTGGGTCCAGGCGGGGGAGAGCGACCCGCACTCCCAGCAGATCAACTCGTACGCGATGCCCGTGCTCGAGGACGCGATCCTCCAGGCGCAGGACACCAACGTCGGCTACGTCTCCGGCGCGAGCTTCACCTCGGACGCCGTCGAGCAGGCCGTGTACAGCGCGATGCAGGTGGCGGGGCTCGCATGACCGCCGTGCAGCCCCGCCGCGACGTGGCCCCGAGCCGCGCGGCCCTCGATCCCGCGACCGCCGAGCGCCGCGCGCGCGCCGCGCGCCGCAGCCGCCGCCGCGACACGATCGAGGCGGCCGCGTGGCTCGCGGGCGTCGGCGGCCTCGCCTTCATGCTGTCCTCCGGCACCGTGGACGTCACCACGCTCGCCGGCCTGCTGACCACGCTCGGCAGGATCGCGGGGATCGTCGCCTCGACCATGATCATGGCGCAGCTCATCCTCATCGCCCGGATCCCGCTCGTCGAGCAGGCGATCGGCCACGACCGCGGCGCCCGCCTGCACGCCCGGCTGGGACGGCTCGGCTTCGTGGTGATCATCGCGCACATCGTGCTGCTGGTCGCCGGCTACGCGCTGCCCACGCAGACCGGGCTGCTCGCGCAGACGTGGGCGTTCGTGGTGAGCTACGGCGGCCCCATGTTCATGGCGAGCGTGGGCTTCCTGGTGCTCGTCGCCGTCGTGGTGACGTCCTACGCGATCGTGCGCAGCCGCTGGCGCTACGAGAACTGGCACGCGGTCCACCTGTTCAGCTACCTCGCCGTGGGCCTCTCGATCCCTCATCAGCTCACGGACGGCCAGAGCTTCATGACCATGGGCCCGGCCTGGTGGTACTGGGTGATCCTGTGGACCGTCGCCGTGGGCGGCCTGCTCGCGTACCGCGTGGTGCGTCCGCTCGCACGCTTCTGGCGCCACAGCATCCGCGTCGCCGCGGTGGGCACGCTCCCCGACGGGTCGACCGTCATCGCGATGCACGGCCGCCGCCTCACCCGGCTGGGGGCCAAGGGCGGGCAGTTCATGCTGTTCCGGTTCCTCCAGCACGACATGTGGGGACAGGCGCACCCGTACTCGCTGTCGCGCACGGTCCGCGACGGGTGGATGCGCATCACCGTGAAGCCGCTCGGCGACGGCTCCGCCGCCCTGCGCACCCTGCGCCCGGGCACCCGCGTCATGGTGGAGGGCCCGCTGGGAGTCTTCACCGACGACTCGCGCTCGGGAGACCACCTGGTGCTCGCCGGCGCCGGCGTCGGCATCACCCCGATCCTCGCGCTGCTCGAGGACGCCACGTTCCGGCCCGGGGGCTGCACCGTCATCGTGCGTGCCCGGAGCGAGGCGGAGATCCCGCACCTCGAGGAGTTCCGCGAGCTCGCGGCGGCGCGCGGCGCGACCCTCCACGTGCTCACCGGGCGCCGCGGGGACGGCTGGGCCCCCGCATCGTCCCCCGCGACGCTCTCCCGGCTGGTCCCCGCGATCGCGGGAGCGGACGTCTACGCGTGCGGCCCCGACCGCTGGGTGACGGCCGTGATGGACGATGCGGTGGTCGCCGGGGTGCCGGAGCACCGCCGCCACGCGGAGGAGTTCGCCTGGTAGGACCCCGTACGATGCGGGTACGCGTCGGAACCGTCCGCGGTCCGCGCGCGTTGCCCCGTCAGGCCCGTCCCCGAACCCCCGGAGGTCCCGTGAGCACCCTCGAGGCGTATGCGCGGCGATCCGCGCGCCGGGAGTGGTGGCGGGACGGGCTCGAGGCGGCGGTCTACCTGGTCGCGGCCGTGGGCGTCGCGCTGTTCGTCGCGTCCGGCGGCCTGCTGGTGACGGCGCCGATCGACCACCTGTACGGGCTCGGCCGCGTCGCGGGGATCGTCGCCGCCGTGCTGGTGCTCGCGCAGATCACGCTCATCTCACGGGCACCCTACGTCGAGCGCGCGATCGGTCACGACCGCGCCGCCGTCACCCACACGCGCCTCGGCAAGGTCGCGTTCATCCTCATGCTCGTGCACGTGGGGCTCATCCTCGTGATGAACGCCCGCTACGACGGGCGGAACGTGCTCACCGAGGCCGTCGCGCTGTGGGATCTCGGCTGGTTCATGGTCGCCGCGCAGGTGGGGCTCGGGCTGTTCACCATCGTGGTCGCGACGTCGCTGGTCGCCATCCGGAGCCGGTGGCGCTACGAACGCTGGCACGCCGTCCACCTGCTGGTCTACCTCGCGATCGCGGCGGTGGTGCCGCACCAGTTCCTCGAGGGCTCGACGTTCCGCGACGGGGGAGCGGCCTGGTGGTTCTGGCTGGTGCTGTACGTGCTGGCCGTCGGCTCCTTCCTGGCCTTCCGCCTGGTCCGCCCGCTCGTCCTGCTCGCTCGACACGACCTTCGCGTCGCCGCCGTCGAGCCCGAGCCGGACGGCTCCGTGTCGGTGGTCATGAGCGGCCGCGACCTCGACCGGCTGGGCGCGCGCCCCGGCCAGTTCCTGCTGTGGCGCTTCCTCGACAAGGACCGGTGGACGCAGGCGCACCCCTGGTCGCTCTCGCGTGCGCCGCGACCGGACTCCCTGCGCATCACCGTCAAGCCCTCGGGCGACGCGTCCGCGCGGCTCGCCCACGTGCGCGTGGGCACCCGCGTCCTGGCCGAGGGACCCCTGGGGATCTTCACCGAGGCGAGCCGCGTGGCGCCCGGCACGGTGCTGGTGGCCTCGGGGATCGGCGTCACCCCCATCCGCGCGCTGCTCGACGAGGCGCAGCAGCCGTGCACCGTGGTGCTGCGCGTCCGCTCGCGCGACGAGGCGCCCCTGCTCGCGGAGGTCGAGGAGCTCGCCGCGCGGCGGGGCGCGGACGTGATCCTGGTCGCCGGGCCGCGCGGGTCGGGCTGGGGCACGGCCGCCGGCGAGAGCCTGGGCGCCCTCGTGCCCGACGTCGCCGCGCGCGACGTGTACGTGTGCGGCCCCGTCCCGTGGGCCGATGCGGTGGTCCTCGACGCACGCGCCGCCGGCGTGCCGGGAGCCGCCATCCATCGTGAACGCTTCGGCTGGTAGGGGAGGGCCTATGAGGACCATGACGAGGACCGCGGGCGGACTGGCGTGCGCCGCTGCCGCCGCGACCGCGCTGAGCGCGTGCGGGGGAGCGGAGGCGGCCGAGCCCGCGGCGGCGACGACCACGGTGGACCCGCTGTACGCGGACGGCGTCTACGACGGCCCCCGCGTCACGAACATCCGCGGCGGCTACCAGGCCCAGGTCACCATCGAGGACGGCGTCATCACCGACGTCCAGGCCATCGAGGCGGGCACCCAGGACGCGGAGTCCGTGTCGATCAACGCCCGGGCGATCCCCGAGCTGCGGGACAAGGTCATCGAGGCGCAGAGCGCCGACGTGGAGGCCGTCTCCGGCTCCTCCTACACCTCGCCCGCGTTCACCGAGTCGATCCAGGGCGCGCTCGACGACGCCGCGGCGGCGGCGGAGTAGGCCATGCGCACCTCCCGGGCCGTGGTGGTCGCCGGCGGCTGCGCCGCGATCCTTGGCGCGGGCTGGGCGGTCGCACCCAAGGAGCTGCCCACGCTCGACCTGGTCGCGCCCGCGAGCCCCGACGCGTCTCCCACCGCGAGCGCCTCCGCGAGCCCCACGGCCTCGGCGACCGTCGCGCCCGCTCCCGCGCCCGCTCCCACGCCGTCGATCACGTGCGAGCCCGACGACAGCGGCGACGACGAGGACGACGACAAGGACTTCGCGGAGGACGACGACTGCGCGACCGTGACCCCCGCACCGGTGGCGTCCGACACCGCCGCCGCGCCGGACCCGGCGCCCACGGCGACGGCGGCCGCGGACCCGGCGCCCGCATCGTCCACCCACGACGGCCCGGTGGTGACCAACGCGCGCGGCGACTACCAGGCCCGCATCACGGTGGTCGGCGGCGAGGTGACGGACGTCCAGGCGATCGTCGCGGGCACGCAGGACGCGCAGTCCGTGCAGATCAATGCGCGCGCCATCCCCGAGCTGCGCGACAAGGTGCTCGCCGCGCAGACGTGGGACGTCGAGGCCGTCAGCGGCGCGTCGTTCACGTCGCCGGCGTTCACCGAGTCGCTGCGCGGCGCCTTCGAGGAGGCCGGCCTGTGACGGGGACGTTCCGCACCACGGTGCACGCGATGGCCATGCCGTTCGCGATCGAGCTGGACGCGCCCGACCCGATCGAGGTCGACGGCGCGGTCGCGACGTTCCACGCGGAGCTGGTGCGGGCCGACGAGGTGTTCTCGCTGTGGCGCGACGACTCCTACCTGAGCGGCTACCTGCGGGGCGACCTCACGCTCGACGAGGCGCCGCGCGAGCTGCGCGAGGTGCTCGAGGCCTGCGAGTGGTATCGCGAGGCGACCCTCGGCGGCTTCGACGCGCGCCGCAAGGACGGCGTGCTCGACCCGACCGGCCTGGTCAAGGGCTGGGCGGTGGCCCGCGCGAGCCGCCACCTGCGCGCGGCCCGCGCCTCCGACTGGATGATCGGCGCGTCGGGAGACGTGCTGGTCGCGGGCGGTCGCGCCCGCCGCGTGGGGATCGCCGACCCGCGCGTGAAGGGCGACCCGACGGGCACGCCGGTGATCGACGTGGTGGAGCTCGGAGGGACGTTCACCGCGCTGGCGACGTCCGGCGGCGCGCAGGTGGTGGACCACATCTGGGACCCCGTCACGGGAGAGGTCGCGCGTCACTACATGCAGGTCTCCGTCGCCGGGCGCGACCTCACCGCATGCGACGCGTGGGCGACCGCGATCTGCGGGGGAGGGCCGCGCGTGGTCGCCGCGGCGCTCGAGCGCGGGCTCGAGGTGCTGCTGGTCTCCGGAGGGCGCTTCGACGGCGCGTACGATGCCCAGACGTCTCCCGGCTGGCCCAGCGTCAGGTGACGCGAGGCGCGAGGTTGGTCGCGCATCGTCCCGTCTGGCACAATAGGTCGCTGGCGCGCCCGGCCCTCTACCCGGGCACGCCGATTCGTCTTGTCAGGTCGACCCCGCCGTGATTCCCCGGCGGACAAGATCCGGCTCACACCGAATTCAGAAGGAGACAGCCATGGCTGTGAAGATCCGCCTCAAGCGCTTCGGCAAGAAGCGCGCCCCGTTCTACCGCGTCGTCGTCATGGACTCGCGCACCAAGCGCGACGGCCGTGCGATCGAGGAGATCGGCAAGTACCACCCCACCGAGGAGCCCTCGGTCATCGAGATCGACTCGGAGCGCGCGCAGTACTGGCTCTCCGTGGGCGCGCAGCCCACCGAGCAGGTCACCGCGCTGCTCAAGCTCACCGGCGACTGGGGCACCTTCAAGGGTGAGAAGGGCGCCACGAACACCGTGAAGGGCGCCGCCGCCAAGGCCGACGCCGCCGACGCCATCAAGGCGCACGCGGACGCCGCCGAGAAGGCGAAGGCCGACGCCGCCGCCAAGAAGGAGGCCGCGAAGGCTGAGGAGGCTCCGGCCGCCGACGCCGAGGCCGCCGCCGAGGCCGTCGAGGCCCCCGCCGAGGAGAACTGACGATGGTCGTCGACGCTCTCGAGTTCCTGGTCCGCAGCATCGTCCGCAACCCGGACGACGTGCGCGTGACCGAGCGCTCCGGGCGTCGCGGCACCACCCTCAACGTGGTGGTGCACCCCGACGACCTCCCCCGGGTCATCGGCCGCCGCGGTCGCACCGCGACGGCGATCCGGACGGTCGTCGAGGCGATCGCGCGGGACGACGTCCGCGTCAACATCGTGGACGTCGCCTAGCCTCAGGCTCAGCGCACGTCAGGCCCCCGCTCCCCTCGGGAGGGCGGGGGCCTGACGCATGTCCGGGCGCCTTCGTCTCCGGGGGACGATGCGCGGATTCAGACGCGCGTGCCGCGGAACCAGGCCGAGGCTCGCCTGGTGGACAGCAGCGCGATCACGAGGAACGCGAGTATGACCTCGAAGGCGGCCTGCCACACCACCGCGCCGCCGACCTGCCCGAGCGCGTACGCCGCGGCCGCGATGCGCACCACCATCACGATGATGACGAGCACGCGGGCGCCCTGCGACCCCATCGCGAGGCCCGCCGCGACCGCGGCGGTCAGGGCGCCGACCACGAGGGTGGTGAGCCCGTACCAGAGCAGGTCGCCCGATTCGATGTCGCCGCTGACGGAGTCCGGGTTGTAGTAGAGCCACAGCATCGCGGCGCCGCCGACGAGGTCGAGGATCGCGACGATCCAGGTGAGGGCGGACACCAGGGTGACGGAGCCGGGACGGTCGCTGGCCATGGGCCCTCCTCGATCGAGGCGCGGGACGCGCTCCCTCTCAGGATGCTCGGAAGTAGGCGAAAGCGCGCGGCGTGGCGAGGGCCAGGATGATCAGGGTCGACCCGATGACCTGGCCGAACGCCTGCCACTTCACCAGCTCGCCCAGCACGGCGAAGGAGTAGACGCCGCCCGCGATGCGGCCCGCCATCACGAGCATGACGAGCACGCGCGACAGCTGCGAGCCGGCCGAGATGCCGAGCGCGAGCGCCGCGGTCACCAGGCCCACGCCGAGCAGCGCGAAGGCATAGGTGCGCAGCTCGCTCTCCGTGAGCGCGAGATCCACCCCGGCCATGTGGAGGCTCAGCCACACGAGCGCGGCGCCCGTCACCAGGTCGCCGAGCGCGGCGGCCCACGTGAGGATCACGCCGAACGTCACGCCCGGCGGGCGTCCCGCGCTCGCGGCCATCGGCCCTCCCCCCGTCGACACCCTGTCGACGACGGGTCCACGCTAGCGCGGGCGGGACGTCATCCCGCGGAAAGTACCCTGGTGTCATGAGATTGACCGTCGCCCGCATCGGCCGCGCCCACGGGCTCAAGGGGGAGGTGTCGGTCGAGCTGCGCACCGACATCCCCGAGGACCGCCTGGTCCCTGGCGAGGTGTTCGCCACGGAGCCCGCCGCCGCCGGACCCCTCACCGTGGCGCGCGTGCGCGTGCAGTCGGGACGCTGGTACGTGCAGTTCGAGGAGCTGCGGACGCGCGAGGACGCGGAGGCCGCGCGCGGCGTCGAGCTCACGATCGACGGAGCCGAGTCGGACGAGGAGGACGCCTGGTTCGTCCACCAGCTCGTGGGCCTCGCGGCAGTGCGTCCCGACGGCTCCCCGCTGGGCGAGGTGGTCGACCTGGTGAGCATGCCTGCTCAGGACCTGCTGGTGGTGAAGCAGCCGGGCGGTCACCGCGCGATGATCCCGTTCGTCGAGGAGTTCGTGCCCGAGGTCGACCTCGAGGGCGGACGCGTGGTCCTCACGCCGCCGTACGGTCTGCTCGCGGGCGAGGAGCCCGAGGTCACGGGGGAGACGTCCGCATGAGGATGCGCATCGACGTGGTGACGATCTTCCCGGAGTTCTTCGGCGTGCTCGACGTGTCGCTGCTGGGCAAGGCCCGCCAGGCGGAGCTGGTCGAGACGCACGTGCACGACCTCCGCGACTACGCGGCCTTCAAGTCGGACGGCACCCCGGACGTCCACCGCACGGTCGACGACGCGCCGTTCGGCGGCGGCGCCGGCATGGTGATGAAGCCCGACGTGTGGGGCAAGGCCCTCGACGACGTGCTCAAGCCCACCGGCGTGCTCGTCATCCCTTCGCCCGCGGGGGTGCCGTTCACGCAGGCGCTCGCGCAGGAGCTGTCGACCTCGCCGCAGCTGGTGTTCGCGTGCGGGCGCTACGAGGGCATCGACGCGCGCGTCGCCCAGCACTACGCGGACGCCGGGTACCGCGTCCTCGAGGTGAGCCTCGGCGACTACGTGCTCAACGGGGGAGAGGTCGCGACGTTCGCGATGATCGAGGCCGTCACGCGCCTCATCCCAGGCTTCATGGGAAACGCCCACTCGATCGTCGAGGAGTCCCACTCCGACGGGCTCCTCGAGTACCCGTCCTACACGCGGCCCGCCTCGTGGCGCGGGCTGGACGTGCCCGACGTGCTGCTCAGCGGCCACCACGCCCGCATCGCCGAGTGGCGGCACGAGCAGCAGCTGTCCCGCACGCGCGACCGGCGGCCCGACCTGCTGCCCCCGGAGGACGCCGGGGCGTGGTGACCCCCTCCGCGCGGTGACGCGCCTCGCCCACCCGACCCTCGCATCGTCCGGGCACGGTGTGGCAGAATAGATCCTCGGTGCGCGCGGCGCCAGGATCTGCCACAGGGGATCCGGCTCAGTCCGTGACGCAGCTGATCATCACCGAACGCCCTCGGGCGGATACCGTACGTGACCTGTGGCATGTGCGAGGAGAGAGAGTCATGCAGAAGCTTGACAACGTGGTTGCGGACCAGCTCCGTGACGACATCCCGGCGTTCCGCGCCGGCGACATCGTGAAGGTCCACGTCAAGGTCATCGAGGGCAACCGCTCGCGTGTCCAGGTGTTCCAGGGCGTCGTCATCGCGCGCCAGGGCCAGGGTGTCGGCGAGACCTTCACGGTCCGCAAGATCTCGTTCGGCGTGGGCGTCGAGCGCGTGTTCCCGCTTCACGCTCCCACGATCGAGAAGATCGAGCTGGAGCGTCGCGGAGACGTGCGTCGCGCCAAGCTGTACTACCTGCGCGGCCTCCGCGGCAAGGCGGCCCGCATCCGCGAGAAGCGCGAGAACTGACCATCGCGACCGATGCTGACGTGCCGGCGGCCGGGAAACCGTCCGCCGGCCGTCGGGCATGGGGCTGGGCGAAGGAGCTCGTCCTCGTCGTGGTGAGCGCGCTGCTGCTCTCGCTTCTCATCAAGACCTTCTTCTTCCAGTCGTTCTACATCCCCTCGCCCTCGATGGAGCCCACGCTCATCGAGGGCGACCGCATCCTCGTCACCAAGTGGCGTCCGGACCCGCTCCCGCTGCGTCGCGGGGACGTGGTGGTCTTCAAGGACCCCGCCAACTGGCTCGGCCACGCGGACCAGGAGGACAGCGGGCTGAGGCTCGTGGTGAAGGACGTCCTCACCTGGACCGGCCTGCTGCCCGAGGACGCGGGCGAGCACCTCGTCAAGCGCGTCATCGGGCTGCCCGGCGACGTGGTCGAATGCACCGACCCCGACGCGGAGGTCATGGTCAACGGCGAGGCGCTCGACGAGGGCTTCATCGCCGAGGGCGCACGCCCGTGCGGCACCGAGTTCCGCGTCGAGGTCCCCGAGGGCTACCTCTGGGTCATGGGCGACAACCGCGACGACTCCGCGGACTCCCGCGCCCACATGGGCGACCCCGGCGGCGGCACCGTCCCCGTCGAGAACGTGGTGGGCACCACCTTCGCCGTGGTGTGGCCGCTCGACCGCATCGGCGGTGTCGGCAACCCGTTCGAGGACCAGGCCGCCGCGCAGGAGTGATGTGACGGTCTCCCTGGTTCACGAGGCCGCTCTCTGGGACGCCGGCTTCGCCGCGGTCGCGGGCATCGATGAGGTGGGCCGCGGCGCGCTCGCCGGCCCCGTCTCCGTGGGCGTCGCCGTGGTGACCCGCTGCGACACCTGGCCCGAGGGTCTCACCGACTCCAAGCTGCTGAGCGCCGCCCGCCGCGAGGCCATGCTCGAGCCGCTCGCGACGTTCGGCGTCGCGCGCGAGGTCGGCCATGCCTCGTCCGCCGAGATCGACGCGATGGGGATCGTCGCGGCGCTGCGCCTCGCGGCGCGGCGGGCCCTCGACGCGATCGACGCGCCCGTCGACGCGGTGCTGCTCGACGGCACCCACGACTGGCTCACCCCGCCGCCGGCGGACCTGTTCTCCGCGGGTGATCCGGCCGAGGACTGGGACGCCCCGCCCGTCACCATGGTGGTGAAGGGCGACCGCGCGTGCGCGTCGATCGCCGCGGCGTCCGTGATCGCGAAGGTCGAACGCGACGCGATGATGGCGGCCGCGCATCTCGAGCACCCCGAGTACGGGTGGGAGTCCAACAAGGGCTACGGCGCGAACGCGCACCTCGAGGCGTTGCGACTCCACGGGCCCTCGCCGCTTCACCGCGTGTCCTGGAAGCTGCCCTTCCGCGCGGGGTGATCCGGCGCGGCATTCGCGTTCGACACCCCGTCCGGTCCATCATTGACGGGTGAGCCACGAAGACCTCGAGAACTACGAGACCGAAGCCGAGCTCGCGCTCTACCGCGAGTACCGCGACGTCGTGGGGCTGTTCCAGTACGTCGTGGAGACCGAGCGCCGCTTCTATCTCTGCAACAAGGTGGACCTCCAGGTCAAGGCGTCCGGCGGCGACATCTATTTCGAGGTCACCATGGCCGACGCCTGGGTCTGGGACGTCTACCGCAGCGCGCGCCTGGTGAAGAACGTGCGCGTCGTGACGTTCAAGGATGTCAACATCGAGGAGCTCGCCCGCGACGACGACCTCCCCGACATCCGCCAGCTCCGCGGGCGCTGAGCCTGTCGCTTCGGGGCGCGCCGACGCGGGACGTGCTCGCGGCGCCTCGCTGATAGGCCGGTGCTGATCCGCGCGCGTTCTTCCGCTCTGCCGTATCAACAGGGCGGCCGTGCCGTCCCGACCTCCGCGAGCGGGGACGATGCGCCGGCCGGGCGACCCCCGCATCGTCCCGTCGCGCCGGGCGACGCGGCGCACCCGGCGACGTCGCGCCCGCGCGGCCCGCCGCGCATTCGTCTGCGCCCTCTGCAAAACTGCACTTGACGCAAAAGTGCAGAGACTGCAATAATCGACGCATGCCCACCGCCACGCCCGTCCTCGGCCTCCGCGAGCGCAACCGCCTGCGCCGCACGCGCCGCGTCGAGCGTGCCGCCCTCGAGCTCGCGCTCGAGCACGGCGTGGACCACGTGACGGTGGACATGATCTGCGAGGCGAGCGACATCTCGCCGCGCACCTACTTCAACTACTTCGGCACCAAGGAGGGCGCGCTCATCGGGCCCGCCCCGTCGGTGCCGGACGAGTCCCTCATCGAGGAGTTCCTGCATGCGCGGGGACCGCTCGCGGAGGACCTCATGCTGCTCATGGCCCGCAGCTTCCTCGCCACCGCCCCCGACCGCGACATCTTCGTGATGCGCCGCACGCTTTACGCGCGGGAGCCCGCGCTCCAGGCGCTGCAGATGACGCGCATGGTCGGCAAGCGCCAGGCGACCGTGGAGCTGGTGATGCGCCGCATGGCCGAGCAGCTCCCCGACCTGACCGAGACCGAGGCCCGTGACGAGGCGCAGCTCGTCATGAGCGTCGCCATGGGCGCGTTCCCGGTGGTCAGCCGGCTCTGGATCGAGGAGTCCGGCGATGAATCCGAGGTAGAGGCCTACATCCACGAAGCGATCGCGCGCATCCGGCGCATCGTCTCCCCCTGACGCGCGACCCGCGTCCGTCCCCGCTCGAAAGAAGGACCATGTCTGACACCACGTCGGCGCGCGCCGCGGCGCCCGCCACCGACCGCAGGGGCATCCTGCTGGTCTTCGTGGGCCTCATGACGGCCATGCTGCTGTCGGCCCTCGACCAGACCATCTTCTCCACCGCGCTGCCCACCATCGTGGGCGACCTCGACGGCGTCGACCACATGCTGTGGGTCACCACCGCGTACATCCTCGCGGCGACCATCATGATGCCGGTCTACGGCAAGCTGGGCGACCTCATCGGCCGCAAGCCGCTGTTCATGATCGCGATCGGCCTGTTCATGGTCGGCTCCGTGGTGGGCGCGCTGTCCACCGGCATGACCGAGCTGATCGTGGGCCGCGCCATCCAGGGTCTCGGAGGCGGAGGCCTCATGATCCTGTCGCAGGCGGTCATCGCGGACATCGTGCCCGCGCGTGAGCGCGGCAAGTACATGGGTCTCATGGGCGGCGTGTTCGCCCTCGCGTCCGTGGTGGGCCCGCTGCTGGGCGGCTGGTTCACCGAGTCCATCGGGTGGCAGTGGTGCATGTGGATCAACGTGCCGCTGGGCCTCATCGCCATGGCCTCCGTCGCGATCTTCCTCCACCCTGCGCCGCAGGACCGCGCCCGGCCGCGCCTCGACGTCGCCGGCATGGCGCTCATCGCGATCGCCTCCGCGTCGCTGGTGCTCTTCACCTCGTGGGGCGGCGGCCAGTACGACTGGAACTCGCCCGTCATCATCGGCCTCATTGCGCTGACCGTGATCTCCGCCGTCGCGTTCGTCCTGGTCGAGCGCCGTGCCGCCGAGCCGATCATGCCGCTCGAGATGTTCCGCCACCGCAACTTCAACCTCACCACCGCGGCCGGCCTGCTCATGGGCATCGCGATGTTCGGCACGCTCGCGTACATGCCCACCTACCTGCAGATGGTGGCGCAGGTCGACGCGACCACCGCGGGCCTGCTCATGATCCCGATGATGGGCGCGATGCTGCCCACGTCGATCATCGTGGGCCGCGCGGTCTCGAGCCGTGGCCGCTACAAGATCTACCCGATCATGGGCGCGATCATCATCGCCGTCGCGATGCTCCTGCTGTCGACCATGAGCGCGACGCAGCCCATCTGGGTGACCTGCGCGTACCTCGCCGTGTTCGGCATGGGTCTGGGCATGCAGATGCAGGTCCTCGTGCTGATCGTCCAGAACACGTTCCCGCTCACGATGGTCGGCACGGCCACCGCGGCGAACAACTACTTCCGCCAGATCGGCGCCTCGCTGGGTGCCGCCGTGGTCGGCTCGATCTTCACCAACAACCTCATCGAGCTGCTGAGCGAGCGCGTGCCCGGCGGCGCGTCCTCGCTGGGCGACGCGAACTCGCTCACGCCGGAGGCCGTGACCCAGCTGCCGCAGCAGGCGCAGGACATCATCGTCGGGTCGTACAACGACGCTCTCACGCCGGTGTTCCTCTACATCGTGCCGCTCGCCCTCATCGCGCTGGTGCTGCTCCTGTTCGTCAAGGAGGTGCCGCTGCGCACCACCCTCGAGAAGGACGCCGTGCCGGAGTCGATCGAGATCGACGGCGCCTCGCACGCCTACCTCGAGCCGCGCGCCGAGGAGGCCGAGGGTGCCGAGGGCGCCGACGACCGCAAGGAGCCCGCGCGCGCCTGACGGCTCGCACGACCGCGGGCTCGACCGCATCAGGGGCGGGGAGGAGACATCCTCCCCGCCCCTCGTCGTCCCCGGGGACGATGCCCACAAGACCTCCGTACCCGCCTCCCCTCCACAGAAGCCGGCCGGGCAGGGGCGGCCGACGCGCGCATCGTCCACCGTGGCTCGTGGAGGTGGGGCGATGGCGGTCAAGGACGAGGTGGGCCGGTACGGCGAGGAGCTGGTCGCACGGCGGCTGGTCGCGGACGGCTGGGAGGTGCTGGAGCGCAACTGGAGGTGCGCGCTCGGGGAGGTCGACATCGTCGCCCGCGAGGGCGACGAGGTCGTGTTCGTCGAGGTGAAGACGCGGCGCTCGGACGCGTTCGGCGGCGCGCTCGCGGCCGTCACGGTGCGCAAGGTGCGACGGTTGCGTCTGCTCGCGGGGGAGTGGCTCGCGGAGCAACCACGCGGGTGGACGGGCGCGCGCATCGACGTCGTCGCGGTGACGCTCCCGCGCGCCGGCGCCGCGGTGCTCGAGCATGTGAGGGGCATCGGATGATCGGGCGCTGCCGGTCGGTGGTCCTCACGGGGCTTGCCGGGCACCTCATCGACGTCGAGGCGCACGTGGCGCAGGGGCTGCCCGCGTTCACCATCGTGGGGCTGCCCGACGCGTCGCTCGCCGAGGCGAAGGACCGCGTGCGCGCCGCGGTCTCCTCGTCTGGCGTGGCATGGCCGCGGTGGCGGATCACGGTGAACCTGTCGCCCGCCTCGCTGCCCAAGTCCGGCCCCGCCACCGACCTCGCGATCGCCATCGCCGTGCTCGCCGCCGCGCGGACCGTGGAGCCCGCGCGCGTGCGCGACACGGTGTTCCTCGGCGAGCTGGGACTCGACGGACGCGTACGGCCGGTGCGCGGCGTGCTGCCCGCGGTCGCCGCCGCCGTCGAGGCCGGGAGCCCCGACCTGGTGGTGCCGGCGGGGAACGCGGCCGAGGCGCGGCTCGTGAGCCGGGCGCGCATCGACGGAGCCGTCGCGCTCGCCACGGTGCTCCAGCGGCTCGGCGCCGACGCGCACCCCGCCTCGCTCCAGGCGGTGCGGGCGCCCGTCGCGCGGGTGACGCAGGGCGAACCGCCGGACCTCGCGGACGTGCGGGGACAGGCTGCGGCGCGCGTCGCGCTCGAGGTCGCCGCCGCCGGCGGTCACCACCTGCTCATGGTCGGGCCGCCCGGGGCGGGCAAGACCATGCTCGCCGAGCGCCTGCCCGGCATCCTGCCCGACCTCGACGACGACGAGGCGGTGCGGGTGGCGGCCGTCCACTCCCTTGCGGGCACCTTCGACGCCTCCGAGGGGCTCGTGCGGAAGCCGCCCTTCGAGGCGCCCCACCACACGGCCTCCGCCGCCGCCATCGTGGGCGGGGGCTCCGGCGTCGCCCGGCCGGGTGCGGTGTCGCGCGCCCACGCCGGCGTGCTCTTCCTCGACGAGGCCCCGGAGTTCCCCACCCGGGTGCTCGACACGCTCCGGCAGCCGCTCGAGCGCGGGGAGATCGTCCTCCATCGCGCGCACGGCGCCGCGCGCTACCCGGCGCGCTTCCAGCTGGTGCTCGCCGCCAACCCGTGCCCCTGCGGCCGGTTCGCCGGCACGGGGGAGGCGTGCTCATGCACGTCGATCGCGCGCCGCCGCTACCTCGGCAGGCTCTCGGGACCGCTGCTCGACCGCATCGACATCCAGGTCCACGTGGGCGCGGCCGCACGGTCGGACCGCCCGGGCGAGGCGAGCGCGCTCGTCGCCGCACGCGTCGCGCAGGCGCGTGCCGTCGCCCGGGAGCGCCTCGCGCCCCACGGGTGGTCCGTGTCCGGGCAGGCCTCGGGCGCGTGGCTGCGTGCGGTGACGTCTCGCGCCGCGTGCGCCGGGCTGTGGACCGCGGTGGACAGGGGAGTGCTCTCCGCGCGCGGCTTCGACCGTGCGCTCCGCCTCGCCTGGACGCTCGCCGATCTCGAGGGGGCGACCTCGCCGCGCGGTGGGCACGTCGCCGAGGCGCTCGCGCTGCGACAGGGGCTCGCCGCATGACCGCGGGGGCCGCGCTGGTGTGGAGCGCGATCGCCGAGCCTGACGACGCCCAGGCGCGCTGGCTCGTCGCGCTGCTCGGCCACGCCGGTGCCCTCGCGTGGATACGGGAGGCGGCGCGCGACCCGGTGGGTGCGACGGTCGCGCTGGCGGCGCATCCGGGCGACGTCGACCGTGCGATCGCCGCCCTGGGCCGCTGGACGCCGCGTCTCGCGGCGGCGACCCCCGAGCGGCTCGTCGAGCTCGCCACCCGTGCGGGCGCCCGCGTGCTCACCGCCGGGGATCCGGGATGGCCCGCCGCCGTCGACGACCTCGGCGCGGAGGCACCCCACGCCCTGTGGGTCAGGGGAGAGGCGGACCTCGACCTCGTGTGGCGGCGGTCGGTCGCCGTCGTGGGGGCGCGGGCCGCGACCGCGTACGGCGAGCACGTCGCCACCGAGATCGCGGCGGTCGCCGCGGACCGCGGCGTCACCGTCGTCAGCGGTGGAGCGTATGGGATCGACGTCGCCGCGCACCGCGGGGCGCTCGCGGCCGGTGGGATCACCGTCGCGGTGCTGGCCGGAGGCGTCGACCACCTCTATCCCGCCGGCAACGCGGCGCTCCTCGCGAGGGTGATCGCGACCGGGGCCGTGGTGAGCGAGCAGCCGCCCGGCTTCGCCCCGCACCGCCAGAGGTTCCTCAGCCGCAACCGCCTCATCGCGACCGCGGGAGCGACCATCGTGGTGGAGGCGGCGCATCGGTCGGGCGCGCTGAGCACCGCGCGGCACGCGGGGGCGCTCGCGAGGACGGTGGGTGCGGTGCCCGGGCCGGTGACGTCCGCATCCTCGGCGGGGTGCCTGCGGCTGATCCGGGATCACGAGGCGGAGATCGTGGTGTCCGCCGCGGACGCCCTCGAGCTGGTGACGCCGGTCGGGGAGGCGCCCGAGGAGCAGATCCCGGAGCCCGACGGTCCGGAGTTCGCGTCGCGCGCGGAGCGCCAGGCGTACGGCGCGATCCCCACCCGCGGAGCCCCGGTCTCCGCCATCGCGATCGCCGCCGGCCTGACGGACAAGGAGGCGAAGCAGGCCCTCGCGAGCCTCGCGGGACGTGGGCTCGCGCGGGCGTCGAGGGGCCTGTGGGCCAGGAGCGAGGGTGCCGCGAACGCCTGATCATTCGGACATTCCCGTACATACCTGGCGTGATGCAAGTGGGTGATGTGACAAATGTGACTGAAGGTATTGATTTGACGTGTGGGACGGTGCCATGGTGTCGCCATGACCAGCACGGACGCCGCCGCGAGCGAGCTGCTCGCCGCCTTCGAGGGGCACCTGCGCCATGAGCGCGGCCTCTCGGGCAACACGGTGCGCGCGTACCTGGGTGATCTGGTCAACCTCGGCATGCACCTCGGCGTCGTCCGGGGTTCGGAGCTCGACCCGGCCCTGAGCGCCGTGACGCTCGCCGACCTGCGCGCATGGCTCGCCGCGATGGATGGGGACGGCCTGAGCCGGACCACGCTCGCGCGGCGCGGCGCCGCCGCGCGCGCCTTCTATGCGTGGGCCGTCGACGCCGAGCGGATCGTCCCCAACCCGGCGCTCCGCCTCGCCTCGGCGCGGCCCGCCTCGGTGCTGCCGACCGTGCTGTCCGCGACCGACGTCGTGACCCTGCTCGACGTGGCGCGCACCCGCGCCGACGACGGCGACGCCATCCACCTGCGTGACTGGGCCGCCGTCGAGCTGCTCTACGCGACGGGCATGCGCGTGGGAGAGCTCGCGGGGGTCGACCTCCGCGACGTCGACCTCGACGAGCGCCTCATCCGTGTGGTCGGCAAGGGCGACAAGGAGCGCGTGGTGCCGTTCGGTGTCCCCGCGGCGCGGGCCGTGACCGACTGGCTCGAGCGCGGCCGGCCCGTGCTCGTGGCGCCCCGGACCGACGCGGCGCTGCTGCTCGGACGCCGCGGTCAGCGCGTCGACCAGCGCCAGGTGCGTGAGGCGGTCCACGAGCTGTGCCGCCTCGCGGGTGTCGACGAGGTCGCGCCCCACGCGCTCCGCCACACCGCCGCCACGCACCTGCTCACCGGCGGGTCCGACCTGCGAAGCGTCCAGGAGGTCCTGGGTCACGCCAGCCTCGCCACCACCCAGCGCTACACCCACGTGTCCGCCGAGCGGCTCCGCGCCGCCTACCACCTCGCACATCCGCGCGCCTAGAGGGAGACGCCATCATGTCCGAGCTCAACGCCCTGCTCGCCGAGACCGAGCCCGAGGCCCCCGCCGCCGTGCGGGAGACCGCGGGCGTCACCGCCACCTGGTGGGAGCTGTACGCCGCCGACGGCCCCGATCGCGCCGCCGCACGCGACGCGCTCATCACCCACTACGCGCCGCTCGTCACCCAGGTCGCGACGCGCGTCATCGCCAAGCTGCCCGACACCGTCGAGCTCGCCGACCTCGTGTCCTACGGCATGTTCGGCCTCATCGACGCGGTCGAGCGGTTCGAACCCGCCCGCGGGTTCAAGTTCGAGACGTACGCGTCGACGCGGATCCGCGGCGCCATCATCGACGAGCTCCGCGCAGCCGACTGGGTGCCGCGCTCCGTGCGCTCGAAGGCTCGGGCCCTCGAGCACGCCACGCGCCAGCTCGAGCAGGAGCTCCTGGGCCCTGTGACCGACGAGCGCGTCGCCGTGCATCTCGGGTGGGCGACGGCGGAGGTGCGCACCGTGCGCGCCCAGGTCGCCCTCTCGCACGTGGCCGCCCTCGACGGCATGCCCGCCGAGCCCGACACGCAGCCGATCCCCACGCTCGGCTCGCCCGCCATGATGCACGCGTCGACGCGCCTCGAGGCGCGCGAGACGTCCGCCCTGCTCGCGGCCGCGGTGCAGGGGGTGCGCGACCGCGAGCAGGAGGTCCTGCGCCTCTACTACTACGAGAACCTCACGCTCGCGCAGATCGGAGAGATCCTCGGGGTGACGGAGTCCCGGGTGTCCCAGATCCACTCCGCGGCGGTGAAGAAGCTCCGCGAGTCGCTGGTGCGCACAGGCGCCTTCAGCTGACGCCGCCGCCGGAGCGCGTCACCCGTCGCCGTCCGGCAGCGGCAGCAGCACCACCGGTCCGAAGCCCGCGAGCAGGTCCAGCGGGTCGCGGTACTCGCCGTTCACGCGCACGCCCCAGTGCACGCACGTCACGGGCGCGCAGTGGCCCGCGTCCTCGCCGACCACGGCGATGGCCTCGCCGCTCCGGACCTCGGTGCCGGCCGGGGGAGAGTGCTCCACCGGCTCCAGCGAGGTCACCACGCCGCCGCCGTGATCCACCGTGACGACCCCGCGGTCCACCACGGGGCCCGAGAAGGCGATGACGCCGTCGCCGGGTGAGAGCACCGGCTGGCCCGTGGCGGCACGCAGGTCGATGCCGCGATGACCGGCCGCCCACGGCGCGCGCGGCGCCACGAACAGCGCGTCCGCGCGCATGGGCTCGACGGGCGAGACGAGCACCGGCAAAGCGCCGGCCGCCCCGGCCGCTCCCATCAGCGCACACGCCGCCGCCAGCGTCGCCGCGCCTCGCAGGTACCGTGTCATGGGTCGACGATGCGCCCGCCGGCCCTTGGCGGCGAGCCCCATGGCCCCGCCTGTGGACGGTCTCGCTGACGCCGGGGGCCGGGGACCACAGGAATGGTTCGCGCGGGGCCCCTCCCTCCGGTACGATTGACCCCGCATCCGGCATGCCCGGATGACGTCGCGCGTCACACGGCTCCCGCCAGGGAGACGCCGGAAGGGCGAGGTCCGAGCAATCGGTGCCCGACCGCGGTGACGCCAGGGATGTGAGCCGTCCGGCCCGCATCGTCAACCGAAACCGGCACCCGCCAGGGTGCCACGAATGAAGGCACGCGCCGCGCGCGTGCGAAAGGAAGTGCCATGGCCGTCGTGACCATGCGCCAGCTGCTCGACTCGGGTGTCCACTTCGGTCACCAGACCAGCCGTTGGAACCCCAAGATGAAGCGCTTCATCTTCACCGAGCGCAACGGCATCTACATCATCGACCTCCAGCAGTCGCTGTCGAAGATCGATGACGCGTACTCGTTCGTGCGCGACACCGTCCAGCACGGCGGCACCGTGCTCTTCGTCGGCACCAAGCGCCAGGCGCAGGAGCAGATCGCCGAGCAGGCCAAGCGCGTGGGCATGCCCTACGTCAACGAGCGCTGGCTGGGCGGCATGCTCACCAACTTCCAGACGGTGAGCAAGCGCGTCGCGCGCCTCAAGGAGCTCGAGGAGATCGACTTCGACGACGTCGCCGGTTCGGGCCGCACCAAGAAGGAGCTGCTCAACCTCCGTCGCGAGAAGGAGAAGCTCGACAAGACCCTCGGCGGCATCCGCGACATGGGCAAGGTCCCCTCGGTCGTGTGGATCGTCGACACCAACAAGGAGCACCTCGCGGTCGACGAGGCGAAGAAGCTCGGCGTCCCCGTCGTCGGCATCCTCGACTCCAACTGCGACCCCGACCAGGTCTCGTACGGCATCCCCGGCAACGATGACGCCATTCGCTCGGTGGGCCTGCTCACCCGCGTGATCGCGGACGCGGTCGCCGAGGGTCTGCGCCTGCGTGCGGGCGGCGGCAACGCCGGTGCCGGCGTCGAGGCCGACGCGGAGCCGCTCGCCGAGTGGGAGCAGGAGCTCCTCGACGGCGCGAAGGCGGAGGAGAAGGCCGAGGAGGCCCCCGCCGCTGAGACCACCCCCGTGGCCGAGGCCCCCGAGGCCGCGGCCGACGAGAAGTAAGGACGCATCACATGGCGAACTACACCGTTGCGGACATCCAGGCGCTCCGCGAGCGCACGGGTGCCGGCATGCTCGACGTCAAGAAGGCGCTCGACGAGGCTGACGGCAACGTCGACAAGGCCGTCGAGATCCTTCGCGTGAAGGGCCTCAAGGGCGTCACCAAGCGTGAGGGCCGCTCGGCCTCCGAGGGCCTCGTCCTCGCGTCCATCACGGACGTCGACGGCGGCCAGGTCGGCACGCTGCTCGAGCTCAACTCCGAGACCGACTTCGTCGCGAAGAACGAGAAGTTCATCGCCCTCGCGGAGAAGGTCCTGGGCGCGGTCGTTGCGGCAGGCGCCTCGAACGCCGAGGAGGCCCTCGCGGCCGACCTCGACGGCGAGTCGGTCAAGGACGTCATCGACGCCAACGCCGGCGTGCTCGGCGAGAAGATCGTCCTGCGTCGCGTGGCGCGCGTCGAGGCCCCGGTCGTGACCGAGTACCTCCACCGCACCAACAAGGACCTCCCGGCTCAGGTCGGCGTCCTCGTCGGCACCGACGCCTCGGCCGCCTCGGTCGCCAAGGACGTCGCGATGCACACCGCCGCCTACTCGCCCGCGTACCTCACCCGTGAGGACGCCCCCGAGGAGACCGTCGCCAACGAGCGTCGCGTCGCCGAGGAGGTCTCGCGCGCCGAGGGCAAGCCGGAGGCCGCGCTGCCGAAGATCATCGAGGGCCGCCTCAACGGCTGGTTCAAGGAGAACGTCCTGCTCGAGCAGGCCTTCGCCAAGGACCCCAAGACCACGGTCGGCAAGGTCGTCGCGGAGACGGGTGGCGACGTGGTCGCCTTCGCCCGCTTCCGTGTGGGAGCCTAAGCCTCGAGGCATCAGCACCACCCCATAAACGAGCAAGGCGCGGCGCGCCGTCAGGAGGCATTCCTTGTCCGAGACCAGCGATCTGATCCCAGGCAAGGAGGCCCCGGCGGCGCGCCGCGTGCTTCTCAAGCTCTCCGGTGAGATGTTCGGCGGAGGCCAGCTCGGCCTCGATCCCGACGTCGTGAGCCGCGTCGCCCGCGAGATCGCCGATGCGGTCCGTCAGGGCGTGCAGGTCGCCGTCGTCGTCGGCGGTGGCAACTTCTTCCGCGGCGCGGAGCTGTCCGAGCGTGGCATGGAGCGGTCGCGCGCCGACTACATGGGCATGCTCGGCACCGTGATGAACGCGCTCGCGCTTCAGGACTTCCTCGAGCAGGCGGGCGTCACCACCCGCGTGCAGACCGCGATCACCATGGGCCAGGTGGCGGAGTCGTACCTGCCGCTGCGGGCGATCCGTCACATGGAGAAGGGCCGCGTCGTCATCTTCGGCGCCGGCGCCGGCATGCCATACTTCTCGACCGACACCGTGTCGCTCCAGCGCGCGCTCGAGACCCGCTGCTCCGAGGTGCTCATGGGCAAGAACGGCGTCGACGCGGTCTACACCGCGGACCCGCGCAAGGACCCCGACGCCGAGCGCCTCGAGTCCGTCACCTACGCGGAGGCGCTGCAGAAGCGCCTCGCGGTGATGGACGCCGCCGCGTTCTCGCTGGCGATGGACAACCGCATGCCCATGCAGGTGTTCGGTCTCGACACGCCTGGAAATGTGACTCGTGCCCTGCTCGGTGAGAGAATCGGAACCCTGGTGACGGCCTGACGCCGCACCGTAAGGAGACAAGCGTGACTGAGATGATCCTCCTCGAGGCCGAGGAGAACATGGACAACGCGGTGGACGTCGCGAAGGACAACTTCGCGAAGATCCGCACCGGCCAGGCCAGCTCCGCGATGTTCGCGAGCATCGCCGTCGACTACTACGGCGCGCCCACGCCGCTGCAGCAGCTCGCGTCCATCAACGTGACCGAGGCCCGGACCGTGGTGATCGCCCCGTACGACGCCAGCGCGAAGAAGGAGATCGAGACCGCGCTGCGGAACTCGGACCTGGGCGTCAACCCCTCCGACGACGGCACCGTGCTGCGGGTGGTGCTCCCGCAGCTCACGGAGGAGCGCCGCCGCGACTACGTCAAGCTCGCCAAGACCAAGGCCGAGGAGTCCCGCGTCACGATCCGCAACATGCGCCGCAAGGCCAAGGACGCGATCGACGCGGGCGTCAAGGACGGCGACTTCGGCGAGGACGAGGGCCAGCGTGCCGAGAAGGAGCTCGACGCGCTCACCAAGAAGCACGTCGACGCCATCGATGCTCTCCTCTCGCACAAGGAGAGCGAGCTGCTCGCGGTCTGATGCCTGACGCGACCGCGCGACAGGGCGTCTCATGAGGTGGGGGCGCCGCCAGCAGGCGGACCCCGGCACCTCGGAGCGCCCCGACACGCAGGGGCGCGGCGTCTTCGCGCCCGTGCACCCCGGCGACGCCGCCCGACCGGACGCGCCCTCGGCCTGGCCTCCCGGCCTGCCCGAGGGCGAGGAGGAGCTGCCCGGCCCCGCCGACGCCGCGGTCGAGCACGGGCCCGCGACGGCACCGGAGCCTCACGCCGCCGAGCAGGTGGCACGGGCGGTCGCGGAGGCCGAGTCGATCGCCGTGCCCCACACCGCGGGGGAGGACGATGCGGTGGACCCGGTGGACGTCAGCGTCCCCCTGGGGGACGTGGTCCCGGCACCCACCTCGCGCGCAGGCCGCAACCTGGGCCTCGCGAGCGCCGTGGGCGTCGTCCTCGCCGTGGGCGCGCTGGTCGCCGCGTGGTGGCATCCGCTCGCGTTCGCCGTCGCGATCTACGGCTTCTGCGCCGCCGCGGTGGTCGAGTGGCGCAACGCCCTGGCGCGCCACGGCATGCACGTCTCGCTCACCCCGGTCCTCATGGCGACCGTGGGCATGGGCGTCGCGACCTGGTTCGGCGGCCGGGAGGGCCTCGTGGTCGCGCTGCTCGTCGCCAGCGCGGGCGTCACGGCCTGGCGCATCGTCGACGACCGCGTCGAGAACACCCTGTCCGACTCGCTCGTCGGCATCCTCACCCTCACCTGGATCCCGTTCCTCGCGTCCTTCATGCTCCTCATGGAGATGGCGGACGACGGCTGGAAGCGGATCCTCATCGTCATCGCCGCCGTGGTCCTCAACGACACGTTCGCCCTGTTCACCGGCATGCTCTTCGGACGGCGCCCGCTCGCCCCGCGCGTGAGCCCCAAGAAGACGTGGGAGGGCGCGATCGGCGGCGCCGTGTTCGGCATCGCGGGTGCGGCGATCTTCGCGCTCGTGCTGCTCGACGGCCGGTGGTGGGTCGGCGCCGCGGTGGGTGCCGCCGCGGTCGTCGCGGCGGTGCTCGGCGACCTCGCCGAGTCCGTCCTCAAGCGCGACCTGTCCGTCAAGGACATGTCCAGCGCCATCCCGGGTCACGGCGGCGTGCTCGACCGCCTCGACTCCATGCTCCCGGCGGCCGCGGTCGCCTACATCGTCTTCGCTCTGCTCCTGGGGACCTCATGACGCTTCCGACCCTGCCCATGCTCGCGCCCCGCCGGGGCAAGCCGCCGCGTCACTTCGCGGACCTCGACCCCGCGGAGCGCGTCGACGCCCTGAAGCAGCTGGGCCAGCCGGCGTTCCGTGCGAAGCAGCTCGCGACGCACTATTACGACCACCTGACGGTGGACCCCGAGGACATGACGGACCTGCCCGCGACCGCGCGCGACACCCTCACCACCGAGCTGTTCCCGCCGCTGCTCACACACGTCACCCAGCTGTCCGCGGACGAGGGCGCGACCGTCAAGACGCTGTGGAACCTCATCGACAACGCCAAGGTCGAGTCGGTGCTGATGAAGTACCCCGAGCGCGCGACCCTGTGCGTCACCAGCCAGGCCGGCTGCGGCATGGCGTGCCCGTTCTGCGCGACCGGGCAGATGGGCCTCACCCGCAACCTGTCCGCCGGCGAGATCATCGAGCAGGTCCGCCTCGCCGCCAAGCAGGCGCGCGACGGCGAGCTCGGCGGCGATCCGGTGCGCCTGTCGAACGTGGTGTTCATGGGCATGGGGGAGCCGCTCGCCAACTACGGCGCCGTGATGACCGCGGTGCGCGCGCTCACCAGCCCACCGCCCGAGGGCTTCGGCCTGTCCGCGCGCCATGTCACCGTCTCGACGGTGGGGCTGGTCACCGGCATCGACCGGCTGGCAGGGGAGGGCATCCCCGTCACCCTCGCGCTTAGCCTCCACGCGCCGGACGACGAGCTGCGCGACACCCTGGTGCCCATCAACGCCCGCTGGAAGGTCGACGAGGCGCTCGACGCGGCACGCCGCTACTTCGACGCCACCGGCCGTCGCGTGTCGATCGAGTACGCGCTCATCCGCGACATCAACGACCACGCGCACCGCGCCGAGCTGCTGGCGAAGAAGCTCAACGCCCGCGGCGACGGCTGGGTCCACGTCAACCCGATCCCGCTCAATCCGACGCCGGGCTCGAAGTGGACGGCCTCGGACCCGAAGGTCGAGCAGGAGTTCGTGCGCATCCTCCGCATGCACGGGATTCCCACCACCATCAGGGATACTCGTGGCAGCGATATCGACGGCGCGTGCGGCCAGCTGGCCATCAAGGAGAGGTGATGACTGCCCTGTTCCCTAAGGTGGGCTCGCTGAAGCTCGGTTACCACCCGACCCAGGTCGACGAGTTCTTCGACCAGGCGCGTGCCGCGTACGAGCGCCCGGGCCAGCCCGACGGCGCGCTCGTGTCGAACGACGTGCGGCGCACGGCGTTCGACCTCAAGCACGGCGGGTACGACACGGGCGCCGTCGACGCGGCGCTCGACCGGCTCGAGGCGGCGTTCATCGGGCGGCAGCGCGAGTCCTACGTGCGCACCAACGGCCAGGACGCGTGGATGGCCGACCTCGCGCAGCGGGCGCAGACCCTGTACCCGCGCCTGCGCCGGCCGGCGGGCGAGCGCTTCGCCCACCCGTCCGCCGTCGGGACCGGCTACCGCGCGACCGACGTCGACGACCTGCTCACGCGCATCACCGCCTTCTTCGACCGCGGCGCACCGCTCACCGCCGACGAGGTCCGCGGCGCGACCTTCCGCACCGCGATCGGCGGCCGGGCCTACGACGAGGGCACCGTGGACGCGTTCCTCGCGCGCATGGTCGACATCCTGCTCGGCGTCTCCGAGGGATGACCCGCACCGTCTCCCTGCTGGGGTCGACCGGTTCGATCGGCACCCAGGCGCTCGACGTCGTCGCGCGGCACCCCGACCGCCTCGAGGTGGTCGCGCTCGCCGCCGGAGGATCCGACCCGGGTGCGATCGTCGCCCAGGCGCGCGCGCATCGTCCGCGCTACGTGGCCGTCGCACGCGAGTCCGTCGCCGCCGAGATCGCCGACGCCCTCCCGGGCATCGAGGTCAGGGGAGGGGACGATGCTGTGGTCGAGGCCGCACGCATCGGCGCCGACGTGGTGCTCAACGGGATGACGGGCTCGGTGGGCCTGCGGCCCACCCTCGCGGCCCTCGAGTCCGGCTCGACCCTCGCGCTCGCCAACAAGGAGTCGTTGGTCGCCGGCGGCGCCCTGGTGCTCGCGGCGAAGCGGCGTGACGACCAGATCGTGCCCGTCGACTCCGAGCACTCCGCACTCGCCCAGTCGCTGCGTTCCGGCGCTCACGGCGAGGTGCGCCGCCTGGTGGTCACCGCCTCGGGCGGCGCGTTCCGCGGACGCTCGCGCGCGTCGCTCGCCCGCGTCACGCCCGCGGACGCGCTCGCGCACCCGAACTGGGAGATGGGCCCCGTGGTCACCATCAACTCCGCGTCGATGGTCAACAAGGCGCTCGAGGTGGCCGAGGCGCACCTGCTGTTCGGCATCGCGATGGACCGCATCGACGTGGTGGTGCACCCGCAGTCGATCGTGCACTCGATGGTGGAGTTCGTCGACGGCGCCACCATCGCCCAGGCCTCCCCGCCGGACATGCGGCTGCCGATCGCGCTCGGCCTGAGCTGGCCCGACCGGCTCGCGGACGTCGCCCCGCGGCTCGACTGGACCCACGCGCAGTCGTGGACGTTCGAGCCGCTCGACGAGGAGGCGTTCCCCGCGATCCGCCTCATGCGCGACGCGGTCGCGGCCTCGCCGCTGCACCCGGCGGTGTTCAACGCCGCCAACGAGGAGTGCGTGCAGGCGTTCGTCGACGGCGAGCTGCCGTTCCTCGGGATCGTCGACACCGTCCGGCGCGTTGTCGCGGAGTACAGCGCCCCCGCCGAGGTCAGCCTCGAGCAGGTCGACCGGGCGGAGACGTGGGCGCGTGGCCGGGCGCGGGGCGCGATCGCGGAAGTGAGAAGGTAGGAGACATGGCTGAGGTGATCGGGTGGCTCGTGCTGCTCGTCGGGCTGCTGGTCTCGATCGCGCTGCACGAGCTGGGGCACATGATCCCCGCCAAGCGCTTCGGCGTGCGGGTGAGCGAGTACTTCGTCGGCTTCGGGCCCACGCTGTGGTCGCGCCGCGGCAAGGAGACCGAGTACGGCGTCAAGGCGATCCCGCTCGGCGGCTACGTCAAGCTCGTCGGCATGATCCCGCCCGCGGAGGCGGTCAAGCCCGTGCGCGGCACCGGACGCATCGCCCGGCTCATCGCGGACACCCGCGAGGCCTCCGTCGAGGAGATCCAGCCGGGCGAGGACCACCGGGCGTTCTACCACCTCACGTGGTGGCGCAAGGCGATCGTGATGTTCGGCGGGCCGGCGGTCAACCTGGTGCTCGCGATCCTCATCTTCACCGGCGTCCTCTTCCTCGTCGGCACCCCCGGCCATGCGACGCTCACGGTCGCCCAGGTCACGCCGTGCGTGCCCGCCGCGGGCGCGGTCGACTGCGCCGCGGGCGATCCGGCGTCCCCCGCGTCCGAGTCGGGCCTGCAGGCGGGCGACACCGTCACGGCCGTCGACGGCACCCCGATGACCGACTGGGAGACCTTCACCGACTACGTCGCCGACCGCCCGGGCGAGGAGGTGGTCCTCACCGTGGACCGCGCGGGCGAGACCCTCGACGTGGCGCTCACACCCGCGCTGCGCGAGCGCACCGTGTACGACGAGGACGGCGCGGTCGTGACCGACGCCGCCGGCGATCCCGTCACCGAGGAGGTCGGCTACATGGGCATCGCGCCCACGACCGAGACGCAGCGTCAGGGGATCGGCGCCGGACTCGAGTACACCGGCTACGTGCTCGACGCCACGGCCGGCGTGATCATCCACCTGCCCGAGAACGTGTACCACGTGGCCCGCGCCTCGGTGGGGCTCGAGGAGCGCACCACGGATTCCGTCATGGGGCTCGTGGGCGTGGGCCGCGTCGCCGGCGAGATCTCGAGCGCGGACCTCGACGGCTACGGCGTGGGCGACAAGGTCGCCGACATGCTGATGCTGCTCGGCAGCCTCAACCTCGCGCTGTTCGCCTTCAACATGATCCCGCTGGTCCCGCTCGACGGCGGGCACATCGCCTCCGCCTTCTGGCAGGGCATCAAGAACGGGTGGGCGCGCGTGCGCGGACTGCCCCGGCCCGCCCCCGTGGACGTGGCCCGCATGATGCCCCTCGCCTACGGCGTCTTCGCCCTGCTTCTTGTCATGGGCGTCATCCTCATCTACGCGGACATCGTCGCGCCCGTCAGCGTGGTGTGACGGCCGGGCCGCAACAACCTTGGGAGATACTGACAACGTGACAGCCATCGGACTCGGCATGCCCGCGATGCCCGCACCCGTGATCTCGCCCCGCCGGAAGACGCGCAAGATCAAGGTGGGCGACCTCTACGTGGGCGGCGACGCACCCGTCAGCGTGCAGTCGATGACCACCACCAAGACGCACGACATCAACGCCACGCTCCAGCAGATCGCGGAGCTCACGGCCGCGGGCTGCGACATCGTGCGCGTCGCGTGCCCCACGCAGGACGACGCCGACGCGCTGCCGGCGATCGCGACGAAGTCCAACATCCCCGTGATCGCGGACATCCACTTCCAGCCCAAGTACGTGTTCGCCGCGATCGAGGCCGGTTGCGCCGCGGTGCGCGTCAACCCGGGCAACATCAAGAAGTTCGACGACCAGGTCAAGGAGATCGCGCAGGCCGCGAAGGACCACGGCACGTCGATCCGGATCGGCGTGAACGCGGGCTCGCTCGACAAGCGCCTGCTCGAGAAGTACGGCAAGCCCACCCCGGAGGCGCTCGTCGAGTCCGCCGTGTGGGAGGCGAGCCTGTTCGAGGAGCACGGGTTCCACGACTTCAAGATCTCCGTCAAGCACAACGACCCGGTGGTCATGGTGCGCGCCTACGAGATGCTGAGCGAGCGCGGCGACTGGCCGCTGCACCTCGGCGTCACCGAGGCCGGCCCCGCCTTCCAGGGCACCATCAAGTCCGCCACCGCGTTCGGCGCGCTGCTCAGCCAGGGCATCGGCGACACCATCCGGGTGTCCCTGTCCGCGCCTCCCGTCGAGGAGGTCAAGGTGGGCATCCAGATCCTCCAGGCGCTCAACCTGCGTCCCCGCAAGCTCGAGATCGTCTCGTGCCCGTCCTGCGGACGAGCGCAGGTGGACGTCTACGAGCTCGCGGAGAAGGTGACCGCCGGACTCGAGGGCATGGAGGTGCCGCTGCGCGTCGCCGTCATGGGCTGCGTCGTCAACGGCCCCGGCGAGGCGCGCGAGGCGGACCTCGGCGTGGCGTCCGGCAACGGCAAGGGCCAGATCTTCGTCAAGGGCGAGGTCATCAAGACCGTGCCCGAGCGCGACATCGTCGAGACCCTGATCGAGGAGGCGATGAAGATCGCCGAGACCATGGAGCCCGTCGAGGGCGCGAGCCCCGAGGTGATCGCGGCGTCATGACGGACTCGCTGCTCAGGCGCGCCCAGCACTCGCTGGCGCCCCTGCAGCGGCGTGACCTCGACGCCGCCCTCGCGCTGGCGATGGCGGATCCGGTCGCCCACGTGGTGCCGATCATGCACCTGGAGACCGCCCGCGCGTCGGGCGTCATGCCCGGCTCGCTGTGGGCCGTGCGCAGGCGGGTCGGCCTGCACTCCGCTCTCGTGGGTCTCGTGTGGAACGGCGCCAACCTGTCCGCGGTGCTGCCCGAGGACGACGTCGAGGATGCCGAGACGCTCCGCGCCGAGGTGGCCGCCGCCGCCGCGCGGCTCACGCGACCCGCCGCGCTGGTGGGTCCGGCCGGCGTCACCCTTGACCTGTGGGGCCGGCTCGAGCCGTGGTGGGGCCCCGCGCGCGAGGTGCGCGCGCGTCAGGTGTCCATGGCGATCGACCACGAGCCCACCCGCGTGCCCGGCGTCGACGGCGCCGGGCTCGACCTCGAGGCGGTGCGCCGGTCCTCGCTCGACGACTACGACCTGCTGCTTCCCGCGTGCGTGCACATGTTCATCGGCGAGGTCGGCTACGACCCCATGCGCCATGGCCGCGCGGGCTACGAGGAGCGGCTTCGCTCCCTGGTCCGCGCCGGCCGCTCCTACCTGCAGATGGGCACGGTCGACGGGCGTCGGCAGGTGGTGTTCAAGGCCGAGGTCGGCGCGCTCGGCGGGGGAGTGGCGCAGCTCCAGGGCGTCTGGGTCCACCCCGACCTGCGTGGTCGCGGCCTCGCTCGCGCCGGCCTGGGCGCGGTGATCGACGCCGCGCGGTCGCAGCTCGCCCCCACGGTGAGCCTCTACGTCAACGACTTCAACCCCGTTGCCATCCGCGCGTACGACGCGGTCGGCTTCAGCCGGGTGGGCACCTTCGCGACCGTGATGTTCTGAAACCTGCGGGGAGGGGCGACCGCCGCATCGTCCCCATAGCATTGCCTGCATACAAGAAAAATCGGAAAAAGCGTGCCAAACGGCGCGAAGCGGAGTATGTTCCCAATCATCCGCACCGGAGCACGGCGTCGAGGCCGCGCTCCCGATCCATGTGCGGGTCGCATGACTGGGGGAACAGAAATGCATCAGAGGGGGAACCGGCTGCGCTCTCGCGCCGCCATCGGGACGCTGGCGGGGGCCGTGATGCTCGCGACCAGCCTGATCGCGGCGCCGGCAGGGGCCGCCACGGACGACCCGCGCGTGGACACCGTCTACGAGTTCGCGGACGACCAGTACACGGATCCGGGCGGACACCTCAACCTGCAGACCAGGTCGATCGCGGAGATGGGCGACCGCATCGCTCTCGCGGGCGAGGCCCGCACGCTCGACACCGTCCAGGTGACGCTCCAGAGCTTCGCGTGCCAGAGCGGCACCTGGAACAACGAGAACTGCACCACCACCTCCGGGGCGACGTTCAGCCACCCGATCACGGTCAACATCTACGCGGTCGCGGCGGGCGGCTCGGTGGGCGCGAAGCTTGCCACGCTCACCCGCCAGGTCAACGTCCGTTACCGCCCGAGCGCGCAGCCGGGTACCTGCGTGGACAACCCCGACACCGAGGTGTTCATCGAGTCCGCGTGGTGGTACGACGCGGCCAGGGGACGATGCGTCGCGAACTACGTGCAGACGGTCACCTTCGACCTCCACAACCAGGGCGTGGTGCTGCCCGACCAGGTGATCGCGACCGTGAAGTTCCCCACCAGCCGGTTCGGCTCGGGCCTCGCGATCGGCGGTCCGTACGACAGCCTCGACGTGTCGCTCGCTGACGCGGCGCCCACCACGGGCACCAACGTCGATCAGGGCATCATGTACTTCGACTCGAGCGACGACATGAACTTCCCGTCGCCGGATGAGGAGCCCGAGCTCGGGGTCCTCAAGGCCGCGAGCGGCTGGCAGCAGGACAACAACTACTACCGGACGCCGCTCATCACCGTCACCGCGACGCCGCAGACCGCCCGCGTGCTTCCCGCGACCTTCGTCGGCGGCTTCGAGCAGGGCACGTCGGCGGGGCTCGGGCTGGTGACCAGGGTGAACGACGGGACGCTCGCCTCCGCGGGCTGCTGGTACGCCGAGGCGCCCGTCACCAACTACGGCACGCACAACACCACCGGCACGGTGACCATGGCGTACGGCGGCTACGCGACGGAGTTCCCGTCGGGCGGCTACACCGCGTCGGCCGACTTCTACCTCGACGCGGACGCGGCCCCCGGCCAGTTCACGTGGGCGCATGGCGTCAACGGCACCGACGGGGCGCTGCAGCGGAGCTTCATGTTCTACGCGGGTGCGGACGGTTCCGGGACGTGGACAATCGGGACGGGGACGACCGCAGCGCAGTCGTCGCCGTACCGCAGCAACTACGGCGCCAACCCGCTCTACCTCGACGAGTCCGGCTGGTACACGTTGCGGCACAAGGTGTACGCGCAGGGCGGGCTGCTCTATGCGGACCTGTCGGTCCTGTCCGACTCGGGCACCGTGCTGAAGACGTGGACGCTCGGCGGCAACGCGGGGGACCTCGTCCCGACGCTCGTGGGGGGCAACCGGTACGGGTGGCTGATCAACAACTCGTACGCGGGCCTGCGGATGGACAACGTGGTGCTCGGCGCTCCTCGTCCCACCGACGGCTGCGTGCAGGCGTTCACCACGGCGCCCCGACCCGTCATCAAGGGCTCGGCGCAGGCGGGCAAGACGCTCCGCGCCGTCACGGGCGCCTGGGCGCCGGAGCCCGAGTCCTTCGCCTACCAGTGGCTGCGGAACGGCGTGCCGATCGCGGGCGAGACGGGCAGGACGTACACGGTGACGCCCCAGGACCGCGGCAAGAAGCTGCGGGTCGAGGTGACCGCGTCGCGCGCCACCTACACGGACCGCACCGTCAAGTCGGCCACGCTCTACGTGCCGAAGGTCTGGGCCACCCCCGACCGCCCGGCGCTGAAGGGCACGATGGTGGTGGGCAGGACGATCTGGACGGCGACGCCCGCGTGGTCGCCCAAGCCGGACAAGATCGCCTACCAGTGGGTGCGTGACGGCAGGCCCATCGTCGGCGCGAAGTCCAGGACCTACGTGCTGCGCGAGGCCGACAGCGGCCACGTGGTCAAGGTGCGGATCATCGCCTCGAAGGACGGCTACCTCAAGTCCTCGGTCTACTCGCAGGCGCGACGGATCGGATAGGTGCACGGTCGAGGGCCGTCGCCGGGGTGACCCGGCGGCGGCCCTCGCGCATGCGGCGAGGCGACCGGCGCATCGTCCGCCCGCGGCACCAGGGCGCGCGGGTCCTCACGACGCGGCGGTGAGCAGGCACGATGCTTCCGGTCGGGCGTACCTTTGTGCACTAGCATGCGGGCACGGGCGTGGACGCCCGTGATGCCTGAGGGGGTTCCATGCTCAGCCGGATGATGCTGGCGCGCGCGGTCAGCGCGGCGTGCGCAGCGCTGATGATCACCGGGATCGCGGTGACGCCCGCGAACGCCGAGGACGCCGATCCGACCGGGTCCGTCGTGGCCTCGCTGACCTCCTGGGCCGACGGGTCCGTCGCGACAGGGGGGTGCGTCGAGGCGTTCGATTCCGCCGGCACGTCGGTCGGGGCCGACTGCGTGGGCGCCGCCGGTCGGTACACCGTCGGCGGGCTGATCGACGGCGACTATCGGCTCAAGTTCACCGGCTTCGGCACGGCTCCGACCCAGTACTACGACAGCGCGTCGACGCTTGCGGCCGCCTCCCCCGTCGCGGTCGTCGGGGGTGGCGTCACGTCGCTGGAGTACGCGCTGCTGGCCAAGCGGTCGGTGAGCGGCACGGTGCGCGACTCCGATGGCGCTCCTATCGCCGGTGCGAAGGTCTCGCTGAGATCGGGGACCTTCCTCACCGCGGCGCTCTCGGTACTGACCGGCCCGGACGGGCGCTACGTGCTCCAGCGTCCGGCCTCGGGGAGCTACCTGCTGACCTTCGCCAAGGCCGGATTCGGCTCGATCTCGTGGCCGGACAAGCCCGTCACGCTGGGCCAGCGGCTCGGGACCACCACGGCATCGGTGATGCGCGCCGATGCCACGCTGACCGCCGCGGGGACCATCGCGGGGACGATCGAGCCGCCGCCAGGAACGGTGGCCGACGGGGCCAACGCGTGCGTGCTCCTGTACGACTACGCGGGCCAGCAGTCTGTCGTCGCCGCTCGCTGCGGCACCGCCGGCAGCACGTTCCGTTTCGCAAACCTGCGCGCCGGCGGCTACCTGCTGTGCGTCAAGCCCGCGCCGGCATCCCGGCCCTGCGAAGCCTCCCAGGAAGGGTGGTACGGCGGCAGCTTCAGCATGGGAACGAATGAACCCGAGCGCGTCGACGTCGCCTCGGGTGCGACCACTCGCGTCACCTTCGCATGGGGTGGCACCGTGGAGATGGCGGTCACGCTCGACAACGGCGCGCCCCTCGACGGGGGCTGCCTGGCCTCCTCGACTCTCGCCAAGCGCGGTGCGACCACCGACTGCGCAGCGGCCGACGGCGTGTTCACGTTCCGGGTCGATCGCGACATCGACGCGCGCGGAGCGGCGTTCTCGCTGACCGGCGCACGGAACGCGGGGGACATGTCGATCGAGCGCCGGGTCCGCGTCGCCGCGGGAGCCACGGTCGCCTACACCATGGTGGCGCCGGCGAGAGGCGCCTCCTCGGTGACGGTATCGGTCACCCGTGCAGACGATCGCCCGATCACCCAGGGCTGCGTCTACGCGGTGCTTCACGGCCCCGCCGTGGTCGACAAGGCGAGCGACTGCTCGCTCGGCGCGGACGGTGCGGCGTCATTCCGCGGTCTGCCTGCCGGACGGTACACGTTCGAGGCGCGAGGCGTCTCGGGTTCGTACGACGTGGTGGCCTATCCCGCCGCCGTCAACGGCGCCGAGGGGACGTCGGTGGTGCTCTCGGGCAGCGATCACCATGAGTTGGCGATGGTGGTCCCCACGACGCAGGCGCTGACCGGCACGGTGACCGACGCCGGGGGGACGCCCGTCGAGGGCGCGACCGTGGTGCGCGCGAACTCGTCCGGAATCCTGTCGTCGACCACGACGGGAGCCGACGGAACCTACCGGTTCGTCGCGCCGGTGGCGGCCGCGAAGGTCGGGGTGCTCGGAGCCGCCGGCTACGGAGCGCAGTGGATCACGTCACCTGGCCTCGCACCGGAGGCGCGGTCGCTGTACAGCCGCGGCACGGTCGTGCTCGGACCGGGCAACGGCGAGGTCATCGACGGCGCCGACATCGTCGTCGCGCCTGCGTACGGCATCACGGGAACCATCGCGGTGCCCGACACGCTACCCGTCGACGAGGCGTGCGTGATGGCGCTCGACCAGACGGCACCGATCGAGCTCGCGCGCGACTGCGGCGGCGTCGGAGACGCCTTCGACCTCTCCGGGCTCGCCGCCGGCTCCTACCGCCTCTGCGTGGCGGCCGAGCCGGCGCCGGGCGGGTGCTTCGACCCCGACTCGCCGGGGGTGATCTTCGGCGGGCCGGCGCCTGTGAGCGTCCAGGTCATCGACGCCGTGGTGGTCGCCCCCCTCGCGTTCGGCGGGACCATCGCGGTCACCGCGTTCACCCGGAGCACGCTCGACCGGATTCAAGTGACCGAGGGCTGCATCGACCTGACGGCGTCGGACGAGGTCCTCGCGACCACGTGCACCAGCGTGGACGGTGTCTTCTGGTTCCGGTTCGGACACGACCTGCCGCGCGGCCTCTGGCTCACGCTTCGGGACGCGCCTGGCGTGCTCGATGGCACGACGGCGACGCAGGACGTGCTGGCGGGCTCGGCGAACGTCGGGGTGTTCCTGGTCGACCCGTGGCCCACGATCACCGGGACGATCACCAGGCCCGCCGGGAGGGATGACCTCACCGTCTGCGCCATGGCGGTCGAGGGCGGCACGACCGCGGCACACCAGTGCGTGGAACCTGGACGCTCGTCGTACGAGCTCAGCGTCGACCCTGGTCACTATCGCGTCCAGTTCTACTCCGAGGGACCTGGCGCCGCCTACCAGTGGTACGCGGGCCGGGGGAAGACCACCGGCCTGAGGTCGAAGGCGGTCACGATCCAGGCGACCCGGGGAACCTTCGAGCTGGACGCGACCCTGAAGCCCGAAGCGACGATCAGGGGACGGGTCACCGCGTCGTCCGGCGATCCCGCGGCTGGCGCGCGGGTCATCGCGTACGACGCCGATGGCCGTGCCGCGCAGGCGACCGACGCGGGCGACGACGGCTCCTACACGATCGACAGCCTGCCCGCGGGCACCTACACGATGCTGGTGACCGGCGTGACGGCGCAGGCGTCGGAATGGTTCGCCGGCTCGCCGACCCGTGAACGGGCGACACCGATCACGGTTGCCACGGGCGGCACGGCTCGCGCCGACGTGCGGATGCGCGCCGCCGGAGCGTTGCGCGTCACCGTGGAGGGAGGTGGAGGTCCAGGGGAAGGCGGCTGCGTCGAGATCTACACCACCCGGGTCGAGCGCGTCGCAGCATCCTGCGCGACGACCGACGGTGCGTACTCCTTCGACGATCTGGCGCCGGGCAGGTACCTGATCCTCGCGACGGGCTTCGACGGGCTCGGGGATGGCTGGGCGCCTGGAGAGGCGGGTGTGTCGTCGGCGACGCCGATCGTGGTGGTGGCCGGCGCGACCGCCGCACCACGCATCGTCCTCACACCTGAGTCGACCATCGCGGGGCGCGTCACGGGAGCGGGGAGCTACCAGCTCGAGGGTGCCGTGGCTTCGCTCTACACGCGCGCCGGGGATCTCGTCGCTGAGACAGCGGTCGGTTCGACAGGCAGGTACGCGTTCTCGCATGTCGCGTCCGGTGCCTATCGCGTCCGCATCGCGCTCGGCGCGGCGCTCGGCGGGTGGGTACGTCCGAGCGATGCGGTCACGCCTCGGGTCATCACGGTGCCCACCGCGACCGGCTCGCGCGCGGTGACCGACGCGAACCGCGCATTCACCTCCTCGCAGGTGAAGTACGGCTCGGCGTTCCGCGGCACGCTGAACGTCCCGAAGAGCTTCCGGGGGTCGACGGTGTGCGCGGTGGCGCTGAGGTCGGCCTCGACGGTCGAGTCCGCCTTCTGCGGCCCCCACGGCTCGCCGTTCGACCTCGAGACCACCCACGCCTTCGTGGACGTGCGCATGGTCCTGACGGACGGCTACGTCACCACGTCCGCGGCGTGGCAGGCCTTCAAGGGACGCACCGCGTGGGTCGGTGGAGCGACCAGCTACGCGACGAGCCCGGTGTTCGAGGCGTCCTCGCGCAAGGCGTTCTACGTTCCTGTCTACTTCTTCACGGACGTGACGTTCCACGATCCCGCGTGGTCGGCGATCTCGTGGGTCGCCGATGCGGGAATCGCCACTCCGTTCGGGGACGGGTCGTTCCGACCGTCCGCCACCGTGAACCGGGGCGCGATGGCGCAGTACCTCTACCGCCTCGCAGGCAGCCCGGACGTGGTCCTCCCGACCGCCTCGCCGTACTCGGACGTGAGCGTCACGGACCGGCGCTACCGCGCGATCGTGTGGATGCGGCAGGCCGGCGTCGTCGGCGGCCGCCGGTACCGCGCAGACGACGTGATGACGCGGGCGGACACGCTCACGTTCCTCTATCGGCTCGCCGGCTCCCCGGGGTTCGCCCCGCCCGCGCGCTCGCCCTACAGCGACGTCTCCACGATCCACGGCGCGTACACGGCGATCACCTGGGCGAGGGCGAGGAGGATCCTCACGGCACCCGCGGGCAGCGCCTTCAAGCCGCGCGCCGCGCTCACGCGCGCGACCATGGCGCAGTGCCTGCTGCAGTGGGCGGGGGAGTACGGGGGCTGACGCGCCGAGCGCCCCTGGCACCGGCGATGCCCGGCCGAGTCTCGCGTCCCGTGCGGCCGCCCGGTCGTGCGCCCGGCGACCCGCGCATCGTCCGCCGTCCGTGGCCGATACCCTTGGTCCCATGCTTCGCATGTCCACTCTCTTCCTGCGCACCCTGCGCGAGGACCCCGCCGACGCCGAGGTCGCGTCGCACAAGCTGCTCGTCCGTGCCGGCTACATCCGGCGCGCCGCGCCCGGCATCTACACCTGGCTTCCGCTGGGGCTGAAGGTGCTCGCGAAGGTCGAGGCGATCGTGCGCGAGGAGATGGACGCCGCCGGCGGCCAGGAGGTCCACTTCCCGGCGCTGCTGCCGCGCGAGCCCTACGAGGCCACCCACCGGTGGACCGAGTACGGCCCCAACCTGTTCCGCCTCCAGGACCGCAAGGGCGGCGACTACCTGCTCGCGCCCACGCACGAGGAGATGTTCACGCTGCTGGTGAAGGACCTGTACAGCAGCTACAAGGACCTGCCGCTCACCATCTACCAGATCCAGACCAAGTACCGCGACGAGGCGCGTCCCCGTGCGGGCCTGCTGCGCGGCCGCGAGTTCATCATGAAGGACTCGTACAGCTTCGACGTCACCGACGAGGGTCTCGACGCGTCCTACGCGGCGCAGCGCGCGGCCTACGTGCGGATCTTCGAACGGCTCGGGATCGAGTACGTGATCGTGCAGGCGCAGTCCGGCGCCATGGGCGGCTCGCGGTCCGAGGAGTTCCTCTCGCCCACCGAGGTGGGGGAGGACACGTTCGTGCGGTCGCCCGGCGGCTACGCGGCCAACGTGGAGGCCGTCACCACGCCCGTGCCCGACGCCCTGCCCTGGGACGAGGCCCCCGCAGCCCACGTCGAGGACACCCCCGACACCCCGACCATCGACACGCTGGTGGCCGCCGCGAACGCCGCGCACCCGCGCGCCGACCGCGAGTGGACCGCAGCGGACACCCTCAAGAACGTGGTGCTCGCGCTCACGTCGCCCACCGGGGAGCGCTCGCTGCTCGTCGTCGGCGTGCCCGGCGACCGCGACGCGGACATGACGCGCCTCGAGGCCGCCCTCTCGCCGTTCGGCGTCGAGGCCGCCAACGAGGAGGACTTCGCCAAGCACCCGCAGCTGACCAAGGGATACATCGGCCCCGGCGCGCTCGGCCCGCAGGCCCGCCCCGAGGGCGTCGCCCGCGGCGACGAGCAGGACGCCGCGATCCCGTACCTGGTCGACCCGCGCATCGTCCCCGGCACCCGCTGGATCACCGGCGCGGACGTCCACGGCAAGCACGTCTTCGAGCTCACCATGGGCCGCGACTTCACGGCCGACGGCACCATCGAGGCCGCGAGCGTGCGCGCCGGCGACCCCGCCCCCGACGGCTCGGGCCCGCTCGAGCTCGCGCGCGGCGTCGAGATCGGCCACATCTTCCAGCTGGGTCGCAAGTACGCCGAGGCGCTCGACCTGCGCGTGCTCGACGAGAACGGCAAGCAGCAGGTGGTCACGATGGGCTCCTACGGCATCGGCGTCACGCGCGCCGTCGCGCTGCTCGCCGAGAACAACCACGACGAGCTGGGCCTGTCCTGGCCCGTCCAGGTCGCGCCGTACCACGTGCACGTGGTCGCGACCGGCAAGGACGACGCGGTGTTCGAGGCGTCCGCGAGGCTCGCGGGGGAGCTCGAGGCCGCCGGCATCGAGGTCTGCTACGACGACCGCTTCAAGGTCTCGCCCGGCGTCAAGTTCAAGGACGCCGAGCTGCTGGGCGCGCCGTTCATCCTGGTGGTGGGGCGCGGCCTCGCCGAGGGCACCGTCGAGCTGAAGGTCCGCGCGGCGGGCACCAGCGAGGCGCTGCCGGTGGACGATGCGGCGGCCGCCGTGATCGCCCGCGTCCGGCAGGCGCTGGCCGGCTGAGCACCCCACGCCGCGAGCGCTGATCCACACGGAGCCGGTCCCCCGGGGGCCGGCTCCGTGCATGTTTGCGGTCACATCGGAGGGTTCGTGTGGAGGAGCGGCAGACCCGTGTGGATCAGCGACCGCCGGTGGGTCAGGAGGCGGCGGTGACGCCCGGCAGTGCCGGGAGCGACGCGAGGTCGAAGCCTCGCAGCGACGCCGCCTGCATCCACGCGTCGTACGCGCCGTCGAGGATCCACGGCACGTCGACGGCGTCCGCGCCGTCGATCAGCGCGGCGTAGGTCTCCGCGATCTCGGTCTCGACGGCGCGTTCGGTCGCGGCGCGGGCGTTCCGCGTGGCCGTGCCGGACGGCGGCACGTCGTAGAGGCCGTCACGGTCGTCCTCGACTCCGGGCAGCGCGACCAGCGCGGCCGCGCGCGCCTCATGCAACCGCGAGCGGGTCAGCGCGCGCTCCCGCTCGCCGCCGGTCGCTCGCGCCGCGGCGACCTCGTACGCGAAGGAGGCGCGGTCATGCGTGACCGCGAGCGCGGCGAGCACGGCGGGGTCGACCGCGCTCGACTCCGCCGGCGTCCAGGTGCCCGCATCGTCGTCCCCGCTCGCGGGTACGGCGGGCATCGCGCGCTCGGCCGGGGCCTCGCCCGCGACGGCGGGCGCGTCGGACACGAGCGCGTGCGACAGCGCGATCGACCGCAGGAGCGCGGCGAGGGAGGGGTCGTCCTCGGCGGCCGCGTCGGCGGCCTCGAGCGCGCCGTCGATCGCGTCCGCGACGGCGGCATCGAATGTCGGCGCGGGGGCGACGGACACGGTGGCGGAGGGCGTCGGGGACGGGGTCGCGACGTACACCCCGCCGAGCGCCTCGAGCCGCTCCGGGGCGAGCACGGCCTCGACCGCGCCAGACTCCGACGCGTCGGCCACGTCGATGACGGTCTGCTCGCGGATCGCGGCCTCGTCCCGCAGCACCACGGTGGGCGTGGGCGTGCGCCGCTCGATCGGCGGCGTCTCGAGCCTCCATGAGCATCCGGAGACCGCGACCGCCAGGATGCCTGCGGTGATGGCGAGGCCGAGCGCGCGGGAGGGACGGGACGGCATGGGCGCCATCATGACATGCCCCTGCGAGGGTCCTAGAATATGGGTCGACCGAACTTCAGAAACGGAGCGCGTGCCGCGCGTGGGAGGCGATGCCATGGACATCTCGAGCCGCATCATCGAGCTTGCCGCGCCGGCGGCGGAGGCCGCGGGGCTGGTCCTCGACGGGGTGGACGTCACGGCCGCGGGCAAGCGCTCGCGGGTGCTCGTCACCGTCGACCTGCCCGAGGACGAGGTGGGCAGCGCCGACCTCGACCGCGTCGCAGAGGCCTCCCGCCTGATCGGCGCCGCGCTCGACGAGGCGAACGTGCCCTCCACGCCGTACGTCCTCGAGGTCTCGACCCCCGGAACCGACCGTGTCCTCACGGAGCGCCGCCACTTCATGCGCGCCCGCACGAGGCTGGTCGACCTGCGGCTCGCGGACGGCTCCCTCACGGGACGCCTCACGGCCCTCGACGACGATGAGCTCGTGCTCGACGTCGACGGCGAGGAGCGCCGGCTCCCGCTCGCGCAGGTGACGGACGGTCGCATCGTCGTGGAGCTCAAGAGGCTGGGAGAGTAGTAGGACATGGACATCGACATGCAGGCCCTGCGGGGCCTCGAGCGCGAGAAGGACATCCGTCTGGACGTGCTGGTCGACGCGATCGAGCAGGCGCTCGTCTCGGCGTATCACAAGACCCCGGGCGCGTACCGTCACGCCCGCGCCCACCTCGACCGGGTCACCGGCAAGGTGACCATCCTCGCCCGCGAGGACGGCGAGGAGGGCCAGGACCCCGCGGACCTGCCCGAGTTCGACCACACCCCGGCGGACTTCGGTCGCATCGCGACGTCCACCGCGCGTCAGGTGATCTTCCAGCGCCTGCGACAGGCGGGGGACGATGCCGTGCTCGGCGAGTACGCCGGCCGCGAGGGCCACCTGGTGTCGGGCGTGATCCAGCAGTCCTCCGACCCTAAGAACGTGCATGTCGACCTCGGCGACGTCGAGGCGATCCTGCCGCCGCACGAGCAGGTCCCCACCGAGGTGTACGTGCATGGGGAGCGCCTCAAGGGCTTCGTGCTGGACATCTCGCGCGGCGCGAAGGGTCCGTCCATCACGCTGTCGCGCACCCACCCCGGCCTGGTCCGCAAGCTGTTCGAGCTCGAGGTGCCCGAGATCGCCGACGGCACCGTCGAGATCATGAGCCTGGCGCGCGAGGCCGGCCACCGCACCAAGATCGCGGTGCGCGCGACCGTGCCCGGCGTGAACGCCAAGGGCGCGTGCATCGGCCCGATGGGCTCCCGCGTGCGCGCCGTCATGAGCGAACTGCGCGGCGAGAAGATCGACATCATCGACTGGGACGACGACCCGGCGACGTTCGTGGGCAACGCGCTGTCGCCCTCGCGCGTCGTGTCGGTGGCCGTCGTCGACGAGGAGGCGCGCGCCGCGCGCGTCGTCGTGCCCGACTTCCACCTGTCGCTCGCGATCGGCAAGGAGGGCCAGAACGCCCGCCTCGCCGCCCGCCTCACGGGGTGGCGCATCGACATCCGATCGGACGAGCAGCCCGACGTGCCCGGGCGAGCCGGATCCGGGCGCTGACGGGGATCCGCTAGACTAGTGGAGCCGAGAGACCCGTCTCGTGACGTCGGCGCCCCCGCCACCGCTCCTCAGGAACCGGTGCGGACGTGCGTCGGATGCAGGGGTCGGGCGTCTCGGTCGGTCCTTGTGCGGGTGGCGTGCGTGGATGGCCGTGCGGTCGTCGACGAGCGTCGCAGCCTGCCGGGACGGGGAGCCTGGTTGCACCCCGGTCCGGAGTGCCTCGCGCAGGCGCTGAGACGGAGGGCCCTGCCCCGCGCGCTGCGCGTGGCGGAGCTGGACGTCTCCGGCCTCGCGGTCGGCTAGCGTGGACCGTGCCCACCATCGAATCAGACGGGATGAAAGCCCATGGCCCAGCGATGAGCATCTCACGATGAGCACCCAGCCGTAACGATGGCTCGACCCTGTCTTGGGCGAGCCGAGACAGGAGAGAAGTGGCAAAGCCCCGCGTTCACGAGATCGCGAAGGAGCTCGGAGTCTCGAGCAAGGACCTGATCACCAAGCTCAACGAGCTCGGCGAATACGTCAAGGGTCCGTCCTCCACCCTGGAGGCCCCCGTGGTGCGGAAGGCCCGTGAGGCCTTCCCCGCGGCGACCTCCGGCGCCCCCGCCGCGGCGGCGCCGAGCAAGCCCGCCGCCAAGCCGGCGGCGAAGCCCGGCGCACCCAAGCCCGGCCCCAAGC
>NZ_BBLW01000002.1 GCF_000971135.1 Demequina phytophila | reverse complement strand
CGCCCGCGGCGCCCCCGGCCGCTCCGGTCGGGGCCGCGCCCGCTGCTCCGGCCACCCCCGCGGCCCCGGCCGCTCCGGTGGCCCCCGCGGCCGCCGCATCGTCCGGCTCGGGCTACGTCACCCCGATCGTGCGCAAGCTCGCCGCCGACAAGGGTGTGGACCTGTCCGCGCTCACCGGCACCGGCGTGGGCGGCCGCATCCGCAAGGAGGACGTGCTCGAGGCCGCGGCCAAGGTCACGGCGGCCCCCGCCGCCGCTCCGGCCGCGGCGACCGCCGCTCCCGCCACCTCGGCCAACCAGGTCGAGGTCTCGGAGCTGCGCGGCCAGACGGTCAAGATGACCCGCATCCGCAAGATCACCGCCGACAAGATGATGGAGTCGCTGCACGGCATGGCGCAGCTCACCTCCGTCGTCGAGGTCGACTGCACCAAGATCTTCGCGCTGCGCGCCAAGAACAAGTCGGCGTTCTCCGCGAAGCACGGCGTGAACCTCACGTTCCTGCCGTTCTTCACCCGCGCCACGGCGATCGCGCTGCAGGAGCACGCGTTCCTCAACGCGTCGGTCGAGGACGGGAGCATCGTCTACCACCCGTCGGTCAACCTGTCGCTCGCGGTGGACACCCCCAAGGGCCTCATGCTCCCGACGCTCAAGGACGCGGACTCGAAGACAATCGTCGACCACGCCAAGGGCATCGTCGACCTCGCCACCAAGGCGCGCGAGGGCGGTCTGTCCTCCGACGAGATCTCGGGCGGCACGTTCTCGGTGACCAACACGGGCTCGGGCGGCACGCTGTTCGACACCCCGATCGTCCCCGCGCCGCAGGTGGGCATCCTCGCGACCTGCGCGATCGTCAAGAAGCCGGTCGTGGTCAAGGGCCCCGACGGCGAGGACGTCATCTCGGTCCGCCCGATGTGCTACCTCCCGCTCAGCTACGACCACCGGATCGTGGACGGCGCGGACGCGGCCCGCTTCCTGCAGACCGTGAAGCGGATCATCGAGGCCGGCGAGTTCGAGTCCGAGCTCGGTCTCTGACGGACCAGGACAACTGAAGATGCGCGTCGTGATCGCAGGCTCCTCGGGGCTGATCGGCACGGCGCTCAAGAAGGACCTGCACGAGGGCGGCCACGACGTGGTCGCCCTCGTGCGGCGTTCACCCGCGGGACCGCACGAGTCGCGCTGGGACCCCGCCACCGGCGCGATCGACGCGGACGTGATCCGCTCGGCCGACGTCGTGGTCAACCTCGCCGGCGCCTCGATCGGCGCCAAGCGCCTCACCGACTCCTACGCCGCCGAGGTGCGCCGGTCCCGCGTGGATTCGACCCGCACCATCGTGCGGGCGATCCTGGGGGACGATGCGGGGGCCGGGTTCTCCGGCATGCTCCTCCAGGGCTCCGCGATGGGCTTCTACGGCGACCGTGCCGAGGAGCGGCTCGACGAGGCCTCCAGCCCCGGCCGCACCCTCCTGTCGGGAATCGTGCTCGACTGGGAGGCCGAGGCGCAGCCCGTGCGCGACGCGGGCGTGCGCGTGGTCACCGCGCGCACCGGGCTGGTGCTCGCCTCGCATGGGGGTTTCGCGGAGCGGCTGCTCCCCCTCACCTCGCGCGGGCTGCTCGGGTCGCTCGGGCGGCCCGACACGTGGCACTCGTGGATCGCCCTCGAGGACCACATCCGCGCGCTGCGCTTCCTCATCGACTCGGACCACCACGGCGTCGCGCTGTGCATCTCACCCCACCCGGCGCGCGACGCCGCTCTGATGCGGGCCTTCTCCGAGGCCGCGGGGAGGCGCCCCGGCTTCCGGGTCCCCAAGACAGTGCTCGACATCGCCGTGGGGCGCGCGATCGAGGACCTGCTGACGTCGCAGCACGGCTCCCCCACCGTGCTGACGCGCCTGGGCTTCGCGTGGCGCCACCCGACCGTCGAGGACGCCGCTCGCTGGGTCATGGCGGCACGCTGACCCGCTCGACCCGCCACCGCTCGCCCGACCACACGAGCGCCAGCCGCGCCACCTGACGCTGCTCCGGCACCTCGGTCCGCTCGCGGCCGTCCACGAGCGTGTGCGCCGTGAGCACGTACGCGACGTCGACGGTGGCGCGTGAGCCGTCACCACGGACCGGGGCGACCTCGCGCACCTCCACGGCGAGTCCCTCGACCCGAACCGCGGCGAACTGGCGCGCCTCGCGCGCCGCGGTCGCCCACGCACGCGAACCCGGCACCGTGAGCGCCACCAGCGCGTCACCGTCCCCGGCCGCGATGGCCTCGATCCGCTCGAGGGTGAGCTCGCGCGCCGCGTCCGTGGGCGCCGGCAGGGACGATGCCACCGGCACCTCCGCTCCACCCGCCACCCCGGTCCCGGCCGCGCCCACCCCCACGACGGGCGCGACGGCAGCCGGCACGGGCCCCCAGAGCATCCAGCCGGCGGCGAGAGCGCCGACGGCGGCGACAGCCACGAGCCGCGCCGGGCGACGCCGCAGGCGCCAGTGCCACGCCCGCGGATCACGCTCGGTGCGGATGGACCGGGCCGCGGGCTGCGCAGGCGCCTCCGCGTCGACCGGCCGCCACCTCGTCGGGGTGGCGCACCCGAGGATCCCGCGCGCCACCGCCCCGGCGGACGGCCGGGCGGCCGGGTCGGGGTCGAGGAGCGGCGCCATCCACGCCTCCGCCTCCGTGCGGTACGCGGGCGAGGCGACGGCGAGCGCGACCGCGCCCAGCGCGTGCACGTCGCCCGCCGCGGTCGGCGGCCCGCCCGCGGCGCGCTCGGGCGCCGCGAAACCAGGGGTGCCGCGCTCGCCGCCCAGCGCCGGACCCACGAGGTCGACCAGTACGGGCCGGACCCCCACGAGCACGTTGGAGGGCGACACGTCGCCGTGCGCGAGACCGTGAGAGTGGAGCGCGTCGAGCGCCTCCGCGATGCCCGCGACGAGCCACACCCACTCGCCCACGCCCGCCGTGCTGCCGGCGGCGGCGAGCGTCGCCCCGGCGACGCGGGGCGACAACGCCAGCACGGCATCGTCCTCCCGCACGATGTCAAGCGGCGCGCAGATCCCCGGGTGCTCGACCACGCTCAGGGCGGCGACGCGGGCGCGTGCAAGGCGCTCGGCCGCGTCGCCGCGACCGACGGTCCGCGAGACCCGGTCGAGACGGAGTGGGGTGATGTGCCGCACCCCTCCACCGTCGCATCAGCGACAGCGGAGGGGTGCGTTCTCCACAGGAGGATTCAGTCGCCGATGCGACGGGCCGGCCACCATGCACGGCGGCCGATGTCCGCGATGAGGCCCGGGACCAGCAGGGACCGGACCACGAACGTGTCGATGAGCACGCCCGCCGCGACGAGGAACGCGATCTGCGCGAGGAAGATCAGCGGGATGACGCCCAGCGCCGCGAACGTCGCGGCGAGCACGATGCCCGCGGACGTGATCACGCCGCCGGTCACCGCCAGCGCCCTCCTGATGCCTTCGCGGGCGCCGTGCTGCAGTGACTCCTCCCGCGCGCGCGACATGAGGAAGATCGAGTAGTCGACACCGAGCGCGACGAGGAACACGAACCCGAGCAGCGGCACGGACGGGTCCGTTCCGGGGAAGTCGAGCACGTGGTTGAACACGATCGCCGCGAGACCCATGGTCGCCGCGAAGCTCAGAACGTTCGCCACGATGATGAGCACCGGCGCCAGGATCGAGCGCAGCAGCAGCATGAGGACTACCAGGATCACCGCGAGGATGGTCGGCAGGATGATCTTCAGGTCTCGCTCGCTGGTGAGGCGGGTGTCCAGCGACTCGGCGGCCTGACCACCCACCAGTGCCTCGGAGTCGACCGCGTGCGCCTCGTCGCGGACGTCCGCGACGATGTCGAGGGCCTCGGCCGAGGACGCCGAGACCTGCGTGATGGCGTCGATCTCGACGAGGCCGTCGACCACGATCGGGTCCTCGGGCACCGCCCCCGCCGGGGCACCGGCGGCCACCGCGGGCGTGAGCAGGTACGCCTGCGTGACGCCGTCGACACCCTCGACGGCCGCGAGCACGTCCTGTGCCGAGCCCTCCGCGGTGATGATGCGGATCGGCGACGTCGCGCCGGCCTCGAAGTGCTGCTCGAGGAACTCGAAGCCCGTGACGGACTCGGTCTCGGCGGTGAAGATGTCGCGCTCGCCCAGGCCTCCGGACTTGAAGGTCGGCACGAACGCCGCGAGGATCACGAGTCCGAGCGCCGCCGCGGCCCACACCGCGCGCGGACGCGAGTCGACGAACCGCGACACGCGGCCCCACACGCCGGCGCGCGCCTCGACGGCCTCGATGGTCTCCTCCGCTTCGTGGGCGTCGTCGCCGCGGTAGCGCGGCATCGCCGGCCAGAACACGCCGCGGGCGTGCTTGCCGCCGATGAGGAGCAGGGCGGGCAGGAGGGTGAGCGCCGCGAGAAAGGACGCCGCGATGCCGATCGCGCCGGCCGGGCCGAGCGCCGCGTTGGACTTGAGGTCGCTCAGCAGAAGCACCAGGAGGCCCAGGATCACGGTGCCGGCCGAGGCGGCGATGGGCTCGAGCGAGCGCTTCCACGCGTGACCAAGAGCCGCGTAGGGCGACTGGATCCGCAGCAGCTCCTCGCGGTAGCGGGCGACCAGGAGCAGCGAGTAGTCGGTGGTCGCACCGACCACGAGGATGAACATGATGCCCTGGCTCTGGCCGTTGAGCGTGATGACGTCCGCGCTCGCGAGGGCGTACACGGCGATGATCGCGCCGGTGAGCGCGAGCATGGAGGTCGCGAGCACCAGGAACGGCAGCACGGGGCTGCGGTAGACGATCAGCAGGATGAGCAGCACCACGCCCAGCGCGACCAGGAGCAGGATGCCGTCGATGCCGCCGAACGCCTCGACGAGGTCCGCGACCAGGCCCGCGGGTCCGGTGACATAGCCCGTCAGACCGGTGTCGGCCTGCTCCCAGGCGGTGCGGAGCGTGTCGACGTAGAGCTGGCCCACGGACTCCTCGCCCGCCATCTCGTCGAACACCTCGGCGTCCACCGCGAAGGACACGAGGATCGCCTCGCCATCCTCGGACGGGATGGCGGTGGGGCCCTGGCCCTGCGGGCCGGTGAGGGTGATGTCGCCGACGGTGCGGCCCTCGGGGTCGCCCTCGAGCGCCTCCGTCAGAACCGAGTCGACGAAGGCCTGGACGGTCGCGACGTCCGCCGCGCCGCCGTCGACGGCGAGGAGCGCCGGGACGGAGTCGGTGGGGGCGAACTCGGCGTGCAGGTCGGCGGCCTCGGTCGACTCGGCGTTCGACGGCAGGAAGGCGGCGGAGTCGTTCTCCTGCACCTCCGAGAGCTTGCCGAACGTCTGTCCGCCGGCGCCGCCGACGGCGAGCCAACCGAAGATCACCAGGATGATGAGCAGGGGACGTGCCCAGGATCGAAGCTTCATGTGGAGAATGATGCCGGAACCAGGCACGCCTATTCCCGACCGGGTCAAGAGTTACCATCCTGTGATGCGCATCGTCCCCCTCGACCTCGGCACCCGCCTGGTGCCCTACCAGGAGGCGTGGGACCTCCAGCGGGAGGTTCACGCCGCCGTGGTCGCCGGCGAGGCCGAGGACACCCTCCTCCTGGTCGAGCACGAGCCCGTCTACACCGCGGGCAAGCGCACCGCGACCTGGGACCGTCCCGTCGATGGTTCCCCGGTGATCGACGTCGACCGCGGCGGGCGCATCACGTGGCACGGCCCGGGCCAGCTGGTGGCCTACCCGATCGTCCGGCTCGCGGAGCCCGTCGACGTGGTGCGGTACGTCCGGCAGCTCGAGCAGGCCGTCATGGACGTGTGCGCGACCTTCGGGCTCGACACGATCCGGGTGGAGGGCCGCTCGGGCGTGTGGCTGCCCGCGACGGACACGCGGCGTGAGCGGAAGATCTGCGCGATCGGCGTGCGCGTGGCCAAGGGCGTCACCATGCACGGCATCGCGCTCAACTGCACGCCCGACCTGAACTGGTACCAGCGCATCGTCCCGTGCGGCATCTCCGACGCGGACGTCACGTCCCTCGCCGCCGAGCTGGGACGCGACGTGCCCCTCGCCGAGGCGGTCGACCCGACCGTGCGATTCCTGGAAGCCGCCCTCGCCGACGTAAGGTGGGCCCAGGCGCCCACCGGCGCAGACTCCCCCCTCCCCACGAAGGAGCCCGTGTGACCATCGCACCCGAGGGCCGCAAGATGTTGCGCGTCGAGGCCCGCAACTCGGCCGTCCCGATCGAGCGCAAGCCCGAGTGGATCCGCACCAAGGCGACCATGGGCCCCGAGTACAAGGACCTCAAGGGCCTGGTGAAGAGCGGCGGCCTGCACACGGTGTGCGAGGAGGCCGGCTGCCCCAACATCTTCGAGTGCTGGGAGGACCGCGAGGCCACGTTCCTCATCGGCGGCGACCAGTGCACGCGTCGCTGCGACTTCTGTCAGATCGACACCGGCAAGCCCGCCGCCTTCGACGCCGACGAGCCCCGCCGCGTCGCCGAGTCCGTGCGCCAGATGGGCCTCAAGTACTCGACCATCACGGGCGTCGCACGCGACGACCTCGAGGACGGCGGCGCGTGGCTCTACGCGGAGACGGTCCGCCAGATCCACTCGCTCAACCCGGGCACCGGCGTCGAGCTTCTCATCCCCGACTTCAACGCGGACCCCGCCCAGCTCGCCGAGGTGTTCTCCTCGCGCCCCGAGGTCCTCGCCCACAACCTCGAGACGGTGCCGCGCGTGTTCAAGCGCATCCGCCCGGGCTTCCGCTACGACCGCTCGCTGTCCGTGCTCACCGCGGCGCAGGAGGACGGCCTGGTCACCAAGTCCAACCTCATCCTGGGCATGGGCGAGACGTTCGATGAGGCGGTCGAGGCGCTCCGCGACCTCCACGCCGCCGGCTGCGACCTCATCACCATCACCCAGTACCTGCGCCCCTCGCCGCGCCACCACCCCGTGGACCGCTGGGTCAAGCCCGCCGAGTTCGTCGAGCTCTCCGACATCGCGGAGGAGATCGGCTTCCTGGGCGTCATGTCGGGTCCGCTGGTGCGCTCGTCGTACCGCGCCGGCCGCCTGTGGGGCCAGGCGATGAAGAGCAAGGGCCGCGAGATCCCGGAGGCGCTCGCCCACCTGGGCGAGGCCACCGAGTCGCGCCAGGAGGCCTCGGCGCTGCTCAAGGCGCGCCCCGAGCTCGGCTGACACGGCCGTCCTTCCGCGGGGCACCGCGGGGGGACGATGCGCCGGCCGCGGGGGTCCCGGAGGGGTCCGGGCCTGCGACTAGACTGTGCGCATCATGGCTAAGGACAAGAGCACCGAGAGCAAGCCCAAGAAGCAGCGCTGGTACCACCTGGTCGCCCAGGCGTACCGGGTCACCGCCCCTCACGACAAGGCGTTGCTGCCCGGCATCATCGGCATCTTCGTCGGCGTGATCGCGATCGCGGTGCTCGTCGGCGTGCTGATCGGCAACACCGCCGCGATCGTCTACGCGTCGATCTTCGGCGTGCTGACGGGCGCGCTCGGCGCCATGTACTTCCTCACGCGCCGCTTCGAGCGCACCGCGTTCCTGCGCATGGAGGGCCAGACCGGATCGTCGCTCGCGGTCGCACAGACCATCCGCACCGGCTGGAAGTTCGAGGACAACCCGGTGAACATGGACACGCGCGGCAAGGGCGTGGTGTTCCAGGGCGTCGGCAAGGGCGGCATCGTCCTGCTCGCCGAGGGCGGCGCGATCATCCGCAAGCCCGCGGAGACGTCCAAGAAGCGCATCGAGAAGCTCGTCCCCGGCGTCCCCGTCACCGTGATCTACGTGGGCCGCGGCGAGGGCGAGGTGTCGCTCGACGGCCTCACCAAGGCGATCCGCAAGACCAAGAAGGCCCTGGGCCGCAACGACCGTCCCACGGTCGAGGCGCGCCTCAAGGCGATCGGCGGCGCGAAGCCCCCGATGCCCAAGGGCATCGACCCGGTGCGCGCGCGTCCCGACCGCAAGGGCATGCGCGGCCGCTGAGCCGTTGTCGAGGAACCGTCCGTGCTCCCTCTGGGGTAGCCACGGACGGTTCTTCGCTTTCCGCGCCTCCCATGGGGAGCTGAGCGACGCCCGTCAGCTCAGCGTGATCCTCACGCCGCGCTCCCCTGCCGCGACGCTCACGCCGTGCATGTCCGCGACCCGGGCGAGCCCCTCGGTCGTGGGCGTCGCCAGTCCACCCACGACCACCACGGTCGCGCCGGCCGCGAGCCCGGCACGCACGCCCGCGTCGGAGTCCTCGAACACCACACAGTCCTCGACCGCGACGCCCAGCGCCTCGGCGCCTCGGCGGTACGGCTCCGGGTCGGGCTTGCCGCGCTCGACGTCCTCCGCGGCCACCAGCACCTCCACGGCCGGGAATCCGAGCCGCGCGAGCCGGCGCAGCGCGGCCTCGCGCAGCGCCGAGGTCACCACGGCCCACCGCCCGGAAGGGATCGCGTGCACCGCCGCGACGGCGCCGGGGATCTCGACGTCGGCGTCGAAGCGCTCGTTCTCCCACTCCTCGATCTGGCGGAACCACGGCTCGATGTCCGCCTCCTCGCCCAGGAAGCGGCGCAGCGTCGCGCGGGCGGGGACCCCGTGGACGTGCGCGAGCACCTCGTCGACGTCGAAGCCGGCCTGGCGCGCGAAGTCGCCCCACACCACGTCCACCGTGGCGGTGGAGTCGATCAGCGTGCCGTCCATGTCGAGCAGGACGCCTGCGGCCTCGATGACGGTCACGCGACGCCCTCCGTTCCCCCGACGCGCACCACTCGCGTGTGCGCAAGGCGGTCGTGGAGCCCCCGCCCGTCGGGGCCCCACACCACCGCGGGGATCACCAGCGCGAGCAGCGCCGTGCGGATCGCGGCCTTGGTGAAGCCCACCGGCAGCGCGCCCTCCTCGCGCACCACGCGCAGGCCCAGCAGCCGGTGCCCGATGGTGGTGCCGAGCGTCGCGACCAGCAGCAGGTGCTGCACCGCCCACACGGCGAGCGTCGCGAACGGCGAGCCGGCGAGGAACGCCCGCTCGAGCCCGGTCACGGTGTCCGCCGGGTAGCTCGGGTCGGGGAAGAACGCCGACGAGATGAGCAGGCACAGCACCCAGTCGATCGCGATGCCGGCCAGCCGGCGTGGGACGAGGGCGGAGGGGGCGGTCTGCGCGGTCACCCCGAAAGCCTAGTCAACCGGCACCACGCGGGACGATGCGCGCGGCCCCCAGCCCGCGCATCGTCCCCCGGCGGCCCCCTCGCGCGCGGCGCCCGGGCGATACCACGGCCCGAAAGGTGCCACATGTAACACTCTGGAAACATTCCGTGTATCCGTAGGCAACGGACCGCCCCTAGGGTGTGAGGTGCCACCGAAGGCCTGTCCAACCTCTTCAAGGAGTACCGGATGTTCAAAGACGCCAACGAGGCGATCGAGTATGTGAAGAACGAGGGCGTCGAGTTCGTCGACATCCGCTTCTGCGACCTTCCGGGTCAGATGCAGCACTTCAACATCCCCGCGTCGCAGTTCACCGAGGACGTGTTCACCGAGGGCGCGATGTTCGACGGTTCGTCGATCCGCGGCTTCCAGGCGATCAACGAGTCCGACATGAAGCTGCTGCCGGATGTCGCCACCGCGTTCGTCGACCCGTTCCGCAAGGCGAAGACGCTCGTCATCAACTTCTCGATCGTGGACCCGTTCACGAACGAGCCCTACTCGCGCGACCCCCGCAACATCGCGGCGAAGGCCGTCGAGTACCTGAAGTCCACCGGCATCGGTGACACCGCCTTCTTCGCCCCCGAGGCGGAGTTCTTCATCTTCGACTCGGTTCGCTTCGACACGAACCAGCACGAGGGCTACTACCACATCGACTCGTCCGAGGCCTGGTGGAACACCGGCGTCGAGTACGAGGAGGACGGCACCCCGAACCGCGGCTACAAGACGCGCTACAAGGGCGGCTACTTCCCCGTCTCCCCCGGCGACCAGTTCGCGGACCTCCGCGACGAGATGTGCAAGGTCCTCGGCGAGGTCGGCCTCGAGCTCGAGCGCGCGCACCACGAGGTGGGCACCGCCGGCCAGCAGGAGATCAACTACCGCTTCAACACGCTGCTGCACGCGGGCGACGACATCCAGAAGTTCAAGTACGTCGTCAAGAACGTCGCGTGGCGCGCGGGCAAGACCGTGACCTTCATGCCGAAGCCGCTCTTCGGCGACAACGGCTCGGGCATGCACGTCCACCAGTCGATCTGGAAGAACGGCGAGCCGCTCTTCTACGACGAGTCCGGCTACGGCGGCCTCTCGGACATGGCCCGCTGGTACATCGGCGGCATCCTCAAGCACGCGCCGTCGCTGCTCGCGTTCACGAACCCGACCGTCAACTCGTACCACCGCCTCGTGCCGGGCTACGAGGCCCCGGTCAACCTGGTGTACTCGGCGCGTAACCGCTCCGCCGCGGTCCGCATCCCGATCACCGGCTCGAACCCGAAGGCCAAGCGCATCGAGTTCCGCGCGCCGGACCCGTCGTCGAACCCGTACCTCGCGTTCGCGGCGCTCCTGATGGCCGGCATCGACGGCATCAAGAACCGCATCGAGCCCCCGGCTCCGGTCGACAAGGACCTCTACGAGCTGCCCCCCGAGGAGCACGCCCAGATCGCCCAGGTGCCGGCCTCGCTCCCCGCGGTGCTCGACGCCCTCGAGGCGGACCACGGCTTCCTCACCGAGGGTGGCGTGTTCACCGAGGACCTCATCGAGATGTGGATCGACCTCAAGCGCACGCAGGAGATCGACCCGCTGCGCTTCCGTCCGCACCCGCACGAGTTCGAGCTCTACTACGACTGCTAAGCCGTAGTCGCTGATAAATCAGCGATCAAGCCCCCGACCGGACATGTTTTGGACATGTCTGGTCGGGGGCTCTTCTCATGCCAGGGCGTCTTGTACTGCGTCACGCGCGCGTTCGAGGCCAGCGGGCGTGACGGCCGTGTAGGTGCCGAGGGTAAGTCCAGACGACTCGTGTCCGGTCACGGCGTCGATCACCCGCAGTGGGACGCCGGCGTCGCCGAGGATGGTCGTGAAGGTCTTGCGGAACGTGTGCGCAGTGACGCGACCGGGGAAGTCCGCACGTCCCGCGAAGGCCGCCACTTGGCGTGCAGCGACGGTCTCCTGCCAGGGCCCGCCGTGGGGTCCGCTCAAGACAAGCGAGGTCTCTCGAACCTCCCGCTCCCGTCCGCGGTCCATGACCGGCAAGGCGGCGGCGAGCGGCGCGTGCGTCGCCCGATACGCCATCACAGCGTCGAGAACGATCGGGGCGAGTGGCACCGTGCGCTCCCCCGCGCTTGTCTTGGGTGCGGACAGGTAGAACCGCCCGTCTGCACGTAGCAGCTGCTGGCGCACCACCACCGTGCCTCCCGCCAACGCGTCTGCGTCGAGGCCGACCACCTCGGAGCCGCGGAGCCCCGCGCCGAGCGCGAGAAGCATGAACAGGGCGACGTCATCGCGCCCGACCGCGCGTGCAGCGCCGATGAGCGACATGGCTTCGGTTGGCGACGGGATGTACTCGCCCTGGCGACGCAGGGCAGACCGGGGCGCTCTGATGCGAGGCACCCTCGCGAACGGTGATGCCTCCCGCCACCCCTCAGCGACGACCGCATCGAAGAGGTGGCGCGCTTGGGTGTCCACCTTCGCCTGTGTTGCCACCGCGAGGTCCGACTCGGAGAGCACCCTGACGAACCTCAGCGCGTGGTTGTGCGTGACATCGGTAACGCGCGTCCGACCGAGCGCCGGGTAGATGTGCGTGCGCAAGGTCGCTTCCACGTTGACGGCAGTCAGCGGGGCGTGGCGGAGCTCGACCCGCCAGGCCTCTGCAAAGTCCTTGACCGTCGGCGCCCGACCACTCCGGACCAGGACGTCACTGCGCTGAACTTCCGCCTTGAGAACCGCTTGCACACGGCGGGCTTCGCGAACGCCCGTCACGCGCCGCTGGAGGTACCCGCGCGTACGTGGGTCGTAGACACGCACCCGATACTTGCCGTCGCCCAGGTCGGTGATGCCGGGATGCGTGCTCACGGTTCACCGCTCTTCACATGCGCGACAGTGGCTTGCGCACGGGCGAACGCCTCGTGCACGGCGGCGGGAAGTTCGAACCGCTTTGAGGAAGCGTCATCCGACTTATCGACCAACACCAGGCAATAGTCGAGGTAAGAACCGAGGCGCTTCGTGTTCTCCTCCATGCGCGCCAAGGTCGTCGACAACTCTTCGCGATCGCGCTCCACCACCGCCGAAAGTTCAAGCGCCGCCAAGTAGGCCTCATCTTCCAGACCACGTCCTGTCGCCGCCTGCCACAGCACGGCGGCATCCACGCCGAGGGCTTGCGCGAGTGTCGGCAGCTCCGCGACTTCGACTGGACGCACACCCGACTCGATCCGGCTGATCTTTGACTGCGCGAACTCTTCACCGATGACGGCAGACATCGCTTCCGCCAACGTCCGTTGAGTCATCCCCTGAGCCTGACGAAGCTCCGCCACCGCCCTGCCAAGAGCCACACGCCGGGACCGGCGTCGATCCTGTTCGATCTTGTTCATAGTTGGGATCGTACATGCATGCTGCTCATCGCAACAGATGAGTCCTGTTGAGTATCGTGGCGGAGGGCGCTATGGTGATGCATGCAGAGGATGCGCTGTCATGAGCGATGCGCATCAAGCGCTGGAGGTTCACATGAAGGCAGAGCAGTCGTCCCGGTCCACGAGGTCCCCCGTCATTGACGAGGTGCGCACCTACCTGTGGCTGGAGGAGCTGGCCGCGCAGACCGGCATCCCCACGAACACACTGCGCTCGTGGCGTAGCCAGGGAACTGGCGGACCGCGGTCGTTCACGATCGGTCGACGCGTGGCGTACGACCTTGCTGACGTTCGCAGTTGGCTCGAGGGCGAGCGCGACCACAGCGGTCGCTGAGCGCCCCCGCACCCCGAGCGCCAGGCGCCCGGGCCTTCGCACCAAGAGGAGATCCCCTCATGCACTGTCAGACCGCGTTGTCGCGCGCCCAGAACACCTCGCGGCGCGCGACCCGGCACCATCTCGATCAGGGCAACCCCGATCCGCGCAACCACCCGCGCGCCTTCCGCACGCGCTCAGCAGGGTCAGCACTGGGTGGTGTGGGGTGAGCACCACTGTGCCGCAGCCGGGCGGCGAACAGCAGCTCGCGCCGCCGCGATCCGCGCTCGAGTACGCGCTTCGGCACGCCCGCGGCGGATGGCCCGTGTTCCCGGTGCAGCCTCTGAGCGCGGGCGATAGCGCCAAGCGTCCCTACCGAGGCTTCACCCAATGGGAAGAGCGGGCCAGCACCGACATCGAGACTATTACGGCCTGGTGGGCGCTCGACTACCCCGATGCAGTCGTCGCTATCGCACCGGGGCCCGTGGAACGCGTCTGCATCGACATCGATCGTCACCCGGGGAAGCCGAACGGCTACGCGTCCCTTGTCGACGCAGGGGTCCACCTTCCCGCCTCTGCCCCCCAGCGCAGATCTCTGTCCGGGCGGGGCGTGCACTGCTGGTTTCGTGGGAGCGTCTCCAGCAGAAACGCCCTCTACCCGGGCGTCGACCGAAAGGGCCGCGGGGGCTACGTCGTCGCCATGTACGAACTGCCACCTGTTGCCGAAGTCCAGGCACGCCTCACGGCCGCGCTGCACGGCCCGGCGCCAACCGGCGTCAGCGCAGCTTATGGCGCCGGCATCGGCGACTGGTTGGCACAGCACGCGGGGTCAACCCCGTCGCCCGAGGTTGTCCGGTACGTGTCTGCCGTGCCGGCGACCGCGTTCTCGGGCCACGACTGGATGCTAAGGGCACAGGCCCACCTGGTTCAGCTGGCTGCCGAGGGTCACGGCGGGGTCCCCGAGGCGCTCAGCGTCATCAGCGAGCGATGGCACTCATCCGAACACCGTTCGGGCGACCCAAGAACTCAGTGGCGAGACGGCATCGAGGGTGCCATCCGCAAGTTTGGAGGCACACGTGACTGACCCCACCGACGACGCTGAACTCGTCAGGCGCGTCGCGTCGGAGATGCGCGACCACTACGCGTACACAGGCGCGTTGGGTTGGCTACGCCACGGCAAACGCGGGGTGTGGAAGCCCATCAACGACCGACAGATGCTGCATGTCGTCATGCGCCGCCTCGAAGAGATCGCCGCCGAACTTGCGCAGGACGACGCGCTACCACGGCCTTCGCCAAGAAGCGTGAAACTGCTCCGACAGACGAGGAAAGCGGAGAGCGTGATGCGCCCGCTCGCGGGCGCGCTCACCGTCGAACTCGGAGACTTCGATCAGAACCCAGCCGATCTCAACTGCCCCAACGGAGTCGTAGACCTGCGCACCGGGGAGCTTCGGCAGCATCAACCGTCGGACCGGTTCCTGCTGTGCGCCTCGGCTCCATTCGAGCCGGGCGCGACGTCGCCCGCATGGGCGGCCGCCACTGCTGCGATGACCGAGCAGACTCTGCAGTGGATGCAACTTCGGCTGGGGCAGGCGATCACCGGTGAAACGCCACCGGACGACCGCATCCTTTTCCTGCAAGGAGGCGGCGAGAACGGCAAGTCGCTCTTTGTCACCGGACTGCAGACGGCGCTCGGCGACTACGCGAAGGCCCTTCCCCATCGCGTGCTACTCGCAAGCCCCGGCGACCATCCCACCGAACTCATGGAACTGCGGGGCCTGCGGCTCGGGATCTTGGAGGAGCTTCCGGAAGGCCGCTACCTCAACGTGCAGCGGCTCAAGGCCACGGTTGGCACGTCCCGGATCAGCGCGCGACTGATCCGGCGCGACTCCGTCCAGTTCGACGCCACCCATGCGCTCATCGTCACGACCAACTACATGCCCCAGATCGCGGAGACCGACGCCGGTACGTGGCGTCGTCTCGTGATGATCCCCTTCCCCTTCCGCTACGTTTCCGTCCCGACAGCGGGTACCAACGAGCGCCCGCGCGACGACACACTCAAGACGGCGCTCCAGATCCGAGACCCCGCGGTTCTCGCCTGGCTCATAGAGGGCGCGGTTCGCTACTACAACGACCCCGAGGCCTTTCGTGAGGTGCCCGAAGAGGTCCGCCTCGCAACCGCTTCGTGGCGCGACGACGCTGACCTGATCGGCCAGTTCTTCGAAGAAGAGATCGAGCTCGACGAGGGCAACTTCGTAGCGAGCGCGCGACTCGCTGAGCGCTTCAACAAGTGGCTCGAACCCCAGGGCCACCAGAGAATGAACGTGCGCACGTTCATGTCCCGGTGGCGGAGTACCGAGTCCATCGCGTCACTCATGGCTGCTGGCGTCATCGCAGAAGCGCAGGGCCAGGGGCTGGACGGTAGGAAGGCGAAGGGCGTACGCGGCATCCGCCTTCGCGAGATGACCTACGACCACGAGTACGAGTAGGTGCGCGGCGCTCGACCCTCCGACTCGGTACCTTCGGGTTCCCCGTTCGCGTCGCGCGGCAACCAACGAACCCGGTCTGGGGTTCCCCGCCATGCCCCGGCGGCGGCCGCACACGGTCCCGCCGAACGTGAGTTGACCGGTTCCCCGGTTCGAGCGCCTCGCAGCTGCCAAACCAGAGGTCTCCCCGCGCACGTGGGGGTCGTCTCGGCGGAGCTCTCCGGGCATCCTTCTTCCAAGTGGGTTCTCAGTTCCCGCGGCGACTTCCGATGGCCGTGAACCTGCGACCCCTTGTTGGAGTCGGGCGCGTTTCGGCCTGACGACGAGCGCTCACAGCAAGCCTCAGTACTGATCGTTTACCTGGGACTTCGAACGATGCGACGACGAAGCGACATCGCGCTGGATCACAGCCGTTTCTGTCGTCATGTCCCCGGGATGTCCCCGATTGCGCGGGCGCCGAACCATCACGGCGGGCCGGCACAGCCCATCGGCCGCGCCGGGTGCGCGCGACTTGTTGGGCGTCAGGTTCCCATCCCGAAGAACGCCGCGACGGGGTCGCGGTCTACGCTCAACGGCAAAACCGTCATGGCCTTGAACTGTGCAGAGCTCGCGCACATAGGTCCGCCTGCATCGATGAACCGGAACTCGCCAGGGTGCACGACAGGAAGCTGTGAGAGCTGCGGCCCCATAACCGATGGCCAAAGGCGCGCCGCACGCCCAGCCGTGACGAGTGGGTGCTCAATGGCCCACCCGGGGTGCCAGACGATCGTCACGTCGAGTCCTCGGAACCCGAACCCCGCGGTCATGAAACGGAGGTCTACGCCGTCAACGATGACATGTGGCACCACGATGCCTTGCCGCGCACCATCGAAGTCGGCCTCACGGACGAGGGACCTTCGCGACACGAACACCGAGAAGTCGGCTGGTGGCGCGATGCCCTGGTTCATCCAGGACGTCCAACCCGGGTAGAACGGCGCGAGCGCGCCGCTGTCCTGGTGAGGACGCATGACAGGCTCATCGTGTTGAGCGAGCGGATGGCGCATCAGGAGTCCGACCTTCAGGAGCCAGGGGACGACTCCGGCGATCTCCGCTGGCGAGAGGTCGGGCAATGGCGAGTTGCCGGTCACCGACAACAGACGCCTGACGACCGCCTTCGCAGGCAACTCGATGAACTTGCTGAGTGCGTTGTTGCACGCTTCGCACATCGGGACGTGGAGTCCCTGCAGCGACGGCGCCGTCGCGGCCGAACCGTCCCGTCGTACCAGCGGCACATCGTTCTTGTGCGGAGTGAACGGCCCCTCCTGAGTGAACTCCCCAAGGAACCACGCAGGCCACACGTGCTCGCCGACGCCATGGTTTACGCCTGCGCACAACACGCAGGGTTCGCCAGGAAACCGATCGCCCATGGCGACCGAGAGTACGGCAACGGTGTGCCCATTACCAGAGCAAACGAACGTTCATCGCCGGTTGGCGCGTGGCGTCGCCCGTGTGTTACCGGGCGCGACTACGGTGGTCGCAGACCCCCGGACGAACGTGTCCGGCTTCGCATGAGCAGGAGACGACGGTGACCCCGACGACGAGCCAGGCGCAACGCGCTGAGCTGCACAAGACCATCTGGCGCATCGCCAACGACCTGCGCGGGTCAGTGGACGGATGGGACTTCAAGACGTACGTGCTCGGCATGCTGTTCTTCCGGTACGTGTCGGAGAACCTCACCGCCTATATCAACAAGGGCGAACACGACGCCGGCAGCCCCGACTTCGACTACGCGGAACTTCCCGACGAGCATGCCGAGTTCGGTCGCGCCGAGACCGTCGCCGAGAAGGGCTTCTACATCCTGCCCTCGGAGCTGTTCGTCAACGTCCGCAAGCATGCCGCGGGCGATGAGAACCTCAACGAGACGCTCGAGCGGGTGTTCGCCCACATCGAAGGCTCCGCGACAGGCACCGACAGCGAGGACGACCTCAAGGGCCTCTTTGACGATCTCGACGTGAACAGCTCGAAGCTCGGCCCGACCGTGTCGAAGCGCAACGAGAAGCTCGCCAAGCTGTTGGACGCGATCGGCGACCTGCCGTTGGGTGACTTCCAGGACAACGCGATCGACCTCTTCGGCGACGCGTACGAGTACTTGATGCAGATGTACGCCGCCAACGCGGGTAAGTCCGGCGGCGAGTACTACACGCCGCAGGAGGTCTCCGAGTTGCTGGCCCGCATCACGGTGGTCGGCAAGACGAGCGTGAACAAGGTCTACGACCCCGCCTGCGGGTCGGGCTCGCTGCTGCTGAAGTTCGCGAAGGTGCTGGGCAAGGACAACGTCCGCCAGGGCTTCTACGGTCAGGAGATCAACCTGACCACCTACAACCTCGCGCGGATCAACATGTTCCTGCACGACGTGAACTACGAGAAGTTCAACTTGGCTCATGGCGACACCCTCATCGACCCGGCTCACTGGGACGACGAACCGTTCGAGGCGATCGTGTCCAACCCGCCCTACTCCATCAAGTGGGACGGGGATGCGAACCCCCTGCTGATCAACGATCCGCGCTACTCCCCCGCCGGCGTCCTGGCACCGAAGTCCAAGGCCGACCTCGCCTTCACGATGCACATGCTGTCGTGGCTCGCCGTCGACGGCACAGCCGCGATCGTCGAGTTTCCTGGGGTTTTGTATCGCGGGGGCGCGGAGAAGAAGATCCGCCAGTACCTCGTTGACAACAACTACGTCGACGCCGTCATCCAGCTTCCCCCGGACCTGTTCTTCGGCACCGGCATCGCGACCTGCATCATCGTGCTCAAGAAGTCCAAGACCGACAACGCCGTCCTCTTCATCGACGCGTCCGCGCAGTTCGTCCGCTCGGGCAACAAGAACAAGCTCGACGAGGCACACCGCGCGGCCATTCTTGACGCGTTCACCGCGCGCGAGGACGTCGACCACTTCTCCAAGGTCGTCGCGAACGATGCGATCGCCGCCAACGACTACAACATCGCCGTCTCCTCCTACGTCGAGGCCGAGGACACCCGCGAGGTCGTCGACATCGCCGAGCTCAACGCCGAGATCGCCCGCATCGTCGCCCGCCAGGCCGAGCTCCGCACCGCCATCGACGCCATCGTCGCCGACCTCGAAGGCGCACAGTGAGCCGTATCGACGACCTGATCGCGAAGCAGTGCCCAAGCGGCGTGCGATTCGCGTCCATCGGCGAGGTCGCCGCCGTGTCGTCGGGTGCGACTCCGTCCAAGTCTGTGACCGCATACTGGGTCGATGGCACGATCCCCTGGTTGAGCTCCGGCGAGGTCAATAAGGAAACGATCTACCAGGCGGACACGCTGATATCGCAGTCTGGCTACGACTCCTGCAGTACCAAGATGATCCCGCCTGGGGCGGTCGTCATGGCGCTTGCGGGACAGGGCAAGACACGTGGCACGGTGGCCCGTACAAGACTTGAGTGCTGCACCAATCAGTCGCTCGCGGCGATCGTCCCGGACGAGGCTCTCGACGGCGACTTTCTCTTTCACTTCCTTCGCACTCAGTACTCGCGTCTCCGTGATCTGTCGTCTGGCGACGGGACGCGAGGGGGACTCAACCTCGCCATGATCAGGTCGTACAAGGTCCCGGTCCCGCCGCTCGAGGTGCAGCGGGAGATCGTGCGCATCCTCGACACCTTCACGGAACTGGAGGCGGACCTGGAGGTGGAGTTGCAGTCGGAGGTGGACGCGCGCCGACAACAGCACGACTACTACCGAGATGCGATCCTCCGGCCCACGCGCGAGGCGGGCCAAGTGGTCCGGCTCGCCGACGTCGCCGAAGTCATCTCAGGCTTCGCCTTCAAGAGCAACGAGTTTTCCAACGACACCGCCGACGTGGCACTGCTTCGCGGCGACAACATCGGGCAAGGCAAGCTGAACGAACGACCGTTCAAGCGATGGCATCGCGCGCCGAACGACGGGCTGGAACGGTACGAGCTCCTGCCAGGCGACGTGGTACTCGCAATGGACCGCCCGTGGGTCCCTGCGGGCCTGAAGTGGGCGCGGATCACGGACCAAGTCGGTCCGGCTCTGCTGGTCCAGCGCGTCGCTCGGCTCCGCCCGCGCACGGCGACTCTCTCTCAGCAGTTTCTCGGCGCGCTCATCTCTTCCCCAGCCTTCACGCGGCATGTACTGGCCGTGGCGACCGGCAACACGGTGCCGCACATCAGTGGCGCGCAGATCGGCTCGTTCGCGTTTCAACTACCGTCTTTGGCTCGGCAATTGGAGCTTGCATCGAAGCTCGAAGACTTCGACGCCAAGCAGATTGGGCTGCATGAAGCCGTTGCGACCGAACGCGCCCAGCGCCGCACACAGTACGAGCACTACCGGGATCGGCTGTTGACGTTCAAGGAGCTCGGGCAATGAGCGAGGCACCCGCGCGTCACTTCGACACGATCGCGGTGTCGAGCGAGTCAACGGTGGTGGCCGAGTACACGCCGGACCCGGCGACGGCATCGTCGTACCAGTCGGAGTCGGAGCTCGAGAACGAACTGCTCCGCCTACTGCAGTCACAGGCGTACGAACGCCTCCACATCACCACCGAGGCCGATCTGGTGGCGAACGTCCGCACCCAGCTCGAGGCGCTCAACGACGTCGTCTTCACGGATGCGGAGTGGCAGCGGTTCTTCACAACGAGCATCTCCGCTGCGAACGAAGGCATCGTCGACAAGACAGTGCGCCTGCAGGAGAACCACGTCCAGGTCCTCAAGCGCGACGATGGCTCGAGCAAGAACGTCCGGCTGATCGACAAGCAGCACGTGCACAACAACCGGCTGCAGGTGATCAACCAGTACGAGGTCGGCGCAGGCGAGGGCGGCGCGAAGCACGCCAACCGCTACGACGTCACGATCCTCGTTAACGGGCTGCCGGTGGTGCATGTCGAGCTCAAGCGGCGCGGTGTGGACATCCGTGAGGCGTTCAACCAGATCGACCGCTACCAGCGCGACTCGTTTTGGACCGGCTCGGGCCTGTTCGAGTACGTGCAGCTGTTCGTGATCTCCAACGGCACGCTGACGAAGTACTACTCGAACACGACCCGCCGCCAGCACCTGTCCGAAGCCTCGGGTTCCAAGGGCACGCGGAAGACGTCGAACTCGTTCGAGTTCACCTCCTGGTGGGCCGATGCGACCAACCGACCCATCCAGGACCTCACGGCGTTCACGAAGACGTTCTTCGCCAAGCACACGCTGCTCAACGTCCTGACGAAGTACTGCGTGCTGACCGCGGACCGGCTGCTGCTGGTGATGCGGCCGTACCAGATCGTCGCGACCGAGCGGATCTTGAACAAGATCGACATCGCCACCAACCATCGCCAGCTCGGCACGGTCGAAGCGGGCGGCTACGTGTGGCACACCACCGGCTCCGGCAAGACCCTCACCTCCTTCAAGACCGCCCAGCTGGCCTCCCGGATGGCGTCGGTCGAAAAGGTGCTGTTCGTGGTGGACCGCAAGGATCTCGACTACCAGACGATGCGCGAGTACGACCGCTTCGAGAAGGGTGCGGCGAACTCCAACCAGTCCACCGCGGTGCTGAAGAAGCAGCTCGAAGACCCGGGCGCGAAGATCATCATCACCACGATCCAGAAGCTGTCGACTTTCATCGCCGCTAACAAGGGCCACGCAATCTACTCCGGCCACGTGGTGCTGATCTTCGACGAGTGCCACCGCTCCCAGTTCGGTGACATGCACACCGCGATCACGAAGGCGTTCAAGCGCTACAACCTGTTCGGCTTCACCGGCACCCCGATCTTTGCCGAGAACTCGTCGTCGGGCGGCAACGTTCAGCTCAAGACCACCGAGCAGGCGTTCGGGGCGAAGCTGCACACGTACACGATCGTCGACGCGATCACCGACAAGAACGTGCTGCCGTTCCGCATCGACTACGTCAACACAGTCCGCGTAGGCAACGTCACCGACAAGCAGGTCACCGCCATCGACACCGAAAAGGCGCTGCTGTCCAAGGAGCGAGTGTCCAAGGTCGTCGAGTACACGCTGGAGCACTTCGATCAGAAGACCAAGCGCGACCGCGCCTACACGCTCGGCGAGAAGCGCGTGCGGGGCTTCAACGCGCTGTTCGCGACCGCGTCGATCGAGGCCGCGAAGATCTACTACAACGCCTTCACCACCGCCCAGTACGGCCTGCCGTCAGACCGAAGGCTCAAGGTCGGGCTGATCTTCTCCTACGGCGCGAACGAGGCCGTCGAGGACGGCGCGCTGTCCGAGGAAGGCTTCGACACCGACGGCCTGGACAAGAGCTCACGCGACTTCCTCGAGGACGCGATCCAGGACTACAACGACATGTTCGGCATGTCGTTCGACACCTCGGGCAAGCAGTTCGAGAGCTACTACAAGGACCTGTCGCTGCGGATGAAGAGCCGCGAGATCGACCTGGTCATCGTGGTCAACATGTTCCTCACCGGCTTCGACGCCACCACCATGAACACCCTGTTCGTGGACAAGAACCTCCGCTCCCACGGCCTCATCCAGGCCTACTCGCGCACCAACCGCATCCTCAACTCCGTCAAGACGTACGGCAACATCGTGTCTTTCCGCGACCTTGAGGACGCCACCAACGACGCGATCTCGCTGTTCGGCAACAAGGACGCCGGCGGCATCGTGCTGCTCAAGCCCTACCGCGAGTACTACGCCAACTACGCCGAGAAGGTCACCGAACTCCTCGACCAGTTCCCGCTCGGCACGGCGATCATCAGTGAGACCGCCCAGAAGACGTTCATCGAGCTATTCGGCGTGATCCTGAGGTTGCAGAACATCCTCACGTCGTTCGACGACTTCTCCGGCCACGAGATCCTCTCCCCACGCCAGCAGCAGGACTACAAGAGCCTGTACCTGGACCTGCACGCTGAGTTCCGCAAGGAGCGCGACGCCGACAAGGAGTCGATCCTCGACGACGTCGTCTTCGAGATCGAGTTGATCAAGCAGGTCGAGATCAACGTCGACTACATCCTCATGCTCGTGGGGCGCTTCCGCGACACCCACGGCGATGGCGAGGACAAGGAGATCCGCGCCGAGATCTCCCGCGCCATCGACTCCTCCCCCTCGCTTCGCAACAAGAAGGACCTCATCGAAGACTTCGTCGACTCCGTCACCACCGACGGCGAACTCGACGCCGAATGGCGGGCCTTCATCGCGGCCCGGCGGCAGGCTGAGCTCGAAGCGATCATCGGCGACGAAGGCCTCCGCCCTGACGAGACCGCCGACTTCATCGCCGCTGCTTTCCGCGACGGAGCGATCGCCAAGACCGGCACCGCGATCACCCGCATCCTGCCGCCCGTGTCGCGCTTCTCCCCCGGCGGTGACCACGGCGACAAGAAACAACGAGTGCTCGGGCGGCTCGAGGCGTTCTTCGAACGGTTCCTTGGACTCGCCAGCGACCCTCGGGACTCGTAGGCCTCACGACCATGGTTACGCCCGCCCATGGCCCTCAGTTGCCGTCGTCACACCCTCTCCACGGGATCGCACGCATGGCTGTGAACTTCGAGTCAGGCGGCCTCACGATCGAGACGACCGATGGACGATCGGTCAACTACCCAGGCGTGCCGCTCAGGTCCTACGGTCACATCACCCGAGCGGCCTTCCTCGTACACGAGTCGCGGATGGACATCACTGCCGCGGGCTCCGTGATCTCCGTCAACGTTGGGACGACACTCACGCCGACGCCGCTCGTAGTGGTATACCTCGACCAGAACCATTGGGTCGGCTTCGCACGATGGCGCAACGACCCCACGAGCATCGACGCACAGTCGGCACGCTTCTTCGACGCCCTCGCGACCGCAGTCGGCACGGGAGCTGCCGTGACACCGCTGTCGGCCGCCCACCTCACCGAGACCGCCCGCCGTGGTGGACGGAGCCGGGTCGACCTCGCGTCGACCATGCTGACGTACTCAAGCGGGTGGCAACTGCGGGATGCAGAGGCCTTGCGTCGGGGTGAACTCCGAGCGATGTTCGGCGGTGAGCCCCTCGAACGAACTGACGTCGTGGGACTCGACCCCAGCATCTCGCTCGACCGCGTCAAGATGCCGCAAGCGCCATTCGGCTTCCCTCCAGAACTGGCGGGCCTCATCGGCCGGCTCGCGTGGGCGACAGCTCAGGTCGCGGTGCTGACGGACGTCAAAGCGCAGCCCCCGGGTACGGAGTTTGCTCAGGCGTGGGCCCAGTCATTGTCGGCGCTCGCCCAACACGTGCGAAGGACGCCCATTGCGCGAAGGCATCTGCGCGAGCTCACCAAGGTGCGGTTCCTGTCCGACCTCGGCGACGACCTTCCGGCGGCGGCTATCGAAGCAGGCCAGACACCAGAACAGTTCGACCACTGGTACAACGAAGGCGCTGAAGCGACGATCGCGGCTGCACCTGGGCTCTCACGGCTTCGGGAACTTGTGCATCTGCGAGTGTCGAACGCCGACGACAAGTGGGAGGCCAACGATCTCAACGACATGGTGTACCTGTCGTACGCCGCGGCCTACTGCGACATCGTCGTGGGAGAGAAGAAGACCATCAGTTACCTGCATCGCGCTGGCGCCAAGGTCCCGAAAGGTGCGGCGCTCTACCGTCGCCCTGGCGACGCGCACGAGGAACTCGTGAGCCTCGCAAGCGGGTCAGCGGCCCCACCGCCATGACGAGTTTGCAGGCTTTTCGTTACACGTCTGCGGTGTTCACTCCGCCGATGCCGGGGTTGCAATCAGGATCGGATGCTCGCGGTACATGATGAGCGTGAGCTCCACCTTGCCCGAACCGAAGACCTCCTCGGCGTTGTGCTCGTCGACGCCCAGCTCCGCGTAGGTGAACTCCTCGAGGACGAGATCCATGAGGCGGTCCACGGTGGCACTGGTTTCGAGCGCTCCACGGAGGCGCTCCGCGTGATCACCTGCGGCGGACTTCGCGCCGTACTCGTTCACCCCGACGGGCTCCGCAGAGGTGCCGTCGAACAGGATGCTCACCGAGCCGGACCAGTCCTCGAGGTCTGGTTCAGGTACCAACGCGATGTAGACGTTCGCCCGATCCCTGTACATGTTTCCGTCACGCAGCGTGATGTCCGCCTTGTAGTTGACGCCGCCGATCTCTACGGGATCAGCGCTTCGGTCAAGGCCGAACCGTAGGTAGGTGATCCGTGTCTTTGCCACGCGCGCGTACGCGAGTCGCCCGGAGGGCCGGCTGATCAGCGGGTACATCCGAAGCTTGTCGAGGGTGACCGTCGCTCCCGTGTCGCTGAGAGTCCACTCGTCCAGGCGCGACCGACGGTCCGCCATGAGCGTGCTGTAACCCGCGTACTCCAGCCATTCGACCCGCGCAGGCACCACCTCGTGTGCCACTCGGAGCTGCGCGCCTCGCGGCTGCGTCGAGGCCGCACGCTCACGCGCCTCCCGCACAACCTGCTCGCCGTCGCGAAGGCGGTCGAACGCGGCATCGAGCTCGTCGGCGATCCCTTCCGCCTTCTCGATGATCGGAGCGAGGTCGCCGATCAGTTTCTCGAGGAAGCCAGGTTCGATGCGGACCGAGACGTGCTCCCACTCCTTGAGAGTGGCGAGGAAGTCCGAACCCGCGAGGTTCGCACGCGGCACAACGGTGGTCTCGCGGCTGCGTCGTGCGTACGACGTGAAGTTCTGCGATCCCACGGTGACACGGCTGCGATCGACGACGAGGACCTTGGCATGGAGCCGGTCGAGTGATCGCAGGTCCACACCCCACCGCGCCAGGTCGAGCGCGGCACGCAACTGCGGCCCGTACTCGCGGTTGCCAGAGCGGGGGCTCAGGTCGGTCACCACGGTGATCTGACTTGGCGGGATCGCGGCCTCTTGAAGCAGTCTCACGAGGAAGTGGTCGAAGTACGGCGTGTAGACCGCGATCGACTGCTTGGCACTGCGCACGCGCGCGCCCCATAGGGAAGCGACACTCGAGGCGAGGAAGCTGTCCGCCGGCATGCGCGGCATCGCGTTCACCTCTCCTACGTGGCCGTTCGTGTGCTACCCGGTCACCCTCGACAGTAGTGAACTACCGGCGACTCCCGCTGGGCGGGGTTGCGCGGTCAGCACAGCCCGCCTTCGCCCGGAGACCGCGGCACCGTGACGTGCGCCTGGGGCTCGATCCACATCAGGCCACCGTTGCCATCGGCCTTGACGATCTCGCGCAAGAGCGACTCGGCCGTGCCGGCGAGCCAGTCACGCAGGTCCTGCTCCTTGAGCTTCGCCACGATGTCGCCGAGGTCGCTGTCGCGCTCGAAGCAGAGGTTCACCGGAACGGACACGAGGACCGGGTAACGGACGGTGGACATGAGACGCCTCCAGATCTGTTCAGGAATGGAGGCCCGACGGTACGGGCACCCACTGACAGTGCCTCGAGGGTGGCGGGCAGGCACGGGGCATGACCCGGCGTCCGCTGGAACCCTGGCGAGAGGCACAACGCCGACACGGCGGGCGATGTGGTGCAGCGTGCGGACTACCGGTCCGGCAGAGGCAAAACCAATGGCTCCCGAGAGCTCCGCGCCTTTCGGTACTCGCCGGCGCTGCCGCAAACTACACCGATCGACATGAGAGGAGCGTCAACGAGCGGCTCCTCGTCGAAGCTGAGCGACTCATTTGTCATGACGCTGATGCGCGAGTAGGCCACCTCGCCGAGGCGGTCGATGCGCGCGTCGATCTCCGCATCACTAAGGTCACCCCAGCGGTCGGAGGCCTGCTCGTCCTCAACGAAGCGCGCCCACTCAAGACAAGTGCCGCTCATCGCCACGCCGTTCGTCGAACCCGTCATGATGGAAGGGATGGCCCAGGCCGTGAACACTTGTGCGGCTCCAACACCAAGAGCGACGCAGAGTGCTGCGATCGAGATGACGATGCTCACCCAGTCGCGCCCGGTGCTACGTCTCGGCCCTGGCACCTGCGAGTCCATTCGACCGCCCCCTTCGAAACGCTCTACTCCCACGATGCCCAGGGATGCGCCAGGAGACCCGCAGATCGCGCGGGCGTGTCGGTACACCGGCCGCCCATTCGATGCACTGCGCATCCGCACGCACGTGTTCAAGGGCAGCCACAAATTACCTCCCAAGTCGTCGCACCCCGACCGCGCATCCGACCCGCTGCCGTGCCAGGTGAGACCAAGGCCACAGCGCCGCGCCTGCGGGAGCCGGTAGCGTGCGCGAAGGGGGAACACCGCTGAGGGGACATCGCATGAACATCCGCACCATCGCCGCTGGCACCGTCGTCGCACTCGTGAGCGTCGGAGTGCTCGCCGGCTGCAGCAGCGACGGGGGCGACGAAGCGTCGCCCGCGGCCAGCGACACCGCGACAGCCGCGACAGCCGCGCCGGTCGAGTCCGCGACTTCGGAGACCTCCGAGCCGGTGGAGAGCCCGAGTCCTGCGGAGTCTGAGACGACCGAGGCACCGGTGTCGGAGATCCAGGCAGCGGTGCAGGATGTCGTGACGGCTCTCGATGAGCTCGGCATCAAGCACAGCGAGCCCGTGCGCACCGAGGTGGGCCTGTCGGGAGCCAAGGCGAACTTCGACATCACGATCAACGGCTACGACGCCGGCATCCTTGTCTTCCCTGACGCCGACACTCTCGCCGAGTGGCAGGACCTCAGCGACCAGTTCGGCGGCATCCACGTGGCCTGGGGCAACAACGCGCTTTCGCTGAACTCCAGCGACGGCATCGCGAACTCGGCCGAGATCGCCCCGCAGATCGCCGACGAGCTCGGCGGCGAGGCGCGCGGCGTCTGAGCGACTTCCACCGGATCGCGCCCGACTCCTCGCCGCGTGGCGGGGTGGCGTCCGTGCGCACCTCGCTGCCACCAGCTCGCTCGCTCCGAAGCTCTGCCGTTGCAGAAGCGAAACCGTGCGCGTACGTTCCGAAGTAGCAGCACGCGCCGTGCTCGGCGGCGCGTGACGCTGAAAACCCGCTCGTCGCCGGTGCCGCACGCACCGACGCACGCAAGCGGGCTCTCCCGCGTCCCCGGCGGGCACCTCGATCACATCAACCGCCCAGGGGGGCTGCGAACAATCATGAACAGGACAACACTCGCCGCCGCTGTCGCTGCGATCGTGATCGCGCTCGGCGGCGCGACCTCCGCGCAAGCGGACAACACCTACAAAGTCGACCGCGCCGAGTACGCAGCGGTCCACCTGGGTGACTCACTCGCCTCCGTGCAGAAGAAGTTCGACGCCAAGGGAACGAGCCAACTCGTCACCCTCGAGGATGGGAAGACCTACCAGCAACGCATGTGGCACGCGACGACGACGAAGAACGGCGTTGTTGTGCTCAACTTCAGCAAGGCCAACGGCGTCTGGCGAGCTGCCGACAAGTACGCCGAATGGGCGACGTCCCCGTGGCAGCCCGCGAACAAGATGACCAAGACCGAGTTCCGCACCATCACCCGGGGCATGACTCTCACCCGGGTGCGGGGCATCGCCGACACCAGCGGTCGCATCACCCACGAGTGGACGGACTCGCACGAGAGAGGCATGCGCGTCGACTGGCCCGTGCCCAACGCAAAGGAGGGCGTCGCCCAGGTGTTCTTCAAGTGGAAGGAAGGAGCCTTTCGCGTCACCGGCAAGGCGGCGAACTGGATCGGCGCTGGCGGCGCGACCGACTACTGATCTCCGGCGGGTCGAGGCCGCGGTCACGTAGACGTGTACGTGCCGCATGCCGCATCACAACCCATGCACGCCCCTCGGCTCACCCGATGTCGCTGAGCTGGAGTCTCTTGGTCGCGGTCGGTTCGCCACCGCACGGATCGCCTGCGGCACGGTCTCGACCGGTTCAGATCTCCAGGTACCGCGCTGGGCTCGGACCATGTCCCCGTCGCGGACGATCCACGCCACGATGGACCCACTCTCGCGCTCGATGACCGCTGTCGCTCCCGCTCGAGCCGCCGCGTAGTAGACGAGTTGCTCTGCCGTCACAGCGGCATCTTCTCGACGAGGGCTGACACCGACGCCGTGGTCAGTCTCGACGATCGTTCGCTCCGCTCACCCTCGGCGAGCGTCGAAGCCGTTGTTGACTCATTGATGTGCCATTGGAGATACAACTTGTCGACTCATCTAAGAGGCATATTCGACTCATTGGAGTATCACTTCTCTTACCAGGTGGTAAAATGGAGGTGTTGACCGGAGGTGTGCCCGATGCACGCCGTCCCTCTCGCGAGGCGGTTGACTCCCCATTTCAAGCCCGGTCCGCTGATGCGGCCGGGTTTTTTGCATGTCTGGAGGATGTTCATGTCGATCTCTCAGGACGAGCTGTTCACGATCGCCGCCCGGTGGCTCGCGACCGCCCGCACCGAGCTCAGACGGCTGGGCCACGACGCTCGCGTCATGGTTCGCGCCACGCGTGAGCAATGGAAGACGAGCCCGCAGTTCCGCGCACATGTCATCCGTGAGGTCCTCGAGGGTCTCATCGCCGCGCTGCTGCGCGGTCCCCGTGCAGCCGTGCTGTGGCTCATCACGGCTCTCGCACGCCTGGTGGAGCTCGCCGCCTCGACGCTCGATGAGGGCCCCGAGCTCGGCCCCACCTTCTGATCCCCAACCCCGTAAACCTCGCCCCCGTCGCCGCCCAGGCACGGGGGCTTTCTCATGCCCAAGTGAAGGAGCACGATCATGAGCAAGGAAACGCTCGCCACCCTCAACACCCAGACCTTGATCGGTCACACCGACGCGCGGGGGACGGCCTGGCACTACCGGGCTGATCTCCAAGGGGCCGAGTCGAACCACTACCCGGGTGCGATCCCCGTCGCCGACGTCGCGCGCCGGCTGTTCGACTGGGATGCCCAGTCCCGTCCGATCGCGCTGGAACGGCCAGCCGACATCGCGACCATGACGCATCTGGACGCTGACGGACATCCCGTCCGCTGGGTCACCGTTGATGGCCTGCAGGCCATCGTCCGCTCCGACCGCACCGACGGCCACGTCATGGGGATCTTCACCGACGCGTACGAGCCCCACCCCTACCGACGGTGGCTGCTCGAGACCGTCGCGAGCATCCTTGATGACGACCTGTCGATCAGCTCGGCAGGGCTTCTCAGGGACGGCGCGGTCGCGTGGGTCGAGGTGTCGGTCCCGGACTCGATCACGACGCCCGAAGGAGTCAAGTTCCTCCCCAACCTGCTGGCGACGACGACGTTCGACGGATCGCTCGCGACGACCTACAAGCGAACGGTGACCGACACGGTCTGCGACAACACGCGGGCCGTCGCCCTCGGTGAGGACAGCCCCACCTTCCGGGTGCGCCACTCCCGCCACTCGGGGCTGAAGCTCGCGACCGCCCGCGATGCGCTGGCGCTCGTCTACAGCACCGCTGACGCGTTCCAAGAGCAGGTGGCGCACCTGTGCGCCACCCCCGTCTCCGAAGCCGCCTACGGGCGCTTCCTGGACGCCTGGGTGCCGCGCATCGACAGCAAGGGCACGCCGCTTGCTGGCAGGGCGCTCACGCTGGCGACCACCAAGCGCGACACCCTCGCCCAGCTGTGGGCGACCGACCTGCGGGTGACCCCGTGGCGCGGCACCGCCCACGGCGTCCTCCAGGCCGTCAACACCTACGAGCACCACGCTCGACCCGTCCGCGGCGCATCCCGCGCCGAGCGCAACCAGCTGCGCACCGTCACCGGCGACTTCGACACCGTCGACCACGCCGCCTACGCGACGCTCACCCGAGTGCTCGCCACCGCCTGACAGCTCCCAGATCCGGCCCCGTCGCTCCTTCTCCACGGAAGGCGCGGCGGGGCTTCTCGCATGCCCAGAAAGGAACACCCTCATGTCCACCACCCAGCACACCGCCAGCACGACGCTGCGCGAGAGCACGATCTGCTCACTCGGCTACTGCCCCGAGGACAGCCTCGTCATCACCCCCACCCACCGAGCCGGGCCGATCGCCCGCATCGACCTCGAACCCCTCCTCGCCGAACCCCACCACGAGGTGCTCGTTCGCGCCGCCGCTGCGTTCGCCGACGCCGACGCCTACGACGTGACGGTGTCGTACTGGACCGAGCGCGACGCCAGCGAACTCACCGAGGTCGACCACGCCCTCACCGACGCCCTACTGGCCACGCACATCGGCCGCACCACCACGGTGCTCATCGACGAGACACCCTCCGGCATCCGTCAGAGCGATCTCGCCGTCATCACGCCCGCGCATGCCGCCTTCCAGGCACGCGCACAGCGAGCCTTCGAAAGCGCTACCCCGGATCTGGCGGACTACCTGCGTGCGTTGGAGCGCGCTCGCACGGGTCGCTACCTCCCCGCCGGCATGATCGGCGCAGCCGCAGCCTGCCTGACGAACGTGCACCTGCGTGACGCCGTCATCGTCCACCTGACCGGACTGACGCTCAAGCCCGCAGAGACCGGCGGCCCCACCGAGGAACAGGCGGGGCGCGCGTTGGGGCTGATCATCGACCCCGTCACGGGCGAGCGGCCCGGCACCCGGGTCGACGCCCACGAGGCGCTGCTGAGCCAGATCGTCGCCGCCCTGCCCGTGGAGACGCACGCCCCGGCGCGGACGCTGCTGACCCTCATCAGCTGGTGGCGAGGCGAGACCTCCAGGGCGATCCGCCACCTCGACTTCGCCCTCGAGTCCGACGACGGCTACCGGCTCGCCCACCTGCTCGGCTACACGTTCGACCACGCCATCCAGCCCGGCTGGGCCACCCGCATCCGCTGAACCCCACCGGCGTCGGCCAGGCACCTTCCGCTTGGCCGACGCCACCAACACGACAGGACTCACCATGCGTACGCCACGACACCCCCGAGCCCCGCGACGCCGCGGCATCACCTTCGCCGACTACTACAGCGTCTACGCCGCCCGCCAGATCTGGACTCCGCAGTCCACCCGCGCGATCGACCTCACCGCCCGCACCTTCCCCCACCGGCACACTGCGCTGACGGCGATCACGCACGCCGACATCGAGACCTGGGTGCGGACCATGCACGACGAGGGCCTCGCCCCCGCCACCATCCGCACCCGCGTCTCCAACGTCCGTGCTGTGCTCTACTCGGCCGTGCGCGACGGCCTCATCCCCGCCAACCCCGCCGTCGGGGTGCGCCTGCCTCGGGCGACTACCCGAGCCACCACCACGGCCATGCCCACGGCTACCCAGGTCGACCGCCTCGTGCGTAGCAGCCCGCCGCCGTACGACCGCCTGTTCGCGCTGTGCGCCTACGCCGGACTCAGGTTGGGAGAAGCCCGCGCCCTCACCTGGGACGACGTAGACCTCGACGCCGGACGGCTCGCGGTACGCCGCCAGATCCAACTCACTCCCGGCGGCGGGTCGCAGGTTGTCGCCCCCAAGTACGACTCCTACCGCACCATCCCGATCGCACCTGAGCTGGCTGCGGTGCTCGCACCCGTGTCACGAAAAGGCCCTGGTTTCGTTGCAGGCACCTTGGACGATCATCCCCTCCATCCGGGCAGCATCAACCGCGTCTGGACCCACCAGCGAACCGGGTGCGATCTCGCAGACGGGCTACGCGTGCACGACCTGCGTCACTGGTACGCATCCCGGCTGATCGCAGACGGCTGTGACATCCTCACGGTGCAACGACGGCTCGGCCACGCAAGAGCCAGCACGACGCTCGACACCTACGCTCACGCGCTCGACGGCGCTGCTTGATCGCTCACGGCCCGGTCTCGCCCTCGGCGAGACCGGGCCAGGCAGGCTTTTCGTGCGTCGGGGCCAAGTGCGCCGTTCTCGCTCGACCTCACACGATGACCCTGCGCGCGCGCTGTCCGACGTCGGCCATGCGCCAGGCAGGCGAGACGGCCTTGATCCAAGCACCAAAGCCGAGGGACAGCGGTCAGATCGTGGCCGGCAGGCTGTCGACGTCGAGCTCCAGCGGCGGTAGGCCAAGCTCGTCACGCCGCCGTGCAAGGAAGCCCACGAGCACGCTCCGCCCGTACAGGCGCAGCACTTCCCGCGCCTCCGCGGCGAGTGCCGGATCGGAAAGGAAGTCCGCAAGCGAGTCACCGGTCGCGGCGATGCGCTCGCGACGCTCCTTCTCGGCATCCACACGCGCTTGCTCCCGCCGCTTGGCGTCAGCGGACGCCGCAGCCACCTCGTCAGGGGTCCGCAGGACGACCGGAGTTCCGGTGACGTTCAGGACGAAGATCTGCATGCCCTTGCCCGACACGGAGTCGAGGTCGTACCGCAGGCCCACCACGCCAGTCGCGCCGACCGCGGTGGCTCGGGCCTCAACCTCGGCTGTCGCAGTTGCATGCATGCGCGCCAGCGCGGCCTCGTACGTCTTCGACCGCCCGCCGAACGCATCGGAGAAGCCCGCGATGGCGTCGCTGACGAAGTCCGTGCCTTCGACGATGTGGACGGCGATCGGTCGCATGTACTCGACGATCACGGAACCTTCGACGTTGGCGGTGGTGGTGATGATCACATCCACCAGGATGGCCGGGCTGCTGCACGGCGAGACCAAGGCGCGCCGTGTCGAGTTCTGGAAGAACTCGTCGCACGACGTGTTCGCGATGTCGAGCGCGCTCCCTGGGCCTGCGCGCGCTTCGGCGAGCGTCGCGTGGCGAAAAGCGCGACGCACTACAGTCCCCATCTATGGACGCGGACGAGGCCTACCGCCGCTACAAGCGCGCGATGGACATCGACGACGACGCGCAGGACGACGCACTCCAAGCCCTGGCTCAGGCGCTCGGCGCTGACGGGTGGGAGGTGCTGGACTCGTTCGACAGACGCTGGACGGCCGAGCTTCAGGCAGACATCGACACGCGCACTCTGAACGCTGCGCGTTGGACCATTGCGGCGCGCGACGGACACCTTGAACTCGCCCGCAACTTGCCCGTGCCGGAACTTCTCGCCTTTCGGCCGAGTCCCGAGCAGCCGATCGGTGGCGACCTCGATGTGTTGCTACGGGCAGCTTCGACGAAGGTGGACTGGCGTGGCACCGAAGAACCCGCACCCGCGCGGTTGGAGTGGTGGTCGGCACACCAACCACTCACCGAAGTTGCCCGCGCCTTCATGGGGTGCGCGTTGACCGGCGAGCCCTTCTTCGAACTCGATGGCGAGGGCTATACGCGCTCGCACCCGACGTGCCGCTACATCGACGCGCTCAAGCCCGCAGTCGCTATCGCGAACAGACACCTCGGTGGCCGTGTCGAGTGGTCGAAGAGCGCACCCAGAAGGATCGCGCGAGATCCGCTGCGCCTTCCTCAGATCGTCAAGCGTCACGCGGAGTTCGCTTGGTATCTCGCCCAGGCCTCGATGCCTGTGGACAAGCTCCCCAGCCAAAGCGACGACTTCGAGGCGCTCGGCGCGTGGACCGCGCACGCTTGGACGTCGTTGAGCGCAAGCCAGATACACGAAGGCCTGCGCGATACGGGCGAGAGAGCCTTCGCAGGCAAGCCTGCCGACCTGGTACTCACCGAAGTAGTTGCGCCCGCCATGCGCGCCCTCACCCAACCCCTTCGGGTCCGCGCAGGCATGGGACCAGCCACGCCCACCGGCGCTGCACGTGCGCTCGCGGAGGCGGTCACCGCGGCCGACTTCCTCGGGATTGACCGGGAACCGATCCGCACTCTCGTAGACCCCGACCTACCCGACGCTGAGTTCGTACGGCTACGAGCCGACTGGGTACGTTCCTGGGCACACACAGCCGACAACCTTGGACAGCGAGCGCTGGCTCTCGCCGCACAACCGTTTTTCGATCGATACAGCAAGAACGCCCGCAAAGACGGCACCGTACCCCTCGTCAAGCTCGTTCCAAAGACCTCCGAAACGCTGGCAGCCCTGCTGTTCGAGACCGGCTCCACTGAGCTCCATCGCTACGTCGGTGGCAACGCCGCCGCAACGGCCCACGCTCACGCCGTCCCGCCTGCGCCGCCGCCAACTTTCGCGGTGCCCGCGACGCCGCACACCTCTCTTGAAGAGCACTTCGCGGCCCTTGAGGCATATGGCGCGTGGGCCGGCGAGAGGCTGGCCGCGCTGTGCGACCGACCCATCGACCAAGGGGACACGGGATCGCTGCTGACTCACCTCCACTTCATGCGAAGCGGCTTCTGGACCGAGAGAAAGTGGCGCGCTGCGGCGCTCCCAGACTGGCTCAGGGCACGGATCGACCAACTGTGGCCGACCACAACCCGCACGGGCGCAGAGTCCAACGACACGCAGTTCCCGTTGCTGACGCGAGCGACCATCTGCTACTTCCAGCAGTACGTCGCGACGCCGTGGTTCACAGTCAATGGTCCGTACGCGCACCCACCGCTGTCTGACCTGCCCAAGTACGTCGAAGACTTCGCCGTCCGCCAGGCAGAGCGCGGCGTCACACTTCCGCGCGGACTCGCAGACCTCACCGCCGCAGCGGTGGATCTGCTCAAGATCCGCGACGACTACTGGGATGAAGCGCATCGCGCGAAGCGCTCAACCTCAGGAGGCGCGGAAAGGGAGCTGCGTTACCTGGCAACTCGCGACGCGCTCACCGCCGCCTTCCCCCAGCGCGCATCTGCGAAGGTGTCGAGTCGCGAACTTCCCACCACCCCATCCGGCTTGCTCGAAGATGCGATGCGTATCGCAGGGCACGTCGGCCGAGATTGGCTGAGCGCTCACGCGCGCGCCGCCGCGGAGGCCGAGTGGCGCTACGACGCGTTCGAGGCGATCGAACGCTACGCGGAGGTGCGCCGCCGCTACGAGTCGGGCCTGACGCCTTCGCAGGCGAAGACAGCGCTGCGACACTACGCGGCACGTTGGGCGACCAACGACATCGCCCTTGCAGGAGAGCAACTGGGACTCGACATGAGAGCGCAGAACGCTCGCAAGCCGCGAGCGTAGTCGCAGCCACCACGTCACCCGCGCGCACGACTCGACTCCGCACCCGGTCGACCTTGCATGACCCGCAACGCGCCCTGTGCCTTCGCCTTCGCGGACCTCGGGAGGTGGACATGAAAGTGGACATGTTTGAATCACCTCTACGCGTGGCTCACCATCGATGCCCACCAATCAACATCCCAGGTACATCAAGCAAGGCCAGGTACAGGTCAGGTCCGTGGAGTTCGAGCTCTACTACGACTGCTAGGCCGTAGCGCTCATCGCGAAGGCCCGTCTCCCCGTCGAGGGGAGGCGGGCCTTCCGCTTTGCCAGGGACGATGCGCGGGCTCGGGGCGGCGCCCGGCGTCACCGTGTGCGGGCGCGCCTCACACCTGAGATGCCCCACCACGACGCGAATCTCCCGCAGACCCGCGCGTGTAGGCGGGACCTACGTGGCGTCGGCACTATGGCTGCGACGTTGCCGCCTCGTAGGTCAGGGTGATGCCAGCAGTATCCAGCGCGACGCGGAGGTCATGGACGAGGGGGTGCACCTCTTCGCTAGGTACGACCACGCGAAGTTCGCCCCGGCGGCGCACCACCGGACCGATGTGGATCACGCGCATGGGAGAGTTCTCGCCCCGGCGCTCGACCCACAGCGGGACTTCATCGCCGCGCGCTGCGGAAATCGAACTCCACGGCCACGGAGACGTCGCGCCCGCAACGGAGACATCCACTGCGCCGGCGACGACGCGAAGCACAGGGACGCGTCGTGCCGCCTGGAGGAGCCTGACCGTCATCACCATGAGCACGAGGACCCCGGCTACCAAGAGCGGAACGCCGACGATCACCGCCGACGTTGGCGCGGCCATCCGGGAGGATGCACTCGAAAGCAAATCGCGGAATGCGACCGCCGCCCCGCCCACCAGCACCAGGAGGGTACCGATCACCATCAACTGGGGCGACCCGGAACGCAGCTCACGGCGCAAGCATCCCGACCGATATCTGATCTCGTGCACTGCTCGCGCTCCTCCAATGCCACTGATCCTCGTGCGAGCCTATCGGGTGCGACTCACCTCACCCGAGCGCGTCGATCACCTGCTCCGCCATCGTCAGCACGCGGTTGTCGTCGGCCTCGGGAGTGAAGCCCAGGCGGGCGATCACCAGCCCCTCGGACGGCACCACGATCACCTTCTGGCCGTCGTGGCCCGACGCGGAGTACGCGTCCGCGGGCAGCTCCGGGTCCACCACCGAACGGTCGGGCCGGGTGTTCGCCCACCAGCCGGAGGCGTAGCCGTCGGAACCGGGTTCGACGTCGGTGTCGACGGGCACGGTCGACTCCGCGACCCAGCCCTCGGGCAGCAGCCGCTCGCCGTCCCACACGCCGTCCTGGAGCACGAACTGCCCGACGGTCGCCCAGTCGCGCGGCGTCGCCCACATGTACGACGAGCACACGGGTGTCCCGGCCGCATCCACCTCCATGACGGCGCTCGACAGGCCCAGCGGCGCGAACACCTGCGCGCGCGGCGCGTCCGCTCCCCCGCGACCCTCCGTCACCACGTCGCACAGCAGCGTGGTCGACCCGCTCGAGTACTGCAGGTAGGACCCGGGCTGGTGCGCGAGCTCCTGCGACGCGACGTACGCGCCCATGTCGCCCTCGCCGTAGAGCATCTGGGTGATGGGCGTGCCGAGATCGTACGTCTCGTCCCATGCGAGGCCCGACGTCATCTGCATGAGCTGACGCACCGTGATGTCGGCGCGGCCGTCGGTCCACGTCTCCACCAGGTGGTCGTCGTCGAGCGACACCTCCCCCTCCTGCACCAGGCGCCCCACCAGCAGGTTGGTCACGCTCTTGGTCATCGACCACCCGAGCTGCGGCGTCTCGGGCCCGAAGCCGTCGGCGTAGCGCTCGGCCACCAGCTCGCCGTCCTTCAGCACCACCACGCCGCGGGTGCCGAGCGCGTCGCGCTCCTCCTCACCCAGGTCGTCGCCGAAGCCGTACGCCAGCGCCTCCGTGACCGCCGCATCGTCTCCCGGGGTGAGCGGGAGGTCGGTGTAGAGGTTCGCGTCCACGGCCGTCGGCGCGGGGAGGCCCTCGGGCCGCTCGTGCGCGAGGGTGCAGCCGTACCCGGGTGTCGCCCAAGCCCGCTGCTTCGCGAGCACCCCGAGGATGGTGGTGGACGCCTCGCCGTCCGCGACCGAGGTGCGCAGGACGGGCACCAGGGGGTTCGCGGGGAGGTCGGCCGCCGCATCGTCCCGGCCGGCGACCTCGGCGACGGCGCACGCGTTGTGCGCGGCGTAGCCCGTGCCGGTGAGGAGCATGGGCCGCTCGTACCAGTAGGCGGCGGTGACGCCGACGGCGACGGTGGCCGCGGCGGCGAGGACGATGGTGCGGGCGCGGGGCATGGGACCTGCTTCACGTTCGGGCGGCGCGCAGACCTCGCGGTCCCACCACGCCGTGGGGACGGGCGACGCGGCTGGCGCCGGTCGAGCCGGACCAGGGTACGGCACCCGTGGAGGCTCCCCCGACCATCGCGGAGGGACGATGCGGTGGTCACCGGCTGTCGGCGGGCTGCGGCAGGATTGTCCGGTGCCTCAGACGTGGACCGGTCGCCCCGGGTGGACCCTCACGCTCGAGGCGGGACGGCTGACGCTGCGCGACGGCGAGCGGGTCGACACGTTCGCCGGGACGGACACCGCGCGGCTACGCGTGGGCTGGTGGTGGTTCCGGCGCTGTCTGGTGATCGACGGCCCCGCTCACGGGGCTCGGAGGCGGCTGCCCGGGCTGAACCGGCGCGACGGTGAGGCGATCCGCACGACTCTCGCGCGCATCGTCGCCCGTGCGAAGGTGCGCGACGCGCTCGCCCTCGCGGCCGCGCGGGAGCCGGTGTTCGCACGGCTCCTCGAGACCCGCGTGCGCACGCAGCGATGGATCGCGTACGACGACGTCAGCGCCGTCCTCGCCGGGCTCCCCCGGCGCGACGCCCTGCTCGCGACCCTCACCATTGCGGAACGCGACGCGCTGCCTGCCACCCTGTCCGAGTCCGAGGCCCGCGCGCTCGCGTTCCTGGGCGAGGACCATCGCGGGCACGTGGCCGCTGCGAACGCGGAGATCGCGCGGCGGGAGCTGGCGGCCGGCAAGCAGTTCTTCGCGACGGTCGAGAAGTCGCCCCTGACCAAGGAGCAGGCGCGGGCGGTGGTGACGCTCGACAATCGGGTGCGCGTGGTCGCGGCGGCCGGCTCGGGCAAGACGTCGGTCATGGTGGCGCGCGCGGCGTACGCGATCCGCCGGGGGTTCGTGGACCCCGACCGCGTGCTCATGCTCGCCTTCAACGCGGACGCCGCGGCCGAGCTGCGCGAGCGGCTCGAGGCGCGGTTGGGAGCGTTGGGGCTGCCGCACGAGGGCGTGGAGGCGGCGACGTTCCACTCGTTCGGACTGTCGGTGATCGGCGAGGCGGCTGGGCGCAAGCCGCGCATCGCGCCGTTCGTCGAGGGCGGTCGGGACGTCGACAAGGTCCGCGAGCTGATCGCGCGGGCCGGCGGGGCGGAGATCGAGGGCGTCGCCCGCAAGGAGCTCGCGCCGCTGGTGCGGAGCTTCATGTCGCACGTGAAGGCCAACGGGCTCACGCGAGAGGAGGTCGCGCGGCGGGCGTCGCTCACGCCTGGGCTCGACGTGGCCCGGACGCGCGCGTTCCTCGACCTGTACTGGCAGGTCCACGACCTGTGGCAGGAGGACCTGCGCGCGGCACGCGCCGTCGACTTCGACGACATGCTGACCATGGCCGCCGAGCACCTGGAGCGCGATCCAGGCCTCGCGCGGTGGGACCTCGTCATGGTCGACGAGTTCCAGGACACCAGCCGCGCCCGCGCCCGCCTGGTCCGCGCGCTGCTGCGTCCGCGCGGCACGTACCTGCTCGCCGTCGGCGACGACTGGCAGGCCATCAACCGCTTCGCCGGCGCCGACCTGAGCGTGATGACGGACTTCGACGCCGTCTTCGGACCCGCCCTCACCCGGCGCCTGGAGACGACCTTCAGGTCGCCTCAGGAGATCGCCGACGCGGCGGGCCGGTTCGTGTCGCGCAATCACGCGCAGATCGCGAAGACGGTGCGGGCCGCGCGGGGAGCCTCCGGCACGCCCGTCACCGTGGTGCGGGTGCCACGCAAGGGCGACCTCACGGCCGCGATCGCGGCGCACCTCGCGGGGCTCGCGGATGACGGCGACGCGACCGTGGATGTCCTGGGCCGATACAGCTTCGACGAGAAGCTCCTGCCCTCACGGCGTCCGTCGGGCCTGACCGTGAATTTCCGCACCGTGCACCGCTCGAAGGGCCTCGAGGCGGACCACGTCATCCTCCCGAACGTCACCACCGGCCGCTACGGGTTCCCCGGCAGCATCCAGGAGGATCCGTTGCTGGCGCTCGCGATGCCGGGTGCGGATCCGTTCGAGCACGCCGAGGAGCGGCGCCTCTTCTATGTGGCGCTCACGCGTGCCCGCCGGTCGGTCACCGTGTTCACGGTGGCGGGCCGCGAGTCGCCCTTCGTCGAGGAGCTGCTCGAGGATCCTGGAGTCGTGGTGCGGGAGGTGGATCCACGCGCCGTCGCGGAGGTGGCGGGCGAGTCCCCGTCTATCCCGACGCAAAGTGCCCGCTCCGAAGCCGGAACGGGCACTCTGCGTCGGGGTTGACCGCCCGATCGGCGGACGATGCGTCAGGCGCGCGCGTCCACCGTCTCGCCCTGGTCGTCGGTCGCCGCAGTCACGGCGGGCTCGACGGGCGCACCGTGCGCACCGCCCACGCCCGGGCGGGCGTTCACCAGGATCGCGGCGGTGATCGCGGCGAGGACCACGGCACCCACGGAGACCCACATCGCGGTCGAGAACCCGTGCACCGTGGCCTCCGCCATGGCCGCAGGAGTGTCCGCCCCGTTCGAGGTGATCCAGTTGGTGGTGGCGGTCGCGGCGACGGTGTTGAGCAGCGCGATGCCGATCGAGCCGCCCACCTGCTGGGTGGTGTTGAGCGTCGCGGAGACCACGCCGGCGTCCGTGCCACGCACGCCGCCGGTCGCGGTCGCCATCGACGGCATGAAGGTCATGCCCATGCCGAGGCCTAGGAACAGCAGGCCGGGCAGCACGTGCAGCCAGTAGCCGGAGTCCACCTGCATCTGGGTGAGGAACGCCAGCGCCAGCGCCGCGAGGGTCAGGCCGGGCACCATGAGGCGGCGGGGGCCCACCCGCGGCAGCAGCCGTGCGGAGATCACCACGGAGCCGGTCATCATGCCGGCCACCATGGGCAGGAATGCGATGCCGGTCTTCATGGGCGAGTAGCCCTGGATCCCCTGCAGGTAGTACGTGAGGAACAGGAACACGCCGAACATGCCGACCTGGCTCAGACCCACCGCGGCGAGCGCACCCACGCGGTTGCGCTCGCGCAGCAGGTGCAGCGGGAGCAGGGCGTGCGGGGTCCGACGCTCCACGAGGACGAACACGGCGAGCAGCGCGACACCGATCGCGAGCATCGACAGCACGAGGGTCGAGGTCCAGCCGTCCTGCTCGGCCTCGCTGAGGCCGTAGACGATCGCCAGCAGACCCGCGGTCGCGAGGATCGCGCCGGGGATGTCGAGCCGGGCGTGCGCGGCGCGGATGCCTCGGTCGTGCAGGAACATCGAGGCGCCGATCACGGCGACCACCGCGATGGGCACGTTGACCATCATGGTCCAGCGCCAGTCGAGGTACTGGGTGAGCGCGCCGCCGAGGATCAGCCCGATCGCCGCGCCTCCGCCGGCGATCGCGCCGTAGATGCCGAGCGCGCGGGCCCGCTCCCGCGCCTCCGTGAAGGTGACGTTGAGCATCGACAGCGCCGCCGGGGCGAGGGCCGCCGCGAACACGCCCTGGAGGGCGCGGGCGGAGATGAGCATCTCGAAGTTCTGCGAGACGCCGCCTAGCGCGGAGGCGGCCGCGAAGCCGACCAGGCCGATGATGAGCATGCGCTTGCGGCCCACGACGTCGCCGAGGCGCCCACCCAGCAGCAGGAGGCCGCCGAAGGCGAGCGTGTAGGCGGTGATGATCCACTGGCGGTCGGCGTCGGAGATCCCGAGGTCGGCCTGCGCGGTGGGCATCGCGATGTTGACGATGGTCATGTCGAGCACGACCATCAGCTGTGCCAGGCCGATCGCGGCCAGGCCCCACCAGCGGCGGGGATCGGGTGTGGTGTCCATGGGTGCCTTTCGTGAGCGCGCGCCGGGGGCGCGGCAGGTCCGGGGAGGGCGGCTTCGCCAGGAGGGGGTCCTCCCCCGCGGCTTGGATGAGCGAGGGGGACGATGCGGGGGCTGGGGAACTTCCTAGCCGCCCGGTAAGTTACAAGGGAGACGCTATGCTGGAACTGACCGGCCGTCAAGTTGATTCCCGAGATTCGCGACAGACGCGCCAGAGAGGAAGCGATGTCGGAGACCGCCACCCGCCGCCGAGGGGACACGCGCGAGCGCATCCAGGACGTCGCACTCGACCGCTTCACCGCCAACGGCTACGACCAGACCTCGCTGCGAGAGATCGCCGAGGACCTGGGCGTCACCAAGGCCGCGCTGTACTACCACTTCAAGTCGAAGGAGGAGATCCTCGAGTCGCTGCTCGCGGAGGCGTCCTCCGCGATCGACGCGCTGGTCGAGTGGATGCGCGCCGAGCCCTCGACGCGCGAGCGCCGGCTCGAGATGATCCGCCGCCTCGGAGACATCACGCACGGCGTCCCCGGCGACGTGATGCGTTGCGTCCAGCAGAACGAGGTCGCCCTCCAGAACCTCGCCTCCACCAGCCTCATCCACGACATCAAGGTGCGGCTGTGGGAGTCGGCGATGCCAGACGAGGCCTCGATCGAGGACCGCCTGCGCATCCGCATGGCGATCATGACCGTGCTGATCGCGAACAAGCCCGGGAGCGATCTGGGAGGCACCGCCGCCGAGCGCGAGGCGGCCGCGCAGTCGATCGCCGCGGACCTGGTGCCCTAGGTCAACCCGGAGGCCGCAGCGCGCAGCTCGGCGAAGGCCTCGGCGGTGCGGTCGCGCAGCTCGCCCGGCCCCTCCCCCTCGACAGGACCCACCCACCGCTGGAACCCCCTGCCGAAGGCGAGCACGCCCATCTCCGCGGCGAGCCGAGCCTGTGGTTCGGGAACCGCCCTGGCGACCAATGCATCGTTCATCGCGGCGGCCATCCCGACCGCCTTCATGGCGCTGCGGTCGCGGAGCTCCTCGTTCGCATCGATGGCAGCCTCCATCAGGGGGCTGAGCTCGCGGTTGAACTCCGTCAGCGAGGACGATGCGCGGTCCAGGCCCGCGCCGACCGCGTCGAGGGGCGTCGCATCGGCAGGGGCCGCGGCGATGCCCTCCGCGAGCAGGCGGCTCAGCGCCTCCTGACCGGCGGTGAGGATGTCGCGCTTGTCGGCGAAATGGCGGTGGAAGGTGCTCCGGGTGAGACCGGCGCGTTCCGCGATCTGGGCCACCGTGGTCGCGTCATAGCCCTGCTCCGCGAACAGCGTGAGCGCCTCTACGACGAGGCGCTGGCGGGCGTCGGGCTTCCATCGGGCCATGCTGGCATCCTAGTCGATGCGACATGTGTCGCATCATGGTGCTACCGTGATGGAACAACTGTCGCATCACTTCGTGGAGGTCCACCCATGCGCGTCTTCATCACCGGAGGCACCGGGCTCATCGGCACGGCGGTCGTCGCCGAGCTCCTCGCGGCGGGCCACGTGGTCACCACCCTCGCCCGCTCCGACGCCTCGGCGGCGGCCGCGACCGCCGCGGGCGCGGAGGTGGTGCGCGGGTCGCTCGCCGACCTCGACGTGCTGCGCGCCGCGGCAGCCGACGCCGACGGGGTCATCCACCTCGCATTCGGCAACGACTTCAGCTCGCCCGAGGCGCTCGCCGCCAACGTCGCCGAGGAGGCGGCGGCGCTCGAGGTCTTGGGCTCCGCGCTTGTCGGGAGCGGGAAGCCGCTGGTCACGGTCGCCGGCACGCCCGGCGTGCCGGGCCGCGCGTCGACCGAGGAGGACCCCGTCCCCACCGTCGGACCCGTGGGCGGGCGCGGCCTCTCCATCGGGCGCGCGCTCGGGCTCGAGTCGCAGGGAGTGCGCAGCTCCGCCGTGCGCCTGCCCCGCACGGTGCACGCGGACGGCTCGGGCGGCTTCGCAGGCCTCCTCACGCAGATGGCACGCCGCACCGGGGTCGCGGGCTACCCGGGCCACGGCGAGCAGCGCTGGCCCGCGGTGCATGCCGCGGACGCCGCTGTGCTGTTCCGCCTCGCGCTCGAGCGGTCGCCCGGCGGCCGTGTGTGGCATGCCGTGGCGGACGAGGGCGACACGGTGCGCGACATCGTCGAGGTGATCGGGCGCCGCCTCGGCTTGCCCGTCGAACAACGTCCGGTCGAGGCGTTCGGCCCGCTGGGCCCGGTGTTCGCAGCGGACCAACCGGCGTCCAGCGCGCGCACACGCACGGAGCTCGGCTGGGAGCCGACGCACCCGAGCCTGCTCGACGACCTCGAGCTCATCGAGGCCTGAGCGTCGCGGTGCCTCAGCCCGCCATCTCCTCCTGACGGGTCGCGGCGGCGACCGCCGCATCGTCCGCCACGTACCCGGCGATGTGACGCTCCCCCACCCCGTCGTAGACCGACAGCGGCCGGATGAGCGCGTTGTCCGCGAGCTGCTCCTGGATGTGCGCGGTCCATCCGGCGATGCGGGACATCACGAAGATGGGTGTGAACAGCTCCGTGTCGAAGCCCATGAGGTGGTACGCCGGGCCGGACGGGTAGTCGAGGTTGGGGTAGATGCCCTTGCGCGACACGAAGCCCTCCTCGAGCGCGTCGTAGAGCGCGGCGATGTCGGGGCGGTCGTAGTGGGCGACGAGCGTGTCGAGCGCCGCCTTCATGGTGGGCACGCGTGAGTCGCCGCGCTTGTAGACGCGGTGGCCGAAGCCCATGACCTTGCGCTTCTCCCCCAGCGCCTGGTCGAGCCAGCCCGGCACGGCCGCCGCGGATCCGATCTCGTCGAAGGTCCGCATCACGGCCTCGTTGGCGCCGCCGTGCAAGGGTCCCTTGAGCGCGCCGATGGCCGCGACCACGGCGGAGTAGTAGTCGGACAGCGTCGACGTCACCACGCGCGCGGTGAACGTCGAGGCGTTGAACGAGTGCTCCAAGTACAGCGTCATCGACACGTCGAACGCCTTGCGCACCACCTCGGGAGCCTCCTCGCCGAAGGTCATCCAGAGGAAGTTCGCCGAGTAGCCCAGGTCCTCACGGGGCGGGATGATGTCGAGCCCCCGGCGGTGGCGCTGGATGTACGCGACCACGGCGGGCACCTTGGCGATGAGCCGCAGCGCCTTCTCGCGGATCTCGTCCGGGTCGTGGCTCCACGCGGTCGGGTCCTCGCCGCCGATCACGCTGACCGCCGTGCGCACCACGTCCATCGGGTGGGTCGAGTCGGGCAGCCGCTGGATCACCCCCATGAGCCGGTCCCCCAGGTCCCGGTGCGCGTGCTCGAGCGCCCGCACGCGCTCCCGCTCCTCGGGTGACGGCAGGTCGCCGTTCCACAGCAGGTAGACCACGTCCTCGAAGTCGCGCATCGCCGCGAGCTCCTGCACGGGGTAGCCGCGGTACAGCAGCGAGTTGGTCTCGACGTTGACCTTCGACACGGCCGTGCGGTCGGCGACCACGCCGACCAGGCCCTTCCTGATCTCGGGGGTCTCGCTCATGATCACTCCTTTGTGATGGTCGCGGTGGGAACGGCCGGGTCAGTCCCGCGTGACGGTGAAGGTGAAGACGTCCTCGTCGAAGCGCGAGTACGCCTGGTAGTCGAGCAGGTCGTAGAGGTCGGCGCGGTGCTGCATCTCGCCGAGCCGGGAGGTGAGCGCACCGTCCGCCTCGAGCGTCTCGAGCCCCCGCAGCGCCGCACCCATCGCGAGCCGCAGCAGCGACACCGGCCAGATCACCACATTGACGCCCACGTCGCGCAGCGCGTCCACGGTGAAGAGCTCGGACTTCCCGAACTCGGTCATGTTGGCGAGGATCGGCACGTCGACGGCGGCGCGGACCGCCTCGAACTCGGCGAGCGTCGCCATCGCCTCGGGGAAGATCGCGTCCGCGCCGGCATCGACCAACGCGCGCGCCCGGTCCACCACGTCCGCCAGACCGGACACCCCGCGTACGTCCGTGCGGGCCATGATGAGCAGGTTCGGGTCGCGGCGCCCGTCCGCGGCGGCGCGGATGCGGCGCACTGCGAGGTCGAGCCCCACCACCTCCTTGCCGTCGAGGTGGCCGCAGCGCTTGGGGTTGACCTGGTCCTCGATGTGAAGGCCCGCGACGCCCGCATCCTCGAGCTCCTGGACGGTGCGCGCGACGTTCATCGGCTCCCCGAAGCCCGTGTCCGCGTCCACCAGCACCGGCAGGTCCGTGACCCGCGCGATCTGGCGCGTGCGCCCGGCCACCTCGGTCAGCGTGGTGAGCCCGATGTCCGGCAGACCCAGGTCCGCGGACAGCACCGCGCCGGACACGTAGACGCCCTCGAAGCCACGCTCTTGGATGAGGCGGGCGGAGAGCGGGTTGAACGCGCCGGGCAGCCGCAGCAGCTCCCCGGACGCGAGCCGCTCGCGGAAGGCCGCGCGCTTCGCGGCGGCGGGGACGGTCGAATAGAGCACGCGGCCTCCTAGAGCAGCCCGGCAGGGTGAGGCGCGAACGCTCGCACCTCGTCGGACACCGTGAACGTGAGGTCGCCCAGCTCCTCGGAGGTGAGCGACGGCAGCCGCTGGGCGACGTCGAGGAAGCGTTCCTGCTCAGCGTCGGGGACCACCCCGGACGCCAGGCCGCGGAACTTCGCGACGTAGTCGGCGCGCGCGAACGGGGCGGCGCCCAGAGGGTGGGCATCCGCGACCGCGATCGAGTCGCGGTACACCCTCCCGTCCGTGAACGTCACCTCGATGGACCCGCCGAAGGCCTTCTCCGCGGGATCGTTCGAGTGGTAGCGGCGCGTCCACTCCGGGTCCTCCGTGGTGACGATGCGCCGCCACAGGGCGACGGTGTCCTCGCGGGCGGCGCGGACCGGGTCGTACGAGCGCTCGTGGTCGAACGCGCCGTCCTGCAGCGCGACCGTGAAGATGTACGGCAGCGAGTGGTCGAGCGTCTCCCGCGAGGCGGTCGGCGAGTACTTCTCCGGGTCCCCCGAGCCGGACCCGATGACGTAGTGCGTGTGGTGCGACGTCGCGAGCACGATCCTCTCGACCCGCGACGGGTCGCCCACCTCCGGGTGCGTGCGGTGCAGCCGCCGCGCGAGGTCGATCCACGCCTGCGACTGGTACTCCGCCGAGTGCTGCTTGGTGTACGAGTCCAGGATCGCCCGGCGCGGCTCGCCCGGCTGAGGCAGCGCCACCTCGTAGGAGGCGTCGAAGCCGCCCAGCAGCCACGCGATCACGCCGTCCTCGCCCTCGTAGATGGGGGTCGGCGAGGTCTGGCCGCGCATCGCGCGGTCGACCGCCTCGACGGCGAGCTTGCCCGCCAGCGCGGGCGCGTACGCCTTCCACGAGGAGATCTCGCCCTTGCGCGACTGCCGCGTCGCGGTGGTGGTGTGCAGGGCCTGCCCGACGGCCTGGAAGATGACCTCGGGAGCCAGCCCGAGCATCGTCCCGATGCCGGCCGCCGCCGACGGGCCCAGGTGCGCGACGTGGTCGATCTTGTGGCGGTGGAGGCTGATGCCCTTGACCAGGTCGATCTGGATCTCGTAACCGGTCACGATCCCGCGCAGCAGGTCCGCGCCCGTGAGGCCGCGCGCCGCCGCGTGCTGGGCGACGGCGACCAGCGGCGGGATGTTGTCGCCGGGGTGCGAGTACTCCTCCGCGAGGAACGTGTCATGGAAGTCGAGCTCGCGCACCGCGACGCCGTTGGCCCAGGCGGCCCACTCGGCGCTCGCGCGGGTGGCGCCGGGCTCCCCGAACACCGTCGCGCCGGCGCCGCCGGACGATGCGCGGTGGGCGAGGGCCTGCGCGCGGGCGGCCGCGGGGGCGGGGCGGGCATACGAGGCGGCCGCGACCGCGGCGTTGTCGATGATCCGGTTGATCACCATGTCCTCGACGGCGGGGGTGACGTCGACTCGCTCGGCGGCGACGGTGGCGATCCTCCACGCGAGCTGCTGCTCGCGGGGCAGCGCCTCGGCGGAGGTGTGGGCGCGGACGGAGACGGTCTTCACTGACGGGACTCCTCGGGGACGGGGTGGGCGCCCAGCGAGCGGACGATGCTCGCGAGGCTGCGGTGGAGGTGGAGCTCGGTCGCATGGGCGGCCATGGTGGGCGAGCCGTCGACGATCGCGTCGAGGATCAGCAGATGCTCCTGCGTGGCCTCGCGCAGGCGCGACGCGTCGTCGCGGGAGACGCGGCGCAGGCGCGCGACGTGGGCGCGGACGCTGCGCAGCGCGGCCTCGAGGTAGGGGTTCGCGGCGGCCTCGGAGATGGCCGCGTCCATGCGGCCGGTGAGCGCGTAGAAGTCCTCGAGATCGGTGGCCGGCCCGAGCCGCTCCCCCGCGGCGCGCACCTCCTCGCGCAGGCCCTCGAACACCCCGGGATCGCGGCGGGCGGCGGCGAGAGACGCCGCCTTCACCTCGAGCGCCTCGCGCAGCTCGAACAGCTCGCGGACGTCCTCGAGGGACAGCCCCGCGACCACCAGGCCGCGTCCGCCGCGCGCGGCGACCAGGCCATCGCCCTGCAGGCGCGAGAGGGCCTCGCGCAGCGGCGTGCGGGACACGCCGAGCCGTTCGGACTGCTCGATCTCCGCGAGCGAGGCGCCCGGGGCGAGCGTGCCGTCGAGGATCTCCTCGCGGAGCAACCCGTACACGCGCTCGCTGGTCCTCACGCCGCCTCCTCGCGGTAGTGCATACACAAACTCGCCCAACGATGCGAACCTAGCACCGTTGGGCGAGTTTTGTATACAGAGACCGCGAGTGTGCTCGCGACCGGGCGAGCTACCGGCTGCTCACCGTGCCGAAGCGCTGCGCGACCGGCGCGATGAACAGCGGCCGCAGCGCCATCGCCGCCGCGACGATCACCACGAGCGACAGCGCGAACACGCCCAGGCCCACCCAGCTGACCTCGTCGGTGCCGGCGTACATGTGATTGAGGTTGCGCCGCGCGCCGGTCGCGAGCACCAGCCCGACGTGGAGGATCACGAACGCCACGAAGTACAGCATCACCGGGAAGTGCAGCGCGCGGGCGACGCTCTTCGGGTAGAGCCGGTCAAGCCGTTCGCTGCCCCGCCAGGCCGCGCTCATGCGCACGCCGGTCGCGATCGCGAGCGGCGAGGCGATGAACACCGTGACGAAGTAGCCCAGCTGCTGGAGCGAGTTGTAGTACACCCAGCTGTTCTCGGCCGGCCAGTCGAGCGACGCGTACTGCAGCACCACGCTGATCGCGTTCGGGATGACCGCCCAGTCCGTGGGCACGATCCGGATCCACTGCCCCGTGACGAACAGCAGCACGATGTACACGGCGCCGTTCACGACCCAGAAGATGTCGAGGGCCTGGTGGGTCCACGCCATGAGGCTCATGCGCTCGCCCGGCCCCGACCGCGGGGTCCAGTACGCCTCGGGGCGCGCCTGCATCCGCACGAGCAGGCCCGTGCGGGCGATCAGCACGATGAAGAACACGTTGAAGAAGTGCTGCCACGACAGCCACGCGGGGATGCCGACAGGCGCGTCAGCGGGCAGCTCGTACGTGCCCGGATAGTCCGCGACGAACGACTCGACCGCGTCGAGCCCCATGAGCCACCGCGCGAGCAGCACCACCACGCCGAGCACCGCGACCAGCGCGGCGATCCCGATGGCGGCGCGGCCTCCGCGGCCCAGGCGCCGGGGCGTCGGGGTGGGCACGGGGGACGATGCGGCGGCCGGCCTCTCCGGCCCGCTCGACTCGGGAGCGGCGACGGACGCGGGTTCCGGGAGCACCTCGGCGGCGACCTCGGGCTCGGGCTCGGGCTCGGCGATCACGGCCCAGGCCGGCGCGAAGCCGGCCGCGGGCCAGGGCTCGCCGCCCTCGACGCGCGGCAGCCCGCGGCGCAGCGGGACGGTGCCGGGCTCGGACGCGGCGGACGTGACCTCGACGGGCGCCGCGGCCGCCTCGGCGGAGGGCTCGGCCTCGGACGGCTCCGCGATGGCCCACGCGGGCGCGAAGCCCTCCGCGGGCCAGGGCTCGCCGCCCTCGACGCGCGGCAGGCCCCGGCGCAGCGGGACCGTGCTCGACACGGCGGCGCTCGCCAGGGCAGGGCTCGCCGCGACGGGGGCGACCGCGTCGGGAGACCCGGCCCGCGCATCGTCCGCCGCGAAGGGCACCTCGCGCTCGGGCGGCCACGGCTCCCCGCCGGGCACCCGCGGGAGGCCCCGCCGCTGGTAGGTGGTCACGCGCCGCGCCTCGCCTCGATCGCGGCGATCAGCTGCGGGACCACGTCGAACACGTCGCCCACCACGCCGAAGTCCGCGATCTCGAAGATCGGGGCGTCGCCGTCGGTGTTGACCACCACGATGGTCTTGGAGGTCTGCATGCCGGAACGGTGCTGGATCGCGCCGGAGATGCCGAGCGCGATGTACAGGTCGGGCGACACGGTCACGCCGGTCTGGCCCACCTGGTGGGAGGTGGGGATGAAGCCCTCGTCGACGGCGACGCGGGAGGCGCCGACGGCGGCCCCCAGCAGATCCGCCAGCTGCTCGACCAGCACGAACTTCTCCGCCGACTCGAGGCCGCGGCCGCCGGACACGACGGTCTTGGCGCTGCGCAGGTCGGGGCGGGAGGAGGTCTCGACGATGGGCTCGACGGCGGTCACCGTGATGCCGGGCAGCCCCGACGGCTCGACCTCGAGCTCGTCGACCACTGGTGCGGCCACGGCGGCGGCGCGGGCGTCGATCGCGGCGAGGCGAACCGTGACGACCGGCGCCCCGAACGTGGGCGCCGAGTCGACCAGGAACGTGCCGCCGAACGCGCTGTGGTGCGCGACCACGCCCTCCGCGTCGCGCGAGACGTCCACCGCGTCGACCGCGAGGGCGCTCCGGGAACGGGCGGCGTAGCGCGCGGCCACCTCGCGGCCCTCGATGGAGTGCGAGGCGAGCACGGCGGCGGGGCGCACCAGGGCGGCGGCCGCGGCAAGCGCGTCGACGGCGGCCACGCCGGTCTCGCCGGCCGGGGCGAGCAGGACGCGCGCGGCGCCGAGCTCCCCGGCGGTCGCGGCCAGCTCGGCGGCGCCGTCGCCCACGATCAGCGCGACGGGCGTGCCCACGGTCGAGGCGGCGCCCAGGAGCGCGGCGGAGGATCCCGCGAGCGCGCCGTCGGCGTCGCGGTCGAGGAGCACCAGGATCGGAGCGTTGTCGGTCATGGTCATCCCCTCACACCAGCTTGTTCTCGAGGAGGAACGCGGCGAGCTGCTCGCCGGCGTCTCCCGTGTCCACGATCTTGACGCCGGCCTCGCGGGCCGGGCGCTCCTTGGCGGCGATCATGATGGACCGCGCCTTCTCCGGGTCGTCGGCGTCGATACCGAGGTCCGCGAGGGACAGGGTGCCGATCTCCTTCTTCTTCGCCGCGATGATGCCCTTGAAGTTGGGCAGGCGCGCGCTGGGCAGCTGCTCGGTGATGGACACGAGCGCGGGCAGCGGCGCGGTGATGCTCACCTCCGCGCCATCGGAGGCGCGCACGCCCGAGACTCCGTCCGCGGTGATCTCCACCGAGGACAGGAAGGTCGCGGCGGGGAGGCCGAGCAGCTCGGCCATGGCGGCCGGGACGGCGCCGCTCCAGCCGTCGGTGGAGGCGTTGCCGGCGATGATGAGGTCGAAGCCCGCGTGACGGGCGGCGGCGGCGAGGACCTCGGCGGTGAGCATGGTGTCCGCGCCCACCAGGGCCTCGTCCACCACGTGCACCGCGTCCGTCGCGCCGATCGCGAGCGCCTTGCGGATGCTGGAGATCGCGGAGGTGGGCGCCATGGTGAGCGCGACCACCTCGGTGTCCGGGTTGCCGTCGGCGTACGCCAGCGCGACCTCGAGGGCGCGCTCGTCGATCTCGTCGAGCACCGCGTCGTCCGGCACGCGCGTCACCAGGCCGGTCTCCAGAGACAACGAGCGGTCCCGGTACGTGTCCGGGACCACCTTCATCAGCACCAGGATCCTCATGTACTTCCCTTCTCCAACCGTGCCAGCGCCTCGGCCGCGGCGTCCGCGAGCGCGGGGACACCGGTGACGAGCGTCGGTGCGAAGTCATCTCCGGGTCGCTGCCCGTCGAGCCAACGCGTGTACATGGCCTCGCAGAAGATCGCAGACTTCCACAGCGCGAGCGCCTCGTACCAGGCTAGTGCCGCGAGGTCCGCCTGGGTATGCACGGCATACCGGGCAACCAGATCCGCGCGCGCGGGGAAGCCTGGAGCGGCCGTCACGGGCGTGAGATCCATGGGGGTCGCGGGCCACCCGTCCTGCGAGTAGGTGGCCACCAGGTAGCCGAGGTCCGCGAGCGGGTCGCCCAGCGCCGCCATCTCCCAGTCGAGGATCGCCGCGACGCGGCCGGGGGCGGCGAACATGAGGTTGCCCAGCCGGTAGTCGCCGTGGACCACGGCGCGTCGCGACGTGACGGGCACCGTCGCGGCGAGGCGCTCCCCCACGCGTGCGACCTTCGGCAGGTCGCGGCGGGTGTTGAGCGGCCACAGCTGCGCGAATCTGCGCACCTGGCGCTCGAGATAGCCGTCGGGTCGCCCGAGCGCGGCGACCTCGCCCTCGAGCGGGACGGAGTGGAGCGCCGCCAGCGCGTCGACCGCGGCCTCGACGGTCGCGGCGCCGGCTCCCGGCGCGTCGAAGCCGGGCGGGAGCACGTCCGTGACCACGTGCCCGTCGACGAGATCCATGAGGTAGAACGGCACGCCGATCACGTCGGGGCTCTCGCACACCGTCCTCACCCGCGGCACCGGCACGCCCGCGCGCCCCATCGCGGCGACGAACCGCGCCTCGCGCACCATGTCGTGGGCCGAGGGTGGGAAGGGCGGGCGCGGGCCACGGCGCAGGACCATCCGGTCCCCGCCGCGGGTGACCTCGTAGGTGAGGTTGGCCTGGCCGTCCCCGATCCGGCGCCACGTGATCACTCCCGCCGGCACGCCGAGCCCATCGAGGTACCGGCCCAGCGGCCCCTCGGGCAGCGGGATCACCGCGCCCCCTCGGCGCGGTCGAGAGCGGACTCGCCGCCCTCCACCTCCGCGCGCCGGCGCGCGATCGCCCGCCGCGCGATGGCCCAGCGGTGGGTCTCGCTGGAGCCGTCGTACACCCGGAACGGTCGCACCTCGTTGAGGAAGCCGAGCAGCGGCAGCTCGTGCGTGACGCCGTCGCCCCCGCACAGCTGCACGGCGCGGTCGATCACGCGGCCCACGGCCTCGGACACGTGGACCTTCGCGAGGGACGATGCGGTGGCCCCCTCGCGCGGGTCGGCCACCAGGGCCGCGGCAGCCCGGTCGACGAGGGCGGCGCTGCTCGCGAGGTCGATCTCCGAGTCCGCCAGCAGGGCCTGCGCGAGGCCCAGCTCCCCGAGGGGATGACCGAAGAGCTCGCGGGAGCGCACGCGGTCGAGCGCCGTGTCCTGGGCGCGGCGCGCGAGTCCCAGCCACCGCATGCAATGGGTGAGGCGTGCCGGGCCCAGGCGCAGCTGCGCGTGCCGGAAGGCCTCGCCGGGGGTCCCGAGCACCGCCTCCTCCCCCACCTCGACGCCCTCGTAGCGCACGTGCGGGTGCCCGCCGGTGATGGCGGTCTCGAGGGTGCGGATCGCGTGGCCGATCTCGACGCCCGGCGCGTCCATCGGGATCAGGAACATGGTCGCCGCGCGCTCGCCCAGGTCGGGGGTGCGCGCCATCACGATCGCGAAACCGGCCTCGTCCGCTCCGGAGATGAAGCGCTTCTCGCCGTCGATCACCCAGCGGCCGCCTCTCCGGTGGGCGACGGTCGCGAGTGCGGCGGGGTCGGATCCGGCGCCCGGGTGGGGCTCCGTCATCGCGAAGCTCGAGCGGATCTCGCCCGCGGCGAGGGGCACCAGGAAGCGCGCGCGCTGCGCTGGGGTGGCGAGGCGTTCGAGCAGGAGCATGTTGCCCTCGTCGGGCGCCATGCAGTTGAGCGCCGCCGGCCCGATGGGCGAGTACCCCGCCTCCTGGAACACGGGCGACCAGGCGGTGAGCGGCAGGCCCAGCCCGCCGAGCTCGACGGGCACGTGCGGGGCGAACACCCCGGCCTCGCGGGCGTGCAGCTGGAGCGCGGCGCGAGCCTCCGCATCGAGCGGGGTTCCGGTGGGCGGCTCCGCCGGGATGACCACGTCGCGCACGAACCTCCGGGTGCGGGCCGCGACGTCGGCGACGTCCGCGCCGCTCATGCGACGCCCCCGGCCGCGCGAAGGCCGCCGTCCAGGGTGAGCACCTGGCCGGTGAGCCAGCCCGCGTCGTCGGAGCACAGGAAGGCCGCGGCGGCCGCGACGTCGCTCGGCTCGCCCAAACGGCCCGCGGGATAGCGCGCGGCGACCTCCTCCTCCCGCCCCTCGTACAGGGCGCGCGCGAACTGGGTGCGCACCACGGCGGGCGCGAGGGCGTTGACGCGGATGCGCGGGCCGAGCTCGGCGGCGAGCGTGACCGTGAGGTGCGAGACCGCGGCCTTGCTCACGCCGTACCAGCCGATCCCGGGCGACGGGACCGCGCCCGTGACGGAGGACATCGCGAGCACCGACGCGCCGAGCCGCTCCCCCAGGCCCGCCCTGCATGCCGCCTGCACCCAGCCGAGCGTGCCCAGCACGTTGACGTCGAGCACCTTCCGCGCCGCGTCGTGCTCCAGCCCGAGCAGCGGCCCGTACACCGGGTTGATGCCCGCGTTCGCGACCAGGATGTCCAGGCCCCCGAACTCGCGCACCGCCGTCGCCACGGACTCCGCCTGATGGTCGGGGTCCTGCGCCCGCCCCGCGACGGTGCGCACACGATCCGGGGGAAGGACTGCAGCGGCCTCCGCGAGGCCCTCCTCGCCGCGCGCGGTGAGCACCAGCGAGGCGCCCTCGTCCGCCAGCCGCCGCGCGATCGCGAGCCCGATCCCCCGGCTCCCGCCCGTCACCACGGCGACCCTGCCTGCCAGCCTGCCCGGCGCATCGTCCACCCGCGTCATCGCTGCTCCCTCGCTCGCGCTCCGTTGCGCGCCTGCTTAATCGCGATTCAAACCGACGCCGCCAGTATGGCAACAAAACGCCGCGACACAAGGTCTGGCGAGTCAACTTTCTAATGTGATATAAAAAATCTGACGTCGAGATCAACGAGGATCGGAGAGCGCATGACCGCCATCGCCGGCCGCCCCGGACTGAGCGCGACCACGGGAGTCGTGGGACCACGCGACCTGTACGAGGACGAGCACGAGCAGTTCCGCCGCATGGTCGCGGCGTTCGTCGAGCAGCACGCCCGGCCGCACGCCGACCGCTGGGACCAGGAGGGCCGGGTCGACCGCTGGCTCTTCACCAAGGCCGCCGAGGCCGGGATCCTGGGCTTCTCCATCCCCGACGAGCACGGAGGCGGCGGCAGCGAGGACTTCCGCTTCAACGCGATCATGGGCGAGGAGCTCGCCCGTAACCCCGTGTCCTCGGGCATGGCGGGCATCGCACTGTCGAACGACATCGTCATCCCGTACTTCACGGACCTCACCGACGACGAGCAGCGGGCGCGCTGGCTGCCGGGCATCGCGGCCGGCGAGAGCATCGTCGCGGTCGCGATGTCGGAGCCGGGCACGGGCAGCGACCTCGCGGGGATCCGCTGCGCGGCCGTGCGCGACGGCGACGACTACCTCGTCACCGGCTCCAAGACCTTCATCTCCAACGGCCAGAACTGCGACCTGGTGGTCACCGCGGTGCGCACCGGCCCGGACCCCCACCGGGGGCTGAGCCTGCTGGTCATCCCCACCGACTCCCGCGGCTTCTCGCGGGGTCGCAAGCTCGACAAGATCGGCCTGCACGCGCAGGACACGAGCGAGCTGCACTTCCAGGCCGTGCGCGTCCCCGCGGCGAACCTGCTGGGACCGGAGGGCTCGGGGTTCGCGGGGCTCATGAACAACCTCCCGCAGGAGCGCATCTCCATCGCCGCCGCGGCGGTCGCGTCGAGCGAGGGCGTGCTCGAGCGCACGCTCACCTACGTGAAGGAGCGCACGGCGTTCGGCAAGCCCATCGGCTCGTTCCAGAACACGCGCTTCGAGCTCGCGGAGATGGTGACGGCGGTGCGAGCGAGCCGCGCGTACATCGACGCCTGCCTGGCCCGCCACAACGAGGGCCGCCTGTCCCCCGAGGACGCCGCGGCGGCGAAGTTCCTCGCCACCGAGCAGTACGTCGACGTGGTGGGCCGCTGCCTCCAGCTCCACGGCGGCTACGGCTACATCCGCGAGTACCGGATCGCGCGCGACTTCGAGGACGCCCGCATCACCACCATCTACGGCGGCACCACCGAGATCATGAAGGAGATCGTCGGTCGGGGCCTGGGACTGTGAAGGAGAACCCCATGGCAGACGCATTCATCTACGACGCGGTCCGCACCCCGCGCGGCAAGAACAGGGGCGGCGCGCTCCACGGCACCAAGCCCGTCGACCTGGTGGTGGGCCTCATCCACGCGCTCGAGGCGCGCAACCCCACCCTCGAGCCGTCGCTCATCGACGACATCGTGCTGGGCGTGGTGTCCCCCGTGGGCGAGCAGGGAGGCGACATCGCCCGCACCGCCGCGCTGGTCGCCGGCCTGCCCGAGACCGTCGCCGGCGTGCAGCTCAACCGCTTCTGCGCCTCCGGCCTCGAGGCGGTCAACACCGCGGCGCAGAAGGTCGCGAGCGGCTTCGAGGACCTGGTGCTCGCCGGCGGCGTCGAGTCGATGTCGCGCATCCCGCTCGGCTCCGACGGCGGCGCGTACGTCCAGGACCCCACCACCAACTACGACCTCCACTTCATCCCCCAGGGCGTCAGCGCGGACCTCATCGCGACGCTCGAGGGCTTCTCGCGCGAGGACGTCGACGCGTACGCCGTCGAGTCGCAGCGGCGGGCGGACGATGCGTGGCGCGAGGGCCGCTTCGATCGTTCCGTGGTCCCGGTGAAGGACCTCAACGGGGTGACGCTGCTCGACACGGACGAGCACCGCCGGCCCGGGTCCACCGTCGAGTCGCTGGGCGCGCTCGCGCCGGCGTTCGCGACCGTGGGCGCGGAGGCGGGCTACGACGCGGTGGCGCTGCAGAAGTACCACCGGGTCGAGCGGATCTCGCACGTGCACACCGCGGCGAACTCGTCCGGCATCGTGGACGGGGCGGCGCTCATGGTGATCGGCAGCGCCGAGATCGGCGAGAGGCTGGGGCTCACCGCCCGCGCGCGGATAGTCGCCACCGCGGTCACGGGCTCCGAGCCCACCATCATGCTCACGGGCCCGGCGCCCGCGACCCGCAAGGCGCTCGCGAAGGCGGGCCTCGGGGTCGAGGACATCGACCTGTTCGAGCTCAACGAGGCGTTCGCGTCCGTGGTGATGCGCTGGGAGCGCGAGATGGGCATCCCGCACAGCAAGGTCAACGTCAACGGCGGCGCCATCGCGATGGGGCATCCGCTCGGCGCCACGGGCGCCATGATCCTGGGCACCCTGCTCGACGAGCTCGAGCGCCGAGACCTCCAGCGTGGTCTCGCCACGCTGTGCGTGGGCGCGGGCATGGGCGTCGCGACCATCATCGAGCGGGTCTGAGAGGGGTTGAGCATGAGCGTCATCGAGGAGACGGCGGAGCTGGCACGCGGCTACGCCTGGGAGCAGGACGCCGACGGCGTCGTGACCATCACCATGGACGACCCGGACAGTGCGGTCAACACCATGAACGCGCACTTCGTGTCCGCGCTCGAGGTCACCGTGGAGCGGCTCGAGGCCGAGCGCGATCAGGTCACCGGCGTGATCCTGGCGTCCGCGAAGAAGAGCTGGTTCGCCGGCGGCGACCTCAACCTGCTGCGCGCGGCGGACCCGTCGCGTGCCGCGGAGGAGACCGCGCACATCGACCACGTCAAAGCGCTGCTGCGCCGCCTCGAGCAGCTCGGGCGCCCCGTGGTCGCCGCGCTCACCGGCACCGCGCTCGGCGGCGGCCTCGAGGTCGCGCTCGCGACCCACCACCGCATCGCGGCGTCGGACGCGAAGGGCGCACGCTTCGGGCTGCCCGAGGTCTCGCTGGGCCTGCTGCCCGGCGGCGGCGGTGTCACCCGCGTGGTGCGGATGCTGGGCCTGCAGAAGGCGCTCGCGGACGTGATCCTGCCCGCGACCAAGTTCACCGCCGAGGGCGCGCTCGCCGCGGGCCTGATCGACGACGTCGCGCCCGCCGCGGAGATCCGCGACCGCGCCAAGGCGTGGATCGCGGCCAACCCGGCGCCGGTGAAGCCGTGGGACGAGAAGGGCTTCCGGATCCCCGGCGGCGCCCCCACCTCCCCCGGCCTCGCACCGGTCCTCGCCGCCATGCCCGCGATGCTGCGCCGCCAGCTCAAGGGCGCCCCGCTGCCCGCCCCGCGTGCCGCCATGGCCGCCGCGGTCGAGGGCGCCTACGTGGACTTCGCCACCGCATCGTCCATCGAGACCCGCTACCTGGTGCACCTCACCCACACCCAGGTCGCGAAGAACATGATCAAGGCGTTCTTCTTCGACCTCGAGAGCATCAACAAGGGCGCAAGCCGGCCGCTCGGATACCCGACCTACCAGGCGAAGCGCGTCGGCGTGATCGGCGCGGGCATGATGGGCGCCGCGATCGCCTACGTGTCGGCGAAGGCCGGCATCGAGGTGGTCCTCAAGGACGTCTCGGTCGAGGCGGCCGAGCGCGGCAAGGACTACGGGCGCCGGCTCGAGGAGAAGGCGCTGAGCCGCGGCCAGACCACCCCCGAGCGCTCGGCCCAGCTGCTCGACCGCATCACCACTACGGGCGACCCGCGCGACTTCGGCGGCGTCGACTTCGTGATCGAGGCCGTGTTCGAGTCCGTGCCTGTCAAGCAGGCCGTGTTCCAGGAGATCCAGGACGTGGTGCTGCCGGGCGCGGTGCTCGGGTCGAACACGTCGACGCTGCCGATCTCGCTGCTTGCGGAGGGCGTGCACCGGGAGGACGACTTCATCGGCATCCACTTCTTCTCCCCCGTCGACAAGATGCCGCTCGTGGAGATCGTGCGCGGGCGCCGCACGTCGGACGAGGTGCTCGCGAAGGTGTTCGACTTCGTGCTGCAGATCCGCAAGACGCCGATCGTGGTGAACGATGCGCGGGGCTTCTTCACGTCGCGCGTGATCGGGCGCTTCATCGACGAGGCGGTCGCGGCCGTGGGCGAGGGCGTCGAGCCCGCGTCGGTCGAGCAGGCGGCGCTGCAGGCGGGCTACCCCGCCGGGCCGCTGCAGCTGGTGGACGAGCTGTCGCTCGCCCTCACTCAGAAGATCCGCACGGAGACGCGCACCGCCCAGGTGGCGGAGAGCCGCGCGTGGGTCGCGCACCCCGCGGAGGCCGTCGAGGACTGGATGGTCGACGAGGCCGGGCGTCCCGGGCGCAAGGCCGGCCAGGGCTTCTACGACTACGACGAGGACGGGCGCCGTACGGCAATCTGGCCGGGCCTGCGCGAGAGGTACGCGTCGGGCTCGGTCGAGATGCCGCTCGAGGACCTGCAGGACCGGATGCTGTTCGCGGAGGCGCTCGACACCATCGACTGCCTCGACCACGGGGTGCTGACGTCCGTCGCGGACGCCAACATCGGGTCGATCTTCGGGATCGGCTTCCCCGCGTGGACCGGCGGGGTGCTGCAGTACGTCAACCAGTTCCCCGGCGGCCTTCCGGGCTTCGTGGCCCGCGCGCACGAGCTCGCGGACCGGTACGGCGAGCGGTTCCGTCCGCCCGCCTCTTTGGTGGCGCGTGCCGCCGTGGGCGAGATCTACGAGTAGGAGGCGGCCATGCTGCGCACGCGGTTCACGGAGGCGCTCGGGATCGAGCACCCGGTGGTGCAGGGCGGGATGATGTGGGTCGGGCGGGCCGAGCTCGCGGCGGCGGTGTCCGAGGCCGGCGGCCTGGGCATCATCACCGCGCTCACGCAGCCCACGCCCGCGGACCTGGTCAAGGAGATCGAGCGGGCTCGCACCCTCACGGACAAGCCGTTCGGCGTCAATCTCACGATCCTGCCGTCCATCAACCCGCCGCCGTACGACGAGTACCGGCGGGCCATCGTCGACGCGGGCGTCACCATCGTCGAGACCGCGGGCTCCAACCCGGAGCCGCACATGGACATGTTCCGCGAGCACGGCGTCAAGGTGATCCACAAGTGCACGTCGGTGAGGCACGCCCTCAAGGCCGAGCGGGTGGGCGTGACCGCCGTGTCGATCGACGGCTTCGAGTGCGCCGGCCACCCGGGCGAGGACGACGTCCCCGGCCTGGTGCTCATCCCCGCCGCCGCGGACGCGCTCACCATCCCGTTCATCGCGTCGGGCGGCTTCGCGGACGGCCGCGGGCTCGCGGCGGCGCTCGCGCTGGGCGCGGACGGCATCAACATGGGATCGCGGTTCATGTGCACCGAGGAGTCGCCGGTGTCGCAGGTGGTGAAGGATCGGATCGTCGAGGCGACCGAGCTCGACACCAACCTGATCTTCCGCTCGCTGCGCAACACGGCGCGCGTGGCGAAGAACGCCGTGAGCGACAAGGTGGTGCAGATCCTCGCCGAGGGCGGCCAGTTCGAGGACGTGCGCGCGCTCGTGGCGGGCGCGCGGGGCCGGAAGGTGTTCGAGGACGGCGACCTCGACGCCGGCATCTGGACCGTGGGGATGGTCCAGGGGCTCATCCGGGATGTTCCTCCCGCGGGGGACGTGGTGCGGCGTATCGTCGCCGACGCGGAGGGGATCCTGCGTGCGCGCCTGGAGCTCTTCAGCGAGCCCCTGCTCCCTGCCTGACCATCGCCTGCGCGGTCGCGACCAGCTCGTCGAGCGACCGCGTGCGGGGGTTCCACCACTCGACCACCCAGTTCATCGCCCCCAGGAGAAGGAGGCGGAACATGCTGGTGTCGAGGTCGGCGCGCACCTCGCCCGCCTGCTGCGCGGCCACGAACAGCTCGCGCCACAGGCGGCTGTACAGCGCCTCCTCCGCAGCGGGACGGACGCGCAGCTGTTCGGGCACGTGGCCGGCGTTGCGGATCGACGCGGTGGCGTAGTCCGACAGCTGGAGCTCGAAACGCAGGTGGGCGTCCACCGCGACCATGAGACGGTCCATGTGGCCCGTGCCCTCGGGCACCGCTGCCAGCACCTCCTCGACGTGCAGTCGCACCAGGTGCGCGCCCACCCACATGACCTCCTCGACCAGCGCGTCGCGCGAGCCGAAGTAGTAGTAGATGGCGGGCGCCTGCACGCCCGCGACCGCGGCGACGTCCGCCAGCCGTGTGCCGGCGTAGCCCTTCCGGGAGAGCACCTCCGCCGCGGCGTCGAGGATCCGCTGGCGTGTCTGCGCGGACTTCGGCGTCGCGTGCGGGACCTCCGTGGCCATCGCGTTCGGCTCCATGTTTCTAAATTCTATTAGAAACTGCCTTGCGGAACGCAACCCCCCCGTCCTAGCATGTGAACTGCGATTCACTTAGCTGCTCAATGGAGAGTAGGAGACCAGGCGATGACGCTCATGGACCAGACCCAGCCCGCCACCCAGGTGACCACGCACAACCCGGTCGACGGCAGCATCGTCGCCTCCTACCCCGTCGCGGGCGCGACCGCGGTGAGTGCGATCGTCGCCCGCGCCCGCGCCGGCGCCGCATGGTGGTCCGGACAGGGCTTCGAGGAGCGCCGCGCGCATCTACTGCGCTGGAAGTCCGCGATCGCACTGCGCGCCGGAGAGCTCGCGGACGTCATCGCCGCGGAGACGGGCAAGCCGCACGGCGACGCGGTGCTCGAGGTCATGCTCACGCTCGGCCACCTCGACTGGGCGGCGAAGAACGCCAAGCACGTGCTCAAGCGACGCAAGGTCAAGGCGGGCCTGGTCAACTACAACCAGCACGCGACGGTCGGCTACGAGCCGTATGGCGTGGTGGGAGTGATCGGCCCGTGGAACTACCCGTTCTATACGCCGATGGGCTCGATCTCCTACGCGCTGGCCGCCGGCAACGCCGTGGTGTTCAAGCCGTCGGAGCTCACCCCGGGGCCCGCGGTGTGGATCGCGGATCGCTGGGCGGAGGCCGTGGGTCACGACGTCCTCGTGGCCGCGACGGGCGACCGCTCCACGGGCGCCGCGCTGGTGACATCGGGAGTGGACAAGATCGCGTTCACGGGCTCGACCGCGACCGCGAAGAAGGTCATGGCCGCGGCGGCGGAGAGCCTCACCCCGATCGTCGCCGAGTGCGGCGGCTCCGACGCGCTGCTGGTCGCGGCGGACGCGGACCTGGACGCCGCGGCGGACTTCATCGTGTTCGGCGCGATGGGCAATGCCGGCCAGACGTGCGCGGGCGTCGAGCGTGTGTACGCGGTGGAGAAGATCCACGAGGCGCTGGTCGCGAAGGTGGTCGAGCGAGCCGAGCGGCTGCGCTCCTCCGGCGAGGACGCCCAGTACGGACCCATGACCTTGCCGTCGCAGGTCGAGGTGGTGCAGCGCCACGTCGCCGCGGCGCTCGAGAGCGGCACCGCGGTGCTGGGCGGTCTCGACAGCATCCGCGGGCGAGTGGTCGCGCCGGTGGTGGTGACCGGCGTGTCGGAGGAGTCGGTGGCGGTGCGCGAGGAGACGTTCGGCCCGCTGGTGGTCATCAATCCGGTTGCGTCGCTCGAGGAGGCCGTACGCCGCGCGAACGCGGTGCCCTACGGCCTCACGGCCGCAGTGTTCACGCGCGACAAGGCGGCGGCGAACCGTGCGGCGGCCGCGCTGCGGGTGGGAGCGGTGTCGATCAACTCGGTCCTGGGATTCGCGGGCGTCGCGGCGCTGCCCTTCGGCGGCGTCAAGCAGTCCGGGTTCGGGCGCATCCACGGCGCCGATGGCCTGCGCGAGTTCTCCGCGGTGAAGTCGGTCGCGCGTCAGACCCGCAAGGCGGCGCTCAACCTCCTCACCATGGACCGCACCGAGAAGGACCTGCACACGGCGACGAGGATGATCCCGATGCTGCACGGACGGGCGAAGGGCGCGAAGCAGTAGGGGTGCTCCGCTAGACCCCCAGCACCGCCTCGAGCACGGGAGCGATCCATGCGCGTGCCACCGGCGTGGGGCTGTGCCGCAGGGCCACCGCGAGGTCCGCGACCACGTTGAAGCCTGCGTGCACCAGGCATCTCGCCTCGCGCGGCTCGAGCTCGGGGCGCACGCGCAGGAGCAGTTCGACCCAGTCGTCGACGTGCGCACGCTGAACCCGCCGCAGGCGCCGCTGGTCCTCCGCCTCGAGCGCGCCCACGTCCGCGAAGTAGACGTCCATGAGGTCGCGATCCTCGACGGCGAACCGGATGTACGCGTCCTCGAGGATCCCGAGCGCCTGACGCGGCTCGTCGCACCCGAGCGCCTCCTCGGCGGCCGCGTCGAGCGCCGCGGACGCGCGCGCGCAGGCCGTCAGCAGGATGTCGGCCTTGCCGCCGAAGTGGCGGTACACGCCCGAGGGGGTGAGCCCCACCGCGGAGGCGATGTCCTCGAGGCGCACCTCGTGATAGCCACGCTCGGCGAACAGCGCGATCCCGGCCTGCGTGAGCTGATCCTTGCGCCGTCGGGGCAGCGCGGGCGCGTCCGGCTCCTCGCCCGGCCCGGGCGCGCCCAGGGCGACGCGCGCGAGGACCCTGGCCGCGGCATCGTCCACCAGCGTGCGCAAAGGCGCGACGGGGATCGCCGTGCGGTGCGTGGTGACCGAGGCGATCGCGCTGAGCGCGGCGAGCGCCGCGAGGTCCGACGTGGCGCCGTCCAGCTCGGGGCGCAGCACCCGAGCCGGCTCGGCGATGCGCGCACGCAGCGCCGCGAAGGCGTCGCGCACCGCGCGGCGGTCGTCGGGATGGAGGTACCGGCTCTCCCAGCGGTAGATGCCGCCGGTGGCCCGCATGCCGATGCTCGCGCCGGCGATCGCGTCGAGCAGCGCGTCGAGGGCCTCGCGGGCGGCGACCGGCGAGGGATCCGTCATCGAGGGGACGTCAGCGGTGGCGGCGTCGAGCCCGGCGACCAGCCCGAGCGCGACCTCACGGAACAGGTCGTACTTGTTCTCGAAGTGGCGATACAGGGCGGCGGCGGTGATCCCGACCCGGTCGGCCACGTCCTGCATGGCGACGCGGTGGTAGCCGCGCTCCGCGAACAGCACCGCGGCGGCCGCCTCGATCGCCTGACGGCGGTCGCGCGGGCGCCTGCGCACCTGCTCCGTCGCGGTGGTCTCGCTCACGTGGGTCACCCTAACGCCCGCGACACGCGCGCAGGAAGCGGGTAGCGCAGAAATGTGAATCGTGAGTAACATGCTGCTAGCTGGTCCCCACCGATGGCCGGCAGCGCAAGGCGGGTCGCGGCAACGGCGCGGCGGCCCGGACAGCTCGACGTCTACAAAGAGGTGCATGTCATGAGCGAGGCCACGTCCGCCATCCCCACCGCAGTCCGCCGCAACCACTGGATGAACCAGGTCCTCACGCACGCCGCGATGCGTCCCGACGCGACCGCGTTCAAGTTCCGCGGCACCGTCACCACGTGGAGCGACGTGGCGACCCACATGGACATCATCGCCGCGGCGCTGCAGCGCCGAGGCGTCCGCGCGGGCGACCGGGTGCTCATGCTCACCCTCAACCACCCGCTGGTGATCGAGACGGTGTTCGCGATCAACCGGCTCGGCGCGATCGCGGTGCCCATGAACATCCGGCTCTCCCCCGCCGAACTCGCCTACATCATCGACGACGCGGACGGCGACATCGTGGTGGTCGACCAACCCCTCGCCCCGCTCGTCGCGGCGGCGCAGCAGGTCACGAGCCGCCTCACGAGGGTGATCGTCATCGGCGAGGCCGGCGAGGGCCAGGAGGCGATGGCCGACCTCCTCGCGGAGCCGGTCGGCGACTGGACCGCGCCCGACGTGGCCGAGGACACGACGTGCCTGATCATGTACACGTCCGGCACCACGGGCAAGCCCAAGGGCGCGATGCTCGACCACCTCAACATGGCCGCGCAGTCGCTCACCGTGCTGCGCGTCAACAACATCTTCGACGAGTCCGACGTCTCCTTCCTCACGGCCCCGCTGTTCCACATCGCGGGCCTCGGATCCATCGGCGCGAACTTCATCGTCGGCATCCCGACCGTGCTTCACCCGCTGGGCGCGTTCAACCCCGAGGAGATCATCGACGCGTGGGAGCGCGAGGGTGCGACCATCGTGTTCAACGTGCCGCAGCAGTGGCAGGCCATCTGCGCGGTCCCCGGCATCCGCGAGCGAGACCTCAAGCTCCGCGTCATCAGCTGGGGCGCCGCACCCGCCTCGGACACGCTGCTGCGCACCATGGCGGAGACGTTCCCCGACGCGCTCAACGTCGCCGTGTTCGGTCAGACCGAGATGTCCCCCATCACGTGCGCGCTGCGCGGCGAGGACGCGATCCACCACCTCGGGTCCGTGGGCAGGCCGCTCGCGACGGTCCAGTACCGGATCGTCGACGCCGACCTCCGCGACGTCGAGCCGGGCGCCGTGGGCGAGATCGTGTACCAGGGCCCGAGCCTCATGAAGGGCTACTGGCGCAAGCCCGCCGAGACCGCGCAGGCCTTCGAGGGCGGCTGGTTCCACTCGGGCGACCTGGTCCGTCAGGACGCCGACGGCTTCGTGTGGGTGGTCGACCGTCTCAAGGACATGATCATCTCCGGCGGCGAGAACGTGTACTGCGCCGAGGTCGAGAACGCCCTGTTCGCCCACCCCGCGATCGTCGAGGCCGCGGTGTACGGCCGCGCCGACGACCGCTGGGGCGAGGTGCCTGTCGCCGCCGTGGTGCTGCGGCCGGGCGAGACGCTCGACATCGCTGACCTGCAGGCCTGGCTGGGCGACCGGCTCGCCCGCTTCAAGCAGCCCAAGGCGCTGGTCCAGGTGGAGGCGCTGCCGCGCAACGCCGCCGGCAAGGTCAACAAGGTCTCCCTGCGCGAGGCGGACCGCGCGTCCGTCGCCGTCTAGGGACGATGCGGCGGTCGCCCGGATGCCCCGGCTGACGGTCCCGGTGGAGCTGCGGTGGGCGGACATCGACTCCAACGGCCACGTGAACAACGTCGCGTACCTCACTCTGCTCGAGGAGGTGCGGATCAGAGCGCTCCACCCGCTCATCCGGGGGGCCCTGGGTTCGGGCACGGACGCGGGCGGCGTGGTGACGCGCGGAGGCCGCGCGCCCGTGGTGGTGGCCCGCCACGAGGTCGAGTACGTGCGCCAGCTCACGTGGTCCCCCGCACCCGTCGTGGTGGACATCTGGGCGGCACGCCTGGGCCGGGCGAGCTGCGAGATCCACCACGTGCTGCGCGCGACCACCGGCGAGGAGTACGCGCGCGTGGTCACCACGCTCGTGTACCTGGACCCCGAGACTCAGCGCCCGCGCTCGCTCACGGACGCGGAGCGTGCGGCGTACGCGGGCCTGCTCGACGAGCCGCTGGTCATGCGGGGCGCACCCGCACGGGTGTGACCCTCCGCGATCCCGCGCCCCACCAGCGCGGATGCCCTACCGTGAGAACGTGATCGAGGCTCTGCTGGTGGGCGTGGCGGCGCAGTCGTCCCTGCTGCTCGCCGGTCTGGTGGTCTACCGGTTCACCCTGGCCGACCGCGCGGTCGGCCAGCTCGCCGGGCTCGGTGCCGGCGCCCTGATCGCCGCCGCTGCGTTCCAGCTGGTCCCCGAGGCGCAGGCGTCGCTCGGCAACCGCGAGATCGGCATCTGGCTGCTGGTCGGCGGGTTCGTCTACGTCATCGCGGACACGCTCGTGGAGCGCCGCTTCGGGTCCTCGGGAGCCATGGGGATCGTGGTGGGCAACATCGTGGACGCGCTGCCCGAGTCGCTCATCTTCGGCATCCAGATGGTCGCCGGGCTGGTGAGCCCCGCGCTCGCGGTATCGGTGTGGGTGTCGAACATCCCGCAGGCCCTGCCGCCCGCGGCGGACATGCGGACGAGCGGCTGGCCCGCCCGCAAGCAGCTGCTGCTGTGGGGTTCGGTGGTGGTCGCGGCGGGCGCGGCCTCCGCGATCGGCTACGGCGTCGCCGACGCCGTGGGGTCCGTCAACGGCGCGCGTCTCGCGGCGCTCACCACCGGCGCGCTCATCGCCATGCTCACCACGTCGATGATCCCGTTCGCGTACGAGAAGGGACGGATCGCGGCGGGCATCTGGGCGGTGGTGGGCTTCGGCCTCACGCTCGCCGCATCCTGACGGGGGGACGATGCGCGGGCGACGTCCGCGCGACCCCTCACCCCGCGCATCGTCCCTGGACTTGCTAGGTTTCGAGGGGACGGGAGGAGGGCGCATGAGCGAGACCGCCGAGCGCGCGCCCGTCAAGCTCTCCCTGCTCACCATGACCACGATGGTGGTGGGCACCATGGTGGGCGCCGGCGTGTTCACCCTGCCGGGCCGCTTCGCGGAGGCGACCGGCGTGTCGGGCGCGCTCATCGCGTGGACCATCGCGGGGATCGGCACCCTCACGCTCGCGCTGATGTTCCAGGCGCTGTCGAACCGCAAGCCTCACCTCGACGCCGGCATCTACGCATACGCGAAAGCCGGCTTCGGGGAGTACCTGGGGTTCTTCTCCGCGTTCGGCTACTGGGCGACCACGTGCGTGGGCAACGTGTCCTTCTGGGTGCTCATCATGTCCACGCTGGGAGGGCTGTTCCCGGCGCTCGGCGAGGGCGACACGGTGCTGGCGGTGCTGCTCTCGAGCGCAGGGCTGTGGGGCTTCTACCTGCTGGTGCGTCAAGGGGTGCGCGAGGCGGCCGCGATCAACCGGATCGTCACGCTCGCGAAGCTGGTGCCCATCCTCGTGTTCATCGTGATCGCGCTGTTCTACGTGGACCCGCAGGTGTTCGCGGAGAACATGGCGGGGCCGTCGGACGTGGCGCTGTTCGCGCAGGTGCGCGCGACCATGCTGGTGATGGTGTTCGTGTTCCTGGGTGTCGAGGGCGCCAGCGTGTACTCGCGGCACGCGCGCCGGCGCAAGGACGTGGGCCGCGCGACGGTGCTCGGCTACCTCAGCGTGTTCGCGATCTTCGCCTCCGTGACCATGGTGAGCTACGGGATCATGCCCGCCTCCGAGATGGCGCAGCTGAGGCAGCCGTCGATGGCGGGCGTGCTGGAGGCGGCGGTCGGCGGGTGGGGCTCGGTGTTCGTCTCGGTGGGGCTGATCGTGTCCGTGCTCGGGGCGTACCTGGCGTGGACCATGATCGCCGCCGAGCTGCTGTTCGTGGCCGCCAAGGATCGCGACATGCCCCGCTTCCTCGCGCGGCAGTCCGACCGGGACGTGCCTGTGGCGGCGCTGCTCACCACCACGGTGCTGTCGCAGGCGATGCTGCTGGTGGTGCTCGTGTCCGCGGACGCGGTGAACTTCGTGGTGGACCTCACGAGCGCGCTGTCGCTCATCCCGTTCCTGTTCGCGGCGGGCTACCTGCTGAAGATAGCCGCGCAGCGGGACGGTTACGGCACCGTCGGGGTCGAGGCGCGGGAGAGACGTCGTGAGCTGGCGCTCGGGGTGCTGGCCACGGCGTACGTGGTGTTCCTGCTGATTGCCGCCGGGCTCGACTTCGTGCTCGTGTCCTCGATCATCTACGCGCCCGCGTCGATCCTGTTCATCATGGTGCGGCGCGAGCAGGGGCGCCGCTGGTTCAGCGCGCGCGAGGCGGTGATCCTCGCGGTCTCGCTCGCGGCGGCGCTGGTCGGGGTGGTCGGGCTGGCGACCGGGTGGCTGGCGATCTGAGGCGCGGGGCCTCGGCGGTGCTCAGCGGGGAGGGGCGGCGGGCGGCGCCACCGTGGCGCGGAACCAGTCCTCCTGGTCGACGTGCATCGCGACCTCGACAGTCGGGCCGGGACCGCGCACGGTGAGCACCACCATGTCTTCAACGGACGGGTGCTCGAACTCGCCGAGCCTCGCGCGCCGGATCGCGCGGTCGACGCTCTCCACGACCACGGTGGTCGAGCCGACGTGGATGCGGCCGGGCGACACCTGCCAGTCCGTGGAGAGCCACATGTCGCCGAACTTGCCGAGCCGGCCGTCGACGGCTCGGATCGAGCCCCGCAGGATGCCCTTGCGCTGCAGCCTCAAGGCGTCCGCCGCCATGCCGCGCCGCGTCCAGTAGCCGAACAAGCCGTCCATCGCAGTGCCGGCGAGAACACCGCTCACGATCTGACCGAGCACCGTTCACCCCTCTCCGATGGCGGGAGTCTGCCAGAGTCGAGCGCCTCGCTCACACCTCGGTGATGCGGTGCGCGCCCGCGAGCGCGTCGATGAGGTTCTGCGGCTTGGTGTTGGGGCGCGCGGCGTGGCGGGCCACCGCGGTCGAGGACAGCGTCTCGTTGCCGTCCTTGGCGGCGAGCAGCGGCCGCACGAACGGCGCCCACAGCTTGAACGGCCCGCTGCGCGAGTCCGTGAAGTCGGCCATCGAGTCGGGCGCGTACGGAGCCGTCCCCGAGGCCCCGGTGGCGACATGGTGGCCCGCGACGAACGCATCGTCCCCGAACGCGAGCCCCCTGCGCGTGGCCATGTGCGCGATCCACCCGAGCGCGATGTCGGAGAGCCCGGTGTTCGCGCCGCCGCCCCCGCCCACGTTGGAGTGGCAACCGGCGAACCACACCTGCTCGAGCACCTGTGCGGGGTCGCGGTCGGGCCTGTCCCACAGGGTGGGCGCGAACGCGGTGCGCTGCTCGTCGATGGCGAGCGCGTGCGCGGCGGCACGGACCTTGCTCGACAGCGTGGTGTCGTGGAAGCTCCAGCGCCGGTTGAACCACTTGATCACGGGGATCGAGGAGCCGGGGATGCCCAGCGATCCGACCGTGTCGAACACCCCGACGAACTCGATCTCGAGGTCGGGGTGCGAGTAGGCGGCACGGAACTCCTCCGCGCGCGCCGCGCTGGGGGCGCTGTCGTGCGAGCGGTCGCGGTAGAGGTCGTAGGCCTCGTCGAGCCGCCCCAGGTGCTCGGGTCGGAGCACGCCGGCGTTGCGCAGGAACCCCGCGATGGAGCGCGCCGTGTACGCGCCGCGGCTGTAGCCGAGCAGGAAGATCTGGTCGCCGGGCTCGTAGTCCTCGGCGACCGCGCGGTAGCCGTCGCGGACCTCGCGCGAGAGACCCCAGCCGAACACGCCGCCCAGGATCCGCTCACCGGGCCTCGTCCCGACGCCCGGCAGGTAGTGGACACGCTGCTCGACGCCGTCGGGCGCCGTGGGCAGGACCGCGCGGTACAGCTTGACCACGTTGGTGGGCCGGGCCTGGTCGGCCTTGCTCCACGTGCCGTCACAGCACACGACGATCCGCTTCACCGCGCCTCCCTCGGCCCCCGTACGGACCCGCGCGGGCCCCGCGTCTGCCAGTCTGCCAGGCGGGGCGGTCGCGCGAGGCGTCAGCGGAGGCCGGGCAGCGTCAGGGTGTGGTCCGTGTGCTCGACCTTCGCGGCCAGGTAGCGGGCGTTGGCGTCGGTGAGGTGGACTCCCGTGGGCACGCGCTGCTCAACGTCGACGCCCAGCAGCTCGAGCTGCGCGGCCTTGTCGGGGTTGTTGGACAGCAGCCGGATCCGGTTCGCTCCCACGGCGCGCAGCATCTGCGCGGCGGGCGCGTAGTCGCGCTCGTCCTCGCCGTGGCCGAGCGCGAGGTTCGCCTCGTACGTGTCGAGCCCCGCGTCCTGGAGCGCATACGCGTCGAGCTTGGCGTACAGCCCGATCCCACGGCCCTCCTGGCGCAGGTACAGCAGGAACCCGCCGGTCTCGGCGATGCGCTCGACCGCCTCGCGCAGCTGTGGGCCGCAGTCGCAGCGCTCCGAGCCGAGCACGTCCCCGGTGAGGCACTCCGAATGCGGGCGGACCAGCGGCGCCTCTCCCCCGGCGGCGAAACGCTCGAGCGCGCCTTCCCAGTCGCCCAGCCCGATCGCGAGGTGCTCGCGACCGTCCACGAGCCCGTCGAAGGTCACCACGCGGCCGGTGGTCGCGTAGCCGTCGGGGAACCTCAGCGGCACGGTCACCGCGGTGCGGACGGTGGCGCTGGGCGGGTCGAGAGGGCCCGGGGACGATGCGGCGGCGAGCTCGGCGGGGCGGGTCGCCTCGCGCTCGGCGCGGCGGCGGCTGGGGCAGATCGCGGTCACGGGTCCTCCTCGTCTGCGCGCCCGCCCGCCGTTGCGCGCGGGCGCGAATGGGTGACGTAACAACCAGTCGGGGCCCGGGATTCCCGCCCGTGTGCCGGACGTCTCACGGGCCCGGCCGAGCCGGTTTGCGCCACACAACTGCAACCGCTTACATTGGGCGTGACCCCGCGAGTCCGACGATGCGCACGCGGGTTCCTTCGTGCCCGAGAGCCGAGCACGACGCGAACCGAGAGGACACCGTGGCCCACACCGACGCCGCCCCCCGCACGCCCGACCAGGAGTGGTGGCGCTCCTCCGTCATCTATCAGATCTACCCGCGATCCTTCGCGGACTCGGATGGCAGCGGCGTGGGCGACCTGCGCGGCATCACGGCCCGGCTCGACTCGCTCGCGGACCTCGGGGTGGACGCGATCTGGCTGTCGCCGTTCTACCGCTCCCCCCAGAAGGACGCCGGCTACGACGTGTCCGACTTCCGCGACGTGGACCCGCTGTTCGGCACGCTCGCGGACTTCGACGCGATGGTTTCGCGCGCTCACGAGCTCGGGCTGCGGGTCATCGCGGACATCGTGCCGAACCACTCGAGCGACCAGCACCCCTGGTTCCAAGCCGCCCTTGAGGCGGGCCCGGGCTCGCCCGAGCGCGAGCGCTACATCTTCCGCGACGGCAAGGGCACCCACGGTGAGCTGCCCCCGAACAACTGGGAGTCCGTGTTCGGCGGCCCCATGTGGACCCGCGTCAACGAGCCCGACGGCACCCCCGGCCAGTGGTACCTGCACATCTTCGACACCTCCCAGCCCGACTTCAACTGGGAGCTCGAGGAGGTGCGGGCCGAGTTCGACGACACTCTGCGCTTCTGGCTCGACCGCGGCGTCGACGGCTTCCGTGTCGACGTCGCGCACGGCCTCATCAAGGCGGACGGCCTGCCGGACTTCGTCCAGTCGGACGAGGAGGCGTCGATGGGTGGCGGCGCCGCCACCAAGTCGCCGTACTGGGCGCAGGACGGCGTGCACGAGGTGTGGCGCCGCTGGCGCACCGTGGTGGACGAGTACGAGGGCGACCGCATCCTCGCCGCCGAGGCCTGGGTGTACCCGCTCGAGTTCATGGCGAACTGGGTGCGCCCCGACGAGATGCACCAGACGTTCAACTTCGGCTACATGGAGACGCCGTGGGACGCCGCGGCGCTGCGCAAGGTGATCGACGACTCGATCGCCACGTTCGGCGCGGTGGGCGCCCCGTCGACGTGGGTGCTGTCCAACCACGACATGATCCGCCACGCCACGCGCCTCGCGCTCGGCGAGGACACCCCGCAGGGCCACGGCGTGGGCCCGGACTCCCCCGGCCTGCCCGACATCGACGAGGGCATCCGACGCGCCCGGGCGGCCTCGCTGCTCATGCTGTCGCTGCCCGGCGGCGCGTACCTCTACCAGGGCGAGGAGCTGGGCCTTCCCGAGGCCATCGACATCCCCGGCGACGCGCGCCAGGACCCCACGTGGCACCGCACCGAGGGCGAGCGCTACGGCCGCGACGGCTGCCGCGTGCCGCTGCCGTGGGAGGCTGACGCACCTGCGTACGGGTTCTCCCCCGCCGGCGAGACGTGGCTGCCGCAGCCCGAGGTATACGGCGTGCTCGCACGCGACCGTCAGCTCGGCGCCGAGGGTTCGACCCTGGAGATGTACCGCGCCGCGCTGCGGCTGCGCCGCGAGCTGGGCCTCGGGGTGGGCACCGGCACGGTGACGTGGGACGATGCGCCGGCCGGGGTCCTCTCCCACCGCGTGGGGGACGTCCACGTGGTCGCGAACGTCAGCGGCGAGCCCGTCGCGGTCGCGGGAGAGGTGCTCGTCGCCTCCCACGAGCTCGAGGGCGGCATGCTGCCGGCCGACGCGACGGTCTGGGTTCGGGTGCCCGAGTAGGATTCCCGCAGAGTGGCGCCGGCCGGCCCCGGAGCGGGCCGGACCGGCGCACCGGACGGAAGGAGCCGTGGTGGCGACGATCCAGGGGGTCGCTGAGCTGGCCGGCGTGTCCACGGCCACCGTCTCCCGCGCGCTGTCCGGCAAGTCCACGGTCTCCGCCGCCACCCGTCAGAAGGTGGAGGACGCGGCACGTTCGCTCGGGTACGTCGCCTCGGCCACCGCATCGTCCCTTGCGTCGGGGCGCACGCGGAACGTCGGCATCGTCATGCCGTTCCTGGGCAGCTGGTACTACGCGAACGTCCTGAAGGGGGCGCACCGCGCGCTCGCGGACGCCGGGTACGACCTCACGCTCTACCACCTCGAGGACACCACGCGTCATCCCGAGCGACGCCGCCGCCTCTTCAACGAGTTCCTGGGACGCAAGCGCGTCGACGCGTTCATCGCGGTGTCGCTCGAGCTCACCAAGGAGGAGCTGGGTCGCATCCACGACCTCGGGAAGCCCATGGTGGGCCTGGGCGGCCCGCTCGCGGGCGTCACGACGCTGAGCCTCGACGACCGCGCCGTCGCCGAGCTCGCCACGTCCCACCTCACGTCGCTCGGACACCGCCGCATCGCGTTCATCGGTGGTACCGAGGGCTTCGACCTCGACTTCCACCTCCCCAAGCGGCGCCGCCAGGGCTGGGAGGACGCGCTCACCGCGGTCGGGGCGCCGGTGGACCCGGCGCTGCGACTCGAGGGCGACTTCACCATCGAGGGCGGCCACCGCGCCGCACTGCAGATCCTCGGCGACCCCCGCCGCCGGCCCACCGCGATCTTCGCCGCCTCCGACGAGATGGCGATCGGCGCGATCCTCGCCGCCCGCTCGCTGGGCCTGCGCGTCCCCGAGGACGTGAGCGTGATCGGCATCGACGGTCACGAGCTCGGGCAGTTCTTCGAGCTCACCACCGTCGACCAGCGGCCGGTCGAGCAGGGCCGCCTCGCCGCCGAGACCCTTCTCGCCGAGCTGCGCCCGCAGGCCTCGCAGCAGCACCCCGCGCTGCGCCTCCCCTATGACCTCACGGTGCGGCGCTCGACGGCGGTCGCGCCCGGACGGCATGACTGAGCTCGACGTGCTCGTGGTGGGACCCACGAGCGAGAACCAGATCGTGCAGCTCGACGAGCTGCCGCGCCGCGAGCCGCACACGGTGTTCGCGCGGTCCTCCTCCACCGCGTTGGGTGGCACCTCCGCCGGTAAGGCGCTCCACCTGGTCGATCGCGGCGTCGCCACCACGCTCCTCACCACCCAGGGGGACGATGCCGCGGGCCAGGGCCTCGTCGACACCCTCCGGGGGTGCGGGGTGGACGTCCGCGCGGTCATGACCGAGGGGCCCACCGAGCGTCACCTCAACCTCATGTCGGCGCGCGGCGAGCGCGTCTCGATCTACCTGCAGCAGGCGGGGGCGATCGGCGACGAGGAGATGCGGCGGGCACGCGCGACGGCGCGGGAGGCGCTCGGGCACGCGCAAGCGGTGTTCCTGGACCTCGCCGACCTGTCGCGGAGCCTCATCCCCGAGGTCACCGCGCTCGCGCGCGAGGTGTGGGTGGACGTCCACGACTACGACGGCGAGCAGGCGTTCCACCGGCCCTTCGTCGAGGCGGCCGACGTGGTGCTGATGAACGGGGATCGCATCACTCACCCGTCGACGTACCTGCGCGCGCTCATCGCCGAGGGCAAGACGCTCGCCATCTGCACGCTGGGCGCGCACGGCGCGATCGCGGTGGGACCCGACGGGTCCTTCGCGCGCGTCGAGGCGCCGCAGGTGACGGTGGTCGACCCCAACGGGGCGGGCGATGCCTTCGCCGCCGGGGTGATGTCGCACGCACTGCAGGTGGGCGGCGCGGCCGAGCTCCGGGGCGACGCCTTGTGGGAGGCGCTCGAGGTGGGTGCCTCTCAAGCGGCGCGCGCGGTCACCAGCAGCCAGCTCTCACCGCTGCTCGAGCGCGCGGCGCGTACGTCGGGCTAGCAGCGCCGGCCCATCCGCGCCGGCCGTCGCCGCGCCGGTGCCACGCCCTCGCGGCGCTTGCGTCGGGTGCGGATCAGGGCCGCCTGGACGTGCCTGTGCGGCGCCGCCCGGGAGGGGTGGCGCCGCGGGGCGGGTGAGCTATTCGGGTGGCGTGCCGGAACTATTGCTGTGGGTGGTGGCCTTCTTGTTCCAGGGTCGGGGGGTGCCGAAGCGTGCTCGTCCGCCTTGCCAGGGGGTGCGTGTCGGGTCGACTGATGCTGGGGGTATGAACCAGATCTCGGTGTCGGTGGCTCTGATCTGCCAGCCTTGATCATGGATGACGTGGTGACAGTGGGAGCAAAGAAGTGCCCCGTTGGACAGGTTCGTGGGGCCGCCTCGGGACCAGAAGATGATGTGGTGAGCTTCTGCCCATGCCGGGGGTGCTCCGCACTTCGCGCAGCCGCCGTCACGCTCGCCCAGGGCGATGCGTTGGGCGCGTGAGAACGGGTAGATGCGGTGTCCGAGCTTGAGCAGCTCGCCCTTGTCGCCGATGAGGGCGGGCACGATGATCGCGGTGGCGGCCATGCGCAACGCGATGCTCATCCCGATCGGGGTGGCACAGCCGTCGACCTCAGCTAAACCTGTGCCGGATTCGAGGTCGGCTGCGGTGGCGCGGACGACGACGGTGGTGGTGCCGAACAAGGCGGTGGTGGTCTCACAGCCCAGGGCGTGACGGGCGAGGTCCGCTAGCGCGTCGGCACGCATCTGCTCGGTGGTGCGGACATCCTCGCCGGGGGTGTTGCGGCTGGCGTGAATCGCGTCACCGACACGCTTGCTCAACGCTGCTTGCAGGGGTGCGGCGGTCTCAGGATCGAGCACGCCGTGGAGCTCGACCATGCCCTCACGGTTGTTCCAGATCTTCAGATACCGTTCCCGACGCTTCTGGGCCAGCGTGCGCTCATGCTGCTCCACGTCCAGCGCGGCCTTGAAACCGCGCACGATCGAGGCGAACTTGCCCGAATCCAACCCTTGGGCACGCTTGACGAGGTCGGCTGCGGCCTCCTCCTTCGCCTCATCCGTCACGTCCTCCGACAGCGAGTCGAGCATGATGAGGATCTGCGAGCCACAGTCCGCCGAGATCAGACCCGCATCCAAGGCTTCTGTCACGATCGCGCGATACCGCACCTGCGGAACGGGCTGCGGGTCGTCCTTGCCGCGGTCCTCGTCCTCGTCCTCGGGGTCATCAGGATTCGACTCATCAGGGTCGTCGGGATCCGGCTCACCCGGATTCGGCTCATCCGGATCAGGCTTGGGCTTGCCGCCCTTCTCACGCTCCTCGAGCGCCCGACCGATCTCGATCAGCCGGACCGCCTCAGCCTTGTGGGTACCCATGCGCGAGGCGACCAGATCGGCCGCGCAGCGGAAGCCGTGATGCTTCGCGAGCCCACCCCCGGGCACATCGGACTGGACCTCGATGTCACGCGCGGTACGCGCGAGGACCAGATCCATCTCGTGCGCCACCTGCGCCGCCGCACCCAACCGCTCCACCGCATCCGGCGAGCCGCCCACGGAAGCCAGCGACCGCATCGTCCCCACCGCCACCCGAGCATCCACACACGCCGACGCGAACCCGGCGCCAGAGCCACCAGGCAAGTCATCGAACAGGTGCGGTGCATCCATACGACCATCACACCACCGGGGTCTGACAATCAGGACAAAAGGGATGTGGAGAACAGCGAATGGCCTAGTAGAAGGGCTAGTGAGCGCGCACGAGCGACCGCGCGATCACCTCGTCCCAGGCGGACGCACGGACACCGAGCGCGGCTTCGGTCGCGGAAGCATCCACCACGAACGGCTCATCGAATTCGTACATCATCTCGGCGGACTCGCGGAGGCGACGGTCTGCGACCCCGAGCACCCGCATCGGCATCCCGCGAAGTCCCTGGACCTTCGGGTCGCCGGAACGCCCCGCGGCCGCCCAGACGCGGCGCGCGAGCTCCCGTGCGGTCACCGGCTCCAGCGTGGGCGCGATCCACGCCCGCCCCCACGCGCCGGCCTCCGCGATGGCCGCCATGGTCCGCGCCGCATCGGCAGGCGCCGACCACGAGTGAGGCACGTCGAGCCGCCCCAGGAATCGCATCACCCGCGCGGCCCGCGCCGGACCGAACACCAGCTCCTCCATCACCGCGTACCCGTCCCCGACGTAGTTCGAGGGCCGCGATAACGCGACCCGCACCCGCCCGGCACGATGCGCGGCGAGCGCCTCCGCCGCCATCGCCGCACGCACCCGGCCCTTGCGGGTGGTCGGCCGCTCCGGCGTCGCCGCGTCGATCACGCCGTCCGGCGGCCCGTAGGCGTAGAGGTTGTCGGCGAGCACCACCGCAGCGCCCGCCCGGGATGCCGCCCCGAGCACCGCGCGCTGGAGCGCGGGAAACTCCGCCTCCCACCGGTGATACGCGGGCTGGGTCACCTGATGGACCACGGCAGCGCCCGCGACCACGGAGTCGAGGAACGCGCGGTCGGTGACATCTCCCGCGCGCAGGGCCGCGGCATCGGGCAGGCGACCCCGCGAACCTGAGCGGTTGACCGCGGTCACCTCGTGACCGTCGGAGACAAGCCGGCGGACGAGCGCGGCACCGACCGCGCCGGTACCGAGGACGACGTGACGAGTCATGGTGATACCTCCTGAACATGCCGCCGGAGCGGCTTGGTTAACAGTGTTAATTCGGGACGATGCGTCGGCTGAGCAGGCGGGAGGGGTGACGCCCGATCCGGGGATCAGGCGAGCGAGGCGAGCACCGCCTCGATGAGCGCCGCGGCGCGGCGACGAGTGGCCTCACGGTCGAGGCCCTGGATCTGGTCGGACATGCTGATCGACAGGGACGTGGGCCCGTGGATGGCGGACCACAGCAGGGCGGCGACCTCGCGCGCCTCGCCGCGCACGGCCCCGGCCTGCGCCGCCCAGCCGGCGAGGTCGATCAGCCCCTGGAACGAGGGCGGATCGGCGCGGCCGCCATCGGCGCGGTCGGGCACGTTCGACCCGATCGCCCACGCGCGCGGCCGGATGAACATGACCTCGTAGTGGAGCGGATGGTCGAGCGCCCAGTCGACGTAGGCGGCGCATGCCGCCCGGAGCGCGGCGGGGGCATCCGGCGCACCGGCGACGGCCGCGCCCAGCTCGCGCTCGAAGCCGCGGAAGCCGTCCTCGCAGACGGCGAGCATCAACGCGTCCTTGTCGTCGAAGTGGTGGTAGATCGTGGTCGCGGAATAGCCGATCTCGGCGGCGATCTGCCTCATGGAGAAGCCGTCCACGCCGCGCTCCTCGAACAGGCGCGTCGCAGCCCCCAGGATCTGCTCGCGCACGCCGACGGCCATACCGCCACGCTAGTTAACACTGTTAACTCCGTCAAGGGGTGGCGAGGGCCCGCTCACGAGGCGGTGAGCGACCTGCTCACGCGGCTGCGCGCGGCCGCGTCAGCAGCGCGACCACCAGGAACACCGCCGCGACGGCGAACCCGACCGCCGCGATCACGCCGAGCCTCTCGGACAGCGCCGCCACCGTGTCCTCCGTGACGATGCGCGCAAATGCGGTCCCGGCGCTCCCGTCCGCGCCACCGGGGAGCGTGGCGACGATCGCGTCGACCCCCCACCACCGCAGCACCAGCCACAGTCCGCCCGCGACCACCGCCACGGCGGCGCCGGCCTTCACCATGAACCATCGGGTCCGGTGCGTGACCACCAGCCCGAGCGCGATCGCGGCGAGGCCGGCCCACAACGCCCACTGCGCCGCGGTCTCGACGGCGCGGTACCCGGTCCGCACGTCCTCGAAGTCCGACGCGCTCATCACCTCGACCGGCACCGGCTGGAGGGCGACGTCGGGCGCCCGCTCCCCCACCACCGGGATGTCGTCGATCCTCGCGTTCACGTACTGCGACGGGTCGACCTCGATGACGAGCGGCGCGGGCGCTCGCTCCTCCTCGGTGACGTGGGAGGAGAACTGCGCCCGTGCATCGTCCACCTGCGCGAGCAGGGCGTCGGCGAAGTCGTCCGAGCGGGCCGCATTCTCGATGGCGCCCCGCACCACGTCGTCGAGGCCGAGGAATCCGAGGTCGTAGCCGGCCTCGGCAAGGGCGTCGAGCGTGGCGTCCGCGATCGCCGTACCGATCGCGTCGACGATCGCCTGGTCCTCGAGCGCGCGCTCCGCGATCGCGTGGACCGCGGTGCCGTCCTCGACCGCGCGCACCACCACGCCGCTCACCGCCCACGCGGCGATCAGGGACGCGCCCACCAGGATGAGCAGCGCCGAGAGCACGGTTCGCAGAGCCCTCATCGGGAGTCCTCCTCCCACCCGAAGAACAGCCGCTCGGTCACGCCGCGGGCGCGGCGCGAGTTGCGCGAGTACTTCTCGTCGAGCTGGGAACCCGTGAGCGACGTGCCCAGGATCTCGGCAAGCACCCCGAGCTCGCGGATGTCGGCGGGCAGCACGTCCGTGTCCTTCGCGTTGCCGCGCAGCGCGAGAGCCCCACGCAGGTCCGTCGCGAGCACCCACGCGGACCGCAACATGGTCGCGTCGGGCCGCGCGATGAGGTCAAGCTCGGCGGCGGCGGCCAGCGCGTCGAGGGTGACGGTGGTGCGCAGCTCCGGGTACCGGCGGCCGTGGCGCAGCTGGGTGAGCTGCACCACCCACTCGACGTCCGACAGCCCGCCGGGCCCCAGCTTGAGGTGCCGACGCGGGTCGATCCCGCGCGGCAGCCGCTCGGCCTCCATGCGCGCCTTGAGCAGGCGCATCTGCTTAAGCGCGCCCGCCGGCAGCACCTCCGGATAGCGGACCCGGTCGATCATCTCCACGAAAGCCTCGCGGAGCTCGACATCACCCGCGCACGGACGCGCGCGCAGCAGCGCCTGCGCCTCCCACGCGTCGGACCAGCGCCCGTAGTACTCGCGGCACGAGGCGAGCGAGCGGGCGAGCGGCCCGTTGCGGCCCTCCGGACGCAGGTCGGCGTCGATCGCCAGAGGCGGCTGCGGCCCGACCTTCTGCAGCAGCGACCGCAGCTCCTGGGCGAGCGCGACCGCGATCGCCTGCCCGTCGGGCGCATCGCCGTCCCACACGAACTGCACGTCCGCGTCCGACTGGTAGCCCATCTCGAGACCGCCGTAGCGGCCCATCGCGATGACCGCGAACCTGATGGGCAGCTCGGACAACCCTCGCGCCTCGCACACGGTGTGACGCGCGATGCGCAGCGCCCCCTCGATGAGCATGTCCGCGCTGTGAGACACGGCCACGGCGGCCCGGGACGCGTTGATCATGCCCAGCACGTCAGCGGCGGCCACGCGGGACAGCTCGCGTCGCCGCAGGCCCCGCAGCGCGGTGATCGCCTGCGGCGGGTCGTTGGAGCGGCGCAGCACGGCGTCCGCCTCGCCCCACAGCCGGGCGTAGTCGCGGGGCGCCAGGTCCTCGTCGCGGTCGAGCCAGGTCACCGCCTCGCCCGAGGCCAGCAGCGCCTTGGAGACATATGCCGACGTCGACAAGAGCCGCGCGAGCCGCTCCGCCGCGGTCCCCGAGTCGCGCAGCAGCTTGAGATACCACTGCGTGCGCGACAGCTGCTCGGAGAGCTGCCGGAAGGCGAGCAGCCCGGCGTCCGGGTCGGCGCCCTGCGCGAACCAGCCGATCATCGCGGGCATGAGCTGCCGCTGGATGGCCGCGGAGCGCGACACGCCCTCGGTCAGCGCCTGGATGTGCCGGTACGCACCGGCCGGGTCCACGTAGCCCACGGCCGCGAGGCGCGCCTTGGCCGCCGCGTCGCCGAGGCTCGCCTCGTCCGCGCTGAGGCGCGCGACGACGGGGAGGATGGGCCGGTAGAACATCTCGAGGTGCATCGCGCGCACGTCGCGGCGGATGTCCGTCCACACCTCGTCCATGTACCCGACCGTCGCGAAGCCGGACGCGCGCGCGAGCACGCGACGCGCCTGGTCGTCGTCGGGCATGAGGTGCGTCCGTGTGAGCTTGCGCAGCTGCAACCGGTGCTCCCACACGCGCAACTGCCGGTACGAACGGTCCATGGTGGCCGCCTGCGGCCGGCCCACGTATCCGGCGGTGCGCAGCCGTGCGAGCGCGTCGAGCGTGCCGCGCACCCGCAACGACTCGTCGGAGCGGCCGTGCACCAGCTGCAGCAGCTGGATGGTGAACTCGACGTCGCGCAGCCCGCCCGGGCCCAGCTTGATCTGACGGTCGGCCTCCGCAGCGGGCACGTGCTGCTCGACGCGGCGGCGCATCGCCTGCGCGGACTCGACGAATCCGGGCCGCTCGACGGCGCTCCACACCAAGGGCCACAGCGCGTCGACGTAAGCCGCCCCGAGCGCGGGATCGCCGGCAACCGGGCGCGCCTTGAGCAGCGCCTGGAACTCCCAGGTCTCCGCCCACCGGTCGTAGTAGGCACGATGCGAGGCCAGGTTCCGTACGAGCGGACCGTCCCGCCCCTCGGGACGCAGGTTCGGGTCCACCTCCCACAGCGCCGGCTCGACGCCCATCCCGCCGCATGCCTTCGCCGCCGCGACGGCGAGACGCGTCGCCACCTGGAGCGAGCGGGCGTCCTCGACGCCCTCGGCGGGCTCGGCGACATAGATCACGTCGACGTCCGACACGTAGTTGAGCTCGCGCGCGCCGCACTTGCCCATCGCGATGATCGCGAGGCGGGTCGCGGCGTGGTCGGGCTGGTCGTGGCGCGCGATCGCGAGGCCGGCCTCGAGCGCGGCCCCCGCGAGGTCCGCGAGCGCCGCCCCGACCGCCGGCATCAGTGTCGGCGCCGCGTCCGTGTAGAGGTCCTCCGCCGCGACCCTCATCAGCGCGCGCCTGTACGCCACCCTCATCGCCGCGATGCCCTCGGCGCCGCCGATGGCGGCGACCGGGGCATCGTCCGCCGGATCCGCACCCACCGCTTCGAGGAGGACGGCGCGGACGTCGACCACCGAGAACGGCTCGTCCTCGGGCCACTCGGTGAAGTCCGCGATGAACTCGGGATGTCGGATGAGGAAGTCGCCCAGCGCGAGCGACCCGCCCAGCAGCACGCCCAGCTTGGCGCCGGCACGCATGGTCGCGAGCCGGCGCAGCGTCTCGAGGTGACCCGCGTCGCGCGCGGACTCGACCAGGCGCAGCAGCTGCAGCAGGCCCGCGTCGGGATCCGCCAGGTAGGAGACCAGCGTGGCCGGGTCCTCGAGCGTGACACCCGCCGCGGTCTGGATCTCCTCGACCAGGCCGGCGGCACGGGCGGGGTCGGCCGCACCCGCGCGCCGCAGCAGCGTGGTGAAGGAGACCTCGCGTGCGCTCAACGCGCCTCCCCTAGAGGACGGAGAGGTAGGTGTCGAGCTCGTACGGTGTGACCTGGGCGCGGTACGCCTCCCACTCGGCACGCTTGTTGCGGAGCACGAAGTCGAACACGCGCTCACCCAGCGTCTCCGCGACCAGCTCCGAGCGCTCCATCTCCGCGATGGCCTCCGCGAGCGACGTCGGCAGCGGCTCGAAGCCCATGGCCCGACGCTCCGCGTTGGACAGCTCCCAGACGTCGTCCTCCGCGCCCTCGGGCAGCTCGAGACCCTCCTCGATGCCCTTCATGCCGGCCGCGAGCAGCACCGCGAACGCGAGGTAAGGGTTCGCGGCCGAGTCCATCGCGCGGTACTCGACGCGGGTCGACTGGCCCTTGCCCGGCTTGTGCAGCGGGACTCGGACCAGCGCGGAGCGGTTGTTCGAGCCCCAGCACACGTACGACGGCGCCTCGGCGCCGCCCCACAGCCGCTTGTACGAGTTGACGTACTGGTTGGTGATCGCCGTGATCTCCGGCGCGTGGCGCAGGAGACCCGCCATGAACTGACGCGCGACCAGCGACAGCCCGTGGTCCGCACCCGCCTCGAAGAACGCATTGCGGTCCCCCTCGAACAGGCTGAGGTGCGTGTGCATGCCGGAGCCCGGGGACTCGAACAACGGCTTGGGCATGAAGGAGGCGAACACGCCCTGCTCGAGCGCGACCTCCTTGATGACCGTGCGGAACGTCATGACGTTGTCCGCGGTGGTGAGCGCGTCCGCGTACCGCAGGTCGATCTCGTTCTGACCCGGGCCGGCCTCGTGGTGGCTGAACTCCACCGAGATGCCCATGTTCTCGAGCATGGTGATCGCCTCGCGGCGGAAGTTGTGCGCGGTGCCGCGGGGCACGTTGTCGAAGTACCCGGCGCGGTCCACGGGCACGGGCTGCTGGCCGCGCTCGAACTGCTTGAACAGGTAGAACTCGATCTCGGGGTGGGTGTAGAAGCTGAACCCCTGCGCGGACGCCTTGTCGAGCGTGCGCTTGAGCACCTGGCGCGGGTCCGACAGCGCGGGCTCGCCGTCCGGCGTGAAGATGTCGCAGAACATGCGCGCCGCGCCCTGGCGCTCGCCGCGCCACGGCAGGATCTGGAACGTCGCCGGGTCCGGCTTCGCGACCATGTCCGCCTCGTACACGCGGGTGAGGCCCTCGACGGCCGACCCGTCGAAGCCGATGCCCTCGGCGAACGCGTTCTCGAGCTCCGCCGGCGCGATCGCCACCGACTTGAGGATCCCCAGCACGTCGGTGAACCAGAGCCTGATGAAGCGGATGTCACGCTCCTCGACGGTGCGGAGCACGAATTCCTGCTGCTTGTCCATGGCGCCCATCTTGCCCCATCCGTGTGACGAACGTGTGTCCCGGTCGGGCGCGCCGCGCGCCCTACGCTTGACCCATGTCCGACCTCCGCATCGCCCTCGCCCAGATCAACACCTGCGTGGGCGACATCGCTGGTAACGCCGCGCTGATCCTCGACCGCTGCCGCGCGGCGGCGGCGCTCGGAGCGCATGTCGTGGTGTTCCCCGAGATGACCACCACGGGATACCCCATCGAGGACCTCGCGCTGCGGGAGAGCTTCCAGCGTGCCGCCGCGCGCTCCGTCGAGGAGATCGCCGCGACGCTCGCCGCGGAGGGCCTGGGCGACCTCACGGCGGTGCTCGGCACCCTCGGCGTCTCCCGCGCGGGCCGCCCCTTCAACCAGGCCGTGGTGCTCTCCGGCGGCGCGGTCCAGGCGCGCTACAACAAGCACCACCTGCCCAACTACGGCGTGTTCGACGAGCGCCGCATCTTCGCGGCAGGCGAGGACCCCTGCGTGGTGACGGTGGCATCGTCCCCCGTGGGCGTAGCGATCTGCGAGGACATCTGGCAGGACGGCGGCACCGTCGCCCAGCTCGCGGACCAGGGCCTGCGCGTCCTGCTGGTGCTCAACGGGTCGCCGTTCGAGGAGGGCAAGGGCCACACCCGCGTCGAGCTCGCCGCGAGGAGGGCCGCCGAGGTGGGTGCGCCGGTGGCGTACGTCAACCTGTGGGGTGGGCAGGACGACCTCGTGTTCGACGGTCACTCGTTCATCGTGTCCGCGACGGGCGAGATCGTGGCGGCCGCGCCGGGCTTCACCGACGCCCTGATGGTGTGGGACGTGCCCCCGGTCGGGGACGATGCGCCGGTCGCGGGCCTCGCCCCGCACGAGTCCGCCGACGAGCAGGCCTACTGGGCCTGCGTCACCGGCCTGCGCGACTACGTCCTGAAGAACGGCTTCCGCTCCGTGATCCTCGGCATGTCCGGCGGCATCGACTCCGCGCTCACCGCCGCGATCGCGGCGGACGCGATCGGCGGCGAGAACGTCGTGGGCGTGTCCATGCCGTCCGAGTTCTCCTCGGATCACTCGAAGGACGATGCGGCGGACCTCGCCAAGCGCATCGGCGCGGACTACCGGGTGGAACCCATCGCTCGGCTCGTCGGCGCGTTCCAGGACCAGCTCGCGCTCACCGGCGTCGCCGAGGAGAACCTCCAGGCGCGCCTGCGCGGCGTCATCCTCATGGGCATCTCCAACCGCGAGGGCCACCTGGTGATCGCGCCGGGCAACAAGTCGGAGCTCGCGACGGGATACGCCACCATCTACGACGCGGGGTCGATCGGCGGCTTCGCGCCGCTCAAGGACCTCGACAAGACGCGCGTGTGGCAGCTCGCGCGCTGGCGCAACGCGTACGCGGAGTCGCGCGGCGAGGTCGCGCCCATCCCGGAGAGCTCGATCACCAAGCCGCCGTCCGCGGAGCTGCGACCCGGCCAGACGGACCAGGACTCCCTGCCTCCCTACGAGCTGCTCGACGAGGTCCTCGACGCGTACGTCGAGCACGCCGAGGGCCGCGAGGAGCTGCTGGCACGCGGCTTCGACCCGGCCGTGGTCGACAAGGTGCTGTCCCTGGTCGACCGCGCCGAGTGGAAGCGTCGCCAGTACCCGCCGGGCCCCAAGGTGACGGCCCTGGCATTCGGTCGCGACCGCCGCCTCCCCATCACGTCCCGCTGGCGCGAGGTCTGACCCGGTACCTCGTGAGAAGGTGAAGCCATGACTCGCAAGAAGGTCCGGATCCACCACTTCAAGGAGATGAAGCAGCGCGGCGAGAAGATCGCCATGCTCACCGCCTACGACTTCCCCACCGCGCGCGCGTTCGACGCCGGCGGCGCGGACATGCTCCTGGTCGGGGACTCCCTGGGCGACAACATGCTCGGCATGGAGTCGACCGTCCCGCTCACCCTCGACGAGATGATCCCGTTCGCCCGCGCCGTCGCCCGCGGCGCCGAGCACGCGTTCGTGGTCGCGGACCTGCCGTTCGGCTCGTACGAGGTCTCCCCCGAGCAGGCGGTCGAGTCCTCGATCCGCATGATGAAGCTCTCGGGCGCGCAGGCCATCAAGTTCGAGGGCGGCCGCCGCATCGCCCGCCAGGTCAAGGCCGTGACGGACGCCGGCATCCCGTTCTGCGGCCACCTGGGCTTCACGCCCCAGAGCGAGAACGCGCTGGGCGGCCGCCGCATCCAGGGCCGCGGCGAGCACGGCATCGAGGAGCTCGTGGCCGACGCGCTCGCCCTCCAGGAGGCCGGCGCGTTCGCGGTGGTGCTCGAGATGGTGATCGCGCCCGCCGCGAAGGCCGTCACCGAGGCACTCGACATCCCCACCATCGGGATCGGCGCGGGCCCCGACACGGACGGCCAGGTGCTCGTCTGGCTCGACATGGCAGGCGTGGGCGAGTGGCACCCCCGCTTCTCCAAGCAGTTCGGCGCCGTGGGCCAGGCGATGATCGACGCCTCCGCCGCCTACGTCGACGAGGTCAAGGCCGTGACCTTCCCCGCCGCCGAGCACACGTTCGAGAGCTGAAGATGTCCTCCATCATCGTCACCGGCTCCGAGGGCAAGCTGGGCCTCCACGTGGTCGCGCGCCTGCGCGAGGACGGCCACCAGGTCCACCGGCTCGACGCCAAGCCGATCGCCCCCGCGATGGACTACACGCGCATCGACCTCGCCGATGCGGGCCAGGCGATGGACGCGATGTTCGGCGTCCAGGACCGCTACGGCGACGTCGACGCGGTGGTCCACCTCGCGGCGATCCCCGCGCCGGGCCAGATGACGGACACGGCGACGTTCCAGAACAACATGCTCGCGACGTTCAACGTCTTCCAGGGCGCCCGCCGCGCAGGCATCACGAACGTCGTCTACGCCTCCTCCGAGACGGTGCTGGGCCTGCCGTTCGAGACTCCCCCGCCGTACATCCCCGTCGACGAGGAGTACGACGCCCGCCCCGAGTCGAACTACTCCCTCGTGAAGCACCTCGAGGAGCAGATGGCGATCCAGCTGTGCCGGTGGGACCCGGCGCTCAAGATCATCGCGCTGCGCTTCTCCAACGTCATGGACGTCGAGGACTACGCCGCGTTCCCGGCATTCGACGCGGATCCGACTCTGCGCCGCTGGAACCTGTGGGGCTACATCGACGGGCGCGACGGCGCCCAGGCGGTGGTGCGCGCGCTCGACTACGAGCCCCGCGGCTTCGACCGCTTCATCGTCGCCAACGCCGACACGGTGATGTCTCGCTCCTCCGCCGACCTTGCGGCCGCCGAGTTCCCCGGCGTTCCCGTTGTCAAGGAGCTCGCGGAGCACGAGACGCTGCTCGGGATCGACAAGGCACGCCGCCTCCTCGGCTACGAGCCCCAGCACTCCTGGCGGCACCACGTGTAACGTCCCTGCTATGGGGGACGATGCGGCGGTCACCGGGCGTGGAGTACGCGCCTTCGCGTGGGTCGCGGCGGGCGCCGGAGCGGCACTGTGGGTGCTGGCCGCGCAAGGTGTTCGGGCCTTCTCCGAGGCGCGCGGGCAGGGATGGCTCGGCACGTCGGAGGGCATCGAGGGCGCGATGCCGTGGCTCGTGGCGCTGTTCGCGGCGTTCGGGACGGCGGTGGTGCTCACCGTCGTCGCGGCCGGCCGGCACGCGACCGTGCGCAGCGCGCGAGCGGGGCTCGTGGCGGCTGCCGTCGAGCTGGTGAGCGCGATCGTCGCCCTCGCGCGGGACTTCCCCGAGGCCGGCCTCGCCCACCTGGGCTATGTGCTCGCGCTGGTGCTCGTGCTGGTCCACGCCGGGGCGTCGCTGGTGGGCTTCGTGGTCGCCTGGGACGCGCATCGTCCCGTCGTCGCGCACGGCGCGACCGACTAGCCCCGGTCGTCGTCCCAGCGGTCGTCGTCCTCCCACGCGTCGTTGCGGTGCTTCGCGATCTCGAGCGCGCCCGCCGCCTCCTCGCGCGTCGCATACGGTCCCATGAGGTGCTCCCAGGAGCTCTGACGCCCCTTCTCCACCATCCTGGTCTTCGTGTTGTAGAAGTACTCGACCGGGTGGTCGCTCTCGGGTGACATCGGCATCGCCTCCGTGAATAGACTGCCAGGCATGAGCCCCGTACGCGAGAGCATCACCAAGGGCGTCGTGTCCCCCGTCCGCCAGGTCCCCGCGTCGATCGCGCGGCCCGAGTACGTGGGCAAGAAGCGCGCGTCGCTGTGGACCGGCGGCGACGTCCACAGCGCCGAGACCATCGAGAAGATCCGCATCAGCGCGCGCATCGCGGCGCAGGCGCTCGCCGAGGTCGGTCGGCACGTGGCGCCGGGCGTCACCACCGACGAGCTGGACCGGATCGGCCACGAGTTCGTGCTCGACCACGGCGCCTATCCTTCGACCCTCGGATACCCGGGCGCGGCCGGCCGCCCGGCGTTCCCCAAGGCCCTGTGCACCTCCGTCAACGAGGTCATCTGCCACGGCATCCCCGACTCGACCGTGATCGAGGAGGGCGACATCGTCAAGGTCGACATCACGGCCTTCAAGGACGGAGTCCACGGCGACAACTGCGGCTCGTTCATCGCGGGCGAGGGCTCCGACGGGGCGCAGAAGCTGGTCTCGACCACACACGAGGCGATGATGCGCGGCATCAAGGCCGCGCAGCCGGGCCGCGAGGTCAACGTGATCGGCCGCGTGATCGAGAAGTACGCCGCGCGCCACGGCTTCGAGTCCGTGCGCAGCTACACCGGCCACGGCGTGGGACCCGCGTTCCACACGGGCCTGGTCATCCCCCACTACGACGCGGCGCCGCACCACGCGGACGTCATCGAGGTGGGCATGGTCTTCACCGTCGAGCCGATGCTGTGCATGGGCTCGGAGGAGAACCACGAGTGGGACGACGGCTGGACCGTGGTCACCGACGACCGCTCGTGGGTCGCGCAGTTCGAGCACACCATCGTCATCACGGAGACCGGACCGGAGGTCCTCACGCTGCCATGAGCAAGAACATCGCCATCGGAGTCGATATCGGCGGCACCGGCATCAAGGCCGCGCCCGTCAACCTCAAGACCGGAAAGTTCACCGAGGACCGCTACCGGATCCCCACCCCACAGCCGTCGACGCCGGACGCGATCGCGCGCACCGTCGCGAAGGTGATCGCGAAGTTCAACCCGTCGAAGAAGGTCCCCATCGGGGTGGCGTTCCCCGGCGTGGTCCAGCACGGCATCGTCAAGACGGCCGCCAACGTGGACGACTCCTGGATCGGCACCGACCTGCGCGCGATCATCCGCGACTACGCGGGCCACGACGTCCATGTGCTCAACGACGCCGATGCCGCCGGGTTCGGCGAGTACAAGTTCGGCGCGGCGCACGGGCGGCGCGGTTCGATCCTCATGACCACGCTGGGCACCGGGATCGGCACGGCGATGATCGTGGACGGCACTCTGGTGCCCAACCTCGAGCTGGGTCACATCATGATCGACGGTCACGACGCCGAGGATCGCGCCGCCGAGTCCGCGCGCGACCGGTACGGCTACGACTGGGACCAGTGGATCGAGCAGCTGCAGAAGTACTACTCCGAGATGGAGCGGTTGCTGTGGCCGGACCTCATCATCGTGGGCGGCGGCGTGTCCAAGTCGCACCACATGTTCCTGCCCAAGCTGCGCCTGCGCGCCCCGATCATCCCCGCGGAGCTGCTCAACGGCGCCGGGATCGTCGGCGCGGCGGCCGCCGCCGCGGTCGAGATGAAGCACGAGCGCGACGAGGCCAAGGCGGCGGAGAAGTCCGCGAAGAAGAAGGCGGCGAAGGAGCACTCGGACGCGTGACCGCTGACGCCCCCGCGTCGGACCTGCACGCGACCCCCACCCTGACCCACGCCCTGGTGCGGCTCGAACCGCTGTCCTCCGCGCATCGTCCCGATCTCGTGGACGCCGTGGGCGACCTGCACACCCTCTGGTACACCCGCATCCCGGCGCCCGAGGGCATGGCCGACGAGATCGAGGCCCGGCTCGCCGCGCAGCGGGAGGGCCGTGTGGCGCCGTGGGCGATCGTGGACGCGCGGAACGGGCGCGCCGTGGGCATGACGACGTACCTCAACCTCGATCCGGCGAACGGGCGCGTCGAGATCGGCAGCACGTGGCTGAGCCGCGCCTCGCACGGCACAGGCATCAACCCCGCAGCGAAGCTGCTGCTGCTCCGCAGGGCGTTCGAGGACCTGCGGTGCGTCGCTGTCGAGTTCCGCACGCACTGGCACAACCACCAGTCACGCGCCGCGATCGCGCGCCTGGGCGCCCATCAGGACGGCGTGCTGCGCCAGCATCAGCGCTGGCACGACGGCACGCTGCGCGACACGGTGGTCTTCTCGATCCTCGACCGCGAATGGCCCGCGGTGCGCAGCGGCCTCGAGGCGCGGATCGCTCCGCGGCTCGAGGCCGGCACCCCCTAAGGGGGCCGATGCGACGGTCGGGTCAGTCCCCGTCCTCCGCAAGCAGCCGGTACAGGTCGCGCCGCGCCGTCGCGACCACCGCGGTCGCCTTCGCGGCCACGTCGGGCCGGTCGTAGCGCCGCACGATGTGCGAGACCGCCTCGTGCAGCTCGTGCAGCTCACGACGCAGCGCGATCGCCTGCTCCTTGCGGTCGTCGACCTGGAACAGCGCGTCGAGCTCGACGGCGTGCTCCGCGGCCCACTCCTCGCCGGACTCGGTGAGCGACGCGGTCTTGCGCCCGTCGACCAGCTCGACGGTGACGAGGCCCTCGTCCTCGAGCACCTGCAGGGTCGGGTAGATCGAGCCGGGGCTCGGCACCCACGCTCCCCCGCTGCGCTCCTCGATCTCCTTGATGAGGTCGTAGCCGTGGCGAGGCTGGTCCGCGAGCAGCAGCAGGATCGCGACGCGCACGTCGCCGCGGGGACGGCCGCCTCGCCCGCCGCGACCGCGACCGTCGGGCCCGTGGCCGGGTCCGCCCGGTCCGCCGTGGCGTCCGCCACGACCGCGGCCGCGTGGCCCGTCGAAGCCGGCAGGGCCCTCGTGGTCCCCGAAGCCGCCTCGACGGCGGCGCGCGCCGTACTCAGGGAGCTCGCCGGGCTCAGGGGTGGCGGCCCATGCGGGGCCGGGGTTCATGCCGCGGAATCCGCGCGGCCCGGGGTGATGATGCGAGTGCCTCATGACTCGCTCCTCTCTTCAGTCTTATCGTGTGCCACTCACGATATATCGCGATATGCGCAATGACAACCCCGTCCATCCTTCGCTGCGCACGGTCCCGAGCGCGCCACGCCGACCCGGCCCCTGCATCGTCCCCCCGCGCACGGGGTGTCGCCCCGCCGACCGTGCGGAACGAACCACCCGGCGGACCGGAACGAGCCCGCGGTGTCTGCGTGTCGGGACTTACGCCCCCGTAACTTACGGTCGCGTAGCCTAGGATTGCAGGCATGAGCCAGTCCCCCTTCGCTGAGTCGACGACGCCCCAGCTGGTCCACAAGCCCGCCGACTACACGTTCACCTCGCTGCTGCGCGATCGCGTCTCGGAGGACCCGGAGCGCATCTTCGCCGAGTACAAGGACGCCACCGGCGCGTGGGTGCCGGTGAGCCGCGCCACGTTCCAGGAGGACGTGAGCCGCGCCGCGAAGGGCCTGATCGCGATGGGGATCGCACCGACGCAGACCGTCGGGCTCCAGGCCAACACCCGCTACGAGTGGGTGGTGCTCGACTTCGCCATCCAGGCCGCGGGCGCGATCACGGTGCCGGTGTACCCGAGCTCGTCGGCGCACCAGCTCGCGTGGATCAGGGAGGACGCGGAGCTCGCGATGCTGATCGTGGAGGACGATGCGATGGCCGCCGCCGCGCACGACCTCACCCCCGCGCCGCGCATCCTGGTGATCGACGGCTCCGAGGAGCCCGCGCTCGACGTGCTGGCGGAGGCCGGCGCGATCGTCGACGACGCCACCCTCCTCGCGGCCTCCGCGGACGTCCGCGCGCACGACGTCGCGACCATCGTCTACACGTCCGGCACCACCGGCCGTCCCAAGGGCGTCGCGCTCAGCCACCGTGCGTTCGTCGAGCACTCGCTCAACGGCGCCGCCCACTCGGAGTTCGGCACGCTCGCGCACAACGACGCGAGGATCCTGCTGTTCCTGCCGCTGGCACACGTGCTCGCGCGCCACATCGAGATCCTCGCGCTGGCGTGCGAGGCCGTGATCGGCTTCGCGCCCACCCACAAGACCCTCGCCTCCGACCTCGCCACGTTCAAGCCCACCTGGCTCATGGCGGTGCCGCGCGTGCTCGAGACCTTCTACAACGTGGTCGACGAGCGCACCGGCGGCGGCATCAAGCAGAAGCTGTTCCGCTGGAGCGCCTTCGTGGCCCGCAAGGTCGACGAGGCCCGGGTGCGCCGCGGCCGGCACGGCATCGTCCTGCGCGCGCAGATGGCGATCGCGAACGCCCTCGTGCTCAACAAGGTGCGCGCCGCGCTCGGCGGCAACCTGCGTCACATCGTGTGCGGCGGCGCCCGCCTGGTGCCCCGCGTCTCGCACTTCTACGGCGGCCTCGGCATCGCGGTGATGGAAGGCTACGGCTCCACGGAGCTCGCCGGCCCCATGACGGTCAACCCGCCCACCGACGTCCGCGTCGGCACCGTCGGCTACCCGTACCCCGGCGGCTCGGTCCGCATCGCGGAGGACGGCGAGGTGCTCGCCCAGGGCCCCAACATGTTCGTCGGCTACTGGAAGAACCCCGAGGCGACCGCCGAGGTGGTCACCGACGGCTGGTTCCACACCGGCGACCTCGGCTCGATCGACGCCGACGGCTTCCTCACCATCACCGGCCGCAAGAAGGAGATCCTGGTGACCGCGGGCGGCAAGAACGTCCAGCCCGCGAGCCTCGAGGACGCCATCCGGCCGTACGCGCTCATCCAGGAGGTCGTGGTGGTGGGCGACGGCAAGCCGTTCATCGGCGCGCTGCTGTCGCTCGACGAGACGATGCTGCCCGGCTGGCTGAAGTCCAAGGGCCTGCCATCGATGTCCGCCGCCGAGGCCGCGCAGCACGCGACGGTACGCGAGCACATCCAGCACATCATCGACCAGGCCAACCTGCTGGTCTCCCGCGCGGAGGCCATCCGCGAGTGGCGCGTCCTCCCCCGCGAGCTCTCCGAGAAGTACGAGGAGATGTCCGCCTCGCTCAAGGTCCGCCGCAAGCAGGTCGAGGCGCACTTCGCGGACGTGATCGACGGGATCTACGCGAAGGTCTGATCAGCGCTCGCAGACGGTGCCGTCAGAGTCGCCGTCGCGGTACCAGCCGTACTCCTCGTCCTCGCCGCGGACGTACGGGCCGTAGCCGGCCGCGATCGCATCGGTGCAGTAGTCGAAGCGCGGGTCGGTGGACGATGCGCCGGCCGGCTCGGCGGTCGCGCTCGGCTTCGGCGTGGCGGGCGCCGGAGGGGCCTTGCCCGCGTTCACAGCGATCGTCGGCGCGTCGCCCTCCGGCAGGTCCTCGTCCGGACAGGCGTCGAGCACGAGGATCATCGCGTCGAGCTCGGCCTGCGTGACCCAGAGCTCGTACTTGTCCTTCACCGCGACCTGGCGCGCGACGTACTGGCACCGGAACCCCTTGTTCGCCGGCAGCCACGTCGCCGCGTCGGCGTCGCCCTTCTGACGGTTCGCGCCCGCGTCCACCGGCTCGAGGTTGAGGGGGTCGTTGGCGAAGGCGACGCGCTTCCCGAACGCCCAGCCGGCGGCGCCCTTCTGCCACGCGTCCGACAGCGCGACCAGGTGGTCGATGTCGACCTCGGACGCTCCCCCGCGCTCGAAGCGGATCCACGTGCCGGTGTACGGGTCAGCGAGGTTGCCCGACATCACCGTGCACACGCCGTCGAGCTCCTGGCGGGTGAGCCGCAGCCGCAGCATGTCGTTCCTGGTGTCGCACCCGTTGCCGTCGACGTCGAACCAGGCGTCGCCGAACTCCTCGCGCGCGTACCCGGTCTTGGGGGCGCGGCCCTTGACCTCCAGCCCGAGCAGCGCCGCGTACGCCGTGCCGTGCGCGAGCCGCTCGACCGAGGACGCCGGGCTCGCCGACGGCGCGGCCTCGATCGCGACGGGGGTCGCGGAGGGGGACGATGCGGCGGGCGCGCCCGGCGCGAACGTCTCCGTGGGCGTGGAGCACGCGGCGAGCGCGAGGGTCGCCGCCGCGAGGGCCGCGAGCCGCGTGAGCGGTGACTCGGTGAAGCGGACGAGCATGGGTCGCGTCACGGACGCAGCATCACCTTGATCGCCGTGCGCTCGTCCATGGCGCGGTACGCCTGTGCGGCCTCCTCGAGCGGCAGCTCGAGATCGAACACGCGGCCGGGCTCGATGCTCCCGTCGAGCACCTCCGGGAGCAGCTCCTCGATGTACCCGCGCACGGGTGCGACGCCGCCGCGCACGCCCACGTTGGTGTTGAACATCTGCCGCACCGGGAGCTCCGGGCCGCCGTTGGGCACCCCCACGAAGCCCACCTGACCGCCGGGACGCGCGGATCGAAGCGCCTGATCCATCGACTCCTTGGTGCCCACGCACTCGAGCACCACATCCGGACCGATGCCGTCGAACATCTTCTTGAGGCGCGCGATGCCCTCCTCGCCACGCTCGGGCACCACGTCCGTGGCGCCGAACTCGCGCGCGAGTGCCTGCCGCGAGGCGTGGCGCGACATCGCGACGATCCGCGACGCGCCCAGGCGCTTGGCGGCGATGATCGCGCACAGCCCCACCGCGCCGTCGCCGACGACCGCGACGGTGGAGCCCTCCGTGACGCCGCCGGAGACGGCCGCGTGGTGACCCGTGCCCATGACGTCTGACAGCGTCAGGAGGCCCGGAACCAGCGCATCGTCCGGCATGCCGCCCGGCACCGCGACCAGGGTGCCGTCCGCCATCGGGACGCGGACGCGCTCGCCCTGGCCGCCGTCGGCGAAGCCGAGCTCGTCGGTCGCGGACCCCCACCAGCCGCCGTGCTGGCAGCTGACGCTCGCACCGTTGCGGCAGTTCACACACGTGTTGTCGCACTGGTAGAACGGCGCGATCACGAAGTCGCCGGGCCGGATCGTCTCGACCGCCTCGCCCACCTGCTCGACCACGCCCACGAACTCGTGGCCGATCCGCTTCGGGGCGGCCGTCTCCGTCACCCCACGGTAGGGCCACAGGTCGGAACCGCACACGCACGCGGCCACCACGCGGACCACGGCATCGCGGCCGCTGCTCAGGACGGGGTCGGGAACGTCCTCGACGCGGATGTCCCGCTCGCCGTGGATGAGGGTCGCGCGCATGGGTCCTCCTTCGGACAGGTGCTGACGGGAGTCTAGGGGCGCACCGCTAGAGCGGCGGACGGGTGAGCACGGAGACGGGGTCCTCGGCGTGCGCCGGGTCGTCGCTGCGGCCACCGGTGCGGACCAGGTCGCGATCCAGGATCGCGAGCGTGAACACGCCCGGTCCGGAGCAGTAGAGGACCACCAGCAGGAACCAGCCGCCCTCGACGAGCAGGCGCGACTCGGTGAGCGCCTGGAGCGCGAGCGCCGCCGTGAGCAGCGCCCACCCGAGCGGGATGTAGGTGTCGCCACGGCTCGCGCGCTCGACCAGACGCCACGCGCTGCCGAACGAGAGCACCACCATCACCAGCAGCAGCGTCACGCCGATGAGCCCCAGCTGGAGCCACGAGTCGAGGAACGCGTTGTGCGCGTGCGCCGCGACCACGCCGGCCTTGTCGACGATGGTCGCGTAGGGCTCCTCCCAGATGGGCCAATAGCCCACGTAGCCCCAGCCCTCGGGTCGCTGCCACGCGAAGTTGACGACCTGGTCCCAGATCATGGTGCGGTTGGTGGCGTCGGGGCCGCGATCGAACATCGCGAAGATCTCCGCGCGGAACTTGAGGGTGAGCACCGCGACGATCGCGGTGCAGGCGAGCACCGCGAAGGAGATGCGTCGCTTGAAGGGCTCGCTCACGCGGCGGATGATCAGCGCCGCGACCGTGAGGCCGGTGAGATAGGCCGCCGCCACGGTCACGGTCGCGGACTGCGTGAGCAGGTGCACCGCGATCGCCGCGGCCAAGGTGACCAGTCCGTCAACCAGCCGGATGCGACGCTCGAGCAGCACGATCACCGCGACGATCGCGGTGAACAGCGCGATCGCCGCGAAGGGGTTGCGGTTGCCGACGAAGCCCTGGATGGGCCCGCCGACCAGGAGGTTGTTGCGCGACCACAGGATCGGTTCGCCGCCGCCATCCACCTTCGCGATGCTCGACAGGTCGGTCGCGAGCGGCGGCAGATCCGCGCGCACCACGAACGCGACGATCAGCTCGAACACGATGCCCAGGAACAGGCTCACCTGGAGGCCCCGATAGAGGAACGCCATGAACTGGCCGCGCGAGGTGCCCCGCGCGATCAGCACCGCGACCAAGGTGGTGACGGCGAGCACGGAGGCCGCGAGAGCCGTCACGCCGCGCGTCGCGGACCACAGGGTGCTGAGCGCGGCCAACGCGACGAACGTGCCGATGAGGGGCGGGACGCGCAGCTTCTTGAGGAAGCGGCGGAAGCTGACGATCACCGCGGCGACCGTGAGCGCGACGAGCGCGCTGTAGAGCGGCACGCCGAGGAGGTACCGGAACCCCTGTCCTGAGAAGAGCAGCACCACGGTCCACACGGTCACGTAGGCGCGTGCGCGCTGGGTGGTGGTGCGCGCGTACAGGGACGCGACTGATCGCTTGGGCATCCGGTCGGATCCTCCTTACCAGGGACGGTACTCGTCGGCGGCCGGCAGGGCGGGGTCGAATGCCGCCCACGCGTGCTGCTCACCACGGAGTGAGACCGGCGCGCCATCCTAACCTGGCCGGCGCACGGTCCCGCCGGAGCGGGCGATACTGGCGGCATGTCGGCTCCGGCGAATCCCGCGCATCGCGCGAACCCCGTCGAGCGCGTGCGAGCGCGCATGGGCGCCGCGCTGTTCGCCAAGGTCGGAGGGCCCGACGGCCCCGCCGTGCGGGCGCGCGTCCACGAGACGCCAGGGCCCCGATGGTTCCCGCCGGGCAGCGCGATCAGGGTGGTGCACGGCGACGCGTCGATGTACGTCGGCGGGATCCGTGCGCTGCTGCTGCAGTCGCTCCACCCCCTCGCGATGGCGGGGGTGGCGGGGCATTCGGGCTACCGAGGCGACCCGTGGGGGCGCCTCACGCGGACGGCCACCTTCCTGGCCTTCACCACGTTCGGGACCGTCGAGGACGCGCAGGACACCGTGGACCGGATCCGCGCGGTGCACGAGCGGGTCCGCGGTCGCGCGCCGGACGGGCGCGAGTACCGCGCGAGCGACCCGCACCTCCTGCGCTGGGTGCATGTCGCGGAGGTCGACTCGTTCCTCGCGGCGCACCTGCGCTACGGCGCGCGGCCCCTGTCCCCCGCCGCCTGCGACGAGTACGTGGCACAGGCGGCGACCGTGGGCGCGCGGCTCGGTGCCGCGCCCCTGCCCGAGACAGTCGCGGACCTGCGCCTCGCGATCGATGAGTACCGGCCCGAGCTCGAGGCGACGGAGGCCGCGCTCGACGCCGCGGCGTTCCTGCTCCGCGAGCCGCCCGTGTCGCGCGCGATGGCGCTGCCCTACGGGATGCTGGCGTCCGGCGCCGTGGCGCTGCTGCCGGACTGGGCCCGCGCGGCGCTCGGTCGCGATCGGTGGGCCAGCCGGACGTTCGGACCGGTCGCCGCCGGGCTGGTCACGCGAGGCATCCGCTGGGGCGCGCAGGCCACGCGGCCCACCCGCAACGTCGACTGAGCGGACCTAGCCGACGCCACCCACCTCCGCTCCAGGCTTGAACGTGCCGTTGGCGATCTTCTTCCAGAACTTGTCCTCCTGCTCGGGATCGAGCAGGACCGTCGAGCCGACGCCCGCCACCGAGTAGCCCATCGACGCGATCGGCGGCGTGCCGGTCACGGCCTCGCCCCCGAGCGCCGAGCGGAAGGCGAGCGCCACCTGCGCGAGGTCGAACGGCCCGGCCTCCTCATCCACGCGGAACGCCCCGAGGCCCGCGTCGACCACCGGCACCAGCGTGAACGGGTTCAGGATGGTCGCGGGGCTCATGATCTCGTCAGCCACCGCTCCGACCACCTGCTGCTGGCGCTGCGTGCGCCCGATGTCGCCCAGCGGGTCGCTGTACCGCATCCGGGAGAACGCAAGGGCCTTCTGCCCGTCGGCCTTGTGGCAGCCGGCCTTCCACTTGAGGCGGCTGAGCTTGTCGTCGACGTCGTGGTCGTAGCAGAGGCGCACGCCGCCCAGCGCGTCGACGATCTCCCCGACGCCGGTGAATCCGACCTCCAGGTACCGGTCGATGGTGAGGTTGGTGACGCCCTCGACGGTCTCGACCAGCAGCTGCGGCCCGCCGAACGAGAACGACGCGTTGATCTTGTTCGCGCCGTACCCGGGGATCTCGACGTAGGAGTCGCGCGGGATCGAGATGAGCGCTGTGGGACCCGACTCGGGCTTGTGCAGCACCATGATGGTGTCGGTCCGCGCTCCCTCGGTGCCGTCGTCGTCCCAGCCCTCGCGCGAGTCCGACCCGACGATGAGCACCGTGAATCCCGGCGTGCCCGCGGCGCCGCTGAGCGCGTCGACGTGGTTGATCTTCGAGTCGACCCAGAAGTAGAACACGGTGAGCGCGATCGCGAGGATGCCCAGCAGCGCGAGGATGGTGTTGCGGATCGGATGGCGCTTCTTGCGCCTCTTGGGAGGCGTGGCCGTCGCGACCGGCGCCTGGCCCGGGGTGTCCCCTGGGGACGATGCGGGGCGCGGCTGAACCTGCGGCGCCGGGGTCTGCGGTGCCTGAGAACGGCGGACCGCAGAGGGCTCGGCGGCGGGCTGGGGTCGGACGCTCTCGCGGCGCACCGGCTGGGCCGGGCGGGCCCCGCCGGGGCGCTCCTGCCCGCTGCGGGGCTGGATCGAGGGCGGCATGCGGCGCGGCTGGTCGCCGCCGCCCGGGGTGCCGTCACGGTCGTCTGTCACGGTGCGAGGGTAACGCGTGAGTGAACGTCGGGCGTGGAAGGCCGCCGTGACGGGGCCGGACGGCCAGCGGCCCCGGGGTTTCCCCCGGGGCCGCTGGTGCCGCACCGCGGCGCGATCGCGTGGCGGTCAGCCACGCACCCGACGAAGCGCGAGGAGCGCCCCACCGAGGATCACCGCGCCGAGCCCCGCACCACCGAGGGCGAGCGTGGAACCATCGACGCCGGTGTGCGACAGGGTCGCGGCGGGAGCATCCCCTCCGATGCGCGCCGTGTCGGCGGCGACCGCCTCGACCCGAGGAGTGTCGGCGGCGACCGCCTCGACCCGAGGAGTGTCGGCGCCCCCCGAAGCCGACACGGTGGTGTCATCGACGCCGTTGTCGATGACGTGGGTACCGTCCGTCGCGGCAGCAGGGATGGGGGTCTGCTGGTCCGCGACGGACGGAGTCTGGGAACCGGTCGAGAGGGAGTCGGTGGCGGAGGTGTCCGCGAGCGGCTCGGGCGTGCCCTGAGCGCGCAGCTCGGGCTTGGGCGCGAGCTCGGCGCTCACGCGCTCGATATCGGCGAGCGAGGCCTCCGGGGTGCGCTGCGGAAGCAGCGGCGGGGTCACCTGCTCCTCCTGACCAGGCACGAAGTTCAGCAGCTCCGGACGCAGCTGACGCGGCGCCTCCGGCACCTGCTGCTGCGGCTCGGGCGTGCCCTGCTCCAGACGCGGCGGGGTCACCTGCTCCTCCTGACCAGGCACGAAGTTCAGCAGCTCCGGACGCAGCTGACGCGGCGTCTCCGGCACCTGCTGCTGCGGCTCGGGCGTGGTGGCGGTGTTGCCTGCAGGCAGGACGAGGGTGGCGAGCGCCTGCTCGTCCTGGCTCATGGCCCGCAGAGTGACCTCGGCGACGGACAGTCCGTCGTCGAGGTAGCCGGCGAAGTCGGGAAGCTCGACGAGGGTCGTCTCGCCGGGCGCCACGGTCGCGATGAGCGGCGTGTGGACGCCGCCGTTCGACCCGACCACGGTGGCGAGCAGGTCGACCGATCCCGCGGTCGGGTTCGACACATTGACGGCTCCCACACCGATGGGGGCCACGGAGACCGCGCCCTCCGCGGTCGCGGCGGGGGCCTTGCCGCCGGCGACGGACGCGCAGTCCGCCGCGAACGCGGCGTTGGGGATCAGGACCGCGCCTGCGGCGAGTCCGAGGGTGACGATGCCGGGGATCACCCGGCGGGTGGTGCTGCGGCTCATGGCCGTTCTCCTTTGATGGGTGCGGCAGGGATGGCGCCGCGGTGGTGGTGTGGGGGAATGCGTGGGTGGGGCGGACGGGTCAGATGAGCGCCGCGCCGCTGAGCAGCATCGGGACGGAGAACATGGTCCAGTCGTTCACGATGTGCGCCCCGGTCGAGACCCAGAGGTTCCGGGTGACCACGTAGGCGAGGGTCAGGAACACCCGGGCGAGCCCGATGTAGAGCAGGCACTGCAGGATGTTCCAGTCGTAGGTGGGCAGGTGCAGCAGCCCGAACATCACGGCCGTCCCGATCCACGCGGTGGCGAGCGCCGAGCGGCGCGTCCAGCCGAACCGGCGGACGAGCACCGAGAGGATCGCGAGCAGCGGCAGGATGGTGATGAGCTCCTCGCCCCACAGCTGCGGGATGCTCGCGAGGAAGAACTGGATGCGCTCGCCGGAGGACGCATCGCCGAGGATGTCTCCGGCGGGGTTCGCGTTGCCGCCGATCAGGTTGTTGAGGAGGATCGCGACACCGAAGGTGACGGTGAGGTTGAGGACACCGAAGCCGAACATCTGGACGACCTGGCGCGGGCCGACCTTGCGGAAGATGCCGGTCCATCCGCGGGGCGCCGCCCAGGCGAGCGCCGCGAGCGGAATCGCGGGCAGCAGGATCGCGTGCACCCACTGCTGGATCACCGGTCCGCCCGGCACGGGGAGCAGGACCAGCTGGGCGAAGGCGACCGCGCATGCGGCGACCACCACGAGCCACCTGCGACCGTCGACCGCGAAGGGGCCGTCGTACAGCGGAAGGTCAGGCTTCGTCGCGGGGGCGGCGGGGGTGGTGGCCACGGGGTTGGCGCTCATGTCATCTCCTTGATCGGTGATGACTTCAGCCTTCCGTGCGCGTGCCCGCGCGGAATCTGGCAGACGCAGACACTTGCGCGTACCGCGTCCGCAGTAGGGACGATGCGGGGGTTCAGTCCCCCGCGAGTCCCGCCTGGTACGCGGCCACGACGAGCTGGGCGCGGTCCCGCGCGCCCACCTTGGTCATGGCGCGGTTGACATGCGTCTTCGCGGTCAGCGGCGTGACGAACAGCCGCGTCGCGATGTCCTCGTTGCTCAGGCCCTGCGCGACCAGCAGCACCACCTCACGCTCGCGCTCGGTGAGGTACCGGAACCGCTCGCCGCCGACGGACGGCTGGGCCCGATCCTCGGCCACGTGCGCGATCACGGCGCGGGTCGCGGCGGCGGACAGCAGCTCGTCGCCCGCGGCGATGGTGCGGATCGCGCCGAGCAGCTCCGCGGGACGGACGCCCTTGCCCAGGAATCCGCTCGCGCCGCCCCGCAACGCGCGCAGCACGTACTGCTCCTCCTCGAACGTCGTGAGCACCACGACCCGCACGTCCGCGAGCTCCGGGTCCGCGGCGATCGCCTCGGTCGCCTCGAGCCCGTCCACGCCCGGCATCCGGATGTCCATGAGCACGACGTCGGGCCGCTGCTCCCTGACCACCCGCAGCGCCTCCTCACCGTCTGACGCCTCGCCGACCACCTCGATGTCGTCGGCGGTGCCGATGATCGCGACGAAACCGCCGCGGATCAGCTCCTGATCGTCGACCACCACCACGCGAGTCGTCATCGCTCACCTCCTCCTCGGGTGGGGAGCTCCGCCCTCACCACGAACTCGTCCCCGTCGGGCACCGCGTCGACGGTCCCGCCCGCAGCGCTCGCGCGCTCGCGCATGCCCACCAAACCGAATCCCGATCCCTCGCCGTGGGCGCCGGACGCCGCATTGCGCACCTCGATCACCAGGCTCGACGCATCCGCCGTCACCGTCACATCCGCATGCCCGGTGCCGTAGCGGCGCGCGTTGCTGAGCGCCTCCTGGACGATGCGGTACGCGGCGTGGTCGGTCGCGGCGGGCAGGTCGACGTGCAGGTCGCGCCGCTCGTAGGTCACGTCGAGACCGGCGTCGCGGGCCTGCTCCAGGAGCTCCCCGACGGCGGCGAGCCCGGCCACCGGGTGGCTGTCCTCGTCCTCTCCCTGGCGCAGGACCCTCAGCATGACCGGCAGCTCCTCGAGCACGCGGGCGCCGGCGTCCTGCACCCTGCCGAGCGCCTCGGCGGCGCGGTCCGGGCTCGACTCGAGCAGGGCCTCCGCGACGCCCGCCTGCACGTTCATCACCGCGATGTGGTGTCCGACGGCGTCGTGAAGCTCGCGCGCGATGCGCAGGCGCTCCTCGGCCACCTTGGTGCGTGCGAGCGCGTCCCTGGTGGCCTCCGCCTGGCGCGCCCGCTCTCGCTCCTGCGCGAGCGAGCGCCGGTAGAGGTTCATCGCGATGCCGATCACCACGGCGAGCGCCACCCAGATCTCCCCTGACACCACCACGGAGTCCGAGGGCCCGACGCCAGTGGAGAGCGCCACCGTGCCGCCCACCCCGATCACCGCCAGCGCGCCGATCGCGAGCGCCACCGGGATGTGCGCAGACCGGGATGCGACCGTGTAGACGGCGACCAGCAAAGGGAGCAGAGCGTTCGCGACGGACCCGGTCGCCAGGCTCACCGCGACGAAGACGGCGCCCACCGCCGCCAGCACCCACAGGTCAGCCGATCTCCGCCACGCCAGCGCCGCGCACGCGACCACGGCGCCCGCGAACTCGAACGTGACGAGGCCGGCCGCGCCATCGTCCGCGACGGTGATCGCGAGGATCACGAGCGCCACCACCGCCGCCCCGACCGCGTCGCGTCCGCGCTCGCTCGCGGGCCTCGGCAACCGGGCGATCAGGGAGGTCATGGCGCCAACCTAGCGCGCGCATCGTCCCCGGGAACCCTGCGCGCCCGGCGCGCGTCAGAACCTACGGACGCACTCACCCACGCCGCCGACGACAGGGACACGATGACCGACACGACACCGTTCGAGAGCATGACGGCGCTGGCGCGCGCGACCCCCGCCCCGCTGTCGCCCGATCAGGTGCGGGTGATGCGCAAGGACATCCAACGGTTCCTGCTGCAGTACGAGTTCGGACTGCGCGAGGTCGAGACCAAGCTGTCGATCCTGCGCGACGAGTTCCTCGAGCTGCACGACTACAACCCCATCGAGCACGTGTCGAGCCGGGTGAAGTCGCCCGAGAGCCTCCTCGACAAGGTCGCGCGCAAGGGCCTGTCGCGGGATCTCGAGGCGATCCGCGCGCACATCACGGACATCGCCGGCGTGCGCGTGACGTGCGCGTTCGTGACGGACGTCTACCGCCTGTTCGAGCTGCTGACGCGGCAGGACGACATCCGCGTGCTCGAGGTGAAGGACTACATCGCGACCCCGAAGCCCAACGGCTACCAGAGCCTGCACGCGATCATCGAGATCCCCGTGTTCCTGTCGACCGGCACCACCGCGGTGACCGTCGAGGTGCAGTTCCGCACCATCGCGATGGATTTCTGGGCGAGCCTCGAGCATCGGATCTACTACAAGTACGACGCGTCGGTGCCGTCGCGGCTGACGGAGGAGCTCCGGGAGGCCGCGGCGACGGCCGCGGAGCTCGACTCGAGGATGGCGCGGCTGCACCGTCAGATCCACGGCGACGGCCCGCACATGGACTGAGGGTCAGCCCACGGTCGAGGCGCGCACCACCAGGTCGGGTTCGAACACCACCTGACGGGGCGCGACACCGTCACCGGCCTCGAGGATGAGCTCGACTGCGGTCGACCCGATGAGCGCGCTGGGCTGGCGGACCGAGGAGATCGGCACCACCGCCGATGCCGCGAAGGCGATGTCGTCGTAGCCCACGAGACCGACGTCCTCGGGCATCCGGACGGGCTCGTCAGCGAACAGGAGGGCGCGCTGGATGCCGATCGCGAGCAGGTCGTTCGCGGCGACGATGCCGTCGACGCGGCCGTCCTTGATGAGCGGCACCAGCGCCTCGCCCACGCGCCGGCCCTCGTTGAGGGTCATCTCGTCGGTGCCGAACAGCCGCAGCGTCGCGTCCGGCTCGCCCGCGACCACCGAGGACGCACCCTCGAAGCGGTCCGCGACCTGACGGATGCGCAGCGGCCCGCCCACGAACGCGAGGTGTCGCCTACCGGTCTCGAGCAGGTGGCGCGCGGCGAGCGCGCCCCCCGCCTTGTCGTCGACGGACACCGAGGAGAAGGCCGACTCCCCCGCCTCTCGATCGACCAGCACGACGGGGATGCCGTGCCCGCGCATCGTCTCGAGCCGGGACAGGTCCTCGCCGACGGGCGAGACCAGCACGCCGCCCACGCGCTGCTGTGCGAAGACGTCGAGGTGGAGCGCCTCGCGGTCGGTCGAGTCGTCGGAGTTGGCGAGGAACAGGGTGAGCCCGTCCTCCGCCGCACGAGCCTCGGCGCCGCGCGCGACGTCCGTGAAGAACGGGTTGGCGACGTCGAGCACCACGAGGGCGAGCGAGCGGCTGCGCCCCTCGCGGAGCTGGCGGGCGGCGCTGTTGGGAACGTAGCCGAGCTCGTCGATCGCGTCCTGGACCCGACGGATGGTGTCGGGCTTGACGTGCTCGGGCCGGTTGAGGACGTTCGACACCGTCCCGACGGACACGCCCGCGAGCGCCGCGACCTCCTTGACGCTGACCGCCATCGCTCCTCCTCCACCCTGGTCGGATCAGGATACTGAATCCTTCCAACACGCCCGGGAGGCCCGCCCGACTTGACGCGAGCGCCGCCGGGGTCGTAGATTTTGAAACGATTCACAGCAGAGCGGGGCGTCACCGTCCCGGCACACTCAAAGGAGAGACACGATGGCCTTCAGCAGTCACGTCGCCAGCCGCCTCGAGGAGCAGGCCATCGAGCTGCCCTCGTGGGCCTTCGGCAACTCCGGCACCCGCTTCAAGGTGTTCGGCACCCCGGGCACGCCCCGCGACCCGTTCGAGAAGATCGCGGACGCCGCGCAGGTGCACAAGTTCACCGGGCTCGCCCCCACCGTCGCGCTCCACATCCCGTGGGACAAGGTCGACGACTACTCGGCGCTCCGCCGGCACGCCGAGGACCTGGGCGTCGCGCTCGGCACCATCAACTCGAACACGTTCCAGGCGGACATCTACAAGCTCGGCTCGCTCACGCACCGCGACGAGAAGATCCGCCGCACCGCGGTCGACCACCACCTCGAGTGCATCGACATCATGGACGCCACCGGAAGCCGCGACCTGAAGATCTGGCTCGCGGACGGCACCAACTACGCCGGCCAGGACGACATGCGCGGCCGCCAGGACCGCCTCCAGGAGTCGCTGCAGGAGATCTACGACCGCATCGGCGCGGAGCAGCGCCTGGTGCTCGAGTACAAGATCTTCGAGCCGGCGTTCTATCACATGGACGTGCCGGACTGGGGCACCAGCTACGCGCAGTGCGCGGCCCTCGGCGAGCGCGCCACCGTCTGCCTCGACACCGGCCACCACGCCCCCAGCACGAACATCGAGTTCATCGTCATGCAGCTGCTGCGCCTGGGCAAGCTCGGATCGTTCGACTTCAACTCGCGCAATTACGCGGACGACGACCTGATCGTGGGCGCGGCGGACCCGTTCCAGCTGTTCCGCATCATCGTCGAGGTGCTGCGCGGCGGCGGCTACGGCAAGGACGGCGACACCGCGTTCATGCTCGACCAGTGCCACAACATCGAGGACAAGATCCCGGGCCAGATCCGGTCGGTGCTCAACGTCCAGGAGATGACGGCCCGCGCGCTGCTGCTCGACCGCGACGCGCTGGACACGGCGCAGGCCGAGGGCGACGTGCTCAAGGCCAACGGCATCATGATGGACGCCTTCTACACGGACGTCCGCGCCGACCTCGCGACGTACCGCGAGGAGCGCGGCCTGCCCGCCGACCCGATGAAGGCGTTCGCCGAGTCGGGCTACCTCGCCCAGATCGCCGCCGACCGCGTGGGCGGCGTCCAGGCCGGCTGGGGCGCCTGAGACCCATGTCCCGCGTGTGCTTCACCCTCCAGGTCGATCCCGACCGCCTGGAGGAGTACGTCGACGCACACCGCGCGGTGTGGCCCGAGATGCTCGCGGCCATCCGCGACGCCGGGCGCAGGAGCTACTCGCTGTTCCTGCGCCCGGACGGGCTGCTCGTCGGCTACTACGAGACCGACGACGACAGCGCCTCCGCAGCAGCCCTGGCCGCCGATCCGCGCACCGCGCGGTGGGAGGCGACCATGGCCCCCTTCTTCGTCTCGCTCGAGGGCGACCGCGCCGACCAGGGCGCGCCGCGGCTCACCGAGATCTTCAACCTGGCCGACCAGCTCGCCGCGAGCGTGCCGGACGCCTGACCCGATTCCTCCCCCGGAAAGGAACCTCCCCATGACCACCACCCCCGAGCAGCTCATCGCGCGCTCCAACCGCCTCGGCTCCGACCCCAAGAACACCAACTACGCGGGCGGCAACACGTCCGCGAAGGGCCTCGCGCTCGACCCCGCCACCGGCGTGGACGTCGAGCTCGTGTGGGTCAAGGGCTCCGGCGGCGACCTCGGCACGCTGGGCACCAACGGCCTCGCGGTGCTCCGCCTCGACCGCCTCAAGGGACTGGTCGACACCTACCCCGGCGTCGAGCGCGAGGACGAGATGGTCGCCGCGTTCGACTACTGCCTCCACGGCCGCGGCGGCGCAGCGCCCTCGATCGACACGGCGATGCACGGCCTCGTCGATGCCGCCCACGTGGACCACCTCCACCCCGATGCCGGCATCGCGATCGCGACCGCCGCGGACGGCGAGGCGCTCACCGCGACCATCTTCGGCGACCAGGTCGTGTGGGTGCCGTGGCGCCGCCCCGGCTTCCAGTTGGGCCTCGACATCGCCGCCATCAAGGAGGCCAACCCGCAGGCGATCGGCTGCATCCTGGGCGGCCACGGCATCACCGCGTGGGGCGACACCTCCGACGAGTGCGAGGCGCGCTCTCTCCAGATCATCGACACGGCCGCGCGCTACATCGCCGAGCACGGCAAGCCGCAGCCGTTCGGCCCCGCGCTCGAGGGCTTCGGCGCGCTGGAGGACGATGCGCGGAAGGCCAAGGCCGTCGCGCTGGCTCCCGTGATCCGCGGCATCGCGTCGTACGACCGCCCGATGGTGGGCCACTTCACCGACGACGCCGTGGTGCTCGACTTCCTGGCCGCCGCGGAGCACCCGCGCCTCGCGGCGCTGGGCACCTCCTGCCCCGACCACTTCCTGCGCACCAAGGTCAAGCCCTTGGTCCTCGACCTCCCGGCCGATGCCTCGATCGAGGATTGCGTCGCGCGCCTGCACGAGCTCCACGAGGCCTACCGCCAGGACTACCAGGCGTACTACGACGCCCACGCCGACGCATCGTCCCCCGCGATCCGCGGCGCGGACCCGGCGATCGTGCTGGTACCCGGCGTCGGCATGTTCTCCTTCGGCGCCAACAAGCAGACCGCGCGCGTGGCCGGCGAGTTCTACATCAACGCCATCAACGTCATGCGCGGAGCCGAGTCGCTCTCGACGTACTCGCCCATCTCCGACGCCGAGAAGTTCAACATCGAGTACTGGGCGCTCGAGGAGGCCAAGCTCCAGCGCATGCCCAAGCCCAAGTCGCACGCCACCCGCGTCGCGCTCGTCACCGGCGCCGCGTCGGGCATCGGCAAGGCCATCGCCACCCGCCTCGCGGCCGAGGGCGCATGCGTCGTCATCGCCGACCTCGACCTCGAGAAGGCGCAGGCCGCGGCCGCGGAGCTCGGCTCCACCGACGTCGCCATCGGCGTCGCCGCCAACGTCGCGGACCCCGAGGCCATCGCTGCCGCGATGGGCGAGGCCGTGCTCGCGTTCGGCGGCGTGGACCTGGTGGTCAACAACGCCGGCCTGTCGCTGTCCAAGCCGCTGCTCGAGACCACCGAGAAGGACTGGGACCTGCAGCACGACGTCATGGCCAAGGGATCCTTCCTGGTCTCGCAGGCCGCGGCACGCGTGATGATTGCGCAGCGCATGGGCGGCGACATCGTCTACATCGCGTCCAAGAACTCCGTGTTCGCGGGCCCCAACAACATCGCCTACTCCGCCACCAAGGCGGACCAGGCCCACCAGGTGCGCCTGCTCGCGGTCGAGCTGGGCGAGCACGGCATCAAGGTCAACGGGATCAACCCCGACGGCGTGGTGCGCGGCTCCGGCATCTTCGCCGGCGGCTGGGGCGCGAACCGCGCCAAGACCTACGGAATCGAGGAGGACGAGTTGGGCAAGTTCTACGCTCAGCGCACCATCCTGAAGCGCGAGGTGCTCCCCGAGCATGTCGCGAACGCCACGGCCATCATCACCGGCCCTGACATGTCGCACACCACCGGCCTCCACATCCCCGTGGACGCAGGCGTGGCGGCGGCCTTCCTCCGATGACGGTCGCGGTCGCCGCGGTCGACCTCGGCGCGACGTCCGGTCGCGTCATGGTCGGTCAGGTGGGCCCCGACACCCTGGAGCTGCGTCAGGTCGGACGGTTCTCCAACGGGCCCGTCCGCACGCCGGACGGCCTGCACTGGAACCTCCAGGAGCTGTACGCGCACGTGCTCGACGGGCTGCGCTCGGCCACACGCTGGGACGAGTCGATCCGATCCATCGGCATCGACTCGTGGGCCGTCGACTACGCCCTCCTCCGCGGCGGCCGCGTGCTCGGCGAGCCGTTCCACTACCGCGACGAGCGCACCGCCCACGGTGTCGAGCTGGTGCACGCGGACGAACCGTTCTCCCTGCTCTATGCGCGCAACGGGCTGCAGTTCCTGCCCTTCAACACGCTCTACCAGCTGGCGGTGGAGCGCGAGGCCGGCATGCTGGCGGTCGCGGACCGCCTGCTGCTGGTGCCGGACCTCATGGCCTACTACCTCACCGGCGCGACCGTGGCGGAGGCGACCAACGCCTCCACCACGGGGCTCCTGGACGTCAGCACCAAGGAGTGGGACGGCGAGCTCATGGACCGGCTGCGCCTGCGGCGCGGGCTGTTCCCTCGCATCGTCCAGCCGGGCGAGCGTGTGGGAACGGTCCTCCCCCACGTCGCCGAGGTCACGGGACTCGGCGGCGACACGCCGGTGGTCGCGGTCGGCTCGCACGACACCGCGTCCGCGGTGGTGGCGACCCCGATGACCGAGCCGGGCGGCGCGTACATCTCGTGCGGCACGTGGGGCCTGGTGGGCGTCGAGACGGAGTCGCCCGTGCTCAGCGACGCCGCACGCGAGGCGAACTTCACCAACGAGGGCGGCGTCGACGGCCGCACCCGGTTCCTGCACAACGTCATGGGCCTGTGGATCCTGTCGGAGTCGATCCGCGAGTGGGAGCGGGACGGAGAGAAGGTCGACCTCGAGCGCCTGCTCGCGGAGGCCGCCGCCGTTCCGGGCGAGGTCGACGTGTTCGACGCGAACGACGAGGCGTTCATGGCGCCGGGCGACATGCCCGCGCGGGTCGCCGCGTGGCTCGGGTCGCGAGGGTTCCGGATCCCCGCCACGCGCGCCGAGACGGCGCGCTGCATCATCGAGAGCCTCGCGCAGGCCTTCGCCGACGCGGTGCACGATGCGGCGGCCCTGTCCGCGCAGGACGTCACCCGGATCCACATCACCGGCGGAGGGTCGCTCAACGAGCTGCTGTGCCAGCGCACCGCGGACCGTGCCGGGCTTCCCGTGATGGCGGGCCCGGTCGAGGCGACCGCGATCGGCAACGTGCTCATCCAGGGACGCGCCCTGGGCGCGGTCTCGGGCTCGCTCGAGTCGCTGCGCGACCTGGTCGCGCGTACGTTCAAACCGCGAGTGTTCACCCCGAAGGGACTGTGAGATGAAGATGGAGCGCCGGATCCCCCGGCCGGCGGACCTAGTTCCGCTCATGCGCTTCAAGCCGCTCGAGCTGGACGGCCGCAAGCGCCGCCTCGCCAAGGCGCACACCATCGCGGATCTGCGCGCGATCGCGAAGCGCCGCACACCGAAGGGCGCGTTCGACTACACGGACGGCGCCGCTGAGGAGGAGCTGTCGCTCAACCGCGCACGCCGCGCGTTCCGCGAGATCGAGTTCCACCCGGCGATCCTGCGTGACGTGTCCCAGGTGGACACGTCCGTCGAGATCTTCGGCGGCCGCTCCGCGATGCCGTTCGGCATCGCGCCCACCGGCTTCACGCGCATGATGCAGGCCGAGGGTGAGCGCGCGGGCGCGTCCGCCGCGGGCGCCGCCGGGATCCCCTTCTCGCTGTCGACGCTGGGCACCACGTCGCCCGAGGGCGTGCGCGAGGCCAACCCCGACGGCCGCAACTGGTTCCAGCTGTACATGCAGAAGGACCGCGACAAGTCGATGCAGCTGATGCAGCGCGCCGCGGACGCCGGCTTCGACACGCTGCTGGTGACCGTGGACGTGCCCGCCGCCGGCGCACGCCTGCGCGACAGCTACAACGGCTTCACCATCCCGCCGCAGCTGACCCCCAAGACCGTCCTGAACGCGATCCCGCGTCCGGAGTGGTGGTGGAACTTCCTCACCACCGAGCCGCTGACCTTCGCGTCGCTCAGCGAGTGGAACGGCACCATCGGCGAGCTGCTCGACTCGCTGTTCGACCCGACGGTCGACTTCGACGACCTCGAGTGGATCCGCGACCAGTGGCCGGGCAAGGTCGCGGTCAAGGGCATCCAGACGCTCGACGACGCGAAGGCCGTGGTCGACCGGGGCGTCGACGGCGTGGTGCTGTCCAACCACGGCGGGCGCCAGCTCGACCGCGCCCCGATCCCCTTCCGGCTGCTGCCGTCGGTGGCGGCGGAGCTGGGCGGCAAGACCACTATCGTCCTCGACACGGGCATCATGGCCGGCGCCGACATCGTGGCCGCCCTTGCGTGCGGCGCGGACTTCACGCTCGTGGGCCGCGCGTACCTGTACGGGCTCATGGCCGGCGGCCGCGAGGGCGTCGACCGCGCGATCGACATCCTGTCGCGTGAGGTGCTGCGCACCATGAAGCTCCTGGGCGTGTCCTCCGTGGCGGAGCTCAACCCCGACCACGTCACGCAGCTGCAGCGGATGATCCCGGTGGCGCCGCCCGTCGCCCCCAAGCCGGCACCCCGGCGACGTCCCGCGCCCAAGGCGGCCGAGGCATCGTCCCCCACGCTCATCGCGAACGCGAAGCGCAGCCGCAGCTCCTGACCGCTCCCGACGAAGGCGGGCCCCCCCACCACCCCGGGGGACCCGCCTTCGCGAGTCCGCCCGCCTAGAGTGAGGGGCGTGATCGACCTCCATGCGCCGGGGCTGGGACTGTGCCTGGGCGGCGGCGGCACGCTCGCGGGCGCACACATCGGGGTGCTGAAGGTCCTGCGCGAGCGCGGGATCGCCCCGGCGATGGTCGTGGGCACGTCCGCGGGCGCGCTCGTGGGCGCCGCGTACGCGATGGGCATCGATCCCGAACGGCTCGAGGAGCTGCTCCTCGACGTGCGCTGGCAGGACGTCGCCAGCGTGCCGTGGCGCCCCGGCTTCGGACTGCTCGACGCGGAGGCCCTGCGCGCGTCCGTGATCGACCTGATCGGCGGGGACGTGCTCATCGAGGACATGCCCGTGCGCTTCGCGGCCGTCGCGACGGACCTGGGCTCGCGGCGTGCGGCGGTGATCGAGCGCGGATCACTCGTGGACGCGCTGCGCGCGTCGATCTCCGTGCCGGGCCTTTTCCGACCGGTCCCGCTCGAGGGGCGACGCCTTCTCGACGGCGGGCTCAAGGCCAACCTGCCGCTCGAGGAGACTCTCGCCCTCGGCGCGTCGCCCGTGATCGCCGTGCGTGTCGCGCCCGACTGGGACGTGCCCGGGTACTCCAGCTCGAGGACGGTCCGCGCCCTCGAGAGCCGGCCCGACGTCGTGGTGATCTCCCCCGACCTGCGCGGTCGCACCTGGTGGCAGACAAGGAACCTCGACCGCGTGGTCGAGGCGGGACGCGCGGCGGCCGAGGCAACGCTGGCGGGCTGACCCGCCGAGGAACGATGCGCTGACCGCCGCCCCTCTGAGGACACCGCCGCATCGTCGCGACGCACCCGGGACCTTAGGCGCGTGCATCCTCGCGCCACGTGTGGTTGAATCGTTTCATTCCTACAGGGACAAGGCGCGCCGCAGGGGTCGCGCCGCAGAGCACAGGAGGACCCTCGTGGCCATCACCGACCAGCCCAAGCCGACGCTCGACGAGATCATCACGCAGATGGGCCACGCAGGCGAGCGCATCTGCGACATCGAGGCCTCCGAGGCCGGCGCCGGCAATATCTCGGTCTACATGGGCTGGGAGGTGGAGGTCCGCCGCCACTTCCCCCACGCCGAGGAGATCGAGCTTCCGGTGCCCGCACCCGCGCTCGCCGGCGGCACCGTGCTCGCGACCGGCTCGGGCCGCCGCCTGCGCCAGATCGCGGCGGAGCCGCTCGCGGCGATCGGCGCCGTGCGCATCCACGAGGACGGCGTCACCGGCACGCTCTACACGTCCAACACCCGCCGCTTCGCGAAGCTCACCTCCGAGTTCAACTCGCACCTCGCGGTGCACCAGGACCAGGTCGAGCGCCGCGGCGTCGACTTCCAGGCCGTGGTGCACGCCCAGCCGCCGCACCTCACCTACCTCTCGCACATCCCCGCGTACCGCGACACCGCCCGCATGAACGCGGCGATCCTGCGATGGGAGCCGGAGAGCATCGTGTCGCTGTCGCAGGGCATCGCGGTGCTGCCGTTCTTCATCCCCGGCTCCGAGGAGATGGGCAAGGCCAACGTCGAGGGCCTGCGCGACTTCGAGATCACGCTGTGGTCCAAGCACGGCACCATGTCCCGCTCGGACATCTCGGTCTACCGCGCCGTCGACCGCGTCGAGTACGCGGAGACCGGCGCCAAGTACGAGTACATGGACCTGGTCGCCGGCGGCCGCGCCGAGGGCCTCACCAAGGAGGAGATCCGGAACGTGGCCGAGACGTTCAACATCGACTCGCCCTGGCTCTCGTGACGCTGGACTGAACCGCGCCGACGGCCCGCGATCCCCGTGAAGGGGGTCGCGGGCCTTTCGCGTGGGCGGGCGCGGAGCGGGGGCGACTCCGATGCGCGGTGGGCGGCGCGGTGGGCGGCGCGGCTCCGTTGATCGGATCCAGCAGATTTCCGGAGGCGGATCTGCACCATCCGATCAATTCGTCGTGTCGCGATGACACATAGGTGCCCGCTGCGCGCTGGTGACACATGGGTGCCCGCACAGCTCGGTGTGCGCACACCAGCGCGTCACGGGGGCGCATCGCCCCCGCAACACCGTGGCACTCCCCCGCCCACTCCGGACGCACAGGAGCCCCGGGCCGTCCAGACCCGGGGCTCCCGCGCATCATCCCGCGACGCCGCGCTCCACGCGCGACGCGAGGCGCGCTACCCGACCGTCACGCCCAGCAGCGAGCGGTACAGAGTCTCGAACTGCGCGACGGTAGTGTCGCGCGGGTTGCCGCCGGCGCAGACGTCGTCGAAGGCGGCCTGCGCGAGCGCCGGGATGTCCTCAGCCTTCGCGCCGATCTCATCGATGCTGAGCGGGTTGCCGAGGTCGCGGGTGAGCGCCGCCACCGCCGCCACCGCGGCCTCGCGCGCCTCGTCGAGCGGAATCGCGTAGGCGTCCTCGACGCCGAACGCGGAGGCGATGTCGCGGTACTTCTCCCCCGTCTGCGGAGCGTTGAACGCCATCACGGGCGCGAGCAGGATGCCGTTCGCCACGCCGTGGGGAGCCGAGTAGAACGCGCCCAGCGGGTGCGCCATCGCATGCACGATGCCCAGGCCCACGTTCGAGTAGCCCATACCGGCGATGTACTGCGCGAGAGCCATGCGCTCCATCGCCTCGCCGTCGCCGTCGGCGGCCGCGCGCAGCGACGCCGCGATCACCTGGATGGCCTTGAGGTGGAACAGGTCGGACAGCTCCCACGCGCCCTTGGTGGTGTAGCCCTCGATCGCGTGGGTGAGCGCATCGAGACCGGTCGCGACCTTGAGCGCGCGCGGCGCGGTCGCCATCATGTCCGCGTCCACGACGGCGAGGATCGGGATGTCATGCGGATCCACGCAGACGAACTTGCGGTTCCGCTCGACGTCGGTGATGACGTAGTTGATGGTGGTCTCCGACGCCGTGCCCGCGGTGGTGGGCACCGCGATGATCGGGACCGACGGGTTCTTCGTGGGCGCCACGCCCTCGAGCGAGCGCACGTCCGCGAACTCCGGGTTCGCGACGATGATGCCGATCGCCTTGCAGGTGTCCTGCGGCGAACCGCCGCCCACGGCGATGAGCACGTCGGCCCCCGCGGCCCTGAACGCCTCGACGCCCGCCTGGACGTTGGCGATCGGCGGGTTGGGCAGCACGTCGCTGTAGACCTCGTACGGGAATCCCGCCGCGTCGAGCAGCGCGGTCACCTTCGCCGTCACCCCGGTCTCGATCAGCACGCGGTCCGAGACCACGAAGGCCCTGGTGAAGCCGCGCGCCTCGAGCTCGCCGGGGATCACCTCGATGGAGCCGGCGCCGAAGTACGCCGTCTGGTTCCAGATCATCCGATGTGCCACGTTGCACCTCCCAGTCCGGGCCCGCGCGCGACGTCTCGCCGCTGGTGACACGCGCCCACGCCTTGAATCGTTTCAGGCGCGGGACGGCAGTGCGAGGGGCTTTGGTCCCACGGGACGATGCGGCGGTCGGGCGCGCGTCAGGCCTCGCCCCCGCGGACGGGGTTGAGTAGCATCAACTGATGGAAGTCGCTTTCATTCAGTGAGGCGCAGTGACGAAGGAGTCCCGTGAAGCTCACGCATCTCGGCCACGCATGCTTCCTCGTCGAGAGCCAGGGCGCTCGCCTGCTCATCGACCCGGGCGTGCTCTCGACGTACGCGGACCTCCGCGGCCTCGACGCGGTCCTGGTCACCCACCAGCACGCGGACCACGTGGACGTCGACGGCCTCGCGGCCCTCCTCGCGCACCATCCGGACGCCGCGGTCGTGGTGGACGCCGATTCCGAGCCGTCGGTGGCGGCCCGGGTAGGCGAGGTCACGGTCGCGCGCCCCGGAGACCGGATCGCCGTGGCAGGGGTCGAGGTCGAGGTGCTCGGCGGCATCCACGCGGCGGTCTACGGCGACGTCCCCGGGTGCACGTCCAACGCATACCTGATCGACGGTTTCCTTCACCCTGGGGACACGTTCACGATGCCGGGGCGTCCGGTGGAGGTGCTCGCGGTACCCATCGACGGCCCTTGGCTCAAGCTCGCCGAGGCGGTCGACTACGTGCACGCGGTCGCGCCGCGCGTCGCCGTGCCGATGCATGAGGGTGAGACCGCGGACCCCGAGAAGTACGCGGGCATGCTCGCCGCATTCAGCCCCGCGGGCGTGGTGCGTCGCCTCGCGCTCGGCGAGGCGACCGACCTCTGATGGACGCGCCGCGGCGTCGGCGACCCCTCGATCGCCGACGCCGCACCACCCGGTGCGCTACTCGAACATCGAGGCCCGCGCGCCCGTGATCCACCCCACCAGGTGGTCGTTGTCGGTCTCGGCGGTGACGACGTCCGCGACCTTGCGACCGCGGTTGAGCACCACCATGCGGTCGCAGACCGCGTTCGCGAGCGCCAGGTTGTGCGTCACCAGCACGATCGCGATGCCCTGGTCCGCCATCCGTCGCACCAGCGCCTGGACCACCTGGGTCTGCTCGTAGCCGAGCGCGGCGGTCGGCTCGTCGAGCAGCAGGATGCCGTTCTGCTCCCCGGAGACTCGCGTCGCGCTGCGCGCAAGCGCCACCACCTGGCGTTGACCGCCGGACAGCATCTCGACGGGCCGGGTCATCGCGGCGGTGCGCACCCCGAGCTTGTCGAGCTCCGCCTCCGAGCGCTTGCGCTGCGCCTTGTGATCCACGAATCCCAGCAGCCCGAAGATGCCTGGACGCAGGATCTCGCGCCCGATGTTGAGGTTCGTGGCGATGTCCAGCGCGTCGACCAGAGCCAGGTCCTGGTAGACCATCTGGATGCCCGCATGCGTGGCGGCGCTGGGCGAGTGCAGCTCGACCTCGTCGCCGTGGACCCTGACGGTGCCCGCGGACGGTCGGTGCGCGCCCGACATGATCTTGAGCAGCGTCGACTTGCCGGCGCCGTTGTCGCCGAGCAGGCCGACCACCTCGCCCTGTCCCACGTGGAAGTCGATCGAGTCGAGCGCGCGTACGTAGCCGTAGTGCATGTCGATGCCCGTGAGCTCGAGCGCGGGCGTGGTGGTGGTGGTGGTGGCGTTCATGGGGGTCACCTCGTTCCCGTGTGGACGGACGCCTGCGCGGTCGCCATCAGTCGCCTGGACACCGACGTGGTCACCCATCGCTCGAGCGTGAGCGACCCGATGAGCAGCGCACCGGTCACGCCGGTCGCCCAGTACGGCTGCACGCCGACGATGGTGAGGCCGTTGGAGATGGTCGCTAGGACCAGCGCTCCGACGAGCACGCGTGGGAGGCTTCCGCGGCCTCCCACCAGGGACACGCCCGCCAGCGCGACGGCCGTGAGCGCGGTGAAGATGAGGCCCGGGCTGGCGCTGGGATTGGCCTCGGTGACGGTCGCGGTGGTCACGAGGCCGCCGAGCCCCGCGCAGGTGCTCGAGATCACGAACGCGAACACCTTGTAGCGGTCGCTGTGGATCCCCGAACGGCGCACGGCCTCGGCGCTGCCGCCGACCGCCATGAGCCGGATGCCGTCGCGGGTCTTGGTGAGGAACACGGTTCCCACCAGGAACACCCCGGCGGTGATCCACACGGGCGCGGGGATCCCGAGGTAGCGCTGCGTGCCCATGAAGTCGAGCTGGGTGAGCCCCGGGAAGGTGTACCCGCCGGCGACGATCGCCGCCGCGGCCGACGTGATCGACAGCATCGCGATGGTCACGATGATGGGGTTGAAGCCGCGCAGCGAGATCAGCCCGTTCACGAGCCCGACGAGGGCGCCGAGCACGATGCCCACCACCAGGGCCAGCCACACCGGCAGGCCGTTGGTGATCATCCAGCCGGCGACGCAGCTCGACAGCGCGGCGACGCCGGGGATCGACAGGTCGAGCGCTCCGCAGATGATCCCGACGGCGACGCCCGCCGCGAAGATCGCGCTGATCGCCGCGGCGTTGGCGATGAGGATCGCGTTGTTGAGCGTCGCGAAGTAGGGGTTGGCCCACACCGCGAACACCGCGATGAGGAGGACCCACAGCACGAAGATGCCGCGGTCGCGCAGGAAGATGAGCCCGCGCACGCCGGCGCTGTCCTTCGCGGGCGCGACGGCCGGGCCGGGAGTGGTGGGCGGGGTGGACGATGCGGCGGCTCCCGGGGTCCCGGGAGTCGCCGCGCCGCCCGCCTGAGCGGGACTGGTCATCGTCATTTCTTTCGCCAGGTGCCGATCAGGAGGCCGAGCTGGTGACCTCGAGCGGCACGGTGAGCTCGGGACCGACCGCGGTCGGGTCCATCTGCATCTCCGCGAGCGTGTCGAAGGACTGGATCATGTCCTGCTCGAACTGCAGAGCGACGGTCGCGAACATGGTGCCGTCCTCGACCAGCGCGAGCACCTCGTCGTTGCCACCGAAGTCCGTGGCGCACGTGAGCTCCTTGCCCGCCGCCTTGAACGCGCCGATGGCGCCGAGCACGCCCTCGTCGTTGGCGGCCGCGACCACGTCGACGTCAGGGTGCGCCTGGAGGATCGAGCCGACATCGGTCTGCGAGGCCGCACGGTCCGTGATGTCCCAGGTCTGGACCACCTCGACGCCGGGCGCGGTCGCCTCGAGGGCCGCCAGGAACGCGGCGTCGGACTCCTCCTTGCCCGCGGTGCCCGCGGGAGACGCTCCGTAGATGACCGTGCCCTCGCCGCCGAGCTTCTCGTTGATGCACATGCCGGTCTGCTCCCCGAGCGCGGTGCCGCCCGCCTCGTAGTCGATCGTGTCGAAGGTGATGCCGGCCTGCGGCCCGTCGAAGCCGTAGTCCGCAGGCACGCCGTTGATCAGCACCGGGACGCCCTTCTCCTGCGCGGCGTGGAGCACGTCGGTCATCGACGCCGGGGCGATCGCGATGATCCACAGCGCGCCCGCACGGCCCGACTCGAGGACCTCGGTGACCTGCTGCACCTGAGTGGCGGGGTCGAGCTTCGGGTCTTGGACGATCACCTCCCAGCCCTGGCTTCCGCCGTAGCCCGTCACGCCCTCGGACAGTCCCTGCATCGCAGGGATGGACAGCGCGAGCGGCGCGAACACCAGGGTCTTGGGCAGGTCCGAGGCGGGAGCCGCGGAGGCGGAGGCCGTTGCGCTCGAGGCGGGCGACTCCGACGTGGTGGTCTCGCCACCGGTCGACGAGCACGCGCTGAGCGCGAGCAGCGCGGTGGCGGCTCCGACGGCCAGCGAGGTGCGCATGGGGTGAAGGCGAATGGTGCTCACGGGGATCTCCTTTGATGTCCGCGATCGGGGTGTGTCCTACTGGTTTTCACATCATGAAAACGACTTTCGCCGGTGATCATCATGCTAGAGGCGCGCCTGCGGATTGTCTACAATCCGCGCCGCCGTGACGAAGATGTGACCTTACGGTGCCTGCGCCGCCTCCCCCGGCCTCGTGAGGGGGAAGTCTTCATAGGCCGCGGCGCGCTGCGCGAGGGCAGCCGCCTGATCCGCGTGCGCACGCGCCGTGTCGACGATCTCGCGGTAGTGCGCGTGGCGCTCCTCCATCGAGATCACGGACACGGAGAGGTCGGTCCACTCGAGCGTGCCGCCCTCACCTGCGAGCCGGCCGCGCGCGCCGCACGTCGCACACTCGACGTCCGCGCCGCGCAGCACCACCACGTCCAGATGGCACATCGGGCACGCCCCGGGAGGTCCCAGGTACTCCGCGTCGTCGAGACCGCGGCCCAGCTGGCTCGCGACGTTCGCCCCGAGCGCTTCCGCGCGCGCGATCGCGTCGGGATCGAGCAGCACCGAACGCGGTGTGCCCGCGCCCTCCACCACCATCTGGTCGACCACGGCGGTGCTCATCGAGAACGTGAGCGTGTGCATGACCGGCAATGCCAGCGTCTTCCACTGCGTCGTGAGCGCGCCGCCGCACGCGATGAAGCCCGCGACCCGGGGACGGAGCACGCGCTCGTCGACGCGGAACGGCACCGCGGGGTCCTCGCCGCTGCGCCGTGCCTCGAGCAGGCCCTCGATGATCGCGGCGTCGGCGTTCGGCCCGAGCAGCCGGTCGCCGAGCACCTTGAGGCGCCCAGGCACCGTCCTGCTGATGATCGGCGCGGCGATGATCCACGCGTCGCAGTCGATGAGCCGCTCCCAGAACCACCACGCGTCGCCGCCGTCGCCCGGGTCCAGCCGCAGGTCGTCGAGGCGCACGAGCTCGACCTCGGCCCCCGCCGCCTCGGCGGCGCGCAGGGCCTCGACCGTCAGGATCTCGACGCTGCCGCCCGGGTTCCCACAGGACAGCCCCAGCACCTTCTTGCCCATCTCTCGCCTCCGTCAGTGACCCGCATCCGCGGGGGTCGTCCAACCGGACTCCAGGCCGTGCACCAGCGCGACCATCGCATCGTGCAGCGGCGTCGCCACGCCGAGCCGCTCGCCCTCGGCCGCGATCCCGCCGTTGAGCGCATCGACCTCGGTGGGCCGGCGCGCCGCGACGTCCTGCAGCATCGACGGGCGGTGCCAGTAGGCCTCGGCGACCGCCTCCTCGACCGCCTCGTCCGGCGCGCGGAGCAGCGAGATCCCCGATGCCGCGCAGACGGCGAGCGCCTCGGCGATCAGCGCGTCGACCTGTCGACGCAGCTCCGGGTGCGTGCAGACCTGGCCGATCGTCAGCCCGGTGAGGGCCGCGATCGCGCTGGTCGCGGCGTTGAACACCACCTTGGTCCACTGGGGGCCGCGGGCATCGTCCATCGCGAACGTGGGGAGGCCGCCTGCGGTCAGCAGGCTCGCCAGGCGGGCGATGTCGGGGGACGATGCGGGGCTCGGCTCGAACGGCCCCAGCCAGGAGTCGCCGGGAGCGTCGTAGCGGACGGTGCCCGGCGCGGTGACGGCGCCGGCGGTGACGATGCTGCCGCGGATGACCCGCGGGACCACCGCCGCGATCTCCTCCTCGTTGCCGAGGCCGTTCTGCAGGCTCGCAACCGCGGCTCCTCGGAGCGCGTGCGCGGCGGCCGCGACGGCGGCGCGCGTATGACCCGCCTTGGTCGCGACGATCGCGAGCTCGCAGTCGGGCAGCGCGGCGGCGTCGGTGATCGCGCGCACCGGCGCAAGGAAGTCGGCGTGCCCCGTGACGCGCAGCCCGCCGCGCTCGATCGCCGCCACGTGCTCCGCCCACGGGTCGACGGCCCACACCTCGACTCCCGGCACGCGCGCGAGATGGGCCGCGTACAGGCTGCCGATCGCACCGCAGCCGAGCACGGCGACGCGCACCTCGCCGCTCATCGCGCGGCCTCTCCGGCAGCCTGCGCGGCGATCTCCGCGCAGAGACCGGGATCGGCTCCGCCCACCCCGAGGCCGCCGATCACGCGTCCGTCCACGACCAGCGGGACGGCGCCGGGAGCCGCGAGGATGGTCGGGGGCGCGAGCGAATCGAGTAACGGGGCGGCAACCCCGAATGCCGGCACCAGGTCCGCGGAGGGCATCCCGAACCGCGCCGCAGCCGCCGCGGTCGCCCGCGCGACGTCGACGCCCCCAGCCACCGCATCGTCCATCCGGTCCTCGCGGATCGTGTCGCCGCCGGGATCGGCGACCGCGACCGAGACGCGCACGCCTCGCGCGGCCGCCGCGGCGATGGCCGCGTCGCATAGACCGGTGGCCCAGGCGAGCTCGTGCTGCACGACGGCAGCAGGCGCGGCTCGCATGCCGAGGCTGTCCGCGGGTGACAGGACCAGATCGCCGAAGCGCTCGCGCCAGCGCGCACGGTCGTCGCCGTGCTGTCCCGCGTAGGGCACGCCGAGCGCGTACGCGATGAGCAGGTCCTCCGGGTTCGCGGGCTCACCGTCGGCGCTGACCACCTCCGGGGCCACGTCGGCGGGCAGGAACGGGCTCACCGTGGCGCCGGAGGCCGCGATCCCCGCGACCACCACCCCGTCGACGACGATCGGCATGCCGCCCGCGCCCGGGAACACGGCCTCGGGAGAGACCGTGACGAAGCCGGAGGCGATGGGCGCGGGCAGGGTGGTCATGCGGTGCAGGTGCTCGGTGCTTGGGATCTGCTGGGTCGCGGAGATCCACGCCTTCGACCGTGCGCGCGCCATGCCCCCCGCGCCGCCGCGGTCGAGGCGGGAGGCCGTGACGAGCGCGCCGCTGGCGCCCACCACCGCGATACCCCCACGCAGACCGAGCTGCTCGGCCTTGTCGACCGCGCGCTGCACCAGCGCGCGCGCGTCGGCGAGCGGGAGGTCGCGAGGGTGCACGCTCATACGAGGGTGCGCCCGCCGTCGACGTACACGCACTGACCGGTAATGAACCGCGCCCGGTCGGAGAGCAGGAAGGTCACGGCATCGGCGACCTCCGCGGGCACGCCGAGGCGGCGCGCAGGGACCAGCGACTCGAGCTCCTCACGGTGGCCGTCGCGGTCGAGGTAGGCACGCGTGAGGTCGGTCTCGACGTAGCCGGGCCCGACCGCGTTCACGGTGACACCATGCGGAGCCCACTCGCGCGCCATCACGCGCATCATCTGGTTGATGCCGCCCTTGGTCGCGGCGTAGGGAGCGTGGTGAGCGTGCGCGAGCAACGCGGACACCGAGGACACGAACACCATGCGCCCCTCCCCCGCCTCGACCATGCGCCGGCCGACCTCCTGGCCCAGCCACCACGCGGTCGACAGGTTGAGGGTGAGGATCGCCTCCCAGTCGGCGTCGCCGAGCTCGAGCACGGGACGGCGGTCGTTGCGGCCCACCGCGTGCACGAACGCGCGGGGCGTGCCGACCGCCTCGACGGCCCGCGCGACCACCTCGCGACACGCGTCGGGGGTCGAGATGTCGGCCGCGAGGGCGACCACCTCCCCACCGGCCGCGCTCGCGGCGGCGAGCAGCGCGTCGAGCGCCGCGGCGTCGCGGTCGACGACCGCCGTCCGCATGCCCGCGGCGGCCAGGCTCAGCGCGGTCGCGCCGCCAAGTCCCCCCGCGCCGATGACGAGGGCGCCCTTGCCCTCGAGGTCCAACCAACCCGCCATGTGTCCACTCTTCCTTGAGTTCTCACATCGTGAAAGTCACTTTCAATCACAGTAGGGCACGCATCGGCCGGGTGTCCAGACGGCCGATCCGCGCGTGTCGCCCCCTGGAATCGCGACGCGCAAGGCGCTAGCATCCGACTGAAAGCGACTTTCATGTCTCGAAAGTCGTCCGGTTCGCCGGTCACCGCCACGCACAAGGGAGTGCACGATGGCCTTTCAGCCCCTCCACGTCGTCATCGCCGGCGGCGGTCTCGCCGGCCTCACCGCGGCCCACGGCCTGCTGCGCGCGGGCCACACGGTCGACGTGTTCGAACGCCACGACACGGTCGAGCACCGGCAGGGCTACTACCTGCACGTCAACCCCATGGGAGGGGACGCGCTCGGGCGCTGCCTGCCCGAGGACCTGTACCGGCTCTACCAGGCGACGTCTCGGGTGAACTACGTCCGCACGGGCTCCATCGTGCGCGACTCCCAGCTCAACGAGCTCAGCTCCCAGCCCCCGCTCATCCCTCCCAAGGACGGCGCCTTCCCCGACACGGGCGTGCACCGCCGCCAGCTGCGTCAGATCCTCCGCGCGCGGCTCGACGACGTCTACCACGCCGGCACGGCGGTGGTCTCGTTCGAGCAGGACGATGCCGGGGTCACCGTGACGCTGTCGGACGGCACCTCGGTGCGCGGCGACGTCCTCGTCGGCGCCGACGGCATCAACTCCGCGGTCCGCCGGCAGCTGCTGCCGGACGTCCAGGTGGTCCGCACGGGCATCGCAGGCATCGGGATCTTCGGGCGCGCCGACATCACCGAGGAGCTCCAGGCGCAACTGCCCGAGCTGATCGACGAGGGCGTCCAGATGATCGTCGACCGGCACGGTTCGCGGCTTCTCGTCGCGACGTACCGTCCGCGCCGCTCGGCGGCCGAGGCGGCGGCGGAGATCGCCCCCGACGTCGCGCTCGAGGACGTGCCGCCCTACGTGATGGCGAGCTGCACCGTGCCCGCGGGCACCGCGGTGCCGCCCGCCAGCGAGTGGACGCTCGAGGACGCGGCGCGCATCCGCGACGCGATGCTCGACGCCCTCGAGGGCTGGCACCCGGCCGCACGCGCGATCGTGGCGGGCATGGACCTCGACTCGATGTTCGCGGTGCCGTTCGGCTTCCTCGACCCGGCGGAGAGCTGGACCCCGTCACGCGTCACGATCATCGGCGACTCGGCGCACGCGATGCTTCCCACGCTCGGCATGGGCGCGAACACGTCGCTCAACGACGCGGCGCTGCTGGTGGACCGGCTCGAGGCCGTCGGCCGCGGCGAGGTCGAGCTCACCGCGGCGATCGGCGAGTACGAGGCGCAGATGCGCGCCACCGCTTATCCGATCCTGCGCGCCGCGTCGCACCACGACGAGAACTTCGGCGGCGGCGCGCTCGTCGACCTCGCGAGCGACGGGTCGCCCGCGTGACCGGCCGGCTCGCCGGCAAGGCGGTCCTGGTGACCGGGACCGGCGGCGGCATCGGCCGCGCGACGGCCCTCGCCTGCGCCCGCGAGGGCGCACACGTGGTCGGCTGCGACCTCAATCCCGGTCCGTCCGAGGAGACCGTGGCGCTCGTGCGCGCAGAGGGCGGCCGCATGGACGCGATCGCCCCGGTCGACCTCGCGACACCCGACGGAGCCGCGGCCTGGGTGGATGAGGCGGCACGGCTAGGCGGCGGCGTCGACATCCTCGTCAACAACGCCTCCGCGATCCGGTTCGGCGCGATCGACGTGCTCTCGTACGAGGACTGGTCCTTCACCATGCGCAACGAGCTCGACATCGTGTTCCTCGTGACGCGCGCCGCCTGGCCCCACCTGGTCGCCCGCGGCGGCGGCTCGGTAGTGAACATCGCGTCGATCACGGCCACCCGTGGGGCCTGGTTCATGCCGCAGAACGCGCACGGCGCCGCGAAGGGCGGGGTGCTCGCGCTCACCTCCCAGCTGGTGGTCGAGGGCGGCCCACACGGCATCCGCGTGAACGCCGTCTCCCCCGCGATGACGCAGACGCCGCATACGACGCCCATGCTCGAGGACCCCGACGGCCCCGCCGAGCAGATTCTCTCGCGGGTGCCGCTGGGACGCTGGGGGCAGCCGGAGGACGTCGCCAACGCGATCCTGTTCCTCGCGAGCGACGAGTCCCGGCACGTGTCCGGCGCGAACATCCCTGTCGACGGCGGCGCGGCGGTGGTGGGATGAGCGCGGCGACGAACGGGCGACCCGCGGTGCGGGGCCGGCTCACGATGCGCGGCGAGCCCGGGTACGAGGAGGCCCGCGTGGGCCGGGTCTTCAACGCCCGCCGGCCCGACCGCTATCCCGCCGCCGTGCTCGAGGCCGCTGATGCCGAGGACGTGGTCGCGGGCGTGCGCCTCGCGGTCGAGCGCGGCTGGGCGATCAGCGTGCGCTCCGGGGGCCACTCGTGGGCGGCGTGGAGCGTGCGCGACGACGCGCTGCTCATCGACCTCGGCGCGCTGCGCACGCTCGAGTACGACGAGGTGAACGGGATCGTCTCCGCCGGACCCGCCACGAAGGGCGGCGAGGAGCTCGCCCCGTACCTCGCCGAGCGCGGCCGCGCGTTCCCCGGCGGCCACTGCCCGAGCGTCGGGATCGGCGGCTTCCTGCTCCAAGGAGGCCAGGGATGGAACGGTCGCCTCATGGGCTGGGCGTGCGAGAGCATCGTCGCGGTCGACGTCGTCACCGCGGACGGCGAGCTCGTGCGCGCCGACGCCACCCAGAACCCGGACCTGTACTGGGCGGCGCGCGGCGCGGGTCCGGGCTTCCCCGGCATCGTCACCCGCTTCCACCTGCAGACCTATTCCAAGCCGGCGTCGATGTGGCACGACACGTGGACGTTCCACCTCGACGACGCCGAGGAGGTGATCCGCTGGCTGCACGCCGTGCTGCCGACGCTCGACCGCCGCGTCGAGCCCGTCATGGCCGCCACGCGCCTTCCCGACGTCCCGCTCCACGAGGGCGTCGCACACCCCGGCGGGACCGTGCTACTGCTCCACGCGACCTGCATGGCGGACTCCGACGAGGAGGCGCGCGCCCTGCTCGCGGGACTGGGCGAGTGCCCCGTCGCGGGGCGCGAGCTCGGCCACGTCACCGCGCCCACCTCGATCGCGGAGGAGAACGCGGCCCAGGCGGGGCAGAATCCCGAGGGCTACCGTTACGCGGTCGACTGCGCGTGGACGGACGCGGACGCGGCGACGCTCGCCCCGCTGCTGCTCGACGTCTGGCGCGGGCTCGACACGGAGCACTCGTTCTCGATCTGGTACGGCTGGGCACCCTCCCGTGAGCTGCCCGACATGGCCTTCTCGGTCGAGGGCAACGTGTACGTCGCGACGTACCTCATCTACAAGGACAAGGGGGACGATGCGCGGTACCGGTCGCGCGTGCATGCACAGACCGCGGCGATCGCCCGGGAAGGCGGGGTGGGCGTCTACCTCGGCGACACCGACTTCACGCAGCGCAACGACCGCTTCCTCAGCCCCGCGCACCACGCCCGTCTCGAGGAGATCCGGGCGCGCCGCGACCCGCACGGGCGCATCGCCTCGTACCTCACGTCCGACCCCGCGGAGCTGAACGTCCATGCCTGAACACGCACGCCTCGACCACGTGGGCCTCAACGTCGCCGACCTGGCCGCCGCATCGTCCTGGTACCAGGCCGCCTTCACCATGCGGGTGGACTTCGCCGGACGTGTCGACCCGATCGCGCTCGACTTCGTCATGCTGATCGACGCCGACGGGAGGCGCCTGGAGCTGCTTCACCGCGAGGGCTCGACGTCCCGCCCGCGGGCCGCGGACCCGGCCGAGGCGGCGTTGCGAGAGGGCTTCGGCCACATGGCCTTCGACGTGAGCGGGCTCGACGACGCCTTCGCGCGACTGCTCGGGATGGGCGCACGCGAGGTGATGTCCGCGCGGCCGTCCCCCGAGCCGGGGATCCGGATGGCCTTCGTCGCCGATCCCGAGGGCAACCTGGTCGAGCTGCTCGAGCGCCCGGCCGCCGAGTGAACCCCGCAGCGGACCGCGCGGCGCCACGACGCCTGGTGCCGCTGCTCGCCCTGTTCACCGCGCTCGTGGTCTTCACCACCGACGTCTACATGCCGGTGCTTCCCCGACTGCAGGACGACTTCGCCACCAGCGCGGCCGGCGCGGCCGCGACGCTGTCGGCGGTGCTCGTGGGGATCGCGGGCGGCCAGCTGGTGGTCGGGCCGGTGAGCGACGCGGTCGGCAGGCGGCTGCCGTTGCTCGCCGGTGGGGCCGCGTACGCCGTGCTGCATGTCCTCAGCGCCCTCGCACCGTCGATCGGGACGCTGCTCGCGCTGCGGTTCGCGACGGGCCTCGCCGCGGCCGCGTGCCTCGTGGTGACCCGCGCGATCGTCGCGGACACGTATCCGGGCGCGGCCGCGGGTCGCGCGTTCGCGACGCTCGGCGCGGTCGCGTCGCTCGCTCCGGTGATCGCACCCCTGCTCGGGGGCGCGCTCGCGCGCGTCACCGGCTGGCGCGGGATGTTCCTCGTGCTCGCGGGCGCCGCGGTGGTCCTGACGGCGGTGGCGGCGCGCGCGCTCCCGGAGACGCTTCCGCCCGACCGGAGGATCGCCGCGCGGGCCGGCGCGATCGCGCGCGAGCTCGGTGCGGTGATCGCCGTGCGGCCGTTCCTCGCCTACCTCGCGGCGACCGGCGCGATCGGCGTGGTGCTGTTCGGGTACATCGGCGCCTCGTCGTTCGTCCTGCAGGACGGGTTCGGGCTGACGCCCCAGCAGTACAGCTACGTGTTCGCACTCAACGCGATAGGGATCGTGACCGCCTCGATGACCACTCGGCAGCTGGTGGCGCGTCTGGGGTCGACGCGGATCCTCGCCGCCGGCCACGCGGGCTCCGCGGCGGGCGCGGCCGTGCTCGCGCTCGGCGTCGGCCTCCACTCGCTCGCGGTCGTGATGGCGGGGCTGTTCCTCGCGATCGCGTGCATCGGCTTCATCATCCCGTCCGTGACGACGCTCGCGATGGGGGCCGCCCGGACGCGGGCGGGCGCCGCGTCGGGGCTTCTCGGGATCGTGCAGTTCACCGCGGGCGCGCTCGCGTCACCGCTGGCGGGAGCGGGCGGGTCGCCGTGGGCGCTCGTCGCCGTCGTGGGCGCGGGTGCGCTGGCCGGGCCTCTCGCGGTCGCGTTCGTGGCGCGCCGGCCGGGCGCGGCGCGGTTCGCGGGCGCCGCGCCCGAGCCCGAGTGAGACCTCCTGCGACGAGTCGCTCAGCCGCGTGCCGCGTGGCGGCGGAAGAGGGCGGCCATGTCGCCCAGGACGAGCGCGGCGTCGGGCGCGGTGCAGACGAGCGTCCGCTCCCCCGCCTCCCACGCGCTGGACTCTCCCGACAGGGCGGTGCCGAGCAGGGGCGCGCTGTCCCCGAGCGGCCACACGGCGTCGACCGCGAATCCGGGAGGCAGCGGCAGCTCGTCGAAGCGCCGCCACAGCCACGCGCCGAGCTCGCCGCACTCTTCCAGCAGGTCCTGGATCTGCGCGACGCTCCACGCGAAGCGCCGGTACGTCTCGAGGGGGAACTGTCGCACCTCGAGCGCGGGGAGACCCAGCACGAACGCCGCCGCCTCCGCATCGGTGTCGCGGTTGTACTCCTCCGCGTCGGCCAGCGAGCCTCCGACCCACGCGAGGCTCAGGCGCTCGGCGATATCGGGGGCCGCCGCCAACGCCTCGGCGACGTTGGTGAGCGGGCCGCCGCACACGAGCGTGAGAGGGAGATCGTCCTCCCTGCGCGCCTGATCGATGATGGTGCGAGCCGCGGCGGACACCTCCGACCCGGTCGCCACGGCGGCGAGGTCGACGGGCACATCCCGTCCGGCTGCGATCTCGGGCACGGGGCCGTCGATCAACGCGGCGAGCTCGGCGGCGTACACGGCGCCCGCGGCCGCCCCACCGTCCGGCGGGCCGAACACGGGTGACAGCCGCGAGCTCGTGACGGCGTCGACACGGTGCCCGGGCGACAGCAGGTGGTGCGCGAGGGCCACGAGACCGTCCGGGTCCCCCGCGAAGTCGTTGTCGATGATCACGCGGCAGCGCGTCGCGATGGTGAGCGCCACGGCGGCCTCAGCTCGCGCTCACGGCGCGGTGGGCGCGCACAGCGCCCGCGTACACGTGGGCGGATGGCTTGACGGTCCGGTCGAACGTCTCGCGGTCGACGGCGACGAGCCCGAGCTTGGGCCCGTAGCCGAAGATCCACTCGAAGTTGTCGAGCAGCGTCCAGTGGCAGTACCCCAGCACGGGCGTGCCGGCGGCGATCTCCTCGCCGAGCAGCGCGAGGGCGGCGGGGATGAACGCCGCGCGCTCCGCATCATCGGCGGTCTGCATGCCGTGCTCCGTCACCATCACCGGGACCCCGGATACCTGGTGCGCGTAGCGCGCCGCGCGGGCGAGCGACGCGGGCTCGATGAGCGTGCCCATGCCGTTGCGCGGACCGTCGGGCACCACCTCTCCGGCGGGCCCATGGAAGATCGACTCGTAGTTCTGGACTCCGATGAAATCATCGTCGCGCGCGACCCGCAGCCAGTGGTCGTAGACCGCGGCGCGCTTGGCGTCGCGGCGGTCCTCGCCGCCCTCGAGCGCGACCTCGTCGATGATCGCGATCGACACGCCGGTCGGCAGGTCGGGGCGGCGCGCCTTGATCGCGGCGACCGCGGCGCGATGCGCCCCAGTGAGGGCCTCAGTGAACTCGGCTTCGAGCGCGGCCGGGATGACGTTCGAGGCGTAGTAGCGCGCGGTGCCCGCGTCGCGCGCGGCGGCCTCGAGCATCTCGAGCTTGATCTGCTCGGCGACCGCGGGGAGTTTCCCGCTCGCGTGGAGGAGTTGCTCGAGGTTCGGCTCGTTGATCGTGACCGCGACGGCGATCCGGTCGCCGAACCGGGCCATCACCCGGTCGCACTGTGCCGCGAACAGGTCCGCCGCATCGTCCGCGAGCCACGAGCCCGCGGCGGAGAACCAGTGCGGGGACGCGAAGTGGTTGAAGGTGACCACGGGCGCGAGGCCACGGGCGAGACACCCGTCCACCAGCTGCTCGTAGTGATCGAGCGCGGCCTCGTCGATCACGCCGCGCTGGGGCTCGACGCGCGCCCACTCGACGGAGAAACGGTAGGCGTTGAGGCCCAGCTCCGCCGCGATGTCGAGATCCTCCTCCCACCGCTCCCACGTGCGGCACGCGGGGCCGCTGACCTCGGCGAACAGCGTCGGCACAGTGTGCTCGAGCGTCCACATGTCGCTGTGGACGTTGTCTCCCTCGCCCTGGTGGCCGGCGGTGGCGACGCCCCAGAGGAAGTCGGACGGGAACGGGCTGGTCATGCGGGATACCTCGGAATCTGCGGGGAGTGGTGAGCGAACGGCCGGGCCCGCCTGGGGCCCGGCCGGTCACGTGGGCTAGCGGACGCCCTTGATGAGCGGCATGATCGCGGCACCCGCGAGGCACAGGACGGCGGACCCGATCCAGAGCAGCGCGTAGTTGTGGCCGCCGCCGAGCGCGAGCACGGCCGGGCCGACGGCCGGCACCAGGATGTTCGGGATGTTGAGCGCGAGGCCGAACACCGCCATGTCCTTGCCGGCGTCCTTGGCGTCGGGCAGCACCGCGGCGCACAGCGCCAGGTCGACGGTGAGGTACATCGACTGGCCGACGGCGAACACGCACCAGGCGACCACGAACCCGGAGAAGGTGTGCGACGTGGCGGCGATCACGAGGGCCAAGGCCATGAGCACGGCAGCCCCGGCGACGAAGGGCTTGCGGCGTCCGATCTTGTCCGACAGCCAGCCGGAGCCGGTGAAGAAGATGACGGAGATGGGCGCGGAGATCAGCGTGAGCAGGCCCGCCTTCGCGCCGACCTCGGGAAGCGGCACCTCGAGGACGTCGATCATGAAGTAGACGAAGTAGGTGAACAGCGCGGCCATCGCCATGCCGGCGAGCAGGCGCGCCAGCCAGGTCCACCCGAAGTTCGGGTGCTTGCGCGGATTGACGATCAGCCCGCCGACCAGGCCCTTGACGTCGAGCGGGGGCACCTCGGCGCGGGACTTGACCGGATCGCGGTACAGCATCAGCAGCGGCAGCGTGGTGGCGATGGCGAGCGCGACCGGCACGGAGAGGATGAGCAGCGGCTGCCCGACGAGCGCGCCGGCGAGGTACGAACCGCCGGAGAACGCGAGGGCTCCGAACAGGCCCATGATGCCCATGACGCGGGCGCGCATGGCGTCGGGAACGGCCTCGACGGGGATGACCGCGTACGCGTTGAAGGCGGACTGCATCGCGACCACGAGGATCACGTAGGCCGCGCCGATGATCGCGACGTTGCTGGTCGCGCCCGCGATCACGCCGGCGACGAGGGCGACGGCGAGGCCGCCCACGATCCACGGGCGACGGCGACCGAAGCGGCTGGTGGTGCGGTCGGAGAGGGCGCCGGCCAGCGGGATGACGACGAGCATGAGCAGGGCGCCGATGGCGACGGTCCGGCTGTAGACGATGTCCTTGGTCTCCGGGGCGACGGCGGCGATGCGCAGCGACAGCGCGGTCGACATGCTCATCGCCATCACGTACATGCCGAGGGCGGCGACGAGGACGAGTCCGATGGTCTTGCGGGGGGAACCGAACTCGGCGGCGATGCGCGAGGAGTCGTCCATCGACTCCGGCGCGCGAACCGCTTCATCTGAGAGGGTCATGAGGCTTCCTTGCCTGAAGGCCGCGAGGGGCGGCCGTCGTGGTGTTCTACGCGATGGTCCCGGGGGTGCGACGACTATAACCGCGAAAATCTTAAGGTGTCAAGGTTTTCGCGTTCCGGGGCCCCACGGGCGACCTCGTCACACCCGGGGCAGGTAGGACACCCGACCGACGCGCGCCTCACCACCGAGCGCCTCGAGGCCCAGCATCCGACCGGTGAAACCGCCCGCGAGCTCGGTCGACAGGTAGCGGCCGTCGAGCGAAGCGAGCTCGATGAAGGCCTCGCCGCGCTCGATCCCGAGCGCGATCGCGTCGGGTCCCGCGCTCTCCCCGAGCGCGGGCTCGATGCGCCGCGCCCGGATCGCGAGCGCATCACCCGGGCGCACTCCCTCTGCGCCGAACACCTGATCGAACGGCGCGCTCACGGCGCGCGCCCGGGCCACCCCGTCGACCAGCTCGACGCCGTACCAGTGCGTCGCATCGAGCCGCACCGACAGGCACGCGTCGCCGTACGCGACCTCGGCGGAGGCATCCCAGTCGAGGTCGACGATGCGCGCGCACAGCGCTCGGTCCTGCTCGCTCCCGTCGGGGTCGCGGCCGGTCTCGAGCACCAGGCCCGCGCCGGCGCGGGCGAACGATGCGGGGCTCACCGATGGCGCGAGCCACCGGGGGTCGAGGGTCGGGTCGGTGAACCGGTCCGTCCAGGACCGGTCGCGCGCGGGCGCCTCGAATCGGCCCTCGATCACGGCGGGCCAGCCGTCCACCCAGTCGACCCCCTGGAGGAAGGTCTCGCGGCCGAGCACGTGGAAGCGCGGGAACGAGCCCTGCTGGCGGATGCCCAGGTGGACCATGGCCCAGCTCCCATCCGCGAGCTCCACCAGGTCCGGATGGCCGACCGCCTGGACCGGGTGGTCGGTGCTGCGGTGGCTGAAGATCGGGTTGTGCGGGTGCGGCTCGAACGGGCCGCGGGGGTCGCGGGACCGCGCGATCGACACGCCATGGCCGGTATGGGTGCCGCCCTCGGCGACCATGAGGTACCACCAGTCACCGCGGCGGATGAGGTGCGGGCCCTCGGTGTCGGCGAGCCCGGTGCCCTCCCATAGCAGCGTCTCCTCCCCCACCCTCGCCCCGGTCCGCGGGTCGATGGCGACCTGGTGGATGCCGGGCGGCCCGAAGCCGCGCCAGGTGAGCAGGCACGTGCCGTCGTCGAGCCACGCGAGGTCGGGATCGATGCCGGGTGTGCCCGGCACGAACACGGGCTCGGACCACGGCCCTGCGGGACCCTCCGCGTGGGTGATGAGCTGCCCCTCCCCGAGGCGCCCGATCGACGTGGTGGCGACCCAGAACAGCCCGTCGTGATGGCGCAGCGTGGGCGCGAAGATGCCCGCGCTCGCCCCGGCCATGCCGCGCGGCGCGCGGATCACGTCGGCGTCAGGCAGCGCGTGCCCCACCAGGTCCCACGTCACCAGGTCCGTCGACCGGTGGATCGGCACCCCGGGCACGTACTCGAAGGTGGATGTCGCCAGGAAGTAGGCGTCTCCCACCCGGCAGACGGAGGGATCCGGGTAGAAGCCCGGCAGGATCGGCGTCGTCGTCATGGGCACCTTCCTACCAGCGCGCGTCCTCGTAGCCGGCGAAGGGGTCCACCGGGCTCGCCCCGCGGAACGGGATCTCGCCGGCGAGGGCGGCCGCGACCGACTCGACCGTCTCCGCGTTGTTCGCGTACGCGTTGACGTACGTGCGGATGAACGGCACGTCCTGCAGGTGGAAGGGGCTGCCGAGCGACGCCACCAGGGTGGGGATCTCGGTGATGTGGCGCGGCAGGTTCCCCGCCGTGAACGGCGCCCAGTCGATCCGAGCGCTGGTGACGTTCGAGCGCGGCTGGATGTCGACCAGGTAGACCACGGCGTCGTAACCCTCGAGCAGGTCCGCGCCGTTCACTCCCCCGTCGACGCCCACGCGCTTGAACATGGTCGACCCGGGCGGGCCGTCCTCGAACAGCGTCGCCTCGAACCCGCGGGCGTTCAGCGCCGCGCAGAACCCCTCCGCGGGTCCCGTGCCCGAGAGGAAGCCGCGCAACGAGTACACGAGCACCCGGCGATGACGCGCGGGCGACAGCGGCAGCAGCCCCTCCTCCTTGTCCTTGACCAGGGTGATGGCGGCCGCGGCCTGCTCGCGCGCCCACGCCCGGTGGGTCGCGGTGTCCACGCCGTCGAGGCCGGGCACCAGCGCCTCCGGGGACGATGCGCGGTGCAGCCCGAGCGCGGCCTTGAGGGCGAGCACGCGGGTCACCGCCTCGTCGAGGCGGGCCTCGCTGATGACCCCGGAGCGCACGCCCGCGAGCATGTGGGCGACGTCGGTCGCATAGTCGGGCGAGAACAGGAACATGTCGCAGCCCGCGGCGATGGTCGCGGGCACGAGGTCGCGCCTCGGCATGCGCATGAGCAGCCCGCCCATGAGCGAGGCGTCGGTGATGACCACGCCGTTGAAGCCCATCCGCTCGCGCAGCAGGTCCGTGGTGAGCTCGGGGGCGAGCGAGGCGGGCAGGATGTCCTCGTTCGCGATGCCGGGGCGGAGCTCCCGGGAGTACGCGGGCAGCGCGATGTGGGCCGCCATGATCGACAGCGCGCCGGCGTCGATCGACGCGCGGTACGCCTCGCCGAACGTCGCCTCCCACTCCTCCACGCTCAGCGTGTTGACCGAGGTGAGCAGGTGCTGGTCGCGATCGTCGACGCCGTCGCCCGGCCAGTGCTTCACCGATGCGGCGACTCCGTGGTCCTGCAGGCCCCGCACGAACTCGACGCCCATGCGGCGCACGCGGGCGGGGTCCGATCCGAAGCCGCGGTTGAGGACGATCGGATTGCGCGCGTTGGACTGGATGTCGATGATCGGCGCGAAGTCCCAGGTGACCCCCAGGGCCCGACCCTCGACCGCGGCGACCTGGCCCATCCGGTAGGCCCACGCATCGTCCCCGGCCGCCGCGGCCTGGAGTGGCGTGCCGAGCTGGGTGGCGGCGAAGCTGGCGCCGTCGGCGCCGTTCTCGAGGTTGCCGGCGATGAGCGGCGGGAGGGACGATGCGGCGTGCAGGTGGCGGTTGAGCGTCACCGCGCCCTCGGGCGAGTCGGGGCGGCGCATCCAGCCGCCGGGCTCCGCGACGGCGATCTCCGCGTCGACCTGTGCGGGGGCGTTCGCCATGAGGAAGAAGAGCTGGCCGACCTTGCGCTCGAGGGTGAGGCCCGCGAGGGTGGCACGCACCCACGCCTGTGCCTCGGCGTCGAGGTGGAAGGGCGCGGAGTCGAGCCGCACGCCCGCGACATCGGTGTTGGTGGTCATGCGTGCTCCTCCTCGAGACGCGTGCGGGCGGCGCCCGCGAAGGTGATGCCGTGCGCCGCGAGGGCGTCGACGGCGTGGAGTCCGGGGATGACGGCGGCAGCCGCGGTCAGTACAGCGGGATCGCCGATGCCGACGGCGGTCATGCCGGCCGCGTTGGCGGCCTGCACTCCCGCGATGGCGTCCTCGAAGACGACGCAGGCGGCGGGCGCCACGCCGAGCGCCTCGGCGCCCGCGAGGAACACCCGCGGGTGAGGCTTGGCCTCCGTCACGGTCGAGCCGTCGATCACCGCGTCGAACAGGTCGGCGATGCCGAGCCGGTCGAGGATGAGGGGCGCGTTGCGGCTCGCCGATCCGAGACCGGTGGGGACGCCGCGGGACCGCAGGTCCTCGAGGAGCGCCTGTGCGCCGGGGAGCATGTCCGCCGGCGAGATCCCGCCGATGGCGTCGACGTAGCGGGCGTTCTTCTGCTCCGCGAGACGCGCGGCCGTCGCGTCGTCGACCTCGACGCCGCCGATCTCGAGGACGATCCGCAGCGCATCCATGCGGCCCACCCCCTTGAGGCGTTCGTCGTCCTCGTCCGCCAGTGTGAAGCCCAGCTCCTCGGCGGTGCGACGCCATGCCGCGAAGTGGTGGACGGCGGTGTCGACGATCACGCCGTCGAGATCGAACAGGGCCGCCCGGGCGTCGGTCATCGCGCCACCGGCGCGGCGGCGCGGCGGGCGACCTCGGCCGCGTAGACGCGGGCGGACTCCTTCGCCGTGCGGACGAACGTCTCCCGGTCCACCGCGTGGAGCCCGAACCTGGGCCCGTACGCGAAGATCCACTCGAAGTTGTCGAGCAGCGTCCAGTGGCAGTAGCCGAGCACCGGCACGCCGTCCGCGATCGCCGCGTCGAGGCTCGCCAGCGCGGCGGGCAGGAAGGCGCACCGTTCCGCATCGTCCTGCGTGTTGATGCCGTGCTCGCTCACCAGGACGGGCACGCCGGAGGCCTCGTGGATGTAGCGGACGGCGCCGCCGAGCGAGTCGGGCTCGGGCGGGGTGTGGCCGCCGCCCGCCGCGACCCGACCGTCGGGCCCGTGGACGATCCGCTCGTAGTTCTGCACACCGATGAAGTCGTCGCCCGCGCACAGCCGGACCCAGCGGCCGTAGCACTCCTCGCGCACCCGGTCCCGCTCGGCCTCGCCCCCCGGGGCGGCGACGTCGTCCGCGACGGCGAGCGACAGGCCGACCGGCAGGTCGGGGCGTCGCGCCTTGAGCGCGGCCTTCGCGGCGACGTGCGCCCGCTCGAACCCCTCCTCGAAGGCGTCGAACTCCTCCGGGATCTGGACGTTGCCGGCGCGGTAGCGCTCGACCCCTGCCGCCGCCGAGGCCGCGTCAAGGTTGGCGCGGTGCGCCTCCCACACCTCGGGCGGGAGGAACCCGCCGGCGAGCTGACGCTGCAGGTTGGGCTCGTTGAGCGTGACCGCGACGGCGATGCGGTCGCCGATGCGGTCCATGACCACGCCGCAGAAGCGGGCGAAGTCCTCGGCCGCCTCGGGCGCGAGCCAGGATCCCCGCCGCGCGAACCAGTGCGGCGCGGTGAAGTGGCTGAACGTGACGATCGGCGCGAGACCGCGCGCCACGCAGCCGTCGATGACGTCCTCGTAGTGCGCGAGCGCCGCCTCGTCGATCGCACCCACCTCGGGCTCGACGCGGCACCACTCCACGGAGAAGCGGAACGCGTTGAGCCCCATGTCGACCGCGAGGTCCAGGTCACGCTCCCACAGCTCCCAGCTGTTGCAGGCGGTCCCCGACGGTTCGGCGAACACGCTCGGCGCGGTGAGCTCGAGGAACGAGGTGTCCGACGTGGTGTCGTCGCCGTCGGACTGGTGGCCGGCGGTGGCGACGCCCCAGAGGAACGATGCGGGGGTCGGGATAGTCATGAGGTCTCCTTCGGGCCGCGACGGTGCGGCGGGTGGGTCTGGCGGGTGGGGCGGGTTCAGGCGGCGCCGGCCTGGAGGTCCTGCTGGGCCTGGATGTCCTTGAGCCGGAGCCGGTCGGCGCGGCGCTGCTCCTGCGCGGCGGGGTCCGGCACGGGCGACGCGAGGAGGAGCCGCTGGGTGTACGGGTGCTCGGGCGCGGACGTGACCGCGTCCCCGTCGCCCCACTCCACGATCTCGCCGTGGTAGAGCACAGCGACGCGATGCGACATCTCGCGCACGACCGCGAGGTCGTGCGAGATGAAGAGGTACGCGACGCCCGTGCGCTCCTGGATCTCCAGGAACAGCTCGAGCACGCGGGCCTGCGTCGACAGGTCGAGGGCGGAGACGGGCTCGTCGCACACGATGAGGGTCGGGTCGAGCGCGAGCGCGCGGGCGATCGCGACGCGCTGGCGCTGCCCGCCGGAGAACTCGCGCGGGTAGCGGTCGGCGGCGTCCGCAGGGAGCGCCACCATGTCGAGCAGCTCCCGCACCCGGGCGCCCGCCTCCTTCTTGGACGTCTTGCGTACGATCATCGGCTCGGTGAGCGAGGCGCCGATGGTGAGCGCCGGGTTGAGCGACGAGTAGGGGTCCTGGTAGACCACCTGGATGTCGCGGGTGAGCTCGCGGCGACGCTGCTTGGTCGGGTGGGAGATGTCCTCACCCTTGAAGGTGAGCGTCCCGCCCGAGACCGGCGCGAGACCCAGCAGGGCGCGCCCGATGGTGGTCTTGCCCGAGCCGGACTCCCCCACCAGGCCGACGGTCTCGCCGGGCCGGATGTCGAAGCTCACTCCCTTGACGGCGCGGAACGGCAGGGCACGGAGCCCACGTCCCGGGTACGCGACCTCGAGGGCGTCGACGGTGAGCAGCGGCTGGTTCACGGTGTTCTCCTTCATCGCAACGCGCCCGCCCCGAGGGAGCCGGCGCTCGCCACGCCCGGCAGCGGTGCGCGCGGCGCGCCCTGCGGGATCGCGGCGAACAGGGCGCGGGTGTACTCGTGGCGCGGGCCCTCGAACACCGCGCGTGTGGCGCCCGTCTCGACCATCACGCCCTTCTGCATGACGGTCACCCGGTCGCAGATGTCCGCGACCACGCCGAAGTTGTGGGTGACGATGAGGATCGCCATGCCCAGCTCCTCCTGAAGGTCGCGCAGCAGGTCCAGCACCTCGGCCTGAACCGTGACGTCGAGCGCGGTGGTCGGCTCGTCGGCGATCAGCAGGTCGGGGTGGGAGGAGACGGCGCCCGCGATCAGCACGCGCTGCGCCATGCCGCCGGAGAGCTGGTGCGGATACGAGTCGAACGCGCGCTGCGGGTCCGGGATGCCGACCTTGGCGAGCAGCGACAGCGCCCGTTCCTTCGCCGCGCCCTTCTTCATGCCGAGCACCTTGACGAGCGGCTCGGTGAGCTGGTGACCCACCGTGAAGGACGGGTCGAGGTTGGACATGGGCTCCTGCGGCACGTACGCGATGCGCGAGCCGCGCAGCCGGTTCATCTGCGCGTCGCTGCGCCCGACGAGCTCCTCGCCGTCGAACTCGACCGAGCCGGCCATCACCTTGCCGCCCTGGGGAAGCAGGCCGAGGATCGCGAACGCCGTCTGAGTCTTGCCCGAACCCGACTCGCCGATGAGGCCGTGGGTCTCACCGCGGCGGACGGTGAGGCGCGCGCCCTTCACCACTGTCGCATAGCCGTCGGCGGCCGGGTAGGCGACGGCGAGGTCGCGGACGGTGAGCAGCGCCTCGCCCGCGGGCGCGTCGCCGTGGTCGAGCAGCGGAGCCACCTCGCCGTCGAGCGCCCACGGGCTCGCGGCCTTGTGACGCTTGTCGCCGGTGCCCTCGAGCTCATCGCGCAGGGCGGTGCCCAGCAGCGTGAGCGCGATGGTGGTGAGTCCGAGCACGAGTGCGGGCCACAGCACCAGGTTCGAGGAACGGTTGATGTTGTAGAAGCCCTCGTTGAGCATCTGACCCCACGTCGGGGTGGTGGGATCGCCCAGGCCGAGGAAGTCGAAGCCCGCCTGCATCCCGATACCCGCCGCGATCACGCCCGACATCAGCAGGATCACCGGGGCACGCACCGCGAGGAGCACGTGGCGGCCGATGATGCGCGCATCGCCCAGACCGGAGGTGCGGGCCGCGTCGACGTACAGCTCGTTCCGGACCGACCGCACGGAGGTGTAGACGACGCGGTAGTAGACGGGCGAGATGAAGAGACCGAAGATCGCCATGGTCCACCACATCGACGGGCCCATCACGGAGCGAGCGGCGATCAGCACGATGATCGACGGCAGCGACATCGTGAGCGCGGTGAACCAGGCACCCGCCGCGTCGATGAATCCGCCGTAGTAGCCCGCGATGAGGCCGGAGGTGAGGCCGACCGTGACGGCGACCGCCATCACCAGCAGGCCGCCCGCGAGCGAGAACGCGGTCGCGACCAGCAGCCGTGACAGGATGTCCCGTCCCGCGGCGTCGCCGCCCAACAGGTACTCGGGGCCGGGCTCGGCGAGGATCATGCGCAGGTCGGTGGCGCTCGGGTCGAACGGCGCGAGCCACGGCGCGAGCGCTCCGATGAGGACCACGACCGCGAGGATCAGCATGGACACGCCGCCGAGCGGGTGCCGCACCAGACGGCGGAACAGGCCGGGACCGGAGCGGCGCGCCGGTGCGGCCGCGGGCGATACGGAGCTCATGACAGACGCACCTTCGGATTGACCCAGGCCTGCACGACGTCGACCAGGGTGTTGACCAGGACGACGATCACGCCCGTCACCACCACGATGCCCATGACGACGGGGATGTCGCCCTGAGAGGTGGCGTTGAGTGCGAGCGGGCCGAGGCCAGGGATGGAGAAGAGGGTCTCGACGATGACCGCACCGCCGAGGAGGATGACGAACTGCAGGCCGAGCACGGTCAGCGCCGGCCCGGCGGCGTTGCGGAGCACGTGCTGGAAGACGATCGAACGGCGCGGGAGGCCGCGGCTGCGGAGCGTGCGCACGTAGTCACGCTCGAACGCGTCGATCATCGAGCCGCGCACCTGCTGCGCGACGCCGCCGATCGAGCCGACGGTGAGAGCGACGACAGGCAGGGTGATCGACAGCGCCCACGCGCCGAGATCGTCGGACGGCCGCGTGTAGCCGGTGGCCGGGAACCAGTCGAGGTTGATCGCGAACACGAGCACGAGCGCCATCGCAAGCAGGAAGCCCGGGATCGCCTGCCCGAGCACTGCGAGGAACTGCACCGCGCGATCGGCCCATCCGCGGCGGGTGGCGGCGAGGGCGCCCAGCGTGATGCCGATGATCGCGGTGAGGACCACCGAGCCGACCGCGAGGCTCACGGTGACCGCCATGCGGCTCATCACCGCCTCGGTGACCTCCTGGCCTGAGAACCACGAGCGCCCGAGGTCGCCCGTGAGCGCGGAGCTCGCCCAATCCGCGAACTGCACGAGGACCGGACGGTCGACGCCGATCCTCTCCTCGACGACCGCGACGGCGTCGGGGCCGGCCTGCTGGCCGGCGATCCGCTGTGCGACATCGCTCACCCCGAATTGAAGGAAGAAGAACGTGAGCACCGCCAGGGTGGCGATGAGGCCGACGCCGGTCGCGAGGCGCCGGCTGACGAAGCTGAGCATGATGTCTCCAGGTCCAGCCGGTGGGGGCGGCAGCGCCGCCCCCACCGGTGAGGGTCAAGCGGTGGCGGTGATGTCCCAGAGGTTGGACACGGCCTGGCCGGACTTCATGGTGACCGCGAAGCCGTCGGCGGTCACGATGGCGCCGATGACGCGGTAGAACGGCGCGAACCACGCCTGGTCGACCACGTACTCGTTCAGCTCCTTGGCCGCGGCGGCGCCGTCCTCTCCGCCGAGGCGGATGCGGGCCGCGAGGGCCTCGACGGTCTCGTCGGCCTGGTGGTACACGTTCCAGGCCGCCCCGGGCGCGATCGCCTGGTTGTAGGTCTGCCACGCGAGGGGCTCCTGGTTGAGACCGAACGCGAACGCCGACCACTTGCCGCCGAGAAGGTCGCCGAAGAACGACTCGCCCGCCTGCTCGTAGTCGATGAAGATGTTGGACTCCGCGAGCACGCCCTTGATCAGCTCGGGCTCGGAGGCCGGCACGAACGAGGTCTGCGGCATGGTGATGTGGATGCCGTCGGGGTAGCCCGCCTCGGCGAGCAGCGACTTGGCCTTCTCGGGGTCGTAGGGGTAGGCGTCCTCGAGCTCGGCCTCGTAGGCGTCGCCCTCGACGTTGAAGATCTGCGTGGTCGGCTCGCCGTAGCCCGACTCGAGACCCTGCAGCAGGCCCTCGCGGTCGATCGCGTAGTTGATCGCCTGCCGCACCTTGACATCGGCGAGCGCCTCGTTGTTGACACCCCAGCGGTCGGCGAGGATGAGGCCCTTCCAGTTCACCGGGATCGAGTTGGTGGTGTAACCCGCCGCCTCCGCGTCGGGGATCTGCGTGAGCGAGTTGAGGTTGGAGATGTCGACCTGACCGTCGCGCAGCGCGTTCAGCAGTGCCGATGCATCGGCGTAGTAGTTGATGGTGATCGAGTCGAAGTGCTGGTCCTCGGGGGCCCAGTAGTCCTCGTTCGCGGTGAACGTGTAGGTGGCGCCGATCGTGGACGACGCGGCATCGAGCACATACGGGCCGGTGCCGACGGGCGTGGTCTGCGCGTCGGGCGCGTCGAAGGTCGACGGCGACGCCACGAGGCCCGCCTGCATGCTGAGGTTGATCTCGAGCGCCGGGTCGGGAGCCGAGAGGGTGATCACGACGGTGTCGTCATCCGCGGCGGTCACGTCGGTCACGGCGTCGAGCAGGGCGCGGTCGGGCGACGCGCCCTCGCGGAAGCGGTTGAGGTTGTCGACGACCACCTGCGCGTCGAGCGCCGTGCCATCGCTGAACGTCACGCCGTCGCGGATGTCGAGCGTGAGCTCGGTGAGGTCCTCGTTGTACTCCCACGCCTCGGCAAGGCCCGGCTGGACCTCGTTGGTGGCCGACGTGCGGAGCAGGCTGTCGTAGACCGCCATGTAGTAGGTGGCCTCGTTGCCCCAGGCGGCGTCGGCGGCCACCCAGGTCGAGATGTCGACGACGGCGCCGATCCGGAGCTCGGGCGCGCGGCCCTCGATCGCGGTGCCCTCCGACCCGCCGGCGGCGGGCGAGGTGGCGTCGTCGGAACCGGACGACGAGCATGCGGCCAACGCGAGCGTGGCCATGCCCGCCACGGCGGCGAGCTTGGTGTGTCGAAGCATCGTTGCTTTCCTCCTTGGGGTCACGTCATCGGTGACGTGCCGGTGACGCTAGCACGCAAATTCTTAAGGGTGCAAGATTTTAAAAATCACGACCTGGTAACCTCTCGCCATGGCAACGCAACGGGGCGCCTACAAGAAGTCGGCGAAGCGGCGCGAGGAGATCCTCGACGCGGCCTTCGACGTGTTCTCGCGCCAGGGCTACACGGCGGCATCCGTCAACGAGATCGCCCGGACCGTCGGCATGACGCAGCCGGGCCTGCTCCACCACTTCGGGAGCAAGCTCGCGCTCCTCGAGGCGGTGCTGGAGCGCCGCGACCAGCTCGCCCTCGACATCCTCTCGGGTCGCCACGACATCGAGTTCCTGCACGGCCTGCTTGAGATCGCGCGACGCAATAAGGCTGTACCAGGGCTTTTGCGGCTCTACTCGATTCTCGCGGCCGAGTCCTCGACCCCGGACCACCCCGCGCACCCGTTCATCGCCCGGCGCTTCGGATTCGTGGTCGGCGGCACCACGCGCGCGTTCGAGGAGATGCAGGCGCGCGGGTTCCTCCGGGACGGCGTCGACCCCCGGACCGCGGCCCTCGAGACCACCGCGATGGCGGAGGGCCTGCAGCTGCTGTGGCTGCAGGGCCTCGACGTCGACATGGAGCAGATCATCCGCAGCCACTTCGACAGCTACCTGACCGCGCCGCTCGACGCATCCGCGGGAAGCCTCAGCGCGGGCGCCTGAAAGTCACCAATCTTTCAACCGTAAGACTTTCACGGCTCCCAAGGACCGCCCCCTAGCCGCCTGGCGCCCGCGGGCGCTCGGCCCCGACGCGACGCGATCGCACCTTCTGGCCCTCGACGCCCCTCACGGATAGGCTGTCCCACACGATCCGAGGCACCGGCGCCTCGGCGCGAAGGGAAGACATGGACGTCTCGGTGCCCACGCTGCGCTATTTCTGCGTGCTGGCCGAGGAGCTTCACTTCGCTCGCGCCGCCGCACGCCTCACCATCACCTCCCCCTCGCTGAGCCAGCAGATCGCAGGCCTCGAAAGGACCGTCGGAGGCCAGCTGTTCGAGCGCACGTCCCGCTCCGTAGCGCTGACCGAGCTGGGCCGCGCGCTGCTGCCGCGCGCGCGTCAGGTGGTCGACGCCCACGACGACCTCACCGCGTGGCTCGCGGAACGACGCGCGCCCGAGGAGAGCACCCTGCGCCTCGGAGTGGTCGCGGCGGGCGCGGGGCCCCTCACCGCGGCGATCATGACCGCGGTCTCGCAGATCCCGAACCTTCGCCTCGAGATGCGCCGCGTCGGCTTCTTCGAGGTCGAGCGGGAGCTGACCGCGCGCCGGGTCGACGCGGTGCTCGCGCCCGCCCCGCTCCCCCACGACCAGGCGATTCTTTCCACGGCGCCGCTGTGGACCGAGCCCCGCGTGCTCGTCATGCGCGCCACCCACCCGCTCGCGACACGCGAGTCGATCTCCATCGACGAGGTGCGCGACGAGACCTTCGTCGCCGTGTCGGGCGAGCACGCGGACGCGATCGCGTGGTGGACCGTCGACCCGCGGCCCGACGGCTCGCACCCGCGCCTGGGCCCGCGCGCGGACGACATCGAGGGCCTGCTCGAACTGGTCTCCGCAGGCATGGGCGTCAACATCGCCGCCGCGTCTGCCGCCGCCCACTACCCCCGCGCCGACCTCGCATTCGTGCCCATCCGCGACATCGAGCCGGCCACCATCCTGCTGTGCACGCGCAGGCGCCGCGAGGGCGTGGTCGCGGCTTTCGAGGAGATCGCGCAGGCCGAGGCGCGCCGCGCGAAGGGCGAGGCCGGCCTGCTCGCCCAGCCCGCGCATCGTCCATAGGCGGCACCTACCGAACTGTAGGCATCTCGAACTTCCCCTGCGGGACCTTGGTCCCGAATGCTGGTGCCCAGCGGCCCGACGACGAGGTCGGCCGCGCACCAACAAGGAGGTTGGCTCGATGTCCCCGAATGAGGCACCCGCTCTCGCGGCCCAGCACGCAGGGATCCTTCCCGGCTCCCCCAAGCCGTTCTACCTGGACAACGGCGAGGGCGAGAAGTCCGTCGTGTTCGACACGCTGTTCACCATCCTGCTCACGGGCGACGAGACCGACGGCCAGTACGACGTCTTCAGCTGCGAGGGCAACGCCGGCGACATCATCCCGGCCCACATCCACCCGTTCACGCACGAGATCTTCTTCATCGTCGACGGCGCGGTGCACCTGTGGATGGACGACGAGGACGGCTTCAAGGACGACCGCGTCCTCACGCAGGGCGGCTTCGGGTTCGTGCCCCAGGGCACCATCCACGCCTTCCGCATGGAGGCGCAGTCCAAGATCATGGGCGTGAGCTCCGCCGGCTTCGCGCGCTTCTTCCACGCGATGGGCACGCCCACGGACAAGCCGGGCATCCCCGCCCCCAGCGAGTTCTACATCCCGAAGTTCGAGCAGATGAAGGCCGCCGGCGACCTCTACGGCACCGTGTTCCGCCCCGACTACAACTTCCTTGAGGACTGAGACCGCAGCGCCCGCGCGCCCGGCCGTGCTCCGTGACCTCGTGTTCGCGGAGCCGGTCGGGTTCCGGCCGCTCAGCCTGGACCTGCACCTGCCCGCAGCCACGGGTGCCCCCGTCGTGGTGTTCCTCCATGGCGGCGGCTGGCGCGTGGGCAGCCGCCGCACCATGGCGCCCACCATGCCCGGCGACGCGCCCTTCGCGCGCATCACCGACGCCGGCCTCGCGGTCGCCTCGATCGACTACCGGCTATCCGGCGAGGCGTGCTTCCCCGCGCAGGTGGACGATGCGGCGATCGCCCTGGACTGGCTGCGTGCCCATGGTGCGGGGCTGGGGGTGGATGCGTCGCGCGTGGTGCTCTGGGGCGAGTCGGCGGGCGCGACGCTCGCGGCGCTCGTGGCGCTCGGGCCGGACGAGGCGCGGGCCGGGGTGCGCGGCGTCGTGGACTGGTACGGGCCCGCGGACCTGGTGGCCCTGGCCGAGGAGCAGCACGGTCTCGACGACCCGGGCCTGCGCGAGGCCGGATGGCTGGGCCACGCGGTGGGCGCGGATGTGGACCGCGCCCACCTCGCAAGCCCGGTCTGGCAGGTGAGGCCGTGCGCACCGCCGTTCCACATCGCGCACGGCACCTCGGACACCGCGGTCCCGCCGTCGCAGAGCGTCGCGCTCGCCCAGGCTCTCCTCGCGGCGGGAGCGGACGCCGAGCTCACGCTCGTTCCCGGCGCGGGCCACCTGTGGCAGGGCGACGTCGACCGTGACGCGATCCTCGACGCCGCGATCGCCTTCGCGCGGCGCGTGACGGCCTGAGCGATGCGCGCGGCGACCGTTTCAGAGCGCTCGCAGGCGCACCGAGATGTCGTCGGCCGTGGCCCGGAGCGCGTCGAGGAGCGGCCCGCGGAGCTCCTCGACCGTGTGCCGGTTCGCGGCCACCGCGATGTTGATCGCCGCCGCCGGGAGACCACCGCGGCCGAACACCGGCACGGAGACCGAACGCAGCCCGGCGGCCACCTCCTGGTCCTGCAGAGCGAAGCCGTCGCTCCGGATGCCCTCGAGCGCGGGCGCCAGGTCCGCGGCGGACCGGGCGGCGTTCGGGCCCACGGCACGCGTGAAGTCGTAGCCGGCCAGGACCTCGGCGAGCTCGTCCTCGGGCAGGTACGCGAGCAGCAGCTTGCCCATCGAGGTGACCGGCGCCGGCAGCGTGGACCCCACCTGCACGTTCGCGGTGACCAGGTCGGAGTTGCGCAGGCGCACCAGGTAGAGCACCTCGTCGCCGATGAGGACGCCCATGTTGACGGTCTCGCCGGTGGTCTCGGCGAGCCGACGGAGCGGCTGCTCGCTCACCTGGACCAGGCTGGAGCCGCGCAGCGCCGCCGATCCGAGCGTCAGCACCGCCACGCCGGGGCGGATCACGCCGTCATCGGAACGCTCGAGGAAGCCGCCCTCCTCGAGGGTGGCCACCACGCGGAACGCCGTGGGCATCGGGATGCCCGTGCGATCGCTGATGTCGCGCAGCTTGAGCTCGGTGACTGTCTCGTCGAACAAGCGGAGCACGTCGAGGCCCTTGGCGAGGGCCTCGATCCGGTAGCGGTTGCCCGCCTTGGCGTCGGCATCGACTTTCATGGTGTGAAACCTAGTCCCTTTCCTGGCGGTTCGTCGCGATCACGCGCCGACGCGGAAGACTCGGAGCTGCAGCGCGAGGGTCGCGTAGTAGCCCACGAGGGTGGTGAGCTCGAAGATGGCAGGCGCGCCAAGCGCGGTGGACGATGCGCCCCACGCCTCGTCGTCGAGGTCGCCGTCGAGGAGGGCGACGGTGGCGCGGGCGACCGCGGCCTCGTCGCCCGCGAACGCTCCGGCGTCCTCGCGGCGCAACCCCTCGAGCTCGCCATCCGTGAGCCCGGCCGCGCGCCCCACCGCCTCGTGGGCCTCGCGCTCGAAGTCGCTGTCCCAGCGCGCCGCGACCAGCAGGATCGCGATCTCGCGACAGCGATCGGTGAGCGCGCCGCGGTAGCGGATCGCGGCGCCCAGGTCCTGGAGCGCGGCACCGAGACCGGGCGCGAGGAGCATCGCGTTGAAGGGTCCGCGGAGGGAGCCGTCGTCGCGCGTCAGCGCGAAGTGCTGCGGACCCGCGGCGCGCGGGCCGCCGGTGATGGTGCCGTACAGCGCGGCCTGATCGGGGTCGAGCGTCTCGGGGCGAAGCCCTGGGAGCCGCGTCATCGGCACCTCCGTGTGCGAGTCCATGGGTCGATCGGCGGGACCGGCGGGTCGCGGTTGACGCCACATCGGTCCCGCCGTAAATTCAACCATTGAAAGTGCTTTTTGGTCAATGAAAGCGAGATCGACGATGATCACGATCGCCACCGAGGACCTCGCGCTCCGCGCGGCGGGCCACGACTTCGGCATCCGGGTGTACCCGGCCGCCCGTCCCGACGGCACCATCGCGGTGTGGCTGCACGGTGGCGCGTTCATCTTCGGCGACCTCGACGTGCCCGAGGCGGATGCCACCTCGCGATACCTCGCGGAGCACGGCACGTCCGTGGTCTCGGTGGACTACACGCTCGCGCCCATCGACGCGCTCGCATCCATCCCGCTTCCCCCGCCGCAGGACGGCATGCCGTCGCCCGAGGACCTGGTCAAGTCGCTCGGCTCGGGTCGCTCGCGCGCGCCGTTCCCGGTCGCGTCGCTCCAGGCCGTCGCCGCCTTCGACTGGGCCGCGGAGCACGCGACGGACCTCGGCGGGGTCGCTCACGCCGTCGCGATCGGCGGCGCGAGCGCGGGAGGCAACCTCGCCGCGGGCGCGGCCCTGCGCCTGCGGGACCGCGGCGCGAACGTGCCGAGCGCATCGTGCCTCATCTATCCCGTGCTCCACTCCACGCTCCCCGAGCCGGACGAGGAGCTCGCGGCCAAGATCGCGCGCCTCACGTCGGGCTTCGACATGTCGCCCGAAGCCACCGCCGGGATCAACGCCAACTATCTCGGCGGGGCGCCCGCGACGGACCCGTACGCCTTCCCCGGCGGGCACGACCCGCGCGGAGTGGCACCCACGCTCATCGTCAACGCCGACAGCGACCGCCTGCGCGCCTCCGGCCAGGCTTACGCCGCGGAGCTGGCCGCGGCCGGCGTGGAGGTCGAGGCGGTGCGCGCCGCGGGCTCCGAGCACGGGTTCCTCAACGGCCTCGAGGACCCGCATCGGCTCGCCGTCCTCGCCCGCATGTCCCGCTTCATCCACGAGCGCGCCGCCACGGCGCGCGCCTGACCCACCCCCACGCCTCGAAGGAGAGACGCGATGTCCCAGATCTTCCCCCGCTTCGCCGGCAAGACCGTTCTTGTGACAGGAGCCGGCACCGGATTCGGCGCCGAGATCGCCGTGCGCGCCGCCCAGGAGGGCGCGCGCGTGGCCGTCCACTACCGTTCGTCCAAGGCGGGCGCGGAGGCCACTCTCGCGCGGATCCGCGAGGCCGGCTCGGACGGCATCCTGGTCCAGGCGGACATCATCAGCTGGGACCAGATCAAGCGCATGGCCGACGAGGTGTGGGAGGCGTTCGGCGGCCTCGACGTGCTCGTCAACAACGTGGGCGACGTCTCGAGCGAGCAGATGTCGTGGAAGGAGCTCACTCAGGAGGCGCTCGACGCCGTGGTCGATGTCGACGTCAAGGGCACGCTGCTCATGACCCACGAGTTCGGCGCCCGCATGCTCGAGCAGGGGCACGGCGCGATCGTCAACGTCGGCTCCACCGTGGTGGTCAAGGGCTCGCCCCGCGCGCCGCAGTACGCCGCCGCCAAGTACGCGATCCTCGGCATCACCAAGTCCTACGCGAAGGCCTTCGCCCCCGCGGTGCGTGTCAACACCTTCGCGCCGGGCTTCATGGAGACCGAGCGGCTGCTGCAGCGCGAGGACTGGAAGAGCGGCCGCCGCGAGGTGCTGATCTCGCAGACACCCATGGGCCACATCCCGCCGCCCGAGTTCGTCGCCGGCGCCTGCCTGTGGCTCGCGACCGACGAGTCGGCTCACCTCACCGGCGGCTACATGCTCGCCGACGGCGGCTTCAACATGGTCGGCGCGTAGGCGCGCCGACCCCCCCGGACACCACGACAGACAAAGAGGAGAAGCAATGAAGCTCATCACCTTCGACGAGGGCCGCGTCGGCCGCCTCGAGCTCGAGGAGGGCGTGGTCATCGAGCTCGACGTCCCGTCGACGCGCGAGTACTTCGAACGCGGCGGCAAGGTCGGCGAGACCGGCGAGCGCCTGCGCTACGAGGACGTCACGCTGCGCGCCCCGATCCGCCCCAAGAAGTTCTTCCACACGGCGGGCAACTTCATCGACCACCACAACGAGCTCACCGCCGTCGACTGGTCGCACCCGGTCCACAAGGGCATCGTGTTCTTCCAGAACCTCGACGCGATCATCGGCCCCGAGGACCCGATCGTGTACCCGGAGGGCCTCACCCGCGAGCTGGACTACGAGCTCGAGCTGGCGATCGTCATCGGCAAGGGAGGCAAGTTCTTCGGCCCCGACGAGGCCGAGGACTACATCGCCGGCTTCACCGTCTTCAACGACATCACCGCGCGCGACATCCAGCGCAAGGAGATGGAGTCCGGCGTGTTCTCGTTCTCCAAGGGCATCGACACGTTCTGCCCCATCGGCCCGTGGATCGTCACCAAGGACGAGGTCCCGGACATGCACAACCTCGCGATGGAGCTGCGCGTCAACGGCGAGGTGCGCCAGAGCGGCAACACCAGCAAGACCCGCATCACATGGCCCCACCTGGTCGCGTACCACTCGCCGCAGGTCTACTCCCCCGGCGACCTCATCACCACGGGCACCATCTCGGGCGTCGCCGCGGTCCAGAAGAACCCGTTCGACTTCTACCTCAAGCCCGGCGACGTGGTCGAGGCTGAGATCGAAGGCATCGGCACTCTGCGCAACCCGATCATCTCCTGGCAGGACGCGTACGGCGAGCCCGCTCCCGTGCGGGTCGACTGGTGAGGGTCGCCAACCTCGACGGCCGCCTCGTCCTCGTCACCGAGGAGGGGCGGGCCGTCGATGTGGCGGAGGCCTCGGGCGGGCGCTTCGGCCCCGACCCCATGGCAGCGTTCGCGGACTGGCGCGGCTTCGCGTCGTGGGCAGCCGAGCGCCTGAGGGACGATGCGCCGGGTGCCCGGGCGCTGCCCCTGGACCCCGCGCGGCTCGGCGCCCCCGTGCCGCGCCCCGCGCAGATCTTCGCGATCGGCGTGAACTACCGCGAGCACGCGGACGAGGCGGGCTACCCGCCCGACAGCCTGCCAGTGACCTTCACCAAGTTCGCCTCGAGCCTCACGGGGAACGAGGCGACCGTGGCCCTGCCCGACGGGAACGTCGACTGGGAGGTCGAGCTGGTCGTCGCGATAGGTGTCGGCGGTCACGGGATCGCGCGTTCCGACGCCTGGGCGCACGTGGCGGGCGTGACCGTGGGCCAGGACCTCTCGGAGCGGATCGCCCAGCTCGCGGGGACGATGCCGCAGTTCAGCCTCGCGAAGTCGCACCCGGGCTTCTCGCCCACGGGGCCGTGGCTCGTGACGCCGGACGCGCTGCCGGACCGCGACGACCTGGCGATCTCCTGCGCGATCGACGGGGAGACCATGCAGGACTCCCGGACGTCGCGGATGATCTACGACATCCCCGAGCTGATCGCGCGGCTCTCGGCGGTGGTGACGCTGCTGCCGGGGGACCTCATCTTCACCGGCACGCCAGCGGGCATCGGGAACCGCCGCACCCCTCCGCGCTTCCTCCGCGCGGGCGAGGTGCTGACGAGCCGCGTGGAGGGGGTGGGCGAGCTGGTGACGCGCTTCGCCTGACCAGGCAGCGCCCGCCGCGCGCGCATGAGACCGCGCGCGGCGGGCGCACCCCTCAGCCGTGGATGTCCTCCGCGACGTACCGGTGCGCCCCGCCGACCGCCTCGTGGACGGCACCGCCCGGGAGCCGCACTTCCGCCACCGTGCGCTCGGGCAGCACGACGTCGAGCGTGAAGGTCCCGTCCTCGATCCGCCACGCGACCTCGACGGGCCCGCGGCGCGTGACCTGCCGGGTGCGCGCCCACGTGAGCGCCCCGGGCACGGGCTCGATGACGACGCGGCGGTACGCCTCCTCCCCCGGCGCCGGCTCCGCGGGCAGGCGCAGGCCCGCCACGTGGGTGTGGAGGAACGCGATCACCGCGCCCTTGGAGTAGTGGTTGAGCGAGCCCTGCACGCTCCCGTCCGGAATCACCGCGTCCCACCGTTCCCACATCGTGGTGGCGCCGGCGTCGAGCATGCCGAGCCACGACGGGTGGCCGGTCGACACGAGCAGCCGATGAGCGAGAGCGGCCTGACCATGGTCGGCGAGCGCGGGCAGCAGCTGACCCGTGGCGAGGAAGCCTGTGCCGAGGTGTCCGCCGGACTGCTCGATCAGCGCGGCGAGCCGCTCCGCGGTCGCCGCGCGCAGCTCCGCGGGCACCAGCCCGAATACGAGCGCGCGGACGTAGTGCGCCTGACGCTCCTCGGTCAGTGTCCCGTCGGCGCGCAGGTACTCGGCGCGCCAAGCCTCAAGCGCTCCCTCCGCGATGGCGCGGCACTCGGCCGCCGCATCGTCCTCCCCCACGATCCCCGCGATGAGGGCGGTGAGATGAGCGGAGCGGTGCAGGAAGGCCGTGGCGACGATGCCGTGGTCGACGGTCGGGTCCGGGTTCGGCGGCACACCGGGCTCGAGCCATTCGCCGAAGTGGAAGCCGATGTCCCACAGGTAGCGCTCGTGCGGCGCGGCCCCGGGCCGGGCGGCGGCGCGGTCGGGGTGGCGGCCCGCGGCGGCGCGCCCGGCGGCGTACCTCACCCACGCGAGCGCGGCGGGCAGCGACTCGCGCAGCCCGTCGACGGCGCCGTAGGCGCGCCAGAGCTCCCACGGCACGATCGCTGCAGCGTCGCCCCAGCCGGCCGAGCCCGCGGACATGTCCTCGAAGGCGTCGCCCGAGGGCCGGTCTCCAGGCGGGTTGGGCACCACTGTGGGGATGCGGCCGTCGGCCCACTGGTCCGCGGCGAGGTCGCGCAGCCAGCGGCGCGAGAAGTCGTCGACGTCGGCGAGCAGCGCGCCGGCGGCGACGAAGATCTGCCAGTCGCCGGTGAAGCCCGACCGCTCGCGCTGCGGGCAGTCCGTCGGGACGGAGCAGGCGTTGCCGCGCAGGCTCCACCGCACCACCTCGTGGAGGCGCTCGAGGCTCGGGTCGGAACACGCGAACTCTCCGGTGCGGGCCAGGTCGCTCTCGACCATCACGCCGCACGCGCCGCCGAGGGACAGCCCGTCGGGTACGCCGTCGACCTGGACGTAGCGGAAGCCGTGCGTGGTGTGGCGCGGCTCGAACACGTCGCCCGGCCGCCCCGCGGAGATCACCTCGTCGACCTGCCCGGCAGGCAGCAGCGCGCGCGTCGCGAAGTTGAAGGCCCGGAGGTGCTCGAGGGTGACGAGCCCGTCCGCGTCGAGCACCTCGCCGTGCGTGAGGGTGAGGTGGGTGCCGGCGGGGCCGAGCTCCGTCAGGCGCATCCAGCCGTTGATGTTCTGTCCCAGGTCGATCACCGCCGTGCCGGGACGCGGGTGCGTGATCGCGACGGGCGCGAGCTCGTCGCTGCGGCGCACGCGGGGACCCGCGGCCGGCGTCAGGCGCGCGCGGTCGGCGAGCAGCGCATCGTACGGCGCGTCCACAAAGGCCCATCCGTCGCCGCCACCCGTGAACCACGCGTCATCGAGCAGGCGCAGGTCGACGGCCTGGCCATCCATGAGGTCGGCGCGGGTGACGTGGCTCGGGCGCGACTCCCAGCCGGCGCCGGTCGCGGCGACCACCGCATCGTCCCCCACGATCGCGGCGAGCATCGCCGTCCTCTCGCCGAAGCCATCCGGGCGCCTCTGGAAGCCGTGACGGCCGCGGAACCAGCCGTCGGACAGCAGGAACACCAGGGTGTTCTCGCCCTCGCGGACCAGCGGGGTGACGTCGTAGGTCTGCACCTCGAGGCGCTTGCGGTAGGCGGTGAAGCCCGGTTCGAGCTCGTCGTCGCCGACTCGTGCGCCGTTGAGGAACGCCTCGTAGACGCCGTGCGCGGTCGCGACCAGGGACAGCGGGCTGCGACCGGGGGCGACGGTGAACGATGCGCGCAGCAGGTGGGCGGGACGCTCGCCCGCCGGCGCGACCACGGGTTCGTGCGGGGCGATCCAAGCGGCGGCGGCGAGCTCCCGAACGGGGCCGGCCTCCACTGGTGCGGGTGCGGTGGCGGTCATCGGAGCGCCTCGACCACCACCGCCGAGCCCTGTCCGCCGCCGCCGCAGATCGCGGCCACGCCGAGCGCGCCGGGTCCGGACAGCGCCGCGGTGCGTGCCACCGTCCCGACGATGCGCGTCCCCGACGCGCCGATCGGGTGGCCGAGCGCGATCGCGCCGCCATGCACGTTGACGATCGCCGGGTCCACGGCGAGCGCACGCGTGGACGCGAGCGATACCGCGGCGAACGCCTCGGAGATCTCGAACGCGGCGACGTCCTCGACGGCGCGTCCGGCCCGCGCGAGCGCGGCGCGCGCCGCATTGGCCGGCTGCGTGTGGAGCGAGACGTCCGGCCCGGCGACGAGCGCCCACGACAGCACGCGCGCCAGCGGGTTCTCCACCAGCCCCTCGCGCGCGAGCACGATCGCGGCCGCGCCGTCGGAGATCTGCGAGGCGTTGCCCGCGGTGATGGTGCCCCGGCCGCCGAACGCGGGACGCAGCCGCGCGAGCGACTCGACCGTGGTGCCGGCGCGCAGGCCGTCGTCGGCGACCACCGCATCGTCCGCTCGCGGCGAGGTGAGCGGCGCGATCTCCTCGGCCTGGAACTCGAGGGACGCGGCGAGGCGGCGGTGGGACTCGGCCGCCCACGCGTCCTGCTCCTCGCGGGTGAGGCTGTACCGCTCGGAGTGCTCCTCGGTGGAGGCGCCCATGGCGCGGTGCTCGAACGCGTCGGTGAGTCCGTCGTGCGCGAGCGTGTCGAGCATCTCGATCGCGCCGTAACGCGCGCCCATCCGCGACCCGACGTACGCGTGGGGCGCGAGCGTCATGGACTCCTGGCCGATCGCGAGCACCACCTCGGCCTCGCCGGCGGCGATGAGCCGGGCGCCCTGGGCGACGGCCTCCGTGCCGGACAGGCACACCACGTTGAGGGTCGACGCGGGCACGGTCATGGGGATGCCGGCGCCCACGGCGGACTGGCGGGCGGGGTTCTGGCCGGCGCCTCCCTGGAGAACCTGGCCTGCGACCACCGCGTCCACCCGGTCCGGCGCGATCGCCGCACGCTCCAGCGCGGCCGCCGCGGCGTGCGCGCCGAGGGCCGTCGCGGGGACGCGGGCGAACGCGCCGCAGTACTTCACGAAAGGCGTGCGGGCGTAGCCCGCGATGACCACGCTCACGCGGCACCCTCCCCGACCGGCTCCTCGACCCGCACCGGCGCGCCGGTGGCCTCCGCGACCTGCTCGAACGTCACCCCGGGCGCCAGCCGCCTGAGCACCAGACTGCCCTCCTCGATGTCGAGCACGCAGAGGTCGGTGACGATCCGGTTCACCACGCCCACCCCCGTGAGCGGCAGCGTGCACTCCGCGACGATCTTGGGCGTGCCGTCCTTGGCGACGTGATCGGTGATGACCACCACGCGCTTGGTGCCGGCGACCAGGTCCATCGCGCCGCCCATGCCCTTCACGAGCTTGCCCGGGATGGTCCAGTTGGCGAGGTCGCCCGTCGCGGACACCTGCAGGGCGCCCAGGATCGCGGCGTCCACGTGGCCGCCCCGGATCATCGCGAAGCTGGTGGCGGAGTCGAAGAAGCTACCCCCGGGCAGCACCGTGACGGTCTGCTTGCCGGCGTTGATGAGGTCCGCGTCCTCGTCGCCCGTCACCGGGAACGGCCCCATCCCGAGCATCCCGTTCTCGCTCTGCAGCGTCACGGTCACGCCGGGCGGCAGGTGGTTCGCCACCAGCGTGGGGATGCCGATCCCCAGGTTCACGTACTGGCCGTCGCGCAGCTCCTCGGCCGCGATCGCGGCCATCTCCTCACGGTCCCATCCCATGTCAGGCCTCCCTGGTGGTGCGCTGCTCGATGTCCTTGACCCGCGGCGCCGACCGCACCAGCCGCTGCACGAAGATGCCGGGCGTCTCGACCGTGTCCGGGTCGAGCGGGTGCGGATCGACATGCTCGGCCTCGACCAGCGTGATGCGGCCCGACATGGCCGCGAGCGGGTTGAAGTTCCGCGCGGTGAAGCGGTAGCGCAGGTTGCCCGCCGTGTCGGCGCGGTGCGCCTTCACGAGGGCGACGTCCGCGACGATCCCCCGCTCGAGCACGTAGTCGACGCCGTCGAACGTCTGAACCGGCTTCCCCTCCGCGACCGGCGTGCCGACTCCCGTGCGGGTGTAGAAGCCGGCGATGCCCGCGCCGCCGGCGCGCATGCGCTCGGCGAGCGTGCCCTGCGGCGCGAACTCGACCTCGAGCGCGCCCGCGAGGTACTGCTCCGCGAACAGCCGGTTCTCCCCGACGTAGCTCGCGACCACCTTGCGGACCTGGCCGGCTTCGAGCAGGATGCCGAGGCCCTTGCCGTCGACGCCCATGTTGTTGCTGACGATCGTCAGGCCGCGCGCCCCGCTGTCCCGCACCGCCTCGATGAGGTCGGTCGGATTACCGCTGAGGCCGAACCCTCCCACCGCGATGATCTGCCCGTCCCGCACCACGTCCCGCACCGCGTCCGCGGCGCTCGGATACAGCTTCCCCATGCGTCGACTCCCTTGTCTCAGCGTTCATGACCACATTGTGGATGCCATGGACGCTAGACCGCCCGCGAGATCACGGTCAACGTGCTCGCAGAATGTGGCCAACGCACCGTAGGGTGTCCACAAAGTGGACGATGCGGGGGTTGCGATGGCGGAGCAGGGAGCCCAGGTGGTGGCGCGAGTGGGCGCGGTGCTGCGCGCGCTGAGCGCGCTCGCGGGCGAGCCCGCGGCTACTGCGGCCATCGCGGAGGCGACGTCCCTCACCCGGCCCACCGCGCATCGTCTCCTGTCCGCGCTCGCCGCCGAGGGGTTGGTCGATCGCGCCGGCGCCGGCGGCTGGACCCTCGGCCCGGAGGCGTACATCCTCGGGGCGGTCGCCGCGGACCGTTACGACATCACCGCCCTGGCCCGCGACGCGGTGCGCGAGGTCGCGCGCGTCACCGGCGAGAGCGCCTTCCTCTCCGCGCGGCGCGGCGACGAGTCGGTGTGCCTGCTGCGCGAGGAGGGCTCCTTCCCGCTCCGGTCCCACGTGCTCTACGAGGGGATCCGCTTCCCGCTCGGCGTCGCGTCGGCGGGACTGGCGATCCTCGCCATGCTCCCCGACGGCGAGCGCGAGGCGTACCTCGCGCGCGCGGACCTCGCTCCGGCCTGGGGCCCCGCGCACGCCGAGGCGCCGCTGCGGGCACGGCTGGCGGCGGCGCGCGCGACAGGCTATGTGGTCAATCCCGGGCTCATCGTGGAGGGCAGCTGGGGCATGGCCGCCGCCATCTTCGACGCCGCCGGACGCCCAGCGTGGGCGCTGTCCGCGACCGGCGTCGAGGCGCGCTTCTCCCCCGACCGGCAGCCCGTGATCGGACGGGTGCTGCTCGATCAGGCGCACGCGGTGACGATGCGGATGCGCGAGCGCGCGTGACCCCGCAACCGCGCTCCACACGGAATCTGAACCTGTGACCGCTCCACTCCGTGTTTGCACCGGGAGTTGCATGACGCGAACGCTCACATCGAGCGTCGCGTGTGGGGAGCGGTCGGAGGTGAAGTCTCGTCAGAGCGGCCAGCCGGTGTACGCCTCAGCGAGGTAGGTCGACCCGGCGGTCGAGCCGACCACGGACTCGAGCTCGCCGAGCTGGCGCAGGCGATCGAATGCGGAGGCGTCGGGCGCGACGTGCAGCATGCTCGTCATCCACCACGAGAAGTGCTGAGCCTTCCAGATGCGGGTCAGCGCGCGCACATCGAATCCCTCGACCCCCGTCGCGTCGCCGCGCAGCAGCAGGGACTCGAGCGCGTCGGCCAACAGCACCACGTCGGCGACGGCGAGGTTCATTCCCTTGGCGCCCGTGGGCGGGACGGTGTGGGCGGCGTCGCCGACGATCGCCATGCGCCCGCGTGTGAGCCTGCTCGCGACGAAGCTGCGGAAGCGCAGCACGTCGCGCTGGAAGATGGGCCCCTCGGCGAGGGCGTGGCCCGGCACGCGGCGCTGCAGCGTGTCCCAGATCTCCGCGTCGGAGGGCGCGGTGGCGTCTGCCTCCGGGTCGCACTGGAAGTACATGCGCTGGACGGTCGGGGTGCGCTGGCTGATGAGGGCGAAGCCGTCGGGCGAGTTGGAGTAGATGAGCTCGTGCGCGCTGGGCGGGGCCTCGCACAGGATGCCGAACCACGCGAACGGATACTCGCGGAAGTAGCCGCCGTGGGACCCGCAGACCGCACGCCTCACCACGCTGTGGGACCCGTCCGCTCCGACCACGAAGTCCGCCTCGACGTGGAGCTCCCCGCCATCGGCGGTGGTGGCGACCACGGCCGGCGTGTCGGAGTCCGCGCCGACGGCCTCGTGGACCCGGGCGCCGAACCGGATGTCCTGGCCCCCTTCGAGCCGGGCCGCGATGAGGTCTCGGAGCGCCTCGTGCTGAGGGTAGAGCCAGACCGCGCGGCCCACGAGCGCGGCGAAGTCGATGCGGTGCCCCTCGCCGGAGAAGCGCAGCTCGATGCCGTCGTGTCGGCTCCCGACCGTGCGCGCCCTGCTCCCCGGCACGCCGTCGAGCAGCTCGACGGTCCCCTGCTCGAGGATCCCCGCTCGGATGGTGCTCTCGATCTCCTCCCGCGAGCGGGAGTCGAGGATCACGGAGTCGATCCCCGCGCCCGCGAGCAGGTGGGACAGCACCAGGCCGGCCGGGCCGGCTCCGACGATCGCGACGCGCGTGCGGACGGTGGTCATGGCATCTCCCTTGATGTCGATGCCGTCATCCTGGCCACGCCCGACACCACGCGGGCGCACATTCCCGATGAACGGGAAAGGAAGCGACTCGCTAGCGCACGTGCGCCAGGGCGCGTTCCGTCGATCGAGCCGCACGGCGGAGCTCCGCGAGCGCGAGCTCCGTCGGGGAGTCGTGCGGGAGCACCACGGAGAGCGCCGCGACCGCTCGGCCGCCCTCGTCGCGGACGGGCACGGCGAGACCCGTCGAGACCTCCTCGACGTAGCCCCGTGCGAGCGCGTGGCCGAGCGTGCGCACCTCGTCGAGCTTGCGCCTCAGCACGGCCGGGTCGGTGGGGGTGCGCCGGCTGAGCGGGCGCAGCGGGCCTGCGAGCACGCTCTCCTGGAGCGCGCGGTCGCCGAAGGCGAGCAGCACCAGGCCCGACGAGCACGCGTGGAGCGGCAGCCGGCCCGCGACGCGGGTGATGTTCGCCCCCGCTTCGGGGTCGCTGAGCCGCTCGAGGAAGAGCGCCTCGCCCTGCTCGAGGATCGCGAGCTGCGTGTGCTCGCGCACTCGCGCCTGCACCCGCTCCATGGCCGGCAGTGCCGCCTGCCGCAGCCGGAGCGCGTGCGACGAGCGTGTCGCGAGCTCCCACAGGCGCATGCCGACACGCACGCGCCTGTCATCGTCGCGCTCGAGCAACCCCGCGTCGACCAGCTCTCCCACGATCCGATGCGCGGTGGACGACGGGAGTCCGGCGCGGCGCCCGATCTCCGCGGCGGTCTGGGCGGTGCGCGTCGGCGTGAAGGTCTCGAGCACGCGCACGAGCCGCGAGGTCACCGAGTCGCCCGAGGTCGAGTTCGCCACGGGCCCAGGGTGGCACAACGTCCGGCGGGATTCCCGTTCATCGGGACGATGCTCGTGACGGGTCGCGCGCGGATCGCACGGTCCCTGCGTCGAGGCATGGCCGCACGGATCGCGGGAATCGGGCGACGGTCAGGTTTTGATACGATTCAATCCATCACAGATTCGCGATGCGCCGTGGCACCCCGAGCTTCGGAGCGCGCCCAACCGCCGGAGCTCTCATGACCGTCACCGCTGCCGACCTGCTCGCCCACGCCGCCGCCATCACCGCGGTCGCCGACCGTGGCATCGCACCGCTGTTCTCTGCGAGCGTCGCGCTCGACCAGCCCGCGGAGGCGGTCGCGGCGGCGCGCCTCATCGCGACGGCGCACGGCGTCTACGAGGCCACCGTGAACGGCATCCCCGCGACGGAGTCGGTGCTCAACCCGGGCTGGACCTCGTACGAGTGGCGCCTCCAGTACCAGGAGTTCGACGTCACGGAGCAGGTCGCGGCCGGTGACGACGCGGTGGAGCTCGACATCCTCCTGGGCAACGGCTGGTACCGCGGTGCGCTCGGCTTCGACGGCGCCAAGATCGACTACGGCCACGAGATCGCGCTGCTCGCCGCGCTCGAGGTCACCTTCGCGGACGGCACCACCCAGACCATCGCCACCTCCCCCGCCTGGGCGGCCCGCGCATCGTCCACCACCACCAATTCTCTGTACAACGGGCAGACCATCGACGGACGCATCGAGACCGGCGAGGCTCTCGCGGTGCGCGAGGCGGAGCTCGACCGCTCGCGCCTGCTGCCCCAGGTGGGTCCGCTGATCGTGCGCCACGAGGTGCTCGCGCCCGTGAAGATCTGGACCTCGCCGGCCGGCCGGACGCTCATCGACTTCGGCCAGAACCTGGTGGGCTGGCTGCGCCTCACCGTCGCCGGCGAGGCCGGCACCGAGATCACGGTGCGCCACGCCGAGGTGCTCGAGCACGACGAGCTGGGCACGCGCCCGCTCCGCGCGGCGGAGGCCACCGACCGGTTCATCCTCTCCGGCGACACCGACGTGTTCGAGCCCACCTTCACGTTCCACGGCTTCCGCTACGCCGAGGTCACCGGCTGGCCCGGCGACATCGACCCCGACGCGATCGAGGCCGTGGTGGTGCACTCCGACATGCGCCCCACGTCGAGCTTCGAATGCTCGAGCCCCCTGGTCAACCAGTTGATCCACAACTCGATCTGGGGCCAGAAGGGCAACTTCCTCGACGTCCCCACCGACTGCCCCCAGCGCGACGAGCGCCTGGGCTGGACCGGCGACCTTTCCGCCTTCGCGGCGACCGCGTCGTTCCAGTTCGACACCGCCGACATGCTCCACAAGTGGCTGCTCGACCTCGCCGAGGAGACCCGTCACGCCCAGGAGGGCGCGGTGCCCAACGTGGTGCCCGACCCGCTCAAGTACGCGACGGGCGGCGTGTTCGACATCTTCCCCAAGTTCCCGAGCGCCATCTGGGGCGACGCCGCCGTGTGGGTCCCCGAGGCCCTGTGGCACGCCTACGGCGACCGCGAGCGTCTCGCTCAGTACTACCCGGGGATGGTGCTGCACCTCGAGGGCGTCGAGAAGCGCCTGTCCCCCACCGGGCTGTGGGAGGAGCAGTTCCAGTTCGGCGACTGGCTCGACCCCGACGCCCCGCCGGAGGCGCCCTTCAAGGCGAAGGCGGACAACTCCGTGGTCGCGACCGCATGCCTGTACCGGTCGGCGGCATTCACGGCGGCCACCGCGCGCGAGCTCGGGCTCGAGGACGATGCGCAGCGCTGGGACGCGCTCGCCGCGCGCACCCGCGCGGCGTTCAACGAGCACTACGTCGCGGCCGACGGCGTGATCCTGTCGGACTGCACCACCGTGTACGCCCTGGCGATCTGCTTCGGGCTGCTGGACGAGGAGATGCAGACCGTCGGCGCGGCACGGCTCGCCGAGCTGGTCCGCGAGCGCGGCCACGTCATCACCACCGGCTTCGCCGGCACGCCGTTCGTCACCTGGGCGCTGTCCGAGAACGGCTACCTCGAGGACGCGTACGCCCTGCTGCTGCAGACCGAGTGCCCGTCGTGGCTCTATGCGGTCACCATGGGCGCGACCACCATCTGGGAGCGCTGGGACTCGATGCTTCCGGACGGCACCATCAACCCCGGCGAGATGACCAGCTTCAACCACTACGCGCTCGGCGCCGTGGCGGACTGGATCTACCAGGTGGTGGGCGGCATCCGCGCCGCGGCGCCCGGCTACGCGGCGATCCGAGTCCAGCCGCAGCCGGGCCCCGGGATCGACTGGGTCAAGGTGGCGCACGAGTCCCCCGTGGGCCGCGTCGCGGTCGAATGGTCGGTGTCCGAGGACGGCTTCGTGCTCGACATCGACTCGCCCGCCGGGGTGCCCGTCGAGGCGGTGCTGCCCGACGGCACCGTGGTCGCCTACGAGGGTGGCGCGAGGCGGCTCACCGCCTAGGTTCCCGGGAGCGGTGTACGGCGCACCAGCGCGCCGTACACCGCCGTCCCCGCCACCGTGGCGGCGAGGGCGACGACGGCGGTCGATGTCGCAGTCTCGGGACCGAGGACGCCAGCCAGGGGTGCCGCGGCGGCGCCTGCGGCGAAGCGGGTCATGCCGAGGATGGACGATGCGGTGCCCGCGAAATGCGGGTAGTCGACCAGGGCGAGGGTGGTCGCCGGGGGCGACACCACCGCTGCCCCGGCGGCGATGAGGACGAACGCGGTGATGGTCAGCGGCAGCGATGGCAGCCACAGCGCGGCGACGAGCAGTGCCGCTCCGCCGGCGATCATGATCGCCAGGCCCGCCGCGAAGATCGCGCGGTCGCCGATGGGTTCCGCGAGGCGGCCCGCGGAGAAGCCTGCGACGGCGAAGGCCGCGGCGTTCAGTCCGAATACCAGCGCGAAGGTGGACGGAGCGAGACCGTAGATGCCCTGGAGGATGAAGGGTGCGCCGGCGAGGTAAGCAAAGTACGCGGCCGCGGTGAGGGAGCTCGACACCGTCGCGCCGACGTAGAGGCGATCGCGCGCGAGCACGCCGAGCTGTTCGCGAAGGCGGCTCAGGCCTCCGCTGGTCCGACGGTCGCGCGGCAGCGTGTCGGGGAACGCCACGGCGACCGCGCCTGTCACGAGCACGCCGACGGCGGTCAGGATCACGAAGAAGCCGCGCCACGACAGGTGCTCGGCGAGGAAGCCGCCAAGCACAGGTGCGACGATGGCGGCGAGGCCCGAGATCACGACGATGCGCGCGTAGTAACGGGTGAGGCGTGCACCGTCGTAGATGTCGCGGCCGACGGTCTGCGCGATCACAAGCCCCGTGCCGCCGGCGAGGCCCTGGAGGACTCGGGCGCCGACGAGCACCTCGATGGTGGGACTGATGGCACACAGGGCCGAGGCGAGCGTGTAGACCACCAGCCCGGCCAGCAGCGGCGCGCGCCGGCCGTACCGGTCCGAGAGGGGCCCGGCGATCACCTGACCGGCGGCGAGACCGATCAGGCATGCGGTCATCGTCAGCTGTGCGGACGAGGCGGTTCCATCGAGGTCGAGCGCGAGCGACGGCAGGACGGGCAGGTACAGGTCCATCGACAGCGGACCGAACACTGTCAGCGTGCCGAGGATGACAGCGATCCACAAGCCCGCCTCGCGCCGACGCGAGGCCTCCCGTTCCGCGCGCGCCATGCGAGGCACGGCGCTCACCAGGTCCACCAGAGCGGCTCGCCGGTGCTGTCGTCGACAGCGAGAGGCATGCGCTCGAGGGATGCCGTGGAGCCGAAGGGCCAGACGGCGATCAAGGCGAGCACCGCGATCGAGTACCTGTTCATGACCTCATCGAAACGCGGACGCGAAGTGGGCGGGAGTCCCGCTGCTGACGTGCCCTCGCAGGGCATCCCACGCTCGGATGCGGCTCCCTATCCTGACGGCATGGACAACCACAGCGAGGTGCGCGAGTTCCTGATGTCGCGCCGCGCACGCATCGAGCCCGAGGACGTGGGCCTGCCGCGCGGCGGCGACCGCCGCGTGCCCGGGCTACGCCGTGGCGAGGTCGCCGCCCTCGCCGGCGTCAGCGTCGAGTACTACTCCCGGCTCGAACGCGGAGCGATCGGGGGTGCATCCGAGGCCGTCCTCGACGGACTCGCGAAGGCGCTCCTGCTCGAGCCTGCCGAACGCGAGCACCTCTACCGTCTCGCCCATCAGGGCGCACAGACCGCAGGCCGCACGCGAACCCGGCGCACGGGCGAGCGACCGTGGACCCCCGAGCCGAGCATGCGGTGGCTGCTGGACTCCATGACCGGCGCGGCCGCGCTCATCGGCAACGGCCGCACCGACCTGCTCGCATGGAACACCCTTGGCGGGGCTCTGATGTCGGACATGATCGCCACGGCCACGACCCAACCGCCGAACTTCGCGCGCTACATCTTCCTCGAGCCCAGCGCACGCTACTTCTATCCCGACTGGGACACGATCGCCGCCGTCAACGTCGCGCAGCTCCGCACCGAGGCCGGCCGCGACCCCCACAGCAAGCCGTTGCATGACCTGGTCGGCGAGCTGTCGACCCGGAACGACCACTTCCGCGAGCTCTGGGGCCGCCACGACGTGTGGCGGCACGACGCAGGCGTGAAGCGCTTCCACCACGCCGAGGTGGGCGACCTCGAGCTCGCGTTCAACGGCCTCGACCTGGTGGGCCAGGACGCCATCCAGATGACGGTATTCACCGCCGCACCGGGATCCGCATCCCACGAGTCTCTCGCCCTGCTCGGCACCCTCGCCTCGACCCACGACCACGCTCGCTGACGCGAGCCACCACCCCGAACAGAGGAGAGAGCCATGCGTGGCGCGCTCATGTACGGTTCCGGCGACGTCCGCGTCGAGGACCGAGACGACCCGGTCATCGAGAAGCCCACTGACGCGATCGTCCGGCTGGCCGCCTCATGCGTGTGCGGCTCGGACCTGTGGGCCTACCGCGGCCTCGAACCCCTCCCCCGGGTGCCGACGCCCATGGGCCACGAGTACGCCGGCACCGTCGTCGCCGTCGGTGACGCCGTCGCCACCGTGAAGGTCGGCGACTTCGTCATCGGCTCGTTCTTCGCCTCCGACAACACATGCGAGATCTGCCGCTCCGGCTACCAGACTCACTGCCCGCATCGTGAAGCCGCCGCGCCAGGTGGTGCGCAGTCAGAACTGCTTCGGGTCCCGCTCGCGGACGGCACCCTCGTCGCCACCCCCACCACGCCCGAGCCGGACCTCATCCCCTCGCTGCTCGCCGCATCGGACGTGCTCGGCACCGGCTGGTTCGGCGCCGTCGCCGCGCAGGCGGGACCAGGCAAGACCGTCGCTGTCGTCGGCGACGGCGCCGTCGGCCTGCTGGCGATCCTCGCTGCACGCGAGCTCGGCGCGACGCGCATCATCGCGATGAGCCGGCACGCCGACCGCCAGTCCCTCGCACGCGAGTTCGGAGCCACCGACATCGTCGAGGAACGGGGCGACGCGGGCGTCGCCCGCATCAAGGAGCTCACCGACGGGCTCGGCGCACACTCGACCATCGAGGCCGTCGGCACCCAGGAGGCGATGGACCAGGCGATCAAGGCCACCCGCGCCGGCGGCCACGTCGGATACGTCGGCGTCTCACACGACGTCACCCTCGACGGCCTCGGACTCTTCTTCTCCGGGGTCCACCTCCACGGCGGCCCCGCGCCCGTGCGCCACTACCTCCCCGACCTCATCGGCCGGATCATGCGCCGCGAGATCGACCCCGGCAAGGTCTTCGACCTCGTCCTTCCGCTCGACGACACCGCCGAGGCCTACCGTGCCATGGACGAACGCCGAGCCATCAAGGCGATGCTCACCATGTGAACCGGTTCGCGTCCCGCGCTACGGCATCTCGCGCACGACCTCGCCTCCCAGCTCCACCGCGGCGTCGAACTGATCGGCGTCCGTGGTCGCGAAGATGAAGTGATCGCCCTTGACGATCCCGGTGTCCGCGGACGTCGCCTCGATCTCGGTGATGTCACGCTCGAGCGAGTCCTCGGTGAGGTAGATCGAGAGAGTCGCCTCGGGGACCAGGTCGCCGTCCTGGTCGCACACGTACTGCCACCCGGCAAGCACCCCCTCGCCCGCGGCCTTGCCGCCCGTCCAGGATTCGCAGGTCGCGACCTCCTTGAAGCTGGCGATGATGCCCGCGACGTCGACCGCCGCCGCGGAGATCGACTCCGTGGATGGGCTGGGGCTCGCCTCGTCGTCCGAGCTCGACGTACATCCGGCGAGCACCAGCCCCGCGCTCGCCGCCACCATCGCCACCGTCACCGCGTCGCCGATACGCATGAGCACTCCCCGCCTGAGACGAAACTGGTCGAATCGGGGCCGCTTTCGCCCCGATTCGACCAGTATGTGCCCCCAGGGGGACGATGCGGCGGTCAGGCGGCCGCCGGCGTCGCGCGTCAGGAGGCGGCGAGCTCGCGCAGGACCTCCACGCCCTCGTTCTCGAGGCTCGCGATGTGCGAGGTGTCGGTGGTGGCGACCAGGTAGTGGTCGCCACGCAGCACGGCCGCGTCGGCGTGGGCGGCCTCGACGTTGGCGAGGTCCGCCTCGAGGTCGTCGGTCGCGTTGTAGATCGACAGGGTGGTCTCGGCCACGCCGTCACCGTCCACGTCGCACGTGAACTCCCAGCCCGCGATGACGTCGGCGCCGGCGACCTTGCCGCCGGACCAGACGCCGCCGAAGGTCTCGCAGCCGGTGAGGGTGTTGACGTCGGCGACGATGGTGCCGACCTGGGGTGCGGACTCGGCCGTCGCGGAGGCGCTGGCGCTGGCGCCGGCCTCCGAGTCGGTGGCGCAGGCGGACAGCGCGAGCGCGGCGGTCGCGGCGAGGATGGTCGCCTTCGCACCGGTGGAGAAACGCATGGATCTTCCTTCTCTCAAGGGGGACGTCCGTGGTGGGGACCAAAGAATCCTAGTGCGTTTTATGTCACCCCATGCCCGCGCATCGTCCCGGCTACGCGGCCGGACCCTCTGCCAGGGTGACCGTCGACTCCCAGGTCTGGCCCGCGGTGTCGGTCCAGGTGATCGCTACCGAGTCGCCCGGTTCGTGATCCGCGAGCACCGCGGAGATCTCCGAGGCGCTGCCCACGGTGACGCCGTCGACCGTCGTGATGGTGTCGCCCGCGGTCAGGCCCAAGGTCGCGGCCGGGGTGCCGTCGTACACGTACTGGATCTGCCCCCGCTCGGACACGGCGACGCCGAGCACCGCCGGGTAGCCGAGGGTCGCACCGCTCGAGGTGTCGCCGGACTGGATCTGCGCGGCGATGTCGAGCGCGTCCTCGATCGGGATGGCGAAGGCCGTGACAGCGGCGCTGCCCGTCGAGGCGGCGGTGGTCATGCCGATCACCTCGCCCTCGCTGTCGAGCAGGGCGCCGCCCGAGTCGCCCGAGACCACGGCCGCGGAGAACTGGATCATCCCGTCGAGGGTCTCGCTCGCGGTGGTGAAGTCGGCGGAGGTGGTGACCGAGGACTCGAGGCCCGTGACGGAGCCGTCCGCGGCCATGAGGACGCCGCCGCCCGACGCGTTGCCCACCGCCGTGACGGCGTCGCCGGCGGTCACGCCGTCGTCGTCGATCGCGACCGTGGTGAGGCCCGAGGCGCCTTCGAGCTGGAGCAGCGCGACATCGTCGGCGGAGTCCGACCCGATGACGCTGGCGGAGAAGGTCTCCCCCGTCGCGAGCGTGACGGTGATCTCGGTCGAGTCCTCGATGACGTGGTTGTTGGTGAGGACCAGGCCGTCGCTCGTCAACACCATGCCGGTGCCGGCGGCCTCGCCCTGGCCGTAGCCGAGCACCGTGTCGATGAGCACCACGCCGGTGGTCTCGTCGCTGTCGGCGACGGTCGCCTCCGACTGGGTCGAGATGCCCGCGCCGTACCCCGAGTCGCCTCCCGGGTAGCCGCCCTCGCCGGGCCACGTGCCGCCGAGGTTCGGGCTCGACGGGACGTCGGTGGGCGCGTCGCCCAGCGTCGGGGTGTCCTCGAGCGCGGTCGGGTTGTCGACAGCGGAGGTCTCCTCCTCGGCGGTGACGGTCGCCGTGTCCGTGTCCGCCACCGCGATGCCGATCCCGACACCTCCGATCAGGAGCCCGGCGGCACCCAGCACGGTGCCCGCGCGGCGCAGTCCGGAGCGGCGGCGCGGGGGCTTCCACTCGATCACGGTGGTGCTCGCGGCGGGGGGCAGGTACGGGTCGTCGTTCATCGCTGTCTCCTTGGATGTCTACCTGCCTCCACCTCATCGTGTGAGGCGGGGACTCGACTGGGAGGAACCAGGGAGATTGCTGAGAACGGCGGCGGAACGCCTGGGCGACTCCTCGCCAGGCTGGGGGGCAACTGGCGAGGAGCCGCGCCATCAACGTACGAGCACACCTCGGCGCATCCCCGGAACCACGCGGGCCGTGTCGGGCGATTCGTATGAAATCGCAGGATTCGTGCGCCCGGCCGCGAGCGGGTGCGGCGACCGTGCGCACGGATCGTGCGTCAGGCCACGTCGAGACCCCGGATGCGGAAGGTCGCGGTCGCTCGCCCGCCGGGCCGCACCACCAGCAGGTCGCGCTTCGAGTTCAGGGCGTCCGGAGGGCACGTCATCGGCTCGAGCGCGATCCCCGCCCGTGGCGGCCCCGCGCTCGGCATGTCCGCGGTGTACGCCTGGATCCATCGGTACATACCGTCGACCGCGAGCTCGACACCGTCTCCCCTCGCGGTCGTGAGCCGCGCCCTCGCCCAGCCGTCCGCGTCGCGCCGCAGCGCGGTGAAGGCGTGATTGAGCGCCGCGCTCCCGATGACACGAGGCTCGCGGAAGTCGAGCACACCGCCGTCATGGCGGTCGATGTGGATGATGCGGTCGGGCAGCAGGCGGTCCCGCGTCACCACCATCGCCGCGTCCGCCGGGAGTTCGAGGGTCCACGCGTCGATCGCGTCGCGCACGGCGGGACCCGCGAGCAGGTACGGATGCACACCGAGCCCTAGCGGTGCGCTGTCGTCCGACACGTTTTGCGCCTCGACCTCGTGGGTCAACCCGTCCGCACCCACGGTCACCGTCACGGTGAGGGCGAGCCGCCACGGGAAGCCGTCGCGCGGCTCGAGTGTCGCCGCGAGCACCACCCGGTGCGCGGCGCCGTCGCGCCGCACGAAGGGGAGGTTCGCGACGAGGCCGTGGTTCGCGGTCCGGCGCGCGGGCTCGTCGATGGCGAGACGATGCATGTGTCCCGCGAACTCGTACGTCCCGTCGGCGGTCCGATTGGGCCACGGTGCGAGCAGCGCCCCGCGCATGTCGGGGCGCTCCACGTCGGCGCCGAACGGGACCACCAGGTCCCGACCCCGGTACGTGAGCCGTCGCAGGCTCGCGCCCAGACCCGCGACGGACGCCTCATAGTCGCCCGCGGCGATCGCGTGCTGGTCACTCACGGGCGAACAGGAGCAGCTCGGGCAGGCTGGTCGCGAAGTAGTCGGTCACGCCGTCCTCGCGCACGGGCGCCGGGGGCGCGTAGCGGGCCCGCGCCTCGCCCAGGCCGCGCGGCGGGTCGGTCACGGCGAGGCCCAGAGCGGCGTGGGTGCGATCCCAGGCCGCGAGCGCGCGACCCTCGCCGCCCTCCCACGGGTGGAAGGCGCGCGAGGTGAGGATCGCGAGCGCCTCCTCGGCCCGCCCGACGGCGACGAGCAGCTCGACGTACTCGATCGTGAGGTCGTCCCTGGTCAGCACCAGGGCCGCGTGGGGCTCGAGCGCCGCGAGCCGGTCCCGTGAGGACTGGCTGAGCCTGGCCGCGAGCTGGTCGCGCTCGAACAGAAGCCGCGCGTCCCCCGGCGCGGCGGAGACCGCCCGACCGTACCGCTCCCACGCGAGCGCATCGTCCCGCGCGATGGTGTACGCGGCGAGACCCGCGTTGCGCAGCAGGACGGGATCCTCGAGCCCCAGGTCGATGGCGACCTCCCACTGCGCTACCGCCTCCTCGCGCCGTTGGGCGTCGTAGAGGAGCATGCCGAGCAGGGAGCGCGCGACCGCGTCGGCCGGATCCGCCGCGATGGCGGCGTCTAGCGCGTCGAGCGCATCCAGACCTGCCGGGAAGGCGAGCGCCCGGTCCGAGCGGCGCGCGGCCTCCCGCCGCGCCGCGGCCTCGGCGGCCCTCCCCCCGCGGTCGAGCATCGCGGCGGCCAGATAGTGCGCGACGGGCCGGATGTTGCCCGCACCGGTGACGGGCGCAGCGATCGCGGCATCAAGGGCCCCGAGCGCGCCCTCCGCCTCCCCCGCCTTCGTGAGGTCCAACGCGACATCCACGAGGACCCCCGGGTCCGCGGCGACCTCCAGGCCGGCGAGCACCCGCAGCGTCGCGTCGAGGAGATCGGACTCGAGCGCGCGGTCGAGCACGAGGGCGGCCTCGCCGGGACTGCCGAGCCGTCGTAGGACGATCGCCCGCACCGCAGCTCGCCGCGCGTCGTGCCCCACCACGCCGTCGAGCGTGTCGAGCACCCGCAGCGCGGCACGGTTGCGGCCGTCGCGGGCGAGCAGGCGCGCGAGCTCGAGACCGGCCGGCACCGCCCACGTGCCGTCCCAGCCGGCCTTCCCCAACGCCCGCTCCGCCTCCTCCAGCCGACCCAACCGGGTGAGAACGAGACCTGCCAGGTAGAACGCCTCAGCGTCGACGGGGTTCGCGTTGCGGCGGGTGAGCCGTGCGAGGGCGCGCTCGACCCGAGTGAGCGCCTCCGCGTAGCGTCCCGCGCGGTAGAGCCGGTCCGCGACCGCGAGGAGCGTAGGGACGTGGCCGGGGTCGCGACGCAACGCCTCGTCCCAGTACAGCAGCGGCTCGCGCGTCGGGTGGCGGTACTGCGCGAGGTGAAGCCCGGTGAGATACAGCTCCTCGACGCTCTCCGTCGCCTCGGGAGCGGCAGGTTCCTCGGCGACCCACGGCTCCGCGTCGGGGACCTCGACCGGCTCCCACCGCACCAGCAGCGTCCCGTCTGCGTCGCGCAGCTCGAAGGCGGCCTCGGCGCGCGCGACCCGTGCCTCGAGAGACCCCACCTCCCCGGGAACGAGGTCGACGGCGCGTTCGGCCACCACCGTCCTGCCTCGGAACATCCGCGCCACCGCCCCCCGCTGGGGCGAGGTGACCGCGAAGGTGGCCACGGCATCGTCCCCTCCCGTGACGTTGACCGCCGCGTCCGGCGTCGCCTGATGCGCCGCGCCGATCGCGGGGATCGGGAACCAGTGCTGGGTGAACACCTTGGTCTCACCGGGCAACAGCCAGCTGAAGTCGGGCTGGTTGTCGGTGTAGACGCCCGCCATGAGCTCGACGTACGGGCCATCGCCGTCCGTGAGCTGCTCGTCCCACGCGTGCCCGAACGGAGCGTTCCCCCAGGTCCACTGCTTCTTGCCCGGAGCGAGCCGCCGCTCGGCCCAGTGGACGAAGCCCGCTCCCGCGGCGTGGTCGTAGCCCCCGAAGAAGTCCTGCTGCGAGTCCACGATCATGTACGAGGTCGGGACCGGGATATTCCGGTACCAGTCGAGGCGGTCCGCGCCGGGCGTCGCCTCAGCCAGCGACGGGTAGTCGACGTTGTAGTACGGCCGGTCGGCCTCCGGGAAAGCGGTGAGGGCGCGCCGCGCATGGTCCGCGACGTAGCGCACGTCCTCGGGGAAGAACGACTGGTAGTCGTCGTGGACCCGCGCCGCGACGTTGGCCCACCACAGGAAGGTCTGGCGTTCGCTCGAGCGGTTGTGCACCCTCACCACCAGCTCGACCACGGAGCTGTCGGGCCGCAGCCGGATGCCGTGCAGGGCGGACATGCGCGCGAAGGGGTCGTGGTCGTAGCACCACGCGGTGACGGCGCCGTCCGGACCGATCTCGATCGACGTCTCGACGGGCAGGTACGTGGCCGGACGGTGGTGCTGCGGCCAGTTGAACTCGACGCCGCCGCTGATCCACGGCCCCGCAAGCCCCACCAGCGCGGGCTTGATGACGTTGTTGCGGTAGAAGAAGTCGTAGCCGGTGGTCTTGTCGTACCCGATGTGGATGCGACCGCCGAGCTCCGGGAGCACCATGAGCCGCACGTAGGCGTTCTCGAGGTGGATGGCCTGCCAGTCGCGCGTCACCTGAGAGTCCGCGATCGACTCGGTGAACGGCAGCGGGTACACTTTCCCGCTCGAGCCCTGGTAGACGCGACGGTCGAGGTACATGGGGTATGGGCTGGGCTCCCCCGCCTCGTAGGTGCGGATGGGCACGGGCTGCTCCCACGCGACGGCACCGCCGTCCGCGAGGGCGGCGGCGAGGTGCGCGGGGGCGTCGGGGAGGACTATCCGCGCCTCATCATGCTGAGCGTCGTTGCCGGTCATGACTGCAACCTAGACGCGCGCGCAAGGCTCGCCCATGGGCGTTCGCGCGCCCGGCATGGACGAAGCGACGATGCGCGGGCCGGGTAGCGCCCGCGGCCGCACCGGTCGCGTAGCGTCGCGGTGTGCCGACCGCCACCGACCGACTCGCGATCTCCCTGTGGGACTTCTCCTGGTACACCCGCGCCGCGGACGTGTACGCCGACCTCGACCGTGCCGTCGAGGAGGCGGTCGAGCGCGGCTACAACGCCCTGCGGATCTGCGCCGCGCCGCTCTACCTCGCGGGAGGTCACGACCTCCCGGAGGCGCTGACGCTCACGGGCATGGGTGAGGGCCGCGGCGCCGGGACACGCTGGTACGACGTCCACACCCCCGCGACGGTCCACCTGCGCAAGCGACTCTTCGAGCTCCTCAACGCCGCCGCGCGCCGCGGCATGCGGGTCATCCTGTCGAGCTGGGAGCACCAGCAGTCCCCGGCGTTCGCCGCCGACGACCGCTGGTGGCGCGCGATCGACGCCGTGCCGCTCGAGGAGCGGCTACGCCGCCTCGCGAGCGCCACCTCGGCCCTGCTCGGGGACATCCGCCGTGCCGGCCTCCTCGACGCCGTCGCCTTCGTGGAACTGCACAACGAGGTCGACTTCTCCCGCGTCCCCGCAACCCCGGACGCGATCGACGAGGCGATCACTCTCGTGTCGCGCGACCACCCCGACGTGCCGGTCACGGTGAGCTACGGAAGGCCGCCGCACCTCGACATGGCGTCGCTGCCGGCCTCCCTGCAAATGGGCCAGTTCCACGTGTACGCGTACGGCGTCCTCGACGCGCTGCAGCGGCGCATCGACGTGCGCGACAGCGGCACCGCGGGCTTCCCCAACCCCGCGCTCTCCGAGCTCCTGCGCGAAGGCTCACCCACCTTCGAGCAGTACGGCCGTCCCGAGCCCTGGCGCCTCGAGGCGACCGTGGTGACGGACCAGATGCTCTACACGTACGACCACGTGGACCCCGTCCGATGGGACCTCTGGCTCTACGACCACTACGGCGAGTTCCGCGCGCTCATGCACCAGGAGATCCGCGCACGCGTGCGGGCGATCGGCGCGTGGGCACGGCGTGCGTGCGTGCCGTTCGTCATCGGCGAGGGCTGGGTCGGGTACACGCCGCTCCACAGCACGTTCGAGGACGGGCCCGTGGGCAAGGACCTCGCGGAGGCCGGCATCGCGGAGACGGTCGACCAGGGCGCGTGGGGCGCCGTGACCACGTCCAACGCCGCCCCGCACCACCCTCATTGGGTGGACGTCGCCTGGCAGCGCCGGGCGACCGCCATGATCCGCGGGTAGCGCTCAGCCCTTGCGCAGCTCGCGGTACTCGCTGGGGCTCATCTCGTGCGCCTTGCGGAACTGGCGCGAGAAGTACAGCGGGTCCGGGTACCCGACCGCCGCCGCAACGTCCGCGATCCGCATCGAGGTCGAGTCGAGCAGCTGGCGCGCCGCGGCCATGCGCCGGCTGGTCACGTACGCGAGCACCCCGGCGCCCGTCGCGCCCCGGAACAGCGCGGACAGGTGCGACGCGGACACGCCCACCATCGCCGCGAGGTCCGCCACCCGGATCGACCCGTCGAAGCGCTCGTCGATGTAGCGCATCGCGCGCCCCAACGGGTCGCCGCGCTCGGGCATCGCCCGGTCCACCGCGACCTGCGTGAGGAGCTTCCACGCGCAGCCGGCCGCGCCCACCAGCTGTGCCGCCGCGACCGATCGCTCGAGCGTGGTGACCATCTCCTCGAGCAGCGCCACCGCGCGCTCGGGATGGCGCAGGGTGGCGACGGGCCGCTCGAGCGTGAGGCCCGTCGCGGCGACCAGCTCGGCGACGTCGGTGCCGCGCAGGTGGCACCACCAGATGGTCCAGGGCGCTGCCTCGGAGGCCTCGTACCGGTGCGGCACCCCGCCGGGGATCACCGCGACCGCCCCCGCACCGACGCCGGTGCGCACCCCCGCGACCTCGACCCACCCGGAACCGCTCACGCACACGATCAGGATGGTCTCCGCGACGCCGTGCGGCCGTGCCCGCGCGTGGAACCGGGCCGCCGGGAAGAACCCGGCGTCGGTGACCACGAGCCGCCGGGTGACGGGGCGGCGGAGCGCCTCGGTGACGCGCGCCCGCTCGACCACGTGCATCCGCTGATGCACGAACCCGTCGACCTGCTCCACGAGGACATCGTGCCAGGCCTCCCGGGTCATGCCAGCGCGATCGTCACCACGGGCCGCGCCACCGCGGAGCGCAGCTCGAGCACCGGCGCGGACCCTGCCGGCCGGACCCGCCGGTCGACGTGCACCCCGGCGGCGGGGTCCCATGCGAACGCGCGCAGCGTGAGCCCGTGAGAGCGGATGGCCTCGCGGTGCGGCAGCAGGTCCACCTCGAGCGGCCGCCCCGACCAGAACTGGTCCGCGAGGAGCGTCTCGCCCGCGTACAGGCGCAGCGCGTCCCCGGTCCAGTCGAGTTCGAGCATCAGCTGCTCGACGTCCTCGAACCAGGCGTCCTCGATCGCGACCGGGACCGGATCGAGCGCCGCGAAGTCGCCGTCGGTGGGCGCGGAGAGCCGCCCGGAGCGCGGATCCCTGCGCACGGGCGCGGTGACCGGCTCGGGTCCCGCTCCGAGCGCGACGGTGTGGGGCGAGGGTCCCGCCGGCACGGCGTGACGGGTGAACGGTCCCGCGGTCCCGCTGGCGTCGGTCGCGAGCGCCGGCACCGCCAGGAGGGACGATGCTCGGGCCGGGGGCGCCATGCGGAAGCCGGCGGCGTCGAACCACGCCTCCCCGTCCCACAGCAGCACGGTGTCGCGACCCTCGATCTCGCCTCGCCAGACCGTGTCCGCCTGGGCCGCCGCGAGGAACACCAGGTCGGTGTCGCCGACCGTCACCATGCATCCGGGGCCGGGCGGACCCTCGGGGCGCATGATCTCCGTCGCGCCGTCGCGCTCGACCTGGAGCTCGACGTCGATCCCGTCCGCGGCCGCGAAGATCACCACGGTCCGGTCGCCCACGCGGATCTCGGTGACGGGCTGCGCGGTGACCGTGAGCGCGGGGATCGATCCGAAGGGCTGGCGCAGCGGCCAGATGGCCGCGGTGCCCGCCGGCACCCGGGTGGGCCGCGTGGGGACGGTGACCGTCGCATCGTCCACCCGGACCTCGAAGGCGACGTCCTCGAGGTCGGGCAGGGGCGCGACCGCGGGCTGGTGGGTGTTGAGGAACAGGAAGCCGCGCCCGCCGTCGGCACGGACGGACCAGCGCGGTCCACCGTCCGCGGGCGCGGGAAGGGTCACGGGCAGCGGTGCAAGCACATGTCCCCACGAGCGGAGGAACTGGTGCTGGCGGCGCAGCGAGTGGAAGTGCGGGCGCTGCCGGCCGTGCGCGCTCAGCGGGGCGAAGAAGTCGTAGTCGCGGACCGGGACGTCGTTGGGGTAGCCGGTCGCGTGCGACTCCTGCGTGGTGGACAGCGCCGCGATCGCGTGGGTGCCGCCGTGGTAGAGGTAGTAGCCCTGCCAGGCAGAGCCGGAGCCGAGCTTGGTGAGCGCGAGCGCGGCCACGTCCGCGGGGTCGACGTGGGGGCGACGGTGGTACGCGACCGTCATCCCGCCGCCCAGCTCGCACGTCGCGTAGGGCCACGGGTCGCCCGCCCCGAGCGCCGCATCGTCCCCCACCACGGCGCCGTGGTCACGCAGGTCGGCGCCCACGGTGAGGTCGTCGCGCGCGGCGGAGAAGGTGAAGTGCGTCGCGCCGAACGCGGGCCATTCGACGTCGGACTCCTCCCAGAAGCCGTCGGAGTAGCCGGCGTACACGGGCAGCACCGCGCGCGGCGGGAGCTGCGCGCCGCCCCAGCCGGTCGCGGTCCACAGGCTCGCGCGCATGCCCGCCTCCTCGGCGAGGCGGCGCAGGGTGGCGAGGTGGGCGGGCTGGTCGTAGAGCTCGTTGTCGACCTGGATGCCGATCACGGGCGCGTCGGGGGTGTCTGGTCCGTGGAAGAGGCCGCGGGTCTGCTCGGCGATGCCGGCGAACCAGCGCCGCACGTGGACGAGGTAGGCGGGGTCGTCGGTGCGGTGGGCGACGGGCAGCGCCTGGAGCCAGTCGGGGAAGCCGCCGTTGCGCGTCTCCCCGTGGGCCCACGGGCCGATGCGCAGGATCACCTTCAACCCCACGCGGTGGGCGGTCTCGACGAAGGTGCGCACGTCGCGGGCGCCGTCCCAGCGCAGGTCGCCCTCCGTCTCCTCATGGAGGATCCACAGCAGGTACGTCGCGACCACGTCGACGCCGCCGGCGCGCATCTTGCGCAGCTCGCGCTCCCACCTCTCGGGCAGGTCGCGGCTGAAGTGGTACTCCCCCATCACCGGGATCCACGGGACGCCGCCGCGCTCGAGGTGGGTCGTGGTGACGGTGATCGCGGCCCCCGTGCCGGCGGGGTCGCCCATGTCGAGCGGGGCGGGTGCGGCGGGCGCGGGTGCGTTCGCGCGGAGCTGGTGGACCATGGCGCCTCCTTCGGCCCTGGGGGTGCGACGGCGCACGCCGGGCGATCCCGTCACACGCTAGCGGCGCCGACCCCGCGCGGTTGATGCCGGATCGCGCGGCCGCATGGACGGATCGCGTGTCGCGTGCGCGAGGCGCGCGCGAGGCGCGCGGGGTCAGCCGGCTCGCAGGTCCGCGGCGATCACCTGCGCGAGCCACGCGCGCACCCGGCGCGGGATGTCCACCGCGTCAGGATCGAGCAGCCACTGGACCTGCAGGCCCTCGATGAGGGCGATGAGGTCGGAGGAGAGCCCGTCGAGGTCGACGCCGGGCAGGAGCAGCCCGCGCGACGTCGCCTCCTCGAGCGCGTCGTCGATGTCGTGCCGGAGCCACCGGTAACGGTCCGCGAAGTAGCCGTGCGCGGGGTGATCCGCGTCCGCGGCCTCGGTCGACAGGGTGGCGAACAGCGCGATGAGCTCGCGCTGGGTGACGTTGTGCTCGAGCACGCGCATCAGGCGCTCGAGGTAGTCGATGCCGTCCGTGCGGGCGTCGCAGCCGGCGAAGAACCGCTCCCCGTTGACCCGGTCGCGCTCCTCGAGCACGGCGGCGAGCAGCGCCTCCTTGGTGGGGAAATGATGCTGCAGGCCCGCGCGCGAGACGCCGCAGGCCGCCGCGATCTGCACCATCGAGGCGCCGCGGTAGCCGCCCGCGGAGAACGCGGCGAACGCCTCGCGCAGTATCTGCGCACGGCGGCGGTCGCCCTTGGCGTAGGCGCGCTGGCGTGCGGCGATGGGGCCCTCATCCTGGGGCGCGGCGGTCATGGCGCGCCTCGCAGGCCGCGGGACCGCCGCAGCAGCATGAGGGCGACGGCAGCGGACAGCAGCTCGCCGAGCGGCAGGGCGACCCAGATGCCGGTGGGGCCCAGCGTGGACAGGGCGATCACCAGCGGCAGCTTGATCGCGACCACGGTGCCGACGGACAGCGCGTAGGACGGTCGCGCGTCTCCCACCGCCTGGAACAGGCCGGAGACCAGCGGCGCGACCCCGGAGAACATGAACCCGATCGCGATGATCCGCAGCGCCGTCACCGCCGTGTCGCGCGCCTCGCCCGGGTCGAGGAAGAGCGCCGCCAGCGGTTGCGCGGCGAGCGCCACGGCGAGTCCGGCCACCGCGCCGTAGAGGACCGTCGCGCGGGTGGACAAGGCGGCCGCGCGCGCTGCCCGCGGCCACAGTCCCGCGCCGGCCGAGAAGCTGACCGCGGGCTGGGTGCCCTGGGTGATGCCGATCTGGGGCATGGTGACGAACGTCTGCATCCGGGCGCAGACCGCGAATGCCGCGAGTGCGGCGGCGCCCGCGGCGGCGAGCGAGGAGTTGACCACGGCCACGACCGCGGTGGCCCCGACGCCCGCGAGGAACGACGGCGCGCCGATGCCGACCATGGACCGCAGCGTGTCGCGATGAGGGCGCAGGTGCGCCGCGGCGATCCGGTAGGGGCGTTCGCGCTGGCCGAAGAAGAACCACAGCGCCAGCGCGGCCGAGACGGCCTGGCCGCCCACCGTGCCCAGCGCCGCCCCGGTGACCCCGAGGTCGAGCCCCAGGATCAGCACCGGGTCGAGCACGATCTGCACCACCACCGCCGTCACCCAGATCAGCGTGGAGTACCCGAGCCGGCCCTCCGCGCGCACGATCGCGGAGAACCCCGTGGACACCAGCGCACCGGCGAGGATCACCGCCGCGTACGGGCGGGCGTAGGGCAGCGTCGCGTCCGTGGCGCCGAGCATCCGCAGCAGCGGATCGAGGAACGTCAGCCCCAGGACGGCCGTGACGCCCGCGACCGTCCAGAACAGGGCGAGCGCGTTGCCCGTGGCGCGTGCCGCATCGTCCGGCCGGCCCGACCCCAGGGCGCGGGAGACCAGCGAGGCCGCACCCACCCCCACCGTGGTCGAGACGGCACCCACCAGCAGGAGGAGCGGCGTCGCCAGCGTCACCGCGGCGAGCGCCGTCTCCCCCACCATCCGCGCGACGAACCACGCGTTCGTGAGCGCGTAGACGCCGTAGATGCCCACCGACGCCGTGGTGTTCGCGCACGACCACCACAGCAGGCGCCCGAGCGGGCGCGTGCCGAGCTCCTCCGCTCGGGTGCCGGTGGGCGGGGCGGCCACGTCAGACCCGCACGTGCCCGAGCGCCGCCATCACGCGGTCCAGCTCGGTGCGGCCGAAGTCGTACACCTGGGTGTCGGTGTGGCCGCGGTACTTGGTCTCGACCGTCATGATGACCGCGAGGTAGAGCGAGTACAGGCGGCGCCGGGTGCGCTGCGCGGGCGTGAGCTCGCCGAGCCCGAAGCCGGCCATGAAGTCGGTCGGGTCGTCGAAGCCGGCGAGGTCCAGGCCCGTGAGGCCCGCCTCCATGAGCGGGTCGCCGTAGAGGGCACGCTCGTGATCGAGGATCGCGACGATCCGTCCGTCGCGGATCATCGAGTTCTTGGTCCACAGGTCGACCTCGATGAGGCGCGGCTCGGTGACCTCGTCGAGCGCGTCCGCGTGGGCGGCCAGCACCTTGCGGATGACGTCGGGATCCCAGCCGAGGTCGATCTCGACCGCCTCGCCGTCGCGCAGCGTGGTCTCGACGGCGTCGATGAAGGCCTCGCGCCACGTCGCGAAGCCGGGCCCCTCGAGGGGGCCGAAGTGGGGACCCACCACGGTGTTGATCTCGCGGTTGAGCGCACCGAGCTCGCGATTGCCCGCCGCGATGGTCGCGGCGTCGAGCCGGCCGTCCGCGGCGGCGAACCCGAAGTTGTCCGCATCCACGAACTCCATGAAGAACAGGTCCGCGTCGACGACCTCGTGCGTGAGGTCGACGTGGTCGATGCGCGGGACGGGCACGGTGGTGTGCTCGGCGACCAGCCGCATCGCCTCGAGCTCGTTGCGCATCATGCCGTGCTCGCGGGTAAGGACGGCGACGTCCGCGGGGGGCGCGATCTTGAGCACGGCCTCGCGGCCGCTGCGCAGGCGGATGCGGTACGCGACGTTGAACCAGCCCTCGGTGATCTCGGTCGCGAAGTTCTCGCCCTCGGGGACCTCGCCGGCGCCGTAGGCGCGCGCGATGAGCGTCTTGAGGGTGTCCTTGGACTGGCGGTTCTTGGTGAGGCTCTCCATCGAGTCTCGCCCCTTTCTTGCGGGTGCGTCGGGACGATGCGTCGGTGCACCGATCGCGCCAGCGTACAGCAAACCGGCAGGGGTGCCGGTTTTTCACACCCGGATGGGCGTCAGGGCGCGACGCAGCCCTCGCCGTCGGTGATCGAGGGGACGCCGATCGCGATGAGCCCACGCGCCAGCAGCGTGCAGTCCTCGTCCCCACCGGCGCTCGCGGCGGCGGCGCCCGCCAGTCCCGCGGCGAGGACGATCCCGGCCGTCGCGACGGCGGCGACGCGCCCGCGCGTGTCCCACTCGGCGCGGCGTCGCGTCCCTGCAGACGGGCGTGAGGATCGCATGGGTCGACTCTTCCGCGCGGGCGGGTGCGCGCGCATCACCCGGGAGGATGGGATCGCCCTCCCCCATATGCGGTACTCCCCTGAGGGCGGACCTCAGGGTGTCGCCGCTCCTCCTAGTGCAGGCCCTCCGCCTCGAGCGCGTCCGTCAGGAGCGCGACCAGCGCGTCGAGCTGGACGTCGCTGGAGGACTCCCCCTCCTCGATCGCGACGCCGTCGAGCGCCTGCGCCGCGAGGCCCGACTTGCTGTCGATGAGCTCCGCGATCTTCGCGTCGATGGTCTGCGCGGCGATGATGCGCCACGCGGTCACCGGCTCGGACTGACCGATGCGGTGGATCCGGTCGATCGCCTGAGTCTGCTCGGCGTCCGTCCAGGACAGCTCCGCGAGGATGAGGTTGGACGCGACCTGGAGGTTGAGCCCGACGCCGGCTGCCATGAGCGAGCACACCACCACCTGCACCTCGGGGTCCTCGGTGAAGGCCTTGATGTTCTGGGCGCGCGCCTTCGCGGTCTGGTCGCCGCGGATCGAGGCGTAGCGGATGCCGCGGTCGGCGAAGATCTGCTCGGCCTGGTCCATCACGTCGACGTGCTTGGCGAAGAACACCACCTTGCCCACGTTGCGCGCGAGCTGGACGGCGTAGTCCGCGGCGAGACCGGCCTTCGCCTGGCCGATCTTGCGGACCATCTCGAACACGTTCTCGCCCTTGCGCTTCGAGCTCGAGTCCTTGAGCTCGGCGGCGGCGATGCGCCGGGCGAGGTCGAGATCGATCCCGTCCTCCGGGTTCGCCTCGCGTCCGGCGGTCGCGCGCCGGTAGCTCTCGACCATGCGGGCGGCGAGCGCCGTCTCGGCGGCGCGGATGGAGCGGCCGAGCGGGCCGTCGAGCTCCACCGGCAGGTCCGCGACGCGACGGGCGGGGATGTCCTCCGCGACGTCGACCTTGCGCCGGCGCACGATCCCCTGGTCGACCACGGCGGTGCGTGCTGCCGCGTACCAGCCGGCATCCGTCGGGATGAGGCCCGTGTCCTCGAGCGCGGTCATGAGGCCGCCGAGCGGCTTGTCCTCGTCGATCCAGCCCAGGAACTGCCAGATCGCGCGGAAATCCTCGATGTCGTTGATGAGCGGCGTGCCGGTGAGTGCCATCAGCAGCGGGCGGGCGGTGCGCTGCCGGATGCGCTCCGACAGGGCGAGCACGTGCTGCGACCGCTGCGAGCCCTTGTTCTTGATGAAGTGCGCCTCGTCGAGCACCATGCCCTTGAACCCGAGGTCGCCGAACCAGCCCACGTGCCTGTCGAGGATGTCGTAGTTGACGATGACGACGTCGGCGAACGCGTCGACCTCGTCGCCGTCGCCGTGGACCACGGTCGCGCGACGATGCGGCGTCCACAGGGCGACCTCATGAGCCCAGTTCGCCTTGACGACGTTGGGCACCACGACCAGCAGTGGATAGGCGTCGGCCGCCTGGGCGGCGATGAGGGCCTGGGCCGTCTTGCCCAGGCCCGGCTCGTCGGCGAGCAGGAAGGTGCGGTGGCCGCGCGCGGCGGCGGTGACCAGCTGCGCCTGGTGCGGCATGAGCTCGCGCCCCAACGGGACGCTTGTCGCGGTGGCGGTCAGGGCGGTCGGCTCGGGCAGGTCCATGCAGGCGCGCGCTCCGGGCGCGTCGCGCTCGAACGAACGGAACATGGTGTCGAGCAGCTCCCAGCTGGCGAGCCGCCGGGGCGCCGCGGCACGCCGCTCCTGGGCGACGCCGAAGTCGGGGGCGAGGAAGGGGTTGGCGAGCCGGTGGGCGATCGCCGACTGCGGCACCACCCGCTTGTCGGCCTCGGGCGCCGCCTCGACCGGTGCGGGAGGCTCGGGCTCGTCGGGCACGTCCCGTCCGGCCGAGCGGAGCACGGTCGCCTTGTAGGTCCGCGCGGACTCGGAGACGCGCGCGTCATCAGCGAGGAGCGCGAGCAGCGAGGTGTCGCGCGCGGCGATCTTGGCGAGGATGGTCGCGAGGCCGTCGAGCCGCTTGAGCTCCTCCTCGCGCTTGGCCAGGGACAGGTCGGGGTCGGCCTTCACGCGGGCGCGCTCCTCGCGGACCAGCAGGGCGACCACCTGGTACTTGGTGCGCACCGTAGTGCGTGTGGGAGGACGCTGGACCACGCGGTCGACGTCGCGGGCGATGGCCGCAAGCAGGGGGATCAGGCCTTCTTCGGTGGGTCGCGACGCACGCCGACGCTGCGTGCCGCCGGTGGTGCGCGTGCGACCCGATCGCCGCTGCCCTGCTCCTGCCACTACGTCTCCTCCTCGGTTCGCGGCGCATGCGCGGCGCGATGTCCCGCCCTGGAACGGCCGCGAGAACGCGGGTCCCGGTCCTCGGTGTCCTCGCGCGGACCGCGGGCCGTTCAGATGGGCCGGCGGGGCGTCGGGCGGTGCCGATGCCGAGGTGGGCGGGTACGGATCGCGCCGTGACGCGACCGTTGATGCCCCTGCATTCTATGGCGAAACTCCCGATCCGAGCGAGCAGGCGCGCGTCGCGCGCCTTCAGCGCGTCGACATCTCCTCGGCGCCCACGACCCGGAGCAGCGCCAACTTCGCGCGGCTCGCGGCGTTGTCACGGGCCGTGAACCACAGCAGGTGCTGCGAGCCGTCCGCCGTGTAGAGGTTGTGACAGAGCAGGTCGATCGCGCCGATAGCCGGATGCACGAACACCTTCGCGTCGACGCGCCTCAGGCGTACGGCCCTCTCCTCCCATAGGCGCGCGAAGTCCTCGGACGCCTCCGTGCACCGTGCCACCAAGTCCGCGAGGCGCTCGTCGTCGGGCGCGCGTCGCGCCGCCGCCATGCGCAGATCCGCGACCAGCGACTCGGCCAGCCGCGCGTGGTCCTCGGCGGGGTGCGCGGCGCGTTGCTCAGGGTCGGTGAACCACCGGTAGACCTGGCTCGATCGCGGCCACGGGAGTCCGTGGCGCTCGCCGAGCAGCGCGCGTGCCAGGGGGTTCGCGGCGAGCGTCTCCGCGAGGTCGGAGACGATCAACGCGGGGGTGTCGTCGAGGCGGTCTAGCAGCGCGAGCATCGCGGGATCGACGTGGAGGTCCGTCGCGCGCGCCGGCACGGGCCGTCCCGCGAGCCGGTAGAGGTGGTCGCGCTCGTCACCCGTGAGCCTCAGCGCGCGTGCGAGCGCACCCAGCATCTGCGGCGAGGGCTGGACCTTCGACCCCTGCTCGAGCTCCGTGTAATACTCCACCGATGCGCCGGCCAGCAGCGCGACCTCGTCGCGGCGCAGACCGGGGACGCGACGCCGCGGCCCGGGCACGATCCCGACGTCGCCTGGCGTGATGCGGTCGCGGCGGGAGCGCAGGAAGGCACCGAGCTCGGGGAGGTCCATCCGCCCAGTATGTGCCGGTCAGAGCGGCGGAAGGTAGGGGCGCCGACCCCAGGGTGAGCGCCCTCTTCTCCGCGCCCCGGGGCCACCTCAGGCTGGTTCCACCACCCCCTGAAGGAGAATCCGATGAACGACGCCACCCGTAGCCCCCTCGCCCTCGTCACCGGCGCCAACCGCGGCATCGGCCGCGCGACCGCCGAGGAACTGGCCCGCCGAGGGCACGACCTCATCGTGACGTACCGCAGCCACGCCGAGGAGGCCGCCGAGACCGTGACTGCCGTCGAGGCAGCAGGGCGACGCGCCGTCACGCTCCCCCTCGACGTGGCGGAGCCCGCGGACATCGCCCGCTTCGTGGGCGAGCTGCCGGGCGTCCTCGAGCGCACCTTCGGCACCACCACGCTCGACGCGCTCGTCAACAACGCCGGCTTCGGCGCGGACACCCGCCTCGGCCAGACCACCGCGGAGGTCCTCGACGGCCTCTACGCGACCCATATCCGCGGCGTGTACCTGCTCACGCAGGCGCTCGCCGCACCCGCGGACGGCGCGCCTCTGCTCGGGGACGGCGGCAGCATCGTCAACCTGGGCACCGGCCTCACGCGCTTCGTGCACGTCGGACGCGACGCGTACGCCGCGATGAAGGGCGCGGTCGGCGTCCTCACCGGGTATTGGGCGCAGGAGCTCGGCCCGCGCGGCATCCGCGTCAACACCGTCGCGCCGGGACCCGTCGAGACGCAGTTCTCGGGCTGGGTGGGCGACGAGACGGTCCGCAAGGTGTTCGCCGATGGCTCCGCGCTCGGGCGCTCGGCAGTGGCGACCGACATCGCCGGCGTGATCGCGTCGCTCGTCGAGCCCGACTCGGCTTGGGTCACCGCGCAGCGGATCGAGGCGTCGGGTGGCTACCGACTGTGACGGACGCGGGCGCGGGCGCGGGCGCGGCGGCTCCGGCCTAGTGGCACTACAGCGCGAGGAAGTCGCGCAGCCACATGTCGACGTCGCGCATCGTCTCCGTGTCCACCACGCCGATGACGCCCGCGAGGCGATCCCGGGTGATCGTGCGCGGCTGCTCGGTCATGGCGTAGGTGCGCTGCGGGAGGTCGAGCCGCGGGCCGCGGAGCAGAACGTGGTTCGGCCAACCACGGTCCGTCGTGGTCGCGGGCACGACGATCGCGAGCGTGTCGGCCTGCTCGAGGTAGAGGTCGCTCGCGACCACGAGCACGGGACGCCGCCCCGCCTGCTCGCGGCCGCGGACGGGGTCGAGCTCGGCCCACACCACGGCCCCACGCCGCAGGTCATCCACCATGATCGACGTCCGTCACGACCACGTCCCAGACGCGGAACTCGTCCCAGTACTCGGATCCGGCGCCGCGCACGGCACGCCCGAACGCCTCCATCCGGCGGCGGCGCTCGTACGCGTCGAGCAGGCCCTCGATGAGCCCCGCAGCGGTGACGCCGCGCTCCTGCGCGTCACGGTTGATACGGTCGCGCAGCTCCTCGGATACCTTGATCGTGGTCGCCATGCTCGAGAGTATACTGATCGGTATTCCGCGGCCGAGGAGCGGCGACATGGGGACGAGCTGGCCGATACGCCGGGTCGGCCGCCTGCGCCGCTGGCAGACAATGGAAGGCAGTGGCATATGCTCACTGCCAGGCATTTTACTAGCGCTTTGTCAAATGAGATGTGGGTGCACGTGGGTGAGTTGCGGCCCATTTGCGGCCTGTTGGCTCCGCACGGGTGCGCGTGCGCGGCCCCTGCGACCCTCGTCGCGTCAGAGGGGTCCGCGGGCGCTCTCGCATTACGTTGCGGGCACGCGTGCAGGGCCCCTCGACCCTCTGCCTTCGCCGCCCTGAGGTTTCGCCCCCTACGAACCCACGCCTCGGAGCGTCAGCGAATTGGAGGACCCAACCTGGGCGGCCCGCCACTTGCTCGGGGGCGGGCCGACTGCATCTTCCCAGGTTCCCCGCGCCAAACCGGACCAGAAGGCGCAGACTTCACTTGGCGCGGACTTCCCGCACCAATCAGGGAGGGGAAACCATCATGAGGACAACTCGCTTCAGGCTCGCCGCCGCTGTCGTCGGCACGCTCACGGCCCTATTCGCATTCACCGCACCCGCCAGCGCAGACGGCAAGCCCGTACCGCTCCAGCCGCTCCCGTCGGTGGAGAACCTCTATTACGCCAGCCTGACGCTCGCAGGCGGCACGTACGTCAACACCCAGGTCTCGTGCTTCACGGCACCGGCTGTGGTTGCCTTGCGCTGGGACATATCTGTTCCGGTCGGCGGCACCGTCGTGGTGAGGTTCAAGGCGCGCAATTATCAGGTCACCCACACCGCGACGTTCGACGAGGCGAGTGCTTGGGGTGCCACTGCCCTCTTGGACACGGCTAGCGTCGCGGCGGGCCACTTGTGGGTCTCTGTGACGCAGCCGGACGGCACGATCGTCGAACAGCACTTCACGACCCCCGCTCTCGACTGCGCGTGAGCCCCGGTCGCCGCCGGCCGAATCGCCGGGCCGGCTTGACAGCCCCATAGCTCGACATCGACGCACCCCCGCTCGGCTCCGGCTGGGCGGGGGCGCTGACACGTGCGCGCGACCACAGCCCAGATGCGTCGCGGCACCGTCTCGACCGGGTCCGGCATCCGTCCGGTTCGCCTCGCCCGAAGCACACCGTCCGGCAGGCGCTCGACACGCGCGACGATGCAACCTGTCGCCGTCTCGATGATCGCCGTCGGGCCAACTCGCTCTGCGGCGCGGTGGACGAGCTGGGGACCGGGCACGTGGTCATGGTGGCGGCGGGGTGTGGCGCTCGGATCTCCTGTCGGACAAGCACGCCGATCCTGCCGCGGACTCTGTGCGGACTGAGCAGATGTCGCAATGACATCGGGCCTGGTAATCACCAGGAAGGCGGATGAGCTGGCCGATACGCCGGGTTCTGTCACTCCGCCCCGTTACCAGGACGGAGGGGCGACCATCCATCTAGGCCCTGGATTGCTCCAGGGCTCAAGCAACCTACCCGCATGCTCGGGCGAGCAGCCCTCGAACGCATGCTGTCTGGTCTTGCTCCGGGTGGGGTTTACCTTGCCGCTCCTGTCACCAGTCGCGCGGTGAGCTCTTACCTCACCCTTTCACCCTTACCCCGCTCCCGAGGGAGAGGGGCGGTCTGCTCTCTGTGGCACTGTCCCGCGGGTCACCCCGGGTGGCCGTTAGCCATCACCCTGCTCTACGGAGCCCGGACGTTCCTCGGGACCCCCGAGAGGGTCACGCGGTCGCCTGGCCAGCTCATCCGCCCTGCAAGGATACCGGGAGCGACACCCCGGCGCATCGCACCTCGCCGTCCGTGCGGGAGGATGGAGCCCGGACCCGACCGGAGGAGCGACCATGCAGGTCTCGCGGCGCGCGCAGGCGATCGAGCCGTTCCATGCGATGGCGTTCGGCGACCTCGCGAGCGAGCTGGAGGCCGCCGGCCACCGCATCGTCCGTCTGAACCTGGGCGAGCCGGATTTCGGGGCGCCCGCCGCGGTGCGCCGCGCGATGGCGGGCACGATGGACGGGCGTCGCCTCGCGTACACGTCCTCGCTGGGCATGCCCGAGCTGCGCGAGCGGATCGCCGGCTTCTACCGCGACCGCCACGGCGTCGAGGTCGACCCCGGACGGATCGCGATCACGATGGGCGCCTCGGCCGCGCTCGTCCTCACCATCGCTGCGACCGTGGATCCCGGCACCGACGTGCTGATGGCGGACCCGAGCTACCCGTGCAACAGGCAGATCGTGCAGTCCTTCGGCGGCCACGCGCTCACGGTCCCCACCTCCCCCGCCACGCGCTTCCAGCTCACCCGTGACCTCGTGGACCGGCACTGGACCCCCGATACCGGCGTGGTGATGGTCGCGACCCCGTCCAACCCGACGGGCACCACCATCCCCCGGGCGGAGCTCGCGGCGATCTGCGACCTCGCCCGCGAGCGCGGCGCGTGGCGCCTGGTCGACGAGATCTACCTCGACACCGCCGACCGCCACCCCGACGGCAGCCCGCTGCGCACGGTGCTGGCGCACGACCCGGACGCGATCGTGCTCAACTCGTTCTCCAAGGCCTTCGGGATGACCGGCTGGCGGCTGGGCTGGTGCGTGCTGCCCGAGGAGCTGGTGGGCCCAGTCGAGCGCCTCGCGATGAACTACTTCCTGTCCGCCGCCGCGCCCGTCCAGATCGCCGCGCTCGAGGCCTTCACCCCCGCCTCGCTCGCCGAGGCCGAGGCGCGGCGCCGCGAGCTGCTCGCCCGGCGGTCGCTCATGCTGGACGGGCTCGCGCGCATCGGCCTGCCCGTCCCCTCGGCGCCGGACGGAGCGTTCTACGCGTTCGCCGACGTCTCCGCCACCGGTCTCGATGCGTGGAACTTCTGCGGACGCGCCCTGCGCGAGGCGCACGTCGCGCTCACGCCCGGCCGCGACTTCGGCGCGACCCACGGCGACACGCACGTGCGGCTGTCGTACGCGGCGTCGCCCGAGGACATCGTGGAGGGGCTCGAGCGCCTGGGGCGGTGGCTTGATTCGCTCGGAGCCACCGGACCCGTCACTCCGTAGGAGCCACCACGAAGGTGTTGAGCGAGTCCGCCGGCAGCTCGACCGCGAGCACCGAGCCGTCGACCAGGAACGTCATCATCATCGGCTCGGCGAGCGGGTTCTGCGCGACGATCACGGTCGAGCCGTCGGGGTTGCGGAACGCCAGCTGGTCGGTGTGGCCGGTGTAGGACAGGGTGGGGATCACCCGCGCGCCTCGCGCCACGAACCCGGACACGTGGCGCAGCACATGGAACTCGTGGGAGTAGCGGTGCGCGCCCGTCTCGGGATCGACCACCACGAGCGAGTTCTGCGCCCAGCCCCACCGGCTCACGCCGCCCTCGAGCAGCGCCATGTTCCAGTACATGTACGCGCGCGCACCGTGGCTGAAGAAGTGCTGCATGAGCTCCCACGCGTGACGCGCGAGGCGCCAGTCGTTGAGGCCGTCGCCGCACTCCTGCTCGGTCTGATAGATCGGGAGCTCCGGGTGATCGTGGTGCACGTGCGGCACCGCTCCCCTGCCCGCCCACTGGGCGCCCACGCCGCGGACCCACGGCGCCGCGGCCGGGTCGGCGAGCACCCGGGTGATCAGCGCATCGTCCGCACGCTCGAGCGTGCCCAGGAACACCTCGACGCCGCGCGCGTCCATCTCGGGGCCGAGGTGCGCGATGAACGTCGCGAGCCCCTCGGGGGTCCAGGTGCAGGACGGGAAGGGCTGGGCGGAGTTGAACTCGTTCTGCGGCATCACCATCCCGATCGGGATGCCCTCAGCTGCGTACGCGTCGACGAAGCGCCCGAAGTAGCGGGCGTACGCGGCGAGCACGGGCTCCTCGAGGCGCATCATGTCGGTGCCCTCGGCGCCGAGCTGGTGGTCCTCGATACCGTTGTGCACGTCGCCGAACGCGACGTGGGGCCGCGCGCCCGCGTAGTGGCCGTTGGCCTTCATCCAGGTGGGCGGGCTCCACGGCGACGCCCACACGCGCAGGTCCGGCTGGTGCGCCTGCGCCGCGTGGATGAACGGGATGAGCGTCTCGCGGTCGTGGTCGATCGAGAAGTCCGCCAGCTCGAGGTCGTCCTGCGTCTCGTCGTACGAGTACCAGTCGCGCGAGAAGTCGTTCGCGCCCACCGGCATGCGGCACAGCGACAGGTTGAGCGCGGCGCCGGGTGCGAACAGGTCGCGCAGCACCTCCTCGCGCGCCTCGGGGTCGAGCAGCGCGAGCGCGTCCCAGCCCATCTCGTTGAACGAGGCCCCGAACCCCTCGACCGCCTGCTGCGGCCGCTCGGTCTCGAGGATCACCGACGGCATCGCCGTCAGCTCGCCGAGCGCGACGGCGTCGCGCTCCTGCCAGGGGGACGATGCGGTGGTAGAGGTCCACGCGGCGGTGCGAGTGTTCATGGGTTCTCCCGGATTTGTGTGGGGCTGCGACAATTGTGCCAGATGCCGGGACGAACTCCGCCTACCCTTATCCGGTGCTCATCCTGCTCCCGCCCTCCGAGGGCAAGACCGCTCCCCTGGCCGGCGACCCCGTCGACCTCGCCGCGCTGTCGCACGCGGGGCTCGAGGGCCCGCGCCGCCGCGTGGGCGACGCGCTCGCCAAGGTGAGCGGCCAGCGCAACGCGATGGACGTCCTCGGGGTGGGCGCGTCCCTGCACCAGGAGGTCGCGCGCAACCGGACCGTGTGGGAGAACCCGGCCGGCGCATCGTCCACCGTCTACACCGGCGTGCTCTACGACGCCGCCGGCATGGCGGACTGGGACGCGGCGACGCTGGACAAGGCCGCGGAGAGCGTGCGGATCGTCTCGGCGCTGTGGGGCGCGGTCTCCCCCGCGGACCGGATCCCGGCGTACCGGCTCTCGATGGGGACGTCGCTGGGGCGGATCGGCGGGCTCGGCGCCTTCTGGAAGCGTCACCTGCGCGAGGAGCTCGAGGCGCTCGCCGACGGCGGGCTCGTGATCGACTGCCGCAGCGCCTCCTACGTCGCGGCGTACCGGCCCGAGGGCTCGCCGTGGGTCGCGGTCAACGTGCAGCGCGAGCTGAACGGCAAGCGCGCGGTGGTGAGCCACATGGCCAAGCACACGCGCGGTTTGCTCGCGTCGCACCTGGTACGGGACGATGCGCGGCCCGAGTCCGCGGAGGACCTCGCCGACGTTGCGGCCGGGATGATCGGTTCCGCGCTCGTGGACGTGAGCCTCGTGCGCAAGGCGAAGGGGCCGGACGAGCTGACGCTCGTGATCGCGGGCTAGGTGAGCGAGTACCCGCCGTCCACCGCGATGGTCTGGCCGGTCACGAATCCGCTGGTCATGAGGAAGAGGTAGGCGCGCGCCACCTCGCGGATGTCCGCGGTGCGGCCCAGCGGGATGCGCTCCTCCATCTCGCGGCGCATCGCGATCACCGTGGCGTCGTCGTGATGACGCCAGAGCGGCGTCTGCGTCCACGTGGGGGCGACCGCGTTGACGCGCACGCGCGGCGCGAGTTCGAGCGCCTTCTCCCGCACCAGGTCCACGATCTCCTCGTTGCCGGTCACGGCGGCGACCCCGTCGCCCTCGCCTGGCCTCCTGGTCGAGCCCGCGGTGAGCACGAAGGACCCGCCGTCGACCACCCGGTCCGCGAGCGCGTCCACCAAGGCGCGATTGTCCGCAACCTTGCGGCGGGCGACGTCGCGCACCGCGTCGTCGTCGTCCTCGCGGACGTGGTCGCCAAGACGCCCGCCCAGCGTGGAGACCACGTGATCGACGCGGCCGACCGCCTCGAGCAGTCGCTCGCGACCCGCGTCCGTGGTGACGTCGAAGGCGAGCGCGTTCGCCTTGCCGTGGCCCAGCGCGCCGCACTCCTGCGCCGTCGCGTGGGACTTGGCGGGGTCGAGCCCCACCACGATGACGTCGGCTCCCGCCAGCGACGCATCCACCGCGACCTGTCGCCCGAACCCCGAGGAGCCCCCGACCACCAGGATGCGCCGCCCTTTGAGCGAGTGCGGCGCGACGATGGGGTCCTCGTACTGCGACGGCGGGCGGACGGCGGTGGACATGAGGGTTCCTCTCGGTCGGGGTCCTCTAGGGCAACGTTCGAGAGGTCGCGGGGGCTTCCGGCGGTCAGCGCGGCGCGGCGCCGCTCACGTCGGCGAGCAGCCCGGCGGCTTCGCGCTCGTCGGCCCAGTGCTCGAGCAGCGCGAGCTTGTCCGCGGCGGGCGACCCCGGCGCGACCGCATAGACCAGCAGCGTGAGGTCGGGGTCGGAGGGCAGCTCCATCGCCTCGAACTCGAGGTCGAGCAGCCCGACCGCGGGGTGGCGGAGCTGCTTGGCGCCGGAGCGGTGGAACTTGACGTCATGGCGGGCCCACAGGCGTCGGAACTCGTCCGACCGGGTCGACAGCTCGCCGACCAGCTGGGTGAGCCCCTTGTCGTGGGGACGGCGTCCGGCCTCCATGCGCAGCAGCGCGGTGACGTCGGCCGTCGCCTGGTCGCGATCGACGAAGAAGTCGCGCGACGCATCGTCCAGGAACAGGAAGCGTGCCGTGTTGGTGGGCCTCGCGGAGCTGTCGAGCAGCGGCGAGTACAGCGCGCGCGAGGCGCGGTTGTGCGCGAGGTGATCGAGCCTGCCGTTGCGCACCCACGCAGGCGCGCTGATGGAGTCGAGGATGCGCTGGACCGTGGGACGTACCGTCCCCGTCGGGCGACGGCCGGCCGCGCGGGACGATGCGGGACCCGCCGCACGCGCGAGGTCGAACAGGTGGTCGCGCTCGGCGTCGTCGAGCTGGAGCGCGTTTGCGAGCGCCTCGAGCACGGACTCCGACGCGCCGGACAGGTTGCCGCGCTCAAGTCGCACGTAGTAGTCGACCGACACCCCGGCGAGCATCGCGACCTCCTCGCGGCGCAGACCCGGCACGCGGCGGTTGCCGCCGTACGCGGGCAAGCCGGCCTGGTCGGGGGTGATGCGCGCGCGGCGCGTGCGCAGGAACTCGGTCACCTCGGGGTTCGTGCTCATGCGTCCACCGTACGGCGGGCGCTCGCCCCGAGGGAGGGACGGTCGGTACCCGCCTCCGCGTCCGACCGTCGGGACACTCAGTCCTCCATTTCGCACGCGGACGCGCATCTCGGGACAACCAGTCCTCCGAGGTCGCGCGCACCATCGCCGGACAGCGTCCGCGGCGGACGTGACGGCGAGGACTGAGCGTCCCGCAATCGCACATGTGAACAACTCTTGAGGACTCAGCGTCCCGACTCACGGGACTCCGCGATCGGGGTAACACCAGTCCCTCCCTCGCAGCTGGCTCGCGGCCTAGCGTCGACGGCATGGACACCTTCACCCTCAACAACGGCGTCACCATGCCTGCCCTCGGCTACGGCGTCTTCCAGACTCCGCCGGACGAGACCGCAACCGCAGTCACGGCGGCGCTCCGAGTCGGGTACCGCCACATCGACACCGCCGCCGCCTACTTCAACGAGTCCGGCGTGGGCGCCGCGCTCGCCGCGAGCGACATCCCGCGCGACGATCTCTTCATCGAGACCAAGGTGTGGGTGAGCGACTACGGGCACGCGGCGACGCTCCACGCGTTCGAGAAGGCCACGGCGAAGCTCGGGATCGACCAGCTGGACCTGCTGATCCTCCACCAGCCGGCGCCCTCCCGCTGGGAGCAGACCATCGCCGCCTACCAGGCCCTCGAGACCCTCTACATGGACGGCAAGGTGCGCGCGATCGGCGTCTCCAACTTCATGACCGACCACCTCGCGCGCCTGCTCGATGTCGCCGAGGTCGTGCCCGCCGTCAACCAGATCGAGGTCCACCCCTACTTCCAGCAGGGCGCGATCCAAGCGGCGGACGCCGCCGCGGGCATCCTCAACCAGGCGTGGTCTCCCATCGGCGGCATCACGTTCTACCGCGGCGAGGGCCGCTCGACGCTCGAGGACCCGACCATCGGCGAGATCGCCGCGGCGCAGGGCAAGACGGCCGCGCAGGTGATGCTGCGCTGGCACCTCCAGGAGGGCCGCCAGGTGATCCCCAAGTCGGTCACCCCGAGCCGCATCGCGGAGAACTTCGACGTCTTCGACTTCACGCTCTCGGACCAGGAGCTCGCGTCCATCGACGCGCTCGACACCGGCGTGCGCGGCGGCCCCGAGCCCGACGCGATCCGCGACGAGTTCTTCGACCGAGCCATCCCCGAGGCCTGAGCCTCGTCGCCCACCCAGCCACCGCATCGTCCCTCGCAAAGGAGCAGAAGATGAAGTACACCCGCCTCGGAGCCTCCGGGCTCCGCATCCCTCGCCTCGCGCTGGGGACCATGACCTACGGCAGCCCGACCTCACAGGTGCCGCAGTGGGGCGCCTTCGCGTGGGAGGAGGCCGCGCCGTTCTACCGGCAGGCCGTCGAGCTCGGCATCACGTTCTGGGACACCGCCAACGTCTACTCGGAGGGCGTGAGCGAGGAGCTCACCGGGCGCGCGCTGCGCGAGTTCAGCACGCGCGAGGAGATAGTGCTCGCGACCAAGCTGCACTTCCGGATGCACGACGGTCCCGGCGGTCAGGGCCTGTCCCGCAAGGCCGTGATGGAGCAGATCGACGCGTCGCTCACGCGTCTGGGCACCGACTACGTGGACCTCTATCAGATCCACCGCTTCGACCCCACGACGCCCATCGAGGAGACCATGGAGGCGCTCCACGACGTGGTGACGGCGGGAAAGGCGAGGTACATCGGCGCCTCGGCGATGCACGCTTGGCAGTTCGCGACCATGCAGCACGCGGCGGACCTGGGCGGGTGGACGCGGTTCGTGTCGATGCAGGACCAGTACTCGCTGCTGTATCGCGAGGAGGAGCGGGAGATGCTCGGCCTTCTCGCGCACCAGGGCGTGGGCGCGATCCCCTACTCGCCGCTCGCGAAGGGCCGGGTCGCGAGGCCGTGGGGCACGCAGACCTCGCGCGCGGGGAACGACCCGGTCGCGGACGCGACGTTCATGGACGCGGACCAGGGCGTGGTGGACGCGGTCGAGCGGATCGCGGCTGAGCGTGCGGTCCCCATGTCGCAGGTCGCGCTCGCGTGGGTGCTGCGCAACCCGGTGGTGAGTGCGCCGATCGTGGGCGCCACCAAGCCGCATCACCTTCCCGATGCCGTCGCGGCGCTGGACATCGAGCTCACCGAGGCGGAGGTCGAGGCGCTCGAGGCGCCGTACCAGGCGCGGGAGCCGCGCGGCTACTGAGGCGCTCCTCCTCGGTACGATTCACGCGCACCTCTGGAGGAGACCTTGACGCAGCGCACCATCCTCGTCACCGGCGCATCCGACGGGATCGGGGCGGCGACGGCGCGGGCCCTCGCGGAGCGCGGCGACCGCGTGCTCCTCACCGGCCGCTCCCCCGCCAAGCTCGCGGCGGTCGCAGCGTCGACGGGCGGCGAAGCCTGCCCCGCGGACTTCGCGCGCCTGGACGACGTACGCGCGCTGGCGGGCTGGGTGCGCGAGCGGACCGACCGTCTCGACGTGCTCGCCAACAACGCCGGCGGGATCTTCGCGCAGCGGGCCGTGACCGTCGACGGCAACGAGCGCACCCTGCAGGTGAACCACCTCGCCGGCTTCCTCCTCACGAACCTGCTGCTCGACCTGGTGGTCGCCGCGCGCGGGACCGTGGTGAACACCGCGAGCGCCGCGGCGGACAAGTACGGCCGCCTCGACCTGATGGACCTCGACTCGGCACGTTCGTACAAGCCGACCACGGCCTACGGGAACGCGAAGTTCGCGACCATGCTGTTCGCCCGGTCGCTGCACGGACGCTTCGGCGGCGACGGCGTGCGCGCGGTCGCGATCTACCCGGGCGACGTCGCGTCGAACTTCGCGAAGGACACCGGCACCACGTCGATGAAGCTCTTCTACAAGGGTCCGCTCGCGCTGTTCCTGAAGACCCCGGAGGACGGCGCCGCGAACCTCACCTGGGCGATGGAGAGCACGGCGGCGCGCTCCGGCGAGACCTACACCGAACGCCGGGCCCTCCCTCGCAAGCGTCACCCACAGATGGACGATGCGGCGCTCGCCGACGCGCTCTGGGCGGAGAGCGAGCGGCGGGTCGGGTTCTCGCAGGAAGTCTGACGCTTGCGCGGACGTCGCGTCAGCCCAGCGTCGGCGCGACCAGCTCGGCCATGCGTCGGATGGTCGGCTCGGCGTGCGAGAACGCGCGGTAGTAGCCGGCGCACAGGTGGTTGAGCCCGGGCTCGCCATCCCTCGAGACGTCGAACCGGTCCTTCGGGCACCCGCCGTGGCATGCCCATCGCACGGGGCACTCCACGCATTGCCGTGGCAACGACGTCCGCTTCGCCGCCCCGAACTCCCGCTGCGCAGGCGACTGCAGCATCGTCTGGAGCGACCGCTCCCCCACGTTCCCCAGGAGATAACCGGGCTCCACGAAGTGGTCGCACGAGTACACGTCGCCCGTGTGCTCGACCGCGAGCGCGGAGCCGCACTCGGGGGCATGCACACACATCGAGTACTGGCCGAGCGCGTTGCCGAGCATCACGTCGAAGTGCTGCACGAATACCTCGCCGATATCGTTGGCCGCCCACTCGTCGAACACCGCCACCAGGAACTCGCCCCACGCCGCGGGATCCACACTGCGCGAGGTGACGGCGTCACCCTCCTGGCGGTAGAGGATCCGCGTCCCGTTGCCGTCCTTCCAGCCCTGCTCGGCGATGGGCAGCTGCTCGCGGGTGACGCGCTCGACGATCGGGATGAACTGCAGGTGACGCGCCCCGAGCTCGTCACGGAAGTACCGGTACACCTCGAGACCGTGATCCTGGTTGACCGCGTGCACGGTGCACAGGATGTTGAACTCGACCCCGTGGCGCTTCAGCACGTCAAGCCCCCGGAGGACCTGCGCGTGCGTCGCACGCCCGGCCTTGTTGACCCGATACGCGTCGTGGAGGTGCGCGGGGCCGTCCATGCTCAGGCCGATGAGGAAGCCGTTCGTCGCGAGGAACTCGCCCCACGCATCGTCCAGCAGCGTGCCGTTGGTCTGCAACGTGTGACGGACGGTCTGCTTCGGCCGGCGCAGTTGCTCCGCGAGCTCGACCGCACGCCGGAAGAACGGGATGCCTCGCATCGTCGGTTCGCCGCCCTGCCACGCGATCTCGACGTCGCCGTCGGGCTGAGAGCGCAGCAGGTTGGCTAGGTACGCGTCGAGTCCCGCCTCTGACATGCGCTGGCCGTCGCCGTCGTACAGCAGCTCCTTCGACAGGAAGAAGCAGTACGTGCAGTCGAGGTTGCAGGCCGCCCCGGTGGGCTTGGCGAGCACGGTGAACGGGAGGCGCCGCCTTCCCCCGGCCGTCACGGGGTCGAGGCCCGGCACCGCGACCACGGTGGGGCGCGGGGTGGGCTCGTGAGGGCTCGTGGTCATCGCCTCATCCTTTCTGTTCGGTCGGGGGCGACGATGCGGCCGCCCACGTCGCCGTGGACGGCCGCATCGTTCACGCTGGGGTCAGGAGACCCAGCCGCGCGGGTTCTCGGCCATCTCGGCGTCGCGGCGCTCGAGCTCCGCCTTGAGCTCCGCGACAACCTCGGGATGCTTGGCGCTGACGTCGTACGCCTCGGCCGGATCCGTCGCAAGGTCGAACAGCCACGGACCCTTCTTCTGTGCGACCGAGAAGGACAGATCGCTGGTGCCGTAGAGGTACGGGTGCTCGGTGTAGTACTTGTACCGGCCGTCGCTCACGGCGATGAGCTTCTCGCCCGCGTAGTAGTAGTAGAAGTCGCTCACCGAGTCCGCCTCGCCCGCCAGCAACGGCGCCATGCTCGAGCCGTCCAGCACACGATCCGTGGGTGCGTCGATGTCCAGCCAGTCCATGAGCGTCGGCAGGATGTCCGTGCCCATCGTCATCGTGTCCAGCGTCTGCCCACCCTCAAGGCCCGCGGGCCAATGCGCCAGGAACGGAACCAGCATGCCGCCTTCGTTGATCACGCCCTTCCGACCGCGGTGATCGCCCGCATCGCCCTGGTACCACGGGCCGTTGTCGCTGGTGATCATGATGATGGTGTTGTCGAGCTGGCCCGTCGCCTCGAGCTCGTCGACAATCCGGCCGATACCGTCGTCGAGGCCCTCCACGATGTCGCCGTACAGCCCGGCGTCGGAACGGCCCTCGTTCTCCTCAGCCGCGAACAGCGGCTCGTGCGGGAAGTTGTGGGCGAAGTACAGGAAGAAGGGGTCGTCGCTCTCCGCGGCGTCGCCGACGAACTTCACGGCCTCGTCGGTGTAGAGCGCGTCGAGCTTCGTCTGGTCCACCTCCTCGACCACCACGTCGTTGTCGCGGTAGATCTTGAACGGGGTCATGTCGTTCGAATAGCGCGCGCCCAGGAAGGTGTCGAATCCGAAGTCGTTGGGCAGCGAGCCCTCGGTGTCGCCGATGTGCCACTTGCCGATCATCCCGGTCTGGTAGCCGGCCGCCTGCAGGACGTCGGGCATGGTGATCTCGGCCTGCGTCAGCCCGAACGAGCCGCTCATCTTGTTCATGACAGCCAGCGGGTTGTCGCTCGGGAACAGCACGTCCGGCACCGCCGCACGCGGGGCGAGGCGTCCCGTCAGCATCGCCGCGCGCGACGGTGTGCAGACCGCGGACGGCGAGTGGTAGTTGGTGAGCACCACGCCGTTCTCGGCCAGCTTGTCGATGTTCGGTGTCTTGATCGGCGTGTCGCCCATGAACCCGAGGTCCCCGTATCCGAGGTCGTCGTAGTACACGAGGAGCACGTTGGGCGCATCTCCCGACGCGGTGGTGCCGGCGAGCGCGTCGAGGTAGTCGGCCTTCGACTCCTCGTGCTCGGGAGAGTTGTCGGGGCTTGCGGTGAGCGACTTGACCGCGACGTAGCCACCGCCGGCCACCACGGCTGCGCCGGGCAGCGCGAGCGTCAGGCCCGTGGCCTTGAGGATGCGCTTGCCGCGGCCGCGCTTCTGCTGGGGAGCGACCGTGGTCTGCTCCTCGAACGCTGCGTCGGCCGTGGTGGCGCCGTCGGGCGCCGTCTCGGCAGTCTCCGGGGGAAGTTCTGATGACATCGTCGTCCTTCTTGTTGAGGGGTGTGAACAGTGCAACCGCGACCGCGTCAGCCGAGGCTCGAGAACAGCTCCCACGCCTCCACCGGCGCGTTGAGCTCGTCGGTGGTGCCGCCCATCATGCGCGGCAGGCGGGTCGCGGGGTTCGGCACGCCGTGGCCTCCGCCTGCGACGGTGTAGAGCAGCACCGGGGCCTCGGATCCGGCGCCGTAGGCGGTCAGCGTGACTGCGCCGGCCTCGCCCGGCTCGCCCCCGACCACGGACTCGGCGGGCTCGCCCGCGACACCGTTGATGGTCGCGATCGCCGCCGCGGACTCCGCGGCCGACATCACCGCGCCGAGGTCCTGCCCGAAGGCACCGGCCTGGCCGCCGTCGAACGGGTTGATCGGGTCGCCCGTGCCCTCGACCAGGATGGTCGGGATCGGCTCGGTCCAGGCCTCGCAGGACCAGTTGTCCGAGGTGGGGAGGTTCGCCGCGTTCGCTTCGATGCCTGCGAGGGTGCCGGGCGACTCCGCGGCCATGCGGAAGAGCATGTGGGAGCCGTTGGAGTAGCCCACGCCGTACACGCGCGACGCGTCGAGCGAGTACGCGCTCGCCGCCTCGGAGACGAGCGCCTCGAGGAACGCGACGTCATCGATGCCCTCGGCGGTCGCGGGGTAGCCGGTGTCGGGCCGGCAGTCGTGCCACGTGTCCTCGTAGCCGTCGGGATAGATCACCACGAAGCCCTGCTCGACGGCGAGTTCATCGAGCTGGTAGCCGGCCGCGGCACGCATGCCGGCGCCGTCCATCCGTGAGCCGTGCAGCGCGACCCACAGCGGCGCATCGTCCGCGAGAGACGACGGCACCACCGCGGTGTAGGTGCGCTCCATCCCGTCGACGGTGAGCGAGCGCTGCTCGACCGTGGCATCGAGCTCCGGCTCCGCGGGTGCGGGGGCGTAGGCGAAGTACCAGCCGACGGCCCCGGCCGCGACCACCAGCCCGCCCAGCACGCCTCCGGTGATCGCGAGACGGCGGCGCCAGCGGCGTGGCGCGGGAGTGACGGGACTGGACGGCGCCTCAAGCGTGGTCATCGTCGACCTTTCGTGTGCTGAGAAGGTTCGGATCGATCGGGGATCGATCCTGCATGCAGGTGGAGGGCGACCCGTATGGCGGACGGATATGCGATCCGTCCGCCATACGGGTCGGGCGGCGCGCCCTGCTAGGACGCGTCCATCGCGTTCGAGCCGGCGACGGTGAACAGGATGTTGTGCACGCGCTCGCGCAGCGCCTCACCCATGCCCACCGGGTCCGCGTCGACCGCGGCCTTGGTGGACTTCACGGTCGCGGACGGGAACACCGCGAGCATCCAGTCGTTGCCGCCGCGGGCGGCGAGCTCGGGAGCCATCCAGCCGCCGAGCACGGCGTCGGTGGACACGAAGCCCTCGAAGCCCCACTCGCCGCGCAGCACCTCCTCGAGGAGATCCTCGTTGCCGCCGGCCCAGCTGCCGCCGAGGTTGATGAAGGAGCTCATGGCGCCCGCCGCATCGGCCTCCTTGACCGCGATCTCGAAGGGCTGCAGGTACAGCTCGCGCAGCGCCTGCTCGGACGCGAACACGTTGATGCCCGTGCGCGCGTTGACCTCCTGGTCGTTGAGCACGAAGTGCTTGATGGTGGTGGGCACGCCCTGGTCCTGCGAGCCCGACACCACGGCCGCGGCCATCTTGCCCGTCAGGAGCGGGTCCTCGGAGAAGTACTCGAAGTCGCGACCGCCCAGCGCGGTGCGGTGAAGGTTCATGCCGGGGGCGTACCAGACCTCGACGCCGTAGGCCTTCGCCTCGTTGCCCACGGACTCGCCCCACGCGTACGCGAGCTCGTCGTTCCACGTCGAGGCGATGACCACCTCGGTCGGGTAGGCCGCGGAGTCGAGCGGCGAGAACAGCGAGTTGAGGCCCGCGGGGCTGTCGAGCATGGTGATCGACGGGACGCCCAGGCGCTCGACCGCGACCGACTGGTACGCGCCGTAGGAGAACAGGTCCACCTGCTCGTCGAGCGTGAGCTGGTCGAGGAACGCGTCCCATTGCGGGTCGTCGTGCTCGAGGCCCACCATGTCGGACAGCATCAGACCGTTGTCGGCGCCGTACGTGGGCGCGTCGCCCTGGGCAGGCTCGTACGTCGGGTCCATGAGGGCGAGCACCTGGTCGGACGCCTGCTCGCTGCCGTCGGGTGCGGCCGGGTAGGTGCCGTCCCAGTCCGCGCGGGACAGGTAGGTGAGGTCACCCTCGACATAGTCGAAGCGGTTCTCGTAGGCGACGCCGGTGTCCGCGTCCGCGTCGAACGTGACGTCGTTCGCGACGGTCACGGTGGACGATGCGACGGGCGAGTGGACGTCGGAGCGCGCTGAGATCTCGTAGTCACCGGCCTCGAGCACGTACGCGCCGCCCGCGGCGGTGTCCCAGGAGGCCATGTCCTGGACCGCGAACTCGACGGTCACCGTCTCGGACGCACCGGGCTCGAGGAGCGAGGTCTTGGCGTAGCCCGCGAGCTCGATCGAGGACTTCTCGATGTCGCCGGTGTAGGGCGCGGAGAAGTAGACCTGGACCACGTCCTTGCCCGCGACGTCACCCCCGTTGGTGACGGTCACGTCGACGGACACGGTCGCGTCGGTCATCACGGGCTCGGCTGCGGCCCAGTCGAAGGACGTGTAGCTGAGGCCGTATCCGAACGGGAACTGCACCGTCTCCTCGTAGCCCGCCTCGTCACCCTCGTAGCGGGTCTCGTAGTAGCGGTATCCGACGTAGATGCCCTCCTCGTAGTCGAGGAAGCCGCGCTTGACGTTGGTGTAGTTGTAGTCGCCGAAGTTCTCGACGGCGGGCGCGGACGCGATGTCGTACGCGTAGGTGTCGGTGAGACGCCCGGACGGGTTGACCTCGCCGGTGAGCACCTTCGCGAGCGAGGTCGCACCCTGGGGTCCGGGGGTGCCCATCCACACGGCGGCGGTGATCTCGGGGTACTCGTCGAGGAAGCCGAGCTCCATCTGGTTGCCCGAGTTCACCACCACGATCACGTGGTCCTGGACCGCCGTGACCTTGTCGAGCAGCTCGCGCTGCGCGTCGGTGAGCTGGAGGTCGGCATGCGTCATGTCGGAGCCCTCGACGCCGTCGTTGCCCACCACCACGATCGCGGTGTCGGAGAAGGTCTGCGCCTGAGCGAGGACGTCATCCGTGAGGTAGTCGGGGGCGGGCTCGTGCTCGCCTCCGGCGCCCGTGAGCGCCCCGGCGATCTGCACGAACGCGTTGCTCGAGCTCTCGGAGTGAGCGGCGCCCGCGTCCTCCATGGTCGCGTAGAGGTCGGTGTTGTACTCGACGCCCTGGGCCTCGAGCGCCTCGTAGAGCGTGGGAGCGCCCGCGGTGTTGGAGCCTCCGGAGCCGCCGCCGCCCAGCCGCAGGTTGAACGAGGAGAACGAGAACACGTTGACGCCGCCGGTCAGCGGCAGCGCGCCGCCCTCGTTCTTCAGCAGCACCATGCCCTCGTCCGAGATGGACTCGGAGACGCCGAGCGCGGCCTCGCGCGCGGCGGCCGCCTGGGGGGTGTCGTCGGTGAAGCTGAGCGACGCGACGCGCGCAATTCCTCCGACATACGGAGCAGCGAGGGCACCGATGCCGATGACGGCGACGCCGGTGACGCCCCACCCGATCGCGCGGCGACGGCGGTGGCTGACCTTGCGGTACACGCGCTCGCGGCGCTTGAGCTCGCGGCGCTGGGCACGGCTCATGGTGGAACGCACCTCCGCGCGCTCCTCCTTCGCGGTCGCCTTCGCCTCCTTCGCGGCCGTCCTGTCGGCGGCCTTGGCGGCGGTGCGCTCGTCGGGCGTCATCGCCTTCAGCTCGTCGCGGCGCGCCTGGCTGGCCGCGCGCTCGTCCCTGACGCGCGCGACGGCCTCCTGCTTGATCTCTTTGCGGGTAGCCATGTCTCTCTCAATCCTTGCGTGACGCGCGCTCGCTCCTTCGCCGAGCGCGCCAGGCGCCTCCGACGCGGGCGAGCCCGCTCCAGAAGCGACGATTGACCATGAGCAGCAGGCCGTCGAGCATCGGCTCGTCGACCCTTCCGCCGCTCATGCGCGCGACCGACCGGAACGGCAGGTCGAGCACAAACTTCGTGTTGTTGGCCGCGAGCGGCTTGCCGAGCGCCATGAGCACGGTGCCGGCCGTGTCGACGGTCCAGTACAGGAGGCCGCCGAAGCCGCCCCTGCCCCGGCACTGCGCGATGATGTCGGCGCGCGTGAGCGGGCGGTCGCGGTCCCACGTCGCCGGCGGAAGGGGCCGCCCGAGCAGGGCCTCGAACTCGGCCGCGTCGACGTCCTCGACGTGACCCGACACGTAGTGCGGCAGCCGCGCGGCGTCCGGCGTGGTCCAGGGGTCACCCGCGACCACCAGTTCCGCGCGGGCCCGGATGTCGCGGGACGATGCTCCGGCCAGGATCGCGTACGCGCCGCCGACGGCGCGCCACGCGTCCGCGGCGGCATCGAAGACGTGGAACGCGTGCTCGGCGTAGGGGATCTCGACGGTGGCGCTCTCCCCCGGCGCGAGGTGGATCTTGGCGAAGCCGACGAGCTCGCGGGGTGCGCGGAACTCGCCCTCGGCGCCTTCCGGCGCCTCCGCGTAGAGCTGCAGGGTCTCGCTGCCGTCGCGGTGGCCCACGTTCGTCACGGTGACGCGCGCGGATCCGGGGCCCGCGACCAGGCCGGTCATCTCGAAGGCGGTGTAGCCGAGTCCGTGGCCGAACGGGTAGCGCACGGGCGCGCCGACCTTGTCGAAGTAGCGGTACCCCAGGTAGATGCCCTCGCGGTGCTCCGAGCTGGCCTCGGTGCGCCCGAACGAGGAGTGCGAGGACACGTCCTCGTAGCGCAGCGGGTAGGTCTCGGCGAGGCGGCCGGAGGGGTTCACCGCGCCGGTGAGGACGTCCGCGATGGCCCGGCCGCCGCCCTGGCCGGCGAGGTAGCCGTGGAGGATCGCGTCGACGTTCTCGGCGAACGGGAGCTCGACCGGCGCGCCGCCCGCGAGCACCACCACCACGCGCCTGCCCAGCCGGGTGATCGCGCGTACCAGGTCGAGCTGGTTCGCGGCGAGCCGCATGTGGGCGCGGTCGACGCCCTCGGCCTCGGCGGACTCGTCGAGGCCCAGGAACAGGAGGATCGTGTCGGCGCGCGTGGCGAGCGCCAGCGCCCGGTCCCGCAGGCGGGTCGACGCCTTGTCGCGGCGCGCGAAGCCGGGCTCGTAGCCGACGATGTCGAGACCGGTGGCGCGGAGCGCGTCGAGCGGCGCGTCGATGCGGGTGGGGTTGACGAGCGAGCTGCCGGCGCCCTGGTACCGCGGGGTGGCGGCGAAGTCGCCGATCACGGCGACGCGGCCCGCGTCGGGCCCGAGCGGCAGCGCGTCGCCTTCGTTGCGCAGCAGGACCAACGATCGGCGCGCGGCCTCGACCGCGAGCTCGTGGTGGGCCGCGTGGTCGGCGACCGCCGCATCGTCCCCCCGCGCGCCGGAGGTGCGCTCGACGAGCGCCAGGACCTCGTCGACCCGTGCGTCGAGGACGGCCTCGTCGAGAATGCCGTCCCGCACCGCGGTCACGATCTCGGCGTCGGTCACGCCGTCCGCGGACGGCATCTCGAGGGCGTTGCCGGCGATCAGGCCCGCGACGCGGTCGTTGTTGCCGCCCCAGTCGGTGACCACGAGGCCGTCGAATCCGAAGCGGTCGCGCAGGATCGCGGCGAGCTCGCCGTGCTCGTTCGCGTAGGTGCCGTTGACCTTGTTGTACGAGGTCATGACGGACCAGGGACGCCCATCGCGGACGGCGATGCGGAAGCCCTCGAGGTAGAGCTCGTGGAGGGAGCGCCGGTCGACCACCTCGTCGATGGTCATGCGGTGCGTCTCCTGGCTGTTGACCGCGTAGTGCTTGAGGCACGCGGCGACGTCGCGGGTCTGGATGCCGCGCACGAGCGCGCCCGCGAGCGTGCCGGACAGGAGCGGGTCCTCGGAGAAGTACTCGAAGTTGCGACCCGCGAGCGGGTTGCGCTTGATGTTGAGGCCGGGTCCCAGCAGGACGCTCACGCGCTCCGCGGCGGCCTCGGCGCCCAGCGCCTCGCCCACGCGCTCGAGGAGCGCGGGCTCCCAGCTGTTCGCCAGTGTCGCCGCGGGCGGGAAGCAGGTGGCGGGGAGCGAGGCGTTGAGGCCCAGGTGGTCTGCGGCGCCGCCCTGCTTGCGCAGGCCGTGGGGTCCGTCGGTCAGCATGATCCCCGGAACGCCGAGGCGCTCGACGGACTTGGTGTTCCAGAAGTTCGCGCCCGACATGAGGGACGCCTTCTCCGCGAGCGTCATCGCGCTACGCGTCAGCATCCTGTCGCCGTCGACCGTCATGAGAAACTACCTCGCATCAAGTTCCACCGGTTGGTGGGGTTCCGGCGTGGAGCGTAACAAATTCCACCGCGTGGTGGAAAATCCGACGCGACGCGCCTGCATACGAGAGGAACGGCCATGCCCGACGGGTACGCCACGGGGCGCGCGACCAAGCAGTCGATCGTGGAGAGCGCGGCGACGGCGTTCGCGCAGAAGGGGTTCTACGGGACCTCGTTGCGCTCGATCGCGCGCGAGGCCGGCGTCGACCACTCGACGCTGCTACACCACTTCGGCAACAAGACCGCGCTGCTGCTGGCGGTCATCGAGTGGCACGACGCACAGGGCATGCCCACCGAGCTGCCCGAAGAGCTCACCGCGGAGTACGTCGTCGAAGGGTTCGCGGGGCAGGCCGCGCGCAACGCCGAGACACCGGGCCTGGTCCAACTGCTCTCCGTACTTCTGGCCGAGGCCGGCGCCGAGGATCACCCCGCGCGCGAGACGCTTCAGAAGCGGCACGACCTGGTCGCGGGCGTCTTCGCGTGGATGATCATGCAGCAGCGCGCGAAGCTCCCGATCGACGACCCGCTGTCCCCCGCCGAGCGGGCCGCGTTCCTGGTGGGCGCGTGGGACGGGCTGCAGATGTACGACGCGCTCCACCCGGGCGTGATCGACGTGCCCGCGCAGGTCCGCCGGATGCTGCGCGAGGCGTTCGGGCTCGACTGAGTCCCAGGCGGGTCCTGGGACGCGCGGCGTCGGGCGTGGCAGGCTGGGCCCCATGAGCGATCAGAGCGCGCTGTTCCCTGGTAAGCAGTTCATCTCCACGGTCCTCGACGCGCTCGAGACCAAGACCGCCATGAGCGGCGGGTTGGCCCGCGTGTACCTCATGCGCGCCGCGATGGCCGGCATCATCATCGGCATCATGTACCTCACGAACTTCGCGGTCATCGCGGCGTTCGAGAGCGCCGGCGACGGCTCGTTCGTCAACATCGGCAAGATCCTGGGCGCGATGATCTTCGGCTTCGCGCTGGTGTTCATCTACTACTCGAAGTCCGAGCTGCTGACGTCCAACATGATGATCGTCACCATCGGCCTGTACTGGAAGCGCACCACCCCGCTGCGCTCGCTGCGCGTGCTGGCCATGTGCTACGGAGGCAACATCATCGGCGGGCTCGCCGTCGCGATCCTGGTGGCCGGCTCGACCATGGCCAGCGGCGCGATGGGTGCGCAGCTCGACGCCTCCGTCGAGCACAAGCTCGCCTACTTCGACCAGGGCTGGGCAGGGATGTCGGACCTGTTCGTGCGCGCGATCCTGTGCAACTTCATGATCAACCTGGGGATGCTGCTGGTCTACAACGGCGTCATCAAGGAGGACCTCACCAAGGCGATCGCGATGATCATGTCGGTGTTCGTGTTCGCCTTCGTGGGGTTCGAGCACTCGGTCGCCAACACCGTGGTGTTCTCGGTGGCCGCCCTCACGCACGGCCTCGACTGGGGGCTCGCTCTCGCCCAGCTCGCGATCGTGCTGGTCGGCAACTTCGTGGGCGGCGGGCTGCTGATCGGCTGGTACTACGCGTACGCCAACGACGACCGCAAGTACCTGCGCCGCCAGGCGGCGCGCGACGGCCGGTAAGGCGACCAGCGGAATAGACCGGACCCCCGCTACGCTCAGTAGTTGACGCCTCAACAACCCCGGGGCGCGCACGAGGAGCCCCGCATGACCACCCCCGCAGCCGACGTGAAGTTCGGCATCGAGACCTTCGGCGACCTGCCCCTGCACGACTCGGGCGAGCCGATGTCCCACGCCGCGTCCCTGCGCCAGGTGGTGGAGGAGGCGGCCCTCGCCGACCAGGTCGGGATCGACGCGGTCGCGCTGGGCGAGCACCACCGCCCGGACTTCGCGATCTCCTCCCCCGAGATGGTCCTCGCGGCCATCGCGTCGCGCACCGAGCGCGTGACCCTGGGCTCCGCCGTCACCGTGCTGTCCTCCGACGACCCGGTCCGCGTGTTCCAGCGCTTCTCCACGCTCGACGCCGTGTCGAACGGTCGCGCGGAGGTCATCCTGGGCCGCGGCTCCTTCACCGAGTCCTTCCCGCTGTTCGGCTACGACCTCGCCGACTACGAGGTGCTGTTCGAGGAGAAGCTCGAGCTGTTCGCGCAGCTGCTCACCGAGAAGCCGGTGACGTGGCAGGGCACCAAGCGCTCCGCGCTCCACGAGGCCGACGTCTACCCCAAGACCGACTCCGGCTCCCTCACCACCTGGGTGGGCGTGGGCGGCTCCCCCGAGTCGGTGATCCGCACCGCGCGCTACGGCCTGCGCCTCATGCTCGCGATCATCGGCGGCGACCCGGGCCGCTTCGCGCCGTACGTCGACCTCTACCGGCGCGCGACCGCGCAGCTCGGCACCACCGCGCACCCCGTCGGCATGCACAGCCACGGCTTCATCGCGCCCACCGACGAGGAGGCGCGCGAGTCCTACTTCCCGGGCTACAAGGCGATGCGGGACCGGATCGGCGCGGAGCGCGGCTGGCCCGCGATGACGCGCGCGCAGTACGACGACGAGGTCGACTTCGGCTCCCTCTACGTCGGCTCCCCCGAGACCGTCGCGGCGAAGATGACCGCCGCGATCCGCGTGCTCGACGTGGGCCGCTTCGACTTCGTCTACACCGGCGGCGGCGCCATGCCCGCGTCCTCGCGCCTGCGCGCGGTCGAGCTGTTCGGCACCCAGGTCATCCCGCGCGTGCGCGAGCTGCTCGCCGAGGGCGCCGCGTGACGGCCGCCGCCATCCGCACCGTGGGGATCCTGGGTGCGGGCAAGCTCGGCACCGTGCTCGCGCGCCTTGCGGTCGGGGCCGGCTACGACGTCGTGATGGCCGGCTCGGGCGACCCCGACCGCATCGCGCTCATCGTCGAGGTGCTGGCCCCGGGCGCGCGGGTCGCGACGGCCGCCGCCGTCGCCGCCGAGGCGGACGTCGTGATCCTCGCGCTGCCACTCGGCAAGCACCACACCGTCGACGCGGCCGCGCTCGACGGCGCGCTCGTCATCGACGCGATGAACTACTGGTGGGAGGTCGACGGCGTGCGCGACGACCTGGCCGATCCCGCCACCACGTCCTCCGAGACCGTCGCGCGGCGCCTCGCCGGCGCGCGCGTGGTCAAGGCCTTCAACCACATGGGCTATCACGACCTCGACGAGGGCCCGCGCCCCGCCGGCAGCCCCGGTCGCCGCGCGATCGCGCTGGCGGGTGGGGACGATGCGGCGGTCGCCGCGGTCTCCGGCCTGATCGACGCCATGGGCTTCGACCCCGTGCCGATCGGCGAGCTCGAAGAGGGCTGGCACCTGCAGCCGGGCGCCCCCGCGTTCGGCGCGAACGTCGAGGCGGAGGAGCTCATGCGGCTCGTCGCCGCGTCGCGCGAGCAGGAGCGGGAGGCCGCGCGGGCGTGAGCTGAGGGCATGCCCGCGCGGCCGAGGGTCGCCTCCCTGCAGGACGGAGATCCCGTCCAATGCAAAAAGTCGACTCGCGACGATGCAAAAGGTAGACTGCTGGAGTGCAAGCGTATGTGCCGCGTGTCGCCGATGGCGAACTCGACGCCCGACTCTCTGCCATGGGCGCTGTCCTCATCGAGGGGCCGAAGGCCTGCGGAAAGACAGCGACCGCTTCACAGCGCGCACGGACTGCGTTTCGACTCGACGACGATGACTCGGCGCGCGCCCTCGTCACCCTCGCTCCTGAACGGCTGTTCGACAACCCCACGCCCATCCTGTTCGACGAGTGGCAAGTCGAGCCGAGGATTTGGAACCGGGTCCGTCGCCAGGTGGACGACCGCAGGGCGAAGGGTCAGTTCATCCTCACAGGCTCGGCCACACCCGCCGACGACGTCGCACGGCACTCGGGTGCCGGCCGTGTCTCGGTATTGCCGATGCGGCCGATGAGCCTCTACGAATCCGGATATTCGAACGGCCAGATGTCACTCGCCGCGCTCCTGGCCGGCGAGCGCCAACATGGAATAGGCACACGCCTTGAGTTCGATGAACTGCTCCGGCGCATTGTCATCGGCGGCTGGCCGGACCTCATCGACTCGCACGAGTCAGACGCGCGGCGCTGGTTGAGCGACTACCTCGCCAACATCGTCGAAGTCGACGTGCCGAGGCTCGGCGCGCGGCGGGACCCCCAGAACCTTCGCCGCCTGCTCACCTCGCTAGGTCGGTTCGTCGCGCAAGCCCCGAAGTCGGTCGAGCTCGCCAAGGATGTAGGCGGCGACGGGGGGCCCATCGCGAAGGAGACGCTCTCCGCATACATCTCCGCTCTGACACGGCTCCATCTCCTCGACAACTCTGAGGCGTGGCTGCCGCATATGCGGTCGCGGGCGCGACTGCGGGTCGCGCCGGTGCGCTACTTCGTCGATCCGTCGCTCGGCGTGGCGGCGCTAGGAGTGGGCAGCGCCGAGCTCGCATCGGACCTCAATGCGCTCGGCCTCCACTTCGAGGCTCTCGTCGTCCGCGATCTCCGGGTCTACGCCCAGGCACTCGACGCACGTGTTGAATCGTGGCGCGACTCGAACGGCAACGAGGTCGACGCGGTCATCACGGCAGGCCCGCGACGATGGGGCGCGGTCGAGGTCAAGCTCAACCCCGATGCAGTCGACACCGCGGCAGCGGCGCTTCTGCGTTTCAGCGCTCAGGTCGACGATGAGAAGCACGGAGCTCCGGCTTTTCTCGCGGTCATCACCGGGACCGGCGCGGGCGGATTGCGCGACGACGGCGTCCACGTGATCCCCATCGACTGCCTCGGGCCCTGACGTCCGCGCACCATGCCCGCGCGGCCGAGGGTCGCCTCCCGGCGAGCCTCGGCCGCGACGCGTGTCAGGCCCCGCGGAACCCCGCGATGTCGGCGAGCACCTCGGCCGGCTCGTCCGCGAGCGCGACGCCCGCGTCCTGAGCACCGCCCAGGGCCACCGCATCGTCCCTCTGCAAGGGTGCGAACACGCCGTCCCAGTCGGTCGGCATCTCGCCCGCCTGGGCGAACAGCTCAAGCGTGACTCCGGCCCCTGCCTCGGACAGCAGCGCGTGGACCAGCACGGCCGCGATCTGCGAGCGCGCGACGCCGCGGCGGCTGTCGACCGGCGAGACGTCACCCTGCTCGACGAGCAGCGCGCGCTCCCCCGCGGCCTGGTAGTCGAACCAACCCGGGCGGACGATCGTGTACGGCGCGCCGTAGGCCCGGATCAGCCGCTCGGAGCGGCGCTTCCAGTCGAGGACGCCCCCGTACTGGGAACCGCCCTTGGACGTCGACATCGAGGTCATGAGCGCGATGCGCGGTCGCCTCCCGGCGAGCGCGTCGAGCACGTTCACCACGCCCTGGTAGTCGACCTGGCGGGGCGCGCCGCCGTGGGTGAGCACGATCCCGTCGACGCCGTCGAGCGCCGCATCAAGGCCGGCGCCCGTCTCGATGTCGCCGCCCGCGAGCTCGACGCCGTCCGGAAGGATGCGGCGGGCGCGGGACTCGTCGCGCACGAACGCGCGGACCGCGAGGCCCTCCGCAAGCAGCGCGGGCACCACGTGGCGCCCGATGGAGCCGGTCGCACCGATCGCGAGGACCGTCGCTCCCGGTTGCAGTGCTGAGGTCATGATGTCCTCCCTGGAATGAAGGGGACGGGCCGCGGTCGCCTCCCGGCGAGCGCGGCCCATCCGAGGTTTGTCAGAGGCTCGGGTTCACCATGACCTTGAGCGCCTCGCGGTCGTTCATCGCGGAGTAGCCCGCGGGGACGCCGTCGAGGCCGACTGTCATGTCGAACACCTTGCCGGGGTTGATCTCGCCGGACACGACCTGCTGGATCGCGTCCTCGAGGTAGGCGCGGACCGGCGCGGGACCGCCGGCGAGGCGGGCGTTCTTGCCGAACAGCGAGCCGAACCCGATCGGGGCCTCCTCGTACTGCGGCACGCCCACGCGGGAGATGATGCCGCCCGCGCGGACCACGCCGTAGGCCTGCTCGTAGGCGGGCATGTGGCCCACGGCCTCGAGGACCACGTGGCTGCCCTCGCCGTCGGTGATCTCCATGACCTTCGCGACGCCCTCGGCGCCGCGCTCGGCGACCACGTGCGTGGCGCCCCACTCGCGGCCGAGGTCGGTGCGGGACTCGTGGCGGCCCATGAGGATGATGCGCGCGGCGCCCATCTGCTTCGCGGCGAGCACCGCGGACAGCCCCACCGCGCCGTCGCCGATCACGGTGACGGTCTGGCCGGGCTTGATCTCGGCCATGAACGCGGCGTGGTAGCCGGTGAGGTAGACGTCGGACAGCGCCAGCAGCGAGGCGAGCGTCTCCTCGGAGGCGGTCTCCGGGTCGACGTCGTGGACCACCACGGCCGAGCCGTCGGCCTGGGGCACGCGGGCGTACTCGGCCTGAAGGCCGGGCACCGCGGGGGTGCCGTACCAGCCGCCGTGCGGGCAGGCCGTCTGGAAGCCCTCCTTGCAGATCGCGCAGGTGTTGTCCGAGAACGCGAACGGCACCACCACGAAGTCGCCGACCTTGAGGTTCTTGACGTCGGCGCCGATCTCCTCGACCACCGCGATGAGCTCGTGGCCCATGCTCTGGCCGTGCTCGGACGCGGGCATCGAGTGGTAAGGGTGCAGGTCGGAGCCGCAGATGCACGCCCGCACCGTGCGCACGATCGCGTCCGTGGGCTCCTGGATCCCGGGCTTCGGGGTGGTCTCGACGCGGACATCGCCCGCGCCGTACATGAAAGCGGCCTTCATCAATTGAGGTCTCCTTGAGGGGGTTGCTGGGGACTTCTCTAGCCTCCCGCCTGGGGACGATGCTCGGGAGAGCGGGTGGGGACGGGTACCGGCAGTACCCCTCACGGGGCGCTCGGCAACCCGGACCGGGCCGACCCGACCGCGTTCCACACCAGATCTGCAACTCGCACCCGCGTGGTCGCGATTCGCATCGCGAGTTGTCGCGGGCGAACGTTCACAGGCCGGCCGTGGTGTGGAGAGTGGCCGAGCGTGGGGCGCGATCAGCGCGCGGACCCAGGTTCAGCGCGCACCCGGCAGGTCCGAGTCGGCCACGTGCTCCTTCCACACCGTGGTGGTCGCCGGGTCGTCGGCGTTCTCGAGGATCGCGAGGTGCTCCATGAACGCGTCGCCGGCCGCGTGGAAGTGGTCCTCGCCCGGGGGCGTGTAGAGGGTCTGACCGGCGCGCACCTCGATGAGGGTGCCGTCGCGGCCGCCGAAGTACGCGACGCCCTGGGTCACGTGGAGGTACTGGCCGCGCGCGTGCGAATGCCAGGCGGTACGGGCGTGGGGGGCGAAGCGCACCTTCGCCACCACGGCCCGCTGGTCGTCCGTGTGCGGCATCACGATGGGGTCGAGCCACACGTCGCCGGCGAACTGCTCCGGCGGGTTCTTGATGGTCGGGATGGCGGGTTCGATGTTCATGCGGCTTCTCCTGAGGATGCGAACAGCTGCTTGGCGAGGGTGAGCGCGGAGACGGCGCGCGGCCAGCCCGCGTAGAACGCGACGTGGGTGATCGCCTCGACGATCTCCTCCCGGGTGAGGCCGTTGGCCACGCCCATGGGGATGTGCGCGGAGAGCTGCTCGATGTTGCCCGCGCTCACCAGGCTGGTGATGGTGACGAGGCTCCGGTCGCGCGGGGACAGCTCCGCGGTGCGGGCCCACACGCGTCCGAACAGGACGTCGTCGGTGAGCGCCGCGAACTCGGGCGCGACGTCGCCGAGCATGCGCTGGATGGGGGTCTGCTGGTCGGTCATGGCATTCCTTTCCGAGGGTCCCGCGCGTCAGGCGGGCGTGATCTCGACGGTGGCCTCGCGCGGGCCCGCGCCGAGCATGGGCGGCAGGTACGGGCTGCCCGCGTACTTCGCCGCGTAGGCGGAGTCGACCGCCTTCGCGAGCGCGGGGTCCCCCGCGGCGAAGCGCACGTCGACCGCGTGACCGCCGGCCCGGATGCGGCCGGCGCCCTGCGAGATCGCCGCGCGGTACCACCGCCCGCGCACGCCGTTCCACGCGCGCACGAAGAGCCGGCCGTCGACCACGACGGACCAGATCCCGGTGGGCGTCCCGTGGGTGACGCCGTCCTCACGGAACGGGGAGATGTGAAGATCGTCCGTCGCGGCGATGTCCGCGAGGGTCTCGGGCTTCCAGGTGGTCATGAGGTCTCCTTCCGACGCCGTCCACTCCAGAGTGGCGTCCAAGGCGCCCGTGTGGGAGCCCCGGCCGGGAGGGGTACCCGCAGTACCCGTCAGGCGCGCGCGTGCACGTCCTGCGTCGCCCACCAGCTCGCCAGAACCCGTAGCTTGTCCTCGGACTCCGATCCGGGAGGCGCGGTGTAGGTGGTGAGGTCGAGGCCCGCATCCGCGGGCAGCTCGAGCCGGGTGAAGTCCAGCTCCACCAGACCGACCTCGGGGTGGACGATGCGCTTGCGGCCCAGCTGGTGAAGGCGGACGTCGTGGCGGGCCCAGCGGGTACGGAAGTCCTCCGACCGGGTCGAGAGCTCGCCGATGAGGTCGGAGATGGACCGGTCGAACGGGTCGCGCCCCGCGGCGGTGCGCATGGTCGCGACGTTGCCGTCGGCGATCTCGGCCCAGTTCGGGTAGAAGGTGCGGGCCGCGGGGTCGAGGAAGATGAACCGCCCGTAGTTGACGGGCTCGCTCTGGCTGTCGTACATGGGTGAGTACAGGGCACGACCCAGGGCGTTCGTCGCGACGATGTCGCCGCGCGGGTTGCCGATGACGGCGACCGCGTCGCCCATCGCGTCGATGAGGTGCCGCAGCTCGGTGCGCACGCCCGGCGCGCGCGCCGCGCGGCGGCGTGCCTTGACCCCGGCGTTCGCCGCCCGGGCGAGGTCGAAGAGGTGGGCGCCTTCCGCATCGTCCATACGCAGGGCCGTCGCGATGGCCTCCAGGACCTCGTCGGAGACCCCGCGCAGGTCGCCGCGCTCGACCTTGGTGTAGTACTCGACGCTCACGCCGGCGAGGATCGCGACCTCGCCGCGGCGCAGGCCGGGCACGCGGCGGTTCCCGAGGTCCGGCAGGCCGACCATCGCGGGCGTCACCTTGGCGCGGCGGCTGGTGAGGAAGTCGCGGACGTCGTCCTTGGAGGCTGTCATTCCACCGACGCTACGCGCCGCTCATCGTGGGAGGGAGACCCTGGCGGTACCCGCCAGCCCATGTTCGCTACTCGACGGGGATGCCCACCGCGAGCACGTGCGTCTCCGCGATGGTGCCGTCCTTGGCGGCCCGGACCTGGAGGATCGTGGTCGACGCGGGCGACGGCCAGATCGCACCCCAACGGCGGGCGGGCATCCCGAGCGCGACGCCCACGATCGACTTGATCGCGACCGCGTGCGACACCAGTGCGATGCCGCGCGGCACGTCGCGTCCGCCCATGCACTCGGCGGCGTGCTCGCGCGCGAGCGACTCGACCACGGCGTGCCCGCGCGGGCCCACCTGGGCGATCGACTCGCCTCCCGGCGCAAGGGTCTCCGCCCGACGCCACGCGTGGATCGCGTCGCCGTCGCGCGCGATGATCTCGGGGACGGTGAGCCCCTCCCACTCGCCGAACTCGACCTCGCGCAGGCCCGGCTCGGTCTCGACGTGCGCGCCGATCCGCCGGCCCAGCGCGCCCGCCGTCTCCTGCGTGCGCACCATCGGGGAGGCGATGACCCGGGTCACGTGCGGCAGCTGGACCCAGGTGCGGCGCCCCATCCCGTAGACCAGGTCCGCGGCCTTCGCCGCCTGAACGCGGCCGGCGGCGCTCAGCGCCGGGCCCGGCACTCCCCCGCCGGACATGCGTCGCTGCTCGGTGTGCTCGGTGACGCCGTGGCGCACCAGCACGAGCGTGAGCGGCGCGACCAGGTTCTCCTCGTCGGGTGCGAACGGCGACTGCACGCGCACGGGGGACGATGCGGCGCGCGCCTCTCCCGCCGCGTCGCCTCCGAGGTCGGTGCCGTCGTCGTAGCGGTGCCCGCGGTGCGGGACCGGGGGCTCGACCTGGGTGTCGCTCACCGCTTCGCGCCGCGCACGAGGATGCGGCCGCACTCCTCGCAGCGGACGATCGCGTCGGGCGCCTTGGCCTCGATGTCGCGCAGGTCGCCCGGGTTGAGCACGGTGCGGCAGCCGAGGCACTGGCCCTGGGCGAGCGCGGCGGCGCCGATGCCGCCCTGCGCGGCGCGGAGCTTGTCGTACAGCGCGAGCAGGGTCGCGTCGATGCCGTCGACCACCAGGTTGCGGTCGCGCTCGAGCGTCGCGATCTCCTCGTCGATCTCGGCCCAGGCGGCGTCGCGCTCGGCGGCGAGCTCCTCGACCTGCACGGTGATCGCGTCGACCTGCTCCTTGGCGGAGGCGTGCTCGCCCTCGGCTGCCTCGAGCGCCTCCATGGCCTCGAGCTCCACCTCCTCGAGCGCGGACTGGCGGCGGCCCAGGACCTCGAGCTCCGACTGGAGCGCCTGGAGGTCCTTGGGGCTGCCCTGGCCGGCGGACAGGCGGGCGTTGTCGCGGGCGGCGCGGTCGCGGACCACCTGGACGTCGTCCTCGGCCTTCTGGACGGCGCGGCGAAGATCGGACACGCGGGTCGCGGTCGCGACGCGGGCCTCGTCGAGGTCCTTGAGGCGCGACTCGAGCTCCGCGATCTGGGTGAGGATGGGCAGGTGGTCGCGACGGTGACGCGCCTGCTGGGCGCGCAGGTCGATGTCCTGCACGTCGAGGAGGCGGATCTGGTCGGCGGCGGGTGCAGAGGGCACGGATGTTCTCCTTGCGCGTCAGAAGCGCGCGGTCCAGGGGTCGGTGGTGAGGGTGGAGACGAGGGTGTCGATGCCGGTCGCGTCGCCGAGGTACTCGGCGGCGGCCTCCAGCCACGTCCATTCGGACGCGTAGTGGGCGACGTCGACAAGGTAGGGCCGGCCGTTGCCGAGCATCGCGGTCTCGCGCGCGTCGGAGGCCGGGTGGTGGCGCAGGTCCGCGGTGAGGTAGACGTCCGCGCCGGCCTCGCGGGCGGCGGCGAGGAACGAGTCGCCGGAGCCGCCCACCACGGCCACGGTCTGCACGGTGCCGTCGAGGTCCCCGGCGACGCGTACGCCGTGCGCCGTCTCGGGAAGGACGGCCGCGGCCCGCTCCGCGAACTGTCGCAGGCTGATGGGGGCGTCGAGGCGACCGATCCGTCCGGTCCCTTGCTCGGCATCGTCCCTCAGCGGGACCAGGGGAAGCGCGCCGGAGACCCCCAGCACGTTCGCCAGGGCCTCGGCGACGCCTGTGCCGGCGTGGTCCGCGTTGGTGTGGGCGTTGTACAGCGCGATGCCGTTCTCGATGAGCGCGTGGATCACGGCGCCCTTCGGAGTGCCCGCGTGGACGGTGGTGACGCCGCGCAGCAGCAGCGGGTGGTGGGTGACGATGAGGTCGCAGCCGGCCTCGATCGCCTCCTGGACCACGGCCATGGTGGGGTCGACGGCGAACAGCGCGCGCGTGACGGTCGCGTCCGCTCGCCCGACCGAGAGGCCGTTGACGTCCCAGTCCTCCGCGAGGTCGAGGGGGAAGCGACTCTCGAGCGCATCCATCACATCGGCCACAGAGGTCATGCGGACAAGGCTACTCGGTGGCGCCGCCCTCGGCCTTCGAGCGGCGGGGCTTCTTGGTGGCCGGCGCGGGCGTCTGATGCGGGAGCCCGGACAGTCCCCCGGATGGCTGCGACAGGCCGTCGATCTTGGCCTCCAGCTCGCCGATCCGGGCGAGCAGCTGCGAGCGGGTGACCTCCTCGCGCTCCTCCTCGCGGGCCTCGTCCTCGCCCTGGGTGAGGCTCACGAACCAGGCGGCGACGGAGGCGGTGACGATACCGATGAGGGCGATGCCCAGGAGCATGAGCACCGTCGCGATGACGCGGCCCTGCACGGTGACGGGTGCGAGGTCGCCGTACCCGACCGTGGTCACCGTCACCATGGCCCACCACAACGCGTCCCCGAAGTTCTCGATCTGCGCGCCCTTGTGACCGCGCTCCGCGTCGAGCATCGCGACGGACGCGATCCACAGGAGCAGGAGCACGGCGATCACGACGGCCTGCGTGGATTTCACCACGCCCTTGCGGCTCGCGAGCATGGTGCCCGACGCGAAGACGCTCAGCACCTTGAGCGGACGCGCCGCGGGGATGATCACGGCGATGACGTCGAGCGGGTGCGTGAGGAGGAACCTGAAGCGCTGCTTGTGCAGGGCGACGCGGATGATGAGGTCCGCGAGGAAGACCAGCCAGATGACGCCCTGGATGGTGAGCAGCGTCGCTCGCACGCTGCCCGGGAGCTCCTCCCGCCAGACGATGCGCGCCGACCACACGACCAGGAACACGAACGCGAGCACCGCCATCGCCCCGTCCGCGCGCTTGGCGAACGCACTGTACCTCTCGCCCTTGCGCAGGCCGCCCTCATGCTCCTCGAGGTCGAATGCCACCTGGTGCTCCCCTCGCCCATCTTTGGGTCGAGGCTAGCGCGGGCGGTGGGCGGCACCCGGGGTCACGCGCGCACGTGGCGGGGGATCTCCTCGAGCGAGAAGTACACGGGGATGCCGCGCTCGCGTGCGATGGCGACGTCCTGGTCCGCGCCCTTCGAGTCGCCGGGCAGGCGCAGGACGGCATCGCAGTGCGCGAGCAGACGCTCGGCGGTGGGGTACATGACCTGCGCGGCGAGCGGGTCCTGCGGGCCGTCGGCGCCCGCGCTCCGGAGGACCGGCAGGGCGACCCATTCGCCGATCATCGGGACGTGACCCGCGGCGAAGACGGGCCAGGCCGCCTCCTCGAGGCGTTCGAGGTTGCGCGCCATGAGGGCGGGGTCGCCTCCGGTTCCGGAGGCGTAGGGACCGGCGATGAGGATGAGCATCGGTGTGTTCATGACCGCACTGTAGGCACAATCATGCAAGAATGTGAAGAAGTCGGAAGGAATCGGAATGCTGGCAGCGTCACGACGGTCGCTCCTCTTGGACCGCCTCGCCCGCGACGGGCGCATCGTCGCGAAGGACCTGGCCGCCGAGCTGGGGGTGTCCGAGGACACCATCCGCCGCGATCTGCGCGAGCTCGACGCGGAGGGGCTCGCGGTGCGTGTCTACGGTGGCGCGCTGCCCGCCTCCCCCGCGGTGGCGGACTATGCGACCCGCACCCGGGTGGCGCCGGACAGCAAGTCGCGGGTGGCCGCGGCGGCCGCCGCGCTCATCGCCCCCGGGATGACGGTGATCCTCGACGGCGGGACCACGGCGCTCGCGACGGTGGCGGCGCTCCCCCGCGACCTGGACTGCACGATCATCACGCACAGCGTCACCGTCGCCGCGGCGCTGCTCGAGCACCGTGCGCCCGTGCTCCTGATCGGCGGGGCGCTGTTCAAGCACTCGGCGGTCGCGTGCGGGGCGGCGGCCGCCGAGGCGGCGCGGGGCGTGAGCGCAGACCTGTTCCTGCTCGGCGTGACCGGCGTGCACGCTGACGCAGGCCTCACCACGGGCGACGCGGACGAGGCCGCGATGAAGCGGACGCTCGCGTCGTGCGCCGCGGAGACGTACGTGATGGCGAGCGAGGAGAAGATCGGCGCGGCGTCACGGTTCGCGGTACTGAGCCTGGATGCCGTGAGCGGGGTCATCACGGACGCCGATCCCGCGCTGGCGTCGATGCGTGCGTTGGCGGAGGCCGGCGTGCCGCTGGTGAGCGCCGCGTAAGACGGGTGGCGGGGAGTTCGCGAAACCTTCTACCAGGGACGATACAAGGCCGTTGAGCGCTCGAGTCCGTCATAGCGATGTTTCGAGCCCATCGGAGTGACGTCGCAACCGCACTCCTGCGCCATTCGATCAGCCCGCACGACGCCTGGCGACCAGCCTAGGCCGTCGCGAGCAGCGCGATCACCGAGGCGATCGCGCCGGCTGCCGTGCCGGTGCCGATGAGTGCGACGTCAAGCAGGTACGCGTTGCGAGACGCACGCACATTGGCCGCCGGATGGCGGTACGCCTCATCGAAGTCGTCCCACGCGCCCTCGTCCTTGCCGCTCAGATTCGCGCGCGCCTCAAGCACGGTGAGGTCTCGCTGTGCTCGGACCACGTATCGGCCAAGAGCCCACGTGGGCAACGCGAACGACACCGCGTAGAGGGCGATCAGCCCGCCGAGGAGCGAGGCAGTCATGCGAGACCGCCGTCGGCGCCAGCCTCCTCGAAGTACTCGGGATGCGCGTGCCTCAAGAGTCGCGCCTGTGTCGCGTGGGTCGAGTCGTACGTCATGCCCTGGTGCTTCATCCGCACGTGATCCTGGATAAGCAGCATCTCGATGACGCCCGCGACGAACGCCCTCCGACCTGCGAGGTGAGGAATATCGACGTCAGTCGGCGACTTGCATGCGCCACCGTCTTTGAGGTCGACGTAGAAGCCGGCCTGCTTGGCCGCATTGGCCTCCCGCGACGCCTCCCGCGCCTGCGTCTGGCGCGCTTGCGCCCAAGCTCTCCAATCCTCAGCGTCATCAGAATCTGGAAGGTCGCCTATCGACGAAAAGTCGCCCCAGAAGTGGTCGAGGTCGTCGCCGTACTTGTAGGCCTCCATGAACTTCGCCAGATGGTCGCGGGCTCCCTTGCTCAACTCCGGCACCGCGCGTTCTTCGTCGCGCCCGCTGCTCCAGGAGGATTCGAATGCGTTGTAGACCCGGACCGCCTTGCCGAGCTCTTCCTGAGCGAGGACGGGCAGCGATCGCGACCGTGCGGGCGAAGTCGCTGCGAGCAGCGCCGAGTCGTCTACCAGGTGCGCCGCGTTGTCTACGAGCGCACGCCAAAAGGCGCGCGCCTGCTCCGCCGTCATTGCTGTCATTCCGCGTCCATCTCCGACTCCACCGACTCTCCTGCGACGAGCGCCCATGCGTCTTCGCGCGTCGACCGCGGTGGGGCTTCTGCGCTCACCACTTGGGGTACCGGTGCTCCGCGTCACGCTTGCGAATTGCCAGCAATGCCGCCCGGAAGTTCCGGTCGTGCTCCTGGCGCTTAGCCTCTGTCACCGACGCCCGCTTGCGCGCACCCGTCATGATGGCGTCACAGAACGACGGACCACAGGTGTCACACCATGCCGAAGTCAGACGGACTGCTCCTCGGCTGTCCTCGGGCAGGACCTCGACCTCTACGGCCTCCCAGAGTTCCGCGGGCGCTCCATGGCAGTCGCACGAGAACGCGACGTAGTCGTTGGAACTAAGGCGATCCCAAACCTTGTCGGTGACGATCAGCTCAGCAACGTCAGCGGCCTGTGCGCACTTGGACGCGAAGTTGACGGGCTTGCCGGCCCAGACAGGTTCCTGCTCCTCGAGGTCGTTGCGAGTCCCGAGACGCTTGACGAGCACTCGCTCCGAGGCGATGCCAACCTTGTAACCCGTATGCGGGACGGTCGCGTCTTTCGCCCGTAGCGCGGCGAACCAGGCGTCGCTGAAAGTGCGGATCGTCACGCCAGCGCAGAAAGCGCGCTCGTAGCGGTTGTCACCCCAGAACACGCCGAATCCGCCGTCGCCTTGGATGTCGATGTAGTTGGCTCCGAACTCGTGGAGAATCCTGACGGCACCGTCGACGGCGGACTTGTAGATACGTGCGGTGGTGGTGTCGTGCTTGCCACCAGTGCCCAACGCGGTGCTCCCTTTGAGGTCACACACGACGACGACCACGTCGGGGATCTTCACCCACCGCTGAGCTGCGGCGCTCGGGATGTCAGCCGCGTCGAAGTCGCCGTCGACCTCGTCCACCCGCGGAACCGTGTTGATGGTGGACTGCGCACTACTCGCGACGTCATCGAGCAGGGATACCAGGTCAATCGTCGAGGTTGCCATGTGAATCACGGTACTCGCACCCTCCGACACTCACGCAAGTGTCGCCCGTCGAATGCGGCGATCGGGGAGTCGACCCGGAGACCTGACCTTGCGGCCGACCCACGCGCTGATATGTATAGTCGGTCGAGCGCCGCTGGCACGCCGAAAGACCGCCGACTAGTTGGAGGAACCGTCGCGCGGCGCCCTCAAGGTCGACTCACGTCGAGGCCGCGCACGTCGCCCACCCGGCTCGCACGAATCCTCAAGCAGGCATGCGCGGGTACCATACGGACCCGCTTGCAGGCCACAAGCACTGGTGGGCCCTGCCGGACTCGAACCGACGACACCTGCGGTGTAAACGCAGTGCTCTAACCAACTGAGCTAAGGGCCCGCAGACCATTGTGGCAGGACGGACCATGACCGGGCGCCACGGTAGGTCTCGCGTCTCGAGTTCGCCGTCGAACCAGCAACCTGCACGATGGCCCGCTGGCGACCCAACCAATGCACGTTCGAGTTCGCATCGCGAACACCGCGAGGCCGTGCAACTACAGTCCGTCAGCCGACGAGGTCAATCACAGTAGAACGACCGCTGCGCCGAGCGCCGCAGAGAGTCCGGCGCATAGCAGGCCTCGGCGAATATACACGTACTTCCTCCGCACAATCCGAGCGACGTGCCAGCACTGATGCAGGAGTCGCTCGTCCGGCGCAAGCAACTCGTCATCAATCGCCGAGTGGAGATCTGAAATGCCCTTGAACTCCGCGACGTGCCCCCAGTAAGCAATCTGATTCGACGCGCGAGCAGGCGCGAGCCGTGGCCATAGCGCAGCCGCGCAGAAGTAATACGCGAGACCGGCGCCCGCGAGCGCACCCCACCACACGAATGACTTCGCGCCGGCCAACTGGGCCGATGTGAGCTGGCCAGCGAGAGCAGCGGCGAGAACGGCAACGGTCGTGACACTAATGGTCGCAAGAAGGATCGCTGCCTTCTGGTCAGCGACGGCGATCTCTGACCGCGCCTCAGCGTGAATCTCACTCAGCACCGCGAGTTCGGACTTCTTCAACATGCCCCCCGGAAAGGTCAAGACTGAATCCTACCCACGCCCAGTCCAGACCGTCGTGCTCGCAAGCGCGTCCACATCGTCGACCGAGAACTGCTGTTGGCGGCGGATTTACTGAAACGCGGGCAATACCATGTGCAGCGCTATCCGCCCAGGAGCAGCGCCTTGAAGCGCGGTCCGGTATCAGCGCAACCCGCGCGGGCGGGCGCATAGGGCCCCAATTGCTTCTCGAAGTGAGATGGCCCCAGAGCGGTGCGCGGACTGAGATACCGCGGCTTGGCTGATGCCCTCGCGCACCGCGATCGCAACTTGATTATCGCCCAGGAGCACTTGCGCCGCGATGCGTCGTTCGCGTGCCTTCATACGGCTGAGAATGTGGTCTCGCAACAACAACACTGCGCATACCTCGAACGCATGGCGCTCGCCGTCTCCGACGCACCAGGAGCGCACGCTCGCCTCGCCTGCGCGTTCCCTACGGTGGGCCTCGTCGATCGCTTCGCGAGCTCTCCACCAAGCGCTACCGTCCGAGATGTCGCCGTCAATTTGAACTACCTCGCCGATACCTATCCCAACACGAAACTCGACGTCGTCGGCTAGTAGCAGCGCGGCGAGGGTCGTGACCCGCACGGCGGATTCGACGTCAACGTAAACGGCTTGAAACTCATCGCCAACGGTCGCGCCAAGAGGTACCAGCGGGCGCGTCGCGTGCTCTGCACTCATAAATGCTTCCAGCACACCAATTTGCGCGCCACGCCGGTCAAGAAGTCTGCGGGAGCCGACAATGTCCACGATGACTGCTGTCACTGAGCGAGTCACGGACGGCGATGTTGCCACAGGACTCTCAGTCGTCATTTCAGCCACTTGTGCAATGCCGGGACCGCGTTCAACCGAGCAGGAAGCGCACCGCGGTCCGGTACTCGGCGAGGTCGCGCGCCTCACCCTCGGGGTTGACGATCGCCCACCTCACGGTGCCCGACGCGTCCACCAGGTAGGAGCCACGACCCGCGAGCCCCTTGTGCGGGTTGAACACGCCGTACTGCCGAGACACCTCGCCGTGGGGCCAGAAGTCGGACAGCAGGTCCGCCTTGTACGAGTGGGTGTCCGCCCACGCCTTGAGCGTGTAGACGGAGTCGCAGCTCACCACGATCACGCGGAGGTCGTCGCGGCCCAGCAGGTCGTCGGCGCTGCGCAGGTCGATGAGCTCGTTGGTGCAGGTGTCGGAGAACGCGAACGGCACGAACACCAGGAGGTACGCCGTGCCGGCGAGGTCCTCGGTGGTCACGGTCCGGCCGTGGGTGTCCGTCATGCGGAACGCGGGGGCCTGCTGGCCCACCAGGGGGTGGGTCACTTGGAGCGGCCCTTCTCGACCAGGTAGGTCGCGGTCCACTCGGAACCGATGACGAAGGTGGAGGTCGCGTGCAGGCCGGCGACGGAGGCCGCCTCCTGCACGTCGCGCGGGAGCACGTGGCCGTCCTGTCCGGCCTTGGGGACGCACACGCAGACGGCGGCGCCGTCGTCGAGCAGTGTCTGCGCGTCCATGAGCAGATCGGCGAGGTCGTCGTCGCCGTCGCGGAACCACACGAGCGTGCCGTCCGTGACGTCGCCGTAGTCCTCGTCGACAAGGTCCTCGCCCGTGATGGACTCGATCGCCGCGCGGAAGTCCGCATCGGTGTCGTCGTCGAACCCGAACTCCTGAATGATCTGGCCGCTCTTCAGTCCGAGCTTGGCGACCACGGCGTCGACCGCCGCTTTCGCGTCCTCCTGCGTCGCCACGGTGGCGGGACCCCCTTCATCGGTGCTTCACACGCCTGAGCATGTGCCTGGCGTCCACAGTAGAGGCACCGCGCGGCACGGTGCAATCAACGCGCTGGTCCGGCGCCTATGCGTCGCGGCGAGCGCAACCCCGCGGCGCAAGTCGCGCACCCGCCCCCGTGCGTAGCACTCCCGGCGTGACAGTAACCTGGTCTGTGGCAAACAATGTGGGGAACGCCGGCCTACATGCTGCGCGAGCACCCCATTCATTAGGCGCGCCACCGCGCGCCCGACAGGAAGGTCACCTGTGGCACATCACGGCGAGGTCGACAAGGACCCGAGCGAGACGCAGGAGTGGCTCGAGTCCCTCGACGGGCTGATCGAGTCCGGCGGCGAGAGCCGCGCCGAGTACATCGTGGACCAGCTGGTCGACCACGCGGCCAAGAAGCAGCTGAGCGTGCCGCTCAGCCTCAACACGCCGTACGTCAACACCATCCACAAGGACGACGAGCCCGAGTTCCCCGGTGACGAGGAGATGGAGCGTCGCTACCGCGGCTGGATCCGCTGGAACGCGGCCGTCATGGTGACCCGCGCGCAGGCCGGCGGCAAGGGCGTCGGCGGCCACATCTCGTCGTACGCGTCCGTCGCGACGCTGTACGAGGTGGGCCTCAACCACTTCTTCCGCGGCAAGGACCACGCCGGCGGCGGCGACCAGGTCTACTTCCAGGGCCACGCGGCACCCGGCGTGTACGCCCGCGGATTCGTCGAGGGCCGCTTCCAGGCGGAGGACCTCGACTCGTTCCGCCAGGAGAAGTCCGGCCTCGGCCGCGGCCTGTCCTCCTACCCCCACCCGCGCCTCATGGACGACGTGTGGGAGTTCCCCACCGTGTCGATGGGCCTGGGCCCCGCCTCCGCCATCTACCAGGCGTGGACCAACCGCTACCTGCAGATGCGCGGCATCAAGGACACGTCGCAGCAGCACGTGTGGGCGTTCCTCGGCGACGGCGAGATGGACGAGCCGGAGAGCCGCGGCATGCTGCAGCTCGCCGCCAACCAGCAGCTCGACAACCTCACGTTCGTGGTCAACTGCAACCTGCAGCGCCTCGACGGCCCGGTGCGCGGCAACGGCAAGATCATCCAGGAGCTCGAGGCGTTCTTCCGCGGCGCGGGCTGGAACGTCATCAAGGTGGTGTGGGGCCGCAACTGGGACCCGCTGCTCGAGCGTGACGAGGATGGCGCCCTGGTCAACCTCATGAACACCGTCCCGGACGGCGACTTCCAGACGTTCCGTGCCGAGTCCGGCGCGTTCATCCGCGACCAGTTCTTCGGCGGCGACCCGCGCGCCAAGGAGCTCGTCAAGGACATGACCGACGACGAGATCTGGGCGCTCAAGCGCGGCGGCCACGACTACCGCAAGCTCTACGCGGCGTACGCCAAGGCCACCACGGAGAAGAACGGCAAGCCGACCGTCATCCTCGCGAAGACCATCAAGGGCTACGGCCTGGGCTCCAACTTCGCGGCCCGCAACTCGACGCACCAGATGAAGAAGCTGGCCGCGGCGGACCTCAAGGTCCTGCGTGACACGTTCGACATCCCGTTCACGGACGAGCAGCTCGAGGCGGACCCCTACAACCCGCCGTACTACCACCCCGGTTTCGAGGACCCGGCGATCCAGTACATGCTGGCCCGCCGTCAGGAGCTCGGCGGCTTCGTGCCCGAGCGCCGCGACTCCGGCAAGCAGATCACCCTGCCGGAACCCAAGGCCTACGACCTGCTCGCGAAGGGCTCAGGCAAGCAGGAGGTCGCCACCACCATGGCGCTCGTGCGCCTGTTCAAGGACCTGGTGCGCGACAAGGAGTTCGGCCACCGCCTGGTGCCGATCATCCCCGACGAGGCCCGCACGTTCGGTCTCGACTCGATCTTCCCGTCGGCGAAGATCTTCAACACGCAGGGCCAGAACTACCTGCCGGTGGACCGCGAACTCATGCTCTCCTACAAGGAGTCCGAGTCCGGCCAGATCATGCACACGGGCATCAACGAGGCTGGCTCCGCCGCCGCGTTCCAGGCCGTGGGCACGTCCTACGCCACGCACGGCGAGCCGCTGATCCCGTTCTACATCTTCTACTCGATGTTCGGCTTCCAGCGCACGGGCGACCAGTTCTGGGCCGCGGGCGACCAGCTCACGCGCGGATTCATCGTCGGCGCCACGGCGGGTCGCACCACGCTCGCGGGCGAGGGCCTGCAGCACGGCGACGGCCACTCGCCGCTCATCGCCGGCACCAACACCGCGATCGTCCAGTACGACGCGGCGTACGGCTACGAGCTCCGCCACATCGTCAAGGACGGTATCGAGCGCTGGTACGGCCCCGACACGGGCCGCGACCGCAACGTCATGTACTACCTCACGGTCTACAACGAGCCGATCCTCCAGCCGGTCGAGCCGGAGAACGTCGACGTCGAGGGCATCCTCAAGGGCATCCACAAGGTGTCCGACGCACCCGAGGGCCACGGTCCCGAGGCGCAGATCCTCGCCTCCGGTGTGGGCGTGCCGTGGGCCTACGAGGCGCAGCACCTGCTGCTCCAGGACTACGGCGTGCGCGCCGCGATCTGGTCCGTGACCTCGTGGAACGAGCTCCGCCGCGACGGCCTCGAGGCCGAGCGTCAGGCGTTCCTCCACCCCGAGCAGGGCGTCCGCGTGCCCTACGTCACGCAGAAGCTCCAGGGCGCGGCCGGTCCGTTCGTCGCGACCTCGGACTACGACCACCTGGTCCCCGACCAGATCCGCGCGTGGGTCCCCGGCGACTACGCGACGCTGGGTGCGGACGGCTTCGGCTTCTCCGACACCCGCGCCGCCGCCCGCCGCTTCTTCAACATCGACGGCGCGTCCACCGCGGTGCGTGTGCTGCAGATGCTCGAGAAGCGCGGCGAGGTGCCCGCCGGCACGTACGCGCAGGCGGTCCAGCGCTACGAGCTGCTCGACCCCCGCAAGGGCACGTCAGGCAACTCGGGCGGCGACGCCTGACCTAGCGGTTCACGGCCTGGGGCCGGAGCCCTCGTCCTCGGACGGGGCCTCCGGCCCTGCGTCGTTCTCAGAGGGGACGATGCGCTCCTTGGCATCGTCCTCCGGCTCGCCGTCGTCGGCGGCCGGGTCCTCGTCGAGCGGCGCGTCCTCGGGCAGCGGCTCGTCCTCGACGATGGGCTCGTCCTCGACCACCGGCGGCTCGCGGAACATCACCTCGGTGGCCGGGGCCGCGGCATCGCCGCCATCGCCCCCGTCGGCCCCGGCTCCGCGGGGTGCGAAGGCCGACGCGCGGTGCACCCGGTCCTCCGCGGGAGCCGCGATGATCTCAGTGTCGTCCGACGCAGCGGACCGGCGGCCCGGCGTCCACGCGGGCACCGGATCGATGTGGTCGGCGGGTGCCGCGTCGGCCTCCTCACCCGGCCCGCCCGTCGCGAAGCCGGTGGCGGGTGCTCCGGTGACCGCCGCATCGTCCCGCGTGGCGCCCGCGAAGCTGCGACGCACCGCGAGCGCGCCCCACGCGATGAGGAGCAGCAGCACGCCCACCGCGATCCACAGGATCACCAGGGTGTTCGTCGCGAACACGCCCGCGGGCGCGACGCTCACGTAGCCGTCGAGGGCGCAGGCGGCGGCGCCCCCGGCCACGGAGCCGTACGCGTGATAGACGCCGGACGGCTCGAGCCACGCGCGGTCCTGGATCCATGTGATCGCGTCCGCGACCGCGACCTCGCCGGAGATCTCCTGCGTCTCGGGCGCGGCCTCGCCGGTGAGCGTGCGGACGGGGATCTCGAAGCCGCCGATGATCACGCCCGCGACGCGGTCGGTGACCGCGATCGGGCTGTCGGAGGCAGCGGTCCACGTCACCACGCCGTCCGCGGGCACGTCGAGCGGCGCGAACGCCGTGGTCCCGGTGGGGGTGGCCGTCGTGTCGCCGACCGTCGCCTCCAGCGTGCAGCCGTCGGAGATCGACCCGCGCGCCACCAGCTCGGGGATGCCCACCAGCGCGACACCGCCGAGCATGCTGGCGAGCACCAGCGCCGCCGTGTACCGGCCGCGCGCACGGGCGGGCTCGCGCGTGAGCAGCCCCGCGACCAGCGCCACCGTCAGCGCCGTGATGCCGAACAGCACGGTCCGCTCGGGAGGTATCACGCCGAGCTGCCACAGCAGCCCGACCACCGCGAGACCCAGGAGCAGTCCCAGCAGCATCCCCAGCAGGGGTCGCGGGCGTGGCGTCATGTCTCCTCCAAGCGTCGTGCCTGCTCGCGACGCTACGTGCGCGGCACGCGACAATCGTGACGACACTCGGCAAACCCCCCAAACGCGACAGAGCGCTGCCGCCGACCGCGCCCCACACGGGAAATGCAGTTCCACGCCATTTCGTCGCGATTCGCGACCCGATTTGCGTCGCGCGAACGTTCACATCGCCACTGGCGTGTGGAGAGCGGCCAGCGCGGCACCAGCGGGGACGCGGGTTGTGGGGAGTCACAGCGGAGAGACGATGCGGGACGCACCGTCGCGCACGCCGTCGCCTTCGCACGGCGCGCGTTGTTGTGCGGCTTCCACAAACCGCCGGTACGCTGGCCCGCATGCCCAGCCCCGACGCGCGTGCCGAGACCCTGCGCCGACTCCGTGCCGGCACCGGTCGCCTCGCGACCATCGCGCTCAAGAAGCTGGACTCCGACTACCCGTGGTTCCGGGAGCTGTCGGCGCAGGAGCGCTCATACGTCGGCTCGGTGGCGCAGGCGGGCATCGCGTCCTTCGTCGCCTACTTCGCGGACGCGAACGCCGGGCACCGCGGCGCGCTCGAGATGTTCGCCTCCGCACCCCCGGAGCTCACGCGGTCGATCTCGCTGCAGCACACGCTCACCATCGTGAGGACGTTCGTCGCGATCGTCGAGGACCACTCCGACGACTTCGCGGCGCCGGGCTCCGAGGCCGTGCTGCGCGAGTCGATCCTGCGCTACTCACGGGAGATCGCGTTCTCCGCCGCGGAGGTCTATGCCCGAGCCGCGGAGTCGCGCGGCGCGTGGGACGCCCGGCTCGAGGCGCTGGTGGTCGACGCCCTGGTCCGCGGCGAGGTGGACGACGACCTCCCCTCGCGCGCCGCGGCCATGGGCTGGAAGCCGGGACCCACCCTCGTCATGGTGGGTCGCACCGACGGCCCGCTGGGCGAGGTGCAGTCCGCGGAGCTGCGTCGCACCATCCGTCGCGCCTCGCACGGCGCGCTGGTGGGCATCCACGGCGAGGACCTCGTGGTGATCGCCCGGGCGGACGCCGATCTGGGCGACCTGTCCCGGTCGCTGCTGCCGTGCTTCGGCCCGGGACCCGTGGTGGTGGGCCCGCCCGCCGTCACGCTGATCGAGGTCGCGCGCGCCACCCGCGCCGCGATGCACGGCGCGACCGCCGCGCCAGCGTGGTCGCTCGCGCCGCGCCCCGTCAACGCGGACGACCTGCTCCCGGAGCGCGTGCTCGTCGGCGACTCTGCGGCGGCGGAGCGGCTCATCGCCGTCGCCTACGACCCGATCTCCGCCGCGGGAGGCTCGCTCAAGGAGACGGTGGCGACGTTCCTCGACTGCGGGCGGTCGCTCGAGCTGGCGAGCCGCACCATGTTCGTTCACGCCAACACGGTGCGCTACCGGCTTCGCAAGGTCGCGGAGCTCACCGGCTGGGACGTGCTGTCCACGCGCGACGCGCACGTGCTCCAGATCGCGTTCGCGCTGGGGCGCCTCCGGGACGCATCTCCCACCACTTTGTAGGTTTTCGACAACAACTCGCGCCCGAATCGGTACCCTGATGCCGCGGAGGGCCCTTCGATGTGAGGCAGGCTATAACCCGTGATTGCCCTTCTCTGTCCCGGCCAGGGTGCGCAGGCGCCCGGGATGCTCGCCCCGTGGCTCGAGCTCCCCGAGGTCGCCGCCTCCCTCGCCGCCCTCTCCGAGGCCGCCGGCGTCGACGTGGTCGCGCACGGCACCACCTCCGACGCGGACACCATCCGTGACACCGCGATCGCCCAGCCGCTGCTGGTCGCGACAGCGATCGCGACGGGTCGGGCGCTGCTGGGTGGCGCCGCCCCCGCCCTCGCCGCGGGGCACTCCGTGGGCGAGCTCGGCGCGGCGGCGCTCGCGGGCGTCCTGACCGACGCCGACGCGATGCGCCTGGTCGCGGTGCGCGGCACTGCGATGGCCCGCGCCGCCGCCGCCTCCGAGGCGACCTCGATGGCCGCGGTGCTCGGCGGCGACGCCGCCGAGGTGGCCGCCGCGCTCGAGTCCCACGGCCTCACCCCCGCGAACGTCAACGGAGGCGGCCAGGTGGTGGCCGCGGGCGCGAAGTCCGCGATCGAGGCGCTCGTCGCCGCTCCCCCGGCCCGCGCCCGCGTGATCGAGCTGCAGGTCGCCGGCGCGTTCCACACCACATACATGGTCCCGGCCGTCGCGGACCTGGACGCCGCGGCATCGTCCCTCACGCCCCGCGAGCCCGGCGGGATCCTGCTGTCCAACGCCGACGGCGCCCAGGTGACGGACGGCGCGGACGCCCTCGCGCGCATCGTCCGCCAGGTCGCCAACCCCGTCCGTTGGGACCTCTGCATGGAGAGCATGCTGGAGCTCGGCGTCACCGGCATCATCGAGGTCTCCCCCGGCGGCGTCCTCACCGGGCTGGCCAAGCGCGCCATGAAGGGCGTCCCGGCCGTCGCCCTCAAGACCCCCGACGACCTCACCGCCGCCCGCGAGCTTCTGGAGACCGCCGCATGACCACCCTCAACGTCCGCCGCGGCCCCGAGTTCACCCGCATCCTCGGCCTCGGCGTCGCGCGCGGCGAGAACGCCGTCCCCAACGACGACCTCGTCGAGCCGATCAACTCGTCGGACGAGTGGATCCGCAAGATGACCGGCATCGCCACCCGCGTCCGGGCGCACGAGGACACGTCCGTGATCGACCTATCGGAGCGCGCCGCGCACGATGCTCTCGCGCAGGCCGGCATCGACGCGTCCGAGCTCGACGCGGTCATCCTCTCGACCATCTCGTACCCGCGCATCACGCCGGGCGGCGCGCCGGTGCTCGCCGATCGCATCGGCGCCACCCCGGCGGCGGCGTTCGACATCTCCGCGGCGTGCGCCGGCTACTGCTACGGCATCGGCCAGGCCGACGCCCTGGTCCGGTCCGGCGCGGCCCGCAACGTCCTCGTCGTCGGCGCGGAGAAGCTCAGCGACTTCGTCGACCCGGCGGACCGCTCCATCTCGTACCTCCTCGGCGACGCCGCCGGCGCCGTGGTCATCGGCCCGTCCGACACCGCCGCGATCGGCCCGACCATCTGGGGCTCCGACGGCTCCGCGTCGGAGCTCATCAAGCAGAACCACACGTGGCTCGAGATCCGCGAGGACCGCGACCTGCCATTCCCGACGCTGCGCCAGGAGGGCCCGAGCGTCTTCAAGTGGGCGTCCTTCAAGATGGCGCCGGTCGCGCTCCAGGCCATCGAGGCCGCGGGCCTCACGCCCGACGACATCGACGTGTTCATCCCGCACCAGGCGAACCTGCGCATCATCGACCAGATGGTCAAGCAGATCGGCCTGCCGTCGCACGTGGTGGTCGCGAAGGACATCGTCGACTCCGGCAACACCTCCGCCGCGTCGATCCCGCTCGCGACGGAGCGCGTGCTGCGCGACGGCGACGCGAAGAGCGGCGACATCGCGCTGCAGATCGGGTTCGGCGCCGGCCTGGTCTACGCCGCCCAGGTGGTGGTCCTGCCCTGACGCAGGGCCCCGCGTAGAGTTCACAAGCGTTCGCAACGAACACGGCGCCGCAGGCGCCACCCATCCCCAACAAAGGAGCAGCAATGGCACTGTCCAAGGACGAGGTCCTCGCCGGTCTGGCCGAGATCGTCTCGGAGGAGACCGACATCGACACCGCCGAGGTGACCCTCGAGAAGTCGTTCACCGATGACCTCGACATCGACTCGCTGTCGATGATGACCATCGTGACCCTCGCGGAGGAGAAGTTCGACGTCCGCATCCCCGACGAGAAGGTCAAGGACCTCGTCACCGTCGGCGACGCCGTCGACTTCATCGCCGCGGCCTAAGACCGCACGCACCATCGTCCCCTTCCCCCTCACCCCCTCGGAGGACCGCCCATGAACGTCGTCGTCACCGGACTCGGCACCACCTCGCCGCTCGGCGGGGATGTCGCGAGCACCTGGGAGGCCGCGCTCGCCGGCCGCTCCGGCGTGCGCACGCTGGAGAACGACTGGGCGGAGAAGTACGGCGTCCCCGTGACCTTCGCGGGTCAGCTGGTGGTGCAGCCGTCCGAGGTGCTCTCGCGTCCCGAGACCAAGCGCATGGACCCGTCCGCCCAGATGGCGATCGTGGCCGCGCGCGAGGCCTGGGCGGACGCGGGCTTCGGTGAGGACGGGGTGGACCCCGACCGTCTGGGGAGCATCGTCTCCTCGGGCATCGGTGGCGTGTGGACGATGCTGACGGCATGGGACACGGTGAGGGACCGCGGCGCCGCGCGCGTCCTGCCCCTCACCGTGCCCATGCTGATGCCCAACTCCCCCACGGCGTACGTGTCGCTCGAGTTCAAGGCCCGCGCAGGCTCGCACTCGCCCGTGTCCGCGTGCGCGTCGGGCGCCGAGGCGATCGGCATGGGCTTCGAGATGATCCAGTCGGGCCGCGCCGACGTGGTGATCTGCGGCGGCACCGAGGCCGCGATCCACCCGCTGCCGCTGTCCGCGTTCGCGGCGATGCAGGCGCTGTCCAAGCGCAACGACGACCCCCAGGGAGCCTCCCGCCCGTACGACGTGAGCCGCGACGGCTTCGTCATGGGCGAGGGCGCCGGCGTCCTCATCCTCGAGTCCGAGGAGCACGCGAAGGCCCGCGGTGCGCGCGTCTACGCGCACGTCCTCGGCGTCGGCATGACCGCCGACGCGCACCACATCGCCGCGCCCGAGCCCAACGGCGCGGGCCAGACCAAGGCCATGGAGCTCTCGCTCGAGCGCGCGGGCCTCACCACGGCCGACGTCGCGCACGTCAACGCGCACGCGACCTCCACCCCCGTGGGCGACATGATCGAGGCGCGCGGCATCCGAGCGCTGCTCGGCTCGCACGCGGACCAGGTGCTGCTGTCTGCCACCAAGTCGATGACCGGCCACCTGTTGGGAGGCGCGGGCGCGCTCGAGTCCGTCTTCACCGTGAAGGCGCTCGAGACGCGTCAGGCTCCCCCGACCATCAACGTCACCGAGCCCGACCCGGAGCTCCAGGTGGACCTGGTCCGCGACACGCCGCGCGCGCTGCCCGCGGGCCAGATCGCCGCGATCAACAACTCGTTCGGCTTCGGCGGCCACAACGTCGCCCTGGTCTTCGGCGCCTGATCGGGGTTACGTTCGGGGCGTGACGCGCCCCATCCACGCAGGGCTGATGCTGGCGTGCGCCCTCACGCTGGCCGCGTGCACGGTCGGCGACGCGGGGCCCTCGCCGACGCACGCGCCCGCCGTCCCCGAGGACGATGCCCTGGCCGGGTACGCGCTCACGCTCACCGTGGTCGACGAGGGCTTGGCGGAGGAGGCCGAGGCCCTCGACGCGTCGATCTACGTCGCCGCTCCCCTGTTGACGAAGGGGACGCAGGCGGTGATCGAGCTGCGCGGAGACCTCGCGCCCCTGACCGCGGTCGATGTGACCGGCGCGAGCCTTGCGGCGCTCGGCGCGACGGACGACGCGCTGGTGGGGCTCAGCCGCGCCTGCGTGTCCGACAACGGCGGGTACGCGTTCTGCGCACGCCCCACCCGGCTCGGCGCGGACGGCGCCGCGATCGACGAGGACGCCGAGGCGCTCGACCTCGACCACCACGCGATCGCGCCCGACCCGGACGGTGAGGGCTTCTGGGCGCTGCGCTACGTCCCCACACCGTGCGACGGCGACGTCCATCCATGCGACTTCCCGACCGAGGACGAGCCTCTCGATCGCGTGCTCGACTGCGAGGTGGTGCACGTGCGCGACGGCAAGGCGGTGTGGGAGTGGTCGGCGCTCGAGCACGTCGCCGACAGCACGCTCGATGCCGCGGCGACCACGCCGATCTACGAGCCCGCCGATCCCTTCCACTGCAACTCCGTTCAGCCCGACGACGCAGGCGAGGTCGCCTACGTGTCGATGCGCCACCCGAGCACCGTGATGGCGATCGACGTCGGCTCGGGCGAGATCCTGTGGACCCTCGGCATCGACGCGACCGAGGCCGCGCTGGAGGTCGAGGACCCGGAGGGCCTGTTGGACGGGCGGCCGGTGCTGAGCGGCCAGCACGACTTCCGTTGGCTGGGGGGCGATCGCTTCTCCGTGTTCGACAACGGCTCCGGCGGCGCCGGCCCCGCTCGGTTCATCGTGTTCTCGGTCGCGGGCGGCACCGCCACCGTCGAGACCGTGGTCGAGGACCCCGACGGACGCGAGTCGCGCTGTACCGGATCCGCCCGGCCGCTCGACGCGGACGAGCGCTTCTGGGCCGTCTCCTGGGGCTGCAGCGAGACGGGGGTGTCGGTCATGACCGACGACGGTCGCGAGGTCGCCCGCCTCGCGATCGACCTCGACGCCGCGCTGGAGGCCGACCTTCTGGTCGACGTGGCGACGGAGCAGCCCGACCTGGGGCACACGGTCTCCTACCAGGCGGTGGTGGCACGTCCAGGGCTGCTGGACTGAGGCATCGTCCCGGCGCGAGCCGTCGCGAAGGCTCGTGTCAGCGCAGGCCGGCCTCGAGCTGCTCGAGCGCCGCGTCGATGGCGTCCTCGATCGGGTCCTCGGAGTGGCCGGCCCACCACACCGCCGAGGCGAGGATCGCGCCGGTGACGGCTTGGCCGGCGGTGCGCGCCTCGAGGCTGTCCTCCGCGTAGGCGCCGCCCTTGGCGAGATGGCGGGTGAGCTCCTCGGTCATGTCGGCGAGCCCGCGCACCCCGGCGGCGAACACCTCCGCGGACGCGCCGATGATGGTGAGCCGCACCCGGGAGATCTCCTCCTCCTCGGAGGGCACCCCGAGCGTCTGGCGCATCGCGGCGCGCAGCCCCGGCATGCCGGGCGCGGTGGAGGGCTCCTCGAGCACCTCGGCGAGGCGTCGGTACGTGGCGAAGAAGTCGCGCCACACCAGGTCGGCCTTGTTGGTGAAGTGGCGGAACAGGGTGCGGCGCGACACGCCCGAGCGCTCGGCGATGTCATCCATGGAGACCGCCGCGTAGCCGCGCTCGGCGAACAGCGTCGCGGCGATGCGCGCGATCTGGTCGGGATCCGCGATCTGCGGCCGCCCGGGGCGGCGGTGCTCTGTCACGCCTTCACCCTAACGCTCCTGGTGGCTCCCCACACGAGCGCCGACACTCCGGGTCTCAACCGACCCGGTGCAGCCAGCGCACCGGGGCGCCGTGGCCGGCGTAGCGGAACGGCTCGAGCTCCTGGTCCCATGCGGTCCCGAGCGCGAGGTCCATGGCGCGCGCGAAGTCGCCCATGGTCGCGCCGTTGTCGAGCGCCGCGCGGATGCGGTCCTCGGGCACCACGGTGTTGCCGTGCACGTCGATGACGGCGTGGAAGATGCCGAGCGACGGGGTGTGGGACCAACGGCCACCGTCGGCGCCGAAGGACGGCTCCTCGGTGACCTCGTAGCGCACATGCTCCCAGCCGCGCAGCGCGGACGCGAGCTGCGCGCCCGTGCCCTGCTGCCCCTGCCAGGCCACCTCGGCGCGCAGCAGCCCGGAGCCGGCGGGCTGGTCGGTCCAGTCGAACTGGGCGCGCGAGCCCAGCACTCCCTGCGCGGCCCACTCGATGTGCGGAGTCATCGCGCGGGTGGCGGAGTGCACGAAAAGGACACCACGGGTGATTGCAGCCATGACCTTTTCCTTCCTCTGAGGTGCGTCTTCCCCTACGACCTCGAAAAGAAACTGCCGGTTGCACCGGGTGTGCGGTCACGATTCTGCCTCACCCGAGCCGGATGCGCCAGCGCCGCGCCGTGAGTGTCGGAGGGCCGTGCGAGGGTGGAGGGCATGGGCACCAGCGAGAACATCGTCACCGTCGCGGAGCTGCGGGCGGCGGAGGCGCACACCATGCGCACCGTCCCCGAGGACGTCCTCATGGACCGGGCGGCGGTCGCGGTGGCCGATGCCGCGGCCCGGCTTGCCGCGGAGCGCGGGCTGCCGCTCGCGGGGCTCGAGGTGTGCGTGGTGGCGGGGCCGGGCAACAACGGCGGGGACGCGCTGCTCGCGGGGGCGATGCTCGCCCGTCACGGCGCGCGCGTGGTGGCGGTCGCGGTGGGCGACCGGGTCCACGCGCGCGGGGCGCGCGTGCTCGCCGAGGCCGCCGGTCCGGGCGCACTGTCGGGCGTCGACTTCCCGGTGGGGCGCGAGCGGGTGCTCGACGCGCAGCTGGTGATCGACGGATTCTCGGGGATCGGCGGCCGGCTCGGACTGCCGGACGCGGCCTACGGGATCCTCGGGCGCGCCGTGGACGCGGGCCGGCTCATCGTCGCGGTCGACGTGCCGTCGGGCCTCGCGGCGGACTCCGCCGCGCTGCCCGCGCGCGACTCCCCCGACGCGCCACCACGGCACGTGGTCGCGGACGTGACCGTCACGTTCACGGCGCCCAAGCGGTGCCTCGTGGAGGCGCCGGCGTCCGCCGCGGCCGGACGGGTGATCGTCGCGGATGTCGGGATCGACCTCGAGGGCTGAGTCAGGCCTTCTCGAGGGACTCGCGCAGCTCGCGCATCGCGCGCTTGCGCACGTCCTTGCGCAGGCGGTCCAGGTAGAGGTGACCGTCCAGGTGGTCCACCTCATGCTTGATGAGGCGGGCCCAGATCTCCTCGCCCTCGATGACCACCTCGTTGCCGTCGAGGTCGGTGCCCACGGCGCGCGCGTACGCGGGGCGCTCGCACTCGTACCAGAGACCGGGGACCGAGAGGCAGCCCTCCTCGCCGAGCTCCTGGAGCTCGTCGCTCACCTCGACGATCTCAGGGTTGAGGATGTACCCGATCTCGCCGTCGATGTTCCAGGAGAACGCCCGCAGCGACACGCCGATCTGGTTGGCGGCGAGCCCCGCGCGGCCGTCGTGATCGACGGTCTCGACCAGGTCCTCGACCAGCTGCCTCACGCGGTCGTCGATCACGGTGATCGGCTCGCAGGGGGTGCGGAGGACGGGGTCGCCCACGACTCGGATGTCACGCATTGCCATGGCGGTATCCTCCCACGCCCTGGACGTGGGCGTATCGTCGGGATATGACGCTCGAGACCGCGAGACTCCTGCTACGGCCGTTCACCACCGAGGATGCCGCGGACGTCCACGTCTACGCCTCGGACCCCGCTGTCTGCCGCTTCACGGAGTGGGGCCCCAACTCCGAGGAGGACACCCGGGAGTGGCTCGAGGACGCCGAAGCCGCCGGTATCCCGGCGCATTGGGCGATCACGTTGAGGGACGATGCGGTGGGCGCGGCTGGCAGGATCCCCGCCGGCACGGTGGTGGGCGGGGTGGGCGTCTACGGCGAGAACCGCGGCCCGCTGGACGCGAGCCCGAGCATCCGCGAGCTCGGCTGGGTGGTGCGACGCGACCTGTGGGGACGCGGCATCGCGACCGAGGCGGTCCGCGCCGTCATCGAGGCGCTGATCGAGCAGGACGAGCTCGAGCAGGTGCACGCGCGCTGCCGCCCCGAGCACAAGGCGTCCGCCAAGGTGATGGCGCACCTGGGCCTGTCGCTGGTGAGGCGCATCGAGAACGACGTCGAGCGCGACGGTCAGTGGATGCACTCCGACCTCTACGCGCTCTCCCTCGCGCGTTGACCCCGATGCGCCGCTGGGAGCGCGCGGACGTCGCGGCGGCCTTTCCCGTGCCCGGCGCCGCGGACGACAAGTACTCGCGCGGCGTGGTGGGGGTGATCGCGGGCTCGGAGGCGTACCCGGGCGCCGCGGCGCTCGTGGTCTCCAGCGCGGTCCGGACCGGCGCAGGGATGGTGCGCTATGTGGGGCCGGCGCGTGCGCAGGACCTGGTGCTCGCGCATCGTCCCGAGGCGGTGGTCCACCACCCCGTCGACGTGGCCGAGCGGGTCCCCCGCGCGCAGGCATGGGTGCTCGGGCCCGGAGTGTCCGACTACCCGGAGCAGGACGCCGCGATCGGCGCGGTGATCGCGGAGTCCGCGCCGATGGTGGTCGACGCGGGTGCGCTCGAGACCGTCGCACGGGCGCGCGCCGCCGGCGTGCGGGCGGTCGGCGCGGAGCGCGTGCTGCTCACCCCGCATGCGGGTGAGCTGGTGCGCACGCTGGGCGCGCTGCGGCACGACGTCACCGCCGCGGACGTCGAGCGCGACCGCGTGGGCCACGCACGCCTGCTCGCGGAGACCGCGCGCGCGACCGTGCTGCTCAAGGGGGCGGTGACGCTGATCGTCTCCCCCGGCGGCGCCGCGATCGAGCTGCCCGAGGCCCCCGCGTGGCTCGCCACCGCGGGCGCGGGCGACGTGCTGGCCGGGATCGCTGGGGCGCTGCTGGCGGCGGGGCTGGTGGCGGACGTCGCGGGCGCGAGCGCGTCCTGGGTGCATGCGCGGGCCGCCGAGCACGCGTCCGGCGGCGGGCCCGTCGCGGCGTTGGACGTCGCGGGCGCGGTGCCCGCGGTGGTGGCGGAGCTGCTGCGGCCCTGAGCGCGGGGGCTCAGAAGCCGGGGCCGAAGAGGACGACGATCGCCCACCACACCACCGCGAACAGGCCCGCGGCGCCGATCGCTCCCACCCAGCCGCGCCGCGCCGGGGTGGCCGCCACCCAGGGCAGGATCGCGCGGGTGAGGCCCGCGGTCACGCCGCACGGCACCCCGATCGCGAGCGCCGCGTAGAGCCCGCCGACCGCGTGCAGCGACTGGCCCAGCGCGATGAACACCACGAGCGGCACGGCAAGCAGCGCACCCATCACCGCGAATCCGCGCGAGGCCGCCCGGGTGGACGCGTGCGAGGTACGCGCGAACACCCACCGGCCGAGCGTGTGCGCGATCACCGGCACGCCGATCACCGCGATGAGGACGTTGACGATCGCGACCGCCACGAACATCGCGAGACCCTCCATGCCGGCGGTGTCGGGCGCGAGCGCGTTCGCCAGCGGCGCCGCGGCGAGCGCGCACCCGAGCGCGATGAGGCCGTAGAGCGGGATCCCGATCGCGGTGGCGAGCCACGATGCCGTCGCGCCCACCAGGGGACGCGAGGGAGCGGCGACGGGAGCATCGGTGCTGGACATCAGATCCCTCCGATCGGGCGGCGTCGGTGGCGCCCACGCCTCCAGTGTGACAGCGGGGAGCCGTCAATCGGCGAACGTCAGCGACGGCTCGCCGAACGCGAGGCCCGCCAGCACCGCTGCGGCGAGGAGGACGCAGACGACCGCGGCGACGGCGAAGCCGACCACCCGGGCCTGGGACGGCCACACGTGAGGCAGCAGCGCGCGGGTGAGGCCCGCCACGAGGGCGCAGGGCGCCACGATCGCGATGGCGACGAAGGCGATCGCGGCCGGCTCCCCGCTCGCGACGGCCACGACCGTCGCGGGGATCAGCCCGAGGAGCGCACCCATGAGCGCGAATCGCGAGGACGCGCGGCGGGTCGGGAGCGCGTCGGTGCGCGTATGCACCCACCTCCCTACGGTGTGGGCGACCACGGCGATGCCGACCGTCACGATGAGGGCGGTGGTCGCGAGCACCGCGGCCTCCGTCGAGTCGACGGTCGCGCGGGTCGCCGCGTCGGCCCCTGAGAGCGCCTCCCACACCTGCGCGCCCGCGTACGCGAAGGCCGTGCCGAGCACCGTGTAGAGGGGCACGTCGACCACGATGGCGACCCAGGACGCCACGAACGGGCTCGCGGGTGCCTGCGGTGCGGGGGTCGCCGCCATCACAGCGGCGTGAGCGTAAGCGACGCGGTCGCGCCCGCCTCGAGCGACTCGGCCTTGAGGACGGCGCGCTTGACGGGCAGCACGAACGTGCGCCGCTCCTTGGACGGGAAGATGCTGGTGCGCCACGTGGTCGCGCCGATGGCGACCTCCACCTTGACGGCGCCGAAGCCGCGGCGCGGACCGGTCTGGGCGTCCTCGATCTCGTCGGCGATGTCGAACGGCAGGTCGACGAAGATCCAGGTATCCGTGCGGGCGTCCCACGCGTAGAGGGTCGCGTCGAACTCGTAGGAGGTCACACGAGCGACGCTAGCGCGCTCTCGATGATCCGCGCCACGGGCTGCGTGGCGTCCACCCGAACCCCCGGCTCGTCGGAGCCGAGCGGCTCGAGGGTCGCGAACTGCGACGCGACGAGCGCGGGCGGCATGAAGTGCGCCGCGCGTGCGGACGAGCGCCGCACCGCCTCATCCTCGCTGATGGCGAGCTCGACGCAACGAGCACCGGGAGCGACCGCGCGGATGCGGTCCCTGTAGGCCCTCTTGAGGGCACTGCAGGCGACCACGACTCCTCCTCCGGCCGCGGCATCGTCCAACGTGCGGCCCACGCGATCGAGCCACGGCCAGCGGTCCTCGTCCTCGAGCGGGATGCCGGCCGCCATCTTGGCGACATTCGCCGCGGGGTGGAGGTCGTCGCCGTCGATGAAAGGCACGCCAAACGCGGCGGCGAGGGCCGCGCCGACCGTGGATTTCCCGGTGGCGGACGGCCCCATCACCACGATCAGCGGTGCATCGGCATGACGTGCGAGGTCCATGCCACGACACTAGAGGCCTCGCCGCCGTGTTTCGCGCGCGTTAAATCTGCGCATTTCCCACATATCGGACACGCGAAAGGGCTTAGCCTGCCCCTCGGGGGCCGGCGCTGCCCTCGCATCGTCATGCGGGTCGCCGGTCGAGGGGAGCCATGAACGGTCCTGCGGGGGCGCGGTCTCGACGCACCGTGATGCGGCGCGCCGCCGCGCTCGTCGTCGCCGCGCTGTGCGCGGTCGGGGCCGTGGCCGTGGGCGCCGGCGCGGCGAGCGCGGACACGGGCCGGGACGATGCCCGGCACGGCTACCCTGCCCCGTCGCCCCGACCGCCCGCACCGGAACCGACGCCGCCCCAGCCGGATCCCGATGCGCCGGAAACCGACGCGTGGGCACCGACCACGTGGTGGACGCCCGCGGCGGCGGTCGACGCCCCTGAGAAGCACAGGAAGCGCAAGCCCACGCCCGACGCTCCGGTCGCGGCGGCGCCCGTGGCAGTCTCGACGCCCGCGGACGCCACGCTCGTGTGGCACTTCGACCTCGCCGGCGAGGACGGGCTCGGGCTGGACGGCCGCACCCTCAGGCCCGGCGACCGGATCCGCATCGCCGCGGACGGACTGCCGCCCGGCGCCCGGATCGACGTCGAGCTCCACTCGACCCCGCGGGAGATGGGCGCGGGCACGGTCGCCGACGATGGCAGCCTCGCGATGACCGTCACCATCCCGGACGCCACCGAGCCCGGCGACCACGAGGTGGTCGCGACCCTCACCGTCGACGGCTACGCCCCGTCGACGGCCTCCGCCGGCGTCACCCTCGAGGCGGGGTACCAGTGGCTCTCGCCCACCGTGCCGACCCTCGCGGACCTGCACTTCACGCCGCTCAAGGTCGCGGCCACGGCGACCCTCGCCTCGGCGTTCCTGCTGCTCGCCGCGATCCCCGCGGAGCTCCTGCAGTCCACCCTCACCGAGAACTACGGGCGTGCGTTCGGCTGGACGGCACGCCGGAGGCGCCGCACCCGCTGGCATCTCCTGCCGCGTGCGCTCCGCAAGCCGTGGCTCCTCAGCGGGATCACCGTGGCGGTCGCGACGCTCATCCTCGGCTTCGGCCAGACCGGGTGGCACCTGGGCGCCGAGGCCGCGATCACCTTCGTCAGCCTGTTCCTGTCGCTCACGGCGCTCAACCTGGGCCTCAACGCCGGACGCCTCATCGCCGCCCGCCGCAGGCTGCGCACCCCCGGGCGGATCATGCCCATGCCGGGCGCGCTGGTCGTGGTCGCGGTGTCCGTGGTGATCTCCGAGGTGCTCCACATCGAGCCGGCGCTGCTCTTCGGCGCCGTCGTCACCGTGCAGTACGGCCGCTCCCTCTCCTCACGCAACGAGGGCAGGCTGGCGCTGGTTGGCGTGGCCTCGGCGTTCACGCTGGGCCTGGTCTCGTGGCTCCTCCTCAGCGTGCTCGAGGCCTTCTTCACCGGCGAGCCCGGCACCGCGGTGATCCTCCTCGAGGAGACCCTCGCCGGAGTCGTGCTCGAGACCCTGGCGGCGCTCGTGGTGGGCCTGCTGCCGTTCACCTACCTGGACGGCAAGGCGATCCACGACTGGAACCGCCGCGTCTGGGGTGCGGCCTACTTCGTGGCGGCCGCCGCGTTCGTCATCATCGCGGTGCCCACCGGGGACGACTGGCAGGAGTCGCAGACCCCGCTCCTCACATGGCTGCTGATCGTCGGCGGGTTCGGCGTGATCGCGCTGACCGCGTGGGCCGTGTTCCGCTTCATCCCCGAGGCTGCGCGCCGCGCGGAGGCGCAGCAGGCCGGCCCACCCGCGGAACCGGAGCCGGACCGGGAGACCGCGGGCGTCTGAGACGTGCGCGGGCCGGGACCTCGGTCCCGCCCGCGACACCCCCACCGGCATACCGTGAAGGGGTGGCCCGCCTTCGGTGTCGGGCCGCGCGCGACGCCGGGTGGAGGCTGTCCCATGAGGCAGGTGAGGATCCATGGGCGTGGCGGCCAAGGGGTCGTCACGGCCGCGGAGATGCTCGCCCGCGCGGGGTTCCTCGCCGGCCACGAGGCGCAGGCCATCCCGTCATTCGGGTCCGAGCGCACGGGTGCGCCCGTGGTGGCGTACTGCCGCTTCGCGGACGTGCCGCTGCGCACCCGTGAGCCCGTGCTCGCCCCCGACGTGGTGCTGGTCCAGGACCCCACGCTGCTCGCCTCGGAGCACCCGTTCGCGGGCCTCGTGCCGGGCGGGCTGGTGGTGGTCAACACCGAGGCCGACGCGGTCGACGTGCGCGCGGCCGCCGGCGCCGAGGACGTCGACGCGACGGTCCTCACCGTCCCGGCGCTGCGGATCGCGCTCGCGCGGCTGGGGCGCCCCAAGCCCGCCGCCGCGATGCTCGCGGCGTACGCGGCGGCCTCGGACGACATCACGCTAGAGGCGGTGAAGGCCGTGTTCCGGGACCGCTTCCCGGGGCCGGTGGGTGAGGCGAACGCGCACGCGGCGGACGATGCGTTCACCCACATCCGTACCACGGTCGCCCGGGAGGGGGCGGACCATGCGTGAGGTGCTCGAGGGCTCGCAGGCCGTGGCACGGACGGTGGCGCGCTGCCGCCCCGGGGTGGTGTGCGCGTACCCCATCTCCCCGCAGACCCACATCGTCGAGGCGCTGGCGGGGATGGCGCGCACCGGCGAGCTCGCGGACTGCGAGTACGTCAACGTCGAGTCGGAGTTCTCCGCGATGTCGGTCGCGATCGGCGCGTGCGCCGCGGGGTCCCGCGCCTACACGGCGACCGCCTCCCAGGGGCTGCTCTACATGGCCGAGGCCGTCTACAACGCGGCCGGCATGGGGCTGCCGATCGTCATGACCGTCGCCAACCGCGCCGTGGGCGCCCCCATCAACATCTGGAACGACCACTCCGACGCCATGGCGATGCGCGACGCCGGCTGGCTCCAGCTCTTCGCCGCCGACAACCAGGAGGCCGCCGACCTCCACGTCATCGCGTTCGCCGCCGCCGAGGAGCTGGGGATCCCCGCCATGGTCTGCATGGACGGGTTCGTGCTCACCCACGCCTCCGACGTGGTCGAGCTCGCGACCGCCGACCAGATCGACGCGTTCCTGCCGCCGTACCACCCGCAGCAGGTGCTCGACATCGACCGCCCCACCACCATCGGCACCATGGCCGGCCCCGAGTCCTTCACGGAGACCCGGTACCTCCAGCACCTGCGGTTCCTCGATGCCGCCGACGTCATCGCGGCGTGGTCGGACCGCTTCCGAGCGGCGTTCGGGCGCGAAGCGGGAGGGCTGATCGCCCGCTACTCCCCCGACACGCTGGACCGGGACGCCCAGGCGCCCCCCGCATCGTCCACCGACCTCACCGTGGTCGCGATGGGGTCCGTGCTCGGGACGTTGCAGGCGGCGCTCGCGCCGCTGCGCGCGGAGGGCGTGCCGGTGCGGCTGGTGGGGGTGACCTCGTTCCGGCCGTTCCCCGAGGCGGCGTTGCGCGAGGCTCTTGGCGGGTCGCGGCACGTGATCGTGGTGGACCGCGCGCTCGAGCTCGGCGCGGGCGGCGCGCTCACCGGCTCGGTGGGACGTGCGCTCGCCGGCACGCGGTCGCGGATCCACTCGGTGGTCGCGGGGCTGGGCGGGCGGCCCATCCTCGAGTCGTCACTGGAAGGTGCGGTGCGGCGCGCGCTCGCGGGGGAGCTGGGCGCGCTCGAGTTCCTCGACCTCAAGACGGGCGGCGTGCCGGTGCCGGTCGAGGGCGCGTCGGAGGTGACGCGATGACCACCGTGCACATCCCGTTCCTGCAGACCGGCACGCTCGCGGTGGGCGGGCGGCTGCTCACGGAGGAGGAGCGCTCCGTGCAGTCGCACGCCGACCGGCCCTCGTCGCTCACCAAGGGCCACCGGGCGTGCCAGGGCTGCGCGGAGGCGCTCGCCGCGCGCTGGGTGATGGACACCGCGGTCGAGGCCGCGGGCGGCAAACTGATCGTGGCGAACGCGACCGGCTGCCTCGAGGTGTTCTCGACGTTGTACCCGGAGAGCGCGTGGAAGCCGCCGTGGATCCACTCGCTGTTCGCCAACGCTGCCGCGGTCGCGACCGGCATCGCGGCGTCGTTGCACGCGCAGGGTCGCGACGACGTCCGCGTGCTCGCGCAGGGCGGCGACGGCGGGACCGTCGATATCGGGCTCGCGGCGGTGTCGGGCATGTTCGAGCGCAACGACGACGTCCTGTACGTCTGCTACGACAACCAGGGCTACATGAACACGGGTGTCCAGCGGTCCTCGGCGACGCCGGCGACCGCGCGCACCGCGACCACGCCCGCAGTCGGGCGGCACCCGGGGCAGGCGTTCGGCCAGGGCAAGTCCATGGTGAAGATCGCGATGGCGCACGAGATCCCCTACGTCGCCTCCGCGACCCCCGCCGACCTGCGCGACCTCGAGGCCAAGGTGCGCACCGCGATGTCGATCCGCGGCGCCCGCTACCTCCACGTGCTGGTGCCGTGCCCGCTCGGCTGGGGGTCCGCGTCCTCGGCGTCGATCGCGCTCGCACGCGCGGCGGTGCAGTCGGGGATCTTCCCGGTGATCGAGGCGCGGGCCGGCGAGCTCACCGACGTGCAGCGCATCCGCGAGCGTGTCGACGTCTCCGCGTATCTCGAGCCGCAGGCCCGGTTCGCCCACCTGTTCACGCCCGGCGGCGAGGACGCCCTCGACCGGTGGCGCGCGCTCGCCGAGGCGAACATCCGCCGATACGACCTGCTGGGAGGCGCCTCATGAGCGGCCATGACTCTCCCCCGACCGTGGGCGTCTCGACCGGCCCCGCCACCTCGCTGGCCTATCACACGGGCACGTGGCGGACGGAGCGGCCCGTGTACGTCGACCTCGCTCCCCCGTGCTCGCTCGCGTGCCCGTCCGGCGAGGACATCCGCGGCTGGCTGGGGTCCACGCAGGAGGGCGAGGTGGGCTTCGAGAAGGCGTGGCGGCGCCTGGTCGCGGCCAATCCGCTGCCCGCGGTGATGGGGCGCATCTGCTATCACCCCTGCCAGACGGCGTGCAACCGCGGCGACGTGGATGAGGAGGTGGGGATCAACGCGGTCGAGCGGTTCCTGGGCGACACCGCGCTCGCCCGGGGCTGGGCGCTCCCGGCGCCCGCAGCACAGTCCGGCCGCCGCGTCCTGGTGGTGGGGTCGGGACCCGCGGGCCTGTCCGCCGCCTACCACCTGCGCCAGCTGGGCCACGCGGTCACCGTGCGCGAGGCCGCCGCGGAGCCCGGCGGCATGATGCGCTACGGCATCCCCGCCTACCGGCTGCCGCGCGACGTGCTCGCGGCCGAGATCCGCCGCATCGAGGCGACCGGGGTGCGCATCGAGTGCTCGACGGCCGTCACGTCGCTCGACCACGCGCAGGCGGAGTTCGACGCCGTGGTCCTGACCGTCGGTGCCGGGGTGGCCCACCACGTCGACATCCCCGCGGGGGCGGCGTCCCACATCGTCGACGCGATCGACGTGCTGCGCGACGTGGCGAGCGGCCACCCGCCGCTGCTCGGACGTCGGGTCGCCGTGTACGGCGGCGGCAACACGGCGATCGACGCGGCGCGGACCGCGCGGCGGCTCGGCGCGTCCGACGCGGTGGTGGTCTATCGGCGTACCCGCGAGCAGATGCCCGCACATCCCACCGAGCTGGCGGACGCCGTGGGCGAGGGCGTGCGGGTGCAGTGGCTGTCGACCATCTCCGCGGTCGACGGGCCGCGCGTCACGATCGAGCGGATGGAGCTGGACGCCGACGGGCGGCCGCACGGAACAGGCGAGTATGAGGAGCTCGACGCGGACACGGTGCTGCTCGCGGTCGGGCAGGACGCGGACCTGTCGCTGCTGTCCGACGCGCCGGACGTGACCGTCGTCGACGGGGTGGTGCGCGTGGACCCTGTCTCGCTGATGACCGGGCGGGACGGGGTGTTCGCGGCCGGGGACGTGTCCCCGGGGTCGAGGACCGCGACCTACGCGATCGGCCGCGGGGCGCGGGCGGCGAAGGCGGTCGACGCGTGGCTCGCGTCGCGGGTGCTGCCCGCGGAGCCGGTGGCGCGCGAGGCCTCGGCCGATCGGTTGAACGCCTGGTACTACTCCGATGCACCGAAGCAGCACCGCTCGGAGCTGGAGGCGGCGCGCCGGGTCACGGGCTTCGAGGAGGTGCTCACCGGCCTCGACGCGGAGCACGCGGTGTTCGAGGCGCGGCGCTGCATGTCCTGCGGAAGCTGCTTCGAATGCGACAACTGCTACGGGATGTGCCCGGACGACGCGATCCGGAAGCTGGGTCCCGGGATGCGGTACGAGATCGACTACGACTACTGCAAGGGGTGCGGCATCTGCGCCGCGGAGTGCCCGTGCGGGGCGATCGACATGGTGCCGGAGGTCAGGTAGCGCCTCCCGGTAACGGCGAAGGCCCGCCCCGGCCATCCCCGAAGGGACGCCAGGACGGGCCTCGCGAGTCCGCTGAAGCTTAGAGCGGGCGGATGTTCGCGGCCTGCATGCCCTTGGGGCCACGCTCGGCGTCGAACTCGACGCGCTGGTTCTCCTCGAGGGTGCGGAAGCCCTGGGTGTTGATCGCGCTGAAGTGCGCGAAGACGTCGGCCGAGCCGTCGTCCGGGGCGATGAAGCCGAAGCCCTTGTCCGGGTTGAACCACTTGACGGTACCGGTAGCCATATTGCTGTCCTTCGTATTGCTGACCGCGAGGCGGTCGGTGTTGCTGCGCCGGCGGCGCCGACGTGCGTGGGTGACCGGCGGCGGATGCCGACGGACGATTGTGGTGGGCCACGATGCGGTTCGCGCCCTGGTCGGGCGGCGGGGCCGATGCGCGGTCCTGGCGGAGATATACACGCCTGGGCGCTGACGAGGCTCGGAACCCGGGTCCGCCGGGCTCGACGAGCACGCGAGCGGCTGCTCGCTCCCACGAGTGTACGGCATCGGCGCTGGGACGCCCAGGGCCGGGACGATGCGCGGGTTCAGTGACGATGTCGACGTGTCAGGCATTCTCCCACGGCACCGCGATCGACTCGATGAACTCCTGGTCGTCGGAGACCTTGTCTTCCGCGGCAACGGCCGCCGCCTGGCGCTTCGGATCCTGCCTTCGCACCACGTACCTCATGTGCACAACCCGGTCGCCCCGGATCACGTCGACGGGGCCCTCGAGCAGCTGTTGCGCGTCGACCGCGCCGAAGACCCGCTTTCCGGAGCCGAACACCACGGGCACCACGTCCATCCGGACCTCGTCGACCAGTCCGGCGGCGAACACCTGTCCGCCGACGTCGCCGGCCGAGACCTCGACGATGCGGTCGCCGGCCAGCTGCTGAGCCGTCGCCACCGCTGGCGCAACGTCGTCGACGAAGGTGAACGGCGCATCGTCCCTCCACCCGTCCGGCGGCGGCCGGTGGGTGACGACCACGACGTGCGCGACACCGCTCGGGGGGACCCCGTCCCAGCCGCCCGTCATGTCGAAGACGTGGCGGCCGACCACGGTGACCCCGATCGCGTCCCAGTACGCGCGCGTGTAGTCGTAGGACGCCTGCGAGACCTTGAGGATGCCGCCATCGTCCAGCGGGACGTCGCCGCTGAGGAGCCAGTCGAACAGCGGACCTGTGTCGTCGGCGTCGTCGGCGATGAAGCCGTCGACGGAGACCGAGGCGTACATGACGACCTTGCCCATGAGGTGCTCCCCTGTGCGCCGCGTTCAGATGGTCTCGGGTATCGGGCGCCCCGGGAACAGGGTCGCGTACTGCTTGCGGTACATGCGCTTGCCCACCAACCGATAGGCCAGCCGCGCGACGGCGGGGACCTCCTTGAAGAACTCCCGCTGGTCCTCGATCGGGTTGGTCGCGAGGATCATGCCCAGGTAGGCGATCACCACCTTCTTCTCGAACTCGTCGAAGCCGTGCTGCGCGAGCGCGTCGAACTCCTCGAGGGTCAGCACGCGGTCGACGGCCGGCATCACCTCGGTGACCTCGCGCCGCAGGTGGACCTTGAGCCTTGCGGGCAGCCGCTCATAGTGCTGGGCGAGCTCCTCCCCCCGCAGCGGGGTCGGCGGTCGCCGTCCAGCGGTCGCGGATCGGGGCGATCTCGTCGAGCATCGCCTTCACCTCGGCGTGCTGCGCGAGCATCTCGTCGACATGCAGCGCGCAGGCCGGCGCGCGCTCGCGCAGCTGCGGGTACATGAGCAGGTCCTCGCCCTCGTGGTGCACGTGAAGGACCTTGTCGATGTTGGCGAGCACCTCACCGACGTAGCCGGACCGTTCCGTGTCGCCGGCGGCCGCGGAGCGCGCGAGCCCAGGCGCCTCGTCGTACGACCAGAGGAAGACGCGGTGGATGCGCCGCATCGCCGCGGTGCCGGTGCACAGCACCGGGCCGCCAGGCACGGGCGCCGCGACCTCGCCCGGTTCCATGGTGAAGAAATCCGACATCCGAGCCCCCCCCGGATCGTCATCCCGATCAGGGACGGCGCCGTCCCCTTCGACGAGGCTACGGCTGGCGCCGAGGCGCGGCAACGCGAGCGGTGGCTACGAATCGCGCCGAAGACGCTCGAGGTTCGCGAAGACAGCGGGCCCCGGGCCCAACGACCGCACGGCATCGAGCCACCACTCAACTCGGGCACCCGCACGTCTCGAAGAATGCTAGCGCCGGTGGCAACCGATTGCGCGGTAGGATCGCGCGCATGCAGACTCCGCTCGTGTGGACCGGACCCCTCGGAGGGATCGCCGACGCCGCGCTGCATCGAGTTCGGCCCCGATCGCTGGTCACGGACTTCATCGAACCGCAGCTTGCCCGAGACCCCGACGCCGTGCGTGAACTTGTTGGCGCAGCGTTGGCATCGGGGGTCGTCAGGTTCGAGAACGGTCACCTCGTGCCCACGGCCGCGCTTTCTCGGCATGCACGTGCAGCCGAGGCCCGTCGCTCGGCGCTCCTCCGGGCATGGCGCGCAGATTGCACAGCCCCGAGCCTGCCGGACGGGACGACCCCCCGATACGTCGAGGACGTCGAGGCATTCCCCTACATCGCGCTCGCACTGGCGGACACCCCGATCACCCCCGGCACCTGGCACGTCTCCCAGGCCCAGTTGCGCGCATGGCGCATCGCCGGGCGCGCAGGCAGGTGGACGACATCGACCATCGCGCCCCTCGCCGTGCTCGCCACCGCGATGCTCATCGCCTGACGCCGGTCGGCTCGGCGCGGCCGCGGGGCGTTGCCGCGCGCGATCGCCAGCGAGCGCGCCGTCGGCCGGGTCTGGCAACCGATTGACAAGTGCCCTCGCTTTGTGGTCCCATGCCTCTCAGTGGCAGTACCCTGACCACCGCAACGACGCACTTGAACGACGAGGTTCCCATGACTCAGATCGAGTCCCAGTCCGCCACCGACCCGCTGGCGGCACAGGCATCTGCTACCACCCCCGCAGCAGCCGACACCGTCGAGCCTGCCGAGGCACGGTGGTCGAAGTCCTATATGGCGCTGATGTTCGTCGCGCAGTTCGCGATCCCGATCGCGACCATCGCGCCGGGCACGTTCTCGCTCGCGATCAAGGTCGAGGAGATCAACCCCGCAGCGAAGAACTCGCTGCTTGCGATCGTGATGACCACCGCGGCCGTTGCGCTCGTCTTCGTCAATCCCGTCATCGGCATCCTCAGCGACACCACCCGCTCGCGCATGGGCCGTCGCCGTCCGTGGATGCTCGGCGGGCTCGTCGCCGGACTCATCGGCTACACGATGATCGGCGTCAGCTCGAGCTTCCCCGTGGTCCTCCTCGGGTGGCTGATCGGCTACCTCGGCCTCGTGACCACCGGCTCGATGATCCTCACCCACATGGGCGACAAGTTGCCCGAGTCGCAGCGCGGCAAGGTTGCGGGCATCAACGGCGCAGTCGGCCAGGTCGCATCGATCGCGGGCATCGTGCTCGCGGGCGCCCTGGTGTCGGCACCGGTCCTCATGTTCGTCGTGCCTGCCGTGCTCGCGTGCGTGGGCTCGCTCATCTTCATGGCCCGAATGGACGACCCGTCGAGCGTCGACGAGCCTCGCGTCAAGGTGAGCATCAAGGGCGTGTTCGCGCACATGGTGTTCGACCCGCGCCAGCACCGCGACTTCGCGTGGGCGTGGATCAGCAAGCTGCTCGTGTTCGTGGCGCTCTACATGATGTCCATCTACTCGGTGTACTTCCTGGGGTCGCGCCTCGGTCTCGACTCCGCAGCGGTGGCCGCGCTGACCGCTACCGCGGGCGGTGCGAGCATGATGTTCGCGATGCTCGGCGCGATCGGGTCCGGCGTGATCTCGGACAAGATCGGCCGCCGCAAGCCGCTCGTCATCGCCAGCGGCGTGATCATGGCGGTCGCACTGCTCGTCATCGGGCTCATGACGTCGAACCTCATGTACATCGTCGGCTCGGTCGCCTTCGGCTTCGCGAGCGGCGTGTTCGGCGCGATCGACCAGGCGCTCATGCTCGACGTGCTGCCGGACCGCTCCGCGGCGGGCCGCTGGGTCGCGATCATGCAGCTCGCGAACGAGATCCCCAAGGCCATCGCACCGGCCGCCGCGGCCGGAATCGTCCTGCTCGCGGGAGGCGGAGACAACTACCAGGCCGTGTACTTCGCGGCCGGCGCCATGGCGCTGATCGGCGGCCTCCTGGTCCTGCCGATCCGCAGCGTCCGCTGACCCTCCTCGCACCCGACGCGGGCCCCTCCTACCCGGCCGGGTCCGCGTCGTCACATCCGACAGCACGCCCGGCGACAACCGATTGCCGATGGCTCCTGCCGGCGACTACGCTGGCGTGATCCCCAGCACGCGACGCGTGCACCCCACCGCCCCCGGCGCCCCCACCGCCCCCACCGCCCCCGCATCCTCGTCCCCACGACGAAAGGCAGCACGATGACCCTCGCACCGACGCACCTGCAGGTCGACGCGGGAGGCGACGCGTTCCCGGTGACCTCCGCCGCACCACGCCTGTCGTGGCGCCCCGCGTCGCTCGAGCCCGCGACCGAGGGCTACGTGCTCGAGGCGCGCATCGACGGCATCGCGCTCGCCCCTCAGGACGTCGCCGGCGAAGTCCTCGCCGTCGCGTGGCCGTGGCCGCCGCTCGCGAGCCGACGTGCGGTCGAGTGGCGCGTGCGCCCCGCCGGAACCGAGGACTGGAGCGAGTGGCACACCTTCGAGTCAGGCCTGCTCGACCACGACTGGAGCGCCGACTGGATCGCCTCGCCGTTGACCGCGGACTCGCCTCGCGGGGCTCTGCCGGCCCACGTCTTCCGCGCGACGTTGGACGTCGCGACGCCCGTGACCCGAGCACGCCTCTACGCGACCGCGCTCGGCGTGTACGAGGCGTCGATCAACGGCGCACGCGTGGGCACCACGGAGCTCGCGCCGGGAACCTCGTCCTACGACCTCACGCTCTACGCCCAGGCCTATGACGTCACCGATGCCGTGGTCCAGGGCGGCAACACCATCACGATCACGCTGTCGGCCGGCTGGTATCTCGGCCAGGTCGGCGCCTTCCGGATCCCCGCGGAGTGGGGCGATACCCCCGGCGTGCGCGCAGAGCTCCACCTCGAGCTCGCAGACGGCTCCACGCAGGTGGTGGCGACCGGCGCGGACTGGACCTGCGCATCGTCCCCGATCATCGCCGCCGATCTCATGGACGGCCAGCGCACGGACCTGACGCGCACCGCCGAGGTCGCCGCGCCCGTGCGCGTCGGTGCCGTCGCGGCGCCGCCGATCGCCTGGTCGCCCGCGCCGCCGGTGCGAGTGGTGGAGACGCGCGCGGCCGAGCACGCCACGCGGATCGACGACGAGACCTGGGTCCTCGACTTCGGGCAGAACGCCTCGGGTTGGGTGGCGCTCGCCGACCTCGGCCCCGCGGGCGCGGTCACCCGGATCGACTACGGCGAGTTCGCGGCACCGGGCGGCGACCTGCTGATGTCGCACCTCGACTCGCACCGCCCCGGCGAACCGACGCGAAGCTTCATGCAGCGGGACACGGCGGTGTCCGACGGCTCGGGTGGCCGTTTCGAGCCTCGGCACACCGTGCACGGCTTCCAGTACGCGCGCGTCCACCGCACCGGTGGACCGCTCGACCCGTCGACGGTGACGATGCGCGTGGTCCAGACCGACCTCTCGCGCACCGGCGCGTTCGAATGCAGCGACGCGGACCTCAACCGCCTCCACGAGATCGCCGACTGGAGTTTCCGCGGCAACGCCGTGGACGTGCCGACCGACTGCCCGACGCGCGAGCGTCTCGCGTGGACCGGCGACTACCAGGTGTTCGCTCCCACCGCAACGCGCCTCTACGACGTCGCAGGCTTCACGCGCAAATGGCTGCGCGCCGTGCGCGACGACCAGCTTCCGGACGGGCGGATCGCGAACTTCTCCCCCGACGGGCGTCGCATCAAGGCCAAGCTCGACGACCAGTTCGCGATGATGACCGGCTCCGCGGGTTGGGGCGACGCCGTCGTGCTGGTGCCTTGGGAGATGTACGAGGCCTACGGCGACGCGACCGTGCTGGCAGAGAACTGGGACGCGATGGTCGGCTGGGTGGAGTGGGCGCTCGGCAACGCCAGCACCGCACGCCACCATTCGCGCATGCAGCGCTCCCCCGAGGCCGCGCCTCACGAGCAGTACCTGTGGGACGGCTCGTTCCACTGGGGCGAGTGGACCGAGCCCATGCCCCGCAACGACGACGGCAGCCGTGCGAACCCGATCCAGGACAACCCGATGCAGTGGTTCATGGCAGACAAGGGGGAGGTGGGCACCGCCTACCTCTACCTGTCGACTTCGACGCTCGCGCGGATCGCCGCGGTGCTGGGGCATGGCGACGATGCGCGGCGCTACGAGGACCTTGCCGGCAAGGTCCTCACGGCCTGGCGCACCGAGTTCCTCGCCGCGGATGGGCGCACCGTCGGGGACACGCAAGCCGGCTACGTCCGCGCCCTCTCTTTCGGGCTGATCCCCGACGAGCACATGGACGCGGCCGCCGACCGTCTCGTCGAGCTGATCCACGCCGCCGACGATCACCTCACCACGGGCTTTCTCGCGACGGGGCGCCTGCTGCCCGTCCTCGCCGACGCCGGGCACGCGGACGTTGCCCGCACGCTGCTCTACCAGCGCACCGAGCCGTCATGGCTCAACATGGTCGACCGCGGCGCCACCACGATCTGGGAGGACTGGGACGGCATCGACCGCGACGGCGTGCCCCACGAGTCGCTCAACCACTACAGCAAGGGCGCGGTCGTGCGCTTCTTCCACACGCACGTGCTCGGGCTGCGACAGGAGCCGGGTTCGGCGGGCTGGGAACGCTACGTGGTCGCGCCCGTGCCGCTCGACGGACTCGAGTGGGCGCGCGGTCATCACGACACCCCGCGCGGTCGCATCTCGGTCGAATGGCGCATCGTCGACGGCGCGCTCGAGGTGACCGTCGACGCCCCTGCGGCGGGTCACGGCACCGTGGTCATGCCCGATGGCGGCGTCACCCCCCTGGACCCCGGCACCACGGTCGTGAGGGGAGCCGTCGCCGCACCCGCACCCGCCGTCTGACCGCGCACGTCCCGACGCGACGAAGGAGCATCCATGTCCACCACCGCGCACCCCGCCGCAAGCCCGATCCTCGCTCCGGGTCGATGGGCGCTGATCACCGGCGCAAGCTCCGGCCTGGGCGCAGAGCTCGCCGCACAGCTTGCGTCCCGAGGACTCCATGTGGCCCTCGTCGCACGCCGCGCGGACCGCCTCGAGGAGCTGGCCGCGCGGTTGCGCGCCGATCACGGTGTCGACGCGTTCGTGCTGGCCGAGGACCTGAGCCGACGGGGCGCAGCCATCGCTGTCCACACGGCGATGACCGGCGCCGGAATCGCGGTGGACGTCCTTGTCAACAACGCGGGGCTGGGCACCTCCGGCGACGTGATCGATACCGATCCGGCGCGCATCGACGACCTGCTGCAGGTGAACATCGCGGCGCTGACCGGCCTGTCACGACTCTTCGCGGCAGACATGGCTGCCGCGGGTGCGGGTGCCATCCTCAACATCGCGAGCGTCGCGGCAGCGATCCCCGCGCCGCACATGGCGGTCTACTCCGCGAGCAAGGCGTACGTGGCGAGCTTCAGCCAGGCGCTCGCCGTCGAGCTGGAAGGCACCGGCGTCCGTGTGGTGACCGCACTGCCGGGCACCACCGCCACCGAGTTCGCCGAGGCCGGCGGCCGCATCCCCGGCCCCGCATCGATGCACGCCCGCGCCGCGGATGTCGCCGCCAGCTTCCTCGCGGCGGTCGACCGGGAACGCGCGCCGCTCGTCGCCACGCATGGTCGCGCGGACGCCGCCATGGCGGCGCTGCTCCCGAAGCTTCCGCGCCGGCCCGTGCTACGGCTCATCGAACTGGCGATGCGGGCACGCTGAGCCCGCGGCTTCTCGCCGCACGCCTACACCTCCGTGACAGCTTCGCGGTGGCAGCTCGCACGAACGGATCGGCGCCCCGCACCGCGGGGCGCCGATCCTCGTGCTACTTGGCGACGAGGTTGAGCTGCGCGTTGAGGGCCGCGACCTGCTCGATCGGCACCCCTCCCGCCTGCTGGAGGAGCTTCTCGACGCTCATGCGGTCGACGATCGCCTGCATGGCCGGCGGGATCTCGACCCCGCGCCCCACCTCGCCGCGGCTGGTGGCCACCGCCTCCATGACAGACGCGAGAAGCTGCGCCCCGGCCTCGGACTTCTTGATGTCCGCGAGCGTGTCATGGATGGAGAAGAAGCCCTCGGGGGTCGGGAGCTCGGCCTTGTCGAACCAGTTGGAGATGGTGGTGGTCGGCATCACCTCGGCGTCGGGGGCGTGTTCGACCTTCCGGATCGTGATGCTGTCCTCCAGCTCGCCCGTGCGGGCGGTGATCTGGTGCTCCGCGGTGAGCGGCACCTGGAAGCGGAATACGCGCTCGCCCGTCACGGTGGCGTGCTCGACGCCGTCCACGACCAGGGTCACGGCAGGCTGGTTCGAGTACACGACCACCTCGGTCATGGGCTCGGCGCGATCGGGGCGGCGGCGTCCGGCGACGTGGACGAATGGCTCCGTGGACCAGGCCGCCTTGTAGACGTAGAAGGCGTCCTTCTTCAGCGACCGGTCGAAGGAGACCAGGCCCTTCTGGTTGCGCCCGGTCACGCCGCCCTCGTCGCGTCCGGCGGAGCCGAAGTCGGCGAGGTTCCACACGTGGGTCGCCCAGAGCCACGGTCGCTGCTCGATCATCTCGACCATGTGCTCGTGGTAGAGCGCCTGGTAGGTCTCCGTGTAGTCGCCCTTGGCGGGAGTGGCGGACTGGTAGCGAGGGTTCGCGTCGGCACCATACTCGGACAGGCCGATCGGGGTCGTGGGGTGGGCCGCGTGGAAGTCGTCGAGCCAGGTGTCGTTGTCCGGGGCCTCACCCACGTACCAGCCGAAGTAGAGGTTGTACGACATGACGTCGGGCAGCGTGACCAGAGGGTGGTCGGTCTCGAGCAGGAACAGGTTGGCCATGACGGTGGGTCGGGTGGCATCGAGCTCGTGCGCAAGGTCGTTGAGGTCCCGGTGTGCCTCCTGGACGTCCTCGCCGGCGCCGGCCAGGGTGATCTCGTTCGACAGCCCCCAGCAGACGATGCTCGCGTGGTGGCGGTTCTGGACGATGAGCTCGGTGAGCTGGTCGCGGGCGTTAGCGACCGCGCCCGGCAGGAAGACTGTGATCTGCGGGATCTCGGCCCACACCACCAGGCCCGCCTCGTCGCAGAGGTCGTAGAAGCGCTGATCGTGCTGGTAGTGCGCGAGGCGCACCGTGGTGGCGCCGATCTCCTTGATGAGCGCGAGGTCGGTCTGCTTCATGCCCTCGGTGATGGCGTTGCCGACGCCTTCGAAGTCCTGGTGGCGGGACACGCCTCGCAGGGGGTACTCCTCGCCGTTGAGAAGGAAGCCGCGCTGAGCGTCGATGCTGAACTCGCGGCAGCCGAACCGCAGCTCGACCGCGTCGACCAACTGGTCGCCGACGAGCACCTCGGCCCGAGCGGTGTACCGGTGCGGGTCGCGCACGCCGTGCCAGCGCCGCACCTGGTCGATCGTGAGCGCGGCCAGCGCCACGCCGTCGACCACCGGCACCGTGACGTCCGACTCGCCGTCGATGGCGAACCTGACCACGGCGCCCTCGGTCGCGCCAACCACGCCGGCGGTCAGCGCGACGTCGGCGCGCTCGCCCGCGAGCGCAGGAGTGACGGTGAGACCGGGCCCGCCGTCGGCGAGGTCGAAGTGAGTCGCGGGGACGCCGATGAGGCGCACGTCGCGGTAGATCCCGCCATAGAACGTGAAGTCCGCCTGCTGCGGATAGACGGTCTCGTTGGCGGCGTTGTCGACCACCACGACCAGCGTCCCCTCGCCGTCCACGAGAGCGTCGGTGAGGCACACCCGGAAGGTCGAGTACCCGCCGTCGTGCTGGCGGAGCAGTTGCCCACCCATGGAGACGAGGGCGGTCGAGTTCACGCCCTCGAACTCGACCCAGGTCTCGGCGGACTCGGCGTCGGCAACGATGCGGCGAGCGTAGGTCGAGCGGCCGCGACGGTACTCACCACCCGCCTGGCCGTCGACGGCGTTCCATGTGTGCGGGAGCGCCACCTCGGCGCCGGCCTCGGCGACTTGCTCCCAGGTCGAGTCGAGCGGGAGCTCGGTGGGGGCGAAGGCCCAGCCATCGAGGATGACGGTCTCTCGGCGGAGAGAGCGGACAGATTCTGTGGTCACGGTGGACTCCTTCGGCACACGGAGCCGACAGGTGTCGGCATTCATTCACAGTAGGCAAGGGCACGCGTTCCCAGATAGAAGAATCAAGGCAGAATTAGCACTGATCAATCACCGGCACACACGTGAGCGGAAGCGGGCTATGGCCGAAGCGCCTATGCGAACACCTGACGACGCACTCCAGGCGACGGTCGTAGCCCTGGGCGCCGTGCTTGGGTGCAGCGTGACGGTCTCGTCGACCATCGACTCCGCCCTCGCCGAGTTCGAAGAGGCGCACTGCCTCGATCCGGACCTCCAGCCGGCATTCACACAGACGGCACTCCTCGCCACGGTCCGCTCCATGGCACCTCACGTGGTTCACGAGATCGCAGAGCCGCTTGGAATGGCAGTTGCGATCGCGCGATGGAGCGATCGCGTCCTGGTCATTGGCCCGTACACGCACGAGGCGCTCTACCCCGAGACGGTGCCCGAGCTGGTCAACACGCACGTCCTGCCCGCCTCGCACGCGCAGGTGTACCGCCTGTATCGCACGCGCTACGCCATCGTCGATGCCGAGTACGTGCATCGTGCCGCGGCGGCGGTGCTCACTGCGGCAGGCACTCGTGACGACCTGGGCGCCCTGCAACGGATCGTCGCGGCCGGGGGCAGCATCGCCCCCGGCGTCGATGAGGCACCCCGTTCCGCGCCGTTCGCGGCGATCGAGGACCGCTATCGCCTTGAGCAGGGCTTCATGGACGCGGTCGCCGAGGGATCCACCGCGGACGCGCTGGACGCGCTCCAACGACTGTCCAGCATCCCGAGCACCATCACCTACCTCACCACGCCGTTCCTGGGCACCACGATCCTGCGCATCATGGCGCGCATCGCGGCTCAGCGTGGCGGCGTGCCGGGCGTCACCATCGACGCGATCTCCCAGGAGTACGCGCAACGGCTCCACCGGATGGGGCACACCGCCGATGCGCGCCGTGCCGCATCATTCAACAAGCGGATGGTCGCCGCATTCTGCCGGGCGGTGCGGCGCCACCGGCGCCGTGGCCACCCGCCCATCGTCCGTCAGGCGCTCGACCAGATCGACCTGCACCTGAGCAGTCCCGTCTCCGCCTCCGAGCTCGCCGCCGCGCTCGACGTGTCCACGTCGACGCTCTCGCGGAGGTTCAAGGAGTCGACCGGGACGACCGTGGCCCAGTACGCGACGCGGCGCCGTGTCGAGCGCGCCGCACGCTTGCTCGCGACCACCTCACGCAACGTGCGGGAAATCGCCGCGTTCGTGGGATACGAGGACGCCAACTACTTCGTCAAGGTCTTCCGAGCGACCCACGGGATGACCCCAACCGAGTACCGGGCACGACGCTCGGCGTGAGGCGCCGGCGGCGACAGGGTTGACCTCTGCGCACCACACCCGAGCGTCTAATTCTGGGTCATCTGTCATTTTCAATGCCTCGGCACCGTACGTGCCTCATTCCCGACACCGGAGTCACAATGATGCGCATCCCCTCGACTGAGCTCGACGACACCATCGCACGCGCCTTCGAGCGCGCCGACATGCCGACCCCGGCGGCTGCCGCTGCGGCACGGGTCCACGTCGAATCCTCCGCTGATGGAGTGGCTTCTCACGACCTCGGCCGCGTCGCCGCGTTCGTGTCGATGCAACGCGCGGGCACCATCCGGTCCGACGCCGCACCCCGGCGGGTGCGCGCCTCCGGCGGCCTCGAGGTGTGCGACGGCCGGCTCGGCGCAGGCGTCGTCAACGCGCTGCACGCCACGGACCGGACGGCAGACCCGCCGCCACGCACAGGATCGGCCTGGTAAGCATGGGAACACGAACTCCTGGATGCGCGGCCGAACCGACGGACTGCACGCCGCCGAACGCGGATACGTCCTGATCGCCTGGACTAACACCGACGGCAACACGCCCGCGTGGGGCCACCGCCCGCCGCATCGGCAACAACCCGCTGGTCATGGCGGTTCCACGACGCGAGGGTGCCCCTGGTGCTGGACCTGGCGATGTCCGAGTACGCCCACGGTGCCCCCCTCCTAGCCGCGAACGCGAGGGCGCCTGAGCACGTGCCGTCCCGGCGCGAGGGTCACGGGCTCGGCATCGAGCCCGCCACGGAACACCCCGGTCGCGCCAGAGGGAATCGAGACGACATGCTCGACCTCGCGTCCGTCGATCCGCCACGAGCTCTCCGCGCGGCCGTACGGGGTACCGACCGCTGCGCTCGCAGCGATCAGGCCACCGCCGACCAGCGGCTGCACCCCGATGACGCGATAGCCGGGCTCGAGTGGGGTGAGGCCCGCGATCCTCTCGACCAGGAACCGGCTGGCGGCACCCAGGGCGTAGTGGTTGTGGCTCATCCTCGCCTTCCCGGAACGCCCATAGCCTTCCCACGTCTCCCACACGGTGGTCGCGCCGTGCTCGACCTGGTAGAGCCACGAGGGGCTGGTTGTCTCCATCAACAGCGACCAGGCCGTGTCCGCCCGACCTGCGTCGACGAGTGTGGGCAGAAGCAGCGCAGTCGAGAGGAACCCCGTGCCGAGGTGACCGCCCGCCTTCTCGATCAGCGCGACCAGTCGCGCCGCCGCGGACTCGCGCTCGTCGGCGTCGAGGAGGTCGAATGCGAGCGCGCGTACGTAATCGTCCTGGCGATTGGCGCCGATGATTCCGCCGTCCCGCACGAACCTCGCGCGCCACGCTTCGCGCACGTGGTCCGCAAGTTCGCGATAGCGCTGCTGTTCGGCATCCTTTCCCACGATGCCGCTGACCTGCGAGAGGATCCGCGCAGAGTGCTCGAGGTAGGCCGTCGCGACCACCGCACCGTTGCGACGCGCGTCCATCGCCGAGCGGATGGGTCCCTCTCCGGGGCGGAGCCACTCACCGAACTGGAAGCCCGAGTCGACGATGTAGCGGTCGATGTCCGCGACACGTGCCGAACCTGTGCGGCGCGAACGGCCAGCCCTCTCTCGAGCGCGACGCGCGCAGGAGTCCACCCATGCTGCCATCGAGGCATATTGGTCCTCGAGGACGCGCCTGTCCCCGTAGTACCGATAGAGGCTCCATGGCACCAGCACCGCCGCGTCGCCCCACCCCGCGGCGGTACCTGCGGACGCGAGATGGCCGCGCGGACCGCCCGAGAACTCGGAGAAGCCCGACGGGATCACCACAGGGACGCTGCCGTCCCGGTTCTGCTCCACCGCCAGATTGTGCAGATACCGCCGAAGGAAGGACTGCGCGTCGACCTGCATGGTCGCCGTCGGGCTGAACACCTGGATGTCGCCGGTCCAACCCGCGCGCTCACGCGTCGGGCAGTCGGTCGACGTATCCGTGAAGTTCGACGTGAGCGACCATGAGACGTTGCGCCAGAGCTGATTGAGTCGCGCGTCGGAGCACTCGAACTCGCCGGTGCGGTCCAAGTCCGTCGACATCACGATGCCAGACACGTCGTCTGGCTCCAGGTCGTAGGGCAGTCCCTCCACCGAGACATAGCGGAATCCGTGAATGGTGAACCACGGCTGCCACTCGACCTCCCGACCGTCGAGCACCACGTGATCGCGCTGGTACCAACGGGAGAACTTGCTCATGTGGATGTAGTCGACATCGAGGGTGCCGTCGCGCTTGAGAACCTCGGAATGCGTGAGCGTGACCTCGCTGCCGGCAGGTCCCTTGAGCCGCAACCGGACCACGCCCGCAAAGTTCTGGCCGAAATCGACCACCTGACCGCCGCGACGGGTGCGGGTGATGGACACAGGCCTCAGCGAATCGACCTGCGTCACTCGCTCGACGCTCTCGGCGACCAGGGTGCGCGGATGCGAGATGACCTCCACGGGTCCGGTGGCCGAGTCGGGCGCCTGGCCCCCGGCGACGATTCGAAGGTCGACCCGCTCGCCCGTCTTCGGATCCGACTCGACGATGGGACCGACCGCTCGGGTCCAGGTGGCGTCGGTGACGATCAACCGCTCGGTGCCGTCCGCGAACTCGACCACCATCTGCATGAACCCGGCAAGGCGATCTCCGTAGATCAGCGCGTGGTTCTCGAAGCCGTTCGAGCCACGGAACCGGCCGTCGCCGACGACGATGTCGAAGACATTGGCCCCGGTCTGGAGCTGAGCGGTGACGTCATAGGTGATGTACTCGACCTCGTGGTCAAGCGGGGTCCACCGCGGCACCAGCGCGGGTCCGGTCAGGTCGGCGCCGTTCACCATGAATCGGTGCCAGCCGAGCGATGACACGTGAGCGGTCGCTCGAACGACGCCTTCACCGATGTCGGCGGCACCGCGCAGGTACACCGGCGTCGGGTGGTCCTTGGGGCCTCGCGGCGGCCCCGCCACCCACGCGGCGCACCATAGGCTCGCGTCGAGCACGCCGGTGGTGAACGTCGACGCCTCCCACGGGGTCGGCGAGTCGCGTCCATCCGACCAGGTCCGCACCCGCCAGATATACGCCGAGGTCGACCGCAGCGCAGGGCCGGCATAGACGTGGCCGTAGGGCTGGGAGCCCGCCACCTTGCCGCTGCCCCAGACGAGCGCGGCGTCGTCGACGTCGGGGCCGGCGGCGACCTGCACCTCCCACGCGTCTTGAATCCCGGTACCCACGCCCGGCTCCCAGCTGAACTCGGGCGCGGCAGAACCGATCCCGAGAGGTTGGACTCGTCCGTCGACGCGCAGTCGGGTCGGCCTCACCGTCATGTCTGCCCCACTCCCCGTCGAGCGATCCAATATATTGCACTGACGACAATACGTGACCATGACGCGCGATGCGAACGCCTCGCCGGGCTCCTCGCCGCCTGCCGGCCACGCGAGCCCGTGGGAAGCGCCCTAGAGTGCAATCGACGCCGATGATCGGAGACCTCGTGCCCAGGCCACCTCACCTCAGGGCGGCGGCGACGCTCGCGCCGCCCGAGCTCCGCCCACTGGTGGGCACAGCAGGACCGACGTTCGCCTCGGCGATGTTCGCGATCGGCACGTGGGGCGCGTCGGCCGCCTTCCGCGAGCAGGTCCTCGCCTCCGCTCGGTTCCCGCTCGACGGGGACGTGCCCGCGTTCCTCGTGGTCAACCAGCTCATCTACCGCGGGGTTGCGAACCCGACGGCGCTGGCCGATGCGATTGACACCAGCCGCTCGAACCTCAGCAAGATTCTCAACCGGCTGGCAAGCACCGGCCTCGTCCAGCGCATCGCCGACCCCCACGACCGCCGCAGTGTGGCCATCGCACTCACCGCGGCGGGACGGGAAGCCGGCGAGCGCATCGTCCAGGCGACCGCGGCGCTTCAACCCCCGGCAGGTCCCGACTGGACCGATGCGGACGCGGTCGAGCTCGAACGCCTGATTATCAAGCTGGCGCGCGCCCTCGACCGGCTCCCGCAGCACCCACTCGCCGCCGCCTCAGGAGTTGAGCTCAGCGACGACTGACCCGTCTACCAGGAAGGCGGCGCCCCGCGTCACTCCGTTCTCGTTGAACGCATCGACCGCGACCCAGGTCTCCACGCCCGCGTTGAGCGCGGGAATCTCTAGGCTCGTCGATCCGTAGGCCATCCAGCTGCGGTAAAGCTTGTCGGCACTGTTGCCGAAGCGGACGTTGTAGCCCTGCGCACCGTCGACGCCCTCCCACGAGACCGCTGCCGTGCGCGGCTCGACCATCGTTGCCGCCGCAGAGACGGCAGCGGGACGCTCTCCGTTCCCGCGCCCGAACACCCGCAGGCCGCTCACCGCGAACCGACCGCCGAAAGGCACCTGCACCGACGTCACCCGGACGTACCGCAGCAAGAGCGGCTCCTCGAGCCCGATGAAGGCGTGCGGGCGGTCGGCTCCCTCAGCCGCGCCGTCATGAAGCTCGATCCATGTCACGCCGTCGACGGAACCCTCCACACGCACGAGCGCCGCGTCGTGATCGGCGTGAATGCTGCGCCAGGTGTGCCCCATGTCCGCGCCCTCGGCCAGTTCCGGTGCCGCGGACGCGAGGTCATGATCGGCGAGATTGACCTGGAGTGCAGCGACGGTCGTGGCAGCACGAAGGTCGACCTGGAGCCACTCGCCCGGCTCGGACGAATCGGCGACCCACCAGGTGCGCGCGTCCTCGTCGGTCGCGAGCGCCGCATCGTGCGCGCTCAGGGTGGACGATGCGGTGGCGGGCGCGCCGTACGAAAGGAGCATCCACGGCGGCTCGGTCACGGCACGGGGGTCGACCGCGCCTTGCGGCACCGCGGTCGGGTAATCGGCGAACTCCTGGCGGCAGAACAGGACGCCGTCCTCGTCGAATCCCGCAGGGAAGACCCCGACACGGCGCTCGAAGACGTCGTTGACGCTGATCCGCATGGTCGCGGCATGCCACCAGTTGCCGTGCTCGTCCTGGAAGGTGCTGCCGTGGCCCGCTCCGGTCATGAACCCGCCCGGCTTGTACGAGAACGGGCTGTGCTCCGAGTAGGTGAAGGGCCCCAGCGGGGACTCACCCACGAAGTAGCCGTCCGCGTAGGTGTTCCATTGGGTGCCGGGTCCGGCGTACTGCAGGTAGTACCGGCCATCATGCTTAGTTATCCACGCACCCTCGAGGTACGGACCTGACGCGGAGAATGCCGCGATCTTGCGTTCGAGCTCGGTGGTCGGCTCGGGCACCACATGGTTCTCTCCCGGGCGTTCCCACCCGCGGCGCGGCACATCGGCGTGGATCAGCTCGACGGGCTCACCCATAGGCTCGAGCTCCGAGTCGAGCTCCACCCCGTAGATCGGGAGCACGGCGTCGCAGCCCCAGTAGAGAAACACGCGCCCGTCGTCATCCTGGAACACCGCGGGGTCCCAGAAGGCGAAGGTCCCGGGGCTGACCTCGGTGAAGTCGTCCGCAAGGGGGTCCTCGCTGCGGAAGAAGGGGCATGCCCGGTCCTTGCGCGAGGCGCTGATCAGCAGGGCCCCGTTGACCACCCGCACGTCGGGCGCATAGTCGTAGGCAGGCAGCTTGTCGGTCGCCTGGTATGTCCACTCGACCAGATCGTCGGAGTGCCAGAACCCGCGGGACATCGACACGAACATGAAGTAGCGGCCGCGATACCGCACCACCGAGGGATCCGCTGCCTCCCTGTGCACGCTCCGCCGGGCCGGGCCGAGCTGCATGCCTTGGACCATGCCGGAGAAGCGCGTCTCCTGATACCGGTACGCGAGGTCGAGCGGGTTGCAGTAGTAGGTCATCAGTAGGGCTCCAGTCACGGTGTGGGGCGCGCTGCCGCGCCGAGAATGAGGTCGAGGGTCCGTGCGACCGCGATGGTCGCGGGGGCGTCGTGGGCCGGGTGTTGGCGCATCCCGGCGGAGAGCGCATCCTCCACGGAGCGGAGCATGGGGCCGTAGCCGTTGCCCACGCGCGGGTGGCCCACGGCGCCCGGGGCCTGGAAGATGCGCTCCATCGAGCCCGCGTGCACCTTGGCGGAGGAGCCTGCCCAGAACATCGGGTCGATCGAGATCCAGCCGTGCTCGCCTGCGACGGCCGCGGAGAGGTCGAGGAACTCCATGCTGGACCAGGCGATCTGTGTGAAGCCTCGTTCGTGCTCGAGCGTCGCGTGGCCGCGGACATCGACCCCGTCGACGAATGTGGCCTGCGCATGAACCGACGACGGCTCTCCAAGGAACCAGTGCCCAAGCGTCACCGCATAGATGCCACGGTCCAGCAACGAGCTTCCTCCCTGCTCGGGTCGCTGCACGCGAGGCCGAGGGAAGAACGGCGTGCCGAAGCTCGCGCGCACGCCGGTCGGGGCGCCGATCTCACCCGACTCGATCCGCCCACGGATGTCGACGTGGAGCGGGTTGAAGCGCATCCACATGGCCTCCATCGCGAAGCGGTCCGCGCGTGCCGCAGCGTCGAAGATGTCCTCCACGTCACGCGCCGAGGTAGCCATCGGCTTCTCGACCAGCACGTGCTTGCCGGCCTCCAGCGCCTCGATGGCGATCGCGCGGTGCGTGTGCGCTGGCGTCGCGATGTAGACGATGTCCACGTCCTCGCGCGCGAGCAGCGCCGCTCGATCGATCGTGCTCGTCTCGATGCCGTGTGCGGCAGCGAACTCCCTGGTACGCAGCTCGTCGCGGCCCCAGACCGCGGTGACCGCTGAGCCGGGTGTCGCGCGCAGGTCGGCGAGAAGGCGCGCGGAGATGCCGCCCGTGCCAACGATGCCCCAGCGTGCCATCAACGTCCGCCTTGCCCGGTCGTGCCGGTGCCGGGCTTGCGGCCCTGGAGCCCCGTCCACCGCGCGCGCAGGTCGAAGGCGACCGACTTGGGCCGCCGGTCACGTGTGAAGACACCCTTCTTGTTGCCCCCGACGCGGTGGATCGCGTTGGTGGTGGCGAAGTCCGCGAAGTTCCAGATCTGCTCGCCCACGAACTCAGGGAAGCGGTCGAACACGCGATGGTTCATCGCGAGATAGTCGCGCTGATACTCCTCGGTCCACACCTGGGTGTGGACAGAGTGGAGTCCCTCCATCGTGTCCGCCCCGTACTCCGTCATCATGATCGGCTTGCCGGTGCGCTCGATCCATCCCTTGATGTCGCCGGCGAGGTACGCCTCGGCTGTCGCCAGGTCGCCCGACGCGACGTACCAGCCGTAGTAGCGGTTCATGCAGACCACGTCGAAGAGGTCGATGATCTGGTCGTTCTGGAACGTGGCGAACATGACGAGCGCGTAGGACAGCGGGCGGGTCGGGTCCAGTTCGCGCGCCAACTTCACCAGCGGCTCGAAGTACTCGCGAGCGCCGTCCTCGTTGGAGGCGGGCTCGTTCGCGATGCACCACATCACCACGGACGGGTGGTTGCGGTCGCGCGTGATGAGCTCCCGCAGGTGCTGCGCGTGCGCGGCCTGGGTGGCGGCGTTGGCGTACTGCTCGGAGAATGTCGGGAACGGCGGCGTGCCCGACATGCCGCCCACGACCCCCATGTTCAGCCCCACCGCCGCGGTCTCGTCGATGACGACCACGCCGTGGCGATCGGCGAACTCGAGCACCTCCTCCGCGTAGGGGTAGTGCGAGGTGCGGAACGAGTTCGCGCCGATCCACTCCATGAGTTGGAAGTCGTGGACCAGGTAGGCGTCGTCGTGCCCCTTGCCCCGCACGGGCGTGTCCTCGTGCTTGCCGAAGCCGGTGAGGTAGAAGGGCTCTCCGTTGATGAGGAACTGCGTGCCCCGCACCTCGACGGTGCGGACGCCCACCGGCAGCGAGTACGCGTCCACCACCCTGTCCGCGTCGTGGAGCTCGACGTCGAGGTCGTACAGGTACGCGGCGCCCGGCTTCCAGAGCGTGACGTCAGGAACGGTGAGCACGCCCGACGCACCCGAGGACGACGCCACGACCGCGCCCTCCTCGTCGCGCAGGACCACGCGCACGGCGACCGCGCCCTCGCCCTCCACGTCGACGGCATAGGTCACGCTGCCCACGGTGCCGTCGAAGTCCGTGCTGACCGCCACGTCCTCGATGCGCGACCGCGGCGTGGTGCACATCCACACCGAGCGCGCTAGCCCGGCGTAGTTGTAGAAGTCGTGGAAGTAGGTCTGCACACGCTTCCCCGTCATGCCCACCTCGATCTTGCCGGGCGGGATGGTCTCGTTGGTGAGGTCACCCGACACGCCGACCGTGAGCCGGAACGCAGTGCCCGCCGAGACGTGCTCGGTGATGTCGACCGCGAACGGCGTGTAGCCGCCCACGTGCTCCCCCACCAGCGCATCGTCCACGTAGACGCGTGCCGCGTGGGTCGCGGCGTCGAACCGCAGCAGGATCCGTTCCTCCGACCAACCACGCGGCACCTGAACCCGCCGCTGGTAGTAGACCCAGTCCACGTGGCTACGTATCTCGTCGTCGACGAAAAGGTCGTTGTAGCTCGCCGGGACCGCCGCCTCCAGCGGGGTCCGCAGCGCGCCGCGCCACGGCTCCTCGCCCAGGCGCGAGTCGATACCGAAGAGCCAGGTGCCATCGAGGTTGACCAGCTCGCGGGTGGGGGTCATCTTGGGCTTCAGCATGTCAAGCCTTCCTGAACTCGTCGGCCGCGGTGCGCCGGCGTTGATCGATCGGTGGTGCGGCTCCCCTGTCGGGTCACCTATCGGGGACGATGCGGTTGACGCCTCTTGGCGCGGAACGGCGGCTACCGCGCCCCGACCGTGAGACCGGCGAGGATGCGCTCGACCTCGGCCTTGCCGTCACGGCCGGCGAGCTGGAACAGGCGGGACAGCGAGAGCTGCTCGACCATGCGCAGACCGGGCCCCTCCGACAGCCCCGCGCCGCCCGAGTTCGCAGCCATCGCGCCCAGGATCCCTTGGACCACGACGCCGCCCTGCGGGTGGGCGAGCCACTCGGTGATGGTCGAGTCGACGGTGAGCGAAGCGAGCGAGGCGGGCAGGTCGAGCGCGATCGAGCGTTCGGCCCGGATGTCCCTGCTGGACATCCCGATCCGGACCACGAACTCGCCAGCCTCGGCGAGCCAGCCATGGCGGGACCAGAACTGGAAGGCACGCTCGTCGAGCTCGAAGGTGAGACGTTCCGATTCACCTGCGGCGAGTTTGACCTTCGCGAAGCCCTTGAGCTCCGATGCGGGCCGGTCGAGCGTCGCCACGGGGTCCGAGACGTAGAGCTGGACTACCGTGGCACCCGCGCGCTCGCCCGTGTTGGTCACCCGCACGTGCACCGTCGCGCATGGTCCGGTCGGGTCGGGGATCTCGACATCAAGCTCGTCCAACTCGAAGTCCGTATAGGACAGCCCGTGTCCGAAGGGCGCGAGCACGTCGCGGTCCACGGCGTCGTACCAGCGGTAGCCCACGTAGATGCGCTCGCCGTAGAGGACCCTGTCGCGATCTCCGGGGAAGTTGAGGAACGCGGGGGTGTCCTCGAGCCGCAGCGGTAGCGTCTCGGCGAGACGCCCACCGGGCTCCGCCACGCCGAGCAGCACGTCGGCCGCGGCACCGCCCGCGGCCTGCCCGCCAAGCCACATCTCGAGCACGGCCTCGGCGTGCTCCACGACGCCGCCAAGCGCGAGCGCACCGCCGTTGCTCAAGACCACGACCACGCGTTCGCACACCGCGGCGACTCGCTCGAGCAGGTCCAGCTGCGCCGCAGGCAGGTTCAAATGGGCGCGGTCGAAGCCCTCGGACTCGTCCTCCTCCGGCAGGCCGAGGAACAGCACAGCAGCATCCGCCCGCGCCGCGAGCGCGACCGCGTGGGTCGCAAGTTCGTCGCCACCGGTACCGTCGTGGGTGAAGCCCGGGGCGTGCTCGACTGGCCGGGGAGTGAGGCGGCGGATCTCGTCCAGGGCGACGTCGACGCGGGTCGGGTTGACATGGGAGCTGCCGCCGCCCTGGAACCGGGGCTCGGTGGCGAACGCGCCGATCACGGCGATCATCCCGCCGTCGGTCGGGTGGAGCGGCAGCGCGCCGTCGCGGTTCGACAGCAGCACGGCGGCCTCGGCGGCGGCGCGGCGCGCGAGCGCGTGGTGCGCGTCGATATCGAGCGCGTCCGTCGCGCCGCGCAGCGCGTCGAACCGATCATGCGTGCCGAGGATGCGTGCGACAGCGCGGTCCACCACGGCCTCGTCGAGCTCGCCCGATTCGACCGCGGCGACGATCGCCGCGGGGCTGGCCTCCCCTGTCGACGGCATCTCAAGGTCGAGCCCTGCGCGCAGCGACGCGACCGGGTCGTGCACGGCGCCCCAGTCGGACACCACGTAACCCTCGAAACCCCACTCGTCGCGAAGCACCTCGCTGAGCAGCCACCGGTGTTCGGAGGCGAAGGTTCCGTTCACCTTGTTGTAGGAGCACATGACGGTCGCGGGCGCGGCCTCGGCGACGGTGCGCTCGAACGCGGGCAGGTAGATCTCGCGGAGGGTGCGCTCGTCCACCTCGGCGCTCACGCGCAGCCGCTCGGTCTCCTGGTTGTTGGCCGCGAAGTGCTTGAGCGACGCGCCGACGCCCCGGGACTGGACGCCTCGGACCCACGCGGCACCGAGGACCCCCGCGTGGAAGGGATCCTCCCCTAGGTACTCGAAGTTGCGTCCGCAGAGCGGCGATCGCTTGATGTTGATGCCTGGGCCCAGCAGCACGTCGACGCCCAGGTCGCGAGCCTCGCGGCCGAGCGCGGCGCCCACCTCCTCGATCAGGTCCGGGTCCCACGTCGACCCGAGAGCCGCGCCCGTCGGGAAGGCCGTCGCGGGCGCGCTCCCGTAGATCCCGAGATGGTCCTGCGATGCATCCTGGAGTCGGACGCCATGCGGACCATCGGACAGCGTCCTCGACACGACGCCCGCGTCGTCGATCGCACGCGTGTGCCACAGGTCCGCGCCGGACAGCAGCGCGGCCTTCTGTTCAAGGGTCATCCGGGCGATAGCGGGGTGCAGCATGCGAGTTCTCCAGGTGGGATGGCGGCGTGGGCGCCTAGGCGTGGGCTCCAGCGTCGGCGAGCAGCGTGCTGCCCGTCATGAAGGTGGCCAGGTCGCTGGTGCAGAACAAGACGATGCGCGCGACGTCGTCGGGCGTTCCCATCCGTCCGGCGAGGGACTTGGGCTGGGGCATGTTCACGCCGGGCGCGGCGCCTCCGGACGCGGCCATCGCGGCCGCGATGTTGCCCTCGGTGGGGACGAAGGTGGGGGCGACGCCGAGCACGCGGATGCCCTGCGGCGCGAGCTCCAGGGCGAGCTGCCGGGTGAGGCCGCGCACCGCGTGCTTGGAGGCGACGTACGCGCCCAGCCCGGGCGCGGTGCCCTCGAACGCGGCGAGCGAGGCGATGTTGACGATGGCTCCGCCGCCCGTGCCCATGAGGCGGGCGGCGGCGCGAGACCCGTTGCGGACACCGCGCACGTTGACCGCGAACACCTGGTCCCAAGCCTCGTCCGTCATGGTCGCGAGCAGGGCGGAGGGGAACACTCCTGCGTTGTTGACCCAGATGTCCACCCGCTCAAGCTCGCTCGCGAGCTCCCCAGCCACGCGGTCGACGTCCGCGGCGCTCGCGACGTCCATGGCGACGCCGAGCGCGCGCACCCGGTGCCGCTCCGCGACCTGCTCGGCGGCCGCCTCGGCGCGTGCCGCATCGAGGTCGGCGATGACGACGGTCGCGCCCGCCTCCGCGAGCCGCTCGACTATCGCGCGCCCGAGGCCCTGGACGCCGCCGGTGACCACGGCGACGCGCCCTGTCAAGGAGATCAGCTCGGCGAGAGGGCGGGCGGACACGTCCGGGAACGATGCGGTCATGGCAGGGGCTCCTTGCTGCGGGTGGGACGGCGGGCGCGCGGCGGGGCGGGGACGTGGGTCCGCCCCGCCGCGTGGTGGTGCTGGAAAGGCGCGGTCAGCCGAGGGCGTTCGCCTTCGCGACCGAACCGAGCCAGCCGAGGCTCGGCTTGGCCGTCCGTGCGAACGTCTCGCGGTCCACCGAGATGAGGCCGAAGGTCGGCTCCCAGTGACCCCACTCGAAGTTGTCGAGCAGGCTCCAGTGCAGGTAGCCGCGCACGTCGATGCCGTCCTGCATAGCGCCGTGGAGGCCCTCGAGCGCCTCGCGCGTGTACTGGATCCGCTGCTCGTCCCGCGCGGTCGCGATGCCGTTCTCCGTGATCACGATCGGCGTGTGCTCGCTGACCTCCCACGCATGACGGACGGCCATCGCGAGCGAGTCGGGACGGTAGGAGGTGCCGACGAGGGTGTTGTCCGGGTGCGGCGGGTGCGGGACGAGACCGTTGGCGTCGACCTCCTGGCTGGAATACGCCTGAACGCCCACGAAGTCGTCGCCGCGGCTGCCCTCCCAGTACACGTCCTCCTTGCCATAGCGGATCTGCAGGAGCTTCTCCTCGCCTCCTGGCGCCGCCGTGAGCGCGCCGGCCGCAATGGTCCACCCGACCTTGGCGTTCGTGCGGTCGCGCACGATGTCACGGGCCGCGTGGTGGATGCGCGTGAACAGGCGGCCGATCTCGGGGTCGGCGTACGTGAGGAAGTCGCTGTGGGACTGCTTCTTCTCCTGGTCGCCATCGGCCTCGACAGTGGGGCTGGTCCACTCCCCACCCGCCGCACCGAGGTGACGCATCATCGTCATGATGGCTGCCTGCATGTTCGGCTCGTTCATGGTCACGACCCACTGGACGCCGTCCAAGATGGTGCACGCCTGCTCGACGTACGCGCAGAACAGGTCCTGCGCCTCGGGGCCGTCCCAGCCGCCGAGAGCGGCGAACCACTGGGGCGTGGTGAAGTGCTGAAGGGTGACCACCGGGGTCACACCGAGCTCCAGGCAGAAGTCGATCATACGGCGGTAGTGAGCGAGCTCGGCCTTCGAGAAGTGTCCGCGCACGGGTTCGATTCGGGACCACTCGAGGCTGAACCGGTACGAGGTGAGTCCGGCATCGGCGAGCAGCTGGATGTCCTCGCGATAGCGGTGGTAGCTGTCGACGGCGTCACCCGACAGCTCCATGCCGGGCATCATCTGCTCGCGGGCCCACCAATCGCTGTTGACGTTGTTGCCCTCGATCTGGTGACCGGCGGTGGCGGCGCCCCAAAGGAAGCCGTCGGGGAACTGGATCATTCGGAGGTCCTTCTCTGTCGGTGCCGCGCGATGCGGCGTGGGTCGGGGTGGGGCGACGGACCGACGAGGTCGCGACGCGGTGGGGACGTCAGGCGTGAGCACCCATCGCCTGCAGGTCCTGCTCGGCCTGAAGGGCGCGCAGCCGCACGCGGTCCGCGCGCCGCTGCTGCTGGGCCGTCGGATCCGCGATGGGCGCGGCGAGCAGCAGTCGCTGCGTGTACGGGTGCTCGGGGTCCTTGGTGACCTGGCGGGTCGGGCCCTGTTCGACGATCTCGCCGCGATAGACCACGCCGACCCTGTGGCTGATGTGGCGCACCACGGCAAGGTCGTGCGAGACGAACAGGTAGGCGACGCCGGTCTCGCGCTGGATGTCGATGAAGAGGTCCATCACGGTTGCCTGCGTCGACAGGTCAAGCGCGGAGACGGGCTCGTCGCAGACGATGAGGCGAGGTCCGGGCGCGAGCGCGCGGGCGATCGCCACGCGCTGGCGCTGGCCGCCGGAGAACTCGCGGGGCAGCCGCGCCGCGGCGTTCTTCGGCAGGCCCACCTGGTCGAGCAGGTCCAGCACGCGTCGCGTCGCCTTGGCCTTGTCCCACCCCTGGACGATGAGCGGCTCGGCCAGCGTCGCTCCAATCGTCAGGGACGGGTTGAGAGAGCTGTACGGGTCCTGGAACACCACCTGGATCTCGCGCGAGAGCGCGCGGCGCTCGCGCGCCGAGAACGCGGTGATGTCGCGACCGTCGTACTCGACGGCGCCTCCCGAGATCGGGGCGAGGCCCAGGATGGCTCGACCGATCGTGGTCTTGCCCGAACCGGACTCCCCCACGATGCCGAGTGTCTCGCCGGCGCCGATCTCGAAGTCGACGCCGTGAACGATCTCGACGGGCGGCTTGCGGAAGCCCTTGACCGGATAGGCGACCTTCAGGCCCTGGGCCCTGAGCAGCGGTGCGGTCATCGCGGGTCCTTCCCATCCGCGACGAGCACCATCGCGGAGTCGTCGCGGATCGTGTCCTCGTCGAGGATCGATCCGAGCAGCATGGATGTGTAGGGGTGCTGAGGTTGGGCGAACACATCGACGGTGGCGCCGGTCTCGACGACCTCGCCGCCCTGCATCACCGCGAGAGACGTGCAGCTGTCCGCCACCACGCCGAAGTTGTGAGTGACGAGCACGATGCCCATCCCCATCTCCGCCTGCAGGTCTCGGAGGAGGTCGAGGATGTCCGCCTGCACCGTGACGTCGAGCGCGGTGGTCGGCTCATCGGCGATGAGCAGCTTGGGCTTGGGGGCGACGGCACCGGCGATGAGCACGCGCTGCGCCATGCCACCCGAGATCTCGTGCGGGTAGGACCGGAAGGTGCGCTGCGGGTCAGGGATGCCGACACGCTCGAGGAGCTCAAGCGCACGTTCCTTGGCCTTCGCCTTCGACAGGCCGGTCGACACCCGGATACCCTCGACGAGCTGGCTCCCGATCGTGTACACGGGGTCGAGGTTCGACATCGGCTCCTGGGGGATGTAGGCGATTTCGCTTCCCCGCAACCTGTTGAGCTCGGCCTGGGGCGCCCCGAGAATCTGGCGGCCGGCGAGGACCACCGAGCCGCGGGTCACGACCGCCTCGGTCGGGAGCACACCGAGCACTCCGAATGCAGTCTGGGTCTTCCCTGAGCCCGACTCGCCGACGAGGCCCAACGTCTCGCCCATCCTCACGGTCAGGCTCACGCCCCGGACCACCTCGTTGAGCTCGCCGGAGGGAGAGCGGTAGGCGATCCCGAGGTCGCGTACCTCGAGCAGCGCGCCGGTCCCGTCGGCTTTCTCGGCCTCGAAGTCGTCGGCGACGGCAGTGGCGGTGATCTTCTCCGCCTTGGGCTGAGACCCCTCGAAGGTGTCGCGAAGAGCGTTGCCGAACAGCACGAAGGCGCCGTTCAACACGCCGAGGGCGACGGCCGGCCAGATGTACTGCCCCGGTGCGATGTAGATGTTCCTGAAGCCATCGCTGATCATCGCGCCGAAGGACGGGATCTCCTTCGATCCGACGCCCAGATAGGCGAGCCCGGACTGCACACCGATCGCGGAACCGAACAGGAACGTCGTGGCGACGATGACAGGACCGCGGACCACCGACAGGATGTGCCGACCGAGGATGCGCATGTCGGTCACGCCCGACACGCGGGCCGCGTCGACGTAGAGCTCACGGCTGACGCCCACCGTCTGATTGCGGACGATGCGGTAAATGCCCGGCGTGAGGAGGAAGCCGAAGATGGCCATGGTCCAGCGGAAGTCGCCGCCCGTGAGAGGCATGAGCACGATCAGCAGCAGCATGCCCGGGAAGGTCTGGAGGATGGTAGCGCCCCACTCCACCGGGGTCCGGAACCTGTTGAAATATCCTCCGACGAGGCCGAGCGTGGTGCCGACGACCAGCGCGATCGAGGCACCGATCAGGCCGGACACCATCGCGGTGTTGATCGAGTGCAGCAGCCGCGCAAGGATGTCGCGTCCGGCGTAGTCGCCTCCGAGCGGATAGTCGGGCGATCCGACGGGAAGGTTGATGGCCTCGAACCGCGCCTCATTGGGACCGTGCTGGGGAATCACGTTCGCGAGGAGCCCGAGGACCACGAACGTCAGGATGATGAGGCCCGTGATCACGGCCTGCGGGTCGCGAACGAGTCGCTGGAAGGCGCCGCGCCGGACCTCAGCGGGCTCGTCCTCGAGTGCGAGCGTAGGCACAGCGACGGGAGCGGTGGGGGTCGACATCAGTACTGCCTCGCCTTCGGGTTGAGCCAGCCGTTGGCCAGGTCGATCAGGAGGTTGACGCCGATGGTCAGACCGACGCCGAACGCGGTCAGGCCCATGAGCACGGGGAAGTCGCCTTGGAGCGCGACGTTGAAGCTGTAGGTGCCGAATCCCGGAAGCGCGAACACCTGCTCGATGAACAGCGCGGACCCGAACAACGTGATGAAGGTGAGACCGAACACGGTGAGGGCGGGGCCGGCGGAGTTGCGCAGCGCGTGCCGGACGACGATCGCCCGCGCGGAGACACCGCGCGTGCGGAGGGTGCGGACGTAGTCCTTGCGCAGCTCGTCGATCATCGTGCCGCGGACCTGGTTGGCCATGCTCGCGGCACCGCCGAACGCCATCGTGATCACCGGGAGTGTGATCGACCTCGCCCACTCGGCCGGGTCGTCGCCGAAGGTGGTGAACCCCGTGGCGGGAAACCATCCGAGGTTGACTGCGAACACCACCACCAGCACGATCGCGATGAGCAGGTTGGGCACCAGGTAGCCCGTCAGCATCATCCCCTGAGCCGTCTTGTCCACCCATCCGCCGCGCGTCGCGGCGAGTACACCCAGGAAGAGCGCGATGAGCGCGGAGATGATCATCGCCGGTCCCACGACGGAGAGCGTCACGGCGAGTCGGCTCGGCAGCGCCTCCGTCACGGGCTCGCCGGTGAAGAACGAGGCTCCGAGATCGCCGTGGAGGACACCACGGAACCATTCGGCGTACAGCACCGGCACGGATCGATCGAGACCCAGATCTGCCTTCATCGCGGCGATGGAATCGACGTTGGCGGCCGACCCGAGCTTGCTGCCGATGATGCTGTCGAAGGAGAAGCTGAGGAGGAACATCGTCGTGAAGGACACGATGACGAACAGCACGAGTCCGAAGGCGACTCTGCGTAGCGCGAAAAGCAACATTGCTCTGCCTTTGTGTGGTCGTTCGTTGACCCCGGGGTGGCCGCGGGAACCGCCCGCTGGCAGGTGCTGCGTCGCGGGCCTGGCATGCATTGAATCACATTTGACAACCGCTTGCCAAATCGGATCTTCGCGGCCCTTGAGAGTCCTGTGCCGCCGCCCCGGAACGCCTGTGGGGCCCCGTCCGAAGACGGGGCCCCACAGGAGTGCGCGGGAGGAGTGCGTCAGCCGGCGACGCCGTAGCTCTCGATGCGGACCGACTGCTGCGCCGATGTGCCCACGTACTTGTAGCCCTCCGCCTCGGCGAACGTCTGGCCGGTGAACATCAGCGGCGCGTACCAAGCGTTGTTCACACCGAACGCGTTGATCTGCTTGTAGATGTCCGCGCCAGCGGCCGGGTCCGTGATCTTCGACGCCTGCTCGAGCAGTGCGTCCAGTTCGGGATCCGTGGTGCGCATCGGGTTGAGGAGCGCGGCGGGTGCGTAGAAGTCCTGCACCTGGTTCGCGTCCGGAAGCGTGGAGGCGAACCAGAGGATCACCGGGTACTTCCCCGACAGGAGTGCCTGGACGGTGTCCTGCGGCGGGATCGAGTCCCAGTTCACCGTGATGCCGATGTCCGCCAACGCCTGCGTGATCGCCGGCTCCATGCTGGTCGTGTAGACCAGGCTCGGCATGTCGATGCTGAAGCCGTCCGCGTAGCCCGCCTCGGCGAGGAGCGACTTCGCCTTCTCGACGTCGTAGGGGTAGACCGAATCGAGCGCCGGGTCGTATCCGGAGGTGCTCGGGAAGTCCATCTGGTACGCAGGCTGGCCCACGCCGCCGCCCGCCTGGACGAAGCCGTCGCGGTTCAGCGCGAAGTTGATCGCCTGGCGCACCCGGAGGTCCGCGAACGCCGGCTCGATGGCGCCGTCGCGATCGGCGATGTCGAGGAACAGGGACGACTGAGCCTCGAGCTGAGTGGTGGTGAAGTCACCCGAGGACTCGAACTGCGGTGCGGTCTGCGCCTGCACGCCCGCGATGTCGAGCTCGCCAGCACGCAGGGAGTTCTCGATCGCCGTGGCATCCGCGATCACCCGGACGGTGACCTCCTCGAAGGGGTAGGCGTCCGCGTTCCAGTAGTCGTCACGCTTGATCAGGACGTATTGCGTGCCCGACTGCGTCTTATCGGCATCGAGCACGTACGGTCCCGCCCCGATGGGGTCGAGCCCATAGGACTCATCCGCCATCTTGTCCGGCTGCGCGATGATCCCGACGCGGCTGGTGAGGTCGAACAGGAAGCCCGGGTCGTTCGCGGAGAACGTGATGACCACCGTCGTCGCGTCCGGCGCCTCGACGGACGCCACGGTGTCCGCCATCGCCTGGCCCGCACCGGCGGTGTCCCGGATGTGCTCGAGGGTCGCCTTGTACTCGGCGGCGGTCGCGGGCGCTCCGTCGGAGAAGGTGAGGTCATCGCGCAAGGTGACCGTGAGCTCGAGACCGTCGTCGCTGTAGCTGTACCCGGTGGCCAGGTGCGGGACGAGCTCGCCGTCGGGGCCGATCACGAAGAGCGTGTCGTAGATCGAGCCCCAGATGAGGGCGTCGTTGCCCGTAGCAAGGCCCACGGGGTCGAAAGTCGACGGCGCGCGGTTCGTCGCGATCGCCAGGGTGGTCGGAGCGTCGGCGGCAGGCGCGCCGCTCTCGCTCGTGCCTGCCGTCGGCGACGCCGCGGGGTCACCCGCGCCGGAACAGGCGCCGAGGGTGAACACCGCGCCTGCGGCGATGGCGGCGGCCGCCGAACGGCGGAAGTGGCGCCGCAAGGGCGTGTTGACCTGCATAAGAACTCCTTTGTTGTGAATGCAGCGTTTCCGGGGATATGAGCCGGCTCGCAGTCCGGAATGGCCTGGCGTGCCTAGTGAAGCATCAAGGCAATCGGTTGCGCAACCGATTGCCGAATCGTGTTACTGAATCGTTGCAAGGGCGCGGACGTGCGGGGCCTTCAGCCCCAGGGCATCGCCGGCGGCGCCGGCTCCTCGAGCTCCGTGAGGGCGACGCTCCGCACCGTTGCCGGACCTCCAAGCGCCTCAAGCGCCAACATCCGTCCGGTGAAGCCTCCGACCACCTCCGTGGAGAGGTGGCGCCCGTCGACCCGGGCGAGCGAGACCCGCTCGCCCGCACGCTCGACGGCAAGCTCGATCGTGTCGGGGCCGGGCCCACCCTGGCGCCCGACGGTCGGGGTCGCCTCGATCACCAGCGTGTCGCCTGGCTCTGCACGCACGGCGCCGAGCGTCGCGTCAAGGTGCGCGCTGACCTGCCTCGCGCGGATCGCGTCCCCTACCCTCTCGAGCCCGAGCCAGTGGTCCGCGGCGAGCCGCACCGAGACGCACATGTCTCCGTCGCCCGGTGCCACGACCGCCTTCCACGCGAACGAACGCAGGCGGGTGCACAGCGGAAGGTGCTGCTCGGACGACTCGGCGTCGCGGCTCGGTTCAAGTCGGAGACCTGCCGACGGGACCGCGAAATCGCTCGGTGCAACCCCGGGGGCCACCCACCGGGCGTCGAGCGCGGTGCCCTCGAACGCATCGTCGAACGACGGGTCCGCGCCTGGCGCGTCATACCGACCCTCGACCACCACGGGCCACCCCTCCACCCAGTCGACGCCCGCGAGGAAGGTCTCGCGGCCCAGCACGTGGAATCGGGGGAACGCGCCTCGCTGCCGGATGCCCAGGTGGACCAGCGCCCAGGACCCGTCCGCGGTCTCGACAAGGTCCGCGTGGCCCGTGGCCTGAACCGGATGGGCCGTGGAACGGTGGGAGAGGATCGGGTTCTCCGGGTTGTTTTCGAAGGGCCCCTCAGGGGCGCGCGACCGCGCGACCGAGACGGCGTGACCCGTGTGGGTGCCGCCCTCTGCGACCACGAGGTACCACCAGTCTCCGCGACGGAACAGGTGCGGGCCCTCGCTCTCGCCCAGGCCGCTCCCATGCCAGATCACGCGGTCCTCACCGAGCCGCTCTCCCGTGGCGGGATCGATCTTCACCTGGTGGATCCCCGGCGGCATGAAGCCGCGGTAAGTGAGGTAGCAGGCACCCTCGTCGTCCCATGCGAGATCGGGATCGATGCCGAACGTCTGGTCGACGCGCACGGGTGCGGACCAGGGTCCCGCGGGGTCGTCCGCGTGGGTGATCAGCTGGCCGCGCATGACGTCGGCGATGCTGGTCGTCACCATCCAGAAGCGGCCACCGTGGTGGCGCAGCGTCGGGGCGTAGATGCCCTGGCTCGCGCCCGCACGTCCGGTCGCGGCGTGGACCGCGTCGGCGTCCGGCAAGGCGTGGCCCACGAGCTCCCAGGTGAGCATGTCGCGCGAACGGTGGATCGGGACGCCGGGTACGTACTCGAATGACGAGTTCGCCAGGTAGTACCAGTCCCCCGCTCGACAGATCGACGGGTCGGGGTGGAACCCCGCGATGATCGGCAGCATGGTCTCTCCTTACGCGAGGTCGCCGTCGAGCCCGCGATTGACCGCGAGCTCGACCCCACGGACCTCGGCGAGGCCCTTCATGCGGCCGATGAGCGGGTAGCCGGGCGCGCTGTCGCGCGTGAGGTCGTCGAGGATCCGGTGACCGTGGTCCGAGCGGATGGAGATCCGGGGCCCCTCCTCGCCGCGACGTCGCTCCTCGCGCACGAGCTCGCGCACCACCCCGACGATGTCGATGTCACCGTCGATGTGAACGGCCTCGTGGAAGCTGGCCGGATCCTCTTCGCGACGGGTGGATCGGAGGTGCGAGAAGTAGATGCGGTCCGCGAAGCGACGCGCCATCTCGACCACGTCGTTGTCGGCGCGCACACCGTACGAGCCGACGCACAGCGTGAGCCCGTTCGCAGGGCTCGGCACGGCCTCGAGCAGCCACTGCGCATCGGCCATGGTCGAGACCACGCGCGGGATGCCGAACAGGTCGAACGGCGGGTCGTCCGGGTGGATGGCCATCCGGATGCCCACCTCCTCCGCGACCGGGATGACGCGCTCGAGGAAGTACTTCAGGTTGCCTCGCATCGACTCGTGCGTCTGGCCGTCGTACGCGGCGAGCGCCTCGCGGAACTCCTCCACCGTGTAGGACTCCTCCGACCCGGGCAGGCCGGCGAGCAGGGTCCTGGTGACGCGGTCGATCTCCTCCGGTGCCGCGGCGTCGAACCACGCGCGCGCGCTCGCCACGCGCTCGGGGCCGTGATCCGCCTCGGCGCCAGCGCGCTCGAGCACCCACATGTCGAACGCCGCGACCGCGTCGGCGTCGTAGCGGAGCGCCGTGCCGCCGTTGGGCAGAGGCCAGTCGAGGTCGGTGCGCGTCCAGTCGAGCGCGGGCATGAAGTTGTAGCAGATCATGTCGACGCCGCACGCGGCGAGGTTGCGCACGGTCGCGCAGTACTTGTCGATCCACTCGTCGCGCGTGTCGAGGCCGCGCCGGATGTCCTCGTGCACGGGCACGGACTCGACGATCGACCAGTAGAGTCCCGCCGCCTCGCACTCGGCCTGGCGCCTCTGGATCTCCCCCACCGACCACACCTCGCCGTTGGGCACGTGGTGAAGTGCGGTGACCACGCCGGTGGCGTCGGTCTGCCGTACCTCGGGCAGGGTCACGATGTCGGCGGGTCCGTACCAGCGCCAGGTCTTCTCCATGAGGCTTCCTTCCAGCGGCCGCGACGATGCGGCGGGATCGTTTGTCGTATCAGGGGACGATGCGGGGTGTCAGCGGTCGACCCGGGCGCCACCGCCGCCGGCGAGCTTGTAGACCTCGGCCTGGGTGGCCATGGTCGTGTCGCCGGGGGTGGTCATGGCGAGGGCGCCATGGGCGGCGCCGTAGTTCACCGCGGTCTGAAGGTCGGCGCCCTCGATAAGACCATGGATCAGACCGGACGCGAACGAGTCGCCGCCGCCCACGCGGTCGAGGATCTCGAGTCCGTCACGCTGGGTCGCACGCACCAGCCCCGAGCCCTTCGACCAGGCCAGCGCGCCCCAGTCGTTGACGGTCGCGGAGCGCACCGTGCGCATCGTCGTGGCGATGACCTGGAAGTTCGGATACGCCTTCGACACCTCGTCGATCATCGCGGCGAAACCCGCGACATCAAGTTCCGCGAGCGACTCGTCTACACCGGGAACCTCGAAGCCCAGCGACGCCGTGAAGTCCTCCTCGTTGCCGATCATCACATCCACATGCGGGGCGATGGCACGGTTGACCTCCTGCGCCTTCGCGATCCCGCCGATCGCCTTCCACAGGCTGGGCCGATAGTTGAGGTCGTACGAGACGACGGTGCCGTGACGATGCGCGGCGTCGACGGCCGCGATGACGCTCTCGGCCGCCGTCTCCGACAGCGCGGCGTAGATGCCGCCGGTGTGGAGCCAGCGCACGCCGAGGGTGCCGAAGAGGTGATCCCAGTCGACGTCCCCGGGTGCGAGTTGCGAGGCGGCGGTGTGGCCGCGGTCGGACACCCCGACCGCGCCGCGCACGCCGAAGCCGCGCTCGGTGAAGTTGAGCCCGTTGCGCACGCCACGGCCGATACCGTCGTACGCCTTCCACACCAGGTGCGACGTGTCGACGCCGCCGGCAAGGATGAGGCCCTCGATGAGCCGCCCCACCTCGTTGTCCGCAAGCGCAGAGACGATCCCTGTGCGGTGGCCGAACGCGCGCGAGAGGCCGCGCGAGACGTTGTACTCGCCGCCGCCCTCCCAGGCCGTGAACGACCGCGCCGTGCGGATGCGCCCCTCGCCCGGATCCAGGCGCAGCATCACCTCGCCCAGCGAGACGGCATCGAAGCGGCACTCCGCCGCGGGCCGCACCTGCAGAACACTCATGCCGGGACCTCCTGACCCGCCGTCAGCGCGACGGCCTCGGCCACCAGCGCGGCCACCTTGTCGAACTCCCCCGCCGACACCAGGTCGCGAGGCACCATCCACGAACCGCCCACCGCGTGCACGCACGGCAACGCGAGGTACTCGTGCAGGTTCGCCGGCCCGATCCCGCCCGTCGGCACGAACGACACGCCGCCGAACGGGGCCGCGAGAGCGGCGATCGCCTTCGCGCCGCCCGAGGTGCCCGCCGGGAAGAACTTCACGGTCGACACGCCCAGCTCGAGCGCGGCCTGCACCTCGGTGGCAGTCACCGCACCGGGCAGCACGGCGACACCGTGGTCCTGACACCGCTCGACCACGGCGCGCGACAGCCCCGGCGACACCACGTACGACGCACCAGCAGCGACGGCACGATCGACCTGATCGACCGTAAGCACGGTGCCAGCCCCCACCAGCACGTCGCCGCGCGCCGCCATGATCCTGATCGACTCCTCGGCCGCGGCGGTCCGGAACGTCACCTCGGCCACGGGAAGCCCGCCGGAGACCAAGGCGCCGGCCAGGCCCGGGGCGTTCCCCGCATCGTCCACCACCACCACCGGTACCAACCGATGCGCGCCGAGAGCCGCATGCACATTCGTCGCAGTCTCCATCGTTCCTCCACTCGCGGGCCCCGGACCGTCCCGGTGACTCCTCGTTGAGTTGGCAACCGAATGCCAAGATAGCGCCCATGCTAGGCGATCCTGGCGAAAGCAGCGACCACCGCGCCTGAGTGCCCGTGCGCAAGCGCGCACAAATCATCAGCGGGGCAACCGCCTGCCACCGTCGTGGCCGTCCGCTACGATGCACGTAGCAAGGAGGACCCGATGACCGATGCCGCTCCGACCGGGGAGATCACAGGACGCCGCCGCCGTTCAGGCGCCGCGACCATCTACGACATCGCGGAGCTCGCCGGGGTGAACCCGTCGACGGTCTCGCGCGCTCTCAACCAGCCCGGCCGCGTCAGCGCCAAGACGGAGGAGAAGATCCGCAAGGCCGCGGCGGACCTGAACTTCCACGCGAACCCGATGGCGCGTGCCCTGCCCACCGGGCGCACCCACACGCTCGCGGTGGTGGTCGCCGACATCACCAACCCGATGGTGTTCGGCGTGATCCGCGGCGCCGAGCGCGCGGCGAGCCAGGCGGGATTCACGCTCGTGATCGCCGAGTCGCAGGAGTCAGGGTCGCTCGAGGCCGGGACCATCGACAACATCGCGCCGTCCGTGGACGGCATCGTGCTGGCCACCTCACGCCTGCCCGACGAGGAGATCCTGCGCCTCGCGCAGCGGAAGACCATCGTCACGCTCAACCGTGAGGTCGACGGCATCCCCTCCGTCATCAGCGACCCGGCACCTGGAGTGTCCGCCCTGGTCGCGCACCTCGCGGACCTGGGCCACCGTGCGATCGCGTACCTGGGCGGCCCCAGCCGCTCCTGGATCAGCGGACGCCGCTGGGAGGCGCTGATGCACGCAGCGCGCGAGCGAGGCGTCGCAGTCTTCGAGATCGGCCCCAACAGCCCCACGCTCACCGGGGGCGAGTCTGCGTTCGAGCGCGCACACGCCTCGGGGGCCACCGCCGTCGTCGCATACAACGACCTCATGGCGATCGGCCTCATGCGAGCCGCGAAGGCGGCAGGCGTGAGTGTTCCTGAGGACTTGTCGGTCGTTGGCTTCGACGACGTCCTAGGCGACCTCCTCTCGCCCTCGCTCACGAGCGTTCACGCCGACCTGACCGGCATGGGCACGCGCTCCGTGGCACGGCTGCTCGCGCAGCTCGGCGCTGACGGATCGCACGAGGGCGACGGCCCGATCACCACCGAGCTGGTGATCCGCGAGTCGACCGGCCCCAGCCCGCGCTGACGCCGCCGCGTCCAAGGCGCGTTGCCCGTCCGCTCGTTTGGCAACCGATTGACAAATCACGCAATCCTGCCGCACAATCGACGCATGCCAACGACGTCCTTGCGGGCCCCCGACCGCCTCCTGCCCGCGGATCCGGAGACTCGCGCGATCGCGCGGGACCTGCTCGCCCGCGTCTCGGATGCCCCGATCATCTCGCCCCACGGGCATGTGCCGGCCTCGTGGCTGGCTCACGACGTGGAGTTCAGCAACCCTGCCGATCTGCTGGTGGTCCACGACCACTACATCACGCGTCTGCTCCACGCCGACGGCGTGCCCCTCGAGCGGCTCCGGCCGCGCGATGGCGCCGCTCCGCGTGCGATCTGGCGCGAACTCTGCGACCGCTGGCACCTTTTCGCCGGGACGGCGTCCGCATACTGGCTCGAGGAGGAGCTCGCCGAGGTCTTCGACATCGGGTGGGCACCGGGTCCCGACACCGCGGACGCCCTCTACGACCGCATCGACGCAGCCCTGCGGACCCCCGAGCTACGTCCGCGAGCGCTGTTCGACCGGTTCCGCATCGAGGTCCTCGCCACCACCGACGATCCGCTCGACGATCTCTCCGACCACGCACTCCTCGCGGCAGACAGGTCCTTCGGCGGGCGCGTGCTGCCCACCTTCCGCCCCGACGCCTACCTCGATCCGGCGTCCGCCGGCTTCGCGGAACGAATCGAGCGTCTCGCGGCTGCCACGGCGACTCCCCTGACCTTCGCCGGATACCTGGACGCGCTCCGCGTGCGGCGCCGACACTTCATCGACCACGGCGCGGTCTCCGCCGATCACGGCGTCTTCGAGCCGTTCACATGCGAGCTCGACCCGATCGAGGGCGAGCATCTCTTCCAGGCGGCGCTGCGGGGACACCTCAGCGAGACGGACCTCCGCAGGTTCCGCGGCCACATGCTGTGGCAGATGGCGGCCATGAGCGTCGACGACGGCCTCGTCATGACGATCCATGCGGGCGTGCGCAGGAACCACCACAGCACCACCTTCGAGAGGTTCGGGCCCGACACGGGGCACGACATCCCGGTGCGCACCGAGTTCACCGACAACCTGCGACCGTTGCTCCAGAGCTTCGGCACCGCGCCTGGATTCCACCTGGTGCTGTTCGCCATCGACGAGACCGTCTACTCGCGCGAGCTCGCCCCACTCGCCGGCTTCTATCCGAGCGTCTTCGTCGGCGCCCCGTGGTGGTTCCTCGACGCCCCGGACGCGATGGCGCGCTATCGAGCAGCGGTGACCGAGACCGCGGGGTTCTATCGGACCTCGGGCTTCATCGATGACACACGCGCCTACCTGTCCATCCCCGCACGCCACGGCGTCTCCCGGCGAGCCGACGCATCGTTCCTTGCGCGCCTGGTCGCGGAGGGCCGCATCGGCACGCCCGCGGCGGAACGCATGATCGACGACTCCGTCGATGCCATCCCCAGAAAGGTCTTCAAGCTGTGACACCCGTCGCTCCGCTCTCCCGCACTGCGCACGCACGGCCGGCCGCGCCCGTGCGCATCGTGCATCTCGGCCTCGGCGCATTCCACCGGGCGCACCAGGCCTGGTACACCGCGCATGCGGACGATGCGGCCGACTGGGGCATCGCCGCGTTCACCGGGCGCGCGGGCGAGCAGGGCGATGCGATGATCGCGACGCTGAGGGCACAGGATCAGCTGTACACGCTGACCCTGCGAGGCCGTGCCGGGGACCACGTCGAGGTGATCGACAGCATCGTGGCGGTCCACTCCGCCGATGACGCGGCGGCGTTCGAGCGCTACATCGCCGACCCGGCGGTCGCGATCATCTCGACCACAGTCACCGAGGCGGGCTACCGGCTCGACGCGTCCGGGAGCCCGGAGCAGTCGGATCCCGTGGTCGCGGCAGACCTGGACGCCCTCGCCGCGGGCGTAGGTGCGGTGCGGTCGCCGCTCGCGCTGATCGCGCGCGCTCTCGACGGCCGTCGGCGCGCAGGGGCAGGCCCGATCACGGTGATGCCCTGCGACAATATGCCGGCAAACGGGCGGATGGTCAGGACCGGCCTTCGCGCCTTCGCGAACGCGATCGGCCCCGCCCTGGTGGCCTGGATCGAGAGCAATGTCACCTTCGTGTCCACCTCGGTCGACAGGATCACCCCTCGCTTCTCAGGAGGTGACGACGATTTCGCCCGCGCCGCCGGGCTGATCGATCGCGCGCCGGTGGTCGCGGAGGAGTTCGCCGACTGGGTCCTGGAGGGCGACTTTGTGGCGGGGCGACCCCTGTGGGAATCCGCAGGCGCCCGATTCGTCACCGAAATCGACCCGTTCGAGAACCGGAAGCTCTGGCTGCTCAACGGGGCGCACACCGCCATGGCGAACCTGGGCCGAGGTCTCGGGCTGGAGACCGTCGCGGCGGCCTCGGGCGATGCGGCGTGCCGAGCGCTCGTCACCGATTTCTGGCGCGAGGCGTCCCGGCACCTCCCGGCCGAGGTGGAGGCCGAACGCTACTGCGCCGACCTCTGGATGCGATTCGAGAACCCGCGCATCGCGCACCGGCTCGACCAGATCGCGGAGGACTCGCTGACCAAGCTTCGCGTGCGCATCGTGCCGGTCGCACTGGCGGAGCTCATGGCCGGGCGTCCCGCCAGCGGGTGCGCGCGGGCGATCGCGGCGTGGATCTCGAACATTCTCGCGGACGGAGGCCGCCGCGACAGTCTCCACGGCGACATCGTCGCCGCCTCCGGTTCGGCAGAGCCGACGCACGCTCTGCTGGCGCTCGTGTCCGAGGCGTTGGCGGCCGACGTCGAGTTCGCCGAGCTCGTCACCGCGACGGTCACCGACGGCGTGCTGACGCGACGGGGCGCGGGGCTTCCCGCATGACCCGCCCGCTCGTCGCGATCCAGCAGATCCAGATCGGCACGGTCACCTCGACGGAGGCGCAGGCCAGAGAGACCCTTGGCGCGCTCGTGGCGGCAGGTTTCGCCGGCATCGAGCTGAACTCGTTCCAGACGCAGCCGACGCCGTGGGTGGTCCGCGCGCTCACCAAGGCGGCGGGCATGCCGGCGGGCCGCGGCGGAAGGCTGGACTGGCACGCGATACTCGCCGACTTCCCGCTTCGCGTGGTCGCGATCCACGAGGCTCTCGGCACCATCGAGGCGGACACGGATGCGGTGATCTCGCGTGCGCGCCGTTTCGGCACCATGCATGTCGTCGTCACAGGCATGTACCGGTTCGACTACTCCGATCTGCGTGAGGTGGAGTCGCTTGCCCAGAGGCTGAACGCCGCGGGCCGACGTCTGGGGAACGCGGGGTTGCGCCTGCTCTACCACAACCACAACGTGGAATTCAGAAAGGTGGCGCCCGGCATCAACGCCTTCGACGTCCTGATCGAAGGGACCGATCCCGCGTCCGTCAACTTCGAGGTCGACTGCTTCTGGGCGGCCACGGCGGGCGTGGACCCGCTCGCGTTGATGCGCCGGCTCGGTGGGCGCGTGGAGCTCTGCCACCTCACCGACCGTGGCAGCCGACGAACCGGGTCGAGCATGACGCCGATCGACAAGCTCGACAGCGTGGAGCTCGGGCTTGGCAACATGGACATCCCCGCGCTCATCGCGCAAGCGTCGGAGGCGGGCGCGGCGGCGGTGGTGCTCGAGACGCACAAGAATTGGATCGACGGTTCACCCGTTCGCAGTGCCGAGGTGAGCGCCGAGGTGCTGCGGCGGCATCTCGTCCAGGCTCGCTAAGGCGACGATCCAGCCGGCTCACGGGGCCACCGCGAGCGTTCGCGCGCGAGGTGTCCACCCGGCGACCCGGCGGGCCCTGATGCTCCCGAGCGGCTAGGTAGAGGCTCGCTGGATCAGCGTCAGGAGCGGTGCGAAATCGATCGCCTCGACCTCGCCGGTCCCGTGGGGCTTGTTGTCTAGCGCGGCGCGGACCAGCTCGAATGTGACGTCGACCGCGCCCGCAAGGTCCATCGTGATGGTCGTGAGGGCGGGCACGCAGACCCGAGAAGTAAGGCTGTCGTCCATGCCGATGACGGAGAGATCGCCGGGGACACGAAGCCCGAGCCGCCCGGCAGCGGTGACCAGCACCGAACCGATGTCGTCGTTGTAGCAGGCGATCGCCGTGGGACCGGAGTCGACAGCGAGGCTTCGGAGAGCATCCTCGGCGGCCTCGACATCCGCACGAATCCTGAGGACGCGCGGGGCGGGCAGCCCGAGCCGTGCGCACTCGTCTTGGGCGGCGCGCACGCGCGCCGGCCCATAGGCGTCGTCGCGCGAGTCCGCCAGAAGCGCGTAGTCGACCCGCACCGCGCCGCGCTCGACGAGATGCCGCACCTGCAGCGCACCCACCTCATCGCGGGCGTACTCGCCGCCCGGCACAACTGCGCCCGAGTGTCGGAGAGCGTCGCGTTGTCGCGGACTCAGCGCCGCAAGATCGATGACGAGCGCGGGGCGCAGCTGATCGACGAGGCGCAGCAGCGGTGTCACATCGTGACGCACGAATTCGACGACCAGCAGAAGTCCGATCGTGGAGAGCCGGTCAGCCAGGTCGTCGATGATGGCCTGCAGGTGGGGGCCGAACGTCACGTACGGGACCACCAGGACAGCGATGTCGCTGTGCCCGGTCACGAGCGCGCGCGCCGCGACCGACGGGCGGTAGTCAAGCTCCTCGGCGGCCGCCGTCACCTTGTCGACGGTGCTCGGGGCGAACAGGTGCGCGCGGCCGTTGAGGATCTGGCTCACGGTCGCGCGAGAGACGCCCGCACGCACAGCGACCGCGGCGCTGGTGGCACGAACAGGAATACCTGCACCTTCAGCGGGCACGTGGGCTCCTCACCTGGTCACTGTCCTGGGTGTTCATTGTAGGAAGGCGAGCGCCGGGGCACGGGGAACCAGCCCCGGCGCCCCGGACCTATCGCACCGAGCGCACCTTGAGCACCGCGAGCGCACCAGGGATCGCGAAGATGCCCAGCGCGATGTAGAGCAGCGCGTAGTTGCCGGTCGCTGCCACGACCGCGCCAGCGATGACGGGCGCGATGATCTGTGGTCCCGCGTTCGCGATGTTGATCAGCCCGAGGTCCCGAGCGGCCGTCTCCTTCGACGGAATCACCCTGGAGATCAGCGCCTGGTCCACCGCCATGTACGCGCCGAGCGCCACGCCGGAAAGCACCGAGGTGATGAACAGCCCCGTCATCGTCGGGTTGAAGACGACCACCAGTCCCGCGGGCACGCCGAGCAGGGCCGATGTAGCCACGAACGGCTTGAGCCTGCCGAACCGGTCGGCGAGCACGCCGGCCAGCACGGCGCACAGCATGGTCGCGAGGCTGTTGACACCCACGATGGGGATCAGGGCGTCCTGCGCGGCCTCGATCGTGCCCGCTCCGGCGCCGATCCAGTCACGGATGATGTACAGCTGCATCGTGGTCGTCAGGAAGAACCCGAACAGCACCAGGAATCGGGACGTGAACGTCCACCAGAAGTCCGGTGCCGTCGTGAACGTCGGCAACGGGACGCGCGGCGCCTCACCTGCGACCAGGCGCGGGCGGCCGCGGAGCGGGTCCTTGGTGGTCAAGGCGAAGACGAACGACGTGGTGATCAGCAGCACGCCGGCGAACACGTAGCCCAACTGCGTGGTGTCGGCAACGCCCGCGAGCGTGACACCGATGAATCCTCCGACGATCTGGATAGTCCCGACGATGCCCGACATGCTGCCGCGACGGTTCAGCGGGATGCGCTCGGGCATGACGGCGGTCAGTGCGGCCTGAACACCGCTGAGCGGCCACATCGCGACGGCCCACGCGATCGCGATCGAGATCGGGGTAGTCATGAGGCCCGTCGCGACGAGCGCGACGGCGCCCGCCGCCGCGCCTCCGAGCACCCACACATTGCGGGGGCCCAGGATCTTCGTGCGCGTGCGGTCCGAGAGGCGCCCCAGGATGGGCTGCGCCAGCACCGAGGAGACGGCTCCGATGCTCACGACCCAGCCAAGGGTTCCCGCCGCGGAGCCGATCTCGCTCACGATGGTGGCGATCTGGGTGCTGAGGAGGACCTGGAGCACGGCGCCCCACACCCCGGTGACGCCGAGCAGGGCGAGCGGGTACGCGACCCAGAGCCAGCGGCTCATGGATGTGGGCTCACCGTCATCGAGCGCCAGCGGTTCGGCAGTGTCGACGGCCGCGTGGATGGGCGCGCGTTCCTGGGGTTCAGCGGGCTGGTGCGACATGACTCTCCTTTGAGCAGTGCGGTGTGGGTGAAGACGGAGGTGGGACTGTGACGCTGGCTAGACCTGCACTGAGATCTCGGCCGGGTGGAGACGGCCGACGAGTTCGATGTCGGCCGTACCGAAACGCTCGCCCGTCACGCGCATACGGATTGGTCCGGGGACATCGGTGGCGCGCACGACCGCCAGAGCGCGACCGAACCAGGTAGTGCACGTCGGGGACGGGTACTCATCGAGAGGCGCGGGGTCGCCGCTCCCCAGGCCCGCGAGCACGCCCGCTCCCGAGACCTCCACGCTGATCCGATCCTCGGATGCCCAGTCGACAGTGCCATCTGCATCGGCCAGCTCGATCGCGACGTGCGCGAGGTCGTGACCGTCGGCACTCAACTCGGTCCGGTCCGCGGTGAGGCGCAGCGTCAGGGGGCCGTCCGCAGACCTTAGGACCGTGCGCGCAAACTCCTCGCCACCCCGGTACTCGACCGCGGTGAGCTCACCTTTCTCATATGGAAGCTTGAAGCGCAGCGCGCGTCCACGCACCTTGCCTACCGCTCGCCTGCCGACCCTCCTGCCGTTGATGAGGAGCTCGATCGCGTCGCCGTTCGAATACACGTCGACCTCGGCACGACGGCCCTCGTAGCCCGTCCACGACCAGCTGGCCACCGCATCGGTCGTGCGCCACGCTGACCGGTGTGCGCGCTCGTCCGCGTGCGTCACCGGACGCACCGCAACCGCAGGCGCAACGAGCTGTCCCCATGCGGCGCGCGCCTGCATGACGTGGGCGCCCGCGAGTCCGGTGATGTCGATCGCACCGCATCCCGAGAGCACGTGCGGGTAGGGCTTCGCCATGCCGCGAATCGGGTCCTCGCCATACGTCCACGAGCCGATGCCGGTCTCACCCAGGTAGTCCCAGCCGGTCCACATGAAGTCGCCGATGACGGCGGGGTGCTTCTCGACGAGCGGCCAGATCCGGGCGATCTCGCCAGGCATGGACTCGCTGCCGACGATGACCCGCTCGGAATGCTTGCGCAGGTCGCCTCGGTACCGGTTCCAGGCGTAGTTGTAGCCGGCGACGTCCACGGTCGCGAAGGCTCCCTTGGAGTTGCGGTCGGCCTGTGGCAGGCGGGAGACGAGGCGGATGATCGCGCCAAGATTGGACGTCAGCTGGTTGGCGGACTCGCTCGTCGCACCGCTGGTGCGCTTGCGCTTCGCATCTGCGCTGGCACCCTGCGCGTGCACGTTCACGCCGAACCCGGCCAGCACGTTGAGCATGAGGTTGACCGCGACGGTCGTCGGCCGGTGCGGGTCGAGTGCGCGGAGGTAGGTCGCGATCTCGCCGGACACCCCGACGCCCTTGGGCGTGGCCGTCTCGGCGACCTCGTTGCCGATCGAGTACATGATCACCGACGCGTGATTGCGGTCCTTCGCGACCATCGACGCGACGTCGGGACGCCACGTCGCCTCGAAATCGTCCGCGCTGTCGTGCGGCGTTTTGTGGTCGTACCAGACGTCGGTGAGCTCATCCATGACGTACATGCCGAGCTCGTCGCAGGCCTCGATCATCGCGCGGGACGCAGGGTTGTGCGAGCTTCGGATCGCGTTGAAACCGTTCTCCTTGAGGATCCGGACGCGGCGCTTCTCCGCCGCAGCCAGCGTCGCCGCGCCGAGGACGCCGCTGTCGTGGTGCACGCACGCGCCGCGCAGTAGCACGGTCTCGCCGTTCACGCGCAGGCCGTCATGGGCGTCGACGGTCACCGTCCTCAGGCCGATGCGCAAGTCGCGTCGGTCCACTACCGCTCCACCGACGGAGAGTTGCGCGGTCGCCGCGTACAGGAAGGGGTCAATGTCCGACCACGGGAGCGGGTCGGGCACGGTCAGGACGACTCGTGCCGCGGAGCCCTCGAGATCGGACACGGCGCGCACGACCGACCCGTCCGGCGCTGCGAGCTCCACGGAGACCTGCGCGCCTGTGGCGGGCGCCACGGCGTCGAAGTCGACCTCCACGACCGCCGTGCGCTGGTCGAGGCGGACGGTGTGGAAGCGGACGCCATCAGGCGCGAAGCGGTGGGGGCCGGATACTTCCATCCATGCAGAGCGGTACAGTCCGGCGCCCGTGTACCAGCGGCTGTGGGGCACATGTGAGTTGTCGACCTCGACCTGGATCCGGTGCGCGGTGCCGCCCGCCACGACACTGGAGATGTCGAGCTCGACCTCGCGGTAGGTGCTGTTCCACGCCCCGACCTCGGCACCGTCGATCAAGACCCGCGCCCCGCCGGCCACGCCCTCGAAGACGAGGGTGACGACCGAGTTGTCGTCGAGCTCCGGTAGCTCGATCTCGCGCTCGTAGATGTAGCGGCCACCCGGGAAGTAGCCGCCGTGCCGATCTGTCTCACCGTCAGGGCGGCGGGTCTCGTGGACCATCGCGTCGTGAGGGAGCGTGACCTGCTCCGCTGCAGCGGGGTCGGCGTCGTGGTGCCTGAAGGTCCAAGCGTGGTCAAGTGCGACTCGTGACATGTTGTCTCCGTTAACTCGTGTCAATCGGACGTTATCACGTGTCAATCCGCGGGCGCACCCGACTTAGTCCAGCGCGTTGAGAGCGAACCGGATCCGCGGCGGCGTGGGGTGCCGCTCTGGAGCCTGACGTTTTTCTCGGGGCACCTACGCTGCAACGATGACGCGCCCGGCGCCGACAGCCTGCACTGCGGACGTAGCGCGATTGGCACTGCATCGCAGTCCATGGGCCACGTCGGTGGCCCGCGGGAGTGGGCTCTGCCAGGCACGGGCACGGGAGATCGCATGGGCAGCAACCAGTGACCAGCCCAGGCTCAACCGCAGGGGCTACATGCCCGGGGCCGCGCTAGGGCAGGTCGGCGTAAGCGACGCGTCGCAGCAGCGCCCGGAGCGCCTCGACCTCGGCCGCCGAATGCGGCGCCCAAAGGTCGCGCTGCGCGTCCTCGATCCGCGCCCGCGCCTGCTCGAACAGCGTGACCCCGGCCGGGGTCGCGGCGACTATGCGCGCCCGGCGGTCGGTCGGGTCCTGGCGGCGCTCGAGAAGGCCGCGCGTCTCGAGCTCGTCGACCAGCGCGACGATCTGGCTCGGGTCGAGCCGGAGCCGCTCCGCCAGCTCGCGCTGCGACGGCGCGACCTCGACCGCGACCGCCAGCACGGAGTAGGTGCGCACCTTGAGCCCGAGGTCCGCGATCGCGCGGTTGCCCACCGCAGACGCCATCGCGCTCGCCCGCGCGAGCAGGAAGCTCGTGTCTGCGTCGAGGGTGGGCGAGCTGTACGCGCGCGCGCCCTCGTCGGTGTCCATGCGCCCATCCTGCCACGCTTCGTGATGAAGTCAATCATTGACATTCTCAATGACTTCTGGTGTGCTGAGGCTCAAGAACAAGGGAGTTCTCGCATGCCAACGGACCACACCTCACTCTCCGGCAAGGTCGCGATCGTCACGGGATCTGGCCGCGGCCTCGGCCTCGCCTACGCACTCGAGCTCGCCCGCCACGGCGCCTCGATCGTCGTCAACGACGTCGACACGGCCATAGCCGCCGATGCCGTAGCCCAGATCGAACGTGCGGGCGGCACCGCGATCGCGGTCGTCGCTCCGGTGGGCCCCACCGCGACGGCCGATGCGCTCGTGGCCGCCGCGCTCGACACCTTCGGGAGGCTGGACATCCTGGTCACCAACGCCGGGGTCCTGCGGGACACGGTGCTGTGGAAGATGTCGGACGACGACTTCGACACCGTGATCGGCGTCCACCTCCGCGGCACCTTCACGTGCGTGCGCGCCGCCGCGGCATACTTCCGCGAGCACGAGGTGAAGGGCCGGATCATCTGCATCGGGTCCCCCACGGGCCAGCGGGGCAACTTCGGGCAGACCAACTATGCGGCGGCGAAGGCCGGGGTCGTCGGCATGGTGCGCACATGGGCCCTGGAGCTCAAGCGCGCCGGCATCGCGGTCAACGCCGTGATCCCCGTCGCCGCCACCGCGATGACCGCGACCGTGCCGTACTTCGCGGCCGCCGTCGAGGCCGACGCCGCAGGCGAGCCCATGCCCGCCTTCTTCCGCCACGACCTCGGATTCGGCACGTCCGACGACGTGGCGGGGCTGATCGCGTACCTGGCGTCCGACGCCGCCGAGGTCACGGGCCAGGTGATCGGCATCGGCGGTGATCGCGTCCAGCTGTGGTCGCACCCGGAGGCCGTCGCCACCGCCTACAGCGAGGGCGGGTGGACGGCCGAGTCGCTCGCCACCGAGCTCCCCACGCTCCTGGTGGACCACGAGCAGACCGTCGGCGAGCGCTTCCCCGCGCTGCCGGAGGACCTGGTCCGTCCGAAGCCCCAGGCGTGAGCCGGGTCCGGACCCGCCGGAGAATGCGATGACGCGATACGAGCCCGCGCTGGACCTGGACTCGCTCGCCGCGATCGACATGCACGTGCATGTCGAGGTTGACGGCCACGGCCACGCCTCCTTGCCCAGCGACCTCGCCGAGGCGGCCTCGCGCTACTTCAAGGCGGACGGCCCGCGTCCGGAGCTCGACGCGATCGCCGGGTACTACCGCGAGCGCCGCATGGCGGCGGTGGTCTTCACCGTCGACGCGGAGACCCACCTGGGCCACCCTCCACTGGACAGCGCTGAGATCGCGGCAGGCGCGGCGGCGCACGCCGATGTGCTCATCCCCTTCGGCTCGGTCGACCCGCATCGGGACGATGCGGTCGACCGGATCCACCGGCTGGTCGAGGACCACGGCGTGCGCGGGTTCAAGCTCCACCCGACGGTGCAGGGCTTCGATCCCTCGGACGAACGCTGGTACCCGATGTACGCCGCAATTCAGGACGCCGGCGTCCCCGCGCTGTTCCACACCGGCCAGACCGGGATCGGGGCCGGGCTGCCCGGCGGACGCGGGCTGCGCCTCGCGCTGTCGAACCCGATGCTGCTCGACGGCGTCGCAGCCGACTTCCCCGACCTGCAGATCATCATGGCCCACCCGAGCGTGCCGTGGCAGGACGAGGCGCTCGCCGTGGCGACCCACAAACACAATACCTGGATCGACCTGTCCGGATGGAGCCCGCGGTACTTCCCCGAGTCGCTCGTCCGCGCCGCGAACTCCTACCTCAAGGACCGCGTGCTGTTCGGCACCGACTTCCCGCTCCTCACCCCCGACCGATGGCTCGACGACGTCCAGCAGACCGCCCTCAGGCCCGAACGGCTCGGCGCGATCCTCAAGGACAACGCCGTCCGACTCCTCGGCCTCGCCACCTGACCGCGTCGACCTGACCGCGGCCCCCGACCATCGCATCGTCCCCTCCCCCGACCTCCGAACCGAAAGGCATCCCCATGACCGCCACCGTCCCCTACGCCTCGCTGCCGGACCTCCAGGGCCGCGACCTCGGCTGGACCGATTGGCTCGAGATCACCCAGGACCGCGTGAACCTGTTCGCCGACGCCGTCGACGACCACCAGTGGATCCACACCGACCCCGAGCGGGCGACCGCGGAGAGCCCCTTCGGCGGGCCTATCGCGCACGGCTTCCTGTCGCTGTCGCTCGCCACGCGCTTCTGGACAGAGCTGCTCGACGTCGACGGCGTCACCACCAAGGTCAACTACGGGCTCGACAAGGTGCGGTTCATCTCGCCGGTGAAGGTGGGCGCGCGGGTGCGCATGAACGCGGTGATCGCCGAGGTCACCGAGATCGCCGGCGGGTTCCAGCTCACCGTCGACCAGACCATCGAGATCGAGGGCGGCACCAAGCCGGCCGTGGTCGCGCGCGGCCTGTACCGCTTCTACGCCTGACACCGCCGTCCGGACCACAGCGAGGAAAGCATGAAGAATCAGGGACTCGGCGACTGGATCGAACGCCGCCGCATCAAGTCGGCCGGGGACGTCGCGCTCATCTGGGAGGGCGGGACGTACACGTACGACGAGCTCGCCGACCGCGTCGCCCGCCTCACCGCCACGCTGGCGGAGCGAGGGCTGGCCAAGCGCGACCGCCTGGTCTACCTGGGCAACAACCACCCCGACTTCCTCACCACGTTCTTCGCGTGCGGCGCGCTCGGGGCCATCTTCGTGCCGCTCAACACGCGCCTCGCCCCCCGCGAGCTCGAGTACATGATCGAGGACTCGGGCGCGACGTTCCTGATCACGCACGAGTCGGTGCGCGACCTCGCGCGGGCGGCAGCCTGGTCGAGCGGGATCCGCAAGCGGCTTGTCGTGGACGGTCCGGCGGACCTGCCCGCGGTCGAGAGCCTGGACGATGCGATCACCGCTAGCGCCCCCTCCCGGTTCGCACAGCAGGTCTCGCTCGAGGACCCGGCGATGATCCTCTACACCTCCGGCACGACGGGCCGCCCGAAGGGCGCCGTGCTCACCCACGGCAACCTCACCTGGAATGTCCTCAACGCGATCGTCGACTACGACGTCACGCGCGACGAGGTCGCGATGATGATGTCGCCGATGTTCCACGTCGCCGCGCTCAGCATGGGTGCCCTTCCCACGCTCCTCAAGGGCGGCGCGGTGGTGCTGCACGAGCGATTCGAGGCCGCCGAGGTGCTCGCGGCCGTCGAGCGGCACGGAGTGACAAGCCTGTCAGGGGTGCCGACCACCTTCCAGTTCCTCGCGGAGGACCCGGCATGGGAGTCGACGGACCTGTCCAGCATCCGCAAGCTCACGTGCGGCGGCTCCGCGATGCCGCTGCGGGTCATCGACGCGTACGAGGCGCGCGGGCTCGCGTTCTCGAGCGGCTACGGCATGACCGAGGCCTCCCCCGGCGCGACCTCGCTGCCGGTGAGCAAGGCGCGCGACCACGCGGGCACCTCCGGCCTGGCCCACTTCTTCACCGACGTGCGGATCGTGGATGCCGACGGCGGCGAGCTGCCTCCGGGCCAGGCGGGCGAGATCCAGATCAGCGGCCCCAACGTCATCCGCGAGTACTGGCGCCGGCCGGAGGCCAGCGCGGAGGCTCGCGACGGCGACTGGCTGCGCACCGGCGACGTCGGGTTCCTCGACGAGGACGGCTACCTGACCGTGACCGACCGCCTCAAGGACATGATCATCTCCGGCGGCGAGAACGTGTACCCCGCCGAGATCGAGCAGCTGGTCATGGAGCTGCCCGACGTACGCGCGGTCGCGGTCATCGGCGTCCCCGACGAGCGCTGGGGCGAGGTGCCTCTGGCGATCGTCGCGTTGCACGACGATGCGGCGGTCACCCCCGCGGACGTGCTCGCCCACCTGCGGGGCCGGGTCGCGAAGTACAAGCTCCCGCGCGCGGCGATCGTGGTCGACGAGCTCCCGCGGACCGCGAGCGGCAAGGTGCGCAAGGTGGACCTGCGCGAGCGCTTCCCCGCGCTGCCATCGGTGGGCCAGGCGGGGCTCGAACCCGCGACCGATGGATTATGAGTCCACTGCTCTGACCTGCTGAGCTACTGGCCCGCAGCCTCGGAGGAGGCCGCCGGACAGTCTACCGGCGCGCGCACCGGCGACACCGCGAGCCACCCCGCGCACCCACCGCCCCACACACCTGGGGAATGCCTCGCCAACTATTCGCCTTGTACCAAGGGTGACCGCGACCGCGGTCCGTGACGAGTCGATGTGGAGGAGTCATGAGCATGAACGACCGTGCGAGCAACGCCGCCGAGGACCTCAAGGGCAAGGCCAAGGAGGGCGCCGGCAAGGCGACCGGCGATGAGCAGCTCGAGGCCGAGGGCAAGATCGACCAGCTCAAGGCCGGGGCGAAGGACAAGGTGGAGGACGCGAAGGACGCCGTCGCCGCCAAGTTCAACGAGGCTACCGACAAGCACTGACGGGCCCCGTCAGCACCCCGACGAGCGCGGAGCGGATGCGAGGTGGTCACCGGACCCCTCCGGGATCCGGTACAGTATTCCTCGCATTCCTCCGTAGCTCAATTGGCAGAGCAGCCGACTGTTAATCGGCAGGTTACTGGTTCGAGTCCAGTCGGGGGAGCCACCGGCCCGGTCCTCTTCGAGGACCGGGCCTTCTGCTTTCCCGGGGTCCCCGGGGACGATGCGCGGGTCACCTGAGCGCGGTCCCCGGCTCCTCTCCCCACCCGTAGGCGAAGCGGTCGACGCGCGCATCCAACGCGTCCGCGGCCGCGTTGCGATAGGCCATCATGAGGAGCCACCGCTCGTGCCGCTCGGCCCGGTTGAGCCGCGGCTCGCTCATCCCGCCCCAGATCAGGAGCGCGCCGCCGGCGATGAACATGAGCGCATGCCCGAACACCGCGGCGTACGTCAGCGTGAGCGGCGCAACGAGGATGAGGAGGGGCGACCGCGCCCACCATGCGCGCACCAGGCCGGCCTCGCGCATGATCCGTGTCACCGCACGGCGCCCGTGGCGCATGAGCGACGCGAGCTGCAGATCGCGCATCATCCTGGTGGTGGGCACGAAGGCGCCCGTGAGCGCGGCGACATCGTGCCGCGCCCGCGCCTGAACCGCGCGCTCCGCGTCCACCCTTCGGACGCTACCCCGCCCGCGCGCGCCGCACCAGACTTAGGACGCCCCGGACCCCAGCACCACCGACCCGTCCGCCTCCGGCGGCGAGAACGGGTTCATCGCGAGCTCCCAGACGTGGCCGTCCGGGTCCGCGACGTAGCCGCTGTACCCGCCCCAGAACACCTTCTCCGGCCGCTTGAGCAGCGTCGCGCCGGCCGCGAGCGCCTCCTCGAACACCGCGTCGACCTCGGCCTCGGTCGGGTAGTTCTGCGCGAGCGTCATCGCGCCCACCCCAAGAGCCGCGCCGGGTCTCCCCTGGTCCTCAGCGAGGTCGGCGAGCCCGAACAGCCCGATGACGGTCCCGTTGGCCTGGAAGAACACGATGTCCCCCTCGGCAGACGCGACCTTCCACCCCCATGCCTCGTAGAACGCGCGCGCACGCGCCAGGTCCGCGACGCCCAACGTCACGAACGACACCCGTGGTGATGCCATGCCAGCCTCCCGAGATCGACCTCTCAGCAGGCTACGCGCGGCCTCCGACAGCGGCCTCCGACACCGTGCAGGGTCACTCCACCTCGCGCAGCTGCCGGCGCCGCCCCTCGAGCCGGATGATCTCCGCGAACGCCGCGTTCGCCGCATCGGTCCCGGCGCCGGCGCGCTGCATCCGCCCGCGCAGGTCCGCGGTGGTGCGCGTGATCGCGAGGTCGAGCATCCGCGCGAGCACCGAGCGCGCGTACACCCCGATCTCCGCCGGCTTGTCGTGCGGCAGCGGCGTCACGGCGAGCTGCGAGACCAGCGTCCCGAGCTCGGGCCCCGCCTGCTCCTCGACCGCACCCACCCAGTCGGGTCCGGCAGCAGCGGGCCCTCCCGCGGCGAGCACCGCGTCGAAGATCTGCCCGTACTGCGGCGCCGTGAAGGACACACGCGAGAGCTCCGCCACGATCCCCATGGTCATCGCGTCCGCCGCGATCGCCGTCGGCGCCTGCAGCAGCACCCCCAACGACAGCGCCTCCGCGCGCACCACCGGGTCGCGCGGGTTGGGCCGGGACGCGACCACGGTCGCGATCTGCCCGGTCTCGGGGTCCATAGGCGGCGGGCCGTCGTCGGGACGATGCGCGGGCTGGCCCTGTCCCGGACGTCCCGCGGGTGCACCACCGGGCGCGGTGCCACGGCCACCGCCCGACCCCGCACCGCCCCGCTCCCCCGCCCGCGACACGGCGCGCAGCACGTCGGCCGGCTCCATGCCCAGCCAGCCGGCGAGGCGGCGCGCATACTCGGGCCGGATCGCACGGTCACGGATCTGCGCCACGATCGGCGCCGCGGTCCGCAGCGCCGCCACGCGTCCCTCGGGGGTCTCGAGGTCGTGCGCCGCGAGCGACGCCTTGATGACGAACTCGAACAGCGGCGTGCGCCGCTCCATCAGCCGGCGCACCGCGTCGTCGCCGTCGCGCTGACGGATGTCGCACGGGTCCATGCCCTCGGGGTCCACCGCGACGAACGTCTGCGCGAGGAACTGCTGGTCGAGCGCGAAGGACTTGAGCGCCGCGTTCTGGCCGGCCTCGTCGCCGTCGAACGTGAAGACCACCTTCGCCCCGGTCGAGCCGACCTTGAGCTGGGTCGCGCCCGTGTCGCCCATGAGGCGGCGCACCACCTTGACGTGGTCCTCGCCGAACGCCGTGCCGCAGGTCGCGACCGCATTGGTGACGCCCGCGAGGTGGCACGCCATCACATCCGTGTAGCCCTCCACCACCACCGTGGTGCGCTCCGAACGGATGGCGCCCTTGGCGAGGTCGAGCCCGTAGAGCACGTGGCTCTTCTTGTAGATCTGCGTCTCGGGTGTGTTGAGGTACTTCGGCCCCTGGTCGTCCTCGTGGAGGCGCCGGGCCCCGAAGCCGATGACATCCCCCGTCACCTCGCGGATGGGCCACACCAGGCGGCCACGGAAGCGGTCGTACACCCCACGCTGCCCCTCGGACACCAGCCCGGACGCCTTGAGCTCGGGCTCGGTGAAGCCCTTCGCGCGCAGGTGGTCGGTGAGGTGCGACCAGCCCTGGGGCGCGTAGCCGCACCCGAAGGTCGTGGCCGCCGCGCTGTCGAAGCCACGCTCGCGCAGGAAGTCGCGCGCGATCCGCGCCTCGGGCGACTCGAGCTGCGCGACGAAGTACTCGGCTGCCACGCGGTGCGCCTCGAGCAGACGGCGGCGCATGCTCGCCCCCGACTCGGAGCCGCGACGCCCGCCGGCCTCGTAGCGGAGCGTCACGCCCGCACGGTCGGCGAGGTACTCGACCGCCTCGGCGAACGGCAGCCCGTCCATCCGCATGACGAACTCGATGACGTCGCCGCCCTCGCCACACCCGAAGCAGTGCCAACGGCCGGCGGCCGGGCGCACGTGGAAGGAGGGCGAGCGCTCGTCGTGGAACGGGCACAGGCCCTTGAGCGAACCGACGCCGGCGGACTTCAGCGCGACGTGCTGGCCGACGATCTCCTCGATGGGCGCGCGCTCGCGGACCGCCGCGATGTCGTCCCTGTTGATCGTGCCCGCCACGCGCACAGACTACCGGCGCACCCGGCCCGGCCCGCGCATCGTCCACATGCCAGGTGAGAGCCTGTCACCCGGTCGCGCTACGCTTGAGCAGCACCCCACGAAAGGACGCTGTTGTGAGAGTGGACGCATTCCTCGCCGATTCGGCCGAGGTCGTGCAGAACAAGATCTACGCGCTCGGCGCGGGGTGGAACATCATCTTCGTGCGCGGCTTCCCGGCCGTGCACCGCCGCCTCTCGGTCGGCGCCGTGGTCCACGTCCCCTTCACGGAGACCAACCGGACCCACCAGTTCGAGCTCAAGCTCCTCACCGAGGACGGCGTCGAGTACCCGATCGGCGTCCGTCCCGACGCCGAGGGCAAGCCCGCGCCCGTGCGCGCGATGGGCGGCGAGTTCACCGTGGGCCGCCCCGCCCACCTGGTCGACGGCGACGAGCAGGTCGCGAGCTTCGCCTTCACCATCGACGGCCTCCGGTTCGACAAGCCGCGCCTGTTCTCCTGGGTGATCAGCGTGGACGGCGAGGAGATGACCCGCCTTCCCATGCGCGTCCAGCAGGCGGCTCAGCAGGCGTAGTGGAGCTGTACACCGGGGTCGTCTACCCCCTGGTTCTTGTCGTGTCCGCGCTCCTCGCGCTCACCGGCCTGGCCACGCTCGCGTGGCCTCCCGCCCACCGCGTGCTGCGATGGATGGTCCCGGTGACCTTCGCCGCGGTGCTCGCGCACGCGGCGACCGTGGTGGTGCTGCTCGTCACGGGCACCGACGCGGACCTGCTGCTCGCGGGCGGCTACCTCATCGCCTCGCTCGCGCTCCTGGCGCTGCTGGGGATCGGTCGGCTCGGCACGCCCGAGGCCGCCGCCGCGGACCCCGACCCGAACCGTCCCGTCCTGTCCCCCACCCAGATCGCGCGCGTCGACGCGGCGGCCGCCGTGATCGTCGCGATCGCGCTCGCCGTGGTCGCGTGGCGCATCCTCGTCATCATGGAGGCCGCGGCGTGAACCCCATCGCCCGCATCTCGCTGATCGTCGCGTACGCCGTGCTGGCGCTCGCCGCGCTCGGCCGCTCGAGCTACCAGATCTCCACCAAGCTGTCCGAGGCGCCGGTGCCGTACCTGGTGTCCGGCGTGTCCGCCCTGCTCTATGCCGTGATCGCGGTCGCGCTGTGGAGGCGGTGGGCGGGCGTGGCGCTCGTGGGCACGGCGCTCGAGCTCGCTGGCGTTCTGATCGTCGGCACGCTCGGCTACGTCGAGTCCTCGTGGTGGCCGGACGAGACGGTGTGGACCGGATACGGCTCCGCGTACGGCTGGGTGCCGCTCGCGCTGCCCGCGATCGCGCTCGCCCTGCTGCTGCGCGAGCGTCGCGTGCGGAGGCACGATGCCGCGGTCGCCCCCGCGGCCCCGTCGCCGGAGAGCGCGGCGTGACCCACGCATCGTCCCCCGTCGAGGCGGGCGAGCCGCAGGCGCGCCGCACCCCGCTGCTGGTCGCGCTCGACGTGGTCCGCGGCGCCGCCATCGGCACCGCCGAGACCGTGCCTGGCGTGAGCGGCGGCACCGTCGCGCTCATGACCGGCGTCTACGAGACCTTGCTCACCTCCGCCGGCCACCTCATCGGCGGCATCCGCGCGACCGTCACGGACGGCCTGCGGGGGCGGGGCCTGTCCCACGCCCGCCAGCAGTTCGCGCGCGTGCGCTGGGGCGTGGTCCTGCCCATCGGCGTCGGCATGGTGGTCGCGCTGCTCGGCATGGCGCACGTGATGGAGGGCCTGCTCGAGGACCACCCCGAGACCATGCGCGGCCTGTTCCTGGGCCTGGTGATCGCCTCGCTCGCGGTGCCGTTCCGACACTCGCGCGCCTCCTCCACCCGGGCCGGCCACACCGGCGCGTGGACCGGGCGCGAATGGGTCATCGGCGCCGTGGCGGCCATCGCCGTCGGGATCATCGTGTCCTTGCCCGCCGGCCATCTCTCCCCCGAGCCGTACGTGCTGGTCCCCGCGGGAGCGCTGGCGGTGTCCGCCCTGGTGCTTCCCGGGCTGTCGGGATCCTTCCTGCTGCTCACGCTCGGCCTGTACGAGCCCACCATCGCGGCGCTCAACGACCGCGACCTCGGCTACCTCGCGTGGTTCGCGATCGGCCTGGCGATCGGGCTCGTCACCATCGTCAAGCTGCTGCAGTGGCTGCTCGAGCACCACCGCCGCCTCACCCTGGTGATCCTCACCGGCGTGATGGCCGGCTCGCTGCTCGCGCTGTGGCCGTGGCAGGACGCGGACGGTGTCCGCGTCGCCCCGACCGATCCGATCCTCGCGCCCGTGCTCGCGATGCTCGCCGGCGCGGCCCTGGTCGCGGTGGTGCTGGTCGCGGAGCACCGGATGCTCGAGCGCCGCCAGTCCCGTGCCGAGGCCACCGAGGCCTGAGAGGCTACGCCTTCCGCCGCGCGACGTAGCGGTGGTGCCAGTCGTACGCCGACTTGTCGGTGAGCGACGCGATCTGGTCGATCACCACCCGCTTGCGCGCCGCATCGTCCGCCGCCTCCCGGTGCATCGCCGCGAAGTGCGGTTCGAGCGCCTCGTCCCCCAGCTCGACCAGCGCGCCCACCAGGTCCGCGAGGCGCTGGCGCTGCTGGCGGTACGCGGGCTTGCGCTCGCGCGGCGCCATGAGGAAGTGGACGGCGATGCCCTTGAGCATGAGGATCTCGTCCGCTAGGTGCTCGGGGATCACCAGGCGCGCGTGGTGGCGCGTCAGCGGGCCGTCGCCGTACTCCGCACGCGTCGCCTCCCCCACTGTCCCGACCACGCGGCCGATCAGCTGGCTGGTCATGTCCTTGAGCGTCGCGAGGGCGCGGTGCGAGCCGTCGTAGTCGTCCATCCACCACGGCTCCGCGCGCAGCCGGTCGAGCGCGGCGAGCAACGCGTCCGGCTCGCCGCGGCCGTACCACTCGCGGGCGTGGTCGGCGATCTCGCGTGCGCGCGCGGGGTCGCGCAGCACGCCCAGCGAGACGGTGTGGTGGACCACGGAGTCCTCGACGTCGTGCACGGAGTAGGCGATGTCGTCCGCGAGGTCCATCACCTGCGCCTCGAAGCTCTGTGCCCGCTCGGGCGCGCCCTCGCGCAGCCACCTGAACACCGGGATGTCGTCGTCGTAGACGCCGAACTTCCTGGTGGGGCTGCCGTCGGCGCGGGTGGGCGTCGCGTCCTCGGTCCACGGGTACTTCACCGCCGCGTCGAGCACCGCGCGCGTGAGGTTGAGGCCCACGCTCTGACCGGTCGCCGGATCGTAGGTCTTGGTCTCGAGGCGGGCCAGGATGCGCAGCGTCTGCGCGTTGCCCTCGAAGCCGCCGATGTCCCGCGAGACCTCGTCGAGCGCGCGCTCGCCATTGTGCCCGAACGGCGGGTGACCCAGGTCGTGCGCGAGGCACGCCGCGTCGACCACGTCGGGGTCGCAGCCCAGCATCTTGCCCAGGCTGCGGCCCACCTGCGCCACCTCGAGCGTGTGCGTGAGGCGCGTCCGCACGAAGTCCCCGGTGCCGGCCCCCAGGATCTGCGTCTTCGCGCCCAGGCGGCGCAGGGCGCTGGAGTGGACTATCCGGGCGCGATCGCGCTCGAACGGCGTCCGCTGGGCCTGCTTGGGCGGCTCCGAGACGTAGCGCTGCACGTCCGCTGCGGCGTAGCCGTCGGGAAAGGCGCTCACGCGTCGACTCTACCGGGGACGATGCGGTGGTCCGGTGACCCCGGGCGGCGTCAGCGGTCCGTGGTCGGGCAGGACAGGTGGATCTGCACGAACCCTTCCCCGAACCTCACCACATGCTCCGCGGTGAGCTCCGCCGGATGGGTGAGCCCGCCGAACAGCGAGATGCCCTGCCCCAGCACGGTCGGGACCACCGTGACCACGAGCTCGTCGAGCACGCGCGCGGCGAGCGCGTCACACACCATGGTCGCGCCGTCGACGTAGATGTCCTTGCGGCCCGCCTGCGCGCGCGCCTGCTCGATCAGCTCTGCGATGGTGCCCCGGGCCGGCCGCACCGTCGGGCGGTCGTGCTCGAGGGGGCGGTGGGTCGCGACCAGCATCGGCAGGTCGCGGTAGGGCCAGTCCGGGAAGGCCGTCACGATGTCGAACGTCCGCCTACCCATGACGATGCAGCCCACGCGGTCGAGGAAGTCGCCGAAGTGCAGGGCGTCGTCGTCGGACACGCTCCACGGCTGGTCGGCGACGGGCGGGGCGCCCTCCGCCCGCGGCTCGAGCCAGTCGAGGCCGTCGCCCGGAGCGGCGACCATCCCGTCCAGCGACATCGCAAGATAGGCACGCACCCGGGTCATGCTCACACGCTAGAACAGGAATGCGAGGTTTGTCCGGTGCGATTTGTCACACCGTGCGATCAGCCGCCGGAGACGCTCAGCTCCGCCTCGCGCAGGCGCGCCTCGAGATCCGGGGTGATGTCCTGGGTGTCGAGCCAGCCGTCGGGGCAGCTGGGCACGCGCGGCGAGCCCTGGCGGCCGCGAGGCCCCTCCGCCTCGGTTCCCGGATAGTCGGCGGCGAGGTCGAGCGTGTCGAGGATCTCGCGCAGCTCCGCGAGCGTCGAGATGAGCCCGAGCGAGCGGCGGGTCTCCCCGCCGACCGGGTAACCCTTGAGGTACCAGGACATGTGCTTGCGCAGCTCGCGCATGCCCTTGTCCTCGTCGTCGTCGAAGTGGCGGATCATCAGCTCACCGTGGCGGTAGATCGCGTCGGCGACGATGCGCAGGCCGGGGCGCACACGCTCCTCGCGGCCCTCGAACGCGGCCTGCAGGTCGGCGAACAGCCACGGGCGGCCCATGCAGCCGCGGCCCACCACCACGCCGTCGCAGCCGGTCTGCTCGACCATGCGCAGCGCGTCCTCGGCCTGCCAGATGTCGCCGTTGCCCAGGACAGGGATGGTGGTGATGGCGTCCTTGAGGCGCGCGATCGCCTCCCAGTCGGCGGTTCCGGAGTAGTAGTCGGCGGCGGTGCGTGCGTGCAGCGCGACCGCCGCGACACCCTCCTTCTCCGCGGTACGTGCCGCGTCGAGGTAGGTGAGGTGGTCCTCGTCGACGCCCTTGCGCATCTTCACGGTGACGGGGATGTCGAACTTCGAGGCCTCGCGGACCGCCGCCCGGACGATGTCCTTGAACAGGTCGCGCTTCCAGGGCAGCACCGCTCCCCCGCCCTTGCGGGTGACCTTGGGGACCGGGCAGCCGAAGTTCATGTCGATGTGGTCCGCGCGGTCCTCCTCGGCGATCATCCTGACCGCGGCGCCGATGGTCGCGGGGTCGACGCCGTAGACCTGCACCGAGCGCGGGGTCTCGTCGGGGTCGTGGGCGATGATCCGGAGGGACTCGGGGGTGCGCTCGACCAGCGCGCGGGACGTCACCATCTCGGCGACGTAGAGGCCGCCGCCGTGCTCGCGGCACAGGCGGCGGAACGCGGCGTTGGTCACGCCCGCCATGGGCGCGAGGACCACGGGGGTGTCGACCTCGAGGGGGCCGATGCGCAGCGGCGGGAGGAGGCGGGTGGTCGAAGACATGGGGTCCATTGTCTCAGGTGGCTCGGCTCGGCCCTTCTGCCCCGTTGCCACGCGACCAGGCTCCACACGGATCTCCCGATCCGGGCCGATTCGCCTGCAACTCGCGTCGCGTCGCCCGACCAGCATGGGTGCAATTGCAGAATCCGTGTGGAGACTGGTCACGGGCGCGCGCGAATGCCGGCCTGAGATGCAGATCGGATGACGGACGCTCTCGCGCCCGGGCCGCTGAGGGAAAGCCCGGGCGCGAGGCGCCGCGGCGCAGCGACCAGGCGCGCAGCCACGACGTGCAAGGAGGGACGGGAGCACTCGGCCCTCTTCCCCCAGGGACGCTTCCGCGCCCCGAATGCCCGCCAGGACAAGCGTGCGGCCCGCACGCGTGGCGAGTCAAGAGGAATGCGACAAAAGGGGAGAAATCAGCACGATTCCTTCATTTCCCACGGCTTCGGCCCCGGTTCAGACGCCGGTGTTCCCCTCAGGTGCCTCGACGGCACCCGCGACCGGGGCGCTCTCGTGGGGAGAGCCGACCCCGGCATCGTCCCCCGCCTCTCCCCCGATCCCCACGATCAGGGCGCCGATCGCTGTGGTGAGCGGCACCGCGAGCACCAGACCGATCGACCCGACGAGGGTCCGCACCACCTCGCCGGCGAGCTCGGAGGACGTGATGGCGGTGGACAGCGGGTTGTCGTAGACCGCGATGAGCATGATGAGCGGCAGCGAGGCGCCCACGTACGCGAACGCGATCGTGTAGACGGTCGAGGCGATGTGATCGCGACCGATCCGCATGCCGCGACGGAACAGCTGCCACGGCCCGAGGTCCGAGCGCGCGGCGCCCAGCTCCCACACCGCGGAGGCCTGGGTGATGGTGACGTCGTTGAGCACGCCGAGGCCGGCGATCATGAGACCGCACAGCGCGAGGCCGGAGAGCGACAGGCGGCCCTCGAGGAAGTCGAGGTTGACCTCGGCCTCGGAGGGGACGCCGGGGATCCGCGCCGCGGACACCGCCCACGTGCCCAGCAGCGCCGTCATGAGCAGGCCCGCGATGGTGCCCAGGTACGCGGTCGTGGTGCGGGCGTTGGGACCGTGCGCGACGTAGAGCAGCACGAAGAGCGCTCCGGCGGACGTCACGAGCCCCACGATCGCGGGGTTGGCTCCGTCGAACAGCGCCGGCACCGTGTAGAAGGCGATGATCCCGAACGCGAGCACCAGGCCCACCAGCGCGCCCAGCCCTCGCCACCACGCGACGGCGAGCACCAGCACCACGTACACGATCAGCAGCGCGAGGATGGGCGGGTCGCGCTGGAAGTCGGAGAACACCAGCGGCTGGTCGGGCGCGACCTCCACCGCGACCACGGTGTCGCCCGCCTGCAGCTCGAGAGCCCGGTTGCCGGTGGGCGACATGTCGCGCTCGCCCTCGAAACCGGGGGTGGTGACGTCGACCACGGATGCGCCCGTCTCCTCGTCGAACGACACCACGGTGCCCTCGACGCGGGTCGCGTCCTCGTAGAGGAAGCTCTCCGAGCCGATCACGTCCCACGAGGACGGCCACGTGAGCGCCGCCCCGACGGCCACCGCCGCGACCACCCCGGCCACGAGCGCCCACAGCAGGCGCGTGGTGGCGGGCGTGGCCGCGGGACGGTGCTCCGTCAGATGCGAGTGGCCGGCGCCCATGGCGTGCGCTCCGGTGACCGGGTCGGGTCCGGACCTCAGGCGCCGATGAGGCGCTGCGCGAGGTAGCCGCTCACCTGCGAGAGCGCGACGCGCTCCTGCTGCATGGTGTCGCGGTCACGGATGGTGACGGCCTGGTCGTCGAGCGTGTCGAAGTCGATGGTGATGCAGTACGGCGTGCCGACCTCGTCCTGACGGCGGTAGCGCTTGCCGATCGACTGCGTGACGTCGACGTCGATGTTCCACGCGCCGCGCAGCTCCTTGGCGAGCGCCTCGGCGGTGGGGACCAGGTCCGCGGACTTCGACAGCGGCAGCACCGCGGCCTTGATGGGCGCGAGGCGGTGGTCGAGGCGCAGGACGGTGCGGGTCTCGGTGCCGCCCTTCGCGGTCGCGACCTCCTCCTCCTGGTACGCCTCGACGAGGAACGCCATGAGGGAGCGCGACAGGCCGGCGGCGGGCTCGATCACGTACGGCACGAAACGCTCGTTGGTGGTCGGGTCGAGGTAGGACAGGTCCTTGCCGGAGTGCTTCGCGTGCGTCGACAGGTCGAAGTCGGTGCGGTTCGCGATGCCCTCGAGCTCGCCCCACTCCGAGCCCTGGAAGCCGAAGCGGTACTCGATGTCCGTGGTGCCCTTGGAGTAGTGCGAGAGCTTCTCCTGCGGGTGCGCGTAGAGGCGCAGGTTGTCCTCGGAGATGCCGAGGTCGGTGTACCAGGCCTTACGGGTGTCGATCCAGTGCTGGTGCCACTCCTCGTCGGTGCCGGGCACCACGAAGAACTCCATCTCCATCTGCTCGAACTCGCGCGTGCGGAAGATGAAGTTGCCGGGAGTGATCTCGTTGCGGAACGACTTGCCGACCTGCGCGATGCCGAACGGGGGCTTCTGGCGCGCGGTGCGCATGACGTTCTCGAAGTTCACGAAGATGCCCTGCGCGGTCTCCGGGCGCAGGTAGTGCAGGCCGGACTCGTCAGAGGCGGCGCCCAGGTAGGTGCGCAGCAGGCCGTTGAACATCTTGGGCTCGGTCCACTGGCCGCGGGTGCCGCACGCGGCGCACGCGATGTCGGCGAGGCCGTTCTCCGCCGGGCGGCCCTTCTTCTCCTCGAACTCCTCGAGCAGGTGGTCCTCGCGGTAGCGCTTGTGGCAGGACAGGCACTCGATCAGAGGGTCGACGAACGCGGCGATGTGGCCCGAGGCCTCCCACACCTGCGGGGGCAGGATCACGGACGAGTCGAGGCCCACGATGTCGTCACGCGAGGTGACCATCGCGCGCCACCACTGGCGCTTGATGTTCTCCTTGAGCTCCACGCCGAGCGGCCCGTAGTCCCACGCGGAGCGCGTGCCTCCGTAGATCTCGCCGCAGGGGAACACGAAGCCGCGGCGCTTCGCGAGCGAGATGACGTTGTCGAGACGGCTGGGTGCGGCCACGTGATGCTCCTTGGCAGGGGGTCGGAATCGCTCGCGCAAGTCTAGCGGCGAACGTGCCGGGGACGATGCGACGGCCGGGCGGGGGACGATGCTCGGGTCGGGTTCGCGACGGCTCCGCCCACAGCAGCGCGCCACCCCGGGACCAACGTCTTATCGACAATGATTATCAATTGCAGTACGGTGGTGACCATGCTCACCCCCTCCCGTCGCACCGGCACGCTCGTCGCGGCCGCCACCGTGTCCACCCTCGCGCTCGCCGGCTGCTCCGCCGAGCCCATCGTCGGCGGCGGGTCCGCCGATCCGGACGCGGCGCTCACCGTCGCCACCGCCTTCTACCCGCTGCAGTTCGTCGCCGAACAGGTGGGCGGCGACCTCGTGTCGACCGTCTCCATGACCCCCGCGGGCGTCGAGCCGCACGACGTCGAGCTCTCGCCGAACACGGTCCGCCAGCTCGGCACCGCGGACCTCGCGCTGTACCTGGCGGACTTCCAGCCCGCCGTCGACGACGCGATCTCCACCACCGGCGTGGAGGCGCTCGACGCCGGCACGGTGGTCGAGCTGCACGCCGCCGACGAGCACGCGGACGAGGAGGCGGACGACCACGAGCACGGCTCCATGGACCCGCACTTCTGGCTCGACCCCGAGCTGCTCGCGCACTTCGGCGACGCCGTGGGCGAGGCGTTCGCGACGGCGGACCCCGACAACGCCGCCACCTACACCGCCAACGCGGAGGCGCTCCACGCCACGCTCGACGGCCTCGACACGGACTACCGCGACGGGCTCGCGCAGTGCGAGCGTGACACCTTCGTGACGAGCCACGAGGCGTTCTCCTACCTCGCGGAGGCGTACGGCCTGCACCAGGAGGGCGTGGCCGGCATCGACCCCGAGAGCGAGCCCTCCCCTGCGCGCATCCTCGAGATCAAGGACCTCATCGCGGAGACCGGCGCGACCACGGTGTTCACGGAGGACGCCGTGAGCGCGTCGGTCGCCCAGGCCCTCGCCGCGGACGCGGGCGTCGAGACGACGGTGCTGAGCCCGGTGGAGACCGTCGCGGACGGCGACGACTACATTGCTGTCATGACCAGGAACCTCGCAGCGCTGGAGGCTGCGCTCGGCTGTGAGTGAACCCGCCGAGATCCGTGACGTCCCGCCCTCGCTCGTCGAGGCGCGGGACGTCCGCGTCTCCCTCCAGGGCACCGAGATCCTCCACGGCGTCTCGCTCACCGCGCAGCCCGGAGAGGTGGTCGCGCTCATGGGCGGCAACGGCTCCGGCAAGTCGACCTTCGTGCGCTCGATCGTGGGAGCCGTGCCCCACCAGTCCGGCACCATCCGGCTGTTCGCCCGCCCGGCCACCGCATCGTCCCGCGCCCACCTGGGCTACGTGCCCCAGCGCATCAGCGCGGCGGGCGGCGTGTCCGCCACCTCGCTCGAGGTGGTGACCTCGGGCCTGCTGGGCAGCCGCGACGGCGCGGACCGCGTGGGCGCCCGCCTGCGCGGCCTCGTGCCGCCCCGCGACGCACACGCCCGTGCCCGTGCCGCGCTGCGCTCCGTGGGCATCGAGGACCTCGCCAAGCGCGACGTCTCGCGCCTGTCCGGCGGTCAGCAGCAGCGCGTCCTGATCGCGCGCGCCCTGGTGCGCAAGCCGCGCCTGCTCATCCTCGACGAGCCCATGGCGGGCGTGGACCTCGAGTCGCAGGTCGCGTTCTCCCACACCGTGGGCCACCTCAAGCACGACCGCGTGGGCGTGGTGATCGTGCTCCACGAGCTGGGCGCCATGGCCCACCACATCGACCGCGCGGTGGTCCTCGAGCGCGGCTGCGTCACCTACGACGGCCCGCCGCCCAAGGACCTGGGCGTCCACGCGCTGCCCGGGCACGACCACGAGCACCCCCACACGGACCCGCCGACGCGCGACGGCGGCCTGGGATTGGAGGGGCCGTGAACCTCCTCGCCGAACCACTGATCCAGCGCATGCTGCTGGTGGGCCTCCTGGTGGGCCTCGCCGCGCCCGTGATGGGCACCTACCTGGTGCAACGCAAGATGGCGCTGCTCGGCGACGGCATCGGCCACGTGGCCCTCGCTGGCGTCGCGGCCGGCTGGCTGGCCGGCAGCCTGTTCGATCTCGCTCAACAGGACGCGCTCGCCATCCCCGGCGCCGTGCTGTTCGCGATCATCGGCGCCGTGGTGATCGAGCGCATGCGCTCGCGCGGCGCCGCCGCGGACGTGGTGATGGCGATCCTGTTCTACGGCGGCATCGCCGGCGGCGTGCTGCTCATCGGGCTCGCGGGCGGCTCGAACGCCAACCTGCTGGGCTACCTCTTCGGTTCCATCTCCACCGTGACGTGGGGCGACGTGTGGATGAGCGTGGGGCTCGCGGCGGTCATCCTGCTGGTGGGGCTCGGCCTCAGGACTGCGCTGTTCGCCGTCACCCACGACCAGGAGTTCGCACGCTCCACCGGCCTCCCCGTCGAGGCGCTCAACATGGTGGTCGCGGTGCTCGCGGCCGTCACCATCACCGTCGCGATGCGCGTGGTCGGCGTGCTGCTGGTGAGCGCGCTGATGATCGTGCCCGTCGCGATCGCGCAGCTCATCACGCGCTCCTTCGCACGGACCATGCACCTCGCGATGGGGATCGGCGCGGCGCTCACCCTCACCGGCATCTGGATCACCGTGTTCTACGACGTCCAGCCGGGCGCGCTGATCGTCACGCTCGGCGTGCTCGTGTACGTCGCGGTCGCCTCCATCACCTCGCTCACGAGGAGGGGCACGTGACCTCCGCCGCCCCACGCCCCCGCATGACGCGCCAGCGACGCGAGATCCTCGACGCGCTGGACCTGGGCGAGTTCCGCTCGGCACAGGCGTGGCACGAGCGCCTCCGCTCCGAGGGCTCGACCACGGGCCTCGCGACCGTCTACCGCGCCCTGCAGTCGCTCGCCGAGACCGGCGAGGTGGATGCCGTGGTCGCGGAATCCGGCGAGACCCTCTACCGCCGCTGCGAGGCGGGCGAGGAGCATCACCACCACCTGCGGTGCCGCGTCTGCGGCAAGGCCGTCGAGATCGACGTGCCGGACTTCGAGGCGTACGCGGCGGCGATCGGCCGCGAGCACGGCTACGGCGACATCCGCCACACCATCGAGCTCACCGGGGTGTGCCCCGAGTGCGCCGCGGCCGGCGACGCGTGATGCCCGGCATCCCCGACTTCGTCATGGACGGCCCCTGGTGGTGGCTGTTCGCGGCACTCGTGCTCATCGTGTTCGTGCGCACGCAGGCGACCTACTGGCTGGCGCGCTGGGCGCGCGCCGGCGCGGATGCGGTCGCCGATCGCGCCGAGAAGCAGCACAGCAAGCGCGCCCGCATCGCGCGCCGCTTCTCCGGACCGGGCATGGCGAAGGCGCAGGCGTTCACCGAACGGTGGGGCTGGATCGCGATCCCGCTTTCCTTCCTCACCATCGGGATCCAGTCGCTGGTCAACGGCGGCGCCGGATACGCGCGCATGCACTGGGGCCGCTACACGCTCGCGATGATCCCCGGATGCCTCCTCTGGGCCGGCGCCTACGAGCTGGTCGGCTTCTCCGCGTGGCAGGCGTTCACGACGTCCCCGTGGATGCTCGCGGGCAGCGTGCTGCTGGTCGCCGCCGTGGTCGCCGTGCTCGTGGCGCGCCGTCGCCGTCGGGAGGCGACGGGCGAGGACCAGGCGACCGCCGCATCGTCCCCCGTCGCGTAGCCGCGACCGCCGCTACGCGGCGCCGAAGCGGCGGTTGCGCCGCGCGTACTCCTCGATCGCGGCCCACAGGTGCGTGCGGTCGACATCGGGCCACAGCGTGTCGCTGAACACGTACTCCGCGTAGGCCGCCTGCCACGGCAGGAAGTTCGATGACCGCTGCTCGCCGCTGGAGCGCCAGAACAGGTCGACGTCGGGCATGTCGGGCTCGTCGAGGTGTGCCGCGAGCGTCTTCTCGGTGATCTTGGACGGGTCCAGCTCCCCCGCCGCGACCTTCATCGCGATCGCCTTCGCGGCGTCCGCGATCTCGGCGCGGCCGCCGTAGTTCACGCACATCGTGAGCGTGAGCGTCGTGTTCTCGCGCGTGAGCTCCTCGGCCTTCTCGAGCTCGGTGATGACGGAGCGCCACAGCTTGGGGCGGCGGCCGGCCCAGCGCACGCGCACGCCCCAGCTGTGCATCTCGTCGCGGCGACGGCGGATCACGTCGCGGTTGAAGCCCATGAGGAAGCGGACCTCATCGGGACTGCGCTTCCAGTTCTCGGTGCTGAACGCGTACGCGCTGATGTGCGTGACGCCGATCTCGATCGCGCCCGCGACCACGTCGAGCAGGGACGCCTCGCCGCGCTCGTGCCCGGCGGTGCGCGGCAGCCCGCGCTCCTTCGCCCAGCGGCCGTTGCCGTCCATCACGACCGCTACGTGCTTCGGGACCGCGGCCTGGGGCAGGGCGGGCGGGGTCGCGCCGGACGCGTGCGGGAACGGGGGCAGGACGGTCACGGTGGAAAGCCTATCGGCGGACGACGCTCCGGCCCGGCGGGCGGGCATCCTCGCCCCGCGCACGGGGCGCCGGTCAGGTCCGGTCCACGTGGCCCAGGCTGCGGACCTTCCGCTCGAGGTGGAACTGCGTGTACGCCGCGATGAGGCCGGCGGCGTCGCGCCGGTTGCGGGCCTCGGACGCGTCCGCGGTGGGCCAGTCCCCGGACAGCAGCGCCTCGAGCAGGGAGAACGTCTCCGGCGCGGGGGCGGCGGCGCCGGGCGGGCGGCAGCTCTCGCACACCGCCCCTCCCCCGCCCACCACGAAGGCGCGGTGGGGACCCGGACGCCCGCAGCTCGCGCAGTCGGAGAAGCTGGGCTCGTAGCCCGCGAGGGACAGCGAGCGGAGCAGGAAGCTGTCGAGCACCAGGCCCGGCTCATGCTCGCGGCGGCTCAGCGCGCCCAGCGCGCCGTGGAGCAGGCGGTACTGCTCCCACGCGGGCTCGCGTTCGTGGTCGACCAGCTTGTCCGCCGTCTCCACCATCGCGGTGGCGGCGGTGAACATCCCGTAGTCCTCCGCGATGCGGCGCGCGTACGGCTCCTTGGTCTCGACCTGGCTCACGATGTCGAGGTTGCGGCCTTCGTAGAGCTGGACGTCGACCAGCATGAACGGCTCCATGCGCGCGCCGAGGCGGCTCGAGGTGCGGCGCACACCCTTCGCGACGGCGCGCACCTTGCCGTGGCGACGCGTGAGCATGGTGACGATCCGGTCGGCCTCGCCCAGCTTGTGGGTGCGGAGGACGATCGCGTCGTCACGGTAGAGGGGCACCCGCCTATTCTGCCGCGCGCGCGATCCCGTCGAGCAGCATCTCGAGCCCCACGTCGAACGACGAGCCGAAGGAGTACCCCGGCTTCATCACGTGGTCGACCGTGAGCCTCACGAGGTTCGGGTACGCGCCGGGGTCGAACGCCGCCGCGATCTCCTGCGCGACCTCCGCCATCCCCTCGCCGCCCTGCACCGGCAGGTTGGCTTCCTGGAGCGCGAAGCCGTACACGAAGCTGTCGAGGACCGCGTAGGCGTGCGCCATCTGCGGCAGCGGCAGGCCGCCCCGCGCGAGGGTCGCGAGCACCGCCTCGTGGTGGCGGAGCAGCTCGGGCCCGGGCGAGGTCCGCGACTCGAGCAACGGCACCGACCACGGGTGACGCGCGAGCACCACGCGCGCCGACCGACAGCGGACGCGCAGAGCCTCACGCCACTCGAGGTCCGTCGGCGGGTTCTCGATCTCCGAGAAGACGATGTCGACCATGCCGTCGAGCAGCACCTCCTTTCCCGCGACGTGGTGGTAGATCGTCATGGGCTTGGTCCCCAGGTCCTCCGCGAGCGCGCGAATGGTGAGGGACTCGATCCCGTCGCGGTCCGCCAGCTCCATCGCGGCGGTGATCACCCGCTCGCGCGACAGCCGCGGCTTGCGGGCCGAGGCATCGTCCCTGGTCACCACGTCTTCTGTGGTCATTCTCGCTCCAGCCCTTGCGATTCGTACTAAGTACGCCTACGGTCGAGCATAGCAAGTCGTACTAAGTACGAATCGCATCGACACGAGAAGGAGCCCCGACATGACCGCCACCGTCCCCACCTCCACCGCCACCACTCGGGCCGCCGTCCAGCGCGAGTACACCGGCCCCGAGGCCATCCGCGTCGAGACCGTCGAGCGTCCGACTCCCGGTCCCGGCGAGGTCCTCGTCGAGGTGCGCGCCGCGGGCGTCGATCGCGGCGTCTGGCACCTGGCCACCGGTCGACCGCTGGTGATGCGCCTCATGGGCTTCGGGCTCACGCACCCGCGCCAGCCCGTCGCCGGCTCGGACGTCGCCGGCGTGGTCGTCGGGATCGGCGAGGGCGTCACCCGGTTCGCCGCGGGTGACGAGGTGCTCGGCACCGCGACCGGGTCCTTCGCCGAGCACGCGATCGCCAAGGAGGGCCAGCTGGTGCGCAAGCCGGACGCGATGAGCTTCGCCGCCGCGGCCGTGGTGCCCGTCTCCGGCGTCACGGCTCTCAAGGCCGTCGAGCGCGCCGCGATCGAGCCCGGCGACCGCGTGCTGGTGCTCGGCGCCTCGGGCGGCGTCGGATCGTACGCGGTGCAGCTCGCCGTCGCGGCGGGCGCCCGGGTCACCGGCGTCGCCAGCGGCGCGAAGGCGGACCTGGTCCGCTCGCTCGGCGCGACGGACGTGATCGACTACCGCACCACCGACGTCACCGCGCTCGCCACCATCTACGACGCGATCATCGACATCGGCGGCCTCACGCCGCTGCGCCGACTGCGCCGCATCCTCGGCACCGAGGGCACGCTCGTGATCGTCGGTGGCGAGGGCGGAGGCTCGCTCACCGGCGGCGCCGGTCGCCAGCTGCGCGCGTCGCTGGTGTCGCTGTTCACGCGCCAGACGCTCACCGGCATCCTCGCGGTCACCGCGGCGGAGCCGCTCGAGGCCCTGACCACGCGCATCGTCGCCGGGTCCCTCGCTCCCGCGCTCACCCGCACGTACCCGCTCGCCCAGGCCGGCACGGCCGTCGCGGACCTCGCCGCCGGCCGCATCGCGGGCAAGGCGGCCGTGGTCGTCCAGGACTGACCGCCCGACCCACCCGTCCCCCCGCCGTACCCGAGGAGCCATCATGACCGCCACCCGCGCATCGTCCACCCCGCAGTCCACGCCCGCCCTGCCCGCCGTCGCCCGCTGGGCCGGCGCCGGCTACGTCGCGATCTTCGTGCTCGCGATCTTCGCGAACTTCGCCGTCCGCAACCGTCTGGTCATCCCCGACGACCCCGCCGCCACCATGGCCGCGATCGCCGCCGACGCCGCGCTGTTCCGCGTCGGGATCGCCGCCTTCGTCACCATCGCGATCATCGACATCGGCATCGCATGGGCGCTCCACGTGCTGCTCCGGCACACCGGAGAGCACCGCTCGCTGCTCGCCGCTTGGCTGCGGCTGGGCTACAGCATCGTCTTCGCCGTCGCCGTCACCTTCATGGCGGTCGCGCTGCACCTCGCCACCGGCGGCGCCGCCGTCGCGGGCCTGGGGGACGATGCGCGGTCCGCGGGGGTCGGGACCGCCATGCAGGCCTTCGACGTGGCCTGGCTGATCGGGCTGGTCGCGTTCGGGCTCCACCTCATGGTGGTGGGGCGGATCCTGGTGACGTCGAGCCTCGCGCCTCGCATCCTGGGCGTGGGCCTCGCCGTCGCGGGCGGGGCCTACATCGTGGACACGTTCGCCCACGTGCTGGTCGCGGACTACGCGGCCATCGCGGACGTCATGCTCGCCGTGGTCGCGGTGCCGTCGATGCTCGCGGAGATGGGGCTGACCGCGTGGCTGCTCGCCCGGGCGCCGCGCGCCGTGGCCGAGCCGCGTCAGGTGCTGCCGGAGGCGGTCCCGGCCTGACCCGACGCACGCGGCGCCCCGGCCCTCCCCGCGAGGAGCGCCGGGGCGCCGTCACGTACGCGACCAGGCCCGCGCATCGTCCCGCGGTCGAGAGGACGGGCTCAGAGGTCGCCGGTCTCCGACGCGGCGGGCTCGCTGAAGACGAGCACCTCGATCTCGGCGCCGGTGAGCGCCTCCTCGATCTCGGCCTCGGTCGGGTCGTCGGAGATGGCACCGATGACCGCGGCGGGGTCCTTGAGCGCGAGCACCGCGGAGACCACCGCGCCGTCGCTGGTGCTCCCCACCAGGATCGCGCGGCAGGCGCTCGCCTCCGCGTCCGTGAGGGTGTCGTCCCAGCACAGGGCCTCGGTGACGTCGTCGCCGTCGGGGTTGTCGGCGAGCAGCTGCGCGAGCGTCGCGTCGGCGGTGGCGATGAGTCCGTCCTCCGGGCTACCGGTCCAGCACTCCACCACCGCGCCGGGGTCGTCGGACTCGATGCCGGCCATCTGGACGGTGTCGCTGCAGTCGGCGGCGGTCAGGCCCAGGCCCGAGAGATCCGAGAGCTCGGTGTCGGGGGTGCTGGAGCCGCACGCGGTCAGCGTCGCCGCGGCCAGGACGGCCGCGGCGACGCCGATGACGCGGGCGAGGCGACGAGTCATCGACCCTCGCGGTTGACCGCGGAGATGATGGCCTTGAGCGTGGCGGTGGTGATGGACGGGTCGATGCCCACGCCCCACAGGATCTGGTCGCCGATCGCGCACTCGACGTACGCGGCCGCGACCGCGTCGCCGCCACCGCTCATCGCGTGCTCGTGATAGTCGAGCACCTCGACCTTGGCGCCGCGCGTGCCGAGCGCCGCGACGAACGCGGCGACGGGGCCGTTGCCGGAGCCCTCGACGGTGACGGGCACGCCGGCGTCGGTGATGTCCGCCGCGAGGGTGTCGGGGCCCACGTCGCTCGAGGTGGCACGGGTGCCGACGAGCGAGAAGCGGCCCCACTTGAGCTCGGGGTCGGTCGCCGGCAGGTATTCGTCCTGGAAGATGTGCCACAGGTTGTCGGCGGTCATCTCCGCGCCGGACGCGTCGGCCTCGCGCTGGACCACGCGGGAGAACTCGATCTGGAGGCGGCGGGGCAGGTCGAGATTGCGCTCCGTCTTGAGCAGGTACGCGACGCCGCCCTTGCCGGACTGCGAGTTGACGCGGATGACCGCCTCGTACGAGCGGCCCACGTCCTTGGGGTCGATCGGCAGGTACGGCACCGCCCACAGCAGGTCGTCGACCTCGACGCCCTGCTTCTGCGCCTTGGCCGCCATCGCCTCGAGGCCCTTCTTGATCGCGTCCTGGTGCGAGCCGGAGAACGCGGTGAAGACCAGGTCGCCGCCCCACGGGTGACGCGGGTGCACGTCGATCTGGTTGCAGTACTCGACGGTGCGGCGGACCTCGTCGATGTCGGAGAAGTCGATCTCCGGGTCGATGCCCTGGCTGAACAGGTTCATGCCCAGGGTCACCAGGTCGACGTTGCCGGTGCGCTCGCCGTTGCCGAACAGGCAGCCCTCGATGCGGTCGGCGCCGGCCATGTAGCCCAGCTCGGCGGCCGCGATCGCGGTGCCGCGGTCGTTGTGCGGGTGCAGGGACAGCACCACGGAGTCGCGGTAGTCGAGGTTCCTGTTCATCCACTCGATCGAGTCGGCGTACACGTTGGGCGTGGCCATCTCGACGGTCGCCGGCAGGTTGATGATCACCTTGCGGTCGGGCGTGGGCTTCCACACGTCCAGCACGGCGTTGCACACGCGGACCGCGTAGGCGAGCTCGGTGCCCGTGTACGACTCGGGGCTGTACTCGTAGAAGATCCGGGTGTCCGGGATGGTCTCCTCGTACTTCTGGCACAGCATCGCGCCGTGCGTGGCGATGTCGAGGACCTCGTCCTCGTTCGCACGGAAGACCACCTCGCGCTGCAGGATGGACGTCGAGTTGTACAGGTGGACGATCGCCTGCTTCGCGCCCTTGAGCGACTCATAGGTGCGCTCGATCAGGTGCTCGCGCGCCTGGGTCAGCACCTGGATGGTGACGTCCTCGGGGATCCGGTCCTCCTCGATGAGGGCACGGACGAAGTCGAAGTCGGTCTGGCTCGCGCTCGGGAAGCCGACCTCGATCTCCTTGTAGCCCATGCGCACCAGGAGCTCGAACATGCGCATCTTGCGCTCGGCGTTCATGGGCTCGATGAGGGCCTGGTTGCCGTCGCGCAGGTCGACCGCGCACCAGCGCGGGGCCTGGGTGATCTTCGCATTCGGCCATGTCCGGTCCGGCAGGTCCACCTGGATCTGCTGATCGAACGGGATGTACTTCTTGACGGGCATGGGGGACGCGGTCTGCGCGCCGCCGGTGTAGTGGCTCATGATTCCTCGCTGCTTGCGGTTGTCGCTGGGGTCCTCGGTCGGCAGGACTGTGGCCGCGACGAGGGTCCGACCTGGTCTAGGCCTCGTCGCGGCACATAAGCAGCGAGCGTGCACGCATGTAGCCACCATAGCGGGTTCGCGGGACGGCGCGGCTACTGCCGATGTCGGATGCTTCGGGTCCGGCGCGTGGATCCTGCATGCAGGACTCTTCCGGCACGGACCCTGAATGCGAGCAGGGGCGACCCGTATGCGGGACCGATCGCACTCGGGTCCTGCATGCAGGACCGGCGGCCGGGATCCGGGCGGAGCCCGATACCCACCCCTAGAACCCGAGCCGCCCCAGCTGCTTGGGGTCCCGCTGCCAGTCCTTCGCGACCTTCACATGCAGGTCGAGGTACACCTTCCGGCCCAGCAAGTGCTCGATCCCGGCCCGGGCGGTCGCGCCGACCTCCTTGAGCCGCGAGCCCGCCTTGCCGATGATGATGCCCTTCTGCGAGTCGCGCTCCACGAACACGTGCGCGCGGATCTCCAGCACCGGGCGGTGGGCGTCCTCGGAATCGGGCTCGACCATCTCCTCGATCACCACCGCGATCGAGTGCGGGAGCTCGTCGCGCACGCCCTCGAGCGCCGCCTCGCGGATGAGCTCCGCGATGCGGATGTCCTCGGGCTCATCGGTGAGCTCGCCGTCGGGATACAGCGCGGGGCCCTCGGGAAGGTACTTCGCGAGCACGTCCACCAGGGTTCCCATCTGGATGTCCTTGACCGAGCTCACCGGGATGATCTCGGCCCACTCCCCCAGCTGCGACACGTCGAGCAGGTGCTCGGCGACGCGCTCGCGCGACACCTTGTCCACCTTGGTCACGATCGCCACCACGGGCCGGCGCGAGTCCGCGAGCTCGCGGGCGATCCACTTGTCGCCGGGGCCCACCTTCTCGTCGGCGGGCAGGCAGAACCCGATGACGTCGACCTCCGACAGCGTCTCGCGGACCAGGTCGTTGAGCCTCTCGCCCAGCAGCGTGCGGGGGCGGTGGAGGCCGGGCGTGTCGACGATCACCAGCTGGGCCTCGGGCCGGTTGACGATCCCGCGGATCGCGCGCCGCGTGGTCTGCGGCCGCGAGGACATGATCGCAACCTTGTCTCCTACCAGGGCGTTCATCAGCGTCGACTTGCCCGCGTTGGGGCGTCCCACGAACGCCGCGAAGCCGGAGCGGTGGTTATCGGTCATCGTCCTCGTCCTTCCGTGCCCGCCTGCGCGGAACCGTCTCGTTCTCGCCCGTCTGCACCGGCGCATCGTCCTCCACGACGCGCGACGCGATCACGGACACCAGCGTGCGCCTGCGCCCCTCGGCGCGCTCGGCGAGCAGCTCGATCCCGTGCGCGGTCGCGCGGGATCCGGGGATGGGCACCTTGCCCAGGGCCTTCGCGAGCAGGCCCGCGACGGTCTCGACGTCCTCGTCGTCGATCTCGACGTCGAACAGCTCCGCGAGCTCGTCGAGGCCGCAGCGGGCGGGCACGCGGTACCGGCCGTCGCCCAGGTCCTCGACCTCGGGCGCGCTGCGGTCGTGCTCGTCGACCACCTCGCCGACGATCTCCTCGAGCGCGTCCTCGATGGTGACCACGCCGGCGACGCCGCCGAACTCGTCGACCACCAGCGCCATGTGGAACACCTCGTCCTGCATGCGGCGCAGCAGGTCGTCGGCGGGCACGGACTCGGGGACGAACACCGGCTCGCGCATGAGCGCGTCGATGGCCTCCTCGAGACGCTCGGGGTGGTCCCACGTGGCCCGCACCACGTCCTTGAGGTAGAGGATCCCGACGGTGTCGTCGACCTCGCCGCGGATCACCGGCACCCGCGAGAAGCCCGAGCGCATGAACAGCAGCATCGCCTTGCGCGCCGCCGTGCCGGCCTGGATGGTGATCATGTCGGTGCGCGGCACCATCACCTCGCGGGTGAGCGTCTCGCCCAGCGACACCACGGAGCGCAGGAGCTCCGCGTCCTCCTCCTCGAGCGCCTCACCGGCCTGCTCGACCAGGTCCTCGGGCTCGGACAGCTCGCGGATCCGCAGCGCGGGCACCACGGCACGGATGGGGGTGGTGACGCGGATGAGCGTCCACGCGAGCGGAGCGAGCGCCCGGATCGCGACCTCGGGCGAACGGCGTGCGGCGGCGCGCGGCCAGGCGCGCACGATCACCAGCGACAAGAACGCGGCGACGGCCCATGCCAGGATCAGCGTGGGGCCCGCGCTCCAACCGAGCGTGTCGCCCAGCGCGAGCGCGAGCGCCGTCCACGCGACCACGGCGACGGTCTCGAGCACCGCGTACGCCACCGAGGACGCGTTGTCGGCGTGGTCGGGCAGCGCCGCGAGACGGGCCGCCCGGGTGGGACGCCCGTCGGGGCGCAGCTGCCCCGCCATGCGCCGCTCGTCGGCGTAGGGGATCTGCTCGAACGCGGCGACCACGGCATGCAGCGCCGCCGCACCCGCGAGGCCCGCGACCACGACCGCCACGAGGAGCGAGACGGCCGAGGAGCTCATCGGCTCGCGAGGAAGGTGAGCAGCAGGTTGCGCTGCAGCGCGAACATCTCCTTCTCCTCCTCGGGCTCCACATGGTCGTAGCCGAGCAGGTGCAGGATGCCGTGCGTGGTGAGGAGCAGCATCTCCTCCTCCGCGCTGTGGCCGGCCGCGGCGGCCTGGCGCTGCGCGACGGACGGGCACACCACGATGTCGCCCAGGAGGCCCGCGGGCGTGGGCTCGTCGGGGGTGCCGGGACGCAGTTCGTCCATGGGGAAGCTGAGCACGTCGGTCGGGCCGGGCTCGTCCATCCACTGGACGTGGAGCTGCTCCATCGCCTCCTCGTCGACGAACATGATCGCGAGCTCCGCGCCGTCCGCGACGTGCATCTGCGCGAGCACGTACCGCGCGAGCTCCGCGAACTCGACCTCGTCGACGCTCGCGTCGGTCTCGTTGTTGACCTCGATCACTGGCGCTCCTCCCGGTCGAACCGGCGACGCTGGCCGGTGGGGCGAGGGCCGCGGCCCTGCTCCTGCTCGTCGTTCTTCGCATACGCGGTGATGATGTCGCTCACCAGGCGATGCCGGACCACGTCCTGCGCGCCCAGGTGGCAGAACGCGATGTCCTCCACCCCCGACAGGATCTCGGACGCCGCGCGCAGCCCGGACGTGGTGCCGCCGGGCAGGTCCACCTGCGTGACGTCGCCGGTCACCACCATCGTGGTGCCGAACCCCAGGCGCGTGAGGAACATCTTCATCTGCTCGCGCGTGGTGTTCTGCGCCTCGTCGAGGATCACGAACGCGTCGTTGAGGGTGCGGCCGCGCATGTACGCGAGCGGCGCGACCTCGATGGTGCCGGCCTCCATGAGCTTGGGGACGGACTCGGGGTCCACCATGTCGTGCAGCGCGTCGTAGAGCGGCCGCAGGTACGGGTCGATCTTCTCGCCCAGCGAGCCGGGCAGGAAGCCGAGCCGCTCCCCCGCCTCCACCGCGGGCCGGGTGAGGACGATCCTGTTGACGCGCTTCGCCTGCAGCGCCGCCACGGCCTGCGCCATCGCGAGGTACGTCTTGCCGGTGCCGGCGGGCCCGATCCCGAACGTGATCGTATGGGTCTCGATCGCGTGGACGTACGAGGCCTGGCCCTGCGTCTTGGGTCGGATGGTCCGGCCGCGCGTGGACAGGATCGAACGGCTGAGGACGCCCGCGGGACGCTCCGCGGTCGCGGTGGACGATGCGGCGGTCGCCCCGGCGGCCGACGTCGCCGTCGCGCCGGCGGCCCGCAGCATGCGCACGGACTCGCGGGCGACATCGGGCGTGAGGGGCACGCCCGCGCCGAGCACGTCGCGGAGCTCCTCGACGGCGGAGGCGGCGGCCGCGACGTCGTCCTCGTCGCCCGTCAGGGTGATGCGGTTGCCGCGCACCAGGATGTCGACGGCCGGGAAGGCGCGCTCGACCTCACGCAGCACGCCATCGCCGGATCCGAGCAGGTCGGGCATCCGCGACGCGTCCTCGACCACCACCACGCGAGTGACGCTCACGCAGGCTCCCAACCGAGCGCCGCGCCGCCGAGCACATGCCCGTGGACGTGGAACACGGACTGGCCCGCCGTCGCGCCCGTGTTGAAGATGAGGCGGAACTCGCCGTCGCACTCCGCATCGGCGATCCGCTGCGCGACCTGCGCCATCTCGGCGAGGACCTCGGGGATCTCGGCGGCCGCGGCGGCGACGTTCGGCACGTGGTGCTTGGGGGCGACGAGCACGTGCACCGGCGCCTTGGGGGCGATGTCGCGGAACGCGATCACGCTGTCCGTCTCGACGACCTTCGTCGCGGGGATCTCCCCCGCGACGATCTTGCAGAAGATGCAATCCGTGGTGCTCATCCCCCCAGCGTAGTGACCGGCGCGGCCCAGTGGCCCCGCAGGGCGCCGAGCGCGGCGATCGCCGCGGGGCCGGCCGAGGAGGCGCGCAGCACGTGCGGACCGAGCACCACCGGCTCGGCGCCGGCCTCGGTGAGCGCGTCGATCTCCGCATCGGAGATCCCACCCTCGGGACCCACCACCAGCCACACGGGCGTGTCCGGATCCGCCCAGGTCAGCGACGCGAGGGGCGTCGCGGCCACCTCGTGGAGCACGAGCACCCGGGTGCCCGAGGCGACCGCCTCCGCCACCCGTGCCGCGAGCTGCCTGCTGGTCAGGGCATCGTCCACCGCCGGGACCCGCGCCCGGCGCGACTGCTTGGCCGCCGCGAGCGCGAGCGAGGCCCACTTCTCCCGGCCCTTCGCGGCCTTGGGGCCGCGCCACTGCACGATCGCGCGATCCGACGACCACGGGACGATGCGCGTGGCGCCGAGCTCGACGGCCGCCTCGACCGCCTGCTCGTCGCGGCCGCCCTTGGCGAGGGCCTGCACGAGCGTCACCTCGGGGTCGCGGTCCCGGCTCACGGCCTCGACGTGGACCTCCATCCACCGGTCGCCGGTGGCGACCAGCACGCCGGCGGCCCGGGTGCCCGCGCCGTCGACGACGTCGATGCGCTCGCCCACCTGGCGGCGCTGGACGGTCACCGCGTGGCGAGCCTCGTCCCCCTCGACGCGCAGGACGTCGCCCGCGGCGACGGTGGCCGCCGCGGGGTCGACGAACACGGGTGCGGTCACGGGTCAGTGGCCCTTGAAGGCGTCCTTGAGGCGCGAGAACACGCCGCCGCCGAGCGGGGCGAGGCGCGCCTCGGGGGCCTCCTCGCCGCGCAGCTGCGCAAGCTGGCGAAGCAGGTCCGCCTGCTCGTCGGTGAGCTCCGCGGGCGTGACGATGTCGAGGTGGACCAGGAGGTCGCCCCGGCCCGCACGCTGCAGCCTGCCGACGCCGAGACCCTTGAGCTTGATGGTCGAGCCCGACTGGGTGCCGGGGCGCACGTCCACGTCCTGCGCACCGTCGAACGTGTCGACGGACAGCACGGTGCCGAGAGCGGCCGCCGTCATGGGCACCTGGAGGGTGCAATGCAGGTCGTCGCCGCGGCGCTCGAACACCGGATGCTGGCGCTCACGGATCTCGATGTAGAGGTCGCCCTTTTGGCCGCCCGCGATGCCGGCGTCGCCCTGCGCCGTCATGCGGATGCGGGTGCCGGTCTCGACGCCCGCCGGGATGTCGACGTTGACCGTGTGACGCGAGTGGGTGCGGCCCTGCCCCGAGCAGTCGTGACACGGCGTCTCGATGGTCGAGCCGTAGCCGCCGCACGTGGGGCACGGGGCGGTGGTCATGACGTTGCCCAGGAGGGAGCGAGCGACGCGCTGGACCGAGCCGGTGCCGTTGCACTGGCGGCAACCCTGCGGCTGCGTGCCCGGCGCGCAGCATGTGCCGTGGCACGTGGTGCAGACGTCCGCGAGGTCCACCTGGATCTCGCGCGCGACGCCGAACACGGCCTCCTCGAGCGTGACCTCGGTGTGGACCAGGGTGTCGCCGCCGCGCTGCGTGCGCGACGCGGGGCCGCGCTGCTGCCCGCCGAACGGGCCCGCGCCGCCACCGAAAAACGTCTCGAAGATGTCCTCGAAGCCGAAGCCCTGCGGGCCGCCCGCCCCGCCCGAAGCGGCGCGGGGGTCCACGCCGCGGTCGTACTGCGCGCGCTTCTCGGCGTGGCCGAGCACGTCGTACGCGGCCGCGACCTCCTTGAAGCGCTCCTCGCCCTCGGCGCCGGCGACGTCGGGGTGCAGCTCGCGCGCGAGCTTGCGGTACGCCTTCTTGATCTCCGCCTCGGAGGCGTCTCGAGAGACGCCCAGGACGGCGTAGTAGTCCTTCACCTAGTGCTCCACCACTTTCGACAGATAGCGGGCGACGGCGCGCACGGCTGCCATCGTCCCCGGATAGTCCATGCGTGTCGGTCCGAGCGCACCCACGAGCGACGAGGCGTCGCGGCCGTAGGCCGCGGCGACGATCGACGTGCGCGACAGCGCCTCGAGGTGCGTCTCCGCGCCGATGCGAACCGAGACATCGTCCCCCTCGGCCGCCATCTCGTGCAACAGCCGCAGCAGCACCACCTGCTCCTCGAGCGCCTCGAGCACGGGCGCGATGGTGCCGGCCTCGAGCCCGCTGCCCTGACGTGCCAGGTTGGATGCGCCGGCGAACACCACACGCTCGACGGTGCCCCCGCGTGCGGCGGTCACCACGAAGTCCGCGACGGCTCCCGCCCACGGCACCTGGTCCGCCGCGGCCGCCCACACGGTGAGCGCAGCCTCGAGGCGGGCGCCCGTGAGGCCCTCCGCCGTGAGGTTGACCTCGCGCACGGCCCTCTCGAACGTCTCATCGGACGTCGCCTCGCCCAGCGCGATGGTGCGCTGGTCGACGCGGGCGTCCGCGGACACCACGACCACCAGCGCATGCTCGGCGCCCATGCGCACCAGCTCGATGCGTCGGATCGCGGACTCCCGCAGCGACGGGTACTGCACCACCGCGACCTGTCGCGTGAGCTGGCTGAGCAGCCGCACCGACCTCTCGACGACGTCGTTGAGGTCGACGGCGTCCGACAGGAACGTGCCGATCGCGCGCTTGTGCGCGTCCGGCAGCGCGGCCGCCGCGAGCTGGTCCACGAACGACCGGTAGCCCAGATCCGTGGGGATGCGGCCCGCCGAGGTGTGGGGCTGCGCGATGAGCCCCTCCTCCTCGAGGATCGCCATGTCGTTGCGGATGGTGGCGGAGGAGACGCCCAACGAGTGCGCGTCCGCCAGCGCCTTGGATCCCACGGGCTCGTGGGTGGACACGTATCCCTCCACGATCGCGCGGAGCACGGCGCGCCGGCGTTCCTCGCTCACGTGACCTCCTGGCACTCGGACTCGACGAGTGCTAATCCTATCGCGGCCCTCGGACGTCCCCCGGGGCGGTCGCGGCGCGGCGGCGCGATCACCGCGACGCGGCCTCCAATCCCGTCCGTACCGGGTGATTCTGGATAGATTGGACGTGCGGGGGCGCCGCGCGCCCCCGCCCAGGTCCGCACCCGAGGGAGAGAGCCATGACCGACTATCCGCCGCCCCCGCCGCAGTCCCCGCCCCCGCCGCAGCAGCCGTACGGCCCCCAGCCCATGACGCAGAGCGACGAGCGTCTCTGGGCGATGCTCGCCCACCTGGGCATCATCCTGTTCGGCTTCCTGCCGCCGCTCATCATCTGGCTCATCTTCCGAGAGCGCAGCGCGTTCGTGGACGATCAGGGCAAGGAGGCGCTGAACTTCTCGATCCTGGTGACGATCGCGCAGATCATCGGCGCGATCACCACGGTCATCCTCATCGGCTTCGTGATCCTGCCGGTGGTCGGCATCGCCACCCTCATCCTCTGCATCATGGCCGGCCTGGCCGCGAACCGCGGCGAGAGCTACCGCTACCCGCTCAACTGGCGGATCGTGAAGTAAGGGTCGCACCCCGATCCGAATCAGGGCCCCGCTCCCCCTCGTGGTGGATGCGGGGCCCTGCCTTTCCTGCGAGCCTGAAGCCATGAACGACACCACCCAGCCTCAGATCCCTGCGGACGGGACCGTGCCCCCCGAGGCCGACTCGCCGCAGCAGCCCCAGGCGGCGCCCGCGCCGCCCACCCACGTCGCCCCCGCGCCCATGCTCGAGAGCGACGCCCGCACCATCGCGATGCTGGTGCACATCCTCGCCGCCGTCGCCCTCGTGGTGACCGGAGGCACGCTCGCGTTCCTGGTGCCGCTGATCATGTGGCTCATCTACCGCGAGCGCTCCGCGCTGGTCGACTGGCACGGCAAGACCAACCTCAACCTGCAGCTCACCTCGCTCGTGGTGGTGGTGGGTGGCGTCGCGCTCGGGTTCCTCACGTTCTTCCTCGGGTTCTTCGTCACCATCCCGCTGATGATCGCCTACCTGATCTACGCGCTCGTGATCTCGATCGTGGCGGGCGTGAAGGCCAACAGCGGCGAGTACTACAAGATCCCGCTCGTCATCCCGTTCATCAAGTAGCGGGCACGACGCCACGGCCGGACCTCGGGGCGACCCGGGGCCCGGCCCTTCGCGTGCTCGGGGTCAGCGCACGATGCTGGCGCGGGTGAGCGCGTCCGTCACCACCCGCGCGAACACGGTCATGCCCTGCTCGTCGGGGTGGATGCCGTCGGGGCCCAGGACGGACGGATCCCGCTCGACGGCGCGCTGCCAGTCCGCGAGCAGGACCGCGTCGTTGCCGTGGGCGGCATCGCGGACGGCGCGCTGCGACCCCTCCATCCACGAGCGGTCGCCGAACGGTGTCACCATCACCACGGGGCGGCCGTCGACCGCGGCGAGCAGGCGGTCGACCTCGTCGCCCGGCACCGCGCCGTTGGTGCCGAGCGCGACCACCACGTAGTCCCGGAGCCTCCCCTGGCGTGCGAGGGACTCGACACGGTCCACGCCGTCCTGGAACTGGCGGCCCACCTCCGCGTCGATCGCGATGCCCGGCAACGCCTTCGCGAGCGCGGGCGCGGAACCCAGCGCCACGGAGTCGCCGACCACCGTGACGTCGCGGCCGTCGGGCGTCTCAGGGATGGGCTTCGGCAGCGCGCCCGGCGGCGGCACGCGGGCCGGCAGCGCCGGCGCGACGGTCCCGAGGACGGACGATGCGCGGGCTCCGGGCGTCGGTACGGTCGAGGGCGTCGCGGCAGGCGCGGGCGGCGTGCTCGCGGCCTGCGCGGCGACGCGCGCACCCTCCGCGAGCCGCGCCTCGAGCGCCGTCTGCGCGGGGGCGTGGACGATGCCGGCGATCGCGGTCGCGGTCAGCGCCGCCGCGACGGCCGTCACGAGGACGACGGGGCGGCGACGGACGCGCGAGCCCGGCGACTGCGTGGGGCGCGGGGCGAGCAGGCGGACGCTCATGCGTGCGGCCCTGCGGAAGCCGAGCCGACGCACGGGCGCCTCGACCCACCGGTAGGACGCTGCCGCGGCGGCGAGCGTGGCGGCCGCGGTGATCGCGACGGCGAGCCCCGAGGCGTCACGCACCCGTCCCCCGTCGAGCGCCGTGACGACGATCACGAGCAGCGGCCAATGCCACAGGTAGATCCCGTAGGAACGGTCGCCCAGCCAGCGCAGGGGACGCGCGTCGAGCACCTCGCCGAGGGCGGGGACGGCGACGAGCATGTGGATCACCCCGGCGGCGGCGACGGAGGCGAGCAGCAGGCCGCCGCGGTACGTCCAGGCCGAGTCCCACGGCAGGAAGGCCGCGATCGCGACGAGGGCCGCGGCGCTCACGAAGCCCACGCTGATCGCGCGCGGCCGCCGCGCCGCGAGAGAGGCGCGCGTCGCGGGCCGCGCCCACCAGAACGCGAGGGCCGCGCCGATCATGAGCCCGAACGCGTGCGTGTCGGTGCCCATGTAGACGCGCGTCGGATCGCCGTCGGCGGGCAGCAGCGCCGCCATCGCCCACGCCGACCCGAGCGCCAGGAGGGCGGCCGCCCGGGCCGCACCGCGCATCGTCCACCCCACCGCGACCACGGCCACGACCGCCAGGGGCCACAGCAGGTAGAACTGCTCCTCGACCGCGAGAGACCACAGGTTCTCGAGCAGGTGGGGGGACGCGGCGGCGGCGTAGCTCTGCCCGGTGGCGATCGCCGCCCAGTTGCTCGTGAACGTCGCCGCGGCGACCACCTGGGCGCCGCTCCCGACCAGCAGGTCACCCCACGGGCTCGCCTCCACCGGCGTGCCCGCGAGGCTCCCGATCCAGGCGGCGGCGGACACGGCGGCGACGGCGGCCACCACCGTGATGCCCAGCGCCGGAAGCAGGCGACGCGCGCGGTGCACCCAGAAGCGTCGCAGCGACGGGCGTCCGCCGCGGGCGTGCTCGCGCAGCAGGATCGTGGTGATGAGGAAGCCCGACAGCACGAAGAACATGTCGACGCCCACGAAGCCTCCGGGGAGCGCCGACGGCGCGAGGTGGAACGCCACCACCATGATCACCGCGAGGGCGCGCAGGCCGTCCAGCCCCGCGATGCGCCCGTGAGGGACGCCGCGGTCGGCGGTGTCGGGAGCGGTGTCCCGTGCGATGGTCTGCGTGGCGATGAGCGTGTGCGGCGGCCTGCCCGGCCGCCCCTCCTTCCGGGATGCGTCCAGCCGTCAAGGGTAGGCGCCGCGGCGGACATCCGATACCGCGCGCGAAGCGCCCAGGTGGCGGCGGCGAGTCGCGGGAGGCGGCGCGGGCGGTGGCGCTGACGGTGGTGCTGACGCCGCCGCGGCCCGCCCGTCAGAAGGCGAGCGCGCGCACCGCGAGGTCCGCGAGCAGGCGGCCACGACGGGTGAGCTTGAGCGTCCCGCGCAGCGCGGCGGCGCCGTCGAGCAGCCCGTCCGCGATGAGGCGCGACACCGCCTCCGCCCGGCCCTCGACGAGCTGGGCGGGGATGCCCTCGGACAGGCGCAGGCGCAGCATGACCTGCTCGAGCCGCAGGTCCTCGCCGGCGAGCTCCTCGCCCTCGGCCTCGGGGCTTGCCCCCTCGGCCAGCCGCGCGGCGTACGCGCGCGGGTGCTTGACGTTCCACCAGCGGCGCGCGGAGACGGCGTCGCCGTCGGGGAGGGTGCGCGGCCCGAGGTACGAGTGCGCGCCCGGTCCCACGCCCCACCAGTCCTGGCTGCGCCAGTACGCCATGTTGTGCCGGCAGCGGTCGGCGGGCTCGCGCGCCCAGTTGGAGACCTCGTACCAGGAGTAGCCGGCCGCCGACAGCAGCGTGTCCGCGAGCTCGTACATGTCCGCCTGGATGTCGGGGTCCGTAGGCTCGACCTCACCACGGCGCAGCTGGGCGCCCATGCGCGTGCCCGGCTCGATCACCAGCGCGTACGCGCTCACGTGATCGGGCTCCAGCGCGATCACGGCCTCGAGGCTCGCGCGCCAGTCGCTCAGGGACTCCCCCGGCGTGCCGTAGATGAGGTCGAGGCTGACCTTGAGACCGGCGTCGCGGGCCGCCGCGACGGCGCGCGCGACGTTCGCGGGGTTATGCGTCCTGTCGAGGGTGCGCAGCACGTGCGGCACGGCGGACTGCATGCCGAGGCTCACGCGCGTGAACCCGGCGCGCGCGAGCGCGTGCAGCGATTCCTTGGTGACCGAGTCCGGGTTGGCCTCGGTGGTCACCTCGGCGTCGGCGCTGAGACCCCAGGTGCCGCGGATCCCGTCGAGCAGCGCGATGAGGGCGGACGAGTCGAGCATGGTCGGGGTGCCGCCACCGAAGAACACGGTGCGGGCGGCACGCGTGTCGCCCGGCATCGCGGTACGGGCCAGATCCATCTCCCTGAGCGCGGCCTCGACGTAGCCCTCGCGGGTCGCGCCCTCGACCTCGCCGGGGGCGTACGTGTTGAAGTCGCAGTAGCCGCAGCGCACCGAGCAGAACGGCACATGCACGTAGACGCCGAAGTCCCGCGCCCCCACAGCGGTATTCATGTGCTCATCATGCCTGGTGAGGGCATGATCCGTCGCGTCGGACGGGAGCACCTACTTCTTCTTGCCCTTGTCGGAGCCGTCGTCGGACGTGGACAGCGCCGCGATGAACGCCTCCGGCGGCACCTCGACGGAGCCGATGTTCTTCATGCGCTTCTTGCCGGCCTTCTGCTTCTCAAGCAGCTTGCGCTTGCGCGAGATGTCGCCGCCGTAGCACTTGGCGAGCACGTCCTTGCGGATCGCGCGGATGGTCTCGCGGGCGATGATGCGGGAGCCGATGGCCGCCTGGATGGGCACCTCGAACTGCTGGCGGTCGATGAGGTCCTTGAGCTTGCCCACCATGGACAGGCCGTACGAGTACGCCTTGTCCTTGTGGACCACCGCGCTGAACGCGTCGACCTGCTCGCCCTGGAGCAGGATGTCGACCTTGACAAGGTCCGCGGCCTGGTCGCCGTCGGGCTCGTAGTCGAGCGAGCCGTAGCCGCGCGTGCGGGACTTGAGCTGGTCGAAGAAGTCGAAGACCACCTCGGCGAGCGGCAGCGTGTAGTGCATCTCGACGCGCGTCTCACTGAGGTAGTTCATGGTGCCCATGACGCCGCGACGCTCCTGGCACAGCTCCATGACGGTGCCGATGAACTCGCTCGGCACCAGGATCGAGGCCTTGACCACGGGCTCACGCACCTCGTGGATCTTGCCGCCGGGGAACTCCGACGGGTTGGTGACGGTGTGGACCTTGCCGTCCTCCATCTGGACCTCGTAGACCACGTTCGGGGCGGTCGAGATGAGGTCGAGGCCGAACTCGCGCTCGAGACGGTCGCGCACGATCTCGAGGTGGAGCAGGCCCAGGTAGCCGCAGCGGAAGCCGAAGCCGAGCGCGACCGAGCTCTCGGGCTCGTAGACGAGCGACGCGTCGTTGAGCTGCAGCTTGTCGAGCGCGTCACGCAGGATCGGGAAGTCCGAGCCGTCGAGCGGGAACAGGCCCGAGTAGACCATCGGCTTGGGGTCGCGGTAGCCGCCGAGCGACTCCTCTGCGCGGCGCGCGGCCGCGGTGACGGTGTCGCCGACCTTCGACTGGCGCACGTCCTTCACGCCGGTGATGAGGTAGCCGACCTCGCCGACGCCCAGGCCCTTGGTGGGCACGGGCTCGGGGCTGATGACGCCGATCTCGAGCAGGTCGTGCGTCGCAAGCGTCGACATCATCGCGATCTTCTCGCGCGGCTTGAGCGAGCCGTCCACCACGCGGACGTAGGTGACCACACCGCGGTAGGTGTCGTAGACCGAGTCGAAGATCATCGCGCGGGTAGGTGCCGTCGCGTCGCCGACGGGCGCGGGGATGTCGCGCACCACGCGGTCGAGCAGCTCCGGCACGCCGGCGCCCGTCTTGCCCGAGACCCGCAGCACGTCCTCGACCTCGCAGCCGATGAGCTGCGCGAGCTCCGCCGCGTAGCGGTCCGGGTCCGCCGAGGGCAGGTCGATCTTGTTGAGCACCGGGATGATGGTGAGGTCGTTCTCCATCGCCAGGTACAGGTTCGCGAGGGTCTGGGCCTCGATGCCCTGCGCGGCGTCGACCAGCAGGATCGCGCCCTCGCAGGCGGCCAGCGAGCGGGACACCTCGTAGGTGAAGTCCACGTGGCCGGGGGTGTCGATCATGTTGAGCGCGTGCGGCTCGCCGTCCACCGACCACGGCATGCGCACGGCCTGCGACTTGATGGTGATGCCGCGCTCGCGCTCGATGTCCATGCGGTCGAGGTACTGCGCCTTCATCTGACGCGGCTCCACCACGCCGGTGAGCTGGAGCATGCGGTCCGCGAGGGTCGACTTGCCGTGGTCGATGTGCGCGATGATGCAGAAGTTGCGGATGAGCGCCGGCTGGGTCGAGGCGGGCTCGATGCGGGGATCTGCGGACACGGTGATGACGGTTCCTCGGCTCGGACGGAAAGGTGCGGGCTATTCTCCCATGAAGTCGGGCGGCACCGCGGCGGCCCGAAACCCTCATGGCCGCCGCCGACGTGCCGATACAAGGGACGGAACCGTGTGCATCCCGTGCGCGGCCACGACCGAGGAGGCGAGCATGACGGAGTCCAGCCTGTTCCGTCCGGCGTTCGACGGCTCGCCGATCGGCATGGTGGTGCTCGGCGCGGACGGCGTGGTGCTCGACGCCAACGACGCGTTCGCGCGCATCGCCGGCAGGACCGTGGCAGGGCTCCGCACCTACCGGCTGCGCGAGCTCACCCACCCCGACGACGTCTCGCACCACGAGGAGCTCAGGTCGCAGCTGGACCAGGACGAGCTGCCCTACTTCCAGGCGCAGACCCGCCTGCTGCACCGCAACGGCGACGCCGTGTGGACGCGCATGACGGTGACCCTCGCCCCCGAGGCGGACGCGGAGGACGGCGCCGCGCCCGGCGGCGGCGCACGCTACTTCGTCCACGTCGAGGACATCACCGAGATCCGCCGCGCCAAGGACCTGCTCGAGCGGCGCGCGATGTACGACCACCTCACCGGCCTCGCGAACCGCACCAACCTGCTCGAGCGGCTCGAGGGCGCGCTCGAGTCGCGCCGCACCGACGCCCACACGATCGCGTGCATCTTCCTCGACGTCGACCACTTCAAGGTGGTCAACGACTCGCTCGGCCACGAGGCGGGCGACGCGCTCCTCCAGGCGATCGCGCGCCGCATCAAGGGAGCCGTCCGCCCCGGCGACACCGTCGCACGGCTCGGCGGCGACGAGTTCGTGGTGGTCCTCGAGTCCGTCGCGACGCAGGCGGCCGCGGAGGCGCTGCTCACCGTGATCGCCTCCGACGTGCAGATCCCCTTCACGGTCGGCGGCCACGAGGTGGTGCCGACCGTGAGCGCCGGGCTCGCGCTCGCCGAGCCCGACATCACGGCGGAGAGCCTGCTGCGCAACGCCGACACCGCGATGTACGCGGCCAAGCAGCGCGGCCGCGCACGCGTCGAGGTCTTCACCAGCGAGCTCCGCTCGCACGCGCTGAACAAGCTGTCCATCGAGTCGGAGCTGCGTGCCGCGATCCGCGAGGGAGAGCTGGTGGTCCACTACCAGCCGATCGTGCGCCTCGACACCGCCGAGGTGGTCGCCTACGAGGCGCTGGTGCGCTGGAACCACCCGAACCGCGGGCTGCTGCTCCCCGAGGAGTTCATCGAGGTGTGCGAGGAGGCGAACCTCGTGGTGCCCCTCGGCGCGTTCGTGATCTCGCAGGCGTGCGAGTTCATCGCGGCGCACCCCGAGTTCACCGGCCGCGTGTTCGTCAACGTGTCGACACGGCAGATCGGCTCCGCCGACCTCACCCGCGTGGTCACCCAGGCGCTCGAGGCGACGCGCATCGACCCGCGCCGGCTCGGGCTCGAGATCACCGAGTCGGGCATGCTGATCGCCACCCAGGCCGCCCGCTCCGACCTCGAGGGGCTCACCGCGCTGGGCGTCGACCTCATCATCGACGACTTCGGCACCGGCTACTCCGCGCTCAGCTCGGTGCTCCTCAACCCGGTCTCGGGTCTCAAGCTCGCCCGCGAGTTCACGCTTCGCCTGGGCGACCGCGGCACCGGCGACCGCATCTCCACGACCGTCGCGGCGCTCACCCGGAGCCTTGCAATGTCCGGCGTGATCGAGGGCGTCGAGTCCGAGGCGCAGCGCGCGATCGCGCAGGAGCACGGCTGGACGCTCGGCCAGGGCTTCCTCTTCGGCCACGCCAAGCCCGTCGAGGAGCTCGACCTCCGCGGCCCCTCCCCCGTGGCGGAGCCGCACGAGGGGCCGGTACCGTCGGCGGGGTGAGCTCCCTGTTCGACCTGTTCCGGCGCATCGTCCGGGCCGTCCGCACCACCCCCCGGCCGGGCGCATCGTCCACCGCCGCCCCCACGGTCCCGTCCTACCCGGGCGACTTCACAGGTGTCCCGCGCGTCTCCTACTCGCCCACCCTGGACGGCAGCCCCGACCCCGGCGAGGTCGTGTGGACCTGGGTGCCGTTCGAGGAGGACCACTCTCAGGGCAAGGACCGCCCGGTGCTGCTCATCGGGCGCGACGGACGGTGGCTGCTGGCGCTCATGCTCACCAGCCAGGACCACGACCTCGACGCGGCGCAGGAGGCTCGCTGGGGGCGGTATTGGATGGACATCGGCGCCGGTCCGTGGGATTCTCAGGGGCGGCCGAGCGAGGTTCGGCTCGACAGGATCCTGCGGGTCGACCCCTCCAGCGTGCGCCGCGAGGGCGCGATCCTCGACCGCGCGACGTTCGATCGCGTCGCCGGTTCGCTCAAAGAGCACCATCGCTGATACAATTTCCGTTCGTGTGTGAGCGCCTGCTCGCGCTCCACCCCCAGAATTTTCACCAAGACGCAGAAGGAACGCTGTGGCAAACATCAAGTCGAAGATCAAGCGCATCGGCACCAACGAGAAGGCTCGCCTGCGCAACGTCGCCGTCAAGTCGGAGCTCAAGACCAACGTCCGCAAGGTGCGCGAGGCCATCGCCGCCGGCGACAAGGCCACCGCCGAGACCGCCCTCAAGACCGCCTCCGTCAAGCTCGACAAGGCCGTGTCCAAGGGTGTCATCCACAAGAACCAGGCCGCGAACCGCAAGTCGGCGCTGGCCAAGCAGGTCGCCGCTCTCTAAGCGACCTCCACGCACCTACGCCCCGCATCGCTTCGGCGATCGGGGCGTTCGTGCGTTCCGGGCAGCCCTCCCTGGCATGCCGGCTCCTATGGGGAAACCAGCGACGGTTTCGAGGGTTCACATGCTCCTGCGGGGAAACGGTTGACGCGGCGCCTCGACAGGCGATTCGGGCGACCCGCAGTACGTCGAGCGCGCGGTCGCGCGGGCCTCGCGTCGCTGACTTCCCCGCAGGAATCGACGATGCCGCCGAACCGTCTCTGACTTCCCCCTGGCGCGCGCGGCGGGCGGGTGGGGGCCGCGCGTCAGGCGGCGGGCGCGCTGAGCTGAGCCGCGCCCAGCGTCAGGCGGCGAGCTCGGCGACCGTGCGCACGCAGCGCTCGAGAGCGAAGCCGGGCGCGCGCGAGGCGCCCTTGATCTCCGCGTCCGCGCGTGCGACCGCCTGGACCGCGAGCGCGAGTGTGTCCGCGTCCCAGCGACGCAGGTCGCGGCGTGCGCGGTCCTCCTGCCACGGCTGGATGCCGAGCTCCTTGAGGCTCACCCCCCTGCCGCGCGCGGCGCCCACCTTGATGAGCGTGCGCAGCTTCGAGGCGAGGGCGGCGATCAGGGGCACGGGGTCCGTCCCGGTCGACAGCGCGTGGCGCACCAGCGCGATCGCGTCCGCCGTGCGACCCGCGATGGCCGCGTCCGCGACGGCGAAACCCGTGGCGTTGACGCGGGTGCCGTAGTAGCGGGCCACCGCGGCCTCGTCGATCGAGCCGTCGACGTCGCTCATCAGCTGGGCGCAGGCCGCCGCGAGCTCGGGCACGTCCTCGCCGATCGCGTCCACGAGCGCCCGGATGGCGCGCGCCGGCGCAGGCCGCTTGGCGCGCTCGAACTCCCCGGTGACGAAGTCGACCAGCTCCGCGTCCTTCTTGATCGCGGGGCACGCGTACTCGGGGGCACCGCCCTTGCGCAGCGTGTCGAGCAGCTTCTTGCCGCGCACGCCGCCGCCGTGCAGCATCACCACCACGCACTCGGGGTCGGGATTCGCCACGTACGCGAGCGCGTCCTGGAGGAAGTCGTCGTTCATCGCCTCGAGCGACTCGACCACCACCAGCCCCGGGTCCGCGAACAGCGACGGGCTGGTCGCGCCCGCGAGGCCGCCGCGGGCGTAGGCGCTCGCGTCGAGGCGGCTCACCTCGATGTCACCGGCCTTGCGCATGGTCGCCGTGACGCGCTCGACGGCGCGCGACGCCAGCAGCTTCTCGGGACCCGAGATCAGCACCACCGGCGCGGGCGCGGCGCGATACCAGGTCGCCTGAGGTGCCTGCCGTCCCGCCATGGGCACTAGCCTCCCACGGCCGTCCGACACTCCCTGACCAGCACCGTCTCGCCCTCGCGCACACCCAGCACCACGTCCCCGCACAGGTCCGTCCGCAGCACCGTCGCGCCGCCCGCGCCGTAGAGGGCAAGGGCCTCGGGCGCGGGGTGTCCGTAGTCGTTCCCCTCCCCCACGGACACGAGCGCGACGGGCGCGCCGATCGCCCGGATCAGCGCCTCATCCTGCGAGGCCGAGCCGTGATGCGCGGCCTTGACCACGTCGACCGCGCCGAGCGCACCCGCCACCCGTTCCAGCCGCCGCTGCCCTCCGACCTCGAGATCGCCCAGCGCCGCCGTCACCAGCCCGTCGGCCTCGAGCCGGAGCACGGTCGACGAGTCGTTCACCTCGGTACCTTCGCGCGACGCGGGCGGCGGTCCCGTCTGGAGCACCGCGATCTCCACCCCGCCCACACGGACCGCGTCCCCGGGGGCGGGCGTGCGAGCGTCGACGCCCGCGAGGGACGATGCGGTGGCGGCCGACGCTCCCGGTGGCAGCCAGGCGCGGCTCACCTCCGCGGCGGAGAGCACGGCGTCGAGCCCGCCCGTGTGGTCCGCATGCTCGTGCGTCAGTACGAGCAGGTCGACCCGGTCGACGCCGAGCCGCGCGAGGCAGGCGGCGGCCGCCTCCCCCGACGGGCCCACATCCACCATCACCACCGCGCCACCCGCACGCACCACGAGCGCGTCACCCTGCCCCACGTCGCACGCGACCACCGTCCACCCGTCGATCGCCCCGCCCAGCGCGGCGGGCAGCCACCTCGGCGGGGCGTGGAGAAGCGCCGCGGCCACGCACGCGATCGCGACACCCCAGGCCCACCACGGACGCGGCGCGCGAGCGGCCAACGCCAGCGCGACCACGGACACGATGCCGAGCATCACGCCCCGCGCGCCGATCGCGGACGTGAGCTCGCCCCCCGGCGCGGAGGTGAAGGCACGCGCCGCGAGCACCACGGGCCAGGCGCAGGCCGCCGCTGCCTGCGCGAGCGCGTGCGCCACCGCCGGCAGGGGGCCGCCGAGCACGAGCGCCGCGACCCCGAGCAGGGTGACGGGGATCGCCGCGGGCGTGGCCACCGCGTTGGCGGCCACCGCCCACGGGCCCACGCCCGCCTCGATGGCGGCGAGGATGGGCAGGCAGGCCGCCTGCGCCGCGAGGGTGAGGGCGGCCGCGTCGGCCAGCGGGGCCGCGAGCCGGCGGCGCAGGCGCGCCGCCAGGCCAGGGGCGAGCAGCCCGATGGCCGCCACCGCGGCGACGGACAGCGCGAGCCCCGCGTCGCGCGCGAGCTCGGGCCTCACCACGATGAGCACGATCACCGTCGCGGCGAGCCCGGGCACGGTCTGCCCCCGCCGCCCCGCGATGAGCGCCCCGGCGGCGATGGCGGCCATCGCGAGCGCCCGCAGCACCGATCCGCCACCCGACACGGTCGCGGCGAACGCGACGCACGCCAGCAGGGTGCCGAGCGCGACCAGGACCGGTGACGCGCGCGTGCGCCGGAGCCCCGCGCCGACCGCCGCCGCGAGGATCGCGAAGTGCGCGCCCGACACGGCCGTGAGGTGCGCGAGCCCGGAGACACGCATCTGGGCCACCAGCGCGGGATCCATCGCGGACGTGTCCCCGACCACCATGCCCGCGACCACGGGCGCGGTGACGGGGTCCGCGCCGATCAGCGCGTCACGCAGGTGTTCGCGCGCGCCGGCAGCGACGGCCCGCCACCCCGCCGGCGGGGCCGCCTCACCGATGCGCCCAGCGATGAGCGCGTCGACGGTCCCGTGCGTCGACGGCGACGTGGTGCCGCGCCAGGTGACCTCGCCACCGCGCTCGGGCGCGTCCGCGGCGTCCGTCAGGAGCACCACCAGGCCGGCACCGCGTCGCCACACCGATGATCCGGGCTCACGCCACGCCTCGACGTCCACGCGCACCGCGACACGCGGCTCCGCGGCGGCGGAATGGACGGGCCGCACCTCGGTCACGAGCCCGCGGGCCTCGACCCACGCGTGCTCGTGCGCGGAGATCCACGCGCGCGACGACACCGCCGCGCCCGAGGTGAGCGCGGCGGCGGCGCCGGCCACCGCGGCGAGCACGAGCAGCGGCGCCAGCCCCTGCGACGCGCGCGTCGCCGCGCCTCGCATCCCCAGCAGGACCCCGGCGCACGCGAGCACTGCGAGCGCTCCCCACGCCGCGGCCCCGAGCGCCCCGCCACGCGGTCCAGCGGACCACGTCGCGAGCGACACGGTCCACACGGCGGCGGCCGCGGGGACGAGCCGCAGGTCACCCCACCCGCCCACGGGGTCACGTGGTCGCGACGCCTGCAAGCGCGCCGACGATCGACGGTCCGACCCCCGACACCCGCTCGAGGTCCTCGAGCGTGAGGAAGGGTCCGTTCGCCTCGCGGTCCTCCACGATGCGGGCGGCCAGGACCGGACCCACCCCCGGGATGGCCTCGAGCGCCGTCGCATCCGCGGAGTTGAGGTTGATCAGCGCCGAGCCGTCGGACGCCGCGCCCGTCCCGCCGACCGACGCCCCGCCCACCGACGTCCCACCTCCGCGCGAGCCGGGCAGCCGCGCGACCACGATGTGCTCGCCGTCCGCGACGGGCCGGGCGAGGTTGACGGAGGACTCGTCGGCGCGCCGCGCGAGGCCGCCCGCGCGCTCGATCGCGTCCGCGACGCGCGCGCCCGCGGTCACCTCGACCAGACCTGGGCTGCCGACCGCGCCGCTCACGTGCACGATCAGCGGCGCGCCGGATGCGGCCCCGAGCCCAGGCGAGGCTCCCGGCGACGCGTCCGCCGCGGCGCCGCTCGACGCGCCCGGCGAGGCGCTGGAGACCACCGCCGCCGGCGACTCCCCTCGCAACCCCCACCACGCCACCGCGGCGATGATCACGAGCACCACGATCGCGGTCGCGGCGGTGCGCAGGTCGAGCCGCCACCGCGTCGGGTGAGGCGCGGGCGGCTCGGCGCCATGGCCGGCCGCGTAGGCGCGCGCGGCGGCATCGCGCAGCCCGGCCGCCCACCGGGCGCGCACATCCTCGGAGGAGTCCATGCGCGCCACGCTAGGAACGCCCGGACGTGGTCGACAGTCGTCTCCCGCGATCGGTGGATCGCACCCGCGCGCGGGAGCCCGGTGGACATCGCCGCGCGGGATGCCCCCACAAGTGGGGTCTTGGCCCGTAGCAGGGACGTCGCCATCATGGCCGTATGGCTCAGACCGTCGCGCCCCCGCACCGGCGCACCCTGGTGATCGCGTGCGCGGCGGCGCTTGTGACCCTGGCCGGCGGTGCCGCGTACGCGCTCGCTGACGGCCCGCTCGTCACCGACGGCGGCCTCGAGATGTGCTCGCCCGCACGCCCCGGAGGGGTCACGCTCTACTACGGCGTGCTGCTCCCGAACGCCGGCGCGAGCGAGATCGACGTCTGGTCCGTCGAGGCCACCGGGACCAACCTCGCCTCCGTCGAGCTTCTGATCGACCCGATGGGGCCCGACGTCGGTCAGGCGATGGGCGCGTTCGACTGGCCCGCCGACAACCCCGACGACGCTGCGCAGGACGTGATGGCCCGCGCGGTCGCCCCTGGCGACGCGACCATCGAGCCGGGCGGCATGGGTCAGCTGCTCGTCGCGCTGACGCCGCAGGACACCGAGGCGCCTGCAGTGGTGGACCGCATCGAGATCCGCTACGCGAGCGGGTGGCGCGACTACACCGAGACCATCGACGGCTACCGGCTCGAGATGACCCCGCTCGACTCCTGCGCCTGACGCCCGCCTACCGGGCGGACAGGTCGGCGACCACCGCGGCCAGCGTGCCGGGTCCCACGTGGACCGCGAGGACCGCGCTGACCTCCGCGACCGTCACCGGCGCGACCGCGGGCAGGCGGGCCTCGACCTCCGCCGCGACCGACGCGGCCTGGTCCCGCGCACCCACACCCATGACCGCCACTGCGGGCTCGGCGCACCCGGCCACCGCATCGTCCACCGCGGCGTGAAGCGCCGCACGGGCGCGCGCAAGGCCGCGAACCCGTGATGCGAGGACCACCTCGCCGTCCCGCACCTCGAGGACGGGCCGGATCCCGAGCACGCGCCCGACCGCGGCGACCGCGGGGCCCACGCGGCCCCCGCGGCGCAGGTGGTCCACCGACTCGACCGTGAAGACGCAGCGGGTGCCGGCCGCGACCGCCCGGGCCACGGACGCGACCTCCGCGGTCCCCGCCCCACCGGCCGCCGCCCGCGCCGCGGCGATCGCCGCGAACCCGGACGCCATGGCGACGGTCCTGGTATCGACGACCTCGACGGGCACGGCGGCGCGCCGGCCGGCGGCGCACGCGGCGTCGCACGTGCCGGACAGGGCTCCCGACATGGCGAGGAGGACGATGCTCGACGCACCGGCCGCGACGGCCGTCGCGATGGCCTCGTCGAAGGCGGCCGGGGTGGGCTGCGACGTCGACACGTCGACGCCGTCCCGGAGGTGGCCGACCACCTCCGCGGCACCGATCTCGACGCCCTCGGCGCGCGCGGCGCCGTCGACCACGACTTGCAGCGGCACCACCCCGATGCCCCACCGCTCCGCGACGTGCGGCGGCAGCGAGGCGGCGGAGTCGGCGATGACGGCGACGGTCATGGCGTCACCCTAGCGACGGCGTCGCCGCGGGTGCGGCGACGCCGCGCGATCACGCCGTCACGATGTTGACCAGGCGGGGCGCCTTGACGATCACGGTCCGGATCGACGCGTCCCCGATGGCACGCTTCGCGCCGTCGGCCTCGAGGGCGAGCGCACGCAGCTCGTCCTGACCGATGCCCGGGGGCACCTCGAGGCGGTCGCGCACCTTGCCCATCACCTGGACGATGCACGTGACGGTCTCCTCGACCAGCAGCGACTCGTCCACCTCCGGGTAGGTCGCGAGCGCGACGTCGGTGTGGCCGAGCATCGACCACATGTCCTCCGCCGTGTACGGCGCGAACAGGCTCAGCAGGATCGAGACCACCTCGGCGGCCTCGCGGACGGCGGGGTCCGAGGCGCCGGCACCGGAGTCGATCGCCTTGCGCGTCGCGTTGACCAGCTCCATGGTGCGCGCCACCACCACGTTGAAGCGGAAGGACTCGACCAGCTCCTGCGCCTCGTGGAGCGTGCGGTGGGTGACGGCGCGCAGCGCGGCATCGCCGTCCGCGGGAGAGACCCCGGGCTCGGACTCGACGTCGCGCGCGAGGCGCCACGCGCGGGCGAGGAACTTCTGCGAGCCGGCCGGTGACACGTCCGCCCAGTCGATGTCGTCCTCGGGCGGGCCCGCGAACGCCATGGTGAGGCGGACGGAGTCGACGCCGAACTCGTCGAGCTGCTCGGACAGGCGTACCAGGTTGCCGCGCGACTTCGACATCGCGGAGCCGTCCATCAGCACCATGCCCTGGTTGAGCAGCGCGGTGAACGGCTCGCCGAACTCGATCATGCCCATGTCGCGCAGCGCCTTGGTGAAGAACCGCGCGTACAGGAGGTGGAGGATCGCGTGGGTGACGCCGCCGACGTACTGGTCGATGGGCGCCCAGCGCTTCGCCTCCTCGACGTCGAACGGTCCATCCGTCTTGCCGGGCGACAGGTAGCGCAGGAAGTACCAGGACGAATCCACGAACGTGTCCATGGTGTCGGTGTCCCGCAGGGCAGCGCCGCCGCACGTGGGGCACGTGGTGTTGACCCAGTCGGAGGCCGCGGCGAGCGGCGACTGGCCCTTGGGCTTGAGGTCGAGCCCCTCCGCGGCGGGCAGCTGCACCGGCAGCTGGTCGTCGGGGACCGGGACCTCGCCGCACGCCTCGCAGTGAATGATCGGGATGGGCGTGCCCCAGTAGCGCTGGCGCGAGATCAGCCAGTCGCGCAGGCGGTAGTTGGTGGCCGCGTCGCCCGTGCCGGCCGCGGACAGCTCCGCGACGATCGCGTCGATGGCTGCCGCCTTCTCGAGTCCGTCGAGCGAACCCGAGTTCACCAGGACGCCGTCGCCGGTCGCCGCGATGCCGGTCTCGGCGGGGTCCCCGAAGGGCTCCCCCGCCTCGTCGCGGCAGTCGAGCACGACGCGCACCGGAAGCGACATCGCGCGGGCGAAGTCGAGGTCGCGCTGGTCGTGCGCGGGCACGGCCATGATCGCGCCGTGGCCGTAGTCCGCGAGCACGTAGTCGGAGGCCCAGATGGGCAGGCGCTCGCCGTTGACGGGGTTGACGCCGTAGCGCTGCAGGAACACGCCCGTCTTGGGGCGGTCGGTGGCGAGGCGGTCGATCTCGTTCTCGCCCTTGACCTTCTCGACGTAGGTCGCGAAGGCCTCCTGAGTCGAAGCGTCCGCGCCCTCGGCCAGCTCGGCCGCGAGGTCGGAGTCCGCCGCGACCACCATGAAGGTCGCGCCGTGCAGGGTGTCGGGGCGGGTCGTGTAGATGGTGATGGGCTGCTCGCGGCCTTCGATCTCGAACGTGACATCCGCGCCGCGCGAACGGCCGATCCAGTTGCGCTGCATCGCGATGACCTTCGACGGCCACGTGTCGCGCAGGGTCTCGAGGCCGTCGAGCAGCTCGTCGGCGTACTCGGTGACCTTGAAGTACCACTGGTTGAGCTTCTTCTTGGTGACCGGGGTGTCGCAGCGCTCGCACAGGCCGCCGACCACCTGCTCGTTGGCGAGCACGGTCTGGTCCTTGGGGCACCAGTTGACGTTGGAGTGCTTGCGGTACGCGAGGCCCCGCTCGAACATGCGGGTGAAGATCCACTGGTTCCAGTGGTAGTAGTCCGGGCGGTGCGTCATGAGCACGCGGTCCCAGTCGAACGAGCACGCGTAGCGCTTCATCGAGGTGAGCTGCTGCGCGATGTTGTCCTCGGTCCAGCCGGCCGGGTCCACGCCGCGCTTGATGGCGGCGTTCTCCGCGGGCAGGCCGAACGAGTCCCAACCGATCGGGTGGAGGACGTTGAAGCCCTTCTGCACCCAGTGACGAGAGATGACGTCGCCCAGCGCGTACGCCTCGGCGTGACCCATGTGCAGGTCGCCGGAGGGGTACGGGAACATGTCGAGCACGTACTTGGTGGGGCGTGCATCGTCCTCGCGGCCCGAGCGGAAGGGCTGTCGCTCCTCCCACACGGGAAGCCAGCGGTCCTCGATGCTGCGGAAGTTGTAGCGGTGCTCGTCGGTCTGAGGCGTCTCGGTCACCCGAGAGATTCTACCGAGGGACGATGCGGCGGCTGGCCGCGGCGACGGGGCGGCACCTGGTGGCGGGTCCGGTGGGCCGCTAGGGTGCACGGAACACCCCTACCAGGAGGAACGATGCGCCGGTCGCCCGCACCCGCGGCACGCGCCCGTTCCGTGGCCGCGGCGTGGTGCGCCGCGGCGGCCCTGGTGGCGGCGCTGCTGGCTCCCGCGGCACCCGCGGTCGCCGCGACGGGCGCCACCATCAGCGGCACCGTGCGCGCCCCCGCGGGCGCCGATCCGGGCTGGCACGAGCACGTCCGGGTGTGGGCGACGAGCAGCGTGCACGGCTCCCGGGTCGCGTTCGTGGACGCGGACGGCACCTACGCGATCGAGGACCTCGAGCCGGGCGAGTACCGCGTGCGGTTCGCGCCTCAGCCGTATGAGCACACCGTCGGCTGGCCCGCCAGCCGCACGGACCTCCTCACGGAGTTCTTCCCCGACGCACGCACCTACGACCTCGCCGCGGAGCTGACGGTCGAGGACGGCGGCGGCGTCACGGGCATCGACGCGAGACTCGAGGCGACAGGCAGCATCGCCGGCGCCGTCAGCGTCCCGGAGGGCACGTCGGAGCGCTGGCAGGAGCGGATCGAGGTCGTCGGCGACTGGGGTGGGGTACCGATCGCCACCGACGGCACGTACCTGATCCAGGGGCTCGCACCCGGCGCCTACGCGGTGGAGTTCAGCCCGTACGGCCACGCATGGTCGGATGACGCACCCTACCCCGACCTCGTGACGGAGTGGCACCCCGGCGCGTACGTGCCCGCGGACGCCGTGCCGGTGCCGGTGGGCGTGTCCGAGGCGGTGACGGGGGTCGACATCGCGCTCGACCGCACCGCGTCCGTCACGGGCACCGTGTCCGCGCCGGCGGGCGCCCCCGCGGACTGGTGGAGGAACGTCGACGTGCAGCTGATCCGGCCCGGAGGATGGGACCTGGAGCCGATCGACGCGGAGGGCCGCTACGAGTTCACCCGCCTCGCCCCCGGCGTCCACACGGTGTGCGCCCTGGTGGATGAGGACCTCGATCTGCTCGCGTCGTGCCACGGCGGCGACGTCGCGGCCGCCCTCACGCTCGCCCATGGGACCGCGCGCGGGGGCGCGGACATCACGCTGCGCGCCAGCGCCCACATCGCCGGCACCGTCTCGGCACCCGAGTACAACGACCCGTGGTGGACGCACGGCGTGACCGTCTACGCGGTCGAACCCGACACCGCGAAGCTGCGCGGCTCGAGCCCCGTCGGACCGGACGGACGCTACGACATCAGGGGCCTCACGACGGGCGAGTACGCGGTGCGGTTCGTGCCCGGCTCGTACGTCTACACCCCCACCCAGACCGTGACCGGCACCACGCTGCGCCCCGAGTACCACGCGGACGCCGCGGCCCTGGGGGACGCCACCCGCATCACCGCGGCCGAGGGGACCACCGCGGACGGCATCGACGCCGTCCTCGAGGCGCCCGCCTTCGTGCCGTTCGACACGGCCCCGGCGCCCACGCTCGGCGGTGACGCCCGCGTGGGCGCGACCGTCACCGCGGAACCGGGCACGTGGAGCCCGGCGAACCCGCGCCTGACGTTCCGGTGGCGTCGCGACGGTGTCGAGATCGCCGGCGCGACGGGTCGCTCGTACACTCCGACGGCCGCGGACGCACACGCGGCCCTCACGGTCGACGTCGCCGCCTTCGCGCCCGGGCGCATCGTCACCACACGCACCAGCGCCAAGGTGACCGTCGCGCCGGCGACCTTCACCACGGCCCCCGTGCCCACCGTCTCGGGCACGCCGATCGTCGACCGCACCCTCACCGTCGCGCCGGGCACGTGGAGCCCGGCGCCCATGCTCACCTACCAGTGGCGACGCGACGGCGCGGGCATCGCCGGCGCCACCGCGCCGTCCTACCTGCTCACCGCCGCCGACGCGGGCGCGGCCATCGACGTGACCGTCACCGCCACCCGACCCGGCTTCGCGGCTGCCACCCGGACCAGCGCATCGTCCACCGTCGTGGCCGCGACATTCGCCGCCGCCCCGGCCCCACGGATCGCCGGGACCCCGCGCGCGGGCCGCACGCTCACCGCCCGCGTCGGCACGTGGGAGCCGTCCCCCGCCCTCCGTTTCCGGTGGTACCGCGACGGCACGGCCATCCGCGGCGCGACGGACAGGACCTACGCGGTCACCACGGCGGACCGGGGCGCCACCCTCACGGTCGCGGTCACGGGCACGCGGCCCGGGTACACCACGACGACCCGGATCAGCTCGGGCATCGCCGTACCCCGGGTGTTCGCGCGCGCGCCGCGGCCGTCTCTCGCGGGCACGCCCCGAGTCGGCACGCGCCTCACCGCGCGCACCGGCACGTGGAACCCCACGCCGACCTTCACGTACCGGTGGTGGCGCGGCACCACGCCCATCAAGGGAGCCACGCGTGCCACGTATGTCCCGGTCCGCGCCGACCGCGGGCGTGCCGTCCACGTCACGGTGACGGCCTCCAAGCGCGGCTATGTCACCCGCACGCGCGCCAGCGAGAGCGTCCGCGTCCCCTGACGCCGCCCCGTCCCGGCGGAGTGCAATACCTCACATCTCACGCCTGGCGGACCCCCTGGAGCGTGTGGCATACCGCACACGGCCCTCAAATTCCCCAACTTTTCGGACAACATGCCGATATCCAACCTGGAAGCGGGCGCAATCGGTCCCGCTCACCTTCGAGGAGGCCAGCATGCGCCCGTCCGCCACCGCGGTCCCGCACACCCTGGCGCGCCGTGTCGCGCTCATCGTCGCCGCGGCGTTCGCCGCCGCATTCGTCATGAGCTCGGGCCCGGCGGACGCCGCAACCGACCCCGTCACCAAGGTGCTGCAGAGCACCAACGCGCACCGGCAGGACGAGGGCCTCAGGCCCCTCACGCTGCGTGCCGGGATCGCAGACGTGTCGCAGACCTGGAGCGGGCACATGAAGTCGACCCGCACCCTCGCGCACAACCCGAACTTCTACGCGCAGATGCCCAACGGCGCATCGAGCGCCGCGGAGAACGTCGGCTACGCATGCGGGTTCGGCGGCAAGGCGGCGAACACCTCCGAGATCATGAAGGCCTGGCTGAAGTCCTCGGGCCACGAGGCCAACATCACGGGCAACTTCACCGAGATCGGCATCGGCATCGCGTACAACTCGTCGACCGACTGCGCGTGGGCCACCCAGAACTTCGGCAAGTACCCCCTGGCGTTCTCCAAGGCGCCCAAGCCGACCATCGGCGGCACCCTGAAGGTGGGCAGCACCGTGAAGGCGTGGCACAAGACGTGGAGCCCCACGCCGTCCTTCAGCTACCGCTGGTACCGCGACGGCGATCCCATCCCGAACGCGACCCACCAGACGTACACCGTGCGCAAGTCGGACAAGGGCCACAGCATCCGGGTCAAGGTGGTCGCGAAGAAGAGCGGCTACAAGACCACCAAGCGCTGGAGCTCGGGCTACCAGATCTCCTGACCCCTCCCTCCCGTCCCCGATCCGCCCCTGGGCCGATCGTCGCCTGCCGTGGCACCATGAAGGGACGCGTGCGTCCGGACGGCCCTCGACCCGCGGTTGTCGGCCCTCCCCTCGCGGCGCGGCTCCGCAGGCGGAGGGAGGGAGCCCATGGCGGATGGCGGCGGGACCGGCTGGAGCCGGGTCCTGCGCACGGGGATCACGACGCTGACGGCGGCCACGCTCGCCTTCGTCGCCGTGCCCGCGCACGCCGCCACGGTCGATCCCTCTCCCACCGCCTCCACGGAGGCAGTGGACGATGCCGCGGTCGCCTCCGTCGACCCGTCGCCCGAGGCGTCGGTCGCCTCGCCCACGCCGGCGCCCGTACCTGAGCCGGCGCCCTCACCGACCACGGCGCCGCGACCCGAGCCGCGACCGACAGCCACCGGCGCGCCGGACCGCGATCCGCAGCCGGACGCGCGGTCCACCTCGGAACCGTCGGCTGAGCCGGCCCCCGAGATCACCGCCGCCCCCGCGCAGCCCGGCGACCCCGCCCCCCTCCCCCCGCCCGAGGCGACGCCCTACGATCCGGATGCCCCGGCATCGTCCGGCGTCTCCGCCCCCGAGCCCATCGGGAGCGTGACGTTCGACGACGTCTCCGGGGTCCTGGGCGACGTCACGTACTCGGAGTTCGCCCAGGCGATCGCGTGGATGGGGCGCGCCGGAGTGGACGGCGGCACGCTCACGGAGGCGGGGCGCGCGTTCGCCCCCGACCTGGAGGTGACGCGCGGCGAGTTCGCCGGCTTCCTCTACCGCCTCGCGGGGTCTCCCGCACGCGTGGTGCCGCGCGGGTCGCCGTTCGCCGACGCGGGGCGGCGCGACACCGCGCACGCGGCGGAGATCGCGTGGCTCGCCGCCCAGGGCGTGGCGGTGGGCGAGCGCGACGGCGTGCGCCGCCTGTTCCACCCCGACGAGCCCCTCACCCGCGGCGACATGGCGCGCATGCTCTACCGCTTCGCGGGCGCCCCCGCGGTCAAGGCCGCGGACGCGGCGCCGTACGCGGACGTCGCGGCCGGCTCGCCGCTGGACGATGCTGTCGCATGGCTGGCCGCCGAGGTCGCCGAGTTCGGGTGGAAGGGGCCCGACGGGCTCGAGTACCGTCCTGGCGCGACCCTCACGCGCGGCGCGGCGGCGGCCGTCCTGTTCCTCGCTCACCGGGCAGGCATGAGGTTCTCTCCCTGGGACGCGCCGCTGCGGCTGGTGGACCCCACGGTGGTCGCCGTGTCCGTCGACACCGCGCTCAACCTCCGCACGGGCCCCTCCCTCGACGCGGAGGTCGCCGGACAGCGCGGGGACGGCGAGACGCTCGCCACCACGGGCGCGGTGACGCGCGCCGGCTGGGTCGAGGTGCTGGTGGACGGGAGGCGCCTGTGGGTGTCGCCCGACTACCTCGAGGTCGACGCCGCGGCCACGGCGACCACGGGCGGAGCCGCGACCGGGACCACCCGCCCGGCCCTCGCATCGTCGTACGAGAACGGCCGCATCCCCGCGTCGGCGCTGTGCGGGCTCAGCTGGGACGCCGGGCTGCTGCTCGCGTGCGGCGCGGCCGCGGACCTGGAGCGGCTCGACGCGGCGTTCGAGGCGACGTTCGGCGTGCACCTGCCGGTGGGCAGCGCGTACCGCGACTACGCGGGACAGCTCGCGGCGACCGCACGGTACGGCGGGATGGCGGCGGTGCCGGGCACCTCGAACCACGGTTGGGGCGAGGCGATCGACCTGTCGGAGCCGGGCATGCCGGGCGGATGGGACGGCGACGCCTACGCATGGCTCGTCGCGACCGCGCCCGCGTTCGGGTGGACGCTGCCCGGGTGGGCGCGGCCGGACGGGTCGAAGCCCGAGCCGTGGCACCTCGAGCACGTCGGCTGACGCGCGGGGCGGCCGCCCGGCCGGGGGCGGCTACTCGGTCTGCGTGACGCGGACCTGCACCTCGAGGTCCGTGGTGCTGCCGGCGACCACGCCGGTGAGCGGCGGCACATCGGTGTACTCGCGGGCGCGCGCCACGATCACGTGGTGGTCGCCCACCTCACGGTCGTTGGTCGGGTCGAAGCCGTACCAGTCGCCGGTCCACCACTCGACCCAGGCGTGCGACTCGCCGGACACGGTCTCCCCGATCTCCGCGTCGCGCTTGGGATGCAGGTAGCCCGACACGTAGCGGGCGGGGATGCCCACGGTGCGCAGCGCGCCGATCGCGAGGTGGGCGAAGTCCTGGCACACGCCCGACCGCGCCTCCCACGCGTCGCGCGCAGGAGTGTGGACGGTGGTGGCGCCGGGGACGTACGCCATCTCGTCGTGGAGGTGGTCGCAGATCGCGCGGGCGGCGGCGTCGGGCTCGAGCCGGCCGGCCGCGTCGCGCGCGAAGGCGGCGAGCTCCTCGGTGGGCTCGGTGACGTCGCTCAGGCCCAGGTACTCGCTCAGCAGGTCCTGGAAGCGCGGGCCCGTGAGGGTCTCCCACGCGACGCGCTCCTCGCGCGCGGGCACGCTCGAGACCTCGACGAGGCTCGAACCCACCACGGTGAGGCTCTCGTGCGGCTGCAGCACCTCGAAGACCGCGACGTCCGCCTCCCAGTAGTCGCGGTACTGGGAGCGCCACGTCACGGGCGCGATGTCGACGCGCGACTCGAGGACGCGCTGACGCGGCAGCCACGCGGGGGTGAGGCGGGCCTCGTTGTACGAGGACACGATCGGGCTCGCGTAGGTGAACGAGGTCCGGTGCTCGATGCGCAGGGTGGTCATAGCGCCTCCTGGCTCCACAGCACGGTCGACGCCGGCAGGAAGTAGCGGTCACGGATGAGGTCGGATGCGACGGCGCACGCGGACTGCACCTCGCGCATCTGTCCAGGCAGGTCGTCGAGGACGTCGCGCACGTCGCGGTACTCGAGGTTGGTGCGCGCGCGGCCGAGCGCGAGCCGCGCCCTGTCCGAGAGCGCGCGCGAGTTGGAGGCGCCCTCGATGAGCCCGAGCGTGTCCTCCGCCTTCTGCAGGTTGTACGCGATCGAGCGCGGGAACATGCGATCCACCAGGAGGAACTCGGCGGCGCGCTCCTCCGTGACGAGCGCGCGGACGGTGCGGAGATACGCCTCGTGCGCGCTGCACGAGCGCAGCAGGGTGGTCCAGTTGGGCCCGGTGGTGCCCTCGAAATGCCGGGTCATGAGGAGGCGCGCGATCATGTCGGCCCGCTCGAGGGACCGGCCCAGCTCCATGAAGTGCCACGCGTCGTCGCGCGACGTGGTCGCGGAGTGCAGGCCCCACACCACGGCGGCACGCTCACGCACCCACACGAAGTACTCGTGCGGCCGTGCCGAGGCCGTCCAGCGGGGCAGCTGGTTGCGGGTGGTGTTGAGCGACTCCCACACCTCGGTCGAGATGACCTCACGGGCGCGGCGCGCGTTCTCGCGTGCGGCACCCAGGGTCCACGCGATGGACGAGGAGCGCTCCGGGTCGAACGCCAGCGTCGCCAGGACGTCGCGGCGGCTCACGGGCGCCTCGTACTCGCAGTTCATGACCGACAGCAGCGACGCGTTGGCGCTCGGCTCGTCGACCCACGGGTCCTCGAGGAGCACGTTGAGGTGGACGTCAAGCAGGCGCGCGGTGTTGTCCGCGCGCTCCACGTAGCGGCCGATCCAGAACAGGGACTCCGCGATGCGGCTCAGCATGTCGGCTCCCCCTGCTGTTGCTGCTGTTGCTGCTGCTGGCCGTGCTCGATGTCGTCGGGGTGCGCCGCCTGCGGCACGGCGCCGATCCCGCCGAGCTCGACGCGCGACTCCGGCGGCGGCGTCTTGACGCCGCGCTGGCGCTCGCCGCCCAGCACCCAGGTGTCCTTGGAGCCGCCGCCCTGCGACGAGTTGACGATCAGCTGGCCGCGCGCGAGGGCCACGCGGGTGAGGCCGCCGGGGAGGACCCAGACGTCGTCGCCGTCGTTGATCGCGAAGGGACGCAGGTCCACGTGGCGCGGCTCGAGGCCGTCGTCGGTCAGCGTCGGCACCGTGCTCAGCTGGATCACGGGCTGCGCGATCCAGCCGCGCGGGTCCTCGAGGATCTGGGCGCGCGCGGTGTCGAGCTCCTCGCGCGACGCCTTCGGGCCGATGATCACGCCCTTGCCGCCGGCACCGTCGACGGGCTTCACCACGAGCTCGTCGAGGCGGTCCATGACCTCCTCGCGGGCGTCCGGCTCCTCGAGCCGCCACGTGTCGACGTTGGGCAGGATCGGCTCCTCCCCCAGGTAGTAGCGCGTGAGCTCGGGCATGTACGTGTAGATGAGCTTGTCGTCGGCGACGCCGTTGCCCACGGCGTTCGCGATGGTCACGTTGCCCAGGCGGGCCGCGTGGACGATGCCGGGCGCGCCGAGCGCGGAGTCCGGCCGGAACGCGACCGGGTCCAGGTAGTCGTCGTCGACGCGGCGGTAGATGACGTCGACACGCCGCCGACCGGCGGTGGTGCGCATGTAGACGCGGCCGTTGTGCGTCTCCAGGTCGCGGCCCTCGACCAGCTCGACTCCCATGGTCCGGGCCAGCAGCGAGTGCTCGTAGTAGGCGCTGTTGAACACGCCCGGGGTGAGCACCACGATCGTGGGGTCGTCGATGTCGTTGGGGGCGCAGCGCGCCAGGGCGGCGCGCAGGCGCTGCGAGTACTCGAGCACCGGTCGCACGCCCATCGCGCCGAACATGTCCGGGAACATCTGCGACATGGCGCGACGGTTGGACAGCACGTAGCTCACGCCCGACGGGACGCGGACGTTGTCCTCGAGCACGCGCCAGATGCCGTGCTGGTCGCGGACCAGGTCGATGCCGGACACGTGGACGCGGACGCCGTTCGCCGGGTCGACGGCCGCGGCCTCGCGGTAGAAGTACTGCGACGTCGCGATGAGGCGTCGCGGCACCACGCCGTCGTTGACGCAGTGCTGCGAGCCGTAGACGTCCGCGAGGAACGCCTCGAGGGTACGCACGCGCTGCGCGACGCCCGGCGAGATGATCTCCCACTCATGGGCGCCCACCACGCGCGGCACGATGTCGAGCGGGAAGGGCCGCTCCTCGCCCGCGTGGTCGAACGTGACGCCCTGGGCGAGATAGGTGGACGCGAGCGCCTCGGCGCGCGAGTACAGATCCTCGCCGGACATCCGGTCGATCTCCGCGTACACCCGGCGATACGGATCCCTGACGCGGCCCTCGAGATCCACTGCCTCGTCCCAGGCCTGAACCGGCTGGTATCCGGTCCATGGCGTCTGCTGGTCGGCGGTCATGGGCCCACGATATCCAGGTCATGTTTCCGAGCGGTCACCGGCGCGTCACGGGCGCGTCGCGTCCGCGCGGCGCCACGCCCTTCCCGGCGCGGGTCCTCCCTGCTACGTTCCCCCCATGGCCTACCCGCGCAATCTGCTCGCCCCCGACGAGGACGTCGTGGTCGACGCCCACCCGCATTGGAAGGCGCTCGTGGGCCCGGTGCTCGTGTCGCTGATCGCGATCGCGCTCATCGTGCTCGCGTGGTGGTGGATGGACTCCGTGGAATGGAGCGACGGCGTCGAGACCGGCGTGGGGATCGCGGTGGGCGTGATCGTCGCGGTGCTCGTGGTGTGGCTGACGGTGTCACCGTTCATCCGCTGGTCCACCACGCACTTCGTCATCACCGATCGGCGCGTGATCTACCGGACCGGCGTGTTCACCAAGTCCGGCATCGACATCCCGCTCGCGCGCGTCAACACCGTGCAGTTCAAGCACGGCCTGGTGGACCGCATGTTCCGCACGGGCACGCTCATCATCGAGTCCGCGTCCGACGACCCGCTCGAGTTCGACGACATCCCGAACGTCGAGAAGGTGCACGCGCTGCTCTACGACGAGGTGTTCGACGCGCTCGACGGCGACGACGACACCCCGCCGCGCGGCACGCCGACGGTGTAGCGCCCGGCTCCACCCGCGCCGAGCCGGCGTCCCACGCGCGCCCGACCCGCGCATCGTCCCGCGGGCTTGTTCCGCCGCATCTGCGGCGCTAGCGTCACCTTCATGCCGCATCTGCGTATATCTGAGGCCGCCGCGCTCGTGGGCGTGAGCGACGACACGATCCGCCGCTGGATCGACGCCGAGGGCGTCGCGACCGTGCGGGACGGAGCGGGGAGGATCCTGGTCGACGGCGTCGACGTGGCCGCGTACGCCGCGCGCGGGACGGCGCCCGAGGACCCCACCGACGTGCGACGGTCCGCGCGGAACCGATTCACCGGGATCGTCACGCGCGTGGTCGCGGACGGCGTGATGGCGCAGGTGGACCTGCAGTGCGGGCCGCATCGCGTGGTGTCGCTCATGAGCGCGGAGGCGGCGCGCGAGCTCGCGCTCGAGCCCGGCGCGGTGGCGACGGCGGTGGTGAAGGCGACCACCGTGATCGTCGAGACGCCCGCGGGAGTCCGATGAGGCGTGTCGCGGCCGGGTCCCTCGCCGTAGCGGCCGCCGTGGCCGCGGTGTCCGTGACCGCCTGCTCGGGCGGATCCGGCGGCGAACCCGCAGCCTCCCTCGCACCCGGGTCCGAGGACACGACGCTGTGGGTGCTCGCCGCCGCCTCGCTCACGGACGTCCTCGACGAGGTCGCCACAGGCTTCGAGGCGGAGCACCCCGGCGTGGACGTGGTCGGGAACTACGCGGGTTCCACGGACCTCGCCGCGCAGCTGCTCGAGGGAGCGCCGGCGGACGTCTTCGTCTCCGCCGACGAGGCCACCATGGACAAGGTGGCGTCGCTGATCGAGGGGGCTCCGACCGTGGTGGCCACCAACACGCTCACGATCGTGGTGCCCGAGGGCAACCCGGCGGGCGTGACGGGCCTCGCGGACCTGGCGGACGATGCGCTGGTCACCGTGGTCTGCGCGCCGCAGGTGCCGTGCGGGGCGGCGACGGCTGCGGTCGCCGAGGATGCGGGCGTGGCCCTGTCCCCCGCGTCCGAGGAGCAGAACGTGACCGACGTGCTCGGGAAGGTGTCCGCCGGGCAGGCGGACGCCGGAATCGTCTACGTCACCGACGTGGCGCGCGCGACCGGCGTGGAGGCCGTGCCGATCGCCGGCGCCGACGAGGCGGTCAACCGCTACCCCGCCGCCGTCCTGTCGGGGGCGGCGCAGCCCGCTCTCGCGGAGGAGTTCGTCGACTACCTGGGCGGGCCCGAGGCGCAGGCGTTGCTCGCTGCCGCCGGATTCGGGGCGCCGTGACCGGGCTCGTGCCGTGACGGGGCCGCGGTGGCTGGCGCCGCTCGCGGCGCTCGGCGGGCTGCTGGTGCTGCTGCCGCTGGCGGGGCTGATCGCGCGCGTCGAATGGACGGACCTCTGGTCGCTCGTGACGTCGGAGGCGTCGCTCACCGCGCTCGGCCTGTCGCTGCGCACGTCCGTCGTGGCGACCGTCGCGACGCTGGTGCTGGGCGTCCCGCTGGGCTTCGTGCTGCACGGCATGCGCGGACCTCTCCGGGGGCTGCTGCGCGCCGTGGTGCTCGCGCCGCTGGTGCTGCCGCCCGTGGTGGGCGGCCTCGCGCTGCTGTACGCGTTCGGACGCCGGGGCCTGCTCGGCGAGGAGCTGGGCGGGTCGGTGGCGTTCACCACGCTCGCGGTGGTGATCGCGCAGACCTTCGTGGCCATGCCGTTCATGGTGGTGTCCGTCGAGTCCGCGCTGGCCGCGCGCAGCGGACGTCACGAGGCGATCGCGGGCACGCTCGGCGCGTCGCGGACCCGCGTGCTCACGCGGGTCACGCTGCCGGCGCTGGGCCCGGCGCTCGCCACCGGGGCCGTGCTCGCGTTCGCCCGCGCGCTCGGGGAGTTCGGGGCGACGCTCACGTTCGCGGGCTCGCTCGAGGGCGTGACCCGCACCGCGCCGTTGGAGATCTACCTGGTACGGGAGACCGACCCGGCGGCCGCCGCGGCGCTCTCGCTGGTGCTCGTCGCGGTCGCGATCGGCGTGGTGGCGCTCGCCTACCGGCCGTTGCGGGGCGCCGCATGACGGCGCTGGAGGCGCGCGTGCGCGTGCCGGCGCGCGGGGTCGACGCGACCGTCGAGGTGGCGGCGGGCGGCACGCTGGTCCTGCTGGGTCCCAATGGCTCGGGCAAGTCGACGGTGCTCGAGGCGGTCGCCGGGATGGTGCCCGGCGCGGACGTCCGGGTGACCCTCGACGGCGTCGACGCGCCGCGCGCGCCGCGGGACCGGCGCATCGGCCTGCTGTCACAGGACGACGCGCTCTTCCCCACCATGTCCGTGCGCGACAACGTGGCGTTCGGCCCGCGCTCGGCCGGGGCGTCGCGTGCCGCTGCGCGCGCGGAGGCGGACGCGTGGCTCGCGCGGGTGGGCCTCGACGGGCTCGGCGACCGCCGTCCCGGCGCGCTGTCGGGCGGGCAGGCGCGACGGGTGGCGATCGCGCGCGCGCTGGCCGCGGCGCCGCGGGTGCTGCTCCTCGACGAGCCGTTCGCGGGGCTCGACGTGGTGGTCGCCAGCGAGGTGCGCGGGCTGGTCGCGGGGCTGCTCGCGGGGGTCACCGCGGTGGTCACCACCCACGACGCGCTCGACGCGTACGCCCTCGCGGACACCGTCGCCGTGATGGACTCCGGGGCGGTGGTCGAAGCGGGCGAGGCCGTCGAGGTGCTGACCCGGCCGCGGACCAGGTTCGCCGCCCGCATGGGCGGGCGCGTGCTGGTCGAGGGGACGATGCGCGGCGGCGCCCTCGAGATCGCCGCCGGGGTGCGGGTGCCGGTGAGCGGGGGGCCCGGTGCGGGCGTCCCTGCGGCGGTCGCGGCGCATCCGGGCGCGGTGGCGCTGGCATGGTCCGAGCCACCCGAGTCGCGCGCGTCGGGATCCGCGTGGGTCGCGGACGCCGTGCGCGGGCTCGAGCCGCGGGGCGACGTGGTGCGGGTGCACGGCGCGCTGCTGGCGGCGGACGTGCCCGTCGAGGTGGTGGGCGGGATCGCCGCGGGGACACCCGCGTGGTTCGGGGTGCCCCGCGGCCTCGAGGCGTACGCGCTCACCGCGGGCGCTCCGGCGCGGTGACGGCGGCGCAACACGGCCGCAATCCGACCCTTCGTAGACTGGCGAGCATGTCCCCCGTCCTCGCCGGCGTGACGATCGCCGTGGTCACCGTGTCCGACCGCTCCGCCGCGGGCACGCGGGACGATGTCACCGGTCCCCTTCTGGTGGACCGCCTCGCGGCCGCGGGGGCCGAGGTGACGCGGTCGCTCGTGCCCGATGACGTCGCGGAGATCCGCCACGCGCTCGAGGGTGCCGTCGCCGCGGGCGCACGCGCCGTGGTGACCACCGGCGGCACGGGCGTCGCACCGCGCGACGTCACGCCCGAGGCGACCGCCCCGCTGCTCGCGCGGACGCTGCCAGGGATCCCCGAGCTGCTACGCCAGCGGGACGCGCACCTCACACCGGCGGTCGCGCTGTCCCGAGGGTTGGCCGGGGTGACGGGCGGGTCGCCTGGAGCGCTGATCATCAACCTGCCGGGGTCCGTGCGCGCGGTCGAGTCGGCGCTCGGGGTGCTGCCCGGGCTGATCGCGCACGCGGTCGCACAGCTGGACGGAGGAGACCATTGATCGTGCTCGCCGCGGTGTCCGAGGAACCGCCGTCGCTGGCCGCGCACGTGGACGCCGTGTCCGGACCGCGCGCCGGTGCGATCGCCACGTTCATCGGGACGGTCCGCGACCACGACCCCTCGGTCACGGGTGAGGTGGTGGGGCTCGACTACTCCGCGCACCCCTCGGCCGCCGACGTGATCGAGGCGATCGCCGCGCGCCACGACGCCCCGGACCTGACGGTCGCCCTCACCCACCGCATCGGCCACCTGGCCGTGGGAGACGCGGCGATCGTCGTCGCGGTGTCCGCACCGCATCGTCGCGAGGCGCTCGACGCCGTGTCCTCGCTGGTCGAGGACGTGAAGGCGAACCTTCCCGTGTGGAAGCGAGAGCTGCTCGCCGACGGGTCGCACACGTGGGTGGGTGTCGCATGAGCGGGCTGGTCGACCGGTATGGGCGCGTCCACCGCGACCTGCGGATCTCGCTGACGGACCGCTGCTCGCTGCGGTGCACGTACTGCATGCCCGCGGACGGGGTGCCGTGGCTGAGGTCGTCCACCTTGTTGAGCACCGACGAGCTCGTGCGGCTGACCCGTGTGGCCGTGTCGCTCGGGGTGCGGGAGGTGCGGCTCACCGGCGGCGAGCCGCTGCTGCGTCCCGACGTGGTGGACGTGGTCGCCGCGCTGGCCGCCCTGCCCACGCCGGACGGGCCGCTGGACCTCTCGCTCACCACGAACGCGCTGCGGTTGCCGGCGCTCGCCGCGCCGCTGCGCGACGCCGGGCTCGACCGGGTCAACATCTCGATCGACACGCTGCGGCGCGGGCGCTTCGTCGAGCTCACGCGCCGCGACCGGCTCGCGGACACGCTTGCCGGGATCGAGGCCGCGCGCGCCGTGGGTTTCTCGCCGATCAAGCTCAACGCGCTCATCATGCGCGGGGTCAACGACGACGAGATCTGCGACCTCGTGTCCTTCGCCGTGGAGCGCGGGCTCGAGATGCGGTTCATCGAGCACATGCCGCTCGACGGCGGCCACACGTGGCGGCGCGAGGAGATGGTGACCGCGGAGGAGCTCCTCGCCGTGCTCGCATCGAGATTCGAGCTCGAGTCGCTCGGGCACGACGGCTCCGCCCCGGCGGAGACGTTCCGGATCGCGGGAACGTCCTCGACGGTCGGGGTGATCGCGTCGGTGACGCGGGCCTTCTGCGACCGCTGCGACCGGGTGCGGCTGACCGCCGATGGCCAGTTCCGCAACTGCCTGTTCGCGCGCGAGGAATCCGACCTGCGGACGCGCATGCGGGAGGGGGCGGACGATGCGGCGCTCGCCTCGGCCATGCAGGCGTGCGTCGCGGGCAAGCGGCCGGGGCATGGGATCGACGATCCCTCCTTCATCCAGCCCGCCCGTCCCATGAGCGCCATCGGCGGGTAGGCGCGCGCTCTCGCCTGTCGACGCGTGCGGCGCGGGTGGCCCCGTTGCGGGACGCGCGCAGCCGGTGGTGGTGCACCTCGGGGTCACCGGCGCGACCGCGTGCGCGCAGCAACGTCACGCCCCACCACGTCGCCCACGCGGGCAGGGCGATCTGGAAGGCAAGCCCACCCACGGTGATCGAGAGGAGGGCCGGCCACCCCAGCCCCGCGCCGGGGAGCCCGCCGAGCGCATCCGGGTCCGTGCCCGCAAGGACGTCCCTGATCCCCAGCACACCCGCACCGAGAAGCACCGCGACCACGGTCCCGGCGTCGCGCTGCCAGGGCGTCATGGGCATGGGGTCAGGGGTGCGGCGGCACCATGCGGCGAGCCACGGCGCGACGAGCGACCACCCGAGAATGTGCACCAGCGCCGCCCTCACCCAACCAGACGAGTCCGTGATGATGAGGAGCGATCCCAGCACCGCGATCGCGACCCCCGCGGTCGCGAGCCCGGCCCAGACCAGCCGCGCAGGCGTGCGACCGCGCGGTGTCGCGGCGATGGCGACCCAGACCAGCACGCCCGCGACCCACGCCTGCACCGCGTTGGAGATGTCTGCCGCCGTGCCGAGCGCCGTGTCGGGCGCGGCGTAGTAGCCCGCGACCAGGGCCAGGCCGGCGAGCCCAGCGACGCCCAGCGCCATCGCGGTGAACCCGACGGCGCGGCGGCGGGACCGCGTGGTGCGCACCGTCCCAGTCTGGCGCGTCCCACGCGACTCGTGCGGCCAATGCCGCCGTTACCAGGCCCGTCGCCGTTCTCCACATCCCTTTTATCCTGATTGTCAGACCCCGGTGGTGTGATGGTCGTATGGATGCACCGCACCTGTTCGATGACTTGCCTGGCGGCTCTGGCGCCGGGTTCGCGTCGGCGTGTGTGGATGCTCGGGTGGCGGTGGGGACGATGCGGTCGCTGGCTTCGGTGGCCGGCTGTCCGGATGCGGTGGAGCGGTTGGGTGCGGCGGCGCAGGTCGCGCACGAGATGGATCTGGTCCTCGCCCGTACCGCGCGCGACATCGAGGTCCAGTCGGATGTGCCCGGGGGTGGGCTCGCGAAGCGTCATGGCTTCCGCTGCGCGGCTGATCTGGTGGCGTCGCGGATGGGGACTCACAAGGCTGAGGCGGTCCGGCTGATCGAGGTGGGTCGGGCGCTGGAGGAGAGGGAGAAGGGCGGCAAGCCCAAGCCTGATCCGGGTCCCGATCCCGATGAGCCGGATCCCGGTGACCCCGACGAGTCGAATCCTGATGACCCCGAGGACGAGGACGAGGACCGCGGCAAGGACGACCCGCAGCCCACCCCTCAGGTGCGGTATCGCGCGATCGTGACCGAGGCTCTCCACGATGGGCTGATCTCCGCGGATTGCGGGTCGCAGATCCTCATCATGCTCGACTCGCTGTCGGAGGACGTGACGGATGACGCGAAGGAGGAGGCCGCAGCCGACCTCGTCAAGCGCGCCCAAGGGTTGGATTCGGGCAAGTTCGCCTCGATCGTGCGCGGTTTCAAGGCCGCGCTCGACGTGGAGCAGCATGAGCGCACCCTGGCCCAGAAGCGTCGGGAACGGTATCTGAAGATCTGGAACAACCGTGAGGGCATGGTCGAGCTCCACGGCGTGCTCGATCCCGAGACCGCCGCACCCCTACAAGCAGCGTTGAGCAAGCGCGTCGGTGACGCGATCCACGCCAGCCGCAACACCCCCGGCGAGGACGTCCGCACCACCGAGCAGATGCGAGCCGACGCGCTAGCGGACCTCGCCCGTCACGCCCTGGGCTGTGAGACCACCACCGCCTTGTTCGCCACCACCACCGTCGTCGTGCGCGCCACCGCAGCCGACCTCGAATCCGGCACAGGCCTAGCTGAGGTCGACGGCTGTGCCACCCCGATCGGGATGAGCATCGCGTTGCGCATGGCCGCCACCGCGATCATCCAGCCGGCCCTCATCGGCGACAAGGGCGAGCTGCTCAAGCTCGGACACCGCATCTACCCGTTCTCCAAGGCTCAACGCATCGCCCTGGGCGAGCGTGACGGCGGCTGTGCGAAGTGCGGAGCCCCTCCCGCGTGGGTAGAGGCTCACCACATCATCTTCTGGTCCAGAGGCGGCCCCACGAGCCTGTCCAACGGGGCCCTTCTTTGCTCCCACTGTCACCACGTCATCCATGATCAAGGCTGGCAGGTCAGGGCCACCGACACCGAGATCTGGTTCATACCCCCAGCATCAGTCGACCCGACACGCACCCCCTGGCAAGGCGGCCGAGCACGCTTCGGCACCCCCCGACCCTGGAACAAGAAGGCCACCACCGACGGCGACGATTCCGGCCGCCCGCCCACATAGCTACCCCGCCCCGCGGCGCTACCCACCCGGGCGGCGCCGCTCAGGCACGTCCAGGCAGTCCAGACACCGCCGATCACGGGTGCGACGTGGTCCAAGATCCGACGCCAGCTACCCCGCCCGGCCCCCGTACGTGAGAGCGCCTATCCGCCAGCGAAGGGCGGCAGCACGTCCACGAGGTCGCCGGCAGCCAGGGACGCAGAGTCGTCGAGCCGCTCCCCCGACCGAAGGATCGCGCACTGGCGGATCACCCGCGGCGCCTCGGCACCCCGAGCCGCGAGTGCCTCGCGCAGCCCCGCCACCGATCCCGAGACGGCACCCGCGTCGAGCGTGAGCTCCGGCGCGCCTGCGGCCTCGGCGGCTGCAGCGAACAGCCGCACCGTGATCACTCGGGCGCCCAGCTCGACGCGAGGGCTGAGGCCTTCGCGCATTCGGGCGCGATGTCGTCTCCCGCAGCCGCCCGGCGCCCCGCGGCATAGCCGACCAGGAACGTGGTGAGCGGTGCCGCCGGCCGCACCACCGAGTGCGCCGCATCGCGCGCGACGTCGAGCAGGGCCTGCACGTCCACCTCACCCAGGTCGAGGTCGAGCTCCTTCGCGAGCGCGGCCACCCAGTCCTCCATCGTTGCGGTCATCCCATCCGCTCCTTCCAATAGCGCTGGTCGTCGGGGGTGTCGAGGTCTCGCGACAACCCGCGCGAGTCCCCTACCGCCGTCATCGGCAGGTCTCCGACCAGCCTACGCAGCGACGCATCGGCGAGGTTCGCCGCGCAGCGCGGCGCCAAAGACGCCGTGGGGTACGCCGCCAGAAGGAACTGGGGGCATCCCTCCTCGTCCACCACCCACGCCCCACGCGTGGCGGAGGCCGCCGCCACCAACGGAGGCACCGCCTCGCCCGCGAGCGGGGTATCGACGCCGAGCACCACGGTGAGCGGGCTCGGCTCGCGGTCCCGCGCCAGCTCCGCCATCCCCGCGGCCAGCGCCGCCGCCGGACCCGACCCCGGCGGGTCCTCGACCGTCCACCGCACCCGATCCCGCTGCGGACCGCCCACCACCGCCACGCACGCCGCACCCGCCACCGCCTCGAGCGCGAGGTCCAGCAGCGGCCGCCCGCCTACCACCAGGTCGGGCTTCGAGACCCCGCCCAGGCGCATGCCACGCCCGCCGGCGATGATCATCGCGTCGAACCGGGGCGGCACCGCGGGGTCCGTCACTCGCGGCGCCAGGATCCCGACTTGCCGCCCTCCTTGGCGATCAGCCGGATGTCGCGGATGGTGGTGCCCTTGTCGAGCGCCTTGACCATGTCGACCACGTTGAGCGCCGCCACCGACACCGCGGTGAAGGCCTCCATCTCGACTCCGGTGCGGTCGGCGGTGGACACCGTGGCGGTGATGGCGACACCCTCGTCCTCGATCTCGACCTCGACCACCGCACCATGAACGCCGATCACGTGCGCGAGCGGCAGCAGCTCAGGGGTCCGCTTGGCGGCCGCGATGCCCGCGATCCGCGCGAGCGCAAGCGCATCGCCCTTAGGGACCGTGCCGTCCCTCAGCGCCGCGACCACGTGCGGCGCGCACGCGACGAATCCCGTCGCGGTCGCCGAGCGGACCGTCGGCTCCTTGCGGGTGACATCGACCATGCGGACCTGGCCGCGCGAATCGAGGTGGGTGAACGTGGGCGGCGTGGACTGCGGGTCGCTCATGCGGTGAACCTCCTGACGGCGACGATATCGCCCGCGGCGATCGCATCGACATCGGCACGCACCCGCGCGAGCCCGTCCGCCGCCGCCAGCCGCGCCGCCAAGTGCGAGCCGGACCCGCCGGAGGTCGCCGGCCGCACCCCCTCCGCGGACAGCACTACCGGCATCACCTGCTCCCGCCCGGGCGGGCAACGCCAGGACTCGAGCGCACGCATCGGTTCCCACGCGGGCTCGGGGACGCCCCGCATCGCCCGTACCGCCGGCGCGACGAACACCTCCGTACACACCGCGACCGCGACAGGGTTGCCAGGCAGGCACACCACCGGCACCCCGCCCACGCGCCCCAGACCCTGCGGCTTGCCCGGCTGGATCGCCACCGTGAGGAAGGCCACCCCCGCTTCCGAGAGCCCGGCCTTGACCGGGTCGTGGTCGCCCACGCTCGCGCCGCCCGTCGTCACCACGAGGTCGGCACCCGCGGCGGCCGCCGCGGCAACCGCCTCCAGCACTGCCGTGGGCGAGTCGCCCACGGTCCCCAGGTCGACCGGCGATGCCCCCAGCGCGCGCAGCGCCCCCGCGAGGTAGACGGCGTTGGACTCCCAGATCTGCCCCGGCCCCAAGGACGCGCCCGGCGCCGTGAGCTCGTCGCCCGTTGCCAAGAACGCGACCCGCGGCGCCGGGACCACCACCACCGAAGCGACCCCCGCCGCCGCGATCGCCGCGAGGTGCCGCGGCCGCAGCCGCACCCCGGCCGCGACCACCACCGCACCCGCCGCCGCGTCCTCGCCGCGCCGCCGGATGTGGGCCCCGAGCACCACGGGTGCCGGGACCACCACCCCGCCGTCGACCACCGCGACCCGTTCCTGCGGCACCACCGCATCGACCCCCGGCGGCACCGGCGCACCCGTCATGATCCGCACGGCCTGACCGGAGCCCACTGCGTCGGAGAACGGGTGACCCGCCGCGGACTCCCCCGCCACCGACAGCCGCACCGGCGCATCGTCCGAGGCAGCGTCCACATCGGACGCGCGCATGGCGTACCCGTCCATCGCCGAGTTGTCGAACGGCGGCAGGTCGCCCGCGGCGAGCACGTCGACGGCGAGCACGGCGTCGAGCCCGTCGGCGAGACCCACCAGCCGCGGCTCCGGCGGCGTCACGAGCGCGAGCACCTGGGCCAGATGCTCGGCGGCGCTACGCACGCACACCGCCCGCGAGCGGCAGCGATCGCCACGCCCCGTCGCGCGCGTCCAGCACCTGCAGCGTCCCCGCGAGCCCCGGGCCGGCGCCCGTGAGCAGCACCACGGCCTGCGAGGCCATCGCCGCGCCCACCTGCCCGCACAGCGGCCCCAGCACGCCGCCCGCGTCGCACACCCCGAAGTCCGGCGCCGGCTCCTCGGGGAACACGTCCCGCAGCCGGCCGCCGCCGGCGAAGACCGTCACCTGGCCGTACCACCCCTGCACCGCGCCCCACACGAGCGGGACGCCCAAGCCGGCCGCGGCATCGTCCACCGTGAGCCGCGAGGGCCACGTGTCGGTGCAGTCGAGGATGAGATCATGCCCCGCGAGGAGGGACGATGCGGTGGCGTCGGTCAGCCGGGCATCGACGATCGAGACCACGGTCGAGGGGGCGACGTGCCCCAGCGCTCGCGCGGCGGCCGTCACCTTCGCGTCGCCCACGTCGGACGGCCCGAACAGGACCTGGCGGTGCAGGTTGGTGACCGAGACCCTGTCCGAGTCGATCAGCGTGAGCGATCCGACGCCCGCAGCAGCGAGGTAGAGCGCCGCCGGACAGCCGAGCCCGCCGACCCCGACCACCGCCACGCGCGCCGAGCCCAGAGCCGCCTGGCCCGCGGCCCCGAAACCGGGCAACGCGCGCTGGCGGACGAACGCGTCAGCTTCCACCCGCGTCACGGTACCGGTCGAGCACGATCTCCACGAGGCGCGGGTGCGGGGCGAGGGGCGCGGTCACATAATCGGCGCCCGCCTCCGCGAGGCGCTTCTGGAAGAAGCCTGGCGCGAGCAGGAAGGACGCGACCGCCACCTCGCCGTCCTCGCCGTTGTTGCGGGCGTCGGCCACCGCGTCGGCCACCGTGGGGTGGATACCGGCCGCGTAGCCCACGCGCACCGGGCCGTCCCACCGCGCACGGAGCATCTCCGCGGCGGCCAACGTGTCCGCCTCGCTGCGCGGGTCCGAGGATCCGGCGGCCGCGAGGATGAGCGTGGTGGTGGGCGGGACATGCGCCTCGCGGATGCGGTCCATCACGATGTCGATGAGGCGCGGGTCCGGCCCGAGGGCCTTCGCGGCGGTCACGTCGTCGCGGCCGTGAACGGCCTCCGCGATGTCGTGATAGACGTGGTAGCCGCCCGCGAGCAGCAGTGGCACTACCACGGCGGACGTGCCCGAGGAGGGCGGGACCTCGGCAACCACCTCCTTGCAGTACGGTCCGTGGACGTCGACGTAGGCGTCGCGGACCTCGATGCCGGACAGCGCTGCCCGGATGTCCTCGACCACGCGCAGGATGGTCGCCTGCCCGCCCTCGTCGCGCGTGCCGTGCGCGCATGCGATCAGGGCGGTCATGCCGCGCTCACCGCCAGCGCGTACCCGCGCTTCACCACCGTACGAACCAGCATGGGTGCCCCCGAGTTCTCCCTCAGCCTGTTGATCGCCGCCTCCACCGCGTGAGGCCCCGCCTTCTCGCCCGGCAGCACCTCCGCGAGCTGCTCGCGGGTGAGGACGTTGCCCTTGGCGTGCGCGAGCGCGCGCAGGATCTCGAGGCCGGTGGGCGTGAGCGGCAGCACCCGCCCGCCCAGCACGGCGGTGGTGGCCCGCATCACCAGCGGGCCGTCGGGCGTGGTGATGCCCACCGCCGACTCGGTGAAGTCCTGCACCAGCAGCCGCACCAGCGCCCCGAGGCGCCAGCGGTCCGGGTGGCGCACCACCAGGTCCGCCGCCTCGAGCGGCGCCGCGGTGACCGGACCGACGGCCGCGATCACGAGGTCCCCGGATGCCGCCCGCGCCCGGATCGCGTCGAGGACGTCCCGTGAGCGCGCCGTCGCGAGCCACGACTCGGCGCCCGGCGCGGAGGTGAACAGCACCGCATCGACGCCGCCGGACGCGGCCTGGTCGATCCACTCCGCGTGCATCTCGGGCGCGAGCGGCGCGCCCCAGCCGTACACGAGCAGGCTCTGGACGGTGGCGCCCGCCGCGGTGAACGCCTCGTCGAGCCCGTCCGAGCCGTTGCCGTGGTGCTGGACCGCGACGCGCAGCCCGTCCACGCCTTCCGCGAGGAGATAGTCGCGCAGCTCCGCGGCGGTCTCGGACTCGGCGACCCAGTCGGCCTCGAGGCCGGCCTGCTGGATCGCGCCCCGCGCCTTGGGACCGCGGGCGATGATCCGCGCGCCGCGCAGGGCGTCGAGCAGGTCCTCGGCGAGACCGGCCGCGTCGGCGGCCTCGATCCAGCCGCGGAAGCCGATGCCCGTCGTCGCGACCACGATGTCCGGCGGCGTCGCGATGAGCGCCCGGGTGTCCGCGATCAGCTGGGCGTCGTCGAGGTGCGGGATGGTGCTGAGCGCGGGAGCGTGCTTGACGATCGCCCCGCGCCGCTCCAGGGCAGACGCCAGCTCGCGCTTCCGGCGGTCCGCGGTGATGACCATCACGCAACCCGACAGCGGCTCTCCGACCACCGACACGCGGACCTCCCTGTCACTCTCGACGCGGCGTCGCCGCGATCTGCGAGGCCAGAAGGTCCGGCCTCGCCACGTTTCCGATGACGATAACGGCGGGAGGTTTCACCCCTGTTTCTCCCGCGATAAGAACGATGTCCGCGAGGGTGCCGTGCGTCACACGCTCGTCGGCGGTGGTCCCCGACTCGACGATCGCGACCGGTGTGTCCGGAGCCGCACCACCCGCGAGGCCCGCCTCCACGATGTCCGGCAACGCCGCCACTCCCATGAGGACCACCACCGTGGTGCCGTGCGCCATGGCCGCCACCGAGGTCGCGTCCGCGCCCGCGTGACCCGACGTCACGAGCACCGCCGTCGACAGCCCGCGCTGCGTCACGGGGATGCCCGCGCGCGCCGGCACCGACAGCGCCGAGGTCACGCCGGGCACCACCTCGACAGGCACGCCGGCCTCGAGGCACGCGTGCACCTCCTCGCCGCCGCGCCCGAGCACGAACGGGTCGCCGCCCTTGAGCCGCACCACCGTCCGTCCCTCGCGAGCATGCGACACCAGGATCCGGTTGATCTCGTCCTGCGGCACCGGGTGGCGGTCGGGGGACTTGCCGACGTTGATCACCTCGACGTCGTAGGGCACCGTCACCAGCAGCTCCGTGGTGCCCAGGCGGTCCGTCACCACCACGTCGGCCTCCGCGAGCGCCTGGCGCCCCCGCACCGTGATGAGCCCGGGGTCTCCCGGTCCCGCGCCCACGAGGATGACGCGGCCCGCGCCCGTGCGGCGGCGGCGCAGGTCCGCGCCGCCCGTGTCGAGGTGCGCCGCGATCGCGTCGCGCACCGCGCGGATGCGCTTGGGGTCGGGCCGGTCCGTGGAGATCACACCCACCGCGAGCTCGCCGTGCCGCGAGACCGCCGCCTGCCGCGCGGTGCCGCGCGACGCGTCGGACGCATCGATGCAGAACACCCGGCGCTCCTCCGCCCACCCGGCCACCGCATCGTTCACCGCGGGGTCGGACGTGGCGGCGAGCACGAACCAGGCGTCGTCGAGGTCCGCGGGCGTGACCGCCCGCGCCTCCCACGTGAGGTCGCCGTGCTGCGCGAGCCGCACGATGTCGTCCGAGGCGACAGGCGCCACCACGGCCACCCGCGCCCCCTCGGCGAGGAACCGCTTCACCCTCCGCGACGCGACGTTGCCCGCGCCGGCGACGAGCACGCGCCGTCCCTTGAGGTCGATTCCGAAGAGCGCCGTCACTCGCTGCCTGCCAGGTCGATGATCACCTGGCCATTGTCGAGGGTCACGGGGTACACGACCAAGTCCGGCGCCTGACCGTCCTTCGGCGACTTGTCCATGGTGACCAGGCATGTCCCGTCGAGCAGCGAGAACACCTGCTTGTAGATGGGCGACGCGATGGTCGGCACGTCGCCGCGCGAGCCCGTGATGCCGCGCGACATCACGGACGCGCCGGAGAACGGGTCCAGGTTCTGCACGGCGTGGACGCTGCCGTCAGCGAGCCGGAAGATCGCGACCTGCTCGCCGCCCACCAGCGCGGCGACGCCGAGCTCAGGGGTGAGGCGGTCGTAGGCGCACACCACGGTGGCGGTGGACGATGCGGTGGCGGGGACGGCGGTCATGACCGGACCTCCAGGGTCGAGGGGGCGATGAGGACCGCGCCGCCGGCGCGCTCCTCGGGGGTGGCGGGGCGGCGCTGTCCGCGCTGCTCGACGTAGGCGAGGGTGGGGTCGGCCTGGTCGGGCGCGTTGACGAAGCTGGTGAACTGCTGGAGCCGCACCGGGTCGTTGAGGACCGCCTTCCACTCATCCTCGTAGGAGTCGATGTGGCGGGCCATGTGCGCGTCGAGCTCCGCTCCCAGGCCCAGCGAGTCCTCCACCACGATCTCGCGGATGCGGTCGAGGCCGCCCTCGTGCTCCTGTTGCCAGGGCGCCGTGCGCTGCAGGCGGTCCGCGGTGCGGATGTAGTACATGAGGTAGCGGTCGATCACCTGGAACACCTGGTCGTCGGGGACGTCCTCGACCAGCAGCTGCGCGTGGACCGGCGTGAAGCCGCCGTTGCCGCCCACGTACACGTTCCAGCCCTTGTCGGTGGCGATGACGCCCACGTCCTTGCCGCGCGCCTCGGCGCACTCGCGCGCGCACCCGGACACGCCCAGCTTGAGCTTGTGGGGGCTGCGCAGGCCGCGGTAGCGCAGCTCGAGCGCGATCGCCATGCCCACCGAGTCCTGGACGCCGTACCGGCACCAGGTGGACCCGACGCAGGACTTCACGGTGCGCAGCGACTTGCCGTACGCGTGGCCCGACTCCATGCCGGCGTCGACCAGCCGCTTCCAGATCGACGGCAGCTGCTCGAGCCGGGCGCCGAACAGGTCGATCCGCTGACCGCCCGTGATCTTGGTGTAGAGGCCGTAGTCCTGCGCGATCTGGCCGATCAGGATGAGGTGCTCGGGGAGGATCTCGCCGCCCGGCACGCGCGGCACCACCGAGTAGGTGCCGTCCTTCTGCATGTTCGCCATGACGCGGTCGTTGGTGTCCTGGAGGGCGGCGCGGTCGTCGCCGAGGACGTGCGCGTTGTAGAGGCTCGCGAGGATCGACCCGACCGTGGGCTTGCAGATGTCGCAGCCGCGTCCGGTGCCGAACCGCTCGATGACCTCGCTGAACGTGGTGACCTCCGCGACCTTGATCGCGTTGAACAGCTGCGTCCGGGACAGCGCGAAGTGCTCGCACAGCGCGTTCGACACCTCGATGCCCGACTTCTCGAGCTCGGTGCCCATGATCTTCTTCACCAGCGGCAGGCAGGAGCCGCACGAGGTGCCGGCCTTGGTGCACGCCTTGACCGCGCCCAGGTCGTGGCAGCCGTCGTGGTTGACGGCATCGCGGATCGCGCCGGCGGAGACGTTGTTGCACGAGCACACGCCCGCCGAGTCCGGCAGCTCGATCTCGCCCTTCTCGACCGAGCCCTCGGGAAGGATCCACGCGGCCGGGTCGCCCGGAAGCGCGGCGCCCACCATGGGCCGCAGCGACGCATAGGCGCTCGCGTCGCCGACCAGGACGCCGCCGAGGAGGGTGGTCGCGTCGTCGGTGAGGACCAGCTTCTTGTAGACGCCGTTGACCGGGTCCGCGTAGACCATCTCGAGCGCGCCCGGGGTGGTGGCGAACGCGTCCCCGAAGGACGCGACGTCCACGCCGAGCAGCTTGAGCTTGGTCGCCATGTCCGCGCCCGGGAAGGTCGAGCTCCCGCCCAGCAGCCGGTCCACCGCGATCTCCGCCATGGTGTTGCCGGGGGCGATGAGGCCCAGGCAGGCGCCCTGGATGCACGCCACCTCGCCGATCGCGCTCACCGCGGGGTCCGCGGTGAGGCACGTGTCGTCCACCACCACGCCGCCGCGGGCGCCGATCTCGAGGCCCGCCGTCGCGCCCAGCTCGTCGCGGGGCCGCACGCCGGTGGCGAACACCACGACGTCGACGAGCTGCTCGCCGCCGTCCGCGAACAGCAGGCTGCCCACGTGGCCGTCCTTGCCCGCGCGGATCTCCTGGGTCGCGGTGTTGCAGCGCACCGTCACGCCCATCCGCTCGATGAGGCGCTTGAGCGCCTCGCCGCCGCCCTCGTCGACCTGGAGGTTCATGAGGCGGTCAGCGAACTGGATCACGGTGCTGACGGCGCCGAGGCTCTGCAGGGCTCCCGCGGCCTCGAGGCCCAGCAGGCCGCCGCCGATGACCGCGCCGCGCACCGGGCGGCCCAGCGCGGCACGCCGCTCCTCGACCCAGCCGCGCAGGGCCGCGACGTCGTCGACCGTGCGGTACATGAAGACGCCGGGCAGGTCCGCGCCCGGCGTAGGCGGCGCCCACGCGTAGGACCCGGTCGCGAGGACCAGGTGGTCGTAGGCGACCTCCCGGCCGCCGTCGACGCGCACGATGCGCCGGTCCCGGTCCACACCCGTCGCACGGGTGTCGCGGTGGAGGGTGACCAGGGGGTCGTGCCACAGGGCGGGGTCACCCAGCTGGAGCTCGTCGGGGCTCTTGAGCTGGAAGTAGCTGGTGAGGGCCACGCGGTCGTACGGCGCACGCGGCTCCTCCGCGAGGACCTCGACGCTGTAGCGCCCCGCGGTGTCGCGGGCGCGCAGCGCCTCGGTGAACCGGTGGGCGACCATGCCGCCGCCCACGACGACGATGTGCTCGGTGGTCATCATGCCTCCCCTGTGCCCGCGAGCGCGGGAACCTTGGTGCCGCTCGCGGCGGTCGCGAGCATCTCCTTCACCAGCGACCTGCAGTCGCCGCAACCCGTGCACGCCCGGGTGGCGCGCGACACGTCCTCGACGGATCCGCAGCCGTCCGCGATGGCGTCGTTGATCCGTCCCTTCGACACGGTGTTGCACTGGCAGACCGTGTCGTCGTCCTGCATGTCCTTCGCCGACCGGACGGCCGGCGCGGCGCCCGCGATGGGCCGGACGATCAGGTGGGCCGGGTCCGTCGGGACCGGCAGCCCCCGCGTGTAGAGCGCCTGGAGCTCGGTCGCGGTGATCTTGTCGCCCACCACGGTCGCGCCGACCAGGCGGCCCTCGTGCACCACCACCTCCACGAACCGGCCCACGGCGGGGTCGGAGATGCGCACGGCACGCAGCAGGCGGTCGCCGTGCTCGAACTTGCCGGACAGGCCCATGGTGACCACCTCGAGACCGGACGCCTTGACCCGGACCACGTTGGTGCGGTCGGTGCCCGCCGCATCGTCCCGCGGCGCGGCGCCCGCACCCGCCCACGCGTCCACCAGGCGTCGTGCCTGGTCCCAGCCCTGGGCGACCAGGCCGGTGCCGCCCTCGGGCGGCTGCGCGCAGTCGCCGATCGCGAAGACCGCGGGGTCGGCGGGCGAGGCGAGGTCCTCCCCCACCACCACGCCGCGCTCGCACGGCAGGCCGGCACGGCGTGCGAGGGCCGTCTCGGGGATGGTGCCGGCGCACATCACCAGCAGGTCCGTGAGGATCTCGGAGCCGTTCGCCAGCTCGACGCCGGACACGTGACCGCGACGCTCCATGACCCGCACCACCGAGGACTGCGTCACCACCGTCATGCCGAGCCGCGCGAGGGAGTCGACCGCGACCTGCGAGGCGGAGGAGCCCAGCTGGCGCTCCATGAGGCGGTCGGCGTGGTGGACCAGGGTGACGGCGAGGCCGCGCGCCGCGAGGCCGGTCGCGACCTCGAGGCCCAGCACGCCCGCGCCCAGCACCACCGCGCGGCGTGCCTTGGGCAGCGCCTCGAGGATGCCGCGCGCGTCGGCGAGGTCCTTGAGGACGCTCACGCCGTGCACCAGCCCGTCGGGGTTGGCGACGTGCTGGATCTGGGGGATGCGCGCGGCGGAGCCGGTGGCGAGGACCAGGCGGTCGTAGCGGTGGACCGAGCCGTCCGAGGCGGTCACGAGCCGGCGCGAACGGTCGATCTCGACGGCGGACACGCCCTGGTGCACGTCGACGCCCTCGACGTCGGGGCCGACGAGCGCGATGCCGTCGGCGTCCTGCTTGCCGGCGACCACGCTCGACAGGAGCACGCGGTTGTAGGGCGCGGTGTCCTCGCGGCCCAGCACGGTGACGTGCGCGCCGGGCACGCGGGCGGCGGCGTCCTGCGCGAAGCGCGAGCCCACCATCCCGTGGCCGATCACGACGATCCTCATCGGAGCGCTCCTTCCCTCACGGCGGCCTCGTCGAGACGCGTGGCGCGGATCTCGACCGCCGTGACCTTGAACTCGGGCATCGCCGACGTCGGGTCGGTGGCGTCGTTGGTGAGGCGGTTCGCGCTGCCGGCGCCCGCCCAGTGGAACGGCATGAAGACCGTGTCGGGGCGGATGTCCGCGGTGAGGCGGACGGGCGCCATCGCCTCGCCGCGCGCGCTGGTGAGGATCGCGACCTCGCCGGCGGCGATCCCCAGCCGCTCGGCGAGCAGCGGGTGCATCTCGACGAAGGCCTCGGGCTGCGCCTGCGCGAGCTCCTCGACGCGACGGGTCTGGGCGCCCGACTGGTAGTGCTGCAGCACCCGACCGGTCACGAGGTAGGTGGTCGCGCCGGGACGGACGTCGTCGGCCGGACCGCGGTGCGACACGGCGATCATGCGGGCGCGCCCGCTCGGGGTGGGGAAGGTCTCGAGGAAGGGGCGCGGGGTGCCGGGGTGGGCGGCGGTGCCCGGCGTCGCGACGGGGACGGGCCAGAACAGCTCCTCCCCCGCGTCGAGGCGGGCGTACGTGACGCCGCTGTAGTCGGCCTTGCCGCCGGCGGAGGCGCGGGCCATCTCGTCGAACATCACCTCGGGGTCCTCGCTGAACAGCGCCGTGCAGCCCAGGCGGGCCGCGAGCTCGCGCAGGATCCACAGCTCGGAACGCGCCTCGCCGGGGGCGTCCACCGCGCGACGGCGACGGATGATCCGCCCCTCGAGGTTGGTCATGGTGCCCTCCTCCTCGGCCCACTGGGTGACCGGGAGGATGACGTCGGCGAGCATCGCGGTCTCCGACGGCACGATGTCGCACACCACCAGCAGGTCGAGCGCGCGCAGGCGCTCCTCGACGCGCGTCGCGTTGGGGGCGCTCACCACGACGTTGGAGCCGTGGACCAGGAGCGCGCGCGGGCCGCCGGAGGTGCCGAGCGAGGTCAGCAGCTGCACGGCCGGGACGCCGGGTCCGGGGATCGTGTCGGGGTCGACGCCCCACACGCCTGCCACGTGAGCCCGCGCAGCGGGGTCCGTGATCATCCGGTAGCCGGGCAGCTGGTCCGACTTCTGGCCGTGCTCGCGGCCGCCCTGGCCGTTGCCCTGACCCGTGACGGGGCCGAAGCCCGAGCCGTGGCGCCCGATGAGCCCCAGCGCGAGCGCGAGGTTGATCGCCGCGCTCACGCAGTCCGTGCCCTGCGCCATCTGCTCGATGCCCCGTCCGGTGAGGATGTACGCCCCCCGGCCGCCGCGCGAGGGGGATGCGGCGGCCAGGAGGCGTGCGACCTCGCGGAGCGTGTCCGCGGGGATCCCGGTGGCGGCCTCGGCGCGCTCGGGCCACCACTGGGCGACCGAGCGGCGCACCTCGTCGAGGCCCTCCGCCCGGTCCGCGAGGTAGGCCACGTCGTGCAGGCCCTCGGCGAGCACGATGTGGAGCAGCGCGAGGAGCACCACCATGTCGGAGCCGGGGACGGGGGCGAGGTGGATCCCCGCGCCGTCCCGTGCGAGCTTCGCGGTGACGGTCTGGCGCGGGTCCACCACCACCAGGCCTCCCCGCGAGCGCACCCCTGCCAGGTGCTGCACGAACGGCGGCATGGTGACGCCCATGTTCGAGCCGAGGATCAGCACGGCGTCCGCGCCGCCGAGGTCGGAGAGCGGGAACGCGAGACCGCGGTCCATGCCGAGCGAGCGGTTCGACGCGGCGGCCGCGGACGACATGCAGAACCGGCCGTTGTAGTCGATGAGCCGGGTGTGCAGCGCGAGCCGGGCGAACTTGCCCAGGGCGTACGCCTTCTCGTTGGTGAGGCCGCCGCCGCCGAACACGGCCACCGCATCGTCCCCCGACTCGGCCTGGAGCGTCGCGACCCGCGACGCCACCAGGTCGAGCGCCTCGTCCCAACCCGCCTCGCGGAAGCCGCCGTCCGCGGTCCGCAGCAGCGGCACCGTGAGACGGTCGGCGGCGCGAAGCACCTCCGGGGAGGTCCAGCCCTTCTGGCACAGTCCCCCGCGGTTGGTGGGGAACTCGCGCCCCTCGACCGTCACCGGGATGCGTCCGGCGGCCGGGGTGAGGGTCTGCGCGCACTGCAGCGCGCAGTAGGGGCAGTGGGTGGGGACGGGGCGCGTCATGTCAGACGTTCCGCATCTCGGCGCCCTTGCGCAGGTAGAACACCCACGTGATGACCGCCATCGCGAGGAACACGACCACGTAGATCTGGAGCGCGGGGACGATGGTGCCCGTCTGCTCCTTCGCGATCTTGTAGATGAACGGGATCGCGAAGCCGCCGAAGGCGCCCACCGCGGAGATGATGCCCACCGCGCCCGCGGCCTGACGCTTGAAGTCCAGGCGGCTCTCCTCGGTGTCGGATCCCTTGCGGGCCTGGATGCGTCCGAAGATCGACGGGATCATGCGATACGTCGACCCGTTCCCGATCCCGGTGGCGGCGAACAGCACCATGAAGCTGACGAAGAACAGCCCGAGCGAGTGCTGCTGCACGCCCACCACCGCGGTGATGCCCGCGATCGCCATCACCACGAACGCGCCGACGGTGATGATCGCGCCTCCGACGCGGTCCGCGAGCTTGCCGCCGTACGGGCGCGACAGCGAGCCGATCAGCGCCCCCAGGAAGCCCCAGCTGAGCGCGATGTCCGCGCGCTCGAACACCACGGTGAGCAGCGTGGGGAACGCCGCCGAGTAGCCGATGAAGGAACCGAAGGTGCCGATGTAGAGGAACGCCATGAGCCAGGTGTGGCCGTGGCGCAGCGAGGCGGCCGTGGGCTTGGGGTCGGCCTTGGCCTCGCGCAGGTTGTCCATGAAGAGGAACGCGAGAACCGCGGCCGCCAGGGCGAGCGGGACGTAGACCAGGCCGGCGGCCGAGAGGCCGAGCGCGCCGATGCCGATGACGAGCGGCACCAGCTTCTGCGCGACCGCGACGCCGATGTTGCCGCCCGCGGCGTTGAGCCCGAGCGCCCAGCCCTTCTCCTTGTCCGGGTAGAAGAACGAGATGTTCGACATCGACGAGGCGAAGTTGCCGCCGCCGAAGCCGGCCGTCGAGGCGATCGCGACCAGCACGCCGAACGGCGTCGACGGGTCCTGCACCGCCCACGCGAGCCCGAGCGTCGGGATGAGCAGCAGGACCGCGGAGATGACGGTCCAGTTGCGGCCGCCGAACACCGGCACCGCGAACGTGTAGGGGACGCGCAGGAACGCGCCCACGCCGGACGCGACCGCGAGGAGCGTGAAGCCCTGGCTCGCGGTGAGGGCCCAGCCGTTCGCGCCGGTGGCGACGAGCTCGCCCGTGGCGGCGTCGAACGTGCCGTACATGCGGACCACCACGATCGACCACAGCAGCCACACGGAGAAGCCGATGTGCTCGGCGACGATCGAGAAGACGAGGTTGCGGAACGCGATGGACTTGCCTCGGGCCTCCCAGAACAGCTCGTTCTCGGGCTCCCAGCGCTCGATCCACCGGCCCTTGCCGATGATGCCTGGCTCGACTGCCGCGACGGCGGCCTTGTCGGAAACGGTCATGGCCCCTCCCTGGGGACTGAGGTCCGACCGGGGCGGTCGCCCCGCGGGGAATCGGACTCTCCCGAAGGTAGGGAAGGGAGGTTTCACCCGAGGTCACGTCGTGTGAAACGTGGGAGAACTCTTCCTCACCTGGCACGCGGTGCCGCTGTGAGGGCGCTCACCGTACCCTCACGCGCCCGTGAGGAAGGTGATGTACCAGGGACGATGCGGCAGTCGCCGCTTCGACGACGTTTCAGGCGTTCTCGGTGGACGCCCACTGCTCGACCGTCGACACGATGTGCCGGACGTCGTTGACGGAGTGGGCGGCGGTGACGAACCACGCCTCATAGGCGCTCGGCGGCAGCGCGACCCCCTCGCGCCGCAGCGCGTGGAACAGGCGCCCGAAGGCGGCCGTGTCCTGGCGAGACACGTCGTCGAAGGTGACCGGAGCCTCGTCCAGCCCCAGGAAGAACGAGAACAGCGTGCCGGCGCGGCCCACGGCGTGCGCGATGCCGTGCGCGGTGAGCGCGGCGGACACGCCGTCCACCAGCGACTGCGCGGTCGCGGCGACGCGCGCGTGCACGTCGTCGGTGAGCAGGCGCATGGTGGCGAGGCCCGCCGCGACCGCGACGGGGTTCCCCGACAGCGTGCCTGCCTGATAGACCGGGCCGAGCGGCGCAAGCTGCTCCATGAGGTCCTGGCGGCCGCCCAGCGCGGCGACGGGCAGGCCGCCGCCGATGACCTTGCCGAAGGTCACGAGGTCGGGTGTCCACGGGTCGAGACCCGCGGCGAGGTCGTGGTCGCGCTCGACGCCCCAGTAGCCGGCGGGGCCCGCGCGGAAGCCCGTGAGGACCTCGTCGAGGATCATCACGGCGCCCTCGTGGCGGCACAGCGTCGAGATGAGGCGGTTGAAGCCCTCGGGCGGGCGGATCACGCCCATGTTGGCGGGCGCGGCCTCGACGATCACGCCGGCGATCTCCGCGCCGCGCTCCGCGAACGCGTCGGTGAGGGCGGCCTCGTCGCCGTACGGCAGCACCAGGGTGTCGCGCGCGGCGCCCGGCGTGACGCCCGCGGAGTCGGGCACTCCCGCGGTCGCGAGGCCCGAGCCCGCGGCGACCAGCAGCGCGTCCGAGTGGCCGTGGTAGCAGCCGGCGAACTTCACGATCACGTCGCGTCCGGTCGCGGCGCGCGCGAGGCGGATCGCGGTCATGGTGGCCTCGGTGCCGGTGGAGACCAGGCGCACCCGCTCGGCGGGCGCGTAGCGGTCGCGGATGATCTCCGCGAGCTCCACCTCGGCCTCGGTGGTCGCCCCGAACGACAGCCCGCGAGCCGCGGCGGCCTGCACCGCTGCGACCACCTCGGGCTTCGCGTGCCCCAGGATCGCGGGGCCCCACGAGGCGACCAGGTCGATCATCTCGCGGCCGTCCGCGTCGGTGATCCGCGACCCGCTCGCCGAGGCGATGGGCACCGGCTCTCCCCCGACGCCGTTCCAGGCGCGCACGGGCGAGTTCACGCCGCCGGGCAGGATCGCGCGGGCGCGCTCCGAGTACGAGGACACTTAGTTCTCCTTGAGCCAGGCGGCGAGCTCGAGCGCCGCGTAGGTGACGACGATGTCGGCGCCGGCCCGGCGCATCGACGTGAGGGCCTCGAGGTGAGAGGCGCGGCGGTCCAGCCAGCCGTTCGCGGCGGCCGCCTCGATCTGGGCGTACTCGCCCGACACGTGATAGGCCGCGACGGGCACGCGCGATTGCGCGGCGACCTCGGCGACCACGTCGAGGTACGGCAGCGCCGGCTTCACCATCACCATGTCCGCGCCCTCGAGCTCGTCGAGCTCGGCCTCGTGCAGGCCCTGGCGGCCGTTCGCGGGGTCGATCTGGTAGGTGCGCCGGTCGCCCTGGAGCTGGCTGTCGACGGCCTCGCGGAAGGGACCGTAGAACGCAGAGGCGTACTTGGCGGCGTACGCGAGGATCGCGGCGTCGGTGAAGCCCTCCGCCTCGAGCGCCTCGCGCACCACGGCGACCTGGTGGTCCATCATGCCGCTGAGGCCGAGCACGTGGGCGCCGGCGCGGGCCTGCGCGAGGCCCATCGCGGCATAGACCTCGAGCGTGGCGTCGTTGTCGACGCGGCCGTCGGAGGACAGCACGCCGCAGTGGCCGTGGTCGGTGAACTCGTCGAGGCAGAGGTCCGCCATGACGACCAGCCGGTCCCCCGCGGCCCCCGCGGCCGCGGCGATCGCGCGGTTGAGGATGCCCTCGGGGTCGATGGCCCCGGAGCCGACGGCGTCGCGCACGGAGGGGATCGCGAAGATCATGAGGCCGCCCAGGCCCGCCGCGATCGCCTCCTCGACCAGACCCGCCACCGCGCTCAGCGGGTGCTGGGACACACCCGGCAACGACGCGATGGGTCGCGGCTCGGTGAGGTCCTCGTGGATGAAGACCGGCAGCACCAGCTCGGACGCGTGCGGTCGCACCTCGCGCACGAGGCGGCGCATCGCGGGCGTGGCGCGCAGGCGCCGCGGACGGTACGAGGTCATGACGGGTCTCCCTGGGTGGGGGTGGCGAGCGCCGCGTCGAGCGCGGCCCGGATCCCAGCGTAGGTGGGCGCGGTGGCGACGGCGTCCACGGCGAGGCCCGCGGCGCGGGCCCCCGCCTCCGTGGTACGCCCGATGGCGACGATGCGCGTTCCGGGGGCGACCGACGGGCACGCGGCGGCGAAGCGCTCGGCGACCGAGCCGGACGTCAGGAGGACCGCGTCCAGGCGACCGTCCGCTGCCGCGGCGACCGTGGCATCGTCCATCCCCGGGCCGTCGACGGTGCGATACGCCTCGACGCCGTCGACCCGCCAGCCCTGGCGCGCGAGGCCCCGAACGAGCGCGGGTGACGCGAGGTTGCCGAGCGGCGCGAGCACGCGCCCGGTTCCCACGGGCAGCTCGGCGACGATGCCGCGAGCGTCGGCGCGGGAGGCGGGCACCAGGTCGACGGTGAGGCCCACCTCCGCGCAGACCGCGCGCGTCGCCTCGCCCACCGTGGCGACGCGTGCGCCGGGCTGCGGCTCGGCGAGCGTGCGCCCGTGCGCGCGGGCGATGCGGTCCATCGCGAGCACCGCGTTGCGGCTCGTGACCGCCATCCAGTCGTAGGCGCCGTCGAGCCACGCGAGCGTCGCGGCCTCGAGCGCGGCCGGGTCCGCGGGCGGCACGATCGCGATGAACGCGACCGCGGTCACGTCCGCACCCTCGGCGGCGAGCTGCTCGGCGAAGGCGGTGCGCTCCGCGGTGACGGGCACCAGGAGGCGGCGGCCCGCGAGGCTCATGCGCGACCCATGAGGCGTTCGGCGCCGCGGCCCAGCAGCGAGAAGCCGCTCGAGCGCCCGATCGCCGCGGCCTCCGCGATCACCCCGGAGTTGCGCTCGTTGAGCGCGAGCGTGCCGTCGGTCGAGATCACCCGCGTGTGCAGGGTGAGGCGGCCGCGCGTCACCGTCGCGTGCGCGGCCACCGGGGCGGCGCAGCCGGCGTCGAGCACGCGCAGCGCCTCCCGCTCGGCGGTGACGCACGCGCGGGTCTCCGCGTGGTCGAGACGGGCCAACAGGTCGCGGAGCTCGAGGGGCGCGTCCGCGCGGATCTCGATCGCGAGGGCGCCCTGGCCGGGTGCGGGCAGCATGGCCGCGACGTCGAGCGGCTGCGTCGCGTCGTGGGAGCGGCCCAGGCGGTTGAGCCCGGCCGCGGCCAGCAGCACGCCGTCGAGGTCCTGTCCGATGTGGCCCAGACGGGTGTCGACGTTGCCGCGCAACGGCCGGACGTCGAGGTCGGGGCGCATCGCCAGCAGCTGCGAGCCCCGGCGCGGCGAGCCGGTGCCGATGCGGGCGCCGGCCGGCAGGTCCTCGAGGGCGCGGCCGTCCGTGCACAGCACGTCGCGCGGGTCCTCGCGCTCGGGGATCGCGACCACGTCGAGGCCCGGGTACGGCTGTGTGGGGACGTCCTTGAGCGAGTGGACGATGAAGTCGCACTCATCCGCGAGCAGAGCCTCGCGCAGCGCCGTGACGAACACGCCGGTCTGCGACAGCCCCACCAGGGAGCCGCGGTCCACGTCGCCCTTCGTGGTGACCTTCACGAGCTCCACGGCGGCCTCGACGCCCCCGTCCGCCGCCGCGGCGACCACGGCGTCCGCGAACTGCCCGGACTGCGCCGTCGCGAGCGCGGATCCACGGGTGCCGAGGCGAAGATTCATGCGGTCCAGGGTAGTCGTCGGAGCCTGGGACCGATCACCGGCGGTAGCCGGGCCCCACGAAGACGAGCACGATCGCGACCAGCGCGAGCGCGAGCGCGACCCACGCGGGCGCGACGTACCCGAGCCCGGCCGCGATGACGACGGCACCCAGACCCGTGCCGACCACGGTCGCGGCGTTGAGGGCGGAGTGCGACAGCGCCGCACCCAGCGAGGGCGACGTATGCGTCGCGTCCATGAGGTGCGCCTGTGCGGCCTGTGAGAACGTCTGGATGAAGACACCGAGCAGCACCAGCGCGACCACCACGGGCCAGCCCGACCCGCCCACCAGACCGAGGAGCAGCAGGGTCGCCGCCACCCCGATGATCCCCACGCGTGACGTGAGCAGCACCGAGCGGTCCGTGAGGCGTCCGCCCACGTACGCACCGGCGGTCATGCCGAGCCCGAACAGCGCGAGCACCAGGGTCACGGTGGATGGCGCGAAGCCGTTGGTGTCCTCCAGCAGCGGCACCATGTACGACTGGACGGCGCCCAGGCCCGCGAAGCCGACCGTGACCGTGAGGATCGCGGTCCACAGCACCCTTCCCCGGAGGGCCGCGAGCTCGGTACGGAAGCCGGCGCCGTGGGTGCCGGGCACCGAGGGCACGAACGCCCACATGAGCGCGAATCCCGCGAGGCCCACGCCTGCCACCACCCAGTACGCGACCCGCCAGCCGGACTGGATCGAGATCCACTGCATCGCGGGCACCCCGACCACGATCGCGGCGGTGAGCCCGTACATGATGGTGGCGAGCACCTGGCCGCGCCTCTCCGCACCGAGCGCGAGGACCCCGACGTACGCGGCGCTGCCCAGCAGCGCGCCATGAGGCAGGCCCGCGAGCAGCCGCGCGACGAACAAGGTCTCCACCGTGGGCGCGAGCGCGGTGAGGGCGGACGTCACGACGAACACCGCGGACATGGCGAGCAGCAGGCGCCGGCGGTTCCACGCCGCGAGGCCGACCATGATGAGCGGCGCCCCCACCACCACGCCGAGCGCGTAGGCGACGATGGTCCAGCCGATCATGTCGACCGAGGCGCCCAGGTCGCTCACCTGGTCCTGGATCACGCCGGAGGCGCCGCCCTGCGACAGGCTGATGCCGAAGCCGGCGACCACGAAGCCGGCGAGCACGAGCGCGGGATGGGGCGCGTGGGCGGTGCGCGGCAGCAGCCAGCGCGGGGTTCCGGCTTCGGAGGTCGGAGGCAGAGCGGTCATCAGGGGCCTTGCGTGACGAGCCACACCGCGGAGGCGGTGGCGGGCGGGACGACGATGTCGGCCGCCTCATCGGTCTCCACACGGATTCCGCCGGACGGATCGGGGCCTAGCACCCGGATCGAGGCGTCCACGGTCAATCCTAGGTCCGCGAGGTCCCGCAGAACTGCAGGGTCGGAGTCCGACAGCCGTGCGACGGTCCAGCGTCCCGTCGCGGCCTCGGCGAGGTTGGTGCCGTCGAGGGTGACGATGCGTCCCGCCGCGGTCGGGATCGGGTCGCCGTGGGGGTCGCGGGTGGGGTGGCCCAGCAGCGTGTCGATCGCGTCGATCATGCGCGGCGAGCAGGCGTGCTCGAGCACCTCCGCCTCGTCGTGGACCTCGTCCCAGCCGTATCCGAGATGCGTGACGAGGAACGTCTCGATCAGCCGGTGGCGACGCACCATCTCGAGCGCGCGCCGTTCCCCCTCCGCGGTGAGCGTGATCGCGCCGTAGGGCCGGTGGTCCAGCAGCCCGGCCGCCACGAGCTTGCGGACGTTCTCCGAGACCGTGGGCGCCGACACGCCGAGGCGCTCCGCGAGACGCTTGGTGGTGACGGGGGCGTCCGACCACTCGGTCGCGCTCCACACGATCTTCACGTAGTCCTGCGCGGTCGCGGTGAGCTGCGGCTCGGTCATCGATTCCTCCCCTGGCGCGCGATCGCGCGACCGTGTCCCCGGACACACGGTAGCGAGCGGGCGTCAGTCCTCGCGGCGGCGCATGCGCAGCGCGATGGTGAGCGCGAGCGCGCCGGCCGCGAGCGCGCCGATGATCGCGTACACCGCGGGGTTGGGCCCGACCTCCTCGTACACGGTCACGTGCGGCGTCGGAGAGCCGGTGGGCAGCGCCGCGGCCGCGTCGCTCGCCGACACGCTGGGCGAGGCGCTCGCGCTCGGCGATGCCGACGGGGACGCGCTCGGGATCCCCTCCACCGGCGCGTAGGTGAACGCGACCGTCCCCTCGATGGGGTGCCCGTCCGCCGACACCACGCGGAAGGCGAGGGTCGTGTCCCCCGGGACCAGCGCATCGTCCGGCACCACGGCGGTGATCGTCTCCGTGACCGGCTCCTCGATCTCGAGCTCCGTGCGCGTGCCGTCGGCCGCCACGATCGCGAGCTCGTTGCCGATGTCGAGCAGCTGCTCCGTGAACTCCAGCGACACCTCGGGAAGCTCCGTCACGGTGGCACCATCCTCGGGGGTCGAGGCCACGAGCGCCGTGTGGGCGGCCGCGGGGGTCGCGGCGAACGCGACGGCGGCGAGCGCCGCGAGGGCGGCAAGGGACCTGGTGAGGATGCGGGGCATGCGTTCATGGTCGCACGCGCGGGTTCACCCAGAAGTCATGCGACCGTCACGCGCCATCAAGCGTGCGGACACCCGTCCGTCGCCCGGGCCTCCCAGACTCGGGGGCGTGAAGGTCGCGCTGGTCGCAGAATCGTTCCTGCCGCACACGAACGGCGTCACGCACTCGCTGCTGCGGGTGCTCGACCACCTCGCCGCCCGCGGCGACGAGGCGGTCGTCATCGCCCCCGAGGCGCCCGGCGCCCCCGATTCCGTCGCGGGGGCCCCCGTCATCCACGTGCCCGCCGTCGGCTGGCCCGGCTACAAGGACGTGCGGGTCGCGCTGTCGACCGTGCGCGGCATCGCCCGCATCCTCGAGGAGGTGCGGCCGGACGTGGTCCACCTCGCCTCGCCGTTCATGCTCGGCTGGGCGGCGGTCCGTGCCGCGCAGGACCTGGGCCTGCCGACGGTCGCGATCTACCAGACCGACGTGCCGTCCTACGCCGCCTCGTACCGGGCGCCGTGGGGCGAGCCGCTGCTGTGGGCTCGCGTGCGCCAGATCCACCGCGCCGCCGACCTCACGCTCGCACCCTCGACCGCGGCGATGCGCCAGCTCGAGGAGCTGGGCGTCGACCGGCTCAGGCTGTGGCCGCGCGGCGTCGACACGGTCAGGTTCAACCCCGCGCATCGGGACGATGCGCTGCGGGCCAGGTGGGCGCCGCGCGGTGAGGTGGTGGTCGGGTACGTGGGCCGGCTGGCGCCGGAGAAGCGGGTGGGCGATCTCGAGCGGCTGGCGCGGATCCCCGGGCTGCGGCTCGTGGTGATCGGCGAGGGGCCCGAGGGGTCCCGGCTGCGGCGGTTGCTGCCCGACGCGGAGTTCGCGGGCTTCCTGGGCGGCGGCGAGCTCGCGCGGGCGGTCGCGAGCCTCGACGTGATGGTGCACCCCGGCGAGCTCGAGACGTTCGGGCAGTCCATCCAGGAGGCGCTCGCATCGGGGGTTCCGGTCGTGGCGCCGCGGCGCGGCGGGCCCATCGACCTCATCGACCACGGCTCCCACGGCTTCCTGTACGAGCCCGGGCGCCTCGACCACCTCGAGGACGCCGTCGCCGCGCTGGTCGCGCACGAGGACATGCGCTGGCTGCAGGGCGCGCACGCGCGCGTCTCGGTCGAGGGTCGCACCTGGCCCCACGTCTGCGGCGCCCTGATCGATCACTACGAGCGTGCGATCGCCGCACGGGCGGTGGCGTCATGAGGATCGCCCAGGTCGCGAACTTCTACGGGCCGCGCTCCGGCGGCCTGCGCACCGCGCTGCATGCGCTCGGGCGCGGCTACGTCGAGCACGGTGACGACGTGCTGCTGGTGGTGCCCGGCGACGGCGACGGCGAGAGGCTCGCCCCGCACGGCCGCGTGCTGACGCTGCACAGCCCGCCCGTGCCGGGGTCGGGCGGCTACCGCGTCATCACCCGGTTCGCCGCGGTCACCGACGCGCTGGAGCGGTTCGCGCCCGACGTCATCGAGGTGTCCGACCGCACCACCCTCGCGGGCCTGGGACCCTGGTCTCGCGAGCGCGGCATCCCGGCCGCCTTCATCGCGCACGAGCGCGTCGACGGCGTCCTCGCCTCGACGTTGCCCCCGGCCGCCGCCCGCATGGTCGAGGGGCTCGCGCGCGCCCACGCCACGTGGATCGCCCGTCGCTTCGACACGATCGTCGCGACCACCGAGTACGCGGGCGCGGAGCTCGCCGCCGTCGGTGCTTCAGTGACCACGGTGCCGCTGGGGGTCGACCTGCACCGGTTCCACCCGCGACACGCGGACGCGGCCGTACGTCGCCGCCACGCCCCCGACGACGTCCCGCTGGTGGTGATGGCCTCGCGCCTGTCGCGGGAGAAGCGCCCCGGCCTCGCGATCGAGGCGGTGAGAGAGCTGGCGACGCGCGGCCGCGACGTGCGCCTGGTGGTCGCCGGGTCGGGACCGCTCTCGCGTCCGCTGCGCCGCGCCGCCGCCGGGCTCCCGGTCGAGCTTCTCGGCTTCGTGTCGGATCGCGACGCGTTCGCCTCGCTGCTCGCGTCCGCGGACGTCGCGATCGCGCCGGGTCCCATCGAGACGTTCGGGCTGGCGGCGCTCGAGGCCCTCGCCTCGGGCACGCCCGTGGTGGTGAACGCCGCATCCGCGCTGCCGGAGGTCCTGGGAGGCGCGGGTGTCGCGGCGGCGGGCGATCCAGGCGCCTTCGCCGACGCGATCGAGGCGGTGCTCGCCCGCGACGGGCGGGCGCGGCGTCTCGAGGCCCGGGGGCGGGCGGTGCAGTTCCCCTGGTCCGCGTCGGTCGCGGGCATGAGGGCCGTCCACGAGCGCTCGCTGACCGGCGCGCGATGACCGGGCCCCGCGTGGTCGCGCTCGGCGACTCGATCACGCTCGGGGTGGGCGACGGCGTGCAGCGCGCGTGGGGTCACGTGGGCTGGGCGGCGCACGCGGCGGCGGGGCTCGGCGCATCGTCCTTCCTCAACCTCGCCGCGAACGGCGTGCGGGCACGCGAGATGCTGCAACGCCAGGTGGGCGCGGCGGTGGCGGCGCGGCCCGACGTGGTGCTCCTCACCGTCGGCGGGAACGACGTGCTCCGCGGCGACTTCTCGCCCGCGGATGTGGAGGACGCGCTCGGGTCTGCCGTGGGCCGGCTCACGCGCCCCGGCCGTGCGATCGTCACGGTGTCGCTCGACCGCATCGGGCTGTTCGACCTCGCACCACGGCGCGTCGCGGAGGCGATGGCTCGGCGGATCGGCGAGGCGAACGCCGCGATCGCGCGGGCCGTCGCCGACACCGACGTGATCGTGATCGACGGGGCGACGCTGCTGAGCTCCCTCGGGCGTCGTGCCTGGCACATCGATCGCATCCATCCGTCGCCGCAGGGCCATCGCGCCCTCGCGGGCGCGGCCGTCGAGGTGCTCGGGGCTCGCTGGCCGCGTCGTTCCGCGATCCCCGCCCCTCCCCCGCCTCCCAGCGCGGCGGCGGTCGCCGCGTGGCTCGCGGTCAACGGGGTGCCGTGGGCGCTCAAGCGCAGCCGCGACCTCATCCCTCAGGTGACCATGGTGGTCGCGCGGGAGCTGCGGGACGAGCGTCGCTCCGCGCGGGCCTGACCCGCGCGGAGCGTCTCGTCAGACCAGCCAGCTCTTCTCGCCCACGAGCCCTCGCCACCATCGGCCCAGGCCGATCGACTGGTGCTCGAGCTCGACCCACACGATGCCGAGCGCGGCGAGCGCGTAGATGATGTGCTCGTCCAGGAACGGGTTGGTGGACGGCCACATCTGCGTCATGTACATCATGAGCAGCATCGCGGTGGCCGCCCAGGCGCCCACCTTGGTGCCGATTCCGAGCATCAGCGCGAGACCCACGCCCAGGAGGCCCAGCATGAACGGCCAGTCGGTCCATCGCTGACCGCCCAGGTCCACGAAGAAGTCGTGGAACGGGCTGTTGACGTTGCCGCCGTAGACCAGGTAGCCCTCGGTCACGTGGCCCCCGCTGACCCAGGCGTTGTCGCACATCGTGTCGATGGTGAAGGACCCGTCCTCCGCCGTGGTGCGACACGTCGAGTAGCCGAACCCGACAAGCTTGTCGAGGAAGGCCCAGAGGAAGTAGAAGCCGAGCGCGATGCGGGTCACGCTCAGCATGACCCAGCCGAACGTGCTGCGACTCGACTGGCTTGCGGTGGTCGGTTCGGTGCTGCTCATCATTGCCTCCCGAGGATGCGATGCGTTGCGGTCCGAGGCACGGTGCCCCCACGGACGCCGTTGTCCGCGTCACCCACGCTACGCCGATTCGGCCATCACCGCTGGAAGCGGAGCAAAAGACCCGTGTCGCGCGCGCACGGGAACGGGGCCCCGCGCGACGCGCGGGGCCCCGTGAGAACTGCCGGCTAGACCAGCCAGGTGTTCTTCTTGACGAGCTCGAGGCTCCTCCACCACTTGCCGAGACCGAACGACTGGTGCGAGAGCTCGACGTACACGATGCCGATGGCGGCGAACGCGTAGATGAGGTGCTCGTCCAGGATGGGGTTGGTGGTCGGCCACATCTGCGTCATGTACATGAAGACCAGCATGGCGGTGGCGGACCAGGCGCCCACCTTGGTGCCGATGCCCAGCATGAGGGCGAGGCCCACGCCGAGGAGGCCGAGCATGAAGATCACGTCGGTCCAGCGCTGCGAGCCGAGGTTCACGAAGAAGTCGTGGAACGGGCTGGAGGCGTTGCCGCCGTAGACCAGGTAGCCCTCGGTGACGTGGCCGCCGTTGATCCAGGCGCTGTCGCAGAACCGGTCGATGGAGACGGTGCCGTCCTCGAGGACGCTGCGGCAGGTCTGGACACCCAGGCCGAGCAGCTTGTCGATGAACGCCCACAGGAAGTAGAAGCCCAGCGCGATGCGCGTGACGCTCAGCATGCTCCAGCCGAGCTTGCTGCGGGTGGCGGTCGCGCTCTCGGCGACCTGCGAGTTGACTGCCATTGTCATTCTCCTTTGTCGCGGGCCTCGTGAGCCCTTGCGCCGGGGATAGCGCCTGCTCAGAACGCTAGGGGCGACGCGGAGCCGTTCTCAGGGACCTGGGTCCCGATTTCATGAGAAGTCATGCAAATTGCGCCGCGAGGTGAGCCTCGAGGGTCTCGGCCATGTCGACGGCGGGATCCAGGAGCCACTGGATCTGGAGGCCGTCCATCAGCGCGACCAGCTGGGCGGCGGCGAGCGAGGGGACGATGCGCGGGGCCAGCTCTCCCGCCTCCGCCGCCTCGCGGTAGGCGCGGGTGACGTCGTGTCGCAGCGACGCGTATCGGGCGGCGAAGTACGCGTGCGCGGGATGGTCGGGGGCCGTCGCCTCGCCCGACAGGGTGGCGTAGAGCTCGACCACGCCGCGCCTACCGGCGTTGCGTCGCGCCGTCTCCACGAGGTGGTCGAGAAGCGCACGGCCGCGGAGCTCGTCGTAGCCGGCGGCGGTGCCCTCGGAGTCGTCGCGGCGCGTCAGCACCGCCATGAGCAGGTCGGCCTTGGTGGGGAAGTGGTAGAGCAGCGCAGGATGGGTCAGGCCGCACCGCGTCGCGATGTCACGCACCGAGGTGCCGCGGAAGCCGGACTCCGCGAACGCCGCGAGCGCCGTGTCAAGGATGAGCGTGCGCGTCTCCGCGCCCCGCTCCGACAGCTCGCGATCGCGCATGAACCCTCCCGCTTGCAACGTTTCGACCTCGATCTTACCATGTGGTAGAAATCTCATCTCAGGGTTCGCCCACCGCCGCGCGAAAGGAACCGCCGTGACCGCCGCCTACCTCGACTCCTCCCTCCCCACCCCCGCCCGTGTCGCGGACCTCATCTCGCGCATGACGCTGCCGGAGAAGGTGGGTCAGATGTTGCAGATGCACACGTACGCGGGCGTGCCTCACCTGATCGAGGAGATGCACGTCGGCTCGATCCTCCACGCCTCGCCCGAGCGGCTCGAGCAGGCGCACGCGCTGGTCGAGGAGACCCGACTGCGGATCCCGCTGCTCATCGGCGAGGACTGCATCCACGGCCACTCGTTCTTCGAGGGCGCGGAGATCTTCCCCACCCAGCTGGGCATGGCCGCGACGTTCAGCCCCGAGCTGCTCGAGCGCGTCGCCCGCGCGACCGCCGTCGAGGTGAGCGCCACCGGCATCCACTGGACCTTCTCCCCCGTGCTGTGCATCGCGCGCGACCTGCGCTGGGGGCGCGTGTCCGAGACGTTCGGCGAGGACCCGTACCTGCTGGGCGAGTTCGGCGCCGCGATGGTTCGCGGCTACCAGGGCGACGGGCTGGCGGACCGCACGGCGATCCTCGCCACCGCCAAGCACTTCGCCGGCTACTCGGAGACCCAGGGCGGGCGCGACGCGTCGGAGGCCGACATCTCCCGTCGCAAGCTCCGTTCCTGGTACCTGCCGCCCTTCGAGCGGATGGCGCGCGCGGGCTGCGCGACGTTCATGCTCGGGTACCAGTCCACGGACGGCGTCCCGATCACGGTGAACGAGTGGCTGCTGAACGACGTGCTGCGCGGAGAGTGGGGCTACACCGGCACGCTCATCACGGACTGGGACAACGTGGGCAACCTGGTCCGCGAGCAGCGCCTGTACCCCGACTACGCGCAGGCATCGGCCGCCGCCGTGAACGCGGGCAACGACATGATCATGACCACCCCCGCGTTCTTCCAGGGCGCGCAGGACGCGGTCGCGCAGGGACTCCTCGAGGAGTCCCGCATCGATGAGGCCGTGGCGCGCATCCTCACCCTGAAGTTCGACCTGGGCCTGTTCGAGGACCGCCGCCCCGCCGACCGCGAGCGCCAGCTCGCCGTGATCGCCCAGCCCGCGCATCGTGCCCTCAACCTCGAGGTGGCCCGCCGCTCGCTGGTGCTGCTCGAGAACGACGGCACCCTCCCGCTGCAGGCCGACCGCCCGCTCCGCCTCGCGGTGGTGGGCCCCAACGCCGACGACGCCGACTGGACGCTCGGCGACTGGGCCGGCGCGTCCGGACAGGCGGACTGGCTGATGGACGGCCACCCGCGCGACATGATCACCACCGTGCTCGACGGTCTGCGCGCGCTCGCACCCGAGGGCTCGGAGGTGACCCACGCCACGGGCGCGGAGATCATCACGACCGGGCCCGACCCCAAGGGCGAGTTCTTCCCCGACGGCCAGCCGCGCCCGCACATCGCGTTCCCCGTGGGACCCGACGCAGGCATGATCGCGGAGGCCGTCGCGGCCGCGCAGGGGGCCGATGCCGTGGTCGCCGTGCTCGGCGACCGCATCGAGCTCGTGGGCGAGGGCAAGTCGACGGCCACCCTCGAGCTGCTTGGCGGCCAGGTCGCACTCCTCGACGCGCTCGTCGAGACCGGCACCCCTGTCGTCCTGGTGGTGCTCGCGTCGAAGCCGCACGTGCTCCCCGCGTCCGCGGACCGCGCCGCCGCGGTGATCTGGGCCGCGAACCCCGGCATGGCGGGCGGCACCGCGGTCGCCGAGCTGATCCTCGGCGCGATCGAGCCGTCCGGCCGCCTGCCGATCTCCTGGCCGCGCCACGTGGGCCAGCAGCCCACGTTCTACAACCAGATCGACGCGCAGCACGGCTACCGGTACGCGGACCTCACGCAGGAGCCGCGCTGGGTGTTCGGCGACGGGCTGTCGTTCTCGAGCGTGTCGTACGCGGACCTGACCCTCGCCTCGTCCTCCCTCGGGCTGGGCGACGCCATCGAGGCCACCGTCACCGTCACCAACACCGGCGACCGGCCCGTCCTCGAGACGGTCCAGGCCTACGTGCGCGACGTCAACACCTCGGCGACGTGGGCGGACCGCGAGCTCAAGGGGTTCGCTCAGGTCGCGCTCGAGCCGGGCGCCTCGGCGTCCGTGACCATCGCCATCCCGGTCGCGGAGTGCAGCATCGTGAACGCGCGCGGCGAGCGCGTGGTCGAGCCCGGCGACTTCCAGGTGCTCGTGGGTCCCACCTCCCGCCTCGCGGACCTTCTCGTCGCCGACCTCTCGGTAGCGTGATCCCGTGACAGTCCCCGCCCCCGGCCGCGCGCGGGTCGCCCCGCACCTGCGGCGTGCCCGCGTGGGCGTCGCCATGATCTTCTTCACCAACGGCATCGTCCTGGGCGGCTTCGCGCCGCGCGTGCCGGAGATCCGCGATCAGCTCGGCGTGTCGTACGGCCAGCTCGGCGTGGCGATGGCGATGTGGCCCGTCGGCGCGCTCGCGCTCGGCCTGCTCGCCGCCGCCGCGATCCGCCGCTTCCGGTCCTCACGGGTCGCGACGGTCACGATGGTCGCGTCCGCCGCGGCGATGCTCGTCGCGGGCATGGCTCAGAGCGTGTGGGTGTTCGGCGCCGTGCTGTTCCTAGTCGGCGTGACGGACGCGTGGGTCGACGTCGCGCAGAACGCGCACGGCCTCCGCGTGCAGCGCCTGTACAAGCGCTCGATCCTCAACAGCTTCCACGCGCTGTGGTCCATCGGCGCCGTCGCGGGCGGCCTCCTGGGCGGCCTCGCGGCCGGTCTCGGGATCGGGGTGCCGTGGCAGTTCGCCGTCACCCTCGCGATCGTGATCGCCGCCAACGCGATCGCCTACCCCATGCTGCTCAAGGGACCGGAGCCTCAGCACGCGGGCGAGGAGGGCTCCGACGAATCCACGATCCCCCACCTCCAGCACCTCCCGCTGCGCCACGTGCCGCTGCGGACCTGGGGCCTCCTCGGGGCGCTCACCCTCATCGCGATGGCGGGCGGCTGGGCCGAGGACGCCGCATCGACCTGGTCCGCGAGCTACATGCGCGACGAGCTCTCCGCCGGCGCGACGCTCGCCGCCCTCGCGTTCGTGTCGCTCCAAGGCCTCCAGTTCGTCGGACGCATCGTCGGCGACGGCATGGTCGACCGCTGGGGTCAGCGCTCCGTCGCCCGGTGGGGCGGCGTCCTGGTGGCGGTCGGCATGGGGCTCGCGCTCGCCTTCCCGACCCCATGGGGCACCATCGCGGGCTTCGGCGCGGCGGGCTTCGGCATCGCGACCTTGATCCCCGGCGCGATGCACGCCGCCGACGAGCTGCCCGGGCTCCGCGCGGGCACCGGCCTCACCATCCTGTCCTGGCTGCTGCGCGTCGCGTTCCTGGTGTCACCCCCGCTGGTGGGCTGGATCGCCGACCAGTCGAGCCTGCGGGTCGGCCTCGCCCTGGTGCCCGTGTTCGGCGTGCTCGTGGTGCTGCTCGCGGGCGCGATGGCGCCGCGCAAGGAGCCTCGCCACACCTAGGCGCCTAGGCGCCGGCACGCCTACAGCTCGACCGCCTCCCCAGGGGCGAGCGCCTCGAGCGGCACCCCCGCGAGCTGACCCATGAGGCGGGCCGCGAGCGCCAGCCCGACCTCGGATGCGTGTGCCTCGTGGATGGCGATCGCTCGCGCGGGACGCAGCGCGCGCACCAGCTCGACAGCTGCGTCGAGGTGGAACCACGGCCCGCTCACGGGCGTGAGGAGCAGCTCGACGTCAGCCGCGGGCGGCTCGAGCGAGTCGCCCGGGTGGTAGACGCGCCCGTCGATCAGGTAACCGACGTTGACTGCGCGGGGCACGTCGGGGTGGATCACGGCGTGGAGCCCGCCGTGGACGGCGACCGTGATCGAGCCCACGGCGAACGTGTCGCCCGGCGCGACCGGTGTCACCCGCGCCCCCAGCGCGGACCACTGCTCGACCACGGCCGCGGGACCGTACAGGCGCAGCGCGGGACGCGCCTCCAGCGCCGCGCCGAGCGCCTCCGCGTCGACGTGGTCGGCGTGCTCGTGGGTGATCAGCACCGCGTCCGCGCGCGCCAGCAGCGTGGCGGGGTCCGGCGTGTACACGCCCGGGTCGATCAGGATCGCATCGCTGTCTGATCCGACCGAGACGCAGGCGTGTCCGTGCAGGGTGAGACGCATCCCCCCAGTTCACCACGGGCACCACCGGGCCCGCGATAGCCGCCCAAGGTCCCGGTCGAGATCGCCAGCCTGGCGATGGAATAGATCGAGGGCCCTCGCGTTAGTTACATGCGTACGCATATAATTGGCGGCAAGGCCCGGGACACTCGTCCCGGGACACCGGCGGCCAGAGCCCCACAGGGAGGCACACCATGCAGTTCGGCATCATGTCCGTCTCGGACATCACCCGCGACCCCGTCAGCGGCCACACGCCCTCCGAGGCGGAGCGCATCAAGAACATCGTGAGGATCGCCGTCCACGCCGAGGAGGTGGGCCTCGACGTCTTCGCGATCGGCGAGCACCACAACCCGCCGTTCTTCAGCTCCTCCCCCACGACGCTGCTGTCCCACATCGGCGCCCTCACGGAGAAGCTCACCGTGACCACGAGCACCACGCTCATCACCACCAACGACCCGGTGCGGCTCGCCGAGGAGTACGCGATGCTCCAGCACCTCACGCAGGGTCGCATGGACCTCATGCTCGGTCGCGGCAACACCGCGCCCGTCTACCCGTGGTTCGGCCAGGACATCCGCCAGGGCCTACCGCTCGCGCTCGAGAACTACAACCTGCTCCACCGGCTGTGGCGCGAGGACGTGGTCGATTGGGAGGGCCAGTTCCGCACCCCGCTGCAGGGCTTCACCTCGACGCCCCGCCCCCTCGACGACGTCCCGCCGTTCGTGTGGCACGGCTCGATCCGCACCCCCGAGATCGCCGAGCAGGCCGCGTTCTACGGCAACGGCTACTTCGCGAACAACATCTTCTGGCCCAAGGAGCACTACAAGCGGCTCATCACGTTCTACCGCCAGCGCTTCGAGCACTACGGCCACGGCACCCGCAAGCAGGCGATCGTGGGACTCGGCGGCCAGGCCTTCATCGCGAAGAACAGCCAGGACGCGCACGACCAGTTCCGCCCGTACTTCAACGAGGCCCCCGTCTACGGCCATGGCCCGACCATGGAGGACTTCGAGGAGATGACGCCCCTGTCGGTCGGCAGCCCGCAGGAGGTCATCGACAAGACCCTCACGTTCCGCGAGGCGTTCGGCGACTACCAGCGCCAGCTGTTCCTGGTCGACCACGCGGGCCTGCCCGTCGACACCGTCCTCAAGCAGCTCGACCTGCTGGGCGAGCACGTGGTGCCCGTCCTGCGCGCGGAGCTCGAGGCGAGGCGCGACCCCGAGGCGCCGGCGAACCCGCCGTCGCACGCGGACCTCATCAAGGCCAAGTACGGCGACCAGACGCCGCGCCAGCCGCGCCCCAACGCCAACCGCGGCGACAACGTCACCGGCGGCTCGCCGTACCAGGACTCCGAGACCTCGGTCGAGTCCTACCCGACCCTTTAGGAGGGACGATGCGCCCGTCACCTGCCGTACCGCCCGCACCCCAGGCATCGTCCCGGGGTGCGGCGAGGGGCCGCACGCGCCTCGCGAACAACGCGTGGGAGGCGGCCTTCACCGCCCACTCGACGTTGATGAAGCAGTTCGCGGCGGACGACGTGTGGGCCGGGCTGTCGATGCGCGAGTACGACGTCCTCTACACCCTGTCCAAGAGCGGTGTCCCGCAGCGGCTGGGCGACCTGAGCGGCCACGTGCTGCTCAGCCAGCCCGGCCTCTCGCGGCTGGTCGACCGCCTGGTCGAGCGCGGGCTGGTCGCGCGATGCGTCGACCCCACGGACGCGCGCGCCGCCAACCTCACGCTCACCGACGAGGGTCGCGCCCTCCAGCGCCGCATCGGCCGCGCGCATGGCGCGTCCGTCGCCGCCGCGATGACGGCCCGCCTGACCGACGAGGAGCTCGCGCTCCTCGAAGCCCTCTCCCTCAAGCTCGTCTCCGATCCCGACTCCCTCCCCGAGGAGCACCCATGACCGACTTCCGCCTCGTCGTCGTCAGCGCCGGCGTGTCCGATCCCTCGTCCACCCGCCTGCTCGCCGACCGCGCCACCCAGCGCGTCACCGCCCTCGCCCGCGAGCGCGGGCACGCCGTCACCGTCACCACCGTCGACCTGCGCGAGCTCCTCCAGGAGCTGCCCGCGGCGCTGTCGAGCCAGCTCCTCGGCCCGCGCGTCACGCGCGCCGTCGACGCGCTGGTCGCCGCCGACGCGATCGTGGCCGCGGCCCCCGTCTACAAAGCCGGCGCGTCGGGCCTGTTCACCAGCTTCTTCCAGGTGCTCGACAACGACCTGCTGATCGGCAAGCCCGTCATCCTGGCGGCGACGGCCGGCACCGCGCGCCACGCGCTCGTGGTCGACGAGGAGATGCGCGCCCTGTTCGCCTACCTCCGCGCCCTCCCGGTGCCCACGAGCCTGTTCGCCTCCACCGAGGACTGGACGGACACGTCGCTCGGCACCCGCATCGACCGTGCCGCGCGCGAGCTGGTCCTCCTCATGGAGTCCGGCTTCGCACGAGCCGTGAGGGACGATGCCTGGGGCGCCTACCAGCACACGTACGGCTCCGCAGGGGGCACCGAGCTCGACATCGAGCTCGACTCCGACATGATGCGTCTCGCCACGGGCGGGTCGCTGCGGCCGAGCGCCGACGAGGACCCGTTCGACCCTCGCAACGGCTGATCGCTGGCGCGGCCGCGGCGCGCGGGACAGGATGAGGGCATGCCGCTTCACTCGATCTCCGACCTTCCGGCCGACACCCTCGGGTTTCGCGCCACCGGGCTCGTGAGCGCGGAGGACTACCGCGCCGTGCTCGACCCTGCGATCGCCCACGCGGTCGACGCGGGGCGCCCCGTCAATCTCGTCTACGTGCTGGGCGACGACTTCGACCGCTACTCCCTGGGCGCGATCTGGGAGGACGTCCGGCTCGAGGCGATCCCCCATGGCGCGTGGGGCCGCCTGGCGCTCGTCACCGATCACGAGGTGCTGGGCGAGGCGGTCCACCTCCTGTCCTTCATGTTCCCCGGGCAGCTGCGGATCTTCCGCGGCCGCGACGAGGGCGCCGCGATCGCGTGGGTGAGCGGCGGGGAGGCGTGAGCGCCGATCCGGCGATCGCGGTCACGCGCGTCGAGGAGGCCGGACGGTACGAGCTCGCCGTCGACGGGGTCCTCGCGGGGATCTCGGAGTTCCGGCTGCGGTCGGGGCGGATCGTGTTCACCCACACCGAGGTCGCGGAGGCCTTCGAGGGCCGCGGGCTGGGCACGGTGCTCGCACGCGAGGCCCTCGCCGACGCGGTCGCGCGCGGCGAGACCATCGTGCCGCTGTGCCCGTTCATCGCCGACTATCTGCGCCGCACGGACGTGCCGGGCTCCCGGGTGGAGTGGCCCGCCGCATGACCCGGCACGACGCGGGCCCGGCCACGGAGACGCTCTGCCCCGGCGCGGGTGCGCGTCCGGGTCCGGTCGCGACCGTCCTCGAGGCGCGCGACGTGCCGCTGGGTGGACTGCGCGCCATGACGGTGCGTCGCTCGCTTCCGCAGCGCAGGCTCACCACCATCGGGGCGTGGTGCTTCCTCGACCGGTTCGGCCCGCAGGACGCGGTGATGCGCGTCGAGCCGCACCCGCACATGGGTCTGCAGACGGTGACGTGGCCGCTCGCGGGCGAGATTCGCCATCGCGACTCGCTCGGTTCCGACGTGGTGCTGCGACCCGGCGCGCTCAATCTCATGACCGCGGGGCACGGCGTCGCGCACTCCGAGTACTCGGTGGGCGACTCCCCGATCCCGCTCGACGCGCTCCAGCTGTGGGTCGCGCTGCCCGAGGAGGCACGCCACGGCGCGGCCGGCTTCGAGTCGCACGCCACGCTGCCCACGGTGCCGCTCGGCGACCGGGCGACCGCGACCGTCATCCTCGGCGAGCTCGCGGGCGTCGTCTCGCCCGCGACCGCGTACACGCCCATCGTGGGAGCCCAGCTCACCCTCGAGCCGGGCGCGCGGGCGACGCTGCCGCTCGACCGGGCGTGGGAGCACGGCCTGGTGCCCGTGGCTGGCGACCTCGGGGTCGCGGATGGCGCGGGCACCCTCCCCACACCGCCCGAGGGCGGCATCCTCTACCTGGGCACCGACCGCGACGCGGTCACGCTGACCTCCGACGCCGGCGCCACCGTGGTGCTCCTGGGCGGCGAGCCCTTCCCCGACGACCTCGTCATGTGGTGGAACTTCATCGCGCGCGACCACGACGAGATCGTCGCCGCGTGGCACGCCTGGAACGGCGACGACGGCCGGTTCGGCACGGTCCCCGGCCACGATGCCATGCGCATCCCCGCGCCGCCGATGCCCGAGGTGCGCCTCAAGCCCCGACGGCGCGGCTGATCAGCGCGGCGCGACCCGTGCGGTCACGCGCAGCGCCGTCGCGCTGAACGGCACCTTGCCGGGCGCGTCCCACGCGGTCGAGCCGTCCTGGCCCTCCCATGCGTTGAGGTTCGCCCCGAGCGTCCCGCGCAGCGTGCCCACGGCCGTGCAGTCCTCGGCGACCTCCCAGGTCACGGGGAACGATGCGGTGCCCCCGCCGCGCAGCGTCGCCTCCACGGCGCGGGGCAGGTCGGCGACCTCGCCCAGGTCTGCGACCACCGGTGCCTGCGCGTCCGCGGCGACCAGCGCATCGTGCCGCGACCGCGTGAGCCCCAGGACGCCGCCGTGCTTGGTCGACGCGCGCAGCGAGAAGCGCTCGCTCGCGAGCGGCGCCCACGGGGTCTCCGCGTCGAGGTTGGTGGAGACCATCGGGCGGTAGCCCACCGACGGGATGACGTCGACGTAGAGATACCAGCGGTCCTCGCCATGGGCCTTGAACATCGTGGGCCCCTCGACGCCGTGGCCGGCGGCGTAGCCCTGCCCGATCCGGGTCTGGACCTCGCGCCAGGAGGCCTCGGGCACCCACCAGCGCTCGGCGTCCGTGACCTCCATGAACAGACCGCGCCCGCTCGGGCCGTTGGATTTGGTGACGCGGTAGGTGCGGCCGGCGTGACGGATCATCGTGGTGTCGATGGTGTCCTCGCCCTGGTCGAGCAGCACGCCGCCGTACCGGAACGTGTCCTGCGTGAAGTCGGTGGTGGTGCCCCACAGGATCACCTGGTGGTCGCCGACGGTGGAGGTCCAGTACACGACGAAGGCGCCGCTCCCGTCGCCGTGGAGGTCCTCGACGAAGGTGGTCTCGGCGGCCCACATCATGCCCATCTCGGGGGCGCCCGCCGTCGGCTCGCCGTCGGGTCCAAGCGCGACGTCGAGCTGCCGCAGCGGCGACCACGCGACGAGGTCGCGCGACTCCCACACGTTCATGCGCGTCGAGTAGCCGCGTGACCACGCGCCCCAACCGGCCTGGTCCCCGCCGAACACCCTCAGGTCGGTCGCGAGGATGTAGTACGTGCCGGTCTGCGGGTTCACCGTGAGGTGCGGGTCGCGCGCGCCGGTGGTCCCGAGGTGGGAGGCCAGCACGGGCTCGCCGCCGTTGAGGGGGATCCAGCGCTCGGGGTCGTCGCCGTCGGACAGGTCGAGGTAGATCTTCTCGGCGTAGCCGTCCGGGTCCTCGAGGAAGTGGACCATGAGGTAGCCGTACGGCTGGTCCGTCATGCGACGACCACCCTCACCGTCACGTCGCGCAGCGCGGGCAGCAGCTCCTCCTCGGTCTCCATGTCGAGCACGGGCATGCCGTCGGATGCGAAGTGGACCCGGCGCACGAACATGTCGCGGCCGGTGAGCCCCTTGTGGTCGGTGCGCGCGTGGAACACGTACAGGAGGTTCCCGTCCTCGTCCTCCGACCACATGCCGTGGCCGGTGCCCAGCTGCATCTCGCCGTTGAACGGGCCCGACTTCTGGATGGGGTGGGTCAGCCGGGTCCAGGCCGCAGGGTCGGTGAGGTCGACGCCCTCGCCGGCGGCCGCGGTCGCGAGGCCCGTGGTGTAGCTGTCACCCACCGTCGAGCCGGAGTACAAGAGGTACAGGCGGCCGTCGCGGGCGAGCACATTCGGGCCCTCGGCGATGAGGTTGTCCCACGCGAACTCCGGCGCGATGATCCGCACGGGCTCGGAGGTCAGGCGCGTGGGGTCGGCGGGGTCCATGGTCGCGATGAACACGGACCCGAGCATCTGCCAGGCGTAGTAATGCGTGCCGGAGTCCTCGAGGTACGTCATGTCGAGCGAGATGCCCTGAATGCCGTTGAGCGCGGAGCCGTCCGCGCGCACCACGTGGCGCGCGGCGGTCCAGTGCTCCGGGACGGTCGGGTCGAGGTGGTTCCCGTGCTCGTCCTTGCGGAGCTGGACGATGCTCGCGCGGCCCGACCACATGTCCGTGGGCTCGCCGTAGGACGGCATGAAGAGGATCGACAGCGTGCCGTCGATGAGGTGGATCTCGGGCGCCCAGAAGCAGCCCGTCATGGGGTTGCCGTCGGCGTCGAGCGAGCCGTGGACCAGCAGGTCGACCTCGGTGACGCGGCCGGCCTCGAGAGCCTCGTCGGAGAGGTCCTCGATGCGGTCGGCCATCCTGATCGGCATCCCGACGGGCTCCCCGGAGTTGCTCACCGGATCCATGTGGAGGTCCTTGGTGGCGATCATGAGGAACGTCTGGGTGCCGTTGAAGTCGAACCGGTAGACGCTCGGGTCCGCGCGCTCGTCGGCGAACGGAGTCGGGTAGACCGTCTGGCGCACGCGGCCGGCGACCTCGTGGGTGCCGGGAACCGACGTGTCGACGGCGGCGATCGCATCCGCGTCCCACGCGATCGCGAGCGAGCCGGCGGAGCCATCGCTGTAGTCGAGCGTCAGGCGCGCGGGCAGGTCTCCCGCGCCGAGGGCCCCGCCTACCGCCACCTCGACCGCCGGCAGCGGGCGCGCGCCCGTGTTGACGATGGGCCCGAACCGCACCTCGAGACCCCGCGCCACCTCCGCCGGGACGGACAGGGGGGCGCCGTGCTCGAGACCCGCGACCGCGCCCTCCTCGACGGGCCCCACCGTGGCCGCGTCCGCGAGGTCGGCGACGCTCGTGCGGCGCTCGACCCCCGCATCGTCCACCCAGGACAGCAGGTAGGCGCCGTCGGCCTCGTCGTACCGGGCGGCGGGACGATGCACGCCGTCCGTCACGCCGAGGTCGAGGAGCCCGATCTCGGTGTAGGCGAGCATGTCGGGTGACGTCGCGACGAGCACGCTCGAGCGCTCGGTGCCGTCGGGCGCGCCGCCGCGCGCGACGCGCGTCGCCACCACCCCGAACCCACCGTCTGCCAGGCGGAACAGGTGGGGGTCGACCAGCGACCGCAGGATCTCCTCGGAGGTTCCGGACGCGGCGGGCGTCTCGGCGACGCGCGCGAAGAAGACCCCGTAGTCGTCGAACAGCGGCACGAACCCGTCCGGGCCCTCGAGCGCGAGGTGCATGCTCAGCGCGACGTCCTCGTTGTTCGCCTCCGCGGCCGTGGTGGGCGTGCGGTGATAGGCGCGGACACGGCGCTCCAGCGGGTCGGTCACGTGCGCTCTCCTTCGAGTCGAGGGGTGGACTCGCAATTTACATCGTTTACCCCGCCGGGACAAAGGCGCGTGGTCCCCGCTCCTCCCACGCGCGTGCCGCCGCCGCGCCGGCCTCCTCGAGCCACCGCGACGGCTGCCCCATCGCCGCCTCGCGCGAGCCCGCGAGCGAGGTCAGCGAGACCGACCACACCCCCGGATCCTCCGCGACCTCGCCCGCGATCACCGCGACGCGCGGGAAGCTCGCGAGCGCATGCCCGGCCACCTTGCCCAGGCGCGACTGCGCGTCGAAGCGGCCCTCGCCGGTGATCACCAGGTCGGCGTCACCACCAGCGGCCGCGAGCCCGGTGAGGCGCGCCACCTCGGGCGCCCCCTCGACCAGCGTCGCGCCCCACGCGAGCAGCGCATAGCCCACGCCGCCCGCCGCGCCCGCGCCGGGGACCGTCGGATCCGCCCCGAGGCGCGCCGCGACCTGCTCGAGCCGCGCCTCGAGCGCGACCACCTCGAGCGGCGTCGCCCCCTTCTGCGGTCCGAACACCGCCGCGGCACCGTCGGGGCCCAGCAGCGGTGCGCGCACGTCGCACAGCACCGCGACGCCGCGCGCGGGCGGGCGCCGGTCGCCGAGCGCCTCCAGCACCGGCAGCCCGCCGTCCGTCGATGCCGACCCACCCAGCGCCACCACCAGGCGCGTCGCGCCCGCGTCGAGCGCGTGCGCCATCACCTCGCCCAGGCCGCGCGACGTGGCGCGCAGCGCGTCGGGCGTGGGCATGAGGTGCATCCCCGCGACCACCGCGAGCTCGCACAGCGCGGTCCCGTCGCCCAGGTCGAGCCACACGCCTGCCACGGGGTGGCCCGCGGGACCGGTCACGGGGCCCGCGCTCCGCAGCTCCGCGCCGGCGACGGCGGCGAGGACCCCGGGGAGCGTGCCCTCGCCGCCGTCCGCCTGGGGGATCTCGGCCACGGCATCGTGCGGCCGCACGGACCGCCAGCCGCGCGCGATGTCCGCCGCCGCTCGCTCGGCGGGCCAGGTGCCCTTGAACGTGTCGGGCGCGACCACGACGCGCATCGTCAGACGTCCCCGCGCGCCCGCGCGACCACCCGCCCGCGCTGCGAGCGCGGGAACCGGCCGAGCATCTCCCGCAGCTCCGCGGCAGTCGCGTCCGATCCGAAGATCTCGGTCGGCGGCTCGAACGCCACCCCCGCCGCGAGCGGGCCCGCGTCGACGGGGTCGAAGCCGATCGCGTCCACCAGCACGGCGACGGTGGCCCTGTCCCCCGCATGGTCGCCGGCGATCGCGATCCCACGCCGGCCGGGGTCGCCCGCCGGGCGCCCCAGGTTCTCGAGCTCCCACGCGCTGGCATGCCCGAAGGCCTTCACCACGCGCGCGCCCTCGAGGAAGGCCGCCACCGTCTCGGAGGTGGACGTGGTCGGGTCGTCGAGGTCGGGACGTGCGCCGTCGAGCTCCCACCAGTAGTTCATCGCGTCGACCACCAGTCGCCCCCGCAGCCGCTCGCGCGGCAGGCTCCGGTAGCGGCCCAGGGGGATCGCGAGCAGGACCACGTCGGCGGCGCACGCCGCCGCCGGGTCGTCGGTGGACGATGCGGCGGTCACCTCGAACCCGGCGTCGCGGCACAGGCGCGCGAGGGCCGCGCCGATGCGGCCGGTCCCCAGGATCCCCACCGACCGAGGCGGCGTTCCCGGCTGCCCGGCGCGTGCATCGTCCATGGGTCGGACGCTACCGCGTCAGAGCCGGCAGACCTCGATCACCCCGTACACGCCGTCCTCGGAGACGAAGACGGATGCGTCCTCGACCGGCAACCCCGCCGCCGCGAGGAGCGGAGCGATCTGGTCGACGCGGAGCGTGGGACCCACGGGCCAGCCGATCTCCGCGCAGCACTCGCACGACGGGCGGTCCGCGAGCATCACCGAGAACACCAGCGATCCACCGGGCCGGACCAGGGAGAACGCATCGGAGATCGCGTCGGGCGCGTGGGCGAGTTCGAGACCTGCGAGCATGCCCAGCCCTTCGACCAGGTCCTGCGACTCGGGCTCGACGAGGCCCGTGAGCCCGCTCGATGGTGCGTCCGCGGCGACGAACGCGTGCGCCGCCGGGTCGATCCCATGCGCGAGCGCCACCCGGCGGCTCACATCGAGCGAATCCGCGCAGGTGTCGACGAAGGTGGTCGCGAGCGAGACGTTCGCCTCGCCGGCCGCGACCATCGCGCCCGCCATCGGGTACGCGGGTCCGCACGTGAGCGACGTCCAGCGGACGGTGCGACCCACGTCGACCGCCGCACGGACGGCCAGCCACTGCAGCACGCGGGCCCGCACCCGGAGCGCACGCGCGTCGATCGCGACCGTGAGGTAGTGGCGCGTGGGCGCGTCGAGCGTCGCGCCGGCGAACAGGTCGGACTCCGCGGCGCTCGACAGGCGCGGCTCGCCCGGAACGTAGATGTTGGGAAGCGCCGCCGGCGTCCCGAGCCGGGCCTGCCACTCCGCGAACGCGGGTGACGAGACCGGCGAAGGATGCTCGGCAGGACTCGGCGGCGACGAGTCGTCGGACTCGTCCCCGACAGCAAGCCGCAGAACCCTCAGCCCCGACGGATCGAGCGCGGCTCCCACTACCCGCACGTCGCGCGCGATGAAGCGCCGTGCGGCCCCCTCAGCCGTGTGCACCATCAGAACCTCCGCATCCTCCGCCGGCCGGCGGTCCCCCCAGGACGCTTCGTCGGCGGGGTGCACCGCCGACTTGGCATACCGATGTTATGCATGGAGTTGCATGCCTGGCAATGCCGACTTTCGTGCGCCATCGCGCGGGCGAGGAACCCGTCAGAACTGGGGGCTGACGCGATGTCGGACCCACGGCGCACAATGGAGCCCATGACCGACGACCTCGTGACCCGGGGCGACGCGCGGCCCACGCCCGTCCCCCACCCCTCACCCAGCACCCCCCTCGACCCCGAGACCGCGCGCCGCAACACCGTGGTGATCTGGGTGCTGATCGTCGGCGCTTTCGTGGTGATCCTCAACGAGACGGTCATGGGCGTCGCGCTGCCGCACCTCATGGAGGACCTCGACATCAGCGCGGTCGCGGCGCAGTGGCTCACCACTGCGTTCCTGCTCACCATGTCCGTGGTGATCCCCACCACCGGCTTCATGCTGCAGCGGTTCCGCACGCGACCCATCTTCATCGCGGCGATGACGCTCTTCACCGCCGGCACGCTCATCGCAGCGCTCGCGCCGGGCTTCGAGGTGCTGCTGGTCGGCCGGGTGGTCCAGGCGGGCGGCACCGCGATCATGCTGCCGCTGCTCATGACCACGGTGATGCAGCTGGAGCCGCCCGCCACGCGCGGGCGCCGCATGGGATCGATCTCGGTGGTGATCGCGGTGGCTCCCGCGATCGGACCCACCATCTCCGGGCTGATCCTCAGCACGTTCTCGTGGCGCTTCATGTTCGTGTTCGTGCTGCCCATCGCGGCGGCGGTGCTCGCGCTCGGCTGGGCGTTGATGAAGGACGTCACCGAGACGCGCGACGCCCCCATCGACGCGCTGTCGATCGTGCTGTCCGCGCTCGGATTCGGCGGGATCGTGTTCGGGCTCAGCCGGATCGGCGAGGCCAGCGGCGGGGATCTGCCGCTGTCGACCGTGGCCTCGCTGGCCGTCGGCGCGATCGCGATCGCGCTGTTCGTGTGGCGGCAGCTCGTGCTGCAGCGCGTCGACGACGCGCTCCTCGACCTGCGGACCTTCCGCTCCCGGACGTTCTCGGTGTCGATCGCGATGTTCGTCATCATGATGATGTCGCTGTTCGGGATGATCATCCTGCTGCCGATCTTCATGCAGGAGGTCCTGGGTCTCACGGTGCTGCAGAGCGGGCTGCTCCTCCTTCCGGGCGGCGTTCTCATGGGCCTGTGCGCCCGACCTGTCGGGCGCGCGGTCGACCGGTTCGGCCCGCGCCCCCTGCTGATCCCCGGGTCCGCGATCGTCGCCGGGGTGCTGTGGACCCTCGCCACCGTGCTCAGCCCGGACACGCCGTGGCAGGTGCTCCTGGCGTGCCACGTCGCGCTGAGCGCGGGCCTGGCGCTGATGTTCACGCCGCTGTTCACGGCCAGCCTCGGCGCCCTCCCTCGCCACCTCTACTCGCACGGCTCCGCCACGGTGTCGACCATCCAGCAGGTCGCCGCGGCGGCGGGCACCGCGCTGTTCGTGTCGACCATGGCGGCCATCGCGGCCGACCAGATGTCCGGCGGCGCGGACGAGGTGTCCGCGGTCGCGACCGGGATCCGCACCGCCTACCTGATCGCGGCGGCGTTGGCGACCACCTCGATCGCGGCCGCGTTCTTCATCGAGCGGCCCATCGACGCCCCCGAAACCGGCCACGCGATGCACTGAGCGTGGGGTGGCGAGGGGCGCCCGCGTGCTCCCCTCACCACCCGCATGCTCCCCGTCGCCACCTGCGGGCTCGTACGGGGAAACCAGCGACGGTTCCGCGAGGTCTCGCGCTCCTGCGGGGAAGTCACCGTCGCCGGGCAGATCGGGAGTCCCCACGCGCATCCGAGCGGCGTGGACGTCGACCAGTTCCCCCCAGCGCTTCGAGACTTCCCGAAACCGTCGATGAGCTCCCCGTGGGAGCCGTCGATGGCGCTCACCGCCCGAAGGAGGTGACCTCGCCCGCGGCGAGAGCGCGGCCCACGCGGACCGTCATCTCGGCGCTGAGCGGCGGGAGCGCGTCCTCGTCGAACCAGCGCGCCTCGAGGTTCTCCCCGTCCGCGGGGAACGGCTCGCCGCTCACCCAGCGGAACCGGAACGTCAGGTCGAGGAACTGCACCCGGTCGCCGTTGGGGTACGTCGCGGGATCCTGCACGTGCACCCACGCGAGCACCTCGGGCTCCGCGACCACGCCCGCCTCCTCGAGCAACTCGCGGCGCGCGGCGAACGCCGGCTCCTCACCGGGATCGATGATCCCGCCGACGGGCGCCCACACGAGGAAGTCGGCGCGGTGCGCGAGCATCACCTCGCGGATGCCCGAGCGCGCCGCGGAGGGCCGCACCACCACGGCCGTCGCGCTCATGAGCCAGAGCGGCGCATGGCCCACCTTCGCCCGAAGATCCGCGATGAAGCCGGGCGTCGCCATGCGGTCACACCGTCCAGCGGCACACGTCGCCCTCGACCAGGCAGGCATCGATGCGGGCGGCCATCTCGTCCGGCATCTCCGGCAGCTCGTCGAGCTCGAACCACGCAGCCTCGGTGTTCTCGCCGTCCGCCGGGAACGGGTCGCCGCTCACGTAGCGGCAGCGGAAGGTGAGGTCGAGGTACTGCGCGCGGTCGCCGTTCTCGTACCGCATCTCCGGCAGCGCGTGGACCCACATGAGCGCCTCGACCTCGGCGACCACGTCTGCCTCCTCGAGGCATTCGCGCACCGCGGCCGTCGCGGGCTCCTCCCCCGGATCCACGATCCCGGTCACGGGCGTCCACCAGCCGTTGTCGGCGCGCTTGACCAGCAGCACCTGGCGCGAGCCGTCACGCTCGGGCGACCGGCGCAGCACCACGGCGGTCGCGGCGGGCAGCCACAGGAGGTCGGTGCCGATCTTGGAACGCAGGTCGAGGATGAACTCCGGGATCGCCATGCGGCCACGCTACCGTGTGCCGCGCACCGCCCCGAGGCCCGCGGGGGTCACCCGACGGGCGCCTCGATCGTGGTCCACGCCGGATGCTTGGGCACGCGCCCGTCGCCCGAGGAGCGTCCGGTCAGCCGCCTGCCGATCCACGGGAGCACGTACCGCCCGACGTAGGCGGCCTCGGCCAGCACGCCGGGACGCCCCGGGTCGCCGGCCGGAGCGACCGGGAGATCCGTCTCGACCCCCATCGCCCCCAGCACGCGCGCCGCGACGCGGGAGTGCCCGAGCGGGTTGAGGTGAAGCCGGTCGGTGTCCCAGTAGGCCGCACGACGCATCTCGGAGTCGCGATAGTTGTCGACGAACGTCACGTGGTCGTGCGCCGCCTCGAGCGTCTCGACGATGGCCATGAGCTCGTCGGCGCGGTCGGAGAACGTGCGCCCGCGCGGCAGCCGCTCGGTCGGGTCGGGGCCCGACAGGATCACCAGCGACACGCCCGCCTCGCCGGTGCGGTCGACCACACGCTGCATGAGCGCGGAGATGCGCGCCGCGTCCCAGCCCGGGCGCATCATGTCGTTGCCCGAGCCGTTGAACGTCATCACGTCGGGCCGCGGGTCGAGCGCGAGCGCCGCGTCGCACTGCACCGTCGCGATGGGCTCGATGAGCCGCCCGCGGATCGCGAGGTTCGCGTAGTCGACGGAGCCGTGCGCGGCCGCGAGCCCGATCGCGACCAGGTCCGCCCACCCACGCACCCCGCCGCCCGGCTGCGGGTCGCCGACGCCCTCGGTGAAGCTGTCTCCGATCGCCACGTATCTCACGGAGAACCACCGTAGACCTGTCGGGACGATGCGGCGGTCACCGGACGCCCGAGGCGCCGGCGACCGCCGCGTCACGACGCGCCCGGTCGGCCCGCGCCGTCAGCCCGCCTCGACGGCGACGTCGGCGGCGGGCTCGACCGCCGCATCGTCCATCGGGACCGCGCCACCGCGCCTCGCCGCGTGCGTGCCCGCGAGGTACCCGAACACGAGCGCGGGGCCCAGCGTCGAACCCGCGCCGGGGTAGGTCCGTCCCACGACCGCGGCTGAGCAGTTGCCCGCCGCGTACAGGCCCTCGATGACCTCTCCCGAGGTGGAGAGCACGCGCGCGTGCTCGTCCGTGAGGAGGCCTCCCTTGGTGCCGAGGTCGCCGAGCACGATCTTGATCGCCACGAACGGGCCCTTCGCGATCTCGCCGAGGTTGGGGTTCGGGCCGTGCGTGGGATCGCCGTAGTAGTGGTCGTATGCGTCCTTGCCGCGACCGAAGTCGAGGTCCTTGCCGGAGCGCGCGAACGAGTTGAAGCGCTGGATCGTGGCCTTGAAGGTGGCCTTGTCCACGCCCATCTTCTCAGCGAGCGCCTCGAGGGTGTCGGCCTCGACGGCCACGCCCTCCTCGAACATCGCCTTCCTGCTCGCGAGGAACGCGTTGTTGAGGTAGCGCCGGCGGTGGCGGACGTCGAGGACCATCCACGAGTGGTTGGTGCGCTCGAGCCCGCGCTCCTGCATCGCGTGACCGAAGTCGACATAGCTGGTCGACTCGTTGACGTAGCGGCTGCCCTCCTGGTCCACCACGATCGAGAACGGCATCGACCGCTCCGACACGATGAAAACCGGCCCGCCGTGGCTGGTCGGAGCGACGGAGGGACCCCACCAGGCGTCGTCCATGAGCGCGACCTCGGCGCCGTGCCGCATGCCGATCTCGATGACGGAGCCGGTGTTGTACGGGTTGCCGGACGAGTGCTCGACGCCGAGGCCCTGGTACTCCTCGCGCCACGCGGCGTTGTGGTCGAAGCCGCCGGCGCCCAGGTGCACGCCGTTGCGCGTGCGGATGGCGCGTCGACCCTCGGGGCCGTCGACGACGGCGCCCACCACCGCGCCGCCCTCGACCACGAGGTCGACCAGCGGCGTGCTCAGCCGCACCTCGGTGCCCTGCTCCTCCTTCGCGATCCACATGAGCCGCGCGGTGAGAGACGCACCCAGTCCGGTGAGGCGGCGGCCCGTGACGGCGCCACCGAGCGCGCGGAACACGAACCTCGCGCCGCCGACCATGCCGGACGGCGTCGACCAGGCGCGGGCGAGCAGGTACGTGTCGCCCGCGAACAGGGGCACGCCCGCCGGCATCGAGAAGCGCGCCTGCTGGTAGAAGTCGCCGAACCTCTTCGCGTTGAAGGGCGCGGGCTCGACGGTGCGACCGCCGGCGATGCCGCCGGGCAGGTCCGGGTAGTAATCGGGGTACTTCTTCGCGGTCTGCCACACCATGCCGTGGTCCGCGAGCCAGCGGTGCACCACGGGCGCGGTGCGCACGAACGCCTGGCGGCGTTCGAGGGACGATGCGGGACCCACCTCCGCCGGCGTGCCCACGCAGGCGTCGAGATAGGTGAGGACCTTGTCCTCGGAGTCGTCGACGCCGATCTCCTTCATCCCCGGGTGGGTGGGCAGCCAGCAGCCGCCGCCGCTCATGCCGGTCGATCCGCCCCACTTGTCGGACCCCTCGACCACCAGGACCTCGAGGCCCTCGTCCGCCGCCGCGATCGCGGCGGACAACGCCGCCGCACCGGTGCCGACCACCAGGAGGTCGACCTCCTCGTCCCACTGCGTCATGCTGCTCCCCTTCGAGTCAGCACCGGACACCGATGTCCGGTTGCTCCCGTCGACTCTACCGGACATGATTGTCCGGTCGTAGGGGTGCGGCGACGACCGTCGCCGAAGCCGCGACGAGCGTCACCCCATGCGCACCACCAGCGAGCCACCGGCGCGGCCCGCGCGAAGGTCCGCCAGCGCATCGTCCACCCCGTCGAACCCGTACGTGGTGACGGCGGGCGCGAGCAGGAGGTTCCTCGCCACACGCAGGAACTCCGCGCCGTCCGCCCTGGTGTTGGCGGTGACGGAGCGGAGGTCACGCTCGTAGAACAGGGACCGGTCGTAGTCGATCTCCGGGATCGGCGACATGTGGATCCCCGCGGACACCACGGTGCCGCCGCGCGCCGTGGCGTCGAGCGCCTGCGTGAGGATCGCGCCCACCGGCGCGAACACGATCGCCGCGTCGAGCGGCTCCGGCGGCGCGGCGCCCTCCGCACCCACGAAGTCGACCTCGAGCTCGCGCGCGAGGGCGCGGTTGCGCTCGCCACGGGTGATCGCGACCACCGTCGCCCCGGACGCCTTCGCGAGCTGCGCCGTGATCGAGGCGCTCGACCCGAAGCCGTAGATGCCGAGCACGCCGCCCGGGGGGAGGTTCGCACGGCGCAGCGCTCGATACCCGATGATGCCGGCGCACAGGAGCGGCGCGAGCGCGAGCGCCTCGTCGTCGTGCGGCAGCCGGTAGGCGTAGGCCTCGGGCACCGTCACCAGCTCGGCGTAGCCGCCGTCGTGGTCCCATCCCGTGAACGTGGCCTCGGGACACAGGTTCTCGCGACCGGAGCGGCACCAGCGGCAGGTGCCGCACGTGCGGTGCAGCCACGCGATCCCGACGCGCTCGCCCGCGTCGATCGAGCGCACGTCCTCCCCCGCGCCGACCACCGTGCCCACCACCTGATGACCGGGGATCACGGCCGGGCGGTGCACGGGGAGATCCCCGTCGACCACGTGCAGGTCGGTGCGGCAGACGCCGCACGCCAAGACGCGCACCAGCAGCTCGTCGCGCGCAGGCATCGGGTCGGGGACGCTCTCGCGGCGGAGTGCCCCGTCGCGCACCTTCCAGGCGTCCATGCGCACCTCCGTCACCAGTGAAGCACCGCGCTCGGCACCCCGCCCAGGGAGGCCGATCACCAGGAGGGACGATGCTCGAGCGACCCCGCGACGCGCCTCGCCGGAGCGCTTGCGCTCGGTTCTACAACGTTGTAACCTCGCGCCGGGACGAGGTCGATGCGGACCCCGTCCCCCATCTGTCCAACGATGAACAGGAGATACCGTGGCACGACGCCGCTCGACGCGACTCGCCCTCGGAGCCGGAGCCCTCGTGGCGCTCACCGGCCTCACCGCCGCCACCGCGGCGGCCGCACCACCCGCCGCCCCGGCCTCGTCGCCGCGGGCGACGACCGCCGTGACGCCCGCGCCGGCGTACTCGGACGTGACGGTCCACGACCCGTCGATCGTCACCTCGGGCGACGACGTCTGGGTCTTCGGCTCGCACGGCGCCTCGGCGCACACGCGGGACCTCATGAACTGGACGCAGCACTCGATCGACCTCAGCCAGGACGCGGACAACCCGCTGTTCGAGGACGTCTACAGCGAGCTCGCGGACACCTTCGAGTGGGCCCAGACCCGCACCCTGTGGGCCGCGGACGTGATCCAGCTCGCCGATGGGAAGTACTACATGTACTACAACGCCTGCAAGGGCGACTCCCCGCGATCCGCGCTGGGCGTCGCCGTCGCGGACGCGGTCGACGGCCCCTACGAGGACCTCGGCATCATCCTCAAGTCCGGCATGTGGGACGAGGAGTCCGAGAACCCCGGCGAGATCTACGACGCGACGGTGCACCCCAACACGGTCGACCCCGACGCGTTCTACGATGCCGAGGGCAACCTGTGGATGGTCTACGGCTCGTACTCGGGCGGCATCTTCATCCTCCAGATGGATCCCGCGACGGGCCTGCCGCTGCCTGATCAGGGCTACGGGAAGCACCTGGTCGGCGGCAACCACGCGCGCATCGAGGCGCCCACCATCCGCTACGACAAGAAGACCGGCTACTACTACCTGTTCCTGTCCTACGGCGGGCTCGACGCCACCGGCGGCTACGAGGTCCGCGTCGCGCGCTCGACCAGCCCCGACGGCCCCTACGTGGACGCCAAGGGCACCGACATGTCGACCGTGATGGGCGCCGAGGGCACCCTGTTCGACGATGCCTCGATCCAGTCCGCGGGCGTGAAGATCATGGATGGATACCTGTTCCCGCGCGAGGTCGGCGACCCGGGCGAGGGCGCGGGCACCGGCTACGTCTCCCCCGGCCACACCTCCTGGTACGACGACCCGGAGACCGGCGCGAGCTACATCGTGTTCCACTCCCGCTTCCCCGAGACGGGCGAGATGCACGAGGTGCGCGTCCAGCGCATGTACATGAACGCGAACGGCTGGCCCGTGGTCGCGCCGCAGCGCTACGCGGGTGAGACCGACCGCAAGGTCAAGGCGCGCGAGGCGGTCGGCACATGGGAGGTCGTGACGTTCACCGACGCGATCACCGCGGACACCACCACGCCGCGGAGCCTCCGGCTCAAGGAGAACGGCCGCATCACGGGCAGCCTCACGGGCACGTGGGAGAAGTCGGGCCGGAACCGCGCGACGCTGCGCACGGGCAAGGGCACCTTCACCGGCGTCTTCGCGCCGGTATGGGACCCCGCGACCGAGAAGTGGACCGTGGGCCTCAGCGTGCAGTCCTCGACCGGACGGTCGATCTGGGGCCGCCAGGTGGACGTGCTCGAGGGCCGCGCAGCGGTCAGGGCCGTGGTCGCCGACCTCGACCTGGGCGACACCTCCGCGGTGGTCGCCGACCTCGACCTGCCCACCGACGGCACGGGCGCCACCACCATCGCGTGGGCGTCCTCGCACCCCTCGATCGTGTCCGCCACCGGCGAGGTGACGCGGCCCGTCGCGGGCGAGGCCGATGCGACGGTCACCCTCACCGCGACGGTCGCCAACGGCGCGGTGAGCCGGCAGGTGACGTTCACGGTGGTCGTGAAGGCTCGCCCCGCGGCGCAGCAGGTGGGCGCATGGTCGTTCGAGGGCGCGCTCGGCGACAACGCCGGGGCGCTGGCCGTGCCGACGGTGACGGGCGACCGCATCGACAACACGGGCGGATCGGTCTCCTACGTCGAGGACGGCGTCGCAGGCCGGGCGCTGCACCTCGACGGGACGTCGGGCGTGCGGCTTCCGGACGGCCTGCTGCAGGGCGACACCTACTCCGTGTCGCTGTGGCTGCGGCCCGACGCCTTCACCCAGTTCACCACCGCGTTCTTCGCCGCCAGCTCGGGCACGGAGTTCCTCAGCGTGGTGCCGCAGGGCTGGAACGGGCAGACCATGCTGTGGTCGAACGACAACGGCACCTGGTACGACGGCATCACCGGCCGGCTGATCCCGATCGGCGAATGGACCCACGTCGCCTTCACGGTCGACGCCGGCCAGGTGACGCTGTACGTGAACGGCGTCGATGTCGGCGCCAACGCCGCGTTCACCGATGTGCTCACCAGCCCCACCGCCGCCTTCGCGCTCGGCGTCAACTGGTGGGACCAGCCGTTCCGCGGCGACATCGACGAGCTCGCGATGTGGACGTCGGTCCTCAGCCCCGAGGACGTGGCGACGCTCGCCGCGTCGTAGTCACGAGAGTGCGGGAGCGGGGGCGCCGGAAGGCGTCCCCGCTCTCGCGCGTGAGGGCCTCGTCCACCCACCTAGGCTGGACGGCGTGACCATCCCCGCCGTAGCATCGTCCCGCCGCGCCGTCTTCCTCGACGTCGACGGCACCTACGCACACCACGGAGCCGTTCCCGACGCCCACGTCGACGCCGTGCGCCGGGCGCGCCGCGCGGGTCACCTGGTGCTGCTGTGCACCGGGCGCCCGTTGTCCCTGCTGCCCGACCACCTCACGGCCGCGGGCTTCGACGGCTACGTCGCGGGCGCCGGCGCCTACGTGGTGCTCGGCGACGAGGTGCTGGTCGACACCCGCTTCCCCGCCGCGCTCGCCGCCAGGGCGATCGAGGCGCTCGACGCGCACGGCGCGCTGTACTTCCTCGAGGCGCCCGACGCCACGCACGCGAGGCCCGCGACCATCGATGCGATGAGCGCCTACCTCCCGCGGCGCGACGCACGCTCGGACGGGGAGGAGCGCGGACGGCGGGCCGTGACGTCGGCGCTGCGGCCCTCCGAGGACCTCTCCGGCGTCGCGTTCGGCAAGATCACCAGCTTCCACGCGGAGGCGCCGCTGGTCGAGATCGCGCGCACGATCGGCCCGGAGGTGGCCGTGATCCCCAGCTCGATCCCCGACCTCGGGCCGGGGGCCGGCGAGATGTTCCTCGCCGACGTGCACAAGGCGGTGGGGATCGCCGCGGTGGTCGAGCGCCTGGGCCTCGCGCGCGAGCAGGTGGTCGCGTTCGGCGACGGACCCAACGACCTCGAGATGCTCGAGTACGCGGGCGTGAGCGTGGCGATCGAGGGCTCGGCGCCCGCACTGCTCGCGCTCGCCGACCACGTTGCGGCGTCCCCAGAACGGTCGGGTCTGGCCGCGGCGTTCGCGGATCTGGGATTGCTCGACGGCTGACACGCCGCCGCGCGGCCGGCCCCGTCAGGAGTCGTCCGCCGCCTTGAGGAGCGCCGCCAGCGCATCGGGGCCCACCCCGAGCGCGCGCGCCCGGCCGGCGAGGGCCGCCGCCTCCGCGCGTAGCTCGGCCAGCGCATCGGCCCGCGCGGAGACGATCGCGCCGCGGCCGCGGCGCATCTCCACCAGCCCCTCGTCGCGGAGCAGCTGATAGGCCTTGAGCACGGTGTGGAGATTGACGTCGAGCGCCGCGGCGACCTCGCGCGCGGACGGCAGGCGATCGCCGGGGACCAGTCGACCCGCGGCCGTCTCGCGGCGCACCGACCCCGCGATCTGGTCGTAGAGCGGGGCGCTCGAGTCGGGGTCAATCCTGAGCAGCACGGGCGTCCTCCGCCACTGCGGCGAGCACGGCTGCCGCGGTGGCCGGGTCGTCGAGGGTGACGACGAAGCGGCGCCCCGAGCGTCGGGTGACCTCGAGCGCGGGTCCCGACCGCAGCACCACGGCGGTCGCTCCGGGGACCTGCCGGATGCCGTAGCCGCCGTACTGCGCCAGGCCGGAGACCTCCGTGGCCGCGGCCGCCGCGACGTCGCTGGCCGGCACGCGCAGGCGGATCAGCCGCGCGGCCGACCGCACCGTGAGCCCCGTCGCGTCGACGCGGACGTGGAACACGCTGAAGGACGCGGCGACCACGGCCAACAGCACGGCGACGCCCGTCACGACGATCGCGACGGCGGCATCGCCCGCGACCCACATGGCGATGGCGGCGACGGCCGCGACGGCCACACCGCCTACGACCGCGGCCAGGGCGGCGGGACGCATCTCCGCGCGGCCGAGCCACACGGCCCGCTCCCCCGGCACCCGGCTGAGCGGCCGCGCGAGCACGGCGGCGGGCCGTCGCTCCTCGTGGTGCGGCTGAACCATCCAGCCCAGCGCGCCCGCACCGACGGCGGCGACCAGCCCGGCCAGCAGGGTCGGGAGGATCGATGGCGCGTCGGCGGCGTCCGCGAGACCGCGCTGGATGAGCAGCGAGCCTGCCATGAGCACGCCCATGAGCGTCGCCAAGCCGAGCGCGACCGCGGGCATGAGCCGCAGCACGAACCCCCGCTCGCCACGGCGCAGGGACCGAAGCCCGGACGCGCCGAGGACCACGGGCAGCACGCCGCCGACCAGCGCCGTCATCGCGGGCACGAACGTCGGCGAGGAGAATCCATCGGGGCCGTCGGCGCGCCAGTGGGTGGCGACGGGATCCGGCACGTCGCCCAGGACCGCGAGCTCGATCGCGATCGCCGCCACGCAGACGAGCACGGGGGCGACCACCCCGGCTACGACGGCGCGGCTCACGGCGCGGTCCTCGGTCGACATCACGCCTCCTCGGCAGTTGTTATAGATGAACTATAACACCCGCGGGGGCCCACCGGCCCGGGAAACACGAAAGGCCGCCCCGAAGGGCGGCCTTTCGATCAAGTGCTGTCTCAACACTTCGTGGAGCTGAGGGGACTCGAACCCCTGACCCCCTGCATGCCATGCAGGTGCGCTACCAGCTGCGCCACAGCCCCGTCATCCTTGCGGATTCCGTGCTCCTGAGAGCGAGATAGATACTAGCCCAGATTCGGATCGAGGTGTTAATCGGCATCTCGCGAGAGGTCTGCCAGGGACGATGCCGCCGAGTGTCCGTAGCGCGCGACCGACCAGCGCCGACCCGTCGACTCGAGGGCGTTCCAGTGCGCGTGCGGGAGCTTGCCCAGCACGGTCGAGTGGACGTCCAGACCGAGCAGGGCGAGCGAGCCCAGCATGATCGCCGACCCGTGGCTGACGGCCACCACCAGCCGGGCGCCCTCGCAGGCCTCGGCGAGACCCTCGGAGACCCGCGCGGCGACGTCGGCGGCCGCTCCCCATCCCTCGATCCGCGGGTCGAGGCCGCGATCGCGCCGGTCGAGCTCGTGCGGCCAGCGCTCCCGCACCTCGGCGGTGGTGAGCCCCTCCCATGCGCCGTACGAGCGCTGCGTCAGCCGCGCGTCCGGCCGGGCCGGCACGCCGGTCACGGCGGACAGCTCCGCCGCGGTGTCCGCGGCGCGCAGCAGCGGCGAGCAGACGATCCGGTCGGGGATGCCGTACTCGGCCGTGAGGGCCCGCGCGGCCTCGCGCGCCTGGCGGCGCCCCTCCTCGCCGAGCGGGACGTCCAGGGAGCCCTGCAGGCGCCCCTCGGCGTTGTAGGCGGTGCGCGCGTGGCGCATGAGGACCAGGACCGTCACAGCCGCCTCCCCGGGGCGGGCGCGCCGACGTTGTGCGCGTCGAGCGACCAGCCGCCGCCCGCGGCTGGCACCACGCGCGACCAGGCGGCGTTGTGGAGGTGCCCGATCACGCGTCCCTCGAACGGCAGGCGCAGCAGGGCGAGCAGCAGCATCCGGCCGGAGGATCCGTGCGCCACCACGATCAGATCGCCCGGCACGCGCGCCACCCACTCCTCCGCCGCGGCGCTCATGCGCGTCGCGACCTCGGCGTGCGTCTCGTAGCCGTCGAAATCGGGCTCCTCACCCGCGCGCCACGCCGCATCGGCATCCGGGAAGCGCTCGGCCCGCTCGTGCGCCAGCAGACCCTCCCACGGCCCGTAGCGGCGCTCGACCAGGCGGGCGTCCTGGTGGACCGCCGCGACGCGGTCGCCCACGATGATCCGTGCCGTCTCGGCGGCGCGATCGAGCGGGGAGGACACCACGACGGGGTCGCCGTCGAGGACGGGCCCGAGGGACGATGCCGCGGCGTGAGCCTGCGCGCGGCCCGTCGCGTTGAGCGGGATGTCGGTCGAGCCCTGGAGGCGGCCTTCCCGGTTCCAATCGGTCTGGCCGTGACGGACCAGGAACAGCCGGGTCACGCGTCGAGCTGCGGGTCGATGACCGGGCAGTCCTTCCACAGGCGCTCGAGCTCGTAGTAGCCGCGCTCCTCGTCGTGCATCACGTGGACGATCACGTCGTTGAAGTCGAGCAGCGCCCAGCGACCCTCGCGGACGCCCTCGCGGCGCGCGGCCTTGGCGCCGAGCGCGGCGAGCTCCTCCTCGATGCCCTCGGCGATCGCGACCACCTGGCGCTCGTTCGACGCGGACGCGATGACGAACGCGTCGGCGAGCGGCAGGTGCGCGGACACGTCGAGCGCGACGATGTCCGTCGCCTTCTTGTCGTCCGCCGCGCGCGCGGCCGCGCGCACCAGCTCGAGGGCCCGCTCGGTCGCGCTCATCAGGCGTTCCCCGTGAGGTGCCACACCAGCACGCCGAGCAGGAAGGCCACGGCGCCGATCACCGCGAGATGCGCCCACGCGAAGTGGTGCGCACCCTCCTGGGCCTCGTCGGGCTGGGGCCGGCGCGGGTACTCGCTCGCGGGCACGTCCGGCAGGTCCGTCCCGGTCGGGGCGTCGCCCACCTCGCCCGCGGGCGCGGTGCCTGCCGACGACGACGTCGACGCGTACCCGTGCATGATCTTGGTGAAGTCGGGGATCGGGATGTCCTCCGACGGCACGTAGTCGGCGACCTCGCGCGGCTGCGCGCTCGCCAGCGGGTGGGCCTCCCACACGGACGGGGCCGACGCCGTCGCCGGCGCCACCTGCCGCATCCCGGCGGGGACGATCGGCGCGTCGCCGGACCGGGTGGTGTCCGTCGACGTCTCGGTCGGCGCGGGCGCCGTCTCGGTCACGGTCCCGGCGCGCTGGGGCAGGCCGTGCGCGGCGGACTCGGCCGCGACGGCAGGCGCGTACTCCGTCTCCTCGAGCGCGACCTCGTCGACGAGCGTGACGTCATCGACGTCGGGCGCCTCGAACGACTCCGCGCGTGCGTACGCCTCGGCGGGGTCGACGGGCGTGAGCCCCGACGCCTCGGCGGGGTCGGCCGCGGGCTCGGCGGAGGAGTCCGCGTGGTCGCCGGGCTGCTCGTCGTCGGCCTCGCCGATGGCCGCGTCTGCGATCTCGGGCTCGTCGACAGCCGCCGTGGCGCGCTGCGCCTGCTGCGCACGGGTGATCCCGGCCATCGCCTCGGCGGTGAGCCGGCGGATCTCGGCGGCCGGATCCGTGTCACCCGCCTGCTGCGGCTGCTGGTCCACGGGGGCGGAGGGAGCGTCGGGGGCGGGCGTGCCGGCCTCGCCGCGAGCCGCGCGCTCCTCGAGACGCCGCGCCTGCAGCGAGCCGGGCGGGAACAGGTGGCGGTACTCCTCGGGGATCGCGTCGATCGCGCCCGTGGTCGGCTCCGCCTCCTCGACGACCTCCTCGACGACCTCGTCGGCGATGACCTCGGTCGGCTCGTCGTCGTACGCCTCGGGCGCCGCGTCCACCGCCACGTCGGGCTCGGCGCCCGCCTCAGGCTCGGCCTCGGCGGGCTCGGCCTCGTCGACCGCCACGACCGCCGCATCGTCCGCGAGCGCCGTCTCCGGCGTCTCGGGTGCCTCCACCGGCGCCTCGTGGGCGGGATCCTCGACCACCGCATCGTCCACCGGTACGGCCGCCTGCGCGGCCTCCGCGCGCTCGGCGCGTGCGCGCGCGACCATCTCCTGCGCGTCGAGGAGCTCGGGGGTCATCGCGGGCAGCTGGCCCGTCGCGATGAGCTCCTCCTCCTGCGTCCACGTCTCCACCGGGTTGTCGCGGCGCTCGAGCTCGCGGCGCTCCTTGCGCGTGAGCGGCGTGCCGTCCGGGTGCGTGGGAGGGCCGGCGACGAGCGACGGGAGCGGGGTGGTGGGCTCATCCGGGGCGGCCTGCCTGACCTCGGCCTCGCGGCGCGCTCGGCGCGACAAAGGCCTGCCCTGGTCAGTCATCAAGTCCTCCGTAGTAGAGCCCGTTCGCGGCGATGTAGTCGGCCACGGACCGGGGTACAAGGTACCGGATCGGGAGTCCTACCCTCGTCCGGCGTCGCACGTCGGTCGACGATATCGCCAGGGCGGGGGCCTCCACCAGGATATGTGGCCATTCCGACTCCTCCAACGAATGACCGGGGCGTGTCACTCCCACGAACGTCGCCAGTTCTGCGAGCCGGTGCGCATCCTTCCACTCGTCGAGCCGCGCGAGGGCGTCCGCGCCGGTGATGAAGAAGAGCTCCGCGTCGGGTCGCTGCGCGCGCAGATCGGTGAGGGTGTCGACCGTGAAGGTCACTCCCCCGCGCTCGATGTCGACGGGCGACACACCGAAGCGCTCGTCCTCCGCGGCCGCGAGCTCGCACATCGCGAGCCTGTGCTCGGGGGACGCCGTATCGATGCCCTGCTTGAACGGCTGCGAGTGCGCCGGGGTCAGCAGCACCTGGTCGAGCCCCAGCCGCGCGCAGACCTCCGAGGCCGCCGCGAGGTGACCGAGGTGGATCGGGTCGAAGGTGCCTCCCAGCACCCCTACGCGGGCCAGGCTGCCCACGTCAGTGGCGCGTGCCGACGCTCCGGAACGCGTACGTGACGAACAGCAGCGCCATCAGGCCCGTGAAGGCGAGCAGCCCGAACGCGGCGGCGGGGATGGGGAGCTCGTTGACGACGTGCGACGTGGTCTCGACGGCCTCGGTGATCATGGGGGGACTCCTCCTGTTGTCTCCCGCGATTATGGCACCTTCGCGGCGAGGGACGATGCGCCGGCCGGGTCAGCCGCGGATGTGGCCCTCGCCGTACGCGACCCAGGTGGTGGTGGTGAGCTCGCCGAGGCCCATGGGGCCGCGCGCGTGCAGCTTCTGCGTGGAGATGCCGATCTCCGCGCCGAGCCCGAACTCGCCGCCGTCGGTGAAGCGCGTCGAGGCGTTGACCATGACCGCCGCCGAGTCGATGTGGGCCACGAAGTGCTGGGCGGCGTCGATGTCGTTGGTGACGATCGCCTCGGTGTGGCCGGTGCTGTAGCGCGCGATGTGCTGGATGGCCTCGTCGATGCTGTCCACGACCTTGACCGCGAGGTCGAGGGACAGGTACTCGGTCGCCCAGTCCTCCTCGGTGGCGGGGACGGTGGGGACGTCGTTCGGCGCGAGGTCGGCCGCCGCATCGTCCGCGTGGAGGGTGACGCCCGCCTGATGCAGCTGCTCGAGGATCACCGGGAGGTTGTCGGCCGCGTCCTTGTGGACCAGCAGGGTCTCCGCGGCGTTGCACACGCCCACGCGGTGCGTCTTGGAGTTGAGCACGATGTCCACCGAGCGGTCGAGCGGCGCCGACGCGTCGAGGTAGACGTGGCAGTTGCCCTCGCCGGTCTCGATCGCGGGCACGGTGGACTCGCGCACCACGGTCTGGATGAGGTCGCGGCCGCCGCGCGGCACGAGCACGTCGACCAGCCCACGGGCGTTCATGAGCACACGGGCGCCCTCGCGGCCGTACGCGTCGATCGACTGGACCGCGTCGCGGGGCAGGCCCACGGACTCGAGCGCGTCCTGCAGCACGGCGACGATCACCTCGTTCGAGCTCGCCGCGGCGGACCCGCCGCGCAGCACCGCCGCGTTGCCCGACTTGAGCGACAGGCCCGCGGCATCGACGGTGACGTTGGGACGTGCCTCGTAGATCATGCCCACGACGCCCATCGGGACCGCCTTCTGGATGAGACGGATGCCGTTGGGAAGCGTGGAGCCGCGCTTGACCTCGCCCACGGGGTCCGGGAGGGTCGCGACGTAGCGCAGCGCCTCGGCGATCTTCTCGATCCGGTCCTGGTCGAGCGCGAGGCGGTCGAGCAGCCCGGGGCTCATGTCGTTCGCGCGGCCGCGCTCGAGGTCCTTCGCGTTGGCCTCGACGATGCGCGCGCCCTGCGCGACCAGCGCGTCGGCCATCGCGTGGAGCGCGTCGTTCTTCACGGTGGCGGTGGCGGTCGCGAGCGCGCGCGAGGCGAGCTTGGCGCGGCGGCACGCCTCGAGGACGGCCTGCTCGATGTCGGTGGGGATCGCGGTCTCGGTCATGACACTCGAGTCTAGGAGCCTCGCGGGTGCCTGCCCAGGGCGAGCTGGCACCTTCCCCGCGTCCCGGTTCGCTGCGCACGGTCCGGGCTGCGACGCGCCGCCGCCCGGGGACGATGCGCGGGTTCGGCCCCGCGTGTCGCGCGCCGGACCGTGCGGGGCGAACTGGCTACAGCACCACGAGGTGGTCGATGTGGATGAGCTCGCGCGCGTACGCCTCGCCCAGCACCTCGCCGAGCGCCTCCGTCGACAGCCCCTTCATGCGGTCGGCCTCCTCCGAGGAGAAGCCCGCGAAACCGCGCGCGACCAGCGCGCCGTCACGACCCACCAGGTCGACGGGCTCCCCCGCCTCGAAGTCGCCGCGGATCTCGACCACACCCGCCGCGAGCAGCGACGCCTGACGGCCGCGAAGCGCCCGCACCGCGCCGTCGTCGAGGACGATCCCGCCGCGGGTCCTCGCCGCGTCGGCCAGCCACTGCAGGCGCGTGGTCTCGGGCTTGCCCGTGGGGACGAACAGCGTGCCCACGTCCTCCCCCGCCACGGCGCGCGCCGCATCGTCCGCCGCCGCCAGGACCACCCGCACGCCGCTGTTGGTCGCGAGCGACGCCGCCTCGATCTTGGTGATCATGCCTCCCGTGCCCACGGCGGAGCCGCGGCGAGAGATGTCGATGCCGTGGAGGTCCTCCGGCGACGCCACCTCCGAGATGCGCCGCGCTCCCGGGGTGTCGGGGGCGGCGGTGTAGAGCGCGTCGACGTCGGTGAGCAGCACGAGCGCGTCGGCGCGCACCGCGGTCGCCACCAGCGCCGCGAGGCGGTCGTTGTCGCCGAACCGGATCTCGTCGGTCGCGACGGTGTCGTTCTCGTTGATGATGGGCACCACGCCGAGCGTCAGCAGCGACTCGAGCGCCCGGCGCGCGTTGCCGTAGTGGGCGCGGCGGACCATGTCGTCGGCCGTGAGCAGCACCTGGCCCACGGTGAGCCCGTAGCGCGCGAACGCGACCGTGTAGGCGTGGATGAGCTTGCCCTGGCCCACCGAGGCGGCGGCCTGCTGCAGCTCGAGGTTGGTGGGGCGGGACTCCAGGCCGAGCGGCCCGATGCCCGCGGCGATCGAGCCCGACGTCACGAGGAGCACCTCGCGACCGTCGGTGCGCGCGGAGCCGAGCACGTCGACCAGCGCGCCCAGCCGCGCCTCGTCGAGCTGGCCGCCGGGGCCGGTGAGCGACGACGACCCGACCTTGACGACGATGCGCCGTGCCTGCGACACCGCCGTGCGCGCCTCGCTCACGTGTGACCTCCCCGGGGATGGATACCTGGGTGAAGGCTACTCGTCGTCCTGGGAGGGATCGGTCCAGTGCCCGGCGTCGCGCTCGGTCCACAGCTCCTTGCGAGCCTCCGCGCGGGCGTCCATGCGCTCCTTGAACTGCTCGCGCTTCTCGGCGCGCGTGGCGCGGTGATGACGCTCGTGCTGCTCGATGCGCAGGTCCGAGCCGCGCTGGCCCAGGAGCTCGGCGCCGGCCATCATGGTGGGCTCCCAGTCGAACATGATGCCGCCCTGACGCGGGCCGATCACGACCTCGCAGCCGGGCGTCGCACCGGCCTTGAACAGCGCCTCCTCGACGCCGGCCTTCGCAAGCCGGTCGGCGAGATAGCCGACTGCCTCGTCGTTGGCGAAGTTGGTCTGCTTGACCCAGCGCTCGACCTTGGCTCCGCGCACCTGGTAGTAGTCCTCGGCGCCGTCGCGCACGTGGGTGACGGTGAAGCCCGAGTCGTCGACGGCCTTGGGCCGGATGACCACGGGCGCCTTCTCGAGCTCCGGCACCTTGGCCCGCTCCGCGTCCACCATGGCGGCGAGCGCGAAGCCGAGCTCGCGCAGGCCCTCGTGGCTGACGGCGCTCACCTCGAAGATCGGCATGCCCCGCTCCTCGAGCTCGGGGCGCACGATCTCGGCGAGGTCGCGGCCGTCCGGCACGTCGATCTTGTTGAGGATGACGATCTGGGGGCGCTCGGCGAGCGGCACGCCGCTGATCGCCTCGTCGCCCGAGTACGCGCGCAGCTCGTTGGCGATGATGTCGAGGTCGCGCAGCGGGTCGCGGTCGGTCTCGAGGGTCGCCGTATCGAGCACGTGCGCGATCACCGAGCAGCGCTCGATGTGGCGCAGGAAGTCGTGGCCCAGGCCCCTGCCCTCGGAGGCGCCCTCGATGAGCCCGGGGACGTCCGCGATGGTGAACTTGGTGCCGCCCGCCTCGACCACGCCCAGGTTCGGGACGAGCGTGGTGAAGGGGTAGTCGGCGATCTTGGGGCGCACGCGGCTCATCGCCGCGATGATCGACGACTTGCCCGCGGACGGGAAGCCGACAAGCGCGACGTCCGCGATGGACTTGAGCTCGAGGATCACGGAGGCCTCGCCGCCGGGCTCGCCGAGCAGCGCGAAGCCCGGGGCCTTGCGCTTCTGGGTCGCGAGGGCCGCGTTGCCCAGGCCGCCGCGGCCCCCCTGCGCGATCACGTACTCGGCACCCTCGCCCACCAGGTCGGCGAGGAACTCGCCCTCGCGCGTCTTCACGATGGTGCCGTTCGGCACGCCGAGGCGGAGGTCGGCGGCGTTCGCGCCGTGGCGCATGTCGCCCGCGCCCTGCTTGCCGTTCTCCGCGGTGCGGTGCGGCGCGTGGTGGTAGTCGAGCAGCGTGGTGACCTGTGGGTCGACCACGAGGATCACGGAGCCGCCACGGCCGCCGTTGCCGCCGTCGGGGCCGCCGAGTGGCTTGAACTTCTCGCGGTGCACGGAGGCGACGCCGTGGCCACCGTTGCCCGCCGTGACGTGCAGGGTCACGCGGTCGACGAACGATGCCATGGGTGCCTCCTGGTGGCGGCCGGGACGGACGATGCGCGCGGGAGTCTCCCCCGCATCGTCCCCAGCCTAGAGATGAGTCAGGGGCGTCGCCTTGCGGCGCCGCCCCTGACTGGAAAAGCTTGTGTGCGAGTGCTTACGCCTCGACGATGTCGATCACGCGACGGCCACGACGCTGACCGAACTGGACCGAACCGGCGGCCAGCGCGAACAGGGTGTCGTCCTTGCCACGGCCGACGTTGTTGCCGGGGTGGAAGTGGGTGCCACGCTGGCGGACGATGATCTCGCCCGCGTTGACGACCTCGCCGCCGAAGCGCTTCACGCCCAGGTACTGGGGGTTCGAGTCGCGACCGTTGCGCGAGGAGCTCGCGCCCTTCTTGTGTGCCATGAGTGTCTCCTCGCTTACTTGATGCCGGTGACCTTGAGGCGCGTCAGGTCCTGACGGTGACCGATGCGCTTCTTGTAACCAGTCTTGTTCTTGTACTTGAGGATGGTGATCTTCGGGCCGCGCTCGTCGCGCACGACCTCGGCGGTCACCTTCACCTTGGAGAGCGCCTTCGCGTCGGAGGTGACCTTGTCACCGTCGACGAGCAGCACCGGGGCGAGCTCGACGGTCGAACCGGCGTCTGCCTTCAGACGGTCGACCACGACGATGTCGCCAACGGAGACCTTCTCCTGGCGGCCACCGGCCTTCACAATCGCGTACACCATGATTTTTCCTCGTGAAACTCGTTGTTGTACCCCGCGAGGGGGTCAGATTCCTGCCGCAGCCGCTCCCGATGAGGGCGCAGGCAGGGCCTCAGCGCTTGGCGCGCCGACGTACAAATGTACCCGCTCGACCCGCCCGGGGTCAAACCGGGCGTGTCGCCCGCGGCCGCTGTCGGGATGGCCCGTCCGACACTCCGGACGGATCTCGCCTCGACACCCCGAGGGATCGGGGTACCTGGACGATTCTACCCCGCGTGTCGGGACGGATCCCGTCGCAGGTGTCCTAGGTGCGGGGTCCCCTGGCAGGGGGACGATGCGGCGGCGGGGTCAGGCGCGCTCGCCCGCCGCGCGCGCCTCGACGGCGGCGGCCCAGCGGGTCATGGTGCGATCGAAGGCCCGCTGAAGCGCGCGCTGCGTGCGCGCCCGCGAGACACGCTGGATCCACCGGCTCAGCCCGTCCTGTGCGGTGAGCTCGGTGCGCACCGTCCATGCGACCTCGATCCTGCCGTCGGCGCCCGGCGCGTCGTCGACCGCCGTGGTCACGGTCTGCACGAGGTAGTCGCTGCTCACCGATCGCGTCACCACGGGGTCCGCGGACTCGAGCGTGCTCGCGAAGCGCTGACGGAACGGGCCGGACCGCGCGACCTGCGACCACGTGTGCGGGACCCCAGGCGCGGACTCGATCACGTCGGTGAAGTCGACCCCGGTCGCCTCGCCCTGGAACGCGAGGTCGAGCTCCGCAGCGAGCAGCTGGTCGCGAGACGCGTCGAGGCGCGCCGTGTGGCGCGCCTCGATCACGATCCAGCCGTCGGGAACGGTCACCGCTCTTCGGACTCCTCCGTGGCCTCGGTGACGTCGGCGGTCTCGGCGGCCGGCGCATCGTCCCCGGGCTCGGGCAGCACGATCGGGACCTCGATGTGCTTCTCGGCGTCGCCCGCGTCGGTCACGACGTCGTCGTGGTCCTCGTGGTGGTGCGCCTTCTCGGCGGCCGCCGCGATCGACGCGAGCGTCGCCTTGACGGCGGCGCGCGCCTCCTCGCGGTCGTCGAGGGCGTGGGTCTCGCCCTGCGACGGTGCGTGCGCGTGCGCGTCCTTCTCCGGCTGGGGCTTGTCCTGCGCCTGCGGCTTCTGCTGAGGCTGGCCGGACTGCTGCCCGCCCTGCTGCTTCTGCTGCGGCTGCTGGTTCTGCTGACCACCGCGCGAGCCGCGCGAACGGCGCGTCTCGGGCTGCTTCTCGCTCGCCTCCGCCACGGGCTCGCCGTGCACCAGGAAGCCGCGGCCCTTGCAGTGCTCGCAGGTCTCGGAGAACGCCTCGACCAGGCCCTGGCCCACGCGCTTGCGCGTCATCTGCACCAGGCCCAGCGAGGTGACCTCGGCCACCTGGTGCTTGGTGCGGTCACGGCCCAGGCACTCGATGAGGCGACGCAGCACGCGGTCGCGGTTGGCCTCGAGCAGCATGTCGACGAAGTCGATGACGATGATGCCGCCGATGTCGCGCAGGCGCAGCTGACGGACGATCTCCTCCGCGGCCTCGAGGTTGTTGAGCGTCATCGTCTCCTCGAGCGTGCCGCCCTTGCCGACGAACTTGCCCGTGTTGACGTCGATGACCGTCATCGCCTCGGTGCGGTCGATGACCAGCGAGCCGCCCGACGGCAGCCAGACCTTGCGGTCCATGCCCTTCGCGAGCTGCTCGTCGATGCGCGACTCCGCGAACACGTCGCGGTCGCCGGTGAACTTGTGCAGGCGCGGCATGAGGTCCGGAGCGACCTGGCCCACGTACATGGACAGCGAGTTCCACGTGTCGTCGCCCTGGATGGTGAGCGAGTCGAAGTCCTCGTTGAAGATGTCGCGCACCACGCGGATGGCCATGTCGGGCTCGCCGCGCAGCAGCTTCGGCGCCTTGGTGCCGGGCTTCGACTCGTCGAGGATGGTCTGCCACTGGCGCTTGAGGCGCTCGACGTCGGCGCGCAGCTCCTCCTCCGAGGCGCCCTCCGCGGCCGTGCGCACGATCACTCCGGCGTCGGACGGGATGACCTCGCGCAGGAGCTTCTTGAGGCGGTTGCGCTCGGTGTCGGGGAGCTTGCGGCTGATGCCGGTGACGCCGCCGCCGGGCACGTAGACCAGGAAGCGGCCCGCGAGCGAGATCTGCGACGTGACGCGCGCACCCTTGTGGCCGATCGGGTCCTTGGTGACCTGCACCATGACCGTGTCGCCGGGCTTGAGCGCGAGCTCGATGCGCTTCGCCTTGCCCTCGAGGCCGGCGGCGTCCCAGTTGACCTCGCCGGCGTACAGGACGGCGTTGCGGCCGCGGCCGATGTCGACGAACGCGGCCTCCATGCCGGGCAGGACGTTCTGGATCCGGCCCAGGTACACGTTGCCGGCCATGGACTGCTGCACCTGGTGGGAGACGTAGTGCTCGACCAGGACGTCGTCCTCGAGCACGGCGATCTGGACGCGGTGGTCCTTCTCACGCACCACCATGGAGCGCTTGACGGACTCGCGGCGCGCGAGGAACTCCGCCTCGGAGATCACGGGGCGACGGCGCTGGCCGTCGCGCGAGTCGCGGCGACGCTGGCGCTTCGCCTGGAGACGCGTGGAGCCCTGGAGCTGGTCGTCGCCGGGGGACGATGCGGGGGTCGAGCCACCGCCCGAGCGCGAGCCGCGCGAACGGCGGCGTCGGCGACGGGTGCCGCCCTCGCCCTCGCCGTCCTCGGACGAGTCGTCGCCCTCGGCGGACGCGTCGGCGTCATCCGAGGAGGCGTCCTCGGACGCATCCGTCGCCTCGTCCTGGTCCTCGGCGCCGTCGGCACCATCGGACGGCTTCTTCTTGCCGCGGCCACGGCCGCCACGGCGGCGGCGACGACGGGGGCCGGTGCCCTCCGCGTCGTCGGAGTCGCCGTCCGCGGCGTCGCCCTCGTCGGCGGGCTCGGCGCCGTCCGCCGGCTCGTCGGTCACGGGCTCGCTGGCCTGCGCGGGCCCGCCGCCGGAGGTCGCGCGGCGGCGCCGCGGCTTGGCGGGCGCCTCCTCGGCTCCGGAACCTTCGGTCGACTCGGCGGCCTCGGCGGGCGCCTCCTCGGCGGGCTTCGCCTTCTTCTTGGCGCCGCCGCTCTTGCCGCTCGAGCGCTTGCGCTTGGGGGCCTCGTCCGCGGGACGCTCCTCCGCAGGGGCGGGTGCGGCCGGCGCGGCGAAGGGCGACGCGGGCGGCGCCGACACGGCGGGCGGTGCCGCGGCCGCCGGCGGACCGGCGGGAGCCGAGGCGCGGCGCGAGCGGGTGGGCTCGGGCGCCTGGAAGATCGGGGCGGAGACGGTGCTCTCGGGTGCGGTGGTGCTTTCCTCGCTCAACGCGGGTACCTCGAATCGGGACCCCCCACACGGGGTCCCGACCTCATCGTCGTTCGCGGCTCACGATCCGTGGCCACGGAAGTCTGCTGGTCGCGGCGGACAGCGGCGATCTCGAGCGCCCATCCCCGTTTTCTCCGCCTGCGGCCTGTAGACCAGCGGGATCTGGCGGGACTGGCAGCTACGTCCTCGCTGCGTCTGTCGCGCGGTGGGCACCCGGTGTGGCTGGGCGCCTGACCTACGGGCCATTGTGTCACAGGCGCCAGGGAAAGCGGGAAACCGCGGTCCGTGTCGCCGGAGGGGGTTCCCGCCTACGCGTGATCGACGTCGCTGGTCCGCGGGCCATCGAAGCGCCCGGCGGGACCAAGGTCCTGATGCGCGGAAAGACGCTCACGACTAGTTTTTCACCTAACAACCTAGGAGGTCCCCGTCCCATGGAAGCGCTTGAGCTTGCGCGCTGGCAGTTCGGTATCACCACCGTCTACCACTTCGTGCTCGTCCCCCTCACGATCGGCCTGTCGATGCTGGTCGCGATCATGCAGACCGCCTGGGTGCGCACCGGCAACGAGAAGTGGCTGCGCCTCACCAAGTTCTACGGGAAGCTGCTGCTCATCAACTTCGCGCTCGGCGTCGCCACCGGCATCGTGCAGGAGTTCCAGTTCGGCATGAACTGGTCCGAGTACTCGCGGTTCGTGGGCGACGTGTTCGGCGCCCCGCTCGCGATGGAGGCGCTGCTCGCCTTCTTCCTCGAGTCGACGTTCCTGGGTCTGTGGATCTTCGGGTGGGACCGCCTGCCCAAGAAGGTCCACCTGGCGACCGTGTGGGCGTTCTCGATCGGCTCGCTGCTGTCCGCCTACTTCATCATCGCCGCGAACTCGTGGATGCAGCACCCCGTGGGTGCCGAGTACAACCCGGAGACCGGCCGCGCCGAGATGAACGACATCGGGGCCGTCCTCACCAACAACACGACGCTGGTCGCGTTCCCGCACGTCATCGCGACAGCGTTCCTGGTGGCCGGCACGTTCGTCGCGGGCATCGCCGTGTACTGGATGGTCCGCCGCCACCGCGAGGACGCCGCGCACCAGGACCTCTCGATGTACCGCACCGCGGCACGGTTCGGGGCCGTCGTCATGCTGCTCGCGGGCGTCGCGGTGATCATCACCGGCGACATCCAGGCGAAGCTCATGTTCAAGCAGCAGCCCATCAAGATGGCCGCGGCGGAGGGCCTGGTCGACACCGAGCAGCCGGCTCCGTTCTCGCTGCTCGCGATCGGCAACCTCGCGGGCGACGACCCGTCCTCGGTCAAGCACATCCTCGAGATCCCCGGCCTCACCTCGTACCTCGCCACCGGCGACTGGAACGCGGAGGTCACCGGCCTCGACGACCTCCAGGAGCAGTACGCCGAGCGCTACGGTGCGACCACGCCCGACGGCGAGGAGATCGAGTACCGCCCCAACCTCGCGGTCACGTACTGGACCTTCCGCCTGATGATCGGGCTCGCCGCGTTCTCCGCCGCCCTCGCGCTCGCCATCCTGTGGTTCACGCGCAAGAAGGGCGTGGTGACCCAGGGCTGGATGAAGACCCTGGCGCTCGTGTCGCTGCCCATGCCGTTCCTCGCCGCCAGCTTCGGGTGGATCTTCACCGAGATGGGCCGTCAGCCGTTCGTGGTGGCGCCCAACCCGACGGGCTCCGACCAGGTGATGCTCATGACCCTGTTCGGTTACTCGACCTCGGTGAGCGCGGGCGAGGTGCTCACCTCCATGATCACGTTCACGCTCGTCTACGCGACGCTCGCCGTCTTCTGGTTCCGCCTCATGCAGCGCTACGCCGTCGAGGGCGCGCCCGTGGTCGAGGAGCCCGTGGTCCGCAAGGACGACGACCAGTCCCCGCTGTCCTTCGCGTACTAAGGAGTCCCCGCTCATGGAACTCGCAGATTTCTGGTTCATCCTCATCGCGGTCCTGTGGACCGGCTACCTGGTGCTCGAGGGCTTCGACTTCGGCGTCGGCATGCTCATGCCCATCATCGGCCGCTCCAACAAGGGCCGTCGCGTGGTGCTCAACACGATCGGCCCCGTGTGGGACGGCAACGAGGTGTGGCTGCTGACCGCCGGCGGCGCCACGTTCGCGGCGTTCCCCGAGTGGTACGCCACCATGTTCTCCGGCTTCTACCTGCCGCTGCTGCTCATCCTGGTCGCGCTGATCGTCCGCGCGGTCGCGATCGAGTACCGCGGCAAGATCAACGACCAGACCTGGCGCACGCGCTGGGACTACGTGATCATCGGCTCCGCCTGGGTGCCGTCGATCCTGTGGGGCGTCGCATTCGCGAACCTGGTGCGCGGCGTCAACCTCGACGCCGACCACCAGTACGTGGGGAACTTCTTCGACCTGCTCAGCCCGTTCGCCCTGCTGGGCGGCCTGGTGACCCTCGCGATCTTCCTGTCGCACGGCGCGATCTTCCTGTCGCTCAAGACCGACGGCGAGATCCGCGAGCGCGCCGAGGCGTTCGCCCGCAAGGCGTCCGTCGCGGCGATCGTGGTCGCCGGCGTGTGGGCCGTGTGGGCGCAGCTCGCCTACTCGCGCAACACCTGGACCTGGGGCGCCGTGGTGCTCGCCGCCGTCGCGCTCGTGGGCGCGTGGCTCGCGACCGTCAAGGGCCGCTTCGGGTTCGCGTTCGTCGCCAACGCCGTCGCGATCGTCGGCGCGGTGGTGCTGATCTTCGGCTCGATGTACCCGAACGTGATGCCCGCGATCGACCCGGCCAACTCCCTCACGGTCGACAACGCCTCCTCGACGGACTACACGCTCACGGTGATGACCTGGGTGGCGGTCGTGATGACGCCGATCGTGCTGCTCTACCAGGCGTGGACCTACTGGGTGTTCCGCAAGCGCCTGTCGATGGAGCACATCCCCGAGCACAGCGAGCTGACCTTCTTCCCCAAGAGGAAGACGAACGCCTAGATGAAGCCCCTCGATCCGCGGCTCGTCCGCCGGATCGGCCCGGCCCGCCGCCACATCCTCGTGACGGCGGGCCTGGGCTTTGTCACGGCCCTGCTCATCCTGGTGCAGGCCCTCGTCATCGCCCGGCTCCTCGCGCCGATCCTGTCCCCCGTCCCGCTCGCCGACGACGGCCTGCACTGGTGGGGCCTCATCGTCCCGGAAGGCGCCCGCACCCTCGCGACCGGCCTCGCCATCCTGGGCGCCGTGGTCGCCGCCCGCGCCGGCGTCGCCTGGCTCCAGGAGCGGCTCGCGCACCGCGCGGGCGTCCAGGTGATCTCCCAGCTGCGCGAGATGGTGGTCGAGCACGTCGCCACCCGCGGCCCGCGCTGGTCCGCCGGCGGCCGCACCGCAGAGGTCGCGACGCTCGTGACGCGCGGCCTCGACGACCTGCTCCCCTACTTCGTGCGCTACCTGCCCCAGCTCGCCCTCGCGGTCACCGTGACGCCCGTGATGATCGTGGTGGTGCTCGGGCTGGACTGGCTGTCCGCGGTGATCGTGGTCGCGACGCTGCCGCTCGTGCCGGTGTTCATGGTCCTCGTCGGGCTGGTCACGCAGGAGCGCTCCGCGGCGCACCTCGCGGCGATACAGCGGCTGGGAGCCCGCACGCTGGACCTCATCGAGGGACTGCCGACCCTCAAGGCGCTGGGCCGCGAGCGCGGTCCCGCCGCGCGCGTGCGCGAGCTCGGCGACGCGCAGCGTCGCGCCACCATGGGCTCCCTGCGCGTCGCGTTCCTGTCGGGCATGGTGCTCGAGCTGCTCACCACGCTCGCGGTCGCGATCGTCGCCGTCACCATGGGCTTCCGCCTCATCGACGGGAACATCGGCATCGAGACCGCGCTCGCGGTGCTGGTGCTCGCGCCCGAGGTGTACCTGCCGATCCGCAACGTCGGCACCCACTTCCACGCCTCGGCGGACGGCCTCGCCGCGGCGGACGCTGCGTTCTCGCTGCTGGATGAGGAGGACCGGGCCCGTTCGCGCGCGTCGCTGGGCCCCGCGCCGGACGCGCGCGGCCGCGTCCTCACCGTCGAGGCTCTCGCCGTCGCGACCCCCGACGGCACCCGTCTCGCACCCGGCGCGCTCACCTTCACCGCCGCGCCCGGCGCGATCACGGCGCTGCGCGGCCCCAACGGCGAGGGCAAGTCCACCGCGCTGCTCGCCCTCACCGGGCTGCTCGCGCCCGACGCGGGCACCGTCGCCGTGGGCGACGTCACCGTGCAGCGGGACGATGCCACGGCGGAGGAGTCCTCCTGGCTCGCCCAGGTCGCGTGGGTGCCTCAGCGTCCGGACCTCGGGCCCGAGGGGCGCACGCTGTCTCTCGGGCAGCGTCAGCGACGCGCGCTGGCGCGCGCGTTCGAGTCCGGCCGCCCCGTGGTGCTGCTCGACGAGCCGACCTCGCACCTCGACCGCGCGTCCCGCGCCGAGGTGATCGCAGGGATGCGCGCGCTCGCCGACGCCGGCGCCACCGTGGTGGTCGCCACCCACGAGGACGAGGTGCTCGCCGCAGCCGACGCCGTGGTCGAGGTCACCGCGACGCGCCTCGAGGTGGCCTCGTGAGCGGGCGCCGCCGGTCCGACCCGGCGCTGCTGCGCGAGGCGATCCGCGACACGGGCGTGAGCCGCTGGGCGATCGTGCGGGCCGTGCTCGCCGGCACGATGGCGCTCGGGTCCGCCGTGGGGCTGTCCGCGGTCGCCGCGTGGCTCATCGCGAAGGCCGCGCAGATGCCCTCCCCCGCGGACGTCGCGCTCGCCGCGACCATCGTGCGGTTCTTCGGCGTCTCGCGCGGGCTGTTCCGCTACCTCGAACGGCTCGCGTCGCACGACGCGGCGCTGCGCGGCGTGGTGACCCTGCGCGAGCGGGCCTACGACCGGCTGGCGAGCTCGGGCGCGCGCACCGTCCTCGGGCTGCGGCGCGGCGACATCGTCGCCCGCATGGGAGCAGACCTCGACGCGATCGGCGACGCGGTGGTGCGCGCGATCGTGCCGCTCGGCGTCGCGGCGACCGTGTCCGCGATCTCGATCGCGATCGTCGCCGCCCTCCTGCCGATCGCCGGGATCGCGCTGGCGGCGTGCCTCATCCTGGCCGGTGTCGTGCCCGCGCTCCTCACCGCACGGTCCGCGCGCATCGCGGCCGATGCCGGCTCGCGCGCCCACGTCGAGGTGACGGCGGCGTCGCTGTCCGCGATGGACGGCGCGACCGAGCATCGCGTGTGGGGCACGGGCGCAGAGGCGGCGGCCGCCCTGCGGACCGCGGATCGCGATGCCGAGCAGGCGCACGAGCTCGCCGCCCGCCCTGCCGCGTGGGCGGCCGGCTTCCAGGCGCTCTTCTCGGGCGTGGCGCTGGTGGCGCTGGTGGCGCTGGGCGTGCTCGCGGTGCGGAACGGGGACCTCGACGGCCCCGGCGCCGCCGTGGTGGCGCTGCTGCCGCTCGCCGCGTTCGAGGCCGTCGGCGCCGTCCCGGCCGCCGTGATGCAGTACTTCCGGTCCGCCGCCGCGGCGCGCCGCCTCGCCGAGCTCGCGGACCGGGAGGCCGCCGACCCGGCGCCGGCCGTGCGCAAGGTGCCCGCCGCATCGTCCCTTGCGCTCGACGCGCTCAGCGTCGCGTGGCCCGGGATGGAGCCCACGCGGCCCGTCACGGCCGCTGTGGGACCTGGTCACGTGCTCGCCGTGGTCGGCCGGTCCGGCGTGGGCAAGACCACGCTGCTCACCACCGTCGCGGGCGCCCTGCCGCCGGCGTCGGGCGCGGTGACGGTCGACGGCGTGCCCGCCTCGCCGGCCCACACGGGCACCACGGTCGCGATGACGGCTGAGGACGCGCACGTGTTCGGCACCACCGTCCTCGAGAACCTCCGCGTCGCGCGCGGCGACGTCACCGAGGAGCAGGCGTGGGACGCGCTCGGCGTGGTCGGCCTCGACGCCTGGGTGCGAGGGCTGCCCGCAGGCCTGCATACCGAGCTGGGGACCGGCGGGCGCTCCGTCTCGGGCGGCGAGCGGCGCCGCCTGCTGCTCGCCCGCGCCGGCCTGGCTCCCGCCCCGGTGATACTGATCGACGAGCCGGCGGAGCACCTGGACGACGCGGGGGCGGACGCGCTCCGCGCCCTGGTGTCACGGATGCGGGCGGAGGGCCGTACGGTTGTCCTCGTCACCCACGATCTGACCCTCCTCGACCTGGCGGATGCGGTGGTGAGCCTCGATGACTGAACCCCGGAAGGAGGCGCGCTTGTCCGACGCCATGACGGACGCGATCGTCTCGCTCAACCTCGAGCTGGACCTCGCGCACACGTTGGACCGCTTCCTCACGGCGCTCATCGAGCAGACCGGCGCGAAATACGCCGCGATCAACGTGCTCGACGACGAGGGCATCAGCGTCGACTTCCACTACAAGGGGATGGCCGAGGGCGTGTGGGCGCACATCAAGCGCGCACCCAACGCCGTGGGCGTGCTCGGGCAGATCCCCGACGAGGGCACCCTGGTGCTCGCAAACCTCACCAAGCACCCCGCGTTCCAGGGCATGCCCAAGCACCACCCGCCCATGGGATCGTTCCTCGGCACCGCGCTCAAGGTGCGTGGCAGCGTGTTCGGCTACCTGTACCTCGCGAGCAAGCCGGGCGAGTTCACGGCGGAGGACGAGGCGGCCGTCGAGGTGCTCGCCGCCGCGGCATCCGTGGCGATCGACAACGCGCAGCTGTACGAGAAGGCGCTGGCGCGCGAGCGCTGGCTCACCGCGTCGCAGGACATCACCACGGCGCTGCTGGCGGACCCGGGCGACGAGGAGGTGTTCGAGACCATCGTCGCGTCCGCGAAGGACCTGGCCGGCGCCGTCAACGTCGCGCTGGTCCTGCCCGGCGTCGACGGCACGTGGACCATGGAGATCACGGCTGGCCCGCAGTCGGGCGAGCTCCTGGGTCTCGAGCTTCCGCCCGAGGGCCGCGCCATCGAGGTCATCGAGTCCGGCATGGGCGTCATCTCCTCGGAGCCGCCGGGCAACACGGTGCTCGACGTGGTGCGCAGCTTCGGGCCCACCCTCTACGCGCCGCTCAGCGCCGAGCACCGTCCCGTGGGACTGCTCATGCTGTGGCGCGACCGCGGGATGGCGTCCTTCACCGCCGAGGATCTGGAGATCGCGCAGCGGTTCGCGACGCAGGCGGCGATGGCGCTGTCCGTCGCGGAGCTGTCGCATGTGAAGAGCAAGACCACGCTGCTCGAGGAACGGCAGCGCCTCGCCGACGACCTCCACGACTTCGTGTCCCAGGAGCTGTTCGCCACCGCGATGCAGATCGAGGCGATCACCCACGACGTGGAGCCGCGCCTCGCCGCGCGCCTCACGCGCACCCTCGATCACGTCAAGCGCGCGCAGCACGAGGTGCGTGGCGTGATGAGCTCGCTCGCCGGGCAGCGCACGGCCGAGCCCATCTCCGAGCGGATCCGGCGCGAGATGGTGATGGCCACCGACTCGATGGGTTTCGCCCCGCGCGCGCAGGTCGACTGGGGCGAGGTGTCGCACGCGATCGGCGGGGAGCCGTCGTTGTCCGACGACCTCGTGGCGGTGGTGCGCGAGATGCTGTCCAACGTCGCCCGTCACGCGCAGGCGACGAGCGTGTACATGGAGATCTCCGGCGCCGGCGGGCGGCTTGCCGTCACCGTCGTCGACGATGGGATCGGCCCCGGCGGCGCCACCAACCGCCACTCGGGTACCTCGAACCTGGCCAACCGGGCGCTGCGCCGCAACGGCACCTTCACGCTCGCGCCGTCACGGCCCGGATCGAGCCGGCCCGGGACCGTCGCCGAGTGGAACGTCGAGGCGGCGGGCTAACCTCCGGCTCGCTCCGTCCCCGACCAGTCCCCACACGACGACCGCGCTGGGACCGCTCCCGCCGTGCCACTCGCGCTGCAAACCGCGGGTAGAAGTGCCGCACTTGCAGATCCCGTGTGGAACCTGGTCGCGCGCGAGCCAGCCGCTCAGCCGCGGAAGCTGTGGGCGCGCTTGGCGGTCGCCCACGCGACCACCTGGGTGCGGCGCTGGAGACCCATCTTCGCGAGCACGCTGGTGACGTGGTTCTTCACCGTCTTCTCCGCGATGCCCAGCTTCTCCGCGATCTCGCGGTTCGCGAGCCCGGCGCCCACGTGGTCGAGCACGCGGCGCTCCATGGGGGTGAGGCGCGCGATGACGTCGTCCTCGTGGACCGAGATGTGCTGGCCGTGCTCGCGGCCGGATGCGGCGTCGCGCACGGCCTGGAGCACCTCGGTCGAGCCGGCCGTCTTGGCGAGGAACACGTCCGCGCCGGCGTTGCGGGCGGCCGCGCGGGCCTCGTCGTCGTCGTAGCTGGTGAGCACCACCACGCGCGTGTCGGGCAGCTTGCCGCGCACGTGGTTGATCACGTCGAGGCCGGTGCCGTCCGGCAGGCGCAGGTCCGACAGGATCACCTGGGGCCGCACCGCCTCCGCGCGACGCACGGCCTGCGCGACCGTCGAGGCCTCCGCGACGACGGCGATGCCGTCCGCGCGCTCGAGGATGTCGCAGATGCCACGGCGGACGACCTCGTGGTCGTCGAGGACCAGCACGGTGATGTCAGACATAAGGGTGATGCTACCGCGGTCCCAGGACCCGGGACCCGCGGGACGCGCGGGCGGCGCGACCCGCACCGCGTCAGCGCGCCGGGGAGGACGCGCGCGGCGCCCAGCGTCGCTGACAGCGCGCGCACCAGTGTGTGGATCGCCCTCCCACGCTGGCCCGCGAGAGGGGCGCGCCGCAGCGCGCGCACGGCTCCCCCGCGCGGCCGTACGCCTCGAGGGAGCGGGAGAAGTAGCCGGACTCGCCGTTCACGTTGACGTACAGCGCGTCGAATGACGTGCCGCCCTGGTCGAGCGCGCGGCCCATCACGTCGCGCGTCGCGTCCAGCAGCGCGCGCGCGGACGATGCGCTGAGGGCCCGGGCGGGACGCTCCGGGTGGACGCGTGCGCGCCAGAGCGCCTCGTCCGCATAGATGTTGCCGATGCCGCTCACCACGGTCTGGTCGAGCAGCACCTGCTTGATGCCGCGCGTCCCGCGCCGGAGCGCCCTCACCGCCGCGGCCTCGTCCAACGCGGGATCGAGGGCGTCCCTGCCGATGTGGGCGACCGAGGCCGGCAGCAGCGCGAGCGGGGTGCCCTCCCCGCCGGGACCGCCGTCGCGCGTGGGCACGAGCGGCTCGACGTGCAGGTACCCGAACGTGCGCTGGTCGAGGAAGTCGAGGGTGAGCGCGGGCTCGGACAGGGTGAGGCGCGCGCGGCAGTGCCGGTGCGGCTCGGGCGCGTCGACGTGGACGCGGAACTGGCCCGACATGCCCAGGTGAGCCGAGAGCGCGAGGAGGGGGGCATCGTCCCCCGGCGCAGGGGCGAGCTCCGCCCAGAGGAACTTGCCGCGCCTCACGAGACGCGACAGCGAGAGGCCGGTGACCTCGGCGGCGAACTCCGCGGGGCCGCCCGGCAGCAGGCGCACGCACGAGTCGCGGCGAATGTCGACGGAATCGATGCGCCCGCCCGTCACCAGGGACGCGAGGCCGCGACGGACCGTCTCGACCTCGGGGAGCTCGGGCACCGGGATGCTCTCGCGGCCGCGAGCGGCGCGTCAGGCCGCGGTCACGGCGGCGTAGGCCTCCGCGGCGGCGTCCTGCTCGGCGTGCTTCTTCGCGGTGCCGGTGCCGGAGCCCTTGGGCTCACCGGCGATGAGCACGGTCGCGGTGAAGAGGCGGGCGTGGTCGGGGCCCTCGCCCGTGACCTCGTAGACGGGGCTGCCGAGGCCGCGCTCCGCACAGGCCTCCTGCAGCGAGGTCTTCCAGTCGAGAGCGACGCCGGACGTGGCGGCGGCGGCGAGGCTGGGCCCCACGAGCCGCAGGATCACGTCACGCGCGGTGTCGATGCCGTGCGTGAGGTAGACGGCGCCGAGGATCGCCTCGAAGGCGTCGCACAGGATCGAGTCCTTGTCGTTGCCGCCGGTGGCGCGCTCGCCCTTGCCGAGCAGGATGCACGGGCCCAGGCCGATCTCGCGGGCCACCACGGCGAGCGCCCGCTGCGACACGCAGGCGGCCCGCATCTTCGCGAGCTCGCCCTCGGGCAGGTCGGGGTGCGCGTGGTAGAGGCGGTCCGTGACGACGATGCCGAGCACGGAGTCGCCCAGGAACTCCAGGCGCTCGTTCGTGGGGAGGCCGCCGGCCTCGTACGCGAACGAACGGTGGGTGAGCGCGAGCACCAGCAGGTCGGGGTCCACGTGGACACCCAACCTGCTGGTCAGGGCGTCAGCTGCCTGCTGCCCTGGGATGCTCATGCTCGTCGGTCACGCCGGGAGGCGTGGTGCCTCAACCAGCGTGCTCGGTGCGCAGCGCCTCGACGTACTGACGCCCGTTGTAGGCGCCGCACGACGGGCATGCGGTGTGCTGCAGCTTGTCGGCCTTGCACTGGGGGCACGTCGAAAGGTCGGCAGCGGTCGTCTTCCACTGCGAGCGACGTGCACGCGTGTTGCTGCGCGACATCTTGCGCTTGGGAACAGCCACGGCTAACTCTCTTTCTCGTCGGTCAAACTTTGCAGTGCGGCCCACCTCGGGTCCAGCACCTCGTGCGCATGGTCCGGGTCGTCCGCGAGCCGCGCGCCACACTGGTCGCACAGCCCCGGGCAGTCCGGGCTGCACAGCGGCGTGAACGGGAGGTCTGTCACCACCGCGTCCCTCACCACCTCTTCGAGCTCCAGGTTCTCACCGTCGAACTCGAACACGTCCTCCGAGGTCTCGTCCTCGCCGGCGGTACGCGAGTCGGGGTACTCGAACAGTCCATGGACCGGCGCGGCGATCTCCCGTCGCACCTCGTCCAGACACCGTCCGCACTCCCCGATCGCCGTCCCGTTGACGGTTCCGGAGACCCAGATGCCCTCCTGCACGGATTCGAGGCTCAGGTCGAGCCGCACCTCCGCGCCTTCGGGCACTGCGATCAGATCGGTGCCGAGGACCGCGGGGGCCGGGAAGACCTCGGAGACGAGTCGCTGCGCGCCTGGGCGCCGCACGATGTCTCGAACAGAGAAGGTGTACGGCGAGGGTGCAGGGCGTGAAGTGTGAGCCACACGCGCCTCCTGGTCGTTCCGGTCCGCGGGGACCTCGGCCTCGCCTGTCGGCAGGGCCAGCCCACAACTGTACGCGATGCGGGCGGTTTCGGCCAACTCATCGGGAGGGCCGGGGTGTCATCCTCTCACGCGCGCGGGACGGGCGGCCCGGAGCCCGCCCGGCGCCCGGTCAGCCGCGCTCGGCCGCGAGCGCGGCCGACACCGCGTCGACCACGCCGTCCGGTACGTATCGCCCGATGGCGCCGCCGTGCCGCGCCACGTCCCTCACCAGGGACGATGCGACATGGCTGAGGGCGTTGTCGCCCGTGATGAACACCGTCTCGATGCCGGTGAGCGAACGGTTCATCAGCGCCATCGGCCGCTCGTAGTCGTAGTCTGCGCCGCCACGCAGGCCCTTGACGATCACCCCCGCGCCGATCCCCTTGCAGAAGTCGACCAGCAGGCCCTCGACCGGCACCACCTCGACGCCCTCGAGCGGCTCGACCGCCCGGCGGGCGAGCGCGACCCGGGTCTCGAGGTCCAGGAGCGGCGTCTTGGTGGAGTTGTGGGCGACGGCGAGGACGACCCTCGAGAACATCGACCGCGCGCGCGTGGCGATGTCGACGTGGCCCCACGTCACCGGGTCGAAGGTTCCGGGGAAGACTGCGGTGGTCATGCGTCGACGCTACCGCCGTCCGTACCGCCGTCCAATTCGGGTGCGGCGGCGCGCGCGTAGTGGATGGCGGTCTCGCCGTAGGCCTTCGAAGCGACCGCGTCGAGGCTCTCGGGCCAGGGCGCGTCGCCCGCGCGCGTCGACCACTCGAGCACGACGAGGCCTGCCGGTACCAGCCGCGCGGCGGCCGCCATGAGGACCTGCGCGAGCTCGGCGCGCGGGATGTCGTACGGCGGGTCCAGCAGGATCACATCCCACGCCTCGCCCTCGCGGGCGAGGAACGGGCGCACACGCTCCTTCACCACGGTGACGCTGGACCCTGCCGCCAGGTCACGCGCGTTGGAGCGCAGGACCGCCGTGGCACGCGCGTCGGCCTCGACGAGCGTCGCGTGAGCCGCTCCCCTGCTCACGGCCTCGAAGCCCAGCGCCCCGGAGCCGGCGAACAGGTCCAGGACTCGCGCGCCGCGCAGGTGGTCGCCGTGGTCGAGCCGGCTGAACACCGCCTCGCGCACGCGATCGGTGGTGGGGCGGGTGCCGCGCGGCGGCACCGCGAGGCGACGGCCGCCCCAGCGGCCCGCGATGATCCTGGTCACATCCCCAGCCTAGGGGGACGATGCGCGGGCCCCGCGGCCGCCCCGGCGAGGGCGGCCGCGGCGCGCGTCAGGACTCGATCCGGCGCAGCACCTCGAGGCATGCGCGGGCGTTGTGGTACGGGCACTTCCACGGCCCCATCTTGAGGTCCCCCGTCCCGCCGGTGAGGGGACGGTTGCTCGCGTCGAGCCGCGCGAACCACTCGCCGTTGCGGTGGTCCTTGACGTGGGTCTCGATGAAGTCCCACGCACGGATCGCGGCGCGGCGGTCCTCGGCGCGCCCTCCCAGCTGGAAGGCGTTGAGCCAGCCGACCACGCCCTCGGCCTGGGGCCACCAGTGCCGGTCGCGGTCCGTGGGCCCGGCGTGCGTGCCCGCGTACAGGACCGCGCCGTCGGGATCCACACCCTCGTGCCTGACCGCCTCGGCCAGCGCCAGCGACGCCTCGCGGGCGCGCCACTCGAGGTCGGCATCCTCGACGCCGTGGGCCGCGAGCGCCTCCCACGCGTCCCACAGCAGCCACGAGGTCTCGATGTCGTGGCCGTAGGACACGCCGTCGGAGCTGGGCTCCCAGGTCTCGTCGAAGTACAGCGCACAATGCGCGAACGGCGCCTCGCGGACGATGCACTCGAGCGTGGTGCGCAGCAGCGTCTCGAGGGACTCCCGCACGGTGAGGTCGGCGGAGGCGCGCAGCAGCTCCGTGAGGCCCTCGAGCACGTGGAGGTTGGTGTTCATCGACTTGGGCACGTCGGGGTCGAGCTCCGACAGCGCGAGCCGGGCCGTGGGCGACCAGTCGCGCGCGAGCGCCTCGACGTAGCCTCCGTACTCGAGGTCGCGCGCGGTCGCGTCGAGCACCCCGGCGAGCCAGAGGGCACGGTCGAGCGCGTCCTCGTCCCCGGTCGCGCGGGCCCAGGCGGACAGCCCGTACACGGTGAAGGCCTGCGCGTAGACCTGCTTGCGGTCGTCGAGCACGACGCCGTCGGCTGCGAGCGACCAGTACACGCCGCCGTGCTGGGTGTCCCACATCGGGCCGGTGAGCAGGTCGAGGGCGCGACGCGCGGTGGCGAGGTGCCGCTCGCGCTGCTCGGGCAGGGCCTGCGCGGACGCGGAGAAGGTCCACAGGATCCGCGCGGCGAGCACGGCGTGGCGCGGCAGGTCGTCGAGATAGTCGAGATCGTCGCTGACGCCGCCCCGCAGGGTGCCGTCCGGCGCGAAGGCGTGCGCCTCCCAGAACGGCAGGATCCCTTGGGACAGCTCGCGCCCCGCGAGATCGCGGAGGGCGGACAGCTGACGATCGGCGCTGATGGCTTCCGTCATGCAGAAAACTGTAAACGCTCTCACGCGGGACCTCGGCACGGTGTGCCAGCCGTCGCATCGTCCCCCCGTCAGCGGGCGAAGGGGCCCAGCAGCGCGACCAGCAGCTCGCGCGCGGCGCCGCGGATCCCCGGCGCCTCGGACTCGCGGGGCCCCGCGACGTCGAGCGTGGGCGGCGTGCCCGTGACCTCCCCGAGAAGCCGCGCGAGCGTGTCGCGCGCCGCCTTCTCGCCCTCGAGCGGCCGCGACAGGGACATCGGCAGGATCGCGAGCGGGCGGCCGAGCCGCTCGGCCTCCCGGAGCGTCACCCCGGTACCCGGGGACGATGCCCCCTCGGCGACGATCACGAGCACGGCTCCCGCCTCGCGCACGTTGAGCGCGGTGCGCTCCGCCGGATCCGCGGAGGGCGTCTCCCTGAGCAGGGGGTACAGGCGGCGGACGCCCGGCGGTTCGGGCAGGTCCTCGGCCCACCCGCCGGCAGGGCACCAGCCTCCGTAGTCGAGGCCGAGCACGGCGGCCGCCTCGAGCGCGGCCCGGTCCACGCCGCTCTGGCCTCCGCAGACGATGCGGAGCCCGCGCGACACATCGAGGTGCCTCACCCGGCGGCCGCTTCCGTCGCCAGGTAACGGTCGATGGTGGGCGCGACCATCGCGACCACATGCTCGCGGTCGAGGGTGGCCAATGCGGGCACCTGGAGGATGTGCCGCATGACGGCGAGGCCGAGCAGCTGCGACGCGGCGAGCATCACGCCCGCGGACCCGGCTCCCCCGGGCGCGTGAACAGCCACGGACGCGAGCATCATGTCGCGCAGCGGGGGCATGGCCTCGGGGGACGTCAGCACGGTTCCCAGGATCGCACGGAGCACCGCGAGCGTCTCGGGGTCCTCCCACAGACGCAGGTAGGCGTCGGCCACGCGGCGGCCGAGGTCCGGCCCACCGCCCTCGAACGCGCCAACGAGGCGGGCGACCACGTCGGAGCCGTCCGCGACCGCGGCGGCGAAGAGCGACGCCTTGTCGCCGAAGAAGTGCCGGATCAGCGCGGGGTCGACGCCCGCGTCCGCCGCGATCGCGCGCAGCGAGGCACCGCGGAACCCGCGTGTGGAGAACGCGCGCAGCGCGGCGTCGAGGATCGCCTGCCGCGTCTCGCTCGGCCCGGGACGGCGCCCCGGCGAGCGGCGGGTCGTGCCGCGGTCGCGTGCCTCCATCGCGCCAGGCTACGCCCTCATTCCTCACTTGTGGAATTCTTGACGGGTGGAGTTGAATGGCAGGAGGCCCGCAGATCGCGGACCGCGCGACCATGGAGGCGCCATGCCCGACACGGCACAGGTGATCGAGACCCAGGGGCTCGTCAAGAGGTTCGGCAGGTTCACGGCGCTCGACGGGCTCGACCTGTCCGTGGCGCGAGGCGAGGTGCACGGCTTCCTCGGCCCCAACGGCGCCGGCAAGTCCACCACCATCCGCGTGCTCCTGGGCCTCCTGCGAGCGAACGGCGGCACCGCCCGGCTGCTGGGCGGGGACCCGTGGTCCGACGTCGTGGAGCTGCACCAGCGCCTCGCGTACGTGCCGGGAGACGTCGCGCTGTGGCCGTCGATGAGCGGAGGCGAGGCGATCGACCTGCTGGGGTCGCTGCGCGGCGGCCTCGACGACGCACGCCGCGACGAGCTGGTCGAGCGGTTCGAGCTCGACCCCACCAAGCGCGGCCGCCAGTACTCCAAGGGCAACCGCCAGAAGGTCGCGATCGTCGCCGCGCTGGCGTCCAACGCCGAGCTGCTGATCCTCGACGAGCCCACGTCAGGGCTCGATCCCCTCATGGAGAACGTGTTCCAGGAGGTGCTGGGCGAGGCGAAGGAGCGCGGCACCACGGTGCTGCTGAGCAGCCATATCCTCTCGGAGGTCGAGACCCTCGCGGACCGCCTCAGCATCATCCGCGCGGGCAGGATCGTCGAGACCGGGACCCTCGCACAGATCCGCGGGAACGCGCGCACGAGCGTGCACGCCACCCTCACCCGCACCCCTGCCGCCGCGGACCTCGCGGCCCTGCACGACGTCCACCTCGACGGCGCCCGTCTCACCGCGACGGTGGACGCCGACGGCATCGGCCCGGCGATGTCCGCCCTCGCGCCCTACGGGCTCGAGTCGCTCACCGTGGCTCCCCCGTCGCTCGAGAGCCTGTTCCTGCGCCTCTACGAGGACGAGGGCGACGCGGCAGGCGCCCGATGAGCGCACCGGCCGCCGTGACGGGAGCACCACGCCTCCTGCGCGCCTCGCTCCACCACGAGGCACGCAGCTTCGCGCCGTGGATCGCGATCGTCACGGCACTGTCCGCCTCCTCCGTGCTGGTCTACCCGTGGGTGTTCCCCACCCAGGCCGACCGCGAGGGCCTCGCGACGCTCGTCGGCTCCAACCCGGCGCTCGGGCTGATCTTCGGGCCCGCCTTCGACCTCAGCACCGCGGACGGCTTCAACGCGTGGCGCGCACTCGCGCTCGGCGGGCTGTTCACGGCGCTCGGCGCGATCTTCGTGGTGACGAGGGCCACCCGCGGTCAGGAGGACTCGGGGCAGGCCGAGCTGCTCGCCTCGGGCGTCCTCGGGAGGTCCTCGCGCCTGCTCACGGCCGTCGCGATGGGGCTCGTGATGTCCGTGGTGGTGGGCGTCGTCTCGTTCCTGGTGGCATGGGCGTGCGGCGGCGGTGTCGAGTCGACCGCGCTGCTCAGCGCCACCTTCACGGCGACAGGCTGGATGGGCACGGGCATCGCGGCGGTCACGTCGCAGCTGGGAGCGGAGGCGCGGGCGTCGAGCTCCCTCGCGGTCGCCACGTTCGGCACGCTGTTCATCCTGCGCGGGTTCGCGTACTCGGTCGAGGCCGCCGACTGGGCGATCTGGATCAACCCGCTGGCATGGATGACCGAGACCAAGCCGTCGGTCGACAACAGCTGGGCGCCCCTCGGGCTCGCGGTCGCGCTGACCGCGGTCACGCTTGCGGTCGCGTTCGTCCTGCAGTCGCGGCGCGACTTCGGGCAGGGCGCGATCGCGCCGGCACCCGGGCCCGCGCGCGGCCGCACCCGGTCGCCGTTCGCGCTCGCGCTGCGCCTCAACCGCGGCTCGTTGATCGCGTGGGCGGTCGGGTTCGGGGTGCTCGGCACGGTGTTCGGCTACTTCACCACCGCGATCACGGACCTGCTGTCCGCGGACGAGGGCATCGCGCAGATCCTCGCGGCGGGTGCCACCACTCCCGAGGACCTGTTCGGCGCGTTCCTCGCGACGATCATCAGCCTGGTTGGCATCATCTCCTCCATCGCGTGCGTGCAGATGGTCCTGCGCGTCCGCAAGGAGGAGATGGAGGACCGCGTGGAACCGCTCATCGCGACGCCCGTGTCCCGGCCGCGCTACTACGCCGCGCACGTGGGTGTCGCGCTGCTCGCCGCGCCCGTGTTCCTCACCATCGCGGGCCTCGTCATCGCGTCGTTCGCGTCCGGCGCCGACATCGGCGTGACGTTCGGCGAGGCGCTCGGGCAGGCGCTCGTCACCGTCCCCGCGGTGTGGACGGTCGTCGCCGTGTCGATCGCCGTGGTCGGCGCGCGCCCTCGGCTCGCGATCGCGGCGTGGGCGGGCGTGGTGATCTCGTTCGCGCTCACGCTGCTCGGTCCCACGTTCGGCCTCGACGACTGGGTCCTGGGGATCAGCCCGTACTACCACGTGCCCCACCTCGCCACGTCGGCCTACAGCTGGGGCGGACTCGCGGTGGTCGCGCTCGTGGGCGCGCTGCTGTGCGGGGTGGGGTTCCGCGGCTTCCGGCACCGCGACCTGGCGACGTCGTGACGACCCGCGAGGAGCCCTGGGCGCCGCGCCGCGCGTTCGAGCCGACCGCATTCGCGGTGGCGCTCGGCGCCTACCTGCTGTGGACGTGGGGCGTGGTGTCAGGGTGGGCCGACCGCACGGTCGACACGTGGCTGCCGGAACCCGCGACCTTGCTCGACCCGCGCTCGTACGCGGGTCAGCTGGTCGAGGGCATCGCCCTTTTCACCAACCCCGTCTTCGTGCTCATCCTCGCCCTCGCGTTCGCGGGACGCGCGCTGCGGCGGCGACAGCGGCACCTCGCGGCGGCGCTCGCGATCGCGGCGCTCGGATTCCCCCTCTGGCAGCTCAACCGCGTCCTGGTGCACCGTCCTCGGCCCGAGTCGGCGTTCGACGACTCGATCTCCGCGGTCGGGTACTCGTACCCGTCGGGGCACATCCTCGCGGTCACCATCCTGGTCTGGCTGCTGGTGACCATCGCGAACGCGCAACGACGCTCCACCGGCGCCCGCGTGCGGGTGCGCCTCTGGGGAGGCGCGATCGTGCTGCTCACGGTCGTCAGCCAGTGGGCGATGGGCACCGTCCACCTCTCGGACTCCGTGGGTGGGTGGCTGTTCGGCGTGGTGGTCGCGACGGCGGCGCTGTGGTGGAGCGGCGTCGAGGCCATCTCCGGTTCGCTAGGCCGCGGCCGCGCCGCGCAGCCGGGTCGCCGCGCCGCGGTCATCTACAACCCGACCAAGATCCTCGAGATCGAGTCCTTCCGCCGCCGAGTGACGTTCGCGATGACGCGCGACGGCTGGCAGTCGCCTCTGTGGCTGGAGACCGAGCAGGACGACCCGGGCGACGGGATGGCGCGCGAGGCGCTGGCGAAGGGGGCGGACCTGGTGCTGGTCGCCGGCGGCGACGGCACGGTGCGCGCCGTGTGCGCCGCCCTCGCGGGCACCGGCGTGCCCGTCGCCGTCATCCCCGCCGGCACAGGGAACCTCCTCGGCCGGAACCTGGGCATCCCCCTCGACGAGGACGACGCGCTCGACGTCGCCCTGCACGGCACGCCGCGCGCGATCGACATGATCCGCTGGAGCATGGGCGAGGACTCCGCGGAGTTCGCGGTCATGGCGGGCGTGGGACTCGACGCACAGATCATGCGCGACACCGATCCGCGCCTCAAGAAGCTGGTCAAGGGGGGCGCGTACGTGGTCGCCGGCATCCGCCAGGTCGGCTCGGAGGCGTTCCATGCGAAGGTGACCGTGGATGGCCGCCAGGTGCACGACGGGCGCGCCGTCATGGCCCTGGTGGGCAACGTCGGGCGGTTGCAGGGCGGCATCAACCTCCTTCCCGACGCCGAGGCCGGGGACGGCAGGCTCCACGTGCTGGTCGCCAGCGGCGACGGTCTCGAGGGCATGGTGATGCGCCTGGTGGGATCGATCGCGCGCCGCGGCGGCCGCTCCCCTATGCGGCGGACCGCGGGCAGGCGCGTGGAGGTCGAGCTCGACCGCGACGTGCCGTTCCAGATCGACGGCGACACCGAGGGCACCACGCGGGCGTTCTCTGCCGAGGTGATGCCCGAGGCGCTGCTGGTGATGACGCCGAGGCGGTTCACGACCGGCTGAGGAAGTCCTCGCGGTCCTGGTCCAGCGAGTCGGTGAGCGCGTCCGCGAGCGCCGGCCACGTCGCGAGGGTCGGGTCCGCCGCCACCAGTGCGGCGGCCTCCTCGCGCGCCTCCTCGATCACCCGCGCATCGCGCACCACCCGCAGCAGGCGCAGCGAGTTGCGCCCGCCCGACTGCGCCGCACCCAGGACGTCCCCCTCGCGGCGCAGCTCGAGGTCCTTCTCGGCGAGAGCGAAGCCGTCGGTGGTGGCCGCCAACGCCGACAGCCGCTCGTGCGCGACGCTGCCCGGCTCCGCGTGGGACACCAGCAGGCAGATGCTCGCGCGGTCGCCGCGTCCCACGCGGCCCCGCAGCTGGTGGAGCTGGGAGATGCCGAAGTGCTGCGCGTCGAGGATCACCATCGCGGTCGCCTCCGGGACGTCGACGCCCACCTCGATCACCGTGGTCGCGACCAGCACGGGCGCGGCACCCGACGCGAACCTCGCCATGGCCGCGTCCTTCTCGTCGGCCGCGAGGCGGCCGTGCATGATCCCGATCCCGACTCCCGCGAGACCGGGGTGCCCGGCGAGCAGCTCGGCGACCTCGAGGACCGCCGCGAGCGGCGGGCGAGCCGGGCCGTCCGAGCCGGCCGCGGCATCGTCCCCCGCGGCCGCGTCGACCGGGACCTCCTCGGCCTCCTCCTCGGTGTCGCCGTCGATGCGAGGGCACACCACGTAGGCGCGACCGCCGCGATCGACCTCCTCGCGCACCCGCGCCCACACGCGGTCGATCCAGGCGGCGTTGCCGGCGGGCACCAGGTGCGTCACGGTCTCCTGCCGCCCTGCGGGCCGGTCACTCAGCACCGACGTCTCGAGGTCGCCGAAGACCGTCATCGCGACGGTGCGCGGGATGGGGGTCGCGGTCATCACCAGCGTGTGAGGCACCTGGCGCCCGCGCTCCCGCAGGGCGTCGCGCTGCTCGACCCCGAAGCGGTGCTGCTCGTCGACCACCACGAGGCCGAGGTCCGCGAACTGCACGGTCTCGCTCAGCAACGCGTGCGTCCCGACCACGATCCCGGCGGCACCCGAGGCGGCCTCGGCGAGCGCGGTGCGGCGCTCCCGCGAGCCCTGCGAGCCCGTGAGGAGAGTGACGCGGGTGGCGGCATCCGCCGCGGTGAGCATCCCGCCGTCCGCCAGCGGTCCGAGCAGCGCCCGCAGCGAGCGCGCGTGCTGCGCGGCGAGCACCTCGGTGGGGGCGAGCAGCGCGGCCTGTCCCCCGGCGTCGACCACCTGCAGCATCGCGCGCAGCGCGACCACCGTCTTGCCCGCGCCCACGTCGCCCTGGAGAAGGCGCAGCATGGGGGTGTCGCGCGCGAGGTCCGCCGCGATGGTCGCGCCCACCTCGCGCTGACCATCGGTCAGCCGGTAGGGCAGGCGCGCATCGAGCGCCTCGACCAGTCCGCCGGAGCGCGCCGGCCGCGGCGCGGCCGCGAGCGCCTCGTGATCCGCGCGCCGTCGCGCGAGAGCGGTCTGGAGCACCAGCGCCTCCTCGAAGCGCAGCCGTTCGCGTCCGCGGCGGTGGTCCTGCTCCGACTCGGGCACATGGACCAGCCGCAGCGCCTCGAGCAGCGTCGGCAGGCCGCGACGCTCGCGCAGCTCCTCCGGAAGCGGGTCCGGGACGTCGGCCTCGGTGAGCGGGTCCAGGACGGCGCGCACCGCCCGCCCGATGCGCCAGGTGGGGACCGCTGCGGCGGCCGGGTACAGCGGGATGGGCCGGGACGCCTCGGTGAGGGCCTGGTCCTCGTCGGCGGCGTCGACGCCCACGATGACGTAGTCCGGGTGGGTGAGCTGGCGGCGCCCGCGGTAGTCGCCCACGGTGCCGGTGAAGAGCCCGCGCCGGCCCGGGCGGAGCTTGTCCTCGTGCATGCGCAGCACCCCCGCCCGCTTGGCGAAGAACGTCAGCTGGAGGCTGTCGCGCCCGTCGGTGACGACCGCCTCGAGCATGGCGCCGCCCCGGGAGCGCATCTGGCGCACCGTCGCGGTGCGCACCTGGGCCATCACGGTGACGTGCTCGCCCTCGCGCAGCTGCGCGAGGGGCGTGAGCTCGCCGGGCGCGCCGTAGCGGCGAGCGTAGTGGCGCAGCAGGTCGCCGACCGTGGCGAGGCCGAGCTTCTCCAGGGACCCGGCCGTGCGGGCACCCAACACGGTGGCGAGAGGCTCCTCGAGACGTGCCGTCATGCGGGCGCCGACTCCACGCCGATGAGGATGGGAGGCCACTCCTGGCCGCCCGGGTACACGGCGAGCTCAGCCCCCGGGGAGCGCGCCTCCACGGACGCGCGGGCCTCGTCCCCCACGGATTCGTCGATGCCGCGCGCGAGCACCAGGGTCACCACCTCGGTGCCGGGGCCCACGAGCGTGTCGAGATCCTCGTCGAGCGCGTCTCCCGTGCTCTGCCCCACGGCGGTGGCGGACACGGCGTCGCGCATGAGCGCCGCGACGTCCTCCCCCGGCGTCGCGAGGGCGGAGGCGGCCACGGCGGCGATGACGTGCGCCTCGTGGGACGCCTCGATCACCACCAGGCGCGGCTTGCCTCGCTTGTCCGCCAGGGCGCGCGCGGTCGCGAGGAGCGAGGGGTCTCCCGCCACGACGATCGCCTCCGCACCCGAGGCGTCGCGCACGGCACGGTTGAGGTCCCGCTTGCGCAGCGCGCCGGGATCGGGGACCACCAGGACGACCGCGCCCGCGTCCGCGAGCGGCTCGGCGAGGCCAGGGCACGTGGTGAGCGCGACCACACCGGTCGCGGCGCGGTCCTGCACCGTGCTCATCGTGATGGAGCGGGCGACGATCTGGTGGGCGTCGAGCTCCTCCGCGATCGCGACGGCGCGCGTGGGGTGGTCGGTGTGGACGTGAGCCTGGACCAGGCCGTGCGCCGCGGTCACGGTGACCGAGTCGCCGATGGCCTTGAGGCGCTCGAGCAGGCCCGCGCGGGTGTCCTCCTCGCGCTCGGCGACGAACATCACCTCATACTCGCCGCCGTCCTCGTCGCCGTGGCTCGCGTGGCCCGGCTGCACCACCCGATGCCGGCGACCCGGCAGCTCCCACGCGACGGCGGGATGGTCGGCGAGCGCGCCCTCCCCCGCGATGGCCTCGGCGAGCATCTCGAGCTGGAGCACCAGCGCGGCGGCGCCGGCGTCGACCACTCCGGCGGCGCGCGCGCTGGGCAGCTGCTCGGTGGTCCGGCCGAGCCCGTCGCGGGCGCCGTCGACCGCGGCGACGATGACCTGCTCACGCGACCCCCCTCCGGCGGCCGCCGGCTGCGCGGCGCGTGCGGCCGCACGGGCGACCGTGAGGATGGTGCCCTCGACCGGCGCGCCCACGGCGGCGTACGCGGCCTCCGCCGCACGGCCGAGCGCCAGCGACAGCCCGCGCGCGTCCACGCTCTCGAGGCCGCCCTTGGCGTCGATCACGCGGAGCAGCGCGCTGAGGTACTGGCTGAGGATCACCCCCGAGTTGCCGCGGGCGCCCATGAGCGCGCCGCGGGCGAACGCCGCGGCGACGTCGCGGTGCGAGGCGTCGGCGGGAAGGCGCGCGACGGCGCGGTTTCCCTCCTGCAGGGTGAGGTACACGTTGGTGCCGGTGTCCGCGTCCGCGACGGGGAACACGTTGATGGCGTCGAGCCGGCCGCGCGAGTGGCGCACGGCGTCCATCCCGGACCCGAGCCAGCGGCGCAGGGCATGCGCTTCGCTCACGGGTCACCTCCGGCACTGGACACGGCGCGGGGTCGCCGCTCGCGTACTATCGTGGCACGGCCCGCCGACAGCGAGCGCATCCCCTCCCGGGGTCGCCCGCGCCGCGGGTTTGCCGTACGGGGTGGATCTCGGTTACCCTAGTGCGGTTGCCCGAGCACCCGGGCCCCCAAGCTTTGCGGATCTGAACGTCGATCCGCGCCAGAAACTAGGAGAACTATCGTGGCTGCCACCTGCGACGTCTGCGCCAAGGGACCGTCCTTCGGTCACAGCATCTCGCACTCGCACCGCCGCACCAAGCGTCGCTGGAACCCGAACATCCAGCGCGTGCGTGCCGTGGTCGCGGGTACCCCCAAGCGTGTCAACGTGTGCACCTCGTGCCTCAAGGCCGGCAAGGTCCAGCGCGCCATCTGATGGATGCGCGCGCAAGCGCGCACCGGCGCGGCTGACCGCCGACCCACCCAGAGACGGACGTCCTCCCCGGAGGGCGTCCGTTTTCGCGTGCCCGGGCGCGCCGCGAGCCGGCGGTGTCAGCCCCCGAAGTGGTCCCAGCCCAGCGCGTCCGGCACCTCGCCGTCGACGCGGACGCCGGCGAACGCGTCGGTGGTCTCCCCCACCACGGTCCAGCCCTCGGGCACGGCCTCCGCGCGCGGGAACACCGCGAGCATGTGATGGTCCTCGCCCCCGGTGAGCGCCCAGATGCGGGCGTCCACCAGCAGCTCGGTCGCGGCGAAGCGTGCGCCCTCGTGCACGGGCACGTCCTCGGACCGCAGGTCGATCCCCACCTCGGAGCGACGCGCGATGCGACCGGCGTCGCGCACCAGGCCGTCGGAGATGTCCATGAGGGCGGTGGCGCCGTAGAGCGCCGCCTCGAGGCCGGCGCCGATGCGCGGCCGGGGCCGCAGGAACAGCCCGATGGTCTCCTCGTCGATGCGGCGGCCCTCGGTGAGCTGCACGTAGCCCGCGGCGGCCGCCCCGAGCGGCCCCGACACGGCCACGACCTGCCCAGGAAGGGCATCGTCCCTGGTGATCGGCTCGGTGCCGTGCGTCTCGCCCAGGACGGTGACGGAGATGGCGATGTCGCGCGAGGCGGACAGGTCGCCGCCGACCACGCCCACGCCGTGCGGCTCGCACGCCTCGCGCAGCCCGTCTGCGAAGCGCATCACCCAGTCCGCGTCGAGCGACGGCGGCACGGCGAGCGTGATCTGGAGGGCGGTGGGGACGGCGCCCATCGCGTCGATGTCGGCGAGGTTCTGCATGGCGGCGCGCCAGCCGATGTCCTCCGGGCTCGACCAGTCGAGCCGGAAGTGGTGACCCTCCATGAGCACGTCCGAGGAGACCACGAGGTCGCCGTCGACGGACAGGACCGCCGCGTCGTCGCCGGGGCCGAGGATCTCGGAGTCGGACACGGGCAGCCTGGGGGCGAAGGCCGCGATGAGCGCGTCCTCCCCCATCTCACCGACAGTCGCCATGGGGACAAGCGTAGGGCGGGACGATGCGCGGGCCGGCCACGCGGCCGGGTCGCGGGATCCCCCGGGGTGCGCGAGAGTCGTGCCATGGAGATGCCGCGCCCGACCGAGGAGGCCAAGGCTGCGTTCCGCGCCCTGGTGCCCGACGCGCCCGGGGTCGAGGTGCGGCCCATGTTCGGCCAGCTCGCGGGGTTCGTGACCGGCAACATGTTCATGGCGCTGTACGGCGACCGGGTGACCTTCAAGCTGGCCGCCGTGGACCTGGAGGCGGCGCGCGAGCGCGCCGACGCGGAGCCCTTCGCGCCGGGCGGGAGGACGATGCGCGAGTACGTCTCCCTGCCGGTCACCGCGGCCGGCCTGGAGGGTCTGGCGGAGCGGGCGCTCGCGTACGTCGCGACGCTGCCCCCCAAGTAGGCGGCGCCAGAAGTAGGGGCAGCCTCCCACCACAAATGGGGGCAATCCGGTCATTGCCTCCGCCCCGGGAGACGCGCACCATGGCTCGAGCGGGTGCAGGCACTCGAGCGTCACGCGGGCCCCGGATCCCGCACTCGTGCGCCGGCCCGCGGGGGGAAGTCATCATGCGCATCATCTACCGCGCACTCACTCTCGTCGTCGTCGGGCTCGCCGCCGTGCAGGTCGCCGCCCTGGCGTGGTTCATGGGCGGCGCCATCGCCTGGACCGACGCGGGCCGCACGCTCGACCGTGACCTCATGTGGGACGGCCCGGCGCCGTTCGTCGAGGTGCACGGCCTCGACGTCTACTGGTTCGTCGGCTCCGTCGTGATGCCGGTCGCAGCGGTCGCGGTCGCGATCGCGGCGATCGTGTGGCGCAACGAGCTCGCGATCCTCGCCGCGCTGGTGCTGGTCGGCCTCGCGGTCGGGCAGGCGCTCATCCTCAAGGGCGCGATCGAGGGGCTCGGCGCACCCGCGCTGCAGGGCGCGATCGTGGTCGTCATCGCGGCGATCGCCGCCATCGCGCCCAAGGGCGCGGCCTGGGCCACCGCGAACCGCGAGAAGGTGCGTGCGACCTACGCGCACACGCCGCTCGCGGCCTGACTCCCGGGCGCGCAGGAGGGCCGGCATCGTCGCGATGCCGGCCCTCTATGCGTGAGCGCCCTCGAGCCAGGCGCCGCGCCGGGTGATGCGGGCGTAGGCGATCCCGAGGAAGACCCCGCGGGCCACGTTGAACAGGAGGAACGCGCGCCACAGGTCGTGGTTGGGGGCGTCGTCGAGCCACGCGAACCCGATGAGCAGCACGGGCACGAACACGAGCAGCGCGGACTCGGCCATGGTGATCACCATCGCGCGGGTGCGTCCGGACCCGAGGAACACCCCGTCGAACAGGTAGGCGAGCGAGGACGCGAGGGGCAGCCACACCACCCAGCCGATGTAGGTGTCCGCGGCGGCGGTGACCTCGGGCAGCGAGGTGAGCACCGCGATGAAGGGCCCGGACGCGACCAGGTAGAGCAACGTGAAGACCGCGCCGATGGCGACGGCCGGCACCGCGGACGCCAGCACGGCGCGGTGGAAGACGGGCACGTCGCGGCGGCCGATCTCCCGCGACACCATCGACTCCGCGGCGTGCGCGTAGCCGTCCTGCCCGTAGCTGGCGAGGAGCATGAGCTGCATGAGGATCGCGTTCGCGGCGAGGATCTCCGGCCCGAGGCGGGCGCCGTACGCGGTCACGAAGGTGAGCACCGAGTAGAGGATCGCGGTGCGGATGAACAGGTCCGTGTTCATCGCGGCGAGGCGTCGCCAGCCGCTCCGCAGGCCGCGTCCGCGCCACCGACGTGCGGCGTCCCTGATGCGCGCCGGCGCGGCGCGCCACCACAGCGCGAGGGCGAGCGCGAGCCCCAGCCACTCGGCGACGACGGTCGCCCAGCCTGCGCCGGCGGCACCCCAGCCGAGCCCGCCCACGAACGCGATGTCGAGCACCAGGTTGACCACGTTCACTGTCGCGACGATCGCGAGGGGCCGCTTGGTGTCGCCGGCCCCGACGAACCATCCCGAGATCACCAGCGTGAGCAGCGCGGCGGGCACGGACGCGAAGCGGATCCACGCGTACTGGATCGCCAGCTCGCGCACCTCGCCCGCCGGCGCGAGGACCGCCATGATCGCGGGCACCGCCACCCACTGGAGGAGCACAGCGCCGCCTCCCAGGGCGAGCGCCAGCAGGGCCGCGCGCTGCGCGTGGGTGACCGCGGCATCGTCCCTCCCGGCGCCCAGCGCCCGGCCCACCAGCGACGTGGTGCCCGTGCGCAGGAAGCCCACCAGCCACATCACCGCGCTCAGCACCGTCGAGCCGAGCGCGACGGCGCCGATGTTGGTCGCGTCCGAGAAGTGGCCGAGCATCGCGGTGTCGACCAGGCCCACCAGCGGCACGGTGATGTTGCCGACGATCGCGGGCCACGCGAGCGCGAACGCCCGGCGGTGCGGGAGGCCGGCGAGATTCACACGGTGACGCTATCGCAGGGCTCCGACGGTGGACGATGCGGCGGTCGGGGGCCGCGGTCCGAGTTCGCCCGGGCCGCCCGTAGGCTTGCGGCATGGCCCGCCCCGTCGCTCTGCTGCTGCTCGCGGTGCTGGCGGTGCCGCTGGCGGGATGTGCGAGCCAGTACCCGGTGGACCCCGCGACCTACGCGGCGGACCCCGACTGCGCGCGCGTGATGCTCGCGGTGCCGGACGTGCTCGGCGGGCTCGACTACCGCGAGACCACCTCGCAGGCGACGGCCGCGTGGGGCGACGAGTACCCGCTGGTGATGCGCTGCGGCGTCGAGCCCCCGGGGCCGACCACGGAGCAGTGCCTCGCGGTGGAGACGTCGGGCTCGACAGTCGACTGGCTGGTGACCGAGGAGGACGAGGCGTGGCGGGCTGTCGCGTTCGGGCGCTCCCCCGCCGCCGAGCTGGTCGTGCCGAAGGTGCGCGCGCAGGACGCGATCGGCGACGTCCTCGCGGAGGTGTCGCTCGCGGTCGCGAAGGCGCCGTCCAACGGCCTCGAGTGCCGCTGACCCTTCCCGCAGCGGACGCCCCTCCACACGCCGCGCCGGTGAACGCGCCCGATCCGGTCATGTGCCCGTTCACCATCCGGGGTATGTGTGGATCAGTGGCTCGCTTGCGTGGAGAGGTGCTCGGAAGTCCCCCGCGGTCCCCGAAATCTCCGGAAGATACTAAAGAGTTCCGTTATGCGCTACTTGAACGGAATATCACGCCTTTTGCTTGACGATCGGCAGAAAGCCGATCTAGGTTCGACGCATGATCAGCGACGATCAGCAAAAAGGGTGCCGCAGAATCGCGAGCCACACCCTTGAGGTCCCCGCCTCCTCGCACGCATGGGTGCGCGCGTCGATCGCGGGCCACGCGATGGCAGTCCCCCGCGCATCGGTCGCGGCTCGTCCGACGCGAAGGGAGGCGCCGCGGCACAGGCCGCTCCAGAGCTCTTGAGGCGGACCCGCCGCCTCCGTCCGCGACAACGACGCGGAGGCGACGGGCCCCAGCACACCCACCCGCTTGCGGATGGCGCCACAGCCCCTGTCAGGACTCCGTGGCAACCATCCACCCTGGAAGGAATGCCACATGCATCTTACGCGTCCGGCCTCGGCGACCCTTGTCGTCGCGGCGCTCGCGCTGGTCGCGTCCGGAACGGCCGCATCCGCGCACGACGGAGTGGATCACGACGCCGAGCCAGGCTCAGAAGCCGCGCTCGACTGGTCCAACTACGAGAAGATCCTGCTCACCAAGGACGTCGGCGAGCCGATCGGGATGACGATCCTGCCCGACGGGAGCGTGCTGCACAGCGCCCGCAACGGCGCGATCCGCCACACGGACCCGGCGACGGGCGTGACACGGATCGTCAACACGCTCGATGTCTACGCCAATTCTGAGGACGGCCTCCAGGCCGTCGCGATCTCCCCCGACTACGAGGACTCGGGCTGGGTCTACGCGTACTACGCGCCCCGCGTGATGGAGGACCCGTACCCGGAGACCACACCCACGGGCTCGGCACCGAACAGCCTCCCCGCGGGTGAGGACGAGTCCTACTGGGACATCTGGACCGGGTACAACCAGCTGTCGCGCTTCCAATGGGACGCGGAGGCCGAGACCCTCGACGTCTCCTCCGAGCAGGTGATCCTCCGCGTCGAGACACAGCGTGGACAGTGCTGCCACGTTGGCGGCGACATCGACTTCGACGGCGACGGCAACGTCTACCTGTCGACGGGCGACAACACGCCCGCGAGCACGCCAGGTGCGAACGGCTTCGCCCCGAACAACAACGCCCCCGGTATGAACCCCGGCTTCGACTCGCGACGCGGGGCCGGCAACACCAACGACCTGCGCGGAGCGATCCTGCGCGTGCACCCCGAGGCCGACGGCTCGTACACCATCCCCGACGGCAACCTCTTCGCGCCAGGCACCGAGGGTACGCGGCCCGAGATCTTCGTCATGGGCCTGCGCAACCCGTTCCGCATGGAGGTGGACGCCGCCACGGGCGCGGTGAGCTGGGGCGACTACGGCCCCGACTCCGGAGTCGCCAACGCCGACCGCGGACCCATGGGATACGTCGAATGGCAGAGCACCACCGCTCCGCTCAACGGCGGCTGGCCGTACTGCCACGGCCCCAACGCGAACTACAACGAGTGGGACTACGCCACCGCGACGCCGGGCCCTTGGTTCGACTGCGGCGCCGGCGCGGAGAACAACTCGACCTGGAACACGGGCCTCGACGTCCTGCCGCCGGCGACGGCGCCGCAGATCTACTACGGCGACAACCCGGGCGACCAGCCGTTCGACGAGTTCGTGACATTCGACGCGCAGGGCGGCCAGGGACCCATGGGCGGGCCCACGTTCCACTACGACCCCGACGGCCCCTCGTCGCAGTGGCCCGAGTACTGGGACGGGAAGGCGTTCTTCTACGAGTTCTCGCAGGACTACATCGCGGCTCTCACCATCCCCGACCCCGACGGTCCGGTCACGCACGTCCAGCAGGTGCTGCCCAACGCGGCGCTCACCGACAACGTGCAGGCCATCACCGACAGCCCCATCGACATGGAGTTCGGTCCCGACGGCTCGCTCTACATCCTCGACTACGGCAACGGCTTCTTCCGCCAGAACCCCGAGGCCGGCCTGTACCGCGTCGACTACGCGGCGGGCAACAAGAGCCCGACCGCGGTGATCTCGGCCGATCCCGACTCGTCCTCCGACGCCCCGCTCACCGTGACGCTCGACGGCTCCGGCTCGACGGACCCGGAGGGCGAGGCGCTCACCTACGAATGGGACGTCGACGGCGACGGCGCGTTCGATGACACCGGCGTGTCCGTCACGGCCACCTACGACGAGCTGGGCCAGTACACGGTCCGCCTGCGCGTCACGGACCCCGAGGGTCGCACGGGGCTGACGTCCCGCGCGATCACCGTGGGCAACGTCGCGCCGACCCTCACGGTCGACTGGCCGGCGGACGGCGGGTTCTTCGGCTGGGGCGACGCCGTGCCGTACTCGTTCTCCACCTCGGATCCCGAGGACGGGGACACCACGGTGTGCTCCCACCTCAGCTGGACCTTCGGGCTCGGGCACGACACGCACGCGCACCCCGAGGTGCTCGGCAGCGGTTGCGCGGGCGCGTGGGCCACGCCCGTCGATGCACCCGAGCATGGCGCGACGGAGAAGCTCTTCGGCGTGGTCGTCGCGACCTACACGGACCAGGGCAATGGCGACATCCCGGCCGCGCAGGCGGAGGCCTCGCTGGTGCTCAACCCGTTCGTCCAGGAGGCCGAGCACGCCGACACGCTGACGGGCGTCGAGGTGGGGTCCGACGACACGGCCGGCGGCCTGGCGAAGGTCACGTCGCTCGATCCGGGCGACTCGCTCTCCTGGGACCCGGTGAACTTCATCGGCATCGAGGGTGTCGAGGTCCGCGGTGCCGGCACGGGCACGATCGAGCTCCGCTGGGGCGCGGCCGACGCCGAGCCCTTCGCCACCGCCGAGTTCGACGGGAGCGGCTGGACCGGTGTCGCGGCGAACGTCACGTCGTTCCCGACGGGCACCGGCGAGCTGTTCGTCACGTCCACGGGCGGCGTCGAGCTCGACACGCTCACCTTCCAGGGACCCGGCGTCACCGACGTCACCCCGCCGGAGGCGAGCGCGACGGTCTCCCCCGCCGAGCCGACGGGCGACAACGGCTGGTACACGGGCGGCGTCTCGATCACGGTCTCGGGCACCGACAACGGCGAGATCGACGATGCCGAGGTCTCCGTCGACGGTGGCGAGACGTGGACGAGCCTCCGGTGGGCCTTCTGGGCGTTCCTCCACCGGTTCGACCCGTACCAGCTGACCGGGGACGGCGTCCACGAGGTCCTCTACCGGACCACCGACACGGGCGGCAACGTCTCGGAGGTCGGCTCGGTGACGGTGTCGATCGATGGCACCGCGCCCGACGCGGCGATCACCGGCGTCGACGACGGCGCGACCCTCGGGTCCACCGTCATGCTCGACCTGGGTGTCGAGGCGGAGGACGTGACGTCCGGCGTCGCCTCGACCACGATCACCCTGGACGGCGAGGCCATCGAGGCCGGCACGCTCGACGTGTCGACCCTCGACCTGGGCGAGCACAACCTCACCGCGTCCGCCACGGACACTGCGGGGAACGTCGGCCAGAGCTCGGTCACGTTCACGGTGGAGGCCACGTTCGAGGATGTCGCGGCGCACGTGGCGCGGCTTCTCGACTCGGGCGACCTGACGGCCGCGCAGACGGCACAGATCGAGGCACGTCTCGCTCAGGCGGAGCGGCATCTCGACGCGGGCCGCACAGCCCAGGCGGTCGCCGCGCTGACGCGACTGGCAGGCACGGTCGACGACGCGCTCCTCGCACGCGACATCGAGGCGGTCATCGACTCGCTGTCGTGACGGGAGGGGGCGAGGGACCGTCCCTCGCCCCCTCCCCTCCGGACCGTGGACACCCGCGCCACGGCCACCCCACAGACGGGCGGCAAGGATGCCGTCGAACACAAGGGAGGAAACCCCATGAAGGCGAAGTTCAGCACCAGGAACAAGGCTCTCGCCGCGGCGGCCGCCGCCGCCGTGGCGGGTGGGATCGCGCTCGCCGCACCCGCGACCGCGGCGCCGCCGAGCCCCCACGCCAACGACGCGGCGCAGTGCTCCGGCCGCAGCGTCCCGGCGAGCAAGATCTCGATCCAGCTGTTCAGCTATCTCGGATGGCAGTTCCAGCTGGGCGACATCGAGCCGATCCTCGCCGAGCTCCAGGAGGTCGGCATCAAGAACGTCGAGCCGTTCGGCACGCCAGGCAGCACGTTCAGCTCGTACGGCAACCGGACGGCTGCCGAGTTCCGCGAGCTGCTCAAGGAGTACGGCATCAAGGCGCCGTCCTCGCATGGCAGCACCACGGAGGCGACGTTCCCCACCACTCTCGAGCTGGCGAAGGACCTCGGCCAGAAGTGGGTCGGGTCGGGAGGCTTCGCGGCGCCGGGCATCACCTCGTACGAGAACGTCCTTGCGACGGCGGAGACCATGAACCGCCTGGGCGAGGCGTCGGTGAAGAACGGCACGGGCAAGTTCTTCGGCCACAACCACAACCAGGAGTTCGAGACCATGTACGCCGATCCGGAGACCGGCGAGATGAAGAGCGCCTGGCAGATCCTCGCGGAGAACACCGACCCGCGCTACGTCGCATTCGAGGTCGACGTCTACTGGGCGGTGACCGCGGGCGTCGACGTGCCGGCGCTGCTCGACGAGTACGGCGACCGGATCGACCTTCTGCACATCAAGGACGGCAACGCGCCGTACGGCCGCAGCAACATCACGGACGTGGGCGAGGGCGACATCGACTGGGCTCCGATCCTGGAGGCCGCCCAGGGCAAGGTGCGGTACTACGTCCTGGAGCGCGACGGCGCCCCGAACGACATCGAGTTCGCGAAGGACTCCTTCGAGTACCTCTCCTGCCTGTCGTTCTAGGCACCACCGCGAAGGCCCCGCTTCGGCGGGGCCTTCGTCATGCCCGGCGACCCTCCGCGCCGGCGACCTGCGCGCGGTCGCCGGCCGCCGCATCGTCCCGCTGAGGCGGGGCGTCAGCGGGCATGCGGACGATGCGCGGGTCGCGCGGGCGAGGCCCCGCACCAGTCCTCCACGGCGGTCCTCACCGACGACCTGAGCCGCGACAGCACGCCGGCCGCCCGATCCGCGTGCCCGATGCCCCGTCGCGCCGCTCCCCTGCCTCGAAGGAGCATCCGCCGACCCGGCGCACACGACACGATCCCCGCAGCCCCCTGAGAGCAGGGAGCTGCGGGGATCGTGCGAGCAGGGCCTCGTCGGACCGGCGTGCTCTCCTGGCGTCAGCCGGTCGGGGCCGAGCTGTCGCGGTTGGCGAAGCGCTGCTGGAGCAGCACGGCGACCACGATGATGACGCCCTTCGCGACCAGCTGGACGGACGTCGACAGGTTGTTCTGGGTGAACACGTTGGTGAGCGTCGCGAACAGAAGCACGCCCAGCACGGTGCCGCCGATGGTGCCGCGACCGCCGATGAGCAGCGTGCCACCGACCACGACGGCGGCGATGGCGTCGAGCTCGTACAGCTGGCCGTGCGTGGACGTGCCGGCGGTTGTTCGCGAGAGGAGCATGGTCGCCGCGATGCCCGCGGTCGCACCCGACAGCATGTAGAGGTACGTGAGGTGGCGGCGCACGTTGACGCCCGCGAGCCGCGCGGCGGTCGCGTTGCCGCCGATCGCGACCGTGCGGCGGCCGAACGTGGTGCGGTTGAGCAGGAACCAGCCGGCGACCGAGACGAGCGCGAAGATCCACACCACCCAGGAGATGCCCAGCAGGTCGCCTCGGAAGAAGCTGAGGAATCCCTGGTTCGACACCACCTGGGTCTGCCGCTGGGAGATGAGCTCCGCGAGGCCGCGGGCGGCGACCAGCATGGCGAGCGTCGCCATGAAGGCGACCACCTTGCCGTACGCGATGATGAGGCCGTTCGTGAGCCCGGCGACCACGCCGACCGCGATCGAGACGAACACCATGAGCGGCCAGAACCCGGAGGCGGCGGTCTGGATCGCGCCCAGGCTCGCCACCACGGACGCGAGGCCCAGCACCGACCCGACCGAGAGGTCGATGCCGCCGGCGGTGATCACGAACGTCACGCCGATCGCGACCACGCCGATCACCGACGCGAGACGCAGGATGACGAGCATGTTGTCGAGGTTCATGAAGTCGGAGCCCGCCGTCACCGCGCCGACGAGGATGAGGATCAGGAGCGCGATGATGAGGCCGATGCTGCGGCCGGCCGGCCCGGAGAGCAGGCGCGACGCGACGGAGCGACGCTCCGGCTCGGGGCGCGGGGACTCGGCCGCGGCGGCGACCTCGCTGGATTCGGGGGTGGGGGACCCGGTGCTCACGCGGCACTTCCCTTCATGACAAGGTCGAGCACGCCGTGCTCGTCGATGGACTCGGCGGCGCGGTCCGCGAGGATGCGGCCGTCCGCGATGACGAGCACGCGATCCGCGAGCCCGATGACCTCTTCGATCTCGCTCGACACGATCACGAGCGCCGTGCCGGCGGCCGCGAGCTCGCGGATCAGCCGGTAGATCTCCATGCGGGCTCCGACATCGACGCCACGCGTCGGCTCATCGAGGAGCAGCACGGTGGTGCCGTGGATCAGCCAGCGCGCGAGCATGATCTTCTGCTGGTTGCCGCCGGACAGCGTCCGGGTGATGCGGTCCGGGTCGGCCGGGCGCAGGTCGAGCGCGGCGATCTGTTCGGCGGTCGCCTTGCGCTCGGCGGCCTCGTCGAGCAGCCCGCCCTTCGCGAAGCGCGCGAAGGTCGACAGCGTGGCGTTCTTGAAGATCGGCTCCTCGAGCAGGAGACCCTGGCTCTTGCGCTCCTCCGGGGTGAAGCCCACCCCGGCGACCACGGCATCGTCCACCGCTCCCGACCGCAGGGTCCTTCCGGAGACGCGGACCACGCCGGCGGACGCACGGCGGTGCCCGAAGATGGTCTCGAGCACCTCGGACCGTCCCGAGCCGACGAGGCCCGCGAGACCCACGATCTCCCCGGCGCGCACCGAGAAGCTCACGTCCTGGAACCGGCCGGGCAGCGACAACCCCTCGACCTCGAGCACAGTCGGGGCGTCCGCCGGTACGGGGGTGGCGGGAGGGAAGACGTGCTCGATGTCGGTGCCGGTCATCAGGGCGATGAGCTGGCGGGTGGGAGTGTCGGCGACCGGCAGGTTCGACGCCTCGCTGCGGCCGTCCTTGAGCACGGTGATGCGGTCGCCGATGCGCTCGATCTCCTCGAGCCGGTGCGAGATGTAGATGACGGCGATCCCCTGGCGGGTCAGCTCCCCGACCACCCGGAAGAGGTTGTCGACCTCCTCGGAGTCGAGCACCGAGCTGGGCTCGTCCATGATCATCAGCCGGATGTCATGCGACAAGGCGCGCGCCATGGCGACGATCTGCTTCGACGCGGGCGACAGCGTTCCCACCTCGGTGGAGGGGGTGATGCTGGGGTGGCCGAGCCGCGCCATGAGCTCGCGCGTCCGCTTGGCGGCGGAGCGGCGGTTCAGCACCCCTCCCCTGGCGAGCTCGTGGCCCAGGAAGATGTTCTCCGCCACGCTCAGGCCGTCGACCACGTCGAGCTCCTGATACATGGTGGCGATCCCGAGCTCGAGGCCCGCCACCGGGTTGGCGATGGTCACGACCTCGCCGTTCCAGCGGATCTCGCCCTCGTCGGGTTGATGGGCGCCCGAAAGCGTCTTGATGAGGGTGGACTTGCCCGCGCCGTTCTGCCCGAGCACGCAGTGCACCTCGCCGGCGCGGACGTCGAGGTCCACGCCCTTGAGCGCCCGTGCCGAGCCGAAGGCCTTGGTCAGGCCACGGATCTCCAGTAATGACGTGGAGTGGTCGTCTTCGATCACGCGACGAACATAACACGTCGAGCCGCGGCGCGAAAAGGGCCCGAATCGGTGCGTGTCGCCGCGCGATCACGCCCGTCCTACGCGTGCGCGCGGCCCGATACGCGCGAATTTCGTTGCACAACCGTTATGTCGAGCAACATACAGAAGTTGTTGCATTCTCGGCCGCTTCTGTTACGTTGACCTTGTCAGTGTGGACATCGACCGCCTCGTTCGCGAGCCGCGGCACCGTGTGACCCTCATCGCTGGCAACGACGACAGTGATCATTCAGGGGAGGACATCATGACTGGAACACGAGGCAAGCACTCGCGGTGGGTGACGTACGGGGCGGCGGCGATCGCCGGGGCCCTGCTGGTCGCCGGCTGCACCTCGAACGACTCGGACACCAACGCGTCGGCGAGCGCCAACGGCGGCGGCGGCGACACCGGCACGACCACCAGCGGCGAGACCGTGGTGATCGGCTTCTCGGGTCCCGCGGCCGACCACGGATGGCTGGGCGCGATCAACTCGGCCGCGATCGCCAAGGCGGAGGAGTTCGACGATGTCGAGCTGCGCGTCGCCGAGGGCACCAACGACGCCAACCTGCAGATCAGCCAGGTCGAGACCTTCGTCAACGAGGGCGTCGACGCGATCGTGCTGCTCCCGACCGACGGCGCGGCGCTCACCGAGGCTGCGATCGCGGCGATGGCGGCCGGCATCCCGGTCATCAACGTCGACCGCGAGTTCTCCTCCGTCGACGCGGCGCGCAGCACCATCCTGGGCGACAACTACGGCATGGGCGTGAGCGCGGGCGAGTACATCTGCGGGAAGCTCGAGGGCCAGACCGATGCGGTGGTCGCCGAGGTCGCGGGCATCGACTCGCTGCCCCTGACCCAGGACCGCAGCCAGGGCTTCGCCGACGCGCTCGCGGAGTGCGGACTCGACGTCGACGCGCGCGTCGCCGCGGACTTCACGATCGCGGGCGGCCAGGAGGTGACGGCCCAGCTGCTCTCGGCCAACCCGCAGATCGACGCGCTGTGGAACCACGATGACGACCAGGGCATCGGCGTCCTCGCCGCGATCGACGAGGCCGGGCGTGACGAGTTCTTCATGGTCGGCGGCGCCGGCTCGCTCAACGCGATGAACGCGATCAAGGCCGGAGACACCGTGCTCGAGGCGACTGTCATCTACCCGTCGACCCAGGCCGCGGACGGCATCGCGCTCGCCCGTCTCATCGCGCAGGGCGGCAGCATGTCCGACCTCGCCTCGGCGGGTGTGCCGCACCGCATCGTGCTCGACGCACCCGTGGTGACCGCGGAGAACGTGGACGACTACCTCCACCTGGGCTTCGAGTCCTGATCCGGGAGGGCGGCCGCCTCGCGACGCGGGGCGGCCGCCGCTTCTCCCCCGCGCACCAGACGAGAGAGTGAGAGCAACATGGACGCGCCAGTGCGCATCGCGATGATCGGCAACGGCTTCATGGGAGCCGCGCACTCGCAAGGGTGGCGCGTCGCGCCGCGCTTCTTCCGCATCCCGCCGGTCGAGATGGCGGTGATGGTCGGGCGGGATCCCGACAAGAACGTGCGGCTGGCGGAGAAGTGGGGCTGGGCCGAGGCCTCGGTGGACGCCGCTGGGGTGATCGCCCGTGACGACATCGACATCGTCGACATCGTCACGCCCGGCGACACCCATTGCGAGCTCGCGATCGCCGCGCTCGAGGCCGGCAAGCACGTGCTGTGCGAGAAGCCGCTCGCGAACACCGTCGACGAGGCGCGCCGCATGGCCGAGGCCGCGGAGCGGGCCGCGCAGCGAGGGGTGCTCGCCATGGTCGGCTTCACCTACCGCCGCGTGCCCGCGGCGGAGCTCGCGCGGCAGATGATCGCCGCCGGCGCCGTGGGCACCGTGCGCCAGGTCCGTGCGCAGTACATGCAGGACTGGCTCGCCGACCCCGACGCGCCCATGACGTGGCGACTGGACAAGACCAAGGCGGGCTCCGGCGCGCTGGGCGACATCGGCGCCCACGCGATCGACCTCGCCCAGCACCTCACCGGTCAGCGCGTCGCGTCGGTGTCCGGCACGGTCGAGACGTTCGTCAGCGAACGCCCGCTGATGGACGCGGGCCGCGGCCTGGGCGGCACCGCCACCGCGGACGCGCCGCGCGGGCATGTGACCGTCGACGACTACGCGGCGTTCATGGGCCGGTTCGACGGAGGCGCGCTGGGATCGTTCGAGGCGAGCCGCTTCGCGACCGGACGCAAGAACGCGCTCCGGGTGGAGGTCTACGGCGACCGTGGGACCGTGGTGTTCGACCTCGAGGACATGAACGCGGTGCAGTGGTACGACGCGACGGCGCCGGCGGACCGCCAGGGATTCACGCGGATCCTCGCCACCGAGCCCGAACACCCCTACATCTCCGCGTGGTGGCCAGCGGGACATACGCTCGGATACGAGCACGGCTTCGTGCACCAGGCGAAGGACCTGGTGGAGGCGGTGATCTCGGCGACGCAGCCGAGCCCGTCGTTCGCGGATGGATATCAGGTGCAGCGGGTCCTCGACGCGGTCGAGCGCTCGGCGGCCGGCGGCAGCGCGTGGGTCTCCACCCACGCGGGATGAGGAGCGACACCATGACCCGACCGATCACGCTGTTCACGGGGCAGTGGGCCGACCTCCCCCTCGAGGAGGTGGCCCGCCTCGCGTCGGATTGGGGCTACGACGGCCTGGAGCTCGCCTGCTGGGGCGACCACCTCGACCCGTGGCGATGGGACGACGACGCCTACGTCCAGGGCCGCCTCGACCTTCTCGAGTGCCACGGCCTCAAGGTCTACGCGATCTCCAACCACCTCAAGGGTCAGGCCGTCTGCGACGACCCGATCGACCACCGTCACCGTGACATCGTGGGCCCGCGCGTGTGGGGCGACGGCGACCCCGAGGGCGTGCGCCAGCGCGCCGCCGAGGAGATGAAGCACACCGCCCGTCTCGCCCGACGCCTCGGTGTCGACACCGTGGTGGGCTTCACGGGCTCCGCGATCTGGAAGTACGTCGCGATGTTCCCTCCCGTCTCGCAGGAGGTCATCGACGCGGGCTACCAGGACTTCGCGGACCGCTGGAACCCCATCCTCGACGTGTTCGACGAGGAGGGCGTGCGGTTCGCGCACGAGGTCCACCCGAGCGAGATCGCGTACGACTACTGGACCACCGTCCGCACGCTCGAGGCGATCGGGCACAGGCCCGCGTTCGGGCTCAACTGGGACCCCAGCCACATGGTGTGGCAGGACCTCGACCCGGTGGGCTTCCTCATCGACTTCGCCGACCGGATCTACCACGTCGATTGCAAGGACACCCGCAAGCGCATGGTCAACGGCCGCAACGGGAGGCTGGGATCGCACCTCGCGTGGGCCGATGCGCGGCGCGGCTGGGACTTCATCTCCACCGGGCACGGTGACGTGCCGTGGGAGGACGCGTTCCGCGCCCTCAACCAGATCGGCTACTCCGGACCCATCTCGATCGAGTGGGAGGACGCCGGAATGGACCGGCTGCTGGGCGCCCCCGAGGCGCTCGGGTTCGTCCGCCGGCTCGCGTTCGACGCGCCCGACGCGGCGTTCGACGCCGCCTTCAGCTCGTCCACGGACTGAGGGGCACGCTGGGGGCGGGACGCTGAGGGGCACGCTGGGGGCGGGACGCGTCAGCGCTCCTCCCCCAGCATCGCCTCGATCCGCGCGGGCGACAGCGCGTGGTGGATCGCGAGCATGCTCGCCCCCTCGATCGCGGCGTTCGCGCCCGACCGCGACTGGGTGATCTGCAGATTCGACGTCGCGAGCGGCATGGAGCGCGCGTAGACCACCTCGCGCGCTCCGGCGAGCAGGTGGTCCCCGGCGTGCGCGAGCGATCCGCCCAGCACGATCACCTCGGGGTTGATGAGGCTCACGCAGGTGGTGAGGACCTCGCCGATGAGTCGTCCGGCCTCACGCACCGCCTGGATCGCGGGGATGTTGCCCGCACGCACCAGCTCGACGACGTCCTGGCTGGTCTCGACCGCGAGGCCGGCCTCGCGCAGGCCGGCGGCCACGGCCGGTCCCGCGGCGATCGCCTCGAGGCAGCCACGATTGCCGCACCGGCAGACGGCGTCGCGCCCGCTGTGCACGAATACGTGACCGATGTCGCCCGCGATGCCCTGCGCGCCGCGCTGCAGGCGACCTCCGGAGATCACGCCCGCGCCGATGCCCGTCGCGACCTTGACGAAGATGAGGTGGTCGACATCGGGCCAGGCGATCTCGCGCTCGCCCAGGGCCATGATGTTGACGTCGTTGTCGACCAGCACCGGGACCCCGAGCTCGGTTCCCAGGTGCGCGGGGACGTCGTAGCGGTCCCACCCCGGCATGATCGGGGGGTCGATCGGCTTGCCCGAGCTGTGCTCGACGGGACCCGGGAGCCCCACACCGACCGCCAGCAGGTCGTCGCTCGAGCCGCGCTCGGCGACCAGCGCGCGCCCCTCCTCCGCGACCCAGCCGAGCACCGCAGCGGGCCCTTCGGCCACCGCCAGCGACACCGAGCGCTGCTCGAGGATCCGCCCGCTGAGGTCGGCGAGCGCGATGCGCGCGTGGGACGCTCCCACGTCGACGCCGAGCACCACCCGACCCGACGAGTTGAGCGCGAACTGGGACGACGGCCGGCCACCCGTGGAGACCGCGGCCCCCACCGGCTTGACCAGACCGAGCCGCACCAGCGAGTCCACGCGCGCGGCGACCGTCGACCGCGCGAGACCCGTGAGCCCCGCCAGCTCGGAGCGGGTCCGGGGGGACCCGTCCCTCAGGATCTGGAACAGGTCCTTGCCCGCCTGCTCGCTCACCGCATCGTCGCGCGTTACGTCGGCCATGGCGCGATCTTATCGCGCCAACAATCGAAAGTCCCGCAGGCTTTCGACGTTTACCGAGAGCGCCACCTGAGCACCTCTCCACACCGCGCCCCTGGAGATTGACGCGATCCGACCATGTTCCCGTTCACCATCCGGGTTCCGTGTGGATCAGTGCCTCACGTGTGTGGAGACGCGCACGGCGGCCACCCCGAGACCGGTCAGCGCAGCCCGACGGGCCTCTCGAGCGCCACGGTCAGCAGCGTCTCCACCAGCTCCACGTACGTGATCCCGGCGGCCGCGGCCATGCGGGGGTACATCGACGTCGGCGTGAAGCCGGGCATGGTGTTGATCTCGTTGACCACCACGCCGCCGTCGGCCTTCACGAACACATCGACGCGCGCGAGCGACTCCGCCCCGACCGCGCGGAACGCACGCTTGGCGTAGTCCGCGACCGTCGCGGCGACCGCGCCCTCGAGCGACGTGGGGCACAGCAGCGTCACGGCGGCCTCGTCGAGGTACTTCGCCTCGAAGTCGTAGAACTCGTGGTCTCCGCCGGTGATGATCTCGCCGGCCGGCGACGTGAGCAGTCCGCCCGCGGTCGCGAGCACCGCCGTCTCGACCTCGCGGCCCACCACGGCGGCCTCGATCAGCACCTTCGGGTCGTGCTTCTGAGCCCCCGCGACGGCCGCGTCCAGGGCCGCCCAGGAGGACACCTTCGAGATCCCCATCGAGGACCCGGCGCGCGCGGGCTTGACGAACACCGGCAGCCCCAGCGCCTCGATCTCGAGCCTCTGCTCCTCGACGCCACGGTGCGGCGACACCACCACGTCGCGGGCGACAGGCAGCCCGGCCTCGCGGAACGCGGTCTTCATGTACTGCTTGTCCATGCCCATCGCGGACGCGAGCACCCCGGACCCGACGTAGCGGACGTCGACCAGCTCGAGCGCGCCCTGCAACGTGCCGTCCTCGCCCCACGGGCCGTGGAGCAGGGGGAACACCACATCGATCTCACCCAGATCCCGCAGCCCCGCGGGCCCGGCGATCCGCCACATCCGCGACCCGGCCTCGACGGGCGGCAGCACCACGTCCTCGGAGGCGGGCACCGTGGGCATCTCCCCGGAGACGATGCGCCAGTCCCCCGGGTCGGACGACGCCAGGGTCCAGCGGCCCTCCCGGGTGATGCCGATCGCCACCACGTCCCAGCGCTCGCGGTCGATGGCGCCGAGCACGCCGCCCGCGGTCACGCAGGACACGCCGTGCTCGGTGGAACGGCCGCCGAACACGACCGCCACGGTGGGCTTCGCCATCAGTCGACCTCCGCCTTCCTGGGACGCGACAGCAGCGCGCCGATCACGGACTCGACCGGCGCCTCGCCCGCGAGCATGGTCACCACGCCGTCGCAGATGGGCACGTCGACCACGGCCGCGGTCGCGAGCTCCTGCACCGCGCGCGCAGTCTTCACGCCTTCGGCGGTTCCGACCGTGAGCGCGATCGCCTCGTCCAACGAACGGCCGCGGCCCAGGTGCGCGCCGAGCGTGTGGTTGCGCGACAGCGGCGACGCGCACGTCGCGATGAGGTCGCCCATCCCGGCGAGGCCGGAGAACGTCTCGGGGCGCGAGCCGAGCGCGAGGCCCAGCCGCGTGATCTCCGCGAGGCCGCGCGTGATGACCGTCGCGGTGGTGTTGTGGCCGAATCCGAGCCCGTCGGTGATGCCCACGCCCACGGCGATGACGTTCTTGTACGCCCCGCACAGCTCGACGCCCACGAGGTCGTCGTTCGTGTAGGGACGGAAGTAGGACGATGCGGTGGCCGCGGCGACCAGCTCGGCCGCCTCCGCGTCGGCGGACGCGACCACGGTCGCGGTCGGCTGGCGCTGCGCGATCTCCTTGGCGAGGTTGGGGCCGGACACCGCGGCCACCCGCTCCTCCCCCAGCCCCCACGCCTCCGCAAGAACCTCGGACATGCGCGCGTGGCTGCCCAGCTCGATGCCCTTCATGAGCGACACGGCGACGGCGCCGGACGGGACCAGCGAAGCGAACGGCGCGATGATCTGCCGCGCGCGCTGCGCGGGCACGGCGACCGCGACCACGTCGGCGCCCGCGAGCGCCTCCTCGATGTCCGTGGTCGCGTGGATGCCCTCGGGCAGCTCCACGCCGGGGATGGCGGCCTCGTGCCTGCGGTCGTCACGGATCGACCGGACCACCGCATCGTCCCTGCCCCAGAGCGTGACGTCGGTGCCGGCGTCCTTCATCACGGCGGCGAACGTGGTGCCCCACGCCCCCGCGCCGAGGATCGCGGCACGCGTCATCGGGTGGGCCTCCCGCCGTCGCCCTGCTTGCGGATGTCGTACGGCTTCTCCGGCGGCGTCTCCCCGCGGATCTCGGCGACCATGCCTGTCAGCGTAGCCATGATGCGGTCCGTCGCCTCGCGGAGCGTCGCGGTGTCGAGGTCGCCGCCGCGGAGATCGTCGAGGTCGACCTCGGGGCCGGCGACCACGGTGATGGTCTTGCGCGGGATGGGGTGGACCATCTTGCCGTAGCGCGGGAGCAGGGTGTGGGCGCCCCACTGCGCGACCGGGATGACGGGTACGCCGGTGGACAGCGCCATGCGCGCGACACCGGTACGGCCGATCATGGGCCACAGGTCGGGGTCGCGCGTGAGCGTGCCCTCGGGGAACATCGCGATCATGTCGCCGCGCTCGAGCACGTCGACCGCGGCGTCGACGGCCTCGGCCGCGCGCGACGTGCCCCGGTGGACGGGGATCTGGTCGAAGCCGCGCAGCAGCCAGCCGATGAACGGCGTACGGAACAGGCTCTCCTTCGCGAGGATGCGCGGCGGGTGCCCGTTGTTGTACAGGAAGTGCGCCAGCGTGATCGGGTCCGCGTAGGACACGTGGTTGGACACCGCGATGAAGCCGCGGTCGCTCGGCAGGTTCTCCGCGCCGTGCCAGTCCTTCCTGGTCACGGACGTCATGAGCGCCTGGAGCGGCCTCGCCGCGTTGCGGTAGAAGCGGGATGCGGGAGTGGGCACGCCTACTCGACCTCGGCCCCGAGCGCGGCGAGCTTCCCACGGAAGTTCTCGTAGCCCCGGTCGATGATGCCGATGCCGCGCACGGTGGACGTGCCCTCGGCGGCGAGCGCCGCGATGAGGTGGGAGAAGCCTCCGCGCAGGTCGGGCACCTCGATGTCCGCCGCCATGAGGGGCGTCGGGCCGGAGATGACCGCGGAGTGCTGGAAGTTCATCGCCCCGAAGCGGCAGGCGACGTCGCCCAGGCATTCGCGGAACAGCTGGACGTGGGCGCCCATCTGGCCCAGTGCGTCGGTGAAACCGAACCGGTTCTCGTACACCGTCTCGTGGACGATGCTGAGGCCCTTGGCCTGGGTCAGCGCCACCACGAGCGGCTGCTGCCAGTCGGTCATGAAGCCGGGGTGGACGTCGGTCTGCAGGGCGATCGGCTTGAGGTCGCCGCCAGGGTGGTAGAAGCGGATGCCGTCACGGACCACCTCGAACTCGCCGCCGACCTTGCGGAACACGTTGAGGAACATGCCCATGGTGCGCTGCTGGGCGCCGTGGACGAAGATGTCGCCCTTCGTCGCCAGCGCGGCCGAGGCCCACGAGCCGACCTCGATGCGGTCGGTGAGCGCCACGTGGTCGTAGCCGTGCAGACGGTCGACGCCCTCGATGGTGATGGAGCGGTCCGTCGACACGGAGATGATGGCGCCCATCTTCTGCAGCGTGTCGATGAGGTCCTTGATCTCGGGCTCCACGGCCGCGCCCTCGAGGTGCGTGATGCCCTCCGCCATGACCGCGGTGAGGAGCAGCTGCTCGGTCGCGCCCACGGACGGGTACGAGAGCTTGTGCTTGATGCCCTTGAGGCCGCGCGGCGCGGTGAGGTAGAGGCCGTCCTCCATCTGGCGCACCTCGGCCCCGAACTTCTTGAGGATCTCGAGGTGGAAGTCGATGGGACGGTCGCCGATCCGGCAGCCGCCGAGGTCGGGGATCACGGCCTCGCCCAGGCGGTGCAGCAGCGGGCCGCACAGCAGGATCGGGATGCGGCTCGAGCCCGCGTGGGCGGCGATCTGGGCCGCGTCCGCACGGGTGAGCTCGGACGTGTCCATCGCGAGGACGCCGGACTCGACGTCGTAGTCCACACCCACGCCGTGGAGGCTGAGCAGGGAGGAGACGACGGCGACGTCGCGGATCTCTGGAACGTTGCGCAGGGTCGACGGGGTGGAGCCCAGCAGCGCCGCGACCATCGCCTTGGAGACGAAGTTCTTCGCGCCGCGGACGGTGATCTCGCCCGTGAGGGGGCGGCCGCCGGTCACCCGGATGGAGTCGGTCATGGCGTCCATCTTCCCCCATCGGCGCGCTCGCGCCCGCATCCGGCCGTGTCGCTACGCTGACGGCGTGACCGCCGCCGCACTCTTCGCCGGGCTCGCCACGCTCGACATCGTCCAGCTGGTCGAGCGCCTGCCGGCGCCCAACGAGAAGGTCGCGGCGCTGGAGTTCTCGGTGTGCGCGGGAGGACCGGCGGCCAACGCCGCCGTCGCGTTCGGACGATGCGGCGGATCGCCCCTGCTGGTGACGGCCCTGCCCGACCATGAGCTCACCGAGCTTGTGATCCGCGATCTCGGGCGGTGCGGGGTGGGCGTCCTCGGCGCCGCCATCTACGACGGCCCGCCGGTGACCGCGTCGATCATGGTGACGCGCGCGACGGGCGACCGCGCGGTGGTCTCGCCGTCGGGCGTCGCGACGTCGGGCGGCCTGGCGCCGACGGTCGAGCCGTCGCTGGAGGGCGTGGGTGCCGTGCTGATCGACGGCTACTTCCCCGAGATCTCGCTCCCGCTCGCGGCGCGCGCCCGCGCCGCGGGGGTCCCGGTGATACTCGACGCCGGCTCGCACAAGCCGCACACGGACACCGTGGTCGCCGCGTGCGACATCGCGGTGGTGTCCGACGACTTCGCGCCGCCCGGCACCTCCGGCGAGCCCGACGCGGTGCTCGCCTACCTGTTCGCGCGCGGCGTCACCGCCGCGGTCATCACGCGCGGGGCGGGCCCCGTGCTCTGGGCGACCGCCGCACAGTCCGGCGAGTTCCCCGTCCCTCCGGTCTCCCCCGTGGTCGACACGCTGGGCGCGGGCGACTTCTTCCACGGCGCGTTCACCCACCGCGTGGCCTCCCTGGGCCGGGACGATGCGCGGCTCGCCGAGGACGTCGCGTTCGCGGCCGCGGTGGTCGCCGAGTCGCTGGGAAGCTTCGGGACGCGCGCCTGGCTCGGCTGAGCGGCTAGCCGGGGAGGACCAGGTCCGCGTGGGCACGCGTGGGCGCGATCAGGCGCGCGTTCGCCGCGTCCACCGTGTCGACCCACGCGGCCGCGGCACCGGGATCGCGGCCCGTCGCGATGCGCCGGGCGATCAGCCGCTCGCGCGCGACCTCCCAGGGCACGTCGAGGAACCACAGCTCGGTGAGAATCGGGCGCACGGTCGGCCAGAGCCCCAGGTAGTTGCCCTCGGTGACCACCACCCGCGCCTCGGAGGGGATGGCGAGCCTGTCGGGCACCACGTCGTGCAGCGCGCGGTCGTAGTCGGGTGCGAGCACCGCCTCCCCCGCCGCGACGCGGGTCAGCAGCGAGACGAAGGCCTCGACGTCGAACGTCTCCGGTGCACCCTTGCGGTCCGCGAGCCCACAGGCGACCAGCGCAGCGGCGGTCAGGTGGAAGCCGTCCATCGGCAGGTACGCGGCGGGCACCCCGCGCGCGTCGAGCCCCGCCACCACGGCGCGCGCGAGGGTCGACTTCCCCGCGCCCGGTCCCCCTGCGACCCCGATCGCCGCCCGCCCGGCACCGGCCAGTGCGACCGCCCGCTCCACGAGGTCCTCGCTCACGGCGCCGTCACGAACACGTCGAACAGCTCCGGGTGGTGCGCATGCACGAGGACAGCGAACACCACCGCGTCGAACAGCAGGTGGACCGTCACCACGTAGGGCAGCGACTTGGTGCGCGCGAATATCCACCCCTGCACCAGCGCGAACGGGACGGTGAGCAGCGGACCCCACTCGCGGTACCCGAGCTCCCAGAGGAAGCTCACGAACACGGTGGCCTGCAGGACGTTGGCGGCCCACATCGGGAAGTGGCTGCGTAGCAGGGCGAACACCACGCAGATGAAGAACAGCTCGTCCCACAGGCCCACCGCGTTGACGCCCACGAACAGCCGCGCGATGTCGCCGTCGCCGTCGAGGTCGGGCCAGTTGAGATAGGCGCCGGATCCGATGAAGTAGAACGGCAGGATGAGGTAGCCGGCGAGCACCACGATGCCGAGATAGATCCACATGGTGCGGGTCCAGCGCTGGCCCGTGCCGATGGGGAACGTGATGGTGCGGTCCTTGAACGCGAGCCGGGAGATCAGCGTCGGCACCAGCACCGCGCCACCGAGCGCGAGCGTGAAGCGCAGCATGCCGGCGTCGGACAGGTCGGCCTTGAGCGAGATGGTCGAGATGATGACCTGCCCGAGCGCGATGAGCCCGAGGTCGCGGCCCAGCCGCCGGTCCACCACGACGCCGACGACCACCCCGACCGCCAGCACGACGAATCCGAGCGGCCTCACGTGCACGGCGAACAGCAGCACGGCCGCCCCGCACACGAGCGCCGCCGCCAGGACGCGCAGGGCGACCGCCGCATCGTCCCTGCGCACGCCCGCCGTCATGGCGCCACTGTGCCAGACGCGAAGAATCCCAATGACGAATGTGACTGGAGTGTTCCTGCGTGACGGATGGGGAGGCCCCATCCGTCACGGCGGTCGACTCGCGTCACATCCGCCATTGGGATTCGACGGGACGATGCTCGGTTCAGGCCTCGACCGGACGCGCCGCCTCGATGTGGACCGAGGGCAGGTGCTTCGCCGGCAGCGTCTGCGGGCGCCACGAGGCGCGGGTGGCCTCGAACGCGGTGATGTCCTCCTCGTGCTGGAGGGTCAGGCCGATGTCATCGATGCCCTCCATCAGGCGCCAGCGCACGTAGTCGTCGATCTCGAACGGCACGGTGAGCTCGCCGCAGGTGACGGTGCGGTCCTCGAGGGAGACCGTGATCTCCTTGCCAGGCTCGGCGTCGAGGAGCTTCCAGAGCAGCTCGATGTTCTCCTGTGACACGACCGCCGCGAGGAGGCCCTGCTTGCCGGAGTTGCCGCGGAAGATGTCCGCGAAGCGGGAGGCGATGACCACCTTGAAGCCGTAGTCCTTGAGCGCCCACACGGCGTGCTCGCGCGAGGAGCCGGTGCCGAAGTCGGGGCCCGCCACCAGGACGGAGCCGTTCTTGTAGGCGTCCTGGTTGAGGATGAACTCCGAGTCGCCGCGCCAGGCGGCGAACAGGGCGTCGTCGAAGCCGGTCTTGGTGACGCGCTTGAGGTAGACGGCCGGGATGATCTGGTCGGTGTCGACGTTCGAGCGCCGCAGCGGGACGCCCACACCGGTGTGCGTGGTGAACTTCTCCATGTCGGTGTCTCCTTAGACGAGCGCCGCGGGGGCGTCGACGAGGTCGGCGGGGCTGGACAGCGTGCCGCGCACCGCGGTGGCGGCGGCGACCAGGGGCGACACCAGGTGGGTGCGGCCACCCTTGCCCTGACGGCCCTCGAAGTTGCGGTTCGACGTCGAGGCCGAGCGCTCCTGCGGACGCAGCTGGTCGGGGTTCATGCCCAGGCACATCGAGCATCCCGCGTTGCGCCACTCCGCGCCGAAGTCGATGAAGACCTTGTCGAGACCCTCGGCCTCGGCCTGCAGGCGGACGCGCGCCGAGCCGGGGACCACCAGGAAGCGGACGCCCTCGGCCTTGGTGCGGCCCTGGATGATCTCGGCGGCGGCACGGAGGTCCTCGATGCGGCCGTTGGTGCACGAGCCCAGGAAGACCGTGTCGATCGCGATCTCGCGCAGCGGCGTGCCCGGGGTCAGGCCCATGTACTCGAGCGCGTTCGCGGCGGCCTCGCGGTCGACCTCGTCGGCGATGTCGTCGGGGTTCGGGACGTTCGCGGACAGCGGCAGGCCCTGGCCCGGATTGGTGCCCCACGTGACGAACGGCTCGAGGTCGCTCGCGTCGAGGTCGACCTGCGTGTCGAACACCGCGTCCTCGTCGGTGACGAGGGTCTTCCAGTACTCGACGGCGGCGTCCCAGTCCTCGCCCTCGGGGGCGTGCGGGCGGCCCTGCACGTAGTCGAAGGTGGTCTGGTCGGGCGCGATGATGCCGGCGCGGGCGCCCGCCTCGATCGACATGTTGCAGACCGTCATGCGCGCCTCCATCGAGAGCGCGCGGATCGCGTCGCCGCGGTACTCGAGCACGTAGCCCTGACCGCCGCCGGTGCCGATCTTCGCGATGATCGCGAGGATGATGTCCTTCGCGGTGGAGCCCTCGGGCAGCTCGCCGTTGACGTTGATCGCCATGGTCTTGAACGGCTTGAGCGGCAGCGTCTGGGTCGCGAGCACGTGCTCGACCTCGGAGGTGCCGATGCCGAAGGCCAGCGAGCCGAACGCGCCGTGCGTCGAGGTGTGCGAGTCTCCGCAGACCACGGTCATGCCCGGCATGGTGAGGCCCAGCTGGGGGCCCACCACGTGCACCACGCCCTGATCCGCGTCGCCGAGCGAGTGGATGCGCACGCCGCACTCCTCGGCGTTGCTGCGCAGCGTGTTGATCTGGATGCGCGAGGTCTCGTCCGCGATCGGCAGGTCGATGTCGAGCGTCGGGGTGTTGTGGTCCTCGGTCGCGATGGTGAGGTCCGGGCGACGGACCGGGCGGCCCGCGAGGCGGAGGCCCTCGAACGCCTGAGGCGAGGTCACCTCGTGGCACATGTGCAGGTCGATGTAGATGAGGTCGGGCGCGCCGTCCTCACCCTTCCGGACCAGGTGGCTGGTCCACAGCTTCTCGGCGAGGGTGGTTCCCATCGCGATCTCCTTCGCAGGTCGACATCTCATGATTTGAGACGTTAGTATCGCTCCGTGGACAATCATAGCGGTGTTGGAGTCATTGACAAGGCGGCGGCGATCCTCGGCGCCTTGGAGCAGGGCCCTGCCACCCTCGCCGAGCTGGTCGCCAGCACGCACCTCGCGCGACCCACCGTGCACCGCCTCGCGCTGGCCCTCGAGCACCACCACCTGGTGGGTCGGGACGCGTCCGGAGCGTTCACCCTGGGACGTCGCTTCGCGCAGCTCGCCGCGTCCGTCAACGAGGACCGTCTGGTCTCCGCCGCGCAGCCTGTCCTCACGGTCCTGCGCGACCGCACCGGGGAGTCCTCGCAGCTGTACCGCCCCCACGGCGACGAGCGGATCTGCATCGCGGCCGCCGACCGTCCGATCGGCCTGCGCGACTCGATCCCGGTGGGCACCACCATGACCATGAAGGCCGGGTCCGCCGCCAAGGTGCTCCTCGCGTGGGCCGAGCCCGAGCGCATGCACCGCGGCCTCGCGGAGGCCCGCTACACCGCGGCCGAGCTCGACCGCGTGCGCCAGCAGGGCTTCGCGGAGAGCGCGAGCGAGCGCGAGGCCGGCGTCGCGTCGGTGTCCGCGCCCGTGTGGGGCGCGGCCGGCACCGTGATCGCCGCCGTCTCCATCTCGGGCCCGGTCGAGCGCCTCACCTCGACGCCCGGCGCGGTCCACGCCCCGGCCGTCACCGACGCGGCACGCCAGCTCACCGAGGTGCTGCAGCGCACCGTCATCGCCTGACGCGCGACACCCGGCCCGCGCATCGTCCCCCGGGCGGTGACCTTCGTCCCTGGCATCGGCTCCCGACCGGGAGCACGCTGAGGGCCATGGACATCGTGGTCTTCGAGTCGCTGTACGGCAACACCGCCGCCGTGGCCGCCGCCATCGCGGCGGGGCTCAGCGCGGACGCCCGCGCGCTCACCACGTCCGAGGCGACGCGCGAGCTGATCGAGGAGGCGCGCATCGTGGTCGCCGGCGCACCCGTCCACGCGATGAGCCTGCCCACGGCCGCGACGCGCGAGTCGGCGCGCGCGAAGCCGCAGGGCGCGGACCACATGCTCGCCGACCTCGGGCACCTGTCCATGCGTGACTGGCTCACCGCGCTTCCCCGCGGGCCACGCCTGGGCGCGGCGTTCGACACCCGGGTGCGTGGACCGTTGGGCCACGGATCCTCGAGAGCGATCGCGCAGACCCTCGAGGCCTGCGGCTTCACGCTGCTCGACGCGCCGCGGGGCTTCACGGTCCACATGCACACGTCGTCTTCCGCGCCGGGCGCGCTCCTCGCGCGCGGGCAGCTCGACCTCGCGCGCGAGTGGGGGGAGCACCTGCAGGAACGGGCGGCGAGCCTCGTCTAGCCCCTACCCTGGGACGATGCGCGCGCTCGTGATCTTCGACGGAGACTGCGGGTTGTGCAACGGGTTCGTCGCCTGGCTCATCACGCACGACCCGCATAGGTGCTTCCTCATCGCGGGCAGCGCGGGCGAGCCGGGCCGTGCGGCGCTCGAGGCCGCCGGGCTGGGGCCGGAGATCGCGGCGTCCACCATCGTGGTGTGGGACGGGCGGGAGGCGCTGGTGCGGACCGATGCGCTGGCCAGGATCGCGCGCGGCCTCCCCTGGCCGTGGCGCGCGGCCGCGGCGATGCGCGTGGTCCCGCACGCGCTTCGCGATGCCGCGTACGACCAGGTCGCGCGCCGACGCCCGCGCAGGCCCGCCGACGATCCCGCGTGCGGGATGCCGCCGCGCGATCTTCTGGATCTGTGGCGATCCCGCCTGGCGACAGTCGAGGTGATCGCGGCGCTCGCCGCGTCCCGCACACCGTCGACGTGACGATCCTGGGCCCCGCAAGCAAGAAACCCCCCGCCCTGCTGGGCGAGGGGTTTCGCTGGTAGCCCCGACGGGATTCGAACCCGCGCTACCGCCTTGAGAGGGCGGCGTGCTAGGCCGCTACACAACGGGGCCCTAGCTGCTGTCGCCACCCTGACCGGGCGGCTGGCGCGAGATAAGACTTTACAGCATGGTTCGCGCAGATTCCAAATCGGCACCGCGCGCCGCTCGTCGTGCGCCCCTCATGATCCCATGACCAGGGATTTCACAACGCTCACGGCACTGGTCAAGCCCGACCACGGGCCCGGTGATCGGATCGCGCAGAACGACTCGCTGGGATCCGCACCCGTGGATCACGGGCATGCGGCGCACGCCCGAGCTCGGGTCCCGCGGGACGATGCACGGCGCACCCCAGCGCCCGACCCACCCCTCCCCCGCGCACCCCTTGCTCTACCCGGACGCATTATGTAAAGTTGAGTGCATGCCGCTCAACTTCGCGGCACCACCACGCGACAGCAGGAGGTTCGCATGACCGCTCAGCACATGGCTCCCGGCTCCGAGGAGCAGCAGAGCGCCCTGGAGCAGTTCGGGCAGGACTTCACCGCCCTGGCCGAGCAGGGGGCGCTCGACCCCGTGATCGGACGCGACGAGGAGATCCGTCGCGTCATGCAGGTGCTCACGCGCCGCACCAAGAACAACGCCGTCCTCATCGGCGAGCCCGGCGTCGGCAAGACCGCCATCGTCGAGGGGCTGGCACAGCGCATCGTCGCCGGCGACGTCCCCTCCTCCCTCAAGGACCGCCGTGTGATCGAGATCGCGATGAGCTCGATCGTGGCCGGCGCCGCGTACCGCGGCCAGTTCGAGGAGCGGCTCAAGGCCGTCCTCAAGGAGGTCGAGGAGTCGGAAGGCCGGATCATCCTCTTCGTCGACGAGCTCCACACCATCGTGGGTGCCGGCCGGGCCGAGGGCTCCGTGGACGCCGGCAACATCCTCAAGCCGATGCTCGCGCGCGGCAAGCTGCGCATGATCGGCGCCACCACGCTCAACGAGTACCGCGAGCATGTCGAGACCGACTCCGCCCTCGAGCGCCGCTTCCAGCCCGTGTACGTGGGCGAGCCCAGCATCGAGGACACCGTCGCGATCCTGCGCGGCCTCCAGGAGAAGTACGAGGTCCACCACGGCGTGAAGATCACCGACGAGGCGATCGTGCAGTCCGCGCGCCTGTCGGACCGCTACATCACCGAGCGCTTCCTGCCGGACAAGGCCGTCGACCTCATCGACGAGGCCACCTCGGCGCTCAAGATGCAGCTCGACTCCATGCCGATCGAGCTCGACCGCGCGCGCCGCCGCATCATGCAGCTCGAGATCGAGCGCACCCAGGTCGCCAAGGACAAGTCCGAGCACGCCAAGCAGCGGCGCGAGGAGATCGACCGCGACATCGCCCGCCTGCGTGAGGACTCCGACGTGCTCAACATGCGGTGGGCGCGCGAGAAGGACCTCATCGTGCGCGTCTCGCACGCCACCGAGCGCCTCGAGGGACTCCGCGGCGACCTCGAGCGGGCCGAGCGCTACGGCGAGCTCGAGCGCGCCGGTCGCATCCGCTACGGCGAGATGCCGGCCGCCGAGGCGGACATCGCGAAGGCCCGCGCCGAGCTCGACGCGATCCCCGCGGACGAGCGCATGCTGCGCGAGGAGGTCACGGGCGAGGACATCGCCGCGGTGGTCGCGCGCTGGACCGGCGTGCCCGTGGAGAAGCTCCTCACGGACGAGTCGGGCAAGCTCGCCCACCTCGAGGACCGCCTCCACGAGCGCGTGGTGGGCCAGCACCGTGCGATCGCCTCGGTCGCGGACGCCATCCGGCGCGCCCGCGCGGGCATCTCGGACGCGAACCGACCCATCGGCTCGTTCCTGTTCCTGGGCCCCACGGGCGTGGGCAAGACGGAGCTCGCGCGCGCGCTCGCGGAGCAACTGTTCGACGACGAGCGTGCCATGATCCGCATCGACATGTCCGAGTACATGGAGTCGCACGCGGTCAGCCGCCTCATCGGCTCTCCCCCGGGCTACGTGGGTTACGACCAGGGCGGGCAGCTCACGGAGGCCGTGCGCCGGCGTCCGTACAGCATCGTCCTGTTCGACGAGGTCGAGAAGGCGCACCCGGACGTGTGGAACGTGCTGCTCCAGGTGCTCGACGACGGCCGCCTCACCGACGGCCGCGGCCGCACCGTCAACTTCACGAACACCATCATCGTGATGACGTCCAACCTGGGCTCCGACCTGGTGCTCGCGTGGGACGGCGCCGACCGCGAGGCGCTCGAGGCCGATCTGCTGCAGGTGCTGCGGCGCGCGTTCCGGCCGGAGTTCCTCAACCGGCTGGACGACGTGGTGGTGTTCGACCGCATCGACCCCGCCGCCATGGAGGGGATCGTCGCGACCGAGCTGGCCAAGACCGTCGCACGGCTCGCGGAGGCCAAGGACATCGCGCTCACTGTCGACGACGCGCTGCGCGCCTGCCTTGCGCAGGACGGCTTCGACCCGCAGTTCGGCGCCCGGCCCCTCAAGCGGCTGATCCAGTCGCGGCTGCTCAACGAGCTCGCCAAGGAGATCGTCGACGGGCGCGTCCGTGAGGGCGACCACGTGACGGCCGGCTGGGACGGCGAGCGAGTGACGCTGACGGTCCGGTAGGGACGATGCGCGGGTCCGGCGGTCTCACGGCCGCCGGACCCGTCGCGCACCTCCGGCCCGCGGCCGCGTTCCACACAGGATCTGCAACTGCATCGCCGTTGGTCGGGGTTCACGACGCGACATGCGCCATTGACACGATTCACGCGGCACACGGTGTGGAACGCGGTCAAGGGCGCGCGACGCGCGCACCCGGCCCGCGCATCGTCCCCCGGAACGACAGAAGGCCCGCCATCAAGGCGGGCCCTCTGTCATGAAAGCTGGGCTACAAGGATTCGAACCTCAACTAACGGAACCAGAAACCGTCGTGCTGCCAGTTACACCATAGCCCAATGCGTTCCAGCGGAACGGTGAACAACTCTACCCGACGCCGGGCCAGATCCCAAATCGCCTGCTTCACCCGGCGGGGCGGTGCGCGATGGAGTCGAGCACCGCGACGCCCGCGGAGTCGGCGTCGCACAGGTCGCCCGGCTCACCGTAGTACGTGTCGTCGTGGGCGCCGCCCGGGAGGTCCGCGAGCACCGCGATGGTGCCCACCGCACGCACCTCGTCGGAGGCGCCGTACCGCTCGCCGTCGACGCGCACTCCCCCGTCGCCCGAGTCCTCAGCGCCGGGCGGCCACACGATCCACGGCTCCTCGCCGTCCGCGCGCTCGAGCACCAGGCACCCCGCCCGGTAGCGGATGGCGCCGGCGAGCTCGAGCCGCGCGCCGGGCAGGTCCCCCGCGGCCTCTTGCACCGCGAGCGGGGCGACCACAGGCTCCTCGGAGGCGCCCGTGCAGCCCGCGAGCAGGGACGATGCGCATGCCACCGCCGCGACGAGCCTCACCATGGGCTCACGGTACGCCGGGCGGCGCCGCTAGAGCCCGAGCGCCGCCGGGAGGTGGGCGAGCGAGTCGATGCGGACCAGGCCGTCGCGCGGGGTGCCGTCTCCGCACAACCCCTCGACGTCGCGCGAGTGAGCGCCAGGCCGCTCGATCCACACCCCGACCGCGAGACCCGCGGCCACGGCAGCCTGAGCGTCCACGTCGAACTCGTCGCCCACGTACGCGACCTCGGACGGCGCGAGCCCCAACCGCTCGCAGGCGAGCGCGTACACGCGAGGATCGGGCTTGCCGAAGCCGAGGGTGTCCACCCCGACGAGCATGGGCACGCGCGACAGCCCCGCGGCGGCGAGCTTCTCCACCTGATAGGCGTGCGCGGCGTTCGACAGCGCGCCGAACGGCAGTCCCGCGGCGTCCAACGCGTCCAGGGCAGCCGCCGCATCGTCGTGCGCGGCCCAGCCCGCGCGGAACGCGCGCTCGAAGCCCGCGTTCCAGGCGTCATAGCCCTCGTCGTCGAGCTCGGGGCCGCCGAACTCCGCGTGGAGGCCGTTCGCACGGCGGTGGCGCTGCTCACGGTAGGAGATCTCTCCCCTGGTGTGAGCCCGGTAGAAGCCGCCCGCGTCCTCGCGCCACACGCGCAGCAGGTCCTCGTGAGAGACGTCGCCCAGGTACTCGGACGCGACGGCCGCGAGCGCATGGCGGAACGCCCCGCGCGTGTCGACGAGCGTGTCGTCGACGTCGAACAGGACGCCCCGGATCATGCGCTCGACCTCAGAGCGACGCGCGGAGGTTGCGCAGGCGCGTGAGCGAGTGGTCCTTGCCCAGGATCTCCATGGACTCGAACAGCGGCGGCGACACGAGGCGACCGGTGACGGCGACGCGCAGCGGGCCGAACGCGAAGCGCGGCTTGATGCCCATCTCGTCGACCAGCTTCTCACGCAGGGCGTCCTGCTGCGCCTCCGGCGAGAAGTCCTCCAGCGCCTCGAGCACGGAGATGGACGCATCCAGGATCTCCGCGGCGTTCTCCGGCAGCTTGGCACGCGCGGCGTCCTCGACCACGACCTCGTCGTCCCCGATGAGCAGGAAGCCGAGCATCCCCGGCGCCTCGCCTAGCAGCGTCATGCGGGTCTGGACCAGCGGGATCGCCTCGGCGAGGGTCTGCTCCTCATGCGGCGTGAGGTTCTGCACATCGGCGGTGGACAGCAGTCCGGCCGCGTGCAGGTAGGGCACCACGCGCGCCGCGAACTCGCCGGTCGGCAGCATGCGCATGTGCTCGGCGTTGATCGCCTCGGCCTTCTTGAGGTCGAAGCGCGCGGGGTTGGGGTTGACGTCCGCGATGTCGAACGCCTCGATCAGCTCCTGCACCGTGAACACGTCGCGGTCGGGGGCGATCGACCAGCCCAGGAGCGCGAGGTAGTTCAAGAGCCCCTCGGGCAGGAAGCCGCGCTCGCGGTGGTGGAACAGGTTCGACTCGGGGTCGCGCTTGGACAGCTTCTTGGTGCCCTCGCCCAGCACCATCGGCATGTGCGCGTACGCCGGTACGGCGTCGGCGATGCCGAGCTCCACCATGGCGCGCCACAGCACCACCTGGCGCGGCGTGGACGACAGCAGGTCCTCGCCGCGCAGCACGTGCGTGATCTTCATGAGCGCGTCGTCGACCGGGTTGACCAGCGTGTAGAGCGGGACACCGTTCGCGCGCACGATCGCGTAGTCCGGCACCGTCCCGGCGGGGAAGGTCACCTCGCCGCGGATGAGGTCCTGGATGGTGATGTCCTCGTCGGGCATCCGCATGCGCAGCACGGGCTCACGGCCCTCGGCGCGGAAGGCGGCCTTCTGCTCCTCGGTGAGGTCGCGGTCGAAGCCGTCGTAGCCGAGCTTCGGGTTGCGGCCGGCCGCGACGTGGCGCGCCTCGATCTCCTCGGGCGTGGAGAAGGACTCGTACGCGTAGCCGCCCTCGACCAGCTTCGCGACCACCTGCGCGTGCAGGTCGTGGCGCTCGGACTGGCGGTACGGGCCGTACGGGCCGCCGATCTCGGGCCCCTCGTCGTAGTCGATGCCCATCCAGCTCATCGCGTCGAGCAGCATCTCGTAGCTCTCCTGCGAGTCGCGCTCGGCGTCGGTGTCCTCGATGCGGAACACCATGTCGCCGCCGGTGTGGCGCGCGTACGCCCAGTTGAACAGCGCGGTGCGGACCATGCCCACGTGGGGCAGGCCGGTGGGCGACGGGGAGAAGCGGACACGGACCTTGCTCATTGATACTTCCTTGCGACGGGACGATGCGGGGGTTGCCTGGGTCAGGCGGGTTCAGCTGCGGCGGATCACCGGGTTGCGCAGGACGCCGAGGTCCTCGATCTCGACCTCGACCACGTCGCCGTGGTGGAGGGTGGTGACGCCGGCGGGCGTGCCGGTGAGGATGACGTCGCCGGGCAGCAGCGTGGTGACCTCGGACACCAGCGACACCACGGTCGCGACGTCCGTCACCATGTCGGCCGTGTGGCCCTGCTGGACGGTCTCGCCGTTGATGCGGCCGTAAATGTGGACGTCGTCGTGCGCGAGCTCGGTCTCGATCCAGGGGCCCAGCGGCAGCGACGTGTCGAACGCCTTGCCGCGGAACCACTGGTTCTCCTGGCGCTGCACGTCGCGGGCGGTGACGTCGTTGGCGCACGTGAAACCGTAGATGTACTGCTCGGCGTTCTCGGGGCTGACGTCCTTGCACACGCGCGAGATCACGATCGCGAGCTCGGCCTCGAGCTGGACGTCCTCGGCGTAGTGCGGCAGCACCACCGGGTCGTCCGGGCCCACCACGGCGGTGTTGGGCTTGAGGAACAGCAGCGGCATCTCGGGGACGTCGCCGCCCATCTCCTTGGCGTGCTCGACGTAGTTCTTGCCGAGGCAGACGATCTTGGAACGCGGGATCACGGGCGCGAGCAGGCGGACGTCGTCGGTGAGCTTGATCCGCTCTCCGGTCATGGCGCCCGGCGTGTACATCGGGTCGCCGGACAGGACCACGAGCTCCTCCGCGCCCGGGTCTCCGTCGACGATCGCGTACTGGGGCTCGGCTCCGGTGGTGAAACGGGCGATACGCATGGGCTCCAGCGTAGTCGTTCGCCGCCGCCCCGCCGGGCGGGGACCGCATGCCTACGATGGCGCCATGGGAGAGGTGGCCGAGCGCATCGTCGCGTCCGCGGACGAGGGCCTCGCACGCCTGCTGGCCCGCGCGGACGCGCACCCTGACGCCGACCTCTCCCAGGCCTACAAGGGACGACGCGTCGCGGACGTCCTCACGCACCTGCACGCCTGGCACCTGCTGCTCGAGGGCTGGCTGGCCGAGCACGCGGCCGGACGCGTGCCCGCCTATCCCGCCGCCGGCTACTCATGGGCCACGCTCGGTGACCTCAACGACGCCCTGTACGCCGCGCATCGTCCCCTCGCCTACGGCCAGGCACGCGAGGCGCTGGCCGCGTCGCACGGGCGGGTCCTCACCCTGGTCGCGGCGGTGGACGATGCCGCGCTCGCCTCTCCCGACGCCGTCCCGTGGCTCGGGGGCGACAGCCTGGGCGCGGTCGCGCACGAATGCCTGGGCGCCCACTACGCGTGGGGCGAGCGGGTGCTCGACGCGGCAGGGGTGCCCGCGTGACGGGCGGGCGGATCGTCGGGCTCGACGTCGCGCGCGGCCTGGCCGTGCTCGGCATGGTGGCGGCGCATGTCGGAGCGGACGGCTCGCGCGGCGACGGCGAGCCGTGGCCGTGGCTCGTGGCCTCCCACGGGCGGCCGTCCGCGCTGTTCGCGGTGCTCACCGGGGTGACCATCTCGCTCATGCTCGCCGGCGCGGGCGGGCGCGGCGACGCGTGGGCCGTGCGCCACACGCGCGGTCGGGTCGCCGCGAGGGCAGGGCTCCTGGTGCTGCTCGGAGGGTTCCTCGCCCAGCTGTCGACGGGCGTGGACATCATCCTGGTGAACCTGGGCCTGATGATGCTCATGGCGATCCCGCTGCTGCGGCTGCCCTCGTGGGCGCTGCTGTCCATCGCCGGGCTCGCGTTCGCCTTCGGGCGCGCGGTGGTCGCGGCGATCCTGCCCGGCGGCTGGTGGGAGCACGCGCCCGTGATCGGCAAGCTGTGGAGTTACCACTACCCCGCGCTCGCGTGGATCGGGTACGTGCTGCTCGGGGTCGTGGTCGGGCGGCTCACGCTGAGGTCCGCACGTGTCCAGGGCCTGCTGGTGGGGCTCGGCGTGATGGCGGCCGCGGGTGCGGTGCTGGTGCGGCTGGTCGCGGGCGACGGCCCGGTCACGGGGATGGTCGCGCACTCGTACACGCCGGTCGAGATGGTCCACAACGCGGGCGTCGCGGTCGCGGTGATAGGTGCGTGCTGCTGGGTCGCACCGCGCGCCCGCACGGTGCTGAGCCCCGTGGAGGCGGTGGGCTCGATGGCGCTGTCCGCGTACGTGCTGCAGATCCTCATCATCGCGTTCGTGGGTCCGGAGATGGTCTACGAGCCGTCCAACGTCGCGCTGGTCGCGCTCGAGGCGGTGCTGCTGGTGAGCGCATGGGTCTGGCGGAGATGGTCTGGGCAGGGGCCGCTCGAGCGGGTGCTCACCGTCGCGTCGAACGCGGCGGGCACGCGTGCGGTGCGGGACCTGCCGCGGCCGCGCGATCCCGAGGAGGCGGTCGCGTGAGCGTCGCCGACTGGTTGATGGCGGGCGACCCCGCGATCCGCTGGCAGACCATGCGGGACCTGCTCGACGCGGACCCGATCGACGTGGTCGACGAGCGCGCCCGCGTCGCGCGCGAGGGTTGGGGCGCGCGTCTGCTCGCGCTGCAGCTCGAGGACGGCAGCTGGGACCACGGCGCGTGGTGGCCCTCCGGCAGGCGCGACGCCGCCGACGGCCAGCCGTGGTCGTCCACCGCGCACGTGATGCTGCTCCTCACCCACCTGGGCGTCGACCCCGACGCCCACGACGTGCGCGAGGCGGCGGCACGCGCGTTCGCGTCCGTGAGGTGGGAGGACGGCGACCAGCCGTTCCTCGAGGGCGAGAGCGAGGCGTGCTCGCTGTCGACCGCGATCAGCATCGGCGCCTACTTCGGGCAGGACATGAGCGAGCCCGTCGCTCGGATGGTGGCGGACCGGCGCGGGGACGGGGGCTGGAACTGCGAGCCCTCGTGGCGGTCGAACCGGTCGAGCTTCCACTCGACCATCGGGGCGCTCGAGGCGCTGGTGGCCCACCGCCGTGCCCTCGGGGCGCTACGCCCGGCCGCCGCGGAGTCGCTCGAGGACGGGCAGGAGTACCTGCTCGAGCGGCGCCTCATGCGCCGGCGCACCACCGGCGACGTGGTGGATCCCGCGTACCAGCGCTTCTCCTTCCCCACCTACTGGCACTACGACGTGCTGCGGGCGCTCGAGCACCTGCGCGAGTCGGGAGCGGAGCCCGACGAGCGTGCGGGCGAGGCGATCGACATGCTGCGAGCGCGACGCTCCTCGTCGGGCACGTGGCCGCTGGAGAACACGCACCGCGGCAAGGTGCCGTTCGTCATGGAGGACGGTGACGGCAGGCCGTCGCGGTGGAACACGCTGCGAGCCCTCAGGGTGCTGCGGTGGTGGGAGGAGCGGGGCTGAGCCCTCGGCATGGTACTCAGGCGGGCGACGGCGGCATCGAGGCGTCCTCGGGGTCCTCGATGCGGCCGGGACCCGGCGCGGTGCGCACCGCGCCCACTCCCGCCGCGGTCACCAGGAGGATGCCGAGCGCGACGGTCACGGTGAGCGCCTGGCTCAGCAGCACCAGCCCGGTGAGCGCCGCGAGCGCGGGCGCGAGCGCCATGAGGATGCCGAACGTCTCGGCGCGCATGTGACGCAGGGCCGTGATCTCGATCCCGTACGGGATCGCGGAGGACAGGATCGCGACCGCGAGGCCCAGCGCCAGGATCGCGGGGTCGAGCAAGGCGGTGCCCACGGTCACCAGAGCGGCGGGGAGCGTGGCGGCGGCGCCGACGCTCATCGCGAGCGCGATGCCGGTCAGGCCGGGCATCGCCGCGCCGGTGGCGCGCGCCATGAGGATGTAGACGGCCCACAGCGCGGCGGCGCCGGCGGCGAAGGCCATGCCCAGGAGGTCGAGGTCGTGCGCCGTGCCGCCGAGCAGTAACACGCCCGCAGCCGCCATGCCGGCCCACAGCAGGCCGCGGAGGCTGCGGCTCGCGATCACGCTCAGGGTGAGCGGACCCAGCACCTCGATGGTGACCGCGATGCCGAGCGGGATGCGCGCGATCGCGAGGTAGAACAGGACGTTCATCGCCGCGAGCGACAGCCCGTACCCGAGCACCAGCCGCCAGTGCCCGCGTGCGGCGCCGCGCAGTGCCCGGCGCGCGACGGCGACCAGCACCAGCGCGGAGAACACCAGCCGTAGCGCGACCATGCCGACGGGACCCACCTCCGGGAACACCATCACCGCGACGGCGGCGCCGGCCTCCTGGCACAGGAGCCCCACGAGGACCAGGAAGGGCGCAGCGGTCGCGAGGCGGGAGTCGGTGGCCACGGGACAAGAGTGGCAGGTGGATCGGGCCGGTCACGACATGCGCGGTGCGGTGACAATCCGCGCCCACTGCGCGCGGCGCGGAACGCCTATTCTCGCGGCATGGAGTGGTACTCGGTTCGCTGCGTCTTTCGCTTCCCTGATATTGAGGGCAGGCACATCTACGAGGAGCGAATCACGCTGTGGAGGGCGGAGACGGCGGAGCAGGCGATCGATCTCGCCGACGACGAGGCGCGCGACTACGTCGACCGTCTGGACAGCGAAGACAGCCATCCCGAGTACCTCGGACTTGCGCAGTCCTATCGACTCGCCGACGAGGTCGGCCACGGCGCCGAGGTGTTCTCGATCATGCGCGACAGCACGCTTGACCCCAGCGACTACATCGACTGGTTTCTCGCGACGGGCGATGAGCGACTTTTCGACATCTCTGACCTGGACCCGGGAGCAGACGACTGATCTCGCTCGAGCGGCGTGCGGACGACAATGGTCACCACACTTCGCGGCACCACTATCGACGATGGTGACAGCATGTGCTCTCAGCGGTCGCCACCCTGGTGCGGCAGGCTGGCGGCAGGTTCCATCAAGGGAGAGACATGGCTCGGATGACTGACGGCGCGCGTCTCGCGGTCCTGATCGACGCGGACAACGCGAGCGCCAAGGACCTCGAGCGGCTGCTCGCCGAGATCGCGAAGTACGGCACCGCCGGCGTCAGGCGCGCCTACGGCGACTGGACCTCGAACCAGCTCAACTCGTGGAAGGACCAGCTGCTCGAGCACTCGGTGCAGCCGATCCAGCAGTTCGGGTACACCAAGGGCAAGAACGCGACCGACAGCGCGCTCATCATCGACGCGATGGACCTGCTCCACGCCGGCAACCTCGACGGCTTCTGCCTGGTCTCGAGCGACAGCGACTTCACGCGCCTGGCCGCGCGCATCCGCGAGGAAGGACTGACGGTCTACGGCTTCGGCGCGCGCAAGACGCCCAAGCCGTTCGTCGCCGCCTGCGACACGTTCATCTATGTCGAGAACCTCAAGCCCTCCGACGCGGAGCAGGCCCCGGCGAGCACGCCGACGCTCGCGCGGGACCCGCAGCTCGACCGCCTCTTGGCCGAGGCGGTTGCCGCCGCGGCGGGCGACGACGGCTGGGCGAACCTCGGCTCGGTGGGCCAGAACCTGTCCCGCCTCGCCTCCGACTTCGACTCGCGCACGTGGGGCTTCGCCAAGCTCACCGACCTCATGCGGGCGCACCGGCTCTACGAGGTGCAGCAGCGTGAGATGGGCGAGGGCAAGACCCCGAACGCGTACGTGCGCCACAAGTAGCGGTCCACCCACCCCGATCGCGGGGTCACAATGGATCGCATGACCATCCTCGGCTCCCCCACGCTCGCGCGCGCCGAGTGGGAGCCGCTCGCCGCCGCCCACGCCGCCGCGGCGGACGCGCTGACCTCCGGGCATCGCGAGCGCCGCGACCGCGGAGAGAAGCACGCGGTGGAGGACTTCCTGTTCGAGTACTACACGACGCGCCCCGCGCACCTGCGCCGCTGGCACCCCGGCCCCGGCGTGGTCCTCGAGGACGCTCCTGAGCACGCCGGATGGCGCTTCTACCGCACCGCGGACGGCCGCACACAGATGGACGTCGCGGCCTTCCTCGACCAGCGTGGCGCCGGGCTCGACCAGATCGAGCGTCTGCTGCGCGCCACCGCGGACCGCCCCGCGCGCTTCGGCTGCTTCGGGATGCACGAGTGGGCCATGGCCTACCGCGCCGGCGAGGACATCCGTCACCCGCTCCCGCTGCGCCTGGGCCAGGCGGGCACGGACGCCGTGGTCGACGCGAACCCCATCGCCTGCTCGCACTTCGACGCGTTCCGCTTCTTCACCCCCGCCGCGATCCCGCTCAACGCGCTTCAGCCCACCCGCGAGACCCAGGTGGCGCTCGAGCAGCCCGGCTGCCTCCACGCGACCATGGACCTCTACAAGTGGGCGACCAAGCTCGCGCCCGCGGTCCCGTCGAGCCTGCAGCTCGAGGCGTTCGCGCTCGCGCTCGACGTGCGCCGCGTCGACATGCAGGCCTCGCCGTACGACGTCAGCGCCTTCGGCCTCGACGCGATCGCGGTCGAGACGCCGGAGGGCAAGCGCGAGTACGCGAGCCGTCAGCGCGACTTCGCGGCCAGGGGCGCCGCTCTGCGCGCGCGGCTCCTCGCGTCCATCGAGAGCGTGCGTCAGGTCGCAGCGACCTGACGGGGCCCGCTCAGGCGCTCGCCGACCGCGCGGCGACCGCGGTGCGAGCGAGGAAGGATCGGACGTCGGCGAGCTCGGCGGCATCGATCCCGTGTGCGAGCCCGGGGTACACGCGCTCGTCGAGCGCCGCATGCTCGGGCAGGAACACGGCGGTCCGCTCGATCGCGTGCGGCGCGATCACCAGGTCCTCGGCGCCGCGCCCCCAGAACACCGGCGGCCGAGTCTCACCCAGCGTCGCGTCGCCGGGCTGGGGAGCGCCCAACACGAACCCGCCCAGCACCACCGCCGCGGGCACGCGCGCGGGACGCGTCCGCAGCAGCTGGCTGGCCATGAGCCCGCCCTGGGAGAAGCCCAGCGGGACCACCTCCGCGTCGGCGCCCAGCTCGGCGTCGATCCACGCCCAGATCGCGTCCGTCGCCTCCGCCACGGGAGCCTCGTCGGGGCTGCCGGGCTTCACGATCGGGAACCACGCCGCTCCCGCCCCCGCGGGCAGGGGCGCGCGCAGCGACGCCCACGGCAGGCGCGCGTCCAGGTGCGGCACCAGGCCCACCAGGTCCCGTTCGTGCGAGCCGAAGCCGTGCAATAGGAGAAGCACGGGGGACGATGCGCCGGCCGGGTCCGGCGCGGAACGCACCGCGTGCGTGATGTCGGTCATCGTGCGAGGAGCTCGTCGGTGGACAGGTCGGGCAGCGCGAGAGTGACCTGGGTGCCCCACGGATCGGTGACGGTGACCGAGCGACCGTCGGCGTCGAACGGGATCCCGCGCCCACGCAGGCGCGCCGTCAGCGCGTCGAGGTCCTCGCGGCCGGGCAGCGTGATCGACACGTCGCCGAGCCCCAGGCTCGCGGCGCGCGGGCCCGCTCCCCTGCTGTTCCACACGTTCATGGCGATGTGGTGGTGGTATCCGCCCGCCGAGGCGAACAGCGCGCCCGGGTAGTCGGCCTGCGTGGTCGCGAAGCCGAGCGCGTCGACGTAGAACTCGCGCGCGGTCGCGACGTCGCCCACCTGGAGGTGGACGTGCCCCACCGCGCCCGCGAGCGCCGGGCCCGCGGCCACGGACTCCTCGGTGAGATGCGTCTGCAGGTAGTGGTTCGGGTCGAGGTAGATGGTGTCCATCTCGATGACGTTCCCGCGACGGCGCCAGGTGCTCCGCGGACGATCCGTGTAGAGCTCGACGCCGTTGCCCTCGGGATCGGTGAAGTAGAAGGCCTCGCTCACCAGGTGGTCGCTCGACCCGGCGAAACGGCTCCGAGGGTCCTGGGCGGCGCGGTAGACGGTCGCGGCGAGGCTCGCGGGTGTGTCGAACAGGAAGGCGGTGTGGAACAGGCCCGCCTGCCGGGGGTCGACGCCGGGCAGGTCCGGGGTGTGGATCAGTCGCACGAGCGGAGTCTCGCCGCGCCCGAGCACCCGATGGATCTCGCGGCCACGCGTCGCCTCCTCGAGCGGCTCCATCGCGAAGGCCTGCGAGTAGTAGCCGGACATCTGCTCGAGGTCGCCCACGCGGAGCGTGACCGCACCCATCGCGGTGTCGGCGCTCAAGATCTGGTCGACGGGCTGCACGGTCATGGGTCCTCGTCCTTCGGGTCGCTACGGCGCCCGGTGCGGACGTCTTGAGCACCAGCCTACGTCAGTTTAGTTGTATCTACAAGTTTCTGGACGGGTGGGCCCGCGCGTAGGCTCGAGATGACACGGGAGGCGCCATGGAGCCGCGCTGGGATCGCATCGAGACGTTCGACGGCGAGCCGCTCGACACGTCCCTGTGGATCCCCGACTACCTCCCCCACTGGACCACCCCCGAACGCTCGGGTGCGCGGTACCGCTTCACGCCGGCCGGTCTCGAGCTCCTCATCGAGCAGGACCAGCACGCCTGGCGACCGCTCGACGGCGACTTCCGCGTCTCGCACCTGCAGACCGGCGAGTTCGCGGGCCCGCTCGGGTCGCGACAGGGCCAGCATCGGATCGGCCGTGACCTTCGCGTCGTGACAGAGCGCACGATGCGCCGCCTCTGGGCGCCGCCGAGGTCCGGGGCGGTGGAGGTGGTCGCGTCCGCGAGCCCGGACCCGACCTGCATGCTCGGCATCTGGCTCGTCGGCCACGAATCGACAGGTCCTGACGACTCGGGCGAGATCTGCGTGGCCGAGCTCTTCGGTGACAAGGTGACCGTCGCATCGTCCATCGTCAGGACGGGCATCAAGGCGCACCATGACCCCCGGCTCACCACGGACGTCCACGACGTGGCCCTGGCGATCGACGCGACGGAGCCGCACGCCTACGGGGCGGCGTGGGACGCGGAGGGCATGCGCGTCGAGGTCGACGGCGTCGAGATCTACGCGACCACCCAGGTGATGGGCTACCCGCTGCAGCTCATGCTCGACCTGTGGGAGTTCCCCCACGCGCCGCGGGAGGCGACCGCGTACCCCAAGCGCGCGACGCTCCACGAGGTGCGGCTGCGCACCGACGACTAGCCCAGCTGGATCCAGACGGTCTTCTCGCGCGTCCACTGGTGGAAGGCGGCAAGGGACTTCTCCGCGCCGCCGAAGCCGGACTGCTGCCAGCCACCGAAGGGCACCGTCATGTCCCCCTCGCTGTACGCGCCCACCGACACGATGCCCGCCCGGACGCCGCGCGCGACGACGATCGCGTCGTCGAGGCTCTTGGTCCACACGGACGCCGCGAGCCCGTACTCGACGTCGTTGGCGAGCGCGATCGCCTCGTCGCGGGTGGCGAAGGCCTGCACCGTCACCACCGGTCCGAAAACCTCGGTGCGGAGGATCGGATCCGCCGGGTCGACGTCCACGAGCACCGTGGGCGCGATGTAGCGCCCGCCGGCGAGCACCTCGACCTCGCCGCCCCCGGCGACCGCGGTGGCCCCGCGCGCGACGGCGCCGTCGATCGCCGCGAGGATGCGGTCCGCCGCGGCCGCGTTGATCACCGGCCCGATCTGCGTGGCCGGATCGTCGGGGCGACCGACCACGAGGGCGCGCGCCGCGCCGGCGAGGCGCCCGACCACCTCGGCGGCGATGGACTCGTGGACCAGGATCCGTGAGCCGGCGGTGCAGTTCTGCCCCGCCGTGAGGAACGCCGCCTCGATCAACCCGTCGATGAGCGCGTCGCCGAAGTCGAGCGCGTCGGCGAGCAGGATCTGGGGGCTCTTGCCGCCCATCTCGAGGCTCACGCGCTTGAGGTTGGTGCGGGCGGCGGTCTCGAGGATCGCACGCCCGGTGGCGGTCGACCCGGTGAAGGAGAGTGCGCCGATGCGGGGATCCGCCGCGAGCGCGGCGCCGGTGGTGGGGCCGTCACCCGTGAGCACCCGGACCACCCCCTCGGGGATCCCGGCCTCGAGCGCGAGCCCGGCCAGGTGCAGCGCCGACCGTGGCGTGGCATCCGCCGGCTTGAGGATGAGGCAGTTGCCGGCCGCGAGCGCGGGTCCCACCTTCCACGCCGCCATCGCGAGCGGGTAGTTCCACGGCAGGATCGCCGCGACCACCCCGAAGGGCTCGCGCTCGGTGAAGGCGAGGATGTCCGGCGCGGTCGCGGGCACGGCGCCCGCGAGCTTGTCCGTCGCCTCGGCGAACCAACGGATCGACTCGATCGCGCCCGGGACATCGTTCGCGCGGCATTCGGCGATGGGCTTGCCCGCATCCTCCATGTCGAGCCACGCGAGGGTCTCGGCGTCGCGCTCCAGGAGGTCCGCGAGACGCAGGAGGGCGGCGGCGCGCTCGCGGGGCGCGAGCCCGGACCAGACACCGGAGTCGAACACGCGCTGCGCGTCCGCGGTGTGGCGCGCGACGTCCTCCGCGCCGTGGACGGGCACGGTGGCAAGGAGGCGTCCGTCGGCCGGACTGACGATGTCGAGGCTCACGCCCGCAATGTATCGCCCCTGCTCCCCATCGATCGGGAGGCGGCCTCCGCGGGACTCAGATGAACAGCGTCTGCGCGCCCTCGGACAGGTCCATGAAGTCGGCGGCGGTGATGATGCCCTCGACGTCGTCGCGCAGGTCCTCCATGGTGAGACCCTGCATGTCGGCGCTCATCTTGCACGCCCACAGGCGGCCTCCCGACGCGACGATCTGATCGAGGAACTCGTCGACCGGCGGCACGCCGAGGTCGTCGATCTGCTTCTTCATCATCTTCGTGGCCACCCAGGTCATCCCGGGGAACGGCGACAGCCACTGCGGCATCCGACCGCCCACGGGCAGGTGCATCGCGGTGTTGCCCACCGGGCTGAACCTCAGCCTCTGCTGGCGGTCCTTGGTGATCATGTCGAATCCCCAGAAGGTGAAGAACATGTCGACCGCGATGCCCTCGCCCAGCGCCGCGTTCGCGAGCACCAGGCCCGGGTAGGCCATGTCGAGGTTGCCCTTCGAGCAGATGAGGACCAGCTTGCGGTCCGTGTCCGTGTCGTCGCCGAAGTCGGGGACGATGCGCGGCTGGGTCTCGGTCATGGCGCGCCTCCTAGACGCATCCGGCGGGCTTGGGAAGGCCCGCGATGTAGGACATCTTCTTGCCCGGCTTCTTGGGGAACAGCACGAACTGCTGCTTCACCGGGAACCCGCCGACAGCCTGCACACGCCGCGTGGTGGCGGTCTGCCCCGTCTCCGCGAAGTCGGCGCGGAGGAACCGGATGACGTCCCAGTGCTCGGGCGTCAGCTCGACGCCGATCTGATCCGCGAGCTGCGCGGCGAGGGCCTCGTCCCACTCGTCGTACTCCGTGAGGAAGCCCTCCGCGTCGACGTGGATCTCGCGGCCCGCGAGGGTGGTGGTGCTCATGACTCCTCCTACGAAGGAACGCGCTTGCCCCGCATCGACATGTGCGCGGGGAGCGGAAGCGGCCGGCCGGGTAGCAGCATCGACCAGTAGATGGGCTCGAAGGCGAGCTTGCCCCAGTGGTTGAACCGGGACTCCTTGAGCAGCGGCAGCGGGCCAAGCGCAGGCACAGGGAACATGCCGGGCAGCGGCTCGGTGTCGTAGTTGAAGTCGATGAGCATGGCCTTGCCCGCCCCCGACTCGATGAAGCAGGTGGCGTGGCCGTCGAAGCTCTCGACCGGCTCCTCGCCCGCGACGATGCGGACGAAGTTCTCGGGGAACACGTCGAGCTCGAAGTGCGCGACGGCGCCCGCCTTCGAGGTGGGCACCGCGGCGGCGTCGCCCACGGCGAAGATCTCCGGGTGGGCGCCGTGGCGGAGCGTGTGCGGGTCGACGGGGACGAAGTCGAGCTCGCCCCCCAGCCCCGACCGGCCCACGAACGCGGCGCCCTTGTTGACCGGCACCGTGACCAGCAGGTCGTACGGCACCTCGCGCTCGTCGTAGGACACCAGGCGGTGCGCCTGGGCATCGATGCTCTCGACCATGAAGTCCGGCTCGACGGCGATGCCGCGGTCGTCGAGCATCCCTCCGAACGCCTCGGACGCGACGGGCTTGGTGAACGCCCCCGACAGCGGGGTGACGAACGTGATGTCGACCTGGTCGCGGATGCCCCGCTCACGGAAGTGGGCATCGGCCAGGAGCGTGAACTCGAGCGGCGCCACCGGGCACTTGATGGGCATCTCGGAGATGTGCACCACCAGGCGACCGCCGGTGAAGTCGGCGAGCGCGCCCCGCAGGGCCACCGCATCGTCGAACGTGTAGAAGGAGTGGACGGCGCCGTGCCAGTCGTCCTCCATGCCTGGCGTCTCCTCAGGGTGCGGTGAGGTGCCCGTCGCGATGATGAGGTAGTCGTACGGGAGGACCGTGCCGTCCGCGAGCGCCACCCGCCGCGCGTCGGGGTCGACGCGGTCGATCTCGCCCTCGACGCGCGTGACGCCGCTCGGGATGAGGCGCGACGCCTTCCGCCGCGCCTTGTCCGGCCGGTAGCGGCCGAACGGGATGAAGAGGAAGGCAGGCTGATAGAAGTGCGTGCCCCGCTGGTCGACGATGGTGATCTGCCAGTCGTCCGCGTCCAGCATCCGCCGCAGCTTGTTGGCCGCGATGGTGCCCGCCGTGCCGGCTCCGAGGATGAGCAGCCTGCGCATCGCGCGCCCCCTCCATTGGGTCCGGGGACGTCCGGGAGGCGACCCCGATACTCACGACGCTAGGCACGCTCCGGTGGCGTCGACAGGGACCATCGTCCCGCGGCCGCGCCCCCGCGTCGCCCTGCCTGCTATGGGGAACTCAGCGACGGTCCGCGGAGATCCGCGACTCCTGCGGGGAAGCCAGCGACGTCAGCGCGCGGCCGCGGCGCCCTTGTTGGCGAGCTCGTCGGCCTTCTCGTTGCCGGGGTCGCCGGCGTGGCCCTTGACCCACACCCAGGTGATGTCGTGACGCTGCAGCTGCTCGTCGAGCGCCTGCCACAGCTCGACGTTCTTCACCGGCTTCTTGTCGGCCGTCTTCCAGCCGTTGCGCTTCCAGCCCTTCATCCAGGTCTGGGCGCCGTTCTTCACGTACTGCGAGTCGACGTGCAGCGTGACCTTGCAGGGCCGGTTGAGCGCCTTGAGGCCCTCGATGACGGCGGTGAGCTCCATCCGGTTGTTGGTGGTGACCTTCTCGCCGCCGAAGAGCTCGCGCTCGTAGCCGCCGGCCTTCATCCACACGCCCCAGCCGCCCAGGCCAGGGTTGCCCTTGCAGGCGCCGTCGGTCCACATGTGCACATCGGTGAGGGTCTCGGTCACCCGTAGACCGTACCCGGGCGCGGCCCTCGCGGACGCCAGCCGCCGCATCGTCCACAATGAACCCATGTCCCGCAAGCACGCCGCCGGAGGCGCCACGCCCGCCGTGCACGCCCTCATCGAGGCGCAAGTGCCGCACACGCTGCACCCGTACGAGCACGACCCGGCCTCCGACCTCAGCTACGGTCTCGAGGCCGCTGCGGCGCTCGGCGTCGACGCCGACCAGGTGTTCAAGACGCTGTGCGCGTACGTCGACGGGCGGCTGTCCGTGGGGATCGTGCCGGTGAGCGGCATGCTCGACCTCAAGGCGCTGGCCCACGCGCTGGGCGGCAAGAAGGCGGAGATGGCACCGCCTGCGGACGCCGAGCGCGCGACCGGCTACGTGGTGGGAGGCATCTCGCCCCTCGGGCAGCGCCGCACCCACCCCACCGCGGTCGACGAGACCGTCGAGCTGTGGGACACCGTCTACGTCTCCGGTGGGAGGAGGGGCCTCGACATCGGCCTCGCGCCCGCGGACCTCATCGCCGTGACCCGCGCGGTTGCGGCCCCGATCGCGAAGGACGCCTGATGGACCTCTCCCCCACCCCCGCCGGCTGGGACTACGCGGCCGCCCTCGAGCAGGTCAAGGCCCGCGTCCACATCGCGGAGGCGCACGCCGGGCGTGCGGGCTCCGGCGTGCGCGTGCTGGTCGCGACCAAGACCTGGGATGCCGATGCCGCGGCGGGGGTGGTGCGCGCCGGCGGGATCCTCGTGGGCGAGTCGCGCATGCAGGAGCTCGACGTGAAGGGCGAGGCGCTCGCAGCGGCGGGCGCGCACGTGCACGTCATCGGGCAGCTGCAGCGCAACAAGGCCGCCACCGCGGTCCGCTTCGCGGAGTGCGTGCAGACCGTGGACCACGCGCGACTCGCCGAGCGCCTGTCCCGACTGTGCCTCGAGGCCGAGCGCGAGATGGACGTGATGATCCAGGTCAACGTCTCGGGCGAGGAGTCCAAGGCGGGCGTCCACCCCGACGAGGCGCTTGCGATCGCGTCCGCCGTGCAGGCCCTACCCGCGCTCACCGTCACCGGCTTCATGACCATCGGCCTCAACTCCCGCGACGAGGACGAGGTCCGCGCCGGCTACGCGCGGCTGCGGGAGCTCCGCGATCAGGCGCTCATCCGCTCCGAGCGCGGCTCGGTGGGGCTCGGGTCCGCGTGGCACCTCTCGATGGGCATGTCCCAGGACCTCGAGTGGGCGATCGCGGAGGGCGCCACCATCGTGAGGGTGGGCACCGCGATCATGGGGCCGCGCCCGGCCGCCGCGCCCGCAGGCTGAGGCGGTGCGCGACCCTGCACCCGGGTCGCGCCCGCCCGCGAACGGTGTGAGACTGGCGGGAACGCCAGGCAGAGTGCCGCCGAGGGGGGCGAGCTCAAGGAGGGTCCATGCCCCGCTTCCACCTCGCGATGTTCTTCGACACCACGGCACCGCCGCCCGACGACCTCCCCCAGATCATGGCCGAGGTCGAGACGCTCAACGAGGAGATGCGCGACAACGGGGCGTGGGTCACGGCCGCGGGGTTCGGCCCCGCGACCGAGGCACGCGTGGTGGCGTCCGACGATCACGGTGCGGAGACGACCGTGGGCACGTACCTGTCCGGCGAGGTGCAGCAGGGCGGCTTCTGGCTGATCGACGCGCCCACGATGGGCGACGCGATCGTGTGGGCGGAGCGCGCGAGCCGCGCGCTGCGCATCCCGGTCGAGGTGCGCGAGGTGCGCGAGGACTGACGGGCGGCCCACCAGGGACGATGCCCGGGTTGCGGCCCGTTCCCAAAAGTTAGGGAAGGTTTCACTCGCTGGCGGAACCAGGCCGGACGTTCCTACGCTTGTCGGGTGACTCAGTCGGAAGCCCACCCCACCGCATCGTTCCCCGACGAGGAGGCCGTCTCCGGACGCCTCAACGCCCTGCGCGCGGGGGTGCTCGGCGCGAACGACGGCATCGTGTCGATCGCCGCGCTGCTCGTCGGCGTGGTCGCCGCGACCGACGACGCCGGCGTCATCCTCACCACCGCGCTCGCCGGCATCGCGGCGGGTGCGCTGTCGATGGGCGTGGGCGAGTACGTGTCCGTCTCGAGCCAGCGCGACGCGGAGAAGGCGCAGCTCGAGCGCGAGAAGATGTGGCACGACCACCGTCCCGAGTGGGAGCTCGACCAGCTCGCGCGCCTCCACATGGAGACGGGCATGTCGGAGGCGACGGCGCGCGCGGCGGCCATCGAGCAGACGGCCTTCGATCCCCTCGCTGCGCACGCGCGGGCCCACCTGGGCATCGACCCGGAGGAGCTGGTCAACCCCTGGCACGCGGCGTTCGCGTCGCTCGGAGCGTTCACGCTGGGCGGCATCTTCCCGCTGCTGACGGCCGTGCTGGCGCCCGACGCCTTCAAGGTGCCGCTCACGTTCGCCGTGGTGATCGTCGCCCTCGCGGTGTCGGGCACGGTCTCGGCGCGGCTGGGGCATGCGCCGCGCCTGCGCGCGATCGTGCGCAACGTGCTCGGCGGATCGCTCGCGATGGCGATCACCTACGGCATCGGCACGTTCGCGGGCACCGCGCTGTAGGGGTGCGGCCGTGCCTCACGGCACCAGTTTGAGCCACTCCTCCGTCGCGAACTTCGACTCGACGCGCTCCTGAGCGAGCGCGATCTCCTCGGGCGTCACCGCGCCCTGCCGGGTCGCGTAGCGCGAGCGGAAGTGGTCGAGGAACGCGTCGATGACGTCCGTCCGCTCCATGCCGGTCTGGCTGCGCAGCGGGTCGACGCGCTTGTTGGCGCTCTTGGTGCCCTTGTCGGAGAGCTTCTCGCGGCCGATGCGCAGCACCTCGAGCATGGCGTCCGCGTCGATGTCGTACGCCATGGTGACGTGGTGCAGCACCGCGCCCGCGGCGTAGCGCTTCTGCGCGGCACCCGCGATCTTGCCCGCCGGCGACGCGATGTCGTTGATGGGCACGTAGGTCGCCTCGATGCCGAGCCCGCGCAGGGCGCCCAGCACCCAGTCGTCGAGGAACGCGTAGGACTGCTCGAAGCTCAGCCCTTCGACCAGCGAGGTGGGGACGTGGAGCGAGTAGGTGATGGTGTTGCCCGGCTGGACGAACATCGCGCCGCCGCCCGAGACGCGTCGCACCACGGTCATGCCGTGCTTGGCCGCACCCTCGTCGTCGATCTCGTTGCGCCACGACTGGAACGATCCGATGATCACGGCGTTCGAGCCCCACTCCCACACGCGCAGCGTGGGGCCGCGGCGCCCGGCCGCGACCTCCTCGGAGAGGATCTCGTCGAGCGACATCTGCATGTAGGGGTCGCGGGGGACGTCGTGGATGACGTCGAACGTGTGGTCGTGCCAGCTGGTCGCGTGCCCGAGCGCGCGACGCACCGCGATGCCCACGGACTCCGGGCTGAACCCGATGAACTGCGCGCCCTCCGCGGCGCGCGTGACCGCGGCCGCCATCTGCGACACCGTCGCGGTGGCGGACAGCCCGTTCAGCGCGCGTGTGATGCCCAGGATCGCCTCGGCGGGCTCGAGGAAGAAGTCCCCCGAGATGACCACCCGATCGATGACCTCGCCCGCGGAGTCGAGCTCGACATCCGCGACCACGAGCTTGCCGCCAGGAACCTTGTACTCGCCGTGCATGGCATCCATTGTCCCGCGTCCGGGCGGATGCCCAGGACGCGGGACGATGCCGCGGTCGCCTACGGGTTCGGCGTGACCCCGGCCTTGAGCAGGCCGTAGAACAGCGAGTCGGTGAGCGCCTCCCACGAGGCCTCGATGACGTTCGGCCCCACGCCCACGGTGCGCCACTGGGTGCCGGTCTCCGTGTCGACCGTGGTGATGAGCACGCGTGTGACGGCGTCCGTGCCGTGCGCCGCGTCCATGATGCGGACCTTGAAGTCGGTGAGGTCGAAGCGCTCGATGTCGGGGTAGGCGCCCGCGAGCGCGGTGCGCAGCGCGTGGTCGAGCGCGTTGACGGGGCCGTTGCCCTCGCCGACGGTGACGAACCGCTGCCCGCCACCGGCCCGGAGCTTGATGACCGCCTCCGCGTCGGCGTCCCGCGGGTTGCCGGGCGCCGAGGACACGCGCACGCGCCACGTCTCGGTCTCCCAGTACTTGGGGGCCTCGCCCAGCTCCCACCGGAGCAGCAGCTCGAAGGACGCATCCGCGGCGTCGAACGTGTAGCCCATCGCCTCCGCGTGCTTGACGCGGTCGGTCACCCGGCCGAGCACCTCCGGCTTATCCGCGAGGTCGAAGCCCAGCTCCTTGCCCTTGAGCTCGACGGACGCGCGGCCCGCCATCTCGGACACGAGCATGCGCATGTCGTTGCCGAGGTACTCGGGCTGCGTGTGCTGATACAGGTCGGGGTCGACCTTGATCGCCGACGCATGCAGGCCCGCCTTGTGCGCGAATGCGGAGGCGCCCACGTAGGGCTGCCGCGCGAACGGCGCGATGTTGGTGATCTCGGAGATGGTGTGCGCGATGCGTGTCGACTCCACGAGCCCGTCGCCCTTGAGCGCGACCACGCCGCGCTTGAGCTCGAGGTTCGCGGCGACCGCGATGAGATCCGCGTTGCCGGTGCGCTCGCCGTAGCCATTGACGCAGCCCTGCACGTGGGTCGCGCCAGCCGCGACCGCCGCCATCGAGTTCGCGACCGCGCAGCCGGAGTCGTTGTGGGCGTGCATGCCCAGCTGGGCGGCGGTGCGGGCGCGCACCTCGGTGACGATCCGGGTCACGTCGTCGGGCAGCATCCCGCCGTTCGTGTCGCACAGCACCAGGGACGATGCCCCGGCACGCTCCGCCGCAAGAAGCGCCTTGATCGCATAGTCGGGGTCGTGGCGGTAGCCGTCGAAGAAGTGCTCGGCGTCGAGCACCACACGCCGGCCCTCGTCCACGAGGAAGGCGACGGTCTCCTCGATCATCGCGAGGTTCTCGTCGCCGGAGACCCGCAGCGCGCGTTCGGCGTGGCGGATGTCGGACTTCGCCACCAGCGTGATGATGGGCGCCTCGGAGTCGAGCAGCGCGCGCACCTGGGGGTCGGACGCGGCCGTGGTGCCCGCGCGGCGCGTCATGCCGAAGGCCGCGAACTGGGCGTTGGTGAAGCTCAGCTCCTTCGCGACCAGACCGAAGAACTCGGTGTCCTTGGGCACCGCGCCGGGCCAGCCGCCCTCGATCACGCCCACGCCGAGCTCGTCGAGCAGCGGCGCGATCGCCATCTTGTCCGCGACGGACAGGTTCATGCCCTCCTGCTGGGCGCCGTCGCGCAGGGTCGTGTCGTAGATCTCGACCGTGAGATCCGTCATCGTGGTCAGCTCCTCGAGTTCGGCGTGGCCCGCGTCCCCAACAAAAAAGCCTCCCAGGGGTGCGGGAGGCTGCGCGTCGGGGCTCGGCCCGACGCGCTACAGAATGATGATCGCGGTACGCATCGGGGCCATTGTGGCACAGCGCGAACTCCCAGCGCACCTGGAGGTTCCGAGGCCAGACTGGCGGCATGGCACGCATCCCCGCTCCCGAGTCCACGTCCGCCGGCCCCGCCTACGAGGGCCGCCTCCTCGACCGCCCCGACGAGGAGGTGGTCGATCAGGGCATCGCCTTCGACCTCCGCACGCTGGTCAGCAGGAGGAACGCCCTGTCGCTCCTGGGTCTCGGCACCGGAGCCGCCGTGCTCGCGGCCTGCACGCCGGGCACCGAGACGACCACCGCATCGGCCACCGCATCGGGCAACCTCACCGAGATCCCCGACGAGACCGCGGGACCCTACCCGGGCGACGGCTCGAACGGTCCCGACGTGCTCGAGGAGTCCGGCATAGTCCGACGCGACATCCGCGCCTCCGTGGCGGGTGGCGACCCCGTGCCGGGTGTCCCGCTCGACTTCACGTTCACCGTGCTCGACATGGCGAACGGCGGGGTGCCGATGGTGGGCGCGGCGGTCTACGCGTGGCACTGCAGCGCGGCCGGCCTGTACTCGATGTACTCCGACGGCGTCACGGAGGAGACGTGGCTCCGCGGCGTCCAGGTGACCGACGACGACGGCGCGGTCACCTTCACCTCGGTCATGCCCGGGTGCTACGCGGGGCGCTGGACTCACATCCACTTCGAGGTCTATCCCACCGTCGACGACGTCGAGGACTCGTCCAAGGCGATCGCCACGTCGCAGATGGCGTTCCCTCAGAACGTCCTCGACGCGACGTACGCGCTCGCCGACTACGACGGCTCCGCGGCGAACCTGGCCCAGCTCTCCCTCGCGACCGACAACGTGTTCGGCGACGACGGCGGCGTTCACCAGATCGGCACCTTCAAGGGGGGCACGGACGGGTACGTGGCGACGCTCACGGTGCCGATCGACACCGCCACCGCACCGACCGCCGGTGGCGTCCCCGGGGGTCCGGGCGGCGACCGCCCGTCCTGACGGACAGCGCAAGGGACGATGCGCCGGTCGGGTGACCGGCGCATCGTCCCTTCGAACGGCGCTGGGGCGGAAGGGGGCGATGTCGCCTCCCGGCGAGATCTGGCCTTCGCGCCCCCACCTCGGATGCTCCCGCGCGGACGTCGCCTCTCGGCGAGGTCGGCGGAGCAGGTCAGGTGACGATGAACGGCCTCATGCCGCCCGCGTCGAGGGCGTGCAGCGCGCGCAACGCCCTCGGGTCATGCTGGAGCTCGCGCTCGTGCAGGTCGTGCAGTTGACGGCGGTGCTCGACGCGCGCACGGTGGCGCTCCTGGCGGTCGGTGACGCGGTGCCGGAGGAGCCGGTCCAGCAGGTGCGGGTGAGACGCGTCACGCGGGGCGGCGAGCCCGAATCCGGGGCTGGCAGTGGTCACGATGTCCTCCTCTCCGGGGACTGGAACGAGGGTGAGGGTGAGGGTCGCGCTCATTGGAGGCGACCGAAGGCACCGAGCGCGAACGAGTCGCCGATGGTCTGCATGACCGCGTCGGCCGCAGGGAGGCGGCTGGCGCGGCGCTCGGCGCGACGAGCACGTCGGCGTGACGCGGCGGCGGCGAACCTGTCGGAGACGGCGCGCAGCGAGTCGCTCGCGCGGTCGACCAGGTCGGACGGGGCCGGGGCGATGACCCCGTCGGCGCCGTAGCGACGGATGGTGGTGGCGGACATCTGAGTTTCCTTCTCTGCTTCAACTTCTCAACGGGTGGTGGTGCCGACGGCTGGGACGGCTAGGCGACCAGGCGGAAGGCCTCGCGGTCGGCGGCGGAGACGCGCTCCACGAGGATCGACCGGGCGACGGCCCATGCCCGGAGGCGTGAGATCTCGGTGCCGGACCAGTCGACGAGCGCGGCGGCGGTCCCGGGTGCCTGCTGGCGGACGGCCTCGGCGATCTGCTCGAGCTCCTGCCGGCGCGCCACGGTGCCCTCCTCGACAAGCGTGGGGCCGAGGTCTGCGGTGATCTGGATGGACATGACACCCTCCTTCCTCTGCGTTCGTTCGGTGTCGATGCCAGAGTGCTCGGGGCGCGTGTGAAGGGTCGTGTGACGCGGGCCACATCTCAGAAGTTCTTCGCGATTGGCTGTCTACCAGCCACTTCGCATCTAGGCGGGCTGGGCGACGGCGCCACGGAGCTGGTCGAGCACGCCCTCGGCGCGGACCAGCAGGAGCGGCATGTCGCCCCGAGCGGCCACCTGAAGAGCGAGCGCCGCGTGCGCGTGCGCACGGTCGCGGTCGCCCACCCCGAGCGCCACCTCGGCGTCGGTCACCTGGACCTCCGCCTCAAGCCACTTGTACGAGTCGTTGATGCGTCGGCACGCGGTGCGCGCGTGATCGAGCCACGGCAGCGCGGCCATCGGGTCGCCCTCCGCGACATAGGTGAGGCCCATGGCCTTGGCGGCCACACCCTCCCAGCAGGGGTCCTCGAGCTGACGCGCCAGCGCGTAGGTCGACTCGAGATCGGAGCGCACGGCGGCAGGGCTCTCCCCCTTCGCGAGCCGCGCGTGCGCATGCCACGCCTCCGGCCACGGGCGGATCGCGGTCCATCGTTCGCTCTGCGCCTGACGCTGCGCCTCCTTGGCCCAGCGTTCGGCTGCGGCGAGCCATCCGGCGAGGTAGGCGGTGCGCGAGGCATGGGACATGGCCCAGATGCCGCGGCGTACGCTGCCGGTCTCGCGGCAGAGGTCGATCGCCTCGTCGAAGCGTTCCAGCGACTCGTCAAGGCGACCCCAGTCGGACAGGTGCACAGCGTCGTAGGACGCGACCGCGGCACGCACACGCGGGAACGGCTCCGCGACCTCCCAGGCGAGAGCCAAGCCCTCGACCGCGCATTCCCGCCGGGCGGCGAGCACGTCGACATATGCGAGCTCGGCGAGCGCCTTCGCGGCGATCTCCTGCTCCCCCGCGCGGGTCGCCGCCTCACGTGCGGCGTCCAGCACGATCGCGCCCTCGTCGTCGTAGCCGCGCGCGGCGTGGACCAGGGAGCTGCCCAGCTCGAACAGGCATGCGGCCTCGAGCCGACCGTCGCCGGCGCCTTCCGCGGCAGCCACGGCGCCCCGCAGGGTGGCGATCCCGCTCCCGCTCGCACCCGCGACCACCGCGGCCTGCCCTGCGGTGAGCAGGGACTCCGCGGTGGCGATCGAGGAGACGCCCGCGGTGTTGGGGGTGACGGCGGGTCGGGCGGCCGCGCTCAGCGCGGGGCTGGGTGGCACGCCGAGCTCTCGCTCGAAGGCCGCCTCGGTCGCCGCGACGTGGCGGTGCGCCGAGACGCGATCGCCGGAGGCCATGAAGGCCTTGATCAGCATGACGTGCGGCCCCTCCTCAAGGGGTGCGGTGTCGACCATCGCGGAGGCGAGGCTCAGCGCGCGGGGGTAGTCGTGCGCGGACATCGCACGCAGCGTCTCCTTGCGGAGCACTCCGACGACCTCGCCGGCAACGCGCTGCCGCTCGACCAGGAGCCACGTGTCGAACGCGGGGGACGCCTGGACGTCGATCCCTTCGAGGAGCTCACCGCGCGGCGGCGGGTCGGGAAGGATGCCGGCACCCACCACGTCGACGTCGATCTCCACGTCGCTGCCGAATCCGGCGACCACGGGGTTCCCCAGCAGCGCCTCGGGCATGCTCATACGACGGCGCAGCTCGGCCAGGGACCAGCGGAGCGCTCCCATGGGGTCGTCGGCCTCGGAGAACAGCTCGTTGACCAGCTGCTGCCGCGAGACAGGGTCCGCCGAGCGCACGATCCTGGCCAGAAGCGCCCAGCACTTAGCGCCACGCGGGCCGGGCAGGGTAAGGCCGTCGCGCACGAACCGGGGTTGACCGATCAGACGTATCGAGAGCATCGGTCTCGCAATGCACGCACGGCAATCAGCGTACGTCCGCAATGTCCGATTCGGAAGGCTCGTTCGCGCTGACGCTGGCAACGAATCGAGTCCCTGTGGTGCGGCGCGTCGCAGTCCGCTGCTGCTGTCAGGGTGTCGAGAAA
>NZ_BBLW01000003.1 GCF_000971135.1 Demequina phytophila | reverse complement strand
TTGTTCAGTCCCTGCCTGGCGCGTTCCTTGTCGGCGACAGGTGAATACATTACGCACCCCCGGCGCCACCGTCAAATCGCGTGAATCCCGGGCGTGTCGCAAGCGACATCCCTGGTCAGGACCGCAATGCGCGGTCTCAGACCGTGCCGCGCTCCACGATCTCGGTCGGCAACGTGACGCGACCGGCCTGGCGCCCGTCGATCTCATCGATGAGCAGCCGCACCATCTCCGCGCTCACCCGGTCGAACGGTTGTCGCACGGTGGTGAGGGGCGGATTCGTCTCCAGGGCGACCGGCGCATCGTCGAACCCCGCGACCGCGACGTCCTCGGGCACGGCGATCCCCGCCGAGGCCAGCACGTCCATCGCACCGGCAGCCATGAGGTCGTTCGAGCAGAACACCCCGTCGAAGGGCACGTCCCGAGAGATCAGCTCGCGCATCGCACGCTCGCCCGACTCGCGGCTGTAGTCGCCGTACGCGACCCGTTCCTCGGAGAAGGCATCACCCAGCACATCCCTGAACGCCCGCAGTCGCGACGTCCCGCCCGAGGTGTCCTGCGGTCCCGCGATATGCACCAACCGGGTGCGCCCCTTCGCGCGCAGGTGCTCGACCATGGCGCGCGCGCCGCCCTCGTCGTCGGCCGTGGCATGCCCGACCTTCTCCTCGAAGCCCAACGGCACGCCGGCGAAGATCACGGGCAGGCGGGAGTCGAGCAGGGTGCGCAGGAACTCCTGGCTGTCGCGGTGCGTCGACACGACCAACGCGCCGTCGACGTGCCCGCTGGTGAGGTACTCGGTCGCGCGGCTTCGCTCCTCGAGGGTGTCCGCCATGATGAGGATCAGCGTCATGCCGTGCTCCGCGAGCGCGTCCGCGCAGGCGCGCAGGATCTGCAGGAAGTTCGGGTCCGAGAAGAACCGCTCGTACGACTCCGTCAGGAGGAAGCCGACCGAGCCGGTGCGGCTGGTCGCCAACGACCGCGCGTGCGGGTTGATCCGGTAGCCGGTGGCGCGGATCGCGCGCTCCACGTGCTCGCGCGCGCCGTCCGAGACCCAGTGGCCCCCGTTGAGGACGCGCGAGACGGTCCCTCGCGACACCCCGGCCTCGCGGGCCACATCGTCGATGGTGGGCCGTCGGCCTCGCAGCTTCGTCACTGGTCCCTCTTCTCGCTTCGCTACCGAGTATGGACTAGAACCGCTCCCGGCGTGAACGGCTCGCGCGGGCCCGCACGGCGTGGCCCGAGGGAGGTGGCCGCTCTCGGGTGGCCGTCGTCGTCCAGCCGGCCCGTGCATCGTCCCCCCGCATGCCACGAGGGGCCCCGGCGTTGCCGGGGCCCCTCGTGTGCGCGGTTCCTCAGCGGGCGCCCGCGCGGCGCTTGTTGTAGACGTCGAACGCCACCGCGAGCAGGAGCACGAGGCCCTTGACCACGGCCTGGACCGACTGCGGCACGCCCATGAGCTGCATGCCGTTCGACATGACGGCCATGATCAGACCACCGACGATCGCGCCGGTCACGCGGCCCACACCACCGGTGACGGCGGCGCCACCGATGAAGCACGCGGCGATCGCGTCGAGCTCGAACATGTTTCCTGCGGCGGGCTGCGCCGCGTTGGAACGGGCCGAGAACACGATGCCGGCGACCGAGGCGAGGATGCCCATGTTGAGCATGACGCCGAAGTTGATCCAGCGGACCTTGACGCCCGAGAGCATCGCGGCGGACAGGTTGCCGCCGATCGCGTAGACGTGGCGGCCGAACACCGTGCGGGTGGTGACCAGCGAGTACGCGATGACCAGGACGGCCAGCAGGATCAGCACGTTCGGGAGGCCGCGCGCGTTGGCGAGCTGCCAGCCGAACCACATCACGACGGCGGCGATGGCCACGAGCTTCGCGATGAAGAGCGGGAACGCCTCCACCGACTGCTCGTACGCGATGCGGGACACGCGGGTGCGCCAGGCAGAGAAGGCGTAGCCGACCACGCCGATGCCGAAGATGACCAGCGTGAAGACGTCGTACCCGTTGCCGCCCAGCAACCCGTTCTGGAATCCGGCCGCGATGTTGCGGTAGGGCTCCGGGAACGGCGACAGCGACACGTTGTTGAGGACCAGCAGCGTGAGGCCGCGGAACATGAGCATGCCCGCCAGCGTGGTGATGAACGCCGGGATGCCCACGAAGGCGACCCAGAAGCCCTGCCACGCACCGATGACGATGCCGCACGCGAGCGCGGCGAGCACGCCGACCCACCAGGGCATGTCGTTCTTGATCACCAGCACCGCGGACACGGCGCCCGTCACCGCCACCACGGATCCGACCGAGAGGTCGATGTGGCCGGCGATGATGACCATCACCATGCCGATCGCGAGGATCAGGATGTACGAGTACTGCAGCACCAGGTTGGTGACGTTGGCCGGGCTGAGCGACGTGCCCTCGGTGAGGATCGCGAACAGCACCACGATGGCGAGGAACGCGATGTAGATGCCGCTCGTCCGGAGGTTGCGGGTGAGCAGCTCCCGAATGTTTGCGGTGCCGGTCATGCCCGGACCTCCTTGTCCTTGGTTGCCTTCTCCTGAGTCATCAGGGTCATGAGCTTCTCCTGCGTCGCCTCGGCCACCGGCACCTCGCCGGTGACCACGCCGAACGCGAGGGTGTAGATGCGGTCGCACGTGCCGAGCAGCTCAGGCAGCTCGGACGAGATGATGATGACGGCCTTGCCGGCAGCCACCAGGCGGTTGATGATCGTGTAGATCTCGTACTTCGCACCCACGTCGATGCCGCGGGTGGGCTCGTCGAGGATCAGCACGTCCGCGTCGGAGTAGATCCACTTGGACAGCACGACCTTCTGCTGGTTGCCGCCCGAGAGGTTGCCGACGGTCTGCATGACCGTGGGCGTCTTGATGTTCATCGAGGCGCGGTACTCCTCCGCGACCTTGATCTCCTTGTTTCCGTCCACCCAGCCGCGCTTGGCGAGCTTGAACAGCGCGGCCGCGGAGATGTTGCGACGGACGTCCTCGATGAGGTTGAGCCCGTAGCGCTTGCGGTCCTCGGTCGCGTAGGCGAGTCCGTGCTTGATCGCGGACGAGACGTCCGTGACGTTGACCTCCTCGCCGTGCATGTACATGCGGCCCGTGATGTCGCGGCCGTACGAGCGGCCGAAGAGGCTCATCGCGAGCTCCGTGCGGCCGGCGCCCATGACGCCGGCGATGCCGACGACCTCGCCCTTGCGGACGTTGAAGGACGCGTTGTCGACCACGATGCGGCCCGGCTGGGTCGGGTGGTAGACGGACCAGTCCTCGACGCGGAAGAGCTCCTCGCCGATGACGTGCTCGCGCGACGGGTAGCGGTTGGTGAGGTCGCGACCGACCATGCCGCGGATGATGCGGTCCTGGATGCCCGCCTGCCCCGCGACGTCGATGGTCTCGATGGTGTGACCGTCACGGATGATCGTGGTGCGGTCGCAGATCTCCTGAATCTCGTTGAGCTTGTGGGAGATCATGATCGACGTGATGCCCTGCTCGGTCTTGAGGTTGCGCAGGAGCTGGAGCAGGTGCTCCGAGTCGTCGTCGTTGAGAGCCGACGTGGGCTCGTCGAGGATGAGGAGCCGCACGTCCTTGGACAGCGCCTTCGCGATCTCGATGAGCTGCTGCTTGCCGACGCCCAGCTGGTTGACCGGCGTCGTGGGGTTCTCGTCGAGCCCCACCATGGTGAGGAGCTTCGCCGCCTCGTGGTTGGTGAGGTTCCAGTCGATCATCCCGCCGGCGCCGCGGCGCTCGTTGCCGAGGAAGATGTTCTCCGCGACCGACAGGTAGGGGATGAGCGCGAGCTCCTGGTGGATGATGACGATGCCCTTGGACTCGGAGTCCGGGATCGAGTGGAACTTCTGGACCTCGCCGTCGTAGACGATGTCCCCTTCGTAGGTGCCGTACGGGTAGACACCCGAGAGCACCTTCATGAGCGTCGACTTCCCGGCGCCGTTCTCGCCGCAGATGCCGTGGATCTCTCCCTCGATGACCTCGAGCTCGACGTCAGAGAGGGCCTTCACGCCGGGGAAGACCTTGGTGATCTTCCGCATCTCAAGGATGTGCTTCGGCATGTCTCACCTCCGATGGTGATGGTGGGTGGAAACAGGACTGGGTGGTGGCGCCGGCCGTCGCGGGCCGGCGCCACCGATCGATCAGGCCACGCCCGCGTCGATCTCCTCCTGCGTCCAGTAACCGGAGTCGATGAGCAGCTCCTGGATGTTGTCCGCGTAGACGATGTCCGACTCGAGCAGGTACGACGGGACGACCTTCACGCCGTTGTCGTAGTCGGTCGTGTTGTTCGCCTCGGGCTCCTCGCCGTTCAGGTACGCGATCGCCGCGGTCACCGACTGGTCGGCGAGCTTGCGGGTGTCCTTGAAGATCGTCGAGAACTGGGTGTCGTCCTGGATGAGCTTCACGGACGCGACCTCGGCGTCCTGGCCGGTCACGATGGGCATGCCCTCGGAGATCGTGGTCGGGTAGCCGCCCGTGAACTCGAGTGCGTTGAGGATGCCGCGCGAGAGGCCGTCGTAGGGCGACAGCACGCCGTCGACCTTCTTGTCGGTGCCCACGTAGGTGCTGGTGAGGATGTCCTCCATGCGCTTCTGCGCGGTCTCCTGCAGCCAGCGGAGCGTGGCGACCGTGTCGAAGTCGGTCTGGCCCGACGGGACCTCGAGCACGCCCGAGTCCAGGTAGGGCTGGAGCACGGACATGGCGCCGTTGAAGAAGAATCCGGCGTTGTTGTCGTCGGGCGAGCCTGCGAAGAGCTCGATGTTGAACGGGCCCTCCTCGCCGGTCTCGTTGCCGTCCTTGTCGAGGACGCCGAGGCCCACGAGCAGCGACGTGGCCTGCTGGACGCCGACCTCGAAGTTGTCGAAGCTGACGTAGAAGTCGACGTTCTCGGTCTCGTTGATGAGGCGGTCGTAGGCGATGATCGGGATGCCCGCGGCCGCGGCGGCCTCGAGCTGGCCCGAGAGGGTGGTGCCGTCGATCGAGGCCACGATCAGCGCCTTGACGCCGTTGGTGATCATGTTGTCGATCTGCTGCTGCTGGGTCGGGATGTCGTCGGCCGCGTACTGCAGGTCGACGTCGAAGCCGGCCTCCTCGAGGCCCGCCTTGACGGCGTTGCCGTCGGCGATCCAGCGCTCGGAGGTCTCGGTGGGCATCGCGACACCGACGGTGCCGCCCTCGGCCGCGCCGCCACCGGCACCGGCCGACGCCGACTCATCGGTCGAGCTGCCCGCGCCACCGCCGGAGCACGCGGCGAGGCTGATCGCGACCGCCGCACCGGCACCGGCCGCCAGGAACTTCCTGAACTTCATATCTCCTCCTCGAGATACCGGTCCGCGCCGTCGCGGACCGTGCGATTCACATCCTGTTTGCGTTCACACTGCGAGTCAAACCCATTCCGTCACGATGCGGTCACAAGGCCCTCAGACCTTGAATTAAATAGGTTTAGCAGGGCTTTCACTCGAAGACTGGGAGCGGTCCCAGTATAGAGACACCGCATGCCGATTCACATCGCGAGTCAGGCCGGGACCAAAGGCCCGGGGGACGATGCGCCGCTTCCGGACAGATCGACCCCGCCCGGGCATCGTCCCCGGGCATGAAGAAGGCGCGGGCCCCGGCATCGCCGGGACCCGCGCCGCCACGCGTCCGTGAGGGTCAGCGACCGCCCATCGAGTAGTACGCGTTGTTCCATCGGATCTGCTGCTCGAAGCCCTCGTACGTGGTGTCCTCGTCGATGACGAGCAGCTCGATGCCGACCATCTTGGCGAAGTCCTTGATGACGTCCACGCCGATCTGGTTCGACATCGCGGTGTGGTGCGCGCCACCGGTCTGCAGCCACGACGCGACGGCCGTGGTGAAGTCCGGGCGGGGCTTCCACACCGCGTGGCCCACGGGCAGGTGCGGCATGGGCTCCGGGAGGTCGACGTTGTCGACCACGTTCGCGACCAGGCGGAAGCGGTCACGCATGTCGGACAGCGCGACCACCACGGCCTCGCCGGCGTCGGCGGTGAAGACCAGGCGGACCGGGTCGTCCTTGCCTCCGATGCCGAGCGGGTGGATCTCGAGGCGCGCCTTCTTCGACGACAGCGCCGGGTTCACCTCGAGCATGTGCGCGCCGAGCGACAGCTCCTCGCCGGGCACCAGGTGGTACGTGTAGTCCTCCATGAGCGAGGAGCCGCCGGGCAGGCCCGCGCCCATGACGGCGCACAGGTGCACCAGGATCGCGGTCTTCCAGTCGCCCTCGGCGCCGAAGCCGTAGCCGTCGGCCATGAGGCGCTGCACCGCGAGGCCCGGCAGCTGCTTGAGCCCGCCGAGGTCCTCGAACGTGTCGGTGAAGGCGCCGAAGCCGCCGTCGACGAGGAAGGAGCGGAGCCCGACCTCGATGGCCGCGGCGTCGCGCAGCGACTGGTGACGGTCGCCGTCGGGGAGCAGCTCGGGGACCACCTCGTACTCGGCGAGGTAGACCTCGATGAGGGCGTCGACCTCGGCGTCGGTGACCGCGTCCACGCGCTCGACCAGCTCGTTGACGCCCCACGTGTTGATCTGGGCGCCCAGCTTGACCTCGGCCTCGGTCTTGTCGCCCTCGGTGACGGCGACGAAGCGCATGTTGTCGCCGAAGCGCGCGACCTTGAGGCTCTTCGCGGCGTTCGCGCCGGCGGCGGCACGCGACCACACGCCGATGCGCTCGGACACCGCCGGCGTCGACGGGTGGCCCACCACGGTGGTGCGCGGCACCCCGAGGCGCGACTCGATGTACGCGTACTCACGGTCGCCGTGCGCGGCCTGGTTGAGGTTCATGAAGTCGAAGTCGATGGTCGCCCAGGGCAGCTCGCGGTTCGCCTGGGTGGCGAGGTGCAGCAGCGGCTTCTGGAGGGCGTTGAGGCCCGCGATCCACATCTTCGCCGGGGAGAAGGTGTGCATCCAGGTGATGACGCCGATGACCTTGGGGTCCGCGTTGGCGGCCATGATCGTGTCGAGGATCTCGTCGCGCGACTTCACCACGGGCTTCCACACGACGGTGACCGGGATGTCGCCGGACGCCTTGAGGGTCTCGACGACCTCGGTGGACTGGTCGGCGACCTGCTTGAGGACCTCGTCCCCGTAGAGGGTCTGGGATCCGGTGAGGAACCAGACCTCGTAGTCGGCGAGGTTCGGAACGATGCTGCTCACTTACATGCCTCCCTGCGGCTTCTGGCCGTAGACGTTCTGGTAGCGGTCGAAGAGCGCGTCGATCTTGTCCTGCGGGATCGGAACGAGCGCGCCGCCCTGGCGGGCGATGTGGGTGGTCTTGGCGACGTCCTCGCACATGACGGCGGCCTTGACGGCGTCGCGCGCGTCCTTGCCGATGGTGAAGACACCGTGGTTGGCCATGAGGACCGCGCGCGAGCGGTGGCCCTCGAGGGTCTGCACGATCCCGCGGCCGATCGAGTCGTCGCCGATGATCGCGAAGGGGCCCACGGGGATCTCGCCGCCGAACTCGTCCGCCATGCCGGTGATGTGGCACGGGATGGGCTCGTTGCGGGCGGCCCACGCGGTGGCGTAGGTCGAGTGCGTGTGGACCACGCCGCCGACGTGCGGCATCGCGCGGTACACGTACGCGTGCGCGGCGGTGTCGGAGGACGGGTTGCGGTCCGAGCCCGGCGAGCCGGGGACCACGTTGCCGTCGAGGTCGCACAGGATCATGTTGTCCGCGGACAGGTCGTCGTAGTCGACGCCCGACGGCTTGATCACGAAGTGCTGGGTGCCGGGCACGCGCTCCGACACGTTGCCGGCGGTCCAGGCCACCAGGTTGTACCGGGTGAGCTCGGAGTGGAGGCGAGCCACCTTCTCGCGGCTCGCGCGGATCGCGCTGACCTGTTCGGGGGTGAAGCTTGTCACGGGTGGGGCTCCTTGCCTCTCTGCGGCCTCCCTGGCCGGGGTCGGCTGCCGCAGGGGCCCACCCTCGCGAGCGTCGTGCGCTCGAGTGGTCGGGCCCCTTTGCCGCAGCGTGTCGGTGGATGGTTTTAACGTTAACATACCGGCCCGGTCCGGACCGCCCGGGGGCCGTTCGTCCTAGCCGCCCCGCCTCACGCTAGTAGAGGGGCGCGCCGCTCGCGCGGCGAGGGATCGCCGGGGGACGATGCCCGGGCCGGACGGGCGCGCAGGCCCCCTCAGGCGGGGGCGGGCCCCGTCGAGTCGCGCACCACCAGCCACGGTTCGACCGGCTCGAGCTCGCCCGGTTCGCCGCCGTTGACGATCCTCATGAGCGCCTTGACGGCGCGCAACCCCACCTCGGTGAAGTCCTGGTGGATGGTGGTGAGCGCGGGGTGCGCGTACCCGGACTCGGGGACGTCGTCGAAGCCGACGATCGACACGTCGCCTGGCACGGAGAGCCCGCGCTCCTCGAGCGCGTGGATCGCGCCGATCGCCATGGGGTCGTTGGCGCAGAACAGCGCCGTCACGCCCTCCTCCATGGCGAGTCCTGCGCGATAGCCCGCGTCCGCGCTCCAGTCGCCCTCGAGGATGGGCAGCTCCTCGAGACCGCGCTCGCGCAGGAACTCGAGGAACGTGTCGCGGCGCAGCTGCGCCTCGGTGAGGCCCGTGATGCCCGTGATGTGCTGGAAGCGCCGATGGCCCAGGGCGTAGAGGTGATCGAGCGCGAGGCGCGTGCCGGCGACCTGGTCGACGGCGACCGAGCGCTCGGCGTGCGAGTTGCCCGTGAGGACGTAGAGGACGGGCACGTCCGTGGTGGTCTCGACGGCCTCGAGCACGGCGGGATGCTGCGCCATCACGACGAGCGCGTCCACCGAGCGGGCGAGCAGGAAGTCGAGCGCCTGGCCCATCGACGCCGTCTCCCACGAGGCGGTGGTGATGAGCGGCTTGAACCCGACCCGCTTCGCGGCGTGCTCGATGGCGTAGAGCGTGCTCGTGGGCCCGAAGTGCGGGGTCTCGGGCATGATCACGCCGATCACCTCGGACCGGCCCGTCGCGAGCGCGCGCGCCGCCATGTTGCGGCGGTAGCCGAGCTCGGAGATCGCCTGCAGGACCCGCTCCCGCGTCTCGGGGCGGATTCCCGGGAAGTCGTTGAGGACCCGGGACACGGTCTGGTGTGAGACGCCGGCGCGCGCCGCGACGTCGTGCATGCTCGGGCCCCGGCCCGACTTGCTCAGCGAGGCTGGACGCTCCGTGGTCATGGCCGTCAGGCTATCCCACCGGGTGCAGGGAGGACGTGGGGCCGCGGTCCCGGCGGGCCGTCGGCGAGCGCCCGGCGACTCCCACTGGCGCATGTGACCCAGGTGACGCGTGCGACGGAGGTGACCGGCGCATCGTCCCCCTGCGCCCCGCTCGTCACATGCGTCATTGGAGATCGCCCTGGGCTGCGCGGGCTCGACGGGTGGGATGTCGGACGATGCCACGATCGCACCTGCATGCAGGAGAGGCGGGTCACGCATGCAGGGCACCCCGGCGATCGCACCTGCATGCGGGACCGCCTCGGGAGGCGGCGCGACCCCGACCGCCGCGTCGGGACCCGGGTCCTGTTCCATCCGCTCGATGTTGACGATAACATGTTGACGGTAACAAGCATCCGGTGAACCAGGCGCGGCACAGCCGCCGCGTCGCGAGCGCCGTGGGAGCATGGGTGGCGTACGCCGGGGCCGTGCTCGCACGCCGCCCGCTGCCACCGCATCCGATGGAGGAACAGTGATCGACATCCCCTCGCCCGAGTCCACGGCTCAGGCCTTCGAGGACCGCTACGGCCGCCGCCCCGATGGCGTGTGGTCCGCGCCGGGCCGCGTCAACCTCATCGGCGAGCACACCGACTACAACGACGGGCTGGTCTTCCCGTTCGCGATCGAGCGCCGCACCTGGGCCGCGATCGGCCGCCGCGACGACCGCCTCCTCACCGTCCACTCCGGCGCCATGCCCGAGCCCGCGCAGGCGTCGCTCGACGGACTCGCCCCCGAGCACTTCGAGGGCTGGAGCGCCTACGTCTTCGGCGTGGTGTGGGCCATGGAGCAGCGCGGGGTCTCGCTCGAGGGCCGCACCGGCTTCGACATCATGCTCGCCTCCGACGTGCCGCTGGGCGCCGGCCTGTCCTCCTCCGCCGCCATCGAGTGCGCGGTCGCGATCGCGCTCAACGACGAGTGGGACCTGGGCCTCACCCGCCGCGAGCTCATCTACATCTGCCAGCTCGCGGAGAACGGCGCCGTGGGCGCCCCGACCGGCAACATGGACCAGACCGCGTCCCTCATGGGCGAGGCCGGCCACGGCGTGCTCATCGACGTCCGAGCCGAGACCGCCGACCCCGTCGCGCTGCACTTCGGCGACGAGGACCTCGAGCTCCTCGTCATCGACACCCGCGTCCACCACGAGCACGCCACCGGCGGCTACGGCGCGCGCCGCAAGTCCTGCGAGGACGGCGCCGCCGCGATGGGTGTGGGCTCGCTCCGCGACCTCGACGAGACCGACCTGCCCCGCGCCGCCGAGGTCCTCGACGACGAGACCTTCCGCCGCGTCAAGCACGTGGTGACGGAGAACGCCCGCGTCGCGCGCACCGCCGAGGTCGTCGCCGCGGACGGGCCCCGCGCGATCGGCGACCTGCTGGTCGCGTCGCACGCGTCCATGCGCGACGACTTCGAGATCTCGGTCCCCGAGCTCGACCTCGCCGTGGAGACCGCCCTGGCGAACGGCGCGATCGGCGCCCGCATGACCGGCGGCGGCTTCGGCGGCGCGGCGATCGCGCTCATCGACGCCAACCGTGCCGAGGAGGTCGGCGCGGCCATCGAGGCCGCCTTCGCCGAGGCCGGCTGCACCGCGCCCATCGTCTTCGTCGTCAACCCGTCCGCGGGCGCCCACCGCGACATCTGACCCGACCGCCGCACAGTCCCCACCAGCAATCGTCCCCACCAGAAGGAGAGACATGTCCTGGCTTGTCACCGGCGGCGCCGGCTACATCGGCTCGCACGTGGTCCGCGCGCTGCAGGCCGCGGGGATCGACCCCGTGGTGATCGACGACCTCTCGAGCGGCATCGAGGCCTTCGTGCCCGAGGGCGTGCCGTTCGTCAAGGCGTCCATCAACGAGACCGACGTGGTCGAGCGGACGCTCACGGAGCACGCGGTGGTCGGCGTGATCCACTGCGCCGGCTACAAGTACGCCGGCGAGTCCGTGAAGTTCCCGCTGGTCAACTACCGGGCCAACGTCGACGGCACCCGCTCGCTGCTCGAGGCGATGGAGAAGGCGGGCGTGCGCAGCCTGGTGTTCTCGTCCTCGGCGGGCGTGTACGGCAACACCGACTCGCCCGTGGTGACCGAGTCCACCTCCACCACGCCCGAGTCGCCGTACGGCGAGTCGAAGCTGATCGGCGAATGGCTGATCCGCGACCAGGTGGTGGCCACCACCATGACGGGCACGCCCCTCGCGGCCACGAGCCTGCGCTACTTCAACGTGGTCGGCTCCGGCTTCCCCGACCTCTACGACGCCTCGCCCCACAACCTCTTCCCGAAGGTGTTCTTCGCGATCGAGGCCGGCAAGGCACCGCAGATCAACGGCACCGACTACCCCACCCCGGACGGCACCTGCGTGCGCGACTACGTGCACGTGAGCGACCTCGCGGCCGCCCACGTGGTCGCGGCGCAGCGCCTCGACGCGGGCGACACGCTCGAGCCGGTCTACAACCTCGGCTCGGGCTCGGGCACGTCGGTGCGCGAGATCGTCGACGCGATGGTCGCCGCCACGGGCACGGACAAGACGCCCGTCGAGGGCCCGCGCCGCCCGGGTGACCCCGCGAAGATCGTCGCCGACGGCACACTCGCCGCACGCGACCTCGACTGGAAGATGCGCTACACGGTCCAGGAGATGGTCGACAGCGCCTGGGCCTCGCACCCGAAGGGGTAGCCCCCGCCCGCCCGCCGACAGCCCGCACGGAACCCGCGTTCCGCGCGGGCTGTCGCGCGCCTGGGACCGTTCCCGGCTAGATTGCGCCTCAGCCCCCACCCCCACCCTCCGCACCACCCGCATCAAGGAGCACCATGAGCATGTTCAGCTGGACGCTGCACGGGGACGGCAAGCACGCCGCCCCCGGCAAAGCCGTCGCCCCCGACGAGCGCCTCACCTACCCCCGCACCTTCGGCATCGGCGCGCAGCACGTGCTCGCCATGATGGGCTCGACCCTGCTGGTGCCCGCCCTCACGGGCATGCCCGCGTCGACGACCATGTTCTTCAGCGCGATCGGCACCGCGCTGTTCCTCACCATCACCCGCAACCGCGTCCCCAGCTACCTGGGCTCGAGCTTCGCGTTCATCGCGCCGCTCGCCGCCGCCGGCGTGACCTCGGCCAACGGCCCGCTCGACGCCGCGACCATCGGCAAGGGGCTCGGCGGCATCCTGCTCGCCGGCATCCTGCTCGCGCTCGTCGGCCTGGTGGTCGCGCGCTTCGGCTCGGGCTGGATCGACAGGTCGATGCCGCCCGTGGTGACCGGAGCCGTGGTCGCGCTCATCGGGCTCAACCTGGCCGGAGCGGCCAAGAGCCAGTGGTCGGCGAGCCCGTGGACCGCCCTGGTCACGCTGTCCGCGACCCTCATCGCGATGGTCGCGTTCAAGGGCTTCCTCAGCCGCGTCGCGATCCTGTTCGGCGCGGTCGTCGGCGGCGTGTTCTCGGCGGCGCGCGGCGAATGGACCACCGCGCTCGACAGCTTCGGCGGCGAGACCGCCGTCGAGCACATCGCCAACGCCGACTGGTTCGGCATCCCCGCGTTCCACACCCCCACGTTCGACGGCGGCGTGCTCGTCGCGTTCGTGCCGGTGGTGATCATCCTCATCGCGGAGAACATCGGCCACCTCAAGTCCGTGTCCGCCATGACGGACCGCGACCTCGACCCCGAGACCGGTCGCGCCCTGTTCGCGGACGGCGCGGCGACGATCGTCGCGGGCCTCGGCGGCGGCTCCGGCACCACCACCTACGCGGAGAACATCGGCGTCATGGCCGCGACACGCGTCTACTCGACCCTCGCGTACTGGGCCGCGGCCGCGTTCGCCCTCATCCTCAGCCTCGTGCCCAAGTTCGGCGCCATGGTGGCCGTGATCCCCGTGGGCATCCTCGGCGGCCTGTCGGTCCTGCTGTTCGGCCTCATCGCCGTCCTGGGTGCGCGCATCTGGGTCGAGGCGAAGGTGGACTTCACCAACCCCGTCAACCTGGTCACCGCCGCCGTGGCGCTCATCGTCGGCACCGCGGACTTCACCGCGACCGCCGGCTCGATGGTGTTCAACGGGATCGCGCTGGGCGCGCTCGCCGCGCTCGTGATCTTCCACGGCCTCGGCTGGATCGCGCGCAAGCGCGGCACCCACGTGGTCGCCTCACCCGCCTACATCGAGGGCGACGGGGAGTAACCGAGGGACGATGCGCCGGTCGCCCTGGCAGGGGGCGGCCGGCGCATCGTCGCGTCCGGACCCGTCCTACTCTGGAGCGATGGAACCCTTCGCCCTCGCGCACGGGACCCAGGTGCGCACCTTCAGCGTCGACGACGACGGCTGCACCATCGTCGCCACCACCACCGACACCGCTCAGCCGGACCGCCCGCCGCACGTGGGCTACGAGGCGTGCGAGTCCGACGCCGAGGCCCAGGCCGTGCTCAACAAGCTGGTCCACGACCTTCAGCGGCAGGGGTGGATGCCCGTGGGCTGACCCGCGCCCGCTGCCGGCTCAGTCCCATCCGAGGGCGTGCAGGCGCTCGTCGGAGATCCCGAAGTGGTGCGCGATCTCGTGGACCACCGTGATCGCGACCTCGTCGCGCACGTCGTCGACGTCCTCGCACATGCGCAGCGTCGGGTTCATGTAGATGAGGATGCGGTCGGGCAGGGCGCCCGCCCACAGGTCGCCTCGCTCGGTCAGCGCGACGCCGTCGTAGAGGCCCAGCAGCTCCTTGTCGTCCCCGTCGGGCTCGTCCTCGACCAGGATCACGCAGTTGTCGATGAGGTCGAGCAGCTCGTCGGGGACGTCGTCGATCGCATCCTCGACCGCCTGCTCGAAGTCCTCGCGGGTCATCTCCACCATGGCCGTCATGCTCGCACGCCCCGCCAGCCCGCGCATCGTCCCTGCTACGAGCTCGATTGGATTTTTCGCTCCGTTACCCCTATAGTTTTCTAGGCCTCGACGCAAGGAATCCAAGCGTGGAAGCGAGCCCTCATCGTCTAGCGGCCTAGGACGCCGCCCTTTCACGGCGGTAGCACGGGTTCGAATCCCGTTGGGGGTACGGAGTCGGGTTCCAGATGGTCTAAACTTCATACGTCTTGCTCGCGGCAACGCGAGAATCAAGGCCCTGTAGCGCAGTTGGTTAGCGCGCCGCCCTGTCACGGCGGAGGTCGCGGGTTCAAGTCCCGTCAGGGTCGCGGTACGCGAGCCCCTTCTCACGGAGGGGCTTTCGTCTCAAGTAGGGGGACGCCCCTGCGCCAAGGCTCTGTAGCTCAGTTGGTAGAGCGCACGACTGAAAATCGTGAGGTCACGGGATCGACGCCCGTCGGAGCCACCATCAAGCCCCCGGAGGATCGCCTCCGGGGGCTTCCTCGTGCCCGGGGACGGGCTCACCCGTTTGCGCTCGCCTGCCGATACAGGATTGACTAGGGATCATCCTGCCTGGAGGTGACGCATGTCCGACAACTTTGGCCGCTACTTCGTCAACGCGATCGTCGCCGGCCTGCTCGGCCGCATCACCGCCGTCATCAAGACGGAGATCGAGCGCGCCAAGAAGGAGATCGCCGCCAAGCTCAAGGGCATCGGCGTCGGCATCGGGCTGATCGTCGCCGCGGGCGTGTTCGCGTTCTTCCTCGCCGGCGTGCTGGTCGCCGCCGCGATCCTGGGCCTCGCCACCGTGTGGCCCGCATGGCTGGCGGCGCTGACCGTCGCGGGCGGCCTGCTGCTGATCGTGCTCATCCTGGTGCTCATCGGGTCGAGCCTGATCAAGAAGAACAAGGACCTCACTCCGCAGGAGTCGATCGACAACGTGAAGTCCGTGGTGGGCCTCAGCTGACGGGTTCGCCCGTCCCCACGCGCGGCGCATCCGTGCGCACCCGTGGCTTGCGCTGTGCGAGCCACACGCCCGCCAGCACCACCACGGCGCCCACGGGCTCGTACCAGTGCATCGCCTCGCGCAGCACGGTGATGCCCAGCACCGTGGCCACCACGGGCACCACGTAGGTCACGGAGGCCGCGGTGGTCGCCCCCGCGAGCTTCACGACCCTCCAGAACAGGACGTACGTGAAGCTGGTGCCCAGCACCCCCAGCGCCAGCAGGCCCCACAGCACGTCGGAGGAGGGCGCGAACGTCCCCGCCCCGGGTGCGGGTGCCGCGACCGCGAACGGCAGCAGCAGCACGGCCGAGATCGCGATCTGGACGGCGGAGAGCTGGGTGGGTCCCTGGTCGACGCGCGTCAGGAGCATGCGCGACATGGTGGAGCCGATGCCGTAGCAGGCGGTGGCGGCGAGCATGAGCGCGGCGCCGAGCAGCGGGATGCCGTCGATGTTCCACGCGCCCAGGAGCACGGCGATGCCGGCGGTGCCCAGCACCAGCCCGGCCACCTGGGTGCGGGTCGCGCGCTCGTGCGGGATGAGCAGCGCGACGAACAGGGCGGTCCAGAGCGGCGTGGTCGCGTTGAGCAGGCTCGCCAGGATGGAGGTGATGTGCTGCTGCGCGAGCGGGATCAGCACGAACGGGACGGTCGACAGCCCGAGCGCCACCACGCCGATCCGGGCGACGTCGCCGCGGCTCATGCGAGGACGGCTGCGGGTGACCAGCAGCATCCCCCACAGCACCGCCGCGCCGATGAGCACGCGCCCGAACCCCACCTGGACGGGCGTGAGCCCGCGCAGCGCGATCGAGATGAAGAGGAAGCTGGAGCCCCAGGACACCGCGGCGATCACGAAGGCCGGCACCCACGCCCGGGCCGGCGCCTGCGTCATGACGCGACCCCGGCATCGTCCCCCGGCCGCTCCCCCTCGAGCACCAGCATGGCGGCCTTCATCGCCACCCCGCCGTAGCCGTAGCTGCCGAGCTCGCCTCCCGACCTCACCACCCGGTGGCAGGGGATGAACGGGGCGATGTTGTTGCGCGCGCACGCGGTGCCCGCCGCACGCATCGCGCGCGGGCGGCCGGCCATCGCGGCGAGCTCCTGGTAGCTGACCGAGGATCCCGAGGGGACGGTGCGCAGCTGCGCCCACAGCTCCTGGAAGAACGGCCCACCCTCCTGGTGGACCGGCACGCGTGTGATCGCGTCGCCGTCGCCGTCGAGCCACGCCTCCACGGCGGCCTCCACCCGGGGCAGGTCCCCCTCGACCCAGCCGCGCGCCTGCAGGCGGGAGGGCAGCGCGGCGACGGTGTCGCGCATGGGGCGGAAGCCAGACGAGCGCACCACGCCGTCCTCGGGCGTGACCAGCACGGTGAGCACGCCGAAGGGCGTGTCGTACGACGATGCGACGAGCGGGGTCTCGGTCATAGCGGCAGGCTACGGCCTCGGACCGACACCGGGCTCGCGGCGAGCGGACATCGCTCGGTCGCGACGGGTCGCGGTACGCAGACGGCGCCCTCGGGCGAGAGCGCTCTCCTCAGCGGCGAGGAGAAGGGACCTCAGCGGCCTTCCTGGGCGGCTGCGAGCAGCGCCTGGACCTCGGCCTCACGGAAGCGGCGGTGACCGCCCAGCGTGCGGATCGAGCTCAGCTTGCCGACCTTCGCCCAGCGGGTGACGGTCTTCGGGTCCACGCGGAAGATCGCCGCCACCTCGGAAGGCGTGAGCAGCTTCTCGGGCTCCTGGATGGTTTCAGTCATCAGTTTTCATCCCTCAGTCATCTGTCGATGCGCCTCGGGGGAGGCTGTGTGCGGTATGAGACGCCCGACGTAAGCGATTATGACGGCCGAACGTCAAGTTTTCCGGTATATGCGATATGTGTCACATCTGGGCGTGTCGCGCCGCCGGCGTGTCGCGGCCGGTCCTGGGGCTTCGCGACGGGCCTCCTGAACGGGACCGTCGACCCCGACCCGGGACCCCGGAGGGGAGGTCGCAACGTACTGGACACGCGTTGTAAAGTAGGGCAGGAATGATGAGGCAGCGCCCGCTGAGAGGCGCGCGAGACCGGGAGGGACGGCGGACATGGGGCGAGGCCGTCAGAAGGCTAAGGACGCGAAGATCGCTCGTCAGCTCAAGTACACCAACCACGGTGGGGACCTCCGTGAACTGGAGCGCGAGCTGATGAACCGCGACGGGAGCGCGTCCGTTCCTGCTGCAGCACCCTCCGACGACTCCGACGAGTACTACGACCGCTGGGCGGACGACGAGGACTGATCCTCGGGTCCCCACCCGGGACCGTCGTCCGCGGCCCCCACACGTCGCCCTCAGGCGACGCGGTACTCCCCGCTGAGCAGCACCGATCCGCCGTCGACGCCCTTGGCACCGCGCACCACGTCCGGCCCCACCGGCAGGGACGGGTCGGTCACCACGGCGCCCAGCTCCCACGCGGGCACTCCTGCGGCGGCGGACGCGGCGATGAGCGCGGGTGCGTCGGCGGCCGAGACCACGGCCACCATGCCCACACCCATGTTGAGCGTCGACTCCAGGTCGTTCCACGGCACGTTGCCCGCGGCCTGCACCACCGAGAAGACGGCGGGCAGGTCCCATGCGCCGCGGGCGACCGTCGCGGCCAGGCCGCGGGGCAGCACTCGCGCGAGGTTCGCCGCGAGCCCGCCGCCCGTCACGTGCGAGAAGGCGCGCAGCCCGGGCGTCGACTCCGCGAGCGCCACGCACAGCTTCGCGTAGATGCGGGTGGGCTCGAGGAGCTCCTCGCCCACGGTGCGACCCAGCTCGGGGATCGACGTGGACAGCTGCCATCCGGCGTGCGCCACCACGGAGCGCACCAGCGAGTAGCCGTTCGAGTGCAGGCCCGAGGACGCCATCGCGACCACCACGTCGCCGGCCTCGACCCGGTCGGGTCCGAGCAGCGCGGATGCCTCGACCACGCCGATCGCGGCGCCCGCGACGTCGTAGTCGTCGGGCTCCATCACGCCCGGGTGCTCGGCGGTCTCGCCGCCCACCAGCGCGACGCCGGCCATCTCGCAGCCCTCGGCGATGCCGCGCACGATGTCCGCGATGCGCTCCGGCACCACGCGACCGCACGCGATGTAGTCCGTCATGACGAGGGGCTTCGCGCCGCACACCACGATGTCGTCGACCACCATGGCGACCAGGTCCTGGCCGATGGTGTCGTGCACGTCGAGCGCGCGCGCGATGACGATCTTGGTGCCCACGCCGTCGGTCGAGGATGCGAGCAGGGGCCGCTCGTAGGACAGCAGCGCGGATGCGTCGAAGAGCCCCGCGAAGGCCCCCACTCCCCCGAGCACCTCGGGGCCGTGGGTCTTCGCGACGGCGGCCTTCATCAGCTCGACGGCCTTGTCGCCCGCCTCCGTGTCGACGCCGGCGGCGGCGTAGGTGATGCCATCGGTCATGGTCAGGCCTCCACGGGCTGCGACACCAGCAGGTGCCTGGCGTTCACGGGCGGGTCCACCGGGTATGTGCCGGTGAAGCACGCGGTGCACAGGCGGGACTCCGCCTGCTCCGTCGCGGCGAGCATGCCCTCGAGCGAGATGTAGCCGAGCGAGTCCGCGCCGATCTCGTCGCGGATCTCCTCGACCGCGTGACCCACCGCGGCGAGCTCGTCGCGGGTGGGGAAGTCGATGCCGTAGAAGCACGGCCACTGCACCGGAGGCGAGGAGATGCGCACGTGCACCGCGGCGGCGCCCGCCTCGCGCAGCATCGCGACCAGCGCGCGCTGGGTGTTGCCGCGCACGATCGAGTCGTCGACCACCACGAGACGCTGGCCGGCGATGACCTCGCGCAGCGGGTTGAGCTTGAGTCGGATGCCCAGCTGGCGCAGCGTCTGTGACGGCTGGATGAACGTGCGGCCCACGTAGGAGTTCTTCACCAGGCCCTGCGCGAAGGGGATGCCGGACGCCTGCGCGTAGCCGACGGCGGCGGGGGTGCCGGACTCGGGCACCGGGATCACCAGGTCCGCCTCGACGGGGTGCTCGCCCGCCAGCGTGCGCCCCATCGCCAGGCGCGCGGCCTGCACGGAACGCCCCGCGATGGTCGTGTCAGGTCGCGCGAGGTACACGTACTCGAAGATGCAGCCCTTGGGGTCGGCGTCGGCGAAGCGCCGCGAGCGCACGCCCGACTCGTCGATCACCAGGAGCTCGCCGGGCTCCACCTCGCGCACCAGCTGCGCGCCCACGATGTCGAGCGCGGCGGTCTCCGACGCGAGCACCCAGCCGCCGCTCTTGAGCTGGCCCAGCACCAGGGGCCGGAAGCCCTGAGGGTCGCGCGCTGCGTACATGCGGTGCTCGTCCATCCAGACGAAGCAGAAGGCGCCCTCGACCTGCGGCAGCAGGTCCATCGCGACGTCCTCGAGCGAGTCGAAGCCCTCGGCGCCCAGCAGCGCGGTCACGATCGCCGTATCCGTGCACTTGCCGCCCTTGAGGTCGAGGCGCTTCGCCATGCCCTCGCGCGCGATGAGCAGGTCGAGCAGCTCCTGCACGTTGGTGAGGTTGCCGTTGTGACCGAGCGCGATGGTGCCGTGCGCGGTGGGGCCCAGCGTGGGCTGCGCGTTCGCCCACACGGACGCGCCGGTGGTCGAGTAGCGGGTGTGACCCACGGCCATGTGGCCCTGGAGCGCCTCGAGGGCGCCCTCGTCGAACACCTGCGACACCAGGCCCATGTCCTTGAACACCAGGATGTTGTCGCCGTTGGAGGTCGCGATGCCCGCGGACTCCTGGCCGCGGTGCTGGAGCGCGTAGAGCCCGAAGTAGGCGAGCTTGGCGACCTCCTCGCCGGGGCCGAACACTCCGAACACGCCGCATTCGTCCTGCGCGGGACGCTCCCCCGGGAGGAGATCGTGGCCCAGGCGGCCGTCGCCGCGCCGGGCGGTCTGCGGGGTGCCGTCGAGGCGTCGCTCTCTCATCGGCCGGTCTCCGTTCGGGGGGACGATGCGCGGTCGAGGCTCGTGGCCACCGCGCCTCCGACCACGGCGCCGAGCAGGCACAGCCCGAGCGCCAGGACGAGGAACACCAGGAAGCGTCCCACGCCGGTCGAGTTGGGAAGGAAGGTCGCGAGGATCGCCGCGAGCAGGATGCCGCCGCCCACGCCGGTGCCGATGAAGCTGCCGAACCGCGGCGACCGCCTCACGGTCGCGGGTACGGCAATGCCGGCGAGGTCCGCCGGAAGCGGCTCGGGGACATCGGATGCGCTCTCGTGCGGGGGGAGGTCGCTCACGCGTCGATTCTAGGCGCTGGGCGTCCGGGCCAGGAACGGGAGGCGTGCACGCGGACCCGGCCGCCGCATCGTCCCTCGCCACGAGACGAGGCCGGGGGCCTCGCGACCCCCGACCTCTCCCCGGTCCCCCCTCCTGCCCGCCGACCCAGGGTCACCCCTTGGTCGAGCCGGCAAGCAGACCGCGGACGAAGTACCTCTGCAGCGAGAAGAACACGATGAGAGGCACGATGATCGACACGAACGCCGCGGCCGTGAGCAGCTGCCAGTCGGAGCCGCGGTCGCCCGCGAACTCGGCCAGGCGTTGCGTGAGCGGCGCCGTCTTGACGGTGCCGCCCGAGAACACGAGCGCGACCAGCAGGTCGTTCCATACCCACAGGAACTGGAAGATCGCGAGCGACGCGATCGCCGGCACGGACAGCGGCAGCACGATGCGGGTGAACGTCTGCGTGTGGCTCGAGCCGTCGACCTTGGCCGCCTCCATGACGTCCCGCGGGATCTCCGAGATGAAGTTGTGCAGCAAGAAGATCGCGAGCGGCAGTCCGAAGATCGTGTGCGCGACCCACACCGCGGCGAACGTGCCCGAGATGTCGATCCAGTCGTAGTTGAAGATCTTCAGCAGCGGGATGAGCGCCATCTGGAGCGGCACGATCTGCAGCGCGAACACCATCACGAACAGCCACGACGCGCCCTTGAACGGGATCCACGCGAACGCGTAGGCCGCCATGAGCGCGAGCGCGAGCACGAAGATCGTGGTCGGGATGGTGATGACGAACGAGTTGACGAAGTACGACCCGAGGCTCGCGGACGAGGCTCCGGACTCGAACAGGATGGTGTTGTAGTTGTCGAGCGTCCATCCCCAGTTCTCGAAGATGGTCCACCAGCCGGTGGTCTTGACCTCGCGCTCCGGGCGGAAGGACGAGATCGCGAGGCCGAATGTCGGGATGGTCCACAGGATCGCGATGACGATCGCGGCGGCGGTGGCGCCTCGCGAGGTGAGGCGCTGCTTGACGCGCTTGGCCTTGGGCTCCTCGGCGGCCGCGATGCCGCCGAGGTCCGCGTCGACCTCGGTGCGGGGCGGGGTGGGCGTGGACATCAGCGGACCTCCCTGTGCTGGCGCAGCGTCCGGACGTTGTAGACGATGATCGGGATCACCATGATGAAGAGCACCACCGCGAGCGCGGCACCGATCGCCGGCTGACCCAGCCGGAACGCTCTCGAGTACATCTCGTTGGCGATCACCGACGTCTCGAACTGGCCGCCGGTCATGGTGCGCACGATGTCGAAGACCTTGAGCGTCGCGATGGTGATGGTGGTCAGCACGACGACGAGCGCGCCACGGATCCACGGCACCGTGACCGACCAGAAGCGCTGCCAGCCGCTCGCGCCGTCGAGCGACGCGGCCTCGTGCAGCTCGGTCGGCACGCCCTTGATCGCGGCTGACAGGACCACCATCGCGAAGCCCGTCTGGATCCAGACGAACACGAGGATGAGGAAGAACGTGTTCCACGGCGGCACGTTGAGGAACTGATGCGGTGTCCCGCCCAGCCACACGAGCACCTGGTTGAGGAATCCGATCTGGTCGAAGCCCTCGGCGCGGTAGGTGTACATGAAGCCCCAGATGATGGACGCGCCCACCATCGAGATGGCCATCGGCATGAACACCAGCGACTTCAGGACCTTCTCGCCCTTCGAGCGGTCGATGAACACCGCGTACGCGAGGCCGATCGCGGTCGACGCGACCGGCACGATCAGCACCCAGATGACGGTGTTGCGCAGGACCGTGAGCATGGTCGGGTCGGTGAAGACCACCTGGAAGTTGTCGAGGCCCACGAACGTGCCCTCGCGGTCCGTGACCGACTGCCACATGGTCTGGATCGCGGGCCAGATGAGGCCCGTCGCCAGCAGCACCAGCGCGGGCGCCACGAACAGCGCGAGCTGGATGAAGTCGCGCCCCTTCTTCGGGGCGCGGTCGGCGAAGAACATGAGCAGGCCGACCACGGCGAGGAAGACGACGATCGCGATCAACGCGCCGCCCAGCTTGCTCCCCGCGTCGGCCCAGAAGTTGTCGCTGCTTCCGGCGAGCGACAGAGCCGGGACCGCCAGCGTCGACATCATCGTCGACTCCTCTCTCAGCAGGATGAGAGGGTGCCGGCCGGCAGCGCCGACCGGCACCCTCCCTTCACCTTACGGCCACGTGCTGTCGATGAACGAGGTCACATCGTCAGTGTCACGGGTGCCGTTGACCCAGTCGGTGATGCCGGTCCAGAAGGACGCGGCGCCCACGGCGGCCGGCATGAGGTCGGAGGCGTCGAACTTGAAGACGGTCTCCGGGTTCTGCAGGATCTCGATGGCCGCCTGGCCGATCGGCGAGCTGGCGTTCGCCGGGTCGAGACCGGTGTTGGCGGAGATGACGCCGCCGAGAGAGACGCGCTCGTTGGCCCACGTGTCCGAGGACATGAAGGTCTGCAGCGCGACGGTCGCGGGGTCGGAGTCGAACGCGGCGACGAACTCGCCACCACCGGTGACGCCCGCCGGGTCACCCTCGGCCATCGGCGGGGTGAGGAACGCCCACACGTCGCCGTCCTCGGCCACCACGGTGCCCTCGGGCCACTGAGCCTCGTAGAAGGAGGCCTGGTGGTGCATCGAGCAGTTGCCGTCGAGGATCGGCAGGCCGCCGTCGTTGAACGACGTCGAGATGATCGACTCGGGACCGCCGAAGCCGCCGTTGACGTAGTCGGGGTTGAGCGCGATCTCGCCGAACGTGTCGAACGCCTGCTTGATCTCGTCGGAGGAGAACTTCACCTCACCCGCGACCCACTGGTCGTAGACCTCGGCGCCCGACTGGCGCAGGACGATGTCCTCGATCCAGTCCGTGCCCGGCCAGCCCGTCGCGTCGCCCGACTCGAAGCCGATGCACCACGGACGGTACTGCGGGTTGTCGGCGGAGCGTGCCGACATCTCGTCGGTGAGCGCCATCATCTCGTCCCACGTGGTGGGGACCTCGTAGCCGTTGTCGGCGAAGTCGGTGGGCGAGTACCAGACCCAGCCCTTGACGGAGGCCATGAGCGGGGCGGCGTAGAACGTCCCGTCGAACGTGCCGTACTCCTTCCAGCTCTCCGACCAGAACTCGTCGACGTTGGCCTCGACGGCCTCGGGAGCCGCCATGACGGCGCCGCCCTCGACCAGTCGCTGGAGCAGACCGGGCTGCGGGATGATCGCGAGGTTCGGCGGGTCGCCGGCCTCGACGCGGACGTTGATCTGGGTCTCGAACTCCTGGGTGCCCACGTAGTCGACGGAGATGCCGGTGCACTCCTCGAACTTCGCGAACGAGGTGACCAGATCGTCAGCCTCCTGCTCCTGGATGGTCGAGTAGACCTGGACGGTCTCGCCGTCGTGCGTGCCGTAGGCCGCGTAGTCCTCGCAGCCCTCCGCCATGGCGCCGCCCGAGCCGCCGTCCGAGGGCTCGTCGTCGGATCCGCCGGAACAGCCGGCGAGAACGAGGCCGCTCACCGCGAGCGCGGTGATCGGCAGTGCGAATCGTCGATTCATGGGTACTGCGCCTCCTCTTCGTTGAGTTGCGCCCGTGCGCACCGCTGACGACGGCACCCACGGAGCCGCGCCCGAGTCGAAGAAGAGACCGCATCCGCATCGACGCAAGCGCTTGCATCGAACGTAGCCCGCGGGCGGGTCACCCGCAACCGGTGTCGCCGGAGCGCCTCACAATCGTTACCGGGGCGTGACCTGGGACGATGCGCGGGGCACCCCGTGCCGCCTGTCGCGGGAGAGCGCTCTCCCTGGCATCGTGCCGGAGGGCCGTACAGTGAGCGCCATGACGTGGGTGGCGTGGGGGCTCGCGGCCGTCGCGACGGCGGTCGCCATCGCGCTTGCCGTGCGCCTCGCGATGCAGCGGCGCCGCTTCGCGGCGCTCGCGGAGTCGAGCGCGTCGGAGGGCGCCGCGGCCCTCGCGCTCGCCGCCTCGAACGAGCGCGCCCGCATCGCGCGCGAGATGCACGACGTGGTCGCCCACACGCTCTCCGTGGTGGTCGCGCAGGCGGACGGCGGACGCTTCGCCGGCCGCACGGATCCCGCCGCCGCGTTGTCCAGCCTCGACACCATCGCGGACGTCAGCCGCTCCGCGCTCGCGGAGATGCGGGCGCTGCTCGGCGTGCTGCGCGACGGCGACGGCGACGCCGCGCTGGGCCCGCAGCCCTCCCTCACCGACATCCCCGCCCTGGTCGCACAGATGCGCGAGGGCGGCCTCGAGGTCTCGTACGTCACCACCGGGACCCCACGCCCGCTGCCGATCGGAGCGGGCCTGGCGGCCTACCGCATCGTCCAGGAGGCCCTCACGAACGTGCTCAAGCACGCCGGCCCGCGCGTCACCGCGTTCGTGCAGCTGCGGTGGGAGGACGATGCGCTGACCGCGGCCGTCTCCGACGACGGCCGGGGCGCGGCCGCCCGCGGCGACGGCGCCGGGCTGGGCATCGCGGGGATGGCCGAGCGGGCGACCGTGTTCGGCGGGACGCTGACGGCGGGGCCGCGCGCCGGCGGCGGCTTCCTGGTGCGCGCGCGGCTGCCGCTCACCCCCCGCGCGCTTCCCGTGAAGGAGGACGCATGATCAGGGTCGCGCTGGTCGACGACCAGCAGCTCATCCGCGCCGGCTTCCGCATGGTGGTCGACTCGCAGGAGGACATGACCGTCGTGACGGAGGCGGGCGACGGTGCCGCGGCCGTGTCCGCGCTCGCCGCGCTCGACCCGCCCGCGGACGTCGCGCTCGTCGACGTGCGGATGCCCGGCATGGACGGGATCGCCGCGTGCGAGGCCATCACCGGGTCCTCCGCGACCCGGGTCATCATCCTCACCACGTTCGACCTCGACGAGTACGTCATGGCCGCCATCCGGGCGGGCGCCTCCGGGTTCCTGCTCAAGGACGCGCCGCCCGAGGACCTGCTCGCGGCCGTGCGGACCGTGCACGCGGGCGACGCGGTGATCGCGCCGTCCTCGACGCGGCGGCTGCTCGAGCGCGTCGCGGCGCTGCCCGAGCCGGTCGACGACGCGCGGCTCGCGTCGCTGACGGAACGGGAGCGCGAGGTGCTCGCCCTGATGGCGCGCGGGCTGTCGAACCAGGAGATCTGCGCGGCGCTGTTCCTCGCGGAGCCGACCGTGAAGACGCACGTGGGTCGGGTGCTCGCGAAGCTGGGCGCGCGCGACCGGGTGCAGGCGGTGGTGATCGCCCACCAGGCCGGCCTCGCCGGACGCCCCTCCACACAGTCGTGACACTGATCCACCCGATGCCCTCGATGTGTGCGTCAACATGTTCGGATCAGCCAGGTTCTGGTGAGTCGTGTGTGGATGAGTGCACGCGGGGAACCCAACGTTCGGAGGCTCGGATGCGTCCTTCCCGTATGAGAGCCGCGCTGGGGGTCGCTGTCGGAGGCCTGCTGTTGGCTGGGTGCATGATCGCGCCCTCCACCGTGCCCGTGCCCGACCCGGCGCCCACGTTCGACCGCCCGGAGCCCACGCCCGCCGCCGCCGTACCGCTCGCGGAGTCGCTCAACGACGCCGGCCTCAGCATCTTCCGCGCCGCCGCGGGTGACGAGAACCTCGCGATCTCGCCCGTGTCGATCGGTGTGGCGTTCGCGATGGTCGACGCCGGCGCGTCGGGACCCGTGGACGCCGCCCTCGATCAGCTGTTCGCCTACCCCGCCGAGGGCGAGGAGTTGCTGAGCGCGTTCAACTCGCTCGACCAGGAGGTGTCGAGCGAGGCGGGCGAGGGCGGACCCACGGTCGATGGCGAGACGGTCGACCTGCCCATCGTGCGGATCGGCAACTCGGCCTGGTTCGAGGAGACGTTCACGCCCGACCCCGGGTACGTCGACACGGTCCAGACCTGGTTCGGGGCCGAGACCCAGGGCCTCCCGCTGCTCGAGGACCCCGCAGGCTCGCGCGAGGCCATCGACGGGTGGGTGAAGGAGCGCACCGCGGGCCTCATCCCGCGAGTGATGCCGGAGAGCCTCCCGGACCAGTACACGCGATTCATCCTGGTCACCACCGTCTATCTCAAGGCGCAGTGGTGGGCGCCGTTCTTCGAGGCCGGCACCCACCCGGAGCGCTTCACGACCCTCGATGGCCGCAGCGGCGGCACCGTGGACCTCATGACGGTGGGCGCGGACGTCGACTACGTCCTCGCCGAGGACTACGACGCCGCCGTGCTCCCCTATGTGGGCGACCTCGAGATGGCGCTCATCGTCCCGCACGAGGGCGAGTTCGAGGCCGTCCGCGACGGCCTCGACGCCGCGGCGCTGGCCGCGCTCGACGCCGCACGCGCCCCCGGCCACGTCTACGTGCGCATGCCGCGCTTCGAGTCCGAGTCGAGCGTCGACCTGCGCGACGTCATCGGCGACCGGATGGGGGTCGACGGGCTGTTCGGCACCATCGGGCTCGACGGCATCGGCCGCGATCTCGAGGTGGGTGCCGCCGTCCACGCCACCAAGGTGATCGTCGACGAGGACGGCACCGAGGCCGCCGCCGCGACCGTGGTCGAGGGCGCCGCGGGCGCGGCACCGCCGGAGTTCGACGCGGAGATCATCGCCGACCGCCCGTTCCTCTACGTCATCCGCGACACCGCCACCGGCGCGATCCTGTTCGTGGGCCAGTACCTAGATCCCGCCGGTGAGTGACGCGTCATACCTGGGTATCACCCCAGAACGGTGCGGGAGGACGATGCGCGGGCCGGCCCTGCGCCGATAGTTTCGCTGGCATGGACATCCGGGGGGACGTCCCGCTCGCCCTGAGGGCGCGCGGGCTGACCAAGACCTACGGCCGCGGCGATGCGGCCGTCACCGCCGTCGATCACGTGGATCTCGACGTCCCTGCGGGGGTGCTCACCGCCGTCATGGGGCCGTCCGGCTCGGGCAAGACCACGCTGGTGCACCTGCTCGCAGGGCTCGACCGTCCCGACGGCGGCCAGGTGTGGGTGGGCGAGGACGAGATCACCGCGATGCGCGACAAGCAGCTCGCGAAGGTGCGCGGGCGCATCGTCGGCTTCGTGTTCCAGGGCTTCAACCTCCTGCAGACCATGACGGCGCGCGAGAACATCGTGCTGCCGCTGCGGCTCAACGCGCTCCCGGCCGACGACGCGTGGCTCGACTCGCTCATCGAGATGCTCGGCATCGGGCGCGAGCTCGACCGCCGGCCCTACGAGATGTCGGGCGGACAGCAGCAGCGCGTGGCCATCGCCCGTGCGCTCATCACCCGCCCGAGGATCGTGCTCGCCGACGAGCCCACCGGCAACCTCGACACCCACGCGAGCGCGGAGATCCTCGCGCACCTGCGGCAGTCGTGCCGCGAGCTCGGGCAATCGGTGGTGATGGTCACCCACGACCCCACCGCGGCGTCCTATGCAGGCCGCGTGCTGCTGTTCGCGGACGGCAAGGTCGCCGGCCACGTCACCGATCCGACGCCGGAGGCCGTGCTGGCCGGGCTCGACGCGCTGGCGGGGGTGGAGCGATGAGGGGCGTCGCCGCGTTCGTCACGGGCGTGGCGATGGCCGCCGTGATGGCGCTGTCGCTGCCGTGGCAGCTCGAGGAGTGCGCGGACGTCTGCGGGATGGCGCAGGAGCGGCTCAACTGGATCTCCGTGGGCGCGATCCTCATCTACGCGGCTATCCCCCTCGCACTGCTCACCGCGATCCTCACGTGGACGCTCGGGGTCCGGTCCGCGTCCCCGCACGAGGCGGCCGTGCGTGCAGCCCTGGGCGAGGCGGCGCACGCGGGGACGATGCGCGCGGGCCTCACCGGCCTGCGCGACGGCCTCGCGGTGGGCGCGGCCGCCTACGCGATCGCCGGTGCCATCCACGTCGCGCTCGAGACCACCCGCGGCTGGGAGCCGTTCTCGACCGACCATCTGTTCTGGGCGCTGCGCGCCATCGAGGCGCTGCTGATCGCGCTGTCGCTCGCGCTCGCCCACGTGCTCTCCGCGTGGCGGCCCGCGAAGACGCCGGTCGAGCGTCTCCGCGAGGACGTCGCGGCGATGCGCCCGGTGCGCGTCGGGCGCCGTGCCGCGTGGATCGGCGGTGCGGGCGCGATCGCCGCGGGCGTGGTCGTGGGCCTCGCGTGGGGCGGTGGCACCGAGCCGGCCTTCATCGCCACCAACGCCGCGGGCATCGCGTGGGCCGTCGCCTGGGTCGCCTGCATCGCGTTCGGGCTCGCGGTGATCCTGCCGTGGGCGCGCGGCACCGCTCCGCGGTTCGTGGCGCTCGCCGCCGCCCTTGCGGAAGGTGCGGGGGCACCCAGGTTGGCGGCGGTGCTGGCCGCCCGCGCATCGTCCCCCACCCAGGCGACCGGACGCACGGTCCTAGCGGTCGGCGGCATCGCGTTCGCGCTCGCCGCGCTGCTGACCGCACCGACCGGTGTGGTGCAGTCCGACCGGATCGTGCTCACCATGAGCGTGGCGCCCGACGCGGGCGACCTGCGCGACCGCATCGCGGCCGTCGACGGGGTGGAGCGTGTGGTCGTGGGCGACGCGCTCACCACAGTCGACGACGCGCGCACGATCGTCGCGGTCGACCCGACGGACCTGCGCGGCATCGACGACGCGCTCGCCGACGCGCTCGAAGCCCACCCCGACGCGGTGGTCGCGAACACGACCAACGTGCTCGACGTCACCACCGCAAGCTTCCGGCCCGACGGCGTGGTGCCGCTCGCGGACGGCTGGTACGCGTACGCCGCGGCCGGGGCGAGCGAGTCGCCGCCGCTCGGCACGGCCTACGTGGTCTACGCGGAGGAGGGTGCGGACAAGGTCGCGATCGACCGCGCCGTGGGCGGGATCCCCTCGGACGCGTCATGGAGCTCGTCGACCTCGACCGCGGGGGCGCAGGAGGTGCCCGCCGGCTACGTGTGGGCCGGCATCGTGCTCGCCCTCATCCTGACCCCGGTCGCCGCGGGCGCGGTCAAGGCCGGGTCGCGCGAGGCGGCGACGCTCGCCGCGCTCGGTGTCGAGCCCCGCATCCTGCGGTGGGCGCTGGTGGTCGAGGGCGCCGTGGTCGGGTCGGTCGCGGTCGCGGCCGGGATGTCCGCCGGCGTGCTCACCCGCATGACCATGAGCATGGTCGGCGCGGCGCGCCACTCGCTCACCGGGGTCATCACGGACTCCTACCCGGGTCTCGCGCTGAGCTCCGTGCCCTGGGGCTACGCGGTGTGGTGGGGCGCGCTGATCCTGGGCGTCTTCACCGCGGTGACCGCGATCGCGGCCGCCGCGGCACACCTCGATACCCCGGCCGAGGCCCTCAGGGAAGGGGCGGCACGATGAGGAACGCGGCATCCTGGGCGATCGCGGTGGCGGGCGTCACGCTCGGGCTCCTCGCGCCCCCGGTGTGGCAGCCGCTCCTCGGCGATGGCGCCTTCATCCCGATGGCGACCGCGGTCACGGTGCCGCTGCTGATCGCACTCATCGCGACGGTCACCGGCACCCTGCGCGCCGGCTTCCTGGCGACCCGGCGCGCGGAGCTCGCGTCCCGCCGCGCGCTCGGGCAGGCACGCGGTGCGCTGATCGCCGCCGCGGCGGGTCGCGGCGCGCTCGCCGGGGCCGTGTGGGGCCTGGGCTCGCTGCTCGCCGGCTCGGTGACGCGGCAGCTCATCACCGGGTTCGGCGCGGGCGGCCCCGACTGGTACGCGCTGCAGGTGCTGGCCTGGTTCTGGGTGGCGCTCGCGGCGGGCGCCTCGCTCGGCTGGGCCGTCGCGGCCCGCTGGGCCACGCGACCGTCGCGTGGGGACGATGCGCCCGTCGCCTCCCGCCGCCGCCTCCGGTGGTCGTGGGTCGCAGTCGCGCTGGCGGTGCTCCCGCTCGCGAGCCTCGCGCTCGGCTGGCCCGCGTACCCGTACACGCCCGTCGAGACCGCCGTCGGGATCGTGCTCGCGATCGGCACGTACCTGGCCATCCCCGCGCTCCTGGTGACGTGGGGCGCGGCGCTGGGCGTGCGCATCGTCGCTCGTGTCGCCGGGTGGCTCGGACGTGGCGCGTCGCCCGCTCACGCCCGGGCCCTCGCCGCGGACGCGCTGACCCGGCCGGCGCCGCTGCGTGCCGCCGCCGTCGGCGCCATCGGGCTCGTGGTCGCGGTCGCGACCGGGGCAAGCGTGATGGTCAACGGGCTCGCGGAGCGCAACGCGATCGCCGAGGCCCTGGTCCCCGACGCCGTGGTGGCGACGGTACCCACGCTGGTGATCGACCCGGAGGTCGCGCCCGGCGCGGCCGAGGCGGGGTGGGCGCCTGCCCTGGACCCGCGCATCGTCGCGTCTCTCGAGGCCGACCCACGGCTCACGGTGGTGCGGGCGGCGGCTCTGTCCACCGACGGCACGACCGTGCCGGGCGCGGAGATCGACGAGTTCATCCCCGCGGACACGCTGCTGGCGGTCGAGCTCGCGGCGCTGGACGGCGTCGACCCGGTCGGGCTGCGTCCGACGTTCCTCGACGCCGGCGTCGCCATCGGGTACGGGCCCGCGGTGATGCGGGTCGGGGACGTCACCGCCGCGGTTGCGTCCCCGTCGCAGCCCGCGCCGTTCGCGGGGGTCGAGCTCGGGTGGGCCGAGGAGACGTTCGGGCCCGCGGAGACCTCGGCCGTGCTGGTCTACGGGCACGACGTCGAGGCGGTGCTCGCGGAGCACGACCTCGGGGATGCGATGGTCTCCGAGCGCAACGGCGACAACTGGGGCGGCACCACGCGCATCGACGCGCGCGGGCTCCTGACCGTCGCGGGCCCGTTCCTGCTGGGCGCCGTCGCGATCGTCGTGGTGCTCGCCGGGGCGACGCAGCGGCTGCGGTGGCGCGAGCACGCGACGCTCGTCGCGCTGGGCGCCCTGCGAGGGACGATGCGCGGGGCGGCGGCGCTCGAGGCCGCCGTGGTCACCGGCGTGGGAGCGGCGCTCGGGCTGGTCGCGGGCGCCGTGATCGGGCTCGGGCTCTCCGCCGCGGGCGGTGCCGGTGGGTTCGCGATCCGGGCGTGGAACGTGGGCTTCGACGTCGCGCAGGCGCCGTGGGCGGCGCTCGTGGCGCTCGCCGTGGTCACCACGGGGCTCGCGGCCGGGCTCGCGGCGCTCGTGCGGGTGCGGGCCGACCGCTCCTCCCCGGCGGAGCAGCTGCGCGAGGCGGAGAAGGAGGGCGTCGCGTGATCGGCAAGCTGATGCGCGAACAGGCGCGGGCGCATCGCGCCTACCTGGCCTGGACGGCGGCGCTGCTGACGCTCGCGGTCACGCTGGTCGCGTGGGCCACGCTCGACGCGCTGCAGCAGCGCGCCATCCTGGACCATGCCGCGGCAGCCTACGGCGGGACGGGCGCCTCGACGGCGTCGGTCACCGTGGGCACGGCGACCGACGCCGACCTCACCCGCGAGGAGCTGGAATCGCTGCTCGAGGGGGCCGCGGCGCGCGGCTCCGAACCGGCCGCCGTCCACCAGGCATGGGACCTCGCGATCGAGACGGAGGACCACGCGGTGTCCACCACCTGGGAGAACCTCAACTCGATCGTGGGGCTCACGGGCGCGATCGATGAGGACGCGATCCTGCTCGACGGGGCACTGCCGTCAGACGGGGAGATCGCCGTCGACGCGGGCTGGGCGGCGCACGCGCTCGTCGGCATCGGGGACACCGTGGTCGTGACCGGCGCGCGGTGGTCGGAGGACTACGAGGTCCTCGGCAGGCGCACGGTGTCGGGGCTCCTCCGCACCGGCGTCGACGGACGCTACTCGCTGGTGCCGTACGCGGCGGTCCTCGCCTGGGACGACTCGTTCGCGATCGAGGCGGCCGGCGACGCCGAGCTCTACGGCGACGATGCTCCAGCGCTCGACATGGCCGCGATCGAGGTGACGACCCGGCACCCGGACCCCGCTGTCGACGCGGCGGGCTGGCGATTCTCGCCGTGGATGGGAGATATCGAGCCCGGGGCGCTGCTGTTGGCCTCGCTGACGGCCGTGGTGCTCGTGCTCGGCATGGTAGGACTCGCGTTCGCGGCGGGACGTGCCCAGGCGGCGTCGCGGGCGCAGTGGCTCGCGACGGCCCGGGTGCTCGGCGCGCGGCGTGCGCAGGTGGTGCTCGCCTCGCTCGCCGAGCTCGGCGTCGTCGGACTCGTCGCCGGCGTGGCGGGCACCGCGCTGGGGCTCGGCGTCCACGCCGCGATGTACGCCGCGCTGGTCGCGGCGAATCCGGCGGCGCTGATGCCCGACTCGATCGCGGTGCCCGGGTGGTTCATCCCCGCCAGCGTGGGGCTCGGGGTGCTGCTCTCGCTCGTGCTCGGCGCGATCCCCGCGTTCTGGGCGACGCGCGTGGCACCGGTGGCGGCGCTCAAGCCCGTGACGCCCGTGACCGAGGCCGAGGTCTCCCGGCGCATCTCAGCCGCATGGATCTACGGGCTCTGGATCCTCCTCTCTGTCGCGCTGGTGCTCTCGGCTCAGACGGGCGAGGGCCCGGGGGGCCAATCGTCGTGGCTGTGGATCGTGTGGGGCGTGGGTGTCGCATGGGCGATCGCGACGGTGGCGATGCTCGTCGAGCTGTGCCGAGCGGTCGTGGGCGTCCTGGGGAGGCGGCTGTCACGGTCGCGGCGGCCGTGGCTGCTCGCTGCCGGGGATGCCTTGCGCGGGCGGCCACGTCAGGCGGCGGTACCCGCGGCCGTCCTGGCGGTGGCGACCCTCGCGCTGAGCGTGGCCGCGACGTGGATGGCGCTCACCGCATGGACGGACGCGATCGACCTGGGGCGCGAGGACTCGCCGTGGTGGCGCATGTCGCCGACCCTGTACCCGAGCCAGTCCGACGGAGGCATCCTCCTCGTCGGCTCCGCGTCGACCCTCGCGGTGCTGGTGCTCGCCTCCTTCGCGACGTTCGCCGCGTCGCGGCAGGCTGCATCCGCGGATCACGAGGCGCGCGAGGCGCTCGGGCTCTCGGCGCTCGACGCGCGGCTCGCGTCCGCCGTGCAGTTCGCGGCGCCTCTGCTCGCCGGCCTGGGGGTCGGACTGGTGCTCGGAGCCGCCGCGGCGGTGGGCACCTTCCGCTACCAGGTTCCCGTCGGCGGCTGGCAGGACGGCGTGGTCGAGACGACGCTCGGCGACTGGGCGTGGGCGCTGACGCATCTCGGCCATGCCTTGGTCCCGCTGGGCATGGTGGCCCTGTTGGGCGTGGTGCCGATCCTGCTGGGCGCCGCTGGCGCCGCGGCACTGGTCCGCGCGAGCACTCTGGCGATGGCGGACGCGCGGTGATCGGCCGGCTCATGCGCGAGCAGGCGCGGGCGCATCGGGGCTACCTGGCGTGGACGGCCCTGTTCACCGCCATCACCGTGGCGCTCGCCGGGTTCGTGGCGATCACCGCGACGCAGCAGATGCGGCTTGAACGGCACGCCATCGATACGTTCGGGCTGGGGGGCGAATGGAGCCGCACCCTGGTCGTCGGCGCGGACTACGACGGCCTCGACAACGCGGTGAGCTGGGAGGAGCTCGGCTCGACCCTCGACGCCGCGGATGCCGAGGGTGCGCAGACCGCCGCGATGCAGACGCTCGACCTGCTTGCGCTGCGCGCGGTCGACGTCGACGCGACGCCGGACGAGGCGCTCAGCACGTGGTGGGGCGAACGCGGGCTCGTGGGCGTGCGCGGCGTCGTCGACTGGGAGGCGGTCCTGCTGTCGGGCGCGGCGCCGCGCCCGGGCGGAGTGGCGGTGGACGCGGACTGGGCCGCGTCGCTGGGCTTGGGGATCGGCGACCGCGTCGACGTGGTCGTCGACGTCTGGGACGGCGACGTGCAGACGACGACCGACCTCACGCGCCTCACGGTGGCGGGACTGCTGCGCCCGTCCGGCCATGGCCGCTACGACCTCTCCCTCCCGGTCGCCGTTCTCGACTGGGATGACGCGCTCGCCTCGCGTGCCGGCGCCGCAGACCTCCTCGACGTCGGGGCCGACGACGGCCTCGCGGATATCGGCGCCGTGCACGCGACCGCCGCGCTCGACGCGATCCCGGGCTGGCCCGGCCGGCCCTGGTTCGGCGCCACCAACGAGGTCGTGCTCCCCTCCGTGCTGCTGCTCGCCGCGATGCTGCTCGCGACCGGCATGATCGGGATGGCCTTCGCCGCGGGCCGCGCGCAGGCGCAGTCGCGCTCGCATTGGGTCGCGACCGCGCGGGCGCTCGGCGCACGCCGTTCGACCCTCGCGTGGGCCGCCGTCGCGGAGGCTGCGGCCGTGGGCATGGTCGCCGGGCTCGCCGGGCTGGGCGCCGCGTGGGCGCTCGCCGCGCTCGACTGGAGCGCGTTCGCCGCGGCGAACGCCGACGCGCTGCTTCCGGCCGGTCCGGTGCCGGCTCGATGGGTTCTCTGCGGCGCGCTCGCGCTGGCGACCGCCCTCTCCACCATCGTCGGAGCGATCCCCGCCTTCTGGGCGATGCGCATCACGCCCGCCTCGGCCCTCAAGCCCGTCGCACCCCTCACCACCTCACCACCGCGGAGGCGGCTGCGTCTCGGGTGGCTCATCCTCGTGTGGGTGCCCGCGCTCGGGTACTCCGCGTATCAGGGACGGCTGTACTACGAGCTGCCGCTCGAGGGCTTCCGATGGCCGTGGTTGGTCTTCCCTCTCACCGGGGCGCTGACCCTGGCGGTGGCGGCGACGTACGCGCGACGCGTGGTCGACCGCGCTTCCCGCAGGCTGGCGGCGTCGGCCCGTCCCTGGGCGCTCAGCGCCGCGCACGCGCTGGTGTCGCGTCCGCGCCAGGCCGCAGGGCCCGCGACGGTCTTCGCCCTGGTCGCGAGCGCGTTCGGCTGGTTCATCACCCAACAGGCGCTGATCAACTGGGCTCAGTACGGCTCGGGCATCCCGTCCTGGCTACCCGAGCCGCTGCGGTCCGACGCGATGGTGGCACCGACGGGCTGGGACGGCCGACCGTTGTACGCGCTCGCGGCCCTCGTCTTCGCGCTGCTCACCGCGGTCGCGTTCGGCACCGCCATCGCCGGCTCGGCCGCCCACCGGGGCGACCGGCAGGCACGGACGGCGATGGGCCTCTCGCACGGCGCCGCGCGGCTCGCCGGTGCCGTCGAGTTCGCATTGCCGCTCGCGGTGGGCACGCTCGCGGGGATCACGGTGGGCTTCGTCGCCGCGGTCGGAGCGTTCGGCGGGAGCACGCCCGACACGAGCTTCGGCCTCTCCCAAGCCTCCGGCGCCTTCACGGACGTCGGCCCGCTCTGGGCGCTCGTGCATGCCTCGCACGCGCTGCTGCCCGCGGTGATGATGACCGGCATCGCGATCGGATGGATCTCGCTGGGCGCAGCGGCGCTCGCCGCGACTGTCCGCGCGCGAGCGACGGTCACGGCCTGAGCCGTCGGCGCCCGCGGGTCGACCACCGGGACCGACGGGCGGCGCAAGCGGCCTACAGCGCGAGCGGCAGCAGCGCCGACAGGTCCGACCGCTCCCCCGACGCGTCGACGCGGCCCTCGGCCACCGCATCGTCCCATCGCAGGCGACCCGTCACGAGGCCCAGCCAGACCTCGGGGGCCATCTCCACCACGGCCGGCGGCGTGCCGCGGCGGTGGACGGAGCCCTCGACGGCCTGGACCGCGCCGAACGGCGGCACGCGCACCTCGAGCGAGCGGCCCGGCGCGACGGCGGCGAGCTCCTCGAGGCTGAACCGCACGGCCATCGCCGTCACGCCCGGCTCGACGGTGCCGACGTCGCTGAGGAGCGCCCACTGACGGACGGATTCGCGGCCGGCGGCGACGGGGATGCGGCGGCGGGGAGGCATGGGTCCAGGGTGGCACAGCGCACCGAGCCCGCCGGCCCGAGCAACGCGAAACGCCCGGCCTGTCACCGGGCCGGGCGTCGCATCGTCCCTGCTCAGGGACGGGATGACTCAGGCGAAGCGCGCGACGAGCGGCGCCTCCCAGGCCTCGGTGAGCTCGGCGACGGGGACCTCGAACTGGCCCTGGACGTCGATGACGTCGCCGCCGGTGACGCCCACGCGGGCGAACGGCACGCCGCGCGCCTCGAGCATCGCGACCAGGCGCGGCTCCTCGGTGCGGGGCACGGTGAGCAGCGCACGGCCCTGCGACTCGGAGAACAGCGCCTGCGCGGGCGTGAGGCCGTCGCGCTCGCAGATCTCGTCGAGGACGATGCGCGCGCCGACGCCGTAGCGCAGCGAGCCGTACGCGGCCGCGGCGGCGAGGCCGCCCTCGGACACGTCGCGGGCGGCGTCGACCAGGCCGTCGCGCGAGCACGCGATGAGGATCTCGGCGAGCTCCTTCTCCCACGCGAGGTCGAGCACCGGCGGGAGGCCGCCGAGGTGGCCGTGCGTGGAGGCGAGCTCGGAGCCGTCGAGCTCCGGCTTGGTGGTGCCGATCAGGAACAGCAGCTGGCCGTCCTCGCGCCAGCCCGACGGGGTCGCGCGGGCGACGTCGTCGAGGATGCCGAGGATGCCGACGATCGCGGTGGGGTTGATCGAGCTGTCGATGCGGCCCGGCTCGCCGGTGCCGTTGTACAGCGACACATTGCCTCCGGTGACCGGGACGCCGAGCTCCTGGCAGGCGTCCGCGAGGCCGCGGATGGCCTCGGCGAACTGCCACATCGAGTCGGGGTCCTCGGGGGAGCCGAAGTTGAGACCGTCGGTGACGGCGGTCGGCTCGGCGCCGGTGATGGCGACGCCGCGGAACGCGGCCGCGACGGACTGGCGCGCGCCCTCGTAGGGGTCGAGCTTGGTGAAGCGGTCGTTGGAGCGGGTCGCGATGGCGACGCCGCGACCGGTCTCCTCGTCGATGCGGATCACGCCGGCGGTGTCGGGGCGCGACGCGGCGGTGTTGCCCTGGACGTAGCGGTCGTACTGGCGGGTGATCCACTCGCGCGAGGCCATGTTATCGCTGGTGAGGAGGGTGACGAACGCGTCGCGCAGGTCCTCGCCGGTGGCGGGGAGCTCCGCCGCGAAGCGGTCTGCCTGCAGGCCGTCCATCCACGCGGGGCGGTGGAACGGGCGGTCGTAGACGGGGCCGTCGTGCGCGACCGTGCGCGGGTCGACGTCGACGATGCGCTGGCCGTGGTGGTCGATGGTGAGGCGGCCCGAGTCGTTGACCTCGCCGACCACCGAGGACTCGATGTCCCACTTGCCGGTGATCGCCATGAACTGGTCGAGCTTCTCCGGCGTGACGACCGCCATCATGCGCTCCTGCGACTCCGACATGAGGATCTCGCCGGCATTGAGGGTGGGGTCGCGCAGCAGGACGTCGTCGAGCCACACGTGCATGCCGCCCGAGCCGTTGGACGCGAGCTCGGAGGTCGCGCAGGAGATGCCGGCCGCGCCGAGGTCCTGGATGCCCTGGACCACGTCCGCCGCGAACAGCTCGAGGCAGCACTCGATGAGCACCTTCTCCATGAACGGGTCGCCCACCTGTACGGACGGGCGCTTCGCGGGCACGCCGTCCTCGAACGTCTCCGACGCGAGGATCGAGGCGCCGCCGATGCCGTCGCCGCCGGTACGGGCGCCGAACAGGACCACCTTGTTGCCCACGCCCTCGGCGGACGCGAGGTGGATGTCCTCGTGCTTCATCTTGCCCACGCAGAGCGCGTTGACCAGGGGGTTGCCCTGGTAGCAGGAGTCGAAGCGGGCGCCACCGCCGATGTTGGGCAGGCCCAGCGAGTTGCCGTAGCCGCCGACGCCGGCGACCACGCCGTGCACGACGCGGGCGGTGTCGGGGTGGTCGATCGCGCCGAAGCGGAGCTCGTCCATGCCGGCGACCGGGCGTGCGCCCATCGCAAGGATGTCGCGGACGATGCCCCCGACGCCGGTCGCGGCACCCTGGTACGGCTCGACGTAGGACGGGTGGTTGTGCGACTCGACCTTGAAGGTCACGGCCCAGCCGTCGCCGATGTCCACGACGCCGGCGTTCTCGCCGATGCCGACCATGAGGCGCTGCTTCATCTCCGGCGTGGTCTTCTCGCCGAACTGGCGCAGGTGCACCTTGGAGGACTTGTACGAGCAGTGCTCCGACCACATGACGGAGTACATCGCGAGCTCCGCGTTGGTGGGGCGGCGGCCCAGGAGGTCGCGGATGCGCTGATACTCGTCGTGCTTGAGACCCAGCTCTCCCCAGGGCTGCTCCTGGTCGGGGGTGTTCTCCGCGTAGCCGACGGTGTCGAGCTGGGCGGCGGTGGGCTGAAGCGCGTCGGTCATGAAGTCCTCATGGGTGGAGCCGGCGGGTATGCGGCAATCCTACCGGCGGGCGCATCGCCCGGCGCCCGCACGGGACGCGGTACGACGGCCCCTGGTAACGGGACGATGCGGGAGTTGCGTCGTGCGAGTGGGCGCGGGTCCGCGCGGGTCAGGGGGCGAAGTCGATCTCCTCGATCACCGCGTCGGGCGCGACGAGGATCACCGCCGCGACGTCCCCGCACATCCCCGTCCACGTGTCCGCGAGCGCGGCGTCCTCCGCAACCGCCGGATCGAGGAACCTGCCGACCACCGGCGGGTAGTACGAATCGGCACGCTCAGCGGAGGTCAGCTCGACGGGGCCGCCGTGCAGGTGCGCCAACGCACCCTCGGCCCCGAGGCGCGGCACCGTCGCGCTCCACGTGTCCGCGAGCAGAAGGCCCACCACGCCGTCTGCCTCGGTGGCGCTGGTCGGGCAGACAGTCCACAGGCCCTTGGCGTCCGCGCGCACGCCCTGCGCGACCTCGGTCGCCTCGCCGGTCCACTCGCTCGCGGCGTAGGTGGGAAGCCTCGCCGGGCGCTCCCAGAACGCGAACGCCCCGAGCACCACGAGCGCGAGGCCCGCCACGATGATCCCCGCGAGCGCCGCGCGCCTGGTGGGCGCCTGCTTGCGCGTCTCCGCTGTGTCCCCCATGAGGGGATTGTGCACCCTCGACGGGTGCCGCACCAGGACCTTTGCTGATTCGCGAGCGGAGTGCACGACCGCTGACGTGCGACGTTCACTTCCCCGTAGGAAGGCGAGACCTGCAGAAAGCGACGCTGGCCACCCCATAGCGCGCGGGGGTGGGGCGAGCTAGGAGGCGAGCGCGTCCGCGACCGCGTCCGCGAGCGCGTCCGCCGCGAGGTCCGGCCCATGGACGTGGACGCCCTCGGCGTCCTCCCACAGCACGCGATCGACGCCGGGCAGCAGCCCGAGCGCGTCCGCGACCGCCTGCATGCGCGCCTCCGTCAGAGACTCGACCACGCGGGGGTGCAGCGCAACGGTGTACGTGTAGTCGTCGAGCCAGGGCGACTGCACGGTGACGGTCGCGTCCCAGCCGTCGACCTCGATGGTGCGCACCGCGAGGTCCTCATGCCTGCCCAGTCGCTCCAGGAACGGCGCGCGCAGGAGAAGTCCGCGCCGGTCGTCCTCGGTGAGCGGCGCATCGTCCGGTCGCGACGGCAGCTCCGCGCGCGCGGCGGCGCGCAGCGACGCCAGCACCTCCACCGTGAGCAGCCCGGGCGCCCACACCTCGAGGAGGTGGTGGCTGCGGAACGCCACGCGCGCGATGCCGGGCGCCGCGTCGCAGCCGCGCAGGAAGCGCAACAGGGCGGGCTCGTCGATCGCGCCGGCGGCGAGCATCACGATCGCGTGGTGCGTCGCGTCGGACGGGGTGCCGGGCGCGTGGCCGGGACCGGCATCGTTCACCACCAGGCCCGGGTCGCCCTCCTGCACCGGGCCGAGCGACTCGGACGGCGGCACGCTTGGCAGCTCGGTGGGGCGCACCGGCTTCTTGAAGAGGCCGCCCTTCGGGATGAACGACTCGCGCACGTCCGCCGGGGTGTCGAACGCCTCGTAGGTCAGCTGACCCGGCGACGCGAACCAGCGCAGCACGTCCTCGACGGAGTCCCACGCGGCGCGGCCGTGTCCCATCGCGGCGACCGCGTGCGGCAGCAGCGCGAGCGGCGGGCCGCCGGGGCCGAGCATCGGGTCGAGATACGTGGGCGAGCCCTCGCGACGGTCGAGACCCCAGGACAGCGGCTGGTGGTCGTCCGCGATCCCACCCAGGTAGACCAGCAGCCCGTCGATGAGCGCGGCGCCGTGCATGGTGAGCTCGCGCCCCAGCTCCGAGCGGTACGCCCAGTCCGGCTTGACCGCCGAGCGGTCGCGACGCAGGTCGCGCGTCACCCAGTCGATGGTGGGACGCAGCTCCGCCGGCGTGAACTGAAGGTCATGCCCGGTGGACTTGCGCACCTGGGTCGCGAGGTACTCGGCGCTTTTGGGGCTCGCCGCGAGCCACGCCTGGAACCAGCCGTCCGCCTCGTAGAAACGGCGCGCGTCGCCCTCGGAGGTGAAGAAGCCCATCGGTCAAGGTTACGGGGGACGATGCGGCGGTCGCGCCGGTACGCTCGCCTCACCGGACGTGGTTGGAGACGAGATGACCGACACCCCCGAGCGCGAGGTCCTCACCTGGCAGGGATACGGCGACGCGTCGCGCGAGCTCGCGCAGATGGTCGTCGACTCGGGCTACGAGCCCGACGTGGTGGTCGCCGTCGCGCGCGGCGGGCTGCCCGTGGGAGGCGCGATCTCCTACGCACTGGGGACCAAGGGCGTCGGCACGCTCAACGTCGAGTTCTACACCGGCATCGACGAGCGCCTGCCCGCCCCGGTGCTGCTGCCGCCGCTGCTCGACACGGACGCGATGAAGGGCCTCAAGGTGCTGGTCGCCGACGACGTCGCGGACACCGGCGAGACCCTCGCGCTCGTGAAGAAGCTGATGGAGCAGCACGCCGGCGAGGTGCGCACCGTGGTGCTCTACGCGAAGTCTCACTCGATCATCGACCCCGACTACGTGTGGAAGCGCACCGACCTGTGGATCACGTTCCCGTGGTCGGCGCTGCCGCCGGTCACGCCGGGCAAGCCGCACCCCGAGGAGGGGTAGCCGCGTCATACCTGGTTATCACCGGAGAACGGTGCGCGGGGACGATGCGGCTGGCGCCTTCGCGTCGCTAGCGTGGCAGCCATGCTGGGGATGACTTCCGTGGGGGGCGCGCTGCTGCGCGAGCAGTGGCGCGCGCAGCGCCGGTACACGGTGACGGCAGGGGTGCTGGTCGCGATGGCGACCGGGCTCGCGACGTTCGCCGCGACCTCCCTGGGGACGCAGGCGGCCATCGACCGCGAGTTCGCCGACGAGTCCGGCTACTCGGGCGAGCACGTCGCGACGCTGCGCGGATGGAGCGACGGCATGGGCTATCGCAACGGGCGGGCGATGGACGACTGGCATACCGCGACGCCCGACCAGGTCGCCGCGATCGTCGACGACGCCGCGTCGCAAGGCATCGACCTCGACGCGCGCGCCACCGTGTACGCCCGGTTCGCGGAGGACGCGGACGGCGGCGCCTACCTTGAGGCGCTCTCGCCCGAGGCCGCCACGGATCGGCTCTACGCGGGCGCCGTCCCGGGCCCAGGCGAGATCGCGCTCGCCTCCGCGTACGCCCAGCGGCTCGGCATCGAGGTCGGCGACTCCGTCACCGTGACCGGGCGTGAGGACGCGGATGTACCCTCGGCGACGCCGCTGCGGCTCACGGTGGTCGGCCTCATCCGCTCCGGGGTCATCGACGGAGAGCTGTACGGCGCGACCGGGCTCATCGCACCCGAGGGCGTCGCCGCGGTCGCCAGGGTCGGAGGGCCGTTCCCCGTGGTCAACGACGCGGGTGACCGCACGGGCATGTACGACGTGACATTCACGTGGGACGGGCCGCTTCTCGCCGGCCTCGAGGACGTGACCCAGACGATCCCGTACGAGGACGACCACGCGACCTTCGCCGGCGCGGTATTGCTGTCGCTGGTCGGCGCAGGCCTCCTCGCGGTCATCGCGGTGGGCGCGGCCATCGCCGCGGGCCGGGGCCAGGGTGAGGCGCGCACGCAGTGGGTCGCGACCGCGCGGGCGCTCGGCGCGACACGCGCCGACATCGTCAAGGCCGGTGCAGTCGAGGGCACGGTGATCGGCCTCGTCGCGGGCACCGTCGGGCTCGCGTGCGGCTGGGCGGCAGCCGAGTGGGTCTACTCCTTGTCGGACGCCGCACGGCCGGACGTGTACGGTCCCGCGATCGCGACGCTGCCGCCCGGGTACGCGGCCACCATTCTGGCGTTCGCGGTGGCGCTTGCGCTCGTGATCGGTCTGGTCCCGGCCCTGTGGGCGGCGAACGTGGAGCCGAGCGCGGCCCTCAAGCCCACCGGCCCCGGCGACCTGCGCGTCGCCGAGCCGGCCCGGCGCCTCGTCTCTCCCGCCTGGCTCGCCCTCCCGGCGGTCGCGGCGGTGGTCGTCATCCTCGCGGAGGCTGCGGGCTGGCTGCCCGACGGCCGCTGGTGGGGGATTGCGGACGACTTCGGCTGGGTGGTCCTCACGGTCACCGCTGGCGGGCTCGCCGGGCTCGGGCTGCGCGCGGCGATGCCGCGCCTGGGCGCGTCGCTCGCACGGACCGGGAAACCGTCGCTCGTGCTCGCTGCGGACTCGCTCCAGCACCGCACGGGAGCGCTCGTCCCCGCCGGGACCGGGATGCTGCTCGCGGCTTTCCCCGTCTTCATGGCGGTACGCAGCATGGGTCTGCCCGTGGATGGACCCGCTCCGACGTGGGACGGCGTGGAGGATGGGATGCTGCCGTGGTGGCTCGGCGGTGCGCTGCTCATGGTCATCGGGGGCCTGGTCATCGGGCTCGCCGAATGGATGGGCCGCGGCGCAGCGCTGCGGGAGGCCGCGACCGCGGGAGCACTCGGTCTCGACCGCCACGCGCGACAGGTCGCGGCGATCGTGCGGGTCGCGGCGCCGATGGCGCTCGGGGTGCTCGTGGGCGCCGCGCTCGGCATGGCGATGGCCACCATCCTCGCCGCGTCCGAGGCGATCGAAGCGGCGACCGACCCCACGTGGGGCACCGTCGCGATCATGGGAGCCGAGGCGCTCCTGGGCACGGTGATCATGGTCGCCGCCAGCGCGGCCGGCATCGGCGTGGTGGCGCTGTTCGCGGCGCGGTCGGTGGACGCTCGCTCACCGCAGGAGGCGGCGCGGCTGGCCCGCTGAGTCAGCCCATCTGCGCAAGCTGGATGAGGTTGCCGCACGTGTCGTCGAGCACCGCGACGGTGACCGGGCCCATGTCCGTGGGCGGCATGGTGAACTCGACACCCAGCGCGACCAGGCGCTCGTGCTCGGCGCGCACGTCGTCCGAGGCGAACTGCGCGGCCGGGATGCCGTCCTCGCGCAGAGCGTCCCGGTAGGGCCCGACCGCGCGATGACCGGACGGCTCCAGCAGGAGCTGCACCGCATCGTCCCCCGGGGCCCCCACGGTGAGCCAGCGGTTCCCGTCGCCGAGCGGGATGTCGGTGCGCGTCTCGAAGCCGAGCACGCGGGTGTAGAAGTCGTGGGCCTTCGCCTGATCGTCGACGAAGACGCTGGTGAGGTGGATGCGGATCATGAACCCACCCTAGGCACGCGGACCTACACTCGTGCTGACCACGACCCGAGAGGACCGTCATGACGTACGCCGGAGACCTGACCCCGCACGAGGCCTGGGAGCTGCTCGAGAACGAGCCCGGCGCGATCCTGGTCGACGTGCGCACCGAGGCGGAGTGGCGCTATGTGGGCGTCCCGGACGCGTCCTCGCTGGGGAAGCAGGCGGCGCTGATCGAGTGGGTGTCCTACCCGGCGATGGCGCGCAACGAGGGCTTCCTCGCGCAGCTCGAGGCGACCGGCGTGCAGCCGGGACAGCCCATCGTCTTCCTGTGCCGCTCGGGCCAGCGGTCGATCGGCGCGGCTCAGGTGGCGACCGCGGCAGGCCTCGGCCCGGCGTACAACATCCTCGAGGGCTTCGAGGGCGCGACCGACGAGCAGGGCCACCGCGGCTGGCAGGGCTGGAAGGGTGCAGGCCTGCCCTGGCAGCAGGGCTGACCTGCCGCTCGTGATCCACCCCGCGCACCCCCGCGCGCCATGGGGAACCCAGCGACGATCTCGCCACATCGCGTGGAGCTGCGGGGAACTGAGCGACGCTTGACCCCAACTCGGCACGCGTGAGTGCCGGAACGAGGTCTCGCGACGGGACACGTCGCTCACTTCCCCACAGCTATCGAGGACCTCGAGAAACCGTCGGCCAGTTCCCCATAGGGGGACGGGGGAGGCGCGCGCGAGCGTGGCACCCCCGGCAAATGTCACGATTCGGTAACCCGGCTTGCTTTGTTGCGGCGACCAACATAACGTCATGCAGGCAAGCCCAGTCGAAGCGCTTCGAAACCCAAGCGCCGGCACGGGAACCGATGAGGACGATGGAGTCGACATGGCGACGATCGCGGACGTGGCGCAGGCCGCCGGCGTGTCGATCAGCACCGTCTCCTACGCCCTGAGCGGCAAGCGCTCCATCAAGTCAGACACCCGCGACCGCGTCCTCGCCGTCGCGAGCGAGCTCGGCTACCTCCCCCACGCGAGCGCCCGGATGCTCGCCGCGCACCGCTCGCACATCATCGCGGTGAGCGAGCCCGTCCACCCCGACACCGACGACGCCGCGCACATGGCGTTCGCCATGCAGACCACGCGGGTCGCCCGCGCGCACAACTACGACACGCTCCTCCTGGTCCACGACGACGCGCTCGAGGGCATGCGCCGCTCCGCCGCGACCCAGCTCGCGGACGGGATCGTGGTGCTGGATGTCGACGAGGACGATGCGCGGGTCCCCCTCGCACGCACGCTCGCCTGCCCCACGGTGTTCGTCGGACTCCCGGCCGACACCGAGGGCCTGGTGTGCGTCGACCTCGACTTCGAGGCCGCCGCCCGGGAGGCCGTCGACCGCCTGGTCGACGCGGGCCACCGCCAGATCGGCCTGATCTCCCACCGCCTCGAGACCATCGAGCGCGGCTCCAACTTCCCCCGCCGCGTCCTGCGCGCCTTCACCGAGCGCTGCGAAGAGCGCGGCATCCGCCACGCCATCACGCACCCGAACGGCCACACGGCCGACGGCAGCGTGCGCCGCCTCCTCGAGCAGCTCCCCGGGCTCGACGGGATCGTGCTCAACACCACCGCAGATGTGGCCTCGTCGCTGTCCGCGATCCTCGCGACCCGCGGCCTCGAGGTCCCCCGCGACGTCTCGGTCATCGCGGCCGGCGTCAGCTTCACCACGGCACGGTTCGCCGTGCCGTTCGACACCATGCCGCTCGATGCCCAGGCATCCTGCACCGCCGCCATGGACCTCCTGGTCAAGGCGATCGACGGCGGGGACCGCACCCCCCGCATCGTCCTCATCCCCCCGACCTACATCGACCACGGCTCGGTGATCGCCCGCGCGGCCGCCGACCCGGACCCCGGGGTCTGACCTCACCAGGGCATCCCCCACGCACGCGCATCGTCGAAGCGCTTCGAAAGTTGCGAACGGCACCGCGCACCACCCCGGCCCCCGGGCCACGACAAGGAAGCAGGAACGGACAATGAAGTACCGCATCACAGCAGCCACGGCCGTGCTCGCGGCCGGCGCGCTCAGCCTCACCGCATGCTCGTCCGGAGACGGCGGCGAGGGCGGGGCGTCCGGCGCCCCGGCGGACGGCGACTACACCGGCGAGACCCTCACCGTCATGCACTACGAGGGCGAGGAGTCCGCGATGGGCAAGGCGTGGAACCTCGCCATCGAGATGTTCGAGGAGGAGACGGGCGCGACCGTCGACCTGCAGACCACCGCGTTCGAGGACCTCAACGCCTCTGCACAGCAGCTGTTCGACTCCTCCGACGCACCCGACGTGTCCGAGTACAACAAGGGCAACGGCACCGCGGGCCAGCTCGCCGCGACCGGCGTCATCCTTCCCCTCGACGACGCGTACGAGACCTACGGCTGGGCGGACAAGCTCAGCGCCGGCATCGACACCATCGCGAAGTACGACGAGAACGGCGTGATGGGCTCGGGCAGCTGGTACGGCGTGCCGAACTACGGCGAGTTCGTGTTCCTCTACTTCAACCAGGACATGTTCGACGAGTACGGCATCGAGGTGCCCACGGACGAGGCGAGCCTCGAGACCGCCATGCAGGCGTTCGTCGACGAGGGCGTCACCCCGCTCACCACCTCCGCGCAGGAGTACCCGATGGGCCAGCTCTGGTACCAGCTCGCGCTGAGCCAGGCCGACCGCTCCTGGGTCGACGCGTACCAGCTCTACACCGAGGCCGTCGACTGGGCCGGCCCCGAGGTCAGCTACGCCTCCGGCACCCTCGAGGACTGGGTGAACGCCGGCTACATCAGCAAGGACGCCTCCGGCATGACCGCCGAGGACGCGGGCCTCGCGTTCATCAACGGCGACGCCCCGATGTTCTACTCCGGCTCCTGGTGGTACGGCCGCATGCTCGAGGACGTCACCGACTTCGAGTTCGGGATCACCAACTGGCCCGACACCACGCTGACCCCGGGGTCCGGCGGCAACATCTGGGTGGTCCCGGTCGAGTCGAAGCAGCCCGAGCTCGCGGAGATCTTCATCGACATCACCATGCGTCCCGAGGTCCAGGCGCTGCTGGGCGAGTCGGGCGGCCTGCCGGTCGCAGCCGACACCGCGGACATCACCGACCCCGACGCGCAGAAGCTCATCGAGCTGTTCAACGAGGTCAACGACCGCGACGGCCTGTCCTTCTACCCCGACTGGCCGACGCCCACCTTCTACGGCGACCTCAACTCCGTGATGCAGGGCATCGTCAACGGCGACGTCACCGCCGACGAGGCGAACACGCAGCTCATGGACTACTACGAGAGCTACGTGGCGGACCTCCGCTAGTCGCCATCCCTCATCAAGGCGGGGGTCCGGGTCCACGCGGCCCGGACCCCCGCCGGAGACGGAACCCCTCATGACCTCCACCCCGCAGCGCGTCCGCCCGCGCCGAACCGACGAGCCCGCCCGCATCCCGCAGCGCGACCGCGGCAAGCTCGGCTACTGGCTGTACCTCATCCCCGGCACGCTGCTGGTCGGGCTCGTGATCTTCTACCCGATCGTCCGCAACGTCCGCCTGAGCTTCTTCCACTGGCGCGGCGGCCGCGCACCCGAGTACTTCGCGGGCCTCGAGAACTGGGTCGCCCTGTTCTCGGACCAGGAGTTCCTGCAGTCGTTCAAGAACATCATCCTGGTGATCGTCGCCATGGTGATCGTGCCCACCCTGCTCGGCCTCGTCATCGCCGCACTGCTGTTCGACGTGGTGGGCCGCCGGTTCGGCGCCCGCCTCTCCAGCTTCCTGCGCGCGACCTACTACCTCCCCCAGATCCTCCCCATCGCCGTCGCCGGCGTGATGTTCAGCTGGATCCTCAAGCCCAACTCCGACGGCGTCCTCAACCAGTTCCTGACGGTCCTCACGGGCAGCGAGGTCGAGATCAACTGGCTCGGCGGCCAGTACTCGACCGCGATGGCCTCCGTCATGGTGCTGATGATCTGGATCCAGATCGGCTACCCCGTGGTGATCTTCATGGCGGCGCTCCAGCGCGTCGACCCGCAGCTGTACGAGGCCGCGGAGCTCGACGGCGCCAACTGGTTCCAGCGCTTCCGCGCGATCACGCTGCCGATGATCCGGCCCGAGGTGTTCGTGGTGGCGCTCACCACCACCATCGCGGCGCTCAAGGTCTTCGCCCCGGTGTTCATCCTCACCAACGGCGGACCGTCGAAGTCCACGTACGTGCCCAGCTTCTACGCCTATCAGGAGTTCATCCGCGGCACGGACAAGGGCTACGCCGCGACCATCGCCTCCGCCATCACGATCCTCGTGGTCGTGGTCGCCATCATCTTCATCCGCGTGCAGAACCGCGCCGAGCGAAAGGACGCCTGACATGACCGCCGTCGCCCAGGCCCCCGCGCCCGCCCCCTCCACGGACGGCAAGGACCGCCGCAACAAGGCTCGCCCCCGCACCGTCGCCGAGTGGGTCATGCTCACGCTCGCCGTCCTCGGCGCGCTCGCGATCGTCTTCCCGATGCTCCTGCTGCTGCTCAACGCGTTCAAGTCCCCGCAGGACTACGCGAACTCCGGCCCGCTCGAGCTGCCCCAGGCGCTCAGCTTCGAGGGCATCAGGACGTTCTGGGAGACGCAGAACTTCCCGCGAGCGCTGTGGAACTCGATCTTCATCTCGACCATGGTGTCGATCATCGCGGTGGTCGTCTCGGTGCTGAACTCGTTCGCGATCGGCATCGGACGCGTGCGGGGCCGCACCTGGATCGTCCTGGTGTTCCTCATGGCCAACCTGGTCCCCCAGGAGATGCTCTTCGACCCGCTGTTCCAGCTGTACGACGACATGGGCCTGCTGTCGAACCCGTGGTCCGTGATCCTCACGTTCGTGGTGATCCAGTCCGCGTTCGGCACCTACCTGCTGTCGAGCCTGCTGGGCACCTTCCCCAAGGAGATCCTCGAGGCGGCCTCCGTCGACGGCGCGACGCGCTGGCGCACGCTGCGCTCGGTCATCGTCCCGATCGTCCGTCCGACGCTGTCGGTCCTCATGGTGTTCTTCTTCATCTGGACGTGGAACGAGTTCCTGCTGCCGCTGGCCTTCCTCAACACGTCCGACTCGCTCACCGTCCCCCTGCTGCTCGAGCAGCTCAACGGCGAGCGTCAGACGGACACCACGACCCTGATCGCCGGAACGCTCATCAGCATCATCCCGACGATCATCTTCTTCCTCATCTTCCAGCGCACCCTCACGCGCGGCATCACGGCAGGAGCAGTGAAGTGAAGTTCACCGACGGTTTCTGGCAGCGCCGGCCCGGCGTCGACGCCCTCTACGCGGAGGAGGCCTACGACGTGTGGGCGGAGGGCGACACGCTGACGGTGCACGCACCCACGCGCGTGATCCGCTCCCGGGGCGACGTGCTCAACCGCGCGATGCTCACGGTCACCCTCACGTCGCCGCTCGAGGGCGTGGTCAAGGTGCGGATCGACCACCACCAGGGCGCGCACCGCTCCCCCGGCTTCCGCATGCCGGGCGCCGTCGAGGGCGCGGGGACCGCGCAGGTGGACGATGCGGGGGGCACCCTGACCTCCGGGCGTCTCACCGCGCGGATCGCCAAGGGTGCGCCGTGGAGCCTCGACTTCGAGGTGGACGGCGAGCGCATCACCGGATCGGGCCACCATTCGGTGGGCTACATGACGCTGGCGGACCACGCGTCCGTGTCGGCCGAGCCCACCGGTGCCACCGGATACAGCGCGAACGGGCTCGCCCCGCATCGTGCCTACGTCCACGAGCAGCTGGATCTGGGCGTCGGGGAGACCATCTACGGTCTCGGCGAGCGGTTCGGGCCGTTCGTGAAGAACGGTCAGAGCGTCGACATCTGGAACGCCGACGGCGGCACCAGCTCCGAGCAGGCGTACAAGTCGATCCCGTTCTACCTGTCCTCCCGGGGGTACGGCGTGCTGGTCAACCACCCGGAGCACGTGAGCTTCGAGGTGGGCTCGGAGGCGGTCGAGCGCGTGCAGTTCTCCACCGCCGGAGAGTCGCTCGAGTACCTGGTGTTCGCCGGCCCGACCCCGGCCGAGGCCGTCGAGCGCTACACCGCGCTGCTGGGCCGGCCGCCGCGCGTGCCGGACTGGTCGTTCGGGCTGTGGCTGTCGACGTCCTTCACCACGGACTACGACGAGGCGACCGTGACGCAGTTCGTGGACGGCATGCGCGAGCGCGACCTCCCGCTGTCCGTGTTCCACTACGACTGCTTCTGGATGCGCGAGTTCAACTGGACCGACGGCGTCTGGGACGAGCGCGTGTTCCCCGATCCCGACGGCATGCTGCGCCGCATGCACGAGGACAAGGACCTCCGCGTGTCCGCGTGGATCAACCCGTACATCGCGCAGCGCGGCCGCATGTTCCGCGAGGGCATGGAGAAGGGCTACCTGGTCAAGCGACCCGACGGCTCGGTGTGGCAGTGGGACCAGTGGCAGGCCGGCATGGGGCTGGTCGACTTCACCAACCCCGACGCGCGGGCCTGGTTCCAGGACTTCATCCGGACCCTGGTGCGCCAGGGTGTGGACGCGATCAAGACCGACTTCGGCGAGCGCATCCCCACCGACGTGGTGTGGCACGACGGGTCACGCCCCGAGACCATGCACAACCTCTACACACAGCTCTACAACGAGGCCGTGTGGGAGGCGCTGGTCGGCGAGAAGGGCGAGGGCGGGGCGGTGCTGTTCGCGCGGTCGGCGACCGCCGGCGGCCAGACGATGCCGGTGCACTGGGGCGGCGACAACACCTCGTCCTACGTGTCGATGGCCGAGACCCTGCGCGGCGGACTGTCGCTCATGAGCTCCGGCTTCGGCTACTGGAGCCACGACATCGGCGGCTTCGAGGGCACCCCGGACGCCGGCGTGTTCAAGCGCTGGCTCGCGTTCGGGCTCATGTCCACGCACTCCCGCCTGCACGGCAGCGGCTCCTACCGCGTGCCGTGGGCCTTCGACGAGGAGGCCGTGGACGTCGCACGGCTGTTCACCAAGCTCAAGCTGTCGCTCATGCCGTACCTCTACGCAGCCTCCGTGCAGACCGCGGAGACCGGCGTCCCGATGATGCGGCCGATGTTCCTCGCGTTCCCCGGCGACCCCGCGACCCAGCATCTCGACCGGCAGTACATGCTGGGCGACTCGCTGCTGGTCGCGCCGGTGATGTCCGCGTCGGGCGAGGTGGACCTCTACCTGCCCGACGGCGAGTGGACGTCGCTGCTCACGGGAGAGCGCGTCGCCGGCGGTCGGTGGGTGCGCGAGACGCACGGCTACGAGTCGATGCCGCTGTACGTCCGCCCCGGCACCGTGCTCCCGCGCGGCACCCGCGACGACCGCCCCGACTACGACTACCTGTCCGACGTCGAGCTCGTCGTCTACCCGGGCGGCGAGGAGACCCGCACCGTCGAGCTTCACGCGTCCGATGGCTCGAGCGACACCGTCACCGTCGTGTCCCGCGACGGCTCGCTCACGGCCACCGGCGCCTCCGGCCGCGCCTACGCGGTCCGGGAGGCCTGAGGGCGGGACGATGCTCCGGCCGGGTAGACCTACCCGGCCGGAGCATCGTCCCTCGGGTCCTCCGCCCACGCCCACCCCGCCGCACGCCCTATGGGGAACCCAGCGACGGTTTCGCGACATCGCGTGCTCCGGCGGGGAACTGAACGACGCCCGTTCAGAAACTCTCGACCACTTCCCCGTACGAGGATCTCGAGGGGAGCGGGGCTGGGTAGCCTGAGCCCATGACCTCGGAAGACGCCCCGCAGCTCCGTCCCGACACCCTCGCCGTCCGCGCCGGCCACGTGCGCAGCCCGTTCGACGAGATGTCCGAGGCGATCTTCATGACGCAGGGCTACGTCTACCCGACGGCGCGCGAGGCGGAGGCGGCGTTCGCCGGCGAGATCGACCGCTACCAGTACTCGCGCTACGCGAACCCGACGGTCTCCATGTTCGAGACCCGGCTCGCCGCGATCGAGGGCGCCGAGGACTGCTTCGCCACCGCGACCGGCATGGCCGCCGTGTTCGTGAGCCTCGCCGCGATCCTGCGTCAGGGCGACCGCCTGGTCGCGTCGCGCGCGCTCTTCGGCACGTCGATCGCGACGTTCGACGAGTACTTCGCCGGCTGGGGCATCACCGTCGACTACGTCGACGGCCACGTGAACGAGGATTGGGACCGCGCGCTCGCCACGCCCGCGACCGCGGTGTTCTGCGAGTCCCCCACCAACCCCATGCAGGACGTGGTGGACCTCCGCCACGTCGCGGCCCGCGCCAAGGAGGCCGGCGCGCTGTTCATCGTCGACAACGTGTTCGCGACCCCGCTCGGACAGAAGCCGCTCGAGCTCGGCGCGGACGCCGTGGTCTACTCCGCGACCAAGCACATCGACGGTCAGGGCCGCGTGCTCGGCGGCGCGGTGCTCGGCCAGAAGGAGTACGTCGACAAGGTCCGCCAGATGGTGCGCACCATGGGCGCGACCATGTCGCCGTTCACCGCCTGGGTGCTCGGCAAGTCCCTCGAGACCCTCGCCGTCCGCGTGAAGGCGCAGGCCGCATCGGCCCTGGACCTCGCCGCGTGGCTCGAGGCGCACCCGAAGGTCGCGATCGCCCGGTACCCGCTGCTGCCGTCCCACCCCCAGTACGAGCGCGCGACGGCGCAGATGACCATGGGCGGCACGCTCGTGACCATCGACATCGCGCTGCCCGACGGCGTCGACCCGCACGGCCCCGAGGCGAAGGCGGCGACTTTCCGCTTCCTCGACGCGCTCCGGGTGATCGACATCTCGAACAACCTTGGCGACGCGAAGTCGATCGCGACGCACCCCGCGACCACCACGCACCGCAAGCTCGGACCCGAGCGACGCGCGGCCGTGGGGATGTGCGAGGCGACGGTGCGGCTCAGCATCGGCCTCGAGGACGTCGAGGACCTGCGCGAGGACCTCGCGCGGGCGCTCGACGCGATCTGACCCGCGCCGGCGTGGCGCCGCGGGCGGACGGGCGGTCACGCCCAGAGGCGGCGCCGGCCCGCGTGCTAGCGTCGCAAGCATGAGCAGCGGCGCCACGTCCGCCGCTGGGGCGGACCCCTCGGGCCAGGCCCAGCCGCTCTCCGTGCGGCTCATCGGGCGAGGCTCCCTCGCGGGCGCGCTCGTCATCCTCGCCGTCGCGCTGGCCTACGCGGTCGCGCTCCCCGCGGTCGCCCGCGAGATGTCCGCACCGGCGCCGCCGCGCGTGATCGACCTGGGCGGCGGCGCGACCGTCACCACCTCCGAGGACTGGTCCGTCTCCGCCTCGCACCCCGGCATCACCACCCTCACCCAGGCGGGCGCCCCGCTGTCGATCACGGCGCCGCACCCTTCCGAGCTGCACCCGGCGCAGGCCATCGAGACGGTGACCGATCAGTGGGTGGCGCACGCGCAGGAGGAGGGCCAGGGCATCGTCGCGCCCCAGCCGCGTGCCTTCACCACCGACGCGGGGGACGATGCCGCCACGGTCACCCTGCAGGAGCCGCTCCAGACCCGGCAGGCCTGGGTCGTGTCGAACGGCAGCGAGCAGGTGCTCGTGCTGCTCACGGCGCCGCCCGCCGCGTGGGAGAGCACCAACGCGTCCGCGCAGACGATCGTGCGATCGCTCACCTTCGGCGAGACGTCGTGACCGCTACGCCGCGCACGCGCGGGGGTCTCCCCCGCCCTCGCACCGCCACCTTCGTCGACGCGCGGTCGTGGGTCTTCTGGTGCTCGATCGCCCTCGCGATCGGCGCGTTCGCCCAGGTCGCACCGCTGATCCTCGAGTCCTTCGTGGCGAACCCCGCCTCGGGCGCGCTGTCGGCCGCGCTGTGGATCGCCTACGGCCTGGTCTTCGCCACCTCGGTGTACCTGCTCGAGCTGTACGAGCGCCGGCCTGTCGTCAACGTGCTCGGCGCGCTCGCGTGGGGCGCGGTCGTCGCCGTCGGGGTGTCGCGCATCGGCGGTCCCGCGATGCACACGATCGTGGGCGATTGGCTGGGGGAAGACTCGCCCTGGATCTCCGCGATCGCCGCGCCGCTCGTCGAGGAGCCGCTCAAGGCGCTCGGCATCGTGGCCCTCGCGCTGATCCCCGGTGCCCGGATCCGCACGGTCGCGGACGGCGCGTTCTACGGCGCCATGGTGGGGCTGGGGTTCCAGGTGGTCGAGGGGTTCCTCTACACCGCCCGCACCGCGGCACTCTCGGGCGACGCGATGGACATCGTGTGGCAGATGTTCGTGCTGCGCGGGATCGTGGCGGGGCTGTGGAGCCACGCCGCGTTCTCCGCGATCGCCGGCGCCGGGATCGCATTCTTCTTCGTGTCCACCGCAGCGACCTGGCGACGGTGGGGCGTGGCGATCGGCTCGCTGGCCGCGGCGATGATCCTCCACGGCTTCCTCAACTCACCGCTGATCCACGGCTCGCAGTTCACCGCGGCCCTCATCAAGGGCGTCCCGATCGTGATCGTGCTCGCGACCACGGTCCATGTGGGCCGTCTGCGCGAACGCGCCGTGTTCGCGCGCATGGCTCGCGTCACGGTGCCCGACTACCTGGTGAGCCCCGCGGACTTCGAGGGCCTCTCGACCCGCGGCCGTCGCCGCCACGCCCGCCACGACATGAACGACCGGCACGGCCCGCAAGCCGCCCGCGACCTCCACCGGCTTCAGCGGGCGCAGCTCGCGCTGCTGGTCGCGGCGCACACCGACGGGATGATCTCGGCGCGCGCCGCGGACGCTGCCGGACGTGTCACGCGCGCCCGGTCTGCGCTCGCGTGGTCGGTGGCGGGGCGCTGAGGCGCGCGCACCGCCCACCGCCACCGGCCGTCACCGCCTCTGGAAGCCCCGCAGCCGCAGCGAGTTCCCCACCACGAACAGGCTCGACGCGCCCATCGCCGCGGCGGCGATCATCGGGTCGAGCACGCCCATCGCCGCGAGCGGGATCGCCGCGACGTTGTACGCGAACGCCCACACGAGGTTGCCGCGGATGGTCGCGTAGGTGCGCCGCGACAGCGCGATCGCATCCGCCGCGGCGCGCGGGTCGCCGCCCACGACCGTGAGGTCGGAGGCCTCGCGTGCCACGTCCGCGCCGGTCCCGATCGCGATGCCCAGGTTGGCGCGCGCCAGCGCCGGGGCGTCGTTCACGCCGTCGCCGACCATCGCGACGCGATGCCCGCCCTCCTGCAGACCGACGATCACGTCCTCCTTGTCGCCCGGCAGCACCTCCGCGATGACGCGGTCGATCCCGAGCTCCGCGCCCACGGCCTCCGCGGCCCGCCGGTTGTCACCGGTGAGCAGCACCACCTCGACGCCGAGCGAGCGCAGCGCCTCGACGGCCTCCGGGGCGGTGTCCTTGATCCGGTCGCGCACCGCGATGGCGGCCTCCGCGACCAGCGCGGTCCGGGTGAGGGTGGACGATGCGCCGGCCGGGTCTCCCAGCAGGCCTCCACCGAGCGGGGCGGCACGTCCCGCGAACACCACGGTCTCGCCGCGCGACTCACGCGTGACGGCCCACTCCGACAGCTCGTCGGGCAGCGCGTCGAACAGCCGCCGCGAGCCCACGGTGACGTCCGCATTGGCACCGTCCGGGCCGGCGCCGCGCACGGTCGCGGTGACGCCCTGGCCGGGGGTGGACCGGAAGCCCTTGAGCGGGATCCGGCCCTCGCGCGCAGCCGCGATGGCGGCGGCCACGGGATGCTCGGACCGCGCCTCGACCGAGGCGACGGCGTCGAGCAGGGTGCCCGCCGCATCGTCCCCCAGACCGGGAGCGAAGGTGGACGTGACCTCCATGCGCCCCTCGGTCACGGTGCCGGTCTTGTCGAGCACCACGGTCTCGAGCGAGCGTGCGTCCTCGAGCGCCTGCGCGCCGCGGACCAGGATGCCCAGCTGCGCGCCGCGGCCGGTACCCACCATGATCGCGAGCGGCGTCGCGAGACCCATCGCGCACGGGCAGCTGATGATGAGGACCGCGACGGCGGCGGTGATCGCGGCGGCGACGTCGCCGGTCACGGCCACCCACGCCAGCGCCGTCACGAGCGCCACGCCGATCACCGCGGGCACGAAGATCGCCGAGACCCGGTCCGCGAGCCGCTGGATGCGGGCCTTGCCGGCCTGCGCCTCATCGACCATGCGGGCGATCTGCGCGAGCATGGTCTCCTCGCCCACGCGGGTCGCCTCGACGGTGAGCGCGCCGTCGGCGGCGATGGTCCCGCCCACCACCTCGGTGCCGGGGCGGGCCGCGACGGGCACGGGCTCGCCGGTGACCAGGCTGGCGTCGACTGCGGCGGAGCCCTCGACCACCAGGCCGTCGGTCGCGATCGCGTCGCCCGGACGTACCAGGAAGCGCATGCCGACGCCCAGGTCCTCTCGCGGGATCTCGGTGCCGTCCGCGAGGGTCACCGTCGGGCTCTGGCGCGCGCCGAGCGCCCGGATCGCGTCGCCCGCGCGTGCGGTCGAGCGCACCTCGAGCCACTTGCCCAGCAGGATGAGGCTCACGATCACGGCGCCGGTCTCGAAGTACACGTGGGCGTGGTCGGGGCCGGCGATCAGCGTCCACATCGACCACAGCCATGCCACGGACGTCCCCAGGCTCACCAAGGTGTCCATGGTGGTGGTGCGGTGCCGCGCGCCCTTCCACGCGGAGACGTGGAACGGCCACGCGGACCACCAGATCACGGGCGTCGCGAGGAGCGCCGCCCACCACTCCCAGCCCTCGAACTGCAGGGCCGGGACCATCGACACCAGCGCCACCGGGACGGCGAGAACGGCGGCGACCAGGAAGCGGCGACGGTAGTCGGCGATGCGGCGCTCGTCGTTGGCGGCCTGCGCGGCGGCCTCCTCCTCGCGGGTGGAGGGACGATGCTCGGGCTGGGGGCCGTCTGCGTCGCCCCCGGGGGTCGACGGCCGGGTGAGGACCTGGTAGCCGAGGCCGGTGATCGCGGCGCGCATGGCGGCCTCGAGGTCCTCGCGGTCGAGGGTGCCGTCGGGCAGCACGGTGGCGCGCCGGGTCGCGATGTTGACGGCCGCGGAACCCACGCCGGGCAGGATCGCGAGGCCCTTCTGGATGCCGGTGGCGCAGCCGGCGCAGGTCATGCCGCCCACGGCGAGGTCGATCGTGGGCTCGGCGGGTGTCTCGGGGGCCGTGTCGGTGCTCATGCGGGCAGGCTAGACCTTGCCCTCGGCGGGAAGGTCAAGCGCGAGCACCTGGCAGCGGTGCGGGTCCGTGCACTCCGCCGGGTCGAGCGCCTCCGCGCGGCGCGACAGCGCCGTGAGCTCCGCCTTCGCGGCGAGCAGGCTCGCGATCTGCGCGTCGATGTCCTTGAGGTGGCGCGCGACGGTGGCGCGGGAGTGCTCGCAGGTGCTCTCGCCGCGGTCCTTCATGTCGAGGATGTCGCCCGCCTCGGCGAGCGTGAGGCCCGAGGCCTGGGCGTCGCGCACGAACCTCAGGCGGTCGAGCGCCTCGTCGCCGTACTCGCGGTAGCCGTTGGTGCGGCGCTGCGGCTCGGGCAGCAGCCCGATGCTCTCGTAGTAGCGGACGGTCTTGGCGGTGACGCCCCCGAGGGAGGCGAGCTCTCCGATCTTCATCGTTACAGCGTAAGGGAAGGTTCGCCGGGTCGCCTAGGGGCCAAGGGCCCGCCCCGTGGCACCGATCGCCATGGCTAGGGTCGAGGCATGCGCACCTCTCCTCGACGCATCGGCCTGCTGGGCGGCATCACGTGGCACTCGACGCTGGTCTACGAGACGCTGCTGCACGAGGGCGTCGCGGAGACGCTGCCGGGCCGCACCGCGGACCTGGTGATCCGCCACTACGACTTCGGCGCCATCGCCGCAGCCCAGGAGGCGGGCGAGTGGGACGGTCTCGCGGCCACCTTCGGGCGCGACGCGCGCTGGCTGGTCGACGGCGGCGCGGAGGCGATCCTCATCTGCGCCAACACGATGCACGTCATCGCGGACGAGGTGGAGGCCGCCGCGCAGGTCCCGGTCATCAACGTGATCGACGAGACGGCCGCCGCGATCCGCGCGGCCGGGCTGTCGACGGTCGCGCTGCTCGGCACGGGCTTCACCATGCGGATGCCGTTCTACCGCGAGCGGCTCGCGGCGGGCGGCGTCGAGGCGCTCGTGCCCGACGAGCCCCGCCTCGCCGAGGTCCACTCCCTCATCTACGACAAGCTCGCGCGCGGCGTGGTGGAGGACGAGGGCCGCGCCCTCACGCGCAAGGCGACCGCGGAGCTGGTGGCGCGCGGCGCCGGCGGCGTGATCGCCGGCTGCACCGAGATCCCCATGGTGATGACCGCCGAGGACGTGGACGTGCCGTACTTCGACGCGCTCGCGCTGCACGCTCAGGCGGCCGTGCGGTTCGCGCTCGAGGACTGAGCGCGCGTCGCCGCGGTCACGCGCGCGCGACCACCTCGCCGCCCAGCACCGTCACCACGGTGCGCGTGGTCCAGATCTCCTCGGGATCGCCCGCGAACGGGTCGCGCGAGGCGACGCACAGGTCGGCCCGCGCGCCCACCTCGAGCACGCCCGAGCCGTCGAGCCCGAGCAATCGGTGGGAACCGGCGGTGTACGCGCGCAGCGCCTCCGCGAGCGTGAGAGCCTCGCCCGGGTTGAGCGGCGGCGCATCCGAGCGGGGCTCCCTGCGCGTCACCGCGGTGTGGATCGCCTGCCACGGGTCCGGGGTGGACACCGGCCAATCGGAGCCCATCGCGAGCGCCGCGCCCGCGCGCAGGAACGACCCGAACGGGTACTGCCACGCGGCGCGCCGCTCGCCCAGGATCGGCACGGTGAGCTCGGTCATCTGGGCCTCGTTGCGCGCCCACAGGGCCTGCGCGTTGACCGTGACCCCGAGCGTGGCGAGGCGCGGGATGTCCGCCGGGTCGACCACCTGGACGTGGGCGATGTGGTGGCGGCGTCGGCTGCGGTCGGCGGCGGGGATCGCCTCGACGGCGTCGAGCGCCTCGGTGACCGCCCGGTCGCCGATCGCATGGAAGTGCAGCGCGAATCCCGCGGCCGCGAGCGCGGCCGTCACGGCGGCGAGGACATCCCGGCCGAAGTACGCGATGCCGCGCCCGGTCGCGCCGTCGCGCGCGCAGTCGCAGCCGTCCTCCAGGTAGGGCTCGTGCATCGCGGCCGTGCGGTTCTCGGCCACGCCGTCGACCATGATCTTGGCGCTCGAGGTGTCGAAGCCGCGCGCGGCGTTCGCGTCGCGCCGCCTCACGAAGTCCTCGACGAGCGCCGGCACGCCCTCGACCGTGACGTCCCGCGGCACCCACAGCGCGCCCGACACCCGCGCCGCGAACGCGCCGGCCTCCAGCAGGTCGCCGTAGGCGTCCGAGGCGTCCCGGTGGCCGCCGTACTCCCCCACGATCGCCTCCTGCCACGCCGTCACCCCGTATCCCAGGAGGGACGATGCGGCGGCGGCCAATCCCGCCCGCGCGGCCTCCGCGGTCACGGGAGGGAGGGAGGGCTCGACCAGCGCCATGGCGCCCTCGTGGAGCGTGCCGGTCGGGTTCCCTGCCGCATCGCGTTCGATGCGGCCGTCCTCGGGATCCGGCGTCGAGGCGTCGATGCCCGCCGCACGCAGCGCCGCGGTATTGACCCAGGCACCGTGGTGGTCGGCGTTGACCAGGAACGCGGGCACGTCGCCGGTGGCGGCGTCGAGCGCCCGCGCGGTGGGCGTGCCGCCGACGTAGTCGGACATGTGCCAGCCGCCGCCGACGATCCACGGACCCTCGTGGCTCGCCGCATGCGCGGCCACCAGCGCGAGGCACGCCTCGGCCCCGTGCGCGCCGCTCACGTCGAGGCCGAGCATCTCGATGCCCGCCATCGCCGCATGGACGTGCGCATCGGCGAAGCCCGGGTGCACCAGGCCGCCGCGAGCGTCCACGACCAGGGCTCCCGCCGCATCGTCCCGCGCCGCCAGGCCGTCGCCCTCGCCCACCGCGGCGACGCGGCCGTTCACGGCGAGGACCGCATCCCCGGCAAGGAACATGCCGTCGGACCACGGCCGGCCGTTGCGGATCAGCACCGCGCCCACGCTCACCAGCCCACCACGTCCAGTGCCTCGGCGGCGGACTCGTCGGGGGACCGTCCGCTGTTGTCCACCACGGCGTCGTCGATCCCGAGGTCCTCGAGCTCGTCGCCCTGCTCGGCGGTGCGGGGCACGGCCCAGTCGAGCCAGCGTTCGGACGTCTCGCGTCGGCGCAGGCGGGCGACGCGTTCCTCGAGCGGCGCGGTCACGCGGACCACGGTGACGTCCGCGGGGCCGCCCGGCCCGGCGAGCGCGTGCGCGATGGCGTCGCGGTCGGCGGAGTCCTCGAGGATGCGCGGCATCACCAGCAGCCCGAAGCCGTGGCGCCGGTGCACCGGGGCGAGCGCCATCAGGCATTCGAGGAGCAGCGCCTGGTTAACCATGTCGTTCGGCGGGGACGGATACGCCTCGCACAGCGTGTCCGCGTCGACGAACACGGTGCGGGCGCCGCGCAGCGCGAGGGCGGTGTGAGCGGACTCCGCCACGGACGTCTTGCCCGCACCCATCGCGCCCGTGAGCACCAGGACGCGGAGGGGCAGGTCGAGCCCGTAGCAGATGGAGTCGGGCTCATCCTTGTACTCGCCGTAGCCCGGGATGCGGGTGTAGCCCAGGCGGTCGTAGAGAGCGAGCGCCTCGGGCTGCTCCGTGCCGGTCTCGAGCACGATGCGCGTGGCGCCGGCGCGTCGAGCGATCGCCTCGGCGGCGCCCATCATCACCTTGGAGTGGCCGTTGCCCCGGTGGCCCGGGCGCACGAACAGGCGCTTGAGCTCGATCGATCCGGCGCCGGTCGGGTAGGGCGACCAGCGCATGACGGCGCTCGCCACGGGCTCCCCGTCCTCGGCGTACCCCACCAGCGACGCGACGAGCGTCGGGAAGCGGGTCTCGAGCACCAGGTCGGGGCTGTCGTAGCGGCGTGCGAGGTCGGCCTGCTGCTCCGCCCACAGGGCGTGGGCGTCGGGGTCGTCGGCATCCACGCGGCGGACGGTGATCATGGGCTCAGGCTAGCGACCCGCACCCACTCCGTTCCGCACGGTCGCCGCCGCGACACGCGGAGGGTCCCGCGCGAGAATGGGCTGGATGGCGGCGTGTCGCGGGTGAGACCGTGCGGACCGAACCGCGGGCGGCGCGCAGTATTGTTGACACGTCAACATGAGGAGGCGTGGCGTGCGCAAAGTCGGGTTCCTGTCATTCGGATGGTGGTCGGCCGCGCCCGGCTCGAAGGTCCGCACCGCGTCCGACGCCATGCTCGACACCATCCGCCTCGCGGAGGCCGCCGAGGACGCGGGCATCGACGGCGCGTGGATCCGGGTCCACCACTTCGAGCAGTGCCTCGCGTCGCCGTTCCCGCTGCTGTCCGCGATGGGCGCGCGCACCGAGCGCATCGAGCTGGGCACCGGCGTCATCAACATGCGCTACGAGAACCCGCTGTACATGGCGGAGGCGGCCGCGACCGCCGACCTGGTCGCGGGCGGGAGGCTCCAGCTGGGCGTGTCCCGCGGCAGCCCGGAGCCCGCCGCGGACGGCCCCGCCACGTTCGGCTACCCGCTCGGCTTCGGCGACACCCCCGTGGAGGACGCCGCCCGCCGGATCGCGCGCTTCCGCGAGGCGATCGCCGGCGACGGGGTCGCCGAGCCCGGCCCCCGCGCGCACATCCGCGAGGGCGAGCTGCTCCCGATCCAGCCTCTCTCCCCCGGCCTCGCCGATCGCATCTGGTACGGCGCGGGCGGCATCGACTCGGCGCGCCGCACCGGCGAGCTGGGCATGCACCTCATGTCCTCGACGCTGGTGCTCGAGGCTACGGGCGAGCCGCTCGGGGTGGTCCAGGCGCGTCAGATCGAGGCGTTCCGCGACGGCTGGAGCGCGGGCGACCACCCTGGCACGCCCCGGGTATCCGTGTCGCGCAGCATCATGCCGATCGTCGACGACGCGTCCCACACCTACTTCCACCCGTACCTCGAGCGCGACCGCATGGGCGGCAACCGCGACCAGATCGGCGAGATCGACAACACGATCTCGACGTTCGGCAAGACGTACGTGGGCGACCTCGACAAGCTCGAGCGCGAGCTGCGCGAGGACCAGGCGGTGATGGAGTCCGACACGCTGCTGGTCACCGTGCCGAACCAGTTGGGCGCGGACTTCAACCACACGACGTTCCGCGCGCTCGCCGAGCTGCGCGACCGCCTCGCGCGCGTGGCGCTGTAGCCCGCCGGAGGGGCCGCCCCCGCGGCCATGGACCCAGGGACGACGCGCCGGTACAGTCGCCGCATGACCGCCTCGCTCGCGCGCTCATCACGGGTGCTCGCCGTGCTGAGCACCGTCATGCTCGCGGGCGGCGCGGCCTGGTTCACGATCGCGGCGTGGCCCACGGCTGACGCGGGAGCTCACCTGGTCATCGGGGCGTGCCTCGCGGCGGGGCTGGCCTGCTCGTTCGCGGCAGCCTTGCTGGTCCGCGACGGCCGTTGGACCTGGGCCGCCGTCGCGGCGCTCGTCGCGGTGGTGACCCCGACAGGCTTCGCGTACGTAGGCAACGCCGCGACGTTCGCGCTCGCGCTGTGCGCCGCGGTGATCGCGGTCCGGCTGCGCGACCGCCGCAGGGTCGCGCAGCCCGCCTGACCGTTGGAGACCGCGGCGTTCGGTGCCGCCGTCAGTCCACAGGGTGACCGGCCGCGAACATCCCGGCCGGGTCGTAGACGGCCTTGAGCTCGCGCAGGCGCGCGATCGCGCCGCGGAAGCCCCGCTTCCGGCTCACGCCACCGTCGATGAACGTCAGCGCGAGCGACGGCGCGTGCCAGTCGGCCATGGCCGCCACGAGCGCGTGCACCGCCCCGTGGGCGACGGGCGCGAGATCCGGGAACGGCACCATGGCGATGCCCGCGAGCAGGTAGTCGCCGGCGATCGAGCCGACCGCCCCGGCGCCGTCGGGCCTGCGCGCGGCGGCGCCTCCCACGTGACGCACCTCCGCGAAGGACAGGCCCGCGGTCGACATGGCCGCGGCGAGCCACGCGTCCACCGCGCTGCCGGCGAACGCCTCGAGCATCGCGCCCGCCGACATCGCCGGCGACGGCTCCGGCGGATCCATGTGCATGTGGACCAGATCGGCCGCCGGGATCCGCGCGAAGGTATCCATCTCGGGCGAAAGCGCGCGCAACGGCGCGATGATCCCGGCCGCGGCATCGTCCCCCTCGAGGACCACGCCGTCGATCACCACCACGCTGCGACCGGACAGGAAGGGCGGTAGCTCGGGCAGAGGCGGGAAGTGCATGATCCGTAGCGACGTCGAGACGCTCTCGGGCGCGGTGCCGGTCCACGCCGACCATGCGTGCGCCACCTCGACAGCGCGTGAGGCGTCCCACAGGAGCATGCCGGCGAACAGGTCGCCGTACGGCAGGAGCTCGATCTCGATCGACACGACGATGCCGAACGCGCCCGAGCCTCCGCGCACGGCCCAGAAGAGCTCCGAGTTCTCGCCGGCGCTGGCGCGCAACAGCCGCCCGTCGGCGGTGACGATCTGCACCGCGCGGACGGAGTTGACCGCGAGCCCGTGGGTCCGTGCGAAGAACGACAGCCCGCCGCTCAGGGAGTAGCCGACCACGCCGACGTCCCCGGCGCTGCCGTGCATCGCGGTGAGGCCGTGCGGCGCGGCCTGTGCGACCACGTCGTTCCACTGCGAGCCGCCGAGGACCCGCGCGGTACGCGCCTCGGGGTCGACGGTGACGCCCCGCAGGCCGGCGAGGCTGAGCAGGATCGCGTCGGACAGGTCGGAGTCCGCGAGCGCGCCGGCACCGTGGCCGGTGGACTGGGGCGCGACGCGGAGGCCCACCGATGCGGCGGCGCGCACGATGTCGACCACGTCCTCGGCGGACTCGGGCCGCGCGACCGCGAAGGGCCGCTGGTCGATCGCGCGGTTCCAGGGGAGCCTTGCGGACTCGTAGGCGGCGTCTCCCGGAAGGACGATGCGGTCACCGAGCAGGTCGGACAGCCGCGCGGTCGTGGCGAGGGATTGCTGGATGGTCATGATGGTTCCTTGGTGTGGGTGAAGCCGGTGGACGGCGACCAGCGTGCGCCGCCTCGCCGCCCCGGGGCTATCCCGCGGTCCAGGGATTTCCCACACCCCCAGAAATGTGGGATAGCGTGACGAATCGGACAGGCGCACACTCGTCTCATGCCGAGCCCCACGTCCGCCCAGCTCGCGCTGGGACGCGCACGCAGCGACATCGATGTCCTGTCACGCGCCGGCCTCCCGCTTCACCACTTCCTCGATGAGACCGCCGACGTCATCGAGCGCGCCCTCCCGATCGTCGGCGGATGCGTCGCGACGCTCGACCCGGCGACCGCGATGGTGTCCAACAGCTGGAAGTTCTCCGCCCTCGCGGGTCGCAACGAGGCCGACGTCCAGTGGGCGCAGATCGAGTACGGCGGCGGTGACCCCACCGCGATCCAGGCGATGGTGAGGCAGGGCACCGCGACGGTCGGCATGCACCACCTCACGCATGGCGCGGTCGAGTCCTCCGCCCGCATGGCCGAGGTGATGCTCCCTTACTACGACTTCCATGACGAGGCGCGGACCGTGCTTCGCGACCGCCACGGCGCCTGGGGTGCCGTGGCGGTGTTCCGCGGCAGCGATGACAGGCCGTTCGCCCCGGACGAGCTCGCGTTCCTCGCCGAGATGGCGCCGGCGTTCACCCGCGGCATCCGCGTGGGGATGCTCGCCCAGGTCGGGGCAATCAGGAGCGACTGCCCCACGGGTCCGGCCGTCATGATCGTGGACGGCCACGATCGCGTGGTCCAGGCGAGCGCGGGCGCGGCGACCCACCTCGAGCAGCTGGCGACCTCACCGACCGCGGGCGACCCGCTCTCGATGGTGCACGCGCTGGTCGGCGCCGCCCGGCGCCTCGCGCGAGGCGAGACGGATCAGACGCCGCGGGCGCGCGTGCGCACCAGCGAGGGCATCTGGCTGCTGCTGCACGCCTCGCCGCTCGGGGGAGCGGGCGACCGTGCCGGTGACGTGGTCATCACCATCGAGGAGGCACGCCCGCAGGAGGTGATCGACCTGGTGGCCGACGCGTTCGGCCTCTCGGCGCGCGAGAGGGACGTCACCGCCCACGTGCTCCGCGGCGCCGACACCAAGGAGATCGCCGCCGCGATGCACGTGTCGCCGTACACGGTGCAGGACCACCTCAAGTCGGTCTTCGACAAGGCGGGGGTGGCGAGCAGGCGCGAGCTGGTGTCGCGCGTCTACTTCGACCAGTACATGCCGGCCCGCCTCGTCGGCGGCACGGGCACGGTGGGATCCGCGGGCACGGTCGGCTCCGCGGCCTGAAGGCGCCCTAAGGCCGCGGGTCCGCCTCCGTGCGGACAAGCCTGAACCGCTCGCACACCACGGGCATGTTCGCGCTGAACCCCCGTGCGGAGTACCGGCGCCAGACGTCCTCGTGGACCGTGCGCCAGTACGCGAGCGTGCGGTCGCCCTCGCCCTCCGACGCGGCATGCTCCGCCGTGACCTGGTCGAAGGGCACCACCTCGACGCGGACGGCCTCGATCAGGGCCCGCGGCTGGCCCCGACCGTCGAGCACGATGCTCAGCGATCCGGCCTCGGGGACGGTCTCGCCCTCGTCCTCGTAGTCCTGGAGCGAGGACGCCGTACCCGTCTTCACCCCGGCGAGCACGAGTTCGAGCAGGCCGTCCGCCATGCCCGCGGTCCAGCCGAAGCACCACGCCTCGGGTTCCGCCTCCGGCAGCCCCGGCACCTGTTCGCGGCACCGCGCCCAGAACGCCGCGACCGCCTCGCGGTCCGCGTCGCTCGCCGTCTCGCCCCGGGCTCCGCCGTCGCCGGCCAGGTCATCGCCGTAGTGCAGCACGCTCGGCACGGGCGCGTAGAACGGGTGGAGCAGCGCACGCCACTCCTGATAGTCGGCCGAGCCGCGGAAGCCGACCTCGTGGTCCTCGAGGGTCTCCCACTCGACCGTCAGCAGGTACGTCGAGGGCTCCTCGACGCCGCGCCGCAGCGAGTGGGACAGGTAGCCCTGCTGGCGAGCGATGATGCGCTCCGCCGAGCGGAAGGCGCGCTCGAAGGCCCTCTCGAAGCCCTGCTTCACGGGCAGGACGACGGACTCGGTGATCACGCGTGCGCGAGCAGGCCCTTGATGGCCGAGGTGAAGAACGCGAGCCCGTCGACGCCGTTGCGGCCCGACTCGCGCGAGTCGGGGCCGAAGCCGGCCTCGACCGCGTGCTCCGGGTGCGGCATGAGGCCCACCACGTTGCCGCGCTCGTTGGTGATGCCGGCGATGTCGCGGCGCGAGCCGTTGGGGTTCCAGCCCACGTAGCGGAACGCGACGCGCCCCTCCGCCTCGAGGGCGTCGAGCGTGCGGTCGTCGGCGACGTACTGGCCGTCCTGGTTCTTGAGCGGGATGACGATCTCCTCGCCGTCCCGGTACTCCGTGGTCCAGGCGGTGTCCGCGTTCTCGACGCGCAGCGTCTGGTCGCGGCAGATGAACGCGCGGTGGTCGTTCTTGATCATCGAGCCGGGTAGCAGGTGCACCTCGGTGAGGACCTGGAAGCCGTTGCAGATGCCCAGCACCGGCATGCCGCCGCGGGCGGCGTCCACGACCTTCTCCATGATGGGCGCGAAGCGTGCGATGGCGCCGGCGCGGAGGTAGTCGCCGTAGCTGAAGCCGCCGGGCAGGACCACGGCATCCACGTCCTTGAGGTCGGCCTCGGAATGGAACAGCGACACGGCCTCGCCGCCGGCCAGGCGGACGGCGCGAGCGGCGTCGCGGTCGTCGAGCGTGCCGGGGAAGGTGACGACGCCGACCCGCGCGGTCACGCGGACTCCTGCGCGACCGTCACCTCGACGACGTCCTCGATGACGGGGTTGCTCAGCAGCGTCTCCGCGGCCTCGCGGACCTTGGCGAGGACCTCGTCGGTCACCTCGCCGTCCACGGTGAGCTCGAAGCGCTTGCCCTGACGGACCTGCGCGATGCCGTCGAATCCCAGACGGGGCAGGGCGGCGCCGACGGCCTTGCCCTGCGGGTCGAGGATCTCGGGCTTGGGCATGACGTGGACGAGGATCGTGGCCATGCCGTGGATTCTACCGGCGCGCGGAGGCCCGAGTACCCTTGAGCGCCGTCCGAACGGAGTCCGCCATGTCCAGCCTCATCGCCGCCGTCGATCCCGACGCGATCCTGGTGCACGCGCTCGGCACCCTGCGCGTGGTCCTCGAGTACCTGGGGACGGTCGCGTTCGCCATCTCGGGCGCCGTCGCGGCGAGCCGCCGGCGCATGGACCTGGTGGGCGCGGTGGTCCTGGCGAGCCTTGTCGCCGTGGGCGGGGGGACGATGCGCGACCTCCTTCTCCGCCAGCCCGTCTTCTGGATCGAGAACCCCACGCTGGTCCTGGTCGCCATCGCGACGGCACTCGCCATCGCGCCGTTCGCGCGCAGACGCGACCTGGGCGCTCTCGCCCGCCACCGCATCGTCGAGTACTCGGACGCCGCGGGCCTCGCGATCTTCGTGGTCATCGGCACCGGCATCGCGCTCGATGCGGGCGCGAACCCCGTCGCGGCCATGATCGTGGGCGTCGCCAACGGCGTGGGCGGCGGCATCCTGCGCGACCTGTTCTCCGCGCAGGTGCCGGAGGTGTTCTGGAACGGCCAGCTCTACGCCACCGCGGCGCTCGGTGGGGCGTTCACCCTGTGGGCGCTGTGGGCTCTCGGCATGGCACCGCTGGTGGTGTTCTGGGTGCCGCTGCTGGTCATCCTGGCGTTGCGCGCGCTGTCGCTCACGCGCGGCTGGGGCGTACCCACCGTCGCGGTGGTGCAGAAGCGCGAGCTGCAGACCGAGAGCCACGCCTAGAGGCTCAGCACACCCACGAGTAGCGGATCTCCGTGGTCGTGAGCCACGTGGCGAGGTCTCCGCTGTCGGACACCCAGTACGCGAACCCGCCCTCGAAGACCGTGAGCGTCCCCACGTCGTCGCCCGGCCCGGGTGCCGCCACCGCGGGAAGGACCAGGCGCATCGTCCCCCCGCCCATCCCGCCGGACGATGCGACGGCCGGGACCTCCGGGAGGTCGCCTTCGTTGGTGGGCCGGAAGGGATACCAGGTGATCCCCTCGTGCTCGATGGGCTCGGTGCCGCACGCCGGGTAGCCCGGCACGTCCGCATAGCTCGCGACGTACGCGCCGGGGATGCCGAGGTCGAGCCCCTCGCCGTGGTCCTCGATCACGAGGACCTGACTTGGGGTCGGGCTCGGCGAGGCGGTGGCGCCCGTCGTGGGAGTGCGAGACGACGCACCGACCGACCCCGGCGCCGCGCAGCCCGCCAGCGCCAGAAGCGCGGCCAAGACCACCGCCGCGCGCGTCACGCGCAGCCCTCGATGATCCATGCCGCGTCGGCCTCGAGCGTGGTCAGCTCGATGGTCCAGCGTCCGCCGTACACGTGGAACACGGCGGAGTCGTCATCCACCTGCTCGAAGGTGCCGCGCGTCACGAGCATGTGCTCGTTGGTGAAGGTCGGTCCCGGCTGCGGAATCCCCCACTGGCTCTCGTCCAGCACCCACGGGGTCGGGCCCGCGTAGTCGTCACCTGCGAGCTCGGTGTCACCCTCGTACACGCCGGTCGGGTACCAGACGACCCCGTCGAACTCCTGCTGACCGACGCCGCAGTGGGTGGAGTAGAGGTCCTCGCCGCCAGTCCACGTGAGCGACGCCGAGGGGGAGGCCGAGACCGCCGGCGTCTCACCACCGGACCTCGGCGAGGCGCAGGCGCTCAGCAGCGTGCCGAGCACCAACGCACCCACCACGGCCACGGCCGCGACCACAGGTATCCGTCCCATGCTGGTAGGACGCATGCCGTCGGGGTTTCGTTGGGTCGGTTCCTGGTGCCGCGCCGTCAGTGCTTCGCCAACCGGTCGAACGCCTCGACATAGCGGGCGCGCGTGCGCTCCACCACGTCGGCGGGAAGCGCGGGCGGCGGGACGTCCGCCTGCTTGTCCCATCCCGACTCGGCCGAGGTCAGCCAGTCGCGCACGAACTGCTTGTCGTAGCTGGGCTGCGCGTGGCCAGGCTCCCACTCGTCGGCGGGCCAGAAGCGGCTCGAGTCGGGGGTGAGGACCTCGTCGCCGAGGATGATCGCGCCCGAGCCGTCGCGGCCGAACTCGAACTTGGTGTCCGCGAGGATGATGCCCTTCGCGGCGGCGATCTCGTGTGCCCGCACGTAGAGCGCGATCGTGAGGTCGCGCAGCGCCTCCGCGTCCTCGCGTCCGATCAGCGCGACCACGGCGTCGAAGTCGACGTTCTCGTCGTGCTCGCCCACCTCGGCCTTGGTGGCCGGGGTGAAGATCGGTTCGGGCAGGCGCGAGCCGTCGACCAGGCCGGCCGGCAGCGGGATGCCGCAGACGGTGCCGCTCGTGTTGTACTCCACCAGGCCGGAGCCGGTGAGGTAGCCGCGGGCGACGCACTCGACGGGGAACATGTTCAGGCGCTTGCACACCATCGCGCGACCCTCGACCTCGGCCGGCACGGGCGCCTCGACGGTGTGGTTCGCGACGATGTCGAGCACCTGGTCGAACCACCAGAGGCTGAGCCCGGTGAGGATGCCGCCCTTGCCGGGGATCTCGGTGGGAAGCACCCAGTCGTAGGCGCTGATGCGGTCCGACGCGACCACGAGGACCACGTCGCCGCGCGGGTGCGGCGTGGCGGGTTCGTAGAGGTCGCGAACCTTGCCGGAGTAGACGTGCCGCCAGCCCTCGAGCTCGAGGTGCGCGGGCGGGGTGGCGTGGCCGGGCATCAGGCCTCCTCGGCGGCCTTCGCCGCGATGTCGCGTCGGTGGTGGCTTCCCGGGAGAACGATGCGGTCCACCCCCGCGTACGCACGCTCGCGCGCCTCGGTGAGGGTCGCGCCGAGCGCCGTCACGGACAGGACGCGGCCGCCGTTGCTCAGCAGGGTGCCGTCCGCGTCGAGCGCGGTGCCGGCGTGGAGCACGTGAACCGTCTCGACCTGCTCGGCCTCGTCGATGCCGGTGATGGGATCGCCCTTCCGAGGGTCCGCCGGGTAGTTCTCCGCCGCGACGACCACGGTGACCGCGGCATCGTCCCTCCACTCGAGCGGGTCGATCTCCGCGAGGCGGCCCTGCGCGGCGGCCATGAGGACGCCGGCGAGCGGGGTCGCGAGGCGCGCGAGGACCACCTGGGTCTCCGGGTCGCCGAAGCGGGCGTTGAACTCGACCACGCGCGTGCCCTTGGAGGTCAGCGCGAGGCCGCAGTAGAGGACGCCGATGAACGGCGTGCCGCGGCGGGCCATCTCGTCGACGGTGGGCTGGGCGACGTCGCGGACCACCTCCGCCACGAGGCCCTCGGGGGCCCACGGGAGCGGGCTGTAGGCGCCCATGCCGCCGGTGTTGGGGCCGGCGTCGGCGTCGTAGGCGCGCTTGAAGTCCTGCGCGGGCTGGAGCGGGACCACGGTGGTGCCGTCGCACAGGCAGAACAGGCTGACCTCGGGGCCGTCGAGGAAGTCCTCGACCACCACGACGCCGCCCGCGGCGAGGATGGCCTCGCCGTGCGCGAGCGCCTCGGCGCGGTCGCTCGTGACCACCACGCCCTTGCCGGCGGCGAGGCCGTCGTCCTTGACCACGTGCGGCGCGCCGAACGCGTCGAACGCTTCCTCGAGCTGCGCGGTGGTGGTGCAGACGCGCGGCTCGGCGGTCGGGACGTTCGCGGCGGCCATGACCTCCTTCGCGAAGGCCTTGGAGCCTTCGAGCATCGCGGCCTGGCCGCTGGGCCCGAACACGGGGATGCCGGTGGCGCGGACCGCGTCGGCGACGCCGGCGACCAGTGGCGCCTCGGGGCCGACCACCACGAGGTCGGCCTTGAGCTGGCTCGCGAGCGAGGCGACGGCGACGGGGTTGGTCGCGTCGACGCCGTGCAGCGTCGCGACGTCCGCGATGCCCGGGTTGCCCGGGGCGGCGTGCAGCTGCGTGACGGCGGGGTCGAGGGACAGGGCGCGGGCGAGGGCGTGCTCGCGCGCGCCGGTGCCGACGAGAAGGATGATCACGCGAGCGAGTCTAGGCGGTGCGCGAGCGGGGGCGGGGTCCGCGCGAGGTTGAGGGCCGCGTCCGGGGAAGGACGCGGCCCTCGGTTGGGGGAACCTCAGGAGCTCGGGCTGAGGATCTGCATGTCCAGGTGGATGGCGTAGTAGTTCGAGCACTTCGGGTCGTACGGAACGGTCACGCCGACGTAGCGGTTGTTGATGGCCGTGCCCTTGTAGGCGAACTTGCCGGGCGGCGGATTCTTGATCGCGCCCGGGTCCTGCGTCCAGTAGCCGACCTTCACCGACTCGCCGCCGACGATGTAGGCGCCGTCACCGTACGGTCCGTCGAGGATCACCCAGATGGTGATCTTCCCCTTGATGCCACTCGGCGCGAAGTACGCGTGACCCACCAGGTAGTGCTGGCCGGCGTAGATCGGCGTGGACTCCCACGGTTCGGAACCGGGCTTGGCCTGCAACTTGTAGTACATCGCCCAGTTGTTGCCCGCGAAGTCCGCACCTGACGCCCAGGCGCTCTCGCCTTGCCAGGTGCAGGTGTAGCTGCAGGTCGAGGCGGTCGGACCTTCGTCCGCGGATGCCGCCGTCGCGGGGACCCCGATCGCCAGTGCAGCGGCAAAAAGGGTCGCAAGAATCTTCCTCATCGAAGTACCCCCCAGAGATGTCGCGTGGCCCCCCTCTGAAGCCCGCGGGGATCCTGTCCCGTTTCGGACGCTATATCCCTTTTGTCGCGAATGCAATCGCAACGTTGCGACTTTGTTTCGCTTGGCTCACTGCAAGTTGCATGGAACCTGCGCGGTGGCGCGCCGCGACCAGGTTCCACACGTGAGGCGGGGTGGGAGCGGTCTTGCCATGCAACCGGCGGCGCGTTCCTCGAGGAACGCGCCGCCAATCGCAGAAAGCGTGTGGAACGTGGTCGGCGGACCGCCGCCTCGCAGACCGTTCCGCCAGGGACCTCAGCGCGCGTGGAGCAGGTCGTTGATCTGGATGATCTCGTCGCGGCCGGGGCCCACGCCGATGGTCGAGATGCGGCAGCCCGAGAGCTCCTCGACCGCCTTGACGTAGTCCTGCGCGGCACCCGGGAGGTCGGAGAACTCGCGGGCGCCCGAGATGTCCTCGTCCCAACCGGGGAAGGTCTCGTAGACCGGCTCGGCCGCGGAGAAGGCCGCCTGGTCCAAGGGCAGATCCTGGTGGCGGACCCCGTTGACGTCGTAGCTCACGCACACCGGGATCTCCTCGATGCCGGTGAGCACGTCGAGCTTGGTCAGCACGATGTCGGTGAGGCCGTTGATGCGCGATGCGTAGCGCGTGATGACCGAGTCGTACCAGCCGCACCGGCGCGGGCGGCCGGTGGTGGTGCCGAACTCGTGGCCCACGTCGCGCAGGCGGTCGCCCCACTTGTCGAGCAGCTCGGTGGGCATCGGGCCCTCGCCCACGCGGGTGGTGTAGGCCTTCGCGATGCCGATCACGGAGTCGATGCGGGTGGGACCCACGCCGGAGCCGGTGCAGGCACCGCCGGCGGTCGCCGAGGACGAGGTGACGAACGGGTACGTGCCGTGGTCCACGTCGAGCATGGTCGCCTGGCCGCCCTCGAACAGGACGTTCTGGCCCTCGTCGAGCGCGCCGTTGAGCACCAGCGAGGTGTCCGTGACGTGCGGCGCGAGGCGGTCACGGTACGCGAGCAGCTCGTCGGCGACCTCGTCGACGGTGATCGCGCGACGGTTGTAGACCTTCACGAGCATGTGGTTCTTGGCGACCAGCGAGCCCTCGATCTTGTCGCGCAGCACCGTCTCGTCGAACAGGTCGCCCACGCGGATGCCCAGGCGGTTGATCTTGTCGGCGTACGCGGGGCCGATGCCGCGGCCGGTGGTGCCGATCTTGCGCTTGCCCAGGAACCGCTCGGTGACGTTGTCGAGGGTGCGCGCGTACGGCGCGATGATGTGGGCGGCGTTCGACACGAGCAGGTCGGACGTGTCGACCCCGCGCTCGTTGAGCGCGTCGAGCTCCTGGAACAGCACGCGCAGGTCGATGACCACGCCGTTGCCGATCACGGGCGTGCAGCCCGGCGTGAGGATGCCCGACGGCAGCAGGTGCAGCGCGAACTTCTGGTCGCCGATCACCACCGTGTGGCCGGCGTTGTTGCCGCCGTTGAACTTCACCACATAGTCGACTCGCGACCCGAGAAGATCGGTCGCCTTCCCCTTGCCCTCGTCGCCCCACTGGGCGCCGACGATCACTGCTCCGGGCATCGTTCCCCCTCCCTCACCCCGGTGCATGCCGGGGGCTTGGATCCGCGCCCCTAGGGCCCGGACGTACGCGAGCCCCGATCAGTCGGTCCGACCGATCGGGGCTCGCGCCTGCCGAATCTCGGACTTAGATCTTGCGGCCGGCCGAACCGAGCTGCTGGCACGCCTCGACCACACGGGCGGCCATGCCGGCCTCGGCGAGCTTGCCCCAGGCGCGCGGGTCGTAGGCCTTCTTGTTGCCCCACTCGCCGTCGACCTTGAGGACGCCGTCGTAGTTCTTCATCATGTGGTCGACCACGGGACGCGTGTACGCGTACTGGGTGTCGGTGTCGATGTTCATCTTGATGACGCCGTGCGAGACCGCCGTCGCGATCTCCTCGGCGGTCGAGCCGGAACCACCGTGGAACACGAGGTCGAACGGCTTGTCCTTGCCGAACTTGGCGGCGGCGGCGGACTGGATGTCGCCGAGGATCTCGGGACGCAGCTTGACGGCGCCCGGCTTGTACGCGCCGTGCACGTTGCCGAACGTCATGGCCGTCATGTAGCGGCCCTTCTCACCGAGGCCGAGGCGCTCGATGGTGGCGATGCCGTCCTCGGGGGTCGAGTAGAGCTTGTCGTTGACCTCGGCCGAGTGGCCGTCCTCCTCGCCGCCCACGACGCCGATCTCGATCTCGAGGATCGTGTCGGCAGCCTGCGACAGCTCGAGGAGCTCCTCGGCGATCTGGAGGTTCTCCTCCATCGGCACGGACGAGCCGTCCCACATGTGCGAGTTGAAGATCGGGCCCTTGCCCGCGGCGATCGACTCGGCCTCGAGCTTGAGCAGCGGCTTCAGCCACTCCTCGAGGTAGACCTTGTGGCAGTGGTCGGTGTGGAGCGCGATGGTGACGCCGTACTTCTCCGCGACCACGCGGGCGTAGGCGGCGAGCGCGAGCGAACCGACGACCGCGTCCTTGATGGTCGAGCCGGAGGCGTACTGGCCACCGCCCACCGACACCTGGATGATGCCGTCGGACTCGGCCTCCGCGAAGCCCTGGATGGCGGCGGTGACGGACGACGACGACGTGATGTTGATCGCGGGGAACGCGTAGCCGCCGGCCTTGGCGGCGTCCAGCATCGCGGCGTAGGACTCGGTGGTGGCGATAGCCATGGGTAACTCCTGAGCTTGTGCGGATGGAACCGCGGTCCATTCTGTCAGATAACGCAGGTACCTGTGCGGCTAAGGTCCCGGCAGTCCGGGGCCGTCCGGGCAGGTAGGGACGATGCGGCGGCCGGGTTCGTGCCGACGCCGCGGAGTGCACGGCTCACCCCTCGTGGCCGGCCGCGATATCGCCGTGCTGCGCGACCCACGCATGCATGGCGATCGCGGCCGCGGCGCCGGCGTTGATCGAGCGCGTCGACCCGTACTGCGCGATCGCGAGCGTGTCCGTCGCGACCTCGCGCACCGCGTCGGAGAGCCCCACGGACTCCTGCCCGAACACCAGCACGCACGCCCGTGGCAGCGCGTACGTCTCGAGCGGCACGGAGCCCGGCAGGTTGTCGATCCCGATCACGGGCAGGCCCTCCGCGACGGCCCAGCCAGCGAGGTCCTCGACGGTCGGGTGGTGGCGGATGTGCTGGTACCGGTCCGTCACCATCGCGCCGCGGCGGTTCCAGCGGCGGTTGCCCACGATGTGCACCTCGCGCGCGAGGAAGGCGTTGGCGGTCCGCACCACGGAGCCGATGTTGAGGTCGTGCTGCCAGTTCTCGATAGCGACGTGGAAGGGATGACGCCGCGCGTCGAGGTCCGCGACGATCGCCTCGTGACGCCAGTAGCGGTAGCGGTCGACGACGTTGCGGCGGTCGCCGTGCGCGAGCAGCTCCGGGTCGAGCCGCGGGTCCTCTGGCCACACGCCCTCCCACGGACCGAGCCCGCGCAGCGGCTCCTGGTCGCCCGTCTCAGCGGTGCCGCTCACGCGCGCCCGCCGGCCGCCCACGCGCCGCCCAGCCTGGTGCGCGCGGAGGTGTTGAGCACCGATCCCGCGTAGAGCCGCGCCCCCACTGCGACGAGCGCGACGGCGGTGGCGGCGACGATGCCCATCGCGACCCACGGCTCCCACGCCGCGGCATCGCCGGTCGCGAGTCGCGCGGGCATCATGAGCGGCGCGGTGAGCGGGAAGTACGAGAGGGCGACGCGACCCGGCCCCTCGTCCCGGATGAGGATCGCCGCGAAGAACGGCGCCATGACGGCAAGCTGCATGTACAGGGTGGTCGACTGCAGGTCCTCGACGCGCGCGGCGAGCGATCCGGCGACGGCCCACAGGCACGCGAGCATGAGGAAGCCGAGCACGAAGAACGCGAGGAACCACCCGCTCACCGACAGCACCTGCGCGACGATCTCCCCCTGCCCCATGGCGCTCGCGCCCAACAGGCCCGCGCCGACGATGAGCAGCACCTGCGCGAAGGCCATGACCGTGTTGCCGAGGACCTTGCCCGCGAGGAGCCAGCGGATCGGCACCGCGGCGACCAGGATCTCGACCACGCGCGAGGACTTCTCCTCGACCACGGACTGCGCGATCGCGATACCGAAGGTGAGCACCGTGAAGTAGAAGAGGAAGCCGAAGATTACGATCACCAGCTCGGGAGGCACGGGCTGCTCCGGCTTGGGCTCCAGCAGGTCGACGCGCGGCGGTGTGGGCGCGGTCAGATCGGCCAGCTGCTCGGCGGACAGACCCGCCGCCGACGCGACGGCCTGGGTGGTCACCAGCGACGATGCGGCGGCGAGGAGCTCCTCGAGGTCGCCGGGCACGTCCTCGAGCGCGGTGATGATGACGGTCCCGTCCGCGTCGACGCTCAGCGCGACGTCGACGTCCCGCGCGAGCGCCTCCTCGACGGCGCTGACGCTCGGATCGGACGGGGCACCGGCGGCCGGGTCCTCGATCGGTCCGACCGTGATGTCCGCGGAGGGCAGGCCGGGCACGCCGGCGGCGCCCAGCGTCGCGGCCGTCTCGGCGACCGGCCGCGCCGCGTCGTCGGCGGCCACGGTGTACTCCGGGGTGTCGCCCTCGATCAGGGCGGGCACCGCGACGGCGAGCACGATCACCGCGATGAAGACGGCGGTCGACGCGAGGAAGCCCTTGTCGCGGAGCTTGACAGCGATCTCGCGGCCGGCGACCAGCCGGACCAGGGCGGTGCGGGACGTGGTCATCGGACCACCTCCGCGAAGAGGTCGGCGAGCGAGGGCAGCGTGCGGGAGAAGTGCGCGACGGGTCCCGCCGCCTGGGCGGCGGCGAGCAGCGCCTGCGGGTCCGCCGTCTCGTCGAGGTCGACGAGCGTGCCGGCAGCTCCGGCATCGATCACCGTCATGCCCGCGAGCGCGGGCCGCCACGCGGGCGCGCCGCCCACCTCGACCCGGTAGCGGCGACCGGCCCGCTCCTCGCGCAACGCGCGCGCGGCGCCCGCGGCGACCACCCGGCCCTGATGGATGAGGACGAGGTCGTCGCACAGGCGCTCGACCAGGTCGAGCTGGTGGCTCGAGAACAGCACGGGCACACCGGCGTCCGCACGCTCGCGCAGCCGCTCCGCCATCGCGTCCATCGCGATCGGGTCGAGGCCCGAGAACGGCTCGTCGAGGATCAGCAGGTCGGGCTCGTGGATGAGAGCGGCAGCGACCTGGACGCGCTGCTGGTTGCCCAGCGACAGCGTGTGCAGCATGTCGTCGCGTCGGTCGGTCAGGCCGAGCGCCTCGAGCAGCCCGTCCGCCCGGTCCTGCGCCTGGTCCTTCGCGACACCCAGGATGCGCGCGAGGTAGACGAGCTGCTCGGCGACCTTCATCTTGGGGTACAGCCCGCGTTCCTCGGGCATGTAGCCGATGCGGCGACGCACTTCGAGCGTCATGGGCCGTCCGCCGAACGCGATCTCGCCGGCATCGGGCGCGAGCACCCCGACGATCGCGCGCATGGTGGTGGTCTTGCCCGCACCGTTCGCGCCCACGAAGCCCGTGAGCCGACCGGGCCGCACCTCGAATCCGACCTGATCGAGCGCGGTGCGGTCGCCGAACGCATGGGTGAGACCGGTGATCTGGAGAGAGGGCGAGGTCACCCGCCCGACGCTATCAACCTGCCGCCCCGGGCAGCTCGCGCCGCCCCGCCTCGTCCACCTTGCGCCCCAGCGAGATATCGGCGCGCTTGCCCGCCTCCGCACCTGCGGACCACCCTTCCCAGGAGTTCAGCACGCGGCGCCGAGCCGACCGGAGGTGCGGGAACATCTGCGAGTACGCCTCCTGCACCCGGGTTGAGCGGTCCGCGAGCACCAGCGCGGAGCCGGTCCCCTCCTCCTCAGCCTCGCGCAGCGCGCCGGCGTAGAAGTCCGCGAGGCGCTCCGTCACAGTGCCGGTGAACGACCACGCGAACGCCTTCTTGCGCGACTGCGATCCGCCGTACAGATCCATCTCGAGCCGCATCGCCGGCAGCAGCGTCTCGACCAGGGCCGCCACCATGGCGAGGTCGGACGCGAACCCCACGGATGTGACGCGCCGCCCGCCGTGGACCACGGACCGGCAGGAGAACACCTGCGCAATGCCGCAGACGAGGATGATCTGGTCCTTGACGTAGGGCGCCTCGAACTCGAACTTCCGGGTGGTCGGCTTCTCCGCCTCCTCGCGGGTCATCCGCACCCCGGCCTCGTCGATCGCGTAGCGGACCATCAGCTTCTCGGCACGCTTGCGGGCGAGGTCGCGCTCGGCCGGATAGGGCGAGCCGCCGTCCGCGACGCGCAGCAGTGTCTGGATCTGCTCGAGGAGGCTGGCGCGATCTTTCACCCGACCAGGGTCGCATCGCCGTCAGACAGCGGAGGGGTTCTCCACAAGCTCGATCCGCAGCGCCGCAGCCGCCTCCCGCGCCGCGGCGCGCGCCTCGTCCACCGTGGCGCCGCGCGCGACGGTGACCGCGACGCGGCGGCTCCCCTCGACGCGGGGCTTGCCGAACAGGCGCACGTCGACGCCCGTCCCGGCCAGCGCATCGTCCACCCCCGAGAACACGGGGACGCCCGCGCCCGTCGCGAGGACCGCGCACGACGCCGCGGGGCCCAGCGACAGGACGCCCGGCACGGGCAGGCCCAGGACGGCGCGCGCGTGAAGCGCGAACTCGGACAGGTCCTGCGAGGCGAGGGTGACCAGGCCCGTGTCGTGGGGGCGGGGCGAGACCTCGGAGAACAGCACCTCGTCGCCGCGGACGAACAGCTCCACCCCGAACACGCCCTGTCCGCCGAGCGCCTCCGTGACCGCGCCCGCGATGCGTCGCGACTCGGCGAGCGCGGCGTCCGACATGGGCTGCGGCTGCCACGACTCCCGGTAGTCGCCGTCGACCTGGGTGTGCCCCACCGGGTCGAGGAACGTGACGCCTCCCGCGTGGCGGACGGTGAGCTGCGTGATCTCGTAGTCGAAGTCGACGAATCCCTCGACGATCACCCGCGTCCCCCCGGCGCGCCCGCCCTCGACCGCGTACGTCCACGCGGCGTCCACGTCGGCCTCCGAGCGCACCACGGACTGGCCTTTGCCCGAGGACGACATCACGGGCTTCACCACGCACGGCGTGCCCAGCTCGGCAACCGCGGCGGCGAGCCCGTCGCGCGTGTCGACGAACCGGTAGGGCGACGTGGGCAGGCCCAACTCCTCCGCGGCGAGCCGGCGGATGCCCTCCCGGTCCATCGTGAGGATGGTGGCCCGGGCGGTGGGGATCACCGTCGCGAGCCCGGCCTCCTCGACCTCCGCAAGCACGGCCGTGGCGATCGCCTCGATCTCGGGGATCACCAGGTGCGGGCGCTCGGCGGCCAGCAGCGTGCGCAGCGCCTCCGGGTCGAGCATGTCGATCACGTGTGCACGGTGCGCAACCTGCATCGCGGGCGCGTCGGGGTACCGGTCGACGGCGATCACCTCGACCCCGAGGCGCGTGAGCTCGATCGCGACCTCCTTGCCGAGCTCGCCGGCGCCCAGCAGGAGCGCGCGGGTGGCGGTGGGCGTGAGCGGGGTGCCGAGCGTGACGGTCATGCCGCCATCCTCCCAGCCGACTCCCAGGACCGTGCGCCTACAGTGTCCCCGTGACCCTGACCGCTCTCGCCGCGACGCTCCCCGCCACCGTGCACACGCTCGGCCCCGACTGGCTCGACCCCGAGACCATGATCGAGGGCTTCATCTCCCGCTGGGGCGTGTGGGCCGTCGCCGCCGTGTGCGTGGTCGTGATCGTCGAGACCGGGTTGCTGTTCCCCATCCTCCCCGGCGACTCGCTCCTGTTCACGGTGGGGCTGTTCGTGGGTACCGGAGCGCTCGACATCCCGCTGTGGGCCGCCTGCCTGGTGCTGTTCCTCGCGGCCTTCGCGGGCGACCAGCTCGGCTACGCGATCGGGCGCAAAGCGGGACCCGCGATCTTCAACCGGCCCGACTCGCGCTGGTTCAAGCAGGAGCACATCACCAAGACGCACGCGTTCTTCGAACGGTACGGCGGCCGCGCGCTGGTGCTCGGGAGGTTCGTGCCCTTCGTGCGCACCTACATCCCGGTCGCCGCCGGGATCGGCCGGATGCCGTACTCGCACTTCGTCCGCTACAACGCGATCGGCGCGTTCGCGTGGGGCGTCGGCTTCACCCTGCTGGGCTACTGGCTCGGCAGCTTCGACGTCATCAAGGACAACCTCGAGCTCGCGGCCATCGTGATCGTGGGCATCTCGGTGCTGCCGATCGTGATCGAGTGGTGGAGGCACCGGCGCGACGGGCGCGCCGCGGGCGCGCAGGGGGACGATGCGGTGGTCGCCGAGGCGTGCGACCCTCAGCTGCCGTAGTCGGCCAGCACGAACGGCGGGATGTCCCCGACGAACGTCTCGAGACGGTCGAGCTCCGCATCGAGCCGCGACAGGTCCGGGCGTCCACGCCTCACCACGGCGGCGAGGCTCCCCTCGATGACGAGCGTCGCTCCAGTCCACCCGGGCCGTAGCAGCTGCTCGATCACGTGGGGCGCGAGCACGGCGTGCGCGTACGCGTCGTCACGCGCGCTCACGCGCCACCGCTGGTTGAACTCGTGCGACTCGGTGTCGACGTCGCCCCATCCGAGCCGCGTGAGGACCCGCTGGACGGCATCGTCGGGCGCGAAGCGCAGCGGCGGAAGGCTCGCCGCTAAGGGGATCCAGACCACCTGGTAGTCGTCGCGGGTGGTGCGCCGGTTGCCCTTGGAATCGCGCGAGTGCTCGACGACGACGTAGCGGAACGCCTGGAACGGCCGCCCGTCACGCGCACCCGTGATGATCTCGCGAGCCTCCCGCTGGTCCCCCATGCCGAACGGGCGCGTCGAGAGCCGCTCCGCCAGCGCATCGTCCCGCTCGACCCAGGTCCATCCGCGGGACGCGATCCAGGCACGTAGCTGCGCGAGCCGCCTCTGCTCGGCCTGGTAGTACCTGATCCCGCCCCACACGACCGCCGCGATGAACGCCGCACCGCACAGGAAGGTCAGCAGCGTCGAGACGGGCCCGTCGCCGTAGAAGAACACGAGGTCAGAACTGGACGTTCGGCGCCTGGCGCGCCGCGTCCTCCGTCTCGAAGTACTCCTCGCGGTGGAAGCCGAACATGTTCGCGATGATCACCGTGGGGAACGTCTCGATGCGCGTGTTGAGGCTGCGCACGTTCGCGTTGTAGAAGCGGCGGCCCGCGGCGATGCGGTCCTCGGTGTTGGTGAGCTCCTGCTGGAGCTGCATGAAGTTCTGGTTCGCCTTGAGGTCGGGGTACGCCTCCGCCACCGCGAACAGGCGTCCGAGCGCCTGCGTGAGGACGTTCTCCTGCGCGGCCTGCTCCGCGGGCGAGGATCCGGGCGCGGCGGCGATGGTGCGCGCCTGCGTCACGGCCTCGAGCGTGCTCGCCTCATGCTTCGCGTAACCCTTGACGGTCTCGACGAGGTTGGGGATGAGGTCGTGCCGACGCTGCAGCTCGACGTCGATCTGGCGCCATGCCTCCTGGACCAGGTTGCGCAGCCGAACCAGGCCGTTGTAGGCCGCGATCGCCCAGATGACGATGATGACGAGCACCACCGCGAGCGCGATGAAGAACCATTCCATGTGTCTCTCCTGACGTCTGTGGCGACTCTAGCGGGGCGGGACGCGGGCGGACAGGGTCACGCGCGGGGCACCTCCGGGTCGGCCGGCGGCTCCTGAGGCGACCATTGCTGCGCCTCGTCCGCGCCGATCCCGGTGTAGCGGCGCGAGTTGAGCACGCCCGGCGTGGTGGCCCACGCGGGACCCACGAGCGGTGCGTCGGGATCGGCCACGGCGGCCCCGGCGTCCTGGAAGCGGCGGATCACATGGGCGGGGATGCGCCGCGCGACGCCCGCGACCACGTCGAGGCGCCTGCTGAGCGTGTCGACGCCCTCCCGGCCAGGCGACCACAGGAGGACGGCGCCGCCGTCGATGCGCAGCGACCGCCCCTGCACGTCGGGGGCGAGCAGGCGCTCGATCATGCGCGGGTCGATCACGTCGTGCCCGTACTTGAGGTCGCGGGTGATCACGCGCCAGCGCGCGTTGAACGCGTGCGACTCGACCTCGATGTCCGTGCCGCCGAGCGCCTGAGCGAGATGGTGGCCCACATGCTCGGGCACGATGTCGAGACGCGGCAGCCGCACCGGCAGCTCCGCGAGGGTGACCTGGAACACCTGGGCGGAGGACCGCTGCCCGTCGGACTGCTGCTCGACCACGTGGGTGAACGTGGCGCAGCGCATGCCGCCGTACGTGCCGCGCAGCACGTCCTCCTGCCGCACGCTCGAGCCGTTCAGGTCGAACGGCTGACCCGAGAACCGCATCGAGTACGCGGCCGTGCGCGGCAGGAGCTCCCAGCCGTGCTCGAGCGCGAAGCGGGCGGCGGCGTCGCGATGCCGGAACGTGTCGTACGCCTCCCACGCAACGAGCGCGAGAACAGCGACGCCGGCGAAGGCCAGCACCACGAAGGCGGCGCGACCGCCCACCACGTAGGCGATCACGCCCAGGCCCGCGAGCGCGCCGGTGCCCACGCGCATCGCGGTGATCCCTCGCATGGCGGCCACCCTAGCGAGGGCCGCCGCTCGCGTGAAGGGTCCGGGCTCAGCCCAGGCCGAGGTCCTCGAGGCCGTAGAGGTAGAGGTAGGGCAGGCCCTCCTCCTCGATGACCTCGCGCGCGCCCGTGTTGCGGTCGACGATCACCGCGACCGCGACCACGTCCGCGCCGGCCTCCTTGAGCGCGCTCACCGCGGTGAGCACCGAGCCGCCCGTGGTGGACGTGTCCTCGACGGCGACGACCTTGCGGCCGGCGACATCGGGGCCCTCGATGCGGCGCTGCAGCCCGTGCGCCTTGTTCTCCTTGCGCACCACGAACGCGTCGAGGTCCAGCCCGCGCGACGCCGCGGCGTGCATGAGCGCGGTCGCGACGGGGTCCGCGCCGAGCGTGAGCCCGCCGACCGCGTCGACGTCGGCGGGACCGAAGCCCGCCTCCTCGAGCGCGTCGAGCAGCACGTGGCCCACGAGCGGGGCCGCACGGTGGTGCAGCGTGATGCGGCGAAGGTCGACGTAGTAGTCCGCCTCCTTGCCCGACGCGAGGGTGATGCGGCCGTGCACGACGGCGAGGTCCTTGATGAGGTCGCGCAGCTGCTCGCGCGGGGTGCCGGTGGTCATGGCGCCCAGCCTATCGGGGGACGATGCGCCGGTTCAGTCGGCCTGCTGGCTGCGGCGGCCGCGCGTGAGGCGCTTGGGAACGGCACGCAACGCAGCGCCGGCGAGCGCGTAGCCGAGCGACGGGGTCACCACCGTCTGCCCGCGCCTCACCGCCGCGAGCGCGGAGGCGACCACCGGCTCGGGGTCGAGCCACACCGGCTCGGGGAACTCGCGCCGCATGTGGGACAGCGCGTCCGAGTCGTGGAAACGGGTGCGCACCAGGCCGGGGAGGACCGCGGTGGCGGTGACGCCCGTCCCCGCGAGCTGGCCCGCGAGCGCCTGAGTGAACTCGACGGCCCAGCGCTTGTGCGCGGCATACGTGGTGTTGCCCAGGTGCGCCGCCACGGACGCGACGTTGAGGATCGCGCCGTGCCCGCGCGCCACCATGCCGGGGACGGCGGCGTGGGTCAGCCGCAGCGGCGCGGTGACGTGGATGTCGAGCAGCGCCTTCTCATGCCGCCAGCTCGACTCCGCGAAGCGCTCGCCGATGCCGAAGCCCGCGTTGTTGACCAGCAGGCTGACCGGGTGCTCGTGCGCCTGGAGGCGCGCCGCGACCGCGGTGCGGCCCTTCTCCGTGGTGAGGTCGGCGGGCAGGATCTCGGCGGTGCGGCCGGTGGCCCCTTCGAGGAGGTGGGCGACCTCGCTGAGGCGGTCGCGCGAGCGCGCCACCAGCACCACGTCGTGGCCCGCGGTGGCGAGCTGCCACGCGAACTCCTCGCCGAGCCCCGCGGAGGCTCCCGTCACCAAAGCGATGGCCATGCGACGAGGCTACCCGGGCATCGTCCCCCGGTAGTTTGGTGACCATGCGCCTCGCCACCTGGAACGTGAACTCCATCCGCGCCCGCGTCGACCGCGTGGTCGACTGGCTCGAGCGGTCCCAGACGGACGTGCTCGCGATGCAGGAGATCAAGTGCAAGCCCGAGCAGTTCCCGCGCGAGGCGTTCGAGGCGGCGGGCTACGACCTCGCGATCCACGGCCTGAACCAGTGGAACGGCGTCGCGATCGCGTCGCGCGTGGGGCTGACGGATGTCGAGACGTCCTTCCCCGCGCAGCCCGGTTTCGCGAAGACGGGCGACCCGGTGGTCGAGGCGCGCGCGATCGGCGCGACCGCGGGCGGCGTGCGCGTGTGGAGCCTCTACGTGCCCAACGGCCGTGGCCTCGAGGACCCGCACTACGCGTACAAGCTCGACTTCCTGGCCCGCCTCCGCGACGCGGCCGCGACGTGGGCCGACGCGCCGACGGCGCTGGTGGGCGACTTCAACGTCGCGCCGCTCCCCACCGACATCTGGTCGGAGGAGGACTCCGAGGCCGTCACCCACGTGACGCCCGAGGCACGCGCCGCGTTCCACGCGTTCGAGGACGCCGGATACGCCGAGCTGTCGCGGAGGTTCATCCCCGCCGAGCGCACCTACACGTTCTGGGACTACAAGGCCCTGAGGTTCCCCAAGGGCGAGGGCATGCGCATCGACTTCGTGTACGCGTCCCAGCCGCTGGCGGATCGCGTGACCGGCGCGACGATCGTGCGCGACGAGCGCAAGGGCAAGGGCGCCTCCGACCACGTGCCCGTGGTGGTCGAGATCGCGGACTGAACCGCTCCTACCCGGCCAGCGTCCCCTCGAACACCACCGGGACCCCGGACTCCGGATCGGGCGCGAACGCCGCGCACACGGCCCCGCGGCCACCGTCCGCCCACACGTCCTCGAGCGGGTACGTGTAGAAGATGTCGAGCGAGGACGTGCGATACGGCTCGCCCACGTAGGCGTCGAAGCGGTCCACGCACTCGGCCTCGACGTCGGCGATGATCGCGTCCTCGTCGAACTGGTCGGCGGTGACGTCGAAGGTCGCATACACCTCCGCCTCGTGGGGACCGTCGCACGCGACCACAGGGACATCGCGCACGGAGTCGCCGACTCCGGAGATGGTGAGGCAGTCGCCCACCGCGAGGGGTCGCGAGTCACCCGCGGCGCACCCGGCCAGGAGGAGCGCGGCGGCGGACAGCGCGAGCAGGCGGGACATGGCTGCGACGGTACCGCGTCGCGCGACGGCGCCGGTACGGCGGGACCGGTGCGGCGGGACGCGACCGCGCGCGTCCCGGGGTTCAGCCGAGGAGGCGGCCGCGGGCGGAGATCGCGGCGAGCACCGCGGGCTCGCCCTGCTCGATCAGCCACTGGAGCAGGCTCGACGGCGCGGAAGGGTTCGCGGCGATCGCGGGCCGCAGCTCGGGGTGCGTGTACGCGAGCTCGGACAGCTCGTTCGCGGTCGCGTAGGGGCTCGCCGCGAGCAGGCGCTCCGCGCCCTCGCCGCCGACGGTGAACGGCGCCGGGATCCGCGTCACGGTCGCCGCGGGGAGCGGACGGGACTCGACGGCGGGCTCATGGGAATCGCGGATGAGGCGACGGACGATCACGACGATGATCGCGATCGGCACCAGCGGAAGGATGAGCACCACGGGCGGCACGGTCATGTCCAGCGCGTACTCGGCCAGGAAGGCGAAGGCGATGAAGGTGACGGCGCCGACGAGGAAGATGATCCTCGAGCCGGCGCTCAGGGCCACGCGAGAGTGGAGAGAGGCGATGACGACGAGTGCGAGCATTCCCCCCGTGACGACGAGAGCCAAGGACTCGGTCGACCAGCTCACTACTCGAACCCCTCTCCACCTCCCGCGTGAACCTCGAGATGAGCCTCCCGTGACCCGTGCATGCCAGCAAGCCCCCATTTATGGGGGCACCCCCGCCCATGTCGTTCAATGCCAGGCCATTCACCCTCGTGTGGACTACGATTCGGTCTGATGGAAGGGGGGACGCCATGACCGCCGCGAAGGAGCACCGGGTCATCGCCCTGGTCGAGGATCACGCTCTCATCTCGCTCGGCTTCCGCGACCTCATCGAGGGCGCGCAGGATCTCGAGCTCGCCGGGCTCGTCGAGAGCGTGGACGCGCTGCCCGGGCTCGGGCGCACGCTGGACCTGGTGGTCCTGGATCTGCGGCTCGCCGACGGCTCCACGCCCGAGGCGAACATCGCCGCCGTGCACGAGATGGGTTCGCACGTGCTCATCTACACCGGCGGCGAGGACCGCCGGCTCATCCAGTCCGCCGCGCGGGCCGGGGCGCTCGGGCTCATCCGCAAGTCCTCGGAGCCCGACGTGCTGCTCGAGGCGATCCGCACCGCGGCCGCCGGGCAGGAGGTCTTCGGCACCGACTGGGCGGCTGCGATCGACTCGGATGACGCGCTCGCGGATGCACGGCTGAGCGCGCGCGAGCGCGAGATCCTCTCGCTCTACGCCTCGGGCCTCACCGCGTACTCGGTGGCCCGCCACCTCGGGGTGTCCCGCGAGACGGTGGCGGACTACGTGAGCCGCATCCGTCGCAAGTACGCGGACGCGGGAAGGCCCGCGCAGTCCCGGGTCGACCTGTACAAGCGTGCGCTCGAGGACGGGCTGCTCGAGGGACCGCAGTGACCGTGGACGCTCGGTGAACGCAGCGGCGCGGCCCGCGCGCGAGCGCATCCAGCGCACCCTGCTGCTCGCCGTCGGCATCGGCGCCCTCGTGTTCGGCACGCTGCTCGCGGGCGGTGCGAGCGGGTTCCTCGTGCAGATCGACCAGCTGTACCCGCCGCTCGGCGTCGTGACGGTGGTGGTGGGCGTGGTGATCCCCGCGTTGTACACGGTGCTGTCCCGTGTGCTCCCGATCCGCCCCCTGCTGCTCATCGCGGGCGTCACCTCGCTGGTGTTCATGGCGATCCAGGTCGCGTGGCCGCTCATGATGAAGGAACCGTTGCTCGCGGACGACGGCACGCCGTGGACGCAGGGCATCAACGCGATCCACGCCACCGCGGCGGCCATCGCGTGGCCGCGGATCATGGGCTGGGTCTACCCCCTGGTGCAGGGCCCCGTGGTCGCGGTCACCCAGATGCAGGTCCGCGACGACGCGGCCCTCGAGGCGACGCTCGACGGCCTGGGCGCGATCATCTACTGCCTGATCCTGTGCGGTGTGTCCATCGCGATGATCGCGGCCGGCGACCGTCAGGACACCGCCGCGGCCCACGCTCGCGAGCAGGCCGCCCTCGAGGCGAGCCGGCGCACGCGCGAGGCGGAGCAGTCGCGCATCAACGCGATCGTCCACGACGACGTGATGTCTGTGCTGCTCGCGGCGTCGCGCCCGTCGCCGCCCGACTCGCTCGCGGACCAGGCCCGCCACGCGATCGGCAGCGTCGAGTCGCTGGTGAGCGGCCGGACCGAGACCCGCGACTACGACCCCGAGGAGTTCGTCGCCGTGGTCCGTTCCACCGCCGCCACCGTCGATGCCGCGATCCCCGTCCGCTACGCCGTCGACGGCGAGGCGCCGCTGCCCGCCGGGGTGGTGGCGGCATTCGCGGAGGCGACCGCGGAGGCGCTCCGCAACGCGCTCGGCCACGGCGGTCCCGACAGCGACCCCCGCGTCGAGTGCGACGTCGACGACGACTCGGCCCGCGTGGTGGTCGCCGACCAAGGCCAGGGCTTCTCCGCGAGCCGCGTGTCGCAGCGCAGGCTCGGCATCCGGGTGTCGATCCTCGAGCGGATGCGCACGGTCGCGGGCGGCGATGCAGAGGTCTCCTCGACGCCCGGCGTCGGCACCACCGTCGTGCTGTCGTGGAGCCGCGCATGAGCCTCGGTCATCCGTCCCCGCCGCAGGCGTCGCGCACCGTGGACGTGAGCCGTCTGCTCGCGCTCAGCTCCGAGGGCGCGAGCCTGATCCTGGGCGTGTTCATCGTCACGAACGTGGTCTTCACCATCTCGACCATCCACACGCTGAGCTTGCGATGGCCCGCCTACGTCGCCGCCGTGATCGTGAGCGCGGCCGGCATCCTGCTCGCGCGTCCTCACCCGGATCCCTTCCCCATGCGCGACTCGCTGCTGGTGGTCGGCGCGGTGGTCGCGTCGACGCTGCTGATCACGTGGACCCTGCCCACGGAGGGCTCGCCGGGACGCGCCTCGTGGCACCTGGGCTCCAACACGTGGCTGCTGTGGTTCCTCATCCTGCGCGGGCGGACGGGCCTCGCCTGGGCGGCGGCGGGCGCGATGGCCGCGATCACGATGGTGTGGACCGCGACCACGGATCGCTCCGCGCTCACCGGCCTCATGATGGTCGACACGCAGCTCGGGCTCCTGGTGGTCGCCACGTTGTTCGTCACCAGCCTGCGCCGCACGGCGCACCGGATCAACGAGCTGACGGAACGCTCCGTCGACGCCGCCGCCGCGGCAGCCACGGCCGAGGCCGGGCGTCAGGTGCGCCTGCAGCGTGCCGCGGAGGTGGCGACCGCGACCATGCCGTTCCTGCGCCGGATCTCGGACGGCGGGCCTCTCGACGACACCGAGCGCGCACGCATCCGCGAGGCGGAGGCGAGGCTGCGCGACAGCGTGCGGGGCCGCGCGCTCGCGACTCCCGCCGTGCTGGACGCGGCCGCCGAGGCTCGCGCACGCGGCGTCGACGTGACGCTCCTCGACGACCGTGGCGCCGGGCTGGACTCGGGCGACGCCATGGCACGGGTGGACGATGCGGTGGCGACCGCGCTGGCCACGGCGTCGGGCACCGTGACGGTGCGGCTGCTCCCGCCCGACCGCGACGAGGCCGTGACCATCGTCGCGATCGACGGGGACAACGTCAGCCGCACCGTGCTGGATCAGGCCGGACACACGACGGCGGCCTGACCCCGAAGGGCCAGGCCGCCGCGAGAGGTTTCGATCAGGCGAGCGCCTTGGCCTTGATGGCCTCGTACTCCTCGGCCGTGATCGCGCCCGAGTCGAGCAGGTCCTTGGCGGCCTTGATCTCGCCGGCCGGGCCGGCCTCGCTCATGAGGCCCTTGGTGTACTCGACCTGCGCGGCGCGCATCGCCTCGGCGTCCGCCACGTCGCGCTCCGCCATGCCCTTGCCGCGGGCGAAGATGTAGATGAGCGCGCCCAGGACGGGCAGCAGCACGAGCAGCAGGGTCCACAGGATCTTGGCGAAGACGCCGATGCTCTTGTCGCGGAACACGTCGATCACGAACCGGATGACAAGGAAGATGAACGAGATCCAGATGAAGAACCACAGGGACCACAGCAGGATGTTGAGGAAGTTGGCGAAGAAGTCCATCGCGGGGCCTTTCTGCAGCCGGACCGTCTGCCCGGACTGATACTCAGAACGCTAGCGCAATTTAGGGCGCTAGCGGGGGTGTTGGCCATCGGGTGACGTCGGGCTCGCGCCCCGCCGCGCGCGCCAACGACGCACCTCGCCCTCGACGTCCCGCGTCGGGGTGATGAGGGGCGGCCCGTCGCTCGGACGGGCACGCGCGGTGATCCCGCGCGAGTTGAACTCCGCGAGCGCCTCACGCACCTCCGCCTCGGCCCACAGCGCGTCGAGGCGGGCGTCCAGCGCGGCGTCGTCGCGCCGCAGGAGCACCGATTCGGGCGCGAGCCCAGACAGCTGCTCGCGCTCCACCAGCGCCTTGGTCCACCAGTCCGGGTCGCCGCTGGTGAGACCTGGGATGGGCTTGCCGGCGAGCGGCAGGTCGTCGAAGTCGCCGCGGCGCTGGGCGTCGAGGATCTGGCGCTCGACCCACAGGTGCTGGGTGTCCGCGCGATCGCGCCGACGCCGCTCCGCGAGCAGCTTCTCGCGCTCCCGTCGCTCGTGATCCGCGGCGAGGCCCGCGACGTCGACGGTGTCCGGCTCGCCCTCGCGGCCCGCGCGCTCGGCCTCGTACCGCGACGCCGCGAGCTGCGGGTCGGACGGCTGCGGGTCGCGCATCGGTCCATGGTGACACGCGCGCTCCGGATACGACGAAGGCCGGACCATGGGGTCCGGCCTTGATGTCTGGCGCGCCCGGAGGGATTCGAACCCCCAACCTTCTGATCCGTAGTCAGATGCTCTATCCGTTGAGCTACGGGCGCGTGACCCTCGCGGGCCGAGACACAACTATACAGGGTTCACAGGGTGCCGCTGACCACGCGGGCGCACCGGCATCTACGCACGGTCGAAACCCCTGATCGATGGCACAAATATACGCAAACCACTTCACAAGGGACGGGGTCGCGCGGCATGATCAGGGTGTCGAGGGGGCGGCACCGCCCTCCCGATGTCTGGTCGCTGGGGATCTCGAGGGGGGCTGGAGATGACCGACATGTGGCAGGGGCGTACGTGCCTGGTGACGGGCGGCGCAGGATTCGGCGGCAGCCATCTGGTGGCGGAGCTGGTCGAACGAGGGTCGCGGGTCACGGTGATCGACCGCGAACCGATCGAGAGCAAACCTCTCGAGGACATGGGCGTCGAGGACGCGATCACCTTCATCCAGGGTGATCTCCGCGAGCCCGAGACTCTGGCTGAGGCATTCGCGCACGACCGGTTCGACGTGGTGTTCCACCTCGCCGCCGACCCGATCATCATGAACAGCCTGAGCAAGCCCGCCTCGGTGGTCGACGACAACGTCCGCGCCACCACGCAGGTGCTCGAGGCGTGTCGCACCGCCGAGAACCAGCCCGTCTTCGTCTTCGCGTCCAGCGGCGCCTACTACGGCGACAGCTTCGAGCCCGAGCCCATCCCCGAGACGCGCGAACCGCGCCCCGCCACCAACCTCTACGGGCCGTCGAAGATGGCGGCGGAGATGATCGTGCGCGGGTACGGCAACACCTTCAAGATCCCGCACGCCTCGTGCCGGTTCATGAACACGTACGGACCGGGAGACCGCCACGCGTCACGGCTGGTGCCTCGCGCGCTGTCGCAGCTCGCGGCCGGCGACGGCTACGACTTCGGCGACCGCGATGACGGATCGACGCGGCTCGACTTCCTCTACGTGGGCGACATGGCCCGCGCGTACATGAGTGCCGCCGATCACCTCGCGTCCGGCGGCGAGCCCGGCGCCTTCAACTTCGGCAACTCGACCCTCAACTCGATCCGCGATGTTGCCGAGCGCGCCAGCCTCGCCTACGACGGCGTCGCTCGGGAGCCGCAGTTCCGCGGCGTCCGCACCGGTCCGCCGCGCCAGCGCCGCCTCGACGTCACCAAGGCGCGGACCGTGCTGGGCTGGAGCGCGTCCACCGGGCTGGACGAGGGGCTCGAGAAGACGGTCGCCTGGTTCCGCGCGGGCGTCCCCGCCTCCTGACCTGCCTCGCCGGGGGACGATGCCCTCCCCGCCCCGCGCGCGGCGTCCGTCCGCGCGGGGCTACAGTCGAAGGACTGGACGACGGCGTTCGGGAGGCGACGATGACGCACGACATGGGCATCCAAGGACCGGCCGGGGGGCGCCTCCGGCTCGAGCTCGACGAGCGCGCGCTCGCGGCCGCGGCCCTCGACGAGATCCGCGACAGCGGCTGGCGCGACGGCTCGGCCGCCCGCGTCGCAGATGCGGCGGGACTCACGCTCGAGGACCTGCGTGCGACCTACCCGGACGAACGCGAGCTGCTGATCGACGCCCTGCGCCTGCGGGACGACCTGGGCATCGACCTCCTGCCCGACACGCCGCGCGACGGGCGCGGACTGCTCCAGGCGTTCATCGACATCGCGCGCTTCGGCACCGAGACGCCCGGCACCCTCGAGCTGTTCTCGACGCTCGCGACGGCGGCGACCTCCCCCGATCACCCCGGCCACGAGTACTTCCGCGCCCGCTACGCGTGGCTGCGCGGGCTCCTGGTCGACGCGCTGCGCGAGCTCGAGGAGGAGGGCGAGCTCAAGCGCCGGTGCGACCCCATGGACGTCGCGGCGCAGGCGATCGCGCTGCTCGACGGGCTGCAGATCCAATGGCTCCTCGAGCGCGACATCATCGACGTCGAGGGCCTCCTGCGCGGCTTCCTCGACCGCTACCTCCACGAGCCGCTGGAACCCGCCCGACCCATCCGGGTGCCGCAGGCCGCGACGCCCGCGTAGCCGCCGCATCGTCCCCAGCAGAAAGGCCCCGACGCGTGAGCGCCGGGGCCTTCGCGAGAGCGGAGACGGTGGGATTTGAACCCACGGAGGGGGTATAAGCCCCTCACGGTCTTAGCAGGACCGCGCACTAGACCTGACTATGCGACGTCTCCAAGGGTGCCCAGGATAGCGGGCGCACGGCGACGGGAGCAAAATCCGCCACGCGGCGGAGAGTGTGGGATTCGAACCCACGGAGACGGGTTACGCCTCAACGGTTTTCAAGACCGTCACCTTCGGCCGCTCGGTCAACTCTCCTTGACGCGATCGGGCCGGAGCCGGTCACGCGCCGGTTGTATTGTGCCAGCCCGGAGCGAGGCCGGGGCTCAGCACCTGCAGCTCGTAGAGCTCGGCGGCACGTGCGAGCTCGATGTCGTAGGTGAGGATCGCGTGGATCTGCGGGTGCGCGACGGCGGCACCCAGGTGCAGCGCGGCGAACGGCTTCAGCACCGCGACCGCATGCGTCGACACGGACATGTTGTGCTCGGAGAACCGGATGACCGGGATCGAGCCGCGCACCATCTCCACCACGTCGAAGGCCTTGGCCTTCTGCTCGCGGGGGTACAGCTCCGCCGCCTGACGCAGCTCGGTGAACCCGAGCTGCGTGGTCGCGAGCTCGTGGATGCGGGGCACGGCGAAGTCGTTGAACTCGTCGAAGTAGCGCACGCCGGGCAGGAACCGGCACAGCCCGGTGCCGTCGACGTAGATCACGGTAGAAGGGTAGCCCGCCCTCGGGCGGGCGCCCCGCACCGGACGGGGGACGATGCTCGGGTCGCCCCGGACATGGCAGAGCCCCCGCGCACGGGGGCTCTGCCTGCCTCAGCTGGGTTCAGCGGTTGCGGATGCGACGCATCGCGAGCTGGACGACGGAGATGAGCGCCTGCTTGGTGGCGGCCTTCTCGCGGGCGTCCGTGTACATGATCGGGGTGTCGTCCGACAGGCCCAGGGCCTCGCGGACGTCCTCGAGGGTGTGGCGGGCGACGCCGTCGAAGCAGTTGACGCACACCACGAACGGGATGCCGCGGCCCTCGAAGTAGTCGACCGCGGGGAAGCACTGGTCGAGGCGCTCGGTGTCGACGAGGACGACGGCGCCGATCGCGCCGCGGACCAGGTCGTCCCACATGAACAGGAAGCGGTCCTGGCCGGGGGTGCCGAACAGGTAGAGCCACAGCGAGCCCGGCAGCGCGATGCGGCCGAAGTCCATGGCGACGGTGGTGGTGGTCTTGCGGTCCGTGACGCCACCCGCGTCATCGACGCCGACCGAGTGCTCGGTCATCGCGGCCTCGGTGTTGAGCGGGTCGATGTCGGAGATCGAGCCGATGAAGGTCGTCTTGCCGACGGCGAAGCCGCCCGCGATGACGATCTTGACGACGGTGGGCGCCGTGGTGGCCGCCGGCGCGGCGACGGCCGCGTTAGAGGGCTGCGATGCCATCGAGGACACTCTCCAGGAGACTGAGGGACAGGCCGCCGGACGCATCGTGCGTGGTCGCGTCGTCGGCCGTGCCGCCTACGTGGATCTTCAGATAGTTGACTTCGGCAAGGTCCGTCACCAGCACCCGGACCACACCCAGCGGAAGCCGGGTGTGGGCAGAGAGCTCGGCCACGGACTGGAACTGACCCGCAGCGAGCTGCAGGATCTTCTTCTTCTCGGGCGTGAGGCCCGAGGAAGCCTGGGGGTCGACCGTCGACTCGACCAGCGCCTCCATGGGCAGGTCGGAGCTCGCGGCGCTCACGCGTCCACCGGTCAGCGCATAGGGCCTGACGGTGTACGCCTCCTCCTCGCCGTCGTGCGGCATCGTGGCATCGGACATGTCAGACCCGCGTCTGGCCGTCCGTGGGGAGGTTCTGACGCATCTCGGTGATGAGCTGCGGCGTGAGGGCGTTCTCGAAGCGCGAGACGAGCAGCGTCATCTCGTAGCCCACGAGGCCCACGTCGCAGGTCGAGTCCGCGGCGACCGCGAGCACCGAGCCGTTGGACACGCTCATGAGGAACAGGAACAGCTCGTCCATCTCGACGATGGACTGGCGCACCTCGCCCGCCTGCAGCTGGCGTGCCGCGCCGCGCGTGAGGCTCGACATGCCGGCGACGATCGCGGCCAGGGTGTCACCCTCGGTGCGGTCGAGGTTCTTCGACATCGCCATGAGCAGGCCGTCCGCGCTCACCACGAGGGTGTGGCGCGTGCCGGGCACGGACTCGACGAAGTTGTCCAGGAGCCACCCGAAATTGGTGGCCTCGGTGCTGAGGGCGGTCACTTGTGCTCCTTGAGGGTGGTGCGGGGCCCGAGGGCCTGAGGGGTTGCAGAGGCGGTCATGGTGGTCACTCGTTCGCGTGCTGCGGCGCCGAATGGAGGTCGAGCTCGGCGGCGTCCGTCCGGGCACGCTGGGTGCCCGAGTAGAAGCTGCTGAAGCGGCTGCGCACGGCCTCGGCATCACGCTCCTTGGGCGCGAGGGTGACCTCGTCCTCGAGAGGCGTGGTCTCCACCGGGGCGGCCTCCGTGCGGCGACGCTTCTGGAGCCCGGCCTTCGTCTTCTCGACGCGGGGACGGGACTCCGACAGCGAGCTGAGCTCGGAGAACGCGGCACGCGTGAGGTCGACGTCGTCCTCCCAGGCGCGACCCGACGAGTTCTCGGTGTCGAGCACGGGCTGGTAGGACTGCGCGACGGACTCGGCCCCGGCGGCTGCCAGCGCGGACGCTCCCGCGCTCTCCCAGCCGTGCGCCTCCGCGAGCTGCTCGGGCGTGAGCGCCGCCGCGGGTGCGGGCTCGGGCTCGGCCGCCGGCGCGGGGGTCGGCCACTCGGGCTGGAACGACGCCGCGTTCCAGGGGGTGTACGGCTCCGCCGGTGCCGCGGCGGCGTCCACCGACGAGGCCTCCGGCTCGAACGAGGCCGTCCATGCGCGAGCAGGCTCGGGCTCGGGTGCGGGCTCCGCGACGGGCTCGGGCTCGGCGACGGCCGCGGGCTCCGATGCGACCGGGAACGGCTCGGGCTGGGTCTCGGGCTCGAACGCCGCCGGCTGGAACGCCTGCGGCGGGGTCTCGGGCTCGATCGCGGCGGCCGCGGCCGCCGGGGCGAACGCGGGGGCCTCCTCCTGCGTGAACGGCTTCGCCGCGGGCTCAACATCGCGACGGCCACGGCCGAACAGGCGACCGAAGAAGCCCTCGCGTCCGGACTCGTGTCCCGACGCCTCCGCGATGATGTCGTCGATGCTCGGTCCGCCCATCGGCGCAGTCTCGGCGGGTGCCGGCGCCTGCGCCTCGGCCGTGAGCGCCGCCTCGCGGGCGTGCTCGTGCTCGGCGGCGGCCGCGGCGAACGCGGCCGCGTCGAGCCACGGCGCATCGGCGACAGGTGCGGCGACCGGCTCGGGCTCGGGTGCCGTCTCGAGCTCCCGGACGGTCTCGACCGCGGGAGTCGCGACGGGCATCGCGGGCTCGTCGAGCTCCGCGAGCGAGACCGCCTCGACGGGCTCGATCTCCTCGATGGCCGGCAGGGGCCACGACGCCGGCGCCTCGATCTGCGGCTCGGAGACGCTCGCCCACGGCATCACCGGGGCGGGGGCGGCGGCCGTGGCGGGCTCCTGCTCCGCGGCCGGAGCGGACTCCTCGACGATGGCGCCGTCATCGGGCTCGAGCATCGGGATCGACAGCGCGTCGATCTCCACCTCGATCTGCGGCTCAGGCTGCGGCGCGGTCTCCGGCTCCGGCGCCCGGGCGGCGCGCTCACGGCGTGCCAGCGGTGCCGGCGTCAGCGCAGGAGACTCCGCGCCGGCGAACGCGGCGCCGTACGGCGACCGCGCGAACGGCGAGGTGGGCGCCGGCTCCTCGACGGCGACCGCGGGGGTCTCACCGGTCGCGAGCTTGGGCATGGAGAACGTCGGGAGCGCAGGCTCCGGCTCGGTGACCGCTTCGGGCTCGGGCTCGGGCTCGGGCTCTACGACGGCCTCGGCCATCGCGGGCGCGAACGCGGGCACGACCTCGACCAGGGGCTCGAGCACGGGCTCGACCACCGGCGCCGACTGCTCGGACGGCGCCGGCTGCTCGGCGGCGGCCTCGGTGGCGCGGCGGAACGCGTCGAACGCCGCGAACGCCCCTCCGGCGGCACGTGCCGGGAGCGCGGGGGCCTCGGGCTCGTCCGCGAGAGCCTCGGCCATCACCGGGGGCTCGACGGTGGGCAGCGGCTCGAACTCGGCGGGCTGCTCGTTGTCGCGGCGGGAACGGAATCCGCGGAACACGGAGGCACGCTCCTCGGGCGTCTGCGGCGCGATCTCCGCCGGAGACACCGCGGGGGTGAAGGCCGATGCCTCCGCGTCGAGCGCGTCGAGCTGGTCGGCGGTGGCGCGCACCGGGAGACCCACGCCCGTCTGCTCCGGCTGGGCCGGGGCATCGGCCGGCGTCTCGGCGGCGCGACGGCGACGCGTGGGCAGGCCGGCCGTGGTGGTGCCGGACGTGAGCTCGGGTCCGGAGACCTCCTCGACCACGGGCGCGGCCGCGGCGTCCGCCGCGATGAGGGCCTCGAGGCCCACGGGCATCGGGATCGAGTCGTCGTCGGCATCGAGCGCGGGGACGGCGACCGGAGGCTCCGCCGCCGCGACCGGGGCGGGAGCCGCCTCGGGCTCCTCGGCGGCGCGGCCGCTCAGGCTGGCGCCCTCGACCACCGTGGTCGGGGCGTACGCCTCGCCGATCGGCGCGACGGCCGCGGGGGCCGCCGCCTCGGGGGCCTCGAAGAGCGCCGCGGGCAGCAGCACGGTCGCCACGGTGCCGCGGCCCTCGAGCGAGGACAGCGCCACCTGCGCACCGAGGCGCCGGGCGATGCGCCCGACCACGAACAGGCCCAGGCGCTGCGCGCCCAGGATCTCGGACGCGGCGGACGACTGGACACGGCTGTTCGCCTCGGCGAGCTCCGCGTCGGTCATGCCGATGCCGGTGTCGATCACCTCGACGGTGAAGCCCTCCTCGGTGCGCCCGGTGCGAACCACCACGCGCGAGCCGGGGTCCGAGAACACGGTCGCGTTCTCGAGCAGCTCCGCGAACAGGTGCGCGGCGGTGAGGGCCTGGTGGCCGAGCATCGCGGGGTCGACCACGAGGTCGAGATCGACGCGCTCGTAGAGCTCGATCTCGGACGATGCGGTGCGCACCACGTCCGACAGCGGCATGGGGCGGCGCAGGCGACGTCCGGTGTCGATGCCCGCGAGCACGAGCAGCGACTCCGAGTTGCGGCGCATCCGGGTGGCCAGGTGGTCCAGCGCGAACAGGCGGGTGAGGCGGTCCGGGTCGTCCTCGCTGCGCTCCATCTCGTCGATGCTGGAGAGCTGGCGGTTGAGGAGCACCTGGTCGCGGCGGGCGACGTTGACGAACATCTCGGAGATCGATCCACGCAGGGCGGCCTGCTCGCGGGCGATCTCGATGGTGGCCGCGTTGACGCCGTTGAACGCCTCCGCGAGGCGGCCCACCTCGTCCTGCGACTCGACGGTGATCTGCACCTCGGACACGTCCACGTCCTCGCCGGGCTGCGCGACGCGCTCCACGAGGCGGGGCAGCTCCTCCCGCACCGCGGCGGCGGTGGTGGTGAGGCGGCGGAGCGGGTTGACGATCCGGCGGGAGATGGCGAACGCGATGAGCAGCGAGCCGATGACGGCGCCGATGCCGATCGCGAGGGTGAGGTACGTCGCGGAGAGCGCGTTGCGCGTGTTCGCGGAGATCGCGCTGGTGGTGCGGTCCCACGCCTGCTCGCGCAGCGGGATGTACTGGTCGAGCTCCATCTGGACCTTGGCGGGCCAGTCGGCCGTGCGCGCCGTCACCAGCGCGGAGTCGAGGCCGGTGAGCACGGAGCCCTGGATGGTCGTGAAGGACGTTCCGGTGGAGGTCGCGGACGCTCCGAAGTCGGGGACCTCGATGGCCGGGTTGAGGCCGGCGCCGCGCGCCTGGGCGTCCTCGAGCGCGATGCGGGTGCGCTCGACGAGCGTACGGGTGCTCGCCACCTCGGCGGTGACGAACGAGCCCTGGCGGATCAGGCGGTCGAACGCGTCGCCCTCGTACTTCACGCGCTCGATGAGGCGGTCGATGGCACCGTACGCCTGGAGCGTCGCGACGACGTTGCGGTCGGGCACCGCGAGGGCGACCGCGTCGGTGGCGTCGACGAACGTGTCGACGACCGAGGTGTAGTACTTGAGGATCGCGGAGGGCGACAGGGCGGCGGAGCGGACCCCCGCGCGGATCTCGGGGAGCGAGTCGCGCAGCTCGCTGCCGGCCGCCACGGAGGCGAGCGCGGCTGCGTTGTCCTCGGTCGCCTCGACGGTGGCGGCCTCGGCGGCGATGTCGTCCAGCCCCGTGTCGACCGCCGGGAAGGTGGCCTCCAGGGTCGCGCGGGAGTCGGCGGTGTCCGAGTACAGGGCGTGCGCGAAGTCCGCCTCCTGCTGGATCGCGTAGGAGAGGGCGGCGAACTCGAGCGCGAGGTCGAGCTCCTCGGGCGCCTGGTTCGACATGGTGTCGAGCGAACGCGACGCGTCGCTGTACTCCTTGTCCATGGCCGCGACCTCGTCCGCGGTCGGCATGACCACCCAGTCGCCCGCGGTCTCGGGCGCCGCCATCTGCACGGCACGCGCGTCGGGCAGCATCGCGGCACCCGCGCCGCCGAGCTGGTCAGCGGTGAAGTCCAGGAGCGAGTCGGCGGAGGGCGAGTCGAGGCGGTCGACCTTGTCGGCGAGCGTGGTCCAGCGCCTCGTGACCTCCTCCTGCGCGGCCGCGAGCTTGGCGCTCGTGTCCTGGATCAGGTGCACGTAGGTGAGCGCGGCGGAGCGCTCCGTCTGGAGGTCGGCCTCCGTCTCGCGCGCCTGTCCCAGCGTGTCCACGAGCCGCTCCGCGTTGGAGCTGCTGGTGTAGGACCGGGACGCGGTGACGCTGATGTACGCGACCGCGGCCGCGAGCACGAGAACGGGCACCATGACGACGGCGAGGAGCTTTCCTCGAATGCCGAGCCTCTGAAGCATGGACCTTCCCCTCCCGAGCCGCCGCATAGGCGTGACGCCTGTGTGCGTGGATTCAAGCGGCCGCTCCCCCGGGTTATCGGCCACACCTGGGGGAACATGAGCCATCATCCGTGGGCGTCGTGTGTTGAGAGGATAGGGGCGGCCCACTATGACGGGGGAAATCGGAGAAAGTGATGAAAGCCACTCTTGTCACCTCACCGGGCGGTCCGGAGGTATTACACCTGGCAGATGTGGCATTACCGGCGGTCGGTGCGCATGACGCTGTGATGCGGATCACAGCGGCCGGGGTCAACCGGGCCGACATCCTGCAGCGTCAGGGCCGCTATCCGGCCCCCGCGGGCGCGCCGGCCTGGCCCGGGCTCGAGGCAGCCGGCGTGCTCGAGGCGACCCCCGCATCGTCCCCCTGGCACCCCGGCGACCGCGTGTGCGCCCTGCTCCCGGGCGGCGGGTACGCCGAGCGTGCCGTGGTCGACGCGTCGCTGCTGCTGCCGGTGCCGGACGGCGTCTTCGACGTCGAGGCGGCGTCGCTCGTCGAGGCGTGCTGCACCGTGGTCTCCAACCTCGACGCCGCCGGCGCACGCGCGGGCGAGACGCTGCTGGTCCACGGCGGCTCGGGCGGGGTGGGCACCGCCGCGATCCAGATCGCGAAGGCGCGCGGGATGCGGGTCATCGCGACGGCGGGCGGCGCGGAGCGCGCGGCACGATGCGCGGCGTTGGGCGCCGACGTCGCGCTCGACCATCGCAGCGGCTGGCAGGACGAGGTCGCGGCGCTCGGCGGCGCCGACGTCATCCTGGACGTGGTGGGCGCCGCGTATCTGGGCGCGAACGTGGCAGCGTTGCGCACGGGCGGGCGCCTCGTGGTGATCGGCATGCAGAAGGGCGCGCGGGGCGAGCTCGACCTGGGCGCGCTGGTCGCGAAGCGGGCGACCGTGATGGGCACCACGCTGCGGGCGCGGCCGCTGGTCGAGCGCGCCGCGATCGTCGCACGCGTGCACGAGGAGGTGTGGCCGCTGATCCCGCGTCGGGTCCGGCCGGTGATCCACGCGACGTTCCCGCTCGCGCGGGCGAGCGACGCGCACCGGGCCCTCGAGTCGGGCGAGGTGTTCGGGAAGGTCGTGCTGACGGTCTAGAGGACCGCGAGCCGGTCGGGATCGATGAGGCGGTCGAGCACGGTGAGGATGCCGTCCTCCTCGACCGAGCCGACCACCTCGGTCGCGGCCTCCTTCACCCGGGCGGGCGCGGTGCCCATCGCCGCGGAGTGGCCGGCCCACTCGAGCATGTCGATGTCGTTGTTGCCATCGCCCACCGCCACGGTGTGATCGGGGTAGACGCCCAGCTGACGGCGCAACGTCTCGAGCGCGGAGGCCTTCGACACGCCCGGCGGGGTGAGGTCGAGCCACGCCGACCAGCCGACCGCGTAGGTGACGTCGTTGAGGCCGATGCGGTGGACCAGCCCGTCGAAATGGCTCACGTCGACGCCGGGCGCGCGGATGACCACCCGGGTCGCCTCGTCGTGGCACAGCTCGTCGAAGTCGGTGACGACGCGCTGGCGCCCCACCAGCTCCCCCTCGGGGAACTCGCGGTTGACCAGGAACCCGACGCCGAGGTCCTCGACCGCGTAGAAGGCGTCGGGGAGCTCGTCACGCACCAGCTCCAGCGCCGCGCGGGGGTTGAACGTCACCTTCTCGACGATGTCGTACCCGCCGGGAGAGGCCGGGTTGAGCCTCACGGTCACCGCGCCGTTGGAGCACACGGCCCACCCGCGGCGGATGCCCAGGCGCTGCGCGACGGGCATCATGCCGAGGATATTGCGTCCCGTGGCGAGGATGACGTGGTTGCGGCACATGCGCGCGCGCTCGACCGCGTCGACCACGGCGGGCGAGATCTCGCCGCCCCAGTGCATGAGCGTGCCGTCGATGTCGAGACCCACGAGCCGCCACAGGTCCGGGGACAGCGGCGGGCGGAGCTCGCGATCGTTCATGGCTCGACCCTACGACGGCGCGGCGCCGCCGCCGTCCACGCGCAGGTGACGGTCGGGTGAACGGGCACGGGGGTTGTCAGCGCACCGGCTCCAGCACCTCGAGGCCGCCCAGGTACGGGCGCAGGAGCTCGGGCACGCGCACCGAGCCGTCCGCCTGCTGGTGGTTCTCGAGCAGCGCGACCAGCCAACGCGTGGTGCCGATGGTGCCGTTGACGGTCGCGACCGGTTCCGTGCCGGACTCGCCGCGCTCGCGGATCGCGAGACGACGCGCCTGGTAGGTAGTGCAGTTCGAGGTGGAGGTGACCTCCATCCAGCGCTCCTGCGACGGCAGCCACGCCTCGCAGTCGAACTTGCGGGCCGCGCTCGAGCCGAGGTCGCCCGCCGCGGTGTCGATCACGCGGTAGGGAAGCTCGAGGGCCTGCAGCATCCGCTCCTCGATCTCGAGGAAGCGGGCGTGCTCGGCCGCGGCGTCCGCGGGACGGCAGTACGCGAACATCTCGACCTTGTGGAACTGGTGGACGCGGATGATGCCGCGGGTGTCGCGACCCGCGGACCCCGCCTCGCGCCGATAGCAGGCGCTCCACCCCGCGTAGCGGAGCGGTCCGTCCTCGAGGTCGAGGATCTCGTCGGTGTGATAGCCGGCGAGAGCGACCTCGGAGGTGCCGGTGAGGTAGAGGTCGTCCCGCTCGAGACGGTAGATCTCGTCCGCGTGCTTGCCGAGGAAGCCGGTGCCGGCCATGACCTCGGGGCGCACCAGGGTGGGCGTGATCATGGGCGAGAAGCCCGCGTCGATAGCGGTCTGCATCGCGGCGTTGAGCACCGCGAGCTCGAGCCGGGCGCCGATCCCGGTGAGGAAGTAGAAGCGCGCGCCCGACACCTTGGCTCCGCGCTCCATGTCGATCGCCTTGAGCCCCTCGCCGATCTCGAGGTGGTCCTTGACGGCGATGCCCTCGGCGGCGAGGTCGCGCACCGTGCCCTCGTGACGCAGCACCACGAAGTCGTCGGCGCCGCCGGCGGGGACGCCGGGCTCGGGGAGGTTCCCCAGCGACCGGGCGAGCTCGACCGCGCGGGCGGACGCGGCATCGGCCGTCGCCTGCAGCTCCTTGACGCGCGACGAGAGGTCCTTGGTGCGGGCCAGCAGCGCCTGCTTCTCCTCGCCCTGCGCGCGCGCCACGTCCTTGCCGATCGCCTTCTGCTCGGCGCGCGCCACCTCGAAGTCCTTGAGGGCGGCGCGGTTGGCGGCGTCCGCCTCGAGCACCTGGTCCACCACGGAAGGGTCGTCGCCGCGGGAGCGCTGGCTCTCCCTCACCACGTCGGGCTGGGCACGCAGGAGCTTCAGGTCGATCATGCCCGCCAGTCTATCGACGGCGGACGTACGCTCTCCTCATGACCCCCGCGCTCGTGATCTCCCTGATAGCGCTCGTGGTCGCGGTCGCCGGGCTCGCGTTGGTGGTGAGCGTCACGCGGCACATCGGCAAGCGCGACCCGGTCGCGGTGCCGCGCCGCTGGCGGCGGCTGCTGCTCATCAAGCCGATGCCCACCATGGAGCTCGGGGCGGCGACCGCCCGCTCCGACGCCCGCGAGCGTGTCGCGTTCATCGCGAACCCCACCAAGGACGGCGTCGCGGAGCTGCGCGAGCAGGCGCTGCGCGCGTGCGCGATCCGCTACCTCCCGCAGCCCATGTGGCTGTACACCACACCCGACGACCCAGGCCGCGACATCACCCGCGAGGCGATCGACGCGGGCGCGGATCTGGTGGTGGCGGTCGGCGGGGACGGCACGGTGCGCGCCGTCGCCGAGGCGGTGGCGGGCACCGGTGTGCCGATGGCGATCATGCCGATGGGCACCGGCAACCTCTTCGCGCGCAACCTCGACCTGCCGCTGGGCGACACCGCGGCGCTGCTGCGCACCGCGCTCGACGGCGCCGAGCGGACCGCGGACGTCGGCTGGCTCCAGCTGGTGCGCACCCCCGACGGCGAGGGCGAGGGCGAGCGCCACATCTTCCTGGTGATCGCCGGTGCCGGCCTCGACGCGGAGATGGTCGCGGGCGCGGACGACAACCTCAAGCGCAAGCTCGGCTGGGTCGCCTACTTCTTCGCCGCCGTGCGACACCTGGGCAAGCGCATGGAGGCGCGCATCACCGTCGACGACGGCGAACCGCAGACCAGCCGCATGCGCACGGTGCTCATCGCGAACGTCGGGCGCCTCCCCGCCGGCATCCAGCTGATCCCCGACGCGAACCTCGACGACGGCCGCATCGACATCGCGACGCTCGACGCGCGCGGAGGGATCGTGGGCTGGACGGAGCTGTTCGGCACCGTGGTCGCGCAGGGGGCCGGGATCCGCGAGCCCTGGCACCAGCGGGTGTGGCGGACGTCGCGCATCGACCACGTCCGCGGCACCACCGTGGAGATCAAGGTCGCCGAGCCGCAGAAGGTGCAGGTCGACGGCGAGGCGCTCGGGCGTGCGACCCGCATCCTCGCCGAGGTTCAGCCGGGAGCGCTGGTGCTGCGGGTGCCCGCGACGGGCGGGACCGGTGCGACGGGCAAGGACGCGGCGAACCCGGCCGACGCTGCCGGCCCCGACACGGAGGCGACGCCGGAGGCCTGAGCCGGCCGCCGCATCGTCCCCCGCGACCGTCCCCCGCGCTCCACTGATACGCGCGAGCAGATCGGCGGCGACTTCTCTGCACCGGGCGATCACCGGGGCGTCGGCGCACTCAGAAGAGGGGCAGCCCCGTCCTAGTGGCGCCCGGAGCGCAGCCCCTGCACCCAGGAGCGCGCCTCGGCGAAGTCCTCCTCCGACGTGCCGGGGGTGACGGGCGTCGGGTAGCCGGACGCCGCGGGGTACGAGCCGAGGAACACCACCACCGGGTTGGTGCGCTTGAGGCCCAGCAGCGCCTCGGCGACGCGCGGCTCCGCGATGTGGCCGAGCGCGTCGATGGAGAACGAGTACTCGCCGGGACGGTCCGAGCGGGGACGGCTCTCGATGCGCGACAGGTTCACCCCGCGGGCCGCGAACTGCTCGAGCATCGCGAGGAGCGCGCCCGCGCGGTCGTCGGGCAGGTGCACCACGAGCGTGGTCTTGTCCGCGCCCGTGGGCGCGGGCACCGCGGCGGGACGGCCCACCTTCACGAACCGCGTGGCCGCGTGCGCGTTGTCCGCGACGCCGGAGGCGAGCACCTGGAGACCCAGGCGCGCGGCCAGGCCGGGCGGCGCGAGGGCGGCCTCGAAGGCGGCCTCGCCCGCGGCCAGCTCCCCCGCGGCCGCGGCGTTCGAGGAGGCGGAGACCTGGGCGGCGCCCGGCAGGTGCGCGGCCAGCCAGCGGCGGCACTGGTTGAGACCATGAGAGTGCGCGGACACGGCGCGGATGTCCGCGATGGCCGTGCCGGGGCGCGCGACCAGCTCGAACGAGACCGGCAGCACCACCTCGCCCAGGATGACCAGCGGGTCGCCGGTCGCGAGGGTGTCGAGCGTCGCGGTGACGCCGCCCTCGACGGTGTTCTCGATCGCCACCACCGCGAAGTCGACGTCGCCCGCGCGGACGGCCGCGAGCGCGGACAGGACGTCCACCGCGGGGACCGGCTCGACCTCCGCGGGATCGACCATCGCGAAGAGGGCCGCCTCGGTGAAGGTGCCGGACGGTCCCAGGTAGGCGTACCGCGGCAGCGTCACGCGTCCTCCCCGATCTCCGGGGCGTCGTCCCGCTCCGGCCGCAGGCGGTTCCCCACGGCGGTGCGGGCGGTGGCGACCCGGCCCTTGATGCGCCTCGCGCTGGTCGCGAGCAGCACCTCACGGTACCGGTTGGCCCGTCCCACGGGCGTGCGATCCTCGATCGACGGGCCCTTGTGCCGGATGTCGCACTCGACCTCGGTGATGGTGAGGCCCGCGTGGAGCACGTCGAGCGTCATGGCGGGCTCGAGCCCGTTGCCGCGCGCGAGGGGCATCGCCGCCTCGAGCGCCTCACGCGTGAGGCACCGGATGCGACCCAGCGGCTGCCGCGGCGACCAGCCGGTCGCGTGCTCGACCGCGGTGCGGGCAATCTTCGACGGCACGCCCGGAGCGACGGCCTGCGCGTCCGTCAGCGCCACCGCGAGGTCGCACACGCCCTCGAGCACGGCGGGGACCAGCGGCGCCGCGCCGATCGCGTAGTGGCCAAGGTTGGGGTCGAGCAGAAGGATCGCGCGAGGCGTGCGACCGGGTTCGTCGCGCATGGCGATCACGGAGGCGCCGGTCTCCACCGCCGCGGAGCGGCCGCGCACGTGCGAGTGGCGGACCACCACCGCGCCCGCCCGGCGCGCGAGCTCCTGGGTGTTGTCGGTCGAACCGTCGTCGACCACGAGCACCAGGTCCACGCCCGGGATCGCGAGCGCCGCCCGCACGGTCGCCGCGATGCGGCGCGCCTGGTCATGGGCGACGATGAGCGCGGCCACCGACGGCCCCGGCAGGGGGGCGTTGCCCCGCCCGCGAGCGCGACGGGCCCGTGCGCGCGCGAGCGCGTCCGCCGGAACCTTCCTCGGTTCGCTTCCCTCGGCTCGTGACACGCCCACCAGCCTAGCGACACGTGACCCGCCCTGGTACCACCCCTTGCCATTCCTTTACCCTCCTCTGACCGGGCCAAGAGGCCTGGCACCGGCCCGAGGGCCATGGAAGAGTAGGCCTCATGCACGAGCGCGCGGGCACACGAGCCCTTCCCGAGGACCTCATCGACGTCGACGCCCTGCTGGGGGCGTACTACGACCTGGTGCCGGACCCCACCGTCGCGTCGCAGCGCGTGGCGTTCGGCACGTCCGGCCACCGCGGCAGCGCCTTCGACACCGCCTTCAACGAGGCGCACATCGTCGCGATCACCGCCGCGATCGTCGAGTACCGCCGCGACCAGGGAGTCGACGGACCGCTGTTCATGGGCAAGGACACGCACGCGCTGTCCGGCCCCGCCCAGGAGACCGCGCTCGAGGTCCTGGCGGCGGCCGGGGTCGAGGTCCGCGTCGACGCGCGCGACGGCTTCACCCCCACCCCCGCGATCTCCCTGGCCATCCTGGTCGCGAACGGCGCCGTCTCGGAGACGGGCCTGCGCACCACCGGAAAGGGTCTCGCCGACGGCATCGTCATCACGCCCTCCCACAACCCTCCCCGCGACGGGGGCTTCAAGTACAACCCGCCCCACGGCGGCCCCGCGGACACGGACGCGACCAGCTGGATCGCGGGCCGCGCCAACGAGCTCCTCGCGGGCGGCTGGAGGCAGGTGCCCCGCTTCCAGCTCAAGAAGGCGCAGACCGCGGACACCACGCAGGGCTTCGACTTCCTCGACCTGTACCTCGACCACCTCCCGAGCGTGATCGACCTCGACGCGATCGCCCGCGCGGGCGTGCGGATCGGCGCGGACCCGCTGGGCGGCGCCGCGGTCGACTACTGGGGGGCGATCGGCGAGGAGTTCAAGCTCGACCTCACCGTGGTCAACCCCAAGGTCGACCCCGCGTGGGGCTTCATGACCCTCGATTGGGACGGCAAGATCCGCATGGACTGCTCGTCCCCGTACGCGATGGCGAGCCTGCGTCACCTCATGGAGGGCGCGGACGCCCCCTACGACGTCGCCACGGGCAACGACGCGGACTCCGACCGCCACGGCATCGTCACCCGCGACGGCGGGCTGATGAACCCCAACCACTATCTGGCGGCCGCGATCGCCTACCTCTACGGCGGCGCACGCCCCGAGTGGCCGGCGAACGCGCGCATCGGCAAGACCCTGGTGTCCTCGAGCCTCATCGACAGGGTCGGCAGGGACATCGGCCGCCCCGTGGTCGAGGTGCCCGTGGGCTTCAAGTGGTTCGTGCCCGGCCTGCTCAGCGGCGACATCGCGTTCGGCGGCGAGGAGTCCGCCGGCGCCTCGTTCCTCCGCCGCGACGGCCGCGTCTGGTCCACCGACAAGGACGGCCTCATCCTGTCGCTGCTGGCCTCCGAGATCATCGCCACCACCGGCGCATCGCCGTCGGCGCTCCACGCGGGGCTCGTGGACCGGCTGGGCGAGAGCTGGTACGCGCGCGTCGACGCCGCCGCCAGCAAGGAGGAGAAGGCCAAGCTGGGCGCCCTGTCGCCCGAGAAGGTGCCCGCGACCACGCTCGCCGGCCAGACCATCACCGCGAAGCTCACGGCGGCACCCGGGAACGGCGCGAAGATCGGCGGCCTCAAGGTCACCACCGACGACGCCTGGTTCGCCGCGCGTCCGTCCGGCACCGAGGACGTCTACAAGATCTACGCGGAGTCCTTCGTGTCGCAGGCCCACCTGGGCGAGGTGCAGGCGGCGGCACGCGAGGTGGTCGCGGAGGCCCTCGAGGGGTAGGGACGATGCGCGGGCTGGGGGCCGCCTTCGCGGTCGCGGCGGTCGCCCTCACCGGATGCGTGAGGGTCTCGACCGACACGACGCTCGGCGAGGACGACACCCTGACCCAGCACGCCGTCATCGCGATGACCCCGCAGGCGCGCACGGCGCTCGAGCAGCAGCTGGCGAGCATGGGGGACGAGCTGCCCGAGGGAGTCGACCCCGATGCGCTCGACGTCGAGGAGCTGCTCGACCCCGACGCGGTGCGCGAGCGGCTGAAGCCGCTCGAGGACGCGCGCCCCGGCTCCGTCGAGGTCATCCCCTACGCGGACGAGGACGGCCGGGAGGGCGTCGAGGTCACCGTCGCGGACGTCCCCCTGGGCGCGGTGGACGATGCTGCGGGCGCCTCGCCGCTCACCGGCGGCACCACGGTGACGCGCGAGGGCGACGAGTACGTGGTCGAGATCGAGACCGGCGCGGCGAGCGGCCTCGCCGGCGCGGGCGTGCCCGTGGACCAGCTGGCGCTGGTCGAGGGAGCGGTCGACGTCGGGGTGACGTTCACCTTCCCGGGCCTGGTGCGCGAGGCGACCGGCGGCGAGATCACGGGCCACACCGTGGCCCTGGGGCTGAGCGACCTGCTCGGATCCGACTCGATCCGGATCGTCGGCGGAGCGACCACCGAGCGCGACTGGGGCCCGCTGCTGCGCTGGGGCCTGGTGATCCTTGCCGCGGTCGTGCTGATCGGCGGCGCCACGGCGCTCGTGCTGCAGGACCGCCGGCGCCGTCATCGATCCACGCTGCCGCCGCCCCGGGCCGCCGGCACGGGCGGCCCGGGAACGTTGGAGGCGTCAGCCCCGCCGGCGGACCAGCAGGAGCACTCCCCCGGCGACCACGAGGACCCCGGCGGCCGCTAGCGCGGCCCAGCCGCCGAAGCCCGTCTCGCCGAGCACGCCGGTCGACGGCGGGGCGGCGAACCAGTTGCGCGCCGTCACGGTGACCTGGGCCCCCGCGTCGACGGTGACCGTCGCGCTCTCAGGGTCGTCGCGGCCCGGCAGGACCAGGACGTCGTCCGCGCCTCCGGAGTCCGTCTCCGTCACCACGCACTCGGAGCCCGCCGCGATCGTGTCGATCGTCGCGGTGAGCGGCAGGTCGCCGCCGAGCACCACGTCGCCGTCCCAGGTGACGAGCTCGCCGCCGGGCTGCTCGAGGGTGCACAGGACGGAGAAGGTGAAGGGTCCGCCGCCCAGATCGTCCGCGCCCGGACCCGTGACCGTCTTCTCGATCACGAGCGTGCCCGCCTCGAAGCGGTTGGTGAACGTCACGGAGTTCTCGTCACCCGGCACCAGGTCCACCTGACCCGTGGTGCTGTAGGTGGTCGCGGACAGGTCCCCCGCGGTGGCGACCACGAGCGTGTCGGCGGCGCCCGCATCGTCCACCTCGGTGACCACGCACTCGGCGCCGGCCGGCAGCCCGTCGATGGTCCAGGTCTCGCCCGCCGACACCTGGCCGATCATCGGCTGACCCGGACCGTAGCCCGCACCGTAGACCGCCTCGTCGAGGAACGTGCACTCGACGGTCACGGTGAATGGGCCGTAGTCGGGCACGTCGCCATCCGCGTCGAGCGCATCGCTGTCGACGGCCTTGGTGACGTCGAGGCTCGCGAGCTCGTAGACGTTGGTGACGAACACCTCGGGGTCCTCGCCGATGACCGCGGTGCCGGGCACGATGGTGGACGAGGTCTGGCCGGCGTCCTCCTCCGTGACCACGCACTCGGCGCCGTACGGGATCTCGTCGGTGATCGACACCGAGTAGCCGTTGCCCTGGTCGAGCGTGTACTCGCCCTCGAACACCACCTCGTCGTCCACAGTGCAGACCACCGCGACGTCGAACGCGTCGGGCGCGAAGTCGTGACCTGCGCCGGTGATGCGCTTGCGGATCGCGAGCGTGCCCACGTCGAAGCCGTTGGTCGCGGTCACCGTGACCTCGTCGTCGACGCCGATGGTCACGGTCGCGGAGCCGTCCTCGCCGTTGGCGGGCTGGACGTCGACCGTGTCGGCGTTGCCGTCGTCGGTCTCCGTCACCACGCACACGGACCCCGAGGCGATGTTCTCGATGGTCACCGAGTCCTCGGCGGGGTAGTCGATGGTGACGTCGCCGTTCCACGTCACCACCTGACGCCCGTTGACGGTGAGCGTGCACTCGACGGAGAACTCGAAGGTCTCCTCGATGATGTCCGCGCCTGCACCCGTCACCACCTTGTCGATGGCGAGGCTGCCGACGTCGTAGCGGTTGGTGACCAGCACGCTGTTGCCGTCGCCCACGCCGTCGGGCGCGAGCTCGATGGTGCCGACGTTGCCGTCCACGACGGTCGTGGCGGCGCCGCCGGGGGTGATGTCCAGGGTGACGTCGGCCGCGCCGGAGCGCAGCAGCTCGGTCACCGTGCACTCGGCTCCGGCGGGGAGGCCGTCGACGGAGAACGTGTCGCCGTCGTCGAGGATGCCGACCATGGGCATGAGCGGGCCGTAGCCGGAGCCCCACACCTGCTCGCCCAGGAACTCGCATCGCACGTAGACGAAGTAGCGGCCGTAGACGATGGGCTCGCCGTCCTGGTCGACCGCCTCGGAGTCGACGGACTTGGTCACGTCGAGGCCCGCGAGGTCGTAGATGTTCGTGACCGTGACCCGCCCGATCGGGGTCTCGTCGGGGCGGCCGACCACGGCCGAGCCGATCGGGAGCTGCGACGTCTGGCCGGCATCGGTCTCCGTCACCGTGCACTCGGAGCCGTACGGCAGGTCCTCGATGGTGACCACCTCGCCGACGGGGAGCGTCACCTCCTCGTCGTAGACCAGCTCCCCGACGGAGGTGCACTGGACGGTGACGGTGACCTCGTCGGGGGCGAAGGCCGCGCCGTCGCCGTCGACCAGCTTGAGCAGCTCCAACGGTCCGGTGGCGAGCGCGACGCCGACCTTGTTGCCCTCGATCGGGAGCAGCTCGTTGCCGTCCGACGTCACCGCGCCGGTGGCCACGGTGTTCCAGGCGATCGTGTCCGGACCCGCGGTCTCGGACTGCGCGGGGGTGCGGGTCCGGAAGTCCACGGTGACCGTCTCGCCGGGCTCGAGCGCGAAGCCCTCGTCGAACGTGACGTCGTACTTGAGCGCGGTCACGGTGCTGAGGTCGGCGATCTCGTCGATCGGGGTCCACGCGCCCGCGGGGCACGGGGTCGATGGCGTGAGGTCGTCCGTGCACGGTGCCGCGTCGGTGGTGCCGTAGACGGTCAGGGTCCCGGGCGGGCCGTCGGCGCCCACCACGGCGTCCTCGAGGATCGGGGTCCACTCGGACAGGCGGTCCACGGGGTTGATCGCGCCGGTGTCTCCCGGCGTCGGCAGCAGGTCGATCGCGATCAGGCGGTCGAGCGGGACGGTGCCGGTGTTCTGGAGCTGGAGGCGCCACGTCTCGGTCTCGCCGGGTGCGGTGATGGGCACGCAACCGACGGGGTAGAAGCCGTCCTCTCCCGGCGTGCAGTCGATGTCGTCGGAGACGGGCTCGACACCCAGCGAGCCCTCGTCGGCCTTCACCACCTTGCCGGAGCGGATGGCGCCCGCGATCGCGAGGTCGACCGTGGTGTCGGCGATGCACTCGCCGGTGTCCTCGTCGAGCGTGCCATCGCACTCGTCGAAGGGCCGCTCGCCGACCACGCCGAAGCTGTTGGTCATGTCGACGCCGGCCGCGACACCCGGGCGGGGGTAGAGCGAGACCGTGATCGTGTAGGTCTGGCCTGGCTCGAGCACGGTGCCGGGCGGGAATGTGAAGACGATCTCGGATCCGTCGCCCGAGACGGTCTCCGTGACGTCCGCAGAGTCCTCGGGCATGGGCAGGCCGTTCGCCGGATCGGGGGCGCCGCCCGCGAGGTCGTAGGCGTACGGGTCGTCGTTGCCGGGCTCGAGCTGAAGCATCGGCCCGTCGGCGTCCGTGGGGAGGCGGTCCGTGATGACCGGGTCGATGATCGGCCAGTCACCGGTGTTGGTGATGGTCAGCGTGAAGTCCGTGACGGCGCCCGGCGGGATGGTGCCGGACGGGTTCTTCTCGACCGCGACCGCCGTGGTGGCGTGCTCGTACAGAACGGAGGCGGTGTCGTCCTCGGCCTGCACCGTAAACAGCGGGTTCCCGCCGCTCGAGTCCGTGAGGTAGGACCGGGCGATGCCATCGATGGTGTTGGTGGACCGGCCGGGGTCGACCTCGCCGGGCGCGGGCTCGTTCCCGGCCATGTCCGTGGGCACCTCGCCGCCGGTGAGGAGCTCGTCGCGACGCTGCACCACGATCGGGATCTCCTGCGTGGGCATCTCCGAGTTCTCCCACTGGTCGCCGTCCGCGCGCGAGTAGGTGATCCTGAGGCCCTGGATCTCGGACGGGTCGGTGATCTCCGCGGGCAGCGTCGGGAAGTCGCTCGGCTCGCCGGGGATCCACACCTGGGTGCCGGGGTCGACGTCGCTGCCGGTGTCGGTGAAGTCGCCGCCCACGAGCACGTCGACCTGCACCTGGTCGATCGGGTCGGTGAAGGTGAAGGACTCGTCGAAGCGCACGAACTCGTAGGCGTTCCAGAACGTGGGATCGATGTCGCGCACCTCGATCTCGCCGGTGCGCGCCGAGCCGCTCGGGGTGACGGACAGCAGCATGCCGAACTCGCTCTGGTCGGGCTCGGTCTGCGAGAAGCCGTCGGTGGTCCACTCGCTGCCGGCCGGCAGCGGACCGAACTGCTTGTCGACCGTGAGATCGAGGTCGAGGTCGACGATCTGGATGACCGCGCCGTCGTCGTCCGTGATCGGGTCCGGCTGGAGCTCGGGATCGCGGCCCGCGTCGTCGATGGTGACGTCGGCGCCGTTGGCGACGTCGATCTCCCCTCCGAACGGAGGCTCGATGTCCGTACCGTCGGAGCGGTTCAGCTCGCGGAGCTGGAGGTCGAACACGATCACCGCGCTCGCGTTGGGATCGATGCGCCCCTCGTAGTCGACGGTGATGCCGACCACGTCCTCGAGCTCGCCGGCCGTGAGCGAGGTCAGCGGGCCGGGGTCCTGCGGGTCGCCCGGGGTGGACGTCACCACGGTGGTGGTGTCCGCGACGCCGTCGCCGTCGCTGTCGACGTCGAGCGTGGCGGTCCACGACTCGGTGCCGGAGGGCACCTGCATGCTCACGATGTCGGTGAGCGTGAAGTAGTCGTAGGGGTTGAGTCCGGTGTCGCCCGGGTCCGCCACGACCATGCTGTCGATGCGGGCCTGGGTCTGGTTGAGCGCCGTCAGGGTCACGCGACCCGAGGGGTAGTCGTCAGGGTCGGTGCCGAGCGGAGGGTCGCCCAGGGGTCCGCCCGTCCAGTCCTTGGTGATGTCCGTCACCAGCGGCACGTCGAGGATGTCGATGACGTCCGAGCCGTCGTCGACGAACGTCTCGTCGCCCACCTCCGCGGTGGCGCTCACGTCGTCCCGGATGAGGCCCTCGTCCGGGGGCTCGTTGTAGAGGGAGTGTCCCGTGACGGGCGACCCGTCGGAGCGACGCTCGTCGCGGATCCGGAACGTGAGGTCGACGGGTCGCTCGTCGTCGATGGAGCGCGCGACGCCGCTGCCGACGGGCGGCGCGGTCGGGTCCGTCGAGTCGGCGCGCGCGGACCCCTCGACGAACTGGATCCGCACGCCGATGGTGTCCGCCTGCTCCTCGGGGGTGAGCGGGATGCGCGGCAGCTGGCCGTCGCAGCCGCCGGGGCACGGCGAGTTCTCCGCCTCGACCCAGCCCACCCCCACGCGGTACAGCTCGACCGACGCCACGGCGTCCCACTGGATGAGGGGGTCCGTCGCGGGCGTGATGGCCTCGATGGCGACCAGGTCGAACGCGTCGAAGAAGGACTGCGCGAGGTCCGCGGGCGCCGCGCTGGGCGCGGGGACGTCGGAGAGGGTCAACGAGTCCATGCCGGACACGCCGCCCGTGGACCACAGCAGCCGCGCGGTGACCTCGTCCTCGGTGCGGGCGTTGATGGTGGGTTCGAGGATGTCCTTGTCGACGTACTCCCCCGTGCCGCCCGCACCATCCCCGCCGCCGTCGGGGTCGATCGGGAGGATGGTGATGCTGTCGCAGCCGGGCTCGGACAGGTCGGGATCCGCGTTGTCCGCCGTGGCGGCGGTGTTCGCGCAGTTGTCGACCGTGATGGGGTCGGTGCCGATCACGTCCTCGTCGAGCTCGAGCACGATGTTCGGCTGCAGCGTGGTGCCCGGCGGGAAGCCCTGCTCGGACTCGAAGATGAACTGGAAGCCCCCCACGTCGTCCGGGAACGGCCCCGGCCACGACCACGTGGTGGGTCCCTCGATCGGGAAGTCCGGTCCGGGCAGCTGGACCCACTCCTCGGCGACGGGGTCCCAGTAGTTGACGGTGAGCGTCGCGCCGGCCGGGATCGCGATGTCCGCGAGCTCGGTGGGCGAGAACGTGTCCCAGAAGTCGCTGTCGAGCGGGGTGTCGTCGTCGAGGCTCGTCGCGGGCGGGTCCTGGATGACGATCTCGTGGGACGGGACGGTCGAGTAGTCGTCGGGAAGCGGCAGGCCTCCCGGCGCGGGCGCGGTGCCGCCGGGCAGGGTCGCGACGATCCACTCGCCCGCGTTGCCGATGATGGTGCCGGGGACGATGTCCTTGCTCTGCAGCGCGTCGATCACCGCGAGGTAGGTGTAGAAGGTGTCGTCGGCCTCGTCGTCGCCGGTGGCCCCGCTGGGCGACGTGCCGGTGACGCCCACGGTGTTGTCGTGCTGCGTCGCCTGCGCCGGGTCGTCGGGGTCGGTGCCGAGCGTGACGTTGAAGGTGGCCGTGGCGCCGGGGGGGATGGTGCCCGTGAAGTCGATGGTGAACCGCGTGACGTCGCAGCCGGCCGGCGGGCCGGGCGGCAGCGCGGGCGCCGCGTCGAGGTCCTGAGGCGCCGCGTCGGTGCCGGAGCACTCGTACGTGATGGTGCCGCCCGTCGCGCCCGCGGGCCAGTCGAACGGCTCGGCGAAGCCCTCGAACGACATCGAGTCGTCGAAGCCGGGCGTGCCGTCCGCGGGCTCCGTGAGCGACAGCGAGGCGAGGTCGTCGGTCCAGGTGTTCTCGCCCACGAGCTCGGCGTTGAACTCGCTGCCGTGCGGACCGTAGAGAGGGGTGACGTCCTTGTCGGCGCTCACATCGGGGATGTTGCCCAAGATCGTGTACGCGGCGTCGTCGTCCGACGGGCCCACCACGTCGTCCCGCTCGACCTCGTTCGTCACGGTGTTGTCGACGACCACGTCCTGGTCGAGCGCGCCGAGGTCCCGCTGCTCGAAGCCGAGGTCGATGTCGGCCTCGGCGCCGGGCTCGATGAGCTCCCCTGTCGAGCTGGTGAAGGTGAGCCGGATGCCGGTGATGCCGGACGTGTCGGCGGGGAGGTCGTCGACGGTGGTCCACGCGCCGTCCTCGTAGATCTCGATCTGCACCTGGTCGGCATTGGGCGGGAAGGAGTTGATGTCGAGCGAGGTGAGCTGGAGAGAGTCGAAGGGGTTGGGCGACGCGGTCGGGTCCGCCGGGTCCTGGATGACCATCTGATCGGCACCCTCGTCGGACGTGTTCGTCGCGACGATCGAGGCGACCGTCTCCGTGCCGGGGACCGCGAGCGCCGACGCCGGGGTGAACGACTTCTCGACGTCGGACGTGAGGACCAGCGGGACCTCCGGGGTCACGGTGGCGGTGTCCGTCACGTCGTCGGTCTCGGGGTTGGTCGCCGAGAACTCCGCCTCGTTCACGAGCGGGATCCCGTCCGCCGCGTACGGCAGGTCGTCCACGGTGCAGGTGATCACGATCTCCGCGGTGGTGCCCTGCAGCATGCCGACCGACCCCGCGGGGTCCGCGAGCGGCGTGGTGAAGTCGACCGACACCTCCTGACCCGTGATGTCGCCGACGTACTGCTGCTGCGGCGGGTTGGAGCCCTGGTAGGTAGCCGTCACGGAGGTCGGGGTGAGCCCGTCCGGGATGACGTCGGTCATGGTCGCGTTGGTGCACCCGGCGGCGGGGTTGGCGCCCGAGTACGTGCACGAGACGTTGATGGTGAACTGGACGGTGTCGCCGGGCGAGACCACCTCCGGGCTCGTGGTCTTGGTGATCCCGAGCACGGCAGGGTCCTCCGCGGACGCGGCGGTGGCACCCACCACCACACCCACGCCCGCCAGGATCAGAGCAAGGAATCCCGCCAGAGCCTTCCGCACCCGCACGTGGCCTCCCCCGACGACGTGAACGGCGCACCCCGCCCCGAAGCGCGCCAGTACCTTTTGTCACGTTAACCGCATCCGTCACATCTGGCGAGGTTTGTGGCGGAATCGCGACGCCCCCTCGCAGGTGAGAGCATTCCCTGGTGCTCGACAACTACCGCGTGATCCTGGCCCACCCCGGCGCGAAGGCGTTCGCCGCCGCGGGCCTGCTGGCGCGCCTGCCCATCTCGATGTTCAACATCTCCGTCATCCTCATGGTCCAGCTGCAGTACGACAGCTACGCGATGGCCGGACGGGTGGCGGCGGTGGGCACCCTCGTGTGGGCCGCGCAGACCGTCCCCACGGCACGGCTCGTCGACCGGATCGGGCAGCGCAGGGCGATGATCCCGCTCACGCTCGTCTTCGTGCTCGGCGCCACCGCGGCGATCCTCATCGCGATGAACCAGGGCCCCGAGTGGGCGCTGTGGCTCGCCGTCGCGATCGCGTCGATCCAGGGGCCGCTGGGCTCGCTCACCCGCGCGCGCTGGTCGCATCTGCTGCACTCCGACAGGGACATCCACACCGCCTTCGCGCTGGAGGGAGCGCTCGACGAGGTGCTGTTCGTGTCGGGTCCCGCGCTCGCGACCATCCTCGCGACGCTCGTGTGGCCCCCGCTCGGCGTGGTGGTGTGCCTCGCGGGCCTGGTGATCGGCATGACCATCCTGCTCGCGCAGACCGGCACCGAGCCGGCGCCGCGCGAGGGAGGGACGGCCGGGTCGCTGGGCCTGCGCCTCCCCGGCGCGGTGATCGCGGTGGCATTCGTATCGCTCGGCATCGGCGCGATGTTCGGCGCGTTCGACATCTCCGTGGTCGCGTTCGCCGACGAGGCGGGACGCCAGACCCTGTCGGGGATCGTCATCGCGATCGTCTCGGGCGGATCGCTCATCGGCGGCCTGCTCTACGGCGCGCGCCACTGGCGCGCGCCGCTATGGAAGCGCACCGTCGGCATGGCCGCGCTCATGACCGTCGGCTTCGGCGCGCTCGCTCTCGCGCCGAACGTCTGGTGGCTGGCCGGACTGGGTCTGCTCGCGGGCCTCACCATCGCGCCCACGCTCACCAACGCGGACACCGTGGTGCAGCGCGTGGTCCGCCGCGACCAGATCACCGAGGGCATGGCCTGGCTGCGCATCGGCATGGGCGTCGGCGTGGCGTTCGGCGCCTGGGTCGCTGGCGGCCTCATCGAGTCGAGCGGGTCGCGCGCCGGACTGGGGATGTCCGCCGCGGGCGCCGGACTCGCACTGATCCTGGTGCTCGCGAGCGCGGGCGTGCTCAAGCGCAGCACCGAGCGCGGCGACGCCGCGCAGCTGGACGACGCCCCGCCGCCGTCCGAGCGCGAGGAGGCCGTCGAGCAGCCCCCGACGCCGCCCCACATGTAGGCACGCGCGCGGCAGGCGAAACGACAGGACCTAGGTCCCCTCGGATCGCCCCGCGGCCCGACTACCGTCGTAGACACAAGGTTTTCGGCACGGCATCGCAGCCGGCCGGTAGATCGTGGCTCGGGCGACCATCCGGGGACTTGGCCGCCCGAGCCGCACCCCTTTCCGCGCGTCGGCGTCCCGCTCCCTCCCCCTGGGACGCCGACGCCGGATATCCCGCCCGACCAGGCGCATCGTCCCCCTACGCTGACCCCATGGGCCCCGACCTCCACGTCGATACGCTCATCACCGCCGTCCTCGTGGTCGCGCTCCTCCCCCTCGCGATGCTGCCGGCGCTGGGCGCCACCGTGCGCCGCTACGGCCGGCTGCCCGCCTGGCCGCTGCTCAGCGCGATCGGCCTGCTCGGGGCCGCCAGCGCGCTCGCGGCCTTCACCGTGTTCCCCCTGCCGCGCCCGGGTCAGGTCACGTGCACCGGCGAGCCGTTCGTGTCGACCTGGCAGCTGACGCCGTTCGCCTCGATCGCACCCATCGGCGACGCCCTCGCGCGATCCGGCCTGATCGGCGCCCTCACGGGCTTCGCGTTCCTGCAGGTGGCGCTCAACGTGGTGCTGTTCGTTCCCTACGGCTTCTTCCTGCACCAGGTGACGCGGTGGCGTGGACGTGTCGTGGTCCTCGCGAGCGCCGGGACGTCGCTGCTCGTCGAGATCACCCAGGGCAGCGCGGTGTTCGGGCTGTTCCCGTGCCCGTACCGCCAGTTCGACGTGGACGACCTCCTACTCAACACCGCGGGCGGCGCTGTGGGCCTCGCGCTGTCGCGCGTGGTGGCGCGGACGGCGTTCGCGAACCCGGCCGCCGCGGCCGACCTCGACGCTCCGGGGGTGACGAGGCGCGCGGCGGCGCTCCTGGTGGACCTTCTCCTGGTCGGCACCGCCACGTTCCTGACCTCGGCGGCGCTGCTCGCGGTGCTGACCGCCCGCGCCTCGATCGAGGACGCACGGGGCGCGCTCGAGAATCCGGTGACGGCGATCCTGCTCGGGCTCGCGAGCGGCGCCGCGATGGCGCTGCTGCCGTCGCTGCTCACGCGCGACCGCACCACGCCGGGTCAGCTGCTGCTCGACCTCGCGCCCGTCGCGGTCGACGACGGCGCGCGCCCGCCGGCGGCGAGGATCCTCGCGCGGTGGGCCGTGCGCTGGGCCACCTGGGGGATCGTGCCCTCGCTGCTCCCTCCGCTGCTCGTGGCCGAGCTGCTCACGGTCATCGCGCGCCGCGACCGCCGGTCGCTGAGCGACCTGGTGTCGGGCACCACGATGGTGACGCGGACCGCGCTGCGCGCCGAGCGCGCAGAGGAACCGGCGGATGGAGGGACGATGCCGCGGCCGGGGCGCCCCTAGGCCTCGCCGTCCGGACGGGCCGGCAGGGACACGCGCACGCTCAGCCCGCCCTGCTCGCCCGGCCATGCGTCGACGACGCCCCCGTGGACCTGCGCCACGCGCGCCACGATGGGCAGGCCGAGACCGTGGCCCGCGACCTCGGAGCGCTGGTCGCCGCGCGAGAACCGCTCGAACAGCGCGGGGATGTCCGCGGACGCCAGCCGCGGTCCGGAGTTCGACACCTCGACGAAGGCCCGACCCTGGGCGCTCCACACGCGGCATCGCACCCAGCCGTCGGCGCCGCTGTTGTAGCGCAGCGCGTTGTCGACCAGGTTCGCCACCAGCCGTTCCACGAGCACCGGGTCCCCCAGCACGGGCGCGTCCGCGAGGTCGAGGTCGATCGCGACGGACGCCTCGGTCGCACGGGGGGAGGCCTCCGACACCACCTCCGCGGCGACGTCCGCGAGGTCGAGCGGCTCCCGCGTGTGGATCACGTCGTCGGCGCGCGCGAGCGTGAGCAGGCTGGTCATGAGCGAGTCCGCGCGTCCCACCTGCTGTGCGACCTCGCGCGCGAGCTCCGTCGCCTGCCGCGACGGGCGCGCCGAGGACAGCACGTTGTCGGCGGAGGCGCGCAGCACGGCGAGAGGGGTGCGCAGCTCGTGCGACGCGTCCGCGGCGAAGCGCTGGCGCGCGTCGAACGCGGCCTCGAGGCGCGCGAGCATGCCGTTGAAGGCGCGGCGCAGCCGCATGAACTCGTCGTCCGGACCGTCCTCCGGGAGCCGCCGGTCGAGCGTGCGCTCCGACAGGGTGGAGGCGGCGTGCGAGATCTCGTCGATCGGGCGGAGCACGCGGCCGGCGAGCCACCACGCGAGACCCACGGCGACGAGCGCCGCGAACGCGAACGCGACCAGGGAGCGCGTGAGCAGGTCGTCCAGCACGTTCTGCCGCGCCTGCTCGGCGATGCGGTCGAGGACCTGGGCCACCGCATCGTCCGGCCGTCCGGAGGGCATCGGCCCGCCGTCGGGCGTCCCTGGCTCCGTGATCCCCTGCTCCTCGAGGGTCTCCTCGAGCAGCTGCTGCCGCTCGGCCTGCTGCGCCTCCGGTGTGGTGGCGCTCGCCACGAAGAGGTACGCCGTGGTGACCAGCACCCCGGCCAGCACCACGAACAGCAGCGCGAACAGCGCCGTCAGCTTGACGCGGATGGTCATCCCTCGCCCTCCCGGCGGAGCACGTAGCCGACGCCCTTGACCGTCTCGATGATGGCGGGCTCGCCGAGCTTGCGCCGCAGGGTCACCATGGTGACGCGCACCGCGTTGGTGAGCGGGTCCGCGTACTCGTCCCACACCTTCTCGAGCAGGGTCTCGGAGGAGACGACGCGCCCCGGCTGAGCAGCGAGCACCTCGAGCACGCCGAACTCCTTGGGCGACAGCGTGATCGCGCGATCCCCGCGCGTCACCACGTGCTCGTCCGGCCGGATCTCGAGGTCGCCGATCCGCACGTGCGGGCGTGGCGCGGCGCCCGCGCGGCGGCCGAGCGTGCGCACGCGCGCGGCGAGCTCGGCCATCGCGAACGGCTTCGCGAGGTAGTCGTCCGCGCCGAGGCCGAGACCCTCGACGATGTCCTCGAGCCTGCCCGCGGCCGTGAGCATGAGGATGCGCGGCGGCTCGGCGGACCCGGTGAGGGTGCGGCACACGTCGTCGCCCGACACGCGCGGCAGGTCGCGGTCGAGCACCACGACGTCGTACGCGCTCGCGGCCGCCTTCTCGAGGGCCTCCGCGCCGTCCCGCGCGACGTCGACGGCAAGGCCCACGCGCCGCAGCCCGGTCGCGACCTCGCGCGCGAGGACGGCGTGGTCCTCGACCACCAGCACCCTCACGCGGGCCTCCCTTCGACCATCGAGCCGGCCGGCGCGCCGCGGGCGCGGTCGGCCAGAACAGCCTAGGCGAGCACGGGTTCGGGCAACGTAAGGATCCTCACGGGCCGAAGTTGTCGACCCTCACCGGGTCCCCGCCCACGGCGAGCCTGAACACCGACTCCCGCTCGCCCTTGGCGCATACCGCCTGTAGCGAGCCCGGGTCGTCGAACGCGCCCGGCGCGTACGTGCCGGGCGCCGGGCGGCACAGCCACCGCGGCACGGTCGCGGTCTCGACGCGCCAGTCGTCGGCCGCCAGGTCCGCGACGATCCAGGTGCCGACGCCGGTCGAGCCTGTGTTCTTCGAGGCCTTGTCGAGCCGCTGCGCGAGGAACACCGCGAGGGTGCCGTCCTGGTTCAGCCACGTCTCGACGCCGGGGTCGCCGCGATGGTTCACCGCGCCGTCCTCGACGAGGTTGTCCAGGGGCTTCTGCGCAGAGAAGCCGTCGAACGTCGCGCCGTCCTCGCGCACGAAAAGCGACTGCAGGTCCCCGTCCGGCGTGTACCCGCCCCACAGCGTGCCCCCGCCGGCGAACGCGCCCAGGGGCGCGACGTCCCACACGGTGCCGTTCCTCGCGACCTGCGCGGCGGGGATCGCGTTGCCTCCCCACCCGTCCACGACCTCGCCGGTGTCGAGGCCCACCTGCACGACCTGGACCCGGGCACGGTCGCCGTGCCTCGCGGTCCACGCGAGCCGCGCGTCGAGGTCGGCCTCGAGCACCTCGACGGCCACGTCGGTGCGCAGGTCGAACAGGTGGAGGAGGTCGCCGTCCGGCGCGACCAGGTACAGGGCCTGGGCGCTGCCCGGGACCCAGGCATCGTCCCCCGCGGAGCGGACCTCGACCGTCCACCCGTCGCCCACGCACTCCCACGTCGCGTCGGTCATCTCGCGCGCCCGCGGCATCCCGTCCGCCCGGCCCTTGAGATACGGCGGCCGGTCGCGGCCCGCCAGGGCGGCCCAGTCGCAGCCGGTGGCCTGCGCGTCGGACGTCGCCGTGGGCTCGGGGCTGGCCGCCGGGGTGGACGATGCGGTGGGCGCCGCGGCGGCCTCGCTGTCCGCCACGAGCGGCGCGACGGTGAGGTAGGAGCCGTACAGCAGCCCGGCGCCCACGACCACGCCAGCGGTCGCGGCGAGCACAGAACCCCAGCGCGGCATCGCCACCTCCTGACCGCGAGGGTATCCGCGGATCGGGGCGCGCGGCGCCGTCCACGCCGGACGCTAGGTTGTCCGCATGACCGCCCGCATCGCCATCGTCACCACGCTCGAGCTGTCCGTCCCGGACGCCGACGAGGACCTGCTGCTGCCGCACCTGCCCGAGGCCGCCCTGGTCGCGTGGGACGACCCTTCCGTCGACTGGTCGGCGTACGACGTGGCGATCCTGCGCAGCACGTGGAACTACCACGACCGCCTGGGCGACTTCCTCGCGTGGGCGCGCGCCGCATCGTCCGTCACGCGCCTGCTCAACCCCGTCGCGACCGTCGAGTGGAACACGGACAAGCGCTACCTGGGCGACCTCGCCGCCGCGGGCTTCCCGACCGTGCCCACCACGTTCGTGGCGCCGGGCGACGGGGTGGACGATGCGGTGGTCGCCCTGGACGGGCACCTGGTGGTGAAGCCGTCGGTCGGGGCGGGATCCAACGGGGCACGCCTTTTCGACGGCGAGCCCGACGCGGCCCTCGCCCACGTCGCCGCGCTGCACGCGCAGGGCAAGGTGGCGATGATCCAGCCGTACCTCGCCGAGGTCGACACCGCCGGCGAGACCGCGCTGGTCTACCTGGGGGGACGCTTCTCGCACGCCGCGCGCAAGGCGGCGATCCTGTCACGGGACATGTCGTGGGAGACCGGCCTGTACGCGGACGAGAAGGTGGTGGCGACCTCCGCGACGGAGGCCGAGCGGGATCTCGCCGACAGGATCATCGCGGCGCTGCCGTCGCTGGGTCACCCCGACCTCGCGTACGTGCGCGTGGACCTGCTGCCCACGGCCGAGGGGCCCGTGGTGCTCGAGCTCGAGCTCACGGAGCCGAGCCTGTTCCTCGCGCTCGGCGAGGGAGCGCCGGAGCGCGCGGCGGAGGCGTTCCGCGCGCTGCTCTGACGACTCGCGGCGCGCACCTCTCCACACAAGAAATGCAACCCTCCGCCGAGAACCCGCCATTCGCGACGCGGGATGCACCGATGAACCGATTCACACACCGACCTGAGTGGAGAGGTGCGCGACGACCGGTCATCCCTTACTCTTGACCACCGAGGGGAGTACTTCTCAAGCCCCGTTCCGGTCAGTACGAGATCTTCGTGGATCCTCCCGGGCGGGCGCCGCACCAGCGGCGAAGGAGACCTCAGGACTTTCGTGTACCTGAGGAGCCCCATGTCCCCCCTCGTCCTCGAGGCAGCCGCGGCCGACGCCCCGCTGCACTCCATCGCCACCCCCGGCCTGTGGATCGGCACCATCGCCGCCGTCATCGGCCTGCTGATCTTCGACTTCATCGTCACCCGCAAGCCCCACGAGGTCTCCTTCAAGGAGGCTGTCGGCTGGTCGATCTTCTACATCGCGATCCCCCTCGCGTTCGGCGCGTGGGTGTGGGCGGCGCACGGTGGCGACATCGGTGTGAAGTACTACACGGGGTACATCGTCGAGAAGTCGCTGTCCGTCGACAACCTCTTCGTGTTCATCCTCATCCTCAGCGCGTTCGCGGTGCCGAGGATCCTGCAGCAGCGGGTGCTGCTCATCGGCGTGGCCGGCGCGATCGTGCTGCGCGGCGTGTTCATCGCGCTCGGCGCGGGCCTCATCGCGACGTTCGACTGGACCTTCCTCCTGTTCGGCGCGATCCTCTTCGCCACCGCGATCAAGGTGTTCCGGGACGCGCGCAGCGACCACGAGGAGGAGATCGACCCGTCCCAGATGCGGATCGTCAAGGTCCTCAGCCGGTTCTTCCCCGTCACCGGCGAGTACGAGGGCACCAAGGCCACCGTGATGCGCAACGGACGCCGCGCGCTCACCCCGCTGGCGCTGGTGATGGCCGCGATCATCGTCACCGACGTCGTGTTCGCCGTCGACTCGGTCCCGGCCGTCTACGGCATCACCGCGGACCCGTACCTGGTGTTCGCCACCAACGCGTTCGCGCTGCTGGGCCTGCGCGCCCTGTACTTCGTGCTCGAGGGCGCGCTGTCGAAGCTGGTCCACCTGGGCTACGGCCTGTCGATCATCCTGGGCTTCATCGGCGTCAAGCTGGTGCTCCACTGGGCCCACGGCGTCTGGCCCGGCGTCCCCACGGTCCCCACCACGTGGTCGCTGCTGGTGATCATCGGCGTGCTCGTCATCACCACCGTCACCAGCCTGCGCGCGTCGAAGCGGCTCGAGCGCGAGGAGGCGATCGCGCAGGCGGCCTCGCACCACGGGTTCGTCGACCCGACGCCCGAGCGCGCCACGGACCCGTCGCGCGACTGACACCTCGCTGTCCGCTCGATCGCGCGAGCCCCGCCGGGAAGGCCCGGCGGGGTTCGCGCGTTGGCCATCCACGGAGGTGCATTCATGAGACGCAGGTTCGGACGCTGGATGTTCATGGCGATCGCCATCCCCGTCGCCGCATGGGCGCTGGGCAAGGTCGCCGACAAGGTCGAGGAGCGCAACGGTCCCGACTCCAAGGCCGCCAAGGGGCTGAGGGTGGGCAAGCAGGTGCTCCGCCCCGGGTCCTGAGACCGCCCCCGCGCGGCGCCCGCGACGCTCCGGTTGACGTGCGACGCGCCTGCTACCAGGCTGAGGGCAGGACAGGCCGCCGGCCCGATCGACCCGGGGAGCGTGGGATGGACATCTCGTTCGAGGCGCCCGCCGAGCCTCCCGTGCTTGTGGCGACGGCGCGGCTCGCGTTTCCACTGTCGCGCGTGTGGACCGCGGTGACCGAGCCGCTCTACGTGCAGCAGTGGTGGGCCCCGCACGGGTACGTCAACCGCACGGTCGAGATGGATGTCGAGCCGGGCGGGTCATGGCGCGTGGTGCAGTCCGACCCGGAGGGCAACACGTTCTCCTTCTACGGCCGCTACGACAAGGTCGAGCCCCAGTCGCAGCTCACGTACACGTTCATCTCGGAGCTGTTCCCCGACGTGCTCACGTGGATGCGGATCGACATGGGCGCGACCCCGGCCGGCACCATGCTCGCCACCAGCCACCTGTTCCCCGACGACTACCACCGGACCGGGTACCTCAACCTGGGCGGGGTGGCCCGCATGCGGGAGTCGACGGAGCGCCTCGAGTCGCTGCTGCGGTCCATGTCCTGATCTGCACGGCTCGGCTAGTGTCGGGCACATGATCGCGGACCCTTTCTCCGTCCCCCTCGACCGCCTGCGCACCCGCACGTCGGCCAAGTGGCGCCACTACGAGCCCGACGTGCTCCCGCTGTGGGTGGCGGAGATGGACGTCGACCTCGCCGACCCGATCAGGGAGGCCCTCGAGGCCGCCGTCCGGGACGGCGACCTCGGCTACCCGGGCTCGACCCCGTACGTGCCGGCGTTCGTCGACTTCGCGCGCCGCGCCTGGGGCTGGGAGGTGGACGATGCGCGGGTCACCCCGGTCTCGAGCGTGATCGAGGGCTACGTGGACGCCCTGGTCGAGCTGACCGACGCGGGCGGCGAGGTCATCATCAACCCGCCTGTCTACCCGCCGTTCTTCCTCTACCTGCGCCAGGCGGGGCGCGCGATCCGCGAGGCGCCGCTGGGCAAGGACCTGCGGCTCGACCTCGAGTCGATCGAGCGGGCCATGGCGGAGGCGACCGCGGGCGGGCGTCGCGCCGCGTACCTGCTGTGCAACCCGCACAACCCCGGCGGCACGGTTCACACGCGCGAGGAGCTCGAGGCACTCGCGGCGCTCTCGCAGCGGTACGGCGTGCGGGTGGTCTCCGACGAGATCCACGCGCCGATCGTCTACCCCGACGCGACGTTCGTGCCCTATCTCGAGGTGGACCCGACAGGCATGGCGCTGCACGCCGCGTCGAAGGCGTGGAACCTCGCGGCGATCCCCGCGGCGCTGCTGGTCGGCGGTCCGGAGTCCGAGGGCTTCGAGTCGCACCGCGCCGGCAAGCATCACGGCCCCACCCACCTGGGCACCATCGCGCAGACGGCCGCCTACCAGCACGGCGGGGAGTGGCTCGAGGCGATGCTCGCAGGGCTCGACCGCAACCGGTTCCTGGTGCGCGACCTGGTCGCGGAGCACGCGCCGCAGGTGCGCTACACGGTGCCGGAGGGCACGTACCTCACGTGGCTCGACTTCGGGCAGCTGCTGGGCGACGAGCCGGCGAACGTGCTCATCGACCACGGCCGCGTCGCGCTCAACAACGGCCCGTACTTCGGCACCGGCGGCGCGGGCCACGCGCGCCTCAACATCGCGACGTCACCGGCGATCCTCGAGGAGGCCGCCCGCCGCATCGCGACCGGCATCGCGCGGGCTCAGGACGCGGGCCTGTCCCAGGTGAGCGTGTAGCGCCACAGCAGGTCGCGCGTATAGACGGACCCGGGGACGATGCGCGGGGCGGCGTCGCGCACGTCCGCGAACGAGTGCGGGGCGGGCCACGTGCAGTCGCAGCCGTGGTCCCAGTAGCCGCGGAACAGCCGGTGGAACTTGTCGACGAACGTCGCCCACACGTCGCGCGGCAGGTCCTGCGGCCAGTTCGACCTCGCCATGCCCACCACGAGCAGGCGACCGCCGGGCGCGACCAGGTCGCGCAGCCGCGCGAGGCCCTGCTCGAGGTCGAGGTGGTGCAGCACCGCGGAGGCGGTCACCACGTCGTAGGTGCCCAGATCCGCCGTCATCGCGTCGCCGACCTTGTACGTGATGGAGGGCGACTCGGCGGGCTCCTCCTCGGTGGAGGTGAGCAGCTCGACGGTGTGGCCCTGGGCGCGCGCCCGCGCGATCGCGGCGGGGTCCGCGTCGATGCCCGTCACCTCGAGCCCCCGCGCCGCGAGCCGGCGCGCGAGGTAGCCCTCGCCGCAGCCCACGTCGAGCGCGGTGCGGGCCGCGTCGGGGATGGTGCCCAGCAGGGGCGACATCGAGTGGATGTTGTAGTTCCAGCGCTGGTGGTCGGGCCGCTCCTTCGGGGCCTCGGCGGTCTGCTCGCTCATGACGCACCATCATCCCCCACGCGGAGCGGGACGCCCGTCCGCCCCGTGGGAGAATCGCGCACGTGAACGCGAACGTGACGAGGCTGGGGCGCGCGCTCGGCGCCTCGCTGCTGTCGACGTTCTCCGCGCTCGCCCTGCACGTGCTCGCCGGAGGCGAGAGCCCCACGCTGCTCGCCGTGGTGGCGCCGCTGCTCGCGGCCTTCGCGGTCGCGTTCCAGCTCTCCGGCCGGCCGCTCGGGCGGTGGCGGCTCGCCGCGATCGTCGCCGCGAGCCAGGCGGCGCTGCACACCACGTTCTCGATGGGCGCGCACGCGCCCGCGGCCGCGACCGACCACGCGCACCACGGTGCGCCCGTCCTGGACGGCGCCGTGACCGTCCACGCGACCATGCCCGTCGCGCACGGGGTCGCGGGCGCGCTCACGTACCTCGGCATCCGCCGCGCGAGCGCGCTGCTCGCCGCCCTCGGCCGCCTCGCCGCGATGGCCGCCCGGGCGTTCCTTCCCGGCCCCTCGCCGGCGCCCGCCGCCGCGCACGCGCCCGGCCCCCGCATCGTCCCCGCGCCGCGCGCTCCTCGCGCGGTCGCCGCGATCCTCCTCGCCTCCCTTCCGAGCCGCGCGCCTCCCGCGGCCGCCTGAGCACCGCATCCCCCGCGCGAGGCCTCGCGCACCCCTCAGGCATCCCCGCGCGCCCGCGCGCGACCCTTCATCTCAGGAGAGCTCATGCACGCCCGTCCCCTCGTCCTCGCCGCCTCCGCGGCCGCCGCCCTGCTGCTCGCCGGCTGCGCGCCCGACGCAGCGTCCGAGGACGCACCGCTCACCGTCACCGACCCGTGGGTGAAGACGGCCGTCCCGGAGGACATGATGTCCGCCGCGTTCGGCACGCTCACCAACACCACCGACGAGGACATCACCGTGGTCGCGGCGACGTCCGACGTGTTCCCGACCATCGAGCTTCACGAGGTGGTGGACGGCGCGATGGCGCCCGTCGAGGGCGGCTTCGACATCCCCGCCGGCGAGAGCCTCACCCTCGAGCCCGGCGGCTACCACCTCATGATCATGGAGTTGCCCGAGGCCATCGAGGCGGGCGACCAGGTCGACCTCACGCTCGAGCTCTCGACCGGCGCCACCGTGGACCTCACCGCGACGGCCAAGGACTTCGACGGCGGCAACGAGGAGTACCACGGGTCCGACATGGACATGGGGTCCTCCGAATGACGGGCCTGAGCCGGCGGCGGCTCCTCCTCGGAGGGGCCGCCGCCGGCGCGGGCGCCGCCGCGACGCTCGGCGCCGCGCGCGCCGGACTGATCCCCGTCGCCCTGCCCGATCCGGGCCCCGACGCCGCGGGCGTCAACGGCGAGCGCACCGTCCCGTTCCACGGCCCCCACCAGGCGGGCGTCACGTCCGCACCCGGCGCGCACGCCGTGTACCTGGCCTTCGACCTGCTCCGCGGGACCGATCGCGAGCGCCTCGCGGCCTGGCTGCGGCTCCTCAGCGACGACGCGGCGCGGCTCACGCAGGGCCGGGGCGCGCTGGCCGACCTCGAGCCGGAGCTCGCGGTGCGCCCCGCCGGCCTCACCGCGACGTTCGGGCTGGGGCGGGAGGCCGTGCGCCGCGCGGGCGCGGAGGCGCCGGCGTGGCTCGGGCCGCTGCCCGCGTTCCCGCAGATCGACGCGCTCGAGCAGCGCTGGTCCGGCGGCGACGCCGTGGTGCTTCTCCACGGGGACGATCCGACGTCGATCGCTCACCTCGCACGGATGATCGTGCGGGATTCGCGCTCCTTCGCGACGTTGCGCTGGCGCCAGGCCGGCTTCCGGCGGGCGTACGGCTCCGATCCCTCCGGCACCACCATGCGCAACCTCTTCGGCCAGGTCGACGGATCGACCACGCCCCGGCCGGGCGATGCGGCCTTCGACAGCGCCGTCTGGGCGGGGTCCGAGGCGCCCGCGTGGCTGCGCGGCGGGACCTCGCTGGTGCTGCGGCGCATCGCGATGGATCTCGAGGGCTGGGACGAGGTGGGCGTCGACGGCCGCGAGGCCTCCGTGGGGCGGAGGCTGTCCGACGGCGCCCCGCTCAGCGGGGGCGCGGAGAAGGATCCGATCGACCTCGAAGCGCGCGACGCCTCCGGGTTCACCGTCATCAACCCGGCCGCCCACGCCGCCCGCGCGCACGTCGCGGACCCGGCCCGGGGCATCGTCCGCATGGGCTTCACCTACGACGACCCGGTCGAGTCCGGCGCCACCGACTCCCGCGGACGGCCCGCGGTGTCCCACGTGGGACTCCTGTTCGGGTCGTGGCAGCGGGACGTGGACGCGCAGTTCGTGCCGATGCAGCGGAGGCTCGCCCAGGCGGACCTGCTCAACACGTGGACCACGCCCGTCGGGTCGGGGGTCTGGGCGATCCCGCCCGGCTGCGAGGAGGGCGGGTTCGTCGGGGAGACGCTGTTCGGGTGACCGCGGCGCTGCCAGGATGGTGCGCGTGACCGACACTCGCGTCCTGCTGCTCCACGGCTACGAGCACACCCGGCCCGCGCCGCACTGGCTCCGCTGGCTCGCGGCGTCGTTGCGCAAGTCTCGGGTCCCCGTCCAGTACCCGCAGCTGCCGGCGCCCGGCGCTCCCGAGCCCGAGGCGTGGGCGGACGTCGCGCGGACCGAGCTCGAGATGCTGGCGGAGGGGCGCGGCGAGCGGGTGGTGGTGACGCACTCGCTCGGCGGCATCCTGTGGCGACGCCTCGCGCCCACGCTCGATGCGGCGCTGCTGCCGTCGCGCGTGCTCATGGTCGCGCCTCCCTCGGCGTCCCGGCTGGCGGGGCCGCTGGCCGGCTTCGCCGCGGGGGACGATGCCCCGGCCGGGTCGGACGGCCCGCCCACCCTGGTCGTGGCGCGCGAGCGGGATCCGTACCGCGACGGAGAGGTGGCGACGCTGGCGCACGCGTGGGGGGCCGGCGCGGTCGAGCTGCCCGGCACCGGTCACCTCAACCCCGACGACGGGCACGGCCCGTGGGCGTCGGCGCTCGACTGGGTCCTCGACGGCGACGCCCGGTGGCGGCTCGGGGAGGGCGCCCGTAGCCTCGACGCATGAGCACAACGGGGTGGTCGACTCCTGCCGCCGGCATCGCCGTCGGTCCCGCGCTGATCCGCACTCTTCTCGAGCGCGACCATCCCGACCTCGCGACGCTGCCGCTGGGCGAGGCGTACGAGGGGTGGGACAACGTCACGGTCCGCCTCGGGGACGAGCTCGCGGTCCGCGTGCCACGGCGGGCCCTGGCCGGCGGAGTGGTCGAACGAGAGCACCTGTGGCTGCCGCGCCTCGCGGAGGCGTGGGACTTCCCCGCCCCGGTGCCGGTGCGCCTCGGCGAGCCGTCCGACGAGGTGCCGTGGGCATGGGCGGTGGTGCCGTGGCTCGACGGCGTGCGCGCGTACGACGCCCCGCTCAACGGTCGCGGAGCCGCGGACCTGGGGCGCGCGCTCGCGAGGCTCCACGCGCCGGCGCCCCCCGACGCGCCTCGCAACCCGTTCCGGTCGCCGCCGCTCGCCGAGCGGGCCGAACGCTTCGACGACCGCGTCGAACGCCTCCTCGATCTCGGGGTGGCGATCGACGCCGATCTGGCGCGCGAGCACTTCCATGCCGGCGCGGTGCAGCGCCGCCCGCTGGAGACGTGGACCCACCTCGACCTGCACGGGGCGAACGTGCTGACCGCCGGCGGCCGCCTCGCGGGCATCCTCGACTGGGGCGACATGGGCGTCGCGGACCCGGCGACGGACCTGGGGCAGGCATGGTGCCTCGTGGGAGGCGCGCACCTGCGCGACCTGCTCAAGGGCTACGACGACGCGATCACGCCGCTGGACGAGTCCGCGCTGCAGCGGATGCGCGCGGAGGCAGTCGCGTACGCCGTGACGCTGGCCTCGCTCGACGAGCAGCCGTACCGCGAGGCGGGCAGGCGGGCGCTCACGGACCTGGAGGTCCTGGCGGGGTGAGGCGCCGGGGCAGGCGCGCGGCGAGGCGCGCCGTCAGGCGCCCATGCTCTGGAGGAACGGCTCCAGCTCGACCCAGTTCTCCTCGTCGCTGCGGTCCTCGCGCCACAGCGCCATGTACTGCGCCTTGGTCTCCTCCGACGCCTCCTCCCACACCCGCACGGCGTGGGCGAGGTCGCGGTGCCAGTAGCCGACAATCCGGAAGTGGGTGAGCGGCAGGCCGTACTCGCGGCGCAGCAGCTGACGGATCGCGCGGGAGTCCTTGGACTCGCACGCGACCCAGATGTAGGCACGCGCGGCGGGCTCGAGCAGGGTCTCCGAGAACTCGACGAGCGCCTCCTTGAGGACCGAGCGGCGGGTGCCGTTGCCGCCGAGCCGCCAGTCGACGGTCACGGTCGCCGCGGACGGCAGCTCGCGCGCCTCGGCCATGTCGGCGAGCTCGATGATGACGTGGAAGCGCTCGTCGGGGCTCGCCTGGGCGAGCGCGCGGGCGATCGCGGGCAGCGCCGTGGCGTCGCCGACCATCAGGCGGACCCCGGCACCCTCGGGCACCTCGTAGTACGCCTTGGGCTCGGACACGTCGGTGCGGTCGCCCGGACGGGCGTGCCGTGCCCACGTGGCGCCCGGGCCGTCGCCGTGGACGAAGATCTCCATCTCGAAGCCGTCCTCGGTCAGCGCGCTCACGGTGTAGTGGCGCGCGCTGTGACCGTCGGCGTCCTGCGTCTCCGCGCCCACTTCGACGTGCACGAACTCGTCGGGACGGCCGGTCGACACCCACGAGCCGGGATCGTCGAGCCGCAGGCGCAGCCTCATCATGTGAGGCGTGACCTGCTCGGCAGCGGTGACGGTGGCGCCGTGCGTGGTCTCCAAGGGGACTCCGATCGTGGGGCTGTCGAGTGCCGGAACGTAGGTGAGGCTTGCCTCACCGGTCGAGTGTAGACCACATTCGAAACGTCGACGTTGCCTAATTCAAATGCGCGAAATGCCGGGGTGACGCCGTTATGTCTCGCTATCGTGTGCCCGTGGCATTCGCTCCCCTGCACACCGCGCGGCTCGTGCTCCGCCCCTTCACGGAGGCGGACGCCGAGGATTTCGCCGCGCGTCGCTCCGACCCCGAGACCGCGATGTATCAGGCGTGGCGGGTCCCCTACTCGGTCGAGAAGGCGCTCGAGCTCATCCGCGAGAGCGCGCGCCACGAGGGCCCGATGCCGGGCCACTGGTACCAGCTGGACGTGCAGCGCCTCGCGGACGATCGCACCGTGGGCGACGTCGCCGTCTACCTTCACGACCACGGTCACACCGCGGAGATCGGGTACACCCTCCACACGTGGGCGCGCCGCAAGGGTTACGCGACGGAGGCCGCGGCGGCGCTCATCGACCACCTGGTCGACGTCACCGGGGTGCATCGCATCGAGGCGGCGACCCACCCGGACAACCGGCGGTCCATCCAGGTGCTCGAGCGCCTCGGGTTCGTCGCCGAGGGCGTCAAGCGCGAGGCGTTCTGGGTCGAGGACGAGGTCTCGGACGACGCGATCTTCGGCCTGCTCGCACGGGACTGGACCGCGCACCGGGACACCCTGGGGATCTAGCTTCACGGAATCTTCACGCGGGCGATGCGCGCCCCTTCATGCGGGCCCGGTGGACTGGAGTCATCCGACGGAAGGGGACTCCGATGACCACGCGCACCACCCGATACGCGCTCGCCGCAGCGGCGGGAGCCGCCCTGATCGCCGCACCGGTGGGGGCGGCGTGGGCAGGGGCCGCGGGCGATGACGGCCCGCAGGACGGGTACGCCCGCGACACGGGCGGGATGATGGGCGGGATGATGGGCGGCGCCTGGGACCACGACGAGGACGACGATGCGCGAGGCCACGCGGGGATGATGGGCGACGACCGTTCCGGCGACCGGTCCGACGACGGCGGCTGCCTCGGTCTCGAGTACCTCGAGGACCTTGAGGTCGACGGCGACCCGACCGACGCCGATGCGGCGACGCTCGCGCGCATCGCGGAGGAGGAGCGCATGGCGCACGACCTGTACGTCGAGCTCGCCGACGCCTGGGACCTGCGCGTGTTCGCGATGGTCGCGCGCGCGGAGGACCACCACCTCGACGCGGTCCGCCACCTGCTCGACGCGTACGGCCTCGACGATCCGACCGCCGACGCACGCGACGGGGTGTACGCCGATGACGACCTCCAGGCCATGTACGACGAGCTGCTCGCCCAGGGAACCGCATCCGTGACCGGCGCGCTCGACGCCGGCGCGTTCGTCGAGGAGACCGACATCGCCGATCTTCGCGACCAGTCGGCCGACTCGGATGCGGCCGCCGCGCTCCTCGACCGTCTCGAGGAGGCGAGCGAGCACCACCTCGCGGCGTTCGTCCGCGCGCTCGACCGCGAAGGCGTCGCGTACGAGGCGTCCGTCCTGGATCCGGCCGAGGTGGAGGACCTCACCGGCGTGCCCGCTCCCTAGGATGGCAGGCGTGGGCGCACGCACCGTGCTGGTGGTCGACGACGAGCCTCACATCCGTGAGCTCGTGTGCGGCTACCTGCGCCGCGACGGCTTCGCGGCCGCCGAGGCCGGATCGGGTGAGGAGGCGCTCGCCACGCTCGCGCGCGATGCCGTCGACCTCGTGGTGCTCGACGTGCGGCTGCCCGGGATCGACGGCATGGAGACCCTGCGCCGCCTGAGGCGGACCTCCGACGTGCCCGTGCTCATGCTGACCGCGCGCGCGGAGGAGGCGGATCGCATCGTCGGCCTCGAGATCGGCGCCGACGACTACGTGACCAAGCCGTTCAGCCCGCGCGAGGTGGTGGCACGGGTGCGTGCGATCCTGCGACGCGGGGACACGTCGGAGCGCGGCGCGGACCGTGTCGACGTGGGCGACGTGCGCATCGACCTCACCGGGCGCGAGGTCTCGGTGGCGGGCGTGCCCGCGGTGCTCACCGCGCTCGAGTTCGATCTGCTCGCCGCGCTCGCCTCCGCGCCGGGTCGCGTCTTCACGCGTCGGCAGCTGATCGAACGCGTGTGGGGCTGGGACTTCTTCGGCGACGAGCGCATCGTCGACGTCCACATCCGGAAGGTGCGTCGCGCTCTCGGCGACGATGCGGAGGCACCTCGCCTGGTGCACACCGTCCGCGGCGTCGGCTACAAGCTGGCGGCCGCGACATGACCACCGTCCGCACGAGGCTGCTCGCGTCGCACCTCACGGTCGCGGCAGTCGGGGTGGCGGCGCTCGTAGTGGTGGGCGCGGTGGTGGCCAACGTCTCCGTCAACCGCCACATGGGCGCCGAGCACGGCGCGATGATGGGCGGGTCGAGCGCCCGCGACCTGCTCGCGGCCGCACTGCCCGCCGCGCTCGGCTGGGGCGCGGCGGCGGGCCTTGCCGCGGCCGCGGCGGCGGCGCTGGTGATGTCCCGGCGCATCGCGGTCCCGCTGACCGCGATCCGCGAGGCGACGCGCGCGATCGCGGGCGGGGACTACTCGCGCCGGGTGCCGCATCCCCCCGAGGAGGAGCTCGCCGCGCTCGCCGCGGACGTCGACGCGCTGGCGACGCGCCTCGCGGACGGGGAAGCACGGCGCACGCGGCTGATCGACGAGGTCGCGCACGAGATGCGGACGCCCCTCACCACCATCCGCGGCACCATGGAGGCGCTCATCGACGGCGTCGAGGAGCCCTCCGAGGAGGCCTACGAACGGGTCGCCGGCGAGGCGGCCCGGCTCGCGCGCCTCGCCGAGGACCTGTCGACGCTGTCGCGCGCGGAGGAGAGCACGCTGACGCTGCGGCGCGGCCCCGAGGACCTGGCCGCTCTCGCGCGCGCCGCAGCGGACCGGCTGCGCCCGCAGTTCGAGCACGCCGGCGTGACGCTCGACGTGCGGACCACGGTCGCGGTGCCCGTGCAGGCCGACCGCGACCGCATCATGCAGGTGCTGGTGAACCTGATCGGGAACGCGCTGGCGCACACGCCCGCGGGCGGGCGCGTCGTGGTCACCGCCGAGGCTCGGGGGGACGATGCCGTGGTCGAGGTCGCGGACGACGGCGCCGGCATCGAGGCGGCGGACCTCGAGCGCGTGTTCGACCGCTTCTACCGGCGACCGCGACCGGACGGCACGGCCGGCCGCGGCATCGGCCTCACCATCGCCCGGTCCCTCGCCCGCGCCCACGGCGGCGACGTTGTCGCGCGCTCGCCCGGGGCGGGCAGCGGCGCGACCTTCTCCGTCACATTGCCGAGCGTCATGCCTGCGTGATCGGGCATCGTCCCGGCGCTAGGGTGGCGAGCATGTTCCCGGGTGCGCGCACGATCGACCCCCTGGTGGTGGAGGACGCGACCGTGCGCGCCCTCATCGACGACCAGTTCCCGCACCTCGCGGATCTCGAGCTCGGGCGGCGGTACACGCTCGAGGACCACTTCGCCATCCGGATCGGCGACCACCACGGCGCGCTGTTCCCGCGCTTCGCGGAGGACGACGCTCTGTTCCGGCGCGCCGCCGACGTGATCGCGCCTCACATCGACCGGTGGGGTTTCCCCGTGAGCGCCCCGATCGAGACGGGCCTGCCCGGCCGCGGCTTCCCGTTCCATTGGGCGCTGGTGGACTGGGTCTCGGCCTCCACCGCCGCCTTCGTGCCGCTGCACGCCGCCTCCGCCAGGGATCTCGGCGCGGCGCTGCGCGCGATCCACGCGCCCGCGCCGCCCGACGCCCCCGCGAATCCGCGGACGTCGGCGGGGCTCGGGTCGCTCGTCGAGGAGTGGGAACGGCTGCTGGTGTTCGCGTCGCTGCGCGGCGCCCCCGAGAACCGCGTGCTCGACGTCGAGGCGACGGACGCGCTGTTCCGCACGGGCGTCGAGACGCGGGTCGACGTGCCGGCGGCGTGGACGCACGGCCGGCTCGAGCCGCGCTCGATCCAGTCCGACAGGGGCCGCTTCGCGGGCGTCCTGATCTGGCACAACTTCGGCGCGGGCGATCCCGCGGCGGACCTGGGCGGGGCCGCCACGGTGGTGCCGCTCGAGATGCGCGACGAGCTCTACGCCGGCTACGGCGACGTCACCGCGGCCACGGCGTGGCGCGCGCAGGCCTACCAGCTGTTCGCCTCGATGCGGCACATCGAGCTCGACGACCCGTTCCTCGCACGCATGGCGTGGGAGCGGCTCATCGAGCTGGGCCTGGCGCACGAGGCCTGAGCCCGGTCACGATTCGGCCACACCCCTCGACGGGGCGGCTGCCAGGCGCGATGCTCGGGGAATGAAGCGGGGGACGATGCGCGGGGCCGGGTCGGGCGCGGCGGTGTGCGCGGTCGCGGCGATGCTGGCAGGGTGCGCCGCGCCGGAGCGCGAGCCCGGCGGCGCGGCGGAGCCGTGGGACGAGCCCGCCGAGTACACGTACGAGGCGACCATCACCGTGTTCGGGCCCGCGGCCGGAGAATGGCGCGTCACGGTGCGGAACCGGGACGTCGTCGAGGTCGAGCCGCTCGACGAGGAGGCGGAGTACTCGGAGGGCTCGCACGGGGCGACCGCCGCCGACTTCCTCACCTTCTCCGAGGTCGAGGAGTGGCACGCGAGGCTGGCCGACGCCGCGGTCAACCGGCTCACCAGGGACTCCGACGGCGCCCTCGCGAGCTTCGAGGTCGACGGCTCGGAGGATGTGTTCGACGACGAGTTCACGATCGTGGTGTCCACGGTCACCGTCCCCTGATGCGGGCCGGTCGTAGCCGTCGGCCCACGTACGTGGGACAGTAGGCCGCATGGACATCTTCGAGACCCCGCTCCCCGGAGTCGGCGTCCGCTATGAGTTCACCGCGGAGGGCGGCGACCACATCGGCGTGGTGGTCCGTCGCGACGGCAAGCGCGACCTCGCCCTGTACGACCGCGAGGACCCCGACGCGTGCCGCGGCACGGTGGAGCTGTCCGAGGGAGACTCGGGCAAGCTCGCGGACCTGCTGGGCGGCACCAACATCATCGCCAGGCTCGAGGACCTCCGTCACACCATCGTGGGGCTCGCGATCGAGTGGGTCACCATGCCGCGGTCCGGCGGCCTGGTGGGCCGCTCGCTCGCGGAGGGCCGGATCCGCACCGTCACGTCCGCGTCGGTGGTCGCGGTGATCCGCGGGGACCAGGGCATCCCCGGCATCGAGCCGTCCTTCATCTTCGAGCCGGGGGACGTGGTCCTCGTGATGGGCTCCGACGAGGCCGTGGACCGCGCGGCCGCGATCCTGACGGGCTGACCGATGGACGCCGCGACCGCACCCTTCACGGGCCTGCGCGTCGCAGTCGAGGGCGCCCACGGGGGCGACACCGCGCTGGTGTTCATCGAGCTCGGGGTCGTGTTCCTGGTCCTCGCGCTGCTGGGCCGCCTCGCTGGACGCATCGGGATCCCCTCGATCCCGCTGTACCTGCTCGCGGGCCTGCTCATGGGCGACGGCGGCTTCATCCCCATCAGCGCGGGTGAGGAGTTCCTGTCGATCGGCGCGCAGATCGGGATCGTGCTGCTGCTCCTGCTGCTCGGGCTCGAGTACTCGCCCGACGACCTCCGTGTGGGCATGCGGACCACCTGGCAGGCCGGGCTGCTGGACCTCGCGCTCAACGCGACGCCAGGGCTGCTGGTCGGGCTGATGATGGGCTGGTCCGTCACCGCCTCGGTGCTGCTCGCGGGCGTCACCTACATCTCCAGCTCGGGCATCATCGCGCGGCTGCTCGACGACTTCGACCGGGTCGCCAACCGCGAGACCCCCGTGATCCTCAGCCTGCTGGTGATGGAGGACATCGCGATGGCGCTGTTCCTGCCGATCCTCGCGGTGATGCTGGTGGGCGCGACGCTGCTGCAGGGCGCGATCGCGGCGGCCATCGCGATCGCGATCGTCGCGGCGGCGTTCCTGTTCGCGATGCGCTTCTCCCGGCAGCTGTCGACCGTGGTGCACTCGCACTCGCGGGAGCTGCTGCTGCTGAGCGTGCTGGGCCTCGCGTTCCTGGTCGCGGGGCTCGCGGAGGCGGTCCAGGTGTCCGCCGCGGTGGGCGCGTTCCTCCTGGGTCTCACGCTGTCGGGCAACGTCGCCGACCAGCTGCGCAGCCTCATGCCGCCTCTGCGCGACGTGTTCGGCGGGATCTTCTTCGTGTTCTTCGGCATCAGCATCGACCCGCGCGACCTGTGGCCGGTGCTGCTGCCCGCGCTCGGGCTCGCGCTCGTGACCGCCGTCACCAAGATCGTGACCGGCGTGTGGGCCGCACGACGGGTGGGGATCGGCCCCAAGGGCCAGTGGCGCACCGGGCTGTCGCTGATCCCGCGCGGCGAGTTCTCGATCGTCATCGCCGGACTCGGCGTGGCGGCCGGGGCGCAGCCGCTCCTGGGCCCGTTCGCCGCGGCGTACGTCCTCACGCTCGCGATCGTCGGATCGATCCTCATGCGCTACGCGGACCACATCCCGTCGCCGCTCAAGCCCCCCGCCCCACGGTCACGGTCCCGCACGCCCGTGTGAGACGATGTCCCATCGTTCCGGCGGGCCTCACCCGGGGACGATGCGCCGGCCACGTCGCGCAGTAGGTGTGGCTTCCGCGCGAGGACGCGCGAGATGTCTTCTTCCCTGTGAGGTTCCGTCATGCTCTCCCCCTATCGGGGCATCCTCGCCCTGCCCGGCGCCCGCGCGTTCACCGCGTGGGGTCTGCTGGCACGCATCCAGATGGGGCTCACCGGTCTCGCCACCTTCCTGCTGGTGCAGATCGAGTACGGCCGCTACGAGTACGGCGGCATGGTGGTGGCCGCGATCGCCGTGTCGTACGCGATCGTCTCGCCCCAGGTGGGGCGGCTCGTGGACGCGTACGGCCAGTCGCGCGTGCTGCGCGTCGGGTACGCGATCGCGATCGTCGGGCGCCTGGCGATGATCGCGGCGGCGCTCACCCATCAGCCCATCTGGGTCCTGATCGCACTGACGCCGCTGTTCGCGGCGGGCGGCACGCAGTCCACGCATACCCGCGCCCGCTGGACGCACATCGTGCCCGACAAGGACTCGCTCAACACCGCCTTCTCGCTGGAGTCGTCGCTCGAGGAGGTGCTGTTCATCGCCGGGCCGGCCCTCGCGACGGTGCTCGCGACGCAGGTGTCGCCGTGGCTGCCGTCCGCCATCGCGGTGGTGTCGCTGGCCGTGGGCGGCTACGGCTTCCTCGCGCTCAAGGCCACGGAGCCGCCGGCCCGGAACGCCGATGCCCGCCGTTTCCAGGCGGACCACGACCACAGCACCGCGCTCGTCGTCGACGGCACGCTCGAGCGCGTGGGCCTGCCGCCGCGGCCCCGCGGCCTGCGCCGGTATCGCGGCGCGCTGCGCGGCCACCTGCTGGTGACCACCCCCGCGCTGGTCGTCACCACGGTGATCTTCGCGACGCAGGGCGCGATGTTCGCCTCGGTCGACGCGGCGACGGTCGCGTTCGCGGAGGAGCTGGGGCACAAGGACAAGGCGGGACTGGTGCTCGCGGTGTGGGCGGTCGGGTCGCTCGTCGGCGGTCTCGCGTACGGCTCGCGCGTCTGGGCGCGGACGCTCGCGTCGCGGCTGCTGTGGGGCGTGTCGGTGACCGGGGTGGGCGCGGTGTCGTTCATGTTCGCGCCCGGCCTGCTCGCGCTGGGAGCGCTGATGTTCCTCACGGGACTCGCGATCGCGCCGACCATGGCGGTGGGCGACGGCGTCACGCATGCCCTGGTGCCGCGCTCACGCCTCACCGAGGGGATGACGTGGACCCGCACCGGGATGGACGTCGGCATCGCGGCGGGCGCGTGGCTCGCAGGTGCGATCATCGACCGTCACGGCTCGCAGGGCGGCTTCCTCGTGACGGCGTGCGCCGGCGTCGCGGGCGTCGTGATCGCGGCGCTCTCGTGGCGGTACCTGCGCGCCCGTCGCGCGTACGAGGAGCAGATCACGCGCGACGCCGACCTCGTGGTCGCGGCCTGACCGGATAATGGTCGCGTGATCCGAGACGCCGTCCCCGCCCGCGATGCCGCCCGCATCGCCGAGATCTACGACCACTATGTCGCCACCGCGACGGCGACGTTCGAGACCGAGACAGTATCGGTCGACGAGATGTGGGCGAGGATCGCGCGCATCCAGGAGCGCGGGCTGCCGTGGATCGTCGCCGAGAGGGACGATGCGGTGGTCGGGTACGCGTACGCCGGCCCGTTCCGCGACCGCGCGGCCTACCGCCACACGCTCGAGTCGACGATCTACCTCGACGCGTCAGCGCGCCGGTCGGGCGTGGGCACGTCGCTGTACACGGCGCTCATCGCACGGCTGCGCGCCCTCGACACCCCGACGCACGCGCCCGTGCACTCCGTGATGGGCGTGATCGCGTTGCCGCATGAGGGCTCGGTGGCGCTGCACGAGCGGCTCGGCTTCGCTCACGTGGGCACCATCGCGGACGCGGGCTACAAGTTCGACCGCTGGATCGACGTGGGCTACTGGCAGCTCATGCTCTGACGCCGTACAACCGCGCATAGGCGCTCTTGCGTCGTTGCCCCGAGGCGGTGATCGCGACGTCGCGGACCGGCAGGTCCTGGATGAGCGCCTTGGCGATGTCGCGGGCGCTCTCCCCCACGCCCGAGCGCTCGGGGCTGTGGATGAGGTCGAGCGCGGTCTGGATCCGCGACGTGTACCGGACCGTGCAGAGGTCACCGGTCATCGTGTCGAGGACGGGCCCTGCGCGCGCTGGCCGTGCTGGCTCACGCGTCCAGGCCGGCCAACCGATGTGGGACTCGTCGCGCTGGTGGAAGCGCACCGTCGTGGCGATTCCTGGCAGGTTGCGGTCGCGCGTCTGACGCGGCACCGTGACGTGGACCTCGCTGGCCCACTGCTCGCAGACCCCGTGGAGCGCGGCCGCAGAGATGCCGGACACGTAGGGCCACACCGCTCCGAAGGTGCGGGCACCGAGGAGCCACGCGACCTCGACGGGATCCGGCGCCCAGTCGACCTCCGCGTCGCGCGGCGCGACGAGGTGGAGTCCGGGCGCAACGGTGCGGATCGCGCCGCTCACGCGGTGCCGCTCGAGCCACGCCTGCGGCGCGTCCGTCGCGCGCCACAGCTCCGCCGTCGTGAACAGGGGAAACCCCTTCGGCACCCGGGAACGCCAGCCGGCGAGCGTGGTCCATCGCGCCCGCGGCGAGTCCCGCAACGGCGGCCGGTTCACATGCATGTCTCGCCCCTCTCCCCACGGGCGAGCGCGGACCGCCTCTCGTGTGCCGCACCCCTCGCCGTTTTCATGCAGTCTCGCGGCGGCGCCGCGGCCGAGGCGCGGCTTCACGGCCGTTCTCGGGACAAGCGCGCCAGCCGCGGGGGCCGGGGACATCGGCACCTGCGCACGGTTTCACCTCGACATGCTCACATCAACCCTGGTAGACGAGCGCTGCCGACCATCCGCCCCGTGGGCGCGAGGCGCGGACCGCGATCCGGACCGCCGTGATCCGTCGCCTCCCGAGCCCGGGCCGCGCCCGCGAGAGTGCATGAAAACGGCGAGGAGCGTCGCACGACCCTCGGCATCCCCGGGCGGCGCTCAGGAATCGCGTACGCTGTCGCTGCGCTGACCAGGCCTCATGCTTATTGCGCTGAGCGGGCGCCACGGGTCACACTGAGGTTCGAGCCTTGAGGGGGGTTCATCATGCGGGGGAGATTCACGCGCCGGGACGGCGGGTACTCGATGGTCGAGCTGGTGGTGGTGATCGTCATCATCGGCGTGCTGGCGGCGGTCGCGATACCGCTGTACCTGAACCACCAGAACAAGGCCAACGACGCGGCCGCGCAGTCGGACGCCATGAACCTCGGCACGCTCATCCGCGCCGCCTACGACGAGAACGCCACGGTGGTCGACGTCGACATGGTGGACGGCGAGTACGTCATCGACGGCGACGCGGTGCTCGCCGCATCGCCTGGCGTGGAGTTCGTCACCTGGAAGCCGGGCGGCATCGACGGCTGGTGCGTCCAGCTCAAGCATCCTCACGGCGACGTCTCCGACGACCCCGGGGTCCGGTTCGACGCGAAGAACGGCTACGTCGAGAACGCCGAGTGCGCCTGACATAGCGCCGCGGCCCGACCCCCGTGACGGGGAGCCGGGCCGCGGACCAGGGAGGACGCTACGCGCGGACGGCGCGCGTCGCCTCCATCATGTGCTCGAGCGTGGCGGTGGTCTCCGCATACGCACGGGTCTTGAGACCGCAGTCCGGGTTGACCCACAGCTGCTTGCCGGGGATCGACTCCTTGGCGAGCGCAAGCAGCTCCGTGATCTCCTGGGTCGACGGCACGCGCGGCGAGTGGATGTCCCACACACCAGGGCCGATCTGGCGCTCGTAGCCGTGACCCTTGATCGCCGGCAGCACCTCCATACGGGAGCGAGCCGCCTCGATCGAGGTGACGTCGGCGTTGAGGCCGTCGATCGCGTCGATGATCTCGCCGAACTCCGAGTAGCACAGGTGCGTGTGCACCTGGGTGTCGTCGTGCGCGCCGGACGTGGCCAGGCGGAACGAGTTCACCGACCATTCGAGGTACGCGGCCTGGTCGCGCTTCTTCAGCGGGAGGAGCTCGCGCAGGGCCGGCTCGTCGACCTGGATGATGCCGATGCCGGCGGCCTCGAGGTCACGGATCTCGTCGCGCAGGGCGAGAGCGACCTGGTTCGCCGTGACTCCCAACGGCTGGTCGTCGCGCACGAACGACCACGCGAGGATCGTCACGGGGCCCGTGAGCATGCCCTTCATCGGCTTGTCCGTGAGCGACTGCGCAAAGGCGGTCCACGCGACGGTCATCGGCTCGGGACGGGTGACGTCGCCCCACAGGATCGACGGACGCGTGCAGCGCGAGCCGTACGACTGCACCCAGCCGTTGACGGTCACGTCGAAGCCGTCCAGCAGCTCCGCGAAGTACTGGACCATGTCGTTGCGCTCGGCCTCGCCGTGCACCAGGACGTCGAGACCCAGCTCCTCCTGCAGGGTGACCACGCGGGCGATCTCCGCCTTCATGGCCTCCTCGTAGGCAGCGTCGTCGATCTGCCCCTTGGCCCACGCGGCGCGCGCCTTGCGGATGTCCTGCGTCTGGGGGAACGAGCCGATCGTGGTGGTCGCGAGCTCCGGCAGGGCGAAGCGGGCGTCCTGAGCCGCCGCTCGCACCGCGTACGCGGGACGGTCAAGGTCCGCGGGCGTGACCGCCGCGAGGGCCGCGCGCACGTCCGCCTTGTTGGTGCCGGGGTGAGCCTTGCGCGAGGCGAGGGCGGCGCGGGCCGCTGCCAGCGCATCGTCCACCGCCTCCTCGCCCTGCGCGCGAGCCGTGGCGAGCGTGACGACCTCGGCGACCTTCTGGTCGGCGAAGGCGAGCCAGCTGAGCAGCTCGGCGCCCAAGTGCTCCTCACCCTCGAGGGTGTGAGGCACGTGGAACAGCGACGTGGAGGTCGAGACCGTGACGGTCGCGCCGAGCGCCTCGACCTCCGCCGCCTTGCGCAGCGCGGCGTCGAGGTCGGTGCGCCAGATGTTGTGGCCGTCGACCACACCGGCGACCACGGTCACGCCGGACAGGTCCGTGCCCGAGGGCACAGCGCCGCGCACCAGGTCGAGGCCGATCGCCTCGACGCCGGAGTCCTTGAGGACGGGGAGGGCGTCGTCGAGCGAGTTGTACGGCGCCGCGACGAACAGCGCGGGGCGGTTCGCGAGAGCGGCGAGCGAGCCGTAGACCTTGGCGGCGTTGGCGAGGACCTCGTCACGGTCGGCATCGATGTCGGCGACCAGGATGGGCTCGTCGATCTGGACCCACGGAGCACCCGCGGCCTTGAAGGCCTCGAGCAGGTTGCCGTAGACCTCGAGGACGTCCTCGAGACGCTCGATGGGGCGGAAGCCCTCAGGCGCCTCGTCGCTGGCCTTGGACAGGTAGAGGAACGTGAGCGGGCCGGTGATGACGGGACGCGTGACGTAGCCGGCGTCCTTCGCCTCGACGAACTGGTCGACCCAGCGGGTGCTCGACAGCGCGAACGCGGTCTCGGGGCCGATCTCGGGGACCAGGTAGTGGTAGTTCGAGTCGAACCACTTGGTCATCTCGAGCGGGGCCTTGTCGCCCACGCCGCGCGCGATGGTCGAGTAGCCGGCCAGGTCGACGGAGCCGTCGGCGGCACGGAGGTCCGCGAAGCGCGTGGGCACGGCGCCCAGGGTGACGGCGGCGTCGAGCACGTGGTCGTAGAACGAGAAGTTGGACGGGATCGCCGCGGCGTCCTTGTCGAGGCCCAGCTGCGCGAGGTTCGCGAGGTTCGCGAGGCGAAGCTCCTTCGCGGAGGCCTCGAGCTCGGACGCGGTGGTCGCGCCCTTCCAGAAGGACTCGAGCGCCTTCTTCAGCTCGCGCATGCGGCCGATGCGGGGGTAGCCCAGGATGGTGCCGCCCGGGAAGGTGTGCGCAGGGACAGAGACGTTGTTCTGCTCAGACATGATTCCTCATGGGGGTGGTGCGCGGCGGGCTCGCCATTGCGCTTGGTCGACGCGACACGCGCCGAGTTGCGCGGTCAGACTAACGCGTCGCGCCGCCTTCCGCCAGGGGCAATGTCCGCGACGTGGACGCGGCGTCCCACTTGGTGGACGCCTGTCGATCAGCCCTGAAGCGGCGCGGTGTCGGCCATCTCGACCACCGAGATGACCGCACCGGTGCGGCTGACGCGCTCGCTCCGACCCGTGATCCGCATGCCCCATGCCTGGTAGAGCGCGATGTTGGCGGACTCCGAGGCGCGCACCAGGCAGCTCAGGCCGGTCCGCCCCTGAGCGTGCGCGTGGGCGCGAAGGGCGCGCACGAGCGCGCCGGCGATCCCGCGCCCGCGCGCGCCGGGCACCACGCCGAGCCTTCCGAAGTACAGCGAGCCGTCCGCGGCCGGGTGGTGCTTCGCGGACGCCACCGCGTGTCCCTCGACCCGCACGATCGCGACGGACGTCCCGCCCGCGATCTCCTCGAGCAGGGTGGCGCGGGTCTCCGTCATCGCGCCCGAGGCGAGGCCGGTGGCGGCGTACTCCGCGAAGGCCGCGTGCATCACCGCGATCACCTCCGCGACGCCGTCGGGGCCCGCGTCGACCTCGATCGCGAGCGGCGCGCTCACGCGCCCGGGTCCGCACCCGCCTCGACGAGCGCGACCGGCACGCCCGCCTCGACGGTGCGGGAGACGGTGCAGTGCTTCTCGTGGGAGGCGCGCAGCGCCGCGCCGATGCGCTTGCGCGCGGCGTCGCCCTCGGCCCCGTCCGGGAAGGCCAGGTCGAAGGCCACGCGGATGTTCTCGAGGATGTTCGCGCCGTCGTCGCTGATCTTGTCCGCGGACGCGGTGACCTCGAAGCGGTCCGGCTCCGCGCGGCGCGAGGTCATCGCATCGACGTCGATCGACGAGCAGCCGGCGATGGCGGCGAGCATGAGCTCGACCGGGCTGAGCAGGCCCTCGCCCCGCCCGAAGCGCAGCTGGGAGCCGTCCGCGCCGGTGGCGACATAGACGCCCTCGGACTCGCGGGTGAGGGTGACGGAACGGGGCGTGGAGGTGCGGGTCATGCGTCGATGGTCGCATGCCCCGGGGGGTGCGCGGTTCGGCGTCGGCACGCGGTGCGCCGGGGCGCGAGCCTCAGCCGCGGACGAGCCCCATCGCACCGACCAGCTCCAGCGCCGCCGTGCTCTGGTTGAAGGTGATGATGTGGATGCCGGGGGCGCCCGCGTCGAGCAGGCCGCGCGCGAGGCGCGCCGCGTGCTCCACGCCCGCGGCGCGTGCCGCGGCGTCGTCCTCCGCGGCCTCGAGCGCGGCGCACAGCTCGGCGGGGGTGTCGACGCCCGTGAGCTCGGCGGCACGGACGGCACGGCGGGTGTTGACGATGGGCATGACCTCGGGGATGACGGGGATCCGGATGCCCTCCGCCGCGGCGTCCTCCACGAGCGAGGTGTACTGCCCGACCTCGTAGAACACCTGCGTGATGGCGAAGTCCGCGCCCGCGTCCTGCTTGGCGCGAAGCACGTCGAGGCTCAGCTGACGGAACCGATCGATCGCGTGCTGCGCCGGGAACGCCGCGACGCCGACGCTGAGGTTCGTCACGCCGTGGGCATGCGCGACCTCGCGGACCAGCGCGACCAGCTCGTGCGCGTAGAGCAGCCCGTCGGGGTGCGGCCGCCAGTCCGCCTGGCCGCGCGGCGGGTCGCCGCGCAGCGCGAGGAAGTCCTGGACGCCCTCCTCGAGGTAGGCCTCGACCACGTCGACGAGCTCCGCGCGCGACTGCCCGACGCACGTGAGGTGAGCGAGCGGGGGCACCGTGTGGTCGGCGGCGAGGCGCCGCACCACGTCGCGCGATGCGCCCTGCGTGGTGCCGGCGGCGCCGTAGGTGATCGACATGAAGTCGGGCCTCGTCGCCGCGAGCACGTCCATGGTCTGCTCGAGCGTCGACTGAGCGGCGGGCGTGCGCGGCGGGAACAGCTCGTACGAGAGCGTCGGCCGGCCGGCGGCGAGGAGGTCACGGATCGTCATGGCGCGCTCACGATACCCGGCCCCTCGGCGTGCGGCCAGACCCGATGTCCCCGGGACGTCGCCACGCCGGTCCCGTCCCCAGGTGCCGTCGTGCGCGGGGCGACCGTCGCATCGTCCCGTCACACTGGGGTCATGATCACGGAGACGAACGACCTGATCCGCTGCTTCGGCGCCGGCGACCCGCTGTACGAGAGGTACCACGACGAGGAGTGGGGCGTGCCGGTGCACGGCGACTCGGCGCTGCTCGAGAGGATCGTGCTCGAGGGGGCGCAGTCCGGGCTCGCGTGGATCACCATCCTGCGCAAGCGCGAGGGTTACCGCGAGGCGTTCGCGGGCTTCGATCCCGCCGCGATGGCGGCGTTCGGTGACGCTGATGTCGAGCGGCTGATGGCGGACCCCGGGATCGTGCGGAACCGCCGCAAGATCGAGTCGGCGATCGTGAACGCGCGCGCGACGGTCGCGCTGCGCGAGGAGGGCACGAGCCTCGACGAGCTGTTCTGGAGCTTCGCCCCGGAGGCGCGGACGTCGGCGCCGGCCTCGTGGGAGGACGTGCCGGCCTCGACCCCCGAGTCCGTCGCCCTGGCGAAGGCGCTCAAGCAGGCGGGGTTCGTGTTCGTCGGCCCCACGACCATGTACGCCGCGATGCAGGCGTGCGGGCTGGTGGACGACCACATCGCGGGGTGCGTCGCCGCCGCGCAGGGGTGAGCGGGACGTCGAGCCGTGAGCGTGCGAGCCGGGTCGCGGGCCTCCGGGACCAAGGTCCGTCGCGAGTTGTCCACATTTGTATCCACTTGATGTGGATATGTCCGGATTGACGCGACCGGGCGCGTGAATCGTGCGCGGCAGGGTCAGCAGTAGGCGCTGCGGTGCCGTTCGATCGCGTCGTCGAGGAGCGCCTCGACGATGCGCTTGTCGGCGGGCAGCCACGGCACGTCGCGCCAGCCGCCCGGCTCGAGCCAGCGGAGCTCGTCGTGGTCCTCGAGGGGCCTCGGCTCGACCGCCGCACCGTCGGCACCAGGGAGGATGCGGGCCCACCACACGCGCATGACCAGCCGCTCGAGGTCCGCGTCGCCGGGGCGGAGCATCCACACCGGGGCGTCACCGCACGAGTCCTCGATACCGTGGCCGTCGTCGGGCCCGATCACCTCGTCGCCGATCTCGACCTCGACGCCGAGCTCCTCGCGCAGCTCGCGCCGCAGCGCGTGCTCCGCGCTCTCGCCGCGCTCGACCTTCCCGCCGGCGAACTCCCACAGGCCGGCCAGCTGGGAGGGTGCGCTGCGGCGCGCGGCGAGCAGGCGGCGCGGCGCCTCGAGGGAGTCGGTGATGGCCGCGGCCACCACCAGGCGCGTGTTGACAGGCACGGGGACGGCCCGCCTGCTACTCGACCGTCGCGGCGTACGCCTCGGCATCGAGCAGGTCGGTCGCGGTCTCGGAGACCTCGACCTTGAAGATCCAGCCGTCGCCGTACGCGTCGGAGTTGATGGTCTCGGGCGCGGACTCGAGGCCCTCGTTGATCGCGGTGACCGTCCCGGAGACCGGGGAGTACAGCTCGCTCACGGCCTTGGTCGACTCGAGCTCGCCGCAGACCTCGCCCGCGATCACGGTGTCGCCCACCCGGGGCGCCTCGACGTACACGATGTCGCCGAGCGCCTGCGCGGCGTGCTCGGTGATGCCGACGGTCACCTCGGCGCCCGCGTCGGGCTCGCCGGAGACCCACTCGTGCTCGGCGGAGTACGCGAGCTCCTCGGGAACGTTCGACATGACTACCCCTCTCTGGGGACGGTTCTGCGGTGAAGCGCCGGCGGGCCGGCCCTGGGACGAGCCTACGAGGCCCGCGAGTAGAACGGTAGCGCCGTGACGGTCATGTCCTCGCGTCGCCCGCGCACGTCGATCCCGACCACCGTGCCGGGCTCCGCGAGCGTCGGCGGCACGTACGCCATGGCGATCGGGCGGCCGAGCGTCGGGGAGGGTGCGCCGGACGTCACCACGCCCACGGCGACACCGTCGGCGTCGAGCACCGGGTAGCCGGCGCGCGCGGCTCGACGCCCGTCGCCCACGAGGCCCACGAGCACCCGCGAGGGCCCCTCGACCTTCGCGCGCAGCAGCGCCTCGCGGCCCACGAACTCGCCGCGCGGCTTGGCGGCCGTGCCGAACGCGACGATGCGGCCCAGCCCGGCGTCGAAGGGCGTGGTCTCGCGCGTGAGCTCCTGGCCGTACAGCGGCATGCCCGCCTCGAGGCGGAGGGTGTCGCGCGAGGACAGGCCGCAGGGGACGATGCCGTCCGCGGCGCCGGTCGCGAGCGCGAGCGCCCACACGGCGGCGGCCTCGTCGGAGTCGACGAAGAGCTCGAATCCGTCCTCGCCGGTGTACCCGGTGCGCGCCACGAAGGCGTGGATGTCGCCGCTGAGCAGGACGTTCGCCGCCGAGTAGTAGCGCATCGCGCGGATGTCGTCGTCGCCGCGCGTGCACATGCGCGCCACGATGTCCTCCGCGCGGGGGCCCTGCACGGCGATGAGCGCGACCTCGGCGGAGATGTCCTCGAGGGTCGCCGCATAGCCCTCGAGGCGGGCGCCGAGCTCCGCGACCACGACGTCCTTGTTGGCGGCGTTCGCGACGATGATGAAGTGGTCCCAGTCGCGCCGGTACACGATGAGGTCGTCGATGACGCCGCCGTCGGGCGTGCAGAGCATCGTGTACTTGGCACCCCACAGCGCCACCGCGGACATGCGGCCCGCAAGCGCGTGGTCGAGGAACGCCTCCGCGTCGTCCCCGCGCACGGAGATCTCGCCCATGTGGGACAGGTCGAACAGCCCCGCGGCGGTGCGCACGGCCGTGTGCTCGGCGATGTCGCCCGTGTAGCGGACCGGCATCTCCCAGCCCGCGAACGGGACGAGCGTCGCGCCGAGCGCGACATGCTGGTCGTGGAGCGGGGAGCGCAGGGTGGCGTCGGACATGCGGTCAGCCTAGCGGCGGGCGCGGGTCCTACAGCAGCGCCAGCGCGATGCCGACGGCGGCCGCGAGCGCACCGGCACCACCGGCGACGGCGAGCACGCGCCGGCGGCGCCGGGCGCGCGCGTCCGCGACCCGACGCGCCTCGCGCGCCGGCTGGTCGAGCACCTGCGCGAGCGGCCCCGTGTCCCGCGGCGGCTCGGGCCACACGCCCGCCCCGGTCGCATCCTGGGTGTGCCGGATCCGCGGGTAGTAGTGCTGCGGCGCGCCGCCGAAGTCGCCGGCGCGGGCGGGGGCCGGCGGCGTGGCGTCGTCGTCGCGCGAGCCGAGGGAGGGCGGGGGACGCAGGACGCCGTCGTCGACGGGCGCCGGCGGCGGCGCGGGACGCGTGGTCGCGCCCGGGGGCTCCGCGGGCTCGGTGGCGCCTTCCGCGACGCGTCGGCGCGACAGGCGCGTGACGTCGGCGTCGCGGCGGGACGATGCGGCGGTCGCGTCGTCCGCCGCGGGCGCCTGGCGCGCGGCGCGGCGCCTGCCCGAGACGCGGGTCTCGTCCTCGCCGGTCACGCGTCCCCTCGCCTCCGCAGGCTCGGTGTCGTGTCCTCGCGAGGCGCGTCGCCCCACACCGGCCACGGCGCGGCGGCGGCGCCCGTGGGGGTGACGGAGGTGGCGTCGGCCACCACGACGGTGACGTTGTCGGTCGCACCGCGCTCGACTGCGAGGTCGACCAGCGCGGCGGCGGCGGTCTCCGGGTCGCCGATGAGACCGGCGATCTCGCCGATCTCGCGATCCTCGACCTCCTTGAGCAGGCCGTCGCTGGCCACCACGAGGCGGCGGCCGGGCACCTGCGGCACCAGCCACGCGTCCATCTCGGGGATGTCGTCGCCCACGGCCCGCGTGAGGATGTTCCTGTCCGGGTGCACGGCCGCCTGCGCCGGGGTGATGTGCCCGGCGTCGACCAGCTCCTGCACGTGAGAGTGATCCACGGTGATCTGGCGCAGCTCTCCGCCGTCGAGGGCGTAGGTGCGGGAGTCGCCGACGTTGACGACCATCCACCACGGGTGGCCGGCATGCGTGACGGCGACGGCGCCCGTGAGCGTGGTCCCGGAGGCGGCGCCCACCTCGATCTGCACCTTGGTCACGTTGCGGCGCGCCTCGAGGTGCGCGCGCGCGACGTCCTCGGGCGTCGCGGCGCCGCCGACGAGGCGCTGGAAGGCCTCCATCGCCGCCCACGCCGCCTCGGCTCCGGCGAGGTGGCCACCCATGCCGTCCGCGACCACGTACACCGGCGCCTGGGCGATGAACGCGTCCTCGTTGCGCGCGCGGCCGCCCACGGCGGTGACCCCCGCGCCGGCGACCTCCGGGGCGGCGGCGCTCACGCGAGGCTCCGGCGGCGGATCTCCACCTCGATGTCGCCGAGGATCAGCCGGCCCGCGACGGGCGTCGGCACGCCCTCGGGGACCTGCGCCTCGCGGCCGTCCGGATCCACCAGGTAGGTCCCGTTGGTGGAGCCCAGGTCCTCGACCCACCACGTGCCGCTCTGCAGCACCAGCCTCGCGTGCGCCTTCGACACGGTGCGGGTCGAGTCGGCAAGATCGAGCCTGCGCGTGCCGTCGACGGGCGGCAGCCCGCCCTGGCGGCCCAGCAGCACCGCCGACGCGTCGAACCGGTGCAGCCCGCCCTCGGACGTCAGCAGCTCCCAGGCTTCGCGCTGGCGGGTGGACACCTGCGTGCGGTCGTCGTGGTCGTGGTCGACATCGGGGGACGATGCGGCGGGCACCTCCTCCTGGGCCGTCGGCGCGGGCGGGGGAGGCGGCGGGATGATCGCGGCGTGATAGCCGGGCGGCACCGTGTCGGGCTCGGCCGCGGGCTCGACGGCGGGGGCGGGGGCGGGTGCCTGGGGCATCTCGAACGTCGGGACGGCGGCGGGCGCCTGCGGCGGCGCGGCCGCTCCGCCGCGCATGTAGGGGCTGATGGGGACCGTCGGGGTGGGCTCGACGTAGACGGGTGCGGCGACCACCGGGGTCGCGGGCTCGTCGGCGGGCTCGGGCGCCTGGTCACGCTCGGGCTCAGGCGCCGCCTCGGGCGTCGCGGCGGGGACGGCCTCGACCGCCGCCTCCCATGCGGACTCCTCGGACGGGATGCCCGGGTCTGCGTCGGGGAGGTCGCGCGGCGCGAGCTCGGCGTAGGGGGAGCGGCGCTCGGTCCGCAGGGAGTCCTCGATGCCGTGGCGCGCGAGGGACGCATAGGGCGACTCGCGCGTGACGATCCGCTCGGTGGTGGGCGCGGGCTCGGCGACGGGCTCGACGACCTCGTCGTCGCCGGTGAACGGCTCGATCGGGTGCATCTCCTCCGCCGCGGGGGCGGTGAATCCCCACGACGGGGTGGGAGCCGGCTCCTCGTCGACCGCCGTCTCGGGCGCGACGGCCGGCGCCGCCGGCGCGGTGAGGCTCGACGGCTCGGCGACCGGAGCATCGTCCCCCGGCGCGACCGCGCTCACGGGGACCGTGCCGGAGACGGGGCGCACCAGGCCGCTCCATCCCACCACGGCGGCCCACAGGCCCGGCGCGACGGCGGCGAGCACCGGCAGCCCGGCGGGAAGGGAGTGGTCGAGCCCGAACCGGTGGGTCTGGACGATCCACATGACCCATGCCGCGGTCCCGGCGACGGCGGCGAGGCCGAGGCCCGCGAGGGCGATCGTGCTGGAGGAGGCCAGCAGCGCCCCGAAGGCCCAGGTGGCGAGGCCCAGCCCGGCGACCGCGCGGGCGATCACGGTGCCGGCGACGGTGGACTGGGTGAGGTGTGCCAGGACGGCGTAGCGGACCACGGGGATCCATGCGAGCGCCGCGCGGGCGCCCACCTTGCGGTACACCGCGCCGAGCGCCAGGCCCATCCACACGAGCCCGACGACGAAGCCCCCGACCACGGCCCCGGCCAGGGCGAACCCGCCGGGCGCGCCGAGCGCGAGCTCGTCGGCCACCTCCGTGAGGACACCTGCCGTCATCGTCCTGCTCCTTCCCTCGAGCGCGTCATCGCCGCCCCTTCGACGTGGACGAGGCCGGCGACGGCACGTGACGCCACCGCTCGTCGACGCGCACCGCGTCGCGATCCGATGGCGACTCGTCGCCCCGACCGCCCAGCAGCGACCGGGTCGACAGACGCGAGGCGAGCCTACGCCACCGACCCTGGCGCGATCGGAGCTCCGCGCGGTCCTCCGCCAGCATCGCCCAGGCGCGCGCCGCATCGTCCCTCCCGACGCCCTCCCGGGTGAAGGTCGCCCGGTCGGCGAGCTCCGCGAGCGCGAGCCCGTTCGCGGTCCCGTACGCGGCCGCGAGCTCCCGGCGGGTCGCGAGAGGGAGCGGCGGCAGGCCCGCGTCGATCCCCAGGTCGACGTACTCGTCCCAGCCGCCCTCGGCGGAGGCGCGCGGGTCGCCGCGGCGACGGCGTGCGCGCCTCGCTCCCTTCGCCACCAGGATCGCGATCACGGGGCCCAGGAGCAGCAGCACGATGGCCCCGGCGCCGAGCGCGAGGAGCACGCCGTCGGTCAGCCAGCCGAGCCCCTCGTCGACCGTGGAGGCGGGCTCGCCGCTGCCGCTGCGGCCCTTGAGCGCGGCGACGGCGTCGATCGGCTCGGCCCGGTCGGGGTCGGTCGCGGTCGGCAGCTCCGGCTCGCTCTCGGTCGCGACGGACGGCGTCACCGGGGTCTCGTGCTGCGGGGTGACGTCGACGGCGATCCAGTCGCCCGCGCCCGACCGGACCTCGGTCCATACGCTCATGTTGCGTCCGCGGCACACGTCGACGCAGGCGGGCGGCGACCAGCCGTGCACGTCGGTGTCGGCGAGGCGGACCCCCACGACCACGCGGGCGGGGAAGCCGAGCTCCGCCGCGAGCAGGGCGACGGCGACGGAGAACTGCTCGTCGTCGCCGACCGCGGCGACCAGGGCCGCGTCGCCCGCGCCGTCGCCCGCCTCCGCCTCGCGCTCGAGGAGGGACGCGAACAGGCGGTCGATGCGGTCGAAGGAATGGCCGGCGGCGGACGGCTCGAACGAGTAGGCGCCCAGCTCGGCGACCCAGCGGGGCGAGCCGTCGGCGGCGAGCGCGTGGCTGAGATAGCCCCGCGCGCGCAGACGCTCGATGAGCTGTGCCAGCCCGGCGCCGTCGCGGGTCGCCCCCTGCAGCTCGACCCACTCGCGCAGCGACTCCGGCACCAGATCGGCCGCGATGCCGGAGGCGCCCGGCGAGGCCCCCGCCTCCGCGAGCGTGGTGGGCGCATCCGCCCCCGACGTGACCGTCAGGGAGTCGCCCGACGCCACCCCGCCGTCGATCGCGATCACCGCGGCCGTCGCCTCGGGCGCGTAGTAGAACGAGTCCGCGAGCGCCGCCGCGCGGGGACCGGCGAAGGTCGCGCCGCCCAGCGGACCCGGCACGGGTGCCCACGGGCCCTCGAGCGCGTCGATCGTGACGGTCGCCCGCAGCGTCTGCTCCGCGTCGAGCGCGAGCGAGGACGGCACGCGCTGGAAGCGCAGCGGCGTGTAGCCGTCAGGGGCGACCGCGGTGAAGGAGCTCCCGTCGAAGAACGGCAGCGTCGCCACGCGGATGCGCTCGACCGGCCCGGTCACGTCGGTCACCTCGAACAGCGGGGCGTCGTAGAGGTCGTCGGCGAAGTAGGCGCGGTACGTCGACAGCGGCGACACGGAGCGGTCCACCACCAGCCGCGGCTCGATCGCGGTGCGCGCCACCTCGCGCGGCTGCGACCGCGCGACGGGCACGGCGATGGTCACGCCGATCGCGAGCGCGAGCACCAGCACGCCCGCCCCGAGCGCGAGCCGCCCGACCGCCTGGCCGGGAGCGCGCTCGCCGCGGATGCCGCCGCCGGCGGCGCGGAGCGCGCGGCGCCGCTCGAACGCCATGCGCCACAGCATCCAGGCCAGGGTCGCCGCGAGGACGCCGAGCCCGATGAGGATCTCCCTGCTCAGCCCCCCGAACGCGCCGGGAAGGGCGTCGAGACCGGTGCGCGCCGCGGGCCCGATCGCGATCGCCGCCGCGAAGGCCGCGCCGCCGATCGCGGCGGCCGCCCCCCAGCGCCGCTCGCGCGTCCCGGCCCACACCACGCCTGCCGACGCCGCGACGATGAGCACGAGCGGCACGGCGAGCGTCGAGCCGTACGAGCCGAGGGGCGTCGGCAGCGTCACCACGTCCTTCCACCCGGTGACGGGCGCCTCGAGCGCCGCGACCACGGCGGCCGCGAGCCGCTCGGGGTCGGAGGTCGCGCCGGGGATCGCGACGAGCACGGCCGCCGCGAGATAGCCGGCGGCCGCCAGTGCGATCAGCACCGCGATGCCGCGGCGCAGCGCGATGGTGAGCACGGCGGCGAGCAGCCCGACGGCGAGGCCCGCGACCACGACGAGGCCGTACCGCGACACCACCGCGTCGACTGGAAGATAGACGTGGCGCAGGGTGAGCCAGATCGCCTCGCCGATCGTCAGCGCGTACAGGCATGCGGCGATCAGCACCGCGCCGGGGACGGCGCGTGCGACGTCGCGGTCGCGCCGTCTCATCCTCGGGCCGCCCCGCGGGCGAGGAGCTGGCGCAGGTCCTCGAGCACGCCCAGGCTCACGAGCTGGAGGCCCGCCAACGCGTGCGTGCGGGGCTCCGACGAGGGATCGCACACCACCGCGCCCACCGCGACGTCCGAGGGGAACCGCAGCGCGGCGGTGCGCAGCCGGTCGTGACCGAGCGCGGAGCCGGTCACGAGGACCGCGAGCGACGTGCCCTGGTCGTCCTCCGCCACCATGCGGGTGACGGTGGCGAGATCCATCGCGGCGTCCGTCGAGTCGACCGCGGTGAGGTCGTCCAGGAGCGCGCGCGGCGAGTCGACGCGGAGCGCCCGGAGCATGCGGACGGACGCCCGGGCGAACGCGGGCACCTCGCCGCTCGCGACCGCGCGGACCTCCCGGCCGTCGCGGATCGCGCGCGTGCCCAGCGACGCGAGCGCGCTGACGGCCATCTCGAACTCGTCCTCGTCCCGGTACGAGCCGGCGTCGACGTCGAGCACCAGCGTGAGCAGCGACCGTCGGGTCTCCTCGAACTGGCGGACCATGAGCGTGCCGGTCTTCGCGGTGGACCGCCAGTGGATGTGCCGGCGCGCGTCGCCGCGCTGGTAGTCGCGGATCGCGTGAAAGGAGATGTCCTCGCTGGTGAGGATCCGCACCGCCTGACCCTCGAGGTCTCTCACCCAGCCGAGCGACGTGCTCGGGACCTCGACCGTGCGGGGGTGGATGTACAGGGTGCGGACCTCGTCCCACGCGAGGTGGCGGCGCAGCAGCCGCAGCGGATCGGTGCGGGTCGACGCGGCGGGACCCACGGGCACGATCCCGCGCCGTCGAGGCGGGATGACGATGCGCTCGGACCAGCGCGCGCCGCCGCGCAGCAGCGGCACGTGGAGCTCGACCAGCGCGTCACCCACGGGCAGCTCGACGAGCCCGGGCAGCGCCGCGTGGCGGCCCTCGTTCTCGACGACGATGTCTCCCGCGGCCTCGTCGCCGGCGACCACGGCGTCGCGCTCGAGCGCGAAGTCGACCCGGTAGCGCACCTCCCCGAGCAGGAAGGGCACGGCCGCGACGAGGAGCACCACCGCGACGATGCCGCCGACGAGGGCCTCCTCCCAGCCCCACCCGAGACCGAGCGCGAGACCGCCCGCCGCCCAGGCGGCGACCGCCCAGCCGGCCGGGGTGACGACGGCGCGCGCGGCGGTCCACCCGGCGCCGAGCACGTCGGCCGCGGCGCGCGCCGCCCGCTGGGCCTGCAGGCGCGCCCCGACCGCCCTCGCGCGCGGCACGTCGGCGACCTCGGTGCGCGTCGAGTACGTCCCGGTCGCGCCGCTGCGCGTCCGGGTCGCGGTGCGGTCGGGGCGCTCGCTCACGCGAGGTCCCGCTGGCTGGGCGGCGCGGTGTCGAGCAGGATCTGCCCGATGACGGCGCCCTGGCTGACGCCGTCGAACTCGGCCTCGGGGTCGAGGATGAGCCGGTGCGCGAGCACCACCTCGGCGAGGGCCTTCACGTCGTCGGGGACCACGTAGTGGCGTCCGTGCGCGAGGGCCCACGTGCGGCTCGCGCGCGCGAGCGCGATCCCCCCGCGCATCGACGCCCCCAGCCTCACCTGCGTCGCGGTGCGGGTCGCCGCGACCAGCCGGGCGATGTAGTCGGAGATGAGGGGGTGCTGCTGGACGTCGTGCGTGAGCGCCGCCATCGCCGTGATCGCGTCGAGCTCCGCGATCGCCGGGACGGTGACGCGCTGCGGGCGCCCGGGCTCGAGGATCCGCAGGGTCGCGGCGTGGTCGGGGTAGCCGAGCGACGTGCGCATGAGGAAGCGGTCGAGCTGCGCCTCCGGGAGCGCGTACGTGCCGGCCTGCTCGACCGGGTTCTGGGTCGCGATCACCATGAACGGCGCACCCACCTCGCGCGTGACGCCGTCGACGGTGACCTGGCGCTCCTCCATGACCTCGAGCAGCGCGGACTGGGTCTTGGGCGAGGCCCGGTTGACCTCGTCCGCGAGCACCACGTTCGCGAACACGGGACCGTGGTGGAACTCGAAGCGGCCCTGGTCGTACACGGTGACTCCCGTGACGTCGCCCGGCAGCAGGTCGGGGGTGAACTGGATGCGGGTGCTGGTGCCTCGCACTGTCTCCGCCATCGCCCGCGCCAGGGACGTCTTGCCGGTGCCGGGCACGTCCTGGAGGAGCAGGTGCCCCTCCGCGATCATCGCGGTGAACGCGAGCTCGACCACATGCCGCTTGCCCACGATCGCGCGCTCGACGTTGTCGGCGAGCTTGCCGAAGGTGGTCTCGAACCACTGGGTGTGCTCGGAGGTCAGGGCCACAGCGGCCTCCTTTCGTGAGGGCTGGCGGGGGGACGATGCGGGACGCGGCCGGTCATGGCGCCTCCGTCGGGTCGGGATCGGGTGGGGCGCCGCCGCACGTGACGGTGGCGGAGGTCCAGTCGGAGATGCCCGCGAGGGCGCCCTGGAAGCCGACCGTCACGCTCGCGGCGCGCATCGCCGAGGGATCGGTGGTGGGCGCGCCGTCGCCGTCGAGCATGGTGACCTGCGGGGCGAAGTGGGACGCAGTGCCGCCGAGCGTCGCCGTGGGCGCGGTGCCCACCTCGCACGACGGGAAGGCGACAGTGGGCCGGTAGAGGGCGCCGCCGTCCGCGGTGACGTCGGTGGTCTGGTTCGAGCACGTGCTCTGGCCGCCCCCGAAGTCGACGCAGTAGTAGGCGACCACGGAGACCGCACGCCCGGGGACCATGACGTCGGAGAAGGTGCGCGACGTGGTGCCGTCGGAGCCGCGGTACCAGAGCGTGAGGCCCTGGCGCGGCTGCCACTGCGGGTCGCGCTCGAGCGCCGTGGTGCAGGAGGTCCCGCCTCCGGCGCACGTCGACGCGACCCGGTATCCGCGCTGCAGGACGGGTGCTCCGGGGTCCGCGAACGCGGCGAAGGTGACATCGACCGTCGCGGCCTGCCCGAACGTGCGGGAGTCGACGCGGCTCTCCGCGCACACCGTGACGGTGTTGGTCGCGTTGGCGTCGACTGGCACGGTGAGCTGTGCGGTGCCTCCCGATGCCTGGACGGCCGCGTCGCAGCGGCCGCCGACGATGCGCCCCACCCAGGTGGTCGAGCCGGCGCCGCCGGAGGTCACCGTGGCGGTGATGGTGGCCTCGCCCGCGCCCGTGCTGTACGTGTGGGTGGCGGCGGTGATGGTGGGACGTCCGACGCCGTTCGCCGTCAGGGTGACCGAGGTTCCCGCCGCCGCGGCGCCGTCGACGGGTGGCAGATCGAACGCCGTCAGCGGCGTGAGCACCACCTCGACGGGCGTGTTGGAGCCGATCGCGATCCCGTCGAGCCGCTGCGTGCCGGGTCCGATCGCGACGGTCTGCTCGGTGCCGCCCGCCGCGACAAGGATCCCGCTGGTCGACGCGTCGGACACGTCGAGCACCAGGTCGATCCGCTTGCCCTCGCCGGACGTCACGGTCGGCTGCCACGAGACCACCCGCGGCGTGGCCGGGGGCGCGTACGCCCACGCCGTGGTCGAGGCCGCCGCGCGCGACCGGCCCACGGCGTTGACCGCGTACGCGGTGTAGGTGACCTTGGTGCCGTTGCTCAGGCCCTCGATGGGCGTGCACACGCCGCGCGCGGTGCACGTCGCGACGGTGCTGCCGCCCGCGGTGATGTCGAAGCCCGTGAGGGCGGGGTAGGCGCCCGCCGCCGCTCCCGGCGTGACCGCGAGGGTCACGGAGCCGTCGCCGTAGTCCACCTGGGAGACGCCGCCGGGGGCGCGGGGGTAGCCCAGCAGGTCGAGGCTGATGCTCCCCGCGCGATCCGCGGCGCTCACGCGCCCCTGGGCGTCGCGCACCCGGAACACGGCGTCGCACACGCCGCCGGTCGCGTCATCCGACCAGGTGGCCCGCACCTGGCTGGCGCCGACCACGGAGAACCGGACGTCGGGGCAGTCGCCCCCACTGACGCCGACCACCTCGAGCGGGGTGCCCGGCAGCGGGTTGACCTCGCCCGCGGCGCCGACCACCGTGAGGGTGCAGCCGTCGCCGTCGGCCTGCGAGCACTGCGCGACGACGGCGCCGCCCTTGGGCAGCTCGGACGGCGCGGGCCCGACCACGAGCGACAGCACGCGCGGCTGCACCTCCGGATGGTCCGCGAGGGAGACGGTGACGGACTCCGCCCGCCCTGGTGCCGCATCGTCCCGCGCGGCGATGCGGAGCCGCGACCCGTCGCGGGTCACGTCGAAGAGCTGGCCCGAGTAGGTCGCGACCACGTCGACGTCGTGCGCGGCCGCGCCGTCGGGCCAGCGCACCATGCGGCCCAGATCGAACGTCGCGGCGGATCCGGGCGAGAGCTCGAGCGAGGCGCTCACCAGCGTGGGCACGGGGTCGGCGGGCACCACCGTGACCGGGATCGGGAGGGTGGTCCACGCGTCCTGACCGTCGAGCCGCACCGCGACCATGCAGGTGTCGGCGTAGGGGGCGCCGTCCCCGGCCGTGTACCGGACCGTGGACGGGCCCCGCGCCTCGCAGCGCGCCTCCTCGCGCGCCCCGCCGGCACGCACCTGGGACGCGTCGAGATCGATCGGGGTGCCGGCGGGCATCGCGAGCAGCGCGGCCACGTTGACGGACGCGGCGTCGCCCTCGTCGACGGCGATGCGGGCGTCCTCGCGCAGCGCGAGCCGCAGGTCCTGGCCTCCGAGGACGCGCAGGAAGCCGTAGCCGACCGTGGTGTCGCCCGTGAAGTCGGCGCCCTCGACGCGGAACGGGACGATGCGGGTCTCGTCGGGGAGGGGGCCGGAGATCCGGGAGCCGTCGAGGGTGAGGTCCTCGGGCTCGCCCCACAGCGACAGCGTCAACCCGGACGTGTCGCCGCTCGCCCATGCGACGGAGTCCGCGAGGACGTCGACGCCGGTGGTGAACGTGTCACGGTTCTCGAGGGTGAGCACCGTGTCCGCGACGATCGGCACGTCGGCAACCGGCTCGCGGACCGCCTTGAGGACGATGCGTCCCTGGGCGATCGACCCGGTGGCGTTGCGCGCGGTGTAGAGGAACGCGGAGGTGCCGACCTCGTCGCCGACCGTGAAGGTGACGAGGCCGTCGGCGAGGGCGGCCTCCCGGTTGTCGGCGGCGGGCATGAGCGCGGCCAGCGCCGCGTACTCGTCGGTGCCCTCGGCGGCGTCGGGGCGCACCTCGACGAGCTCGAGCGTGCCGCCGGTGAGGTCGACGTCGTTGGCCAGCGGCTGGACCACCACCTTGCGTCCCGACGCGGCCTGCGCCTGCACGAAGTCCGTGTAGGTGACGGGGGCCGGGTCCGCCTCCACCGCGACCACGCCCACGCGGGCGATCGCCGTCGCTGCGCGGCCGCGCGCGTCGACCACGCGGAACTCGAACTCGTCCTGACCGGCGAAGCCCGGGGTCGACGAGTAGACCAGGGCGGCGCCGTCCACGCTCACCCGCGCCGCTCCGGAGGCGGGCTGCGAGGTGACCGCGTCGAGGCGGACCTCGTCGCCGTCGGGGTCGAGCCCCGTGCCGTCGAACTCGAGCCGCACCTCCTCGCCGGAGGACGCCCGGCCGGCGAGATCGTGGGGGGTGGGCGCGGCGTTGTCGGTCCCGTCGGTGACGGTGAGCACCACCGCGGCGGCGGCTCGCTGGGCGGGGAATCCGAGCACGTACGACGAGTAGGGGATCCGGTACGTGCCGGGCCTGTCGGGTGCGAGGATCCGCACCAGCGGGCCCGCGGCGAACGCGAGCCCGCCCTCGTCGGGAGCCTCGACCGAACCCGCGTCGAGCGCGACCACGGCTCCGGCGGCGGCGACGTCGTTGTCGAGGACACGCACGTCGACCTGCCCGCCGGCCCGCACGGTGATCGGATCGTCGGCTGCGAGCGGCGCGGTCGGCACCGCCGCGTCCAGCAGGATGACCGTGATCTCCCCGCGGACCGTCATGGCCGCTCGCCCCGAGCCGTCGGACACCGTGTAGGACACCACGCCGAGCTCGCCCGGTTGCCCGTCGCCGGTGGTGCCCGATAGCCGCAGCGCGCCGTGGCCCACCACCGATGCGGCCACCCGGGCGCCGTCGCTCGCCTCGACGGACGCGTCAGAGAGGAGGAGGACGCGTCCGCCCGGGTTCGTGACGGCGTCGAGGACGTCGACCGTCACGTCCTCGTGTGGACGGACGAACGCGGTGAGCGGGACGGTCCCCAGCGCCTCGTCCTGCGGTGCGAGGACGGTGACGCGGGCGGTGCCCCGCGCCTGCAGCGACCCGTCCACCACGGTGACGTCGACCGCGTAGGTGCCCGGCGCATCGGCGCGGAAGAGGACGCCCGCGGCGTCGGGCGAGACCTCGACGGCCGCCCCGTCCGCGGGGTCCACGCTCGCCTCGGTGACGCGCGCGGCGCCGGCGCCTCCGACGACACGGTCCGCGAAGTCGATCGCCGTGCGCACGCCCTCGAGCGCGGTGACGGCCAGCGGCTCGACGCTGAGGCGCGCCGCGCTTGCGACGGAGATCCGCAGGCGCTTGGTCGCGGTGGCGCCCGCGGCGTCCGCGACGGTCACGGCGACGTCGATCTCGCCCGCGTCGCCGCCGTGGCGCACCACCACCTCGCCCTCGGGCGACGCCGCCACGGCGACCTCGGGATCCTGAGCGACGGCGTCCCGCACGTACACGGGGTCACCCTCGGGGTCGACCCACCCGTCGAGCACGTCGACCGTGACCGAGCCCCCCGACGCGATCTGCGGCGCGGGCCACTCCGTCACGCAGCCGTCGACGCCGCACCACTCCGGCGCGGAGTTGCCGCGCGCGACCGTGAGGGTCACCGTCGCGGGCTCCGACAGACCCTGGTCGCCGGTGCCGTCCGTGACCGCGTACCGGAAGGTCGCGACGCCGGTCGCCCCGGGCGCCACCGTGGCGACCAGGGACTGGCCGTCGTCGCCGATCGTGATGGCCGCGAAGTCGCGGGGCGGCTGGGTGAGGCTCGCCGCGTCGATGGTGAGCAGGTCGCCGTTGGCGTCGTGGTCGTTGAGCAGCACGGGCAGGCGGACCTGCCGTCCGGCGCGCACGCCGAGGTCGTCGTCCTCGGCGACCGGCGGCCGCGGGTCGCGGATCTCGGTGGTGACGTCCTCCTGCGGCGTGTCCGTGGTGGTCTGCTCGTCGGGCACCCAGTCCTGGGACGACCGGACGAGCGTCCCGGTCGGCACCTCCCACACCCATCCCGAGCGTGACTCGTTGAGCACCATGCGCGAGCCGTTGGAACGCAGCACGGGCTCGCGGCGCTCGCCGAGCGTGGCGCCCGCGTAGTCGAGCGGCACGGTGGGTCCGGCCGAGCTCCACAGCGTCCCGCCGGACTCGCCCTCGGGCAACCACGCGGCGTACACGACGCCCGCGAGCTCGGTGGGCGCGGCCGGGACGCCGGCGCTCGCGTCCGAGCCGAACACGCGCATCGCGGCGGAGCCGTCGCCCGGCATGATGACGAGCCCGCGTCCGTCCGCGATCCGTACCGCCGCGTCGGTCGTCGCGCTCTGCAGACGCGCGTCCGGGTCGGTCTCGGTCGCCACCGCGCCCTCGACGCCCTCGCGCCACAGCGCCCCGGTCTCCGCCTCGAACAGCACCCACTCACCTGCGGCGAAGGACACCTGGTAGGTGCCGTCGTCGGGGACGTCGGACACCGGGTCGACACCGAGGACGCCCGCCGTCGCGTCGGCCCGCACCACCCCGCCGAGACCGGGCGAGTAGGCGGCGACGTCGCCGTCCTGCGTCACGGCGACCGCGACGGCGCGCATCCCGTCGCCGCCGTCGAGGGCGAGCTCGTGCGGGTCCAGCGCGGTGCCCTCGGAGAACGATCCGACCAGCACGTCGCCGTCCTCCGCGAGGTACGCGACCACGTCGCCAGCGGCCGCGATCGCGGTGGTGCCGGGGGGAGTCTCGACGGTCCCGGAGGCGCCGAGGGCGAGGTCGACGGGCTGGCCCGCGTCCAGCTCCGTGGCGGTGGTGTAGCCGGCCGAGAGCACCAGCAGGCGGTCGTCGTGCTGCAGGATCTCCGACGGCGACTCCACGTCCTTCACCGTGTCGACCTCGGCGAGCTCGGTGTTGACCCGCGCGTACCGCTCCCCCGCGCCCGTCTGCAGCGCCCACACGGTCGGGTCGACGGCGACGGCCTCACGCTCGTCGAAGCCGGGTGCGAGCACCGCGGCCACCGCGGCGCCCGCGAGCACCACGCCCGTGACGATACGCGCCGCTCGGCGGCGCCGTGCGGCCGTGGCTCGGCCGACGTCCGTCACCCGCCGCCCCACAGCGTGACGATCAGCAGCGTGGTCACCGTCGCCGCGGCCGCGGCGCCGAGCGCCCACGCGACCACCGTGCGGGGCGTCGCGTGCGGCGGGCGCGCGAGCGTGCCGGTCGCGGTGGCGCGGCGGCGCGCCGCGATCGGGACGTGCGAGCGCACGGGGCCGCGCGGCGCATCGTCCACCGTCACCCGTGAGGCCTGGGCCCACGCGTCGGTGGGCACCTCGAGCGGCGTGACGGGCAGGCCCAGCTCACGCTGGACGTCCTGGAGCGCCTGCCCCAGCGCGAGGGCGTGGGGGTAGCGGTCGCCGGGATCGCGGCGCATGCCTCCCGCGAGCGCGGCCTCGAGGGACGCCGGGACGTCGTCGCGGCCCGTGGGCCGGTAGCGCGCCTTGAGGATCCGCGCCTTGAGCTGCTCGGGCGGGAGCCGCCTGTCGGCGTCGTCGAACGGGCTGTGCTGCGCGAGCAGCGTGTAGACGGTCGCCGCGAGGGACCAGACGTCGGACGCGACCGTGCCCGAGCTCATGCGGTCGATCACCTCGGGGGCGGACCACGGGGGGCTCATCGCGACGTCGTCGGCGTCGCCCGCCATGACCGCTGTCGCCACGCCGAAGTCGGACAGGACGGGGTGGCCGAACTGCGTCACGAGGATGTTCGACGGCTTGATGTCGCGGTGCAGCATGCCGATGCGGTGCGCCGCCTCGACGGCGGATGCGATCTGCACGCCGACGCTCAGCACGTCCTCGACGGGGATCCGCTCCGAGCGGTAGCGGTTCGCGAGCGACCCGGGGCAGTACTCGACCACCATGAACGGGCGTCCGTCGCCCGACACCGAGGCCTCGTGCACCGTGAGGATCGACGGGTGCGCGCTGAGCGCGGCCATCACGTCCGCCTCGACGCCGAGCGCGCGTGCCGAGGACGCCTCGACCCTGGCGTGCAGCACCTTGACCGCCACCTGCCGCCTCGGCATGTCCTGCTGGAACAGGAACACGTCGGCGAACCCGCCCTGACCGAGCGGGCGCACGTACGTGTACCCGGGCAGCACCGGCGGCTGGAGGGCCTGACGTGTCATGGCCCGCCGAGCCCGGGGTGGCGACGGCAGGTCAGCGGGCTCATGCCGACAGCGTAGCCATGCGGGAGGCGGGGGCGGCGGTGCGCGCGGGCGTGCCTCAGGCCTCGTACTCGTCGAGCGGGGGGCACGCGCACACGAGGTTGCGGTCCCCGTGCGCGTTGTCGATGCGTCGCACCGGCGACCAGTACTTGTCGGTGCGCAGCGACGCCACCGGGAATGCGGCCTGCTCGCGCGGGTAGGCCTGCGTCCACTCGTCGGCGACGACCATCGCGAGCGTGTGCGGAGCGTGCCGCAGCGGCGAGTCCGCGGCCGCGATCTCGCCCGCCTCGACCGCGGCGATCTCCTCGCGGATGGTGATCATCGCGTCGATGAAGCGGTCGATCTCGCCCAGGTCCTCGGACTCGGTCGGCTCGACCATGAGGGTGCCCGCGACGGGGAAGGACATGGTGGGCGCGTGGATGCCGAAGTCGATGAGGCGCTTGGCGATGTCCTCCGCGGTGATGCCGGTGTCCTTGGTGAGCGGGCGCACGTCGAGGATGCACTCGTGGGCGACCAGGCCGCCGGGGCCGCGGAACAGCACGGGGTAGTGCGGCTCGAGGCGCGCCGCGACGTAGTTCGCGGCGAGCACCGCGGTCTCGGTCGCGCGGCGCAAGCCGGTGTGGCCCATGAGCGCGATGTAGGCCCACGAGATCGGCAGGACGCCGGCGGAGCCGTACGGGGCGGAGGACACGGGCGCGCCCTCGCGCGCAAGCTCGGCGGGCGACTGCACCGGGGCGAGCGACCGGGGCAGGAACGGCACCAGGTGCTTGGCGACCGCGACCGGGCCCACGCCCGGACCGCCGCCGCCGTGCGGGATGGCGAACGTCTTGTGCAGGTTGAGGTGCGACACGTCGCCGCCGAAGTGGCCGGGCTTGGCGACCCCCACCAGGGCGTTGAGGTTGGCGCCGTCGATGTAGACCTGGCCGCCCGCGTCGTGGACCGCGGCGCACACCTCGCCCACGTGCTCCTCGTACACGCCGTGCGTGGACGGGTAGGTGATCATGATGCAGCTGACGCGGCCCGCGTGCGCCGCGATCTTCGCGTGGAGGTCCTCGAGGTCGACCTCGCCGTCGGGCGCGGTCGCGACCACGACCACGCGCATGCCGGCGAGCACGGCGGAGGCGGCGTTGGTGCCGTGGGCCGATGCCGGGATGAGGCACACGTCGCGCTCGCCCTCGCCGTTCGCCAGGTGGTACGAGCGGATCGCGAGCAGGCCCGCGTACTCGCCGCGCGAGCCGGCGTTGGGCTGCACGGACACGGCCGCGTAGCCGGTGATCTGGGCGAGCCAGCCCTCGAGCTGCCCGATCATCTCGCGGTAGCCGGCGGTCTGGTCGGCCGGCGCGAACGGGTGGATCTGCGCGAAGCCGGGCCAGCTCACCGCGGCCATCTCGACGGCCGAGTTGAGCTTCATGGTGCACGAGCCGAGCGGGATCATCGTGCGGTCCAGCGCGAGGTCGCGATCGGCGAGGCGACGCATGTAGCGCATGAGCGCGGTCTCGGACCGGTAGCTGGTGAAGTGCGGGTGGGTGAGGTACTCGGACGAGCGCCGCAGGCCCACCGGGATCGCGACGGTCGGTCCGGTGTACACGGGCCGCTCCGCGCGGCGGTCGAGGATCGCCTCGAGCAGCGCGGTGAGGATCTCGGGCGTGGTGCGCTCGTCGCACGCGATCGCCACGGCGTCCGCGTCGAGGCGGCGCACGTTGATGCCGCGCGCCGCGGCGCGCGCGACCACGGAGTCCGCGCCACGCGGCGCCTCGACCACGATCGTGTCGAAGAAGTGGTCGTGACGGATGCTCACGCCGCGCGCGCGGAGCGCGTCCGCCAGCGTCGAGGCCATGCGGTGGACGCGCAGCGCGATCTCGCGCAGGCCGTCGGCGCCGTGGTAGACCGCGTAGAAGCTGGCGACCACGGCCAGCAGCGCCTGCGCGGTGCAGATGTTCGACGTCGCCTTGTCGCGGCGGATGTGCTGCTCACGGGTCTGCAGTGCGAGGCGGTAGGCGCGGTCGCCGTCGACGTCGACGGACACGCCCACCAGGCGGCCGGGGAGCTGGCGCTCGAGGCCCTCGCGGACCGCGATGTAGCCGGCGTGGGGTCCGCCGAAGAACAGGGGGACGCCGAAGCGCTGGGTCGAGCCGACCGCGATGTCCGCGCCGAGCTCGCCGGGCGCCTTGATGACGCACAGGGACAGGATGTCGGCGGCGACGGTCACGAGCGCGCCCGCCTCGTGCGCGAGGTCGATCAGCGTGGAGACGTCGCGCACCAGGCCGGTCTGGCCGGGCTGCTGGATGACGAGCCCGACGAGGTCCTCGGGGGCCTCCCAGTCCTCGCCCAGCTCCTGGACCTCGAGCGGCAGCCCGATCGCCTCGGCCTGCGCGCTCACCACCGCGATGGTCTGGGGCAGGCACTCGGCGTCGAGGACGATGCGTCCGCCGTCCTTGCCGCGGACCGCGCGGCGCATGAGCAGCACGGCCTCGGACACGGCGGTGGACTCGTCGAGCAGCGACGCGCCCGCGACGGGCAGCGCGGTGAGGTCCGCCACCATCGTCTGGAAGTTCAGCATGGCCTCGAGGCGGCCCTGGGAGATCTCCGCCTGGTAGGGCGTGTAGGCGGTGTACCAGGCGGGATTCTCGAGAACATTGCGCTGGATCGCCATCGGGGTGATGGTGTCGTGGAAGCCCTGGCCGATCATCGACACGTTCACCGTGTTGCGTGCGGCGAGGCCCTGCAGCGCGGCGAGCACCTCGGCCTCCGAGCGCGCCTCGGGAAGCACCAGCACGTCGTCGCCGCGGATCGACGCGGGCACCGCGGCGTCGACCAGCGAGTCGAGCGACCCGTGGCCGACGGCGGCCAGCATGGTCTCGAGGGCAGGGGCGTCGGGTCCGATGTGGCGGTCGGCGAAGGAGGTCACCGGCCCATTCTTGCGCATCGTGCCGCGTACCTCGGCGGGGTGTGGCGCACTCCACGCGTCGCGACGCGGCCGCGAGCGCACCGTGGACCGCGCGAGCGCGCACTAGCCTGGAGGGCGTGAAGGTGGTCATCCAGGTCCCGTGCCTCAACGAGGAGACGACGCTGCCGCTCGTCCTCGCGTCCATCCCCGCCGCGATCGACGGGGTCGACGAGGTCGAGGTGCTCGTCATCGACGACGGCTCGACCGATCGCACGGCCGAGGTCGCGCGGGCGTACGGGGCGACCGTGATCCGTCACGCGCGGACCATGGGCCTCGCGCGGTCCTTCCGCGACGGCGTGGATCACGCCCTGCGGTCGGGTGCGGACATCGTGGTGAACACCGACGGCGACAACCAGTACCCGCAGGAGCGGATCGGCGACCTCGTCCAGCCGATCCTGGCGGGCGAGGCCGAGATCGTCATCGGCGACCGCCAGACCCACACGATCGCGCACTTCTCGCCGTTCAAGAAGGCGATGCAGCGGTTCGGGTCGTGGGTGGTGAACAAGGCCGCGGGCACGGACCTGCCCGACGCCGCCTCGGGCTTCCGCGCGTACTCGAGGTTCGCGCTGTACCGGCTCAACATCGTCACCCAGTTCAGCTACACGATGGAGACCATCATCCAGGCGGGCAACAAGCGCCTCGCGATCGCCTCGGTGCCCATCGACACCAACCCCAAGACGCGCGAGTCGCGCCTGTTCTCCAACATGTTCGAGCACATGGCGAAGTCGGGAATGGCGATCCTGCGGTCGTCGATCATGTTCCGCCCGTGGGCCGTGTTCACCGCGCTGGCGACGCTGTTCGGGGTGGGCGGGCTGATCCCGTTCGTGCGCTTCGCGGTGCTGCGCCTCACCGGGGACACGGGAGACCACGTCCAGTCGCTCATCCTGGGCGGCGCGCTGGTCTCCGCGGCGCTGCTCGCCATCGCGCTGGGGGTGCTGTCGGACCTGCTGCGCACCAACCGCGTGCTCGCGGAGGATCAGCTGGAACGTCTCAAGGAGCAGCAGTACGGCCCGGTGCACCGCATCGAGCCGGCGGTCACCCCCGAGGAGGAGCTGCTCCAGGGTCCCGAGGCGCTGCTGCGGGATCCGGACGTGCCCCGCCCGGACGCCGCGCACCGATGAGGATCCCCGCCCCCAGGCCGATCGCGTCCGCGGCGGTCATGAGGAAGCGGCTCACGAGCGCGAGGCTGAGCGCCTGCGCGGGGGTCGCGACGGGCCCGAGCGCGAGCACCAGCGCGGCCTCCCGCGCGCCCACCCCGGCGGGTGCGATCACCACGAGGAATCCGACCAGCCACGCGAACGCGAACGCGCCGGTCGCGACCAGGAGGCCCGCGCCCGGCGCCAGCTCGCGCAGCAGGAGCCAGGCGTGGAGGCCGAGGATCAGCCACATGAGCGTCGACCACGCCGCGGAGGCGAGCAACGCGCGGCCCCCGATCCGGGCGGGCTCCTCGTCGCGTCGGGTGAGACGGAACGCGAGCGCGACCACGCGCGCGAGCACCGGCGGCACCAGCAGGGCCGCCAACGCGGCCGCGACCACCAGCACCCACCAGTAGGTGGCGAGCGCGCCCGGCACCGACAGCAGCAGCCCCAGGGATCCGACCACCCCGGCGGTCACCACGCCCACCACCATCGCGACGATCGACCCCGTCATCGCGCGCGGCCTGCTCACGCCGTGGTCCCGCGCGAACTCCGCCTGCGCGAGGACGGGCCACACGGATCCGGGCACGTACTTGCCCACCTGCGACAGGAGGAACACGCGCAGCGCCTCGGGCACGGTCGCGGTGAGCCCGATCGCCCTCATCACCGCGCGCCAGGACAGCGCGTTGACTCCCAGCGCGAGCACGCACGCGAGCAGCGAGCCCGCGATCGCTCCCCACGTGAGGTCCCGCAGCGCCGCGGAGACCTCCGGCCAGCTGGACGCGACCGCCCACGCGAGCAACGCCACCGCGACCGCGAGGAAGCCCCACCTCAGCGCCCGCTTCATCGCGCCTGCCGGTTCCACATGTCGCAGATGCCCTCGGCCAGGGGCACGCGCGGCTTCCAGCCGAGCGTCTCGCGGGCGAGGCTCACGTCGAGCCATGTCGAGTCGGGGTCGACGCCGCGCGAGGGGAGACGATCGACGCGCATCGCGTCCGGGCCCACCGCGGCGCCGAGCAGCTCGACCAGCTGGGCGAGCGACGTGGGCGTGCCCGAGCCGACGTTGACCACGGCGGGCGGCTCATCGGCCGCGATCACCCGCGCGACCGCGGCGACCACGTCGTCGGCGTGGACGTAGTCGCGCGCGACGGCGCCGTCCCCGTGGAGCGTGACGGCCTCGCCGGCGCGTAGCTCCCGCATCCAGATCGCGAGCACGCCCTGGCCGTGGGCGCCGCGCTGACCGGGCCCGTACGCGTTCGCGATGCGGACCGCGGTCGACCGCAGCCCGGCCTCCGCGAGGATGCGCTCCTGCGCGAGCTTGTACGCGCCGTAGGCGTTGGGCGGGGCGGGCGCGTCCGCCTCGCGGTAGGGCGGCCGGGCCGGCGGGCCGTAGACCGCGCCGCCCGAGGACAGCAGGACGATGCGCGGCGCGGCGGGGGCCCCGGCCGCGGCTCGGGCGAAGGTCCGGAAGGCGTCGAGCTCGGCCTCGACCGCGGCGGGGTCCTCGGCCGCGACGGTCGGCGTGATGCCCCCGGCCGCCCACACGATCACGGGGACGTCGGCCGCGCGCGGGGCCAGGGCATCGTCCACCACGACCGGATCATCCCTGGTGAACCCCGTGATGCGGAGGCCGCGGGCGCCGAGCCCGGCGGCGATGGCGGAGCCGAGGAAGCCGCGGGAACCGACCACCGCAGCGTCATACACTGTGCTCACCCACCAGCCCCTTCAGGTATCGGATGTCATCCTATGGCTCTGCCGCGCGTGCTCGTCCTGACGTCGACGCTGCCGGCACGGGCGGGCGACGGGACCCCGGCGTTCGTCGAGGATCTGGCGCGCGAGCTGGGTGAGGAGTTCGAGGTTCGGGTGCTCGCGCCCGCGGTTCCCGGCGGCGCGGCGAGGGAGCGGCTCACGGAGACCGTCGAGGTGGTGAGGTACCGCTACTTCCCGTCGCGGTGGGAGGACCTCGCGGACGGCGCGATCCTCGAGAACGTGCGCGCGCGCCGGTCGCGGCTGGCGCAGGTGCCGTTCCTCCTGGGCGGCCTCGCGACCGCGCTGCGGCGCGAGATCCGTGACTTCCGGCCGGATGCGATGCACGCGTTCTGGATCATCCCGCAGGGCATGATCGCGCGCCGCGCGATGGCGGGCGTCCCGACGGTGGTGACCACGCTCGGCGGCGACCTGTACGCGCTCGACAACGGTCCCGCGCGCGCGGCGAAGTCACGCGTGGTGCGCGCCGCCGCGGCGGTCACGGTGATGAACGCGGACATGCGCGAGCGCGTGCTGGCGTTGGGGGCGGACCCGGAGACCACGCACGTGATCCCCATGGGCGCGCGGTTCGTGCAGGTCGCTCACGACGACCGCCAGGTGTCCAAGCCCGCCACGTGGAAGCACCCCGTGCACCTGCTCGCGGTAGGGCGCCTGGTGGAGAAGAAGGGCTTCGACGTGCTGCTCGAGGCGCTGCGGCTGTCGCGCGCGCGGCTGGACCTCACCATCGTGGGCGACGGGCCCGAGCGGGCGCGCCTCGAGGCGCTCGCCCAGGGGCTGCCCGTGACGTTCCGGGGACAGCTGAGCCGGGTCGAGCTCGACGAGGTGCTGTCCCGCGCGGGCATCGCGGTGTTCCCCTCGCGACGCGCGTCGACGGGCGACCAGGACGGTCTGCCGGTCGCGATGCTCGAGGCGATGGGTGCGGGCTGCGCCGTGATCGCGTCCGACCTGCCGGGCCTCAACGAGGCGATCGAGGCGGGTCGCTCCGGCGTGCTGGTGCCCGAGGGCGACGCGGCCGCGCTGGCGCGCTCGCTCGAGGTGCTCGCCGAGGATCAGGAGCTGCGCGCGTCGCTGGGCGCGGCCGCGCGGATGCGGTCCCGCGCGTACTCCGTGGAGGCCGTGGGCGAGGGCTATCGCGAGCTTTTCCGCCGGATCCTGGGCTGAGGCGCGACGCCGCCCGGCCGGCCCTGACCACTCTCCACACGCCGACCCGCCTGGGAGCGCTCCCGCGATGCCACTCGCGTCGCATCGCCCGACCAGCACACGTGAAGTTGCAGAATCCGTGTGGAGAGCGGTCGACGGGGAGGCGCTACCGCCCCAACCGCTGGTACCTGAGCTCGGTCTCGAGCTTCTGGGGCCGCCACCAGGCCTCGTGCTCGCGGTACCAGTCGATGGTCGTGGCGAGGCCGGCGCGGAAGTCGCCGTAGACGGGCTCCCAGCCGAGCTCCTCGCGCAGCCGGGTGGCATCGATCGCGTAGCGGAGGTCGTGACCGGGGCGGTCGGCGACGTGCTCGAAGTCGTCGGGCGCATGGCCCATGAGCTCGAGCACGGTCGCGATGACGTCCTTGTTGGACGTCTCGCCATCCGCGCCGATGAGATAGGTCTCCCCGATCCGACCCGACTCGAGGATGGTCCACACGGCCCGGTTGTGGTCGTCCACGTGGATCCAGTCGCGCACGTTCAGCCCCGCGCCGTAGAGCTTGGGACGGACGCCGTCGATGAGGTTGGTGATCTGGCGTGGGATGAACTTCTCCACGTGCTGGAAGGGTCCGTAGTTGTTGGAGCAGTTCGACAGGGTCGCCTCGAGCCCGAAGGACCGCACCCAGGCCCGCACCAGCAGATCCGAGCCGGCCTTGGACGCCGAGTACGGCGACGACGGGTGGTACGGCGTGTCCGGCGTGAACCTCTCCGGGGTGTCCAGCGGCAGGTCGCCGTAGACCTCGTCCGTGGAGACGTGGTGGAAGCGCACGCCGTGACGGCGAGCCGCCTCGAGCAGCTGGAACGTGCCCACCAGGTTGGTGTGGATGAACGGCGACGGGTCGTCCAGCGAGTTGTCGTTGTGAGACTCCGCCGCGAAGTGCACCACCGCGTCCGCCTCGCGCACCAGCGCGTCGACCATCTCGGGATCCGCGATGTCGCCCTTGACCAGCGTCACCCGCGGATCCTCGGGCACCGAGGCCGCGTTGCCCGCGTACGTGAGCAGGTCCAGCACGGTGACCTCGACGTCCGGCCTGGTCGACAACGTCAGCCGCACGAAGTTCGCGCCGATGAACCCCGCCCCGCCCGTGACCAGCAGCCTCATCGGGCGGCCCCCGAGGCCTGGGCGGCGCCGGCACGCTCGCGCGCGAGCAGGTCCAGGAGGTACTGGCCGTATCCCGACTTGACCAGCCCCTCGGCCCGAGCGCGCAGCTCGTCATCGGACAGGAACCCCCGGCGCCACGCGATCTCCTCGGGCGCGCCGATCTTGAGACCCTGCCGGCGTTCGACGGCCTGCACGAACTGGCTGGCCTCGAGCAACGAATCGAACGTGCCGGTGTCGAGCCATGCGGTGCCGCGCGGCAGCACCTCGACGTGGAGGGACCCGCGCGCGAGGTACTCGCGGTTGACGTCGGTGATCTCGTACTCGCCCCGCGCGGACGGGCGGACGGCTCGCGCGATCTCCACCACGTCGTTGTCGTAGAAGTAGAGGCCGGGCACCGCGAACTCGGACCGCGGACGCTCGGGCTTCTCCTCGAGCGACAGCGCCCGCCCGGTCGAGTCGAACTCCACCACGCCGTACGCGCGCGGGTCCGCCACCCGGTAGGCGAAGATCGCGCCGCCGTCGACCTCCGCGAACCGCTGCAGGTGCAGGCCCAGCCCGGGACCGTAGAACACGTTGTCCCCGAGCACCAGCGCGACCTTCTCATCGCCGATGAAGTCCGCGCCGATGGTGAACGCCTGTGCCAGCCCGCCCGGGGTGGGCTGCTCCGCGTACTCGAGCCGGATCCCGAACTGCGAGCCGTCGCCGAGCAGCCGGCGGAACTGCGGGAGGTCGTGCGGCGTGGAGATCACGAGGATCTCGCGGATGCCCGCGAGCAGCAGCGTCGACAGCGGATAGTAGACGAGCGGCTTGTCGTACACCGGCACCAGCTGCTTGGAGATGCCCTGCGTGATGGGGTGCAGGCGCGTCCCTGAGCCGCCCGCGAGGATGATGCCGCGCATGGGCGCCAGTCTGCCGTGCCGGGACTGTGCGGCGCCACCGGCCGTACGCGACCCGGCCCGGGCATCGTCCCCGGGTTTCGGGCGGATGCCCGAATGTTAAATGTGTGCGACGGGCCCGCCACCCGGGACCGTTAACGCTTACATTGGCGGGTGTGAACGACTTCCCGCCTCCCATGGCCGCCCCCGATCACTCCGTCGAGGCCTTCACGTGGCACTTCCTCCACGAGATCAACTTCGGGCAGGGCGTGGACCTGTACCGCGCCTCGACCAACGACAAGTACCTCGCGCTCGCCCGCACCGTGCGGCACTACCTGGCGGCGCGGTGGCTGGTGAACCTGCGCCAGCAGTTCAACGAGCAGAACAAGTCCGTCGCGTACCTGTCCGCGGAGTTCCTGCTGGGCCCGCAGCTGGAGAACAACCTGCTCGCCGCGGGGCTCGAGGACATCGCGGCGCAGTCGCTGAGCCAGCTCGGGATCGACCTGGACGAGCTGCGCGACCTCGAGGTCGAGCCCGGCCTGGGCAACGGTGGCCTGGGGCGCCTCGCGGCGTGCTTCATCGACTCGCTCGCGACGCTCAACGTCACCTCGGTGGGCTACGGCATCCGCTACGAGTACGGGATCTTCCGCCAGACGTTCGTCGACGGCAAGCAGGTGGAGAAGCCCGACAACTGGCTGGGCCTGGGCTCACCGTGGGAGATCGCGCACCCCGAGAACGCCGTCGAGGTCAGCTTCGGCGGCCACGTCGAGGACGAGGACGGCGACCGCACCTGGGTGCCCGCCTGGTCCGTGCTCGGCGTGCCCTACAACTACATGGTGCCCGGCTACCTCAACGGCCGCGTCAACACGCTGCGCCTGTGGAGCGCGGAGGCGACCAAGGCGTTCGACCTCAAGATCTTCAACGCGGGCGACTACGCGGAGGCGGTCCGCGCGCAGACGTTCGCGGAGAACATCTCCAAGGTGCTCTACCCCGAGGACTCGACGCCGCAGGGCAAGGAGCTGCGCCTGCAGCAGCAGTACTTCTTCGTGGCCTGCTCGCTGCGCGACTTCATCGAGAACGTCCTGCCCGACGACTTCGACCTCACGCGCCTGCCCGAGCGGATCATCTTCCAGCTCAACGACACGCACCCGGTCATCGCGGTGCCGGAGCTCATGCGGCTCCTGGTCGACGAGCGCGGCTGGGACTGGGACGCCGCATGGGCCGTGACGCAGAAGGTGTTCGCGTACACGTGCCACACGCTGCTGCCCGAGGCGCTCGAGGTGTGGTCCGTGGACCTGCTGGGCCGCCTGCTGCCCCGTCACCTCGAGATCATCTACCGGATCAACGAGGAGTTCCTCGAGGAGGTCCGCGAGGCGTACCCGGGGGACGAGCTGCGCGTGCGCCGCATGTCGATCGTGGCGGAGCAGCCCGAGCGGGCGATCCGCATGGCGCACCTCGCGACCGTGGCCGGCTCGAAGGTCAACGGCGTCGCGGAGCTGCACTCGCAGCTGCTTGCGGACAAGGTCCTCCACGACTTCGCCGAGCTGTGGCCGGAGAAGTTCACCAACGTCACCAACGGCGTCACGCCCCGCCGGTTCGTGCGGCTCGCCAACCCGAGCCTGTCGGGTCTCATCACCGAGGCGATCGGCGACGGCTGGGTGACGGACCTCGAGCAGCTCCGCGGCCTCGAGCCGCTCGCGGAGGACCCGGAGTTCCGCCGCCGCTTCCGCGAGGTCAAGGGCCACAACAAGGCCCGGTTCGCGGAGACCCTGTGGGCCCGCGACGGCCTCGAGCTCGCCGGCGACGCCATGGTCGACGCGATGGTCAAGCGCCTCCACGAGTACAAGCGCCAGTCGCTCAAGCTGCTCCACATCGTGTCGCTGTACGAGGGCATCACCTCGGGGCGCGTGCCGCTCGAGTCGGTCACGCCGAGGACCTTCGTGTTCGGCGCGAAGGCGGCGCCCGGCTACGTGCGCGCCAAGGAGACCATCGAGCTCATCAACGCGGTGGGCCGCACCATCAACGAGGACAAGGCGCTCGAGGGCCGCCTCAAGGTGGTGTTCCCGCCCAACTACAACGTCACCCTCGCGGAACGGCTCATCCCCGCCGCGGACCTGTCGGAGCAGATCTCGCTCGCCGGCAAGGAGGCGTCCGGCACGGGCAACATGAAGTTCGCGCTCAACGGCGCCCTCACCATCGGCACGGACGACGGCGCGAACGTCGAGATCCGCCAGCTGGTGGGCGACGACAACTTCTTCCTGTTCGGCATGACCGAGCCGGAGGCGGCCGCGCTCCAGGCGAAGGGGTACGACCCGGGCGCGTACTACGAGGCGGACCCGCAGCTCAAGGCCGCGCTCGACATGATCGTGTCCGGTGCGTTCACGGGCGGCGACCGCGGCGGCGCGGCGGGGTCGATCTTCTCGTCCCTGACGGAGCGCGACCGCTTCATGGCCCTCGCGGACTTCCGCGCCTACATGGACGCGCAGGCGCGCGTCGAGGAGGCCTACGCGGACCCCGAGGCGTGGAGCCGCTCCGCGGTCCTCAACGTGGCCCGCTCCGGCTTCTTCTCCTCGGACCGGTCCATCCGCGACTACCTCGACCGCATCTGGGGCGCGCACCCCGGGCAGGCGGGCTGAACCCGCCCGGCTGAACCCGCGCATCGTCCCTCCGGATCGTCGAGCACCGTACGCCCCGTCCTGCATGCGCGACGGCGCCGGGTCCGGTCCTGCATACGGGTCGCCGCGACCCGTATGCAGGACCGGGCCGGGGATGAGCCTGCATGCGGGTCGCCCTCGACGGCGGAGGGACGATGCGCGGGCCGGGTGCTGCACCCGGCCCGCCTCCTACTCCCCTCCGGGAAGGCCGGCGGCGGCCCCGAACGGGCCCGCGTCGAACGGCACGCCGGCGATGCGGATGATGGATGCGAGCGTCCAGGGGTGCTCGGGGGTGTCGGCGCGGCCGTCGCGGTTGTCGCGCGGCTTGAGGAGCGGGTCGTCGTCGGGCGTCCATGCGGCGTTCACCGTGAGCCACGAGCCGGGGTCGCCCTTGAGGAGCCCCGCGATGGTCGCGGCGACGATGGTCGAGCCGACCGTCCCCAGCCGTCGCCCGCGCGCCGTGGTCTCCGCCTCCGTGAGGATGTAGAGCCACAGCGCGTCGTGGTCCGGGTCGATCGCGACCGGGGCGACCCCCAGCGCCCGCGCCACGTCGCTGCCGGACGGCAGCCCGAACCGCCAGCCGCGCTTGAGGTTGCGCTGCGGCAGGGGCGCGTTGCCGTCGGGGAGCGCGGCGAGCGAGTTCGACACCTTGGTGTCGATCCGGTGGGCGCGCTGCGGGAAGCCCGCCGCCCCGGCGGACGTCTCCATCGGCAGGAACCAGTCCCACTCGATCGCGTTCTCGAGCGGGACGGGGCCGCCGCCGCGGAGGTCGTCGGCGCGGGCGCCGGGGGCGAAGACGGGCAGGTGCCTGTCGATGCCCCGCGCGAGGTTGGTGCGGTACTCGGTGCGGATCATCGAGTGGCCGAACCGGTACGCCGCGACGGAGAACTCGACCGGCATGAACGGCTGCTGCTTCCACGCGTAGAGATCCTTGAAGCCGAGCGTGACGGGCCGGCGTCCCGTCGCGTCGGGCGCCCCGATCTGCAGGGCGCTCGCCCACACCGCGGGCTCGCAGATGCGGCGCAGGTAGTCGTGCCACACGATCCACTGGTACAGCCACCGCAGGGTCCGGCGCGCCTGCTCGAACGCCGCACGCTGGCTCGCGCCGGCGTCGACCGCGCGGTCCACCAGGGCGTTGTGCGCGAGCAGGAACGCGGCCTGCAGCTGGCTGACGATCACGTTCTCGTCGTTGCGCGGGTCGCCGATGATCGCGCGCCCGTGCGGGTTGCGGGGCAGGTCCGCGAAGAACACGGGATCCTTCGCGGTCCCGAGCCCCGGCACGCGGATGGGCCTGCCCTTGGCGTTCACGATCGCGCCCGTGATGAACCGGCCCTGGTGGAACAGGTACGGCTGATCGACGGGCCCGCGTCCGTAGAGGTTGTCGAGGTCCAGGCGCGGGGTGCGGAAGTTCAGCAGCCCGTTCGGGTCGTTGGCACGGACCAGGCTCGACGCCGGATCGAACGTGATGTCGTGATCCACGAACTGCCCGAAGTACGTGTAGCCCGCGGGGAGCGTCCCGTCGAACGAGTCGCGGTCCTTCGCGGCGTTCGCGATCGCTGCGGGACTCCTGCCGGGCCGTTCGACCATGGTGCGAGCGAGCGCGGAGAACCGGACGTCGGCCTCGGCGTCCGTCATCGCGACGGGCGGCCACGGCGGCAGGTCGGGGAACAGCCGCCCGAACGGCCCCTGGTACATCCGCGAGCGCGGGGCGAGCGCCTCGATCGGGTGGTCGCCGTGAGCCATGTCCGCCCCCTCCCTCGCGGCACGCGTGCGGCGCCGCCTCCAGCGGTCCGGACTACACCCGGCGCGGGGGCGTCACCACCGGAGCGCACCGATGGCCGCGTTGCGAGGGACGATGCGCGGCTCGGGTCGGGCGCTCAGCGCGCCGCGAGCACGCGGCGCACCTCGTCGATCACGCCGTCCGCGCCCGCCTCGACCTGCGCGAGCGTGACGCGGAAGTCCTCCATCCCGCCGTACCAGGGGTCGTCGATGTCGAGCCGGTGCTCGTCGGCGAGGCCCGCCGTGGACGGGGCGTCGGGGTCGAAGGCCCGGTACATGCGGACCACCGGGCGGTCCGTGAGATCGCGCAGGCGACGCGCGTGCGCGGCCGTCATGGCGAGCACCAGGTCGGCGCTGCCCAGGTCCGCGGCGGTGACGCGACGGGCGGCCCGGCGCGGCACGATGTACCCCGCATCGTGCAGCACCGCCGCCGCGCGGCGGTCGATCGGGTTGCCGTGCTCCTCCGAGCTCACGCCGGTGGACCACACCTCGACCGAGTCGCCCAGGCCGGCGTCTGCGAGCCGCGCCTTGAGCACCACCTCCGCCATGGGCGAGCGGCAGATGTTGCCCGTGCAGACGGTCATGATCCGGTACGGGGAGCTCATGCGCTCATCATCCCGCCGCGGTGCCGCCGACCGCGACCGTGGTGGCCCGAGGTCAGCGCGACGGGCGTCCGCGCAGCTTGTCGATCTCACGCCGCTCGCGCTTGGTGGGCCGGCCGGCTCCGCGGTCGCGGACGCCGAACGCGGAGGCGAGCTCCTTGGGGGGCGGCGGCGGGCTGTGGTCCAGGTAGGCGGCCTGCGCGACGGGGGCGCCGACGCGTTTCGTGAGCAGCTGCCGCACCTCGACGATGCGCACCCGCTCGCCTCCACGGACCTCGACCGTGCTGCCCACCCCCACCTTCTGCGCGGGCTTGGCCCGCTCGCCGTCGATGCGCACGTGGCCGGCGCGGCACGCGGCGGTCGCCTGCGACCGCGTCTTGTACAGGCGCACCGCCCACACCCACGCGTCCACCCGCACCGACTCGGCCATCCAGCGAGGGTACGCCCGCGCCGTCGCAACCGGCGCATCGTCCCTGGAAGGCGCCTAGGCTGAGGGGCATGGACACCGTGCTCGAGGTCATCGGCTGGGCGGGCACCATCCTGGTGGTGGTGTCGCTCACGCAGTCGCGCGTGATGCGCTTCCGGTGGATGAACCTCATCGGCTCGCTGCTCGCGACGGTCTACAACGGCGTGATCGGGATCTGGCCGTTCTTCGCGATGAACCTCGCGATCAGCCTGATCAACACGTACTGGATCATCCGGCTCAACCGCGAGCGCCACGATCCGGGCGTGTACAAGGTCATCCCGATGGACCCGGAGGACCCGTTCCTCCAGCACGTCCTCGCGGTGCACGCGAAGGACATCGCGGCCCACCAGCCCGATTTCACGGCGCGGGCCCTGGGGGCGGCGCGGCGCGCGACGTTCCTGGTGACCCGCGGCGACGAGGCCGTGGGCGTGGTCGCCGTGCGCGACGAGGGCGGCGGCACCGGGCTGGTCGAGCTCGACTGGGTGAAGCCTCGCTTCCGCGACTTCACGCCGGGGGAGTTCGTGTACCGCGACTCGGGCGTGCTCACCGCAGCCGGCTTCCGGCGCGTGGAGATCGACACCCACGAGGCGCTCGACCGCGAGTACATCCGCAAGGTGGGCTTCCGCACGCAGGGGAAGCGCTGGGTGCGGGACCTCTGACCGCCTCCGCCCCGTGCGCCTATCCACACAGTTTCGTCGCTGATCCACCAGAACCGCCGGATTGCGGCCTCAGATGATCGCAACGGGACGATGCGACGGTCGCCCGTGTGGATAGGCGTCCGGCCGCAGGACGCGACCCCGTCGTGACAGACTTCAGAGGTGAACCGCACCGTCCATTTCGCGTCCGACAACTACGCCTCCGTCCACCCCGAGATCATGGCGGCCCTGGCCGAGGCCAACGCCGGCCATGACGTGGCCTACGGCGCCGACGCCGCCACCGCGGCCTTCGACGCGGCCATCGCCTCCACCTTCGGCGATCACGCGCTCGGCTTCCCGGTGTTCAACGGCACCGGCGCGAACATCGTGTCCCTCATGGCGCTCAGCCCCCGCTGGGGCGGGATCGTCGCGTCGGAGCACGCCCACATCAACGTCGACGAGAACGGCGCCCCCGAGCGTGTCGGCGGGCTCAAGATCCTGCCGCTGCCCTCGACGGACGGCCGCATCTCCGCGGACCAGCTCGCGCGCTACGCCGGCGACCTGGGCGACGAGCACCGCGCCCAGCCCGTGGTGCTCTCCGTCACCCAGTCCACGGAGCTCGGCACGGTCTACTCGCTCGAGCAGATGGCGGAGCTCACCTACGCCGCTCACGAGCTCGGCATGCGCGTCCACCTCGACGGCGCGCGCATCGCGAACGCCGCCGCCGCGCTGGGCGTGAGCCTGCGCGAGGCCACCGCGGGCGCGGACGTGCTGTCCTTCGGCGGCACCAAGAACGGCGCCATGCTCGGCGAGGCCGTCGTGGTGCTCGCGGAGGACCTGCGCGACTCCCTCGCGCACGACCTGCCGTACCTGCGCAAGCAGACCATGCAGCTCGGCTCGAAGATGCGCTACGTCTCCACGCAGCTCACCACCCTGCTCGCCGCCACGGACCTCGCGGGCGACGCGCTGTGGCTGCGCAACGCGCGCCACGCCAACGCGATGGCGACCCGCCTGCGGGCCGCGCTCGCGCCGCTCGAGGCCGCGGGCGCGCTGCGCTTCACGCAGGACACCGAGTCCAACGCGGTGTTCGTCGAGCTGCCGCAGGCCTCGGCCGACGCCGTGCGCGCCGACTTCCGCTTCTACGACTGGCAGCCCGGCGCCACGCCCGGCACCGTCGAGGCGCGCTGGATGTGCGCGTGGGACACCACCGCCGAGGACGTCGACGGCTTCACCGCGGCGGTCAGCCGCGCGCTCGAGGGCGTGCCGGCGGGGTCCCGCTGATGGCCGCCGCCTGCCCGTGCGGCTCGGGCGCGCCGTACGCCGAGTGCTGCCGCCCGTACCTGCGCGGGGAGGCGGACGCCCCCACCGCGGAGGCGCTCATGCGCTCGCGCTACACGGCCTACGTGCGCCGCGACGCGGACTACCTCACACGGACGTGGCACCCGTCGACCCGACCGCTCGACCTCGCCGCCGGGCTCGAGGACGTCGAGTGGCGCGGCCTGGAGGTTCTCGCCACCACGGGCGGCCTCGCGGGGGACGATGCCGGGACCGTCACCTTCGTCGCGCACCACGCGGCGGGCGTGCTCGCGATGGACGCGCTGCGCGAGACCAGCCGTTTCATCCGTCTGGACGGACGCTGGACGTATCTTGAGGGAGATCTCGGTTAACTCTCGGTGAACAACAACTTACCTGGTAGTGAACCGAACGAACGCGGCACGGGGTGCCGCGACAAGCCTCACAGGGTGCCCCCAGGGGCACCCTGTGACGATGTGCCCACACACCACCCCTGAGAAACCGTCACAATGGAGCCCGTGACCGAGTCCCTTCTCCTCGTCGTGGTCGTCGCGACCGCCCTCGCGTTCGACTTCACCAACGGCTTTCACGACACCGGAAACGCGATGGCGACGTCCATCGCGACCCGTGCGCTCAAGCCCAAGCAGGCCGTCCTCCTGTCCGCCTCGCTCAACCTCGTGGGCGCGTTCCTGTCGCTCACGGTGGCGGCGACCATCGCGACCGGGATCGTCGACGCCGACGTGGTGACGCTCGGCGTGGTCCTCGCCGGACTCGCGGGCGGCATCATCTGGAACCTCGTGACATGGCTGCTCGGTCTGCCATCGAGCTCCTCCCATGCGCTGATCGGCGGTGTCGTGGGCGCGGTGCTCGCCGCCGCGGGCAGCCAGGGCGTGCTGTGGGACGGCCTCATCTCGAAGGTCCTCATCCCCGCCCTGATCGCCCCGATCGTCGCGATCGCGGTCGCCTCGGTGGGCACGCGACTGGTGACCCGCTTCACGCAGGATGTCGAGCAGGACGACAACGACCGCCTGTTCCGCTGGGGTCAGATCGGTTCCGCCTCGCTGGTCTCGCTCGCGCACGGCACCAACGACGCCCAGAAGTCGATGGGCATCATCCTGCTCGCGCTGATCGCCGCGGGCGCCGTCCCCGAGGACTCGGGCGTCCCGTTCTGGGTGATCCTGTCGTGCGCCCTCGCGATGGCGCTCGGCACGTACCTGGGCGGCTGGCGCGTGATCCGCACGCTCGGCAAGGGCCTGGTCGAGCTGGAGTCCCGCCAGGGCATGGCCGCGGAGACGTCCTCCGCCGCCGTCATCCTGCTGTCGAGCCACTTCGGCTACTCGCTGTCGACCACCCACGTCGCGACCGGGTCGATCCTCGGCTCGGGCGTGGGCATGAAGGGCGCCTCGGTGCGCTGGTCCGTCGCGGGCCGCATGTTCCTCGCGTGGCTCATCACGGTCCCGTGCGCGGGCCTGGTGGGCGCCGCGGCGTACGGCCTGGGCGCCGTGGTCGGCGGGGGCGTCGGGTCGTTCGTGGTGTTCGGCGCGCTCATCGCGGTGTCCGGCGCCATCTGGTACCTGTCCAAGCGGGAGCCGGTGGGGCACCACAACGTCAACGACGAGTGGAAGCCGAAGGCCGACAACGAGTCGATCCTCGCGGAGTCCGTGGTCGACCACAACATGAAGCTCATGCGCGTGTCCAAGAAGGGCAAGCGCCGCAAGGTGGAGGGCATGCGATGAGCCAGTACATCGAATGGGACGCGCTGGGCAACATCGTCCTGTGGGGCCTGATCGTGGGCGCCGGCCTGCCGACGCTGTTCGCGCTGGGCGTCCGCGCCGTCGAGGGCCCGGGCGCCCGCGACGAGGAGGGGCACATCCCCACCTTCCGCAAGATCCTGGGCGGACTGTGCTTCGGGATCGCGGCGCTCGCCGTGGTGGGCGCGATCGCGTACATCGCCGCCGGCGGGCACTGAGCCCTTGGGCGCGGTCCTGACCGCCCGCGAGGCCACCGCCGCGGACGTGCCCGCGCTGGTCGCCGTCGCCGCCGAGACCTTCCCGCTGGCCTGCCCGCCTGATACCGACCCGGAGGCCATCCGCATCCATGTGCGCGACCGGCTGGGCGTGCCCGCGTTCGCGGGCTGGGTCGCGGACCCCGCGGCCACCGCGGTGGTCGCGGAGGACGATGCCGGGGTCCAGGGCTACGCACTGATCCTCACGGGACGATGCGACGACGCCGGGGCCTCCGAGACGCTGGCGGGGGTCGGGGTGGACACCGCGCGCGTCCACGAGCTGTCGAAGATCTACGTGCGCGCCGCCGCCCAGGGAGGCGGCGGGGCCCGCACGCTGCTCGAGGCCGCCCTGGCCCGCGCATCGTCCACCCACGGCGACCTGCCCACGTGGCTGGGCACGAATGTCGCGAACGCGCGGGCGCAGGCCTTCTACGCGAAGGCCGGGTTCGAGGTGGTCGGGCAGCGCACCTACCTGGTGGGTGGGCAGGAGCACTTCGACGTGGTGATGCTGCGACGGTGACGCCGGCGCGCCTCAGATCACCAGGTAGAGGGCCCCGATGACGGTGAGGACGATGACCACACGGTCGAACAGCGCCTGATCGATCCGTTCGGCGAGCATCCTGCCGCAGACCGCGCCCACGAGCACTGCGGGGACGAGCACCAGGTCCAGCAGCACCCCCGCCGACGTGAGCAGGCCGAGCGAGATCGAGAACGGCAGCTTCACGATGTTCACGATCGCGAAGAACCACGCAGCGGTGCCCAGGAAGGTCTTGACCGGCAGCCGAGCCGCGAGGAAGTACATCGACATGACGGGACCGCCGGCGTTCGCGACCATCGTGGTGAAGCCGCCCAGCGTGCCGTAGAGGATCCGCCCTCCGTGAGGCGTGCTCTGCGCGCCGGCTCGGCGCCTCCACAGCGTGAACGCGATGAGCAGCAGAAGGATCACGCCGATCACGCGGCGGACCGCGCCATCGTTCGCGAGCGCCAGGAATCCCGCACCCGCCACGACGCCGGCGATCACCGCGGGCGCCAGGCGGACCAGCGCGTGCCAGTCGGCGTGGCGGCGGTACGCCCACAGCGCGAACATGTCGCCAACGATGAGCAGCACCAGCAGGGTGCCCGTCGACTGACGCGCGGGCAGCACCGCCGCGAACGCGGCGATCGCCAGGGTGGACGCGCCCGGCAGCGCGGTCTTGGAGATGCCGACCACCGCCGCCGCGACGGCGAGCAGCACCCATGCCGCTGCGGAGAGCTCGGGAAGCACCTACTCGCCCCTCACGTGGGCCGGCGATTGGGCACGCGCGCGGAATCGGCCTTCGCCGGTCGGATGCATCGCCCCTCCTCGTACTCACCGATCGCAAGGTACAGCACCGGCGGGCAGCGCGGCCCGCACGCTCAGGAGAAGACGCGCACCACCTCGGGGACGATGTCCGTGTAGCGGTCCAGCGCGTGGATCGACCGGGCCTGGGTGGTGTTGCTGGTGGTCGACATGTCGACCATGCGGCCGCCGCCCAGATAGATGCCCATGTGGATGATCCCGGACGCGGTGCCGCCGTTCGACGTGAAGAAGATGAGGTCGCCACGCTTGGCCCGCGACAGCGGCACATGCTCGTAGTTCGCACCGTAGAGCGCACGCGTGGTGCGGAAGCCCGGATCGGTGTGCCGCACCACGTCCGTGCCGCCGGTGGGCATGCCCGCCGCGTACATCGCCTGCATGACGAGCCCCGAGCAGTCGGCGCCCTCGCGCGGCGTGCCGGAGCCGCCCCACACGTACTCGGATCCCACGTAGGTCATGGCCGTCGAGATCATGATCTCGATGCGCTCGGCGCGGGTGGACGAGCGGTCGGCCACCACCGGGTGCGTGTAGCCGCCCAGTTCGGTCCAGGACGCGGCGCTGAGGCCGAGTGCGCGCCAGGTGCGCTCGTTCACCACGCCTGTCGACGGGATGCCGCGGCTCCGCTGGAACCGCCGGACACGGTCCACCGTGGCGGCGTCCATGGTCTCCCAGCGGCTCCCCATTCCGAGCGCGCGCTGCACGGCCTTGACCTTGTTGCCGTTCCGGCCCGGCTCGAGCGAGTAGCCACCGGGCTTCTGGGCGATCGACAGCACCGGTTGGATGTGCCGGGTCCGCGCCCGGTACGCCATGGTGGGACGGACCGTGAGCGCGGGGCTGGTGGCGGCCCGCAGCGCGCGCGTCGCCGGTGCGACCACGCGGTACCGGTACGTCGAGCGCCCGGTCGCGTACCAACGGGAGTCATCGCCGTCGAAGGTGAACGCCACGGTGGCGGTGCGCGCGTTCGCCGTGCGGGCTCTCTTGACCGTGGTCCACCGTCCGTCGCGATAGGCCTGCAGGTGGACCACGCGGCCGTATGCGGGGGTGACGGTCGCGCGGCGGCTCCAGGTCGTACCGGCCTTGATCTCCTTGGTGGTGCCCGTGACCGCCCAGCGTGAGGTGCTCGAGTCCACCTTGCCGAAGCGCGCCGCGGCCGTGACCCCGCCGAGCGCGACGGTCACCCGTCCGCTGCTGCCCACGGTGCGGTCGAACGGCACCGCCCACGCGTGTCCGGCGGCGGTCACGCGCGTGACGGTGGCGGCGCGGCGCTCGGTCACCGTGCGGCCGGTATCGAGGGTGTAGGTGACCGCCGCCATGAACGGGTCCCCGCCGAGAGAGTCGGGGTCACCGGTCGCGGTGAAGGTCGCCTCGCCCGTGAGGTGGAGCGCGTTGGCGGAGGCCCCGGCCGTCGTCGCGGCGACCCTGCCACCGCTCACCACCACCGGGTCTGGGTCCGGTGCCGCGGGGTCCGTGCCGTCCGGCAGCTCGGCGGGGTCCGCGGACGAACCCACGCCCGGCTCCGGTGCAGGGGCACCTTCCTCGGCCAGAGCGGGCGTCGCCGGAACGAGCACGAGTGCGGCGAGGACCGCGACCACCGCGAGGGGGGCGATCGCCGCTCGCGCGGCAGGCCCCGACCGCGTCCTCCGACGGCCGTCGTCCACACTCGCCCCAGCACGCACGACGTTCACCACGTGGCCCCCCAGCCGTCACCCGCGCACGCCCGCCGAACCGGTCGCACGCCCTCACCCGTCCCGCTCCCGGACCTCGGGCCCGACGCGCGCGTCAGGTGCCGCGATCGCTGGGGAGGGGACTCTTGCGCGTCGCAATGTAGCCGAATAACAGCGATTTTGCTGGCGAGCACCCGGCCCGGGTGAGGAGTGAGTCCCGCCTCGCCGCTGAGCCGGACACGCGCGCCTGGCGCCAGCGGTGATGTGCTGGAGGCATGGATCCCGCCGATCGGGTCGCCGCCGCCTTCGCCGCCCAGCCGCGCCGTCGGTTCCTACCCCCGGACGTGCGAGGGTCGGCCGCATGGGACGCGCCGCTGGCGATCGGCTACGGCCAGACCAACAGCCAGCCTCACACCGTCGGCGACATGCTGGTGCTGCTCGACGTCGCACCGGGGATGCGCGTGCTCGACGTGGGCGCCGGCTCCGGGTGGACCTCGGCGCTGCTGGGCGAGCTGACGGGGCCGGACGGCTGGGTGCTCGCGCTTGAGATCGTTCCGGAGCTCGCCGCGTTCGGCGCCGCGAACGTCGAGGCGGCGGGCGTGCCGTGCGTGCGGCTGGTCCGCGCGGGGCAAGGCGCGCTCGGCGCGCCCGACGAGGCGCCGTTCGACAGGATCCTCGTCTCGGCCATGGCCAGCGAGCTGCCCCTGTCGCTGGTGGCGCAGCTCGCTCCCGGCGGGGTCATGGTCGCGCCCGTCGCCGGGACCATGCTCCGCGTCGTGCGCGGGTTCCCGCCGCGCGACGCCCCCGGCGAGGCTCGGGTGACCGAGCACGGCTCCTACCAGTTCGTCCCGCTCGTCGGAGGGTGAGGCGCGCGCCGCGCGGACAAGGAAGAAGGCCCCCGGGGATACCCCGGGGGCCTTCTCATATGGTGCGCGAGGGGGGAGTTGAACCCCCACGCCCTTTCGGGCACACGGACCTGAACCGTGCGCGTCTGCCTATTCCGCCACTCGCGCGCGCCGGGTAACTCTAGCACGGTTTCAGAGGCCTATACGATGGCGGGCATGGGTGTGCTGGACCGCTTCGAGCGCGGAGTAGAGAACGTGATGCAGAACGCGTTCGCGCGCACCTTCAAGGCGGGGGTCAAGCCGGTCGAGCTGGCCGCCGCCGTGAAGCGCGAGTGCGACGCCCGCGCGGCGGTCGTGGACCGCGGCCGCACGGTCGCCCCTAATGAATACGGGATCGCGCTCGCGCCCGCGGACATGGAGACGGTCGAGCAGTGGGGCGCGGACGCCCTCCGCCACGAGCTGGTCGACTCCGTACGCGCGCACGCCGAGCGCCAGCGCTACTCCTTCGTGGGCGCCGTGGACGTCGCCTTCGACGTCGACGAGACCCTCGCGACCGGCCGCTACGCCGTGGTGTCCCGCACCACCCGCGGCCCCGTTGCCCCGGCCACCGGCACGAACACCAGCTCGCGCTACCCGCTGCTCGACATCGACGGCACGCGCTACTACCTCACGGGCGAGTCGACCACCATCGGCCGCGGCTCGGAGGCGGACATCGTGGTGGATGACACGGGCGTGAGCCGCAAGCACGTCCGCCTCGAGGTGACGGACCACGGCACCATCCTCACGGACCTCGGCTCCACCAACGGCACCATGGTCGAGGACCAGCGGGTGAGCGAGGCGACGCTGCTGGACGGCAACGCCATCACGATCGGCCGCACCACCCTCATGTACTGGGACGCCGTCGACGGGGACGAGGACTACTGACGTGAGCCAGCTGTCGATCACCCTCCTGCGCATGGGCTTCCTGGTCCTGCTGTGGGCGCTCGTGCTGTCCGCCATCGCGGTGCTGCGCGCGGACCTGTACGGCACGCGCGTCACCGCGCGCGGCCGCGGCAGGGAGTCGAAGAAGGACGATGCCCGGGCTGAGAAGGTCGCGTCGCCCAGCCGGGCGGCCACGGGCCTGCGCACCGGGTCGATCTCGACCAAGGACCCCTCGGCCGGTCACCTCGCGGTGACGGCGGGGCCGCTCAAGGGCACCACCATCCCACTCGGCGCCGCGCCGGTGCTGGTGGGGCGCGCGAGCACGTGCACGCTCGTGATCGACGACGACTACTGCTCGGCACGCCACTGCCGCATCTACCCCGAAGGAGACCGCTGGATGGTCGAGGACCTCGGCTCGACGAACGGCACGTACCTCGGCAACCAGAAGGTGACGGACCCCGTGCCGTTCCGCGGCGGCGACGTCATCCGCATCGGCGCGACCGCCCTGGAGCTGCGCGGCTGATGTACCTGGGCATCCACTTCGCCGCGCGGTCCGATGTCGGTCTCGTGCGCTCCAACAACCAGGACTCCGGCTTCGCGGGCCCCCACCTCCTCGCGGTCGCGGACGGCATGGGCGGCGCGGCGGGCGGCGACATCGCCTCCTCCATCGCGATCGCGCGCCTCGCGGCGCTCGAGGGCGAGTCCCACGGGCCCGACGACGCGCTCGACGAGCTCAAGGAGGCGATCTCCGACGCTCACGCGCAAATCGTCGACCGCGCCCGCAACGATCCGGAGCTCTCCGGTCTGGGCACCACGGTCACCGCGCTGCTGCGCTCGGGCTCGACGCTGTCGATGGCGCACATCGGCGACTCGCGCGCCTACCTGCTGCGCGACGGCGAGCTCAACCAGATCACCACGGACCACAGCTTCGTCCAGCACCTGGTCGACACCGGCCGCCTCTCCGTGGCGGACGCCGAGCACCACCCCAAGCGCTCGATGCTGCTGCGCGTGCTCGGTGACATCGACGCGGACGTGCCCGTCGACATCTCCGTGCGCGAGACCCGCGCGGGCGACCGCTGGCTCCTGTGCTCCGACGGCCTGTCCGGCGTGGTGAGCAAGGACACCATGCAGAAGACGCTGCTCGAGGTCGAGGACCCGGGCGACTGCGCCGACGCGCTGGTGGGGCTCGCGCTCGCCGCGGGCGCGCCCGACAACGTCACGTGCGTCATCGGCGACATCGTCGACATCGACGCCTCGCCGGACGGCGTGGGCCCGGCGACCACGTCGCAGATCGTCGGCTCCGCGGCCCGCGACCGGCGCAAGCCGTCCGCGGGCGGCGACTCGCCCGCGGGCAAGGCCGCGCGTCTCGCCGCCCGCGAGGAGCCGGACGACGACGAGGAGCCCTCCCGAGAGGGCTGGCAGCGGCTGCGCCCCTGGATCCTGCCCTTCGTGACCCTGCTGGTGCTGGTCGGAGCGGCGTGGGGCGGCTACTGGTGGTCCCAGCAGCAGTACTACGTGGGCGCGGACGAGGGCTTCGTCACCATCTACCGCGGCATCCCCGCGACCATCGGCACCTGGGAGCTCTCCCACGTGGTGGAGAAGACCGAGATCCTCGTCGATGAGCTCGCCCCCTACCAGCGCGAACGCGTCACCGGAGCGATCCGGGTACCCACCCTCGAGGAGGCCGCCGGGGTCGTGAGCTCGTTGGAGGCGGACGCGTAGTGGCGACCGTCACCGACGTCCAGGTCCGCACCGGCCGCCGCGGCGAGCTCGCGCTCCTGGGGCTCGCCGTCGCGATCGCCGTGCTCGCGCGCGGCCTGGTCGACTATCACGCGGACTTCCTCGAGCTCGACGAGCTCGCCCTCTACGCCGGCGGCTGGACCATCGTCGCGCTCGGGATCCACCTCGCGATCCGCCGCTGGGCGCCGTTCGCGGACCCGGTGCTGGTCCCGGCCGTGCTCGCGCTCAACGGCATCGGCCTCGCCGTGATCCGCCGCATGGACTTCGCCTACGCGGGCCGTGGCCGCGACACGAACTTCGGCGAGATCCAGACCCTCTGGACGCTGCTCGGGATCGGGCTCGCGCTCCTGGTGATCCTGCTGATCCGCGACTACCGGCTGCTGCGCCGCTTCACCTACACCGCCGGGATCCTGGGCCTCGTGGGGCTCCTGCTGCCGCTCGTCCCCGGGCTCGGCTCGCAGATCAACGGCGCGCGCATCTGGATCAGCGTGTTCGGCAAGTCGCTCCAGCCGGGCGAGTTCGCGAAGATCGCGTTCGTCATCTTCTTCGCCGGTTTCCTGGTGTCCAACCGCGACACCCTCGCGCTCGCCGGCCCCAAGATCCTAGGGATGCGCTTCCCGCGCCCCCGCGACATGGGCCCGCTCGCGCTCGTCTGGGCCGCCGCGATGCTCGTCCAGATCTACGAGCGCGACCTCGGCACGTCGCTGCTGCTGTTCGGGATCTTCGTCGCCATGCTCTACGTCGCCACCGAGCGGCTCAGCTGGGTGGTGGTCGGCCTCGGCATGTTCGCCGTCGGCGCGGTCCTCGCGGGCTCGCTGTTCAGCCACGTGGGCTCGCGCTACACCGCGTGGCTCCATGCGCTCGACGCGGACGTCTACAGCTCCGGCGCGTCCGAGCAGCTGGTGCGCGGCCTGTTCGGCATGGCCTCGGGAGGCCTGTTCGGCACCGGGTTGGGCGAGGGACGCCCCGACCTGGTCCCCTACGCGGAGTCGGACTTCATCGTCGCGTCGATCGGCGAGGAGCTGGGCCTCACGGGCCTCATGGCGATCCTCACGCTCTACGTCATCATCGTGCAGCGCGCCATGCGCACCGCGATCGGAGTCCGCCACGGCTTCGGCAAGCTGCTCGCCGCCGGCCTGGGCTTCGCGATCGCGCTGCAGGTGTTCATCGTGGTCGGCGGCGTCACCCGCGTGATCCCCCTCACGGGTCTCACCACGCCGTTCCTCGCGTACGGCGGCTCCTCCATGCTCGCGAACTGGCTGATCGTGGGCCTCCTGCTGCGCATCTCCGACCAGGCCCGCCGCCCGGAGGTGATGACGCCGTGAACGAGCCCGTCCGCCGCCTCTCCGTGATCGTCCTCGCGATGTTCCTCACGCTGATGATCGCGGCGTCCTACATCCAGGTGATCGCCGCGGGCGACCTCAACGCCGACGCCCGGAACGTCCGGACGCTGTACCGCGAGTACGGCACGTTCCGCGGGCCCATCGTGGTCGACGGCGAGTCCGTGGTGTGGTCCAAGCCCGTCGACGACCCGTTCAACTACCAGCGCACCTACGCCGACGGCCCGCTGTACGCCGCCGCGACGGGCTACTACAGCATCGTCTTCGGGCGCACCGCGATCGAGCAGACGGAGAACGACCTTCTCTCCGGCACCGCCGACTCGCTCTTCTGGACCCGGCTCAGCAACCTGGTGTCCGGGGAGACGCAGCGTGGCGCGAGCGTCGAGCTGACGCTCGACGCGGAGGTTCAGCAGGCGGCGGCGGAGGCGCTGGGGGACGATGCCGGGGCGGTGGTCGCGCTCGACCCGTCCACCGGGGAGGTGCTCGCCATGGTGACGAGCCCCACGTACGACCCGGCACTCCTCGCGGGCCACAACACGGCCGAGGTCGACGAGAACTACCGGGACCTGCTCGCGCAGGAGGACGGCCCGCTGGTCAACCGGGCCATCGCGGGCGACACCTACCCGCCGGGCTCGACGTTCAAGCTCATCGTGTCAGCGGCCGCGCTCGAGGCGGGCTACGACGCCGACTCCGAGCTCTACGCGCCGGACGAGCTCGAGCTGCCCCTCACCACCACGACCATCGAGAACTACGGCGGCGAGTCGTGCTCGGCCAACGAGCGTCAGACCCTCGAGGACTCCCTCGCGATGAGCTGCAACACGTCCTTCGCGAACCTGGGCATGCAGCTCGGGTGGGGAGTGGTGGAGCGCAAGGCCGCCGAGTTCGGCTGGGGCGAGCAGCTGTCGATCCCGCTCGCGGTCACGCCCTCGAGGCTCCCCGAGGACCCGGACGAGGCGCAGACGGCCATGGCGTCGATCGGCCAGTACGACGACCGCGCGACGCCGCTGCAGATGGCGATGGTCGCCGCGGGCATCGCGAACGACGGCGTGCTCATGCGCCCGTACCTGGTGGACAACGTCCGCGACGCGGACCTCCGGGTCATCGAGGAGTACGAGCCGGAGGAGATGTCCACGCCCATGACGCGGTCGGACGCGAACGAGCTCACCGACATGATGGTCGCGGTGGTGCAGTCGGGCACGGGCACCGCGGCCCAGATCTCGGGCATCGACGTGGCCGGCAAGACCGGCACCGCGGAGACGGGCACGGGCGACAAGCCGCACACCTGGTTCGTCGGGTTCGCCCCCGCGGACAACCCGGTGGTGGCGGTCGCGGTGCTCGTCGAGAACGGCGGCTCCGCCGAGGGCGAGGTCACCGGCGGGCGCGTCGCGGCGCCCATCGCCCGCACCGTGATGGAGGCCGCGATCGCGGCCCAGGGAGGCAGCTGACATGGCGATCCACGCGGGCACCACCCTGGGCGGGCGCTACGTCCTGCGCTCCCTCCTGGCCGTCGGGGGCATGGGCGAGGTGTGGCGGGGCACCGATGCGGACCTCGATCGAGAGGTCGCGATCAAGGTCCTCAAGGACGGCGCGGCGGAGAACGAGACGTTCCTCAAGCGGTTCCGCAACGAGGCGAAGAACGCCGCGGGCCTGCTGCACGGCAACATCGCCCAGGTGTTCGACTTCGGCGAGCACGACGGCACGCCGTACATCGTGATGGAGCTGGTCGAGGGCGAGCCGCTGTCCTCGATCCTCGAACGTGAGCGCACGCTCGACGAGGCGCGCCTCGTCACGATCCTGCGCCACACGTGCCGCGGCCTCGACGCCGCGCACGCGGCCGGGATCATGCATCGCGACATCAAGCCGGGCAACCTGCTGGTCCAGGACGGCGACCGGGTGAAGATCACCGACTTCGGGGTGAGCCGCGGCACCGACCAGACCACGCTGACCGCCACCGGCATGGTGATGGGCACCGCGCAGTACCTCGCACCGGAGCTCGCGCTCGGCAAGCCTGCCACCCCGGCCTCCGACCTGTACGCGCTCGGCATCATCGCGTTCGAGGCGGTCGCGGGGAAGAGGCCCTTCACGGCCGCGAGCGCGGTCGACATCGCGATCTCTCAGGTGAACGACCCGGTGCCCCCGCTGCCGGGCGACGTGTCTCCGGAGCTGGCCTCCCTCATCGTCCGCCTGCTGGAGAAGAACCCCCGCCGCCGGCCCGCCTCGGCCCTCGAGCTCGACCGCCTCCTCGCCGAGCTCACGCTGCTCGAGCCGGGCACCGGAGCACGGGTCCCCGTCGAGGCATCCCTGCCCGCGTCACCGCCCCGCCGCGCCATGCCGCCGAGCATCGCCCCGCGCGAGTACCGTCCGCGCCCCGACGTCGAGCGTCGGCGGCCGGGAACCCGGTAGGTGCGACAATGGCCCCCGAACACGGACCACTAAGGAAGAGTGAATGAACGACGAACCGAAGATCCTCGCCGGACGGTATGAGGTCGGCGACCTCATCGGCCGGGGTGGGATGGCCGAGGTGCATGTCGGATACGACACGCGGCTCGGACGCACGGTCGCGATCAAGATCCTCCGCGCCGACCTCGCGCGCGACCCGTCGTTCCAGACCCGCTTCCGTCGCGAGGCCCAGGCCGCCGCCGGCCTCAACCACCCCAGCATCGTCGCCGTGTACGACACGGGCGAGGACACCTTCGTCAACCCCGACGGCAACCCCCAGGCCGTGCCCTTCATCGTGATGGAGTACGTCGAGGGGCACACGGTCCGCGAGATCCTCAAGGGCGACGTCGCCGCACCCATCGACGAGGCGGTGGAGATCACCGCGGGCGTGCTTGCCGCGCTCGACTACTCGCACCACGCCGGGCTGGTCCACCGCGACATCAAGCCCGCGAACATCATGCTCACCCCCACCGGCGCGGTGAAGGTGATGGACTTCGGCATCGCGCGCGCCCTCGCCGACGCCGGGCAGACCATGACGCAGACCCAGGCCGTGGTGGGCACCGCGCAGTACCTGTCGCCCGAGCAGGCGCGCGGCGAGAACGTCGACGCCCGCTCGGACCTGTACTCGACGGGCTGTGTGCTGTTCGAGCTCCTCACCGGCCGGCCGCCGTTCATCGGCGACTCGCCCGTCTCCGTCGCCTACCAGCACGTGCGCGAGCCCGCGCCGAAGCCGTCGCAGTTCGCGTCCGACGTGCCCGCCGAGCTCGACCAGGTGGTCGGGCGGGCGCTGTCGAAGAACCGCGACGAGCGCTACTCGAGCGCACAGGAGTTCCTCGCGGACCTCCGGAGCGTGATGGCGGGCGACGGCGTGTCGCCCACGACCGGCGCGATCGCGCTCGGCTCAGCCGCGCTGGGCGCGGGGGCCGCGGGCGTGGCCGCCGCCGCGATGGCCGGTGACGACGGCGCCCCGGTCACGGGCGCCACCGAGATCATGCCGGAGGCCACCGTCGCCGGCCAGACGGCCGTCATGCCGGCGGGCGCCTGGGGTCCGGAGGGTCAGCCGGTGTCCGGCGGTGCTCCCACCACCGCCCCGGTCGACACGCTCGACGACGAGGAGGACGAGGCGGCGCTGCGCAAGAAGCGCATCATCCAGTGGTCGCTGCTCGCCGCGGCGCTCATCGCCGTCGCGCTCGTGATCGCCGCGCTGTTCATGATCAACCGCGACGCCCCCGGCGCCGAGCCCAGCCCGTCCGCGGCCCGCGTCGAGATCACCGACCTCGAGGGCATGACGCAGGCGGAGGCGCAGGCGGAGCTCGACAGGCTCGGCCTCGCGGGAGACTTCCAGACCGAGGCGTCCGACACGATCGAGAAGGACCTGGTCACGCGCACCAGTCCCAAGGCGGGGCGCAACGTCGACGAGGGTGCCACGATCACGGTGTTCCTCTCGACCGGCCCCGACGTGGTCACCGTCCCGGACGTCAAGGGCTACACCGAGGACGACGCCATCAAGGCGCTCGAGGCGGCCGGGCTACGCGTGGTCGCGCGGGACACGGTCGACGATGCGAGCCTGGACGAGGGCCGCGCGTCGAAGACGGACCCCAAGGCGGGCGAGGAGGTGCCGAACGACTCGACGGTCACCCTGTACCTCGCCTCGGGCCTCGTCAAGCTGCCCGACCTCACCGGGCTGAGCATCGAGGAGGCGCGCCAGAAGCTGGGCAAGCTCTCGCTCGTGGTGTCGGAGTCGGAGGAGGAGACCACCGATGCCGCGGACGGCACGGTGCTGCGCCAGGACCCGGGCGAGGGGCGCGTCGAGCGCGGCTCCACCGTGAGCCTCGTGGTCGCGACGGCGCCGTCCACGGTGGCGGTGCCCGACGTCCTCGGCAAGTCGCAGAACGCCGCGAAGGCGGACCTCGAGGGCGAGGGCCTGTCGCTCGGCGACGTCACGGTCGACAACACCGAGGCGAACGTCGACCTGGCCGGCACGGTCAAGGCCACCAACCCGAACGCCGGCACCCAGGTGGCGCCCGGCACCGTGGTCTCGCTCACCATGTGGTGCGACGTGCGGTCCGTCCTCGTCACCCCGGACCCGGGGCAGCCCGACGCGACCGAGCAGCAGTACGTCTGCCGCTGATCACTTTTCGAGAACAGCCGACCCCTGGGGGAATACCCCCGGGGGTCGTGCTGTCTATCCTGTCGTGATGACGCCGCTGGGGACCGTTGCCGGGGTACGCGACTTCGTCGAGGCCAATCTCGACGACGTACGTGCCACGCTCGACCGCCACGTCGAGCGTGCGATGCTCGAGCTGCCCTCCGCGGGCGCCGACTACCGCGACCTGTGGGCGTCCATCGGCGACCAGTACCTGGGCGGCAAGGACCTGCGACCCTCGCTCACGCTCGCGGCCTACGCGGGCCTGGGCGGCGAGGACGCCGAGGCGGCCGTGCCCGTCGCCGCGGCGATGGAGATGCTCCACACCGCGATGCTCATCCACGACGACCTGCTCGACGGCGACGAGGTGCGCCGCGGCCGTCCCAACGTCGCCGGCACCCGGCGTGCCGCGCTGGCGACCAGCGGCCTCCCGCCCGCGCAGGTCGAGTCCCACGTCCTGTCCGCCGCCCTCCTGGGAGGCGACCTGGCCCTCGCATCGTCCTACGACCTGATCTCCCGCGCGAAGCTGCCCGCCCACCACCGCATCGCGTGCCTCGACCTCATCACCCGCGCGATCCGCACCACCATCGCGGGCGAGCTGCTCGACATGTACGGCGGCATGGTGGCCCCCGAGCAGGCGGACTCGCTGGTGGTCGCGGAGCTCAAGACGGCCACCTACTCGTGCATCGTGCCGCTGCTGGCCGGCGCGCAGCTCGCGGGCGGCGACCCGACCATGGTGAGCCACCTCGAGAAGCTGGGCGCCTCGCTGGGCCTGAGCTTCCAGCTGGTGGACGACGACCTGGGCGTGTTCGGCGACCCCGCCGTCACCGGCAAGTCCGTCCTGTCGGATCTGCGCGCCGGCAAGCGCACCGAGCTGCTGCGCCTGGGCTTCCAACGGGCCGATGCCGCGGGCAGGGCCGTGCTCGAGGCCTCCGTCGGCGACCCTCGCCTGGACGAGGACGGGGCCGCTCGCGTGCGAGAGGTGCTCATCGCGTCGGGGGCCCGGGAGCATGCGCTCCGCACGGCGCGTCAGCACGGCCGCCTCGCGCGACGCATCGCCTCCGAGCGGATCCCGGCGCCGCTGTCGGGCTACCTGGTGGACCTCATCGACAGCCTCGCGGACCGGCTCTCGTGAGCCGCCGCTCGCGACGGCGACGGCACGACGACGGCGCCGCCAGCCTCGCCCTCTACGACGCCGCGGCACGCGACGCCGCCGCGCGCGTGATCGCCCGCTACTCGACGTCCTTCGGGCTCGGCACGCGGCTGCTGGCCCGTGCGCAGCGCACCCACATCAGGAACGTGTACGCGATGGTGCGCGTCGCCGACGAGATCGTCGACACCTACCGCGGGCCCGATGCGGGCGAGCTGCTCGACGCGTTCGAGGCCGAGGTCCACGCCGCGATGGACCGCGGCTTCAGCACCGACCTGGTCGCGCACGCGTTCGCGCTCACCGCGCGCGAGGTCGGGATCACGCACGAGCAGACCGAGCCGTTCTTCGCGTCCATGCGCATGGACCTGACCGCGACGGCACACGACGCCGACTCGCTCGCGCGGTACATCTTCGGCTCCGCGGAGGTGGTGGGGGAGATGTGCCTCGCCGTCTTCGTCAACACCGGCGCCGGGCCGCGACCGCTCGACCCCGAGGTCCGCGCGGGCGCGCGGCGCCTCGGCGCCGCGTATCAGAAGGTGAACTTCCTGCGGGATCTCGCGACGGACGACGGCGAGCTGGGGCGCAGCTACTTCCCCGGCGTCACGGCCGCAACGCTGGACGATGCGCGGCTCGCGGGCCTCGTCGAGGAGTGCCGGGGGGACATCGCGGCGGCGCAGGAGGTGCTGGGGGCGCTCCCCCCACGCGCGCGGGCGGCGGTGGGCACCACCATCGACATCTACGCGCGGCTGCTCGACCAGATCGCGGAGACCCCCGCGCGGAGGCTCGTCACCCGTCGGGTGCGGGTCCCCAACCCGGTCAAGGCGTCGCTGGCGGCGCGCAACCTGGCCGCCCTCCGCCCCTGGAGCACCGCATGACCGGCCCGCGGGTCGTGGTGATCGGCGGCGGCGTCGCGGGGCTCGCGTCCGCGGGCCTGCTCGCGCGCGGCGGCGCCGACGTGGTGCTGCTCGAGAAGCACGCGACGTTGGGCGGACGCATGGGGCGTGTGGAGGTGGCCGGCCACACGTTCGACTCGGGCCCCTCCTGGTACCTCATGCCCGAGGCGTTCGCGCAATGGTTCGCGCTCATGGGCCGGGACGTCGAGCAGGAGCTCGACCTGGTCGACCTCGACCCGCGCTACCGCGTGTTCTTCGAGGGCGACGACCCGTGGGAAACGGCGTCGACCCTCGACGTGTCCGCGGATCCCGAGAAGAACTGGCGACGCTTCGACTCATTGAGCCCCGGCGAGGGCGACGCGATGCGCGCCTACGCCGAGGAGGCAGGGGTCCTCTACCGCTTCGCTCTCGAACGCTTCCTCTACACCACGTTCGCGCGGCCCCAAGCGGTGGTGAACGGCGAGGTGATGCGCCGCCTGCCGCTGCTCGCCGGGCTGCTCGCGCGCTCGCTCGGCGCGCGCATCGCGTTACGCGTCCGCGACCCCCGGCTTCGCCAGATCCTCGGCTTCCACGCGGTGTTCCTGGGATCCTCGCCCGACCGCGCGCCGGGACTGTTCTCGCTGATGAGCCACCTGGACCTCACCGACGGCGTGCGCTACCCCCGCGGCGGCATGTACGCGGTCACGGAGGCCATCGCGCGCGTGGCACGCGACGCGGGAGCGGACCTGCGCACCGGCTCGCCCGTCGCGCGGGTGCTGGTGGACGATCGCGGCTTCGCGACCGGCGTCACCCTCGAGTCGGGCGAGGTGGTGCGGGCCGATGCCGTGGTGGGCGCAGCGGACCTCCACCACCTGGAGACGGCGCTGGTACCCGAGGAGTGGCGAGCTCATCCCGAGAAGACGTGGCGGCGGCGCAAGCCCGGCGTGAGCGCGCTGCTGGTGATGGCCGAGGTCGACGGCTCCGTGCCCGAGCTCGCGCACCACAACCTGCTGTTCACGCGCGACTGGGACGCCCACTTCGACGCGATCCTCGCGCGCGACCTGCCGCCCGTGCCCGCGTCCATCTACGTGTCCCGGGTGGGCGCCACGGACCCTGCGGTGTCGCCCCCGGGCAAGGACTCGCTGTTCATGCTGGTGCCGTTCCCCGCGGACACCACGCTCGGGGAGACGCCCGAGTCGCGTGCGGCGCTCATGGCGCTGGGCCGGCGCTACCTCGCGCAGGTGGGGACCTGGGCGGGGGTGCCGGATCTCGCCGACCGCTCCACCGTGCTGCGCGTCACCACCCCCTCCGACTTCGCGACGCAGATGGGCGCCTGGGAGGGCGGCGCGCTCGGACTCGAGCACACCCTCACGCAGTCCGCGCTGTTCCGGCCCGCGAACGTCTCCTCGAAGGTGCCCAACCTCCTGTACGCCGGGGCGTCCACGGTGCCCGGGATCGGGGTGCCGCTGTGCCTGATCTCTGCGGAGCTCGTGGCGAAGCGGCTGCTCGGCGCGGTCGACGTGGGTCCGCTGCCCGCGCCCGCCCCGCCGGGCTTCCTCGCACGCTCGCGCGACCGCGGGATCCTGGGCAACCTCGCGCGGCGGGCCGGCGCGTGACGTCCTTCGCCTACCTGGGCGCGCTGCTCGTGTCGATCGCAGGGCTGGTCCTGCTGGACCGGCGGTATCGCGTCGCGGTGTTCGACCGTCCCCGACCCGCGCTGCTCACCGTGGCGATCGCGGTCGCGTTCTTCCTCGCGTGGGACGCGGTCGGGGTGGGGCTGGGGATCTTCTTCATCGGCGACGCGCCCTACCTCACCGGCGTGCTCCTCGCGCCCGAGGTGCCCCTCGAGGAGCTGTTCTTCCTCGTCCTGCTCGTGTATCAGACGCTGCTGCTGTGGCGCTGGCTTCACCGCAGCCACCGCGCGCAGGAGCCCGCATGACCTACGCGCTCCTCTCCGTCGCCGTCCTGGCGCTCATCGCCGCGGTGACCGTGCCCACGCTGAGGCGACTGCCGCATCGTCCCCTGCTGCTCACCGGACTGGTGCTCATCGCCCTCACCACGATCTTCGACAACGTCATCGTGGGCCTCGGGATCGTGGCATACGACGAGTCGCTCATCTCCGGCGTCCGCGTGGGATCCGCGCCCCTCGAGGACTTCTCCTACACGCTGGGAGCCGTGATGCTGGTGCCCGCGCTGTGGACGTGGCTGGCGCGCGAGTGAGCACGCTCGCCGCGCTGGTGCGGGCCTCGCGCCCGGTGTCCTGGATCAACACCGCGTTCCCGTTCGCCGCCGCGTACCTGCTGGTGACGCATCAGGTGGACGCGGTGCTGGTGGTGGGGACGCTGTTCTTCCTCATCCCGTACAACCTGCTGATGTACGGCATCAACGACGTCTTCGACTACGAGTCCGACCTCGCGAACCCCCGCAAGGGCGGCATCGAGGGGGACGTGATCCGCGACCGGACGGAGGCGCGGCGCGTGCACCGCGCGATCCTGTGGGCATGCGCGATCACCGTGATCCCGCCGTTCGTGTGGCTGGTGCTGCAGGGGTCGGTGGCGGCGGGTGTCACGCTGGTGCTGGTGCTGTTCGGGGTGGTGGCGTACTCGGCGCCGGGGCTGCGGTTCAAGGAGCGGCCGTTCCTCGACTCGCTGACGTCCGCGCTGCACTTCGCGGGGCCCCTGGTCTATGCGCTGGTGCTGGCGGGGGAGTCGCTGCTCGACCCGGGCGCGTGGCCGGTGTGGGTGGCGTTCATCATGTGGGGCATGGCCAGTCACGCGTTCGGCGCGGTGCAGGACGTGCGCGCCGACCGCGAGGGCGCGATCGGCTCGGTCGCGACGGTGATCGGGGCGCGCGCCACGGTGTGGTTCTCCATCGCGCTCTACGTCGCCTCCGCGCTGGTGCTGCTGGCGCTGCCGTGGCCCGCGCTGCTCGCGGCGCTCCTCCCGCTCGCGTACGTGGTCTCGGTCGCGCGGTTCGTGGGCGTCACCGACGAGACGTGCGAGGACGCGAACCGCGGCTGGCGCACCTTCCTGTGGCTCAATCAGCCGGTCGGGTTCGCGGTCACGCTGCTGGTGATCGCCGCCTGGTGAGGTGTCGGGTCAGCTGGCGCGTCGATTCCCCATGACACTTGTGACAGGTGTGTTGCCGCGTGAAGGATGGGGCTGCCTCACCTGCACCACGGGTGCATTCGCGTCACATCCGTCATTGGAAGTCAACGGCGCCGGCGGTCAGCGCGCGCGCAGGCCCGACTCGAGGCGGTCGAGCAGCCCCGCCGCCGCGGATGCCCCGCCCACCGCGCCGCCGAGCGCCTCGCGAACCCGCGACGACCAGTAGGCGTGCAGCCGCTCGACGCCCTCGTCCGCGAGCGCGGTGGCCTCGAGGTGCTGCTGCCGATGATCCGCGGGGTCGGGCGACCGGCGCACCAGCCCCTTGTCCTCGAGGCTGCGGACCGCCGCGGAGAGGTTGGGCCGGCGCAGGCCCGTCGCGTCCGCGACCGCGCTGGGCGACGCCCCCGGGTGGTGGTGGATCCATCGCAGGACGGCGGTCTCCGTGCCCGTCAGCGGGACCACGTCCACGCCGGCCGCATGGGGATCCAGCTCGCGCGCGATCCGCAGGATGGACTCGGCGAACTCCGCGAGCTCGCGGTCGGTGGGGTCGTCCTCAACCATGCGTCCGAGGGTACCGTCGCGAGGCCCGTTCAGTTATGATTTCATAATCAATTCACCGCGAGGAGTCCCTATGTCCGCGCCCGCGCACCCCCAGGCCGCCACCTCCGAGGCCAGGGCGACCGCCGCATCGTCCACCGGCGCCGCCATCACCGCCGCCCTGCTCGCGGTGCTCGGCCTGCTGTCCGCCATCGCGCCGTTCGCGACGGATCTGTACCTCCCGGCGTTCCCGCAGATGGCCGCGGAGCTGGGGACCGGCGCGACCGCCGTGCAGCTCACCCTCACCGCGTTCCTCGTGGGCGTGACCGCGGGTCAGCTGGTGTTCGGGCCGCTGTCCGACCGGTTCGGTCGAGTGCCCCCGCTGCTCGCCGGCTGCCTGCTCATGGTGGTCGCCGGCATCGCCACCGTGCTCGCCCCCAGCCCCGCCGTGCTGATCGGCGCGCGGCTGCTCCAGGGCCTCGGCGGAGCCGCCGGCATGGTGATCGGCCGCGCGATCATCTCGGACCTCGCGACCGGGAAGGCGGCGGCGCGCGCGTTCAGCCTCATGATGATCGTCGGCGGCGTCGCGCCCGTGATCGCGCCCGTGGTGGGTGGATTCCTGGTCGAGCCGATCGGCTGGCGCGGCATCCTCGCCGTGGTGCTGGCGCTCTCCGTGGTGATGCTCGTCGCCGTGATCGCGGTGGTGCGGGAGTCCTACCCCGCAGACCGGCGCCTCGCGGACCGCGCCGAGCGCCTCGCCACCGGTTCGCCGCTGCGTGCGCTGCGCTCGCGCGCGTTCCTCGGGTACACCGCGGTCTTCACCTTCGCGTTCGGCGTGATGATGGCGTACATCTCCGCGTCGCCGTTCCTGTACCAGGACATGATGGGGCTCGACACGACCGGCTACGGCCTGGCGTTCGGCGCCAACGCGCTCGCCCTCATGGTGGTGAGCGCCGTGTCGGCGAAGCTCGCGGCGACCCACGACGTCCGCCGGCTGCTCGTCACGGGCATCGCGGTGCTGCTGGCGTCGACGCTGGTGTTCGGCACGCTGGTCGCGCTCGGCGCGCCCGCGGGCTGGCTCGCGCTGCCGCTGTTCGTCGGGGTGGGCAGCCTGGGCCTGGTGTTCGGCAACGCCACAGCGCTGGCCCTAGGCGCGGTCCCGGCTGGGGCCGGAGCCGCCTCCGCGGTGCTGGGCGCGGCGCAGTTCGGCCTCGCGGCGCTGGTGTCGCCCCTCGTGAGCGTGGGCGGAACCGCGACAGCCGCGCCGCTCGCGCTCGTCATGACGGCGTGCGCGGTGGTCGCGACCGGCGCACTCATGGTGACGGTCCGACGCGGCTGAGCGCGGACCCTCGCTCGCGCTCCGCAGGATGAGCCTCGACTCGGTCCTGCATACGGGTCGGCACGGCCCGCATGCAGGATTGTTGAACCGGTGATCCTGCATGCAGGACCGGGTCGAACCGCGCAGCAGGGGTAGAGCAGGCGGAGCGAGCGCTCCCACTACCTCCGCACGAGCGGGCTCAGCCCCGCCGCCCGCCCCTCGGGGTCGGGCATGCCGCACACCTCGAGCCAGTTGGCGAGCAGGCGGTGGCCGCCCTCCGTCAGCACGGACTCGGGGTGGAACTGCACGCCGTGGAGCGGCAGCGCCCGGTGCTTGAGCCCCATGATGATGCCGTTCGCGGTCGAGGCGGTCACCTCGAGCTCGTCGGGCACCGTGGGGTTCTCCACCGCGAGCGAGTGGTAGCGCGTCGCGGTGAACGGAGACGGCAGTCCGTCCAGCACCGACTCGCCGGAGTGCGTCACCGCCGAGGTCTTGCCGTGCATGAGCTCGGGCGCGTGCGACACCACGCCGCCGTAGACCTCCGCGAGCGCCTGATGCCCGAGGCAGATGCCCAGCATGGGCACCCCTGCGTCGGCGCACTGGCGGATCACGTCCATCGAGGAGCCTGCCTCGGCCGGCGTGCCCGGTCCGGGCGAGATGAGGACGCCGTCGTAGCCCGCCACGTCGCCCGCCGTGGTCACGGCATCGTTCCTCACCACCACGGTCTCGGCACCCATCTGCCGCAGGTATCCGACGATCGTGTAGACGAACGAGTCGTAGTTGTCGACGACGAGGATCCGGGTCATGGCACGGCCTCCACATTCTGGTCCTGGATGTCGAAGGTGACCGAGAACCACGGGTACACCCACTGGAAGAGCACCGCCACCACGGCGGCGAGCAGCAGCACGAGCAGCACCACCTTGACCCACGCGGGGCCGGGCAGCACGCGCCAGACGAACGGGAAGATCATGGCTGCGGGATCTCCTCGAGGATCTCGGCCGGCACGCCGATGCCGGTGGGCGCCCAGTACTCGAGCTCGCCGTGCACCACGTAGCGCTCGGCGGCGGAGTACATCGGGTGGCAGGTGGTGAGCGTGATGTAGCGGCCGTCCGGCGCGGCGTCGAGGTCGCCGGGCTTGGGCGCGATCACCTCGACCTGGTTCGGGTAGACGATGAGGTCGTCGGTCACGCGGTAGACGTACCAGGCCCCCTCCGTCTGCACCACCAGCGCGTCGCCCCGCTCAAGCTCCGCGATGCGGTTGAAGGGCTTCGCGTACGTGGTGCGGTGCGCGGAGATCGCGAAGTTGCCCAGCGCGCCCGGCATCCCGGTGCCCGGGTAGTGGCCGATCCCGAGCACGTCGAGCACCTCGGTGCGGGTCACGCCCTCGGAGATCGGCTTGACGTAGTCCGTTCCCCAGCGCGGTACATAGAAGGTCGCGAACGTGGTCGTGAAGTCCGGCTCCTCCATGACGGGCGCGGTCTCGGGCGGCATGTGGGCACCCACCGGGATGACCTCGGGGCCCTCGTCCGCGGTGGAGGCGGCGGTGACGGGCTCCGTGTACGCCCAGTCGAGCGTCTCGAGCACGTGCTCCTGCTCCTTGCCGGCGATCACGTCCGTGTAGAACAGCTGCCACACCACGTACAGCCCGATCACGGCGCCCGCGATGATGAGCAGCTCGCCCACCAGCGACACCAGCCGGTTGCCGAACCCCGCACGCCGGGGCGCGGGGGCGCCCGGCTCGGTGGGGACCTGCGCGGGAGCCTGCATGATGCGACCAGCCTACGGGAGCCCCGCACCAGCGGGAATCCCGCTCGAGCACCCCCACTCGGTACCCTGGGCGCACACCCCGCGCGCGTGCGCGGGCGAAGGATGCACGGAGCAGACAGTGGCACTCTCGAAGAAGCGCGACACCAACGGCCAGCAGGTCTACAAGGCCCCCCGCAACCTGGGCAAGGCTCAGAGCGACAACCCCAAGTGGCTCCTGCCCACGGCGCTCACCCTGCTGATCCTGGGGCCCACCTGGATCGTCGTCTACTACGTGACCAAGGCGAACTACCCGATCCCGGGGATCGGCGACTGGAACCTCGGCGTCGGCTTCGTGCTGATGGCGGGGGGCATGGTCCTCCTCACCCGCTGGCGCTGAATCACACTGCTGTAGTTATCCCCACGGCCGTCCACAGCGGTGGAGAAACCACACCGGTGTAGTTATCCCCGAACTGTGCACAACGGTGGGGATAACTACACGGATGTCATTCACACCTGTGGATGACTGTGGGGAAATCGCGGGATCGCGCCGTACTTGTCCACAGATCCGGTCTGTGGAGAAAACGGGCAGACCCCTGTGGGTGGACCTCCGTGGACGATGCCGCGGCCGGGTGAGCGGTCCCGGCCGGGGGACCCGCGGGAGACCCCCGACGACGGGTGACCGCGGTCGCGCGACCCGACCCGGGCATCGTCCCCCGGTCGCCAGCCCCGGACGCGGACGGCCCCACCGCGATGACGCGGTGAGGCCGTGAGTCGGGACGGTGCGCGCTCGCTAGACGGGCTTGCGGTCCACCCAGCGCAGCATGGCGAGCATGGTGAGCGCGCCGACGACGGCGCCGCCCAGGTGGCCCTGCCACGAGATGTTCATGCCCGGCAGGAAGCCGATCGCCAGCCAGATGCCGGCGGTGGTGAGCAGCGACCGGTAGTCGAGTTTGAGCTTCGCGAGCACCACCGCGTACGCGGTGATGAGGCCGAAGATCGCGCCGGACGCGCCGCCGTGAAGGGCGATCTCGGGGGAGATGAGCACCGCGGCGAGCGAGCCTCCCAGGAGCGAGGCCATGTAGAGGCCCAGGAAGCGCAGGCGCCCCAGGATGGGTTCGAGCTGCGTGCCGAACTGGACCAGCACCAGCATGTTCATCGCGATGTGCAGCAGGTTGAAGTGCACGAACCCGGAGGTCACCCAGCGGTACCACTCGGTGCCGACGTTCGAGTACATGGCCGCCTCGACCGGGCCCACGCCGGTCCACAGGCCCCACGCGTCCTGCCACGCCTGCGCGCCCATGACGAAGGTGCCGTACAGGTACGCGAGCACGTTGAGGCCCACGAGCGTGTAGGTGACGACGGGCGTGCCCATCGCGCTGACGAATCCCAGGCGGTTGACCATGGGTCGCGCGGTGGCCTTCGCCTCGCGCACGCAGTCGACGCACTGGATGCCCACCGCGGCCGGGCGCTGGCACTCGGGGCAGGCGGGACGTCCGCAGCGCTGGCAGCGGACGTAGGACACCCGGTCCGGGTGCCGCGGGCACGTGGGCGCAGCGGCACCCGGATCCTGGGTCATGCGGTGTTACTCGGAGATCGAGACGCCGGTGATCATGACGTCCTCGAGGGGACGGTCACGGCCATCGGTGGGAGCGGCGGCGATGGCGTCGACCACCGCGCGCGACTCGTCGTCGGCGACCTTGCCGAAGATGGTGTGCTTGCCGTTGAGCCAGCTCGGCTTGTCCACGGTGATGAAGAACTGCGAGCCGTTGGTGCCGCCCGGACGGCCGGTGATGGGGTTGAGGCGCTGGCCGGCGTTCGCCATCGCGAGCAGGTAGGGCTCGTTGAACTGGAGCTCCGGGTGGATCTCGTCGTCGAAGTTGTAGCCGGGGCCGCCGGTGCCGGTGCCGAGCGGGCAGCCGCCCTGGATCATGAAGCCGGAGATGACGCGGTGGAACACGAGGCCGTCGTAGAACGGGTCGTTGCTCTTCTCGCCGGTCGCGGGGTTCTTCCACTCCTTCTCGCCGGTGGCGAGGCCCACGAAGTTCTTGACGGTGACGGGAGCGTGGTTCGGGAACAGCTCGATGCGGATGTCCCCGGCGGTGGTCTGAAGGGTTGCGATCATGGTCGCCATTGTTCCATGGCCCTCGCCACCGCGCGCCGCAAGTGGCACGATGGACGGAACGGACTCGGGCATGGGCGCGTTGCCGATGTACGAGGGCCAAGTCCCCACGAACCAGGAGGAGCGCAGCATGAGCAAGGTTTCTTTCCAGGGCTTCGACGCCGACAAGGCGCGCGATCAGGCGGCAGACGCGGCACAGCAGGCGCGTGAGGCTGCACGCGAGGCGTCCATCGCCGCCCGGAAGGCCGCCAAGCGCGCGAAGGAGTGGGCCGAGCCTCAGTACGAGCACGCGAAGGAGTGGGCCGCTCCGCGTGCCAAGGAGGCCTATCACAAGGGTGCGAAGAAGGCCTCCCCCTACGTGCACAAGGCCGGCGACACCGCCGAGCAGTGGGTCGACGTCGCGCACGCCGCGATCGTGGGCGCCGCGATCCCCGCCGTGCTCGCCGCGGTGGACGATGCCGCACGCACCGAGGACGAGAAGTCGCGGGGCTCCTGGGGCAAGGTCCTGGTGCCGCTCGCCCTCGCGGCCGCGGCCGGTGCCGCGGTGGTGGTGTGGGCGCGACGCGACCGGGGCCGCGACCCGTGGGCCGGCGAGGACGAGGAGTGGGAGTTCGCGTCCGAGGACGACTTCAAGGACAACCTTCGTCGTGGCGTGAACAAGGCCGTCGACGCCGCCGCGGACGCGGCGCGCAAGGCCGCGGACGCCGCCACGGCAGCCGCCACCGCAGCCGCCGAGGTCATCAACGACAAGGCCGGACCCACCTACGAGAAGGTGCGCGAGGCCGCCGGCCCCGCCGCCGAGCAGATCCGCGAGACCGCCGTGACGGAGGCCAAGAAGGTCGCCGACGTCGCCGGACCCGCCTTCACCAAGGTCAAGGACACCGCGATCAGCGAGGCGAAGAAGGTCAAGGAGGCCGCCGACGAGGCCCGCGCCCGTGCCACCGAGGAGGTCGTCTCCACCATCGACGGCGCCGAGGACGTGTGGGACGACGCGGTCGAGGAGATCAAGCCCGAGGACAAGTAGCGCCCGGACGCGAAGCGGGGCCCGCCCACAGGCGGGCCCCGCTTCGCGTCTCCGGCCCTCCCCGCGCTCAGCGTCGCGGCATGGTCAGCGTCGCGGCGTTGTCACGGTGAGCAGCGCGGTCGCGCCCGGCTCCGCCGCGAGGTAGGAGTGCTCGGCATCGCTCACCCAGGTGAGGAGCCCGCCCGCGCCCGCCGTGGTCGCCGCGCCCACCCGCCCCGCGGTCACCGTCCCGCGCAGCACCAGCAGCCGCTCGACCACGCCGTCGCCGTGCGCGCCCGACCGGTGCTCGACGCCGCCGGCGAGCTCGAGCCGGTAGACCTCGACCACGCCGTCGTCGCCCCGTTCGACGTCCAGCAGGCGGGCGATGATCCCGTCCGCCGCCGCTTCCGCGCCCGCCGTCTCCGCGAGCAGCGCCGCGAGCGGGATGTCGAGCGCGCCCGCGAGCGCGTAGAGCGTCGACAGGTTGGGATTGCGCGACCCGTGCTCGATCTCGGAGAGCGACCCCTTGCCCACGCCGGAGGCGCGGGCGAGCGCGCCGAGGCTCAGGCCGCGTGCGGACCGCGCGGCACGCACCCGCGCGCCGATGATCTGCGCGAACTCCTCCGTGGTCACGCCCCCGAGCATACGCATCCGTTCCATGAACAGAACACCGGTGCTACCGTTCTGTTCATGGAACAGTCGTGGGCGAGGCCCGTGTCGGTGGGCGTGACCACCGCCCTCGTGGGGTTCACCAGCTCCGTGGCGGTGCTCATCGCGGGGCTGACGGCCGCCGGCGCGAACCCGGCCCAGGCATCGTCCGGCCTGCTCGCCCTGTGCCTCACCGTCGGCGTGGGCACCATGGTGCTCTCCAGGCGCCACCGCCTCCCGATCACGCTCGCGTGGTCGACTCCCGGGGCGGCGCTGCTCGCGACCCAGGCGTCGCTCGGGTGGCCCGCGGCCGTCGGCGCATTCCTGCTCACGGGAGTGCTCATCGCGGCCGTCGGCATGTGGCCGCGCCTGGGCCGGCTGGTCGCCTCGATCCCCGCGCCTCTCGCGCAGGGCATGCTCGGCGGGGTCCTCGTGCCGCTGTGCCTCGCGCCCGTGACGGGGCTCGCGGCGTCGCCGGCCTGGGTGGCACCCGTGGTGGCCCTGTGGCTGATCCTCCAGCGGTACGCCCCGCGGTGGGCGACGCCCGTCGCCTTCGCCGCCGGGCTCGTCGTGATCGTGCTGCAGGCGGGCGGTGACGCGGTCGCGGCGATCACCGCGCCGTCCCTGACCATCGCCTCACCCTCGTTCACGTGGGCCGCGGCGGCCGGCATCGCGCTGCCGCTCACCGTGGTGACCATGGCGTCGCAGAACGTGCCGGGAGTCGCGGTGCTCGCGAGCGCCGGCTACCGGGTCCCCTGGCGCGGGACGATGCTGATCACCGGGGCGGGCACCGCGCTGGGGGCGGCCGCGGGCGGGCACGCGATCAACCTGGCCGCGATCACCGCCGCGCTCCCCGCGTCCCCTGACGCCGACCCGGACCCGCGGCGCCGGTGGATCGCCGCCTTCGCCGCCGGCGCCTCCTACGTGGTGCTCGCCGCGACCGGCGCGACCCTGGTGGCGCTCGCGCAGGCGGGCACCACCGAGATCCTCGCGGTGGTGGCCGGCCTCGCGCTCCTGCCCACGCTCGCCGCGTCGCTCGCGGGCGCGTTCGTATCCGAGGGGGACCGGCTGCCGGCCGCGGTCGCGTTCATGCTGGCGGCGAGCGGCGCGACCCTCGCCGGGATCGGATCGGCCTTCTGGGCGCTGGTGGCGGGGCTCGCGGTGCGCGCACTGCTGCGGCCACACGTGAGCAAGGTGGCGGAGGGGCGTGCGGCCGAGCCTGCGCGGGCAACACCCGGGACCAAGGGTTGACCCTCCCCTCCACTGGAATGTCTACGCTCGAAGACATGGAGATCATGACTCACGTTCCCGGGACCGTCGTCGAGCTGGCCGTGTCCGGCATGACGTGCGACGGCTGCTCGTCCTCGGTCGAGAAGGCCCTCACGGGTCTCGCCGGCGTCAAGTCCGCCTCGGTGGATCACGCGACGGGTCGCGCGGTGGTGCTGCTCGCGGCCGGAGCCAGCGCGGAGGACTTCGCGTTCGACGCCGACGCCGCGATCCACGACGAGGGCTACACCCTCGAGGGCGCCCAGGCCCGACCCGAGCGCGCGCCGAAGTCCGGCGGCGGCTGCGGCGGCGGCGGGGCGTGCGGCTGCTCGCACTGAGGCACGACTCGCACTGAGCTGCCCCTAGGCGCTCCCGGCGGGCGTTCCGCGCCCGCTGATACACGAGCGCAGCACAACGGGCCGATTTCTGCACGGATGTATCAGCGGAGCGCGTCACATTCTCGTGCGATGCGTCTGCTCGTCACATGAGTGCCCGCACACGTGTGTGCGTACACCGATGTGTCACCAGGGCGCAGCGCCGGCTCAGGCTGCGCGCGCGACCTTGAGCGTGCCGCGGCACCCTGGGACGGGATGCCACTCGCATGCGAGCCCCAGCCGGCGCGCGGGCGTGCCCGGCTCGAGCGTGGCGTCCGTGGCCGCGACCACGCGTCCGGCCGCGGTGCCGAGGATCGCGGGCACGGAGGCGGCCCCGATCACGCCGTCGGTCAGCAGCTCGAGACCGGCGACCGAGAGGTCCGCCCCCACCACCCCGGCGACGCGTCCGTCGACCTCGACGGGCATGGTGAGCGTGAGCGTGAGCTCGTCGGTGCACAGGTAGTCGATGTACGGACCCGCCAGGTAGGCGTCGCGCCCGTCGACCGCACCGCGCCACCACTCGAGGCGCGTGTAGTCATGGAAGGACTCGTCGAGCGGGTCCTCGATCGACGCGAGGCGGCGCAGCGTTCCCTCGCGCCCCGCGAGCCCCACGCCGTTCGCCGCGCTCACCCACCACGCGAGGTGCCACGGCGCGTCCTCGAGGAATCCGGGAGCGGCGACGAACCCGGCGCCGATCGCGGGGCCAGTGTCGGCGAGCGACGGAGCCACCAGCCACTCGACCGCGTCGTCCACGTCGCCGGCGTGAGCGGAGCCCCCGGCGAGCACCGCCTCGAGCCGGTCGCGCCAGTCGGACACCTGCGCGAACACGGGCGCCAACGAGGCGCCCAGCACGTCCGCCATCTCGAGGATGGCCTCGGCGATCATCGCTCCACCGTCTCGCGGATCGCGAGCAGCCGGTCGGTCAGCCATCCGACCTGCTCGACCACGACGGCGCGCGCCTGCTCGGGGCTCTCCGCGCCGATCGCCTCGACCAGCCTCCGGTGACGCGCCGCGTTCCCGGCGACCACGGTGCGCTCGTGGAGCGCGATCCACAGCAGCGGGCCGAACTCGGCCTGCAGGCGCACCTGCTCGCTCACCAGCCGCGCGGACCGGGAGAGCGCGGCGACCTCGAGGCGGATCCCGTTCTCGGCACGCCGCGCGGCCGCCCCGCTCGCCGTGACGCCGTGCTCCACCAGCAGCGACAGCGACTCGACCTCGTCCGGGGTGGCGAACAGCGCGGCCCGCTCGGCCGCGCCCGCGGCCACGAGTCCGTAGATCAGCGCCTTGTCGCGCAGCTCGACCCGCGACAGCGCGGCGAGGCGCGACTCCAGGGCGACCCGGGCATCGTCCCCGCTGCCGCACACGAAGCTGCCGCCCGCGCGGCCGCGGCGCGTCTCGATGAGCCCCGCGGAGCGGAGCGTCTCCAGCGCCTCGCGTGCGGTGACGGTGGCGACACCGAACTGGCGCCCGAGCTCCTGCTCGGTGGGAAGGCGCTCTCCCTGGTCGAGGAGCCCCAGCTGGATCGCGTCGGCGAGGCGCTGCGCGACGGCGTCGGCGCGTCCCGCGGGCGCGAGCGGCGCGAAGATCGCCGCATGCGTGGCCGATCGCGCCGCCGCGGCTCCCGGACCCCAGGACATTCCCATCGCGCTCCCTCCCGTGGCGGCCATTGTCGCGCCCCGCGCGCCCTCCGCAAAGGTCTGGGTCCAGAGATTTAATCGAGTTGTTACATCGCGGGTCTTGAAAAAGACATCTGGAAGTAGATGAATAGCCCGCATGGATTCAGCCATCCGCCTCCGCGGCCTGCACAAGCGCTACGGCGACACCATCGCGGTCGCCGATCTCGACCTCGACATCGAGCCGGGGGAGTTCTTCTCGATGCTCGGCCCGTCGGGCTCGGGCAAGACCACGGTGCTGCGCTGCATCGCCGGCTTCGAGCAGCCCACGCGCGGCACCGTCGCGCTGTTCGGCACGGACGTCACCGCGCTCGCCCCGTTCGCGCGCCCCGTCAACACCGTCTTCCAGGACTACGCGCTGTTTCCGCACCTCAGCGTGATCGCGAACGTCGAGTACGGGCTGCGCGTCGCCGGCGTGGGTCGCAAGGAGCGCCGCGCCCGCGCCGAGGAGGCGCTCGGCCAGGTCCGCCTCGCGGGCTTCGAGGCGCGCCGCCCCCACGAGCTCTCCGGCGGCCAGCGCCAGCGCGTCGCGCTCGCCCGCGCGATCGTGCTGCGCCCCCAGGCGCTGCTCCTCGACGAGCCGCTGGGCGCGCTCGACCTCAAGCTGCGCGAGCAGATGCAGGTCGAGCTCAAGGAGCTGCAGCGCGCGCTCGGCATCACGTTCGTGTTCGTGACCCACGACCAGGACGAGGCGCTCACCCTGAGCGACCGTGTGGCCGTGTTCGACGCGGGCGAGGTGGTGCAGCTGGGCACCCCGCGCGACGTCTACGACCACCCGCGCAACCGCTTCATCGCCTCGTTCGTGGGGTCCTCGACGCTGCTCGAGCCCGCCGTCTCCGCCGCTCTCGGCCTGGGCTCGCAGGCCATGGCCGTGCGCCCCGAGCGCGTCACCCTCGACGCCGCCACCGGCGGCGTGCCCGGCACCATCGCCGAGGTCATCTACACGGGCCCCGAGCACCGGATCGTCGTCGACCTCGACGGCCTCGGCGCCCGCATCACCGCCTTGGAGCCCAACATGGGCGCCCAGAACAGCCGCTCCCGCGGCGACCGCGTCACCGTCTCCGTCGAGCCCGCCGCCGCGGCGCCGCTCGAGGCGGAGCCCGACGCGGCCTGAGTGACCCGCACCACCCCAACGAAAGGAAGTCCCCGTGTCGAAGTCCCCGTCCCGCACGGCCCTCCGGGCCGGCATCGCGACCGCAGCGGTCGCCTCACTCGCCGCGTGCGGCACCAGCGACTCGGGCTCCGGCTCCGAGGCCGCCGCCTCGCTCGGCGCCGCCGAGGGCACCGTCTCCATCCTGGCGTGGCCCGGCTACGTCGAGGACGGCAGCAACGACCCCGAGGTCGACTGGGTCTCCGCGTTCGAGGAGTCCACGGGCTGCATGGTCACCTCCAAGACCTACGGCACCTCCGACGAGGCCTACCAGCTCATGCAGAGCGGCGGCTACGACGTCGTGGCCGCCTCCGGCGACCTCACGCTCCGCCTCATCGCCGGCGACCTGGTCCAGCCGGTCAACACCGACCTGCTCGAGAACTACGACGGCATCTTCGACTTCCTCAAGGACAAGGAGTGGAACTCCGTCGACGGCGTGAGCTACGGCGTCCCGCACGGCTACGGCGCCAACCTCCTCATGTACAACACGGACGAGGTCACGCCCGCCCCCACCAGCTGGGACGTGGTGTTCGACAAGGCGTCCGACTACTCGGGCAAGGTCACGGCCTACGACTCGCCGATCTACATCGCCGACGCCGCGATGTACCTCATGACCCACAACCCCGACCTGGGCATCGAGAACCCCTACGCGCTCGACCAGGACCAGTTCGACGCCGCCGTCGAGCTCCTCAAGACCCAGCGCGACTCCGTGGGCGAGTACTGGTCCGACTACCTCAAGGAGATCCAGGCCTTCGAGACCGGCGACTCCGTGGTCGGCACCACGTGGCAGGTCATCCAGAACTCCATCACGTCCGGCAACACCGAGGTGGTGCTCCCCGACGAGGGCGCGACCGGCTGGTCGGACACCTGGATGGTCGCCTCCGACTCCGAGGCCCCCAACTGCGCGTACGCATGGCTCGACTACATCGCGAGCCCCGAGGCCAACGCGCAGGCCACCGCCTACTTCGGCGAGGCGCCGTCCTCGCAGGAGGCCTGCGACTTCCGCGACGACTGCGAGGCGTACCACGCCGGTGACGCCGAGTACGCGGAGCAGATCTGGTACTGGACCACCCCCGTGAGCGACTGCGTCGACGGCCGCACCGACGTCGAGTGCGTCGACTACTCCGAGTGGACCAAGGCCTGGCAGGAGATCAAGGGCTGACGCCCGGGCGCGGGGGGACGATGCTCCGTCCCCCCGCGCCGGCGCCGTCGCCTCGCGCGCGGCGCACCCCCCGCATCGTCCCCCGAAGGAATCATGACCACACGCAGCGTCTCCGCCTTCCTGGCACCCCGCCGCCGCCTGCAGCTCGCCGGCCTCCTCACCCCGCCCGTCCTCTGGCTCGGCCTGGTCTACGTGGTCGCGCTCGCGGCGCTGCTGGTCACGGCGTTCTGGACCGTCGACGAGCTCACCGGGCAGGTGCAGATCGAGTGGACCACGGACAACGTGGTCGAGGTCCTCACGGAGGCGCTGTACCGGACCGTCACGCTGCGCACGCTGGGCATCGCGGTGCTGGTCACCGTCCTCGACATCATCGTGGCCGTGCCGGTCGCGTTCTTCATGGCCAAGATCGCCCGCCCGCGGATGCGCCACCTCCTGGTCATCGCCGTGCTGGCGCCGCTGTGGGCCTCGTACCTGGTCAAGGTCTACGCGTGGCGCGCGCTGCTGTCCTCCGAGGGCCTGATCGAGTGGGCGGTGTCGCCTTTCGGCCTCGACACCCCCGGCTACGGGATCGTGGGCGTGGTGCTCACGCTGTCCTACCTGTGGCTGCCGTACGTGATCATGCCCATCTACGCCGGGTTCGACCGCGTCCCCGACCGCCTGCTCGAGGCCTCCGCCGACCTGGGAGCGAAGGGATGGACCACCCTGATCGCGGTGGTCATGCCGATGATCCGGCCCGCGATCATCGCCGGGTCGATCTTCGCGTTCTCGCTCAGCCTCGGCGACTACATCACCACCGGGATCGTGGGCGGCACCACCCAGATGCTGGGCAACCTGGTCTACGCGAACGTGGGCGCGGCGAACAACCTGCCGCTCGCCGCCGCGATCTCCCTCATCCCGATCGGGATCATCCTTCTCTACCTCGCCGCGGTCCGCCGGACCGGCGCCCTCAGGAGCCTCTGATGCAGATCGGCCGCGTCGCCCGCTACGTCCTCGGCACCATCACGCTGGTGGTGCTCGGGCTCATCTACCTGCCGCTGGGCGTGGTGTTCCTCAACTCGATCAGCACCTCCGAGACGCTGTCCTGGCCGCCGCCGGGCTTCACGCTCGAGTGGTGGGGCAAGGCGCTGCATTCCGAGGGCGCGTTCGAGGCCCTCGGCATGTCGGTCATGGTCGCGGTAGCGGCGTCGACCATCGCACTGGTGCTCGGCACCCTCGCGGCGATGGCGCTGTCGCGCTACCGGTTCTTCGGCAAGGAGTCCGTCAACCTGCTGATCGTGCTGCCCATCGCGCTGCCCGGAATCGTCACCGGCATCGCGCTCAACAACGCGTTCCGCACGCTCATGGGCGTGCAGCTGGGCGTGTGGACGTTGATCGTCGCGCACGCCACGTTCTGCATCGTGACCGTCTACAACAACGCGTTCGCGCGGCTCAACGCGTCGGGCACGCGGCTCGAGGAGGCGTCGCAGGACCTGGGCGCCGGGCTGTTCACCACGTTCCGCCTGGTGACGTTCCCGCACCTCAAGTCCGCGCTGCTGGCCGGCGGCCTGCTCGCGTTCGCGCTGAGCTTCGACGAGATCATCGTCACCACGTTCACCGCCGGCCCCGGCGTCACCACGCTGCCGCTGTGGATCCTGCAGAACATGTTCCGCCCCAACCAGGCGCCGGTGGTCGCGGTGATCGCCGTGATCCTCGCGGTGCTGTCCGTGGTGCCGCTCGCGATCGCGCAGCGCCTCACCGCGAAGGACGCGGAGGCCGTGTCGCGGTGAGGCTCGCCCTCACTCCCTGGTCATGAGCGCCACCGCGACCACCCCGGCGGTGGCGCCCCCGGGGCCTGCCTCGAAGCGCACCTCGAGCCCGTCCAGCGGGGCGTCGACCTCGTAGACGGACTCGAGGACGTCGCCATAGAGGGGGAGGTCGCGCTCCTCGGTGCGCACGGGAGAGGCGACGGCGCCCGCGATCCGGACCACGGCATCGTCCCCTCCCGCCGGCAGGCCCGCGAGTGTGCGCACCCGGAGGAGGTGCGGCCCGGCGACCCTGGGCTTGAGCACGTACGAGAACCAGTCCTCCGCCATGCGCCAGCTGCGCGCGTTGATCCACGCGATCCGCGAGGCGTGCGACGCGTAGCCGTGGTCCATCTCGGACTGCTGCTCGCCGGGTGCGACCACGTCGACCACGGAGGCGTCCTCGAGCTCGGCCTCGTCGAGGTCGGCGAGCATCGCGCGCACCGCGGCGGCGTCCGCGCCCACGGGGAAGTAGACGGTGCAACGCTCGTCATGGATGCCCCGGTAGGGCTCGAGCGCGAGCGAGACCCGGGCGGGGGCGTCGCCGTCGAGACGCCACGCGGCGAGGGTCGCGGTGGTGCCCCGCACCTCGATGTCCAGCTCGTCGCCCACCAGTGCGGGCGTCTCGATCATGCGGCGCTTGGGGCCCAGGGCGATGTGCGGCGCACCCTCGCCCGTCGCGATCGCGCCCTCGAGCGCCTCGGCGCCGTCGCGGTGCGCGAGCACGAACGGCCCGTAGCGGAGCGACGCCCACGGCGACCCGTCGGGCAGGCCCTCGAGCGCGAGGCGCGGGCGCAGGTCGAGGACGATGCGCGTGGTCCCCTCCCACTCCCGGTCCAGAGCATGCTCGCCGGGGCCCGCCTCGATGGCGAGGCCGGCGACGGTCACGGTCGCCCCGTCCGACCATTCCGGGATGCGCAGGCGGACGATGCGCCGGTGGCTCTCCCCGGCCGTCACGTCGATCTCGACGCGCCAGGACGCGGTGAGGTCCGCGCGGACGTCGAGCCGGATGCCGTCCCAGTCGAGAGTGGCGGGCTCGTAGATCTCGACGCGGGGGCTGTCGCCGTCGCGGGAGAAGAGGAACCGGTCGTAGCGGCCGTGGCCCTCGAGGCCGGAGCCCACGCAGCACCACATGGACTCGCCGTGGCTCGAGTAGACGCGGTAGTGCGCGGGGCGCAGCGGCGAGAAGTAGACGAACCCGCCGTGCCCGGGGTGCTGGACGGTCAGGGCGTGGTTGTAGATCGCGCGCTCGGCGAACTCGACCAGCTCGAGGTCGGGGCTGGTCGCACGGAACAGGTCCGTGATGGCGAGCATGTTGAAGGTGTTGCAGGACTCGGGGCCGAGCGGGTCGAGGACTATCGCCCGGAAGTCGTCCTTGGGGTGGAAGTGCTCGCGGACCCCGTGGCCGCCGATCGAGACGGTGCGCTCGTGGACCACGTGGTCCCAGAAGGAGCGCGCGGCGTCGACCAGGTCCTCGTCGCCGGAGCGCGCGTAACCGACCACCTTGGGCACCTGGGTGTTGGCGTGCAGTCCGTCGAGCCGGTCCTCGTGGTGGAGGAGCGGATCCAGCAGCAGGCGGTGGGACCAGCGGCGGCCCTCGGCGTGGAGGCGCGCGGCCAGATCGGGGTCTGCCGTGAGGGCGGCGAGGCGGAAGAAGGCATCGTTCATGCCACCGAACTCGGCGATGAGGATGGTCTCGAGCCGGGCGTCGGTGAGGTGGCCGGAGATGTCGAGCCACCACGCGGCCCAGCGTTCCGCCATGGCGAGCGCGTCGGGTTGAACCGCGACCTCGTAGGCGTCGATCAGGCCGTTGAGCACCTTGTGGAGGTTGTACATGGGGACCCAGCGGCCGTTGAGCGCGAAGGGCTCGGCCTCGATGGTGCCGGCGCGGAGCTCCTCGCCGAGCGCGACGCCGCGCGGGGTGCCGCCGAGGTAGCCGGTGCCGACCGCGTCCTGGCATTCCTGGAAGCCGTCGAGCATGCGGCGCAGGCGCGCGCGGATGTCCTCGCGGCCGGTCGCCGCGTACAGGTGGGCGAGCGCGGAGAGGTAGTGGCCGCCGATGTGCCCGTCGAGGCCGCGCGACTCCCAGTCGCCGTAGGCCTCCGCGACCGCGGGGAGGCCGGCCTCGCGGCGGTACGGGGCGAGGAGGCGATCGGGGTCGTGGGCGAGGACCGTGGCGACGGAGCGGTCGAGCGCGGCCTGGAGCGGTCCGCCGGTCAGCGTGATCGTGCCACGGGGGAAGCTGCGGGGAGCGGGGTCGCGGTCCGCGGCCGTCTCGGGGTCGTTACAACGTTGGAAATCACCCATGGGTCGATGGTAACCGCGCGCGAACGGGACCGCGACGCCCTGCCGGCCGGGGCATCGTCCCTCCCGCGGAGCGCTCGCGGTGTCGGTCAGGTCGCGGTGATAGGCGAGCGCAGAAAAGTCCGCGGAATTCTGCTCGATCGGATCAATGGGGAGATGACCGCCCGCCAGGTGCGCTCCAGATGCGCTCCACCGTCACATTGACGTTCGCACAGCCGCTGTGCGGACACCAGGGTGCCACCGGGAAGCAGCCCCTCGAAAAGCAGAAAGACCCCCGCCGCAACCGGCGAGGGTCTTCTCGAGAGTGGAGCCTAGGGGACTCGAACCCCTAACCCCCTGCTTGCAAAGCAGGTGCGCTACCAATTGCGCCAAGGCCCCGTGGTCAGCAGACCGGGTGGTCACCGAACCGGGTAGTGGACATCGTCCCACACGTCGCGGTTGGAGTTCTCGGTGATGAGGACGTAAGCGATCGCGCCTGCCACGACGGCGGCTGCGAGGAACAGCACATTCTTCATGTTCACCTCGGTGGGCCCAGGAGGACTTGAACCTCCGACCTCTTCGTTATCAGCGAAGCGCTCTAACCGCCTGAGCTATGGGCCCCTTCCGCGGCGTCAGCGCCGCGGCGTTAAACGATACCAAACCGCCGCCGTGGGACAAAATCGCGGCGGCGGGGTCCGTCTAGCAGGCCGTTCAGTCGTCGGTGAGGGTGACGTAGACACCGCCGACCACCGAGGAGACCACGTTGTAGAGGAACGCGCCGATGGTCGCGAGCGCCGTCAACAGCACCACGTTGACCACCGAGATGAGGATCGCCGCGCTCATGACCCGGTTGCGGTCGAAGAACTGCATGATGTCGACCTCGGAGTCCTGCGCGAACAGCTTCACGACCCACTCGTTGATGAGGGCGAACGTGCCCATGCCGTTGGCGACGTTCCACACCACGAACACCGCGACCACGAACATGATGCCGAGCGCGATCGACAGCAGGAAGCCGAGCTTGAGCGCCGACCACGGGTCGATCCGCGACAGCAGCACGCGGGCCTTGCGCGGGCCGCCCTTCGCGGTGGGGGTGCCCAGGTCGTCGCCCGCCTTGAAGCTCTCGGCGGCACGGCCCGCGAAGCCCTTGACCTTGGCGGCACCCGCGCCGATCGCCGCGGTGCCTGCGCCGACGGCACCCTCGAGGCGCGACGGCTCGTCCGAGGCGGGCGCCGGCGCGGTGGGGGCCGTGGGGGCGGGGGCGCCGGTGGGCGAGAACGCCTGCGGCTGCTGCGTGGTCGGGATGCCCTCGGGCTCGCTCTGCGGCCGCAGCGCGGTGCGCTGCGGGATGGAGCCGGTCGAGGGGGACGATGCGGTGGTCGCGTTGTCGACGGGCATGAACGCCCGGCGCGCGGGGACCTGACCGGTGGTCGGCTCGGCACCGCGCGGCGCGTAGAGGCCGCGGGTCGACGTGGTGGTGCGGTCGTCCGCGTTCATCAATGCTCCCTGTCGTCAGACGCGCGCGAGGCGGTCCTGTGGTCCACGCATGGCTGCGCGGGCATCTCCCAAGGGTAACCGAGGCGGCTCGGAAGGTCATTCTTCCTGGTCCCGCGGCGCGGAATCCCGGGACACGCGCCGCCCGCATGGCTAGCGTGGGCCTATGGCGACCGAGTCCCCCGCTTCGACCTCCGCATCGTCCCTCGCCCGCGCGCTCGAGTTCGCAGGCCGCGTGCCGGGCACCATCGTCATCACCGTCGTGGTCCTGGTCGTGGGTGCGCTCACCGGCGCGCTGTGGAGCACGGCCGAGGAGTCGGGCCTGGTGGACCGCTGGGGCTGGGGTGTCGACGAGTTCGCCGACGGCCACTGGATCAACATCCTCGCCGGCGCGGCGATCGCGCCGGAGCCGTGGATGTACGCGCTGATCCTCGCGACGTTCTGCCTCGGCGGCGGGTTCCTCGAGCTGCGCTATGGGACGCTGCGCATGCTCATCGCCGTGATCGGCACCCACGTGATCGCGGTTCTCGGCACCGCCGTGCTGCTGCTCGGCCTCGGCGCGGCGGGCGTCGGATGGGCGGAGGCCCTCGCCCACGTGCCCGACGTGGGCCTGAGCAACGCGGGCTTCGGCGCGGTGGGAGCGGCGACGGCCGGCATGCCGCTGCTCTGGCGGCGACGCGTCCGTCTGGTCGGGCTCCTCTACTGCTCCGCGATGATCCTCTACGCCGCCGAGATCTGGGACTTCACGCACGGGATGGCCTTCCTGGCGGGCATCTTCATCGGGCCCTGGATCGTCGGCCGTGCGCGCGAACCCTTCGACTGGAGGTTCGGCCCCCAGGAGGTGCGCGACACCGCCGCGGTGCTGCTCGCGTTCGGCAGCCTGCACCAGCTGCTCACGCGGATCTGGCCGGGATCGGGCGGGATCCTCAGTTACGGCGAGAACGCCGATCAGGCAGGCGTCACCACGCTCGCGCTCGTCGGCGGGGCGGTCGTGTCGCTCGCGTTCGCGTACGCCCTGCACCGCGGGCGACGCGGCGCGTGGTGGTACGTCGCGATCGTCACCACCGGAACGGTGATCGGCGTCGTCGCCGACGGGATCGTGGGCGGGCTCACCGCCTCGGGCACGCTCGACCTGGTCCTCGACCTCGCGCTGCTCACGCTGATCTTCGGATGGCGCAGGCACTTCGGCGTCAAGGGCGACAGGTCGAGCCGAGGTCGGGTGTGGCGGCGGGGCCTCCTGACGATCGCGGGCCTCATGCTCTTCACCGTCGTCTCGATCATGGCGCTCCAGAGCCAGTTCGACCCCGAGCCGACGCTGGGAACCGCCATCGGCGAGGCGATCGTCCGCATCTTCGGCGGCACCACCGGCGTCGAGGGCACCACGCCGCTCGCGCGCGGGCTGCTCAACAGCATCGGCGTCATCTGGTTCACCGCGTTCGCGATCTTCCTCATCAGCCTGCTGCTGGTCTCGCGCCAGCACCGCACCGACGAATCGGTCCGCGACCGCTTCCTCGCCCTCCAGCACGGCACGGACTCGATGACCAGCATCGGCTACATGACACGTTGGGACGGGATCGACCACTGGATCTCCGAGGAGGGGACGGTCGGCCTGGGCTTCAAGCAGGTCGGCAGCACCGTCGTGGTCCTGTCCGATCCCGTGGGGCGCGCCGCGGACCTGCCCGCCGCCTACGTCGAGTTCGCGGACTTCTGCCGCTCGCGCGGGTGGCGGGTCGCCTACTTCGGGATGAGCGTCGACGCGAAGGCCACGCTCGAGGACCTCGGGTGGCGAGCCATCCAGGTCGCCGAGGACACGGTGGTCCGCCTGCCCGAGCTGGCGTTCACCGGCAAGGCCTGGCAGGACGTGCGCTCCGCCATCAACCGGGCGAAGCGCGAGGGCGTGACCATGCGCTCGGTGCGGTTCGCCGACGCGCCCCGCGGCATGAAGGATCAGCTCGAGGCCATCTCCGCTCAGTGGGCGGGGGACAAGTCGCTGCCCGAGATGGGCTTCACCCTGGGCGACCTGCCCGAGGCCGACGACCCGAACGTCGAGATGCACGTCGCCGTCGACGAGGACGGCACCGTCCACGGCATGACCAGCTGGATGCCGGTCTACCGCGACGGCGACGTGGTCGGCTGGACCATCGACATCATGAAGCGCCGCCTGGACGACGGGGTGATGAACGGCGTGATGGAGTTCCTCATCGCCGAGTCCGCGGTCGCGTACAAGGAGGCCGGCTACGAGTTCATCTCGCTCTCGGCGGCACCCCTGAGCTACTCCGGCGAGGTCGAGGGCACGGTCGAGCGGCTCCTCGACATCCTCGCGGACAAGATGGAGCCCTACTACGGGTTCGCGAGCCTCGAGCGGTACAAGGCCAAGTTCAAGCCGGAGCACCACCCGCTGTTCCTCATGTACCCCGACGAGGCGCAGCTGCCCGCCATCGCCCTCGCGATCCTGCGGGCCTACCTGCCCGACGCGACGGCGACGGACCTGGTCAAGGCCGCGGTGACGCGACCCGACTGACCGGCGCCGGCGAACCCGCCCGCGCCGCCGGCCCGCGCATCGTCCCTAGTGGCCGGCCCCGAGGTGCCCGGTCATGCGGCCGTGGAGCGCGCGCGAGGCCTCGTTGAGACCCACGATCTCGACCTCGATCCCATGCGCGGCGTACTTGTGCTCGACGGCGTCGAGCGCCGCGACGGTCGAGGCGTCCCACACGTGCGACGCGCTCATGTCGATCACGACCTTCGCGGGGTCGCCCGCGTAGTCGAACTGGCTGTAGAGGTCGTTCGAGCTGGCGAAGAACAGCTCCCCGGTGACGGTGTAGCGGCGCACACCGTCCTCCGCGGGCGTGGCGGTGACCTGCGCGAGGTGCGCGACCCGACGCGCGAAGAGCACGCTCGCGAGCAGCACGCCCGCGACCACGCCGTACGCGAGGTTGTGCGTCGCGACCACGACGGCGACGGTGAGCAGCATCACCGACGTCTCCGAACGCGGCATGCGGCGCAGCGTCGACGGGCGGATCGAATGCCAGTCGAAGGTCGCCCACGCGACGAACAGCATGACCGCCACGAGCGCCGCCATCGGGATGATCGCGACCACGTCGCCCAGCAGCAGGATGAGGATCAGCAGGAACACGCCCGCGCTCAACGTCGACAGTCGGGTTCGCGCGCCGCCGGCCTTCACGTTGATCATGGTCTGGCCGATCATCGCGCAGCCGCCCATGCCGCCGAACAGGCCGGTGATCACGTTGGCGGCGCCCTGTCCCCAGGCCTCGCGGGTCTTGTCGGAGTGGGTGTCGGTGATGTCGTCGACCAGCTTCGCGGTCATGAGCGACTCGAGCAGACCCACGAGCGCGAGGCCGAGCGCGTACGGCGCGACGATCCGCAGGGTCTCGAGGGTGAGCGGCACGTCGGGAAGGAACAGCCCGGGGAGTCCCTCGGGCAGCGCGCCCTCGTCGCCCACGGTCGGGACCGCGATGCCCGCCGCGACCGTCACCACCGTGAGCAGCACGATCGCGACGAGCGGCGCCGGCACCGCCTTGGTCAGCCGCGGCCACAGCGCGATCACTCCGAGCCCGGCGGCGACCAGGACGTACACGACCCAGGGCTTGCCGGTGAGGTGCGGCAGCTGCGCCATCGCGATGAGGATCGCGAGCGAGTTGACGAACCCGACCATGACGGAGCGCGGGATGAAGCGCATGAGCTTCGCGACGCCCAGCAGTCCCAGCGCGACCTGGATGAGCCCGCCGAGGACCACCGCGACCACCAGGTAGTCGAGGCCGTGCTCCTTGGCGAGGGGTGCGACCACGAGCGCGACCGCGGCCGTCGCGGCCGAGATCATCGCGGGACGCCCGCCCAGGAAAGCGATCGACACGGCCATGGTGAAGGACGCGAACAGACCCACCCGCGGGTCCACGCCCGCGATGATCGAGAAGCTGATCGCCTCGGGGATGAGCGCGAGCGCGACCATGAGGCCGGAGACCAGTTCCACGCGTAGCGTGCGCGGCTTCAGCGCCGCGCGCCAGGACGATGCGGTGGTCGCCTCGGGCACTCCGGTCGCGGTGCGGGCGTCGGTGGGCATGGAGGGTCTCCGTCCGGGGCAGGTGGGGGCGCGGCCATGGTAGCCGCGGACGCGCCGAGGGCCCGAACCCGCTCATCGAGCGGGACCGGGCCCTCGGATTCAGTTGACGCGATCGATCAGACGGTGACGGGCTCCACTCCGGTGCCGGGCTCGCCGGCCTCGACCGGCGTCTCGCCTGCGAGGTTGGCGCGCAGCTTCGCGCCGAGGCCCGCGTCGACGTTGGTCCAGTACTGGATCGCACGCTCGCGGATCTCGTCCGACTGCACCGCGCCGACGTGGCCGGTGATCTGCTCGAGGATGTGGGCCTTGCCCGCGTCGTCGAAGACCTCGCGGTACATGGTGCCGGCCTGGCCGAAGTCGTCGTCCTCGGCGTGGAGGGTCGCGGCCGCACGGACCAGCTCGCCGTCGGACTCCCAGTTGCCCGCGTCACCGGCACGCTCGGCGTCGGCGTGCGCGCCGCCCAGCGAGTTGGGCGCGTAGACAGGCGTCGAGGGCGAGGAGAAGGAGTAGCGCATCGCGCCGTCCTTCGCGTACGAGTGGCCGTTGGCGTCCGCGGCGTGCGGGGAGTTGACGGGGAGGTCGGCGTGGTTGGTGCCCACGCGGTAGCGGTGCGCGTCCGCGTAGGAGAAGATGCGCGCCATCAGCATCTTGTCCGGCGAGGCGCCGATACCGGGCACGAAGTTCGAGGGGGCGAAGGTCGCCTGCTCGATCTGCGCGAAGTAGTTCTCGGGGTTCTTGTTGAGCTCCATCACGCCCACCGGGATCAGCGGGTAGTCGCCGTGCGGCCACACCTTGGTGAGGTCGAACGGGTTGAAGCGGTACGTCTTGGCATCCTCGTACGGCATGACCTGCACGTGGAGGTCCCAGCGCGGGAAGTCGCCGGCCTCGATGTGCTCGTAGAGGTCGCGGATGTGGTGGTCGCCGTCCGAGCCCGCGAGCTGACCCGCCTCCTCGATGCTGAGGCCGTGCACGCCCTGCTGGGACTTGAAGTGGTACTTCACCCAGAAGCGCTCGCCCTCGGCGTTGATCCACTGGTAGGTGTGCGAGCCGTAGCCCTGCATCTCGCGCCACGAGCGGGGCAGGCCGCGCTCACCCATGAGCCAGGTGACCTGGTGCGCCGACTCCGGCTGGAGGGTCCAGAAGTCCCACTGCATGTCGTTGTCGCGCAGGTGCGAACCCGGCAGGCGCTTCTGCGAGCGGATGAAGTCGGGGAACTTGATGCCGTCACGGATGAAGAACACGGGCGTGTTGTTGCCCACGAGGTCGTAGTTGCCCTCGGTCGTGTAGAACTTCAGCGCGAAGCCGCGCGGGTCGCGCCAGGTGTCGGGCGAGCCGTGCTCGCCGGCCACCGAGGAGAAGCGCGCGAGCATCTCGGTCTGCACGCCGTCCTGGAACAGCGCGGCGCGCGTGTACTTCGCGATGTCCGGGTTGGTGGTGGTGAACGTGCCGAACGCGCCGCCGCCCTTGGCGTGCACCACGCGCTCGGGCACGCGCTCCCGGTTGAACTGCGCGAGCTTCTCGACCAGGTAGTGGTCGGTGAGGGCGGTGACGCCGTTGTTGCCGACGGTCAGCGAGTGCTGGTCCGAGGCGACGGGGGCGCCGGCGTTGGTGGTGGTGAACTTCTCCGACATGGGAGCGCTCCTCTGTGGGGTTGGGACGTTCAGAGACGTGCGTGGGCAGGGGACGGCAGGGATTCCACGGACTGGCAGGCGCCGCAGAGGCCCCAGAAGGTGACCTCCGCCTCGGCGACGGCGAAACCGTGGTCGTCGTCGGGGGTGAGGCACGGGGCCTGACCCACGACGCAGTCGACGTCTGCGATCACGCCGCAGCGCGTGCAGACCAGGTGGTGGTGGTTGTCGCCCACCCGCAGCTCGTAGCGGGCGGGGTGGTCGCCGGGCTCGATCGAACGCGCGATGCCGCGACCGGTGAGGTCGTGGAGGACGTTGTAGACGGTCTGGAGGGACACGTCGGGGAGGCGGCGCGAGACGCGCGCGTGCACCGCGTCGGCCGAGGCATGCGGCAGGCCCTCGAGCGCCTCGAGCACCGCGCGTCGCGGCTCGGTGACACGCAGGCCCGCCTCGCGCAGCATGGCGGGCGCGTCGATCGATCTCATGAGGGCCAGCGTACGTCCTTCTTTTGATTCTTTCAAATGAACGGCGGGGGACGATGCGGTGCTCACCGCCGCGCCAAGGCGGCGCCACCTGTCCAACGAGCCCGCGCATCGTCCCGCTCCCGGGCGCCGGGAGCCACCCAACCGGGACCAGATACCCCCAGGTGTGGATACCCCGGGGGATATCTTCGATGTCAGAAGCCAGATACCCCAGGAGGCATCTCATGAAGCTGGTCGTCATCGGCGGGGTCGCCGCCGGAGCATCCACCGCCGCGAGGGCGCGGCGCCTCGACGAGTCCGCGGAGATCGTGGTGTTCGAGCGCGGGCACCACGTCTCGTTCGCGAACTGCGGGCTGCCGTACCACGTGGGCGAGGTGATCTCCGAGCGCTCCCGGCTGCTGCTGCAGACGCCCGAGAGCCTGCGCGAGTCGCTCGACATCGACGTGCGCATCGCGACCGAGGTGGTCGCGATCGACCGCGACGCCAAGACCATCACCGCGCGCGAGGTGGACACCGGCCGCGAGTACACCGAGTCCTACGACAAGCTCGCGCTGTGCATGGGCGCCGAGGCGGTCCGCCCGCCGCTGCCCGGCATCGACCACCCCGCCGTGGAGGTGCTGCGCCGGATCGGCGACATGGACCGCATCAAGGCGCGCCTGGACGCGGCGATCGCCGCGCAGAAGGCCGGCCGCCGCGGCACCGTCACCGCCGTGGTGGTGGGCGCCGGTTACATCGGCCTCGAGATGGCGGAGAACCTCCATCACCGGGGCGTGCGTGTCGACGTGGTCGAGCTCTCCGACCAGATCCTGCCCCCCGTCGACCACGAGATCGCCACCCCCGTCGAGCAGCACCTGCGCATGCGCGGCATCGGTCTGCACCTGTCCACCGCCGCCGCGGCGTTCCAGCCGCTCGCGGACAAGGACGGCGACGGACGCGTGAGCGTCGAGCTCAACTCGGGCACGGTCCTCAAGGCGGACCTGGTGATCCTCGCCGCGGGCGTGAGGCCCGCGGTCGAGCTGGTGAAGGAGGCCGGGATCGAGCTGGGCGAGCGCGGCGGCATCAGGGTCGACACCCACATGCGCACCTCGGATCCGGACATCTACGCCGCAGGCGACGCCGTCGAGACCGCGCACCCCGTGCTGCCCGGCCAGTACCTCGCGCCGCTCGCCGGCCCCGCGAACCGGCAGGCGCGCGTCGCTGCCGAGAACATGTGCGGCCGCACCACCGAGTACAAGAGCACGCAGGGCACGTCGATCGTGAAGGTGTTCGACATGGTCGCCGGCGGCACCGGCGCGACGTCGCGCCAGCTCGACGCAGCGGGGGTCGAGTACCGGGTGGCGCACGTCCACCCGTCGGGCCACGCCGGCTACTACCCCGGCACCGCGATGATGCACATCAAACTGCTGTTCTCCCCGTCCGACGGCCGCGTGCTGGGCGCGCAGGCCTGCGGCTTCGACGGCGTCGACAAGCGCCTCGACGTCTTCGCCATGGCGGTCCGTGCCGGCCTCACCGTGTTCGACCTCGAGGAGCAGGAGCTCGCGTACGCGCCGCCGTTCGGCTCCGCGAAGGACCCCGTCAACATGGCCGGGTTCGTCGCCGCCAACACCATCCGCGGCGACTTCACCCTCTGGTACGCGGAGGAGTGGCCGCTGCCCGCCGGCGCACGTCTCGTGGACGTCCGCACCCCCGAGGAGTACGGCATCCACCACCTGCCCGGCGCCGAGTCGGTGCCGCTCGCCACATTCCGCGAGGCCATCAAGGGCTGGAGCGACAAGGACCAGCCGATCCGCCTCTACTGCGCAGTGGGCTTCCGCTCGTATCTCGCGCACCGGATCCTGGTCCAGAACGGCTTCACCGACGTCGCCACCCTGTCCGGCGGCTCGACCACCTACGGCCACGTGCACGACAACCCGGCCGACCAGTACGTCGCGCAGCCCCCGATGGAGAACTACGCGGAGAAGGTGTCGGTCGCCTCGGCTGTGGCCGCCGCGACCGGCCAGGTCACCGAGCTGGACTGCACCGGGCTCGCCTGCCCCGGCCCGATCATGCGGCTCGCGGACGCCATGAGGAAGGCGAACGCCGGCGACGAGCTGCGCGTCACCGTCTCCGACCCGGGCTTCGCGCTCGACGGGCCCGCGTGGGCCGCCAAGAACGGCCACACCCTGGTGAGCCTCGACCCGAAGGGGCCCGGCTTCGTCGGCACGTTCCGCAAGGGGGGCGTGACGCCGGTGGCGACCGGCGCATCGTCCTCCGGCAAGAACAAGACGTCGATGGTGGTCTTCAGCGGGGACCTCGACAAGGTGCTCGCGGCGTTCATCATCGCGAACGGCGCCGTCGCCATGGGCGACGAGGTCTCCATGTTCTTCACCTTCTGGGGTCTCAACGCGCTGCGCAGGACGGACCCGCCCAAGCGCGAGAAGAAGATGATGGACAAGATGTTCGGCGCGATGATGCCGCGTGGCGCGGAGAAGCTGACGCTGTCGCAGATGCACATGGCCGGCGCGGGTACGGCGATGATCAAGAACGTCATGAAGAAGAACGACGTGCAGAGCCTGCCCGAGCTGATCCGGTCGGCGCAGGAAGGCGGCGCCCGCCTGCTCGGCTGCACCATGACCATGGATCTGCTGGGCATGTCGCAGTCCGACCTGCTCGACGGGGTCGAGCTCGCCGGCGTCGCGACCTTCCTCGGAGAGGCCAACGAGAGCGGCACCACGCTGTTCATCTGACCTCGCCGCCGGCATCGCCAGGTGGGCGGGCTCAGGGGAAGGTGACCGTGAGGACGCCGCCGCTGAGCTCGACCTCGGCGGTCCATCCCGAGCGAGTCTCGACCAGGAACGTGTCGCCGTCGCGGTCGAGCTGGCCGATCGACGCGTAGTAGTCGGCGAGCACCTCCGTGTCGAGCCCCACGGCGGTGGGCACCCCCTCCGTGACCACCGCGCCGCCGGTGTCGACGGGCCAGGGGACCGATGCATGGACGCCGTCGCCCGCGACCGCCAGCCACGCGTCCGGCATCGGGATCGGCACCGGGCCCGACCGGGCGGTGAAGAAGTATTCGTCGCCGTCCTCGGGCTGGGGCTCCTCCGCCGTCGCGGTGAGCAGCGCCTCGCCGGGCCCGGTGGGCGGCGCGGCGAACGCCCCGGTGAGCGAGACGGTGACGGTGGTCGCCATGGCGGCCGCGGCGAGCCCCACCGCGTGCCACGGCTTGGCGGACCACCGCAGGATCGCCGCCGCGGTCAGGGTCAGCGCGAGCAGCAGCCCGGTCAGCACGAACCCCGCACCCATGGTCACCCCCTGGTGCGGACGTTACCAGGGGGTTCGTGACCCTGCTGGAGCGCTGATCCGAGGAAGTCCCGAAGCGTCTCGAAGTAGCGTGCACGCGGGCCCGCGGCGCTGAGGGCGGCGTCGTGGAGCGCTCCGGCGATGATCACGGGCTCGACCTGCGCCCCCAGCCGCGTCGCCGCGCGCGCGGTCGCGGCCACATCCACCACGGTGTCCTGGCTCGCGTGAAGCGGGTTGTCGAGACGGTCGGGCCCGGTCGAGTCGGACGAGACGAGGAGGACGGGCACCCGGATGTCCAGGCCCCCTGCGGCGCGGGCCTGGGCCGCCCGGGTCGCCGCGAGCCACCCCGCGGTCGCGCCCACACCCTCGGGTCGCTTCCAGGTGACGTCGAACTCCCAGCCGCGCTCGAGCAGGCCCGCGGTGTACGGGGATCGTGCCGGGTCGATCACCATGCGCGACCGCGCCCGGGCGAGCACCGGCACGGCCCGCATGAGCGCGCGCTGACCTGCGGTGAGCGCGAGCCCGAAGAACGGCCCGTCGAGCACCAGCGCAGCCAAGGCGGCATCCGGGCGGTCGCTCGCCCACACCGCCGCCGCGAGCCCGCCGGTCGAATGGGCGTGGACCACCAAGGGGAGGTCGCCCAGGCCCCGGGCCAGGGCATCGTCCCGCGCGGCCGTCGCCGCGTCAGCGATGTCGTCCCCCAGCTCGTCGATGTGCGCGATGTGGTGCGGCTGGTTGCCGGGCTGGAGCGAACGGCCGGCTCGACGCATGTCGACCGCGTAGGCCGCGCAGCCCGCGGCCGCGAGCTCGTCCGCCAGGTGGGTGGCGAAGAAGTAGTCGTTGTAGCCATGCACGATCACGGCCACCGCGCGAGGCGCCTCGGGCACCGCGACCCGGCGGATCAGGGTGCGGGTCAGCGCGCCGTCGGCGCGGCCGGACGGCGCGACCGCGGGAGCGCCCAGGTCCGCCGCCTCGTATCCGTCGAGGATGTCCGGCCGCCACGTCAACGTGCTCATCACCCGAGGATAGGCGCGTGTTGGCCCCGGAGACGCAGGAAGGGCCGGTCGCGGTCGCGACCGGCCCTTCCGCTGCACGGATCACTCCGCGGCGGGAGCCTCCGGCGCCTCGCTCGCGTCGGCGCCGGCCTCGACGGCGGGCTCGACCTCACCCTCGACGGTCTCCGCGTCCTCGCCCTCGAGAGGCTCGTCGCCGTCGAGGTTGCGCTCGACGTTGCGGGCGATGCCGATGATGCGGTCGCCCTTCGCCGGCTTGGCGAAGATGACGCCCATCGAGTTCTTGCCCTTGACGGGGACCTCGGCGACGGCGGAACGCACCACCTTGCCGGACTCCATGATGACCAGGACCTCGTCGGTGTCCTCGACCAGCATGGCGCCCACCAGGTCGCCGCGCTCCTCGGTGAGGGTCGCGACCTTCACGCCCAGGCCGCCGCGGTGCTTGGGGCTCCACGCCGAGGCGCTGGTGCGCTTGGCGTAGCCGTGACGGGTGACCACGAAGGAGAACGGTCCGTCGGAGACGGTGACCTCCTCCTCGGCGGCCTCCGCGTCCGTCTCGACGTCGGCATCGTCCCCGGCCACCGCGGTGCCGGCGAGGATGACGTCCATCGCGAGCAGCTCGTCGTCACCGCGGAAGCTCATGCCCTTGACGCCCGAGGTGGCGCGGCCCATGGGGCGCAGCTCCTCATCCTTGGCGTTGAAGCGGAGCGACTGGCCGAGGCGGGAGACCAGCATGAGGTCGTCCTCGTAGTTCGCGAGGCGTGCGGAGACCAGCTCGTCGGCCTTGAGCTCGCCGTCCTCGGACTCGACCTCGCGCAGGTTGATCGCGATGAGGCCGCCGGTGCGGTTGGAGTCGTAGGCCTTGAGCTCCGTCTTCTTCACCAGGCCGCGCTTGGTGGCGAGCACCAGGTAGTCGGCGTCCTCGTAGCTGCGCAGGTCCAGGACCTGGGCGATCTCCTCGCCCGGCTGGAACGCGAGCATGTTCGCCACGTGCTGGCCCTTGGAGTCGCGGCCGCCCTCGGGAAGCTCGTACGCCTTCGCGCGGTACACGCGGCCCAGGTTGGTGAAGAACAGCAGCCAGTGGTGGGTGGTGGTGACGAAGAAGTGCTCCACCACGTCGTCGTTGCGCAGGGTCGCGCCGCGCACGCCCTTGCCGCCGCGCTTCTGGGCGCGGTACTGGTCGGAACGGGTGCGCTTGACGTAGCCGCCGCGGGTGATGGTGACCACCATCTCCTCCTCGGCGATGAGGTCCTCGATCGACACATCGCCCTCGAACGGGTGGATGACCGTCCGGCGGTCGTCCCCGTACTTGCGCACGATCTCGGCGAGCTCCTCCGAGATGATGGTGCGCTGGCGCTGCTCGTTGGCGAGGATGTCGCGCAGGTCGGTGATCTCGACCATGAGGGCGTTGTAGTCGTCCGTGATCTTCTGGCGCTCCAGGGCCGCGAGGCGGCGCAGCTGGAGGTTGAGGATCGCGGTCGCCTGGACCTCGTCGACGTCGAGCAGCTCCATGAGGCCCACGCGGGCCTCGTCCGCGGAGGGGGAGCGGCGGATGAGGGCGATGACCTCGTCGAGCGCGTCGAGCGCCTTGAGGTAGCCCTGCAAGATGTGGGCCTCGCGCTCCGCCTCCCGCAGGCGGTACGCGGTGCGGCGCTGGATGACCTCGAGCTGGTGCGTGGTCCAGTGGCGGATGAACCCGTCCAGCGAGAGAGTGCGCGGCACGCCGTCGACGATCGCCAGCATGTTCGCGCCGAACGTCTCCTGCAGCTGCGTGTGCTTGTACAGGTTGTTGAGGACCACCTTGGCGACGGCGTCGCGCTTGAGCACGATCTCGAGGCGCTGGCCCGTGCGGCCCGACGTCTGGTCGCGGATGTCCGCGATGCCGGAGACCTTGCCGTCCTTGACCAGGTCCGCGATCTTGATCGCGAGGTTGTCGGGGTTGACCTGGTACGGCAGCTCGGTGATCACCAGGCACATGCGGCCCTGGATCTCCTCGATGTTGACCACGGCACGCATGGTGATGAGGCCGCGACCCGTCCGGTACGCGTCCTCGATGCCCTTGCGGCCCAGGATGGTCGCTCCGGTGGGGAAGTCGGGGCCCGGGATGCGGGCGATGAGCGCTTCGAGCAGCTCCTCGCGGGAGGCGTCCGGGTGGTCGAGGTGCCACTGCACGCCCTCGGCGAGCTCGCGGAGGTTGTGCGGCGGGATGTTGGTCGCCATGCCGACCGCGATGCCGGCGGAGCCGTTCGCGAGCAGGTTGGGGAAGCGCGCGGGCAGGATGGTGGGCTCCTGCTCGCGGCCGTCGTAGTTGTCCTCGAACTCGACGGTGTCCTTGTCGATGTCGCGGACCATCTCCATGGCCAGCGGCGCCATCTTGCACTCGGTGTATCGCGAGGCCGCGGCGCCGTCGTTGCCCGCGGAGCCGAAGTTGCCCTGGCCCGCGATCAGCGGGTAGCGCAGCGACCACGGCTGGACCATGCGGACGATGGCGTCGTAGATGGCCGAGTCACCGTGCGGGTGGTACTTGCCCATGACGTCGCCCACCACGCGCGAGCACTTCGAGAACGCGCGGTCGGGCCGGTAGCCGCCGTCGAACATCGCGTAGAGCACGCGACGATGCACGGGCTTGAGCCCGTCGCGGACGTCCGGGAGGGCGCGGCCCACGATGACCGACATGGCGTAGTCCAGGTAGGACCGCTGCATCTCGGTGTTGAGGTCGACCGCCTCGATGCGGCCGTGATCCATCTCGGGGGTCTCAGATGTCAAGGAACCTCACGTCCTTCGCGTTGCGTTGGATGAAGCTGCGGCGGGACTCGACGTCCTCGCCCATGAGGACCGAGAAGATCTCGTCGGCCTGCGCGGCGTCATCCATGGTGACCTGGAGCAGGGTGCGGGTCGCGGGGTCCATGGTGGTGACCCGCAGCTCCTCGTGGTTCATCTCGCCCAGACCCTTGTAGCGCTGCACCCCGTTGTCCTTGGGGATGCGCTTGCCGTTGGCGAGGCCGTCCTTGAGGACCGCGTCACGCTCGCGGTCCGAGTACACGTACTCGTGGTCCGCGTTGGTCCACTTGATCTTGAACAGCGGCGGCTGCGCCAGGTAGACGTAGCCGGCCTCGATCAGGGGTCGCATGTAGCGGAACAGCAGGGTGAGCAGCAGGGTGCGGATGTGCTGGCCGTCGACGTCGGCATCGGCCATCAGCACGATCTTGTGATAGCGCGCCTTCGAGATGTCGAAGTCCTCGCCCATGCCCGCGCCGAACGCGGTGATGAGGCCCTGGACCTCCTGGTTGGACAGGGCGCGGTCGAGGCGCACGCGCTCGACGTTGAGGATCTTGCCGCGGATGGGCATGATCGCCTGGTTGTACGGTTCACGGCCGGCCTTGGCGGAGCCGCCGGCGGAGTCGCCCTCGACGATGAAGATCTCGCACTCGGAGGGGTTGCGGCTCTGGCAGTCCGACAGCTTGCCGGGCATGCCGCCGGACTCGAGCAGTCCCTTGCGGCGGGTCGCCTCGCGCGCCTTGCGGGCGGCGATGCGCGCCTGCGAGGCCTGCAGCGCCTTGCGGATGATGTCCTTCGCCTCGTTCGGGTGGGCGTCGAACCAGTCCGTGAGCTGCTCGTTGACCACGCGCTGCACGAACGTCTTGGCCTCGGTGTTGCCCAGCTTGGTCTTGGTCTGGCCCTCGAACTGCGGCTCGCCCAGCTTGACCGAGATGACGGCCGTGAGCCCCTCGCGGACGTCGTCGCCCGTGAGGTTGTCGTCCTTGTCCTTGAGGATCGCCTTCTCGCGGGCGTACTTGTTCACCAGCGTGGTGAGCGCCGCACGGAAGCCCTCCTCGTGGGTGCCGCCCTCGGTGGTCGAGATGGTGTTCGCGTAGGTGAACACCGACTCCGAGTACGCGGACGTCCACTGCATGGCCATCTCGAGCGAGATCTTCTTCTCGGTGTCCTCGGAGTCGAGCGAGATGACCTCGGCGTGGACCAGCTCCGCCTTCTTGGCGGAGTTGAGGTGCGCGACATAGTCGACCAGGCCGCCGTCGTACTTGTACGTCACGGCCCGCGACGTGGGCGCCTCCTCGGCCTCGGCATCGTCCTCCGCCGCGATGTGCTCGGGACGCTCGTCGATCAGCGTGATGGAGAGGCCCTTGTTGAGGAACGCCATCTGCTGGAAGCGGGCGCGCAGAGTCTCGTAGTCGTAGTCGGTGGTCTCGAAGATCAGCGGGTCGGCCCAGAACGTCTGCTGGGTGCCGGTGGCCTCGGTGGCCTCGCCCTTGACCAGGGTGCCCTGCGGCTTGCCGCCCTCGGCGAAGCTCTGGCGCCACACATGTCCCTGGCGGCGGACCTCGGTCTCGACCTTGTAGGACAGCGCGTTCACCACGGAGATGCCGACGCCGTGCAGGCCGCCGGAGACCGCGTAGCCGCCGCCGCCGAACTTTCCGCCGGCGTGGAGGATGGTCATGACCACCTCGACGGTGGGCTTCTTCTCCGTCGGGTGCATGTCGACGGGGATGCCGCGACCGTTGTCCTGGACCTTGACGCCGCCGTCCGCCTGCAGCGTCACCGTGATGGTGTCGCAGTAGCCGGCGAGCGCCTCGTCGACGGAGTTGTCGACGACCTCGTAGACCAGATGGTGGAGACCGCGCTCACCCGTCGACCCGATGTACATGCCCGGGCGCTTGCGGACGGCTTCGAGGCCCTCCAGGACGGTGATGTTCTCGGCGCCGTAGGCGGGCTCGACAGCCCGCTCCTCGCTATTCGCCACAGATTCGCCTTTCAAGCCGCTGACGGGACTTTGCACAAGTCCCGTCCTATCTCGGCCCATTCTAGTGGCCCAGAGGGCCCATCTGGCGCGATTCACAGGCCATTCAGCACAAGTCGAGGACCCGCTCTCGAGGCGATCGGCGGGATCACGCCGCCGGAGCGTCCCCCTCGGCTCTCCAGCGGCGCGACCTGCGGGCACCGAAGGCGCCCCCAGCACGCCTCCGGCCCCGTTGCCGGAACAAGGGTAGGCGAGTTGTGGCATTAAGTGACATTTGAGGGGGTGTGTGCTTTGTCACACCGTGCCCGATATGTCGAGGCCACGGGACGATGCGCGGGCCGGGTCACCCTGCCGAGTCACCCGTACGTGTCGCGCGGTCCGCGTCCCTTCACCGAGCGCGGACCCTTGGTCCACGACCTCGCGGTAGGTCCGAGCACCTTGAGCTCGGTGACGATCTCGCGGCCGAACTCCTCGTTGATGCGGTGCCGGATCTGACCGGCCATCATCTGCAGCTGCGTCGCCCACGCGGTCGAGCTCGCCTTGACGGTGAGGACTCCCTCGTCGAAGCCGAGCGGCTCGCAATGATCGGCGATGCGGTCGCCGATCACCTCGCGCCAACGCCCGGTCACCGACGAGACCTCGATCTGCTCGGTCCAGCCCATCCGTCGCAGCAACGAGGCGACCGCATCGCCCATGGGCTGCGGGTCGCGGCCGTTCGTGTACGGCTGGGTCGCCCGCCTGGCCTCCTCGCGCTGCTTGCGTCCCCGCTTCGCGCTGGACCGGGTCGCGCCACGCTGACGCGCCGCCTGCCGCGCACGCTCCATCGCCTCGCGCGCGAGCCGCGCCGCGTCCCCGGGAACCAGCGGGTCCTGGCCGTCGGCACCCTCGCCGGCGAGAGCATCGTCCCTGGTGTTCTCACTCATCGCCCACACGCCCCTTGACCACGGGGATGATCCGGCCCGCCAGCGCCGCGGGCACGTCCTCCGCGACGGCGGCGGTGATGAGCACCTGGCTGGCTCGCTCGAGCCGGGCCGCGAGAGCCGCACGCCGGCCGGAATCGAGCTCCGCGAACACGTCGTCGAGGATCAGGACGGGTTCGCCGTCCGCGTCGGAGTCGGGACCCGCCTCGGAGGTGAGCAGGTCGTAGGTTCCCACCCTCAGCGCGAGCGCGCAGGACCACGACTCGCCGTGGCTGGCGTACCCCTTCGCGGGCATCCCGCCCAGGCGGATCTCGAGGTCGTCGCGGTGGGGGCCGGCCAGCGTGACGCCGCGGTCGAGCTCCTTGGGACGGACCTCGCGCAGCCGCTCGAGGAGCAGCGCGGCGATCGCCGGTGCATCGCCCGGAGGCTGATCTGCCAGGGAGGTCGCGTACGAGATCGCGCAGTCCCCGCCATCCGGTGCAACGTCCTGGTACGCCGCGGCGACGTGCGGCGCGAGGGCGGCGACCGCGCGGAGCCGCGCCGCCATGATGCGCCCGCCCAGCTCCGCGAGCTTCTCGTCCCAGATGTCGAGCATCGTGAGATCGCCACGAGCGTTCCGGGACGTCTTGAGCATCGAGGTGCGCTGACGCAGCACCCGGTCGTAGTCGGACAGGTCGCCCGCGAGGGCGGGCTGCAGGGCGACGCAGAGCTCGTCGAGGAACGCGCGCCGGCCCGAGGGATCGCCCTTGACCAGCGCGAGATCCTCCGGCGCGAACAGCACCGTCCTGAGGATCCCCACGAGGTCACGCGGACGGGCCGCGCCCCGATTGAGCCGCGCGGTGTTAGCGCGTGCGTTCTGCAGCGTCACCTCGAGGCCGAGCGACCGGCCGCCCTTCTCCACCTTCGCGCGCACCACGGCACGCTCGGCGCCGAACCGGATGAGAGGCGCGTCGGTCGCGACCCGGTGGGAACCCAGCACCGAGAGGTACCGGATCGCCTCGACCAGGTTGGTCTTGCCCTGGCCGTTGCGACCGACGAACGTGGTGACGCCCGGTCCGAGCTCGACGTCTGCCTCGGGGTACGAGCGGAAGTCGGCGAGCTGGACGTGGGTGACGCGCACTAGGAGGCGATGCGGATGGGCACCAGCAGGTAGCGGAAGTCGGCCGCGACGTCGCCGCCGGGCTCCGACAGGCCGACGAACTCGACCGGCTTGGTCTCCTGCGTGAAGCCGAGCTGCACGAAGTCCGTGCCCAGCGCCGTGAGTCCGTCGAGCAGGTACTGCGGGTTGAACGCGACGGTGATCGAGTCGCCGTGGAGGTGCGCGGTGAGCGCCTCCGACGCCTGCGCGTCATCCGACTGGCCGGCGTCGAGGGTGACCTCGCCGTCCGCGAACGCGAGCCTCACCGAGGAGTTGCGCTCGGCGACCAGCGCGACGCGACGCGTCGCGTCGATGAGGTCCTGCGTGCGGACGGTCGCCGTGATGGGGCTCGACTCGGGGAAGAGGCGACGGACCTGCGGGTAGTCGCCGTCCATGAGCAGGGACGTGGTGACGAGGCCGCCGGCCTCGAAGCCGATGAGGTCCATGCCCTGCCCGGAGCTCAGCGCGACGGTGACCTCGCCCGAACCCAGGGACTTCGCCGTGTCGGACAGCGTCTTGGCGCGGACCAGCGCGACCGCGCTGATATCCGGCTGCGACGGGTTCCACTCGAGCTCGCGCAGGGACAGCCGGTAACGGTCGGTCGCGAGGAGGGAGATGTGGGAGCCCTCGATCTCGACACGGACGCCGGTCAGGATCGGCAGGGTCTCGTCACGCGACGCCGCGGAGGTCACCTGGGCGACGGCCTGCTGCAGGGTCGCGCCGTCGATGGTGCCGGAGTGCTCGGGCAGCTCGGGCAGCGACGGGTACTGGTCCACGGGCATGGTGGCGAGGGTGAAGCGGGAGGCGCCGCAGGTGACGGACACCTTGGTGCCCTCGAGCGACAGCTGCACCGGCTTGTGGGGCAGCGCGTTCGCGATCTCACGCAGCAGGCGACCGCTGACCAGCACCTCGCCCGCCTGCTCGACGTCCGCCGGGAACTCGCCGCGGGCGGAGACCTCGTAGTCGAAGCTGGCCAGGCGCACCAGTCCCTCGGCGTCCGCGGTGATGCGGACACCGGCGAGAACGGGGACCGGGGGGCGCGCCGGCACGGCACGCGACGTCCATGCGACGGCGTCTGCCAGAACGTCGCGCTCGACGGTGAACTTCATGCTTGCTCCTCAGGTGTCGAGCACAGACTATGCCACGGGTCCGACCTCGTCGGTAGGCGGATCGGGGCGGCGCGGGGACCTCGAGGCGCGGAGCGAGATGAAGGTCGTGTGGACAACTCCAAGAAGATGGACTCGTAGTCGTATTAGGGCCCGTGGATTCTGTGGATTCTTGTCATTCGTGCTGGAAATCACATGAATCGACCTGTGAGCGGGTTGGGGGCGGAACACCCCGAACCTGTGATTCGTGGCGGGACGGCTCCGACGTCGACCACAGCTGGTCACCGTTTCTTCACAACGCGTCCCCTGTGGACGGAGCACGTCATCCACGGGCATCCACAGACTTTTCCACAATTGTGAGCGAACGGGGATCTGAGGCCTTCCCAGCGTCGAATTCGACCGATGACCGGCGTGTCGGCGGCGCGTGTCGGGACGATGCGGCTGTCACGACCGCTTCTGACGAACGTTTCGCACGCCTTTGGCGGGCGACGAGGCCCGCCGCGCGGCGGCGGGCCGATTCCTTCGTCAGGGGGGCATGAGACCGGCACCCGGCCCGTGAGGCGCGGCGAACCTCCGCGGCCCCGTGGCGCGTGCACGCCGGCTGAGCGCGTCCTGACGCACGAATCGGCCCTTCTCCGCGCCCGTCGCGGGTCAGCGCCGCAGAACGGCCCGAATCGTTGTCCAGGAGTCGTCAGGAGAGCGCGTCCGCCCGGGCTCGTACGCGGACGCGCCACGGTCACGGCGGGGCCGCCGGCGGGCTCACGGGGCACGGACCGCCCGGTGCCCCGCGAGAGCCCGGCGACCGCCGCATCGTCCCTTCGCACGGCGACGACGCTCAGACAACGATTCGGCCCCTCCCGCGCCTCTCGGGGCTCGGAAGGGGCCGAATCGTTCGTCAGGAGGCTCTCAGGCGCGCGACTGCTTGATGCGCGCGTGGATCTCGTTGACCTGGTTGTACATCTGGCGGCGCTGCGCGATCTGGTCCTCGACCTTCTTGACCGCGTACATGACCGTCGTATGGTCCTTGCCGCCGAAGTGCTCGCCGATCTTCGGCAGCGACAGGTCGGTGAGCTGCCGGCAGAGATACATCGCGATCTGACGCGCCGTCACGAACACACGCGAGCGGCTGGTGCCCGTGAGGTCCTCGATCGAGATGCCGAAGTACTCGGCCGTCTTGCCGATGATCGAGGCCGCGGTGATCTCGGAGTCGTCGTCCGAGATGAGGTCCTTGAGCACCACCTGGGCGAGGGAGAGGTCGACCGGCTGTCTGTTGAGCGCGGCGAAGGCCGTGACGCGGATGAGCGCGCCCTCGAGCTCGCGGATGTTGCTCGTGATGTTCGACGCGATGTATTCGAGCACGTCCGACGGCGCGTTGACCGCGTCCGCGGCCGCCTTCTTGCGAAGGATCGCGACACGGGTCTCGAGGTCCGGCGGCTGGACATCCGTCATGAGGCCCCACTCGAAGCGGGTCCTCATGCGCTCCTCGATGCCGTCGAGATAGCGCGGGCTCACGTCCGAGGTGATGACCACGTGCTTGCCGGCGTTGTGCAGCGCGTTGAACGTGTGGAAGAACTCCTCGAGCGTCTGCTCCTTGCCCTGCAGGAACTGGATGTCGTCGATGAGGAGGACGTCGACCTCACGGTACGTGCGCTTGAAGCTGAGCGAACGGTCGTCACGGATCGAGTTGATGAAGTCGTTGGTGAACTCCTCGGAGTTCACGTACCTCACGCGGGTCTGCGGCTTGAGATGGCGCGTGTAGTGGCCGATCGCGTGCAGCAGGTGGGTCTTGCCCAGTCCCGAACCGCCGTAGATGAACAGCGGGTTGTAGGTCTTACCAGGGGATTCGGCGACGGCGAGGGCTGCGGCATGCGCGAACCTGTTCGACGGGCCGATGACGAAGGTGTCGAACGTGTAGCGCGGGTTGAGGTGCGGGTCCTCGACCACAGGCTTGGGCTCGGGCTGCGGACGGCGCATCGGCGCGCGAGGCGTCTCCTCGGAGGACTCGTCGCTGGGCTCCGGAGGGGAGACGGACGCGTCCACCGTCACCGCGATGCGGACGTCGCGGCCGAGCACCTCGCTGAGCGCCTCGGTCACCGAGCCGCGCAGCGTGGTCTCCACATAGTTCTTGGTGAAGTCCTCGGCGACGGCGAGGAACACGTTGTCCTCGACCACCGCGAGCGGCTTGACCAGCCGGAGGAACGAGCGGTTCTGCGCGCTCAGCGCTCCATCATCGGCAAGGACGTCGAGGGCGGACCGCCACACTGCGTCGATCGACTCCGAGGCAGGCTCTGCCGCCACTGGCCGTCACCCCCAAGTAGTTTCCACAGCGTTTCTCACAGTCGGTGCATGGCCCGTCACCGGTTCGTTACCGCGTGTCCGCGTGTCGGTCACCTGGTGTCCGGCCGTGATGGTGGAGCCTATCCTGTTCAGGAGCGCGCCCCAAGACGGCCGACGCGATTTGACCCTTGTCCAGGGTTACGCGTAACGTTAGTGCGCTGATTTGACCATGCCCTGAAACCTGTGGAGTGACCCGTGAGCAAGCGGACTTTCCAGCCGAACAACCGCAAGCGTGCCAAGACGCACGGCTTCCGTCTGCGTATGCGTACGCGTGCCGGACGTTCCATCCTGGCCTCGCGCCGTCGCAAGGGCCGCGGCAAGCTCTCGGCCTGAGGTTGCTGCCGGCCGGCGCGCGCCTGCGATCGTCCGCGGACTTCCGGTCCGTGATGCGATCGGGGGCTCGAAGCGGTCGGCGCACCCTCGTGGTGCACGTAGCGCTCACCGGCGATGCCTCGCGCATGGCCGGTTTCGCTGTTTCTAAGGCGGTAGGAGGTGCCGTGGTCCGCAACCGCGTCAAGCGACGCCTGCGCGCGATCATGTCGACGCGCCTCCACGACCTGCCGGCCGGCACCTCCGTCGTGATCCGCGCCCTGCCGCCTGCCGCCGACGCCCCGTTCGAGGACCTCGCGTCCGACGTGGACGGGGCGCTTCGTCATGCCCTCGCGAAGGCGACGCGATGAGCGTCGCCGGACGCGCGCTGACCGGCGCCATCCGCGGGTACCAGCTGGGGATCTCCCCTCTGACGGGGCCGCGCTGCAAGTACCACCCGACGTGCTCGCACTTCGCGATCGAGGCGATCCAGGTGCACGGCGCGTTCGTGGGTACCGGCCTCGCGGCGTGGCGGGTGCTGCGCTGCAACCCCTGGAGCAACGGCGGCGTCGATGACGTCCCGGAGAAAGGCGAGCGTCTGTTTCGCCTCACACGGAACAATGCCGCGATGCTCAACCAATCGACCTCTGCCCGGCTGACCTAAGGACAACAGTGGACACTCTGCTCTACCCGCTCGAGTGGGTGGTCGCCAACATCGTGGTGATCTGGCACCAGATCTGGGCCTTCATCGGCCTGGACCCGACCTCCGGCATCACCTGGGCGCTGGCGATCGTGGGCCTCGTGGTGACCATCCGTGCGGCCCTCATCCCGCTGTTCGTCAAGCAGATCAAGGCATCGCGCGCGATGCAGCTGATCGCGCCGGACCTCAAGAAGGTCCAGGACAAGTACAAGGGCAAGAAGGACCAGGCGTCGCGCGAGGCCATGAGCCGCGAGACCATGGAGCTGTACTCCAAGCACAAGACGAACCCGTTCGCCTCGTGCCTGCCGATGCTCATCCAGGCGCCCATCTTCTTCGCGCTCTTCCGTGTGCTCAACTACAACCTCGGCGGCGACGCCGGTCCCATCGGTCTGCTGTCGCAGGACCTGATCGACCAGGCCGCCAACGCGACCTTCTTCGGCGCGCATCTCAACGAGACGTTCTTCAACTCCGAGGGCATGTCCGCCAAGATCGTGTCCGCGGTGCTGATCGTCGCCATGGTGACGACCACCTTCCTCACGCAGCACCAGCTCACGCGCAAGAACCTGCCGGCCTCGGCGCTCGAGGGCCCGATGGCGCAGCAGCAGAAGATCCTCATGTACGCGCTGCCGTTCATCTTCGTCATCACCGGTCCGAACTTCCCGGTGGGTGTCCTCATCTACTGGACCACGACGAACATCTGGACCTTCGGTCAGCAGTTCTACGTCATCCGCAACAACCCGACGCCCGGGTCCGAGGCGGAGCGTCAGCACCAGGAGCGTCTCGCCGCCAAGGCCGCCCGCAAGGCCGCGCGCCGCGGCGAGGACCCGAGCGCGGTGGTGATCGAACAGGCGCCCGCGATCGAGGACGAGAGCAAGCGATCGGGCCAGCGTCAGCAGCCCAAGCGCAAGAACCGTGGCGGCAGCAAGCCGCAGGCCCTGCCGGCCGACGACACCAAGGACGAGTCATGACCGACAACATCAAGAAGCTCGAGGCCGAGGGCGACGTCGCCGCGGACTTCCTCGAGGAGCTGCTCGACATCCTCGACATGGACGGCGACATCGACATCTCCGTCGAGGCCGGACGCGCCAAGGTCGCCATCGTCGCGGACGGCCCTAGCCAGGATCTCAAGCGCCTGGTCGGTCCGGACGGCGAGGTGCTCGAGGCACTGCAGGACCTGACCCGCCTCGCCGTGCAGTCCGACACCGGCGAGGTCAGCCGCCTCATGCTCGACATCGCCGACTTCCGGACCGGACGCCGTGAGCGTCTGGCCGAGCAGGCGCGCGAGGCGATCGCGAAGGTGCGAGAGTCGGGCGCTCGCGTCTCGCTTCCCGCGATGAACGCGTTCGAGCGCAAGGTGGTCCACGACGTGGTGCTCGAGGCAGGCCTGTCGTCGGAGTCCGAGGGCGAGGACCCGCAGCGGTACGTCGTGGTCCTTCCCGCCTGACGTTTCACGTGAAACATCGATGACAGACGAGGCCCGAGAGCAGGATCCGCTGGACGGTTCCGTCGCCGTGCGCGAGTACTTCGGTGACTCCTATCCGCGCGTGCTTGCCTTCGCAGACATGCTGCGCGACCAGGGCGTCGAACGTGGCCTCATCGGTCCTCGCGAGGTGGGACGGCTTTGGGAGCGTCACATCCTCAACTCCGCGGCGCTGTTCCCATTCCTGGGGGAGGGGCGCGTCGCGGACGTAGGGTCGGGCGCCGGCCTGCCCGGTCTGGTACTCGCCGCCATGGACCCGGATCGTGACTACGTCCTGATCGAGCCGATGGAGCGCAGGACCCAGTGGCTGTTCGAGGCGGCGCGAGAGTGTGGCATCGACAATGTGCAGATTCTTCGTGGACGTGCGGAGGAGGTGGCGGAGTCCGTGGAGGCCGACGTCATCACGGCACGCGCGGTGGCTGCGATCGACAAGCTGGTGAAGTGGTGCCGACCTCTGCTCAGCGACCATGGACGCTTCGTCCTGCTCAAGGGCCGCAGCGCGCCCGACGAGCTGGAGCGCGCCAAGTACACGCTCCGCAAGCAGCACCTCACGGGCGAGATCCACTCTGCTGGCACCGTCGACGGGGTCGAGCCCACGACCGTCGTGGTACTTTCCCACAGCTGACGTCCACAGGCCTATCCACACGGATTCGTGCGGGAAACCACCCCGGCAGGCCCGGTTCTCCACAAGTGTCATGGAGTGTCTCGCCTTCAAGTGAGCCCCACGTCGACTCCCGTCCGTCTGTTGCCGTCACGTGTCTCTGCGGTAGAGTCGTGACCTCTGGGAAGGACCTCCCGCCTCGCTGCCGACGGCGGGAGCGTGTGTGTCAGGGGCCACGTTTCACGTGAAACATGGCGCGTCGCGCGGCCCGATCGGCTCGCCGCGACACAACAAGAAGGGAACTGCGTGTCGACCGATCAGACGCAGCAATCGAACGTGACCGACGACGAGACGTCGAGCACCCTCCCCTCTGTTTCACGTGAAACATCCGACCCGTTCGACGGCCTGGCCGAGGACCACGGCAGCCCCCTCGCGGCGCAGATGATGGCCACCGAGCGTCATCGGCGCGAGCTCGAGGAGTCGCCCTTCCCCCGTCCGCCGCGTACCCGGGTCATCGCGGTCTCCAATCAGAAGGGCGGGGTGGGGAAGACCACCACCTCGGTCAACGTCGCGGCCGCGCTTGCGAAGCGCGGTGCGAACGTGCTCGTCATCGACGCCGATCCCCAGGGCAACGCGTCGACGGCACTCGGGGTGGAGCACCGCTCCGGCACGCCGTCGATCTACGACGTCCTGCTCGACGATGTCCCGATGAACAAGGTCGCGCAGCGTTGCCCGGACATCGACACGCTCTGGTGCGTGCCCGCGACTATCGACCTGGCCGGCGCGGACATCGAGCTCGTCTCAGTGGTGCGCCGCGAGTTCCGCCTCCACGATGCGGTGAACGCGCTGCTGGAGGGTCCGGGCAAGAATCTTGACTACGTCTTCATCGACTGCCCACCCAGCCTGGGGCTCCTCACGCTGAACGCGATGGTCGTCGCCACCGAGGTGCTCATCCCCATCCAATGCGAGTACTACGCGCTCGAGGGACTCACGCAGCTGATGAAGACCGTCGAGATGGTGCGCAAGCATCTCAACCAGGGGATCCACGTGTCGACGATCGTGCTCACCATGTACGACGGCCGCACGAACCTCGCGCGCGAGGTCGCGTCGGAGGTGCGCTCGCACTTCCCGACTCAGACGCTCGAGCAGACCGTGCCCCGTTCGGTGCGGGTGTCCGAGGCTCCCGGATTCGGCCAGACCGTCATCACCCACGACCCGCATTCGTCGGGAGCGGTCGCCTACACGGCGATCGCACGTGACATCGCGGTGCGCGGCGCCGCGGGATCGGAGAAGCAGTGAGCAAGGCGAAGAGGGGACTGGGCCGAGGCCTGGGCGCGCTGATCCCGACCGAGCCCGAGGCGCCCAGCGGCGAGCGTCCCCGCGATCTCTTCTTCTCCGACACCTCGACCGCCGCGTTGCCGACGATCACGGAGGTCTCCGAGGACGGTGAGCTCGTACCCGTGCCCGGCGCGCGATTCGCGCACATCGACCCCCATGCTGTGGTCCCGAACCCGCGTCAGCCCCGCACCGTCTTCGACGAGGACGAGCTCGCCGAGCTGGTGGGCTCCATCAAGGAGATCGGCGTCCTTCAGCCCATCGTGGTGCGGCCCAACCCGGCGGGTGAGGGCTTCGAGCTCATCATGGGTGAGCGCCGCCTGCGCGCGTCCAAGGAGGCCGGCCTCACCGAGGTGCCGGCGATCGTGCGCGAGACGGACGACGTCGACATGCTTCGCGACGCGCTCGTGGAGAACCTGCACCGCAGCCAGCTCAACCCGCTGGAGGAGGCAGCCGCCTACCAGCAGCTGCTGGAAGACTTCGAGATCACCCACGAGGAGCTCGCGTCGCGGATCTCCCGTTCGCGTCCGCAGATCTCCAACACGCTGCGTCTCCTGCGCCTGCCTGCGACGGTGCAGCGACGCGTGGCCGCGGGTGTGCTCAGCGCCGGGCACGCGCGTGCGCTCCTGGGCCTCGAGACACCCGAGCAGATGGAGCACCTCGCGACGCGCATCGTCGCCGAGGGCCTGTCCGTGCGCGCCACCGAGGAGGCCGTCGCGCTCGGAGTGGACACCCCCAAGCCTCGCCGGGGTGCGGTGCGCGCCGGCGCGCGCACGCCCGCGCTCGACGACCTGGGAGGGCGCCTGGGAGATCGCTTCGACACGCGCGTGAAGGTCAAGCTCGGGCGCACCAAGGGATCCATCACCATCGACTTCGCGACGGTGGACGACCTCAACCGGATCGTCGCGATGATCGATCCCCAGGACCCGGGAGTCTTCTCAGAGTAGGTGATCTACCAGGAACGATGCTGGTCTGGCGGTGGCTTCTAGGCGTCGGCTCCGCGCCGGGCGGCGCCCAGCACCAGCTCGCCGTAGACCTCGCCGAGGTCGAGGCTCGCGGCCTCGGCGGCCTGCGGGAACAGGGACGTCTCCGTCATTCCGGGTGCGATGTTGATGTCGATCACCTGAGCGTGACCGTCGCGGTCGAGGATGATATCGATGCGTGAGAGGTCGCGCAGGTCCATCGATCGGTGCACGGCGAGCGCCGTCTGGGCGGCCTTTGCCGCCTGGGCGTCGCTGAGGCGTGCCGGCGCGAAGTACTCGACCCGCCCGGGGTTGTAGCGGGCGTCGTAGTCGTAGGCGCCGTCCGTCACGGTCTCGACGGCGGGCAGCACCCGGGCCTCGTCCCCGGTGCCGAGGACGCTCATCGCGACCTCGGTGCCCTCGATGAACCGCTCGACGAGCGCGATGTCGCCGTACGCGAAGCAATGGACCATCGCGCGAGCGAGGTCGGCGCGATCCCTCACGACGGACACGCCGAGCGCCGAACCGCCCCGTGCGGGCTTGACGACCACCGGCAGCCCGAACCGGGCGACGATGGTGTCGAGCACCTGCTCGGCGCCCACCTCCCGGAACAGCGACTGCGGGAGCGTGACGTGCTCGGGCGTGTCGATCCCGGCGCGTCCCATGACGGCCTTCGCGACCGCCTTGTTCCAGGCGACCCGTGATGCACCCGAGGTGGTGCCGACATAGGGCACTCCCATGAGCTCGAGCAGCGCCTGAAGGGAGCCGTCCTCGCCGGTGGCGCCGTGGAGGAGCGGCCAGACCACGTCGACGTGTCCTGAGCGCAATGTCGGGATCAACTCGGTATCAACGTCGAGCAAAGAGACCTTGTCGATCTTGCCACGCAGGGCGTCCTGGACCCGGCGTCCGCTGCGGATCGAAACGTCGCGCTCGTGCGACAGGCCGCCGGCGAGGATGAGTGCGTGCATGACGTTCCCTTCGTCAGTACAGGTCGGGCGACGGGAAGTCGACCGCATCGCCGCGACCGCCTCCCGAGGTGCCGAAGATCCGGACGGTCTCGAGCTCCGCATCCACCACCGTCGCCAGCCTGCGGACTCCCTCACGGATGCGCTCGGGGGTGGGGAAGCAGTACGACAGTCGCATGTGGTCGGTGCCCGAGCCGTCGAAGTAGAAGGCGCTGCCGGACACGTAGGCCACGCGCGCGGTGATGGCGCGCGGCAGCATGGACTTGGCGTCCAGCCCGTCGGGCAGCTTGACCCACACGTAGAAGCCGCCGTCGGGGACGTTCCACGACGCCTCGGGGATGTGCTCGCCGAGCGCGGAGATCATCGCGTCGCGACGGTCACGGTACTGGACCTGGAACTTCTTGATCTGGCCCTGCCAGTCGAAGTGCTCGAGGTAGGTGGCGATGGCCATCTGGGAGGCGTTGGACGGCGACAGGATCGCCGCCTCCGATGCCAGCACCAGCTTCTCGCGCACCGCGTGCGGGGCGACGGCCCAGCCCACGCGATAGCCCGGCGCGAAGGTCTTGGAGAATGATCCCAGGTAGATGACGCCTTCGGGGCTCATCGACCGCATCGCGGGCAGGGGCTCGGTGTCGAAGCCGAGGAGACCGTAGGGGTTGTCCTCGAGCACGAGCACGCCGTACCGCTGGCAGATCTCGAGCACCTGGGGGCGTCGCCCGAGCGACAGCGTCACGCCGCCGGGGTTGTGGAAGTTCGGCACCGTGTAGAGGAACTTCACCCGCCTGCCGGCCGCCTGCAGCCGCGCGAGGGTGGCCTCGAGCGCCTCCGGGATCAGCCCGTGCGCATCCATGGGCACGTGGACCACCTCGGCCTCGTGCGCACGGAACACGCCGAGCGCACCCACGTAGGACGGAGCCTCCGCCACGATCACGTCGCCCGGGTCGATGAAGATCTTGGTCACCAGGTCGAGCGCCTGCTGCGAACCCGTGGTCACCACCACATCGTCCGGATGCGCGCTGATGCCCTCGAGCGCCATGACGTCGAGGACCTTCTCGCGCAGGGTCACGTCGCCCTGCCCGGAGCCGTACTGGAGCGCGACCTCGCCGTGCTCGACGAGGATCCTGCGGGTCATGTCGCCGAGCTCCTCGAGAGGGAGGCCGCCGATGAACGGCATGCCGCCGGCGAGCGAGACCACCTCGGGGCGGCTGGCGACGGCGAACAGCGCGCGGATCTCGGACGCGCGCATCTGGTGTGCGCGCTGCGCGTACGACCCGAACCAGGGGTCGAGGCGGGTTCCCTCGCGAGGGGTAGGCGTGCCGTCGCTCATGCGGTCAGTCTGTCAGACGCACGGGGGTCCAGCCGTCATGCGGCTGGACCCCCGTGGCAGGAGACGATGCGCGGGTCGGGTCAGGCGATGACCTCGTCGAACAGCGCGGCGAGGGCGGGCTTCGGGCGTGCGCCCACGACCGACTTCACGACCTCGCCGCCCTTGAAGAAGCTCATGGTCGGGATCGAGGTGACGCCGTAGGCCATCGCGAGCTGGGGGTTGGCGTCGGTGTCGACCTTGACCACCTTGAGGCGGCCGGCGTACTCCTCGGCGAGCTCGTCGAGGAGCGGCGCCACGGCGCGGCACGGCCCGCACCAGGTCGCCCAGAAGTCGACCACCACGGGGACGTCCGACTGGAGCACCTCGGCCTGGAACGAGTCCACGGTCGCGGGGACGGGCGTGGTGGGCAGCTCCGCGGCGGGGGCCTCGGCGGGCGTCCCGGGCGCCTCCGCGGTGGACGATGCGGCGTGGAGGGCGTCGATGAAGTGCTGGGCGTCGAGGGCGGCGGAGCAGCCCGAGCCGGCGGCCGTGATGGCCTGGCGGTAGCGGTTGTCCACGAGGTCGCCGCAGGCGAACACGCCGTCGATGTTGGTCGCGGTGGTGCGGCCCTGCACGAGGACGTAGCCGGCCTCGTCGGTGTCGACGGCGCCCTTGACCAGCTCGGAGCGGGGCTCGTGGCCGATCGCGACGAACAGGCCCGTCGCGGCCAGCGTGGACTCCTCGCCGGTGACGCGGTTGCGCACCTGGACGCCGGAGAGCTTGGCGTCGCCGTCGAGCCCGATCACCTCGGAGTTCCACACGAACTCGATCTTGGGGTCGTTCATGGCCCTGTCGGCCATGATCTTCGAGGCGCGCAGCTCGTCGCGGCGGTGCACCAGGTACACCTTGGACGCGAAGCGGGTGAGGAACGTGGCCTCCTCGACGGCGGAGTCGCCGCCGCCGACCACGACCACCTCCTGGTCGCGGAAGAAGAAGCCGTCGCACGTGGCGCACCAGGACACACCCTTGCCCGACAGGCGCTTCTCGTCGTCCAGACCGAGCTCACGGTAGGCCGAGCCCATCGCCAGGATCACCGCATGCGCGGTGAACTCGCCGCTCATGCCGGTGGTGACCTTCTTCACGGCGCCGTCGAGCTCGAGCGCGGTGACGTCGTCGAACATCACCTCGGCGCCGAAGCGCTCGGCCTGCGCCTGCAGGGTCTCCATCAGCTCCGGACCCTGGATGCCCTCGACGAAGCCGGGGAAGTTCTCCACCTCGGTGGTGTTCATCAACGCGCCCCCGGCCGTGACGGAGCCCGCGATGACCAGCGGGTGGAAGCCCGCGCGTGCGGCATAGATGGCGGCCGTGTACCCGGCAGGACCGGATCCGACGATGATGACGTTGCGGGTGTCGCTCACGGTTGTTCCTCAGTTGAAGGTGGGGCCCGGCCCGGGAGGGCGGGGCGGCGAATCTATGAACAGATGGTAGGGGGCGTGTGTTCCCGGCGTCGCCGAGGGGTGTTCGGTGCGCTCACCCTTGCGGATCGGGGGACGGGTTCAGGGTGGCGGTCACGGCCGGGTTCGGGATGCCCGAGGGGTCCTGCTCGATGACGATGTCGTCCCCGAGCGGTGACGCGAGCCACGCGAGGGCCACCATCACCGCGAGCACCACGCCGGCGACGGCGACCGTGAGCACCACGCGGCTGCCGTTGAGCGGTCCACCGCTGTTGGCGCGCTCGCGCGCGCGGCGCAGCGACCGCGCGATGCCCTCGGAGGCGGGCCACCGGCGGTGCAGCGCCTCGAGCACGAGCTCCCAGGTGCCCTGCTCCCGCACCAGGTTCTGCTCGGCCACCATGATCTCGAGAGTGTCGAACGCGGCCTCGTGCCGGTCCGCCGCCTCGGGTGGGGCGGGCACCGCGCGACCCTCCGCGACGGCCCGCTCCCGCTCCTCCGCGATCGCGCGCGCGACCGCGAGCTCCTGGGTCGCGGCCTCCTGGGCCTCGTACTCCTCGAGAGCGACGCGGACCTGGGCGTGGGGATCGCCCGACGCGAGCTCGGATGCGCGCGCCTCCTCGGCGGCCGAACGGGCGGCGACCAGGGTGCCGGCCTCGACGAGCGCGCGTGCGGCCGCACGCTCCTCCTCGAGGCGTCTCTGCTCCTCGGCCTGCTCGCGTGCGGCGCGCTCCGCCTCCTCCCGCTCGAGGCGAGGGGTGAGAGGCAGCGTGTCCACGCTGGTGTCGAAGCCGACGAGCGCGCGCGAGTCCGCGGCGGAGAGCGCGGCGACCACCTCGGCGATCGTGGTCGGTCCCGCGCCGCGCAGGGTCGCGACCGCGAGGGAACGCGCACCCGGCGCGAGCCCGTCCGGGAGGTCGTCCGCGGTCGCCTCCTCCGGGTCGAGGCCGGTGAGGGCCCGCACCAGGATGAGGGCGAGGCTGCGGGCGTCCTGGGCCTCGCTCGGCTCCCCGATGAGTCCGGCCTGCGCCGCCGCCTCGCCGTCGACGCCGAGCCCCGCGACCACCACCCGGCCGCGCGTCGTCACCGTGATGCAGGACGGGCGCACGTAGCCGTGGGTGAGGCCCGAGGCGCGGCCGACCGCGAGGGCGCGCGCGGCGCCGCCGACGATCGCGACCGAGCGGCGAGGGTCGACCCGGTGTCGCGCGAGGACGTCTGCCAGAGAGGCGCCGGGGACGTGCTCCACGGCGACGAAGGTGACCGGGGCATCGTCCACCGTCTCCCGGCCCGTCACGACGATGCGTGCGAGGCGCGGATCGCGCAGGCGCGCGGCCCGCATCGCCTCCTTGCGGATGGCCGCGTCCTCGCCGGTGCGCACCACGTCGATGACGGTGCGCCTGCCCAGGCGCGAGTCATCCGCGAGGTATCTCTCGATGCCGGGGATGTCGTGGTCGACCTCACGCAGCAGGGTGAAACGCGCACCCAGGACCGTGCCCGCTCTCACCTGATCCCTACCCCCGAACGTCGCTCCGCACCTATCGTACGTTGCGCTTCAGACGGCGGGTGAGGGGAGCGATGAGCTCGCTCGCCTCGGGCACGCGGAGCACCCGCAGGACCGCCCAGTAGAGCAGCCCCATGAGCGGGATGAGGACCACCAGCGCGCCGATCGCCACGAGCAGCGACTGCATACGGTCGCCCTGATCCGCGGCGGGGATGAAGCGCAGCAGGGACCAGCCGACCACCCCGGACAGGGCGGCGGCAAGGAGGGCGCGCACGGCGAGCGCGGTGTACGAGCGGATGGCCAGGCTGCCGACCCGTGCGCGCACGGCCCCGCCGCGCAGCAGCACGCCGATGACGTTGGAGATGCTGAGGGCGAGCGCGACGCCCGCGGTCCACCAATAGGGGTCCAGGGCCTGCTGGAACGCCAGCATGCCGCCCACCCACGCGACGGTGACGGGGATCTGGATGTAGAAGACGGCCTTCGCGTCCTCGAGCGCGAAGAACACGTTCTTGAACACGCCGAGCAGCGCGAGCGGGACGCCACCGAGCGCGAGGGCCATGAGCACGTACGCGATGGACCGCACCTCTGCGTCGTCGGCCGTGGGCAGCGCGAGCCGGACGATCGCGGGCGCGAGGGCGACCAGGACCGCGGTGGCCCACAGCCCGAACACCGTGACGACGCGCATGCCGCGCTGCACGGTGCCTCGCAGGGCGGCGGTGTCGCGGGCCGCCGCGTGGCGCGACATGGTGGTGGCGAGCGCCGTGATGAGCGACACGATGATCAGCGAGTGCGGCAGCAGGTACAGCATCATCGCGTTGAAGTACGCGGCGTTGCCGGCGATCACCTCGTTGCCCAGGTCGCTGCCCACGGCGCCGGCCTCGCTCGCGATGCGCGTCGCGACCACCACGCCGACCTGGTCGAGCAGCACCGCGCCCAGGGCCCATCCCGCGACGGTGGTCACGCCCGACAGCTCGCCCTTCGGCCCGCGCCACACCGGGCTCCACCGGTACCCGCCGCGCGCGAGCGGCCAGATGAGGATCAGCGCCTGAGCCGCGATGCCCAGCGTGGCGGTGCCCGCGATGAGCCACGTGGGGTTCGCCGTCCACCACGAGGGATCGTCGAACTCACCCGCGTGCGCCGCATAGCCTCCGTACATCGCCAGGAACGCCGCGAGCCCGGCGATCGAGACGACGTTGTTGAGCACCGGTGCCCACATGTAGGGGCCGAACTGCTCGCGCGCGTTGAGCACCTGGCCGAGGATCGTGTAGACGCTGTAGAAGAAGAGCTGCGGGATGCACCAGAACGCGAACGCGATCGCGAGGTCGCGTTGCGGCTGGTCCCAGCCCTGGGTGTAGATCGCGACGAACACGGGCGCGGCGAGCGTGAAGAGGATCGACAGTCCAAGCGAGCCGAACACGCCGAGCGTGACGATGCGGTCGACGGTGCGCTTGCCGTCGGGACGCCGGAACGCCCGCACGATCTGCGGCACCAGGACGGCGTTGAGGACGCCCGCCGCCACGATCGCGTAGAGGGTGTTGGGGATCTTGTTCGCGACGTCGTACGCGTTCGCGGCGATGCCGGTCGCGCCGATCGCTCCGACGAGCATCGCGTTGCGGATGAAGCCGAGGCCCCGCGACACGAAGGTGCCTGACGCCATCACGAGCGTGTTCCGCCCGAGCGAGCGGACCCGCGGCTGCGCGGGTCCGTCCGCGGCGGGCTGCATGCCGGCGTCGTCGGCCACGTCAGTCCTCCGCGTCCGTGTCGGTGTCGCTGGGGCCGGTCTCGTCGCCACCGCCGCCGACGCGGGTGGTGCGCGTCTCCTTGCGTCCGCGGCGGACCGTGCGGATCACGCCCATGACGAGCAGCACCACCAGTCCCGCGGTGAAGACCGCGGTGACCGCCGTGCCCCAGTCGGCACGCACGCGCACGCTCATGCTGACGGGATCCGCGATCGCGACGCCGTCAGCGTTGCGCAGCACGGTGATGGCCCGGACGTTGGCGGAGGACACCGCCGACACGTCGACGGGGACGGTCTTCGACGACCGCGCCGGGATGGTGACAGTAGGCGACTCCCGGATCTGCAGGTTCGGGGAGAAGGACGTCATGTCGACCACCACGGTGGCGTCGACGTCGAGGTCGTTCACCACCGTCACCGGGAGGCTGCCCTGATCGGCGATGAAGTTGACGTCCGAGCCCGCCGCGACGTGCAGCGCGCTCAGCGTCTCGTCGACGGCGGTGGTCGAGGACGCCACGCGCAGCTCGCGCTGCACCGTGTCGCCTCGGATCGCGCGGGCGAGCGGCGACAGCAGGGTGCGCCCCCCGGGATCGAGGATGGTGGCCGGATCCTCGGCGACGGCGCTCAGCTCGGTGAGGTCAGCGAGGCGCGAGGTGAGCCCGGCCATCGTGCTGGCGTCCAGGTCGTTCGCGGCATCCCGCTTGTTCCGCAGCGACGTCCGCGTCGAAGGGTCGCGGGTGAGGTCCTCCACCGTGAGCGCGTCGACGAACGGCGCGTTCATCAGCGCGGTGAGGGCGGCGGCGTCTCCGCTGCCCGACGGCGACCAGGCGTCGCCCGTCCACACGAGCACCGGCGCGACCGTCTGGGCGGCGGTGAGCGCGCCGGCGGCGACCGCGGCGCCGACGGTGCCGGCCGCGGCGCCACCGGGTGCCGTGACGTACGAGGACAGCGTGCCGTCGGGCCTGAGCAGCGACAGCGACGTCCCCGCCGCACGGGTGGTCTTGACGGCGGGGGTGACGCGGTCGCTCTCGAGGTCCGCGCGACCGGTGACGAGCATGGCCCCCGCGCCGCTGGTCGCGGCGAGGCGGGCGGTGGAGCGGTCGGCGGTCTCGACGATCGCGAGCCACGACGACTCGTCGAGCGCGCTCGCGCCGGTGCCGACCGTGCTGTCGAGAGCGAAGTCCAGCAGCGCGGTGTCCTCCGCGTGCGCGAGCGACACGAGGTCGGGATCCTCGGCCGGGAGCCGCATCACCGACCGGTCGGACAGGTCGAGCGTGTCGGTGCCGAGGTCCGACATCGCCGTCGGATCGATCGCGAGGGTGACGCCGTCGACGTCGGTCGCGGCGGCGATCGAGCGCACCTGGGCGCTCAGTCCCGAGGCGGTCGCGACGGTGGCGAGCGACAGCTCGGGCATGGTGGCGTCGACCCACGTGACGGCGCCGGTCATCAGGGTCGAGTCGCCGGCGTCGGTGCGCAGCACCACCTGGACGCCGTGCACCGCCCAGGTGTCCTCCTCGAACGGCAGGCGCTTCTGCTGCGACGTCACCGACACAGTCGCCGACGACGTCCCCGCGAGGCGGTTCACCGTGGCGGGACCGCCGCCGGCCTCGCTCGTGACCGTGGGCGTGCCGACGTCCGCGGTTCCCACCGTCACCATCGTCGCGGACCCGCCGTCGAGGTAGGCGGCGAGCGCGGCGCGATCCTCGAGCGGGTCGCGCGTGAGCCGCAGCAGGACGCGCGCCCCGTCGATCGGGGTGGCCGCAAGGTTCTCGACGGAGACCACGCTGGTCAGGGATTGCTGCGGGCGGACCATCGCGATGGGAGCGGACTCGACCGTGCCGACAGCGGTGCCGGAGCCGACGGTCGGCGCGCCGTCCGGCGCGGCCAGCGCCGCCGGTGCGATGCCCGCCGCCGTCGCCGCGACGGCACCTGCGGCGAGCGCGCGGCGCACGGCCGCGCGTGTCCGGGACCCGCGCATCGTCCCTCCGCTCACGGGGCGATGGCCAGCAGGCGTGCCGCCGCCTGCGCCATCTTCCGCTCGTTCGGGTACGCGAGCTCGCGCGAGAGGTCGGCGACGGCGATCCACCGGGCGACCTCCGCCTCGTGGTCGGGGTCGTTCTCGGTGGTGATGATGCCGCCCTGCGCCTCGAGCAGGTAGTGGTGGACCACCTTGTGGACGCGGCGGTCATCGCCGGTGAACCAGTAGTCGATGATCCCGAGCGGCTGGATGATCTCCGCGTCGATGCCGGTCTCCTCGGCGACCTCGCGGACCGCGGCGATCTCGGGCGTCTCGCCCTCCTCGATGTGACCCTTGGGCAGGCACCACTCGAGCCGCCCCGCGCGATTGCGGCGGCCGATGCACGCGGCGTACGCGATGCCGTCCTCCACGCGCACGGCGATGCCGCCGGCCGATGTCTCGTTGCTCACGGGCAGGTGCGGGGCGCGGTGCGCGACGCTCTCCCGACGCCTCAGCGCGGCTCCCTGCGGAGGCATCGGCACGGGGCCGGGGCGCGGGACGGGAGGCGTGGGCATGGCCCAACTCTAACGACCCGCCGGAGGGGGTCAGGGAGGCGTGCCCGGTGGCGGGCGGGCCCGACGGGGGTGGCGGGGCGCGGGTCTGGGACACTTGACCGGTGACCATCCAGCCTTCCGCCCCGCCGTCTCTCGACGTCCTGCGCCGCCGCGCCGCAGGCTTGTGGGCGGCCCTGCCGCCCGAGATCACGGAGCTGGCGGAGGCGTTCGAGCGGGCCGGCCACGAGCTCGCGCTCGTGGGTGGGCCGGTGCGTGACGCGTTCCTCGGGCGGTCGAGCGCGGATCTGGACTTCACCACGTCCGCGTCGCCGGACGAGAGCGAGCGGCTGCTCAAGCGCTGGACCCGCGCGACCTGGGACATGGGGCGAGAATTCGGGACCATCGGCGGGCGTCGCGGCGAGCTCGTGGTCGAGGTGACCACCTACCGCGCCGACGAGTACGACGGCGAGACGCGGAAGCCTGTGGTCGCGTTCGGCACGTCGCTCCACGGCGACCTGGCGCGCCGCGACTTCACCGTCAACGCCATGGCGGTGCGACTGCCGTCCCTCGAGTTCGTCGACCCGTTCGACGGGCTGTCCGACCTCGCCGGCGGGCTGCTGCGCACGCCGATCGACCCCGAGGTGTCGTTCGGGGACGACCCGCTGCGCATGATGCGGGCCGCGCGCTTCGCCTCACAGCTGGGCTTCGAGATCGAGCCGGCGACCTTCTCCGCGATGGCGGCGATGGCGGACCGGCTGTCCATCGTGTCGGCGGAAAGGGTGCGCGACGAGCTCACCAAGCTGATGCTCGGGACGTCGGTGCGCGAGGGGCTCGCGGCGCTGGTCGACTCGTCGCTCGCGGACCATGTGCTGCCCGAGCTGCCCGCGCTCAAGCTCGAGGTGGACGAGCACCACCACCACAAGGACGTCTACGAGCACACCCTGACCGTGGTCGAGCAGGCGATCGCGCTGGAGACGGGTCCGGACGGCCCGGTGCCCGCGCCCGACCTGGTGCTGCGGCTGGCCGCGCTGCTGCACGACATCGGCAAGCCCGCGACCCGTCGCCTGGAGCCCGGCGGTGGCGTCTCCTTCCACCACCACGAGGTGGTGGGGGCGAAGATGGCCGCCCGCCGGCTCAAGGCCCTGCGCTTCGACAAGGACACCATCAAGGCCGTCGAGCACCTGGTGTTCCTTCACCTGCGCTTCCACGGTTACGCGGACGCGAGGTGGTCCGACTCCGCGGTCCGTCGCTACGTGGTGGACGCCGGCGCGGGGCTCGAACGGCTCCACCGCCTCACCCGCGCGGACGTCACCACGCGGAACCGGCGCAAGGCCGACAGGCTGTCCTTCGCGTACGACGACCTCGAGGCGCGCATCGCCGAGCTGAGGGAGCAGGAGGAGGTCGACGCGATCCGCCCCGACCTCGACGGCACGCAGATCATGGCGCTGCTGGGCATCGCTCCCGGACGCGAGGTGGGAGAGGCGTACAGGCACCTGCTCGAGCTGCGCATGGAGCACGGACCCCTGGGTGAGGAGCGCGCGGAGGCGGAGCTCAAGACCTGGTGGGAGGCGCGGCAGGGCTGAGCCCCGCCGCGCGACCCGCCCTGTCGCGCCTCAGCCGACCGGTGCTCCCGCCAGGTGCGGGAACAGCTCCGCGACCGGCTCATGCACGATCCGGCCGTCGACCGTCGCGAGCCCGCGCGCGAGCCCGGCGTCCTTGGCGGTCGCGATCTCCCAACCGTCGTTCGCGAGGCGCAGCGCGTACGGCAGCGTCGCGTTGGTGAGCGCGAGCGTGGACGTGTTGCCCACCGCGCCCGGCATGTTGGCCACGCAATAGAAGGTAGAGCCCTCGACGGCGTAGGTGGGGTCGGCGTGCGTGGTGGGACGAGAGTCCTCGAAGCAGCCGCCTTGGTCGATCGCGATGTCGACCAGCACCGAGCCGGGCTTCATCTGGGACACCAGGTCGCGCGACACCAGCCGGGGCGCACGTGCGCCGGCGACCAGCACCGCGCCGATGACCAGATCCGCGTCGAGGCACGCGCGCTCGACCTCGTACGCCGACGACACCACCGTCTTCACCCGTCCCGCGTAGAGCGAATCGAGCTGACGCAGCCGCGCGATCGACAGGTCGAGCACCGTGACGTCCGCGCCCATGCCCACGGCCTGGGCGATCGCGTTCTGGCCCGACATGCCCGCGCCCAGCACCGTCACGCTCGCGGGCCGCACGCCCGGCACGCCGCCGAGAAGCACGCCCCGGCCGCCCTGGCTCGACTGCAGCGCGAACGCGCCGACCATGGTCGCCATGCGCCCGGCGACCTCGCTCATCGGGGCGAGCAGCGGCAGCGAACCGTCGTCGAGCGCGACCGTCTCGTAGGCGAGAGCGGTGGTCCCCGACTCGACGAGCGCGCGCGTGAGCGGCTCGTCGGCAGCGAGGTGGAGATAGGTGAAGAGCAGCAGCCCCGGCCGGAGGCGGGTGTACTCGGACGCGATCGGCTCCTTGACCTTGATCACCATGTCCGCGGCCCACGCCTCGTCCACGGTGCCGAGCGTCGCGCCGGCCAGCAGGTACTCCGAGTCGTCGAACGCCGACCCGACGCCCGCGCCGGCCTGCACCACCACGGAGTGGCCGGCCGCGACCAGCTCGCGCACACCAGCCGGGGTCGCGCCCACGCGACGCTCGTTGTCCTTGATCTCTGCGGGGATGCCGATGCGCATCGCCACTCCTCCCTGGCGCAGCGCGCCGCTCGTGTCCGGGTGAGCCGTAGGTTCTTCGCCCGACGCCTACAATTCTTGGAGGAAGTTCACTCGAATCAAGAAGCCATGAACGCAACACCCGAAATAGAGGGAAGAGGCGAAGAATCGATGGAGCACAACCTTCGCGGCGGCGCCGGACCGAAGGGTCTTCGGCTCGACGAGCTCGACGAGAAGATCCTGTGGGAGCTCATGCGCGACGCCCGCATCCCCAACGCCGCGCTCGCCGCGAGGCTCCACGTCGCGCCGTCCACCACCCACGGACGGGTCAAGGCGCTGCGCGAGGCCGGCGTCATCAAGAGCGCGCACATCGAGGTCGACTACGAAGCCCTCGGCCTCGACGTCCAGGGGATCGTCTCGGTGCGGCTGCGCGCGCAGGCCCGCCCGCAGATCAAGAGCTATGCCGCGAAGGTGATCCAGCTGCCGAACGTGCTCTCCGTGTTCTTCGTGGGCGGCACCATCGACTTCCTCATCCACGTCGCATGCACGTCCACCGCGCAGCTCCGCGACTTCGTCGCGACGGAGCTCAGCATGGATCCCGCCGTCGCGTCGACGGAGACCAACATCGTGTTCGACCACCTCATCGGCCAGGAGCACCTCGGCAGCGGCGGCCTCGCGGCCCTGCGGGGTCCCATCCGGTAGGTCCGGCAGGGACGATGCGGCGGCAGCCTCAGCCCGCCCGCGCGGGTCAGGCGACGGGCGAGGGTTCGCGCGGTGCCCGGGCGTACACGGCGGCCACCACGAGGTACGCCACCGCGACGCCGGCCATCACGCCCGCGGAGTAGCCGGTGGCGGGCAGCACCGCCGCCGCGACGGCCGCGCTCGCGACGAAGGCCACGTTGTAGGCCATGTCGTAGAGCGTGAACGCGCGGCCGCGGAACTCGTCCGCGGTGTCGCGCTGCACGATCGTGTCGACGGCGATCTTCGCGCCCTGCACCGCCAGGCTGATCACCACCGCCGCGGCCAGCAGCGCCCACCGGGAGGAGGACGCCGCGAGCATGGCCTGTCCGCCCGCGCCGAGCACCAGGCACGCGACGATCCACCGGTGGCGTCCCACGCGCGGCCCGAGCCACGGCGTGACGACCGCCGCGAGCCCGAAGCCGGCGGCCGCGAAGGCGAGCACCAGGCTGAACTCTCCGAGCGAGTCCTCCGGATGCGCGGGGTCGCCCAGCAGGTAGCGCGACATGAGGATCGACGCGACGAACATCACGCCGTACAGGAGCCGCTGGGCGGCCATCACCGCCAGCGCCTGGAACGGGGTGACGCGCCGGTGCAGGTAGATCACGCCCGACGCCAGCTCGCGACCCAGCTCGCGTACCTGCGCGCCCAGGCGCAGCGCCGCGAGCGGCCGGGTGGGCCCCAGCTCCCTGCGTCCGAGCAGGGTGGCCGCCCAGGACGATGCCGCGAAGGCTCCCATCGCGGACATCAGCGTCGCGAGGGCCAGGGAGGAGTCGGACGCCGTCGGGACCACGAAGGTCACGACGCCGCCGATCGCGGCGCCGGCCGCCGCGGCGATGGTCCCGAGCGTGGGCATGATCGCGTTCGCCGCGAGGAGCTCGTGGCGGGGCACCACGTTCGCGAGGCCCGCGGACATCGCGGCGAGCAGGAACCGGTTGACGGACAGCGTGAGCAGCGCGAGCGCGTAGAGCGACCACAGCGGCCCGTCGAACGCGAGGACCGCGAGGATGGTGCCGGCGAGCGCCACCCGCACGAGGTTGCCCACGAGCAGGATGCGTTGCCGCTGCCACCGGTCGATCAGCGGACCCACGAAGGGCCCGACCAGGGTGAACGGCGTGAGGAGCACCGCGAATCCGATCGCGATCTCCGACGGGCTGGCCGCCTGGGTGGGGTCGAAGAAGAACGCAGTCGCGATCCCCACCTGGAACATGCCGTCGCCCGCCTGCGAGAGCAGGCGCGACAGCGTGAGGCGTCGGAATCCACGGGCCCGCCAGAGCCGGGCGAGGTCGCTGGCCAGGGTCACGCGCCCAGCGTAGGGGGTGTCGCGGCGCTCGCGGGAGAGCGCTCGCTAGCATCGGGGCCATGGCCGACCAGGTCGCCGCTGCCGTCGCCGCGACTCCCGCCACGCGGGACCGATTCGTGGACCTCGTGCGTGTCGGATCGCTTCTGGGCGTGGTGCTCGGCCACTTCGCCATGGCGGCGGTGACGCTCGACCATGCGACCGGCACGGTCGACATCGCGAACGTCCTCGAGCTCGCGCCCTGGACCCGCCCGCTCACGCTGCTGTTCCAGGTGATGCCCCTGTTCTTCGCCGTGGGCGGGTTCGCGCACGCGACGGCCTGGCGCTCGCTGCGCGCGCGTGGCGGCGGGTACGCGGACTTCGTCCACGCTCGGGTGAGCCGGCTGGTGCGGCCGGCGCTCGTGTTCGTCGGCGTGTGGACCGTGATCGCCGTGATCGTGGAGGCGGCGTGGCGTGACTCGCCCGCGACCGCGCCGCTGCTCCAGATCGCGGGCCAGCTGCTGTGGTTCATCGGCATCTACCTCATCGCCGCCGCGCTCGCTCCTGCCCTCCTCGCGCTCCACGAGCGCGCGCCCGCCCCCACCCTGGCCGCGCTCGTCGGCGCGACCGTCGCGGTCGACGTGCTCCGGCTGGGCGCCGGTATCGACGGCGTGAGGTGGCTCAACTTCGCGTTCGTGTGGCTCGCCGTCCATCAGCTGGGCTTCCACTACGCCGACGGTGTCGCGGACCGGTGGGGCGCCCGACGCCTCGGGGGGACGATGCTCGGGCTGGGGGTCGCGGCGCTGGTCGCCCTGGTCGGGTGGGGGCCGTACGGCATCTCGATGGTGTCCTACGAGGGCGAGGAGCTGTCCAACCTCGCACCGCCGACCGTCGCGCTGCTCGCCTTCGCGGTCGCGCAGTGCGGCGCGGTCCTGCTGATGCGGGCGCCGGTGACCCGCGCGGTCGCGTCACGGCGGGTCTGGACCGCGGTGATCGCGGGCGGCGCGGTCGCCATGACCGCGTTCCTCTGGCACTTCTCCGCGCTCGTCGCGATCTATGCGGCCCTGTGGGTCGCGGGGGTCGACGTGAACGGCGACCCGACCGCCGCATCGTTCTGGTGGACCAAGCTCGCCATGCTCCCGGTGTTCCTCGCGCTCGTCGGCGGCCTGGTCGTGCTGTTCCGACGGTTCGACCGCCCGCCGCCACGCGCGGACCTCGTCGGGCCCCGGGCGGCGCGGACGGTGCTCGCCGCCACCGCCGTGACGTGCGCGATCGTCGGCATGATCGCGTTCGCGACCACCGGGTTCCGCGGCGTCCTGGGCGGCTACACCGGGCACGTCGCGGGTGTCCCGGTGACGGTATGGAGCGGCGCGGTGCTGGTGGCCGCGTCGGACGTGCTGTCGCGGGTGGCGGTCCGCCGACCGCGCGCGTCTAGAGTGACGAGGTGACCAGGGGCGGCCCCATGGGCTTCGGCGAGGCGGTGGCGACGTGCTTCAGGCGGTACGCGACCGTGCGGGGCCGCGCGCGCCGCTCCGAGTTCTGGTGGTTCCAGCTGTTCGGCTCGCTGGTGTGGATGGCCGCCGCCGTGACGTTCGCGCTCCTGTGGCTCGCGGCCTTCGCGGGTGAGGCGCGCCCGTCCGAGGACCCCGCGATCAACCCCGACGCCGTCGCGTGGGCGCCGCTGACGGCCGCGTTCGGCGTGCTCCTCATCTCTGTCCTCGCGGTCGGCGTCCCCACGCTCGCCGTGACGGGCCGCCGGCTCCACGATGTGGGGATGAGCGCCTGGTGGCTTCTGCTGCTCGTTCCTGGCCTCGGCATCGTCCTGCTCGCGATCTCGGTGGTCGCGGGTCAACCAGGCGCCAACCGGTTCGGACCCGACCCGCGCATCGTCCCCGGCGCTTCCAGGGACAACGCCGCCGTCTCTCGCTAGGGTGGCGGTGCCGGCACATGCCGGCCCGACGAAGAGGGGTTCCCATGGGCGGTTACAGGCTCGCACTCTCGAAGTACGCACAGTTCTCCGACCGCTCGCGCAGGCGCGAGTACTGGGGGTTCGTGCTCGTGAACTTCCTCATCTATGTCGTGTTCAGCATCCTGCTGGCGATCGCGGGCTACGACTTCGAGACGATGGAGCCGAGCGGCTTCGCGGTCGTGATCCTGGTGGTGCTCGCGATCTACGGCCTCGCGATCCTCATCCCGTCGCTCGCGCTGCAGTGGCGCCGCTACCAGGACATCGGCTGGCCGGGCGCCGTGTCGATCATCGGATGGTTCTTCCCGCTGCTCACCTTCATCGTGGCGCTGATCCCCGGCAACGTGGGCGCGAACCAGTACGGCCCCGACCCGAAGGGCTGATCCCAGGCGGTCGCCGCCGCGCGCCGCGCCCGCCGCGCGCCTAGGTTGAGAGCATCGGGCTCTCAGGGGGACGTCATGGGCGGGTACGTCGCGGGGATCAAGCGGTACACGGACTTCACGGGACGCTCCCGACGGAGCGAGTACTGGGGGTTCGTGCTGGTCAACGCGGCGATCTTCGTGGTGGTCGCGGTGCTCGCGCTCACCGTGGGGCGCGACACCGAGGCCGGGACGTACACCACCCTCGGGTGGGTCCTGGTGATCGCGCTGTCCTTCTACGGGCTGGTGCTCCTCATCCCCACGATCGCGATCCAGTTCCGCCGCTACCAGGACATCGGCTGGAACGGCGCCGCGTCGATCATCGGGTGGTTCATCCCGCTGCTCACGCTGGTGGTGGCGTGCATCCCTGGCGTCGAGGGCCCCAACAAGTACGGTCCCGACCCGAAGGGCTGAGTTCGACGTCCCCGGTTGCACGCGTGCACGTGTCGGGCCAGGGTGGAGATATGAGCATCCCGGCGCGTGTGGGCGTGGTCGGCGGGGCCGGCAAGGTCGCCCGCCGGCTCATCCCGATCCTTCTCCACCGGGACCACGAGGTGGTCGCGTTCGCGCGACGCGACGAGCAGCTGCAGGCGCTCGCGGACCTCGGCGCGATCCCACGCAGGCTCGACATCGAGACCGCCGACGAGCCCGACTTCGCCGCGGTGCTCGGCGGGTGCGACGCGATCGTCTTCGCGGCCGGAGGCGGCCCCGACGGCAACGCGTCCCGCAAGCGCACCGTCGACCTCGAGGGGTCGTTGAAGTCGATCGCGGCCGCCAAGCGGCGGGGCATCAAGAGGTTCGTCCAGGTGTCGGCGATGGGCGTCGACGCGGACCCGGACCCCGAACGCGGCGACGTGTGGACCGCGTACGTCTACGCCAAGCGCGAGGCCGACATCGAGCTGCGCAAGTCGGGGCTCGCGTGGACCATCCTGCGGCCGGGGATCCTGACCGACGATCCTGGGACCGGCTGCATCACCATCGGCGACAAGGTCCAGCCGTACTCGATCCCGCGAGTCGACGTCGCACAGACCATCGCCTCCTGCATCTCGCGGCCCCGGACGGCCGGGCACCAGTGGGAGATCATCACCGGCCCGCACCCCATCGGGACGGTGCTCGACGAGCTGACGGTCGAGTAGGCCGCGGGCACGTGCCGCGCGGCTAAGGTCGCCCCATGGCCACCTGGAAGCACGTCACCACGTACCTCGCGCGCGAGCTGCGCGCCCAGCCCATCGACAAGGCCAGGCTCGCGATCGAGCTGCCCGGCGCGAGCGAGGGCGCCGGTGCGGCTGGCGCCGCGCCCATCTCGCTGGTCGCGGTCCATGCGTCCGGGGAGGACGCCAGTGCCGAGCAGGTGATCCTGCGCGTCGTGGTCGGCAAGGCCGCGGACCTCGACATGCCGTCCGCGCTCGCGGTCGCTGGCACCTCCTCGCGCGGCGGGCTGGTGGCGGCCGGCGACACGGTGCTGCTCACACACTCGTTCCTGCTGGCGCCGCTGACCGCGCAGGAGGCCCAGGGCACGGCCGCGGTGTCGATCGCGCACCTCGCGGGCGTGCTCGAGCAGATCCGCGCGGCGCAGCCCGCGGGATAGGGCTCGCGGGCTGCGGTGCGCGGGCTGCGCCGCAGCCAGACTCCACACACCGGGCGCGGTGGGAGCGCTCCCGCGCTGCGCATCGCGTCGCATCGCGCGACCAGCGCCGGTGCACCTGCAGAATCCGTGTGGAACCTGGTCGGGCGCGCGGGAGCGCGGACGCGCCCGGGACAGCGAAGGACCCGGGCCCCCTCAGCGGGAGCCCGGGTCCTCTCTACCTCAGCTGGTCTCGGCCGAGACGGCTCAGCGCTCGACCTCGCCGGCGATGAACGACTCGAGCTGGGCGCGGCCCTTGGTGTCCTCCATCTGGACCGGCGGCGACTTCATGAAGTACGTCGACGCGGACAGGATGGGGCCGCCGATGCCGCGGTCCTTGGCGATCTTCGCGGCGCGCATGGCGTCGATGATGATACCGGCCGAGTTCGGGGAGTCCCACACCTCGAGCTTGTACTCGAGGTTGAGGGGCACCTCGCCGAACGCGGAGCCCTCGAGGCGGACGTACGCCCACTTGCGGTCGTCGAGCCAGGCGACGTAGTCCGACGGGCCGATGTGCACGTCGCGGCCGTCCTTGATGCCGCCCAGCGGGCCGGTCAGGTTGGAGGTCACGGCCTGCGTCTTGGAGATCTTCTTCGACTCGAGGCGCTCGCGCTCGAGCATGTTCTTGAAGTCCATGTTGCCGCCGACGTTGAGCTGGTAGGTGCGGTCGAGGCGCACGCCGCGGTCCTCGAACAGCTTCGCGATCACGCGGTGCGTGATGGTCGCGCCCACCTGCGACTTGATGTCGTCGCCGACGATCGGCACGCCGGCCTCCTCGAACTTCGCGGCCCACTCCGGGTCGGACGCGATGAACACGGGGAGCGCGTTGACGAAGGCCACGTTCGCGTCGATCGCGCACTGCGCGTAGAACTTGGCGGCCTCCTCCGAACCCACGGGGAGGTAGCAGACCAGGACGTCGACCTCGCGCTCCTTGAGGATCGCGACGATGTCCACGGGGGTCTCGTCCGACTCGACGATGGTCTGGCGGTAGTACTTGCCGAGGCCGTCGAGGGTGTGACCGCGCTGGACCTGGACGTCCGTCTTCGGCACGTCGCAGATCTTGATGGTGTTGTTCTCCGACGACTGCGTCGCCTCGACGAGCTCCTTGCCCACCTTGAGCGAGTCCACGTCGAACGCGGCCACGAACTCGATGTCCGAGACGTGGTAGTCGCCGAACTGGACGTGCATGAGGCCGGGCACGTTCTCGTCGGCCTTGGCGTTCTTGTAGAACTCCACACCCTGGATGAGCGACGTGGCGCAGTTGCCGACGCCGACGATGGCGGCACGAAGCTTGGCCATGTGATGTCTCCTTGACTAGTGGCCCGTGGTGGGGCCGGGGTTGTCACCGCCGGGGGCGGATCGTTCATTCTCGATGAGCCGGTCGAGCCATGAGATCTCGCGCTCGACCTGCTCGAGGCCGTGGCGCTGGAGCTCGGTGGTGTAGGCGTCGTGGCGCTCGTGCATGCGCTTGAGCCCCTCGGCCACCTCCTCGAGCCGCTCGGAGAGACGGCTGCGCCGCCCCTCGAGGATCCGCAGCCGCGTCGCGGCGTCGGTGTGCGCGAACAGGGAGAAGCGCACGTCGAACGTGTCGTCGTCCCACGACGACGCGCCGGCGCTCGCCAGCTCCTGCGCCAAGCGGGCGCGACCCGCGTCGGTCAGGCTGTACGCGATGCGTGCGCGCCGGGACGATGCCGGGGATGCGGCCGCGGGCTCCTCGCCCGAGGCCTCGATCAGCCCCGCCTCGACCATGCGTCGCAGGCACGGGTACAGCGACCCGTAGCTGAGGGCCCGGAAGGGTCCCAGCTCGGCTCCCAGACGCTTGCGTATCTGGTAGCCGTGGAGCGGCTGGTCGCGGAGGATGCCGAGGATCGCGAGCGTCAGGACGTCCGTCTTGGCCACTCGTCTCCCCTCTCTCCTCGGGCCCGCTGTCGCGGGTCGATATCACGACCTGTTGTATCGCACCGATACATCGGAGACGGTACATGAGCGCGCCGCGGCGCGCGAATCCGCCGCGCCGCGGGACGCGTCGCGGGACGTCACGGGGGTGCTGCGCGTTGGACGATGCGGCGGTCACCCGGGCCGCCCCCGCACCGGCACTCCGTAAGGTGGTCACGTGACCGAACGCTCCAGCAGCCCTCAGCGCGTCCCCACGCGCGCCTCCTCGACGCCGTCCCAGCCGACGCGCCGCAGCACCCGCGCGACCCAGCCCGGCACCTCCGGGTGGGCGAGCACCGGCGTGCAGGCGACCGCCGCATCGTCCCCGGTCACGGCGCCGAAGGGCGGCGGCAGCGGTGGCGGCGGCGGTGGCGGCAAGGGCACCCGGGGCAAGGACGGCAAGGGCCCCAAGCCCGCGCAGCCGCGCTGGAAGAAGGTCCTCAAGATCACCGGCCTCACGGCGCTCATCGCGTTCCTGGTCGCCGTCGCGGTCGGCGCGATCGGGCTCATGGTGATCTACTCGCGGCTCGAGGTGCCGGAGGCGTCGGACGTCGCGCTCGCGCAGTCGTCGACCGTGTACTGGTCCGGCGGCAAGCAGGAGATGGCCAAGGTGGGCGAGGTCGACCGCGAGATCATCGACTGCTCCGCGCTGCCCGAGTACGTGCCGCACGCGATCGTCGCGGCGGAGGACCGCAGCTTCTACACGAACCCCGGCATCGACTTCACCGCGACCGCCCGCGCGCTCTATCAGACGGTCATCAAGGGCAACACGCAGGGCGGCTCGACCATCACGCAGCAGTACGTCGAGCGCTACTACGTGGGCGAGACCACCACGGACATCCGCGGCAAGATCAAGGAGGCGCTGCTGGCCCTCAAGGTCGACCAGGAGCAGTCCAAGGACGAGGTGCTCTGCAACTACATGAACACCATCTACCTGGGCCGCGGCGCGTACGGCATCGAGGCGGCGGCCGAGGCGTACTTCGGCAAGCACGCCGAGGACCTCACCCTGTCCGAGGCGGCGATGCTCGCCGGCATCATCCCGGCGCCCAGCGCCTGGGACCCGCGCCTCGACCCCGACAAGGCGGAGTCGCGCTGGAACTACGTGCTCGACGGCATGGTCGAGGCCGAGTTCGTCTCGCAGGCCGAGCGCGACGCGCAGGAGTTCCCCGAGACCGTCGACTACGCGTCCTCGGACACGTACGGCGGCACCACCGGCTACCTCATCCGCGCGGCGCTCGACGAGGCGATCGCGACGCTCGACCTCACGCAGGAGGAGCTCGAGATGGGTGGCTACCAGGTGGTCACCACGTTCAAGAAGCAGGACCAGAAGGCGGTGGTCCAGGCCGTCAAGCAGATGCCCAAGGACCACGCGGACAACCTGCGCGTGGCGGCCACCACCGTCGATGCGGGGACCGGCGGCATCACCGCCATGTACGGCGGGCCCGACTACCTCGAGGTGCAGCGCAACGCCGTCACCCAGGACATCGCGCAGGCGGGATCGACCTTCAAGCCGTTCGCGATGATCGCCGCGCTGTCCAACGGCTTCTCGCTCGACACCCAGTACCTCGCGAACGACTCGATGACGCTGCCGGGCTTCGAGAACCCCGTGCGCAACTTCGCGGGCGTGAACTACGGCTGGATCGACATGGTCGAGGCGACGAAGAACTCGGTCAACACGTACTACGTGCAGCTCAACGAGGCCGTGGGTCCCGAGGTCACCATGAACACCGCGATCAAGGCGGGTCTGCCCGAGGACACGGTGGGCCTCGACGCCAACGCCGCGAACGTGCTCGGCACGGCGTCGCCCACCGCGATGCAGATGGCGCAGGCCTACTCGACCATCGCGGACGGCGGCCTGTCCAAGGGCACCTACACGGTGCAGCGGATCATCGGCCCGGACGGCGAGGTCGCGTTCAAGCACGAGACCGAGGCGGATCGGGTCTTCTCCCAGGACGTGATCGCGGACACCACGTACGCGATGCAGCAGGTGGTCCAGGGCGGCTCCGCGTACAAGGCCGCGGAGCTCGGCCGCCCGATCGCCGGCAAGACCGGCACGTCGAACGACAACAACTCGGCCTGGTTCGCGGGCTTCACGCCGCAGATCGTCGGCATCGTGTCGATGTACCAGGTGGGTGACGACGGCTCGGTCCAGTCGATCACGCCGTTCGGCGGCTACTCGGAGATCACCGGCGGCTCCGTGCCCACGGACATCTGGGTGTCCATGATGGGCCCGATCCTGGACCGCCTGCCCATCGAGGAGTTCCCGCCCCGCGCGGACGTCGGGACGGCGGTCAACACGAGCCCGTCGCCCACCGCGACCGCGTCTCCCTCGCCGGAGCCGTCCGAGACCAGCACGCCGAAGCCCACCAAGACCAGCACGCCGAAGCCGACCAAGACGTCGGAGCCGGTGCCCACGGAGACCACCGAGCCTCCGGTCACCACCCCGACGCCGGAGCCCACCCCGACACCGACGGCGACGGCGGCTCCCGACGCCGGGCCCTGACGCGCGACGGGACGATGCGCGGGGAGCCTCCCGCGCATCGTCCCCCCGGACGGTGGGCTAGCGGGCGACCGCCCGCTTGAGCCTGAGCGCGGCGACCAGCGCGCGGTAGCGCAGCGGCTTGAGCGGCACGTCCCACGCGCCGTCGCACTCGACGATCTCGCCGAACTGCTGCTTGAACTCGCGCACGCCCATGAGCTGGGGCGCGCGCTCGGAGCCGACGCCGAAGAGGTCGTACTCGCGCACGCCCTCGGCCTTGAGCGTGGTGAGGATCTCCCACTTGATGCGCAGCGCGGCGTTGGTGTCGCGCGCCTCGAGGTTGTTGCCCGCGTAGTAGTCGGTGCCGCCGTCCTCGTGGACCACGGCGATGACCCACGCGACGGCGCGGCCGGGGGTGAGGTCGCCGTCCGGGCCGGCGTCGTGACGGCGCGCGACCCAGATGCGGGCGTGCGGCGCGAGGGCCGTGAGCATGGTGAGGTACATCTCCGCCGGGAAGATGCCGAACCCGGCGCCCGCGGCGGTCTCCTTGTAGATCGCGTAGAGCTCCTCGAAGTCCTCGGCGCTCAGGCCGGTCTCCTCGGTGACCGTCATGGCCTCGTCCTGGAGGGTCTTGCGGATCTTGTAGCGGCCGCGCTTGGAGAAGGACGCCATGATCTGGTCCTCGGGCGGCGTGAGGTCCACGTAGACCGTGTGGTCGAACGTGACCGTCTGGAGCAGCTCCTGCAGGTCCTGCGCGGGGTGTCGCGCATGCAGACGCAGGAACGTCGCCCACGGATAGCGGGTCTTGAGGTCCGCGGTGAGGGCGTCACGGATCGCCTTCTCGTGCTCGGGCGTGCGCTCGACCAGCGGGATGGGACCGTGCTTGGCCCAGACGTACGGGAAGCCGCGGACCTCGTAGCGGGACAGGCTCACCACGGCGACCGGCGTGCCGGCGGCGTCGCAGATCGCGAGGCGGTCCAGGTGCTCGCGACCCTCGACCGCGGCGTCGTACGCGTCCCACGCGGGCGACTGCTCGATCGGGACCGGGTGGTCGGCGGTGCGGGCGAGCTCGAGGAAGCGGTCGTCGGAGACGGTTTCGACGCTGAGGGGCGTGGGGATCGTCATGGGAGCGAGCCTAGCGAGCGGCCGGGGCGGCGCTCGCGGCGGTGCTCGCGGCGGCGTGGTCCGCGGCCGCATCGCGTGACTGATACACCGGCGCAGATCCCGGGCCGGAGTTCTGCGCTCCCGTATCAACGGGGTGGAGAGGCGTTGCCTAGAAGCCGCTCTCCGTGGGGCCCGGGTAGTGCTGGCGGTACTTCTGCACCAGGCGCAGGTCGAGCGCGCGGACCCACAGCCTGCGCTTGAGCGACGCGTCGCCCCGGTAGCGCAGCGGGTGGAACACGCCGTGGCGGCGCTTCGCCGCCTTCACCTTGGCCTTCAGCTCGGGGTCGAGCAGGTAGCGCAGCAGGAACCGGTACGGCACCACCGAGTAGAGCACCTGGTCGGTGGGGGTCCGTGCGGGCGCGGGGCCGTCGACGGTGTCGGGCAGAAGGTCGCGGGCGACCAGCTCGGCCACGTTCGCGCCGGACGCGGTGACGTAGAAGTTGTTGCGGCCGATGCGGGGGTTGACCTCGAAGAAGACGCTCTCGCCGGTGCGGGAGGACACCTTGTAGTCGAAGTTCGCGAAGCCGCGGTAGCCGGTGTGGTCGAGCAGGCGGGCCGCGGCCTCGAAGGCCTCCGGGTCGTCGTGCGTGAGGATGGCCGCCGGGATGCCGAGCGTGCCCGGCGTGTGCTCCTCGAGCAGCACCTGGCCGCCCGCGACCAACGTCACCTCGCCGGAGGAGTCGCGGTACGCGGTGAGCGATCGCATGCAGGTCTCGTCGCCGGGCACGAACTCCTGGAGCAGGAACTCGCTCGGGTACCGCTGCGCCTCGAGATGCGCGAGCACCTCCGCGATCTCCGCCTCCGAGGTGAAGTGGTGGATCTTCTGCTTGCCGGGGAACTCGACGCCGAACCAGTCGGCGGAGTCGGCGGGCTTGCCGATCACCGGGTACTCGAGGCCGGCCTCCCGCACCCGGGCGAGGGCGTCCGCGGGGGCGACCGTGGCATCGTCCCCCGTGAAGCCCACCGGGATGGTGAGGGGCGTGCGGATGCCCACCGCGTCGCAGGCCTCCGCGAACGTCACCTTCGAGGAGACCGCGTCGAACATCGCGAGGTCGGGAAGCGGCAGCACCCAGCGCGGGTCCAGCCGGTCACGATGCTCGGCCAGCAGGCGCACGTGGTAGTCGAGGTTGGTGAACAGGAGCAGCGTGTGGTCGGGGTGCTCCGCCGCGATCTCGTCGAGGCGGCGCAGCAGTGTCTCCGGCCCGAACACGTCGGGCTCGATCACCCAGCGCGCGAGGGTCGAGTGCCTGCCGAACGTGGTGACGCGCGGGCCCAGCACCAGCGACTCCCAGCCGAACCGCTCGTGCGCCGCGCGCTGGAACGCGTACGTGCCGATGTCGCCGCCGAGTCCCACGACCAGCACCTGCTTCACACACACCTCCGCGATAGCCCCGGCCAGTCTAGGGGGCGGCGGTCCGGCGCCTACCGGGGCGACGCGTGCATCGTCCCTCCCCAGGCCGGGACCTGCTACTGGCGCGCTGTCACCGAGGGACGGTATCCTGGACCGTCGCGCGACTCACGCCACCTGGCGGGGACGAGCGCGACTGCATCACCCTCCTGCCACGGAACGTCCGTGGCCGCATGAGTCCAGAGGAGGTGGGTATAGATGCGTCAGTACGAGATGATGATCATCCTCGACCCTGAGATCGACGAGCGCACGGTCACCCCGTCGCTCGACAAGTACCTTCAGGTCATCACCGGCGACAGCGGCACCATCGACAAGCTCGATGTGTGGGGCCGTCGCCGCCTGGCCTACCCGATCAAGAAGAAGAACGACGGCATCTACGCCGTGGTCAACTTCACGTCGGAGTCCGCGACCGCGAAGGAGCTGGAGCGCCAGCTGGGTCTCAACGAGACCATCCTCCGCACCAAGCTGCTCCGCCCGGACGCTCACTAAGTCCGGGCCTCTCCCGACTCTTACCAGCGCATACACGAAACCAAGGGGAACACACATGGCAGGCGACACCCAGATCACCGTGGTCGGCAACCTCACCGGAGACCCGGAGCTTCGCTTCATCTCCTCCGGCGCGGCCGTCGTCAACTTCACGGTGGCGTCCACCCCCCGCACGTTCGACCGTCAGTCGAACGAGTGGAAGGACGGCGAGACCCTGTTCATGCGTTGCTCCCTGTGGCGTGAGGCCGCCGAGAACGTCGCAGAGTCCCTCACCAAGGGCATGCGCGTGATCGTGACCGGCCGTCTCGTGTCGCGCTCGTGGGAGGCGAACGGCGAGAAGCGCTCCGTCATGGAGATGCAGGTCGACGAGGTCGGCCCCTCGCTCCGCTACTCCACCGCCAAGGTCACGCGCACGCAGCGCGGCGGCCAGGGCGGCGGGTTCGGCGGCGGCGGCGGTGGCGGCTTCGGCGGCGGCAACTCCGGCGGTGGCTACAGCGGCTCGCCGGCCGGCGGCTCCTCGAACGACCCGTGGGCGACCGCCCCGGCGTCGGACGAGCCGCCGTTCTGATCGGTACTTTTTCACTCAGGAGTCTTCACATGGCTAAGCACGACATCCGCAAGCCGCGCAAGAAGGTCAACCCGCTCAAGGCCGCCAAGGTCGACAAGGTTGACTACAAGGACACCGCGCTGCTTCGCAAGTTCATCTCCGACCGCGGCAAGATCCGTTCGCGCCGCGTCACCGGTGTCACCGTCCAGGAGCAGCGCGAGATCGCGCGCGCGATCAAGGTCGCGCGCGAGATGGCGCTCCTCCCCTACTCCGGCTCCGGCCGCTGATCGGGGGGATCCCACATGGCTAAGGTCATCCTGACCCACGAGGTCTCCGGCCTCGGCATCGCCGGCGACGTCGTCGACGTCAAGGACGGTTACGCCCGCAACTACCTGGTTCCCCGCAAGCTGGCCACCCCGTGGTCGGCCGGTGCGGAGAAGCAGATCGACGGTCTCCGCAAGGCGCAGCGCGCCAAGGAGATCGCGACCATCGAGGGTGCCCAGGCCGCGCGTGACGCGCTGCAGGCCGCCCCGGTCGTCGTCGAGGTGAAGGCCGGCGAGTCCGGTCGTCTCTTCGGCGCCGTGTCGCCCGCCGAGATCGCAGCCGCCATCGGCGGCCGCGCGACGGTCGACAAGCGTCGCATCCACGTCGCCCAGCCCATCAAGGCGCTCGGCGAGTACCAGGTGAAGGTCACCCTTCACTCGGACGTGGCCGCGAACGTCACCGTCCAGGTGGTCGCCGCGAAGTAGTCTCGCGACTCTGTGGAGGCCCGGTTCCCGCTCCGCGGGAGCCGGGCCTTCGTCGTGCGTCCGGGGGTGGTCGCCGGACGTCCCGCGGACCGCGACCCCGCATACTCGGACATTTCGGCACCCCGGAGCGCGACACGCCCACGTGCGACACGCCCGGGAGTTTCGCGACTGAGTTGTCCACAGCGACCCTTCGGGTGAAAGCCCAGATAAAAGCCGCATATTTCGACTGAGTTGCGAGTCATCCACATCCTTGTCCACATGGCGCACGCGTGGCTGTCCACGGCCATCCCCGGGTCATCCACGGTTCTCCCCAGGTTCTCCACGACCCGTCCCCAGGCGCGCCCGATCTCGATTTGGCGGGGGCCGCGCGGGGCCCTACATTCGCGAGTCTGACCGGCTGTCGGAGGCCGGCGAGACACTGGGTGGGACCTGACGGAGAGGAGCGACATGTCCGTCGACGAGCTCGAGGCGGCGTACGGATCGGATCCCGGTCCGCGCAACAGCTTCGACCGCCTGCCCCCGCAGAACCTCGAGGCCGAGCAGAGCGTCCTGGGCGCCATGATGCTGTCCAAGGACGCCATGGCGGACGTCATCGAGGCGGTCCGCGGGGACGACTTCTACAAGCCTGCCCACGAGACCGTCTTCGACGTCGCGGTGAAGCTCTACAACGCCGGCGACCCGGTCGACGCGCTCACCGTGAGCGCTGAGCTCCAGCGCCAGGGCGAGCTGTCGCGCATCGGAGGCGCCGAGTACCTCCACACGCTCATCGCGATGGTGCCGTCCGCGGCATCCGCCGGCTACTACGCGCGCATCGTCCGCGAGCAGGCGATCCTCCGCAAGCTGGTCGAGGCGGGCACGCGCATCGCCAACCTCGGCTACGACGGCGAGGGCGCCGAGGTCGACGCGATCGTCGACGCCGCGTCCTCCGAGATCTTCGCCGTGACGGAGCGCCGCAACTCCGAGGACTACCTCGCCATCGGCGAGGTCATGGAGCGCACCCTCGAGGAGGTCGACGCCGCCTCGAACCGCGACGGCTCCCTGCGCGGCGTCCCCACGGGCTTCCGCGACCTCGACGACCTCACGGGTGGCCTGCAGCCCGGCCAGATGGTGGTCATCGCGGCGCGCCCTGCCGTCGGAAAGTCGACGCTCGGCCTCGACATCGCGCGCAGCTGCGCCATCAAGCACAACAAGACCGCCGTCATCTTCTCGCTCGAGATGAGCCGCGAGGAGATCACCAAGCGCATGCTCTCCGCGGAGGCGAGCGTCAAGCTGTCGAGCCTCACCAAGGGCCCCATGGGTCCGAACGACTGGGAGCGCCTCGCCCAGACCGCGGCGTCCGTCGCGAAGGCGCCGCTGTTCATCGACGACAGCCCCAACATGTCGCTCATGGAGATCCGCGCGAAGTGCCGCCGCCTCAAGCAGCAGCACGACCTCAAGCTGATCGTCGTCGACTACCTCCAGCTGATGTCCTCCGGCCGCAAAGTCGAGTCGCGCCAGCAGGAGGTCTCCGAGTTCTCGCGAGCCCTCAAGCTCCTCGCGAAGGAGGTCGAGGCGCCCGTCATCGCGATCTCGCAGCTGAACCGTGGCTCCGAGCAGCGCGGCGACAAGAAGCCCATGCTGTCCGACATGCGCGAGTCCGGCGCCATCGAGCAGGACGCGGACATCGTCATCCTCCTGCACCGCGAGGACGTCTACGACCGCGAGAACCGTCCCGGCGAGGCGGACTTCATCGTCGCGAAGCACCGCGCGGGACCCACGGACACCATCGAGGTCGCGTTCCGCAAGGACTACGCCCACTTCACGGACATGGCGCGCGACCTGTAGACCGCGCTCAGCGCGCGGGTGCGGGCGCGGTGGTGCTCCTCACCACGAGCTCGGAGGGCACCACCACGTCCGCGACCTCGAAGGGCCGGGGCGCGCCGATCTGGCTGAGCACCATCCGCACCAGCTCGGCCCCGATGCGCGGGAAGTCCTGCTGCACGGTCGTGAGCGGCGGCACGGAGAATCGGCTCAGCGCGATCCCGTCGTAGCCGACCACCGACACGTCGCGCGGGACCACCTTCCCCGCCTCGTGGAACGCGAGGATCAGGCCGAGCGCCATCTCGTCGTTCGCGCAGAACACGGCGGTCACGTCCGGGTCGTCGGCGAGCGCGCGTCCCACCGCGTGTCCCGCCTCCGCTGTCCAGTCCGCGTGGATCGGCGCGGGCGGCGCGATCCCCGCCTCGAGGAGCGCCGCGCGCCAGCCCGCGGCCCGCAATCGCGAGGGCTCCGAACCCTCGGGACCGCCCAGGTGATGCACGGTGCGATGCCCGAGGTCGAGCAGGTGCCACACCGCCTCGCGTGCGCTGCCGAACTCGTTGCTCGCGACGCGCGGGAACCGCCCGTGCGGGCGCGAGTCGGAGACCGCGACGGGCATGGTCGGGCGCATCGCGAAGCTGTCGCCCGGGCCGCCCTCCGCGCGCATGATGATGAGCCCGTCGACGGTCTGATCCGCCAGCCGCCGCGCGGCGGGCTCCCACTTGTCCGACTCGGCGTCGTGCACCGTGATGAGCGACACGCTGTAGCCCTGATCCTCGGCGGCCCGCAGCACGGCGTCCGTGGTGAGCGCCTCGCCGGTGCGGTCGAACCGGTGGGCCAGCAGGCCGATGCTTCCGTAACGGCCGTCGCGGAGCGCGCGGGCGGCGCGATTCGGCGAATAGCCCAGCTGCTCCATCGCCCGCAGCACCCGTTCCCGGGTGTCCGGCGCGACCACCTCCCTGCCGGTGGACACGCGCGACACCGTCTGCGCCGACACGCCCGCCAGCCGCGCCACATCACCGATCGAAGGTCCGGTCTTCCGGACCCCACGCGCTCCATTGCCCGCCATGCGCCGGAGTGTAGCCCCTTCGCGGCTCTCGCGGGATGTTGACGTAGCCATTCTGCTGTGCACGCTCACAACCGCGCATGAGTGCCGTTACCGCATCGTGACAAACCGATGGTTGGCGATGGACGATCCACTTGCTATGTTCACCTAAACAGTCCCCTGATCGGGGAGTGCGGGACGGCAACGACGTCGGTTCATCGAGGGACGTCGGCGTTGACGGATCCGTGCTCGAGGGGGCGGTTTGACCCGGTGGGCGTTCGACGTGGTGCGCCCGGTACGCCGGGCGCGTGCCGAACAGAAGGATGGACCTCAATGAAGAAGCTCCGGACCGGAATGGCCCTCGCGGCCACGGCCACTTTCGCACTCTCCCTCGCCGCCTGCTCCTCGGGCGGCTCGACCGACGACGCCTCGGGCGGCGCCAGCGGCGACGGCGAGGCCATGGGCAACTCGCTCACCGTGTGGGCGTGGGACCCCGCGTTCAACATCTACGCGCTGCAGGAGGCGGAGAAGGTCTACCAGGCCGACCACCCCGACTTCACCCTGGACATCCAGGAGGTCACGTGGGAGGACCTGCAGACCAAGCTCACCACCCTCGCGCAGTCGCAGGAGTTCGGCGAGCTGCCCGACATCTTCCTCATGCAGAACAACGCGTTCCAGAAGAACGTCATCAACTACCCGGACCTGTTCACCGACATCACGGACTCGGGCGTCGCGTTCGACGAGTTCCCCGAGGGCGTCACCGCCTACTCGACCGTCGACGGGATGAACTACGGCGTGCCGTTCGACGCGGGCACCGCGATCAACGCGATGCGCACCGACATCCTCGAGGAGGCCGGCCTCACGCTGGACGACTTCACCGACATCACGTGGGACGAGTACATCGCCCTGGGCGAGCAGGTGCTCGAGAAGACGGGCAAGCCGATGCTCTCCGGCATCGCGGGCGAGCCCGACACGATCCTCATGATGCTGCAGTCGGCGGGCCAGAGCCTCTTCGACGACCAGGGCAACCCGACCATCACCGACAACGCGGCGCTCGCGGCCTCGATCGACCTCTACTCCGAGATGGTCGAGAAGGGGATCTACCTCGAGGTCAACTCGTGGGACGAGTACATCGCGTCGATCGTCAACGGCAACGTGGCGAGCACCATCAACGGCGTGTGGATCTCCGGCTCCATCCAGACCGCTGAGGACCAGTCGGGCCTGTGGGGCGTGACCGACCTTCCCGCAGTCGACGGCATCGACGGCGCGACCCACTACTCCGCCAACGGCGGCTCCTCGTGGGCCGTGAGCTCGAACGCCGACGTGGCGCTCGCCGAGGACTTCCTGTCCGCGACGTTCGCCGGCTCGACCGAGCTCTACGACACGATCCTCCCCGGTGCGGGCGCCGTGGCGAACTGGCTCCCGGCCGGTGACTCCGAGGTCTACTCGGAGCCGCAGGAGTTCTTCGGCGGCCAGGCGATCTACGCGGACGTCCTGTCCTTCGCGGCGGGCGTGCCGGCGAACAACACCGGCGCCTACTACTACGAGGCGCGTGACGCGGTGGGTGCCGCCATCACCCAGATCATGGGCGGTGCCGACCCGGCCACCGCGCTCGGCGAGGCTCAGTCCACCGTCGAATTCGCGATGAACTGACACCATCTCGGATGGGGAGGGGGCCGGTTCCGGCCGGCCCCCTCCCGCACTGATCAGATCAGGGAGAGAACCGTGTCAACGATGACCCCGGTGGTGGTCCCCGACCGCACCCCCAAGAAGAAGTCCAAGGGCCCCAAGATCAAGCCCTCCCCGGCGGCTCGCCGCCGCAGCCTGACCGGCTGGGCATTCCTGCTCCCGGCGGCCGTGCTCATCGGCATCATGATGTTCTGGCCGATGTTCCAGGCGCTCATCCTGTCGTTCAAGACGGGTCGCGGCTCCGCGCTCGACTTCGCCGACCCGCTGTGGTTCAACTACGAGCGGATGCTGAGCGACGAGATCTTCAAGATGACCGTCGGCACCACGCTCCTGTACCTGGCCATCCAGGTGCCGCTGATGCTGGTGACCGCGCTGGTGCTCGCGAACATCCTCAACAACCCGCGCCTCAAGTTCAAGGGCTTCTGGCGCACCGCGATCTTCCTTCCGGCCGCGATCTCGCTCGTGTCCTACTCGCTGGTGTTCCGCACCATCTTCGCCACCGACGGGCTGGTCAACGACTGGCTCCTCGCGTTGCACCTGATAGACGGCCCGGTCAACTGGCTGGGCAACACGGACACCGCCCGCATGGTCATCATCCTGGGCCTGCTGTGGCGCTGGACCGGCTACAACATGATCTTCTACCTGGCCGGCCTGCAGAACATCGACCCGACCACGCTCGAGGCCGCGAAGATGGACGGCGCGGGACCCATCCGCACCTTCTTCTCCGTCACGGTCCCGCAGCTCAAGCCGATGATCCTGCTCACGGTGATCATGTCCACCAACGGCACCCTGCAGCTGTTCGACGAGTCGTTCAACCTCACCCGTGGCGGACCGGCCAACACCACCATGACGATGTCGCACTACCTGTACGAGGTCTCGTTCGTGAACAACCCGAACTTCGGGTACGGCGCGGCCCTGTCCTACGTGATCCTCGTCATGGTCGCGATCCTGGCCGCCATCCAGATGAAGGTGGGTGACAAGCGTGACTAGCAAGCTCCGCGAGGTTCCCAAGTACGCGTTCCTCAGCATCGTCGCGCTGCTGTCGGTCGGACCCCTCTACTTCATGGTGGTGTCCGCGACCAACACCAGCCAGGACGTGCTCGCCTCGAGCATGCTCCCGGGCACCAACCTGCTCGCCAACTGGCAGTCGCTCACCGAGTTCCAGGACGTGGGCGCCGCGATGTACCACTCGACGGTCAACGCGGTCCTCACCACGGTGCTCGCGCTGGTGGTCAGCTCGATCGCGGGCTACGGCTTCGAGGTCTACCACTCGCCCAACAAGGACCGCCTCATGTGGGTCCTCATGCTGGCGATGATGATCCCGTTCGCGGCGACGATGATCCCGCTGTTCCAGCTGTTCGCGGACCTCGGCATGGTCAACTCGGCGTTCGCCGTGGTCCTCCCGGTGATCGCGACGCCGCTGCTGATCCTGCTGTTCCGGCAGTCGGCCCGCAGCTTCCCGCACGAGATCATCGAGGCGGCCCGCATGGACGGCCTCAAGGAGTTCTCGATCTTCTGGAAGATGTTCGTGCCCACCATGCGACCCACCTACGCGGCAGCGGCGGTGATCACGTTCATGGCGGCGTGGAACAACTTCCTTTGGCCCAAGGTCATCCTGGTCAACAGCGACTACCAGACCATGCCCATGCTGATCTCGAACTTCACGGGCGGCTACGTGATCGACTACGGCGCGCTCATGCTCGCGGTCCTCATCGCCTCCCTGCCCACCATCGTCATCTTCTTCGTCCTGCAGCGCTCCTTCGTCGCAGGCTTCACCGGAGTGGTCAAGTGACATTCGATCCCTCCCGGATCACCGACCCCACGTTCGTCCACGAGCACCGGCGCGTCGCCCACAGCGACCACCGGTGGTTCGTGGACGGCGCGGAGGCGGCGACCGGCCTCAGCAGCTTCGAGCAGAGCCTCAACGGACTGTGGAAGGTGCATCACGCCAAGAACGTCGCGATGACGCTGCTCGGCTTCCAGGATCCGGCGACGGACCTGGACGGCTGGGACGACATCCCCGTGCCCGGCCACCTGCAGATGCACGGCTACGACCGTCCGCAGTACGTCAACGTGCAGTACCCGTGGGACGGCCTCGAGGACCTCGAGCCGGGACAGGTGCCCACCCGCTGGAACCCCGTCGCGAGCTACGTCAAGGACTTCACCCTCGACACGCCCCTCGCGGCCGGCGAGACCCTGTCCGTCACCTTCCACGGTGCGGAGAGCGGCATCGCGGTGTGGCTCAACGGCGCCTATGTCGGCTGGGCGACGGACTCGTTCACCCCGTCCGAGTTCGACCTCACCGCGCACCTGGTCGACGGCGTCAACCGCCTCGCGGTCCAGGTGTTCAAGTGGACGGCCGCGTCGTGGCTCGAGGACCAGGACTTCTTCCGCTTCCATGGCCTGTTCCGCGACGTCACCCTGTACCGGCGTCCCGCGGTTCACGCGGAGGACCTGCACGTCCACACCTCCGTCACCGAGGACCTGGGCACCGCCGAGGTCGCCGTCGACGTGGCGCTCGCGGGCGAGGGGACGATGCGTGCGCACCTCGTCGGGGTGGGTCACCTCTCCCCCGCGGGGGACGGGCGGCTGGCCATCCAGCTCGACGCGCCCCGCCTGTGGAGCGCCGAGGACCCGCACCTGTACGAGCTCGTCGTCGAGGTGCTCGACGCCGACGGGAACATCACCGAGGTGATCCCGCAACGCGTGGGCGTCCGCCGCGTCGAGATCCGCGACGCGATCATCACGGTCAACGGCCAGCGCGTGGTCTTCGACGGCGTCAACCGTCACGAGTTCGGCGCCCGCGGCCGCGTCATGACCGCCGCCGAGATCGAGGCCGACCTCCAGATCATCAAGCGAGCCGGCTGCAACGCCGTCCGCACCAGCCACTATCCCAACTCGAGCGCGTTCTACGAGCTCGCCGACCGGTACGGGCTGTACGTGATCGACGAGATGAACCTCGAGACCCACGCCATGTGGGACAGGGTCATCGCCGGCGAGCTCACCGTCGAGCAGGCGCTGCCGGGCGACCGGCAGGAGTGGAAGCCCGCCCTGCTCGACCGCGCCGCGAGCATGCTCGAGCGCGACAAGAACCACGCGAGCGTCATCATCTGGTCGCTCGGCAACGAGTCCTTCGGCGGCTCCGTGCTGCTCGAGGTCTCCGACTGGTTCCGCGCCACGGACCCCACGCGTCCCGTGCACTACGAGGGCGTCCACTGGGATCCGCGCTATCCGGAGACCACGGACATCACGAGCCAGATGTACACGTTCGCGGCCGACGTCGAGGCGCACCTCAAGGAGCACCGCGACAAGCCGTTCATCCTGTGCGAGTACGCCCACTCGATGGGCAACTCGTTCGGCGCGGTCGACAAGTACCTCGACCTCACCGAGCGCGAGCCGCTGTTCCAGGGAGGCTTCATCTGGGACTTCGTCGACCAGACGCTCCCGATGACGGACCGCTACGGCCGCGCCTACCAGGGCTACGGAGGCGACCATCAGGAGGCGCCGCACGACGGCGAGTTCAGCGCGAACGGCATCGTGTTCGCCGACCGCACGCCCACGCCCGCGTACCAGGAGGTCCGCTACCTCTACCAGCCGTTCCGGACGGCGATCTCGCGCGACGGGATCGAGATCCGCAGCCGCCGGCTGTTCACCGGCACCGACGACGTCGAGGCCGTGGTGACGCTCGCCCGCGAGGGCGTGACGCTCGCGGAGGAGACCCTCGACATCGACGTGGCGCCCCAGGCGTCGGTCACGTACCCGCTCCCGTTCAGCCTCCCGGAGGCCGCCGGCGAGTACACGGTCGATGTCGCGTACCGGCTGCGGCGTGCCACCACGTGGGCGCCGGCCGGCTACGCGGTCGGCTGGGAGCAGGAGGTCGTGACGGTCGAGGCGACGGCCGCTGCGAAGCCGGGCCGGGCATCGTCCCCCGCGCCGCGGGTGGTCGAGAGCACGCACAACATCGGCGTGCATGGGCCGCACTTCTCGGTGACGTTCTCGCGGCTGTACGGCGTGCTCATGTCGTACACGTACGGCCGCACCAGCGCCGGTGGCCGCGAGCTGCTGCGCCGAGAGCCGCCCATGCCGAACTTCTGGCATGCGCCCACCTCCAACGAGCGCGGCTGGCAGATGCCGTTCCGCGACGGACAGTGGCAGCTCGCGAGCCGCTACCGCAAGCCACGCGCGGGTTTCGAGAAGCCGCGCGTGACCCGGCACGAGGCGACGGTCGAGGTGACGTTCGGGTACGAGCTGCCGACGGTGCCGCCGAGCGAGGTGGACGTCTCCTACGTGGTCGACGGCGACGGCCGTGTCGAGACGACGGTGACGCTGAGGCCCGGCGAGGGCCTGCCCGACGTCCCCGAGTTCGGCATGCTGTTCACGCTCGACGCGGACCTGCACAGGCTTCGCTGGTACGGCGAGGGTCCCGCGGAGTCCTACGTGGACAGGCGGGGCGGCGCGCGGTTGGGCGTGTGGGACGGCGACGTCCGCACGCAGCTCACCACCTACATGCGGCCGCAGGAGTCCGGCAACCACACCGGCGTGCGGTGGGCGGAGGTGCTCGACGACGCGGGCTTCGGGATCCGTCTCGACTGCGCCGAGGGCATGGAGCTGTCCGCGCTGCCGTGGACGCCTTTCGAGATCGAGAACGCGCTGCACGCCAACGAGCTGCCGCCCATCCATCGCACCATCCTGCGGCCGGCGCTCGCGCGTCGCGGCGCGGGCGGCGACCAGTCCTGGGGCGCCATGACGCACCCCGAGTACCGGGTCCCGGCCGGGGAGCTGAGCTTCACGTTCGGCTTCCAGGGCGTGCTGCGCTGACGTGCTGAGGCGCGGCGCGCCGCCTCCCCCCTTGGGGCGGCGCGTCGCGGGACGGCCATGCCGTCGACGGAGAGGAACACCGACATGACCGCCTTCGCGATCGGCGACCACGAATTCCTGCTGGACGGCCGTCCGCACCGGATCCTGTCCGGCGCGCTGCACTACTTCCGGGTGCACCCGGACCTGTGGAGCGACCGCATCCGCAAGGCGCGCCTCATGGGCCTCAACACCATCGAGACGTACGTGCCGTGGAACCAGCACGAGCCCGCTCCGGGCGAGTGGCGGTTCGACGGCGGGCTGGACCTCGAGCGGTTCCTGCGCGAGGTGCAGGCCGAGGGGATGCACGCGATCGTGCGGCCGGGGCCGTACATCTGCGCGGAGTGGGACGGCGGCGGCCTGCCGGGCTGGCTGTTCGACATCGACGGCGTGCGGATCCGCTCGACCGAGCCCGGCTACACCGCTGCCGTGGGCCGCTTCCTCGACCAGGTCCTCGCCCGCGTGGTCCCGCTGCAGGCCGACCGCGGCGGCCCCGTGGTGCTCATGCAGGTCGAGAACGAGTACGGCGCGTACGACGTGGTCGACCCCGCCGAGCGCGCCGAGCACCTGCGCTGGCTCACCGCCCGCTTCCGCGCCGCCGGCGTGACCGTCCCGCTGCTCACCGTCGACCAGCCGGCCGACGGGATGCTCGAGCGCGGCAACATCCCCGAGCTGCACGCCACCGGGTCCTTCGGCGGCCAGGTCGAGTCGCGCCTGGCGACGCTGCGCGCGCACCAGCCCACGGGACCTCTCATGTGCTCGGAGTTCTGGTGCGGGTGGTTCGACCACTGGGGCGCCCATCACCACACCACCTCGGCGGCCGCGTCGGCGGAGGCGCTCGACGCGCTGCTGGCTGCCGGGGCGTCCGTGAACGTGTACATGTTCCACGGCGGCACCAACTTCGGGCTCACGAACGGCGCCAACGACAAGGGCGTCTATCAGCCCACCGTCACCTCGTACGACTACGACTCGCCATTGGACGAGCTCGGCCGCCCCACCGAGAAGTTCTGGGCGTTCCGCGAGGTGATCACACGGTACGCGGAGGTGCCCGACGCATCGTCCCTGGTGGAGGCCGGTGCGGGCGTGGTGGTGCCGGACGATGCGCCGCTCGCCTACGCGGGTTCGTTGCGCGAGTTCGCGGACGAGCGGGGCGGCTGGGTCGCCTCCGAGACCGCGCCCACGTTCGAGGCGCTCGGGATCTACCGGGGGCTCCTCGTGCAACGGGCCCGCCTGAACGGCGGGCCCGCGCCCGCCGTGCTGCACGTGGGCGAGGTCCGTGACCGCGTGCACGTGCTGCTCGACGGCGCGCCCGTCGGGGTGCTCGCGCGTGACGCGCACGACGAGGCGCTGGTGCTGCCTCGCGGCGACGGCGAGCTCACGCTCGTGGTCGAGGACCAGGGCCGGGTGAACTACGGTCCGCGGATCGGGGAGCCGAAGGGCGTGATGGGGCCGGTGACGCTGGACGGCGCGCCGGTGACGGGCTGGAGGTCGACCGCCGTCGACCTCCACGGTCTCGAGGCGTGGGTCGACGGGCGCGGCCCCGTCGCGCTCGAGGCCGGTGCCGCGATCTACCGCGCGACCGTCGCCGTGACCTCTCCCGGCGATCTGGTGATCGACTGCGGCGGGCTCGGCAAGGGCCTCGTCTGGGTCAACGGGCTGTGCCTGGGACGGTACTGGCGTCGCGGCCCGCAGCGCTCGCTCGTGGTGCCGGCGCCGCTGGTCGCGGACGGGGTCGCGCGCGTCACCGTGCTCGAGCTGGACACCGCCGTGGAGCCTGTGCTGCGCTTCGCGCCCGACCTGCTGCTGGGGCACACCGAGTTCTGAGCGCGCGCGACCCATCCGCCGCGCGCCGGGCTCCGAACGCCTCGCGCGGACGGCTGAGGAAGGATGGGCGCATGCGAGGAGCGACGGTGCTGGCGATCGCGGGCGGGTTGACCCTGGTGGGGTGCTCATCCGGCCAGGGGGACGATGCGGTGGTCCCGGCTGCCGCATCGTCCCCTGCAGCCGTGGTCGAGACCGCGAGGGCGACACCCGTGCCGACAGGGACGGCAGCCACGGCGGAGCCCGCCGTCGGGCCCGCGTTCGACTTCACCGCGGCCACCGTCGACGGCGGCACCTTCGAGGGCGCGAGCATCGACAACACGGACGTCATCCTGTGGTTCTGGGCGCCGTGGTGCCCCACCTGCGTGGCGGAGGCGCCCGTGATCCTCGACGCGGCGCAGCGGCTCCCGGACGGCGTCGAGATCGTGGGCGTGGCGGGCCTCTCGGGTGACCAGGAGTACATGCGGGAGTTCGTCGAGCTGACGGGAACGCAGTCGCTCACGCATGTGGCGGACCTCGACGGCGCCATCTGGAAGGGCTTCGACATCTCCACTCAGGCGACCATCGTGGTGATAGACGACTCGGGCGATTCGTACACGCTCGGCGCCGGGATCACCGCGGATGAGCTGGTGGGCTACGCCGACAAGATCGCCGCTACCTGACGTCGCTCGCGGCACGCTCCGCGCGGCGAGCGGCGAGCACCACCCAGGCGGAGGCGACCGCGGCCACCGCGACGAGCGTCACCAGCACGGGCGTTCCCCACGACTGGATCGCGAGCGAGATGCTCGACTGCCAGCGCGCGGTGGTGAGCAGCACCGCGTCCAGCGCGTGGATGCCGAACCGCGGCAGGATCTCCGCGAGCCCGAACACCGTGACGTAGAGGCCTGCGAGCACCATGAGGACTCCTCCGGCGCGCATGAGCAGGGGAGTGCGCCGTCGCACCGCCGCGGCGAGGCCGTTCCCCGCGAGGGCCGCGGCGAGCGACACGATCACCACCGACGCGCCCATCCCGATCGCGTACGCGAGGAACGGGGCGACGGTCGCGACGGCTCCGCTTGCGGCCAGGGCCTGGGTGACCACCACGAGGAACAGCCCGATGGTGCAGCTGAGCGACGCCACCGCGAACGTCGCACCGTACGCGAGCTGCGACGCGAACGTCCTCCCCGGCGCGTGCGACGCTCGGCCGAGCGCGCCCAGTCCCGGCCCCCGCAGCTCGCCATGGCGGATCATCACCGCGCCCAGCGCGATGACCAGCGCCCCCAGGACCGCCGTCACGTAGGACACCGCCGGCAGCACCGTCGCCTGCAGGCTCAGGCTCACTCCCCCGAACAGCAGGCCCAAGGCGGTGAACACGGCCACGAAGCCCGCGGTCATCGCGGCCGCGAATCCCAGCGCCCGCCTCAGCGCGACCGCCCGCGGGACCGCGGCATCGTCCCTCCCGGCGGTGCCCGTCACGATCACGGTGACGTACGCGGGCAGGAGCGCGAAGCCGCACGGGTTGAACGCGGCGACCGCGCCCAGCAGCAGGGCGTACGCGGCGTCGGCGATGTCCATGGGCGACCTCCTTGGCCCGGCGTTCGGAGCCTAGCGGCCTCCGGATGGGCGGCGGCGGGCGACGTGCCTATGCTCGACCGTGGGGGTGCTCACTCGAGCCGAAGGAGCCGTCATGGGCCGCATCAGCATCGACCTGTTCACCACGCTCGACGGTGTCTGCCAGGCGCCGGGCGGGCCGGAGGAGGACACCTCGGGATGGTTCCCTTTCGGCGGGTGGCAGGCGCCGCTGATGGACGCGATGGTCGGGGACAGCGTGATGGCCGGCATCGCGTCGATGGACGCGCTGCTGCTCGGGCGGCGCACCTATGACATCTTCGCGGCGTACTGGCCGCATCACGAGACGGGCCCCGAGGGTGCGATCGGCAGCAAGTTCGCGGAGGTGCCCAAGTACGTCGCGAGCCGGTCCGAGCGGGATCTCGCGTGGCGCGGGTCCTCGCGCGTGGGGGCCGATCTTGTGCCTGAGGTGCGCGCGCTGCGCGAGCGCCACGCGGACGTGCACGTCATCGGGAGCGTGGACCTTGTGCAGTCGCTGCTCGCGGAGGGTCTCTTCGACGTGCTGACCCTGTGGGTCTACCCGGTGGTGCTGGGTCAGGGGAAGAAGGTGTTCCCCGACGGTGCCACCCCCGCCGGGCTACGGCTGCTCGAGCCCGCCGTCACCGGGGAGAGCGGCGCGGTTCAGTTGCGCTACGGACCCACGGGCCACCCGCCCGAGACGGGGGACATGGCGGCCTGAGCGTGCCGCCCGCTAGAGCTCGCCGAGCAGCGCGAGCACCCGGTCGAGCGCCATCGCGGCGGAATCCGCGTCGTGGTCCGGATGCCCTGGCTCGGCGAACAGGTGGCCGCGGCCCTCGTAGACGAACAGCTCGCCGTCCGGCACGGCCGCGACGTACTCCTCCTCGGCCTCGACCTCGCGCCAGGGGTCGCCTGCATTCACGTGGGCCTGGGACGGTACCCCGGCGGGCCACTCGGCGTCCCACCACGAGGGCGCGATGGCGCCGTAGAGGAAGAACGCGCCTCGCGCGCCGGGCCTCTCAAGCACGGACTCGGCGGCGCGGGCCGCGCCCATCGACATCCCGCCGTAGACCGCATGGGTGGGCAGGTCCGCGATCGCCTCCGCCGCGCGGCGCGCCATGGTGCCCGGCGGGTGGGACTGGGCGAAGGCGACGCCGTCCGCGACGTCGTCGAAGCGGTGGCCCTCGAACAGATCTGGCGTGTGCACGGTGTGTCCGGCGTCGCGCAGCGCGGAGGCGAAGGCGAGCACCCCGTCGGTGAGACCGCCGGCGTGATGGAACAGGATGACCTCGACCATCACGCCACCCTAGGCTCCGGTGCCGACAACTGCAGGGGTGCGCCGCGCATCGTCCCCCCGTGCGTGCCCGGCTACGGCTGCCCGATGCGCAGCACCGTGATCGATCCCGCGGGGAGGTGAACGGTGTGCGAGGGGGAGGCCTCGCCCGAGAGCGCCTCGGCGACTCGCCGCACCGCGTCGGGAGCGGCGGCCGTGTTGTGCGCCGTGGGCGAGTCCGCTGCCAGCGTCTGACGGCGGTCGAGACGCATCGGGGAAGGGAACTCGAGAACCACGTCCGCCGCCGTGGTCATCGACGGGTTGGTGAGGTTCACCAGCATCGTCCCGTCCTCCGCGACGGAGGCGAACACGTGGGCGCCGCTCGCGGCGTCCACGGGCTCGACCGCGAGAGCGGTCGCCCCGCGGTGCGCCTTGTACATCATGAACACGTCGAAGTTCGGGGTGCGGATGGTCGCGTCGCCGTCGGTGAGGATCACCGAGTTGAGGACGTTCACGGTCTGCGCATTGCAGGCGATGCTGATCTTGTCGGCATGACGCTGCAGGATGTCGAGCGTGAGCGCGGTGGTGATGGCGTCGCGCATCGTCACCTGTTGGGAGAGCGCGGGGCGCGCGAAGAACGCGTCGCGGTGCCAGTTGCCCCACTCGCCGACGACCAGGTCGATGCTCTCGAGGCGGGGCTCCAGGGTCGACTCGGGCTGGGGCACTCCCGCGAGCCCCTCCTGGATGAGGTCCCACTGCTCGACGATCACGTCCTCGAGCTCGAGGCAGCCTGCGATGACGCGGTCCCAGCCGGCCTCGTCGAAGTCGGTCGGGGTGTCGGCCTCGTGGTCGATGTTCCAGTTGTAGAAGTGCAGGTCGTAGCCGTGGATGGGCGGCTGGCGGTACTCGTTGAGCGCACGGAAGAAGTCCCGGGTCCACGCGACGCGCTCGCGAGGCTTGTTGCCGTCGGGGCCGCTCGCGATCGCGTAGGTCTGCGGGGTCTCGAAGACCGATCCCGTGAAGCGCGGCATCGCCGAGGCGAAGGCGCGGTACGCCGCGACGTAGCCCGGTGCCGTCATGGTCCCGCCGCCGCCCCAGGGCTCGTTGCCGATGCCCCACAGCTGGACGCCGTACGGCGCCGGGTGGCCGTGGGCCGCGCGCAGATCCGCGAGCTCCGTGCCGGAGGAGCGGTTGCAGTACTCCATCCAGTCGCGTGCCTCCGCGACGGTGCCCGTCATCATGTTGACGTTGATCCACGGCTGCGCGCCGATCGCCTCGCACAGGCGCAGGTACTCGTCGGTCCCGAAAGCGTGGTCGTCGAGCTCGTAGGTGCCGAAGTTCTCGTTGAACGTGGTGGGACGCTGGTCGCGGGGGCCGATGCCGTCGCGCCAGTGATACGTGTCGGCGTAGCAGCCGCCGGGCCAGCGGAGCACGGGCGGCTCGAGCTCGTTGAGGGCGTCGAGGACGCCCTGGCGGATGCCGTCCGTGTGGGGGATGTCGGAGCCGGGGCCCACCCAGATCCCGCCGTCGATGCACTCGCCGAGGTACTCGATGAACTGCCCGTGCAGCGCCGGGCGGATGGTGGCGATGGTCTTGGTGGGGTCGATCGTGACGGCCATGACGGGTCCTTGCGAGGTTGTCGGTGAGCGCGGGTCGGGCCGTCAGCGGACGGAGCGGATCCGCATGATGAAGACGCAGGCGGCGACCACGAGCCCGATCGCGATCGGGAACACCGCGCTGTAGCCGCCGATGGCCGTCACGATGATCGAGGTCGCGATGGGTCCGACCATCTGGCCGAGGGTGGTGGCCATGTTGAGGATGCCGAGGTCCTTGCCCGCCTCCTCCGCGTTGGGCAGGACGTCGACGTTGAGCGCCTGGTCGACCGAGCCGTACATCCCGTATCCGAATCCGCCGATCGCAGCGAACAGGATCATGCCCCACGCGTTGTGCATGATCCACGGCAGCGCGTAGCCGATCGCGAGCAGGATGCTGGCGGCCACGACGGGGACCTTGCGGCGGCCGATCTTGTCGGAGATGGGTCCCGCGGTCAGCGCCGAGACGGCCGAGACCACGAGCAGGACCAGCGACATGGTGGAGATGGTCGCGGCGGAGTCCTCGGTGGACAGGCCGATGTAGTCCTGCAGGATGTACAGCTGGTAGTTGAGGATCATGTAGTAGCTGAAGATCAGCAGCGAGCGGCCGATGAACGCGTTCCAGAAGTCGGGCGCGTTGCGGGGCGGCCGGAAGGACGTGAGGATCGAGCGCAGGTCCGAACTCGCCTTGGGGAGGTCCTTCGAGGAGGGCTCCTTGGGCCACAGGATCACGGTCGCGATGCCGGCCACCGCCATCACCACGCCGGACAGGATGAAGCCGGGCATCTGCATCGTGATGAACTGCGCGCCGATCAGGGTGCCGAGGGCGTTTCCGGCGAGCGTGCCCGCCGCGAAGAACGCGGACATGGTGCCGCGCGACGTCTCGGGGACGCGGTCCGACAGTGCCGCGATCGCGGGGGCGATCATCATGTTGAGGCCGATCATCGCGAGGCAGTACGCGACGCCGATGGCCCACGCGCTCGGCAGGATCCCGATGGCGAAGAGGCTGACGCCGCCCAGCAGGCCACCGGTCGCGATCCACGGGGTGCGACGGCCGAAGATGGACCGGGTGCGGTCGGACAGGTTGCCGACCACCAGGTTGGACACGAGCGACACGAGCGCGGTCGCGGAGTTGAGGATGCCCGCGATCGCGACCTTGTCGTCCGGGGCGATCTCGGTGAGGCGCTGCGGGAGGAGCACCGCGGCGATGATCGACAGGGCGAGCATCCAGCACAGCGAGAAGACGAAGAACGCGCTGGAGTAGCGGATCGACTGGATGCGGCTGATCCGCACCGGACCGTGGGCCTGCGCCGGAGCGGCGACCTGCTGAGACACGAAGGATCTCCTTTGACCTGTGGCATGCGCGGCGTCGCGCTACCTCTTACTTGAGAGATATACGGTAACCCATAGACAGGTGTCAAATTCTTTCGCGAGCCGCGACGTGCGCGCGTGCCACAATGTGCGCGTGACCTCGACGACGCCGATCCACACGCGCACGCGCATGTCCGTCGACGCGCGGCGACGGCAGATCGCCGAGAAGGGCGCGGAGCTGGTCGCCCGCTACGGGTCGTACGGCGTGTCGATGCAGACGGTCGCCGACGCGGTCGGGCTCACCCTCCCCGGCCTCAACCACCACGTGCGCAGCAGGGACGACCTGCTCGCCCTGATCATCGAGACCTACTACGACGACTTCGCGGACGACGCCTCGATCGCGGCGCGCCTGCGCGCCGCAGGAGCCCCCGATGCGGAGGGGCGCCTCAGCCTGCCCGCCTTCCTGGCGACCACCATCGCCGAGAACGTCGCGCGGCCCGAGCTCGTCACGCTGTTCGTGCGGCTCGCCGTGGAGGCGCACGACCCTTCGCATCCCGCCCACGCGTATTACGCGCGCCGCCACCAGCGGCTGCTCGAGGCGATGAGGACGGTGCAGTGGCGGTTGCCCCCTCGCTTCGAGGATCCCGCGGCGTTCGACGACCTGCTGCGCACCGCCTTCTGCGAGATGGACGGCGTCGAGCTGCAGTCGCTCACCGACCCGGACGAGTCCATGGCGGACCTGTGGGGGCGCGCCGCGCGCACCCTGTTCGGTGGGCCCGAATGGGACGGGTTGCGCTGACGGGACGATGCGGGGGTCGGGTCACCCTGCGAGCGTGGAGGTTCGCGTCAGGCGGGTGACGTGGCGTCGGCCTCGACAGCGGCGCTCCCGGCCGCGATGCGGCGGTTGAGGCGCTCGGACATGACCAGGCCCAACGCCACGAGGCCGGCGAGGAAGAGCGGGAAGGTCCACATGCCGACCCACGACGACAGGGCGCCGAACACCGGAGGCGCCAGGGTCGAGCCGGTGTACGCGGCCGCCATCTGGATGCCGATGATCGCCTGCGAGTTGCGGCGTCCGAAGTTCACCGGCGTGGAGTGGATGATCGCCGGATAGATGGGGGCGCTGCCGAGCCCGGCGAGAACCAGGCCTGCCAGGGCGAACACGTCCGTGGGGAGCGGCAGCGCGATCAGCGCGACGCCCACCGCGACGGTGATGAAGCCGCCGCGGATGAGCAGGCGGTCGCCGATCCGGTCGGCGACGAATCCGGCCAGGAACCGTCCCCCGGTGATGCCCAGGAGGAAGAGCGAGGCGAACGCGGCGGCGGTCGCGGCGTCCACGCCGCGATCGGTGACCAGATAGGTGGACGCCCACAGGATCGCGGTGGACTCGACTGCGCAGTAGGCAAAGAAGGCGCCGAGGATCAGCGGCACCCCGGGGATGCGCAATGCCGTGCCCAGGGGGACGTGCTTGCGCGGGGTCGCGTCGTCGGTGGCGGCTGTGGGCTCGCTGTCGCGGCGGGTGGGATTGACGCGCGTCCAGAGGGTGACGCTGAGGAGCAGCAGGATCGTGAGGGTGGCCTGAATGATGCCGACGGTGCGGTAGGCGCCGGACCAGCCAAGATTCGCGCCGAGGGCGTAGCTCATGATGAACGGGCTGATCGAGGCGCCGACTCCCCAGCAGCTGTGGAGCCAGTTCATGTGCTTCGCCGCGTAGTGCAATGCCACGTAGTTGTTGAGTGCTGCGTCGACCGCGCCCGCGCCGAGGCCGTACGGGATCGCCCACAGGCAGAGCATCCAGAACTCGCCCGACACCGAGAATCCGAACATGGCCGCCGCGGTCATGCCGACGCTGATCGCGGTGATGAGGCCAACCCCGAACCGGTGCGTGAGCCTCTCGGACAGCAGGCTCGACACGATGGTGCCGGCCGCGATGATCATCGTCAGGATGCCCGCGAAGCCCACGGGTACGCCCAGATCGCCGTGCATGACGGGCCAGCCCGCCCCGATCAGCGAGTCGGGCAGGCCGAGGCTGACGAAGGCGACGTAGATGATCGAGAGCAGGAGTGCGTACATGGTGTGAGTGTGACTTCCGGGAGGGCGTGAGGCGAGGCGTAGCGGCCACCACCGTACCGGCAAATGAGTACGTTTGTACACATTAAATGCTACGGTGGTGCGATGGCGGACTACTTCGCGGGCGACCCCCGTACGAATCGAGAGCGCATGCTCGACGGAGATCTCTACATCGCCGACGACCCTGAGAACGCTCGGCTCCACCAGCGCGGCGTCCAGCTTGCCGATGCCTACCACCGGGCGTCCGTCGCCGGTGATCCCGGCGCGCGCGAGGTGTTGGGCGACCTTCTCGGCACCCTCGGTGAGGACGCGCACGTCAACGCGCCGCTGTTCGTCGACTACGGGGAGAACATCCACATCGGCGCGCGGACCTTCATCAACTACAACCTCTGCGCGCTCGATGTCGCCGCGATCACCATCGGCGAGGACTGCCAGATCGGTCCGAACGTCCAGCTGCTCACCCCCACGCACCCCATCGACCCCCAGCCGCGACGCGACAAGCTCGAGGCCGCGAAGCCCATCACCATCGGCGACAATGTGTGGCTTGGCGGTGGTGTGATCGTCTGCCCCGGCGTCACCATCGGGGACAACAGCGTCATCGGTGCGGGGTCGGTGGTCACCAAGGACATTCCCGCGAACGTCATCGCGGTCGGCAACCCCGCGCGCGTCGTTCGCACGATCGGCGATGCCGATGGCGCATGAGGCGGCGCCGCCCGGCACGCGCTTGGGGCGGCGGAACGATCCGGACCGGCGTGACCGCATCATCGACGCGTGCCTCGGCGTGATCGCCGAGGTCGGCGTCGCGGGGACGACCCATCGCAAGGTCGCCGAGGCGGCTGGCGTGCCACTCGGCTCGATGACCTACTACTTCGCCGGCATGGACGATCTCCTGCGCGAGGCGTTCACCCGTTTCGCCATGGGTGTCAGCCAGCAGTTCGCAGGGCGCATGGCGACGGCCACCGACCTGGCCTCGGCCCGGGCGGCGGTCGTCGCGATCGTCATCGAGGACGTGTTCGGCAGCGCTCGCGACCTGGTGCTCACCCACGAGCTCTACACCCTTGCTGCTCGTCGCCCCGAGTACCGGACCATCACCTCCGCTTGGATGGCACGCAGTCGCGCGGCGCTCGAGCGGCACTTCGATCCCGAGACTGCGCGGCAGCTCGACGCGCTCATCGAGGGCCTCACCATCCATCGCGCGCTGGATGCGGAACCTCGTGACCCGGCCGAGGTGGTGCGCGCGGTCGAGCGGATCGCGGTCTCGGCTCCGTCGAGAGCCCACAGCGTGCGTGGCGCCGAGGCCTAGGGTCAGGTTCGACGCAGACCGGACCCTCGACGGAAGCGTTGCGATGTCGGGAAAGCGCCGCCGTGCAGGCATGCGTGTCCGTGCGCGCCGCTGGTGGTCGCGCGGCCGGTGATTTTCGCCTGGGCGGAGGAGACTCCCTTGCCCTCCGCCCAGGCGTTCATCGCGACTGCCGATCAGGCCCGCGCGAGCACGAGCCCGTGACCGCACCGGAACAGCGGATCGGCGGTATCGAACGGCACGTCGGGACGCGACTGCGCAACAGCGTCCATGGAGCGGGGCAGGTCGAACGGGAGGCGTCCCGCTGTCGCGCACGCGCCCGTCAGCACATCGAGCAGCGCGTGCGCGCTCGCGCCCCAGTTGACGGTGAGCGCCGCCGCGACCTCCGCGATCGGCTCGAGGATCGCCGGACGATCGACGAAGACGTCGACGACAGTCGGGACGGTCGCTGCGATGGACCGGACGTGCGAGATCACGTCCTCGGGGAACTCGAGCGAACCGGCGTGGAAGAAGCTCTCGAACACGGTCGAACGCGCCTCATACGGTGCCTGCAGGCGGATGATCGAGAGCTCGGCGTGCTCTGGCCGCTCCACCACCTCGCCGTAGAGCGCCGCAGTCTCGGGCGCGATCCCCTCGACGTAGATTCGAAGGCCGCGGGGAAGCGGGAGCGCAGGTGCGCCGCCGTCGGCAGGTCGCCCGTTGGTCAGGACGGTGATGGATGCGCGCTGCGCGGCCTCACCTGCCGCGCGGAACTCGGCGCTGCCGACGATCTCGTCGGCGACGTCCTCGTCGACGTATGGGTTCTCGAAGAGTCCGAGCTCGAACTTCTCGCGCAGGATCCTCCTGGCGGACTCGTCGAGTCGGGTCTCAGTGACCGCGCCCGAAGACACCAGGTCGATCAGCAGCTCGGGGCAGGCCTCGCCGCCGAACTGGTCGGCGCCTGCATCCAGGACCTTCGCGATGCGCTCGGATGGCGTGAGGTGCTCGACTCCCCAGGCTCGCGCCGGGTGGGGATCGCCGAAGACCACCGCGTCACTGATGATTCCCCAGTCGGTGCAGACGAGCCCGTCGAATCCGTAGCGCTCGCGCAGGAGCCCGGTGATGACCGACTTGTTGAAGCCGAAGCCCACCTCTTCGTACTCGGTGCCGACGGGCATGCCGTAGTACGGCATCACCTGCCGTGTTCCGGCCTCGAAGGCTGCCTCGAACGGCTTGAGGTGCAGCTCGAACTGCCCGCCGGGGTAGACCTGCTCGCGACCGTACGCGAAGTGCGGGTCCTCGCCGTCCTTCTGAGGACCCCCGCCGGGGAAGTGCTTCGTCATCGTCGCGACCGAGCCCGGCCCGAACGTCGTGCCCTGGAAGCCCTTGATGTACGCGGCGCCGAGGCGCGATGCGAGCTCGACGTCCTCGCCGAATGTCGCCACCTGGCGTGCCCAGCGGGGCTCGGTGGCGAGATCGACCTGGGGGTGGAGGGCGACGCGGAGGCCCACCGCGGTGTACTCCTGGCGTGCGATCGCGGCGAACTGCTCGACCGTGTCCTCGTCGCCGATGGCCGCGAGGCCGAGCGCCTCCGGCCACTGGGAGAACGGTCCTGCTGCGATCGCGGCGCCCGGGTTGTCGCTGAACGAATGCCGCGGATCGCTCGAGAGCGTCACCGGAATGCCCAGGCGCGTCGATGCCGCCAACCGCTGGAGCGCGTTGTGCCACGCTGCCATGTCTCGGCCGGTCGGCGCCGCCCCGAGGACGTTGAAGTGCGACATGTGCCGCTCGACGACGAGCTGACGCCCGGTCGGCAGGGGCATCATCGGGTTGACCTCGTCGAGGTCGCCGACCGGAAGCATGGTGTGGAAGAGCAGCCCGGCCTTCTCCTCGAGCATCATCGCGTCGAGCAGGAGGTCGACACGCGCATCCACGCTCAGCGTGCCGTCGAGCCAGGGCCGGTCGGCTTGCTCGGGTGAGATCTCGTTGTTGGTCATCATGCGACTCCCTTGATTCGGTAGACGAGCACCGCGCCGGCGAGCGCGATCAGCGCGCCGAAGAGGTACCAGGTGGTGTAGCCGCCGAGCGCGGTGGTCGCGCCGAAGGCGATGATCGCGGGTGCGATCGCGGGCGCGATCGACTGAGGCAGTGCGTTGGCCATGTTGAGCACGCCCAGATCCTTGGCCGTGTCCTGGGGGTTGGGGAGCACTTGGGTGGCGAGGGCGAGGTCGACCGAGAAGAACGAGCCCGCGCCGAAGCCGATGATCGCCTGCGCGGCGATGAGCACGCCGACGGTGGGCGCGAACGCGAGGATGACCAGGCCCACGACCATGATGATGCCGGCCGCGGTGACGAAGATGCGCCGCTTGCCCGTACGGTCGCTGAGCAGGCCGCCCAGAGGGCTCGAGACGACCATGGCCGCCATACCCGCGAGGTTCGCCATCAGGATGGTCGAGATCGCGGCCTGCTCGTCGAGGCCGAACCGGTCCACGAGGTAGAACGGCAGGAAGGTCGCCACCCCCGCATACCCGAACATGATGAGGAACTTGGTCAGCCAGGTCCATCCGAAGTCAGGGTGCTTGACGGGGTTGAAGACGAAGGAGCCGAAGAACTGGCCCACCGTGAAACGCTGCGTGGGGCGCTCGGTCAGGCGACGATCCTTCAAGACCAGGGCGAACAGCACGGCAAGGATGGTCCCGACCAGGGCGGGGACGACGAACCGCACCAGGTCGTCCGCGATGAAGTTGGTGAGGGAGGTTCCCGCGAGGACCGCAAGCGGTGTCATGATGCCGACGATTCCAGAGACCTTGCCGCGCGACTCGGCCGGGACCTGGTCGGGCAGCGTCGCGTTAGCCGCGGCGAGCACGGCGTTCATCGACGCTTGGAGCAGGCACCATGCGACGAGCACGACCCACACGGAGGTTGCCGCGCCGATCAGCGCGGACGCGCCGAGCCCGACGATCGCGCCGCCGAGGATCCAGGGCCGCCGCATGCCCCACCGCGAGGTGGTGCGGTCCGAGAGCCGACCCGCGAGCGGATTGGCGACCAAGGCGAAGAGCGCGCCGACACCCAGCACGAGACCGAGGTTGGCCGTCGCTTCCTCGGTGGTGGACGAGATGTGCTGCATCTTGAAGGCCATGGTGACCATCACGGGTGTGAGCAGCACCAGCATCATCGCGAACGTCACGGAGGCGAGCCCGGGCGCGTAGCCCCGAGCGGCACGAGGCGGCGTCGAGTGCGGGATCGCAACCGCGGCATCGTCGCCGACGACCGGGGCGGTGGGTGACAACTCTGTCATCGAACTTCCTTTCGCGGGAGGCGGCCACGGTGCCGCCTCGTGGATCGCGAGCCACGTTGCCCGCGATGCGACCAATACCGACCGCATGAAAACTATAAACAGACCACCTGATAACCGCAAGGTGAGGTGTGCCGGCGTCGATCTACCGCTGCCGATGCCTGCTGAGCGGGCCGGGTACAGTGTCAACACGGGCCGATCGATAACATCGAGAGCCCGGCGCGAGAGCCGCGCCCATCGGGTGCGGGCAAGGGGGTGGACGTGCAGGCGGTGGGCGTAGGCCGACGACCGCGTTCCGCGAGGGGTGCGGCGACACGCGCCCGCATCGTCGCTGCGGCGTCGCGCCTCTACTCCGAGCGCGGTGATCGTGCGGTCTCGCTTCGCGACGTCGCGGCAGCGGCGGATCTGAGCCAACCGGGTCTTCTGCGGCACTTCCCTTCGAAGGACCAGCTTCTCGAGGCGGTGCTCGCGCACCATCTCGAGGCCGCGGGTGCGGGGGCCGTAGGCGAGGGCGGGGGCGAATCGTGGGTCGACGACCCGGCGGCGACCGCGCGCGACTCGCTCCTCGTGGCGATCGCGGGCGAGGCGACATCGGTGGGCCATCCGCTCCATGAACAGATGCGCGATCGCTACGCCGCCGACGTCGCAGATCTACGGGACCGGCTCATCGCCTCGGCACAGGCCGGGGGCTTCGGCGCGGGGAGGGATCCGGGCGCGGCCGCGCGGGAGCTCATCGCGGCGCGCGACGGGCTCCGGATCATGCGTGCGTACCTGGGCGAGGACGTCGACATCCCGGCAGCGTTGCGCACGCGCCGCGAGACGATGCGCGCCGCGTACGGTGCCCACGGCGCGGGATTCCCGCCGCGGCAACCTCGTCGCTCGCCGGTGTCGTTCGACTTCGCGCCTCCTCGGGACACTGGAGGGCAGGTCCGGGCCGGTTACGCCGTGGGACGCGTGCGGCGCCAGCAGATCCTCGATCGTGCGATCGTCCTCTTCAGCCAGGCCGGATACGACGCCACGTCGTTGCGCGCGCTGGCCGAGAGCGTGGGCATCACGAAGTCCGCGTTGCTCCACCATTTCGCGAGCAAGGAGGAGCTGCTGCGAGCGGTGCTCCTCGAGCGTGATCACCGCAACGTGGTCGACGTGGGGCGGACATCGCACATGAACGCACGCGAGGGCCTCATGTCGATCGCGGAGGGTGCGCGACAGAACTCCGCGCATGCGCGCGGCCTGGTGGAGCTGTACACCGTGCTCGCCTGCGAGGCGATCCCGGACCGGCATGCGGCGCACGACTACTTCGCCGACAGGTATGCGAGGGCGGTCGCGACGCTTGAGTCCGCGTTTCGGGCCGCTGCCGAGGACGGCGACCTCCCATCGGACCGGGACCCCCACCATGAGGCTCTGTGGCTGGTGGCGCTGTGGGACGGGCTCCAGATCCAGTGGCTCTATCAGTCGTCGGTCGATGTGGGCGCGGATCTCGAGGCCCATGTGCGCGATGTGCTCCCGGCTCGAGACGACGCGTAGCCGCGCGAGGTCGCCGAGGGCTTCCACGCCGGGCAGCCGCGAACCGTCGGCATCGCGCACGTCCCGGCCGCCGGATGCCGTGCCGCTATTGCGTCGGTTCCCTGTGTGAGCCGGTCATGCTGCGGTAGAACTCGGGGCCCGTGAGCGCTGGCGTGGTGAGTGCGGTCGGCTGGTCGCGTCGCGCACGTAGTCCGTCGAGGAGGAGCGTGGCATAGCGTCGCCACTGGCCAGGGGCGACGTCACGGCTCCGTTCCGATGCGGCGCCGAGCATCAGCTGGATCATGGGAAAGTCCACGGGATCGAGATCCTCGCGCAGCTGCCCGGAGCGCTGGGCACGCGCGATCAAGGCGTCGACCCGAGGGGTCAGCAGCTCCTGCGCGGTTTCCAGGGCGGCTCCGGTGCCATGCCCGCCGAGGAGCAGGATCTCGCGTAGTCCGCGATCCTCCGCGAGCACCCCGGTGGCCTCGAGGAAGAATCGCTCGAAAGCGGTCCAGGCGTCGTCCTCGGCGAGCGCGTCCTCGGCGATCCGGGCGACGTGCCGCACGCCCTCGTCCAGCACCGCCTCGACGAGCTCCTCTCGGTTCGCGAATCGACGATAGACCGTGCCGACCCCGACGCCTGCCTGGCGGGCGACGTCGTCAAGGGCGACGTCGAGCCCACGAGTCGCGAATACTTCGCGCGCCGCGACCAGCAGACGCTGACGGTTGCGCTCGGCGTCGGCGCGAAGACGGCGGTTCTGCGGCGAGGCCGAAGTGCTCATCGGCCCATCGTAGGGCGCGAAGCGGATGCGTTCACTCCGCTTTGGTGCTAAGGTCCCAGATTAAACGGAGATATGTCCTCCGTTTATGTGGATGGGTGCCGGCTATGGGGACGTCACGACGAGCCGGTGCTGCGCGCATCACCGCCGTCGTCCGCGTGGTACCGAGCGACCCGTGTCCACGGACCACGTCACGAATCGGGAGGAGCGACATGAAGGCGCTGCGCATCCATGCGTACGGAGGTCCGGAGGTGCTTCGGATCGACCAGATCCCCCGACCGCGACCCGCGGCCGGGGAAGCCCTCGTCAGGGTTGCGGCGACGTCGTTCAATCCGGCGGACATCTCCCTGCGTTCCGGCGCCTTCGCGACGATGCTGCCCTTGGACCTCCCGCACACGATGGGGATGGATCTGGCGGGAACGATCGTCGGCGACGCCGGACCCGACTTCGCGCACGGAGACCCCGTGGTGGCGTTCGTCCCGCCGAACTTGGCGGGCGCCGCTGCGGACTACGTCGCCGTGCCTGTCGCGCTTCTTGCGCACGCGCCGACGACGGTCCCGCTCATCGAGGCAGCCGCGCTGCCCTCCGCCGGCACCACGGCGTGGCAGGCCCTGTTCGAGCACGGCCGCCTCGCCGGTCGGCAGCGAGTGCTGGTGAACGGTGCCGGCAGCGTGGTCGGAGGCCTGGCCGTTCAGCTCGCATTCGCCGCCGGCGCGATGGTCGACGGTTTTGCGGGCCCGATGAGCGTGGACCGAGTGCGCGGCTACGGCGCCGTGCAGGTCTTCGACTACACGGCCATGACGGTGGGCCAGGCAGAACCGGCCGCGTACGACCTCGTCGTCAATCTCGCTCCCACGCCTGCCACCGAGCTTGCCCCCCTCGTGCGCACCTCGGGCCGCCTGGTGACGGCAACGACCGACATCGAGGCGCGCGACGAGCGGATCGCCGCGGTACGGATGGCCGCGCATCCTTCTCGCGAGGTTCTCCGGAAGCTGGTGGCGGCGGTCGATGCCGGTCGCCTCCGGCTGCACGTCGCGGGCGCCCGGCCGCTCGCCGATGCGCGCGATGTGCACGTGGCCCGTGAACCGGGGAAGACGCTCCTGCTCCCATGACCCGCGCGTGCCCGGCCGCGCATGTCGTGTGGTCCAGTGCATTCCCGCTTGTCGGCCCGCGTGCGCGACCTTGCCCGTGGCGCCGCACGCCGGCATCCGCGCACACCCCTCGAACCTCTTGTGACCCCGTTCCCCGACGTCTGTGAAAGGACAACCCCGTGGCATCACTGCTCTACCGGCTCGGCATCTCGTCGGCCAGACATCCTTGGCGCGTGATCGGCGCCTGGCTCGCGGCGCTCGCCCTCGCGGTCGGCGCATTCCTGCTCTACGGCGGCACGCTGTCGACGGCGATCACCATCCCCGGCACCCCGACCGAGAAGGTCGGCGAGCAGATCGCCGAGGGCTTCCCCGACGCCGGCGCCGGCGCCAGCACCGTCCTCTTCCAGACCGTCGACGGTGAGCCGTTCACCGCAGCTCAGCAGGCCGAGGTCGGTGCGACGCTCGCGGCGCTGTCGGAGGTCGACGGCGTCACCGGCACCGTGGATCCGTTCGCGACCGCGAGCGAGCTCGACGCGCAGCGGGAGCAGGTCGCCCGCGGCCGCGAGGAGATCGCGGCCGCACGCGCCGACATCGAGTCGGGGCTCGCGCAGATCGAGAGCCAGCGACAGGCGCTCGCAGACGCGGGCACGCTCGAGCAGGCGGTCGACACCCTCGACGCGCAGCAGGACGAGCTGGAGAGCGCGCTCGACCAGCTCGACGCCCAGGACACGTCGCTCGGGAACGCGGTCGCGCTCATGGCGCTGGCGGACGGCGCGGAGCAGATCTCTGAGGACGGCGCCACCGCGATGGCGGCGGTCCAGTTCAGCGAGGCCGCGACCACGATCTCCGAGGAGCTCAAGGAAGCGGTCAAGGACAGCCTTGCCGAGCACCCGATCGACGGTGTCGAGGTGATCCCCGCCGGCGAGATCTCCGGTGAGATGCCCAGCATCGTGGGTCCCGGTGAGATCGGCGGTCTGCTGGTGGCGGCGGTCGTCCTGGTCGTCATGCTGGGCACCATCACGGCGGCGGGCCTCCCGCTCATCGTCGCCCTGCTCGGCGTCGCCGTCGGGCTCATGGTCTCGCTCAGCCTCTCGAGCGTTCTCGACATGATGACGCTGACGCCCATCCTCGGCCTGATGCTCGGCGTCGCGGTGGGCATCGACTATGCGTTGTTCATCATCAACCGGCACCGCAAGCAGCTTCGCGGGGGCATGAAGGTCGATGAGTCGATCGGACTGGCCAACGGCACATCGGGCAATGCCGTGCTCTTCGCCGGAGCCACCGTGGTGACCGCACTGCTGGCGCTCAACCTCGTCGGCATCTCGTTCCTCGGTGCGATGGGCACGGTAGGGGCGATCTGTGTGGCAGTCGCCATCGCCATGGCGGTGACGCTCACGCCGGCCCTCATGGGCCTCGCGGGCGCTCGCCTCACGCCCAAGTCCAAGGCGACCCGAACGGCACGCTCTGCTGACCGCGCTGGCCGAGGCGGCCGAGGGGCGGCCGCGAAGGTGATGAGCACGCGCCGTGCGGTGCTGACCATCGTCGGTGCCGTCGCCACGCTCGTCGTGATCGCGATCCCTGCGCTCGACATGCGCATGGGTCTCAATACGAGCGCCGGTGAGCCCGCCGGGTCCGACGGCTACCGCGCCTACACGATCACCCGCGACGAGTTCGGACCGGGGTTCAACAGTCCGCTCGTCACGGTCGCGGACATGGGCGATGTGGTCGCGGACGATGCGCTGCTCGCCGAGCAGGTGCGCGTCGGCACCGCGCTCAAGGAGCTGGCCAACGTCCGCGCGGTGGTGCCGATGGGTGCCTCCGAGGACGGCACGCTGCTCGCGTTCCAGCTGATCCCGACGGAAGGCCCCACCGCGGTCTCGACCGAGGCCCTGGTGGTCGAGATCCGTGACCTGAAGCTGGCGGGGGTCGACACCTTCGGCGTCGCTGGCAATGCGTCGGGCAACATCGACATCAGCGACAAGGTCGCGTCGGCACTCCCGATCTATCTCGCCGTGGTGGTGGGATTCTCGCTGCTGATCCTGCTCGTGGTCTTCCGGTCGGTGCTCGTTCCCCTCACGGCCACGCTCGGCTTCATCCTCTCCCTCGTCGCGATGTTCGGCGGCCTGACCGCGGTGTTCCAGTGGGGGTGGCTCGCGGACCTCTTCGGCATCAACGAGCCGGGGCCGGTGCTGACGTTCATCCCGATCGTGGCGGTCGGCGTGCTGTTCGGCCTCGCCATGGACTACCAGCTGTTCCTGGTGTCCGGCATGCGCGAGGCGCACGTGCACGGTGCTCCTGCGCGTGAAGCCGTCGCCACGGGCCTGCGAGCGGGTCGGAGCGTCGTGGTTGCGGCGGCCCTCATCATGGTGTCGGTCTTCTCCGGCTTCATCTTCGCGGAGTCGGCCCTGGTGAAGTCCGTGGGGTTCGCGCTCGCGTTCGGGGTGCTGCTCGACGCGTTCGTCGTGCGGCTCCTGCTGATTCCGGCGATCATGCACCTGCTCGGCTCGGCCGCGTGGTGGCTGCCGGCGTGGCTCGACCGCATCCTTCCGGACGTGGACGTCGAGGGTGCGGCGCTCGAGCGTGAGCATGCCCTGCCCGACCCCGAGGCACGTTCCGGCGACGACGACCTCGATGCCGTGGGGGCGGCGTCGCAGCGCTGACGCCATCGATCGAGGCCGCTCCGGGGGTGCGTCGCACGCGCCTCCGGAGCGGCCTCGCGCTCGCAGTCGGCGTGCACCGGATCGGCGCTGGCGGACGCCTTGGCGCCAGGGGCTAGCGGTTGAAAGGTCAACGGGTTACTCTGGCATTGCAGAATCGCGACAACGAGGTCGCACGGACGATGCAAAGGCGTAGCAGATGACTCAAATCGGAGAATCCCGCCCGTCGACGAGGCCGTCGACATCGGCAATCGAACAGGTCGTGCGTGGAGGTGAGCCGGGGGTGAGTCCCGACGCGCTCAAGGCGCTCTTCCGCAACCATCCGTCGGGAGTCGCGGTGATCACCGCGGACTCGGGCACCGGGCCGGTCGCCATGACCGCCTCGTCACTGTTCTCGATCAGCGTCGCGCCGCCCCTGCTCGTCTTCTCCGCGTCGGTGATGTCGTCCAGCACGCCGGCTCTCCTTGCCGCCGAGACCCTGGTGATCCACCTGATCGACGCGGATAGCCACGACATCGCCGTCCTGGGTGCGACGAGCGGCGTCGACCGCTTCGCCGATCCGGACCAGTGGGCGATCCTGCCGACCGGCGAGCCGTATTACACGGCCCCGCGGAGGCGCCTGCGCGGAAGGGTCGTCAAGAAGGAGGACGCGGGCGCGGCGACGCTCTTCGTCGTGCATGTCATCGATTCGTGGCAGGAGGACGAGGACGATGCCTCGCCCCTCGTCTATCACAACCGCGAGTGGCACGTCCTCGGAGACGTGTCGAGGCTCGCGTGAGCAGCCCCATGAACCGGCCGCGCGTGGCGACGCCCGTTCCCCCGTCACCCGGAGGGGCGGCGCCTTTACCCGACGTCGGTGCCCGTCCCCTCGCGGAACTGATCGAGCGCCTGCGCGCGCAGACCTGGATCGACGATCCTACGGCAGGCTGGTGCACCGCGACCGCGTTCGAGGCCGAATCGCCCGTCTGGCCCGCACGTGGGTGGGCATCGATCGAGCTCGTCGCCGTGACGGAATCGGCGGAGCGGGACATCTGGGAGTACACCTTCCACCGCGGCGATGGCGAGCCGGCCGAGGTTCCGGTGGCGTTCGTCTGGGACAAGGCCGACGCGGAACTCCGCGCGCGCGTCTACTTCAACAAGGCGCACTTCGGGCTCAACGATCCCCGCCGCCCGGTGCTCGCTCCCGAGAATTTCGAATGGCCGGATGAGCTCAAGCGTTACTTCACGGCCGTCACGACAGGTGATCGGGAGCTGCTCAAGGCGGTCGTGCATCCGGCCGCCGAGTTCCACTCGCCCATCGGAGTCGTCGGGCGCGACGTGTTCGTCACCGCCCTCTCGGGTGGCGACGGGGGCGTGCCGCTCGAGTTCAACACGGTCACGGGTGCGGGAGGCGCGTACGTGGTCGAGTTCACCAGCTGGCGACGGCCGCCGCACGCCGGGCTGGGCGTCTACTCCTTCCGCGACGGCATGGTCGCGGGCGCACGGGTGTACGAGGGCCCCGTCTACCGGTAGCGGCAAGGAGGGGGTGCTCCGCGTCGCCGCGGGGCACCCCCTCCTCGTCATCTCAGGTCGGCGAACCGACGCACTTTCTCAGTCGACGACGCGCCACCCCGTGGCGCGTGCGGGCGGGAAGATGCCCGCCTTCACCTTCCCCGACACGGCGTCGCCGTCGAAGTCGAGAGAGAGGTTGATCTTCATAGCCATCGGCTTGGTGGTCTGGACGCCGAACTCGACCTTGGAGCCGTCCACCTTGGCCTCGAGGATCTCGGACGACTCGCCGTCGGGCCCCGCGAGCGACCCGGTCGCCGATGTCCCCCTCACCGCGAGGTCCAGCACGGATGTCTGCTTGCCCATCGGTGTCATCGCCTCGATGTGCCAACGTCCGTCGATGTCTGCCATGTCCCGCTCCCCTGCTCGCTCGGTGGCGGAGGGCCGATGCCGTCCGCCCGGGGCACCCGGCTCGGATCGCCCGCCGCGGCCGCATCCGACGGCTCGGGGGTGAGGTCGGTCCGCGCTGACGCCTCGTAGTCCCTGAAAGTAGACATCGAGCGACTGAGATGTCAATACGCTGTATTGACGTTGCATGTTTGACGTCGACGCAGCCGGGTGGCAGCGACCCATGGCCGGATGTGGGGGAGTGCCGCCGCGCCGGGCAGCGCTTGCGGGCGCCGGCGGCGCGGCGCGCGAGGGGAGCGCGGAGACGGTGGCCGCCTGCCCTACGCTGGGCGAATGAGCGATCGACCGCCGACCACCTCGCTCGTTGATCGCGCCTACGACCGCCTCCGCCGCGAGATCCTCGAATGCACCCTTCCTCCCGGATCGCAGGTGACGGAGCGCGCGCTCGCGGCGAAGTACGAGCTCGGCCTCGCCGCCGTGCGCGGCGCGCTCGTGCGCCTCACGGCCGACAACCTGCTCACTCCGATCCCACGCGTCGGCTACCAGGTCGCGCCCATCACCTTGCGCGGGATCATCCAGTTCTTCGAGGCCTGGGAGATCCTGGGTCCCCCGATCCTGCGGCTCGCGGTGACGCGGATGACGGACGAGCAGCGGGCCGAGATCGCTGCCCTCGAGGTGCCGGGCCCGACCGCGAGCGGCGAGGAGATGGTCGTCTACGCCACCAAGACATGGACCGTCGTCGTCGCGGCGGCTGACAACGTGCTCCTCGCCGACCTCTACCGACGGCTCGCGGGAGACATGCAGCGCATCTTCACGCTCGTGTGGAGGTCGGAGACCCTGAGCGCGATGCAGGTCCTCGGCATGTCGTCGGTGCTCTCGGCGACGCCTGGCGAGGCCGAGGAGCTGGCGCTGGCGTTCATCCGCGAGTCTCGAGCGCGCGTCACCGAGTGGCTGCTCACGTCGACGTCGCTCGCCAGCCATTCCGTCGACTTCCAGTTCTGACGCACCTGCCCGCGTGCCCGCATGCGGGTCGCGCGCGCACGGTCACGCGGGGCGGTGCGCCTGCTCGTCGCCCGTCGCATGTCCGCCTCCGGCAGATCGCCCTCGGGCCTGCGCCCCGACGCGTCCGGACCGAATTGCCGGAGGGGCTTGACCGAGCGCGCTGATATGTCAATACTCGGGTGTGAACTGACACGCAAATCCCGTGCCGTTCCATCCTCGTCGGCACCGGAGCCGGTCGGGGCATCGAGAGAAGGGCTTCAGCAATGACGCTGACCACGGAATCCCCGCAGCACCTCGACAACGCGGACATCATCGCCGCCATCATGCGCAAGCTCGAATCGGTCGCGGACGAGCTCAAGGCGGAGGCCGCGGCAACCGAGGAGGGGCAGAAGCTCACCGACCGTGCGATCGAGCTGCTTGTCGAGACCGGTGTGACTCGGGTGTTCCTGCCGAAGGAGCTCGGCGGCCTGGGCCTCTTCCCCGGTGAGGCGCTTCCGATCCTCGATCGGGTCGCGCAGATCGACGGCTCGATCGGCTGGGTCAACACGATCTTCGCCGCCGGCGGCCACATGATCGACTACCTTCAGTACGAGCCCGCGCGCGCGATCATCGACTCGGGCGAACCGTTGTTCGGCGCGGTGAGCAACGGTGCGGCGAGTGCCGTCGCGGTGGAAGGCGGCTGGAGGCTCACCGGCTCGTACCGGTACGCGAGCGGATCGAAGCACACCCGCTTCATCTTCACGCCCGCCCGGAAGATCGTGGACGACCAGCCGGTCGACGGCCCGCCGGCGATGTTCGCGATCCCGACCTCGGAGATCAGCTACGGCGGTGGCTGGGACACCATCGGGCTGCGCGGCACCGGCAGCGTCGACTTCACGTTCACCGACGTCTTCGTGCCGGCCGACCACGAGGCGGTGGTGCTCGGTGCGCCGATCCTCGGCGGCGACGAGGCGTTGGGTGGTGTCGGCCTGCTCATCCCTCTCATGCATCTCGGCTTCGCCACCGGGATCACCCGGCGGATGCTCGACGACGCAGCGGCGAACGCGAGCCGGCCCCCGACGCGACCGGGTGCAAGGCGCCAGGCCGACAACGACCGCTTCCGGATGGAGTTCGCGCAGCACGAGATGAAGGCGCGCGCCGCGCGTGCACTCGTCGCCGAGGTGCTGCAGGACATCGACGACACCCTGCGCGAGGGCTGCGGCCTGTCGCGCGCGCAGACATCGATGCTGATGGGGGCGAACATCCACGCGCACGACGTCGCTCGCGAGATCGCCGAATGGGCGTACCGACGCGGAGGCGGCATCACCCTGCGCGCCGGCGACACGCAGCGGGCGATCCGCGACGCCCTCGCGGGTGTCCAGCACTTCATCGTGGACGACTCGCACATGATCAACGTGGGCTGGGATCTCCTCGGTGCGCCCCCGAACTACATCTGGATGGGCCCGACCTTCGGCCCGATCCCGGGCACCGAGTGAACCGGCGTCCCTCCCCACATGAAAGGCTGCACATGACAATCGAGACCGGCGAGCACAACGGTGTGCCGCTGCGGTTCGCGCGTACCGACGGTGCGCCCCGCGGGGGCGTCATCGTCCTCCATCAGGCGCCGGGGTACACCCCCCAGATCGAGGAGTGGCTCGAGCGGCTTGCAGCGCACGGTTACACGGCGGTGGCACCGATGCTGCACCACCGGCGCGGCGGAGCGCTGATCGACCCGTTCGACTTCCCGAGCATCGAGGAGTTCGCGCTCGCGATGCCGGGCGACGACTCGACGGGGGCCGATATCGCGAGCGCCATGGAATTCCTGCGCGGTCTCGGGATCGATGGCTCGCGGATCGGCGTGCTGGGATTCTCGTTCGGAGGTCGCGCGGCCCTGGTCGCCGCGCTCGAGGGCTCGGTGGCCGCGGCCGCCAGCTACTACGCCAACGGCATCATCGAGCCCGCGTACGGCGAGCATCCGGGACTCCTGGCTCTCGGGGACCGGCTCGGCGCGCTCGAGACGCCGTGGCTCGGGCTCTTCGGTGCCGACGACTTCCTTCTCGCGGAGGGCGAGCTCGACACCATCGAAGAGGCTCTGGGTGGCGCGTCGGCGGAAACCCAGGTGGTCCGCTACGACGGGGCGGGCCATGCCTTCGATCTGGAGGAGTTCATGCCCGGGATGCCCAGCCCGCTCGTGCCTGAAGCCGCCGAGGACGCGCGAACCCGCACGCTGGCGTTCTTCGAGCAGCACATCGGCTAAGAGGGGGCATCAGGCCGCCACGCCGGTCCCGCACCGCCACGGTGCGGGACCGGCGCTGGACGCCCAGCGAGCGCAACAACGGCTGGCCCGACGACCTTGTCGCGTGGGTGCCTAGGTTGGCACGTTGCCACGATGTGCGCCCGCACAACCGAGACGACCGGCAAGCACGCACGGGTGCGCTACATCGTGGCAATTCCTCGACACCGCGGTCTACCTTGGGATTCTTCCGTCAGTGTCGGAGGCTGCCGGTCACCGACCGCTGTGGTCGCCGCGCAGGTGTCCGCGCTGCAACGCGCGGCGCGATCAGGCGCGTGTGCGGTGGTGCGGTCGCGAATGGCGGGAGCCGTCGGCACTTCCTACGCGTCCCGCATCCATCCGTCAAGCGACAGGCGCGAGCGGGGCAGCACGACGAGGAATGCGCCCAGAGCGATGAAGCCGGCGCGTTCGAGCAGGTGGAGGGGGTAGTTGGTGGTGCCTTCTGCGACCTCGCCGCCTCCGCCGAAGCAGCCGCAGTCGATGCTGAGGCCGTGCGCCCAGGCCCAGATGACGCCCGTGGTGTACGCGGCCATCATCGCGAGCCACATCACGGCCGCGGCGCGGGTGAAGAGCCCGGCGACCAGGAACGCCGCGAGGAGAAGCTCGAGGAACGGCTGCAGGGTGCCCACGAGGGGCACGACGGTCTCGGGGAGGATGCGGTAGGCGCGCACCGCGATGATCGACTGCGGGATGTCCAGCAACTTGGGCATCGCTGCGGCGATGAGGCTGGCGGCCATGCCGAGGCGGACCGCGGTGGACAGCCACGGCTGAACGGTGCTCCAGGCGATGCGGGACGTCGAGGTGTCCGGTGCGACGGTCGTCATGGTCCTCCCCCGGGGTCTGTGCGCGTGATCGTGTGAGTGGAAGTATATTAGTCAGGTGACAAACCGATCGCCTTCGCCGCGCCTCTCGCCCGACCAGCGGCGCGAGCAGATCGAGGCGGTCGCCGCGCGCCACTTCGCGCGCGACGGTGTGGCGGGTGCCTCCATGAGCGCGATCGCACGCGACGCGGGCGTGACCCGTCCGCTCGTCTACCACTACTTCCCCGGCAAGCAGAGCCTGCTCGAGGCGGTGCTGCAGCGCGAAGCGGACCGGCTGCTCGTCGCGACCGCCCCGGACGAGACCCGCTCGCCGCAGGAGAACATCGAGCGCGCGCTCCGTGCGTACTTCGCCCACTTCGCCGAGAGCTCCGGCGGTATCCGGGAGCTCTATGCCGCCGATGAGGCCGGCTCGCCCGAGGTGACTCGCATCGCTGCCGCGAACCACGTGGTCCAAGTCGACCGTCTCATCGCTGCGACCGGAGCGCCCGACACGCCGGAGCGTCGACTGTCGTTCGGCGCATGGCTCGCCTTCGTGGAGTTCACCGCGCGTCACGCCGCCGACGCGGGTGTTGGCACCGAGCAGGCCCTCGAGGCCTGCATGGGCGCATGGCGGAGCGTGCTCGAGTCGAGCACCGCGCCCTGAGCCCGCGCGGCATCAGCCGCCCCATCAACCCCTCGCCACCTAGTGATCCAGGAGCACAGCACATGAAGATCGTCGTCATCGGAGCAACCGGAAACGTCGGCTCGCGCACCGTGGACGAGGCGCTCGCCGCCGGGCACGAGGTCGTCGCGTACGTGCGTCGGCCCGAGGCCGTCGAGGCCCGCGCCGGCCTGACCGTGGCCGCAGGCGACGCCTCGGACAGCGCCGCGCTCGCCTCCGCGGCCGCGGGCGCGGACGCGGTGATCGTGGCCATCACCGGTTCCATGCGCGACGCGTCGTTCATGCAGCGCGCGCTGCCGAGCATCATCGACGCGGTCCGCACCGCCGCCGTTCAGCGCGTGGTGCTCGTCTCGGCGTTCGGCGCGGGCGATACCGCCCCGAAGGCCTCGGGCTTCGCACGCCTCCTCTACCGCACCGTGTTCAAGGGGTTCTTCGCCGACAAGGCCGCCGCCGACGCACAGCTGGTCGCCTCGGGCCTGGACTACACGATCACGTATCCGGTGAACCTCAAGGACTCCCCGACGCTGCCTGAGGCCGCGGTCCAGCCGCTCGCGACCGTCGCCAAGGTGCCGGGGCTTCCCACGCTGCCGTTCGCGAACGTCGCCAAGGCCCTCGTCGCGGTCGCCGTCGACCCCGCAGCCTCGGGCGCACGCCTGCTCATCACCACCCCCCAGGGGTGGACGCCTACCGCCTGACGCCCGGCCGACGCATCGGCCAGCCGCGCGATCGTCGGGTCATCGCAGCCTCGCCGTGGCCCGATTGGCGCGCCGATATGCCCACGACGAGGGCGGTCCCGCCCGGCCTGCTGACGTCTGCGGGCCTTGCGCGTGAGGCGAGGTGTGATGCGACGGCGGCCCCGGTGAGAAAGTGCGCACCTTGGATATTGCCGCACTAGAAAGGCAAGATTGCTCACCCAGGGTCCGATTGCCGAAGTTGAGCGACAACCGACAACAACCTACAACTCGCCCTTGCGCTCCAGGTACTTCATCGCGACGTACCCCAGGGGGATCCGCAGCCAGTAGGTCAGCAAGCGATAGACCAGCACCGCCGACAGCGCCACCGCATAGGGAAGCCCGGCACCGGTGAGCCCGGTGGTGAGCGCGATCTCGACCGCGCCCAGACCGCCAGGCGTGGGCACCGCGGCACCCACCGCGTTGCCCACGAAGAACAGCACGGCGACGTCGATGACCGCGAGGTGCTGGTTGAACGCCAGCAGCGAGGACTGGAAGGCGCCCACGAACCCGACGGTGAGCAGCAGGTTTCCGGCGATGCCGAGCGCGAGGCGCCACGGCTGGCCCATCACCTGGGTGAGGCGCGGCCAGGTCTGACGCAGCATCGGCATGACGCGCTTCATCGCCCACCCGCGCACGGCCGGCACCAGCAGCGCGGCCACGATCACCAGCACCACCACGCCGAACGCGATCACCACCGCGGTCGAGGGCAGTGCGGCCAGCGCGCCTTGCGACCCGGACGCCAGCGTGAGCCCCACCAGGCCCAGCACGGTGACCACCACGGAGCTCACCTGCACCAGCGCCACGGTCGCGACCGCCAGCGGAGTGGGCACCTTGCGCTTGGTGAGCAGGCGCAGGTTCAGCGCGGCCGGCCCGACGCCCGCCGGCACCGCCACCGAGATGTACGCCGCCGCCACCTGCGTGAGCAGCACCCGGGAGAACGGCACCTTCACCGGGCTGAACGCCACGAGCGCCAGCGCGGCGCCCACGAACGTCAGCAGCGCCCACATGAAGCCGACCACCAGCCACCACGGGTTCGCCTGCTGCACCGCGTCGATGAACTGCTGGGTGTTGAAGCTCGCGAGGATCACCACCGCGGCCACGAGGCCGAGCGCGATGGTCAGGACGGTGCGGCCGCCGAAGCGCACGATGTTCTCGCTCGCGACCTCGGCCTCCGGCGAACGCTCGAGGATCGCCTCGCGCACCGCCTCGAGCACCTTGCCGTGCTCGCTCTCCTTGAGCGCCGCGCGGGTGTGCGGCGGCAGCGCGATGGTCTGCAGCAGCGGCGCCGCCTGCTCGACGGGCTCCGCGCCCAGCGCCCGGAACGCCGAGTCCACCGCACGCTGCGCGCCCACCCGCGCCGCGATCAGCGCGAGCACCTGCGCCACGTCGATCCGCTGCGCGAACGTGCTGGTGGCGGCCTCGCCCATCTCCCAGGACGTGAGCCACACGGCGGGATCCGTCTCGACGTCCTCGCTCACCAGGATGGTGTCCGCGTTGAGCTGGCGGTGCGAGATTCCGGCGGAGTGCGCCGTCGCGATCTCCGCCCACAGCGCGTCGAGCACCGCGTCGGTCAGCTCCGCGGCGGGCACGTCCGCGAGCGGCCTTGCGGCCGGCGGGCGCTGGTAGACCAGGAGCATCGTGTCGCGGATCTGGCCCATCCCTAGTACGCGCCCCGTGCGCACCCCGGCCACGCGCGCGGCGTGCGACACCAGGGCCGTGGCCTCCGCGCTCTGGCGCAGCGACACGTCGGGGCGGGTGTCGATGCCGCGCAGTCGCAGCGAGGTCCACATCTTCGACACGAAGCCCGCCGCCTGCTGGTCGCCGTCGAGCGCGACCACCAGCAGGTGGTGCCCCTCGACCGTGGTCATCGCGTACACGCGCCCCTGGCGCGTCCGGGCCAGTGCGTCGGTGACGGCGTCGAGCTCGGGGTGCACCGCATCGTGCCCGATGTCGGCCCGTACGAGGGACTGCGCACGGAAGCCCGCGCGACGCAACCCCTCGACCAGGCTGTCGCCGTACGCGCGGTCGGCCGTCGATCCCAGCCAGTAGCGCAGCGCGAGCCCCGCGAGGCGACCCAGCAGCACCGTGAGCAGCGCGGAGGGGATGGTCACCACGCCGAAGATCACCGCGATGGCGAGCCCGAACCACAGCATGTTCCACGACAGCGACAGGCTGCGGCGCGTCGACCGGCGTCCGGCGGCGGTGAGCAGCGCGCTGATCGCGCCCACGTACGCGGGCAGCTGGAGCATCTCGGCGCCGCGAGGGGTGAGGCTCGCCTGCAGCGCCTCGCCGCCCCAGCCGTAGAGCATGAGCGCCGCGATCAGGGTCACGATCACGCCCAGCACGCCCGCGCCCAGCGCCTCGATGATGCGGCGCGGCTCGCGTCGCACCAGCATGTCCGTGATGATCACGGCGGGGATCACGATCGCGAGGATCGCGGTGAACAGGTTGACGGGTGCGACCAGCAGGCGCTGCAGGAACGGCGAGATCGAGGAGATGTCCTGCGTGAGGCCCTCGGTGGTGCCGATCGCGAACTCGCCCAGCAGCAGCACGCCCACGATGCCGACAGCGGTGCCCGCGATCCCGATGACGTCGGTGAAGCGGCGGACGCGCGTCTCGGGCTCGTCGACTATCCGGACCGTCGGCGCGTCGGCGCGCGGCACGGGGACGTCGGCGGTCATGCGGCGAGTCTACGGGCGCCCGCCCGGCGCTTGCGGGACCACGCAGGGGTCATGCGACCCCGAGCGACTCGAGCCACCCGTGGGGCACCACCTCGGGCCCGATGAACGCGACCGCGTCGAGCGTCCAGTGCGCCAGCACCAGCGGCGCCAGCCGCCCGCGGCGGACGTACACCCAGCCGAACACCAGGCCCATCACCACATTGCCGAGCGCCATGGGCCAGCCCTGGTACAGGTGGTAGGCGCCGCGCAGCAGCGCCGCGAGGATGATCGCCGTCCAGGGCGACCGCCCCAGGTCACGCAGACGGGTGAGCACGAACCCGACCACGACGAACTCCTCGAGCACGCCCGCCGCCGCGGCGGACAGCAGCAGGATGGTCGCCGACCACCACATGTCCGGCAGGCCCGACGTGTCGATGGTGACGGTCTGCCCGAGCGCCCGCGAGATCGCGTACAGCGCGAGCCCCGGCAGCCCGATGCACGCCGCGAGGATCGCGCCCCACCCGACGTCGCCCCACCACCGGCGCGCGGGTCCCACCAGGCCGAGCCTCACGCGGGACGATGCCCCGTGCTGGCTCAGCAGGTACAGCGCCAGGGCGACGGGCACCAGGGCGAAACCGATCCCGAGGACCTGCCGCATGAGGTCGATCCAGTCGATGGACGAGCGGCTCGGGTTCAGCGTGGTGGTCTGGCCCGAGATGGGCGTGGTGTCGACGTAGCGCTCGATGAGGCGGATCGCGGCGTACACGGCGGTCTGCCCGAGCGACAGTCCGAGCACGATCCACACCTCGGCGCGCATGCGCGCCCTCGACGGGAGGGTGACCGCGGAGGGGGCTGCGGCGGGCGCGGGGGCTGCGATGTCCATCGTCACGACACTCTAACGAGCGGGAGTTCCCGGCCCTACGCTGGCGGGATGCGCATCGTCTCCCTGGACCGGTACCCCGTCAAGGCCATGCACGGCGAGACGCTTCAGTCCGTCGAGGTCGACGCGCGGGGCCTGGCGGGTGACCGCGCGCTCGCGGTCCTCGACGCGCGCGGGCTGTTCGCGGCCGGCAAGCGCGGCAGCCGCTGGCGCCCGCTCGAGGAGGTCATGGCCTACACGGCGCGCACGGTGGACGATGCGGTGGTGGTCTCGCGCGGCGACCGCGCCTGGGTCGCGGGGTCGCCCGAGCTCGACGCCGAGCTGAGCGTCGCGATGGGCGAGCCGCTCGCGGTTGAAGGCGAGACGCCGGGGGAGCGGACGTTCTTCGACTCACGGCCCGTCTCGGTGGTCGGGACCGCGACGCTGGACTGGTGCCGCGCGGAGCTGGGCGCGGACGCGGACCCGCGCCGGCTGCGCGTCAACGTGGTGGTCGAGACGTCCGAGCCGTTCGAGGAGGAGGGCTGGATCGGGTCGCTGGTGGACCTGGGTGCGGTCCGGCTGCGGGCGGTCAAGCGCAACGAGCGCTGCCGCGTCATCGACCTCGCGCAGAACGGCGCCGAGGGCACCACCCGCTGGCTCAAGCCGCTGGGGGAGCGCCGGGACGCATGCGTGGCGGTGTACTGCGAGGTCGCGGTGCCCGGCGTGATGCGGGTGGGCGATGCGGTCACGGTCGTCGCGAACTGAGGTTGTCGCGCTTCAGGCTCCGGGGCGGGCCCGGCACAGCCCCCGCGGCTCCGCCCACACGGCGCGACCGGAGGCGTCTCCCGGCAGCGCGGGGTAGGCGGCGTCGAGCCCGAGCGTGCTCGCGCCAGTGGTCTTCAGCACGAGCAGCGCGGACGCGCCGGTTCCGACCGCCGCGCCCTGGAGTCGAGGCACGCCGTCGAGGGACAGGCCGAACACGGCGACGAAGCCGGGGTCCGAGCGGTCCGTGACGCCCGCGATCGTGGTGACGCGGTCGCATCGGCCGTCCAGCGCGATGGCGCCGGTGTCCGTGGGACCACCCGAGGTGCCGGTGGCATGCAGCACGCGCGCATAGTGCCACCCGTCGACGGTGGCGGGACCCACCCGCAGCGTCGAGCCGACGCGGTAGGGGACCAGCGAGATCCACCTCCACACGGTGACGGTGCGCGCGTCGCGCGCGGCCGCCCGTGACGCGGTGCCGTCGACGACCACCCGGTAGCGGGTCGCGCCCATGCCGCGCGCGGTGAAGGTGATCCTGAAGCTGCCGCGTGGCCCGACCGTGGTGCGGGAGCCGGCATGGACCCACGCGCCGTCGACCCGGCGCTGGAGGGTGACGGTCGCGCCGCGCAGGTTCGCCGAGGCCGTGCCGCGCGCCACGGCTCGCTCGCCCGCGATCAGGAGGGCGTCGCCAGCGGGCCGGATCGAGGTGATGGCGACGCGGCTCGTCGCCGTGCCCGAGGCCGCGGCGCGGGGCGACGCCGCGAGGTTGGCGGACAGGCCGAGCGCCAACGTGATCGCGAGCACCGCCGCCCACGACGCGACGCGCGTGCCGCGTCGGCGTGCGGAGCGTGCCTCGGCCATCGTCCCCCCGGATCGCGTGAGCGGCCGGGCGGGCCCCGGCGGCGCTCCGGTCGAACCTAGCAATCCGGGTCGAACCGGACAACAGCCTGGGGACAACCCGCCCCGCCGTCCCCGCGCGCTGATCCACACGAGATCACCGCTGGTCCACCAGAAGGCGCCCGAATCGACGCGGGTTGCGACGATCGGGTCCGATCGGAACGTGTGCGTGTGGACAGGCGTCCGAGGGCGCGTTACGCCAGGTAGCCGTCGACCAGCTGCTCCGCGAGGCCCACGTAGGTGCCCGGGGTGAGCGCGGCGAGCCGGTCCTTGGTCTCCGCGGGCAGCTCGAGGCCTCCCACGAAGGTCTGGATCGCGGCGGCGTCGATGGTCTGCCCGCGGGTGAGGTCCTTGAGGCGCTCGTACGGGTTCTCCATGCCGGGCACGCCCGCGACGGCGGCGGCGCGCATCGCCGACTGGATGGGCTCCGCGAGCACCTCCCACGAGGCGTCGAGGTCCGCGGCCAGCGCGGCCTCGTTCACGGTGAGCGCCTTGAGGCCGCGGCGCACGTTGTCGATCGCGAGCAGCGAGTGGCCGAACGCGGTGCCGATGTTGCGCTGCGAGCTCGAGTCCGTGAGGTCGCGCTGGAGCCGCGAGGTCACGAGCGTCGCGCCGAGCGTGTCGAACAGCGCCGCCGAGATCTCGAGGTTCGCCTCGGCGTTCTCGAAGCGGATGGGGTTGATCTTGTGCGGCATCGCGGAGGACCCGATCGCGCCCTTGACGGCGGCCTGCGCGAAGTAGCCGAGCGACACATACGTCCACACGTCGGTCGCGAGGTTGTGCAGGATGCGCCCGAAGCGGGCGACGTCCGCGTACAGCTCGGCCTGCCAGTCGTGGCTCTCGATCTGCGTGGTGAGCGGGTTCCACGTGAGCCCAAGGCCCTCGACGAAGGTCCGCGACACCTCGATCCAGTCGGTGCCGGGCACCGCGGCCGTGTGCGCGCCGAACGTGCCGGTCGCGCCGTTGATCTTGCCCAGGTACTCCTGGCCCTCGACGCGGTGCAGCTGGCGACCCAGGCGGTGCGCGAGCACCGCGAACTCCTTGCCGAGCGTGGTGGGCGTGGCGGTCTGGCCGTGGGTGCGCGACAGCATCGGCGTGGCCTTGGCCTTGCGCGCGAGGTCCGCGACGTCGTCGACCAGCGCGGTCGCGGCGGGCAGCCACACGTCCTGGACGGCGCCCTTGACCATGAGCGCGTACGAGAGGTTGTTGATGTCCTCCGACGTGCACGCGAAGTGCACCAGCTCGCTCAGCGGCTCGAGGCTCGTGCCCTTGATGCGGGCCTTGATGACGTACTCGATCGCCTTGACGTCGTGGACGGTGACCCGCTCGAAGTCGGCGTGCTCGGCGATGCCGGCGGCGTCGAAGCCCGCGGGGATGCCGCGCAGCAGGTCCTTCTCCTCGGCGGTGAGCGCGCGGGTGCCGGGCACCGCGGCGGTCGCGCACAGGTGGATGAACCACTCGACCTCGACGTGGAGGCGCATGCGGTTGAGCGCGGGCTCGGACAGGTGGTCGACCAGCGGGGCGACGGCGCCGCGGTAGCGACCGTCGAGGGGGCCGAGCGCGATCGCGGGCTCGAGGGCGGCGAGGGAGGTCCAGGAGTTCACGCGGACATTGTTCCACGCACGGCCCGCGCACGGTCCGGCCGTGGTCCCCGGCCCCGGGGACGATGCGCGCCATCCCCAGGCGGCCGCCTCGCCCTGTCGCGGGGTCGGGCGGGCACCCTACGGTCGCCGCATGGATGACGTCGGGGGGCTCGTGGAGCGGGCGCGAGCCGCGTGCGACGCCGCCATCGCGCGCCTCGAGGCCGGCAGGGATGTGCGCTGGGAGGGCATCAACGCCCGCGCGTACGCGGCGCGGCTCGACGAGGCCGCGCTGCGGGTGACGGCGCTGCGCGCCCAGGTCGACGGGGCGGCGCCCGCGCTCGCGCCGTGGGCGGCCGGATGACCGAGCCCATCTGGTCGCACGGCGGCGCGGGCGGCGTGCACGCCGTGCTGGAGGACCTCGACCATGCCGCGGGTGCGCTTGGGGCCGCGGCGGCCGAGCTCGCCGACGCGGCGCGTGCGCTGGCCGTCGCCGCCCACGTGGCCGGATGGACACCCGACCGCGCGCCCGCGTCGCCGGCCCTCGCGGAGGCAGCCGCGGCATCGTCCCGCGAGGCCGACGCGCTCGACGCCCTCGCCGCCGCGCTGCGGGCCGCCGCCACGGCCTACCTCGAGGGGGAGGCCGCGGCGCGCCAGGGCGTGTCGCTGGTGGGGAGCGCGGGAGAGGGAGTGGCGGACTGGTTCGGTTCGGTGGTGTGGGGGATGCGGACGGCGATCGGCATGCAGGGCCTCAACCCGCTCGTGGGCGGGGTCCGTGACGTAGGGCAGCCCCCGACCACCGGATGGATGGGTCGCGACGAGGCCTCCGGCGCGGTCGGGCTGCTCGGCGACCACTACGGCGAGGTGGTCGCGGCGCTCGCGGTCGCGCTGCGCCAGGCGGAGGCGTGGGAGCCGCCGTACCGGGCGGTAGCCGCCGGGGAGCCCGTGGAGGCGCGGGCTCCGGACTCGCTCGCGCAGGTGATGGGAAGGCTGGCGTGGCTGCAGGCCGAGGGGGACGGCACCGTCGCGATCGAGACAGTCCGCGGCCTCGCGGGCACCCGACACCTGGTCTACGTGCCGGGCACGGAGGACTGGTGGGTCTCCTCGGGCAACCCGGCGGACATGCAGTCGAATCTCACGTCGGTGCTGGGCGCGTGGTCGGACGCCGCGCGCGCCGTCACCGATGCGATCGCCGCGCACGGCATCCCGCCCGAGGAGCCGGTGCTGCTCGCGGGGCACAGCCAGGGCGGCATGGTGGCCGCCGTGGTCGCGGCAGCGCTTGCGGACCGCTTCCGCGACGTCCGGGTGGTCACCGCCGGATCGCCCACGGGACGCATCGCGCTCCCGACCGCCGTGCCCGCGCTGCACCTTGAGAACACGCGCGACCTGGTGCCGGGCCTGGACGGCCGGGCCAACCCCGACCGGGCGAACCGGGTGACGGTGTCGCACGACCGCCGCCGTTCGGCGCGCCCCGACGCCCCCGACGGCTCGCGCACCGTCGCGCAGGCGCACGGCATCGACGGCTACGCGGCGACCGCGCGCCTGGTCGACGAGGGCGTCTCCGACTCGACCCGCGCATGGATGGCGGGCGCCGCGCCTCTGCTGGCGGGTGGTCGGTCGACCGTCACCGCGTACCGACCGGTGACGGGATGAAGGTCAGCGCTTGGCCGCCCCGGGCACCACCGAGGTGAGGATCGCCGTGATGATGCTGATGAGCAGCGCGGCGAACAGCGTCTCCCAGAAGTCGCCGATGGTGAGCTCCGCCCACGGCACCAGCGTGGTGAGCCACGCGGTCAGCCACAGCATGAACCAGGCCGTCACCAGGGCGAACAGTCCCAGCGTGAGGATCTTGATCGGCAGCGACAGGAGGTCGACCACCGGCTTGATCAGCATGTTCGTGGCCGCCATGACCGCACCCACCAGGAGGAAGACGCCGATGCGCGCCCACGTGCCGCCATCGCCTCCCTGGACCTCGACGCCCAGCGGGAGGAGCGTGACGAGCCAGACCGCGACGGCGGAGATGCCGGAGATGAGGACGAAGCGCATGGCGGTCATTGTTCCACGCCCCCTTCACGGGGTGACATCCTGGTGCGCATGCCCGACGCGCACCCCATCGCCCTGCCCGAGCCGCGCCCCGCCGTGGCCGCCCTGCCCGCCTACGTGCCGGGCGCGCGCGGAGCCGCGGACGCGCCGCCGCCGGTCAAGCTGTCCTCCAACGAGACCCCGCACGGTCCGCTGCCGTCGGTGGTCGCCGCGGTCGAGGCCGCCGCCGCCGGCGTGACCCGCTACCCCGACATGGCCGCGACCGATCTGACCGCGCGCGTCGCGGACGCCGTGGGCCGCGACGCGTCGGAGGTGGTGGTGGGTGCCGGATCCGTCGCGGTGCTCGCGCACATCCTCCAGGCGTACACCGGCCCGGGCGACGAGGTCCTGTTCGCGTGGCGCAGCTTCGAGGCCTACCCGATCCTCGCCCGCATCGCGGGCGCCGAGCCCGTCATGGTCCCGCTGACTGCCGAGGCGCGTCACGACCTGCCCGCCATGATCGCGGCCGTCACCGCCCGCACGCGCGTGGTGATGCTGTGCTCGCCCAACAACCCCACCGGCCCGATCCTCACGCAGGCCGAGCTCGACGACTTCATGGCGGCGGTCCGCTCGGACGTGCTCGTGGTGCTCGACGAGGCCTACCTCGAGTACGTCCGTGACGACGCTGTCGCGGACGGACCGGCGTCGCTCGAGCGCTACCCGAACCTCGTGCTGCTGCGCACGTTCTCCAAGGCCTACGGTCTCGCCGGACTGCGCGTCGGCTACGCGGTGGGCCCGGCCGCGCTGCTCGCCCCGGTGCGCGCGTGCGTCACCCCGTTCTCCGTGTCCGGACCCGCGCAGGCCGCCGCGATCGCGTCGCTCGACGCGCGCGACGAGCTGCTCGAGCGTGCCGCCCTCGTGGTCGCCGAGCGCGCCCGCGTGCTCGAGGCGCTCCGCGCGGACGGCTGGACCGTGCCCGAGTCGCAGGGCAACTTCGTGTGGCTCGGCATCGGCGATGCGACCGCCGACCTGGTCGCGCACCTCGGCGCGCAGCAGCCCGCGATCCTGGTGCGCCCGTTCGCGGGCGAGGGCGTCCGCGTCACCATCGGCGCGCCCGAGGAGAACGATGCGCTGCTCGCCCGCCTCGCCACGTGGGACGGTCCGCGGTGACCTTCTCCGGCGAGACAGCGCGCGCCGCGGCCGGCGCCGGCGCACCGCTGCGCGTGTCGTTCGTCATGCCCGTGCTCAACGAGGAGGACTACGTCTCCGCGGCGGTCGAGAGCATCCTCGCGCAGGGCGGGCTCGACGAGCGCGAGGTCCTGCTGGTGCTGGGCGCGTCGACGGACCGCACCGACGAGGTGGTGGCCGCGCTCGCCGCGAGCCACACCGAGATCCGCGTGCTCCGCAACCCCCACAACGCCATCTCCCAGTCGATGAACATCGGCATCGCCGAGGCGCGCTTCCCCGTGGTGGTCCGCGTCGACGCCCACTCCGTGCTGCCCGCCGGCTACGCGGAGACCGCGGTGCGGTCGCTGCGTGCCGCCGGCGCGGTCAACCTGGGCGGGCGCATGCACGCCGAGGGTCAGACCCCGTACGAGGAGGCCGTCGCGTGGGGCTACAACTCCCCGGGCGGTCTGGGCGGAGCGGTCTATCACACCGGCGGCGAGGCCGGCCCGGCCGAGTCCGCCTACCTGGGCGTCTTCGACCGCGCCGCGGTGCTCGCGATCGGCGGCTTCGACGAGTCGCTGTCCCGCGGCGAGGACTGGGACCTCAACCGCCGCCTCATGGCGCGCGGCGGGCTCGTGTGGTTCGAGCCCGCGCTCGACGTGATCTACCGGCCCCGCTCCTCGGTGAAGGCGCTCGCGAAGCAGTTCCACGCGTCGGGACGCTGGCGCGGCGAGATCATCCGGCGCCTCTCCGGACGCGTCCCCGTGCGGTACTTCGTGCCGCCCGCCCTGCTGGTCGCGCTCGTCGCGGGTGCCGCCATGATCGTCGCCGGCGCCCTCGTGGGAGGCCCCCCCGGCATCGTCCTCGCGGCGCTCGGCGCCCTCCCGTACGTGGTCTACCCGGCCTGGGTGGCGCTCACCGCGTTGCGCGCGGAGGTCCCCGGCGGCGTGCGTCTCAGGCTGCTCGGCGTCCTTCCCACCATGCACCTGTCTTGGGGCGTCGGTTGCGCGGCAGGTATCCTCATGCCGAGCAGGGGGCACAACGCCTTCGCAGGACGTTGAGGCTTTCACCCCGAGGAGATGTGTGACCGAGATCGACTACGCCGCGCTCGCGCGTGAGGCGGGGCTGGAGCGCGTCGGAGCGCGCCCCCCGTTGCCTGCGTACCTCAAGGAGATGTGGGAGCGCCGGCACTTCGCGACGCGGCTCGCCAGATACCGCATCGAGGCGCAGCTGTCGCAGAACCGGCTCGGCCTGGGCTGGGTGGTCCTCAGCCCGCTCCTGCAGGCGGCCGTCTACGGCTTCGTGTTCGGGCTCATCATGGACCGCGGCTCGCGCGCCGGCCTGAACTTCATCCCGTTCCTCGTGACCGGGTTCTTCGTGTTCCAGTTCTTCGCGCAGAGCTTCAGCCAGGGCGCGCGCTCCATCACCGGCAACGCGTCGCTGGTGCGCAGCCTGGGCTTCCCGCGCATGCTGCTGCCGGTCTCCGCGGTGATCCGCAACCTGTACGAGCTGGTGCCCATGATGGTGGTGCTGGCGTTCATCCTGGTGGGCTACGGCGAGTACCCGTCGTGGTCGTGGCTGCTGGTCCCGGCCGTGCTGTTCTTCATGATGCTGTTCAACGCCGGGATCGCGCTGATCGCCGCACGCCTCACGGTCCACCTGCGCGACTTCACGCAGATCGTGCCGATCATCACGCGGCTGATCCTGTACATGACGGGAATCTTCTACTCGCTCGAGCTGGTGCTCGCCGACAACCCGCCCTGGATGCTGACGCTCGCGCAGCTCAACCCGGTGCACGACTACATCCAGATGGTGCGCTCGATGGTGCTCGAGGGTCAGGAGTTCAACACCCTCATCCTGGTGACCGGGATCGTGGGCGGTATCGCGGTCTTCATCGGGGGCATCGTGTTCTTCTGGAGTGCCGAGGAGCGTTACGGGCGTGACTGACAAGCAGACGCCGACCGTGGTGGTCGACAACCTCCACGTCGACTACAAGATCTTCGCCTCGGGCAAGGCGGCCAAGGATCGCCGCTCGCTGCTCAGCAGGCAGCGCGGCGTGCGTGTGGTGCACGCGCTCAAGGGCGTGTCCTTCACCGCGTACGAGGGCGAGTCGATCGGGGTGATCGGCCACAACGGGTCCGGCAAGTCGACGCTCATGCGCGCCGTCGCCGGGCTCCAGCAGCCCGTCAAGGGTGCGGTGTACGCCTCGTCGCGTCCCTCGCTGCTGGGTGTCAACGCCGCCCTGCTCAGCGACCTCACCGGCGAGAAGAACGTCATCCTCGGTGGCCTCGCGCTCGGCATGACGCCCGAGGAGGTCGAGGAGCGCTACGACAGCATCGTCGAGTTCTCCGGCATCCGAGAGTTCATGGACCTGCCGATGCAGGCGTACTCGTCCGGCATGGCCGCGCGCCTGCGCTTCTCGATCGCGATCTCGCGCAACCACCAGATCCTGCTGGTCGACGAGGCCCTCGCCGTGGGCGACAAGGAGTTCCGCGAGAAGAGCGAGCAGCGCATCCGAGACCTGCGCGAGGAGGCCGGCACGGTGTTCCTGGTGAGCCACTCGATGCGCTCCATCATGGAGACCTGCACCCGGGTCATCTGGATCGACCACGGCACCCTGAAGATGGATGGCGAGCCCTCCGAAGTCATCCGCGAGTACAAGAAGTCGACTTGACCCCGTCGGTTCGCCGCGTGGGGTGGGTCGAGTCCCCGCTCCAGCTCATCAACGCCATCGAGGCGGCGGCGGGCGCGGACGAGGACACGCTGATCCTGCTGCGCCGCGGCGTGGCGCAGCTGGCCGACACCGCCGCGTGGCTCGAGCCGCACCTGCCCGCGACGGTCCGGTTCGACCACGCCACCGCCGCTACCGACCCGCGGTTCGCGGGCGCGTCCCGTCGGCTCGTCGGCGACCCGTTCTCCGGGCAGGTCCGTGCGGTGCTCGCCTCGCGCGCGGTCGGCGACCTCGTGGTCGTCGACGACGGCTCGGCGGCGCTGCACCTCGCCGCGGTGCTCGCCGGCACGCACGGCTTCTCCCGCATGGGCCAGCGCGAGCGACTGCACCAGCGCGCGCTCGGCCGTGTGAGCGGCCGCCGCCTCCGCGACGCCGCACGCGAGGGGCGTGTCACGCTCATGACCGCCTACGCCGACCACCCGGCCATGCCCGCGGTGCCCGGCGCCCGCATCGTCCCCAACCGGTACGCCTGGCTACGCGGGCTCGCGGCGGCCGCGCCCGCGACGCTGCCGCCCACCGTGGTGCTCGGCTCGGCGCTCGCGGTCGACGGGTACATCGACGACGACGCCTACGCACGATGGGTGCTGGCGCACGGCGCCGGGGCCGCCTACCTCCCGCACCGGCGCGAGACCCCGGCGTGGCTCGAGCGCGTCCGAGCCGGCGGGCTCGACGTCATCGACTCCGGGCTGCCCGCCGAGATCGTCCTGGGCGCCGACGCCGGCGTGAGGACCGTCACGTCCCTTCCGTCCAGCACGGGTGCCACGCTCGCGCGCGTGCTGCGCGACCATGCGACGCTCACCGTGACGCAGATCCCCGACGAGTGGTGGACTGGACGCGCGGACGCACCGTTCCGCGCGACCCTCGCCGCCCTCACCCTCACCGACCCCGCACCCACCGAGGAGGCCTGACTTGAGCGCCGTCGCCATCATCCCCGCCCGAGGCGGATCCAAGGGGGTCCCCGGCAAGAACGTCGCGCGCGTGGGCGGTGTCCCGCTCATCGGCCGCGCGATCCGGGCCGCGCTCGCGGCGCCCAGCATCACGGCGGCGTACGTGTCGACCGACGACGCGGAGATCGCACGGGTGGCCCGCGAGCACGGCGCGATCGTCATCGACAGGCCCGCGGAGCTCGCCTCCGACACCGCGACCTCCGAGGACGCGCTGCTGCACGCGATCGGCGAGATCGAGAAGGCCGCCGGCCTTCCCGACGCCGTCGCGTTCCTCCAGGCGACCAGCCCGTTCATCGACTCCCCCGCGCTCGAGCGGGCCGCCGCCCGTGTGCTCGGCGGCGACGACGACGTGGTCTTCTCCGCGTTCGAGACCTACGCGTTCCTGTGGCGACGCGGCGACACCGGGGCCGAGGGCGTCAACCACGATCACTCGTTCCGGCCGCGCCGTCAGGATCGTGAGCCGCACTTCCAGGAGACGGGCGCCTTCTACGTCATGCGCACGCAGGGCTTCCTCGAGCGCCGCTTCCGGTTCTTCGGCCGGGTCGGGATCGAGGAGGTGCCCGAGTCGAGCGCCGTCGAGATCGACACGCCCGCCGAGCTCGCCTTCGCCCGCGCGCTCGCGCCGGCCGCCCACGAGGGCGCGGCGGAGATCGACGTGGACGCGCTCGTCATGGACTTCGACGGCGTGCACACCGACGACCACGTCACCGTCGACCAGGACGGCGTCGAGTCGGTGCGCGTGAGCCGCTCCGACGGCATGGGGATCGGGCGCCTCCGCCAGGCGGGCGTGCCGATGCTGATCCTGTCGAAGGAGCAGAACCCGGTGGTCGCGGCCCGCGCCCGCAAGCTCGGCGTCGAGGTTCAGCACGGCGTGGACGCCAAGGCACCCGCCTTGACGGCGTGGTGCGAGGCGCAGGGCCTCGACCCGGCCCGCGTCGCGTACGTCGGCAACGACATCAACGACATCGAATGCCTCGACCTGGTCGGCTGGCCCGTCGTGGTCCCCGAGGCGCGCCCCGAGGTGCGCGACCACGCGCGGATCACCCTCACCGCACCCGGCGGCAGCGGTGCGCTCCGCGAGCTCGCCGAGGCCATCCTGCGCGGTCCCCGCTGGAGCGCGCAGGCGTGACCACGCCCCAGCATCGTCCGACGGCGCTCTTCGTCGCCGACTCGGACTCGTCGCTGAAGTGGGCCGTCACGCGCCTGCTCGAGGCGCGCGACCGCTGGGACTGCGCGCTGGTCGTGGTCGAGTCCGCCGTGACGCCGAGCGCGACACAGGTCGACGCGGCCGTCGCGGGACGCGTGGACACGCCCTCCCGGGTGACGCTGACCGAGCTGACGCGCCGGCTGGGGCCCGACGCCGCGGACGCGCCGGACGTGCTGGTGCTCGCGTGCCGTGGTGACCTCATCGCGTTGCTGCTCGAGGACGAGCTGCGCGGCGGGTGCCGCGCGGGCGTGATCGTCGCCGGCATCCCCGGCGTGTGGCTTCCTCCCACCGAGCTGGGACTCACGCTGCGGCGCGCCGTCGATCTCATGGTGGTCCACTCGCACGTCGAGCGCGACGCGGTCGAGCACGAGCTGCCGCGCGGCGACCTGCGCGCGACGGGCCTCGCGTCCCTCACGATCGAGGGGGCCTCCGCGCCCTCCTCCGAGGCTCACGCCGTCGTCTTCGCACCGCAGGCGCTGGTGCCGGCGTCGCGGGCGGACCGGGAGCGACTGCTGTCCGCGCTCGTCGATCTTGCCCGCGCCCGTCCGGACCTCGCCGTGGTCATCAAGGTGCGAGGCCTCCCGGGTGAGGCCCAGACGCACCGCGACGACCTGCCGTACGAGACGCTGCTCGCCGAGCTGGACGACGTCCCCGCCAACCTCACGGTCGCGACGGGCCCGATGGCCGAGCACCTCGCCCACGCGATCGGCCTGGTCACGGTGAGCTCGACCGCGGCGCTCGAGGCCGTGGCCGCCGGCGTGCCGACGCTGTGCCTCGCCGACTTCGGTGTGGGCGAGGAGACCATCACGACCCCGTTCATCGGCTCGGGGCTGCTCGGCTCGCTCGACGACCTGCGCGCGGCCCGGTTCGCGGATCCGGACGCGGAGTGGATGGCGCGCGGCTACCTGCATGCTCCCGAGGACGACGACTGGATCGCGCGCGCCGAGGATCTGCTCGTGCAGCCTCGCCCCCGGGTCGAGGGCCGGGACTCGCGCGCGTCGCTGCCCGTGCGGCTGCGCCGCCGTCGCGTCGCGCTCGGCGCGGCCGATCCGACCCCGTTGCGCTACGCCTCGACGGCGCTCGACTCGTGGCGGCGTGCGCGACGAGGCTCGCGGCCGGTCGCGGCCGGAAGGGAGGGCTGACATGTTCTTCCGTCGGCGGAGGTTCCGGGCACGCGTGCTCGTCCACATCGGGATGCACAAGTCTGCGACGACGGTGATCCAGCGCGCCGCGCGCGCCGAGCGCCCCAGCCTGGTCGAGCAGGGCGTCACGTACCCCGGCAAGGGCGGCAACCACAAGCAGCTCACCGAGACCATCTGGGCCCCGAAGCGGCCGCTCAAGGGCGACAGCGCGCCCGAGCGGCGGTGGGACGCCCTCGTCGCGGAGGTCGCCGGCGCGCAGCGGCGCGCCTTCATCAGCGCCGAGCACCTCGCGGTGTCCCGGCCACGCGACCTCGAGAGGATGGCCGCGTCGCTGGGCGACGACACCCAGGTGGTCATCACGGTCCGGCCCCTGCTGGAGATGGTGCCCTCGATCTGGCAGCAGTTCGTCAAGGAGCGCCGCAGCGTCCCCTTCCACGACTGGCTCGAGGACGTGTTCCGCGGCGACCGCACCTCGGAGACGACTCCCCAGTTCTGGCGCCGGCACGACCTGGGCGAGCTGGTCGCGACATGGCGGGAGGCGTTCCCCAAGCATCCCGTCGTGGTCGTCACCCTCGACAAGGCGCGACCCGGCCTCCTGTTCGAGAGCTTCGAGCAGCTGCTCGGGGTGAAGCGCGGCACCTTCGTCGCGCCGTCGGGCGACGGCTACGCGACCAACCGCGGCCTCTCGACCGAGGAGGCGGAGCTGCTGCGCGAGGTGAACGCGCTCACCGACGACGCGCCCGACGACTACTACCCGTACATCCGCAACGGCATGGTGGCGAGCATCCAGGCGGGCCGGAAGCCCGAGCGCGCCGAGGGCACCCTGCGCGTCCCCGAGGAGTTCCGCGAGGCGATCCTGGAGGTCGCGCGCGAGGGTGTCGCGCGGGCGCGGTCGCTCGGCGTCATCGAGATCGGCGACCTCGACCGCTACGCCGACCCGGGCCGCGCCGCAGACTCCGGTCACGCGCCCGCACCGGGCTCCGCGGGCACGGGGTCCGCGCTCCACGGTGCCGTGGACGGCACGACCGTCCATGGCGACACGGTGGCGCTCGCGCTCGCGGGGATCGCGTCGCGCGCGACCGGCAACGGGGTCCTCTACGCGGAGGCCGGCCGCGCCGAGGCTCGCGATGCCGACGCGCGCGATGCCGACGCTGTCGATGCCGCCGCACCGCCCGCGGAGATCTCCGAGGCCGCGGCCGACGAGATTCCGGCGCCGCCGCAGCCCAGCCGCATCACGGTGGTCGCGGACCACGACCTGTATGGACGCCTGCGCGCCGCGGGGGTGGACGCCGTCGAGGCATGGCGGGCCGCGCGTCTCACGCGTGGGCAGGAGCTGTCCGGCTCCGACCAGGTCACCGCGCCGCTGTGCCGACCTGCCGCGGCCCCGGAGGCCGCGATCGGCGCCGCATGGGGCACCGCGTGGGCCCGCGAGACGGCGCTCGCGGCGCTGGAGGGCCTCGAAGGCCCGATCGACGTCGACATCGAGCTGCCCGGGCTGACGGCGCTCGTCTCGCGAACGTGGGAGCGGGCGCTGGTCCTCGGCGTGGAGACCGACTTCGACGAGTGGGTCGCCGACGCCGCCGCGGGCGCGATCGACGCGCGCGCCTGCCTGCCCGATCCCGCCGGCGTGGTCGCGCTCGTCGACGCGCTCCAGGGTCACCAGGCGATCGGCACGATGCGTGTGGTCACCGCGCCCGCCCCGACGGCGCGCAGGATCGACGCCCTCGAGTCCGGGCTGCTGCGCGATGCGAGCCGGCACCACCAGGGCACGGACGCGAGCCTGTTCGGGATCGCCCATGTGCTGCTCGACGGCTCCGTGGCGGCGCTGCGGAGGCATCGTCCCCTCGCGGTGACGCCGGTGGCGTCACCCGACGCCCTCACGCCCTACCTCGCCGCCCGCGCCCGCGCGCTCGAGGAGCTCGAGGCGCGCGGCCTCGACGTCTCGGGCGTCCGGGCCTGGGCGCACGAGGAGGATGCGTCGCCGGCCGCCCCCGCGGGTACGCCGGTGGCGCCCGATGCCGGGGTCCCGGCCGGCGGCCCGGTCCCGTTCGAGCTCGCCACGGCCGCGATCGCCGGCGCCTACGCCGTCGCGTCCGGCCTCGACCCCGAGTTCACGCCGGGCATGGCCCGGCTGCCCATGAGACGGTGGGGTTGGCGCTAGCGCCCCCACGAGCCGATGTCCCGATATTCACGGTTAGACTTGCCGGGACAGTTGGCGGAAACCATCAGGTGCCGACGCGGCACACGAGAATCAGAGGTGTTGAAGTGACGGATGCGGTGCAGATCGGCGATATCGTCGTCGGTGACGGTCACCCGACCTACGTGATCGCCGAGATCGGCCTGAACCACAACGGTTCGGTCGAGAACGCGAAGAAGCTCATCGACGTCGCCGTCGAGGCGGGCGCGCAGGCGGTCAAGTTCCAGAAGCGCACGCCGGAGATCGCGACCCCCGAGCACATGAAGGCCACGCCGCGCGAGACGCCGTGGGGCACGATGACGTACCTCGAGTACCGCTACAAGGTCGAGTTCGAGCAGGCCGAGTACGCCGAGATCGACGCGTACTGCAAGGAGAAGGGCGTCGTCTGGTACGCCTCGCCGTGGGACGAGCCGAGCGTCGACTTCCTCGAGTCCATGGACACCGTCGCGTACAAGATCGCCTCGGCGTCCGTGACGGACCTGGGCATGCTGCGCAAGATCAAGGAGACCGGCAAGCCAGTCATCCTGTCGACCGGCATGTCGACCATCGAGCAGATCGACACCGCGGTGGAGACGCTGGGCAAGGACAAGCTCATCATCCTGCACGCCACGTCGACCTACCCGCTGCCCCCGGAGGAGGCCAACCTCCGCATGATCCAGACCCTCAAGGACCGCTACGGCGTGCCGGTGGGCTACTCGGGTCACGAGCCGGGCCTGCAGATCTCGATCGCCGCGGTCGCCCTGGGCGCCGTCGCCGTCGAGCGTCACATCACGCTGGACCGCACCATGTGGGGCTCGGACCACGCCGCTTCGCTTGAGCCCAAGGGCTTCATCTCGCTGTGCCGCGACATCCGCATCATCGAGCAGGCCATGGGTGACGGCGTGAAGAAGGTCTTCCCCGGCGAGCTCGCGCCGCTGTCGAAGCTCCGCCGCGTCGACGGCTGACCCATCCCGGAGGTCGACGCCACGATGAAGGGCGGTCCTCGCGCGCTTGCCGCGCGCGTGCTTCGCGGCCTCCCGGGAGCTCGGGCGGCGACACCTGACGCATCCGCGCGCTCCGGCGCCCACCACCGTGAGGAGAGCTCACGGTGGTGGGGCGCCCTCGCGGAGGCCAGCACCACCGCGGCCGAGCACACCTACTCGCGCTCGCTGCAGTCCCGGCGGCTGCTGCGCGCCGTCAACGCCCTCGCGGGCGCGCTCGCGCTGCGCGCGAGCCTCGACGCGGTCGCGTCGGGCGACGAGCCCTTGGTCCGCAAGGGCGCCTCGAAGGAGAAGCGCGCCGCCCTCGACCTGGCCCGCGACGCGCGCGTGGCCGGCGAGACCGACCTCGCGATCCTCGTCGCCGGTGAGGTCACCCGCACCGACCCCGGCTCGCGGGTCGCGTGGAGCTACCTCGCCGCCGCGCTCCAGGCCGACGGGCTGCTCACCGAGGCCGCCGTCGCGCGCGGCCACGGCGACCCGGACGCCGGAGAGCGGGTGACCACCGCGCTCGCCGCCCTCGACGCGGCCGTCGGCGCCGCGGCGCCCGACCTCGACCTGCCCCCGGCGCCTCCACGGCCCGAGGCGACGCTGCTGCGCGCCGCGCAGGCGATCGAGGCGCGGACCCTGGTCGGGATCCCCGACGCCGGCGACGCCCTGGCGGTGGCGCGGGCGCACCGCGACCTCGCCGTGGCGGAGCACAGCCCCCGCTGGAGCGACGCCGATGTCCTCGCGCTCGAGGTGATGGAGATCGCCGAGCTCCGCGACCATCTCGACGGACGGGATGTCGTGGTGGTGCTCGACGGCGCCGACCTGCCGGGGGAGCCGCCGGCCACCGCGCGCACGGTGGTCGTCTTCGACGACCGCCGGTTCGAGCCCTGGGACGGTTCCGACGACGCCGTGCCGGTGATCAGGGTCGCGTCCGCTCGTGCCGGCTCGGGCTGGGACGCGCCCGCCGACGCCCGCTGGGTGGTGTCCACCGATGACGACGAGTGGCACGCCGCCGTTGCCGACTCCGTGGTCCCGGGAGCGCAACCGCGCCTGGTCGGCGTCGGGCTGCGGGCGCCGCTCGCGATCGCCGTGCACGGCCGCGCCGACGGATCGGTCCCGTACGCCGTCGTCCGGGCGCTCGACGCCCTCCGCCTGGGGGAGTCCCTCACCGTGGTGCTCCCCGCCGACGCCTCCGGCGTGCCCTCCGACCTCGCGGAGTGGTTGCGCGAGGCCGGAGATTCACACGACCGCACGGTCAGCCTCGAGAGGAACCGATGACCGCCGCCTTCGTGCTCACCGGAAGCCGTGAGTACCTCCCCGGACTCGAGGTGGCGCTCGGATCGCTGGTGAGGGCCAACCCGGGTCTCGATGCGGACCTCGTGGTGCTCCATGACGACCTCGAGCCGGCTGATCTCGACCGGCTGGGCCTGCTCCATCCGCGGATCCGGGCGGTGCGGGTGCCCGAGGCGGACACCACACGGCTCGCGACCTACGCCGCGCACCCGCACCGTGCGGCGCACGTCATGACGTCGCTCGCGGCGGCACGGCTGGTCGACTACGCCCGCGTGATCGTGCTCGACGCCGACATCCTGGTGACCGGCGACCTCACCGATCTTCTGAGCGCCGCGGGACCCTATGCCGCCGTCATGCGCGGCCGCGACCTCGCGCAGCCGCGTCGCGGCGTCCTGGTGCTCGCACCGCGCGAGATCACCGACGAGCAGCGAGGAGCCTTCGCTCGGGTGCGGGCGAGCGGCGACTACGTGCACGTCGACGAGGACGCCGGGGTGCTCGCGGCCGTGCTCGGCGCGCCGGGCGAGCAGCTCCCCGAGGCGTTCAACCTCGACAAGCGTCGCGTCACCCCCGAGCTCCTCGCGCGCGGCGACGTGCGCATCATCCACTACGCGGGCCGGTTCAAGCCCTGGCACGGCGGCGAGCACGGCTTCGCCGACGTCGAGACGCTGTGGAACGAGGCCGCACTCCACCCGCTCGCGCACTGGCGTGCCCTTCGTGAGGACGCGCGCAGCAGCGCGGAGCTGCGTGGCTTCGCCGAGAGCCGCGCGGCGGAGTTCGCGCTCGTCGATGACGCCGACCTCGCGGACCTCGCGGCGGCGCTCAAGTCCGCGCGCGCCGAGGGGGACTTCGAGCGCGCGTTCCAGGTGGCGCGCGCCGCGGCGCTCGCGACCGCGGAGCTCGACCCGCAGACCGCGCTCGACCTCGGCGTCGCCGCCGTCGCGACCTCGCGACCGGAGGTCGCACGGGTCGCGCTCACCGTCGCCCAGGGCGACGCCACCGTCAGCGCGCGCGCCTCGACGGTCCTGTCGCAGCTCGAGTGGACCTATCGCGAGTACGACGCAGCCGCGACAGCGGCGCTCGCCGCGATGCGCGCCCGCCCCGCCGACATCCAGGCGCGCCGCCGTCTCGAGCGGGTCGAGCGCACCCGGCTCGAGGACGGCGCGATCCCGGCCGGCGACGGTCCCGCGATCGGCCATGTCGCGTTCTACGTGGACAGCGACGGCAACTACGGCGACGTGCTCCTGCCCGTCGCGGTGCGAGCGAGCCTCGAGGACGGCATCGGCCCCGTCCGCTGGGCGACCATGCACGCGCACCAGGTCTTCGACGTCGACCGCGCGCGCTGGGCCAACGAGCACCTGGACGCGATCGTCGTGGGCGGCGGCGGGCTGTTCCTCCCGGACACCTCGCCCAACGGCAACTCCGGCTGGCAGTGGAACGTCACGGACGAGGCGCTCGAGGCGCTCACCATCCCGCTGGTGGTCTACACCGTCGGCTACAACATCTTCCCCGGGCAGCGGTTCCATGGCACGCGCTTCGCGGAGTCCGTGCGGGCCCTCGTCTCGAACGCCGCGTTCGTCGGGCTGCGCAACCACGGCTCCGTGGCCGCGGTGCGCGAGGTGGTCGGGGACGCGCTCGCGGACAAGGTCGAGTACCTTCCGTGCGTCACGACCGTCTACGGACAGCTCGGCGACGTCGAGGCGACGGAGCCGGCGCCCGGGCTGCCCGTCGTGCTGCTCAACATCGCCTACGACCGTCAGGCGCGACGCTTCGGCGACCACTACGCGGACTTCGTGGCGAGCCTGGCGGCGTTCATCCGCGGGCTCGACGGTCGCGCTGAGGTGCGCTGCCTGGCCCACACGCGCGAGGACGAGCGGATCGTCGCCGACCTGCGACGTCAGGAGGGCGTCGACATCGGCACCGACGCCGTGTACGGCGCGGGCAGCGACGACGCGCTCACCACCATCGGCCGCGCCGCGGTGGTGGTGGGGATGCGAGGCCACGCGTCCATGATCCCGTTCGGCATCGGCGTGCCCATCGTCAGCCTCATCTCCCACGCCAAGCTGCGCTACTTCCTCGAGGACATCGGCCACGTGGAATGGGGGGTCGACGTCGACGATCCTGACCTGACGGCACGCCTCGTCGAGATCGTCGACGCGATCCTCGAGGACCCGGCGCGCTACCGCGCCGAGGTGGGCGAGGCGCAGGCACGCCTCAGGGACGTGGTGGACGGGGCCAACGCGCGCATCAGGGCGGCGATCGGATGACCACGGGCAACGACGGGGTGAAGCGCCCCGGACGCGTGGTGATCGGGCGCTTCCACGACGGATCCGCGACCCCGAACTGGGGCGGCCGTGCCACCAGCATGGCGCTCGCCGGCCTGGTCACGCGCAGCGCCGGGGTGGCGGACGTGGTGCCGCTCAACGGCACGTTCAACACGGTGCCGTTCGAGCACGGCTCGGTCCCCGCACTCCCGCATTCGGACGATCCTTCGATCCGGTTCCGCGCCGTGCGCGACACGGCGGCCGCGATGATCGCCGACCCGCTCGACGGCCCGCAGCTCGACCTGCTCGACACGCTCGCGGGCGCGGACGAGCTGTGGATGAACGGCGAGGGCGACCCCATCCTGGCCCGCAAGCGCACCACGCTCGCGCGCACGCTGCTCATCATGGAGATCGCGCTCCAGCTGGGCATCCGGGTACGCATGCTCAACTCGATCCTGAGCATCCCGCCGGGCATGGACCGCGCGCACCCGGTGGTGGTCTCCGCGCTCGGCGACGTCCTGAGCCGCTGCGACTCCGTGGTCTACCGCGACCCCGAGAGCCTCGAGCTGCACGGCGACCTGTTCCCCGGCATCGCCGCCGACTGGGTGCCCGACGCGCTGTTCGCATGGGCCGAGGTTCCCGTGCAGGAGCGCGTCCCCTTCGGGCCCGACTCCGAGGGCCTGACGCCCGCGACCGCCCGGTTCCTCGCGGATCCCTCGCCGTACATCGCCGTGTCGGGAGCGTCCGGTCCGCGCGCCTCGGATGAGGAGCGCGTGGCGGCGCTCGATCAGCTGGTGCGTGGGCTGCGGTCCGCGGGGTTCCGCGTGCTGCTGGTCGCGACCGACCGGATCGACGACTGGCTGACGTCCGCCCTTCACCTCGAGGGCACCGCCTACGTGGGCGCCGATGTCCCGCTCGCGACGGGCCGCGCGGCGCTCGCCGGTGCGCGCGCGTTCGTCTCGGGGCGCTACCACCCCTCGATCCTGGCGTACGGCGCGGGAGTGCCGTGCGTGCTCATGAGCTCGAACTCGCACAAGACGCGCAGCCTCCAGCGGGTCATGGGGGTCGAGTCCCGCGAGCACCCCGCGTTCGGCAGGGGCGACGTCTCCGCCCTCGTCGCCGACGCGGTCGCGGCGGGGCGGACCTCGGGGCGCGGCCGCCGCGCACTCGAGCGGCAGGCCCGCGCCAACGCCGCAGCTGTGGCGGCGCGATTCGCCGCGCTGGGGCGCGGCTGAGCCGAACGGCGACCGCCGCTGCCCGCGACCGACCCTCGACACACCGGGTCCGGACCGGTCCGGGCGGCACGGCCACGCCTTAGCCTTGGGCGGTGCGTTCTCACCCCTCCCGTCCCCTTGCCCTGGCGGTCGCGCCGGTGGCGCTCGTCCTGCTGCTCTCCGCCTGCACCGGCTCCGACGAGCCCGGTGCGAGCGCGTCCGCGACCGTGCCTGCAGCGTCCGTGACGCCGTCGGCGCACCCGACGGTGAGCGTCGAGGCGTCGCCCTCCGCGACGCCCTCGGTCTCGGCCACGCCGGCCGAGACCCCGCAGGAGGTCGGTGGGGACGTGCTGATCGGTTCGACCGCGAACGACTACGGCACCGTCGATCCGGAGGAGGTCTTCGCACAGACCTACGGCGGCCTCGGCGAGGCGGACGGCGTGTCCGTCGAGCACTCGGTGGGCACCACCGATGGCGGCACGCCGCTGCTGATCGTGGAGATGGCGCCCCTCGAGGGCGTGGGCGGGGACACCATCCTCACCTTCTTCGCGCTGTGGGACGATGCGGTGGTTCAGGGCACCGTGACGGGCGAGGGCGGCATCACCGAGGCCCAGCGCGACGCCCTCGAGTCCGCGGCCGCGGCGGCGGTGCACCCGTGAGCGCGCGCGGCGTCCAGCGCGGCGTCCTCGCGCTCGGCGCGGCGTTCCTCGCCGCGCTCGGCACGCTCGTCGCGGCGCCCGCGGCCGAGGCGCTCGACGGCGACGACTTCAAGGCCGGCATGATCATCACCGACTCGCTGTTCTTCGATGGTACGGCGCTCGGGTCGGGCGCGATCGACAGCTTCATCGCGGCCAAGAACCCCGGCTGCGCGGCCGGCGCCACCTGCCTCGAGAACTACCGGGAGCGCATCACCGCGAAGGCGAAGACGGACCGCTGCGACGCGATCGCGGCGAAGAGCAACGCCACGGCCGGCCAGATCATCGCGGCCGTCGGCAAGGCCTGCGACATCTCACCCAAGGCGATCCTCACCATCCTGCAGAAGGAGCAGTCGCTGGTCACCTCGACGGCGCCGTCCTCGAGGGCCTTCGCCTACGCCATGGGCGCGGGGTGCCCCGACGACGGCGGCTGCAACACCCCGTACCAGGGCCTCTATGCGCAGGTCTACTACGGCGCCTCGCTCCTCAAGGGCTACACGCTGCCCACGTCCTCGCTCTACAGCCGGTACGGCGCAGGGAGGACGAGCGCGATCCAGTACAACGTGCCGACCAGCTGCGGCACCAAGGACGTCTTCGTCGAGAACCAGGCGACCCACGCGCTGTACGTGTACACCCCGTACACGCCCAACCAGGCGGCGCTCGACAACCTCTACGGCACCGGCAACAGCTGCTCCGCGTACGGCAACCGCAACTTCTGGCGGATGTACAACGACTGGTTCGGGTCCACCACCGCCGGTCAGTCCCTGGTCAAGGCCGCCGGCTCGAGCACGGTGTACCTGCTCACCACCGACGGTCGCTGGGCGCTCACGGGCCCGGTGAAGGCGAAGGAGCTCGCGGCGCTGGGCACCGTCGCGACGGTCAGCAAGGGGTACCTCACCTCGTACGCGAACCGAGGCAAGATGCCGCGCTACGTGTACGACACGGGCCTGGAAGAGGTGTGGGCGCTGTACGGCCGCGAGCGCCACAAGGTGGGCGGCTGCGGGTCGAACCTGGTCAACGGGCTCGGCGTCGACTGCGCGGACATCCCGCAGATGGATCACGGCGAGATGCTGCGTCTCACCGCCGGCACCCGTCTCACGCCGCTCCTCACCACGGGCGCGGGCGCCGAGTACTACGTCAACCGCGCGGGACGGCACGCGATCTCGAGCGCGGCGGCCCCCGCCGACAGCGGCGAGAGCGTCTCCGCCGAGGCCGTCACCGTGCCGGCGTCCATCCTCTCCGGAGCGCCGCGCCGGGCGGTCATGGTGGCCGATGGCGAGGCCCTCACCGACGGCTCCGAGATGGTGTACCGCAGCGGCGAGCGCCTGGGACGCGTCGGCGGGACGCTCTGGAACCAGGCGGGCCTCTCGGCCTTCCTGTCGACGCCGGTGAAGGTGGCATCCGCGGATCTCAAGATCCCCGCCATAGCCGACGCCCTGTCCGGCTTCGTGCGCACCGAGGACTCCGGCGACACGTACATGCTCACCGCGTCGGGCCTCGTCGACGTGGGAGACGAGGCCCCCGAGGGCGTGGCCGCCGCGGTCGCGGACGAGCTCCTCGCGCCGCTGCCGGTCGCGAGCGTCACCGGCATGCCGGCCTTCCTCTCCGACGTCGCGACGAGCACCACCTACCTGATCGACGGGACCGGCGCACGCAAGTTCCCCAAGGGTGCCAAGGTGCATGAGATCGCGAACTCGCTCGGGGTGGACCGGACCGTCGTCGCGGTGCCGTCCGAGGTGATCGACGACATCGGGCTCGGCCCCGAGATGCTCCGGCCCGGTCGCGTCGTGAAGGACGCCGACACCGGCCAGCGCTGGCTCATCGACGGGGCCGCCACGCGGTGGCGCGTCTACGCGAGCCAGGCCACGGAGCTCGCGGTCGGATCGATCGCGACGGTCGACGCGGCGCGCCTCGCGCTCTACACGCCGGCCTCGTCCAGCGCGACCATCGCCGTGCGGTGCCTGGGCGACCAGTTCGTCATCGCGGGCGGCACGCGGTACCTGATCTCGGCGACGCACGTGGCCGAATACGAGCCGGTCGTCTCGCTGCGCGACGTCGAGTGGTCCACGTGCCGCGCCATCCCGTTGGCGGAGACCAAGGGCGGTCGCCTGCTCCTGTCGCCGAGCAACGCCCGCTTCCTCGTGACGGAGGGCACCGTGCGCCGGCTCAAGGCGTCCGAGAAGGTGTCCGGCATGGGCCGGCCCATCCCGGTGCTGTGGACCACCCTGGACGGGTTCCCCCGGGGCTGATCGCCGAGGCATGACTCAGGGGAGGCGCCGAGAGGCGCCTCCCCTGAGTCACGTCACGAGCCGGCGGCCGCCCGCTTCCGTGCGGCGTGTGAGACGGCGCGCGCCGCTCGGATGATCCCTGCCGCGGCAGCAACCGCATCCTCGGCGTCGACCACCTCGACGGAGTCGGGGTCGGCGGGCCCGCGGCTCTCGGAGGCGCGGGTGTCGGGGGTCTCGACGCCCACCTCGATGAGCAGCGCTGCCATGCGCTCGTCGTGCTCGCGCGCCTGCTCGGCCACGGTGGGCGGAAGCGTCGGGAGCGGCCCGTGCTCGGGGGCGCGCGAGGTGAGCGACGACACGAGTCCGTTCACCACGAGCCGCTTGCGGTCGACGTCCTGTCCGCGTCCGTCGATCGCCTGGTTGAAGCCTCGCAGGATGGCCGCGTGCTCCGCCGACATCAGCGCGACGCCCGGCGTGCCGTGAGAGATGTCCGTGACGGCGCCGGCGGGCGCGCCCAGGGCGGCCTCGAGCGCGCGGAACGCAGCGGCCAGCGCCGCGTTGTCCTCCACCGTCACCACGGCGCGAACGTCCGACCCGGCCACGAGGGATGCCAGCATGGCGGCGCGCTCCTGCCACCAGGCATCGTCCCGTGCGAGGCTCAGGCCGCCCGCGAACTCCGCCCAGCTCTGCACGCCGCCGTCGATCAGGTGGGACTGATAGAGGCGCCACGCGGTGGTCGCGGCCGGCTCGACAGCGATCACGGCGGGCGCGTCGCGCACGTCGCGCCCCGGCTTGAGGCGCGTGAGCGGGTGAGCATCGGAGGCGCTGTGGAGGCGCGTGCGCGCCACCGTCGCGACCCGGCCGAGGCCGCCGCTGCCGCTGAACGCGAGCGGGACGGCCTGGGCGGTACCGGAGAGCGGCTCGCGCAGCCCCTCGACCTTGGGTGCGCGCACCACGGGGCGCAGCGCGTCGTCGCTCGCGAAGGGTGCCTCCGTCGCGCGACGGAAGCCGCCGGCGAGGCCGTCGATCACCATGGACAGGGGGAACTCGGTCGGCTGCGCGTAGGGCTCGTCCGCGCCGGTACGGGCCGCGGCGGACAGCACGTCGAGGTCGCCCAGCACCGTCGCACGCGTCGCGGTGACGGAACGTGCCAGCGCACGGCCGGCCTCCTGCGCCGCGTCGAGGGCCCAGGCGGGGAGCGTCGCGGGGCGTCCCTTGGTGCCCGTGCCGCGCTTCATGCCGTTGCCCATGCCCTGCTGGACCAGCTGGACGCGCTCGAAGCTGGTGAGGTGCTGACGCGTGGCCGCGCCGGTGAGCCGCGTGAACTCGCTCTGCGTGAAGGACAGCGACGTGTTGCTCGAGAACTGCGGAAGGGTGCCCTGGTCGAGGCCGAGCAGCTGCTCCATCTCGACGAACACGCTGGTGCGATCCTCCGGGTCGGGAATGAGCACCGTGATGTTCTTGGCCCCGACCAGCTTCTTCCACCGGGTCATGAGCGTGTAGCCGTCGTCGCCGCGCATGGACATCAGCGGACGCAGGTCGAGCTTCGCCGGCTCGCGCAGCACCTCGTGCAGCCAGTCCTCGAACGGCTCCTGGAGACCCGCGGAGGCGCCCTGCTGCCACGACGACGGCAGCAGCTGGGGGATGGAGCGGAGGGTGATGAGGATGCGGACGTCGTGGCCCAGGTGCGACAGCACCTTGCGCGCCTCGGTGATGTCGATCTCCGCGAGGAGCTCCGAGCTCAGCACCACCTGCGTCACGCCCGGCGCGGCGGCGTCGCGCTTGAGCCGCTCGAGCAGGTCGAGCGAGTCGCCGGTGGGGTTCCAGGCGCCGTGCCGGCGTCCCATGAGCTGGACCGCGAGGTGGTGGTGGTTGATGCGGCCGTCGAGCTCCGGGTAGAGGATCCCCGCCTTGCGCAGCTTCCTGCGCGACTTCGACAGCCCGTTCTGCACGGCCGTGGTCGCGGACTTCGGGATGCCGATGTGCAGCAGCACGGGCGCGGGGAACTCCTCGCGACGCGGTCGACCCCACGCGGGCAGAGAGGGCCTCACTTGGCGCCCTTGGCGCGCGCGGCGCGGACCTTGCGCAGGTACTGGTAGGTGGGCCGTGCCGCGCTCGCGGGGACGCGCTCGAGCGCGCCGCGCGCCATGCGCGACACCGCGGACTGCAGCTGCGCTCCCGGCAGCCCGAGCCGGTTGATGCGTCCCTGCGTGAAGTAGCGCGCACGGTCCTCGGGTGAGGCCTGCTCGAGGAAGGCGACCGCCTCGTCCCGGCGCTCGCTCAGCGTGTCGGGCTGCATCACGAACGCGACGGCGACGGTGAGCCTCCGCAGCCGCTCGAGCAGATCCGTCTCGCCGCGGTGGCGCGACCGGAAGTCGATGATGGTGAGCGGGATGCGGTTGCTGTTCTCGAATGTCGTGAGCGAGCGGAACATCACCTCGGTGCCGACGCACCGCGTGGGCAGGTCGAAGATCCGTTCGGCGGTCGCGAGGGCCGTGGAGAACCCTGCCACCACGCCCACGAGGTCGTGGGTGACCATGACCGCCTCGGCGGAGAGGCGCGGGTCGACCAGCTCGATCTCGAGGCCTGCCTTGTGGGCCGCCTCCACCAGGGCGGCCGTGTTGGTCGCGGGCGCCGACGGGTGGGGCTTGAAGAGGACACGCGTCGCGCCGAGCTCGCGCGCCGCGTCGAACATCTTCACCTGCATCGCCGACTCCTGCGCCGGCGTGATGAGGCGTAGCGCCGCGAGGTACTGGCCGAGCACCAGCGCCGTCGGAGACGCGTCCGCGACCCGCGGCAGCTGCGCGGCGTCGCACACCTCGCCCATGAGCGCGCGGAAGTGCTCGGGGGCGATGGGGTGGTACGTGATGCCGTGCTCGGACAGGAGCAGGGGGTCGAGGCCCTCCACGAGGTCGAGGTAGACCATGCCGGTGATCCGCTGCCCGAACGCATGCGACTGCGGGTCGCGCGTGGGCCCGTAGCTCATGAGGCCCTCGGACAGGATGGTGATGCGGGCGCTGTGGAACACGCGCGCGAGCGTGGCGGCCGGAGGGACGTGCACGGACTCGACCACGAGCTCGACCACGGCATCGCCCAGCCCGAAGTACTCGCGCAGCAGCCGCTCCTGCATGGGCACGTCGATCGCGAAGACCTTCCAGTGGGACGGCCGCTGCGGGGCGAGCAGCGCGCCCAGGTCGATGACGCGGTCGAAGCGCGACAGGATCGCCTCCGCGCCGGGGGTGTCCGCCAGCGATGTCACCACCTCGGGGATGGGCGCGTTGTTCGAGATGACGAGGACGCGCTCGTCGGCCTCTCCCAGGAGGCCGGCATCGATGGCGGCGGCGGCCGAGGCGGCGCCGAAGAGCGTCGTGACGGCGGTGAGCTGGATCATGCGGAGGCCTTCTCCTTGAGCACGGGGAGGATGGCGGGGCCGAGCTGCGAGCGACGCGCCATCCCGATCGCCTCCCATTCCTTCGCGAGCGGCTCGTGATCGAGCGTGGTGGCGAACTCGCGGATGGCCGCGCGCAGCAGCTTGCGATCGGCGTGGCTCATGCCCCGGTCGCGTGCGACATGGTGGGCCGCGATCGCGAGGAACTGACGGATGACCTTGGCCTCGAACACCCGGTCCTCGTCGCGCGCCATCACCAGGTCGCGCACGAGCGCGAAGCCGTCGATGAACGCGAGCTGGCGCTTGTCGAACACCTGCGTGAGCGAGGTGCCGACGTCACGGCGGTAGACGATCCAGGGGGCGTCGACCACGGCGACGGTCGCGTCCGTGAGCGAGAGGCGCCAGATCGCGACGCGGTCCTCGAAGCTGTGCAGCCCCTCGTCGTACGCGAGGCGGCCGTCGTCGACCAGGCGGCGGTGGAAGATCCCCGCCCACGGGAACGGGTAGTCGATGAGGGACGCGTGGTTGGTGGGGAGGATGGCGTCGCGCGCGGCGATGGGCACGTCGCGGCGGCCCTCGGGCGCGCGGTGGATCTCGCGGGGCTGACCCGTCTCGAACGCGCGCACGTGATCGGTGCGCAGGAAGTCGACGCCCAGCTCGTCGCAGCGCGTCATGAGGTGGTCGAGCCGGCCGGGCGCCATCCAGTCGTCCGCGTCGAGGAAGGCGATGTACTCGCGGTCCGCGGCCTTGAGGCCCTGCACGCGCGCGGTGCCGACGCTCTGCGGGCTCTCGTTGCGCAGGATCACCATCTCGCCCAGGCGGTCGCCGAACTCGCGCGCGATGTCCCCGGTGCCGTCCGTCGAGCCGTCGTCGATGATGACGACCTGCATGCGCGCCGGGTCGGAGACCTGACGTTCGAGCGACTGCAGCGCCGTGCCGATGAAGTCGGCGCCGTTGTGGACGGGGATGATGACCGATACGGACCGGTCGAACGGCATGTGCCCTCCTGTGGGGTGGACGTCGAGGCGTGATCCCCGTCGCCCGCGGCCGCGAGCGCCTGGGACGCCCAGAGGCACCCGGTGCATCTGGGCGCAAGGAAAGTCCCGCAGGTCATGCGGGCGGGTTGCCCCCACCATAACTCACGGCCCGTACAAGCCACGCATAAGGAAGGGGCTCCCGAGGTCACCGCCTACCCTGTGGTGATGACGCTCTCCCCGGCCCGTCCCCGCCACAGCGCCGCGCGCACCCGCGCGCGCTCGGCGCTGCGGCTCGACATCCAGGGCCTGCGCGCGCTCGCCGTGGTGCTGGTGGTGGTCTACCACCTGTGGCCGTGGCGCCTGACGGGCGGTTACGTCGGCGTCGACGTGTTCTTCGTCATCTCGGGCTTCCTCATCACGTCGCACCTGGTGCGCGAGGCGCAGGAGACCGGCACCGTGCGCCTGGGGGCCTTCTGGGCGCGTCGCGCCCGGCGCCTGCTCCCCGCGTCCCTTCTGGTCCTCGGGGCGACCCTCGCCGCGGTGTGGGTCTGGGTCCCCCGTGCGCTGTGGGAGCCGTTCACGCGCGAGGTGACCGCCTCCGCGGCCTACGTCGAGAACTGGGTCCTCGCGTCGAAGGCGGTCGACTACCTCGCCGCGGACGACGCACCGTCGCCCGTCCAGCACTACTGGTCGCTGGCCGCCGAGGAGCAGTTCTATCTGGTGTGGCCGCTGATCGTGGTGGCCGCCGTGGTCGTGGCCCGCGTGGGCCGCGGCACGTTCGGCCCGCGCCGGGCGATCGCGACCGCGATGCTCGCCGTCACCGCGGCATCGTTCGCGGCCTCGGTGGCATGGACGGCGGCCAGCCCCTCGCAGGCGTACTTCATCACCCCGACGCGCGCGTGGGAGTTCGGCGTGGGGGCGCTCCTCGCGTTCGTCTCCGCGGCGCGGGCGCCCGGCTGGGCGCGGGCCGTCGCGGCATGGGTGGGCCTCGCCGCGATCCTCGCCGCCGCGATCACGTTCGATGGGGCCACGCCGTTCCCGGGGAGCTGGGCGCTGGTGCCGGTCCTGGGCACGGCGCTCGTCCTGTGGGCGGACGGCGACGCGGTGCGGGGCACGCCGAGGCGCCTGTGGCGCATCGGAGCCGTGCGTGCCACCGGCGAGCTGTCCTACTCGATCTACCTGTGGCATTGGGTCGCGATCGTGATCGTGCCGTACGCGATCGCGCGCGAGATGCTCGCGCTCGACAAGATCGTGCTGCTCGCGGGTGTCGCGGGCGCGTCCTACCTGACGTGGCGCTGGGTCGAGGGACCCGTGCGGCGCATGCCCTCCCTGGTGGCGGCGCCGGCGCGGCGCACCTTCGTCGCGGTCGTCGCCGGCATGGCGCTCGTCATCGGCGTGGCGACCTGGATGGTGGTCACGGTCGAGCGCGACGTCGCCGCCAGCCTCGCGGAGTCCGAGCGCCTCGCGGCGGCGGCGGCGAGCGCGGGGGACGATGCCGTGGTCGCCGAGGGATCCTCCGAGGACGATGCGGGAGCCGGCGGGGACGCGGCGGCGGAGGACCCCGTGGAGGAGCCGCTCTGCCTGGGGGCCGCGACCGTGGACCCCGAGGGGGCCTGCGCGCCCACGCTGCCGAAGGACCAGGTGGTGCCGCTGCCGGCCGCCGCCAAGGAGGACTCCCCCGAGGACTGCCTGGGCATGAAGGGCAGCCCCGACTTCGACCTGTGCGAGTTCGGCGTCCCCCGGGACGAGTCGACGCGGACGGTCGCCCTCATCGGCGACTCGCACGCCTACCACTGGCTCCCCGCGCTCGAGGTGCTGGCCGAGCGCCACGGTTGGCACGGCATCGTCATGGCGCGCGCCTCGTGCCCCTTCGTCGCGGAGGACCGCAACCTCGAGGAGCGCTTCATCACCACGTGCGCGACGTTCAACGAGCGCGTGAGCGCGGAGCTCGAGAAGCGCGAGGACGTCACCATGGTCGTGATGGCGGCGCTCGCGAAGACCCGCTTCGCGACGCCCGCGGGCGTGGACCAGTGGGACTTCGCGGTCGATGCCCACACGACCGCGATCGAGGGGCTGCCGAGCCACGTCACGGACGTCTACGTGATGCGGGACTCGCCGCGTCCGCGCGAGGACAACGTCGAGTGCGTGGAGCGCGAGCTCGAGACCCGGACGGCCGAGGCGGCGGGACGGGCGTGCGGGACGGCGCGCGACGTGTCGGTCGAGGACGACGCCCTGGCGACGGCGGCCGAGGCCGGCGATCGGGCGACGGTGATCGACCTCACCGACCTCTACTGCGACGCCGACACCTGCGTGCCGGTGGTGGGCAACGTGCTCGTCTACGCCGACCAGGGCCACCTCACCCGCACGTGGGTGAACAGCGCGGTCCCTCAGGTCGAGCGGGCCATGCCGGCCTTCGAGGCGCGCTGAGGCGCGCGCCGGTCAGATCATGTAGCTGGACTCGGGCGCGATGACGGCGTTGAGGATGGCCTCGGCGGCCTCCTCGACGGTCTCGGTGCCGTCCTGGGCGACCACGATGTCGGCGTCGTGGGGGGTCTCGTAGGGGTCCGAGATGCCCGTGAACTCCTTGATCTCGCCGGCGCGGGCCTTGGCGTAGAGGCCCTTGCGGTCGCGTGCCTCGCAGACCTCGAGGGGCGTGGCGACGTGGACGAGGACGAACCGTCCGTGCTCCTCGGCCATGGCGCGCATCTCGGCGCGCATGCTGGCGTAGGGGGCGATGGGGGCGCACACGGCGATGCCGCCGTGCGCGGCGAGCTGGGAGGCGACCCAGCCGATACGGCGGACGTTGAGCTCGCGGTCGGCGCGCGAGAAGCCCAGGCCGGAGGAGAGCATGGCGCGGACCTCGTCGCCGTCGAGGAGGGTCACGCGCTGGTGGCTCTCGGCGCGCAGGCGGCGGGTGAGCTGGCGGGCGATGGTGGACTTGCCGGAGCCGGACAGGCCCGACAGCAGGATGACCATGCCGGTGCCGCGCGAGCGGCCGGTGCGGCGGCGGGTGGCGACGGTGGAGGCGAACACGACCTCGGCGAGGTGGGTGAGGAGCTCGTCGGTCGCGTCGTTGTCGAGGTGCGCGGCGGCGGGGCGGGGCAGCACGCGGACCTCGCGGCCCGTGCGGCGTGCCGCGCTGACGGCGCGGGTGAGGGCGTCGGCGTCGCCGTGGTCGACCAGGATGAGGTCGTCGTCGCGGTCGGCGATGTCGTTGCCGAGCGCGAGGGTGGCGTGGTCGAGCATGGGCAGGGCCGCGCGGGGACGGATCTCCGCGAAGGGCACGGATGCGGGTTCGCGCAGCATCGTGACGTCGCCGGCGATCCAGGTGCCGGACTCGGTGGTGGTGGACCCGGTGAGGTCGACGCGGGCGACGGGGGTGGCCTCGGTGTCGAGGAGCTCGATCGACGCGGGTACCGCGATGTCGGCGATGAGGAGGGTCGCGGCGTGGGTGTCGCGGCTGGGCAGCTGGTAGCGCAGCTCGGACCCGTATGCGCCGGAACGCAGCAGCTCGAGCTCGTTGAGCTGGAGGGGGGTGAGGCGCAGCTGCACGCTAGTGCTCCTTGAGGTCGGTGGTGGCCGGGTCGGGCTTCGTCGCCGTGACCGGGGGTGGGGTGGTGGTCTTCGCGGCGGTGGCGGCGGCTTGCGCGCGCTTGTCCTGCCAGATGAAGAAGCGGAAGCCGAGCTGGTGGCGGATGAGGCCCCAGGCGAGGGTGCCGCCGATGAGGGCGGCGCCGAGCGCGGCGAGGGTGAGCTGGTTCGACACGCCGAGCATCTTCAGGCCCGAGATGAGCAGCACCATGGCCAGGGCGCGGCGGACCAGTCCGCCCGAGACGCGGCTGGACAGGTGGGCGCCGAGGTAGGTGCCGGGGATGGAGCCGATGATGACGGGGATGGTGACGGACCAGTCGACCTCGCCGAACATGAGGTGCGCGATCGCGGCCGAGACCACCAGGGGCACGGCCTGGACCAGGTCGGTGCCGACCAGCTGGGAGGCCTTGAGGGCCGGGTAGAGCGCCATGAGCGCGATGATGATGAGGGAGCCCGACCCGACCGACGTGAGGCCGACCATCACGCCGCCGATGATGCCGACGATGATGGTCGGGATGGGGCGGGGGACGACGACGGGGCGTTCCTTGGGCAGCGGCGGTGCGGAGCCGTCGCGGGAGCGGGCGCGTTCGCGTAGGCGCAGGTAGGCGCGCAGCAGCAGGCCGGCCGAGGCGATGATGAGGGCGACGCCGAGGGCCTTCTTGGTGAACGTCTCGATGGTGTCGACGTCGCCGATGGCGTGCTGGAGGAGCACGCCGGCGAACGCGGCGGGCACGGAGCCGTACATGAGCAGCCTGACGAGCTGCCAGTTGACGGTCTTGTTGCGGATGTGGACCCAGGAGCCGAAGGGCTTCATCGCGGCCGCCGCGACGATGTCCGAGGACACCGCGACGGGGGCGGGGATGCCGAAGAACAGCACGAGGGTGGGCGTCATGAGGGCGCCACCGCCCATGCCGGTGAGGCCGACCACCACGCCGATGCAGGCGGCGGCCGCGATGAGTCCTACGTCCATGTCTAGTGTTCGCGCACCACGCCCGCGCCGACGGTGCGGTTGGTCGCCTCGTCGATCAGGATGAACGAGCCGGTGGTGCGGTTGTCGGCGTAGTCGTCGACGAGCAGGGGCGACGTGACGCGCAGCTGGACACGGCCGATGGAGTTGAGGTTCAGCTCCGTGGCGTCGGTGTTGCGGTGCAGCGTGTTGACGTCGAGCTCGTAGGCGATGTCCTTGACCATGGCCCGCGCCATGCGGGTGGTGTGGAGGATGCCGAGCTTGCGTCCCACGGTCAGGGCGTCGGCGTCCATCCAGCAGATGGTGGCGTCGAGGTCCTGGGTGGGCTCGGGGTGGTTGCCGGTGCGGCAGATCACGTCACCACGGGACACGTCGATCTCGTCCTCGAGGCGCAGCGTGACGGACATGGGCGGCTGGGCGACCTCGAGCGGCCCGTTGGGGCCGTCGATCGCGGCGACCTTGGACGTCATGCCCGACGGCAGCGCCATGACCTCGTCGCCCACACGGATGGTGCCCGACGCGACCTGGCCGGCGAAGCCGCGGTAGTCGTGGACCTCGTTGCGCATGGGACGGATCACGTACTGCACGGGGAAGCGCACGTCCTGCAGGTTGCGGTCCGACGCGATGTGCACGTGCTCGAGGTGGTGCATCAGCGACGCACCGCCGTACCAGGGCATGTTCACGGACCGGTCGACCACGTTGTCACCCAGCAGGGCCGACATCGGGATCGCGGTGAGGTCGGGCACGTCGAGCTTCGCGGAGAACTCGGTGAACTCCTCGTAGATCTCGTTGAACCGCTCCTCGGACCAGCCCACCAGGTCCATCTTGTTGACCGCGAGGACCACGTGGGGCACGCGCAGCAGCGACGACAGGGTCGCGTGGCGACGCGACTGCTCCGTCATGCCCTTGCGCGCGTCGACCAGGATGATCGCGAGGTCGGCGGTGGAGGCACCGGTGACCATGTTGCGCGTGTACTGCTGGTGGCCGGGCGTGTCCGCGATGATGAACTTGCGCTTCGGGGTCGCGAAGTAGCGGTACGCCACGTCGATGGTGATGCCCTGCTCACGCTCGGCACGCAGACCATCGGTCAGCAGCGCCAGGTCCGTGTACTCGGTGCCACGCGCCTTCGACGCCATCTCGACCGCGTCGAGCTGGTCCTCGAAGATCGACTTGCTGTCGTACAGCAGACGGCCGATGAGGGTGGACTTGCCGTCGTCGACCGAACCCGCGGTCGCGAAACGGAGAAGATCCATCAGAAGTACCCTTCCTTCTTGCGGTCCTCCATCGCGGCCTCCGACACTCGGTCGTCGCCGCGCGTGGCACCGCGCTCGGTCAGTCGCGTGGCCGCCGTCTCGGCGATGATCTTGTCGATCGTGTCCGCATCGGACAGCACCGCGGCCGTCAGCGTCGCGTCGCCCACGGTGCGGTAACGCACGGTGCGACGCTCGATCATCTCGCCCTCACGCGGGGCGCAGAACTCGTTCGCGGCCATCCACATGCCGTCACGGTGGAACACGTCACGCTCGTGCGCCATGTAGATCGACGGCACCTCGATGCCGCGGGAGTTGATGTAGTCCCAGATGTCCAGCTCGGTCCAGTTCGACAGCGGGAACACCCGGATCGACTCGCCCATGTGGACGCGGCCGTTGTACAGGCTCCACAGCTCGGGACGCTGGTTGCGCGGGTCCCACTGGCCGAACTCGTCACGGAAGGAGAACACGCGCTCCTTGGCGCGGGCCTTCTCCTCGTCGCGGCGCGCGCCGCCCATGCACGCGTCGAACCGGTTCTTCTCGATGGTGTCCAGCAGGACAGGCGTCTGGATGCGGTTGCGCGAGCCGTTGGGCTCCTCACGCACCGTGCCCTTGTCGATCGCCTCCTGCACCGAGCCCACCACGAGGTTCAGGCCGTACTGCTCGACCACGCGGTCGCGGTAGTCGATGACCTCGGGGAAGTTGTGGCCCGTGTCGACATGCACGAGCGGCATCGGCAGCCGCGCCGGCGCGAACGCCTTGAGCGCGATGTGGAGCAGGACGATCGAGTCCTTGCCACCAGAGAACAGCAGAGCCGGACGCTCCATCTGCGCGACAACCTCGCGCACGATGTGAATCGCCTCCGCCTCCAGCGCGTCCAGCTGGCTGAACGTAGAAGCCGTCATCTAAAGGTCTCCGTCGGTGTAGTCCGAGATGGCCGCGAGGATCCGCGGCGCCAGGGCCGGACGGCACACGACCAGATCCGGCAGGTATGGGTCCGCGCCATTGTAGACGAGCGGGCTGCCGTCGACGCGAGAGGTGTGCAGGCCCGCGGCCCGCGCGATCGCGATCGGGGCGGCCGAGTCCCACTCGTACTGGCCGCCGGCGTGGACGTACGCGTCCACCTGCCCGCGCACCACGGCGGCGATCTTCACGCCGGCCGATCCCATGGGGGTGAGCTCGGCGTCGAGAGCGGCGCGCACGGGCTCGGTGACGGCCGGCGGGCGCGAGCGCGACACCGCGAGCGTGAGGCCCGCACCGTCGGCGGGCTCCGGCGCGGCGGCGACGGTCGCGGAGCTGAGCACCAGGTCCTCGCCGGGGATCGCCACGACTCCGAGCACGAGCTCGCCCTGCTCCCACAGCGCGACATGGACCGCCCAGTCGGCGCGACCCTCCGAGAACTCGCGGGTGCCGTCGAGCGGGTCGATGATCCACACGCGGTCCGCGCTCAGGCGCGCCGCGGAGTCCTTCGCCTCCTCCGACAGCACGGCGTCGTCGGGGCGGTGCTCCGCCAGCAGCGCGGCGAGCACGGCCTGAGCGGCCGCGTCGCCCGCGTTGCCCAGCTCCTTGCCCTCGAGGCCCGACTCGCGGCGCACCCGCAACAGCTCCTCACCCGCGGCCCGAGCCAGCAGCTCGCCCAGCGCCGCGTCGGCGATGCCGTCGTGCGTTCCCATGCAATGCCTCCTGACAGGCGGGCTCCCGGCGGACCCCGCGACGGCCCCACGGTACATGCGGGGCGCCCGGAGAGGGAATTCCTACCGGAAAGGTGGGTTCTTGGTCCGTGAGGGCACGGAGCGGCGCGCCTGGGCACGATGCGGGGGTCCGGTTGATAACCTACGGTTCCGTAGCCTACGCTGGCGTAGGTTACGGCGGGCCGCTTCGCGACCCGCCTGTGGAACGGAAGGGAGCCCCTCATGGAGGCACACGGACCGCGCACCGACGAGGACCTCATCACCCTGCTCACCCGCACCGGCGAGCGGCTCGCGCACCCCGACTTCGACGGCTTCGCCGCGGACCTCGACGCCGCGGCGCTGCGGCGGATGTGGCGCGACATGACGGTGGTGCGCGCCTTCGACAACGAGGCGACCAGCCTGCAGCGTCAGGGCGAGCTGGGCGTCTGGGTCCAGTCGCTCGGCCAGGAGGCCGCCCAGATCGGCTCCGGGCACGCGCTGAACGGCAACGACTTCGTGTTCCCCTCGTACCGCGAGCACGGCGTCGCGCTGACCCGTGGCGTCGACATGCCCGAGATCCTGCGGATCTTCAGGGGTCTGCAGCACGGCGCATGGGACCCCGAGGCTCACCGTTTCCACCTCTATACCTTGGTGATCGGCGCGCACTCGCTGCATGCGACCGGCTACGCGATGGCGATGGACCGCGACGGCATGGTGGGGACCGGCGACCCCGAGCGGGACGGCGCGGTGATCTGCTACTTCGGCGACGGCGCGACCAGCCAGGGCGACGTGAGCGAGGCCATGGTGTTCGCCGCGGTCAACAGCGCGCCGGTCGTCTTCTTCGTGCAGAACAACCAGTTCGCGATCTCGGAGCCCGTCACGCGTCAGACGCGCGCGCCGCTCGCGCAGCGCGGCGCCGGCTTCGACATCCCGTCCGTGCGTGTCGACGGCAACGACGTGCTCGCGTGCTACGCCGTGACGCGCTGGGCGCTCGAGCGCGCGCGGTCGGGCGGAGGGCCGGTGCTCATCGAGGCCTTCACCTACCGCATGGGCGCCCACACGACCGCCGACGACCCGACCCGGTACCGCACACGCGCCGACGAGTCGTACTGGGCGGACCGCGACCCGATCGCGCGCCTCGACGCGTACCTCACCGCGCTCGGCGAGCTCGATGACGACGTCCGCGAGGCCGTCGCGGCGGAGGCCAAGGCACTCGGGCGCCGCACCCGCGAGACCGTGCGCGGGTGGGAGTCGCCCACCAGCACCGCGATGTTCGACCACGTGTACGCCGAGCCCCACGCGACCGTCGCCGCGGAGCGGGCGTGGTTCGAGCGGTACGAGCGCTCGTTCGCCGACCAGGGGGTGCACGCGTGACCCAGATGACTCTGGCGGGCGCGATCAACCGCGGCCTGCGCGCGGCGATGGACCGCGACGAGAAGGTCCTGCTCATGGGCGAGGACATCGGACAGCTCGGCGGCGTCTTCCGCGTCACCGACGGCCTGTGGAAGGACTTCGGCCCCGAGCGGGTCATGGACACCCCGCTCGCGGAGTCCGGGATCGTCGGCACCGCGATCGGCATGTCCATGCGCGGCTACCGTCCCGTGGTCGAGATCCAGTTCGACGGCTTCATCTTCCCGGCGTTCGATCAGATCACCACCCAGCTGGCGAAGATGCACTACCGCTCGCAGGGCCGCATCCAGCTGCCCGTGGTGGTCCGTGTGCCGTTCGCCGGTGGGATCGGCGGCCTCGAGCACCACTCGGAGAGCCCCGAGGCGCTGTTCGCGCACACGGCCGGCCTCCGCGTGATCTCGCCGGCGACGCCCCAGGACGCCTTCGACATGATCCAGCAGGCCATCGCCTCGCCGGACCCGGTGATCTTCCTCGAGCCCAAGGCGCGCTACTGGGACAAGGGCGAGGTCGACGAGACCCGCGTGGACGCGCAGCTGTCAGGCGAGGACGGCGCCTCGGCCGGCACCGCGGAGATGTCGCGCGGCCGCGTCGCCCGCCAGGGCACCGACGTCACCCTGGTCGCGTACGGGCCCACGGTCCGCCTCGCGCTCCAGGCGGCCGAGCTCGCCGGCGCCGACGGCACCAGCATCGAGGTGGTGGACCTCCGCTCGATCTCGCCGCTCGACTCCGAGACCGTGGTGCGCTCCGCGAAGCGCACGGGCCGCGTGGTGATCGTCCACGAGGCGCCCACCACGTACGGCCCCGGCGCCGAGCTGTCCGCGCGCGTCGCCGAGCAGGCGTTCTTCCACCTCCACGCGCCCGTGCTCCGGGTGGGCGGCTTCCACGCGCCCTACCCTGGGGCGAAGCTGGAGCACGACTACCTTCCCAACCTTGATCGCGTGCTCGACGCCGTCGACCGCGTGATGACGCACTGAGAGGCCGCGCATGCCCACCATCGAGACCTTCCACATGCCCGACGCGGGCGAGGGCCTGACCGAGGCGGACATCGTCACGTGGCGCGTGGCCCCGGGCGACACCGTCGAGGTGAACCAGCCGCTGCTCGAGATCGAGACCGCGAAGTCCCTGGTCGAGCTGCCGTGCCCGTACGACGGCGTGGTGGTCGCGCTGCTCGCCGCCGAGGGCGACACGGTCGACGTGGGCGCCCCGATCGCGACGTTCGACGTGGACCCCGGCGGCGAGGCGCCGGTGGACGATGCACCGGTCGCCCAGGACGCCGTGGTCACCGAGGCGGTGGAGGGGTCCGCGCCTCCGGCCGCGCCCGTCGCCCAGGCGCCGGCCGCGCCCGAGCCGGCCCCGGCATCGTCCCCCGCGACGGTCGCGGAGACGGAGGGTTCGGGCGCCGTGCTCGTCGGGTACGGCGTGAGGGCCGGCTCCGCGCAGCGGCGCGAGCGCCGCGACGGCGCGCTCGACCCGATCGGCGGTGCCGAGGATGCGAGCGAGTACCCCGTGCTCGCGAAGCCGCCGGTGCGCAAGCTCGCGCGCGACCTGGGCGTGGACCTCACCACCGTCACGCCGTCGGGTCCCGGAGGCCTGGTGACGCGTGAGGACGTCGAGCAGGCGTCGCAGGCGAACTCGGCACGCAGCCTCGCGACATACGCGGGCGACGACCAGCCGTGGCTCGAGTCCGGCTACTCGAAGGACGGCGGGCGCTCGACGCGCGTGCCCGTCCGGTCCGTGCGCAAGCGGACCGCCGAGGCGATGGTGAAGTCGGCGTTCACCGCGCCGCACGTGACCGTGTTCCACACGGCCGACGTCACCGAGACCATGACGCTGGTGAAGCGGCTCAAGGCGGACCGCGAGTTCGCGGACGTGCGCGTGACGCCGCTGCTGATCGTGGCGAAGGCGCTGCTGCTCGCGGTGCGCCGCCACCCCGAGATCAACGCGTCGTGGGACGACGAGGCGCAGGAGATCGTCTACAAGCACTTCGTCAACCTCGGCATCGCGGCCTCGACGCCGCGCGGCCTGCTGGTGCCCAACATCAAGGACGCGCACCGGCTGCCGCTGCACGAGCTCGCGGCCTCGCTCGGCGAGCTCACCGCCCTCGCGCGCGAGAACCGCACGCCCCCGAGCTCGCTGACCGGCGGCACCATCTCGATCACCAACGTGGGCCCGCTCGGCATCGACACGGGTACCCCCATCCTCAACCCCGGGGAGTCCGCGATCCTCGCGTTCGGCGCGATCCGCGAGCAGCCGTGGGTGCACGAGGGCGAGATCAAGATCCGCTGGGTCACGCAGCTCGCGCTCAGCTTCGACCACCGCCTGGTCGACGGCGAGCTCGGCGCGCGCGTGTTGGCCGACGTGGGCCGCGTGATGAGCGATCCGTCGCAGGGGCTGGTCTGGGGCTAGCTCCCGCAGTCGCGGTACAGTCACGGGGTCGCAGGCCCGTCCGGGCGTGAGAGGGAAGGGTGCTGGCATGGCCGTCGTGTTCGAGGGGCTCGTCTATCTCGACCCGCAGAAGACCGGTTCGACCTACGTCGAGGAGGTCCTCATCGAGGTCCTCGGCCAGGAGCCGGTCATGCGCAACCGTCACGGCGTGATCAACCAGCACGACCCCTCGCTGCTGCACTGCATCTCCGTGCGTGACCCGTGGGCCCAGTACCTGTCGCTGTACCGCTACGGCGTCGACCGTCACGGAGGAGTGTCGAAGAACCTGCGCCAGTCCGGCAACGGCGCCGTGTACGACGACTTCGGCACGTGGCTCGACGTGGTGCTCGACCCCGCCAACACCGCGCTCGTGGCCGGGCGGTGGGGCACCAGCGGCATCGCCCCGCTCGTCGGGCTGCAGACGTTCCGCTACCTGCGCCTCGCGATCTCCCGGCCCTTCCCCCGCATGGCGACCATGAAGACCGTCGAGGACGTCCGCGCGCAGCACGCCGAGCACAAGATGTGGGACGTCGCGCTGCGCACGGAGTCGCTCGCCGACGACGTGGTCGACATGCTCGACGCCCACCGGGACCGCCTGGGGATCACGAAGTCCCGGGAGGAGATCGAGGCGATCGCGCGGTCGCACGCCGGCGCGAACGCGTCGAAGTCGGGCCGCGTCGGGATGGACGCCGAGCACCGTGCGCGCATCGCGGAGCGCGAGTGGCTGCTGCTCGAGGAGTTCGGCTACCAGGTCTGATGGTGGTGGGCCGCTAGGCCCACGCGGCCCGGACCTTGCGTTCGAGGAACGCGCCGTAGGGCGCGAGAGCGGCCTCGCAGCGGCCGCGGTCGCGGGCAGACAACCCCGCGAGGTCGTGAGCCTCCACGCGCACCGCCGTCGCCGTGACGGTGCGCCGCCACGTGCCCACCACCAGGCCGTCGCGCACGAACGTGGAACGGAACACGCCGTTGCCACCCGGGACCACCGCGGCCTCGCGTTCGCGCGGCAGCTGCGCGGAGCGGTCCGCGTAGCCCAGCACCAGCTCGTCGAAGCCCGGTGCCGCGAGGACGGCGCGCTCGGCGGGGGCGCCGGCCTCCAGCACTCGCGGCGACGCGAGCATCGGACCCGCGACCGTGTCGACGCGCGTGATCGCCTCGCCCGCGGCCGCGATGCCCGCGCGGCAGTCCCGCAACGGAAGGCCCGTCCAGCGCGCGAGGTCCGCCTCGGTGACGGGGCCGTGCGACTGCACGTAGCGGCGCGCGAGGGTCGCGAGCGCGTCCTCGCGTGAGGGCCGGAGCGGATCGGGCGCGGCCTCGTCGAGCCGCGCGAACACCTGCTCCTTGCCGTCCTGCGCGACGATGCACACGGCGCCGGCCTGGGCCGCGTCGACGATCACGTGGTAGCCGCGCTGACCGTCCGTCGGGATGCCTGCATCCTCGAGCGCGGCCAGGCAGGCGGCGCGCGTGAGCCGGCGTCCCCGGAGGGCCTCCAGCAGGACCTGCGCGCCGCGCTCGACGGTCGCGTCGTCCAGTCCCAGCTGGGCACGCCGCGCCGCCGCGGCCGCACGGGGCCGAGTGCTCATGAGGGCGGTCATCCACGCGGCGTCGCGCGGGGGCACGAGGTGGATGGTGCCGCGCATGGGCCACGTGCGGATCGCCTGTCCGCGCGCGAGCGCGTCGCGCAGGTGAAGCTCGGTCGTGCCCGGCAGCCGCAGCCCGAGCGACCACAGCGCCGAGGCGACGTCCTGGGCCTGCATCGCTCCGAGGTGAGCCACCACCCGGGCGACCTCGCCCGCGTCCCCGGCCGGCGCATCGTCCCCCGCCCGTCCCCGCTCGCCGGCGAGCAGCAGCGCGCGCAGGCGGAGCCGTCGCACGTCGATCGCGGAGAGGGGCGCAGCCATGCCGCCACGCTACCCGCGGTGGTAGCGTCGATTTCGGTCAAGGAAACGTAAAAGTACGCATCAAGGGGGCCGTGATGGAGCGCTGGCTCGCGGGCGAGGATGTCCCGCTCGAGCAGGTTGCCGCGTCGGTGCGGGCGTGGGTGCCCTTCGCGGCGGACTCGCCGCTCTACCGGCTGTTCGCGACGCGCATCGCCGACGATCCCGCGCTGCTCGGAGTCCTTGCGCGCATCCCCTCCTCGCCGCCCATCAACATCCTGTTCGCGGCCGTGCAGCGCCTTCTCAGCAGGGACGATGCGCTCGCCGCCTGGTATCCACGGCTCGCCGGGGACGCGCGCCCCGCGGAGCCCGCCGCGTATGAGGCGTTCCGCGGCTTCGTGCTCGAGCGCGAGGCCGACGTGCTCGCGTTCGGGTCCCGTCGCACCCAGACCAACGAGGTACGCCGGTGCGCCGTGCTCATGCCCGTCATCGCGGCGGCGCTCGGGGAACGCGGCTGGGACGGACCGGTGCACGCGATCGACGTGGGCGCCTCCGCGGGGCTCGGGCTCCTCATGGACACGGTGGCGTATCGCTACGACGGCACCCGGATCGGCGCCTCGCCGCTCACCCTCGACTGCGAGAACCGCGGCGCGTTCGACCTGCCGGTGGCGCCCCCGGCGTTCGCGACCCGTACCGGGCTGGACCTCGCGCCGGTCGACGCGACGGATCCCGAGCAGGCCGCGTGGCTCGAGGCGCTCGTGTGGCCCGAGCAGACGGACCGCCTCGAGCGCCTGCGCGCCGCGATCGCGCTGCGCGCCTCCGCGGACATCACGATGGTCGCGGGCGACGCGGCGGTGACGCTTCCCGCGGTCGCCGAGGCGCTCCCGCCCGGACCCATCGTGCTGTGGCACTCGATCGCGCTCTACCAGCTGCCCGACGACGCCCTCGACGCGGTGGACGATGCGGTGGTCGCCGTCGCCGCCCGGCGCCCCCTGGTGCGGGTCGCGTTCGAGCCGCAGCCCGGCGGCGGCGCGGACCTGCGCGTGGGTCTGCGGCCCCGCGAGACCGCGCCGGTGGCCCTCGCGCACACGCACGGGGTGTGGATCGACCGGCCCTGACCCACCCGCGCGCGGCCCTACCCTTGAGGCATGCAAGTCGAGGCCCTGGTGACGGTGTTCGCGGCCGTGCGGGACCTCTCGATCGCGGCGACCGCGGGCGCGCTGCTCGTGATCGCGGCGGTGCTGCCCGCCGGGCACGCCGCGGTGGGTCGCGCGTCGCTGATCGCGCGCATCGGGTCGATCGGCTGGGTGGTCGGCGCGTTCGGGCACTCGCTCGCGACGTACGCGAGCATCCGCGGCGCGCTGCCTGACGCGTCGCGCTTCGTCGAGGAGTGGTGGAGCTACTCGACCTCGGTCGACCTGCTGATCGCCTACCTGCAGGTGCTGGCCGCCGGCCTCGTGGCCTCCGTGCTGTGCACGCTGGTGAGGACGCCCGCGGTCGCCGCGTGGTCGCTGGTGCCGGTGGCGTGGGCGCTAGGCTGGCTCGCGGAGACCGGCCACGCCGCGGGCGCAGCCGACCATCACCTCGCGACGTCCGCCATGTTCCTCCACCTGGCCGGCGCGACGGTGTGGACGGGCGTGATCGGCGTGATGCTGCTGCTGCGCCGCTCGCTCGGGGACCGGACCAAGGACGCGGTGCGTCGCGCGTCGCGCATCGCGATCTGGGCCGCGGCCGCCGTGGTGGTCTCGGGCGCCGTGAGCGGCTGGATCCGGCTGTCGAGCCCCACGGAGCTGATCACCACCACGTACGGGCGTCTGCTGCTGCTCAAGATCGGCCTCATGGCGGTCGCGGTCGCCCTCGCGGCGCTGCACAGGCGCGTATCGCTGCCCCGTCTCAACGAGGCGCAGGCGCGCGAGCGCTTCTGGCGGCTCATGCTCGTCGACGTGGGAGCGCTCATGGCCGTCATGGGCGTCGCCGCGGTCCTCGCGTCGACCGCGCCGCCCATCCCGATCGTCCCCGTCGAGGAGCCCAGCCCCGCCTACTTCCTCACCGGCTACGAGCTGCCGCCCGCGCCCTCGTTCGCGACGTGGGTGGGGCTGTGGCGGCTCGAGATCATCACCGCGTTCGTGCTCGCCGCGATCGCGATCACGTACGTGCGGTGGGTGGTGCGGCTGCGTCGCCGCGGCGACGCGTGGCCCTGGTACCGCACGGCATCGTTCCTCGTGGGCATCGCGATCCTGGTGTGGATCACCCAGGGCGGGCCCACGGTGTACGGCATGGTGACCTTCAGCGGCCACATGCTGGAGCACATGCTGCTCGTCATGGTGGTACCCGTGCCGCTCACGTTCGGCGCACCGGTCACGTTGGCGCTACGCGCGCTCGCGCCCCGGTCGGATGGGTCGATGGGGCCGCGCGAGTGGATCCGCACGGTGGTCGAGTCACGGTGGATGCGCTTCTGGGCTCATCCGATCGTCGCCGCCGTGAGCTTCGCGGGCTTCCTCATCGTCTTCTACTACTCGCCGCTGTTCGAGTTCGCGCTGCGCAACCACGTGGGCCACCTGTGGATGATCCTGCACTTCACTGTGGTCGGGTACCTGTTCGTCAACGCGCTCGTGGGCATCGACCCGGGGCCCACGCGGCCCGGCTACCCGCTGCGGATCGTGCTGCTGTTCGCGACCATGGCCTTCCACGCGTTCTTCGGCGTCGCGATCATGATGTCGACCGTGCTCATCGCGCCCACCTGGTTCGGGCTGATGGGGCGCACGTGGGGTTCCGACGCGATCACCGACCAGCAGTACGGCGGGCAGATCGCGTGGGGCATCGGGGAGTTCCCCGTGGTGCTGCTCGCGATCGGGATCATCGCCGCGTGGCGTCGTGCGGACACGCGCGAGAGCCGTCGCCTCGACCGCAAGGCCGAGCGCGACGACGACGCCGAGCTGCGCGCCTACAACGCCATGCTGGCCCGCACCGCCCAGGAGGACGCGCAGCAGGAACGCTGAGGCGCGCTGGCCGGCTGTTGCTCGCGCCGCTCTCCACACGGATTCTGCAACCGCACCCGCGCTGGTCGGGTGTTGCGACGCGACCTGCATCGAAATCCGGCCTGGCACGGGCATCCGTGTGGAGCCCGGTCGGGTCCGACCGGGACGCCTAGCCCTCGAGCACGGTCCCGTCGGGGACGACCTCCGCCTTGCCCGTGTCCTCGAGCGTCACCACGCCCCGCACCACGACGCCGGCCCCGAAGGTCCAGTCGCCGCGCACGGTGAGCGAGGTCGCGTCGCGCAGCGACGGCGCCCCATGCGGGAACCGCGCCTCGAACGTGGACATGGTCTTGAAGTGCTTCGGGTCCAGGTCGACCAGCGGGGCCGCCTCGACCGCGAGGCGCAGCGCGCCGTCCGTGTCGAGCGTGTAGGCGTCCGAGCGCAGCAGCAGCAGGTCGTTGGTGGTCTTCACCGGCAGGAACCGGTCGCGGCCCACCACGATCGACGTCGCGCCCTCGAACACCTCGATCGCGGCGCCCATGGCGGTCTCGATCTGGAAGACCTCGGGCGACGTCGAGTCGGTCGGGTCGACGTTCTTGACGTTGCGGATGAGGGGCAGGCCCAGCACCGCGCCGCGCTCCTTGAGCGCCGCGAACAGCTTCTCGAGGTCGAACCACAGGTTGTTGGTGTGGAAGTACGGGTGGTGGTGCTCGTCCGTGAAGTAGTGCATCTCCTCGGGCGCCGTCTGGGCGGTGTCGCGCAGGATGAGCCGGCCGTCGGACCTACGGATCGCGAGGTGGCCGCCCTTGCGGTCGGCGGCGGTGCGGCGGCACAGCTCGGCCGCGTACGGCGCGCCCGACGCGGCGAACCAGCCCGCGATCGTGGGGCTCGGCACCGCGCCGAGGTTGTCGGAGTTGCCGGTGGAGGCGTAGCGGAAGCCCTCGTCGAGGAGCCGCTCGAGGATCCCCGAGCCCAGCAGGGCCGTGTAGATGTCGCCGTGGCCGGGCGGGCACCACTCGAGGGTGGGGTCGGCGGGCCACTCGGCGGGCATGAGGCCGTCGACCAGCAGCTTCGGCTCCGCGTTCTGCAGGAAGTCGAGCGGCAGGCCGTCCACCGCGAGGTCCGCGTACGGGGCGAGCGCCTCGAGCGAGTCGTCCTGCGTGCGGAAGCTGTTCATCAGCACCAGCGGCAGACGGGCGCCGGTGGCCTCACGGGCCTGGCGCACCTGCTCGACGATGAGGTCGAGGAACGACCTCCCGTCGCGGACCGGGAGCAGCGACTTCGCCCGATCCATCCCCATTGAGGTGCCGAGGCCGCCGTTGAGGCGGATGATCGCGGTCTTCGCGAACGCGTCCCTCGCCGCGTCATCGTCGATCTCGATCCCCTCGAGGAACGGCGGGTCCAGCAGCGGCTCGATCGTGTCCTCACGGATGAGGCCGGTCGCGCCGGCCTCCAGCTCCCCGAAGTAGTGGGAGAAGACGTCGATGGCGGTCTGGTCGACCCCGGCGGCGGCCATCTTGGCCTGGGCGGCGATGAGTCCAGGTGCGGTCATGCCCCCGAGCCTAGGGGGTGTGCGAGGGCCGCGGCCAGGTCGAAGGGCTCGGGATGTCAACGTCAACATGGGCATGACGCTGTTTCCACAGATTTCTTCCACAGGTGTGGGTAAAACCGTTCGGCTCCGCACGCGGCATGTGGATGACCATGTGGGGACATGGTGGACGGATGTTCGATGGCCGCTACGCCTTGCGCGCGCCCGCCGACGCGAGTAGAAACGCCTCTAGCGAGATGGTGGCGTGCGTGCCATCGGGGGCCGCTGAGAGCGTTCTCCGAGGTTCGTCGGACCCGTTGCGACGCCGGGAACGGCACGGGACGGGGGCGATGGCCGGCGCGTGCGCGCCTGATCGGACTCCTCGGACAACGGCGGTCCGCGTCTGCGGCCTCCTTGCGAGGCGGGCGGACCTGTGGGTGACGGCACAGGGCACGACGGGCCCGGGGGGTCGGCCGAGAGGTCGTCGCCGCGTCAGGGCGCCGCCCACCGTGGTCTCTCGAGCTACAGCAAGGCCCCCCGGACCCGAATTCCGGGGGGCCTTCGCTGTGCCCCCGCCGCGGGACGATGCGACACGCGCCTGCGCGCGGGACCGTCGCCTCCCGCGTGGGAGACTTGCCGGGATGCACGGCGGTCTGGAGGGCGCGATGGTCGACACGGTCGAGGTGCAACCGCGCGAGGATCTCGCGCGCGAGGGTGGTGACGGGCTGGGCATCTCCGCCTTCGTCGCCGGTTGCGTGGGCCTCGGACCCGTCGCGATCCTCCTCGGCGCGCTCGGGCTGTCGCGCTGGCGCCAGGGCCGTGCCGCGCATCGGCGCTGGCCGCTTGCGGGACTGGTGCTCGGGATCGTCGGCACCGTCGGATGGGCGGTGATCGCCGTGGCCGCGACCTCGTCCGACGCGCCTGCCGCGGAGCGCGACCTTCAGGCGCAGGTGGATGCGGTGACGCTCGGCAATGCGGTGGTCGACTGGTACGCCGCGAATCCTGGCGCGACGGCGATCGAGGTCGGTGTCGACGGCACGTCCTACGTGGTCGACGGCGCGCCCGTGACGATGACGCTGCCAGCCGACGCGCACCCCTCGGTCGCGGTCGAGGGCGTCACCGCCTACGACTGGTGCCTGAGGCTCGGGTACGACGGCGGCGAGGCGCCGGCGGCGGCGTACAGCGCGACCGCGGGCCTGGTCGATTCCTGCCCGACCGAGGGCTGATCGTTGTGACAGTGCTAATAGACGCTGGTGCGGCGACGATTGTTGCGCAAGAATGTGCCTCGGTTGGGTCCTCCAGCCAACAACCAGGTAGGACGATGTCATTCCTTGGGCTCATCCCTTCAGCGAGCCCGAGGGTCAGGCGGGGCGTCGCCTCGCCCATGGCGGAGTCCTCGAGCAGAGGGAGAACACCATGAGCAAGTGGAACGCATTCAAGGAGAGCACCGTCGTTCGCGCGTCCGCGAGCACCGGCACGCTCGTCGCCATCGCCGTGATCGTCGGCGCTGGGTATAAGTGGGCGTGATCCCACCTCGGAGCGAGGGCGGTGCGGGGAGGCGACTCCCCGCACCGCCCTCGCGCCTTGCCGTCTATGTGACGGTGATCGGCGCGCTCGGCATCGCCGGAGTCGCCTTTGTTCTCACCGGCACGTCCTGGTCGGACGTCGTCGACCAGCCGCTGCTCGGGTCCGCGGTCTTCCTCGCGGTCGCGGCGATCTTCGGCGAGGTGAAGCCGATCCGGCTGATCCGTGAGGGTGGCGAGGAGCGCACGCTCTCGACCTCGGCGCCGTTCATCCTTGCCTTGCTGGCGGTCTCCGGCGTGGGCGCCGCGGTGCTCGTCCAGGTCATCGCGAGCCTTCTCGACGACATCCTTCACCGCCGCCCCTGGCAGAAGTCGCTGTTCAACATCTCGCAGTACGCGCTGAGCGTGGTCGCCGCTGGCGCCGTGTACACGTGGCTGGCCGGTATCCCGTTCCTCGGTGTGTCGACCATCGGGCCGGGGGACAGCATCGGCGCGCTGCTTGTCGCCGGCACGGCGATGGTCGCCGTGAACTGGTTCCTGGTGGCGGGCGTCGTCTCTCTTGCCACGTCGCAGCCCCTGTCGCTCGCCCTGCGCGAGGAGTCCTGGCACGCCTTCGTCACCCACATCGTCCTGCTGACCATCGGTGGCATCGCGGCCGATGTCGCGGCCGACGGCGTCGCGACCCTCGCGCTCCTGGTGCCGCCCGTGATCGCGGCGCACCTGTTCACCGCCTCCGCCGCGCGCCACGCGCACGACGCGACGCACGACTCGCTGACCGGCCTCGGCAACCGCGGCCATCTGTATTACCAGCTCGAGCATGCGTTCGACTCGTCCGGCCCCGTTCGTCTCGGAGGTCCCGGCCTGGTGCTGGTCGACCTCGACCACTTCAAGGACTTCAACGACACTCTCGGCCACCCCGTGGGCGACGAGATCCTCCGGCAGGTGGGCGCGCGCCTGCTCGAGATCGCCCCGGAGGGGGCCTCGGTCCACCGGCTCGGCGGCGACGAGTTCGCCGTCGTCGTCCGCGGCGACCTCGCCCAGACCCGACAGGTGGCTCGCGACGTGCTCGCGTCGCTCGACGCCCCCGTCCACGTCGAGAGCCTCGAGCTGCTCGTCCGCGCGAGCGCCGGCGTCGCCGTCGCGCCGCTGCACGGAGACGACGGCGAGACCCTCATGAAGAACGCCGACATCGCGCTCTACCACGCCAAGCTCGAGCGCGACCGGATCAGCACCTTCTCCCAGGAGTTCGACATCAACACGGTCGAGCGCCTCCGCCTTCTCGCCGACCTGCGCACCGCCCTCGACACGGGCGAGCTCCACGTGGTCTACCAGCCGCAGTACGACCTCACCGACGGTCGCGCGGTCGCCGTCGAGGCGCTCGTCCGCTGGCGCCACCCCGAGCGCGGCCCGGTCCGTGCCGACGAGTTCATCCCGCTCGCGGAGAACTCGGGGCTGATCTTCCCGGTCACCGCGTTCGTCCTCGAGACGGCGCTCGCCCAGCTGGCGCGCTGGCACGCGTCGGGGCGGAACCTCCGCATGTCCGTCAACCTCTCGGCGCGACACCTGTCCGACCAGGGCCTGCCGCAGCAGGTGGCCGCCGCCCTCACGCGCCACGGCGTGCCGGCATCGTCCCTCGTCCTCGAGGTGACGGAGACCGCGATCCTCTCGGACCCCGCGCGCGCGGACCTGGTGCTCCACGCGCTGCGCCGGCTCGGGGTGTCGATCGCGATCGACGACTACGGCACCGGCAACGCCTCGCTGAGCTACCTGCGCCGCCTCGAGATCGACGAGCTCAAGATCGACAGGTCCTTCGTCAGCAACATCGGCGCGGACCACCACGACCTCATCATCGTGCGGTCCACCATCGCGCTGGCGCTCGCGCTCGACCTTCGCGTGGTCGCGGAGGGCATCGAGGACGCCGAGACGGTGACCGCGCTGCGCGGCCTCGGCCACGTGATCGGCCAGGGCTACCACCTGGGCCGGCCCGTCGAGGCGTCGGCGCTGGACCGCGTGTTCGGCACCGAGCAGGGCGTCGCCACCGCCGAGTCCGGCGAGCCGACCACCGGCCCCATCCGGAGCGTGTGACCGTGCTCGTGCTCGCCGCCTGCGTGATCGCGGTGCTCTCCCCGCTCCTGGCCGGACGCTGGCCCGCCGGGCTGCTGCTGCGCCGGTGGCGGTGGGCGTGGCTCATCTGGGCCTCGCTGGTGCTGCAGATCGTCATCATCGATGTCCACCTCCCCGGGGCGCTGTCCGAGGTGCTGCACGTCGGCACCTACGTGGCCGCGTTCGCGTTCCTGTGGCTCAACCGGGAGGTGCGCGGCACCCTCGTGGTCGCCGCGGGTGCGATCTCGAACGGCGTCACCATCGCGCTCAACGGCGGGGTCCTGCCCGCGAGCGCCGCCGCGACGGCCGCGGCCGGCATCGACCCGGACCACGCGTTCGCGAACACCGCCGTGATCGAGGACCCCGTGCTGCCGTGGCTGGGCGACGTGTTCGCGTGGCCCGACCCGCTGCCGCTGTCGAACACCTTCAGCGTCGGCGACGTGCTCATCGTCGTCGGCGTCGCCATCGTCGCCTGGTCGTCGTCGCGGCCCCTGCGGTCCGCCGGCGACGCTCGCGCGGGGGACGACGCGCCGGTCGCCCGCGCGGAAGGGTGACCCGCCGCTCGAGAGGGGCGTTGGTCGCCGCGCTCGCGGTCTACCTGGTCGCGCTCACCCTCCGCCCGGCGCAGACCTCGGTGGGGCCCGTGCTGGGCGACATCGGCTCCGAGCTGGGCCTGGGCGAGGGCGCGCTCGGCCTGCTGGGCGCGCTCCCGCTCCTTGGCTTCGCGGCCGTGTCGCCGGTGGTGCATCGCCTGTCGCGGCGGTGGGGCGCCGAGGGGACGCTCCTCGCGGCGCTCGCGGGACTCGTCGTCGGTGTCGTCGTACGGTCGTGGACTGGGGTGCCGGGACTGTGGGTGGGCACCGCGGCGATCGGAGCCACCGTCGCGATCGGCAACGTCCTCGTCCCGGTGATTGTCAAGCGCGACTTCCCCGATCGGGTGGCGGTCGCGACGGGGGCGTACTCCGCGGTGATCGCCGGCGCGGCCGCCGTCGGTGCCGCGGTCGCGGTGCCGTTGGCCGAGGTCGGCACGTGGCGCCTGTCCCTCGGGGTGTGGGCGGCACCGTTCGCGCTCGTCGCGTGCGTGTGGTGGCTGCGGACGCGCGTCGGCCACGATCCGGAGGCCCGCATCGCGGACGCGGACCTCGCACACGCGAGCGTCTGGCGATCCGGCACCGCGTGGCTCGTCACCGGATTCATGGGGCTGCAGGCGACCAGCTTCTACGTCCTGGTGACATGGTTGCCCACCATCGAGGCGTCCTTCGGGGTCTCGGCGCACACCGCGGGCATCCACCTGTTCGTCTACCAGATCGTCGGCATCGCCGGAGGGTTGCTCATCCCCCTCGCGATGCGACCGGACAGCGAGAGGGGCGCGGCGGTGCTCGCGACGGTCCTGGTCGCCGGCGGCACGGCGGGCCTCATCCTCGCCCCCGACGCGGCGGTCCTGTGGATCACCGTCGCAGGTCTCGGGTCGGGTGCGTCGCTGGTCACGGCGCTGTCCCTCATGAGCCTGCGGGGGAGGACGCCCTCGGAGACCACCCAGCTGTCGGGAATGGCGCAGTCGGTGGGCTACCTCCTCGCCGCTGCGGGGCCCGTTCTCGCGGGCGTGCTCGCCGAGTCCACGGGCTCGTGGACCCCGACGCTGCTCCTGCTGCTCGGCTTCGCGACCCTCCAGCTGGTGGTCGGTGTCGTCGTGGGCAGGGACCGTCGCGCGAGCCGCTGACGCGCCTCGCGAGCAGCGCACTCCTTGGACTGATACACCGGTGCAGACTCGAGGCAGCTTCTCTGCACGATCAGATCAACGGAGCACCCCGGCGCCGCCGAGAAACGACGAAGGCCCCTCCGGAGAGGGGCCTTCAGCAACGAGCGGGTGACGGGAATCGAACCCGCGCTATCAGCTTGGGAAGCTGAAGTTCTGCCATTGAACTACACCCGCGACGGCCGTCCGAGGGCGGCGCGTGCACCCAGTCTAGGGGGTAGCGGCGGGCGTCTCGCCCCCGGCGCGCCCCGCACCGTGCAGCGCGGGGGAGCGACGACGCGCCACAATGGCGCCATGCCTCGCCCGTCCGTGCTCCGTCTCGCCGTCGCGGCAGCGATCGTGGCGCCCGCGCTCGCGAGCTGCGCGGACGCCCCCGAGTACCCCGTCCTCGCGACCGCCGCGGTGGCGCAGCTGCCCACCGACTCGTTCGCGACGCGGTCGATCGAGGTCACCCTCGAGTCGCGGTGGGACGGTCCCGTGGTGGTGACGGGCGGCACCGTGTTCACGTCCTACTTCGAGCGCATGGACGCCGTCGGGGTGGACGCCGCCCTTCCCGCGGGAGGCGAGGTCACCGTCCGGCTGCCGCTCGGCGCGCCGACGTGCCCGGCGGGCGAGGGACCCACCAGCGCGCAGCTGGTGATCGACACCGGGGACGGAGAGCTGCTGCAGTCGGTGATGCTGCGCGACCGCGAGCTGAAGCCGCTCAACGCACGCGCGTGCGAGCTGATCGGCGGCCTCGACGACGAGTGAACCGAGGCGCGCGTCACCGCGCGCCGCGATCGCCTATTCCCACCTGTGACAATTCGCGTCATGCCTGGTAGATCACGCTAAAGGCGGACCCGGCGGCCTCGGTCCGGGGCATCGTCCCTGGCAGAGCGGCGTTGCACCGTCGGCGGGATCGCGACACACGCCCTCGGCCGGAGATCCCGGCGCGACGGAACGGCCCGCCGGAGAGCAGGGAACGCATCATGGCACTCGGTACCGGGATCTTCCTCATCGTCGTCGGTGCGATCGCGGCCTTCGCGGTCGACGACGCGATCGACGGCGTCGACCTCGCGATGGTCGGCTACATCTGCATCGCGGCGGGCGTGATCGCCCTCATCGTGTCGCTGGTCGCCAACCGCCAGCGCAGCCACACCACGCACACCGAGGTGCGCGACGAGCACGTGGACCAGCAGCGCCGCGTCGAGGGCTGAGCCGACGGGACCACCGCGGCGAGCGGCGCGTCCCGCCTCGCAGATGAGGTGATCGGGCGCGTCGCTTGACCCTCCCGTAGCGGGAGGGCCGATGCTGACGGCATGCACTCGGGAGAGCTTCTCAGCATCGGCCAGCTGGCCGCGCTGAGCCGCCTGTCCGTCAAGGCGCTCCGGCACTACGACGACCAGGGCCTCCTCACCCCCGTGCGGGTCGACCCCGTCAGCTCGTACCGCTACTACTCGACCGATCAGATCCGCTGCGCGACCCTGATCGGCGCCATGCGTCGCATCGACGTCCCGCTGCCCGTGATCCGTGAGCTCCTCGACGCCACACCCGCGCAGGCGGCCCCGGCGTTCGACGCGTGGTGGATCGCTCAGGAGAGGCGGCACGAGCAACGACGAGGGCTCGTCCGGTACATCGGCCACCAGCTGCATCACCAGGGGGAACCCGCCATGGACATCGCCACCCGCGTCGTGCCCGAGCGCACGCTCGCCTTCATCGCACGCGAGGTCTATCAGCCCGAGCTCGAGGAGTTCGTGATGACCGCGTTCGCCCGGCTGTTCGACTACGCCGCCGCCCATCCGGACCTGCGGCCGCTCGACACCACGCCCGAGGACCCGACCTACGCGATCTACCACGGATCCGTCACCCCCGACCAGAGCGCCCTGGTCGAGGTGTGCGTCGTGGTCGCGGCCGGTGCCCCTCCGGTGCCCGGCGTCGCGATCCGGCTCGAGCAGGCCCACGAGGAGGCCTTCGCGACGCTCACGCGTGCGCAGATCGAGTTCCCCGCGATCCTCGAGGCCTACGACGGCGTCGCGGGCTGGGTGCTCGCGCACGGCGAGATGATCGACGGGCTGCCGGCCCGCGAGGTCTACTTCACCGACGTCCTCGCGGCGGGAATGGACGACCCGGTCTGCGACGTCGCCTTCCCGTACCGGGCCGGCTGACGCCCCGGGGGACGATGCGGCGGTCGCCGCGGCGCGCATCGTCCCCCGCGCGGATCGTCCCGCGCGGACATACGCTGGCCGGTGGCGCGGGGGCCGCGCCGCGAGCCCGGGAGGAACCATGGCGACCGTCTCCACCTACCTCAACTTCGACGGCACCTGCGAGGAGGCGTTCGCCTTCTACAAGGAGGTCTTCGGCGGCGACTACGCGGCCCCGCTGCAGCGGATCGGCGAGGTACCCCAGCCGCCCGGCGCACCCGCGCTGAACGACGAGGAGGCCAACCGGGTCATGCACGTCGCCCTCGAGACCGTCGGCGGGCACCTGATCCACGGCACCGACATCGTGCCGTCGATGGGTCACGTGCTGGTCAACGGCAACGCGATCTCGATCAACGTCGAGCTCGATGACGAGGACGCGTTGCGCGACATCTGGACGCGGTTGTCGGCGGGCGCCGAGATCGAGATGGAACCCACCCCCATGTTCTGGGGCCAGCTGTTCGCGTCCTTCGAGGACCGCTACGGCATCCGTTGGATGATGGTCGCCCCGCTGACCGAGGGGACCGGGCTCGCCTGAGCGACCCGCCTACGAGTCGACGCCGTAGGTCTCCTCGATCGCGTCGAAGAACGCGTCGGCGAGGGACTGGAACGTCTCCCGGTCGAGGCGGATCGGGTCCCCGGAGTCGAGCCCGAGCACCGTCGTGGAGGCGTCGAGGCCCGAGCCCTCCGGCGGGTCGAAGCGACCGCCGTTGCCGTTGAGCGACGCCACCACGGCACGCAGCTCCTGCAGGGGGCCCGGCGAGGCGCCCTCGGCGCCGCGGCCGCGGTCGGTGAACATGCCCTCGAGCTGGCTCGCGACCGCCACGAAGTACTCGTCCTCGATGTCCTGGATCGCGGAGTCCATGGTGCCGTCGCCGGGCGCCTGGCTGCGCAGCAGGTCGAACGCCGCGACCTCCGCCTCGATGCGCCACCGGCAGGAGTCGATGTAGTCGCCGCTGTACTCGCTCACGTGGTCCACGGTCCACCTCCTGGGCCCCAGTATGGCGGGCGGACGCCGGTCGCGGCACGGGTGAGTTCGCGGGCGACCGGTCACGGCTGTGCGGAACGGTCCTCCAGCTGCTGGGCGAGGATGTCCTCGGCCGCCTGCGCACGCCGCTCGCGCTCCTCCTCGACCGCGGTGGGGTAGCGCACCCGGACGAACGGCCTGGACAGCTGGTAGCTGAGCGTCAGACGCGCGTCGCGCACCACCCACGCCGCCGCGGCCAGCGAGACCGCCAGCGCCGCGATCGCGCCCACCCCGATCGACCAGCGCGGACCCCAGTGCTCCCCGATCCACCCGACGATCGGGGAGCCGATGGGCGTGCCGCCGAGGAAGATCATCATGTAGAGCGCCATCACGCGCCCCCGCATGAGCGGCGTGGTGGTGGTCTGCACCGCGGCGTTCGCGGACGTGATCATGGTGAGCGCCGTGAAGCCCACGGGGATGCAGCTGAGGGCGTACAGCCAGTACGAGGGGGCGATCGCCATGAGCCCCGCGGCGACGCCGAACGCGAACGCCGCGCCCACGACCAGGCGCAGGCGGGGCCGCTTGCGCCTCGCGGCGAGCAGCGCGCCCGTGAGCGACCCGATCGCGGTGATCGAGCCGAGGATCCCGTACTCGCCCGGGCCCCTGCCGAACTCGGTGGCCGCCATCATCGCGCTGGTGAGCTGGAAGTTGAGGCCGAGCGCCGCGACGACGCCCACGACCACCATGATCACCACGATGTCCGGGCGGCGGCGGATGTACCGGATGCCCTCGCGCACCTGGCCGCGCCCGCGCGCGGCACGCTCCTGGTGGTGCAGCTCGCCCAGCCGCATCGCCGTGAGCGCGAAGATGGTGGCGCCGAACGTCGCGGCGTTGATGAGGAACACCCACCCCGTGCCGACCGCCGCGATGAGCAGGCCCGCGACGGCAGGCCCGATGAGCCGGGCAGCGTTGAACGAGGCGCTGTTGAGCGCGACGGCGTTCGGCAGCGAACCGCTGGGCACCAGGTCGGACACGAACGTCTGACGTGCCGGGCCGTCGATCGCGGACACCACACCGAGCCCGAGGGCGAACGCGTACACGTGCCACAGCTCCACATGGCCCATCACCGTGAGCAGGCCCAGCCCGAGCCCCATCGCACCCTGGCCGACCTGCGTCCAGATCAGGAGCTTGCGGTGGTCCACCCGGTCGGCGAGCACCCCCGCCCACGCGGACAGGAAGAGGAACGGCGCGAACTGCAGCGCGGTGGTGATGCCGACGGCGACGCCCGACTCGGGGGTGAGCACCGTCAGCACGAGCCAGTCCTGCGCGACCCGCTGCATCCAGGTCCCCACGTTGGACACGAGGGCGCCCGCGAACCACAGGCGATAGTTGAAGAAGCGCAGCGAGGCGAAGGTAGAGGACATGCCACCTGTTCAACCGGCTGACGCGGGCGGTTGTTCCGCGGCGTCGCGTCGGTACTGGCGCCTCCGCCACCCTACGCCCGCGGGCGGGCCCGGCCCGCGCATCGTCCACCCGTACCCACCCCCGCCCGCGCTCCACACGGAATCTGCACATCCACGCCCGCTCGTCGGGAGATGCGATGCGACCTGCGCCGCGGGAGCGCTCCCAGGCGGAGGAACGTGTGGAGCGCGGTCGGCAAGGCGCGTACCCTGGCACGAGCGCGCCGCGAGGGTCGGCGTCGAGGAGGAACGTTGGAGCTCTAGGGACGCCGGACCACGCGTCTGGCCACAGGTCACCTGCACCTTCCAGACCCCTGCGGAGCTCCCCATGCATGCCCTCTCCTTCTCCCACGTCTCCTTCGCGTGGCCCGACGGCCGCGCCCTGTTCACCGACCTCGACCTGACGGTGCCCGCCGGGCTCACGGCGCTCGTGGGTCGCAACGGCATCGGCAAGTCGACCCTGATCCGGCTCGCGGTGGGCGAGCTCGCCCCCGACACGGGCACGGTGACGCGTCCGCCCTCGTGGGCGTACGTGCCCCAGTCCGTGACCCTGGGGCTCGATTCCAGCGTCGCGCACGCGCTGGGCGTCGCATCCCGCGTCGCGGCGCTTCGCGCCATCGAGGCGGGTTCCGTCGACCCCGTCGACTTCGACGCGCTCGCCGACGACTGGTCTGTCGAGGAGCGCGCGACCGCGATGCTCGCCTCGCTCGGCCTGCCCGGCGATCTGGACCGCACCGTCGGACGGCTCAGCGGCGGCGAGGCGGTGCTCCTGACCATCGCCGCGGCGCTGCTCGACGGCCCCGACCTGCTGGTCCTCGACGAGCCCACCAACAACCTCGACGCGCCCGCGCGTGCCGGGCTCGCGGACCGGCTCGCCGCGCGCGACGGCGCGACGCTGGTGGTGAGCCACGACCGCGACCTGCTGGCGCGCGTCGACCGGATCGTCGAGCTGCGCGAGCGCGACGACCGCACCGTGCAGGCGCGAGGGTTCGGCGGCGCGCTCGACGCGTTCGAGTCCGCGCGCGAAGGCGAGCGGGACGCGCTGGCGCGCGACGTCTCCGCCGCCTCGTCGCAGGTGGTGCGCCAGTCACGCGTGCTCGCCGCGCACGCCGACGCGGCGGGCCGGCGACGCCGTGCCGGGGAGAAGGCGCGCGCGGACAGGCGCGTGGTCGGGCTCGCCGCCGACGCGAGGCAGCACCAGGCCGAGCGCACCGACGCCCGCGTTCGCGGGATCCACCAGGACCGGCTCGGCGCCGCCCGCGCGCGGCTCGCGGAGGCCCGCGCCGCGCTGCCGCGCGACCGGACCATCCGCGTCGACCTGCCGGGCACCGCCGTGCCCGAGCGGCGTCTGGTGCTCGAGGCCTCCGGGCTGGTCACGCGCACCGGCGCGACGCTCGACGCGCTGGTGCGCGGTCCCGAACGCATCCACGTCACCGGGCTCAACGGCGCAGGCAAGTCCACGCTGGTGGCGACGCTGCTCGGGGAGGCTCCCGCGGCGGCGGGCGAGGCGCGGATCGGGGTGCCCGTCGGGGTGCTCCCGCAGCGGCTCGTAGGGCTCGACGAGGGGGCCTCGGTGCTCGACAACGTGCGGCGTCGCGCTCCCGGGGCCGAGCCGCAGGAGGTCCGCGACCTGCTGGGACGCTTCCGGTTCCGCGGGGGCGCCGCGGACGCGCCGGTCGCGACGCTGTCGGGCGGGGAGAGGTTCCGCGCCTTCCTCGCGTGCGCGCTGCTCGCGCGCCCGGAGCCGCAGCTGCTGGTGCTCGACGAGCCCACCAACAGCCTCGACCTCGACTCGCAGGCGCAGCTCGTCGAGGCGCTGGACGGGTACCGCGGCGCGTTGCTGGTGGTGAGCCACGACGTCGCGTTCGTGGACGCGATCGCGCCGACCCGCGCGTGGGAGGTGAGGCCGGGCGAGCCGGTCGCCGACCGGCAGCTCCGCTAGGTGTCACCGCGTGCGGCTAGCCTGACCGCATGCCTTCCTTGCTCGTCCTTGGCGGAACCGCGTGGCTGGGACGCGAGATCGCGACCCAGGCGATCGCCCGCGGCTGGGACGTCACGTGCCTCGCGCGTGGCGAGTCGGGTGTGGTCGCGCCGGGCGCGGAGCTGGTGATCGCGGACCGCGACCAGGCTGGCTGCTACGCGGCCGTCGCCCGGCGCGACTGGGACGCGGTGGTCGAGGTCAGCTGGCAGCCGCGACAGGTGCGGGAGGCGGCGCAGGCGCTCGCGGGCCGCGCGCTGCATTGGACCTATATCTCCTCCGTCGCGGCGTACGCCCCCAGCCGGGAGCTCATCGCCGAGGACGCGCCGCTGCGCGAGCCCGCGGCAGTCGACGAGGCGGTGGACGGCTCGCGCTACGACGCCGCGAAGGTGCGCTGCGAGCTGGACACGGCCACCTCGCATCCGGACGCGCTGCTGGTGCGTGCCGGGGTGATCGTCGGTCCCGGCGACCCGACCGAGCGGTTCGCCTATTGGCCGCGCCGGGCCGCGCAGGCCGGCGGGGAGCCGATGCTGGTGCCCGCGCCCCCTGCCCACCCGGTTCAGGTGATCGATGTGCGCGACCTCGTCGCGTGGCTGCTGGGCGCGATCGAGGCGGGCCTGTCCGGCCCCGTCAACGCGGTCGGCGACCAGCGCGAGGGGCTCGAACTCATCGAGCTCATGCGCGAGGTCGCCGGCGCGCACGGCCCCATGGTGCGCCCGTCCGCGCCGTGGCTCCTGGACCATGGCGTGCGCCCGTGGAAGGGACCCGGGTCGCTGCCCCTGTGGGTCCCCGACGACGGTGAGCCGGCACGCATCGGGTACCACGCGGACGCGCGCTACCTCGCGACCGGGGGCACGCGGCGCCCCCTGATCGAGACCGTGCGGGACGTGCTCGTCGAGGAGAGGTCGCTGGGGCTGGACCGTCCCGGGCTCGCGGGCCTGTCCCGCGCGCGTGAGCTGGAGTTGATCGAGGAGTTCCGCGGGGAGTGAGCCCGCCGGGTGGTCGCCGCCGGCGACGCCCCTACGGCGTCGTGGCGCCGTCGATCGCCGCATCGTCCACCACCGGCACCGCGGCCGTGGCGGGCCGCGCCTTGCCGGGGCCCAGATAGAGGACCGTCGACCCCTTGGGCGGGATGAACCGCTGGTCGGGGGAGATGAGCCGCAGCGCGCCGGCCGGGTCGACGGCGCCGAGCGGGATGATGTCGGCGTCCCCGCCCAGGCGCTGCGCGAGCTCGCGCCTGCCGTACTCGCGGGTGAGGTGGGTGGCGTGGACGCGCCAGCCGTCGGCGACATGGGCGTCGAGCGAGGCGAGGTCGGTGGAGCCGTCGAACGCGTACGAGGCGCGCCGCTCGAACGTGAGGGCGCGGCGCTCGCCGGTGCCCTCCGCCGGCGCGACCTGGAAGGACCGGTGGAAGCCGTACTCGGTGCCGAGGCTGCGGGCGACGAGGGCGTTGTAATAGTCGTTGTCGGTGGCCGCGAGCACGTGGCTGACGCCCGCCTCCTCGAGGGTGTCGTCGGCGTGCTCCGACAGCACCTCGCCGAAGTACGTGTCGACGCCCGCCATGCGGGCGGGCTGCAGGCTCTGGTAGCGGCCGTCCGCGACGGTGGTCCTCACGCCGAGGCGCCGGAGCGCCTCCGCGAGCTCGAGCCCGAACCGGGACGCGCCCACCAGCAGCAGCCCGTTGCGCGGCCCCATGGTCAGCCCGAGGCGGCGTGCGAGCGGGGCGAGCGTGAAGCCGTGGGCGATGACGGTCACGATGATCACCAGGAAGACGGTCGGCACCAGCTGCGCTCCGTCGGGGTAGCCCGCGGCCTCCATCGCGGGGCCGAACGAGCCCGCGGTCGCCGCCGCCACGATCCCGCGCGGCGCGATCCATCCCAGCAGGATCCGGTCCGGCTTGGGCACGTCCGAGCGCAGCGTCACCAGCGCGATCGTGACCGGGCGCACCACGAACATCAGCACCACGACGAACGCGACGATGCGCAGGTCGAGCTCGCGCAGGTCCTCGGCGGTGAGCGTGGCCGGGATGACGATGAACAGCGAGCTCACCAGCACGATGGTGAGCCCCTCCTTGAAGTGGAGGAGCTGTTCGCGCTCGGCGAGGCGCATGTTGCCCAGCACCAGGCCCATCGCGGTGACGGCGAGCAGGCCGGTCTCGTCCTGCAGGCGGTTGCCGAGTCCGGCCACGAGCAGGACCGCGACGAGCAGCAGCGGTGACTTGAGGTGGCCGGGGACCCAGCCGCGACGGAACGAGACGCCCATGAGCAGACCCACCGCGGCGCCCATGCCGCCGCCCACGATGATCGCGAACAGGAGGCCGCCGAGGACCGAGACAGGGCCGTCGTCCGCGAGGGAGAACAGCTGGAACGTGAGGAAGGCCAGGGTGACGCCGATGGGGTCGTTGACGATCCCCTCCCACTTGAGCAGCGCCGCGGAGTCGCGCCGCAGGCCCGCCTGACGCAGCAGCGGCGCGATCACGGTGGGCCCGGTGACCACGAGGATCGCGCCGAGCACCAGCGCGACGGGCCAGTCGAAGTCGCCCACCCAGTGCGCGGCGCCCGCGGTGAGGGCCATCGCGACCGGCGGGCCGGCGATGGTGAGGCGGCCGATCCCCTTGCCCACGCGACGGAACTCGGAGAAGCGCAGGCTCATGCCCCCCTCGAACAGGATCACCGCGACGCCGAGCCCGATCAGCTCCGACAGCTCGTCGGGATCGAGGTCCACCGTCACCAGCCCGGTGAAGGGCCCGAGCGTGAGACCCACGGCGATGAGCACCACGATCGCGGGGATCCGCACGCGCGCGGCGAGCAGCTGGGAGGCGAGCCCGGCCACGAGGACCAGGACCACGGACGCGGCGATGTTCACGGGGTGAGCCTAGGGCCGCCGCGTCACCCGCGTGGGGAGCGTCATGTCCAGAACCCCTGGTGCGGCGCCGCTGCCTCGTCCTCGAGCAGCGGGCCGGTCACGTCGATGCGACGCGATCCGGCGCCCAGCACGTCACGGCACGGCAGGCTCAGGGTCGGGTTCTCCTCGTGGGCGCCGGTGAGGGCGAGCAGACCCGTCTCCGCGAGGCCGTAGACCACCGCGCCGATCCCGGACCAGTAGATCGCGCCCGAGCACATGGCGCACGGCTCGCAGCTGGTCACCAGGGTGCACGCCGCGAGCTCGTCCGCGTCGAGCTGGTTCGAGGCGAGGCGCACCAGGTTGGTCTCGGCGTGGCCGGTCGCGTCGCGGTGGGTCACCACGGTGTTCTCGGCCTCGAGGACGATGCGCCCCTCGCCGTCGACCAGCACCGCGCCGAACGGGTGGTTGCCGTGGTCGCGTGCGGCCTGCGAGACGGCGATCGCGCGGCGCAGGTGGTCGAGGTGGTCGCTCATGACGCCAGCCTAGGCAACGTCGCGCCCGCGCGGCGGAGCCTGTCGGGTCAGACGCGCCCGAAGGTCTCGATGTCCTCCGCGAACTCACCCGCCACCTGCGCGGACACCGTCGCGCGGGTGGCGGCGACGGCCTCCAGGTAGTGCGCGGTCGACGGGCCCGCGCCGTCGCCGCCGTCCACCGCGGCCTCGAGCGCCGCCTGGTTCGCGCGGCGGGCGGCGAACTCGATGTCGGCGGGCGTGAACCCGTCGCTCGCCGCCACCATCGCGTCGACGTCGATGGACCGTGCGGCGGCGGGAGGGAGGAACCGGCTCCAGATCGCGGCACGCGCCTCCGCGTCGGGCAGGCCGATCGGGATGACGTAGTCGAAACGACCGTGGCGAAGGAATGCACTGTCGAGCGAGCGGATGAAGTTGGTCGCGCACACCAGCAGCCGGTCGGGTCGCTCGCGGAACGCGGGGATGAGCTTGAGGAGCTCGTTGGTGACGCCCTGGAGGGGCGAGGGCGGGTCGCCGCGGCGGTGGGAGGCGATCTCCTCGACCTCGTCGATGAGGACCACGGCATGCTCGAGCTCGGCGATGCGGTGGAACGTGTCGCGCAGCGCCCCGGCGAGCCCCGCGGGGTCCGCCGCCAGCCTCGACGGGAACACCTCGACGAACGACCAGTCCAGGCGCGATGCGATCGCCTTCGCGAAGGTGGTCTTGCCGGTGCCGGGCGGGCCGAACATCACCACCGCGCGCGGCGGCGCGACGCCGTACCGGTCTGCGAGCGCCGGCTCGGCGAGCGGCAGCACCAGGCGCCGCTCGATGAGGTCCTTCTCGCGCCGCATCCCCGCGACGGCGTCCCAGAGCCCGCCCGGCAGGACGCGTCCGCCCAGCTCCTCGAGCAGGACCATCTCCTCGCGCTGGACACGGATGCGGCGCTCGAGGTATCGCACCGCCTTCTTCTCCGCGAAGCCGGCGTCGCGGAACGCGTCGAGGTGGGTCTGCTCCGCCGGGACCAGGGCGGACAGGGTGCTCGGGCCCGCCTCGGCGACCCGTGTCTCGACGGCGCGCAGGAGCCCGGGGCCGATGCCCACGCCGTGCCAGGCATCGTCCACCCCGTGGAACACCACCCACGCCTGGTTGTGCGCCCGCCGCGCGACGGCGGCCCCCACGATCCGCTCCTGCGCTGTCGCGACCACGGCGATGTCCTCGGTCGCGGACGTCAGCACCTCGGCGAGCGCGTAGACGGGCTCGACGCCCGCTGCCCGCGATCGCTCCCACAGGCGCACCACGGCCTCGAGGTCCTCGGCGTGGGCGTCTCGGATCCTCCAGGCGGGCATGCGGGCCTCCTCGCACCTCGACGTACGTGGCTCCGACGGTACCCCAGGGGGGTATCGGGCGGCGAGGGTTCGCATAGGCCCGACGTGCGGCGGGACGCTCACCGTGCTTGTCGGGCGCTCCGTGCTCCGGGCGGGACAGGCGGTCGGCTCCCGCGACGCGCGCCGTCGGTTCCCGTCGCCCTAGGCTGGCGGGGACAGCCCTCGACTCTAGGAGCGACCATGACCCTGCCCACCATCACCCGCGACGCGAACGGCGCGCCCAGCATCGACTTCGCGGGTGCGGAGAAGCCCGAGGGGCTCGTCGTGGAGGTCCACGAGGCCGGCGACGGTCCCGCCGTGACCGAGGGCCAGCACATCACCGTGCACTACAGCGGCTGGCTGTGGGACGGCGCGAAGTTCGACTCGTCGTGGGACCGCGGCGAGTCCATCTCCTTCCCGATCGCGTACGGCTCGCTCATCGACGGGTGGGTCGACGGGATCGTCGGCCAGCCGGTCGGCTCGAAGCTGCTGCTCGTGGTGCCGCCGGAGTCGGGCTACGGCTTCCGCCCCATGGGTCCGATCCCGGCGGGCTCGACGCTGGTGTTCACCGTGGACGTGCTCGAGGCGCGCTAGCCAGCCGCGCTTGCGCGCTGCCGCGCGCCGGGCGGCTGTCCCGCCCGGCGCGCAGCAGCGCGAGAAGGCACGGTGAGCGTCCCGCCCGCGCCGGGGGAGGCGCGAGCACTTGCGCCCCCGCGGATCCGGGGTTAACGTACAACCAAATGGTTGTAGAAATTGACCTGTCGGACGCCGAGGTGGACCGGATCTTCCGGGCCTTGGCGGACGCGACGCGCCGCGACATCGTCGAGCGCGTCCTCACCGGAGAGCAGTCCGTCAGCGCTCTCGCGGATCGCTACGACATGTCCTTCGCGGCCGTGCAGAAGCACGTCGCGGTGCTCGAGAGGGCGGGACTCGTGACCAAGCACCACCGCGGCCGCGAACGGCTGGTCCGCGGCAACCCCGACACCATCCGACGCGTCCAGCACCTGCTGGACCGCTACGAGCGGCTGTGGCGCGCGCGCATCGACGCGCTCGACGCGCTGCTCGCCGCCCCACCCTCCACCCCGCCTGCCACCACGCCCGTCCCCGAACAGGAGTAGGCCATGCCCATCACCTCCGTCACCAAGGACCCCGAGGCTCTCACCATGACGGTGACCGCGGACTTCGCGGTCCCCGTCCAGCGCCTCTGGGACGCCTACGCGGACCCCCGCCAGATCGAGCGGTTCTGGGGCCCACCCACCTATCCCGCGACGTTCCTCCGCCACGACATGGCCGCCGGCGGCCGCTCGCACTACGAGATGCACGGCCCGGACGGCGACGTCTCCTCCGGCTACTGGGAGTTCATCGCGGTCGACGCGCCGCGATCCTTCGAGGTGCGCGACGGCTTCGCCCGCGAGGACGGCACCCCCAACACCGACATGCCGCACATGCGCATGATCTTCTCCTTCGAGGAGACCGCGGGCGGCTCACGCCTGGTCACCACCACGTGGTTCAACTCCGCCGAGGAGCTCGAGCAGCTGCTCGGCATGGGCATGGAGGAGGGCATGACCCTCGCCATGGGCCAGATCGACGCCGTGCTCGCGGACCTCGAGGCCTTCGCCGCCGGACGTGGCGTGGTCTCCCAGATCCTCTCCGACACCCAGGTCCGCGTGTCCCGCGTGATCCGCGGCACCGCGGAGCAGATCTGGCGCGCCCACCACGAGCCCGAGCTGATGAAGCGCTGGCTCCTGGGCCCCGACGGGTGGGAGATGCCCACCGCGATCATCGCCCAGCACGTGGGCGACTCGTACCGCAACGAGTGGGCGCCCGTCCCCGGCGGCCCCGCGGACGGCGCCCCGCCGTTCGGCTTCGAGGGCGAGCTCCTCGAGTCCGAGCCGCCCTACCGCGAGATGACCACCGAGCGGATGATCGGCATGGAGGGCCCCGGCACCACCAACGAGCTCACCCTCACGCCCCGCGAGGAGGGCGGCACGCTGCTCAGCCTCCTCATCACGTACCCGAGCGCGGAGCTGCGCGACATCGTGCTCGCGACGGGCATGACCGACGGCATGGAGGCCAGCTACGCCCGCCTCGAGTCCGCGCTGGTGGACGCCTAGCGCCGGCCCGCCACGGCCACCGCGCCGAGCTCCTCATCCCGCTCGACGCGCACCTCGAGGCCCTCGTCGGCCGCCGCCTCCGCGGTGAGCGCGACGAGGGCCTCGCTCGTCTCGACCACCACCGTTCCGCCCGGTCGCAGCAGGCGGGACGATGCCGCGAGCACCGCGCGCTGCAACCTCGCCCCGTCGGGGCCGCCGTCGAGCGCGTGGCGCGGCTCGTGGTCGCGGGCCTCGCGCGGCATCAGGGGGATCGCCTCGGTCGGCACGTACGGGGGGCAGGCGGTGAGCACGTCGACCGTGCCGTCCAGGTGGCGCAGCGCGGAATCGACGTCGGATACCAGGGACGATGCGCGGTACGGGGCGAGGCTGGCGGCCGCCAGGGCAACCGCGGCCGGGTCCACGTCCGCCGCCACCACGGCGACGTCGGGCCGTGCCGCGCAGACGGCGATCGCGATCGCCCCGACGCCGCAGCACAGGTCCACCACCAGGCCGTCCTCGGGCGCCGCGGCGGCGGCCAGGCGTGCGATCAGCTCGGTGCGCCGCCGCGGCACGAACAGCCCCGGCGCCACCGGGACCCGCAGCCCCGCGAAGTCGACCCACCCGACCACCTGCTCGAGGGGATCGCCCGCGATGCGCCGCACGAGCATCGCCTCGAGGCGCGCGGGATCGCCCGCCGCCGCCTCGCGGATCAGCGCGGCCTCGTCCTCCGCGAACACGCTCCCGGCCGCGCGCAGCCGGGCCGCCGCATCGTCCCCCGTCACGCTCGCACGCTACCGCTCCGGTGGCGGATCCAGGGGAAGCGTGGACACTGGAGGGATGGACCCGGACCAGATCGACCCTGCCAGCGAGGGGCGCGTCCTGTCCCCGGATGACGGCGATTACCTGCGCTTCGAGCGCCGCCTCGCGCACCCGCCCGCCGAGGTGTGGGAGGCGCTCACGCATCCCGACCGCACCGCGGCGTGGGCGTTCCGCACCGAGTTCGAGCCGCGCGAGGGCGGCACCGTGATCATGTCCTCGAGCGGCGAGGGCGAGGTGCTCGCGTGGGACGAGCCGCACGCGCTCGAGTACGCGTGGGAGGGCTACGGCGGGCGGTGGCACGTGCGGATCGCGATCGCGGAGCTGCACGACGGCACCCTCCTGACCTTCGACCACGTCGCGCCGGACCCCAACAATCCCGACTTCGCGGCGGGGTGGCACTGGCACCTCGACCGGCTCGAGCTGCATCTGTCGGGCGAGGTGCCTCCGCGGGTCGACTCGGACGCGCACTTCGAGGAGCTGCAGCGCCTCTACGCGCACGCCGAGGGCTGAGTCAGTCCAGCCGCGCGTGCGCGAAGGCGCGCACCGCAGCCCAGCACCCGGCCGCCGCGAACGCGGCCGCGAGCACCAGCGACCAGGGGCCGATCGCCGCCGCCTCCTCGGGTCCGCCGGCACCCGCCCACATCGCCGGGGCGATGTATGGCACCCAGGCGCCCGTGCCCAGCATCGCGAGGATCTGGCTCGCCGCCGTCACCGCGATGATCGCCCCCGCGGCGCCCAGGTATCCGCGCGAGCGGACCGCGACCCACCCGAAGCCGAGCGCCAGGGCCGCCATGAGCAGCCCCGCGACCCAGACCCGCGCGAGCTGGACGGCCACCGCGCCGGTGAGCGACGCGCCGTCGGCGAGCATGAGCCCGCCCACCACCAGCGCCATCGCGAGCGTGAGGCACGCGGCGGCCCAGACCGCCACCACCGTGAGTTTGGCGCGGGCGATCCTGGCGCGGGAGACGGGCAACGCGAACAGCGAGCCGAGCGTGCCGTCCGCCCATTCGCGCCCCACCAGCCATGCGACGGCGAAGCCCACGCCGATCAGCGCGACCACGGACACCACCTGGCCAGCGAGCGCGGCGACGGCCTCGCCCACGGTGCCCTCCCGGTAGGGCGCGAGCTTCGCCGCTGAGGGTCCGGCCGCGTCCGCAGCGCGCGCCACCAGCACCATGCCGACGGACATGAGCGGGGGGAACGCGGTGAGCAGCACCGTCGCGAGGCGCGCGGTGAGCGACCGCGAGAACGTCGGGACCTGCAGCGCGAGCGCGGGGCTCATGCCGCCACCTCCACCCGGTGACCGGCATCCCAGGCACGCACCGCCTCGAAGAACCGGCGCTCGAGGTCCACCTCGCCGGGCTCGAGGGTGCCGATCACGCGTCCGGCGTGGACGAGCGTGATGCGGTGCGCGATGCGTGAGACCTCGTCGAGGTGGTGGCTCGACACCAGGACGCCGGCGCCGCGCGCGGCCGCGGCCAGGATGACGTCGCGCAGCAGCAGGATGCCCGCGGGGTCGAGAGCGTTGGTGGGCTCGTCGAGGATGAGGAGGTCGGGGCGGTGCGCGGCGACGCAGGCGAGCCCCAGCCGCTGGCGGTTGCCGAGCGACAGGCCGCGTGCGCGGCGCCCGGCCCACGGGGCGAGCTCCAGCCGTGCGAGCCAGGACCGTGCGGCGGCCGCCGCGGCGTCTCGGTCGAGGCCGTGCAGGCGCGCGGCGTGGACCACGTTGTCGCGGACGGAGAGCTCCGGGTAGCCGAACGGCTGGTCGATCGCGAAGCCCAGGCGGGCGAAGACGGCCGGTCCGGCCTGCGCGAGCGGGGTGCCGCACAGCCGCACCTCGCCCGCGTCGAGCCGGGTGTGTCCCACCATCGCCTTCATGGCCGTGGTCTTGCCGGCGCCGTTGAGCCCGACGATGGCGTGGATCTGTCCGGGCTCGACCGTGAGGCTGAGCCCGTCGAGGGCGCGCAGGTCGCCGTAGGCGCGCACGGCGCCCGAGATCTCGAGAAGGGTCATGGGGTGGCTCCGAGGAAGGCGGGCACCGGGGCGTCCGCGAGCTGAGGGGTGACGGTGACGACCGCCTCGGTGAGGAGGTCGCCCAGGGTGCGGTCGGTGCCGGCGGTCGCCCAGTCGAGCAGCGCCGCGGTGATCGCGGCGAGGCAGGCGGCGGCGGCGATGCGGGTCTCCCGCTCGCGTCCGGGCGCCGCGGCGACCTCGACGATCGCGCGCTCCGTCTCCGCGGTGTTGGACGCCATGCCCGCCTGGAGCTCGGGCACGCCGGCCGCGATACGCAGCCCGCGGCGGGCGGACTCGGTGGGCTCCTGGTCGAGCAGCGGGGCGAGCGAGAGCATGCCGCGCGCGACGCGCTCGATCGCGGGCAGGTCCGCCGGCTGGGCGGCCACCGCGGCGGCGATGACCGGGTCGAACGGGTCGTCGAGGAGGACCCGCTCCTTGGTGGGGAAGTGGCGGAAGAACGTCATGTGGCTGACGCCCGCCGCGGCCGCGATCTCCTCGACGGTGACCGCGCGGTAGCCGCGCGCCTCGAACAGGTCGAGGGCGGCGGACTGGAGGCGGGCCCTGGTGGCCGCGGCGCGGGTGCTCATGCCCCAAGTGTTAGTCACTAACATCTATTGCGCAAGGGGTGCGGGCGATACGGTGCCCGGATGAGCGATTACCAGGTGTTGGAGATGGGCGCCCTCGACGGATGGCGCGACCACCACGGCGGTTTCCAGCCGCACACGCAGCGCGACGGGCGCCGCGTGGTGGACCACGAGCTGGCGATGCAGTACATCGGGATGACGGCCAACGCCTTCGTGCCGGGCGAGGAGGCGGGCTACTGGCACACGCATCGCGACATCGAGGAGCTCTACGTGTTCCTCGCGGGCCGCGGCCAGATGGCCCTCGACGGCGACATCGTGGACGTGGGGCCCGGCACCGCGGTGCGCGTGGGCCAGGGCGTGTGGCGCACGTGGCGGTGCGTGCCCGACAGCCCCGAGCCGATGCGCTGGTTCTGCATCCGCGCGGGCGGCGGCGAGCTGCCGCACCTGCCGGACGACGCTACGCGCGACGAGGGCCGCCCCTCGCCGTGGTGAGCGCTCGTCCGGGCGCGACGCGACCGCGCTCCACACGTGAGGCCGGCCTTGGGCCGATCTCGATGCCGCTCGCCCCGTGAATCCCGAGATGACGGTGGGGAGTGGCAGAAACCGTGTGGAACGCGGTCGGGGTGGGTGCGCGTGGTGCGGTGCGCCTCAGGCCGGCTGGAGCGCGCTCGCGGTCGACGCGGCCACGGGCGAGCCGCCCAGCTCCGCGCGGCGCGACGGCAGCAGCGTCGCGACCAGGGTGGTGACCAGGAGGATCGCCGCACCCCACAGGACGGCCGTCTGCGCGGCGTCCGTGTAGCCGGTGGGGGTGAGCTCGCCGCCCACGCCGGTGAACACCGCGGTGAGCACCGCGATGCCGAGCGCGACCCCGATCTCCCGCACGGTCGCGTTGGTGCCGGAGGCGCGCGCGTGGTCCTCGTCGCGCATGTGCGCGAGCACCGCAGTCGCGAGCGGCGCGAACACCAGCCCCATGCCCACGCCGCAGGCCACGAAGCCGGGCACCAGGGTGCCGTACGCGACGGCGGGGTCGAGCACCACGCCGATCCACGCGAGGCCCGCGGCCTGCAGCGCGACGCCGGCCGTCACGAGGACGCGGGTGCCGACGCGCGGCGCGACGATCCCCGTGAGCGGGGCGACCACCAGCGGGGCCATGGTCCACGGCATGGTCATCGCGCCCGCCTCGAGCGGGGACTTGCCCTGCACCACCTGCAGGAACTGGATGAGGATGAACACCGCGCCGAAGATCCCGACGGAGAACATGAGGCCCACCGCGTTCGCGACGGAGAACGACCGGTCGCGGAACAGCCGCAGCGGCAGCAGCGCCTCCTCGCGGCGGCGGTGCTCCCACACGAGGAACGCGACCAGCAGGACCGCCCCGCCCACGAGGCCGGCGAGCACCTGAGGCGAGGTCCACCCGGCATCGTTCCCTCGCACGATCCCGAAGACCAGGCCGAACACGGACGCCATCCCGAGGCCGAGGCCCACCAGGTCGAGCCGCACCGCTGCGCCGCGGGTCTCGGTGAGGAACGCCCGGATGAGGACCAGCGCGAGCACGCCCACCGGCACGTTCAGCCAGAAGATCGCGTGCCAGGTGAGGCCCTCGACCACCGCGCCGCCGATCAGCGGGCCCACGGCGACGCCCAGGCCGGCGACGCCGCCCCAGATGCCGATCGCGAGGGGCCGCATGCGCGCGGAGACGTTGGTCGACAGGATCGCGAGCGACAGCGGCATGAGCGCCGCGCCGCCGACGCCCTGGAGCACCCGGGCGGCGATGAGGGTCTCGGCGGTCGGGGCGAGCGCGCACAGGATCGACGCGAATGTGAACAGGGTCACCCCGCCGGCGAAGATCCGGCGGCGTCCGAACCGGTCGCCGAGCGCGACCGCCATGAGGATCATGCTCGCGAACGCGAGCGAGTAGCCGTTGATGAACCACTGGAGCTGCTCGAGCGTCGCGTCGAGGTCCGTCGCGAGGACGGGCAGCGCGTTGGTGACCACGAGGTTGTCGAGGCTCGCCATGAAGGCCGGGATCGACGCCGCGAGGATCACGAGACCCACGGGCGTCCGGCGTGCGGTGGTGGACATGTTCCCTCCCCGGAACGGTTCTGAGTAATCAATTGATTACTACATCTCGACACGCTAGTAATCGCTTGATAACCTGTCAACATGAGCACCGCGGATACCCGTCTGACCAGCGACGACAGGCGCGAGCAGATCCTTGCCGCGGCCACCGTGGTGTTCGGTGAGCGGGGCTACGCGGGTGGCACCACCGATGCCATCGCGAAGCAGGCCGGGATCTCCCAGGCCTACGTGGTGCGCATGTTCGGTTCCAAGGAGCGCCTGTTCCTCGAGGTCGCCCGCCGTGCCACCGGCCGCCTGCGCGAGCGGTTCGGCCTGGTCATCTCCTCCTTCACGGGTGCGGAGACGTCGCAGGACCGGCAGTCGGCGCTGGGGGTCGCGTACGCGGAGCTCGTCTCCGACCGCGGCACGCTGCTCGCGCTGCTGCACCTGTTCGGACTGGGGGCTGATCCGGTGTTCGGCCCTGAGGGGCGCGAGTGCTTCCTGTCCGTCTACCGCCTGGTGCGCGAGGAGGCGGGCTTCACGCCCGAGGAGACGGTCGAGTTCTTCTCACGCGGCATGCTCATGACCATCCTCCTCGCGCTCCGCATGCCCGACGCCACGGATCCGGCCGCGTCGGAGCTGCTGGTCACCGCGATGGGTCCGCAGTGCGAGGCGATCCTCGCGGGCTACGAGAGCGCGGTGTCCGCGACCGTCTGAGCCGCCGCCGGGAACGCGAGGCTCACCGTGGTGCCGCGACCCTCCGCGGAGTCGACGTCGAGCGTCCCGCCGTGCACCGAGACGATCGCGGCCGTGATCGCGAGCCCCAGGCCCGAGCCGCCCGTCGCGCGGGTGCGCGAGTGGTCGCCGCGCACGAACCTCTCGGTCGCGCGCGCCGCCACGTCGGGCGCCATGCCGGGGCCGTCGTCCTCGATGTCCACCCGGGCCACCGCATCGTCCCTGCGCACCCGGACGGTGACGTGCGAGCCGCCGTGGACCGCCGCGTTGGTCACCACGTTGATGAGCGCCTGGCGGAGGCGGTCCGGGTCGCCCTCGATGGTGACGGGCTCGGGCGCGTCGAGCGTGAAGGTGACGCCCTCGCGTGCGGCGGTCGCGTCGCGCACCACCTCGCCGCACACGTGCGAGAGGTCGAGCGCGATGGGGGACAGCTGCGGCTCGGCGTCGTAGCGGGCGAGCTCGAGCATGTCCTCGACCAGGCGGCGCATGCGGCTCGCCTCGGCCTCGGTGCGCGCCCACGCGTCGGCCACGTCCTCGTCCCGCTTGAGGGCGCCGCGACGGTACAGCTCCGCGTAGCCGAGCACCGTGGTGAGGGGGGTGCGGAGCTCGTGGGAGGCGTCGGCGACGAACTCCCGCAGGCGAGCCTCGGACCGCTCGCGCTCCTCGAGCGAGGCGGTGAGCGTGTCGACCATGGTGTTGAGCGAGGCCGCGAGCTCGGCGGACTCGCTGCCGCGGCCCCGGCCCTCGAGGCGCACGTCCAGGTCGCCCTCCGCGATGCGCGTCGACGCGTCGACCATCCGCCGCATGGGCGCGATGCCGAGCCGGATGACCCACCAGCCCACCACGGCGAGCGCGGCGAGGATGAAGGCGATGCCGAGCGCCTCGATGAGGATCAGGCGGTGCGTCGTCGCCTCGACCGAATCGAGGGGCAGCGCGGTGAGGTCGGTGCCGAGCGTGGTGGCGCGTGCGAGCACGCGCCACTCGCCCTCGCCGTCGGACGATGCGACGGTGAAGTAGGACTTCCCGGTCGCGGGCATCTCGGCGGCCTCGATGAGAGGGCGGGAGCCGGACGAGTCGGTGGTGTTCGGCACGAAGAGCACCTCCACCTCGCCGTTGGACGCGAGCACCGCCTGCCACGCCTCCGAGGGGCGTGCGTACTCGCCCTGGATCTCTTCGGGGTCCGCGAGCGAGGGCTTGTGGTCGTAGTCGAACGGGCCCGAGAAGGATGCGAGGCGCTCGTCGATCTGGGTGACCAGGTGCGAGTGGGTGACGCCGGTGACGGCGATCGCGACGGCGATCGCGATCGCGGCGATCGCGCCCAGCCCGATCAGCAGGCGCGAGCGGAGGCTCATGCCCGGGGAAGCGGTCACGGCAGCCTCAGCGTGTAGCCCACCCCGCGGATCGTGTGGATCAGCTTGGGGTCGACGGTGTCGACCTTGCGGCGCACGTAGCCGATGTAGGTCTCGACCACGCCCGGGTCGTCGTCGCGCGAGTAGCCCCACACGCCCTCGAGGAGCTGGCCGCGGGACAGCACACGGCCCGTGTTCTGCATGAGGTGGCGCAGGAGGTTGTACTCGGTGGGGGACAGCTGGATGTCCTCGCCCGCACGGGTCACGCGGTGCGCGACGTCGTCGAGCTCGAGGTCCGCCACGCGGTAGACGTCAGAGGCGCTCGGGGTGCGCTCGACGCGGCGCGACACGGCCTCGACGCGGGCGACGAGCTCGTCCAGGTTGAACGGCTTCTCGAGGTAGTCGTCGCCGCCGATCGTGAGGCCCTCGACCTTGTCCTGCGAGCTGTCGCGCGCGGTGAGGAAGATGATCGGGGTGCGGTCGCCCGATTCGCGCAGGCGGCGCGTCACAGCGAAGCCGTCGAGTCCCGGCATCATCACGTCGAGCACGATGAGGTCGGGGCGCTGCTCGCGTGCGGCCTTGAGCCCGGCCTGGCCGTCGCTGGCCTCCGAGACGTCGTAGCCCGCGTATCTGAGGGCGGCGCAGAGCATGGTGCGGAGGTTGTCCTCGTCATCGACCACGAGGATGCGGCGTTCAGGCATGCCCCCAGTATCGCGGCTCAACCTGAGCATTCGCTGGGAGGCCGCTGGGCGTGGACGGGGAGAGGCGTCCCCGGTCAACTCTCCCGGCCCTCCCAGTGTTCTCCCAGGTCCCGTCGGTTAACTCGAGGTGAACAACGGCCCGGAGCGCCACTCCGACGCCCCAGACCCGAGAGGTGCCCATGCCCTACTACGCCTTCATCGCCGCGGACCTGATCGCGATCGCCATCCTCGTCTTCGGCCTCTACTTCCCGCGTCACCGCCGGCGCGACCTGATCGTCGCGTTCCTGTCGATCAACGTCGGCGTCATGGGGGTGACGTACGCGATGACCAACGCGGACATCTCGCTCGGCTTCGGCATGGGCATCTTCGCGGTGCTGTCCATCATCAGGCTCCGCTCGACCGAGATGGACCACGCCGAGATCGCGTACTACTTCACCGCGATCGCGCTCGGCCTCCTGGGTGGCTTCCCCGCGCTGTCCGCGTCGCTCAGCTTCACGCTCATGGCGGTCCTGCTCGGCGTCATCCTCGTGGGCGACAACCCGCGCCTGTTCCCGCGCAGCCGTCAGCAGCAGATGGTGCTCGATCGCGCGTTCACCACGGAGGAGGACGCCGCGAACCACCTCGCGCTGCTGCTGGGCGCGACCATCAACCGCGTCGCGATCCGCCGTGTCGACCTGCTCAACGAGTCGACCATGGTGGACGTCCGCTACACCCTCCCGCCCGCCGGCGCCGCGACGTACGATGCGCCGGTCGCCGCCGAGCGTCCGGCCGCCTCGGTGCGACCGGCGGCGAGCGAGCGACCCCTCGCGATGGACGTCCCCGCCGCCGAGGTGGCCCGGTGAGCGGCTGGCAGCAGCGGGTCGCGTCGCTGCCGGCCGTGACGCTCGCCGAGCTCGAGGTCGAGGCCGCGCTGCTGACCCGGGTGGACCGCAAGTACATCGTGTCGCCTGCGCTCCTCACCGAGGTGCTCGACTCCGTGGCCGGGCTACGTGCGCTCGAGATCGACGGCGAGCGGTCCTTCGGGTACGCGTCCGTCTACTTCGACACCCCCGACCTCGAGTCCTACCGCGACGCCGCGCGTCGCCGGCCCGCCCGCTACAAGGTCCGCACCCGCGAGTACCTCGACACCGGCGGTCGTGCCATCGAGGTGAAGCTGCGCTCCGCCAAGGGCGAGACGGTCAAGCACCGCGAGTGGATCGGCGCGGAGGTGGCGCGCGGCGCCGCCCTCGACGGCGAGGCCAGGGCGTTCGTCGCATCGTTCCCGCAGGTCGGCGACGCCGTCGACGCCCTGAGCCCCATCCTCACCACGCGCTACCGCCGCTCGACGCTGGTCGCGGACGGCGCCCGCGTCACGATCGACCAGGACGTGACCGCGGTCGAGGCCGGCGGCGAGTCCGTGGGCTTCGGCGCCGCCCTCATCCTCGAGACCAAGTCCTCCCTGCGGGCCGGCGACGTCGACCGCGCGCTCTGGGCCCGCGGCGTCCGCCCGGCCCGCGTCTCCAAGTACTGCACCACCCTGGCCGCGCTGCAGCCCGAGCTTCCGGCGAACCGCTGGAACCGCACCCTGCGCCGCCACCTGACCCCCACCGTGTCCACCGCGGCCTGAGAAAGGCGATCGATCATGCGCAAGCCCACCACCGTCTTCGCCGGCATCCTCGCCGGCACCCTGCTCCTCGCGGGCTGCTCCACCACCACCGGCTCCGACGCCGCGTCCACCACGGCCGGGACGGAGGAGACCACCACGACGACCACCGCCGCGACCTCGACGGACCTCACCGAGGTCGCGTACGAGGACCTCGGGGTCAACGACCTCGACACCTCGGCCGACCTCGACGGGGCCATCGACGTCACCCTCTCCGACTCGGGTTCCACCGGCGGCGACGGGGTGAGCGTCGACGGCGACACGGTCACCATCACCGCCGGCGGCACCTACCGCCTCTCCGGCAGGCTCTCCGCGGGGCAGGTGGTGGTCGATACCGCTGACGAGGACGTCACCCTGGTCCTCGACGGCGTCGACATCACCTCCCCCGACACCGCCGCGATCGACATCGAGGGCGCCGACGAGGTGGTGATCTGGCTCGAGGACGGCTCCACCAACACCCTGTCCGACGCCGCCGACGCCACCGCGGCGGAGGACTCCGAGTCGGACGTGCCGAACGCCACCCTGTACTCGACCGCGGACCTGTGGATCGCGGGCGACGGCGCGCTCAGCGTGAACGCGGTCGCCGAGGACGGCATCGCCTCCAAGGACGGGCTCGTCATCGAGTCCGGATCGATCTCCGTCACCGCGGCGGACGACGGCATCCGCGGCAAGGACTACCTGGTGATCTCCGGCGGCGACATCACCGTCGACGCCGAGGGCGACGGGCTGAAGTCCACCAACGAGGCCCTCGACGAGGAGACCGCGGTCGGCGTCGTGTGGATCTCCGGCGGCACGTTCGACATCGCCTCCGGCGTCGACGGCATCGACGCGGTCAACCAGGTCACCGTCGAGGGCGGCGACCTGTCGATCGCGGCCGGCGACGACGGCATCACCACCGACGGGGTGCTGCACGTCTCGGACGGCACCATCGACGTCTCGACGTCGGTCGAGGGCCTCGAGGGCGGGGTCATCCTGCTCAGCGGCGGCACCGGGACCATCAAGTCGAGCGACGACGGCGTCAACGTCTCGGGCGGCACCTCGTCCGGAGGCGGCGACATGGGCGGCCAGATGGGCGGAGGGATGCCCGGCGGCGGCGAGATGGGCGAGCGCCCGTCCGGCGGGATGCCCGGCGAGTCCACCACCGACACCACCACCGACTCGGGCACCGCGACCTCGACCACGTCCTCGGTGACCTCGGCGGCGTACGCGACCGACGCATCGTCCACCGGCACGACCTCTGCCGACACCGCCACGACCGACGGGTCGACGGACGGCACGGATGCGACCACCGTGGCCGGCGGCGGCATGGGCGGCATGGACCAGGCCGTCGAGGGCCGCTACCTCGAGATCTCCGGAGGCACCTGGTACATCGACGCGGACGGCGACGGGCTCGACTCGAACGGCACCGCGACCATGACCGGCGGCACCGTGGTGGTCGACGGCCCCACCAGCAGCGGCAACGGCGCGCTCGACGTCAACGGCGAGTTCACCATCAGCGGCGGCACCCTCGCGGCGTCGGGGGCCTCGGGCATGCTCGAGACCCCGACCGCCGACGGTCAGGGCGTGCTCACCATCACGTTCGCGTCCGCGATCGCGGCGGGCACGCCGATCACCGTGACCGATGCGGACGGCAGCCAGGTGGCGACGTTCACCACCGGCAAGATCTCGCAGTCGCTGGTGCTGTCCTCGGACGGGATCGCGTCGGGCGAGACCTACACCATCACCACCGGCGCGACCGTGTCGGGCGACGCGGTGGCCGGCGGGCTGGTGCTCGGCGACGCCGCGACCGGCGGCGACGAGCTGGGCACGGTGACCGCGGACTGACCCGCGGCTCCGGCCACTGCCGCGCGCTCCTCCACACACGTGACCCCGGATCGGGCCCATGCCGAGCATGTGCCCGCTCACCTCGGGGGTGGTGTGTGGAGGAGCGCTTCTCCCGTGTGGATGAGCGCACGCGGGGCCACTCCCGGGCACCTCTCGCCTGGCTCCCAGCGTTCTCTCAGGCGCGGGCGATTGTATGAATACCAGGAGCCCCCGCCCCCCAGGGGCTCTGAGCCGAGAGGCGCCCATGGTCGCCGGCCCCGCCGTCCACCCCGCGTCGACGGCCCTCGTCCTCCCCGAGGGTCCCGACTGGACGGCGGCCGGTGAGCTCCGGACCTGATGACCGGCCCCGGCCGGACCGGAGCGAGGCCGTGGACGCCTCTCGGCTCCCTCCCAGGGGCGACGGCTGCCAACGCCGCCCCGAGACTGCGCGAGGCTCCCGGTGACTGCCACATCGGGAGCCTCGCGGTCGTCTACAGCCCCGTGACGAGCAGGCTCGCGAACGCCTCCGCCGCCGGCGCGGCGTCCCGCGGCACCGCGAGGAAGATGTCGCGATGCGTGTCCGGGCGGGTGGGGATGGCGACGATGCCGGGGATGGCCGGGCTCGCGTCGAGCGCCATGCGTGTGAGGAGCGCCACCCCGAGGCCCTCCGCGATGAGCCGCTGCGCGGCGATGTAGTCCTCGGTCACGAAGGCGATGTGGGGCACGAATCCGGCCTCGTCCGCGTGCGCCACCAGGTGGGTGCGGCAGCGCACGCAGCCGGAGATCCATCGCTCGTCCGCGAGGGCGCCCAGCTCGAGGAAGGCCCGCCCCGCGAGCGGGTGGGTCTCCGGCAGGATCGCCAGATACTCGTCGCGACCCAGCGGCACGGTGGGGACGTCGACCGGCGGCGGCGTCGCCGCGTCCGAGAACCCGATCACCAGGTCGGCGGCTCCGGACCGCAGCAGGGCGAGCGCGGGATCCGTCTCAGTCTCCTCGAGCCCGATGTCCACGCCGGGATAGGTGTGCGCGAACTGCGCGAGCGGGCGCGGCAGCACCGTCGCGCAGAACGACGTGAACGCCGCGATGCGCAGCTGGCCCACCTGAAGGTCCGCGTGCCGGTGCAGGCTTCGCTCCGCGTCCTCGAGGCTCGCGGCGATCGCGTCCGCGTGCTGCACCAGCGCCTCGCCCGTGGGGGTGAGGCGCGTGACGCGTCCCGCTCGCATCGTGAGCGGCACGCCCGCGCGGCGCTCGAGCGCACGCAGGTGGTGCGCGACGGTGGGCTCGCTGAGCTGCAGCGCCCGCGCGGCGGCGGCCTTGGAGCCGTGGCGCGCGACCTCGCGCAGGATCAGGAGGCGCTCGACATCGATCACGGGACCATCATCTCATCGAGGTCTAGATGTCGTCGATGCGGTCTTGTCGAGGGATGGTCGCGTGGCGACCATGGTCGCATGCTCGAGATCGCGTCCTCCTTCCGCCGGGTTCCGGGGTACATCGACACGCCCTCGTACGGCCTGCCCGCCCGTGCCACCGCGGCCGCGCTGCGCCGCGCGACCCGCGACTGGGAGCGCGGGACCCTCGATCCGTGCCGCCTCGACGCGGTGGTCGACCGTCTGCGCGCGGCCTACGCGACGCTCGTGGGCGTGCGACCCGACGACGTCGCGCTCGCGGGCTCCACGTCCCAGGTGGTCGGCATGGTCGCGGCGTCGCTGCCCGACGGCGCGCGCGTGCTGGTCGCCCAGGGCGACTTCGCGTCCGTGCCGCTGCCGTTCGTGAACGACCCGCGCCTGCGCGTGCGGGCGGTGCCGCTCGCGCGGATCGTCGCGGAGACCATGCGCGGCGCCGATCTGGTCGCGGTGAGCGCGGTCCAGTCCGCGGACGGCGCGGTGGTCGACCTCGACGCGCTCGCGACCGCCGCACGGCTGACAGGCGCGCGCACCCTCGTGGATGCGAGCCACGCCGCCGGCTGGATGCCGCTGCGGGCCCGCGACTTCGACGTCGTGGTCGCCAGCGCGTACAAGTGGCTGGGCGCCCCGCGCGGCATCGCGCTGGCCGCGGTGCGCCCCGCGGCCTCCTGGGTGAGGCCCGTCAACGCCAGCTGGTACGGCGCGGACAGCCCGTGGACCTCCCTCTACGGGCACGAGGTCCGCCTCAGCTCCGCCGCGCGGCGCCTCGACACCTCGCCGCCGTGGCAGCTGGTCGAGGCCGGTGCGATCGCGCTCGAGCTCCTGGCCGCGCAGGGTGTCGACGCGATCGGGCGCCACAGCGTGGGCCTCGCGAACGACCTTCGCGCGCGCCTGGGCCTGCCTGCCGGGGCCTCGCCGATCGTCTCCGTCGATGGCGTCGACGCCGCCGCCCTGGCCCGCGCGGGCGTCCGCGCCGCCTCCCGCGGCGGTCGTGCGCGGCTCGGCTTCTACGTCTACAACGACGAGCGCGACGTCGACGCCGCGGCCTCCGCGATGCGCGTCGCCCAGGCCGCCTGACGCGCGGGGGACGATGCGCGGGTCACCCGATCGCGGCATCGTCCCGCGGTCAGCCGGCGAGCTGCGCGCCGAGCTCCTTGGACCGCGCGACCGCGGCGTTCGCGCCGGCGGAGATGACGCCCTGCAGGCCGGCGTGCTCCATGGCCTCGAGCGCGGCGAGCGTGGTGCCGCCGGGCGAGCTGACACGGCGGCGCAGCTCCTGCGGGGTGTCGCCCGACTCCGCGAGCAGCTGGGCCGCGCCGGTGAAGGTCTGCTGCGCGAGCAGCGTCGCGAGGTCGCGGTCGAGGCCCTGCATCACGCCGGCCTCGGTCAGGGCCTCCGTGATCGCGTAGAAGTACGCGGGCGCGGATCCGGCGACGGCGATGACGGCGTCGATCTGGTCCTCGGGCACGCGCACCACCAGGCCGGTGGCGCGCAGCATGCGCTCGGCGAGCGCGAGGTGCTCCTCGGTCGCGTGCGCGCCCGGCGAGACGGACGTCGCGCCGCGGCCCACCACGGACGGGGTGTTGGGCATGGCGCGCACCACGGGCGTGCCGGCGGGCAGGCGCTCCTCGTAGAAGGACGCCGGCAGGGCGGCCGCGACCGTGATCACGAGCGCGCCGGGGGCGACGGCGTCGCGGATGGTGGCGAGGACCTCGCCCATCTGCTGCGGCTTCACGGCGAGGACCACGATCCCCGCGCCGGTGACCGCGTCGACGGCGTCCGCGGCGGCGTTGATGCCGTGCGCCGCGACGAGAGCCTCGCGGCGCTCGGCGCCGCGGTTCGCGACCGTGACGGAGGCGCCCGGCCACCCGGCGACCCGCATCGCGGCGATGAGGGTGCCGCCCATGACGCCGCCGCCGACGACGGCGACTGAGGGCAGGGCGGACGCGTTCTCGGCTGCTTCGGTGCTCATGCGTCCAACCTAGCGCGGTCCTCGGACCGTCTCGCGGGGTGGGCGAAGCCGTGCCTCAGAGGCCGAGCGTCTCCACGAAGCCCTCGACCCCGCCGGCGGGGCCGGTCGCCTCGAAGTACGCGCTGCCGTTCGTCCACCTCACCGTGGTGACGCCGTCCTTCTCGCTGACCGCACGCTCCCCGACGACCGTCGAGCCGACGGTCGCGTCCTCGAGCGCCGCCTTCCTGCCCGCCGCGCGGACCAGCGCGTCGTGGGCGTCCTGCTCCGTGTAGAGCTGGCGGGCCGTGAGCGTGACCTGGTCCGTGCCGTCGTCGTACGTGAGCACCTGGACCTCCGCGACCCGCTCGGGCAGCGCGGCGTCCTTCGCCGGGTCCGGGGTGGTGACCTCGGTGAGCGACCACATGCCCGACGTCACCGGCATCGCCGCGAGGAACGGCGTCGGGTCCTCGGGGACGATCGGCTCGACCACGCGCGCCGCGGGCACGTCCACCACCTGCTGGGCGGGGATCTCCACCGTCGCGGGCCGGAACAGCGCCCACGCCGCGCCCGCGAGCACCGCAACGAGGATGACGAGCCCGATGAGGATCAGCGGCCACGCGCGGTCCCCGCCCCGAGGCGGGGCAGGGGGCGCCGGAGCGTCCCCGTCGCCTCCGTCGCGGTCGGGTGCGGAGGCGGACGATGCTGCGGTCGCGGGGGTCTCGCCCGTCGCCATCCGCGGGCGGTACAGCGCGGGACCGGTGGCCTCCGCCGGCGGCGCGGCGCCGTCCTCGGCGACCGCCACCCAGGACGGGATCGGGGACGGAGCGTCCGCCGGCGCCGCGGCGCGCGCGGGGACGGTGGGCACGTACGTCGGGCCGGCGGGCGCGTCGACGGCGCCCGATCCCCGATCCGAGGGCGCCTGCGCCGGGGTGACGCGCGGCACCCCGCCCAGCGGCGTGGGCGCGCCAGCGGCGTGGAGCGCGGCGTTGCGTGCCGCGGCGGCGCCGAGCAGCTCGTACGAGGTGGGCGTGCTCGGCCGCGCGGCGACGGACTCGGCCTCGACCGCGAGGTCGAACGGGGAGCGCGGCTCCGGCATGACCTCCTCCGCGGGCGGCGCCGGAAGGGGGGAGGCCACGTCGTCGGCGTCGCTCTCGAGGTCGATGGGGACGGGCGCGAGCGGTGCGGGCGTGGCGCGCGGTGCCGCCGGCTTCGACGGCGCCACCCCGCGGGCCATCTCCGCGTCGTCGCGCGCGGGCGTGCCCAGGCCGGTCTCGTCGCGCGTCATGGGGGTCAGCCTAGGCCCGTGGTCAGGCGGTGCCGCCGAGCGCGCTCGCGTGTCCGCCCGCCTCGGCTGTCGGAGGCCGCCGGTAGCGTGGGCGCATGGCCACCACCACCCGCAAGGCGACCCCCGGATACCGTTGCACCGAGTGCGGCTGGACCGCGGTGAAGTGGGTGGGTCGCTGCGGCGAGTGCCAGGAGTGGGGCACCGTGATCGAGGCGGGTGCGGCGCCGGCCGGGCCCGCCACCAAGGCCACCGCCGTCACCGCGCCCGCGACGCCCATCCCCGACGTGTCGTCCGCCGCCGCGACGCGCTCCGCGACGGGCGTCGGCGAGTTCGACCGCGTGCTCGGCGGCGGGCTGGTCCCCGGCGCCGTGATCCTGCTCGCGGGAGAGCCGGGCGTGGGGAAGTCCACCCTGCTGCTCGACGTGGCGGCACGCACGGCGCGCGGCGGCGGCCGGGTCCTCTACGTGACGGGCGAGGAGAGCGCGGGGCAGGTCCGTCTGCGTGCCGAGCGCATCGGCGCGCTCGAACGCGACGTGCTGCTGGCCGCGGAGACGGACCTGGGCGCGGTGCTCGCGCATCTCGCGGACGCGGAGCCCGCGCTCGTGATGATCGACTCGATCCAGACCATCGCCTCCTCCGAGGTCGAGGGCACGCCCGGCGGCGTGGGGCAGGTGCGCGAGGTCTCCTCCGCGCTCATCCAGGCGGCCAAGACGCGCGGCATCCCGATGGTCCTGGTCGGGCACGTCACCAAGGAGGGCTCGGTCGCCGGCCCCCGGATCGTCGAGCACCTCGTTGACGTGGTGTGCCACTTCGAGGGCGACCAGCACAGCCCGCTGAGGCTGCTGCGCGCGCTCAAGAACCGCTTCGGCTCGGTCGACGAGGTCGGCTGCTTCCAGCTGGTCGACTCGGGCATCGAGTCGGTGTCCGACCCTTCGGGTCTGTTCCTGTCGCGCGAGACCGAGGCCGTCCCCGGCACCTGCCCCACCATCACCATCGACGGCAAACGCCCCCTGCCCGCGGAGATCCAGGCGCTCGTCGCGCCCAGCGCGCTGTCGAACCCCCGGCGGGCGACGTCCGGCGTCGACGGCCCGCGTGTGGCCATGCTGCTCGCGGTGCTCCACCGTCGCGTGGGACTCGCCGTCGCCGCGGACGACGTCTACGTGTCCACCGTCGGCGGCGCGCGCGTCACCGAGCCCGCCGCGGACGTCGCGCTCGCGCTCGCGCTCGCCTCGGCGCGCGCGGACCGGCCGCTGCGGACGGGATGGGCCGCCGTCGGCGAGGTCGCGCTGTCCGGCGCCGTGCGGCCCGTCTCCGCGGTCGCGCAGCGGGTCGCGGAGGCCGCTCGTCTGGGCTTCACGGACGTGATCGTCCCCGCGGGCGTCGAGGTGGGCAAGGTGGCCGCGAGCGTGCGGGTCCACCCGGTCGGATCGGTGGGGCAGGCGGTCGGCCTCGCGCTCCCCACCCGATCCTGACGGCCACTACTCGAGCACGAACGGGACCGCGTCGGCCTTCACCCCGGCGACGGTGACCTGTGCCCAGTAGGTACCCGCACCCGGCGCCTGATCGGTCGCGGCGCAGCCCTCGGCGCTGCGGATGCGGGGCCATGCGACCTGGACGTCCTTCGAGGCGCCCGCGTCGAGCAGCCACTCCTTGCCGATCAGCGCCTGCTCGGCGGGGCAGTCGGCGGAGCTCCAGATGCGGTCATCGCCGGACGTGATCACCAGTCTGGTGTTGTCGCCCGTCGCGTCGAGCACGCAGGGCACGTCGCCGTTCTGGTCGATCGTGACGTCGAACTTGGGCTGGGTGTCCGCGGGCACGTTCGCCGGGTTGGCGGCCATCGAGACCTCGATCGCGTCCTTCGCGCACGCGCCGACCTCGTGGGAGGCGGTCGCGGTGGTGCTCTCGGTGGGCTCGGGGCTGGTGCTCGAGGAGCTCACGGCCTCGGGCTTCGCCGAGGGATCGGCCTTCGCGCCGTCGGAGGACAGCGCGCTCACGATGAGCCATCCGAGCGCGACCACGACGCCGAGCGCGACCAGGAGCACGATCCTGCGTCGCCAGTAGACCTCCGAGGGCTGGTTCCCCACAGGTGCGCGTAGACCCTTCATGGTTCCTCCCCACGTTCGCCATCCACGGTAGGCGTGCGATCCGCTGGGATGATGAAGCCATGCCGACCGCACCGCAGAACGCAGCCGCGCGCCCCGACACCCGCTCCGAGGACATGGTGGACGCGGTGCGCCAATGGTTCGCCGAGGCGGGCCGGGACCTCCCCTGGCGTGGTCGCACCACGCCCTGGGGCGTGTTGGTGAGCGAGATCATGCTCCAGCAGACGCCGGTGGTCCGCGTCGAGCCGGTCTGGCGCGAGTGGATGGAGCGGTGGCCCACCCCGGCGGCGCTTGCGGCCGCCACCCAGGCGGACGCGGTCCGCGCGTGGGGACGCCTCGGATACCCGCGGCGTGCGAAGCGCCTGTGGGAGTGCGCGGTCGTGCTGGTGGAGCGTCACGGCGGCGAGGTGCCCGCCACGGTCGACCAGCTGCGGGCGTTGCCCGGCGTGGGGGACTACACGGCCGCCGCGGTGGTCTCGTTCGCGTTCCACGGCCGTGCGCTGGTGCTCGACACCAACGTCCGCCGCGTGATCGGTCGCGCGTGGCGCGGGGACGCCCTGCCGGCCGCGCACCAGACCGTGGGCGAGCGCACGCACGCGCGGTCGCTCATCCCTGCGGACCCGGCGGGCGCCGCCGAGTGGGCCGTCGCGTCCATGGAGCTGGGCGCGCTCGTGTGCACGGCGAGGGTCGCGCGGTGCGATGAGTGCCCCCTCGCATCGACGTGCGCGTGGTTCGCCGCCGGCTGCCCGGGCCTGGAGGCGGCGCCGCGCCGCACCCAGGCGTGGCACGGCACCGACCGGCAGGTCCGGGGCCGGATCATGGCGCTGCTGCGTGCCGCCGCGGCGCCGCTGAACATCGCAGGCCACGCCGCGCTCGCGGACGTCGAGCCGGGGCAGCTCGACCGGTGCCTCGACGGGCTGGTCTCCGACGGGCTGGTGACCCGCGACGAGGCGACCGGTCGCTGCTCGCTCTAGCCGCGCATCGTCCTCACGCGTAGTACGTGCCGTGCACCGCGTGCGGCTCGATCGCAGCGATCTCCTCGGCCGTGAGGTCGGGGAAGCCCAGCGCCTCGACGTTGGCGCGCAGCTGCGCGACGGAGGACGCCCCCACCAGCGCGGACGTGACGCGACGGCCCCGCAGGACCCACTGCAACGCGAGCTGAGCGAGGGTCTGGCCGCGCTCCTGCGCGATCGCGTTGAGCGCGCGCGTGCGCTCCAGGTACGTCTCCGTGATCTGCCCCTCGCTGAGGAACTGCGAGTGCGTGACGCGCGAGCCGTCGGGGATGCCCTTGAGGTAGCGGTCGGTGAGCATGCCCTGCGCGAGGGGCGAGAACACGATCGAACCCGTGCCCGTGTCCTCGAGCGCGTCGAGCAGGCCGTCCTCGGGGGTGCGCTCGTACATCGAGTACTTGAACTGGTGGATGAGCAGCGGGGTGCCCAGGTCCGCGAGGATCGCGGCCGCCTCGCGCGTCTCCTCGGGACCGTAGTTCGAGATGCCGGCGTAGAGCGCCTTGCCCGAGCGGACGGCACGGTCGAGCGCCATCATCGACTCGCCGATGGGCGTGTCCGGGTCCGGACGGTGGTGGTAGAACACATCGACGTAGTCCACGCCCATGCGCGTCAGGGACTGGTCGAGGCTGCTGAGCAGGTACTTCCGCGAGCCCCAGTCACCGTAGGGCCCGGGCCACATGTGATAGCCGGCCTTGGTGGAGATGACGATCTCGTCGCGGTACGGCTTGAGGTCGCGCGCGAGGAAGCCGCCGAAGTTGGTCTCGGCGCTGCCCGGCGGCGGTCCGTAGTTGTTCGCGAGGTCGAAGTGCGTGATGCCCATGTCGAACGCGGCGAGCAGGATCGCGCGCTGGTTGTCGAGGGCGTGGTGGCCGCCGAAGTTCTGCCACAGGCCCAGGCTGATCGCGGGCAGCACCAGCCCCGATTCGCCGGAGCGGCGGTAGTCCATGGTGTCGTAGCGGGCGGCGTCGGCCACATACGGATCGTGGGTCATGACGTCAGCCTAGGTGGTGCCGCGGGGTGATTCCTCCTGGCAGCGGGGTGACTCCCACTGACGCTTGTGACGAGGGTGTTCTCGCGTGACGGATGTGACCGCCACACGAGTCGATCCGCGTCACTCCCTGCACAAGCGTCATGGGAACTCGACGCGCGGCCCGGACATGCGAAGGGCCCGGCCCCCGCGAACGGGGATCGGGCCCTCGGACTCACCGGGAGGTGAAGGTCACTCCGGCTTGGAAGCCACCTCGGGGTCCTCGACGGGCTCGCCGACGACGGCGTCGCGGTCGATGCCCTCGAACGTGAACTCGCCCAGGATGCCCTCGCCCTGCGCGTCCACGCGGATGATCTGGCCCGAGGTGACCTCGCCGAAGAGGATCTTCTCCGACAGCGGGTCCTCGATCTCGCGCTGCAGCGCACGGCGCAGCGGTCGCGCTCCGAGGACCGGGTCGTAGCCCTTCTCCGCGAGCAGCTGCTTGGCCGCCGTGGTGAGCTCGATGCCCATGTCCTTGTCCTTCATGCGCTCGTCGAGGCGGGCGACCATGAGGTCGACGATCTGGATGATCTCCGCCTGCGTGAGCTGCGGGAACACCACCACGTTGTCGACGCGGTTGAGGAACTCCGGCTTGAAGTGCTCCTTCAGCTTGCCGTTCACCAGCTTGACCATGTCCTCGTAGGTGTGGCCGCCCTCCTTGATCGCGGAGAAGCCGGTCGCCTGGCGACGCGAGATCGCGTCGGCACCGAGGTTGGTGGTCATGATGATGATGGTGTTCTTGAAGTTCACCTCGCGACCCTGGGCATCCGTCAGCTTGCCGTCCTCCAGGATCTGGAGCAGCGAGTTGAAGATGTCCGGGTGGGCCTTCTCGACCTCGTCGAACAGGACCACGGAGAACGGCTTGCGGCGCACCTTCTCGGTGAGCTGGCCGCCCTCCTCGAAGCCCACGTAGCCGGGAGGCGCACCGAACAGGCGGGCCACCGTGTGCTTCTCGCCGTACTCGGACATGTCGAGCGAGATCAGCGAGTCCTCGTCGCCGAACAGGAACTCGGCGAGCGCCTTGGCGAGCTCGGTCTTACCCACACCGGTCGGGCCGGCGAAGATGAACGAGCCGCCGGGACGCTTCGGGTCCTTGAGGCCGGCGCGCGTGCGGCGGATCGACTGGGACAGGACCTTGATGGCCTGCTCCTGGCCGATGATGCGCTTGTGGAGCTCACCCTCCATGTGGAGCAGACGCGAGGACTCGTCGGAGGACACGCGCGTCACGGGCACGCCCGTGGACATCGACAGCACCTCGGCGATCAGGTCCTCGTCCACCACGGCGGCGACGTCGAGGTCGCCCGACTTCCATGCCTCCTCCTTGCGCGAGCGCTCCTCGGAGAGGCGGCGCTCGACGTCGCGGAGCGACGCGGCCTTCTCGAAGTCCTGCGAGTCGATCGCGGACTCCTTGTCGCGGCGGACGCCGGCGATCTTGTCGTCGAGCTCCTTGAGCTCCGGCGGCGACGTCATGCGACGGATGCGCAGGCGCGCGCCCGCCTCGTCGATGAGGTCGATCGCCTTGTCCGGCAGGAAGCGGTCGGAGATGTAGCGGTCCGCCATGGTCGCGGCGGCCACGATCGCGTCGTCCGTGATGGTGACGCGGTGGAACGCCTCGTAGCGGTCGCGCAGGCCCTTGAGGATCTCGATCGCGTGAGCGAGCTCCGGCTCTGGCACCTGGATGGGCTGGAAGCGACGCTCGAGCGCGGGGTCCTTCTCGACGTGCTTGCGGTACTCGTCGAGCGTGGTCGCGCCGATGGTCTGCAGCTCGCCGCGCGCGAGCATCGGCTTGAGGATCGAGGCCGCGTCGATCGCGCCCTCGGCCGCGCCGGCACCCACGAGCGTGTGGATCTCGTCGATGAACAGGATGATGTCGCCGCGGGTGCGGATCTCCTTGAGCACCTTCTTGAGGCGCTCCTCGAAGTCACCGCGGTAGCGGGAGCCCGCGACCAGCGACCCGAGGTCCAGCGTGTACAGGTGCTTGTCCTTGAGCGTCTCGGGCACGTCGCCGCGCACGATCGCCTGGGCCAGGCCCTCGACCACGGCGGTCTTGCCGACGCCGGGTTCGCCGATGAGGACGGGGTTGTTCTTGGTGCGGCGCGACAGGACCTGCATCACGCGCTCCATGATGAGCTCGCGGCCCACGACGGGGTCGAGCTTGCCCTCGCGCGCGGCCTGCGTGAAGTTGCGGCCGAACTGGTCGAGCACGGTCGAGCCCGCGGGCTGACCCTCCTGGGGGCCGCCGCCCGACGTGACGGGCTCCTTGCCCTCGTAGCCCGACAGCAGCTGGATGACCTGCTGGCGCACGCCGCCGAGGTCCGCGCCCAGCTTGCCCAGCACCTGCGCCGCCACGCCCTCGCCCTCGCGGATGAGGCCCAGCAGGATGTGCTCGGTGCCGATGTAGTTGTGGCCCAGCTGCAGCGCCTCGCGCAGCGACAGCTCGAGGACCTTCTTGGCGCGCGGCGTGAAGGGGATGTGGCCGGACGGGGCGTGCGAGCCCTCGCCGATGATCTCCTGGACCTGCTCGCGGACGCCGTTGAGGGAGATGTCCATCGCCTCGAGGGCCTTCGCGGCCACGCCTTCGCCCTCGCGCACCAGGCCGAGCAGGATGTGCTCGGTGCCGATGTAGTTGTGGTTGAGCATCCGCGCCTCTTCCTGCGCGAGCACCACCACTCGACGGGCTCGATCGGTGAACCGTTCGAACATGTCAGCCTCCCTTGATTCGTCCGGCCGGGGCCGGGGTCGCGACGGTCGCCCACCGCGGGTGATTCCAGGCTAACGGCGGGCCCCCGCCGCTCATGCCCGTGTTCGCCAGGGGCGTGACGATGGTTACCGCGCCGAAACATGCGGGGGGACGATGCGGCGGCCGGGTGGGGTGGCGCCGTCCGGCGGGCACGAGGCCGCCTGGGGAGGCGCCGGGTCAGCGCCGTGTCTGGCGGTCGGCGCGCATGATGCGCCGCACCAGGTCACCGAGGTTCCACAGCACGTCGAGGAGCCAGTTCATGGCCCCGTCATACCATCGCGACGCCGCCGCTGGCGAGGGGCGGCGCGACGATGCGCGGCGCGCCTGTTGAGCATATGTCCAGGTACCACGGCTGTAGTAGGGCGAAACCCTGACGGGACCGAGGTCTGGTCGGAGCAGCGATATCGCGGCTACCTTGGTCCTCGTCGAGCACCGGCCGACAATGCACCACTGGGAGGGCGCAGCACATGATCGAGGCGAGAGACCTCACCAAGAAGTACGGCAGCAAGACCGCCGTCGACCACATCACCTTCACCGTCCAGCCCGGGGTCGTCACGGGCTTCCTCGGCCCCAACGGCGCCGGGAAGTCGACGACCATGCGCATGATCCTGGGCCTCGACCGGCCCACCGCCGGCCAGGTCACCGTCAACGGCAAGCCGTACGCGCGGCTCGCGACCCCGCTCGGGGAGATCGGCGCGCTCATCGACGCGAAGGGCGTGCACCCCCGCCGCTCGGCCCGCTCGCACCTGCGCGCGCTCGCCGCCACGCACGGCATCGCCGACCGCCGCGTCGACGAGGTGCTCGAGCTCACCGGCCTCACCGAGGTCGCCAAGAAGAAGGCCGGCAACTTCTCGCTCGGCATGGGACAGCGCCTCGGCATCGCGGGCGCGCTGCTGGGCGACCCCAAGATCGTCATGTTCGACGAGCCGGTCAACGGACTCGACCCGGACGGCGTGCTGTGGGTGCGCCAGCTCGCGCGACGCCTCGCCGAGAACGGCCGCACGGTCTTCCTCTCGAGCCACCTCATGAGCGAGGTTCAGCAGACCGCCGACCACGTCATCATCATCGGCCGCGGGCGCATCCTGGCCGACGCGCCGTTGCACGAGTTCGTCCAGGCCCACGCCCGCGAGGGGGTCCTCGTGACGTCGCCCGACGCCGGCCGCCTCGCCGAGGCCGTCACGGCCGCCGGCGGCGCGGTCCAGGCCGTCGACCACCGCGAGCGGATCTCGATCACGGGGCTCGACGCCCGCGCGATCGGGAGGATCGCGCGCGACAACAGCCTGTGGCTCGCGGAGCTGCGCGACGAGAGCACGAGCCTCGAGGACGCGTACATGCACCTCACGGCCGACCAGACCGAGTACCGGGCCGGAGTGCCCACGGAGCAGGACGCTGCAGCGAAGGAGGCCTCCAAGTGAGCGCCGCGACTCAGACCGACCGGGCCGTCGGCACGGATGTGGTCACGCACCGCGCCGGCTACGCGCGTGCCGTCCGCTCCGAATGGATCAAGGCGCGATCCGTGCGCTCGACGTGGATCCTCGTGCTCGTCGCGCTCGCTGCCTTCGTGCTCATCCCCCTGCTGAGCGCGAGCGGAGGCACCGTGACCGTGCCCGAGGGCACCACGGGAAGCGCGCTGGGGATGGGAACCCTCTACTCGGGCTCGATCTTCGTGCTCATCCTCGTCGCGGTGCTCGCCGCGCTGTTCACCACGTCCGAGTTCACCACGGGCATGGCGCGCAACACGTTCACCGCGACCCCTGCTCGGGGTGCCGTGCTGGCGGCCAAGTCCACCATCGCCGCGCTGTTCGCGCTGGGGATCGCGCTGGTCGGGGCGGTCGCGGCCTGGCTGGCCACCCAGGGCACGCTCGCGGACGCCGGCATGTCGATCGACCTCGCCGATCCGACCACGCTCAAGGTGCTCGGTGTCGAGCTGCTCACCTACGTGGTCATCGCCGTGCTCTCGGTCGCGCTCGGCGTCCTCATGCGGTCGTCGGTGGGCACCATCTTCACGATCGTCGCGATGCAGCTCATCGCGCCGGGGATCCTGCTCGCCGTGAACAACTCGATCGCCAACTGGGTCGGCAGGGTGCTGCCCTCCGTCGCGGGCGAGGCCGCAACCGCGGCCCAGGGCCCCGGTCCCGGCGAGATCGGCCTGTCGCCGGCGGGTGGCCTGCTGGTCCTGCTCGCGTGGGCGGTGCTGCCGTACCTCGCGGCGCTGTGGGTGCTCCGCTCCCGAGACGTCTGACGCGAGCCTCCGCACGCGAGGGGTCGGCCGGTGGCCGGCCCCTCGTCGCGTCCCGGGGGACTACGCCTCGAGCAGGATCGTGATGGGGCCGTCGTTCACCAGCGACACGTCCATGTGCGCGCCGAACACCCCGGTCCCGACGTCGAGACCGCGGGCGCGCAGCGCGGTCACCACGGCCTCGACCAGCGGCTCCGCCACGGGGCCGGGCGCGGCGCCGTTCCACGAGGGACGGCGGCCCTTGCGCGTGTCCGCGTAGAGGGTGAACTGGGAGACCACGATCACGGGCGCGTCGACGTCCGCCACCGACTTCTCATCGGACAGGATCCGCAGCTCCGCGATCTTGCGCGCGATGGTCTGCACCTGCTCGGGGCCGTCGCCGTGGGTGACGCCCACGAGGGCCACGATCCCCTGGCGGTCGAACGACGCGGTGACGGCGCCGTCGACGGTCACGGAGGCGCGCGAGGCGCGCTGGAGGACTGCCTTCACCCGCGGGTCACCAGCCGCCGGTGGAGCGCCCGCGCGAGCCGCCGGAGGGACCGTAGCCGCCGCCGAGCTTGGGGCGCACGTCCACGAGGTACACGATGACCGCGACGATCGCGGCGATGCCCAGGATGCCTCCGATGCCGCCGCCCGTGCCGAGCGGCCAGGGCAGCGAGATGAACGCGACGATGGTCGCGACGCCCAGGATCACCAGCCAGATGGTCTTGGACCACTTGCCGGCGGCGGTGAACGCGCCCTCGGGCCGCCGCGCCGCGTCGATCAGCCCCCAGATGGCGCCCGCGAACGCGGCGAGCGAGATGAGGAGCACGACGGTGTCCTGCAGGAAGCCGAACATGGGGGTACCTCCGGGTAGGCGCGACGGGTACCTACGCTAACGCAGGGGGCAGGACCTGCAGTCCCTCCGCGCGCCCGGCTGCCGCGAGGCGCCGGTCCCAGCATGCGAACACCGGCGAGGCGCCGGCCAGCGTGAGCGCGCTCGCGAGATGGATGGCGTCGCCCGCGCGCAGCGGTCGGCGGTCGGTCAGGTCCGCGGCGCGCTCGCATACGGCGGCGCTCACCTCGACCTTGACCAGCCCGGGCCACAGCTCGCTCCAGCGGTCGCGCGCGGCCGCCGCCGGTGCCGCGTCGATGCGCCCGATGCGTTCCGCGGACGCCAGCACGGACCGGACCTCGGCGTCGGCGATGCGGGAGGTGACCAGCGCATCGGCCCCCTTCCACAGGGACACGGCGAGGTCGCTGCCCGTCTCGAGGACGCACAGCTTGAGCAGGGCGGACGTGTCGAGGTAGACGAGTGCCACGGCTACCTGCGCAGTCGCCCGAGCAGGCTGGACAGCGCGTCCTTGGCCGCCTCGGCCTGCGGCAGCCGCGGCACGGCGCGGTCGGAGGCGGGCACGGCGATCACGCCCTCCTCGGCCAGCCTCTCGAGCAGGGACGCGGACTCGACGGGGCCGAGCCTGGCGACCGGCAGGCCGCCCTCGGTCAGGATCACGTCCTCGCCGCCGCGGGCGGCGGCCAAGGCATCGTCCAGGTGCGATGCCAGATCGCTCACGGGGATCTCCACGGGGCCACCGTAACCCCGCGGCGCTCCGAGCGCCGGGAACGGCGCCGCGATCAGCCGGGCAGGTCGCCGCCGTCGGCGGCGCAGCCCTTGCCCATGAGCAGGCCCTTCATGGTGGGACCCGGCTTCGGGGGACGGTCGGCGGAGAAGCCGTCCGCGTTCACGATCAGCTCCTGAGCGGCGGACACCGGCCCGCCGTCGGTGGGCACCGTGAGCACGGAGGACGGGTCGACGGAGCGCTTGAGGATCGCGAGGGCGACGGGGCCCAGCTCGTGGTGGCGCGCCACCGAGGTCACGCGTCCCACGGTCGCGCCCTCGGCGTTGAGCACGTCGGCGCCGAGCTCGGGAAGCGAGTGGCCCGACCCGTCGAGCAGCAGCATGGTGAGGCGCCGCGGCGGCCGGCCCACGTTGTGCACCTTCGCCACGGTCTCCTGGCCGCGGTAGCAGCCCTTGTGCAGGTGGACGGCGGTCCGCAGCCAGTCGAGCTCGTGCGGCAGGGAGTGGTCGTCGACGTCGAAGGCCGCGCGGGGACGATGCGCGGCGATCCTGATCGCCTCCGTCGCCCACGTGCCGGCGAGGGTCCAGCCGGCGTCGACGCGCGCCTCGATCTCGGCGGCGAGCGTGGCGCGCGGTACCAGCACGAGGCGCCACGGGCGCACCGCGTCGGACAGCGCCGCCGGGTCCGCCGCGTAGGAGGTGCCGCCGGCGGTGACGCCGGGCCACGGGTCCACCCAGGTGACCGGCTCGCCGTCGCTCGCGGGACGCGAGACCGCCTCGCCGATCGCCGCCCATCCGGCCGTGGCATCGTCCACCTCGACCCGCAGCATGAAGCGCATGCGGTCGAGGAACGCGGCGAGCGCGGGGGCGGTCTCCGTGACCAGCCAGGCGGTGGTGCCGTCGTCGACCAGGCCGGCGACGTGCTCGATGCGGCCCTGGGGCGACAGGATCATCAGTTCCGCGGACTCGCCGGGCGCGAGGCCCGCGACCTGCTGCGTGCACAGCGAGTCGAGCCAGGTGAGGCGGTCGGGTCCGGTGACGGTGACGATGCCCAGGTGCGACTGGTCGGCGACCGCGCGGCCGGCCTCGAGGGCGCGCTGCTCCGCGGTCGGGTCGCCGTAGTGCCACGCCACGCTCGCGTCGGTGCCGAGGCCCGCGACGGCGCCGTGGCGATCGAGAAGGGGGGAGGTCATGACGGTGTCAACGAGCGGAGGGCCGCTCAGGATTCCTCAGCCTCGTCGGGACCCACCGTCTCGGCGCCCTCGGGGACCGACGGCCCGTCGACGCGGGCGAGGCGGGCGCTCGCGTACGACTGCAGCTCGTGCCCGAAGGCTGCCATGTCCCACGCCCACATGAGCTCGCCGCCCACGTTGCCGTACATGCGGGTCGCGCCACGCACGTCGGGGCCCGACTCGGTGGCCGCCGCGAAGCGGGTCGCGAGGTCGATGCGGCCGTTGCCGACGGCGCCGAAGTACGCGGTGAGCAGGCCGGAGGCGTCCGCGAGGACCACCTCCAGCGGGTGCTGGAAGTCGGCGAGCTCGACACCCTCGGGGGCGCTCGGCGCGACGCGCCAGAATCCGGACTCGACGGACCACACCTGGCCCACCTCACCGTCGGGGCCCATCAGCGTGATGGAGGACGTATAGGAGAGGTACGGCCCGCCGTCGTGGTCGAACACCACGCGCTGGCGGAAGTCCGCGGCGTCGATGCCCGGGTAGTCGATGACGCCGTGGCCCTCCCACGTGCCCACCACCCAGGCGAGGGGGTAGACCTCGGGTGCGAGATCCGACGGGATGACGAACGTCACCGCTTCGGGCCCTTCACCAGACGGAAGGCGACCACGCCGGCCACCCAGGCGGTGGCGGCGAAGGCGGCGACGGCGAGCGCGATGAACGTGACCTCGAGAGCAGTCATGCGCCGAGTCTATGCCGGGACCGAGGTCCCGCTCCACGCGCATCGCGGGGGACGATGCGGTGGCTCAGTACACCAGCGCGGTCGCGTCGGGCGCGATGGCCTCCGCGACGAACGCGGCGGCGCCGGCGATCCGGGCGCCGGGGATGAGGTCGTCCTCGGTGATCTCGCGTCGCATGGCGCACTGCGCGCACACCGTGAGCCTGCCGCCGGACGCGAGGATCGCGTCGCGCAGCTGCGACAGCGGCGGCGAGTGGGGGATCACCACCTCGTCGGTGCCGGGGAGGGCGTGCAGGGTCGCGTCGCCGGTCAGCCACACGCTGACGTCCAGGCCCGACGCCGCGCCCGTGGACGCGACGGTGAACGCCTGCATCAGGGTCTCGACGCGCTCCGGGCCGGACGTGATCTTGACGACGAGGGTGGGCATGTCAGGCGGCGCGGGTGGTGGCGCGCTTGAACAGCAGGTAGATCTCGCAGCCGAGGCAGAGGTCGAACACGCTGTTGAGGAAGGACGCGAACGTCACGAAGCCGGTGAAGACGTAGAAGCCGGTGTCGAAGCCGAGGACGCCCGAGCTGACGGCGAGGATGCAGAAGGTGATACCCATCTGCTGCGCGAAGCGCGGCGGGCGGAAGGACTCCGTCTCCTTGGGCGGGTCCAGGCGCGGGCGGATCGCCTTGCGGAACACCCAGCCCTGCAGCGTGGCCTGCGGGCCGATGATCGCGCCGGGGATGAACAGGATGAGCAGGACGGCCATGATCGCGATGCCGACCGGGTTGGCGCCCGCGATGAGCGCGGACACGGAGAACGCGAGCTGCCAGAACGCGCCGAACCGTGGCCCGCGCGGGTCGATCTGGATGTCCTTCATGGTGCTCCCCTCGCTGGTAGCCGGAGTCTACGGCTAGATGGTGTAGTCCGTGCCGGTGCGCGGCACGGCGGCGAGGGCCTCACGGGCCTGCTGCTCGGTGGGTGCCCCGGAGATGCGCGACACCACCACGCCGTCTCCGTCGAGCAGCAGGATGGTCGGGGTGCGCATGATCTCGAGCTCGCGCGCCAGGTCGAGCCGCTCGGCGGCGTCGATCTCGATGTGCGCGACGCGAGGGTCCTCGGCCGCGATGCGGGTGAGCAGCTGGGCGGTCGGCGGGCACTTGGCGCACATGGGCGTCGAGAACTGGACGAAGGTCGCGTGGTAGCCGCGCTTGGCGCCGAGCGTGGTGGAGGACAGCGCCCCGGCGCGCTCCACCTCGCGGGCGACGCCCTGGCGCCGCTGCCACCACAGGGCGACGGCGGTCGCGAGCACGAGGATCGCGACGACGATGACGATGCGCAGGACCACTTTTCCTCCGGGATGACCTCAGCCGACGAGCAGGCGGCCGCCGATGTAGACGAGCGCGCCCGCAGCAAGAACGGGCGCGAGGGCCGATGCCATTCCCGGCAGCCAGCCGGGCTGACGCGGCTCGCGGCGGTTGAGCTCCTGGAGCAGCGTCACGATGATCGCGCACAGCAGGCCCACGCCGCCGCCGGCGTACCACGGGATCTCGGGGAACAGGGCGCCGGTCGCGACGCCCGACAGCGTGCCCATGGCGAGGGCGATCAGCGAGTTCGCCTGGGCGCTGCGTGTCATCACGCCCGTGACGGCGGCGACCGCGAGGGCGATCCCGCCGGTCACCACGAGGTCCTCGGCGCCGTTCGTGCGGGCGGCGGCTACCCACGCGGCGCCCGAGGCCACCACGATCGCGCCGCCGCACGTCGCGGCCACCGAGGTGACGGCCCGGCCGCGCGAGCTGGGCCAGAACACCTCCGCCACGAGCGCGGCGATGACCATGAGGGCGACCGCGACCGCCATGTGGCGCAGGTGCGGCTCGACGCGTCCGGCGAGCACCGCCACCAGGGCGAGAGCGCCGCCGCCGATGAGGATCACCGAGGCCGTGCGGCGGCGCGAGGCGCGCAGCAGCACGGGCCACCCGAGCGCGAGCAGCACGACGAGCGCGAGGACAGTCGCGGCGAGCGCGGTGGCGCCGAGGAATCCGCCCACGGCGACGAGCGCGGCCGCAGACGCGCTGATGGTCGCCCTGGTGGTCGAAAGCATGGGCGTTAGTGTCTCAGACCTGGCACCGCTAAAGTGAAGCGCAATCGGAGGTGGCGATGGCAGACCTGCTCGTGCTCACGCCGTCGGCAGACGGCGCGGCCGATGTCCTGCCTGCCCTCGCACTGCTGTCCCACCGGACCCGTGTGGTGGCGCCGGAGCCGTCCGCGATGCTCGACGCGATGGACGCCGACGTCCTGGTGGTCGACGCCCGCACCGACCTGGTGGAGGCGCGCAACAACTGCAACCTCATCCAGGTGACCGGTGTCGCGGTGCCTCTGCTGCTGGTGCTGCGCGAGGGCGGCATGTCGATCGTCAACGCCGACTGGGGCGCCGCCGATGTGGTGCTCGCGGAGGCCTCGCCCGCGGAGGTCGAGGCACGTATCCGACTGCTGATCGGCCGGGCCAACGCCGCCGACCCGCTCGACCGCGTCGCGGAGTTCTCGTCGGGGGACCTCACCGTCGATGTGGGCGGCTACACCGCCCGCCTCAAGGGCGTGCCGCTCGACCTCACGTACAAGGAGTTCGAGCTCCTCAAGTACCTCATGCAGCACCCTGGACGCGTCTACACGCGTGACCAGCTGCTCCAGGAGGTGTGGGGCTTCGACTACTACGGCGGCACCCGCACCGTCGATGTCCATGTGCGCCGCCTGCGCGCCAAGCTGGGCGCAGAGCATGAGCAGCTCATCGGCACCGTCCGCAACGTCGGCTACCGCTTCGACCCTCCTCAGCCGCAGCGCACGGGGGTTCAGGAGCCGGTCTGACGCTCTCGATAGGATGGCGGCGACCCCCGTACCCGTCCCAGGAGCGTCATGACCTCGAGCCCCGCCTCCCGTCTCTTCTCGCGGCTGACGCCGTCGACCGAGCGGACCCTCGTCGACGTGCTGCGCACGGAGCGGGCCGGCGGGATCCTGCTGCTCATCGGCACCGCGGCGGCGCTGATCTTCGCGAACACCGGTCTCCAGGACTTCTACCGGAACCTCAGCGACTTCACGATCGGCCCGCACGCGCTCCACCTGGACCTCAGCATCGCCACGTGGGCCAAGGACGGACTGCTGGCGATCTTCTTCTTCGTGGTCGGCCTCGAGCTCAAGCGTGAGATCGTCGCCGGCGAGCTGCGCCGTCCCGCCACCGCGATCGTGCCCATCGTGGCCGCGGTCGGAGGAATGGCCGTTCCCGCGCTGCTCTACATGCTGTTCAACCTGGGTCCCGACGGCTCCCTCCAGGGCTGGGCGGTGCCCACGGCGACCGACATCGCGTTCGCGGTCGCGGTGCTCGCCGTCGTCGGCAAGTGGCTCCCGAACGCCCTGCGCGCGTTCCTGCTCACCCTCGCGGTGGTCGACGACCTGTTGGCGATCATCATCATCGCGGTGTTCTTCTCCGAGGACCTCAACTTCCTGTGGCTCGGCGCCGCGGTGCTGGCGATCGTCGTGTTCGGTCTGCTGATCCGCAAGGGCTGGGGCAACGCCTACCTGCTGTTCCCGATCGCGTTCGCCGCGTGGGCGTTCATGCACGCCTCCGGCATCCACGCCACCATCGCCGGCGTCGCGCTCGGCATGATGGTGCCCGCCGTCGCCCGGCAGGGCGAGCGCACCTCGCTCGCGGAGCACTGGGAGCACGTGTGGCGCCCTGTCTCCGCCGCCGTCGCGGTCCCGGTGTTCGCGTTCTTCGCGGCCGGCGTCACCATCAACTCCGAGGCGATCTCGGAGCTGGTGTCCAGCCCCGTCGCGCATGGCGTGATGGCGGGCCTCGTGATCGGCAAGCCCCTCGGCATCGTGCTCGCCACCTGGCTGGTGGCGACCTTCACCCGTGCCCAGCTGGACCGCGGCCTGTCCTGGCTCGACGTCACAGGCATGGGCATGCTCGCCGGCATCGGCTTCACCGTGTCGCTGCTGATCGGCGACCTCGCCTTCGGCGGCGAGAACGCCGAGGTGGTCAAGCTGTCGGTGCTGTCCGCCTCCGTGCTCGCGGCCGCCCTGGGCGCATCCCTGCTGTTCGCGCGCGATCGCTTCTACCGCAAGCTCTACGAGAAGCGCTCGACTCCGCTGCCGCTGCCCTCGAACCGGATGGCCAAGCCGCACGAGCTCGGAAAGTCCGTGGGCGTCGACCCCGCCGAGGTGGGCGTCGAGGAGCCGCCCGCGGAGGACAAGGCGCACTAGCGAGCGCATCGTCCCCGGGTCCCGACCCCGCGCCCCGCTCCCGACCGCGTTCCACACAGGATCCGGCGCCTACCCGGATCCACCTGCGACTCACGCCGCGTCGCCCGACCAGCCCCGGTGCGGTTGCAGAATCTGTGTGGAGACCGGTCGCCGGTCCCGCGCTATCCGTCGACGCGAAC
>NZ_BBLW01000004.1 GCF_000971135.1 Demequina phytophila | reverse complement strand
CATCGTCCCCCTGCCCGCGGGGTGTCGCCGGTGAAACCGTGCGGAGCGAACGGGTGGGGGAGGGGACCTTGGTCCCGCGATCGTGTACGACGTGGGTAGGCTGACCCTGCACCAACGGACCCGCGCGCCGACGAGGGCGCGCACTCTCGCGTGAGGACAGTGCATGGACCTGTACGAGTACCAGGCGCGCGACATGTTCGAGAAGCACGGCGTACCCGTGCTCCCGGGCATCGTCGCCGAGACCCCCGCCGAGGCACGCGCCGCGGCCGAGCAGCTGGGCGGCGTCGTCGTCGTCAAGGCTCAGGTGAAGGTGGGTGGACGTGGCAAGGCGGGCGGCGTCAAGGTCGCCAAGACCCCCGACGAGGCCGAGGCGCACGCCGCCGCGATCCTCGGGATGGACATCAAGGGCCACACGGTCCACCGCGTGATGATCGCCGCCGGCGCCGCGATCGCCGAGGAGTTCTACTTCTCCGTGCTGCTGGACCGCGCCGAGCGCCGCTACCTCGCGATGTGCTCCGTCGAGGGCGGCATGGAGATCGAGCAGCTCGCCGTCGAGCGCCCCGACGCCCTCGCGCGCGTCGCTGTCGACCCGCTGGTGGGCATCGACGCGGCGAAGGCGTACGAGATCGTGGACGCCGCACGCTTCCCCGCGGACCTGCGCGACCAGGTCGCGGACACCATCCAGAAGCTGTGGACCGTGTACAAGGAGGAGGACGCGACGCTCGTCGAGGTCAACCCCCTGGTCCGCACCGAGGACGGCTCGATCATCGCGCTCGACGGGAAGGTGACCCTCGACGAGAACGCCGAGTTCCGTCACGCGGACCACGCGGCGCTCGAGGACAAGGCCGCGGCCGACCCGCTCGAGGCCAAGGCCAAGCACATGAACCTCAACTACGTGAAGCTCGACGGCTCCGTGGGGATCATCGGCAACGGCGCGGGCCTGGTCATGTCGACTCTCGACGTGGTCGCGTACGCGGGCGAGCAGTTCGGCGGCCAGAAGCCGGCGAACTTCCTCGACATCGGCGGCGGCGCCTCGGCCGAGGTGATGGCCAACGGCCTCGACGTGATCCTCCACGACCCGCAGGTGAAGAGCGTGTTCGTCAACGTGTTCGGCGGGATCACCTCCTGCGTCGCGGTCGCGGACGGCATCGTCGGCGCGCTCCAGGCGCTGGGCGACAAGGCGACCAAGCCCCTGGTGGTGCGCCTCGACGGCAACGCCGTCGAGGATGGGCGCGCGATCCTCGCGCACGCCGACCACCCGCTCGTGACCATCGTCGACACCATGGACGGCGCCGCGGCCAAGGCCGCCGAGCTCGCCGCCGCCGCTTCCTAAGGAGAGAACGTGGCAATCTTCCTCACCGCAGAGTCCAAGGTCATCGTCCAGGGCATGACCGGCTCCGAGGGCATGAAGCACACGCAGCGCATGCTCGCCTCCGGCACTCAGATCGTGGGCGGCGTCAACCCGCGCAAGGCTGGCGCCGAGGTCGAGTTCCCCGGCGACGTGCTGGTGCCCGTGTACGGCACCGTGGCGGAGGCGATGGCGGAGACCGGCGCGGACGTGTCCGTGCTGTTCGTGCCGCCGCCGTTCACCAAGGCCGCGGTCATGGAGGCGGTCGACGCGGGCATGCCGCTGGTGGTCATCATCACCGAGGGCGTCCCGGTCGCGGACACCGCCGAGTTCTTCGCGTACGCGCAGTCCAAGGGCACCCGCCTGATCGGCCCCAACTGCCCCGGCCTCATCACGCCCGGCGCCTCGAACGTGGGCATCACGCCGGCGACCATCACGGGCCCCGGCCGCATCGGGCTCGTCTCGAAGTCGGGCACGCTGACGTACCAGATGCTGTTCGAGCTGCGCGACCTCGGCTTCTCGACGGCCGTGGGCATCGGCGGCGACCCGATCGTCGGCACCACCCACATCGACTGCCTCGAGGCGTTCCAGAACGACCCCGACACGGACGCGATCGTCATGATCGGCGAGATCGGCGGCGACGCCGAGGAGCGCGCCGCGGCCTACATCAAGGAGCACGTCACCAAGCCCGTCGTGGGCTACGTGGCCGGCTTCGAGGCGCCCGAGGGCAAGACCATGGGCCACGCCGGCGCCATCGTGTCCGGCTCCGCCGGGACCGCGCAGGCCAAGAAGGAGGCCCTCGAGGCCGCCGGCGTCCGCGTGGGCAAGACCCCGTCGGAGACCGCGCGACTCATGCGGGAGATCCTCACCGGGGCCTGATCCCTGAGGCGCGCGGCGGGGCCTCGACCTTCGGGTCGGGGCCCCGTTGCCGTGTGCCCCGCCGGGCGGCGCCGCCGCCCGTGCGCGCGCCGGTCCACCGCATCGTCCCGTCGACGCGCGACCATGGTGCCCATGCCTGTCGACGCCCTCCGCACCGCGCGCCCGCTGTTCGCGCGCATCCGGGCGGCCATCCCGGGCTGGGCGGGCGGCGCGCTCACCGGCCTCCAGGCCATCGCGCTGTCCTACCTCGTGGTGCTCGCGCCCGCGCTCGCGGCCGTCGCCGGCGCGCCCAGCCTCGACGGCTCCGCCGCGGTCGACTGGTCCGGCGCGGCCACCGTCGCCACCTCGGTGTGGTTGCTCGGGCACGGCGTCCCGATCGTGTTCGGCGGTGCCACGCTCTCCCTGGTCCCGCTCGGGATGCCGCTGGTGAGCGCCGCGATCCTGGTGGGCGTCGCGCGCCGCTTCGCCGTCAAGACGTGGACCAGCTGGGCGCTCGGCGTCGCGACCTTCGCGGCCGGCGCGGGCGTGATCGGGTGGCTGGGCAGTCCCGACGGTTCGCGCGAGGCGGGAGCGCTGCGAGCCACGCTCGTGTGCGCTCTCATCGCGGCGCCCGCGGTGGCCGCCGGCATCTGGCGTGCCTACGGCGCCCGCCTGCACCTGCTCGACGTCGTCCCCGACGAGGTCCGCGCGGGCCTCCGCCTGGGACTCGGCACGCTCGCGTTCGTGGTGGCAGCGGCGGCCGCGATCGGCGGCGTGTGGGCCGTGCTCGGGATGGACCGGATCGCGACCATCGCGGCGGACCTCCGGATGGACCCGCTGGGCGTGGGCGCGCTCGCGATCGCCGAGACCCTCTACGTGCCCACCCTGGTGTGCTGGATGGTCGCGTGGATGGTCGGCCCCGGCTTCGTGGTCGGCACCGGATCGCTGTACGCGCCGGACACCCTCACCGTCGACACCCTCCCGCAGCTGCCGCTCCTGGGCGCGCTGCCGTCCGGCTCGGGCGGCTGGTGGACCTGGGCGCCGGTCGCCGTGGTGGTGCTCGCCGCGATCGCTCGTGCGTCGCTGAGCAGAAGAATCGGCCTCGACTGGGCCTCGGCGCGCTCCGCCGGGGTCGCGATCGCGGCGGTCGCGCTCGGGTTCGCGGCCCTCACGGCCGCGTCGCGCGGATCCGCAGGGCCGGGACGCCTCGAGCAGGTCGGCGCCGAGATCGTGCCCGTCACCCTCATCGGCACCGCGCTGGTGGTCGCCGGGTACGCCGCGGTGTGGGGGGCGATCGCCGCGTGGCGGTGGGTGCGCGGATACGTGCGGAGGGACGATGCGCGGGCGGAGCCCGAGGTTCCCGTCGCCCCCGTCAGGGAGCCAGCCCGGTCGGGACGGTGAGCCCCCACTCCTCGAGCAGGTCGAGATAGGACTGCTCGTACTCGTCGAGGCACACCTGGCGCGCGGTCTGGGTGATCGCGTTCGCCTGGCAGTCGGTGAGCGCCTGGACCTGGTCGTGCAGGATCACCAGGCCGAGCCCGTACATCAGCGCGATCGCGGAGGCGCCGATGCCGATCGCGAGCACCACCTTGAGCCCGGTGAGGCGCACGCCGCGCAGCATCACGAGCGCGGTGATCATCGCCGCGGCCGCCGCCGGCGCGAGGATCAGCGAGGACAGCCCCCACGTGGGCCCGAACAGCGGGACCAGCAGCATCGCGGTGAGGAGCCCGAGGCTCCACTGCACGGCTCGGCGAGCGCCGGCACCCACCTCGGGCGCGGCGTCGGGGGTGGGCGGCATGCGGCTCCCTCGGTCGGTGTGACCCCCAGCATGCCGATAGGCTCGACGCTGTGACAAACCCACCCCGTCCCCGGCGTGTCGTCGTGCTCGTCTCCGGGGCAGGGTCCACCCTTCGCGCCGTGCTCGAGGCCGCGCGCGAGGATGCCTACGGCGCCCGCGTGGTCGGGGTGGTCACCGACAAGGACGGGATCGGCGCGCTCGACATCGCGCGCGAGTGCGGCGTCCCCACCGCCGTGGTGCGGCTGGCCGACTTCGAGTCCCGCGCCCTGTGGGATGAGGCGATCGCCCGCACCATCGCCACGTTCGACCCCGAGATCGTGCTGCTCGCGGGCTTCATGCGGCTGCTCGGCGAGCCCTCGCTCGAGCGCTTCGGCGGCCGCATCCTCAACACGCACCCCGCCCTGCTGCCCGCCTACCCCGGCGCGCACGGGGTGAGGGACGCCCTCGCCGGGGGAGCGAAGGTGACGGGATGCACCGTCATCGTCGTCGACGCCGGCGTGGACACCGGGCCCATCGTCGCGCAGGCGGCGGTCGAGGTCCTCGACGACGACACCGAGCCCACCCTCCACGAGCGCATCAAGGAGGTCGAGCGCGTGCTGGTCACCGCCACGCTCGGCCGCCTCGCCCGCGAGGGCTGGACCGTCAGCGGCCGCACCGTGCGCATCGGCGCGGCGAACCCCACCACCGAGGAGTCATCATGACCGAGCGTCAGGCCGTCCGCCGCGCCCTCATCTCCGTGTACGACAAGACCGGCATCGAGGAGCTCGCGACCGCGCTCACCCACGAGGGCGTGCAGATCGTCTCGACCGGCTCGACCGCGCAGCGGATCGCCGCCGCCGGCGTGCCCGTCACCCCGGTCGAGGAGCTCACCGGCTTCCCCGAGTGCCTCGACGGCCGCGTCAAGACGCTCCACCCGAACGTGCACGCGGGCATCCTCGCGGACCGCCGCCTCGAGTCGCACGTCGCGCAGCTCGCGGAGCTGGGCATCGAGGCGTTCGACCTGGTGGTGGTGAACCTCTACCCGTTCGCCGCGACCGTCGCGTCCGGCGCCTCGGACGACGAGGTGGTCGAGCAGATCGACATCGGCGGGCCGTCGATGGTGCGCGGCGCTGCGAAGAACCACGCCAGCGTCGCCGTCGTGGTGGACCCCGAGGACTACGAGCTCGCCGCCAGCGCGGTGGGCCACGGCGGCTTCACGCTCGCCGAGCGCACGCAGCTCGCCGTCAAGGCGTTCCGCCACACCGCGGAGTACGACGTCCAGGTCGCCTCGTGGCTGGGCAGCACCCAGGCGCCCGACGACGAGGGGACCGGCCTGCCCGGCTGGATGGGCGCATCGTTCACCCGCACGGCCGCCCTGCGCTACGGCGAGAACCCGCACCAGAACGCCGCCCTGTACTCGGACGGCTCGGGCGCCGGCATCGCCGGGGCGCGCCAGCTGCACGGCAAGGAGATGTCCTTCAACAACTACGTCGACGCCGACGCCGCCGTGCGCGCCGCGTACGACCACGCCGGCCCGGCCGTCGCGGTGATCAAGCACGCCAACCCGTGCGGGATCGCGGTGGGCGACACCATCGCCGAGGCGCACGCGAAGGCGCACGCGACGGACCCGGTGAGCGCGTTCGGCGGCGTGATCGCCGCCAACGGCGTGGTGACGGCCGATGCGGCGCGTCAGGTCGCGGAGATCTTCACCGAGGTGGTGGTCGCCCCCGGCTACGAGGACGAGGCCGTCGAGATCCTCGCCAAGAAGAAGAACCTGCGCATCCTCGAGATCGACCCGGTGCCGCTGGTGGCCGAGTGGCGTCGCGTGAGCGGCGGGCTGCTGGTGCAGCAGGCGGACGCGATCGACGCGCCCGGCGACCCGGCCTCGACGTGGCAGCACGTCGCCGGCCCCGTCGCGGACGAGGCGACGCTCGCGGAGCTCGAGTTCGCGTGGCGGGCGTGCCGCGCGGTGAAGTCGAACGCGATCCTGCTGGCCAAGGACGGCGGCGCGGTGGGCATCGGCATGGGGCAGGTCAACCGCGTCGACTCGTGCCGCCTCGCGGTGAGCCGCGCCGGCGAGGAGCGGGCGCAGGGCTCCGTGGCCGCGTCCGACGCCTTCTTCCCGTTCGCGGACGGACTCCAGGTGCTGATCGACGGCGGCGTGCGCGCCGTGGCGTCGCCCGGCGGATCGGTGCGCGATGCTGAGGTGATCGCGGCCGCGGAGGCCGCCGGGATCACGCTGTACCACACCGGCACCCGGCACTTCTTCCACTAGGCCACCAGGAGGCGCACATGGGGGAGAGGACCCGTACCCCGCTCGGGCTCGCGGTCGGCCTGACGGCCGCGGTGGTCGCGATCGCGTTGTCCGGCCTGATCGTCGGCGTCGACGTGGCCGTGCTCGCGCTGGCGGCCTTCGCCGCGGCGGGGGCCGTCGCGCGCATCGTGATCCCGGTGGGCCGGACCTTCGAGGTGCGCCGCCGCGCGATCGACGTGGGTGTGCTGGTGGTGCTCGCGGCGGCTCTGCTGTTCCTGGGGCTCACCACGCCGCTGGGATAGAAGAGCCCGAGACGACGACAGCCCCCGCCGCGAGGCGGGGGCTGTCGTGCGTCCTGAGGAGCTCAGTCCTCGATGGTCTCGATCACCTCGACGGTGATGAGGTCCTCCTCGGGGCCGAACGCGCGCACCAGCAGGCCCGCGATCGCGCCGCCCACGAGCGGTGCGACCCAGAACAGCCACACCTGCTGCAGCGCCCACGTGTCGGCGAAGATCGCGATGCCGGTCGCGCGTGCCGGGTTGAGCGCGCCGTTGGTGAAGGGGATGGCCACCAGCACCAGGAAGCCCACGGTGAGGCCGATCGCGAACGGCGCCACGCCGGGCACCGCGCGCGCGGACGTCACCGCGAGCACCACGCCGACGAGCAGCGCGGCGATGAGGACCTCGATCACCAGGCCTGACACCAGGTTGAAGCCCGCGGGGGAGTGGTCGCCGTAGCCGTTGGCCCCGCCGTCCATGAACTCGCGCGCGCTCTCGATGCTCGGGTGCCCGGCGACGAGCCCGAACAGGAGCGCTCCGGCGGCGGTCGCGCCGACCAGCTGCGCGAGGATGTACGGGGCGACGTCGCGGCCCTGGAAGCGGCCCGCGAGCCACAGACCCACCGACACCGCCGGGTTGAGGTGAGCGCCGGACACGCCGCCGAAGATCACCGCTGCGATGATGACGCCGAGCGCGAAGCCGAACGCGGCGGTCAGCGTGCCGTTGTTCCCCACCGACAGGAACAGCGCCGTGCCCACGCCCATGAAGACGAGGATGAAGGTGCCGGCGAGCTCCGCCAGCATGCGGGCCACCAGGCTGGGGCCGGAGGCGTCCTCGACCCACACCTCCTCGGTGAGCTCCTCGGAGAGCTCGACCACGTCGGGCTCCCCCGCGTTCTCAAAAGAAGACTGGCTCATCGTTCCTCCTGACAGGCGTGCCGCGGCGGGCGCGCTCTGTCGCATACTCGCACGCGCATCGTCCCTGGGCGAGGGGGCGCGCGGACCGTCCACCGGCCCTGATCGGGCCGTGACGTAGGGCCCGGGTGCGTGGACTAGCCTGGTGCCACCATCCGACGAAGGTGTGAGGACTGACGCATGGCGAAGATCAAGGTCGAAGGCAAGGTCGTCGAGCTCGACGGCGACGAGATGACGCGGATCATCTGGCAGTTCATCAAGGACCGCCTCATCCACCCGTACCTCGACGTGGACCTCGAGTACTACGACCTCGGCATCGAGTCGCGCGACGCGACCGACGACCAGATCACCATCGACGCGGCGAACGCCATCAAGAAGCACGGCGTCGGCGTCAAGTGCGCGACCATCACGCCGGACGAGGCGCGCGTCGAGGAGTTCGGCCTCAAGCGCATGTACGTCTCGCCCAACGGCACCATCCGCAACATCCTCGGCGGCGTCGTGTTCCGCGAGCCGATCATCATCTCCAACATCCCGCGCCTGGTGCCGGGCTGGACCAAGCCGATCGTCATCGGCCGTCACGCCCACGGCGACCAGTACAAGGCCACCAACTTCAAGGTGCCCGGCGCCGGCAAGCTGACGGTGACCTTCACGCCCGAGGACGGCTCCGAGCCCATCGAGCACGTGGTCGCGAACTACGGCGCCGACGGCGGCGTCGCCATGGGCATGTACAACTTCAACAAGTCCATCGAGGACTTCGCGCGCGCCTCGTTCGCGTACGGCCTGCAGCGCGGCTACCCGGTGTACCTGTCCACCAAGAACACGATCCTCAAGGCGTACGACGGCCAGTTCAAGGACATCTTCGCGGACGTGTTCGAGAAGGAGTACAAGGCGCAGTTCGACGCCGCCGGCATCACCTACGAGCACCGCCTCATCGACGACATGGTCGCCGCGGCCATGAAGTGGGAGGGCGGCTACGTCTGGGCCTGCAAGAACTACGACGGCGACGTCCAGTCCGACACCGTCGCGCAGGGCTTCGGCTCGCTGGGCCTCATGACCTCCGTGCTCATGACCCCGGACGGCAAGACCGTCGAGGCGGAGGCCGCGCACGGCACCGTCACCCGCCACTTCCGCCAGCACCAGGCGGGCAAGCCGACGTCGACCAACCCGATCGCGTCGATCTTCGCGTGGACCGGCGGCCTCAAGCACCGCGGCAAGCTCGACGGCACCCCCGAGGTCACCGGCTTCGCCGAGACCCTCGAGGACGTCATCATCAAGTCCGTCGAGGGCGGTGCGATGACCAAGGACCTTGCGCTGCTCGTCGGCCCCGACCAGGAGTGGCAGACCACCGAGGAGTTCCTCGCGACCCTCGACGCCAACCTGGCGGCACGCCTGGCCTGAGCGCCACGGGACGATGCTCCGGTGACCGGCGCATCGTCCCTCCCGGGCGGCGCCGGTCGCCCGGGTCCCCGCAATCCCCACCCCGTCCTCAACCAAGGAGTCACGACGACGTGAGCACCACCCCTGTCACCGTCACCGTCACCGGAGCGGCCGGCCAGATCGGCTACGCCCTCCTGTTCCGCATCGCGTCCGGCGCGATGCTCGGGCCGGACACCCCGGTCAAGCTCAACCTCCTCGAGATCCCGCAGGCCGTCAAGGCGGCCGAGGGCACCGCGATGGAGCTCGACGACTGCGCGTTCCCGCTGCTGGCCGGCGTGGACATCTACGACGACGCCGAGGCGGCGTTCGACGGCGTCAACGTGGCGCTGCTCGTGGGCGCGCGCCCGCGAGGACCGGGCATGGAGCGCGGCGACCTGCTCGCCGCGAACGGCGGGATCTTCGGGCCCCAGGGTGCGGCGATCAACAAGGGTGCGGCGGATGACGTGCGCGTGCTCGTGGTCGGCAACCCGGCCAACACGAACGCGCTGATCGCGGCCTCGCACGCGCCCGACGTCCCCGCGTCCCGCTTCACCGCGATGATGCGCCTCGACCACAACCGCGCGCTCGCGCAGCTCGCCGGCCGCGCCGGGGTCGGGGTCGCCGACGTCTCGAACGTCACCATCTGGGGCAACCACTCCGCGAAGCAGTACCCGGACATCGCGCACGCCGTGATCGGCGGGCGTCCGGCGCCTGAGGTCGTGGGTGACGATGCGTGGGTCACCGACACGTTCATCCCGACCGTCGCGAAGCGCGGCGCGGCGATCATCGACGCGCGCGGCGCCTCCTCGGCGGCCTCAGCGGCGAACGCGGCGATCGACCACGTGCGCGACTGGGCGCTCGGCACGCCGTCCGGGACCTGGACCTCCGTGGGCATGGTGTCGGACGGGTCCTACGGCGTGCCCGAGGGGATCATCTCCGGGTTCCCCGCGACGTCGAAGGGCGGCGAGTGGGAGATCGTGCAGGGGCTCTCCATGTCCGAGGCCGCCGTGGCCGGGCTCCAGGTGTCCGTCGACGAGCTGGTCGAGGAGCGCGACGCCGTCAAGGAGCTCGGGCTGATCTGAGCGCATCCGCGTGACCGGGCCCCGACCCGCCCCCCGTGTGGGGGCGGGTCGGGGCTCTCGGCGTTCTCGCGCGGCCGTCACGCCTCGTTGATCGGATCGTGCAGAGAAGTCGACCTGGATCTGCGCGATCAGATCACATGGACTCTCGAGCCGATGCGTGCGGTGGGTGGGGTGGGCGCGGAGGCGGTCGCGGCATGCGTTGATGTCTTCGGCGGCGGGTCCCGGTGACGCAGGAGCGCCCGCTGCGCCCTGGTGACACCCTGGTGTCCGCACAGCGCCGTGTGCGAGCTCCAAGGTGTCACGGGCACGCAACGGCGCCCGCTCGACGGCGGCCGTCACGCCCCGTTGATCGGATCGTGCAGAGAAGTCGACCTGGATCTGCACGATCCGATCAGGTGGCTCGAGCCGGGGCGGCTCGGATGACGCCGGACTCGTCCTCGAGTCGCGCGCGCCGCCCGTGCACCCCCGGCCCGTCCGCGATCCGGACGGAAGCGGTGTGAACGTCCACATCACGGACCGGTAACGATCCCAAGAAATTCACCCCGACCCCTTGCACTTTGATTGTTAGTAACCTTTACTAACGAACATGACCCAGCAAGGGACCCGCCAGGGAACCGGACTCGCATCGGAGCGAGCCGCGTCGCGACAGCACCGATTCGCCTCGGTGGTGCGCGCCGGCGCACGCGTCACCCCGGAGCGGGCGCGCAGCCACAACCGCGTCCTCGTCCTGCAGGAGCTGTACCGCTCGGAGGGCCTGTCCCGCGCGGACCTCGCCCGCGCCGTGGGCCTCACCCGCGTCACCATCTCGGACCTGGTCGCGGACCTCATCGCCGACGACCTGGTGATCGAGCTCGGCATCCGCGCCGACGCCCGCCCGGGCAAGCCGGCCACGCTGCTCGACATCAACCGCGCCGGCTTCGCGATCGTCGCGCTCGACCTGTCCTACCTCAACCTGTTCCGCGGCGTGGTCACGGACCTCGACGGCACCGTCCTGCACCGCGAGCAGCTCGACGTCACCGGCGTCACGGGCGCCGCGGCGGTGGACGCGGTCTCCGACCTCCTCGCCCGCCTGGTCGCCCGCGCCGACGCGCCGATCCTGGGCGTCGGCGTCGGCAGCCCCGGCATCGTGGACGATGCGGGCACCGTGCTCTCCGCTCCCAACCTCGGCTGGGCGGACCTGCCGCTTCAGGACACCCTTGCCGAGCGCACCGGCCTGCCGGTCCTCGTGGCGAACGATGCCAACGCGGCGGCCCTCGCCGAGCGCACCTTCGGCGGCGCCGAGGACGACACGCTGCTCATCCGGATCGGCCGCGGTGTCGGTTCGGGCCTGGTGATCGGCGGCCGCCTGGTGCGCGGCGCGCACTCGGCCGCGGGCGAGATCGGCCACGTGGTCGTCGGCACCGACGGCGGCGAGGTCTGCGCCTGCGGCAAGACGGGCTGCCTCGAGACCTGGCTCGCGATCCCGCGGCTCCAGGCTCGCGCCCAGGCCGCCCCCGACGCGGCCGGCCGCGACGCCGTGCTCGCCGCCGCGGGCGAGCGGCTCGGCATCTCGATCTCGCCCGTGGTGGGCGCTCTCAATCTTGGGGAGGTCGTCCTGTCCGGCCCCCTCGATCTTCTCGACGGCACGCTGCTCGACTCCGCCGCCGAGACGATCCGTTCCCGCACGATGGCCGACTCTCACGGCGGTCCCGCGGTACGGATGACCACGCTCGGGCGCGACATCGTCGTGCTCGGGGCCGCGGTCATGGTCCTCACCGGCCAGCTGGGGGTCTTCTGACCCTCGTCCCCCCGTGGCACCACCCGCCACGGAACCCACCAAGAAAAGGAACTGGAATGAAGAAGACGATGCTGGGGGTGACCGCGTTCGCGGCCGCCGGCGCCATCGCACTGGCGGGCTGCTCGTCGCCCGGCGAGACCGAGCCCACCGCCTCCGCCACCGAGTCCGCCGCTGCCGGCGGCGCGGAGGACATCACGCTGTGGCTCATGGGCACCGACACCCCTGAGGCCCTCATCGACTACCTCAAGACCACCTACACCGAGGAGAACGGCGGCGCGCTCACCGTCGAGCAGATCGGCTGGGGCGACGCGATCGCGTCCCTCACCACCGCCCTCCCGGACTCCGCCAACACCCCGGACGTCACCGAGGTCGGCAACACCCAGTCCGCGACGTTCACCACGGTCGGTGCGTTCCTCGACATCTCCGACATGTACGACGAGCTGGGCGGCGACTCGCTGCTCCAGGGCTTCGTCGAGGCCGGCGCGGTGGGCGACGCCAAGTATGCCCTCCCGTACTACTTCGGCTCGCGCCTCACCTGGTTCCGCAAGGACCTGTACGAGCAGGGCGGCGTCGAGGTGCCGACCACGCTCGCCGAGGTGACCGAGGTCAACGCCTCGCTCAAGGACCAGGGCATCGCGGGCATGTACGTGCCCGGCCAGGACTGGCGCGACGGCATCTCGTGGATCTTCGCCAACGGCGGCGAGATCGCCACCTACGAGGGTGACACCTGGACCTCGGCGCTCTCCTCGCCCGAGTCCGTCGAGGGCATGAAGCAGTGGCAGGAGCTCTTCGAGAAGGCCTCCGTCGCGAAGGTCACGGACGACGACTCGACCGCCTACCAGGCGATCAACGACGACTTCCTGCAGGGCACCCCCGCCGCCACCACCATGGCGCCGAACTGGGCCTACTGGTCGCTAGGTGACCTCACCGAGAACGACGAGGGCGAGCAGGTCGCGACCTGGAACGACGAGAAGTTCGGCGCGTACGTCCTGCCGGGCGTCGACGGCGGCACGGCTCCCGTGTTCGCGGGCGGCTCCAACATCGGCATCTCCGCGGCGACCGAGCACGTCGAGGGCGCCAAGACCCTCATGCGCATCATCTTCTCGGAGGACTACCAGACGATGCTCGCGGAGAACGGCCTCGGCCCCGCGAACCTCGACTACGCCGACACCTACACCTCGGTCGCCGCGATGGGTGACCTCGCCCTCGAGGCGGCGTCGTCCGCCAAGCTCACGCCGGCCGCGCCGGGCTGGGCCGCGATCGAGGAGGCCAAGCTGATGGAGCAGTACTTCGCCGCCGTGGCTCAGGGTGGCGACGTCGAGTCGCTCGCCGTCGAGTACGACGCGAAGATCAACGAGCTCATCAACGGCTGATCCACCCCCTGGAGCGGTAGCCTCCCTGCCGCTCGCGCATGGGCCCGGGTGTCCCCGTGGCACCCGGGCCCATGCTGTCCCAGGGACTTGTCGAAGCACCACCGAGAGGTACACCCATGACCACCACCGCGCCGGCGCCGGGCATGACAGAAGCCCCTGCTGCGCCCGCCGCACGCCCCAAGCGCCGCCGGTCCCCGCTGCCGTACATCCTCGCCACCCCGGCGATCCTCGCCCTGCTCGCCGGCATGGGCTACCCGCTCATCTGGCAGGTCTGGAACTCGTTCCGCGAGTACGGGCTCGCCCAGCAGTTCGGGCAGGCCCCCGAGTTCGTGGGTCTCGACAACTACATCGAGCTCCTCACCGGTTCCGAGTTCTGGGGGATCCTCGCGAAGTCCGTGGTCTTCATGGCCGTGACCGCGGGCGCCACCATGATCCTGGGCATCGCCCTCGCGCTGCTGATGAAGCACATCGCGGGCTGGGCGCGCATCACCCTCCAGGTCGCGATGCTGCTCGCCTGGGCCATGCCGATCGTCGCCCAGATGACCGTGTGGAACTGGCTGATCGACGACCGCAACGGCGTGCTCAACTACCTGCTCAGCCTGCTCCCCGGAGTCGACCTCGTCGGCCACGACTGGCTCGAGAACCCCCTCAGCTTCTTCGCCGTCGCCTCGGTCATCATCACGTGGGCATCGGTGCCCTTCGTGGCGCTGTCCGTGTACGCCGGCCTCACGCAGGTCTCCGACGACGTGGTCGAGGCCGCCCAGCTCGACGGTGCAGGCGGCTTCCAGATGCTGCGCCGCATCACCCTGCCGATCCTGCGACCCATCCTCGTGATCCTGCTCCTGCTCCAGATGATCTGGGACCTGCGCGTCTACGCGCAGATCGAGCTCCTCCAGGGCTTCGGCGCCGCCGGCACCCAGTACGACCTGCTCGGCACCTACATCTACGGCCTGGGCATCGGCCAGGGCCACTTCGGCGTCGCCGCCGCGGCCGCGATGCTCGTCATGCTCTTCACCATCGCGCTCAGCTGGTTCTACGTGCGCGAGCTCCTCAAGGAGGACGCCCAGTGACCACCACCTCGCTGACCGCCCGCCGCACGCCGCGGCGTTCCCCGATGCGCCACATCGGCGCGGCCGTGGCGCTCGTCCTCGCCGTCGCCTGGGCCTTCCCCGTGTACTGGATGGTGAACTCGTCGTTCCTGTCCGTCACCACCATCACCGCGCTCACGCCCACCTGGGTCCCGTTCGGCGGCACGCTCGCCAACTACAAGAACGTGCTCAAGAGCTCGACGGGCTTCACGGACGCGCTGCTCATGTCGCTCGGCGTCACCGGCGTCGCGCTCGTCATCTGCATCGTGTTCGCGTTCCTCGGCGCGCTCGCCATCTCGCGCTTCCGCTTCCGCGGCCGCAAGGCGCTCGTCCTCGCGATCATCCTGGTGCAGATGCTCCCCGCGGAGGCCATGTTCATCGCGCAGTACCAGATGATCTCCGGGCTGGGCCTGCTCAACACCCTCGCCGGTGTCTCGATCATCTACGTCGCGATGGTGGTGCCGTTCACCATGTGGATGCTGCGCGGGTTCGTCGCGGGCGTCCCCGCGGACCTCGAGGAGGCGGCCATGATCGACGGCTGCTCCCGGTTCGGCGCCTTCATGCGGGTGACGTTCCCGCTGCTCGCCCCCGGCCTGGTCGCGTCCGGCGTGTTCGCGTTCCTCCAGGTGTGGAACGAGTTCGCCCTCGCCTCGATCATCCTCACCTCCGAGCAGCAGGAGACCCTCCCGCTGTGGCTGCGCAACTTCGCCCAGCCGTCGAGCCTCGGGATGCTCGAGTGGGGTCAGGTCATGGCCGGCTCGACCCTCGTCGCCGTGCCCGTCATCGTCTTCTTCCTCATCGTGCAGCAGCGCATGACGCAGGGCCTCGTGGGCGGCGCGGTCAAGGGATGAGCGCCGCCATCAACCCGCTCGCCGTGCTCATGCCCGGCTTCGTCGGGTACACGCTCCCCGGCTGGCTCGAGGCGCGGCTGCGCGACGGCCTCGGCGGCGTGTGCCTGTTCGCGGCCAACGTCGAGTCTCCCGCCCAGCTGCGCGCCCTCACGGACGCGATCCACGCCGCCAACCCCCGCGCGATCGTCTCGATCGACGAGGAGGGCGGCGACGTCTCCCGCCTCTACCAGGCGGTCGGCTCGCCGTTCCCCGGCAACGCGGTCCTGGGCCGGATGGACGATGCCGCGGTCACCGAGGCCGTCGCGGCCCGGGTGGGCGCGGAGCTGGCCGAGGCGGGCGTGGACCTCACCCTCGCGCCCGATGTCGACGTCAACGCGGACCCGCGCAACCCCGTGATCGGGATCCGCAGCTTCGGCACCGACCCGGACCTGGTGTCCCGCCACTCCGCGGCGTGGGTCGCGGGCGTGCAGTCGCGCGGCGTCTCGGCGTGCGCCAAGCACTTCCCTGGCCACGGCGACACCGCGCAGGACTCGCACCACTCGCTGCCGACCGTCACGGCGGACGCCGCGACGCTGCGCGAGCGCGACCTGCCTCCGTTCGTCGCCGCGATCGACGCGGGCGCCGCGACCGTGATGACGTCGCACATCATGCTGCCCGCGCTCGACCCCGAGCTGCCCGCGACGTTCTCGCGGCTCATCCTCGAGGACCTGCTCCGCGGCGAGCTCGGCTTCGACGGCGTGATCGTCACCGATGCGCTCGACATGCAGGGCGCGAGCGGGGGACGCGGCATCCCCGCGGCGGCCGTGCTCGCGCTCGCGGGCGGAGCGGACCTGCTGTGCCTGGGGTCGGTCAACCCCGACGAGGAGATCGGCGAGGTGGCCGCGGCCATCGCGGCCGCCGTCGCCGACGGCGCGCTCGACGCCGCCCGGGTGATCGAGGCCTCCGCGCGGTGCGCCGCGCTCGGGGCGAGCCATGCCGCCCGCCGGACCGCCGCATCGTCCCCCGCCCCTCAGATCGTGGATGCCGCAGCGGTGCGCGCCACCTTCGCGGTGGACGATGCGGCCCTCGCCCTGGTCGCTCAGGACCGGCCCCGCGCGTGGCTGAGGCTCGAGCCGGCGGCGAACATGGCCGTCGGTCCCGCGCCGTGGGGCCCGTTCGCGGCGGGCGTCACGCCCACGGCCACGCTGGGACCGGACGGCGACCCGGCATCGTTCGCCGCCGCCGTGCCGCCCGGCGCGCTCGCGGTGATCGTGGGCAAGGACAACCACCGCCACCCGTGGGCGCTCTCCGCGATCGACGCGGTGCGCGAGCGCGGCGACGCCGTGGTGGTAGACATGGGCTGGCCGGGTGACACCGCTGCCGACGTCGCGACGTACGGGGCGTCCCGCCTGGTCGGCGCGGCGCTGCTCGAGCTGATCGGACACTGACATGCATCTGGGAATCGACATCGGTGGAACCAAGACCGATGCCGTGGTGGTCGACGCGGCGGGCACCGTGCTGGCGCGCCGCCGCCTGCCGTCGGGTCGGGGCGGCGACGCCGTGGTGGCCGCGGCCGTCGAGGCCTCGCTGGCCGCGTGCGCGGACGCCGGGGTCGCGACCGCGGACGTGACCGTCGGGATCGGCACGCCTGGCACCGTGGTCGACGGCGTCGTGTCGCACGCGGTCAACCTGGGCGTCGACGTGCTCGACCTCGCCGCCGCGTTCGGCGGGGCCTGGGGTGCGCGTCCGGTGGTCGACAACGACGTGAACGTCGCCGCGCTGGGCGCGTGGGCGCTCGCCGGCGACGGCGCGGACCGGTCCATGGCGTACCTCAACCTCGGGACCGGCCTCGCCGCGGGTCTGGTGCTCGGCGGAAAGGTGTGGCGGGGTGCGCGCGGCGCCGCCGGCGAGATCGGCCACATCTCGGTGGACCCGGCCGGACCGATCGGTGCCGACGGCCTGCCCGGCGGCCTCGAGACCTATGCGTCGGGCTCGGGCCTCGCCCTGCAGTGGGGAGTCGAGGGCGCGACCGGCCGCGACGTGGTCGACGCCGCCGCCGCGGGCGACGCGCGCGCACGCGAGATCTGCGAGCGCGCGTACTACGGGCTCGCGTCCAGCGTGCGCGTGCTCGTGCTCACTCTCGACGTCGACGAGGTGGTGATCGGCGGCGGCATGACCGCGTGGGGCGAGGACCTGATCGCGGGCGCGACCCGCATCCTGGACGCGTGGGCGGCCACCAGCCCGTTCCTCGCGTCCCTGCAGCTGGCGCGGCGCATGCGCCCGCTCGACATCGACATCCCCGTGGCCGCCGTCGGCGCCGCGATGCTAGGAGGTGGACGTGGCTGAGGTCATCGTCCTGGAGACGCCCGCGGACGCGGGCGCGTTCGTGGCGGCGCACATCGCGGCCGCCGTCCGCACCGACCCGACGTTCACGCTGGGCGTCGCGACGGGTTCGACGCCGCTGCCGGTCTACGAGGCGCTGCGCGCGCAGGCCGCCGCGGGCACCGACTTCACCCGCATGCAGGCGTTCGCGCTCGACGAGTACGTGGGCCTGCCCGCCGGGCACCCCGAGAGCTACCGCGCCGTGGTCGACCGCGAGGTCACCGAGCCGCTCGGGCTCGACCCGGCGCGGGTGCACGTCCCGGACGGCTCGGCCGCCGGCATCGAGACCGCGGGGGAGCGCTACGAGGCCGCCATCGAGGCGGGCGGCGGCGTCGACCTGCAGCTGCTCGGGATCGGACGCACCGGCCACCTGGGCTTCAACGAGCCCGGGTCGAGCTTCGGGTCGCTCACGCGCGTGAAGACCCTCACCGAGCGCACGCGCCTCGACAACGCGCGGTTCTTCTCCTCGTTGGACGAGGTGCCGATCCACTGCGTGACCCAGGGCCTGGGCACCATCCTGCGCGCCCGCCACCTGGTGCTGCTCGCGTTCGGCGAGTCCAAGGCGGAGGCGCTGGCCGCCGCCGTCGAGGGTCCCGTGTCCGCGTCGATGCCGGGCTCCGCGATCCAGCTCCACCCGCGCGTCACCGTGGTGGTCGACCCTGCCGCGGCGTCGCGGCTGCGCTTCGCCGACTACTACCGGTGGGCGCAGGACCACAAGCCGGAGTGGCAGGGCATCTGATGACCTACCTGGACCTTCACGGTCACGGCGGCGGCGGCCACGCGTACGGCGCGTCCGTCTCCGGCACCCTCGACGCGTTCGCGGCGCACCGCGCGCATGGGACGTCGCGGGCGGTGCTGTCGCTCGTGTCCGCGCCCGTCGACGTCATCGCGGCGCAGGCTGCCGTGGTGTGCGAGGCCATGGCCGTCGAGCCCGGGCTCCTCGGGATCCACCTCGAGGGTCCGTTCCTCGCGCCCGTGCGCAAGGGCGCCCACGACCCGGCGGCGCTCGCCGCCCCCACGCCCGACCTGGTCCGCGCGCTGCTCGAGGCCTGCGACGGGACGCTGCGCCAGGTCACCATGGCGCCCGAGCTGCCGGGCGCGCTCGACGCGATCGCGCTGCTGGCGGACCACGGCGTGGTGGTCGCGGTGGGCCACACCGAGTGCACCGCGGACCAGGCGCGCGCGGCGTTCGACCGCGGCGCGACGCTGATCACCCACGGATTTAACGCGATGCGCGGCATCGTGGGCCGTGAGCCGGGACCGTTGGGGGCCGCGCTCGACGACCCCCGTGTCTTCATCGAGGTCATCGCGGACGGCATCCACGTCCACCCTGCGAACCTCGCGATGCTGTTCCGCGCCGCCCCGGGCCGCGTGGTCCTGGTGACGGACGCGATGGCGGCCGCCGCATCGTCCCCCGGCCGCTACGTGCTCGGGGGGCTGGACGTCGACGTGACCGCGGACGGGCGCGCGGTGCTCGCCGGCACGGACACGCTGGCGGGCTCGACGCTCACCATGGACCGTGCCGTCGAGGTGTGCGTCGAGGCGGGCGTGCCGCGCGAGGACGCCGTCGCGGCGGCGACCACGGTGCCGGAGCGCGTGCTGGGGTTGTAGCCTCGGCGCACCCATCCACACGGCGCGGCTCCTGAGGCGTCCGACACGCGCATGTTCCCGCTCACATCCGGGGTCACGTGTGGAGGAGTGTCCGATCCGTGTGGAGAGGCGTTCGGCGGCGGCGCCGGGGCTACTTGAAGACGATGGTGCGGTGGCCGTCGAGCAGCACCCGGTGCTCCGCGTGCCAGCGGACCGCACGCGCCAGCGCGCGCCGCTCGACGTCCGCGCCGATCGCGGTGAGCGACTCGGGCGTGAACGTGTGGTCCACGCGCTCGACGTCCTGCTCGATGATCGGGCCCTCGTCGAGGTCGGACGTGACGTAGTGCGCGGTGGCGCCGATGAGCTTGACGCCGCGATCGTGCGCCTGGAAGTACGGGCGCGCGCCCTTGAAGGACGGCAGGAACGAGTGGTGGATGTTGATGATCCGCCCGCGCAGCGCGTCCGACAGTTCCGGGGAGAGGATCTGCATGTAGCGCGCGAGCACCACCAGCTCCGCGTCCAGCTCCTCGACCAGCGCGAGCAGCGCCGCCTCGGCGTCCGCCTTCGTGTCCGCCGTCACCGGGATGTGGTGGAACGGCTTGCCGTAGAACTCGGCGAGCTCGCGCAGGGTCGGGTGGTTGCCCACGACGGCGACGATGTCGACCGGCAGCGTCTTGGCGCGCTCACGGAAGAGCAGGTCGTTCACGCAGTGCGCGGCCTTGGACACCATCACGATGGTGCGCATCCGGCGGCCCGCGACGTCGAGGTTCCACGTCATCTCGAAGCGCCCCGCGAGCGCTTCCACCGCGGCCTCGAGCTCGGCGAGCGGCGCCGCCGACGAGAACGCGACGCGCATGAAGAACAGCCCCGTGTCGGGGTCGCCGAACTGCTGCGACTCGGTGATGTTGCCGTCGTGGTCCGCGAGCACGCCGGAGACGGCGTGCACGATGCCGGGCCGGTCGGGGCAGGAAAGGCTCAGGACCCAGGACGATGCGTCGGTCATGACGCACAAGATTAGCGGGAACGACATCGGTCGGGTCCGGCGCGTGCGCGCTCGCCGTCGCGCGGCGCCACGGCGTGGACAACCGCGCGCCGGGGACATACGGTGGCCGCGGGTGCGGCGCCCTCCACCGGACGTCGCCGCCGCCAACGTTCCGACCACGGCCGCGGGAGGCCCTCAGCATGCTGTCATCCACGGTCCTCCGGGCCTCCCGTCGCCGTGTCGCGGCGACCGTCGCGGCGCTCGCGACGCTGGTGCTCGCCCTCGCGGCCGCCCCCGCGACCGCCGCGACCGCCGCCCCCGCCGGAGCCGCGACCGCCGCGACCGCCTCGCCCGACGTCCCGGCCACCTTCACCGTGAAGGGCGCGGGCTACGGGCACGGCGTGGGCATGCCGCAGTACGGCGCGCAGGCGATGGCGGTCGCCGGTCGCGGCGCTCTCACGATCCTGCGCAAGTACTACACGGGCACCAACGTCGCCTGGGTCGACGCGGGCAAGGACCTCCGCGTCGGGATCTTCGGGTCCGGATCGGACGCCCGCGGAGCCGTCGACGTGGTGGCGACCGGCCCGTGGCGCCTGCGATTCGTCGACGGCAGGAGCACCCCGCACACCACGTGGACGGGCGCCGCCGGCGAGGTCCTCCACGTGACCCGCACGGGCACCTCCGTCAAGGTCACCCGGCAGAGCGGCAAGAGCGCCGTCGCGACCGGCCGGGTGAGGGTCGAATGGGCGGGCACCCGCTACTACCGGTCGGGCTCCTCCGCCGCCACCACCGTCTCCCTCCGCAAGGCCGGCAGGAAGGTCTCGGCGACCCACGGCACCTACCGTCACGGCCGCCTCGTGATCTCGGTTCCGGCCGCCGGATCCCCGCAGCGTCTCACCGTGGTCAACCAGCTGAGGCTCAACTCCGAGTACCTGTACGGCATCGCCGAGATGCCGTCGTCATGGCACACCTCGGCGCTCCGTGCCCAGGCGATCGTCGCGCGCGGTTACGCGCTGCGCGCCGTCGACGCCGGGATCAAGGCGGACTGCGACTGCCACCTCTACGACGACACCCGCTCCCAGAACTTCACCGGCTGGCGCAAGGAGAGCGAGGGCACGGGCGCGTACTACGGCAAGCGCTGGGTGGCCGCCGTCGACCGCACGCGCGACGGCTCCAGCGGCCGAGTGGTCCGCTACAAGGGCGCGATCGCGCAGACGTTCTACTTCTCGTCGTCCGGTGGCCAGACCGAGAACAGCGAGGACATCTGGACGTCGGAGGTGCCCTACCTGCGCTCGGTCGACGACCCGTGGTCGCTGAAGACCACCATCTCGAACCCCTGGCGCGCCTGGTCGCAGACCCTGACGCAGGCGCAGGCGAGCGCGGCCTTCGGGCTGCCCGACGTGGTGTCGATCGCGATCACCGCGCGCACCGACGGCGGGTCGGACGCGGCGGTCACGCGGGTGAGGGCGACCTCGTCCACGGGTGCGACGTCGGTCCTCACGGGCGCCGAGACGATCCGGAGCAGGCTCGCGGCGGGCACCTCGCCCTGGATCCACCGGTTCGTCGCGAACTCCTGACGACACGGCACCGCCGGGCGTCGCGTCGTGCGCCGCGCGTGGGGACGTCATGCCAGGATGGAGCCATGAGCGAGGGCGACCAGATCAGGATCGACGTGGTGACCACCGCGGACGCGGGCGAGCTGCTGACGCTGCGCCGGGCGGCGTTCGTGTCGGAGGCGCAGATCTTCAACGATCCCAACATCCCTGCGCTCACGCAGACGCTCGAGGAGCTGGTCGTGGACCTCCAGTCGGAGGACGTCGTCACGCTCGGCGCCTGGGCGGGTCACCGCCTCATCGGGTCCATCCGCGTGGGCATCGAAGGCGGCAAGGCGACCATCGGCCGCCTCGCGGTCGCCCCCGACCAGCAGGGCCAGGGCATCGGCACGCAGCTCCTGTTCGCGGTCCTGGGCCACCTGCCCGAGGACACCAAGGAGGTCTGGGTCTTCACCGGCCAGAACTCCAAGCACAACATCTCGATGTACAACAAGGCCGGCTACGAGCACCAGTTCGACCAGGTGGCCGGCGACCTCACGTACGCCTACCTGCGCAAGGTCCTCGAGGCCGGCGCGATCGTCGACGACGAGGACGACGAGGACGAGGTGGTCCGCGGGGAGAACTAGCCGGGACGATGCGGGGGTCACCCTTCGCACGAACCCGGGCGGCGCATCGTCCACGGGAGGGGACATGGCCTGGTACGACTCGCTCGCCGAGTCCGGCCGGGCGCCCACGCTGTGGCTGCTGGTCGGCTTCCTCATCACGTTCGCGCTCACGCGCTGGGTGACGCGGCGCATCCGCGCCCGCGAGCAGGCGCAGGAGGCGGCCGGCGGCGTGGTGTCGAACATCCACATCGGCGGCGTCCACATCCACCACCAGGTGTGGGGCATCCTGCTGGTCCTGCTCACCGGCGTGCTGCAGTTCCGCTTCGCGCCCGGATCGCCGTGGGCGGAGGTGCTCGCCGCGCTCTTCGGCGCGGGCGCCGCCCTCGCGCTCGACGAGTTCGCGCTCTGGCTCCACCTCGAGGACGTCTACTGGTCCGCGGAGGGGCGCAAGTCCATCGACGCGATCCTGGTGGCGGCCGTGATCGCGCTCGGGCTCCTCGTCGGCTCGTCGCCCGTGGGGGTCGATCCAGCCGAGCAGAGCTCGGGATGGGGGTTCGCGATCGCGCTCGCCGTGCATTTCGCGCTGGTCGTCATCACCGCGCTCAAGGGCAAGCGGGTCTCCGCGCTCATCGGCGTGGTGGTGCCGCTCGTGGCCGAGATCGCCGCGATCAGGCTCGCGAAGCCCACGTCCTTCTGGGCGCGACGGTTCTACTCGGAGCGTCGCATGGCGCGCGCCCGGAAACGCTACTCCGAGCAGTACCAGGCGAGGTGGGACCGCATCCGCGACCGCATCGGCGGCAGCCACGGCACCCGGCTCACCGCCGCCGTGGAGCGGCGGGTGAGCGCGGGCATCGCCCGTGCGACGGCGGACGATGCGCCGGTCGCCTCGGCGTCGCACGGGCAGGCGGCGGGGGACACGGATTGACCACTGGCGAGCGCCGCTCGCATTGCTAGACTGACCGCGCCGCAACTGGCGCAGTGGGCTCACCCACGGGGAGCGGCAAGGAGATCTCTCGACTGCTGGTCGCACGCCTGGGCCACTGGTCACCGGAAGCAAGGTGCCGGCGACCCCGCCGGCGGACAGACAAGGACAGTCATGACGACAGACTCCAGCGCCACCGCAGCGGTGATGAACGCCACGCTGCAGGACTTCGACCCCGAGATCGCCCAGGTGCTCGACCGCGAGCTCGGCCGCCAGCGCGACTACCTCGAGATGATCGCGTCCGAGAACTTCGTGCCGCGCTCCGTGCTGCAGGCCCAGGGCTCGGTGCTCACCAACAAGTACGCCGAGGGCTACCCGGGCCGCCGCTACTACGGCGGCTGCGAGGAGGTCGACGTCGCCGAGTCGATCGCGATCGAGCGCGCGAAGGCGCTGTTCGGCGCCGAGTACGCGAACGTCCAGCCCCACTCGGGCGCCACCGCGAACGCCGCGGTGCTGCACGCCCTCATCAACGCCGGCGACAAGATCATGGGCCTCTCCCTCGCCCACGGCGGCCACCTCACGCACGGCATGAAGCTGAACTTCTCGGGACGCCTGTACAACGTCGCGGCGTACGGCCTCGACGAGCAGACCCACCGCGTCGAGATGGACAAGGTGCGCGAGCAGGCCCTCGCCGAGCGCCCCGACGTCATCATCGCGGGCTGGTCCGCGTACCCCCGCCACCTCGACTTCGCCGCGTTCCGCTCGATCGCGGACGAGGTGGGCGCGAAGCTGTGGACCGACATGGCGCACTTCGCCGGCCTGGTCGCCGCGGACCTGCACCCGAGCCCCGTGCCGCACTCCGACGTCGTGTCGAGCACCATCCACAAGACACTCGGCGGCCCCCGCTCGGGCCTCATCGTGTCGCGTGACACCGTGCTGGCCAAGAAGCTCAACTCCGCGGTGTTCCCCGGCCAGCAGGGCGGCCCGCTCATGCACGTGATCGCAGCCAAGGCCGTCGCGCTCAAGGCGGCCGGCGAGGCCGAGTTCAAGGAGCGCATGGAGCGAGTCCTCGAGGGCGCGAAGATCATCGCGGACCGCCTCACCGCCGCCGACGCGATCGCCGCGGGCGTCAACGTGGTCACCGGCGGCACCGACGTGCACCTGGTGCTCGCGGACCTCCGCAACTCTCCGCTCGACGGCCAGCAGGCCGAGGACCTCCTCCACGAGGTCGGCATCACGGTCAACCGCAACGCCGTCCCGTTCGACCCCCGCCCGCCGATGGTCACCTCGGGCGTGCGCATCGGCACCGCGGCGCTCGCCTCGCGCGGCTTCGGCGCCGAGGAGTTCACCGAGGTCGCCGACGTCATCGCCACCGCGCTCAAGGGCGGCGCCGACATCCCCGCCCTTCGCGCCCGCGTCGCGAAGCTCGCGGCGGACTTCCCGCTGTACGAGGGCCTCGCCCAGTAATGGCGCCCCAGAAGCTCGACGGCAAGGCCACCGCGGCCGCCATCAAGTCCGAGCTCGCGTCGCGCGTCGCCTCCCTGGCGGCGCGCGGCGTGACGCCGGGACTCGGCACCCTGCTGGTCGGCTCGGACCCGGGTTCCACCTGGTACGTGGCCGGCAAGCACGCCGACTGCGCCGAGGTGGGCATCGCCTCCATCCGTGAGGACCTGCCCGAGACCGCGACGCAGGAGGACATCGAGGCCGCGGTCGCGCGCCTCAACTCCGACCCCGCGTGCACGGGCTTCATCGTCCAGCTGCCGTTGCCGGCGGGCATCGACACCAACCGCGTGCTCGAGCTCATCGACCCGGACAAGGACGCGGACGGCCTCCACCCGACCAACCTGGGCCGCCTGGTGCTGCGCATCTCCGAGGACGTCGAGTCCAGCCTGCCGTGCACGCCCAAGGGCATCATCGAGCTGCTGGTGCGGCACGGGATCTCGCTCAAGGGCAAGGAGGTCGTGGTCGTGGGCCGCGGCACCACCGTGGGCCGCTCGATCGGGCTGCTGCTCACCCGCAAGGACGTCAACGCGACCGTGACGCTGTGCCACACCGGCACCGCCGACCTCGCCTTCCACACCCGCAAGGCGGACGTGGTGATCGCCGCGGCCGGCGTGCCCGGGATCGTCACCGGCGACATGGTCAAGGACGGCGCCGTGCTGGTGGATGTGGGCGTCTCGCGCGTCACCGACCCCGAGACCGGCAAGTCCCGGGTGGCCGGAGACATCTCGCCGGAGGCCCGCGAGAAGGCGTCCTGGTACTCGCCCAACCCCGGCGGCGTGGGTCCCATGACCCGCGCGATGCTGCTGGCCAACGTGGTCGAGTCCGCGGAGCGCGCGCTGGGCTGACCGTCGCGTCGAATCCGGGTGACCGCGCCCGCGGCCGATCCTGCATGCAGGACTGCCGGTCGAACTATTCGACATGCGAGCTGCGCCGACCCGTATGCGGGACCCATCGTAGGTTGGTCCTGCATACGGGTCGGCACCCGCGCTGTCGGCGGGACCGGGTAGCGTCGTCGCCATGAGAATCGCTTCCGTCAACGTCAACGGCGTGCGCGCCGCCGCCAAGAAGGGCATGGGCGGCTGGCTCGCCACCGCGACCCCCGACGTGATCTGCCTCCAGGAGGTTCGCGCGCCCCTCGACATCACCGCCCCGCTGCTGGGCGAGGGCTGGCACGTGGTCGAGCAGCCATGCGAGATCAAGGGCCGCGCCGGCGTCGCGATCGCCTCGCGCACCCCGCTCACGGACGTGGTGGCGGGCGTCGACGCGCTCGGCGGCGTCACCGGCGAGCCGGTGCACACGGGCCGCTGGATCGAGGGCACCGTCGAGTCGCCCTCCGGCCCCGTCCGCGTGGTCTCCGTCTACCACCACTCCGGGACCGCGGGCACTCCCTCGATGGATGACAAGTACGCGTTGCTCGACGCCGCGACCGCCCGCATGGCGGCCCTGCGCGCCGCCTACGAGCACGTGGTGGTGATGGGCGACATCAACATCGCCCACACCGAGAACGACATCAAGAACTGGAAGGGCAACCTCAAGTCCGCCGGCTTCCTCCCAGAGGAGCGCGCCTACCTGGACCGCTGGATCGAGGCGGGGTGGGTGGACGTCCACCGGACGCTCGAGGGCCCCAAGCCGGGCCCCTACACGTGGTGGTCCATGCGCGGCCAGGCCTTCGACAACGACGCGGGCTGGCGCATCGACTACCAGCACGCCTCGCCCGCCCTGGCGGCCAAGGCGACCGCGGTGCGCGTCGACCGCCAGGCGTCCTGGGACTCCCGCTGGACGGACCACGCCCCGCTGGTGGTGGACTACACGCTGTAGGCGACCGGCGCATCGTCCCTTCGACCCGGGACGATGCGGGGCACGTCAGACCAGCAGGTAGCGCGGGCGGGGGACGGCGTACGTGTCGAACACGGCGTCGACGGCGCGCGCGACCTGGTCGAGCTGCGTCGCGCGGACCAGCGCAACCGCGCAGCCGCCGAACCCCGCGCCCGCCAGGCGCGCGCCCAAGGCGCCCGCCTCCATGGCGGCCTCCACCGCGATGTCGAGCTCGGGCGTCGAGGCCCCGAAGTCCGAGCGCAGCGACCGGTGCGACGTGAGCATGAGGGCGCCGATCTCGGTGAAGCGGTCGTGCGCGGGGCCGAGCCCGGCGAGCTCTGCCACCGTCTCCCGCACGCGTTGGTCCTCGGTGACGATGTGCCGCGCGCGCCGGTGCACCGTCGGGTCCGCGATGTCCCGCACCCGGGCGAGCGCGCCGGGCTCGTCGGCGAGGGCGCGCAGCGACGACACCCCGAGCGTGGCGGCGGCGAGCGACGCGTCCCTGCTGCGCCGCGCGTACGCCTCGCGCCAGCCGGGGTCGCGGGCGCCCGTGTCGACGAGCAGCAGCCGTAGCCCGTAGTCGGGGAAGTACAAGGGGTAATGGGTGAGCGCGGGCGGCACCTCCGCGAAGTCGAGCAGCACCGCCTCCCCGTCCTGGCAGCGGAGCACCGTGTGGGTGTCGAGGCGGCCGCACGGGAAGCCCACGTACGAGTTCTCCGCCTCCCAGCACGCCTCCGCGAGCTCGATCGCGCCCGCCTCCGTGTCGAGCGCGAGCCCCCACGCCGCCTCGCATGCGTGCGCGACGGAGGCGGTGAGCGCGGCGGAGGAGCCCAGGCCGGCGCTCGGCGGGAGGCACGAGTCGATCGCGAGGTCCAGCCCGGTCACCGGGTAGCCGCGCTCCTCGAGCGCCCAGATGACGCCGGCGACGCGCGACGGCCAGCCGTCGTCGCCGGGCGCGAGCGCGTCGAGCGCCCCCTCCCATCGCGCGCCCGGGCCGCGGACCGCGTCGCCCTGCGCGGTCACCACCCGCAGCGCCTGATCCTCGCGGCGGCGCACCGCGACGAACGTGCGGGCCGCGGTCACCGTCGCGAGGGTGAGCCCCTCGCTGTAGTCGGTGTGGTCGCCCACGATGGTGAGCCGCCCTGGCGCGGACACGATCGCGTCGGGCTCGCCGCCGAAGTGCTCCCCGAACAGCGCGCGGGCGCGGTCCGCACCCTCGTCCAGGCTCCAGGGCTCGAGCCAGCGAGGCGCCTCGTCGTCCGGGGACGCGGTCACGCCGCCATTGTGCCAGCGCGCGTGCCGGTGTGCCGGGCCATGTGCCGGGGGAGCGACCGCGCTATCAGCCGTGCCGCCCGCCGCGCCGCGCGTGCCAGAATGCAAGGGACAGCCGAGGAGGAGCCATGGCCCGCGAGTCCGCACCCGAGCCGACGGGACCGGAGGAGCCCGCCGGCGCATCGTCCCTCCCGCCGGAGGCGCCGCGGCAGGAGCCGCCCTCGGTGCTGGAGCGGGTCCGCCGCAACCGCGTGGGCGCGCTCGCCGCGGGGCTCGGCGTGGCCGTGGTGGTCGCGCTGCTGCTGGCGATCCTGGTCCCCGGCGAGCCCAACCTCTACGCGAGCGCGCTGCTGGGCCTGCTGCTGACCGCCGCGGTGGGCTTCACCGTGCGCTACCTGGCCGTCGACCGCGGGTGGGCGGCCCAGGGTGCGGCGTTCCTCGCGACGGTGATCGGCGTCCACCTCATGGGCGTGACCGGGACCCTCAACGGCCTCGGGTCGGGGCGCGGCGCCGGCCGCGGCATGATGGCGCAGCTGGGGTTCAGCGGGATCGGCTTCGACGACGCGCTGCTCGCCGCGCTCGCGACGCCCGCCGTGTCGACCGGCGGGGTGCTCGCGGGGCTGGTGGCCGCGGTGATCGTCGGCTGGGGCCCGCGCGACCGCGACCGCGGCTGAGCCCCTGGGCCCCCTGGGTGGTTCGGGACAACCAGTCCTCGATATTCCGTGCGGAGCCGCGTTTCGGGACACTCAGTCCCCCAGACGCCTGGAGGCACTGGGTCGCTTGGAGGCTTCTGCGCGATGCGAGGACTGAGCGTCCCGAACAAGCGCTCGGACGCGCGAACGGAGGACTGAGCGTCCCGAACCGACGTGTCAGCTAGCGCTTGACGGGCGTCACGCCCAGCGACCGGCCCGCGAGGCCGCGCTGGCGTGACGTGAGCCTGCGAGCGACCGCTCGCAGCGCCTCCGCCGCGGGCGAGGTCGGGTCGGAGACCACCACGGGCGTGCCGTTGTCGCCGGCCTCGCGCGCGGTGATGTCGAGCGGGATCTGGCCCAGCAGCGGCACGTCGGTGCCCAGCACGGAGGACAGGCGCCCGGCCACGGTCTGACCGCCGCCGGACCCGAACACCTCGAGGCGCGAGCCGTCGGCCTGCTCGAGCCAAGCCATGTTCTCGACCACGCCGACCACGGACTGCGAGGTCTGGGTCGCGATGGCGCCGGCCCGCTCCGCGACGCCCGCCGCGGCGGACTGCGGGGTAGTGACCACCAGGATCTCGGCGTGGGGGAGCAGCTGCGCGACGGAGATCGCGATGTCGCCAGTCCCGGGCGGCAGGTCGAGCAGCAGCACATCGAGGTCGCCCCAGAACACGTCCGCGAGGAACTGCTCGATCGCGCGGTGCAGCATGGGGCCGCGCCACACGACGGGCTGGCCCTCCGGCACGAACATGCCGATCGAGACTGCCTTGACCTCGTGCGCGATGGGCGGGAGCAGCATGTCGTCGAGGCGGGTCGGCTGGCCCTGCACGCCCAGCATGCCGGGGATCGAGAAGCCGAAGATGTCCGCGTCGAGCACGCCCACCTTCAACCCGTCGGCAGCCATCGCGGCCGCGAGGTTCGCGGTGACGGTGGACTTACCCACGCCGCCCTTGCCGGATGCGATCGCGTAGATGCGCGTCATGTTGCCCGGCTGGGTGAACTGGATGACGGGCTCGGGCTTGCCGCCGCGCAGCTTGGAGCGCAGCTCGAGGCGCTGCTCCTCGCTCATCACGCCCAGCTCGATGCGGACGTCGCTCACGCCCTCGACGCCGCGCGCGGCGGCGTCCACGTCCGTGGTGATCCGCTCGCGCATGGGACAGCCCTGCGTGGTGAGGTCGATGCCGACGACGGCGACGTCCCCCTCGAGGTCGACCGAGCGGACCATGCCGATCTCGGTGATGGGGCGGCGGATCTCGGGGTCGATCACCTTCGCCAGGGCGTCGCGGATGAGCTCTGCGGTAGGCATGGGGTCAATCGTAGGCGGTCCCGGGACCGCCGCCTCCCGCGGCCCGGGTGGACGATGCGTGGGTTCAGCGGGCGCGACGGGTGGGCTTGCGGTGGTCGTCGTCCTGATCGTCGGGCTCGTCCTCGGCCCGCAGCTCCTCGAGCAGCGCGCGGAGCTCCGAGCGCACGAAGTCGCGCGTCGCGGTCTCGCCGAGCGCCTGACGCAGGGCGGCGACCTCGCGGGCCAGGTACTCGGTGTCCGCGAGGGAGCGTGCGGCCTGCTGACGGTCCTGCTCGGCGGCGACGCGGTCGCGGTCGTCCTGGCGGTTCTGCGCGAGCAGGATGAGCGGCGCGGCGTACGACGCCTGGAGCGAGAGCATGAGGGTGAGCAGGGTGAAGCCCAGCGCCGCGTCGTCGAAGCGGAGGGGTTCGGGACCCCACGAGTTCCAGCCGAGCCACGCGGCGCAGAACAGCGTCAGCCACAGCAGGAAGCGCGGGGTGCCGAGGAAGCGGGCGATGCCCTCGACCACCACGCCGGCGCGGTCGGGGTTCGAGGGACGGCGTCGGAACAGGCCGCGGTCGGCGCCCTTGGGGCGGTCGAGACGGTCAGCCACGGGCGACCCCCTCCGCGGCGGGCTCCTCGGTGTCGTCCTCGTCCATGTGCTCGCGCCAGTCGCTGGGCAGCAGGTGGTCGAGGACGTCGTCGATGGAGATCGCGCCCACGAGGCGGTGCTCGTCGTTCACCACGGGCAGCGCGAGGATGTCGTAGGCGGCCATGCGGCGCGCCACCACGGAGAGGTGGTCGCCGGGATGCAGGGGCGCGATCGCGGGGTCGACGAAGTTCCCGATCGAGTCATGAGGGGGCTCGCGCAGCAGGCGCTGGATGTGCACGAGGCCGATGTAGCGGCCCGTCGGGGTCTCGAGCGGCGGGCGCACCACGAAGACCATCGAGGCGAGGGCCGGCGGCAGCTCGTTCTTGCGCACCAGTGCGAGGCACGTCGCCACCGAGGTCTCGGGGCCGACGATGACGGGCTCGGTGGTCATGAGGCCGCCCGCGGAGTCGTCCTCGTAGCCGAGCAGCTGCTCGACGTTGCGCGCGTCCTCCGGCTCCATGAGCTCGAGGAGGGCGGCCGCCTGCACCGCGGGCAGGTCGCCCAGGAGGTCGGCGGCGTCGTCGGGGTCCATCGCCTCGAGGACGTCGGCAGCGCGCTCGGACTGAAGCGTCGACAGGAGGACGATCTGGTCCTCCTCGGGCATCTCCTCGAGCACGTCGGCGAGGCGCTCGTCGTCGAGCGCCGCGGCGATCTCCGCGGAGCGCGACGGGCTCATCTCCATCAGGGCGGCCGCGAGGTCCGCGGGCTTGTGGTCCTCGAAGGCCTCGATGATCATCGACGCGCCCTGGTTCTTGTCGCGCGTCGACAGGCCGGTCACCTGGTCGACGTCGACCACCAGGGCCTCGCCGCGACGCGAGAACCCGAGGACGCCCTTGCGCCGCTCGGCGCGCCGGACATACAGCTTGGTGAGCCGCCACGTCTTGGTGCGGTCCTGCTCGATCGCGATGTCCTCCACGTACGCCGTGCTGCGGTCCTCCTTGAGCTTGACCGACCGCTCGAACAGCTCGGCGAGCGCGAGGGACTCGCCCGGACGCGCCTTGAAGCGGCGCAGGTTGATCACGCCGGTGCAGATCACCTGCCCGGGGTTGATCGCGGTGACACGGGTGAGGGGCATGAAGACGCGGCGGCGCCCCGGCACCTCGACCACGAGGCCCACGGCGGTGGGCGGGGTGCCGCCGGTACGGCGCACGACGACGACCACGTCCCGGACGCGGCCGACCTCGTCGCCGATGGGATCGAAGACCGGGGTGCCCGCGAGGCGCGCGATGTAGACGCGGTCGACTGCGGTGCTCATGGGCTCAGCGTAGCCCCGCGAGCGGGCCCGGTCGGGGAGGCGGCGGGGAGGACCTCAGCCCCGCACGCGTTCCCACGCGCCGAGCAGCGCAGCCGCGCTCACCTCCACGTCGTCCCTGGTGGTGGCCTGGTCGGACACCGAGATGCGCATCGCACGGCGACCCTTCCAGGTCGACGCACCCGCCCACATGGTGCCCTCGCGCTGGGCGGCGCCGATGACCGCGTCCGTGATCGCGGCGTCGCCGGGCGCTCCCGGCTCGCGACCGAACGCGACCAGCACCTGGTTGAGCGCCACCGGCGCGAGCAGCTCGACGCCGGCGCCCGCGAGGATGCCCGCGAACGTCCGCGCGTGGCCGCACGTGCGCTCGATCAGGTCAGCGACCCCGTCGCGCCCGTTGGCCGCGAGCATCGCCCACGTCTCGATCCCGCGCGCCCGCTGCGACATCTGCAGGCCCAGCTGCATGAGCGGACGCGCGTCCTCGCTCGCGACGTAAGCCGCCTGCATCGCGGTCGCCCGCTCGAGGTCGGCACGCTCGCGCACGATCGCCACGCCCGAGTCGTAGGGCACGTTGAGCCACTTGTGGGCGTCCGTGCCCCACGAGTCCGCGAGCTCGACGCCCGCGACCTGGTGGCGCAGCTCGGGGGACGCCGCCGCCCACAGGCCGAACGCGCCGTCCACGTGGACCCAGCCCCCCGCATCGTGCACCCGTGGGATGATCGCCCCGAACGGGTCGGACGCCCCGGTGTTGACGTTGCCCGCCTGGAGGATCACCAGGGTGAGGGCGTCGATGTCGGCGGGGAGGGCGTCGGCGCGGACGGCGCCGTGCTCGTCGGTCGGGACGGTCTCGACCCGGCCCACGCCGAGGCCGGCGAGGCGCGCGGCCTTGAGGATCGACACGTGCGCCTCCTCGCCGGCGATGACGCGCACCGGGGGCGCGCCGAAGAGCCCGCGCTCGTGGACGTCCCAGCCGGCGCGCGCGAGCAGGGCGTCGCGCGCGACCAGGATCCCGGTGAGGTTCGCGAGGGTGGCACCCGGCGTGAACGTGGCGGTCGCCGTGCGCGGCAGCCCGAGCAGGTCGACCACCCATCCGGTGGCAACCTCGTCCAGCACGGACGCGACAGGCGAGCCGACGGGGAGCGAGGGGTTCTGGTCCCACTGGCCCGCCAGCACCGCGGCGGCCGCGGCTGCGTTGTCGACGCCGCCGTTGACGAACCCGAAGAACCGGCCCTGCGCCTGCGCGACGGTGGCGGGCGAGCCGAAGGCGTCCAGCTCGGCGAGCACCTCGCGCGGGTCGATGCGGCCGTCCTGCAGGGGCCGGCGGAACACGTCGAGGGCGGCGACCGCCTCGGGCCCGGGCGCGACGGGACGATGCGCGGCGCCGGCGAGGTACGAGCCCGCCCTCCGCGCGGCCTCGGTGACGAGCGCGATCCGTTCGCGCGTGGAGGCGAGCGCGCGAGGGCTGGTGAGGGCCGGGGTGAGGTCGACGGTGCTCATGACCCCAGCCTCCGACGACTGGCCCCCTGTCGGAAGGGCCGCTCGAGGTGCCACTGGCACTTGCTTGAGGGTGCCACCTCGGGGTGGAATGGCCCCATGCGCACCACGGCCGACCAGCTCAGCGGCGTGCTCGACCACTGGAAGTCGGGCACCGGACCGCTCTACCAGCAGCTCGCGGACGCGATCGTGGCGCTCGCGGAGGCCGGATCGCTCGAGCACGGGGCGCGCATGCCGTCAGAACGCGCGCTGGCCACGCAGCTCCACCTGTCGCGCAACACGGTGACGGCGGCCTACCAGCGGCTGCGCGACCAGGGCTGGCTCGAGGCGTCCCCGGGCGCCGCCCCGCGGCTCGGGATGCGCTCGCGCGGGGTCTCCGCGCTCACGGCGCAGGACCGCTTCTCGAGGATCCTGGTGGGCCAGGAGCTGCCGCTCGTGGCGCTCAACACCGCCTCGCCGCCGCCCGCGCCCGCGGTGTCGGAGGCGCTTGCGCGGCCGGAGGAGCTGCTCGACGGGCGGGCGGCGCTGGGCAACGGCTACGCCGCGCTGGGCGACCGCGACCTCACGCTCGCGATCACCGATCACCTGCGCGCGCAGGGCATCCCCGCGCGGCCGGACGAGATCGTGGTGACCGCGGGCGCGCAGCAGGCGTTGTGGCTCGCGGTCACGGCGCTCGCGACCTCGGCGACGCCGGTCGCGCTCGAGGCCGTGACGTACCCCGGGGTCTTCGACGCGATCGCGGCGGCCGGCTCGCGGCCCTTCGCGCTGCCCATGACGGCCACGGGCCTCGACGTCGACGGCGCCGCCAAGCTGCTGCGCGCGGCCGCTCCCGACCTCGCGTACCTCACCACGTTCAACAACCCCACCGGCACGGCGGTCGCGGCCGCCGACGCGGTGCGCCTCCTCGACGCAGCGGCGGACGCCGGCACCACGGTGATCGACGACCGCACCCTCGCCGACCTCGCGCTGTCCGGCGAGACGCCGCGCCCGCTCGCCGCGCTGGGCACCCGCGCGTCCGTGGTCACGGTGGGCGGGCTGTCCAAGGTGTTCTGGGGCGGGCTGCGCATCGGCTGGCTGCACACCAACGCGACGCTCGCCGCGCAGCTGCGCCACCGCCGCGCCGCGATGGACCTGGGCAGCCCCGCGCTGTTCCAGCGGATCGGGGCGCGGCTGCTGAGCGAGCGATTCGAGGACACGCGGGCGTGGCGGCTCGAGACCCTGCGCGAGTCGCTGGACGCGACGCTCGCCGCGATCGCGGACGCCGGCCTCGACTGGGAGGTGGTGGTGCCCACCGGCGGGCCCTCGCTGTGGGTGCGCATGCCCGGCGTGTCCGCCGAGCGGTTCGCGGAGCGCGCCGACCGTGCCGGCGTGCCCGTGGTAGCCGGCGCCGCGTTCTCCGTGGTGCCCGGCGCGGGAGCGGACCGGTTCCGGCTGCCGTTCTACCTGCCGCCGGAGGAGATGCGGCTGGGCATCAAGACCCTCGCGGAGCGCGCCGCCTGACGAATCCCAATGTCACTTGTGACGCGATGTTCCTCGCGTGAAGGATGTGACAGCCTCACCAGGTGACGGGCGTCACTTCAGCCACAAGTGTCATTGGGAGTCTCCGGGGTGACGCAGGGCAGCACCCGCGAGCTCCACGGAGCGGATCCGCGCCTCGGGGTCGAGCGACGGGTGCACGGTGATGAGCTCGTCCGCGCGCGCCTCGGCGGCGAAGGCCTCGAGGCCCGCGCGCACCTCGCCGGGCGTGCCCACCGCGACCTTCGACATCATCGCCGCGATGCCGGCGCCCTGCGGGGTGGTGAGGAACGCGTCGATCTCCTCGTCGGAGTAGCTCACGGAGGCCGCGCCGCGGCTGATCATGGCTCGCACGCGCTGGCGACGGGCGTCGGTGAACTGGGCCCGCGCATCGTCCCCGTCCTCGGCCGCGACCACGTTGACGCCCGCGATCACGTACGGCTCCGGGTGCGCCGCGGACGGCCGGTAGGTGCCGCGGTACAGCGCGACGGCCTCCTCGAGCGCCTGCGGCGCGAAGTGCGACGCGAACGCGTAGGGAAGGCCCAGCTGCGCGGCGAGCTGCGCGCCGAACAGCGAGGATCCCAGCACGTACAGCGGCACATGCGTGCCGGCGCCGGGGGTCGCGACCACGCCGTCCGCGCGCGCCTCCCCCGCGAGCAGGCCCTGCAGCTCGACCACGTCCTGCGGGAAGCGGTCCGAGGCCTCGGGCGTGCGGCGCAGCGCGGCGAACACGGCACGGTCGCCGCCGGGCGCGCGGCCCAGCCCCAGGTCGATGCGCCCGGGGTGGAGCTCCGCCAGGGTGCCGAACTGCTCCGCGACCACCAGCGGCGAGTGGTGCGGCAGCATGACGCCGCCGGCACCCAGCCGGATGGTCGAGGTGTGCGCCGCGACGTGCGCGATCACCACCGCCGGCGCGGAGGACGCGATGGTCGCCATGCCGTGGTGCTCGGCGTACCAGACGCGGCCGTAGCCCGAGCGCTCCGCGGCCCGGGCCAGCTCGACCGAGTGCGCGAGGCTCTCGGCGGCGCTGCCGCCCGGACGGATGAAGGCGAGGTCGAGCACGGACAGGGCGAGGGGCATGGCGGGGTCCTTCTGAGGATGGTGCGGGGGTCCGGGGGTGCAACGCAGCGAAACGGCACCCTATGCCCGTTCGCCGCCCCCGCCGACGCAGCGGAAGCAGAGGTGGCCGTGACCTGTGTCGAAGCCAGGGACGATACGCGGCGGCGGCTAGGGTCCGAGTGTGACCGAGATCCTCCGCACCGTCCCGCTGCCGCTCGTCGAGCTCGCGGTCGGCGCGGCTGTGGTGGCCGCGTTCGCGGTCGCGATCCTCGTGCGGCGCGGCGGGCTCGACCGTGCCGGCGCCGCGCGCATCCTGCTCGCCGCGGTGCTGCTCGTGATCGCGTCGGTCACCATCCTGCGGTCATCGGGACGGGTCGCCTCGGCGGGCTGGATCAACCTGGTGCCGCTCCGCTCGATCTCGGAGCTCTGGACGGACCCGCACCTGTTGCCTGGTCCTCGCTGGCAGATCTACGGCAACGCGCTCATGCTCGTCCCGGTCGGCTTCCTTGGGACGCTCGCGGCACGGAGAGTCTCGTGGATCGCGGGGCTGGCGTGGGCGACGGCGACGGCGCTCGTTGTCGAGACCGTCCAGTTCGCGTTCGCGCTCGGCTCCGTCGACATCGATGACGTCATCCTCGCGGCCATCGGCGGCGCGGTGGGGGCGGCGCTCGCGGTCGCCGCCCAGCGGCTGTCGCGCGCGTGGGGCATCTCCGCCAGCCGTCAACGCTCCGCGGCGGTTCGAGCAACGACCGGCCCGTGACCTATTCGAGCGTGACGGGGTAGTAGGTCTCGAGGATCGGCACGAGCGGCGACGCGAGGTGCGCCTCGCCGAACGATGCAACTGGGTCCGCGGGGTCTGAGCAAGAGCCCACGGACACCGCGGGCGCGAGCACGAAAAGGGTGGCGAGGGCCCACCGGCCCCACCGCATCGTCCGCCGTCGCGACTCGCTCGCCGGCGCATCGTCGCACGTAGAGCGGCAGAGACACACGGCGCGCCCTCCCGTCAGGAAGGGCGCGCCGTGAACAGCACGGAACAACTCAGCGCGCGAGGCGCGCCATCCAGGCCTCGACCTCGTCGGGGTCGCGGGGGAGCGCCGCGGAGAGGTTCTCCGCGCCGTCGGCGGTCACCAGGATGTCGTCCTCGATGCGGACGCCGATGCCGCGCAGCTCCTCGGGCGCGACCAGGTCGCCCTCCTGGAAGTACAGGCCCGGCTCGATGGTGAACACCATGCCCGGCTCGAGCACGCCCTCGAGGTAGAGCTCGCGCTTGGCCTCCGCGCAGTCGTGGACGTCGAGGCCCAGGTGGTGCGAGGTGCCGTGCACCATCCAGCGGCGGTACAGCTTGGACTCGGGGTCCTCCTGCGCGGGCGCGATGCCCCACTCGGTGAGGCGCTGCTCGATGACCTCCATCGCGGCGAGGTGCACGTCGAGGAAGCGGATCCCCGGCCGCACGATCGCGAACGCGGCGTCGGCGGCCTCGAGCACGATCTCGTAGACGCGCCGCTGGGTCGCCGTGTACTGGCCGGAGATCGGGAAGGTGCGGGTGACGTCCGCGGTGTAGAGGCTCTCCACCTCGACGCCGGCGTCGAGGAGCAGCAGGTCGCCCTCGTGCACCTGGCCGGTGTTGGTGATCCAGTGGAGCGTGGTCGCGTGCGGGCCGGCGGCGGCGATGGTCTCGTAGCCCACCGCGTTGCCCTCCTCGCGCGCGTGGCCGTCGAACGTCGCCTCGATCACGCGCTCGCCGCGCTTGTGGGCCACCGCGCGGGGCAGCTCGGGGATGACGCGCTCGAAGCCCGCGATGGTCGCGTCGACGGCGTCGCGGAGCTGCTGGATCTCGTACTCGTCCTTGACGAACCGCGCCTCGGCGAGCGCGATGCGGACCGCCTCGGCGGGCTGGTCGGCGGTCGCGACGCCCTCGGGCAGGTCCTTGAGCGCCTCGGTCGCGATGCCGGTCATCGCGGCGAACTCCGCGAGGCCGGGACGGCGGCCGATCCAGAACTCGCCCGCAGCCGGGTCCGAGTAGAAGCCCTCGTCGCCGGGCTGCGCCGGCGGCACCAGGTACAGCGTGACGTCGTGCCCCTCGTCGGAGCCCTCGCGCGGCTCGAACACCAGGATCGCGCCGGGCTCGTGGTCGATCCCCAGGCCGGTGAGGTAGGTGAAGTCGCTCGACGGGCGGAAGCGGTAATCGGTGTCGTTGGCGCGGGTCTTGAGCTCGCCCGCGGGCACCACGATCCGCTCGCCGCGGAAGCGGGCGCTCAGGCGCGCTCGGCGCTCGGCGGCGTACGGGGCGGCGGCGATGCGCGTCACCTCGACGTCCTCGTGCGGCGCCCAGTGCGCCCCCATGAAGTCCTTGAACTCCTGGGTCGACGGGCGGGTGGTGCGGGCCTTGTTGGTCTCGTCCTTCTCAGTCACCCGGCAATGGTCGCACGGCGGCGGCGGGACGATGCGCCGCCCGGGTTCCCGCCGCATCGTCCCCCGGGCGGGGGCGATACTGGGCGCGTGCGCATCGACCTCCACACCCACTCGACCGTCTCCGACGGCACGGGCACACCCGCCCAGGTGATGCGCGAGGCCGCGGAGGCGGGTCTCGACGTGGTGGCGCTCACCGACCACGACGCCGTGGACGGCTGGGAGGAGGCCGCGGCCGAGGCGGAGAGTCTGGGCCTGAGGTTCGTGCCCGGGATCGAGGTGTCCGCGAAGGACCGGTGGGTGTCGATCCACATGCTCGCGCTGTGGCCGCGCCCTGAGGACGCGGCGCTCGCGGAGATCCTGGCGCTCACGCGGGAGGCGCGCGTGGGGCGGGCCCGCACCATGGTCGAGCGGATCGCCGTCGACTACGCGCTCGAGTGGGAGGACGTGGTGACGCACGCGGGCGACGCGGCCACCGTGGGCCGGCCGCACATCGCCGACGCATTGGTCGCGCGCGGCCACTTCGCGCGCCGCGACGAGGTGTTCGCCGAGGTCCTGCACAACAGCTCCCCGTACTACGTGCACCACTACGCGCCCGACGTGCACGACGCGGTGCGCGCGATCCGCGCCGCCGGCGGGGTCCCGGTGTTCGCCCACCCCGCCGCGCACGCACGCGGCAGGGTGGTCCCGGACCGCGTGATCGCATCGCTCGCGGAGGCCGGGCTCGCGGGGCTCGAGGTGGACCACCGCGACCACGACGCGGAGGCGGTCGCGCGCCTGGCCGCGCTCGCGGAACGGCACGGGCTCATCCGCACCGGGTCATCCGACTACCACGGGACAGGCAAGCTCAACCGGCTGGGGGAGAACCTCACCTCGGTGGAGGCGTTCGAGGCGCTCGAGGCGCAGCGGGGGTAGCGGGGGCGCCGGCGCGGGTCCGGCGGCCCGCCGACCTATCATGCGGGCATGGCCTCACGCGCTCCGCTCCACGACGTCCCGATCGCCGGCGACATGATCCGGCTCGGTCAGTTCCTCCAGCTCGCGGGCCTGGTCGACACCGGGGGCGAGGCCAAGGAGGTCATCGCGGACGGTCTGGTCACCGTGAACGGCGAGGTCGACGTGCGCCGCGGACGTCAGCTGCACGAGGGCGACGTCGTCGAGCTCGACGGACGCGCGGCACGCGTCGCCAGCTGACGGCGCCTCACCCGCAGACGGCGGAAGGGGCGGGATCCGTGATGGATCCCGCCCCTTCCATGACTGCTGACCGCTACTCGCCGGCCGGCTGCGCCTGCGGCGCGCCCTCACCGGCGCCGCCGCCCGCGCCACCGGAGCGGCGACGGCGGCGGTTGCGGCTGCGACGCGGCTTCGCCTCGCCGCCCTCGGTCGGGGCGGACTCGCCCGCGGGACGCTCGGCGCGCGGCTCGCGCGGCTGCGACGAGCCCTCGCCCGAGCCCTCGCCGGAGCCCGAGCGGCGACGGTTGCGCCCGCCGCGCGAGCGGCCCTCGCCCGAGCCCGAGCGCTCGCCCGAGCCGGAGCGCGAACCGCCGCGGCCGCCGTCGCGCGAGCCACCCGAGCGGCCGGAACCGCCGGTGTGCTTGCCGGTCTCGCCCAGGTCCTCGAGCGTCTCCGCCTCGAGGCCCTCGCGGGTGCGCTTGTCGCGCGGCAGGCGGCCCTTGGTGCCCTCGGGGATGTCGAGGTCCTCGAACAGGTGCGGCGACGTGGAGTACGTCTCCTGCGGCTCGGGGTAGCCCAGGTCGAGCGACTTGTCGATGAGCGACCAGCGCGGGATGTCGTCCCAGTCCACGAAGGTCACGGCGGTGCCGGTCTTGCCCGCGCGGCCCGTGCGGCCGATGCGGTGGAGGTACGTCTTCTCGTCCTCGGGGCACTGGTAGTTGACCACGTGGGTGACGTCCTCGACGTCGATGCCGCGGGCGGCGACGTCGGTCGCGACCAGGATGTCGATCTTGCCGGTGCGGAACGCGCGCAGCGCCTGCTCGCGGGCGCCCTGGCCCAGGTCGCCGTGGATCGCGCCGGCGGCGAAGCCGCGCTCGCGCAGCTCGTCCGAGACCTTCGCGGCGGTGCGCTTGGTGCGCGCGAACACCACGGTGAGGCCGCGGCCGTTGGCCTGCATCATGCGCGCGAGGACCTCGACCTTGTCGAGCGCGTGCGCCCGGTAGACCACCTGCTTGATGGCCTTGACGGTGGCGCCGTCGTCGTCGGGGTCCGCGGCGCGGATGTGCGTGGGCTGGGTCATGTAGCGGCGCGCGAGCGCGACCACGGCGCCCGGCATGGTGGCCGAGAACAGCATGGTGTGGCGCGACGCCGGGGTCGCGGCGAGCAGCTTCTCGACGTCGGGCAGGAAGCCCAGGTCGAGCATCTCGTCGGCCTCGTCGAGCACCACGGTCTTGATGAAGCGCAGGTCCAGGTGGCCCTGGTTGAGCAGGTCGATCATGCGGCCGGGGGTGCCGACGATCACGTCCGCGCCCTTCTGGAGGGCCTCGATCTGCGGCTCGTACGCGCGACCGCCGTAGATCTGCACGATCCGCACGGCGCGCTTGCGAGACGCGGCCTCGAGGTCGGTGGCCACCTGGACCGCGAGCTCGCGGGTGGGGGCGACGATGAGCGCCTGGGGCTTGCCCTGCGCGTCGCCGAGGGCCTCGTACGCCTCCTCGCCGGGAGCCGCGGTGCGCTGGAGCGCGGGGATGCCGAAGCCGAGGGTCTTGCCGGTGCCGGTCTTCGCCTGGCCGATGATGTCGTGGCCGGCGAGCGCGACCGGGAGGGTCATCGCCTGGATGGGGAACGGGGTGGTGATGCCCTTGTCGGCGAGCGCCTCGACGATGCGGTGGTCGACCGCGTAGTCGGCGAACGTCTTGTCGGGCGTCTGCACGCTGGCGTGCGTCTCTGTCATGGTGCTCCGATGAATTCGGGGGCGCGCGAGGCGCCTGTGGCGGGCAGCCGATCGCGAATCATCCTCTTCGGCGGCGCATCGCTGTCTTCAGCGGTACCGCGTTTCACATGACGACCGGTCAGCCCCGGGTCAGGACACAGTGTACCGGGATGCCGTATCCCGGCGGTAGGGAGGGACGATGCGCGCGTCGCCGCCCGCGCCCGCGGTCAGGGGAGATCGTCCCCGAGCGGGGACGGGCGGGGGTCGAGGACGGCGGTGACGATCGCGTCGATCGCGAAGCGGGACGCCTCCGCGAGCGCGACGTTGTCGCGGTCGAGCAGCCACTGCACCTGGAGGCCGTCCATGACCGCCAGCACGGACGCGGAGGCGCGTGCGACGGTGTCGGGGGAGTCGATGCCGCGCTCCGCACACATCTCGCGCAGCGCGTCGGCGACCTCTCCGCGCAGGGTCGTGTACCGCTCCTCGAAGTAGGCGCGGCCGGGGTTGCCGTCCGTCACGGACTCCGCGGACAGCACGGCGTACGCCTGCACGATGCCGGGCCGCTCCTCGTTGGCGAACGCGGTGCGCACCAGGTGGCGGAACAGCTCGGTGCCACCGGGGATGTGCTGCTCGTCGAGCCCCTCGACGTCGGACTCGTCGCGGTAGCGCAGCACCTCGACCAGCAGCCTGTCCTTGGAGCCGAAGTGGTGGAGGATCCCGGCGTGGGTCATCTCGACCTGCTCGGCGATCTCCGCGAGCGGGCCGTTGTTGTAGCCCTTCTGGCCGAAGATCTCGAGCGCGGCCTGCAGGATCTCGCGACGGCGTGCGGCCGTCTCCGGCCGGGGACCGGATCGCCGTCGTGTGGTCGCCATGCTCACCCTCGCTCCGCTTCATCGCCTGCACCAGCGCGGATGGCCGCGCACGCGACCTGCGGCGGTCGCGGGGCCGGGCCGTCGTCGCGGTCTGCGCCCCACTCTACGCAGGTGCCGTGGAGGGTATCGCGCACCGCCGCAGGTCACGGAACGGCAACACTTCGCCGCGCCGGTTTGAAATTGTTACTGACAGCATTGTAAGTTCTAGCGCCAGAGGCCCCCACCGCGGGGCCGGCGCCCTCTCGAGGGTGCGAGTCCGCTCGATGATGAGGAGCTCCACCGGTGACAACGCCGTCGCTGACCGCCCCCGAGGCGTTCGCCACTCTCGCCGACTGCCGTGCGGCGGCGCGCGCGCTTCCCCTCGCGGACAAGGTGCGCCTCCTCACCGGCCGCTCGATGTGGCACCTCCACGCGCTGCCCGGGATCGGCCTGCGACCCGTGACCTTCTCGGACGGGCCCGTCGGGGTCCGCGGGCTCGGTGAGGTCGAGGGGGCGACCTCGATCCTGTTCCCCACGCCCAGCGCCGTCGCGGCCACCTGGGACGTCGCGCTCGCGTTCGAGGTGGGCCAGGCCTTCGGGCGCGAGGCGCGTGATCACGGCGTCGACGTGGTGCTGGCACCGCAGGTCAACCTCCAGCGCACCCCGGTGGGCGGGCGGCACTTCGAATGCTTCTCCGAGGACCCGTTCCTCACCTCCGCGATCGGCGTGTCCGTGGCCTCCGGGATCCAGGACCAGGGCGTGGGCGCGTGCATGAAGCACTACCTCGCCAACGACTCCGAGACCGAGCGCACCACGTACGTCTCGCGCGTCGGGATGCAGGCCCTGCGCGAGGTCTACCTCGCGCCGTTCGAGGACGCGGTCCGCGCCGGCGTCTGGTCGGTGATGGCCGCGTACAACGGCGCCGACGACGGCATCGAGGCCGCGCCCATGACCGAGCACCGCCACCTGGTGGTCGACATCCTCAAGGACGAGCTGGGCTTCGACGGCGTCGTGGTCTCCGACTGGGAGGCCACACGCACCGCGACCGCCGCCGCGAACGGAGGGCTCGACCTCGTCATGCCGGGGCCCGGCGGCCCCTGGGCCGAGCGCCTCCTCGCCGCCGTCGAGGCCGGCCGCGTGAGCGAGCGCGAGATCGACGACAAGGTCGCGCGCCTCCTCCTGCTCGCCCACCGCGTGGGCGCGCTCGGCGCGGAGCCCGCCCCGGTGACCCACGCGGCCGACCTCCGCGCGCTGGTCCGCCGCGCCGCCGCATCGTCCATGGTGGTGCTCCGACGCGAGGGCGTCGCGCCCTGGGACCGGCCGGCCCCCACGACCATCGCGCTGATCGGTGCCAACGCCGCCCGGCCTCACGTCCTCGGCGGCGGCTCCTCGACCGTCCACCCCGCGCACGTGGCGACCCCCGCCGAAGGTCTCGCCGTGCGCTGGCCCGACGCGCGCATCGTCCTCGAGCGCGGCGGCGACCCGCGCGCCTTCGCGCCGCGCCTCGACGTCGCGGCGCGAGGTGCCGCCACCCTGGTGCAGCGGGACGATGCGGGGATCGAGCTCTCGCGCACCGACGCGAGCTCCTGGGCGGGCTGGGACAAGGACCTCCACCCGCATGCGCGCAGCGCGGAGCTGCGCATCCGGGTGCGCCTCGACGAGCCCGGCGTGCACCGGCTCTCCGTGGGCACCGTGGGAGCCCACCGGATCGTCATCGACGGCGTCGAGGCCTCCGCGAGCGAGGCCGCGGTGGGCGTCGACTGCGTGCTCGACTCCTCGGTGAACAACCCCGCCGGAATCGAGGTCGACGTCGCGGTCGCGGAGGCGCGCGAGATCGAGATCCTCGCGACGCTCGGCGTGATCGACGCGGGCGGCTACGGCCGTTTCGTGCGCGCAGAGCCGCGCCATGCGCTCCCCGGGCCCACCGCGGATCAGGAGATCGAGGCGGCCGTCGAGGCCGCCCGCGCGGCGGACCTCGCGGTCGTGGTGGTCGGCACCAACGAGGAGTCGGAGTCCGAGGGCTGGGACCGCACCACCCTCGCCCTGCCCGGCCGCCAGGACGAGCTGGTCGCACGCGTGCTTGACGTCGCACCCGACGCCGTGATCGTGATCAACGCCGGCGCGCCCGTGCTGCTGCCGTGGCTCGACCGCGCGCGCACCGTCATCTGGGCGTGGTTCCCCGGGCAGGAGGCGGGCCACGCGCTCGCCGACGTGCTCGCCGGGGCCGTCGAGCCGGCCGGTCGGCTCCCGTGGACCCTCCCCGCGTCCGCCGACGACGTGCCCGTGCCCCACGCGGTCCCGGACGCGGGGAGCCTCTCCTACGACGACGGCGTGCACGTGGGGTACCGCGGCTGGGAGCGCTCGGGCGCGACGCCCGCCGCGCCGTTCGGCCATGGCCTCGGGTGGACGGGCTGGCGCTACGACGACGTCGCCGCGGCGCCCGCCCCCGACGGCGGCGTCGAGGTCGACGTGGCGGTCACCAACACCGGCGACCGTGAGGGTCGCGAGGTGATCCAGGTGTACGTCGAGGCCCCGGCGGGAGCGCACGAGCGCCCCGTGCGGTGGCTCGGCGGATTCGTGGCCGTGCACGCACGGCCCGGCGAGACCGTCCGTGCGCGCGTCCCCGTCGCGCGCCGGCGTCTCGAGGTGTGGGATGCGGAGGCGGCGTCCTGGGCGCTGCCCAACGGCGAGTACCGTCTCCGCGTCGGGCGCTCCGTGCGCGACCTCAGGCTGGACACCGCGGTCCGGCTCGAGGCGCCCGAACCGGTGAGGAGGGACGGCTAGCACGCGGCTCCCCGCCCCCAGGGCGGACTGACAACGAGGTCAAGCGACCGCCGGCGGCAGGCCGGCGTCACATCACAGAAGGAGAAAGAGGATGAGGAAGTCCTCGCTGGTGGCCCTGTCCGTGGCCACGACCCTCGCGCTCGCGGCGTGCGCCGGCGGCGGAGAGGCCACCGACGACCCGTCCGAGAGCGGCGGCGGCTCGGTCGCCACGCCCGGCGCGCCGCTCACCATCGCCAAGCCCGACGGCGCCATCACGACCGAGTCGAACAACCCGTGGATCGGGGACTCGTCGGCGCTCAAGCTCGGCTACATCAACGCGCTCCTCGAGCCGCTCGCCATCGTCAACCTGGTCGACCCGTCGCAGGACGTGAAGCCGTGGCTCGCGAGCGACATCGCGTGGTCGGACGACTACACCTCCGTCACCCTCACCGCGCGCGACGGCGTCAAGTGGAGCGACGGTGAGGACTTCACCGCCGAGGACATCGCATTCACGTTCCAGCTGTTCATCGACCACCCGGAGCTCGACTCCGCCGCGCTCGGACTCACCTCCGTCGCGACCGAGGGCGACACCGTCACCCTGAGCTTCGCGAACCCCATGTACGTCAAGCAGGACAAGGTGCTGCACAAGCTCATCGTCCCGAAGCACGTGTGGGAGGGCGTCGCCGACCCCACCACCGAGACCAACCTCGAGCCGGTAGGCACCGGCCCGTACACGCTCACGAGCTTCTCCTCGCAGAGCGTGCAGCTGGACGCCCGCACCGACTACTGGGGCGGCGAGCTCGCCGTGCCGACGCTCTACTACGTCTCCTACAACGACAACACGGCGCTGACCACGGCGCTCGCGAGCGGCGACGCGGACTGGGCGCAGGCGTTCATCCCCAACGTCCAGTCGGCGTACCTCGACAAGGACGCCGACCACAACGTCTACTGGGCGCCCGCCGGCCTCGGCATCGACACCATGTACGTCAACACCACCACCAAGCCGTTCGACGACGTGGCGTTCCGCCAGGCCGTCAACATGGTGGTCGACCGCACGCAGCACCAGGCGATCGCGCGCGAGGGCGGCGTGCCGCTGCTCACCTCGGTCACAGGCCTGCCCACCCCGGCCGGCGACCCGTTCATCAACGCCGAGTACCAGGGCAAGGAGTACGCGGTCGACGTCGAGGGCGCCAAGGCCGTCCTCGAGGACGCCGGTTACACGTGGAGCGGCGACCAGCTGGTCGACCCGGACGGCACGGACGTCGAGTTCACCCTCCAGGTGCCGCAGGGCTGGAACGACTACGTCACCGGCATCTCGCTGATCGCCGACGAGGTCAAGGCGCTCGGCGTCGACGCCAAGGTCGACACCCCCGACGTCGACACCTGGTGGGCGGACAAGTCCAACGGCGACTTCCAGGCGATCCTGCACTGGACCGACACGGGCGCGACGCCGTACGACATCTACTCCAACATCATGGACGGCCGCTGGCTCATGCCGGTGGGCGAGGCCGCGAACAACAACTTCGGGCGCTACGACAACCCCGAGGCGACGGACGCGCTCAACGCGTACGCCAACGCGACCGACGACGCGGACCGGACCGCGGCCCTCGAGAAGGTCCAGCAGATCTTCGTCGAGGATGTCCCGGCGATGCCGATCGGCACCCGCCCGTTCATCAGCGAGTTCAACACCCGCAACTACGTCGGCTGGCCCTCGGACGAGGACCCGTACGTCAACGCCGACCCGACGCAGCCGACCTCGGTGCTCATCCTCACGAGCCTCGAGCCCGCGAGCTGACCCACCCGGACGGACCGGCGGGGCCGGGGCGATCGCCCCGGCCCCGCCGGCACCACCCGCTTCACCCGCATCATCCGAGGAGCCACCCTTGACCTCCGACACCCTGCTGACCGTCTCCGGGTTCAGCGTCACCTACGACGTCGACCCGCCGGTCGAGGCCGTCCGCGACGTCTCGCTCGAGCTGCGCCGCGGCGAGATCCTCGGGCTCGCCGGCGAGTCCGGCTGCGGCAAGACCACGCTCGCGTACGGCATCCAGCGGCTCCTCAAGCCGCCGGCCGTCATCACCGGCGGGCACACCGTGTTCCACGACGAGTCCGGCAGCGACGTCGACATCAACGCGCTCACGCCCGAGCAGCTGCGCGCGTTCCGGTGGGACAAGGTGTCGATGGTGTTCCAGGGCGCGATGAACGCGCTCAACCCGGTGACACGGATCGGCGACCAGCTCGAGGACGTCTTCACCACGCACCGCCCCTCCATGGGCAAGGCGGAGCGCCGCGACGAGTGCGCGCGGCTGCTCGACATCGTCGGAGTGGGCCGCGACCGGGTCAAGAGCTACCCGCACGAGCTCTCCGGAGGGATGCGCCAGCGCGTGATGATCGCCATGGCGATGGCGCTGCGGCCCCAGCTCATGATCATGGACGAGCCGACCACCGCGCTCGACGTCCTGGTCCAGCGGGGGATCCTCCGCCAGATCTCCGAGCTGCGTGAGGAGCTGGGCTTCTCCGTCATCTTCATCACTCACGACCTGCCGCTGCTGCTCGAGATCTCCGACCGGATCGCGGTGATGAAGGACGGCCGGATCGTCGAGATCGACACGGCCGAGCGGATCTACCGCGACGCGCAGCACGAGTACACCCGCCGCCTGCTGTCCTCGTTCCCCAGCCTCACCGGGGACCGCGGCGGCTTCGTGCGCGGGGACGATGCGCGGGTCGCCTCGGGCGCCCGGAAGGAGGTCGCGCGATGACCACGCTCGAGTTCAGGAACGTCACCAAGCGGTACAAGGTGCGCGGCGCGGGCGACATGCTCGCGCTCGACGACGTGAGCTTCTCGCTCGAGTCGGGCCAGACCATCGCGCTCGTCGGGCAGTCGGGCTCCGGCAAGTCGACCATCGCGAAGATCCTCACCCAGCTGGAGCGGGCGACCACGGGGGAGGTGCTGCTCGACGGCAAGCCGATCCCGCATCGTGGCCCCGGCCTGCGCCGCTACCGCCAGCGCGTGCGCATGGTCTTCCAGGATCCGTTCGCCTCGCTCAACCCGTACCACACCATCCGTCACCACCTCGAGCGGCCGCTGCGGCTCGACAAGGTGGTCCCCAAGGACCAGGTCGAGTCCGAGGTGATGGCGCTGCTCGAGCGCGTGCGGCTCGACCCCTCCGCGACCGTCGACCGGCGCCCCCACGAGCTGTCGGGAGGCCAGCGGCAACGCGTCGCGATCGCCCGCGCGCTCGCGTCGCGCCCCGAGCTGCTGATCGCGGACGAGCCCGTGTCGATGCTCGACGTCTCCATCCGGCTCGGCGTCCTCAACCTGCTCGCCGACCTGCAGCGCGAGTCGAACCTGGGCGTCCTCTACATCACGCACGACCTCGCGACCGCCCGGCACTTCTCCGACCGGATCATGGTGCTCCACCACGGCGTGGTGGTGGAGCGCGGGGACGCCGACGGCGTGATCCTCGATCCCCAGCACGAGTACACCCGCGCGCTGCGCGACGCGTCCCCGGACCCGGACCGGCACTTCGCCGGGCCCGCCGGCACCGCGAGCCTGAGGAGCTGACGTGAGATTCATCCTGCGCCGCATGGCGTTCTACCTGTTCACCGCGTGGGCGGCGATCACCATCAACTTCTTCCTGCCACGGCTGATGAAGGGCGACCCGATCTCCGCGTACCTCGCGCGCAACCAGGGCAAGGTCAGTCCGGAGTCGATCGAGTCGCTCACCACGCTGTTCGGGCTCGACTCCGACAAGTCGATGCTCCAGCAGTACCTCGACTATTGGGGCCTGCTGTTCTCCGGCGACCTGGGCGTGTCCATCTCGAACGGTCTCGCGCCGGTGTCCGCGGTGATCGCGTCCGCGCTGCCGTGGACCCTGGGCCTGGTGGGCATCGCGACCGTGCTGAGCTTCCTCATCGGCACGTCGCTCGGTTCCGTGATCGGCTGGAGGCGCGGCTCGCGCGCCGACTGGGCGGTCCCGTTCGCGACGTTCTTCTCGACCGTGCCGTACTTCTGGATGGGGCTCATCGTCATCGCGGTGTTCTCCACCACGCTCGGCTGGTTCCCCGCGTCGCATGCCTACGACAAGGGATCGCAGCCCGAGTGGTCGTGGGACTTCATCGGCCAGGTCATCGCGCACGGCACGCTCCCGGCGCTCACCATCGTGGTCGCGTCGCTCGGCGGCTGGGTGCTCGGCATGCGCAACATGATGATCACCGTGCTCGACGAGGACTACGTCACCGTCGCGCAGGCCAAGGGCCTGCGCCAGCGCCGCGTCCTCACGCACTACGCGTCGCGCAACGCGGTGCTGCCGCAGCTGTCGAGCTTCGCGCTCGCGCTCGGCTTCATCGTGGGCGGCACGCTCGTCATGGAGCTCGTGTTCTCCTACCCCGGCGTGGGCAAGCTGCTGCTCGACGCCACGAGCGCCAAGGACTACCCGCTGATGCAGGGCCTGTTCCTGGTGATCACCCTCGCCGTGCTCGTCGCCAACATCCTCGCCGACGTGGCGTACGCGGCCCTCGACCCGCGCACGCGCCAGATGGAGTCCTGACATGTCGCTCACCACCGCACCCGCGACCGCCCCGACCGACGACGCCAGCGCCACCGAGCCGCAACGGCCACGCCGGGCCCCGCGCATCGGGCAGTCCTTCGCGATGTTCCGCAACGGCAAGTCCCTCGCGGGCCTCGCGATCCTGGGCGTCTTCGTGGTCGTCGCCGTGCTCGCACCGCTGATCGCGCCGTACGACCCGCTCGAGAAGGACTTCATGGCGCTGCGCCAGCCGCCGTCCGCCGCGCACTGGCTGGGCACCACCCACATGGGCGAGGACGTGTTCAGCCAGATCGTCTACGGCACCCGCGGCGTGCTGGTCGTCGGCTTCCTCGCGGGCGTCCTCGCCACGCTCGTCGCCGTGATCGTCGGAGTCGTGGCCGGCTACGTCGCCGGCTGGCGATCCGAGTCGCTGTCCGCGCTCACCAACGTGTTCCTGGTGATCCCCGGCCTCCCGCTCATCATCATCGTGGCCTCGCAGTACGAGGACCCGCCGCTCATGCTCATCGCGGGGGTGCTCGCGATCACCGGCTGGGCGTGGGGTGCCCGGGTGCTGCGCGCGCAGACGATGTCGCTGCGCAACAGGGACTTCGTTCAGGCCGCCAAGGCCAACGGCGAGAAGCTGTGGCGCATCATCGCCGTCGAGATGCTGCCCAACCTCACCGCGATCATCGCGTCCAGCTTCGTGGGCACCGTCACCGCCGCGGTGCTGGGGCTCACCACGCTCGCGTTCATCGGCGTCATCCCCATCACCAACCTCAACTGGGGCACGATCCTGTTCTGGGCGCAGCAGAACGGCGCCTTCCCCGACTACTGGTGGTGGTACATCCCGGCCGGCCTGTGCATCGCGCTGCTGGGCATGGCGCTGTCGCTCGTGAACTTCGGCATCGACGAGTACGTCAACCCCCGCCTGCGGTCCGCCGGCGAGCGGGCGCGCGCCGCACGCAGGAAGGGCCTCCAGGTCGACGGCGGCGTCACCGAGGTGCGGACCGTCTCCGGGACGGGGGACGATGCGCGGGCCGGGTGACCGGCGCATCGTCCCGTCGCGCGCCGCGCCAGCGGCGCCCCGGACGCGCGAGAGGCCCCGGGGAACGCATCGTCCCCGGGGCCTCTCGCGACTACCGTTACGCGCCGAAGCCGACGCGGCGCTTGGTCTCCTCGCCGATGTCGACGTAGCCGAGCGAGGCGCCCGGGACCACCACGCGGCGCCCCTTGGCGTCCGTGAGGTCGAGCGTGCCGCCGCCCATCGCCGCGGCCACGGCCGCCGCGACCGCGTCGGCCGTCATGTCGGTGTCGATCGCGATCTCTCGCGAGACGTTCTGCACGCCGATCCTGATCTCCACGGTCGCCTCCAATGCGCGTGTTGCCCGATGTCTGCCCTTATCCTAGGGCGATGACTCGGCGGTCCGGAGGCCTGTTCGCGGGCAGGGGAATCGCCCTTCCCGGCATCCTCGTGACCGTCGCCACCTTCGTCGCGTGCTTCGCGCTGGGCATCGGAGCCGGGTGGGTGACGGGCCAGGTACCCGGCTGGTACCGCGCGTGGAGCGCCGACTCGGAGGCCACCGCGTCCGCGTCGCCGAGCGAGTCGTCGGCACCCGATGTGACGCTCCCCGCGCTCGAGCCCATCACCCGCGGGCTCGACGACGCCGATGCCGCGGCCGGCGTGGTCACCACCGACATCGCCGAGGCCGGGGCCGGCACCTTCTCCACCGCGTCGGACGCCGCGGGCGCCTCAGCGTCGCCCGACGCCGCGGACGGCCCGACCCGCTCGGTCCGCGTCGACGTCGAGGACGGCGTGAGCATCGACCCGGAGGCCCTGGTCTCCTTCGTCATGACCACGCTCAACGACAACCGGGGGTGGGGCTCGGCGGGACGCCTGCAGTTCGTGCTGACCGACGGCGCGGCGGACGTCACCGTGGTGGTCGCCTCGCCGGCGACCGTCGCCGCGCGCTGCCCCGACGCCCACGCGGGGACGGACGCGGCGGAGGCGGGTGACGCCGCGAGAGATGCGTCCCCCAGCCCGGATGCGTCCGCCGCGGTGCCGTGCGTGGCGCAGGGCATCGTCCCGGTGTCGATCTACGACTGGACCGCGGGCCTCGACCGTTACGGCGACAAGCGCGGCGCCTCGCGCGCGTACCTGCTCAATCACGGTGTGGGCCACGTGCTCGGCGAGCCCACGGCGACGTGCTCCTCGGGGCGCGCCGAGGTGATGGTGGATCAGACGGACATGCCCAAGGCCTGCTCCGTCAACGCGTGGCCGTTCCCCGACGCCAAGAAGTCCGCCTGAGCCTCCCGTGTCGGACCCTTCTGGTGGGATGAGCGCATGACCGACCTGCGCCTCCTCCCGGCGGCCGCGCCGGCGCCGCTACCGCCGCTGGACGCGGCGCAGTCGGCCGCGCTCGAGCGGGCCCTCGCGCCGCGGGGTCCGGGCGACGCCGGACACCTGGTCGTGGTCGGCGCGCCGGGCTCGGGCAAGACCGCGCTCGCCGCGGCGCTCGCGCTCGAAGCGTCGCGCCGGGGCACCGATCCCGACCGGCTGCTGGTGATCGCGGCCACCCGCGAGGGGGCTGCGCGGCTGCGTGACCGGGTCTCGCTCGGGCTCGACAGGCCCGTGGGCGCGCCGGTGGTGCGCACCGCGGCCTCCGCGGCGCACGCGATCCTCACCGCCCACGCGACCGCGCTCGGCGAGCCGCCGCCCGTGCTGGTCACGGGAGCCGAGCAGGACCAGATCCTGCGCGAGCTGCTCGAGGGCCATCGCGCGGGGCTCGGCGTCGCGCCCGACTGGGGAGGCTCCGTGCCGCCGGAGGCGACCGGGCTGCCGGGCTTCCGTGCGGAGCTGCGCGACCTGCTCATGCGCGCGAGCGAGGCCGGGCTGACGCCGGGAGATCTCGCCGCTCTCGGCGACTCCGCCGGGCGTCCCGAGTGGCGCGCCGCGGCGGCCGTCATGGAGGAGTACGACGCGATCCTGGGCTGGCGTTCCGTCACCCCGGACCAGGGTGCGCGATTCGACCCCGCCGTCGTGGTCGCGCAGGCCGCGGACGTGCTCGCCGGCTGGGACGCGCCGGGGGACCGGCCCGGTTGGACGCTCGTCGTGGTCGACGACGCCCAGGATCTCACCCAGGCCGGCATCGAGCTGCTGCGGGCGCTCGCCGGCGCGGGTGCGCGCGTGGTGCTGCTGGGCAACGCGGACCAGGCGGTGCAGGGCTATCGCGGCGCGGTGCCGGCGGTGCTCGCGAACGCGACCGCGGCGCCCGCGGCCGGAGGGTTCGGCGCCACGGTGATGCGGCTCGGCGGCGGGCACCGGCAGGCGGGGGCGCTCGCGGCCGTCGCCGCCGCAGCCGTGAGCCGGATCGGCACCTCGGGGATCGGATCCGCGCGTGTCCCGGTCGCCGCGGCTGCCGGGCACCCGGGCGTGGACATCCTGGTGGCCGCCCACCGCCACGCCCACTCGCGCGCGATCGGCCAGGCGCTGCGGCGCGCCCGTCACGGGCTCGACGGCCCCGAGGTTCCCTGGGGGGAGATGGTGGTGATCGCGCGGTCGAGCGCGCGCCTGCGCGAGATCCGGGCGGACCTCGCGGCGTCCGACATCCCTTGCGAGACGCTCGGCGACGGCACGGCGCTCCACGCGGAACCCGCGGTCGCGCCGCTGCTCACCCTCATGCGTCGCGCCGCCGCGAACGCTCGCGGCGAGGACGCGCCATGGGAGGAGGCCGAGGCCGTCGAGCTGCTCGGCTCGCGGATCGTCGGCATCGACCCGGTGGCGATGCGGCGCCTGCGGCGCGCGCTCGTGAAGGAGGAGCGGCGGGGTGGGGGAGCCCGCGGGTCCGCGGAGCTGCTCGTGGAGGCGATCGAGGCGCCCGAGCGCTGGGTCACGCTCGGCATCCCCGAGGCGCGGCTCGCGGCACGCGCCTCACGGGCGCTGGCCGCCGGCACCGCCGCCGCCGCGGACGAGGGCACCGCGGCGACCGTCGCGTGGGCCGTGTGGGATGCGCTCGGCGTCGCGGACGACTGGCGCGCGGCCGCGCTCGCCGGGTCCGCGCGCGACGACGCCGACCTGGACGCCGTGATCGCGCTGATGCGCGCCGCGGCCGTCTACGTCGAGCGCATGCCGTCGGCGTCCGTCGGGTCGTTCGTGGAGCATCTCGAGGGCCAGGACTTCGCCGCGGACACCCTGGGCGCGACGGCGCGGGTCGAGGACGCCGTCGCGTTCTGCACGCCCGCATCCGCGGCGGGCCGCGAGTGGGAGCTCGCGGTGGTCGCGGGGCTCGAGGAGGGGGCGTGGCCGGATACGCGCCTGCGCGACGCTGTGCTGGGCGCGCACCAGCTCGCGGAGATCATCGCCGGCCGCGCCGAGGCCGTGCCGCTCGAGCCTCGTGCTCGTGCCGCCTGGGCGCGCGCCGCCCGCCGCGCCGTCGTGGATGACGAGACGCGCGCCTTCGCCGTGGCCGTGTCGCGTGCGCGTACGCGGCTGGTGCTCACGTGCGTCGACGGCGAGGACGAGAGGCCGTCCCGGTTCCTGGCCTGGGCGGCCGCGGCCGCGGGCGTCGAGGCGGTGCGCGCGGACGCGACGCCACGCGTGACGGACCTGAGGTCTGCGGTGGCCGCGGTGCGCGCCGGAGCGGTCGAGGCCCAGGGGGCGGGACGGGTCGCGCACGTCGAGCTGCTCGCGAGGCTCGCCGCGATGGGCGTCGCCGGCGCGGACCCCGAGGACTGGCACGGAGTTCCCGCACCCTCGTCCGACGTCGCGATGTGGGAGGACGAGGCGCCGGTGCGCGTGTCGCCCTCGCGGCTGGAGGCGCTCGAGACCTGCCCGCTGCGCTGGGCGCTCGAGACCGCCGGCGGCAGTGCCGCGGCCTCCGAGAAGCAGAGCCTCGGCACCCTGGTGCACGAGGTCGCCGCGGCGTTCCCCCGCGGCACCCATGCCGAGCTCGCCGCCGCGCTCGAGGAGCGCTGGCCCGCGATCGCGGGCACGGACACCTGGCCCGACCGCGTCCTCAAGGACCGCGCGGACGCCATGATCCGTCGCCTCGCCGGATACGTCGCCGCCGTGCGGGCGGGTGAGGTGCGCGTCGAGCAGCCGTTCTCCGTGCAGATCGGCCGCGCCGTGGTCGCGGGCAGCGCGGACAGGGTCGAGGTGACCGACGGCGCCGCGCGAATCGTCGATCTCAAGACGGGCCAGGCGGTCTCCGCAAGGGACGCCGAGGAGCACGCGCAGCTCGCGATGTACCAGCTCGCCGCCGACCATGGCGGGTTCACCGGGGTCGAGCAGGCCGACGGCGCCGCACTGGTGTTCGTCGGCGGCGCGACCCAGGGCGCGAGCGAGCGCGCCCAGCCGGCGATCGACGTGGAGCGCGAGACCGCTCGCCTCGCCGACGCCGTCGACACCATGGCGCAGGCGACGTTCACCGCCATCACCAACGACCGCTGCCCGTCGTGCCCTGTGCGACGGTCGTGCCCGGCGTGGCCCAGCGGAAGGCAGGTGACGGACGGATGAGCGGGACGGTGCTGCCCGACGAGGGGCTGGTGCGCGGAGAGGCACGCGCGGCACGCGAGCTCGTCGAGCTCGTGACGGGCCGGCCACCCACGCCCGAGCAGGAGGACGTCATCGGCGCCGGCCTCGACCCCATGCTGGTGGTCGCCGGCGCGGGCTCCGGCAAGACGGAGACGCTGTCGCTGCGCATCGTCCACCTCCTCGACCACGCCGAGGAGCTGTTCGGGACGGCCATCAGCCCCGACGAGATCCTCTGCCTCACCTTCACCCGCAAGGCCGCCGCGGAGATCGCCGAACGCGCCGAGTCACGCATCGCCGCCGCGTTCGGCGAGGACCCGGCGCGTCCGCCCGCCTCGGTGTCGACCTACAACGCGTACTCGGCGCAGCTGGTCGCCGAGCACGGGCTGCGGCTCGGCATCGACCCGGACGCCACCACGCTCACCGCGGCCGCGCTGTGGCAGCTCGCCTCGGACGTGGTCACCTCCTGGACGGCGCCGCTCGACACCGACGCCGCCGTCAGCACCGTCACCGCCTCCATCTCGCGCCTCTCCGGACAGCTGCGCGACCACGACGTCGCGCCCGAGGCGCTGCGCGACTGGGCACGGCAGGCGCTGACCGCCCTCGAGGAGCTCCCCAAGAACGTCGGCGACCGCGCTCCCGGCCCGCTCACCACGCGCACCGGCACCCCCAACGACCACGCGAAGCGCCTCGCGAAGCTGCGCACGCTCATCGCGGTGTCCGGCCTGGTCGAGGAGTTCCAGCGCCGCAAGCGCGACGCTTCCCAGCTCGACTTCGCGGACCAGGTCGCCTTCGCGGCGGAGCTGTCGCGGCTCGAGACGGTGCAGGCCGTCGAGCGAGGCCGCTACCGTGCCGTCCTGCTCGACGAGTTCCAGGATACGTCGCCCGGCCAGCTCCGGCTGTTCGCGCGGCTGTTCGGCGCCGACCACCACGTCATGGCGGTCGGCGACCCGAACCAGGCGATCTACGGCTTCCGAGGCGCCTCGGAGAGCGCGCTGCCCATGTTCGTCGACGAGTTCGCGCACGGGCGCGACGTCGCGCAGCGCAGCCTGTCCGTCTCGTGGCGCAACGAGGGATCGGTGCTGGCGGTCGCCAACGCGGCCGCCGCCCCGCTGCGCGAGGCCTCCCGCGTGGATGTGCGCCCGCTGCGCTCGCGCGCCGCGTTCCTGGGCGAGGAGGAGCCGCGCCGCCGCGCGCCCGGCGTCGACAGCCTCGTCACCGAGGACCACGTGCAGGAGGCCGATGCCGTGGTCGCCTTCCTCGCGGACCGTCGTGCGGAGCTGCGGACCGGACCCGAGCTGCCGACCGCCGCGATCCTGTGCCGCAGGCGGGCCCAGTTCGCCGCGATGGTCGAGGCGCTCGTGCGTGCCGGTGTCGACTACGAGGTGGTGGGGCTCGGCGGCCTCGTCGACACCCCGGAGGTGTCGGATCTGGTGGCGCTGCTCGAGATCGCGCACGACCCGTCGCGCGGGGACTCGGCGATGCGCCTGCTCACCTCCGAGCGGGTCGCGCTCGGCATCCGCGACCTCGCGGCGCTGCAGGACTGGTCGCGCGAGCTCGCGGGACCCCGCGAGGCGCGCGACTCGGAGCCGAGCCTCGTCGACGCCCTCGCCACCCCGCCGCCCGCGGGCTGGACCTCCCGCGAGGGCCGGTCGCTCGGCGCCGTGGCCCACGCGCGCATCGTCCGCCTCCAGCGCGCCGTCGACTCCATCCGCACCCGCACCTACCTCTCGCTGCCGGAGCTCATCCTCGCCGCCGAGCGCGCCTGGGGTCTCGACATCGAGGCCGCCGTCGCGCGTCCCGACGGCCGGGCGGCGCGCAACGTCGACGCGTTCGTCGACGCCGCGCGGCAGTTCGCCGCGGGCGCGGAGCGCGCGACCCTCGGCGCGTTCCTCGCGTGGCTCGAGGCGGCGCGCAGCGAGGAGGGCGGTCTCGAGCTCCCGGTCAAGGAGCCCGAGCCCGGCGCGGTGCAGGTGCTCACCGTGCACGCCGCGAAGGGGCTCGAGTGGGACGTCGTCGCCGTGCCCGGGCTGGTCGACGGCCACTTCCCGTCGGTCGGCGAGCCGTCCTCGCGGCGCCCGTACTACACGGACGCGGGATGGCGAGGGCGCAACCTCGAGCTGCCCTACGAGCTGCGCCTCGACCACGCCGACCTGCCGCGCTGGGACTGGCGCGGCGCCGCGGACCACGGCACGCTCGGCGACACGCTCGAGGACTTCGAGAAGGCGTGCGGGCTCCATCGCGTCGCCGAGGAGCGCCGCCTGTTCTACGTCGCCGTGACCCGCGCGCGTTCGCACGTGCTGCTGTCGGCCTCGTGGCGGGTCGGCGGCGCGACCGTGCGGACGCCGTCGTGCTACCTGCGGGAGCTGGTCGAGGCCGGCATGCTCACGGACGCCTCCTGGGCGCCGCGCCCCGAGGACGGCTCCGCCGTCGAGGTCGTTCCCGTCACCGCGACCTGGCCGCCCGCGCCCAGCGATGCGCAGCTCGCGCGGCGCGAGCTCGCGGTCGAGGTGCGCGCGGCCATGGTGGCCGGCGTGGAGGCGGGCGAGGACCCTGCCGCGGCACGGTGGGAACGGCTCCCGCTCGGACGCGAGATCGCCGCGATGCTCGAGGAGCGGCGCGCGCGCGAGACCGGAGTCGGCGACGTCGCGCTGCCCGCACACCTGTCGACCTCCGGCCTGGTGTCGCTGCGCCGCGACCGCGACGCGTTCACCGCGCAGCTGCGCCGGCCGCTGCCCGCCGCGCCCACCCCCGCCGCGCGCCGCGGAAGCCTGCTGCACGCGTGGATCGAGGCGCAGTACGGCCATGTGCCGCTGCTGTCGCTCGATGACCTGGGGCCGGGTGAGGACGAGACCGACCTCGAGGCCCTCAAGGACGCGTTCGCGCGGTCCGAGTGGGCCGGCCGCGTGCCCAGCCACATCGAGGTCGACGTCGAGCTCCCGCTCGCGGGTGTCACCATCCGCTCCCGCATCGACGCCGTGTTCCCCGCGGGCGCCGGTCTCGACCGTGTCACCGTGGTCGACTGGAAGTCCGGCTCCGCGCCGCGAGGAGCGGAGGAGCGGGCGGCACGCGAGGTGCAGCTGGCGGTGTACCGCCTCGCGTGGGCGGAGTGGACGGGCGTGCCGCTCGACGCCGTCGACGCGGCGTTCCACTACGTCCGCGACGACGCGACGGTGCGACCCGAGCGGCTGCTGGGCCGCGAGGAGATCGAGGCGCTGCTCGCGCCGACGATCCGGTGAGGAGGGCTACTCCTCCTCCTCGTCGAACAGCATCGCCTCGAGGTCGGCGAGCATGCCCTCGCCATCGGCGACCACGTCCGGGTTGTCGGTCCGCACCCCGTACATGAGCCAGCGCATCAGCGCCATCTCGGACGCGAGGCGCGCGCGATCCAGCAGGTGCGGGTCCCGCATCTCGCGGCGGCGGCCGTGGTAGGCCTCGACCACCGAGTCGAGCACGTCGTCGGGGGCCGCGGCGACCAGCCACGCGAGGTCGTCGGCCGGGTCGGCGACGCGGGCGTCCATCCAATCCACGATGCCGGACACGGAGCCGTCCGCGACGTACACCTGGTGCTCGCCCATGTCGCCGTGCACCACAGTCGGGTCGAACCTCCACCACGACACGTTCTCGAGCTGGTGCTCCCACCGGTCGGCGAGACGCGGCGGCACCTTGCCGGTCTGGATGCCGGCATCGAGCTCCGCGAGGCGGCGCGCGCGGTACTCCTCGGCGGAGTACGCGGGCAGCCCCTGGTCCTCGATCACGGTGACCGGGAGCTCGTGCACCTCGGCCAGCGCGCGGCCCACGGTGGCGGCGAGGCCGGGGCCCGGGTGCAGCGCCGCCAGCATGAGCGGGGCGCCGGGCACCTCGGTGTAGACGATCGCGCGCCCCGTGTCGTCCGGCAGCTCCGCCGCGCCCACGGGATGCGGCACCTCGAAGGACACGATCCCGGCCTCCTTGGCCCGCCCGAGCGCGCCCAGCAGACCCTTCTCGGCCTCGAGAGCGGCACCGGCGGCTGCGCGCTTGGGGGCGCGGACGATCCAGCGCTTGCCGGTCGCGTCCTTCACCACCACGACCTCGAAGTCCGCGTCGGTGTGCGGGCTGCGCAGCACGTCGTAGACGTCGAGCCCGGGCACGGCGACGGACGCCAGGGCGGCGAGCGCGAGCGGAGAACGAGGCACAGGCTCACCGTAGGGCCAAGCCGGGGCGGGCGCCACGCTCCACGCCGCGCGGGCCAGGCATGATGCCTGACGCCGCCGGGTCGTGACGGCGGTACGGTGACCGGGTGAGGAATCCTTGGCCGCTCGACCACCCCAGCCGCGTCGATCGGGCCGCCGAGCGTCGCGCGACCACCGACCTCGCCGCGTGCGACGCGATCGTGGTGCGCGACGGACGCGTGCTCGTCGCGGACGGCCGCGTCCTCGAGCTGCGCCCGGACGCCCAGCCGCCCGCCGCGCTCCGCATCTACCTGGGTCGCGACGAGGGTCGCGACCTGGTCGCGCTCGTGCCGGAGGACCCCGCGTTCGGCATGGACCCGGACGGGATCGGCGGGGACCGCATGCGCGGCCTGCGCGACCTGCTCGCGGGCTTCTGGGATCGTGGCGCGGAGGGCGAGCGCGAGCACGAGCTCGCCACCACCGCCGTCGCCATCGCGACCTGGCACGCGAACCATCCGCGCTGCGCGCTGTGCGGCGAGCCGACCGTCCCGACCCAAGGCGGCTGGGTGCGCCGCTGCGAGCGGGACGACCGCGAGCACTACCCGCGCACCGACCCCGCGATGATCGTCGCGATCACCGACCCCGAGGACCGGCTGCTGCTCGCCCACGCCACGCCGTGGTCGCCCCGCCGCTTCTCCCACCTCGCCGGGTACGTCGAGCCCGGCGAGACGCTCGAGCAGGCCGTCCACCGTGAGGTCGCCGAGGAGGCCGGGCTCACGCTGACCGGGCTCGAGTACCTCGGCTCCCAGCCCTGGCCCTTCCCGGCGTCGGTGATGGTCGCGTTCCGCGCCCGCACCGAGGACCCGGACGCGATGCGGCTCGACATGGACGAGATCTCCGAGGCGCGGTTCGTCGCCCGCGAGGGCCTGGGCGAGCTCATCGCCTCGGGCGAGGTGATCCTCGCGCCCAAGGGCTCGGTCGCGCGTCGCATGCTCGAGGACTGGTTCGGCGGCGCGCTGCCGGAGCGTCGTCCCGACGCGACCATCGACGTCTGACCGTTCCGCCGCTACCCTCGCGCCAAGACCCGCGCGAGAGGAGAGCCATGATCGAGCTCGGCTCCTTCGCGCAGACCGTCGGGCTGGTCACCGGACCCATGCGCTCGACCCTCGAGGACCGCGGCTACCGGGTCGCCGGCGTGACGAACGGCTCGTCGAGCCACATCCTCCACCTGTTCCTCGAGAACGACGTCCTGGGCTTCTGCGTCACGTGGGACTGGTCGGAGGCACGATGCGCGGCCTACCCCGCGTCCCAGCGTGCCGAGTGGTGGCGCTGGGCGATCGGGCCGGCGTGCCTCGCCCGCTGGCGCGGCGAGCCGCTACCCACGGACGAGGGTTCCGCCGAGGCGGTCGCGCTGATGCTCGAACGCGTGCGGGAGCTCGAGGGGCTGGCGCGCGACGAGGGCCGCTGGCTCGACGTGCGCCGCGGCCGCCTGCCGCGTTGAAGGCGACCCCCGCATCGTCCACAGGCCCGTGCCCGGCTGTCGGCCGTCCCTGACACAATGGCCGCGATGTCAGCAGACCAGATCCTCGACGCCCTCGACCCCGAGCAGCGGGAGGTCGCCACAGCCCTCCACGGGCCCGTCGCGGTGCTCGCCGGCGCGGGCACGGGCAAGACGCGGGCGATCACGCACCGCATCGCCTACGGGGTGCGCGTCAACGCCTACAACCCGCAGTCCGTCCTTGCCGTCACGTTCACGGCGCGCGCCGCGGGGGAGATGCGGACGCGCCTGCGCGGTCTCGGCGTCACCGGCGTGCAGGCGCGCACGTTCCACGCCGCGGCGCTGCGTCAGCTGTCGTACTTCTGGCCCGAGGTGGTGGGCGGCCAGATCCCGGGCCTCGTGGAGCAGAAGGCGCCGCTGGTGGGACGTGCGGCGCGCGAGGCGGGCTTGAGCCCCGACCGGCTGACGGTGCGTGACCTCGCCTCCGAGATCGAGTGGGCGAAGGTGTCGCTGGTCGCCGCGGACGAGTACGCCGCCAAGATCGCGCGGCTGGGACGGCCGTCGCCGGCGAACCTGCCCGCGAGCCAGGTCGCGGACGTCATGCGCGCGTACGAGGACGCGAAGACCAACGCCGTGGTGCTCGACTTCGAGGACATCCTGCTGCTGCTCGCGGACATGATCGGCCGTCACGTCGAGGTGGGCGACCAGATCCGCCGGCAGTACCGGCACTTCGTGGTCGACGAGTATCAGGACGTGTCGCCGCTGCAGCAGTTCCTGCTCGAGCAGTGGCTGGGGGGCCGGCGCGAGCTGTGCGTGGTGGGAGACCCCGCGCAGACCATCTACTCGTTCGCGGGGGCGAGCCCGCAGCACCTGCTGCAGTTCACGCGCACGTACCCGGACGCGACGCAGGTGCGCCTGGTGCGCGACTACCGCTCGACGCCCCAGGTGGTGCGGCTCGCCAACGAGCTCATGCGCAGGCGCGGCTCCGCGGGCGTGGGCGTCGAGCTCGTCGCGCAGCGTCCCTCGGGGCCCGCGCCCGACTACCGTGCGTACGACGACGACGAGTCGGAGGCGCAGGGCGTGGCCGCGCAGGTCGAACGGCTCATCGCGACGGGCGTGCCCGCCCGCGAGATCGCGGTGCTGTACCGCGTCAACAGCCAGTCGGAGGCCGTCGAGGAGGCCCTCGCCGAGCGTGGCATCGGCTACCTGGTGCGCGGCGGGCGACGGTTCTTCGACCGCGACGAGGTGCGCCGCGCGATCGTGCTCCTGCGCGGCGCCGCGGTGGCGTCCGATGAACGCCCGCTGGGCGAGCGGGTGCGCGACGCGCTCGGCGAGCTGGGCTGGGCCGAGGAGCCGCCGGCGGCGCGCGGCGCGGTGCGCGAGCGGTGGGACGCGCTGCAGGCGCTCGTCAACCTGGCGGACGACCTCGCGACCGACACGGGCGGCGCGGCGACCATGCGCGACCTCGTCGACCACCTCGCCGAGCGCGCGCAGGCGCAGCACGCGCCCGCGGTCGAGGGGGTGACCCTCACGTCCATGCACGCCGCGAAGGGTCTCGAGTGGGACGCGGTGTTCATCGTCGGCTGCTCCGAGGGTCTGCTGCCCATCACCCACGCGGAGACCGACGAGCAGCTGGAGGAGGAGCGACGCCTGCTGTACGTCTCGATCACGCGAGCACGCGAGCACCTCGCGTTGAGCTTCGCGCGGTCGCGCAAGGCGGGCGGCAAGGGCACCCGGAAGCGGACCCGCTTCCTCGAGCAGCAGTGGCCGGACGCCCGGCCCGCCCGCGTCCAGCGCCAGTCGACGTCCGCGAAGCTCGCCGATCTGGGTCCGGAGGCGCTGCGGCTGTTCGACTCGCTCAAGCGGTGGCGGCTCGCGGTCGCGCAGGAGACCTCGAAGCCGGCGTTCACCGTGCTGGTCGACGCGTCCCTGGTGGAGATCGCGCGCGACCGCCCGGGGACGCTGGGCGAGCTGGCCCGCGTGAGCGGCGTGGGCGCCTCGAAGCTCGACAAGTACGGCGTGCAGATCCTGGAGATCGTCGCCGAGCATTGAGTCACGCCGCGCCGCACCCGCAGGCGGGGTGCGGCGGGACCGCGGTGCGCCGCGGCAGCCCATGCTCGATCCGCCACGGACGTGCGGGTCGGTTCTCGAGCAGGGCGGCCAGCGACGCGACGGCCAAGCCGCCCGCGACAGTCGCCGTGAGCGGATCGGCCTGCTCGGTGAGCGCCTCGCACTGGCGCGCCAGCACGGGCCAGGCCGGATCGCGGTCCGTGCGCAGCAGGGCGTGGCAACGCAGGCATGCGCCGGCGCCGGCGCGGACCGGGAGGATGCTCACGCCGGACTCGTCCGCGAGGGCCGCGACGTGCGGCCCGTCCAGGAGCAGGCGGTGGGCGAGCGCGGGAGCCACGGAGCCGTACGCGGCGACGATCGACCCGTCGACACGTCGCGCGGTGTCGAGGTGGATGCGTGTCCCCGGCGCGATCCGGGCGAGCAGCCGCGCGACCGGTGCCGCGGGCGCCTCCCGCGACCCCGCCAGGCTCACCGCGTCCGCGCCCCCGCGCGCAGCGGCCTCAGCCGCCGCGACCCCGACCGGCCCCAGGCCGTGCACCCGCACGTGGTGACCCGCCAGCGTCCTGCGGCGCGCGCGGCGTGCGATGCCCACCTGGTCCGCGCCGTCGCCGCGCCACAGCACCGGAGGGGAGGGTGCATCGTCCATCGGTCCACGGTGCCATCCGGGCGTCGGGACGGTGCGGTTGTCCACAGGGCGGGCCCGTCACCGTCCCGGAGACGTGCGAAGGGCCGGCCCCCAGCGGGGACCGGCCCTTCGACGAGCTCTGCTGGCTTCAGGCCTTGCCGAGGATGCGGTTCAGCTTGGTGCCGCACACGGGGCAGGTGGCCTTCGCCATGCGGCGACCGTTCTCCGAGACGACGACGTCGCCCTCGGTCTCGCGCTTCTCCTTGCACTTCACGCAGTAGAACTCGCCCGAGTACTTGTCAGCCATGCGGCTCTCCTTCTTCTCTGTGGCGCGGCGGTACGCGCCGCACGTCTACGGGCCTCCACGGGCCCTTGGTCCCCCAGCGTAGACGCGCGGGCCCGATTTCCCTCCATCGGTGGAGGGGTGTCGCCCCCGCGGTCCGTCTGCACCTTACCCGTCATCGGAGCCGAGCAGGCGCTCCAGCTCGCGATCGACCTCGTCTCCCTCGCCGCGCGCGACGTAGCCGTCGACCCACGCCTGCCACTGCGCGAGCTCCCCGGAGGCCGGCAGCAGGTCCGGGTGCGACCACACGCCGTCGCGGCCCTCCGCCCCCAGGCGGGCGTGCAGCGAGGCCCACATCGCCGACGCGTCGCGCATGCGGCGCGGACGCAGCTCGAGCGACAGCAGGTTGGCGAACGTGTCCTCGGCAGGCCCGCCGGCGGCGCGGCGGCGGCGCATCATCTCGCGCAGCGCGCCCACGTCGGGCAGGTGCGCGGCCGCCGCGCGCATCGTGACGTCGTCCACCCAGCCCTCGACCAGCGCGAGGAGCGTCTCGATCGACTCGAGCGTCGCCTTCTGCTCGTCGGTGTGCTGCGACGCGAAGATTCCGCGGTTGAGCGCCTTCTGGAGACGTTCCGGGTCGCCCATGCCCGCGTCCCTCACCGCCTCCTCGAGCGCCTCGAGGTCGATGGTGATGCCCTGCGAGTAGCGCTCGATCAGGGTGTGCAGCTGGCCGGGCAGCCATGGGGCGGCGGCGAACAGCCGCACATGCGCGGCCTCGCGCAGCGCGAGGAAGGTGCGCACGGCGTCCTCGTCGACGTCGAGCCCCTCGGCGAACTCGGTGATCGCTCGGGGGACCAGCACCACGCGCGGCTCCGCGAGCAGCGGGATCCCGAGGTCCGTGGCGCCGAACGCCTCGCGCGCCATCTCGCCCGCCGCCTGGCCCATGTGCATGCCGCACACGGTCGGCGCGACGGAGCGGAGCAGCGCGGAGGGATCGAGGCCGCCCGTCTCGGGCAGGTCGTCGGCTCCCTCGAGCAGGCCGCTGAGCGCGTGCGACACGCTCACCGCGACCGGGCCGGCGAGCGTGCGCCACGTGGGCAGCGTCGCCTCGACCCATTCGGCACGGCTCCACACACGCGGCTCGAGCCGCGTCGGGTCGAAGTCGGTGACCGCGTCGAGCCACAGCTCCGCGCGCGAGATCGCCTGGCGATGCAGCGCCGCCGTCGCGCCCGAGACGGTCGGATCGCCGCCCTGCGCCGCGACACCGCGCGCGACGTCGTGCGCCAGCTTCCAGTTGACGTCCTCGCCGTCCGACTGCGACACGAGCGCACGGATCTGGCCCAGGACGTGCTCCATCATCGCCGGGTTGTCGGCGAGACCGGCCTGCGCGGCGAGCGCCTGCGGGTCCATGCCCATCCTCTGCAGCTCCTCGAGGGCGGCCTCCGCATCGTCCCCGAACAGCTCTCGCAGCAGCCGCATCCACGGCGTCGAATCGTCGCTCACGCTCACTCCGTCCGCGCACGCCTCATGCGTGCCTCCACCACGGTAACGAAGGAGGGGCCCGCGCCGCGGCGGCGTTCGCTACCAGCAATGCCGTCCTATGCCGCGCGGGGCATCGGCAAGAATGGGGGCGTGACGACCACCGAGGCCAGCACCCCCGTCCCTGCGGAGCGCACGGCGTCCACGCGACGCGCCACCGTCATGTCCGTGACGGGCCTCGCGACGAGCGCGCTCATCGCGCTGCTCACCATCGTGCCGTCGCCGTACGCGATCGGCTCGGCCGGACCGACGTTCGACACGCTCGGCGAGGTCGACGGCACGCCGCTCGTCGAGATCGAGGGCGCGCCCACCTACACCTCGTCGGGCGAGCTGCGTCTCACGACCGTCTCCGTGTCCAACGCCGGATCGCAGCCCTTCACGCTCGGGCGCGTGCTCGCCGCGTGGGCCTCCCCGCGGCAGTACGTGGTCCCCGAGGAGCAGGTGTTCGGCACCGCCGACGAGGAGGAGCAGGCGGAGCGTCAGGCGCAGAACGACTGGACCACCTCGCAGGAGCGCGCCACCGTCTCCGCGCTCGAGGCGCTCGGCCACCCGGTTCCCGCCGTGCTCGAGGTGGTCGGCACGTCCGAGGGCTCGAACGCCGAGGGGGTGCTCGAGGACGGCGACGTCATCACGGCCATCGACGGCGAGCCCGTGCCCACCTTCGCGAGCCTCGCGGACGCGATCGCCGTGCACTCGCCGGGCGACGAGGTCGCGGTGACGGTGATGCGCGACGACGCCGAGGTGACGGAGACGTTCGCGACCGTCGATGACGGTGCGGGCGACGCCGCGATCGGCGTGTGGATCGACCCGACCTTCGACCTCCCGATCGACGTCACCGTCCAGATCGACTCCGTGGGCGGTCCCTCGGCGGGGCTGATGTTCTCCCTCGGGATCATGGACCGCCTCACCGAGGCCGACGAGCTCGACGGCGCGCTCGTCGCGGGCACCGGCACCATCGACGCGACCGGCGACGTGGGCCCGATCGGCGGGATCACGATGAAGATGTACGGCGCGCAGGATGCCGGCTCGGACTGGTTCCTCGCGCCGGTCGAGAACTGCCCGGCCGTGGTCGGCAACATCCCTGATGGTCTCCGCGTTGTCGCGGTAGACACGCTCGACGATGCGTACGACGCGATCACGCGCATCGGCCAGGGGGACACGGCCGACCTCCCCACGTGCTGAGCATGGCAGGCTAGACACATCCCGACCCGAAGGACAACGACGTGACGTTCGACGACCGCCCCGCCCGCCCGGTCAGGCCCGCCCCCGTGCCGCAGCGCCGATCGCCCCTCGCGATCACCGCCGTGGTGCTCGGCGCGCTCGTCCTGGCGGCGATCGCGACCGCCAACATCTGGACCGAGGTGGTCTGGTACGACCAGCTCGGGTTCGCGGAGGTGTGGCGCACGCAGTGGCTCGCGCGCATCGTGCTGTTCGTCGCCGCGGGTGCTCTGGGCGCCTTCGTCATCTGGCTCAACCTGTGGATCGCCAAGCGCGTCCGGCCGGCCCGCACCGGCGGTCGCAGCCAGCTCGATCAGGTGCGCGAGCAGATCGAGCCGATCGAGCGGCTCGCGATGATCGTCCTGCCCGCCGTGATCGGCCTGGTGGTCGGGCTCGCGGTGTCGTCGCAGTGGGAGACCGTGCTCGCGTGGCTGAATCACGAGAAGTTCGGCACCACCGACCCGCAGTTCGGGCTCGACGCGTCCTTCTACGTGTTCTCGCTGCCGATGCTCAACCTCGTCGTCACCCTCGTGCTCGCGCTCGCGGTCCTGTCGACCCTGATCGCGGCGTTCGTGCACCTGCTGTACGGCGGCATCGCGGGCACCGGCCGGACGTTCGTGGCCTCGAAGGGCGCGCGGATCCAGCTGGCGGTCCTCGGTGCGCTCGTCATGCTCGCGATCGCCGCGAACTACTGGTTCGACCGCTACGGGCTGCTCACGAAGTCGGGGGAGAAGTTCTACGGCGCGTCCTACACGGACATCAACGCGATCCTCCCGTCGCGCTCCATCCTGGCGGGCATCGCGATCCTGGTCGCGCTCGTGTTCCTGGTGGTGATCTGGCGCGGCGACTGGCGCATCCCTGCCATGGGGATCGGCCTCATGCTGCTGTCCGCCGTGGTGATCGGCGGCATCTACCCCGCGATCGTGCAGCGCTTCCAGGTGTCGCCCAACGAGCAGGAGCTCGAGGCGCCCTTCATCCAGAACAACATCGACGCCACGCGGTACGCGTACGGCATCGACGACGTCGAGGTGACGCCGTACGACGCGACCACGGAGGCCGAGGCGAACGCGCTGCGCGCCGACGCCGAGACCACGGCGCAGATCCGCCTGCTCGACCCGAACATCGTGTCGCCGGCGTTCCAGCAGCTCCAGCAGAACAAGCAGTACTACAACTTCGCGGACCTCCTCAACGTCGACCGCTACAGCCTCGACGGCGAGCTGCAGGACACCGTCATCGCGGTGCGCGAGCTCAACCTCGACGGGCTGGGCTCGGAGAGCCGCAACTGGGTCAACGACCACACGGTCTACACCCACGGCTTCGGCGTGGTCGCGGCCTACGGCAACACCACCACGTCCGACGGGCAGCCGTCGTTCTTCGAGCGTGGGATCCCCTCGGTGGGCCTGCTGGGCGACTACGAGCCCCGCATCTACTTCGGCTCCACCGTGCCCGACTACTCGATCGTCGGCGCCCCGGAGGGCACCAACCCGTGGGAGCTCGACTACCCCGACGACAACTCGGAGACCGGTCAGGTCAACACCACCTACTCCGGTGACGGCGGACCCGCGATCGGCAACATCTTCGAGAAGCTGATGTTCGCGATCCGGATGGGCGAGGAGCAGATCCTGTTCTCCGACCGCGTGACCTCCGAGTCGCAGATCCTCTACTACCGCGACCCGCTCGACCGCGTCGCTCGCGTCGCCCCGTATCTCGAGCTCGACCAGACCGCGTACCCCGCCGTGGTGGACGAGCGCGTGGTGTGGGTGGTCGACGGCTACACCACCACCGACCAGTACCCGTACTCCGCGCCGGTCGCCTCGGACACGCTGTTCGCGCAGCAGTCCGCGGTGCCGGGCGCCAGCACGGTGCTCAACTACGTGCGCAACTCGGTCAAGGCCGTGGTCGACGCGTACGACGGCTCGGTCACGCTGTACGCGTGGGACCCCGAGGACCCGATCCTGCAGACCTGGCAGCACATCTTCCCGAGCTCGATCCACCCGATGAGCGAGATCAGCGGCGACCTGATGAGCCACCTGCGCTACCCCGAGGACCTCTTCGCGATCCAGCGCTACCAGCTCACCCAGTACCACGTCACCGACGCGGCGTCGTTCTACTCGGGCCAGGACTTCTGGCGCAACCCGGCCGACCCGACCGACGACACCCGCCTGCAGCCGCCGTACTACCTCACGCTGCAGATGCCGTCGCAGGACGACCCGACGTTCTCGCTCACCAGCAACTACATCCAGGGCGGTGACAACCCGCGCAACATCCTCACCGGCTACCTGGCCGTGAACTCGGAGACGGGCGCCACCGCGGGGGAGGTCGACGAGGACTACGGCACGCTGCGCCTGCTCGAGCTGCCGCGCGACACCACCATCCCGGGCCCGGGCCAGGTGCAGAACAACTTCAACTCCGATCCGGACGCCCAGGAGACCCTCAACCTGCTGCGTCAGGGCGAGACCGACGTCATCAACGGCAACCTGCTCACGCTGCCGCTCGCGGGCGGTCTGCTGTACGTCCAGCCCGTCTACGTGCAGTCGAGCCAGGGCACGCAGGTGCCGCTGCTGCGCAAGGTGTTCGTGGCGTTCGGCAACGAGGTCGGGTTCGCGGACACGCTGTCCGAGGCGCTCGACCAGGTGTTCGGGGAGGGTGCGGGCGACGGTGCCGCCGGGGACAACGGCACGGGCTCCACCGATGGATCCACGGACGGCTCGACCGACGGGTCCACCGATGGTTCGACCGATGGCGGGGCGGTCGACCCGACCGCCGAGGCGGCGCTCCAGGACGCGCTCGACCGCGCGAACCAGGCGCTGCAGGCCAGCCAGACGGCGCTCGCGAACGGCGACTTCACCGCGTACGGCGAGGCGCAGGACGCCCTCGCGGCGGCCATCGAGGACGCGATCCTCGCCGAGGCGGAGCTGACCGGCGCGCAGCCCGGCGACACCGCCGGGGCGGGCTCGGGTTCGAGCGCGGAGCCGTCCCCGGAGGCGACCGCGAGCTCCACGGCGGAGCCCGAGCCCGACGTCACCACCCCCTGACGCGACGGTGACACGCGGAAGCGGGCCGGTCCATGAGGACCGGCCCGCTTCGGCTTCGTCGGGAGGACGCCGGTCAGGCGTCCGCGTCCACGTGGCGGTCCGTCGCCGTGCGGATGAAGCGGAACAGGAAGCCCCACGAGATCAGCAGCACCGCGGCAGAGGCCCACGCCCAGGTCGGGTAGGAGTCGAGCATGTCCGGGTTGGTGAGCTCGCCGGTCATGAGGTCGAACGAGAAGTTCAGCGCGATCGAGCCGTACGCGCTGAGGATCTGCGCGATGGTCCACGCGATCCACCAGCCCAGCAGCAGCATCAGGGGCACGGTGCGCCCGGTCACCTTGCGCGCGCCGAGCGGGACCAGCACCACGGACGCGAGCGGCACGAACCAGCCCCACCACTCGACCGCGCCCATGCCGGGTCGAGCACCCAGGGCCTCGCGGTTGCGGCGCATGCGCGTCATCCACATGCCGTAGAGGACGTACGCGGTCACCGTGAGAGGCAGGGACAGCAGCCCGAGCGCCGACGCCGCGGTGATCGAGAACTCGCCGGTCTCGGCGGTCCGGCGGAGCGACTCCACCTCGCCCTGCGCGAACGCTGCGGTGATCACCGCCAGCACCGCGTACGCCGCGGTCACGCCGATGAGGCCCTTCGCGAGGCCCTCGGGCTTCTCGAGCGGGACGCCGGAGCGGTCGAACTGGACCTGCTGGGCCTCGCCGTAGGCAGGCACGGAGGGCGGGAGGGCTCCGGGGATGAGGCCCGGGGCGCCGCCCGCGGGCGGGGTGCCGGGGGACGATGCGGGGGGCGGCGGGGGCGTCGGATCGCCGGGCCGCGTGACGAACGGGTCGTTGTCTGTCATGCGTCCGACCCTAGCGAGACGGGCGCGATTTGGTTCTGCGACGCGCGTCCGCTAGAGTTATCAGGCCGACGCGGGGTGGAGCAGTTCGGTAGCTCGCCGGGCTCATAACCCGGAGGTCGCAGGTTCAAATCCTGTCCCCGCTACGAGAGAACGAAGGCCCGGACCAGATGGTCCGGGCCTTCGTCGTTCCTGGGCGACGCGCGTATCGTCCCGCATGCGACGGCGGCCCGATCCTCGCGTGCTGCGGAGATCGGGCCGCCGCACTGTGCGGCGCGCGGCGCCTAGTGGATCGCCTCGGTGGCGGCGCGCTCGATGGCGAGACCCGCCTCGTACTGCTCGAGCCACGCGGTGTAGCCCTCGACGTCCGCGGCGTCGGGCTGCGCGACGTCCAGCGTCGCGCCGGCGAAGACCGCGTCGTTCAGGTACGTGTCGAGGGCGGTCGTGGCGCCCGTGCGCAGGTACTCGGCGAGCACCGCGATGCCCCACGCGCCGCCCTCGGAGGCGGTGTCGCCCACGGTGACGGGCGCGTCGATCGCGGCGGCGAGCAGGCGCTGCGCGACGCCCGCGGTGCGGAACATGCCGCCGTGCGCGAACATCGAGTCGAGCCGGACGCCCTCGTCGTGGAGGACCCGCATGCCCAGGCTGAGCGTGCCGAACGCGCCGTACAGCTGGGTGCGCATGAAGTTCGCGAGCGTGAGGCGCGAACCCGGGGTGCGCACGAACAGCGGGCGGCCCTCAGCCAGGCCCGTGATGGGCTCGCCGGACAGGTAGTTGTACGCGAGCAGGCCGCCGCCATCCGCCTCGCCGTCGAGCGCGGCGGAGAACAGCGCCTCGAACACGGCGTCGGAGCCGAACTCGCTGCCGAGCGCCGCGGCGAACTCGGTGAAGACGCCGGCCCAGGCGCCCAGCTCGGAGGCGCCGTTGTTGCAGTGGACCATCGCGACCAGGTCGCCCGCGGGCGTGGTGACGATGTCGAGCTCCTCGTGGACGCTCGTGAGCGCCTTCTCCAGCACGACCATCGCGAAGATCGAGGTGCCGGCGGAGATGTTGCCGGTGCGCGGGGCGACGGCGTTGGTGGCGATCATGCCGGTGCCGGCGTCGCCCTCCGGGGGCGCGACAACGGCGCCCGGCAGGAGCCCGCCCGTCGGGTCGAGCAGCGCGGCGCCCTCGGCGGTGAGCGTGCCGGCGTCCTGACCGGCCACCAGCACCTCGGGCAGCAGCGACGCGACGTCGAGCCCGGCCTGGCGCGCGGCCACGAGCCCCTGGAAGCGTGCGAGCATCGCGGCGTCGTAGTCGCGGGTCTCGGGGTCGATGGGGAACATGCCGGAGGCGTCGCCGACGCCGAGGACCTTGCGGCCCGTGAGCCGCCAGTGGACGTAGCCGGCGAGCGTGGTGAAGAAGGCGACGTCGGGGACGTGCGCCTCCTCGTCGAGGATCGCCTGGTAGAGGTGCGAGGCGGACCAGCGCAGCGGGAAGTTGAAGCCGAGCACCTCGGTCAGCTCGGCCGCCGCGCGCTCGGTGTTGGTGTTGCGCCATGTGCGGAACGGCACCAGGAGCTCGCCCGCGGCGTCGAACGGCAGGTAGCCGTGCATCATCGCGGACACGCCGAGCGCGCCGAACCCGGTGGGGCGGACGCCGTGCACGCGCTCGACCGTGTCGAGCAGGTCGGCCACGGAGGCCTGCACGCCCTCCCAGATGGCCGCGACGGAGTAGGTCCAGAGGCGGTCGACGAACTGGTTCTCCCAGGCGTGGCTGCCGGTCGCGATCACCTGGTGGTCGGGGCCGATCAGGCACGCCTTGATGCGCGTGGACCCGAGCTCGATGCCCAGGGACGTCTCGCCGGCCGCGATCGCCGCGGCCACGCCGGTCTGCTCTTCGTGCGCCATCGGCACCCACTCCTTCGTCAAGCACCCGCGTGCGGCGGACATGCAAATGTGAACGTTCGACAAAACCCTAAGGCCTGCCCGCGCCTTCGATGGAACCATAGGTCCCGCCCCGGCGCGCGCCGGGCACCCGCGATACGCGCGTACCTGCTCGACACCAGCGGGGTTAGCCTGGCAACCGTGACCGACACGACGTCCACGCGGCCCCGGATCGCGCTCAGCCTCGGCAGTGGGGGAGCCCGCGGCTACGCCCACATCGGCGTCCTCGACGAGATCGCCGATCGCGGGTGGGACGTGGTCGGCATCTCGGGCACCTCGATGGGTGCGCTCGTGGGCGGGCTGCACGCCGCGGGCGGCCTGCCCGCCTACCGCGAGTGGGCCGAGTCGCTCACCCGGCGCGACGTGCTCCGGATGCTCGACCCGGCGTTCAAGGGGGCGGGCGCGATCCGCGCCGACCGGATCATGCGGCGCCTCGACGAGATCCTCGACGGGCGCGTCATCGAGGACCTCCCGATCCCCTTCACCGCGGTCGCGACGGACCTCATCTCGCAGTCGGAGGTGTGGTTCACCGAGGGGCCGATCGTGGACGCGATCCGCGCCTCGATCGCCATCCCCACCGTCATCACCCCCGTCCGGCACGGCGGGATGCTGCTCGCCGACGGCGGCATCCTCAACCCCGTACCGGTGATCGCGCTCACCGCGGTGCGCGCGGACGCGACCATCGCGGTCAACCTCTCGGGCACGTCGCGCGGCGGCAACCGCGCCGCGCCGCCCGTCGAGTCGGCCGGCCCGCTGGTGCGGCTGCCGCGCCTGCGGCTGCCGTCCTTCCACGTGGCCGAGCCACGCCTGGTGAGCATGATCGCCCACCGCATGCGCGCGCGGGGGGAGCAGGAGGACGATGCGGTGGACGAGGCCGTGGCGATCGAACCGGTGGAGCCGGGGGACGACCTCGACGTCAGCACCCTCGACGTGATCGACCGTTCCCTCCAGACGCTGCAGAACACCGTGCAGCGGTACCGTCTCGCGGGCTACCCGCCGGACGTGATGGTCGACGTGCCCGCGGACGCGTGCGGCGTGCTCGACTTCCACCGCGCGACGGAGATGATCGCGCTCGGCCGCGACCTCGCCCGCGCCGCCTTCGACGCCTGGGAGGACGCCCCCGCCTGACGCGCCGCCGGCGCGCGTCAGGCGACGGGACCGCGCGGCGCTACTGTGACCTGCGGTGACCGCGCCCGACCCGGGCGTGCGCATCGTTCCGAAGCATCGAGGGACATCGTGACCCAGCCCATCTCTCGCGCCGCGTGGCTCCATGGCCGCACCGCGCTCCTCATCGCCTTCGCGTTCTCCGTGATGGCGGACCCCGTCTCCTCGGTCGCGTACGCGATCGAGGCCGCCCTGCGCGCGCTGGACGGCAACCTCGCGCTGCTGTTGCCCGCGATGGCCGCCGTGGTGCTGGTTGTGGGCCTGGTGGTCGCGAGCTACCACCAGCTGGTGGCGCGGTTCCCCGAGGGCGGCGGCTCGGCCGCCGCGGCGGGCGGCGCGTTCGGCGAGGGCTTCTCGTTCATCCCGATGGGCGCGCTCGTGGTCGACTTCGTGCTCACCATCGCGATCTCGGTGTCCGCCGGGTCCTCCGCGATCATCAGCTACGTCCCGGCGCTCGCGCCGTACCGCCTCGCGCTCGCGCTCGGACTGCTGGTGCTGGTCGCGGGCCTCATGTGGTTCGGCCATCTGGGACGGGCGGTGTTCGCGCTGCTCACCATCGTCTTCATCGCCACGGCGGTCCTGGTGCTGCTCCCGGTGCCGGGGCTGCCCGCCGTGGACCCGCAGCCCGTCGAGGGCCTCACGCACGGCGCCCCGCTCGCGGTCGCGCTCGCGTTCCCCGTGGCGATGGCGCTCGCGACGGGCATCGAGGCGCCGTCGTCGGCGATCGCGCAGCTGGCCCAGCTCGACGACGCGGGCAGGCGCAGCTTCGGCCGGTGGGCGCTGTGGCTCACGCTCGGCATCGTCGGCACGCTCACGCTCGCGATCACGGCCGCGGTGGTGCGGCTCGGCATCCAGGTCCCTCACGAGGACACCACGCTGGTCGCCGAGCTCGCCCGCGCCGCGGACGGCGCGGGCCTCTTCGCCGCGTTCCAGGCGGCGACGGCGCTGCTGCTGCTGTCCGCCGCGTCCTCGTCGTTCCAGGCGGGACCAGGGCTTCTCAAGGCCCTCGCCCGGTCGGAGCACGGCGACTCGCGCCACGGCGTGCTGCCCGCGATCCTGGGACGCACCAACGCGCACCACGTGCCCATGGTCGGCGTCGGCGTGTTCCTGGTCGCGTCCGCGCTCGTGGTCGCCGCCGCCGGCGCGTACGACCAGAAGCTGGTGCTGTTCTACGCCGTCGCGGTGTTCGTGAGCTTCCTCATGGGGCTGGTCGCGATGGCGCGGTTCTCGCACCGCGAGGGCAGGAACGGCTGGGTGGCGCTCAACGTCGTCGCGGCCGTCGCCGTCGGGTTCACGCTCGTCGCGAACCTCCTCCGTCCCGCGGCGGTGGGATCGCTCGCCGCGACCGGGCTGGTCGCGGGCGGGCTCTACTGGGCATGGGTGCGGGCGGGGCGCCCGCGCGGCGCCGCCAACGCGGTCGCGGAGGCGGAGGTGGGGGACGATGCCCCGCTCGCCCCGGCGGACCCCGAGCAGCTGTCGACGGGTGGCCGGGACGCCTGACGATGGAGCGACGCGTCGGGACGGTCGGGGCCACCGCCATCGGGCTGGGCTCCATGCTGGGTGCCGGCGTGTTCGTCGTGTGGGGCCCCGCGGCGGCGTCCGCGGGCGACGCGCTCGTGTGGGCCGTCGCGATCGCGGGCGCGGTCGCCGTGCTCAACGCAGGGTCCACCGCCCAGCTCGCCGCAGTGCACCCCGTCGCCGGAGGCGCGTACGCCTACGGTCGGGCCGAGCTCGGCTCGTGGCCCGGGTTCGCGGCCGGGATCGGGTTCGTGCTGGGCAAGACGGCCTCCGTCGCCGCGATCGGCCTCGCGATCGGCGCGTACGTCTGGCCCGAGCGCCCCGCGATCGTGGCGACCGCTGCGATCGTGCTGAGCTGGGCGCTCAACTCGCGCGGCGTCACGCGCACGTCCGTCGCCTCGATCGTCATCGCGTCCGCCGTGGTCGCCGTGGTGGTGGCGGCGGTGATCGCGACCGCGGGCGGCGACGGGCCGGGCAGCGCGAGCTTCGGATGGAGCACCCCGTGGGGGACCGCCGCGGGCGTCGCACAGGCGGCCGCACTGGTCTTCTTCGCGTTCGCCGGGTACGCGCGCATCGCGACGCTCGGCGAGGAGGTCCGCGATCCCGCGCGCGTGATCCCGCGGGCGATCGCCGTCGCGCTGGGCGCCGTGGTGGTGCTGTACGTCGCGCTCGCCATCGTCCTGCCGCGAGCGCTGGGTGTCGAGGCGCTCGCGGTCTCGGCCGCCCCGGTCGCCGACGCCGTGGAGGGGACCTGGCTCCCGTCCACCGTCGTGACCGCCGCCGCGGTCGGCGGCGCGTTCGGCTCGCTCCTCGCCCTCACCGCGGGCCTGGGACGCACCGCCATGGCGATGGCCCGCGAGGCGGACCTGCCCCGCGTGCTCGCGCGCACCAACGGACGTGACGTGCCGGCGCTCGCGGAGGGCACCGCGGCGCTGGTCGCGATCGGGCTGGCCTGGGTGGGCGACCTGACCTTCGCGATCGCGATGTCGTCGTTCGCCGTGCTGCTCTACTACGCGGTGGCGGGCGCTTCGGCGTTCACGGCCGCGAGTGCCGGACGCGTCGCGGGATGGCGGATGCCACGTCCCTTGAGCGCCGCCGGGGCAGCCCTGTGCGTCGCTCTCATGGCGTCGCTGCCGCCGGTCGCGGTGGCCGGAGCGGTCGGCGTGCTCGTGCTCGCGGCCGCGGCGCGCGCATTCACCGCACGCCGGTGAGCGCCGCTCAGGCGAGAGCCGCGACGGCGGTGTACCCGGCCCAGGCGGCGCCGAGCCCGAGCGCGACCGTCGCGGCGACGTAGAGCGCGACCGCGCGCACGCGCCGGTCCTTCGCCATCACGACGATGTCGACGGCGAGCGAGGAGAACGTCGACAGGCCGCCCGCGACCCCCGTGCCCAGGGTGAACGCCCATGCGGGGGTGACCCACGCATCGTCCCCCGCCGCGACCACGGCGCCCAGGAGCGCCGAGCCGAGCACGTTGGCCGCGATGGTGGGCCACGGGAAGGTCCGACGCCGGTCCAGCCAGCCGAGCGCGAACCGCAGGCACGCGCCCAGGCCGCAGCCGAGGATCGCGGCGGCGTACGCCCAGGCGCTCACTCGTTCTCCTCCTCGAACACCGCTGCCTCATCGAGCGGCGTGGGCGGGCGGTCTCCCAGCCACCACCCGAGCAGCGCGCCCGCGACCGCGGCCGCGATGGTGCCCCCGAGCACCGTGACCGCGAGCTCGGGCGACGTGCCCGCCGACCACTCGAGCGCCGCGATCGACGAGAACGTGGTGAAGCCGCCGAAGAACCCGGGGCCCAGCATCGGGAACGCCCGCCAGGGGCCGCGGGCCTGCGTGCGCGCCACCGCCCACGCGAGGCCGAGCGAGCCGACCACGTTGATCGCGATCAGGTCCCACGGCACGGGCCCCGCGCCGTGCGGGAGGGTCTCCGTCAGGACGATGCGCAGCGCGCCGCCCAGCGCGCCGCCGGCGAGGACCAGGCCGAGGTCGCGCGCCCGGCTCACCGGGCGAGCCACGCGTCAGCGGCCTCCAGCTGCGCGGTGAGGGCGCGGACCACGGCGCCCGCGACCGCCTTCTCAATCATCGCGCCCACGAACGGGACGTTGGCGACCACGTCGCCCGTGGCGAGGAACTCGGTGGCGTCGGTGTCCGGCGTGAGCCCGATCGCCCCCGAGACGTGCCCGGGCGCGCCCGCGATCTCGACGGCGAACGTGCCGACCCTGTCCTCGGGGGTGGGCGGCTCCCAGACCTCGGTGTACGTCACGGCGAGGTCGCGCCCCAGGAACGAGCGGAACTCCGCGGGGATGGAGGAGGCGGGCACGTCCGCGCGCAGCGACACCACCCGCGAGCCGTCGTCCTTGGCGTCGACGTCGACGTCCTGCGCCTCGGTGCCCATCGCCGCGGCGCGCGCGTGGCCGAACTCCGCGTCGGTCATCATCTCCCAGACCCGCTCGAGCGGGGCATCGAAGCGATGCGCGTGCGTGATCTTCACCGGTCCACCCCCATGCGCTCAGGCTATCGCGCCGCCGGGGCGGCTCTAGGCTGGTACCCGTGGCAACTCTGCGCGACACCATCGAGGAACACGGCCCCATCACGGATGCGGAGGCCGAGTGGTTGGGCCTGCTGGTCTCCGACTGGCAGATCATCGCGGACCTGTCGTTCGCCGACCTCGTCCTGTGGCGCCAGGACGAGGACGGGTTCGTGGCGGTCGCGCAGTGCCGTCCCTCGACGGGTCCGACCGTCCATCTCGACGACGTCGTCGGCAGCAAGGCCGCGGAGGGTCGTGTCGCCCATCTGCGTCGCGCTCTCGAGGAGCGCGCGATCGTCGGCTCGCGCGAGCCGCGCTGGGACGAGACCTACGCGGTGCGCGAGGACGCGCTGCCGGTCGTGTTGAACGGCCGCGTCATCGCGGTGATGACGCGCGAGGTGTCGCAGGCGGTGTCGCGGTCCTCCAGCCGGCTCGAGCTCAACTACAAGGGTGCGGCGGACGACCTGCTCCGCATGGTGACGCGCGGCGAGTTCCCCGTCCGCACCTCGATCACGGGGCCGCGACGCGGCGCCCCGCGCGTGGGCGACGGGGTGCTCCGCCTCGACGCGGTGGGCCACGTCACCTACGCGTCTCCCAACGCGCTGTCCTGCTTCCACCGCCTGGGCGTGCACGGCTCGCTCATGAACAAGTCGCTGCCGCGGGTGACGAGCGAGCTGCTCGAGGACCAGGGCCTCGTCGACGAGACCCTGGCGATGGTGGTGGCCGGCCGCGCCGCATGGCGCACGGACCTCGAGGCCAACGGCGCCGCGCTGTCGCTTCGCGCGATCCCCGTGTCCGAGCACGGAGCACGGGTGGGCGCGGTGCTGCTGTGCCGCGACGTGTCGGACCTGCGCCGCCGCGAGCGCGAGCTCGTGACCAAGGACGCCACCATCCGCGAGATCCACCACCGCGTGAAGAACAACCTCCAGACGGTGGCGGCGCTGCTGCGGCTGCAGTCGCGTCGCGTGCAGGCGCCGGAGGCCAAGGAGGCGCTCGCGGAGGCGATGCGACGGGTGGCGACCATCGCGCTGGTGCACGAGACGCTCTCGGGCACGCTCGACGAGCTGGTCAACTTCGACGAGCTGGTGTCGCGGTCCATCCGGATGGCGGCCGAGGTGGCGTCGCCCGACACGCAGGTCCGCATCATCAACACCGGCGAGTTCGGGCTCATCCCGGCCCAGTACGCGTCCTCGCTGGCGCTGGTCATCACCGAGCTCATCACCAACGCGGTCGAGCACGGCTTCGCGGGCAGGGCGCAGGGCACCATCACGGTGCACGCGGACCGCGACGACCGTCGCCTGCATGTCCGCATCTCCGACGACGGCGTGGGCATCGCCGTCGAGCCGTCGGGTCTCGGATCGCAGATCGTCCGCACGCTCGTGCAGAACGAGCTGTCCGGCTCGATCGAGTGGACCAAGGTCGAGCACGGGTCCGTGGTGGACCTGCGCGTGAGCGTGGAGGAGCGCGTCTCCGACCCGCGCCTGTAGCGGTGGTGCGCTCCCCGGACAGCACGAGGCCCCGTCCATCCGGACGGGGCCTCGACGCGGGGGTGCTACTTGGCGGCGCGGCGCGCGCGGGCAGCGCGGCGCTTCAGCGAGCGGCGCTCGTCCTCGGACAGCCCGCCCCAGACACCGGAGTCCTGGTTGTGCTCCATCGCCCACTGCAGGCACGTGTCACGCACGGTGCAGCGCTGGCACACCGTCTTGGCCTTCTCGATCTGCAGGAGGGCCGGGCCGGTGTTGCCGACGGGGAAGAAGAGCTCCGGGTCATCGACTTCGAGGCATGCTGCGCTGGTGCGCCAATCCATGGGGTCTCCTTGGGGGGGGATAGCGGGGGGGGTGTGACGACGCGACGGAGCCCATGGATCACAGGGGGTTCGTCGCTCCGTCGCGTTCAGACTTCCTTAAGATTCGCACAAGTAACGAACATGTTTCAAGAGGTGTTTCCTGTGGGTTCGCTCACAAGGCGGAAAGGGGGCGTCGTGACGGACGCTGACAAGGGGCCGAGGTCCCGGCGCGACGGCGATCCGGAACGGGTCCGCGCGAGGGTGGCGGCCGCGGGCGTGGCGCTCGAGGCGGTCGCGTTGGCCGTCGCCGCGACAGCCTACGGCATCCACGCGTTCTCCCTGCCTGAGCCCGCATTCGCGGCCGGTCTGGCCGCCTTCTGCGGGCTGACCGCGGTGGGCCTGTTCCTGGTGGCTCGGGCGCTCGACCGGGGCGCGCGCTGGGCCGTGAGCGCCGCGCTGACCTGGCAGGCGCTGCAGACCCTTGCAGGCATCAACCTCATGGGGGTGAGCCCGGCGCTCGGGGTGCCTCTCGCGGTCCTGGGGATCGCGGCGGGCATCGCGGTGCTGGTGGCGGGCAGGCCGGCCATGCGGGCGTCACGCGACGGCTGACGTCGCCCGCGCGTCCGGGGGCGGACGCCTCAGCTGCGCGGCCTCGATCCGGTCTCCTCGTCTCACGAGCACCCGGCCGGGTGGCGGCGACGCGTCCGTGAGGCCCGGCGGTGCGAGGATGCCGAGCTCCCGCAGCCGCGCCGGGGCGGGCTCCACGATGATCTCGACCGCTGCTCCCGTAGGGGCCGTCGCGACCGCGGCGCGGATCCCCCACGCCGCGAGCTCCGCGCGCAGGGTATCGCGCGCCGGGCCGGGCGGGCCGACCACGGTGACGCCGTCGCGGGGCAGGCGCAGCGGGCGGGCATCGTCGCCCACCACGCCGACCGCGTCGGCGGGAAGGTCGGGGCCGCACGTCAGCGGTCGTACGAGCTCACGCGTCGGGGGCCGCGGCAGCGGCACGATGCGGCACTCGCCGCTTGCACGGGGCGTCACCGCGACGCCGCGACCGGGAGCCGGTTCGAGGCCCACGAGCGGGAGGGGCACGCCCCACAGCTGCTGCTCGATGCGGTCCAGCCCGGCCAGCACCACGCGGGCGCCGGCCCGAGCCGCCCACCGGGCGCCCCAGCCGGGCCCGCAGGAGAGCGCCACCGGCACCACCCGCGCGACGTCCTCGAGCACCTGCGATGCGCCGCGCAGCAGCGGCTCGAGGCGGCCCGTCACGATGTCGGCGTCGTCGATGAGCAGGGCGGCGGGCCGCTCCGCGGTGGCGGCGAGCGTGAGCGTGCGGACCGCCTCGCGCGGGTCGTCGGGGAGTCGCACCGCGCCGGCGACGGCGGCCGCGACGGCGTCGAGCGCGGTGGACCGGCCCGAGCCGCGCGGTCCCACCACCAGCAGCGGCCCGGCGTCCGGATCCCAGGCGAGCGGCGTCCTGGTGCGTGTCTCCGGCAGGTCGATCCACCCGAAGCCGCCCGCGGGCGCCTCCGTCTCGGGGCCGAGAGCGGGCCACCACAGCGGGTCGGGACGCCCGTGGTCGCGCCACCGTGCCGCCGCCAGGTCCGCCACCGTCCGCCCCGCGGGGAGGACGTGACCCACGCGCCGCACCGGTGGCAGCGGATCCGCGAGCGCCAGCGCCGTCTGCAGCGTGGTGCGTCCGCGTGGCGAGTCGAGGATCGCCCGGCCGGGCACGGCGCCGGGAAGCGCGGCCGCCGCGCCGTCGCCGAGCAGGTCGTGCGACTCCGCGACCGTCGCGGTGCGCAGCGCGAGCACGGCGCCCACGTTGGCGCGGATCTGGGGCGACACCGCCCCCGCAGGTCGCTGCGTCGCCAGCACGAGGTGCACGCCGAGCGACCTGCCCTGCGCGGCGAGGCGTGCGAGCTCCGGCAGCAGGCCGGGATCGAGGGCGCCGAGCTCCTGGAACTCGTCCACCACGACGAGCAGCCGTGCGGGCGCCCCGCCGCCGGCCTCCCATGCCGCCCACGACGGTAGCCGGGCGTCCGCGAGCGCGCTCTTGCGCTCGCGCAGCTCGTGCGCGAGCCCGAGGAGCATGCGCCGCGCGGAGCCGGGTTCGAGGTCGGTGAGGATCCCGCGGACGTGAGGCAGCGACGCGCAGGACGCGAGGCCGGCGCCGCCCTTGAGATCGACCAGCGCCAGACCCAGCGACTCCGGCGGGTGCGCGTGCGCGAGCGCCGCGACGAGCGTCTCGAGCAATGCCGACTTCCCCGCGCCGGTGGTGCCGGCGACCAGCAGATGCGGGCCATCCGCGTCGAGGTCGAGCGTGACGGGGCCGCGCCGGTCGACGCCGAGGCTCACCGCCATCCTGCCCGTCGGAGGGGGCAGGTCGCCCCAGCGGAGCAGCGTCGGCAGGCCCGGCTCGCGCCGTGCCGCCGCGGCGCGGGCGCACGCGTCCGCTGTCGCGCCGGACACCGCCGCGACGTGCCACGCGCGCGAGCGCCCGTCGACCGCGATGGTGGCGCGGTCCGCGTCGATCACGGTGCGGGCCTCCGACGGTGGGGGAAGCCCCTGCGCGAGGATCCGCACCGACCCCGCGGGGAGCCGTTCCTCGCTCCAGCGCGTCCACGGCTCCCCGGGCGCGCCGTCGAGGCCGACGCCCCGCACGAGGGCGAGGGCCCTGGCGACGCCGCGGGAGGCGAGGGCATCACCGACGACGGCGACGGGCAGCGGCACCGTCGCGAGCTCCTCGAGGCCCACAGGGGGCGTGCGGGCATCGCGACGCCCCCGGGCGATCGTCACCGCCGCGATCGCCGCCGGTGCGGCGAGCATCGCCGCGGCGATCGCCCAGCGCCCGGTGGCGGCGCCGATCGCGGCCGCCCCCGCCGCCGCGCCGCCGATCCCCGCGATCGCCGGGGCGAGGCGCGTGTGGGAGGAGCCTCCCCGCGCGGTGGCGGGGGACGGGCGGTCGCCCCCGGCGGCATCGTCCGGCACCCACCGCAGCGCGCTCCCGCCCGCCAGCAGGATGTCGCCGTCGCGCAGGCGCCGGGGCAGCCGCCCGAGGCGCCTGCGGCGGCCCGCGCGCACCAGCACCGTGCCGTTGCGCGAGCCCAGGTCGCGCACGCGGCCGCGGGGGTCGAGCGCGACGTGGCGGCGGCTCAGCGCGGGGTCGTCGAGCGCGGGTGAGCCGTCGCGGCCCACCACCGCGTCCCCGTCGCCCGCCGTGACGGCGGCTCCCGCGTCAGGACCCGCCACCACGCGCAGGTGCGGGCGGCCGTGCGGTGGGGCGTCCCGCCCGGGTGCACCCGTGAGCCGCGCGGCGTCGAGCAGCGGGGCGACGCCCGCCCGGTGATCCGCGTCGAGGCGCGCGGTCCCGCACCACACGGCCGCGCGCGCGTCCACGGCCGCCAGCAGCGCTCCCAGCGGCGTGCCGCGGGTCACCTCGACGTCGCCGACGCCCTCGATGGTGAGGATCATCCGCCCAGGTCATCGCCTCGCGTGCGACCAGTCCAGCGGCCCGGGACGCCCCGGGGATGACGGCGCGCCGGCTAGGGGCTGGTGACCACGGCCCGGCCGTCGGCCTCGACGGGCTCGAGCACGCCGTCCTCCCCGACGATGCCGGCGTACCAGGAGTACGACCGGTCGAAGTAGGTGCGGGGGATGCCCTGGAGCTCGTAGCTCGCCTGCCTCACGGTGGACTGGACCACGGGAGCCGGCTCCGTGGTCCACTCGAACCACTCGGGATTGCGGGTGAGGACCACCGGCGCGGTCTCCCACGCCTCCGCCAGCCGCGCCACCTGGTCGGGCTCGAGCGCCGCGAGAGCGAGGACGGTCGGCTCGTCGCACATCACGCGCAGCGATCCGAAGTGCGAGGACGTGCCCGCGAGGACGATCGGCCGGTCGGGCGCGACCGCGCACAGGTCCTCGAGCTGGGAGTACGCGCCTCCCATCTCGCGCACGAACACGGGCGTCGCGGCGGACACGGGCAGGTCCGAGCCGGGAGCGATCGAGACCCACGTGGTGAGGGGCAGCAGCGCGAAGGCGCCCGCGGCGATGCGCCGCGAGCGGGCCCGCCACGCGGGTCTCACCCGGTCGGAGATCCACCACGCGGCCACGGCCGCCGCGATCGCGAACCCCGGCAGCGTGGCGGGCTCGAAGCGACGGAACGCCCAGAGCTGGTCGGGCACCACCTCGGGGTTCCAGAAGTAGAGGAGAGAGGTGGGAAGCACCGCGCCGAGCAGCAGCGCCCAGCCGGGGCGGCGGCTGATCGCACAGGTGGTCGCGAGCCCGAAGCCGAGGATGCCGAGCAGCACGAGCGGCCACGTGAGGTAGTAGCTGACCCACGCGACGGTGTGCTCGGCGTACGTCCGCGTCGGGTCGATCGGGAGCCCCTGCGCGGACTGGAAGGACTCCACCACCGAGTTGGTGAACTGGTCGACGCTGTTGTCGGTGCCGCGGTGCGCCGTCATCCACAGCGGGCGGGACGCGAGCACCAGCAGCAGCCCCGCCACCGCGGCGCCCGCGCCGATCGCGCCGCGGCGGCCCAGCAGGTCGCGGGCACCGGTGGCGACGCGGTCGCCGCCGCCGATCCACGTGAGCGCCCACAGGCCGAGCGCGACGGCGAGGAGCCCGTAGCCGATCATCAGGGTGACCGCCTGGTCCGCCAGCCGGTCGGCATAACCCTCGCTCCACCGCCACAGCGCCGCGTAGCCGGCGAACAGGAGCGCCGCCTGCACCGCGATCGTGGCGAGGGCGGCGCCGGCGCGGCGAGCGCGCGACCCCGGCACGAGCGCGAGCGCCAGCACCGTCGCCGCGAGCAGGCCGGCCGCGTACGCGGCGCCATCGATGCGGACGAACGACAGCGCCCCGGAGGCGGCCGCGCCGAGAGCGAGGGCACCGCCGTGACGGTCCTCGACGCCGCGCCACAGCCACAGCGCCGCGGCGATCACGAGCACGAGCGTGAGCGGCTCGGTGTAGGCCGCGCGGGAGAGCCCGATGTGCGACACCGAGACCGCGACCGCGGCCGCGGGAGCGAGCGAGGCCAGCGGGCCCAGCATGCGGCGCGCCAGCACGTACACCGCGAGGATCCCGACCGCGCCCACCAGGACGTTGAACATCAGCACGCCCGCGTCGCCCGCGACCCACCCGCCGGTCGCGATGAGCGCCGAGAGCATGCGTGCCCCCTGCGGCTGCACCGCGTCACCCCGCAGGTTCCATGCCTGCGACGCGTCCGCGAGCACGCTGCCGTCGACGCTCGCCGCGTCGATCGCGCCGAGCGACGGGATGTCGGAGTCGGGGTGGTCCACCAGCCACAGCCCCGCGAGCGTGAGGAAGCCCGGGTCTCTGACCACGATGAGGTACTCGGCGTACATGATCGCGTTGACCACCGCCCACGCGCCCGCGCCCACGAGGGCGATGAGCGCGCCCCGGCGGTCCGAGGCGGTCACGCGTGCGGGCGCGGGGACCACGCGCCATGCCAGGGCGATCCCCACGGCGGCGGTCGGGAGCACCGTCCACGGCGTGTGCAGGCCCACGGCCGCCCACAGACCCGCCGCGAGAGCCAGGACGGCGAGCCCGAGGACGATGCGCTCGGGAGCGGTCACGAGCGTCGCCCGAGGGCGGGGAAGGGCCTGGCCGTCGGCCTGGCGGAGGGCGGGTCGCGTCACGGCCACCCAGCGTATCCGCGAGCGTGCCGCGGACCCGCGGGCGCGGCCGGAGGGTTCATTGCAAAGTGCGTGGTCCCGGGTACTGTGTCTGCATGACGCGAATTGTTTTGGTCGAAGATGACCCGACCATTTCAGAACCCTTGACCCGTGCTTTGGGTAGGGAAGGGTACGACGTCGAGTGGCATGGCACCGGCGCGGGCGGGGTCGGGGCTTCCGATGACGCGGACCTGGTGATCCTTGACCTGGGGCTGCCCGACATCGACGGCGTCGACGTCGCCCGCCGCATCCGCGACAAGGGTCTGCAGGTGCCCATCCTCATGCTGACCGCTCGCGCGGACGAGGTCGACCTCGTGGTGGGGCTCGACGCCGGCGCGGACGACTACGTGACCAAGCCGTTCCGTCTCGCGGAGCTGCTCGCCCGCGTGCGCGCCCTGCTGCGCCGCCGGACGGGCAGCGACAGCGGCGCGGACATCGAGGCGGGTGCCGTGCGCATCGACGTCGCGGGCCACCGCGCCTACCTCGACGGCACCGAGCTGCAGCTGAGCGGCAAGGAGTTCGACCTGCTCCAGGTGCTCGTCACCAACGCGGGCTCGGTGGTGTCGCGCGACACGCTCATGCGTGAGGTGTGGGCCGCCGATCCGGGCGCCCCGTCGAAGACCCTGGACATGCACGTGTCGTGGCTGCGCCGCAAGCTCGGCGACGACGCGTCGCAGCCGCACTTCATCACGACGGTGCGGGGCATGGGCTTCCGCTTCGAGAACGGCGACTAGGGAGCCGTGCGCCGTCGCGTCCTCACCGCGACCTTCTCCGCCCTCGCGGTCGCGGTGGTCATGCTCGGCATCCCGCTGGCGGTGGCGGCCGCGCAGATCATGCGCGACGACGCCCTGCAGAACCTCGACACCCGCGCCGCGGTGGCCGCGCGCTCGCTGGACGTGCGCTATCAGAACGGCGAGGCGATCACCGAGCAGAACGTCGCATCGTTCGCCTCCGCCACCCCGGGCGCCCCGGAGTACATCACCGTCGCGCTGCCCGACGGCACCATCCTGACCGCGGGCGAGCAGCCCTCGTCCGCGTACGTGGGCACCGCCCAGACGGACTCCGGGCTGCGCGTGTACGCGTACATCTCCAAGTGGGACGTGTTCTGGCAGGCGGCGCGGATCGTGGGGCTCGTCCTCGCGAGCGGCACCGTCGCGATCGTCGCGGGCGCCGCGATGGCGATCTGGCAGGCCAACCGCCTGTCCGCCCCGCTGGTCTACCTCGCGGCATCCGCCGAGCAGCTGGGCTCCGGCCAGGTGCGACCCCGCCTCGAGAAGACCGGGATCGAGGAGATCGACCTGGTCGCCGACGAGCTCGCACGGTCGGCCGACCGCATGGCCGCGCGCCTCGCGACGGAGCGGCAGTTCGCCGCGGACGCCTCGCATCAGCTCCGGACGCCCCTCACCGCGCTGTCGATGCGTCTCGAGGAGATCTCCGTGCTCACCGACCAGGACGAGGTGCGCGAGGAGGCCGAGCGTTCGCTCGAGCAGGTCGAGCGGCTCGTGGGCGTGGTCGACGAGCTGCTGGGTCGCTCGCGGCGCGCGCTGGGATCGGGGACCGAGCTGGTGATGCTCGACGAGGTGTTCGACCAGCAGCGCGAGGAGTGGGTGGCAGCGTTCGAGCAGGCGGGGCGGCGCATCGCGATCGCTCCCACGGACGCGACCGTGTTCGCCACTCCGGGAGGCCTCGCGCAGGTGCTCGCGACGCTCATCGAGAACTCCCTCAAGCACGGCGGCGGCACCACGCGCGTGTCTGCCCGCGACTCGGGCCAGAACCATGCCGTGGTCATCGAGGTCACCGACGAGGGCGCCGGCGTCCCCGACGATCTCGCCCCCCGCATCTTCGAGCGCGAGGTGACGTCGGGCCGAGGCACGGGGCTGGGCCTCGCGCTCGCCCGCGACCTGGTGACCGCCGACGGCGGCCGTCTCGAGCTCGCGCAGCGCGTGCCTGCCACCTTCGCCGTGTTCCTTCAGGGTGTGCCGCGCATGGTCGGGATCGACGAGATCGTGCCGCACGCCCGCCAGACCGACCGCCGACGGCGGCGCCGGGGCTGACTACCGGCCGTCCCGAGCCTCGCCCGTCGGGCCGTCGTCCGCCCGGGCGACCGCGGCATCGTCCCCCGGCGCCTCGAACACGAGGAGCGAGTACCCGACGTAGCGCGTCACGGTGCCCAGGCCGATGCCGACCAGGGAGAACACGTTGTCCGCGAGCACGCTGGTGAGCCCCCACCAGTGGTGCGACACGTACAGTGTGCCCGCCTCCACCACCAGCGCGGCGCCGTTCACCAGGCCGAACATCACGAGCTCGCGCGCGGGGCGGTGACGGCGGCGCCCGCGGTACGTCCACTCGCGGTGGGCGACCCACGCGAACAGGATCGACACGAGCGTCGCGATGATCTTGGCGGTCACCACGCGGTCGTCGTCGCCCGCGACCTGGGCGTCGGGAGCGAGCGGACCGAGGCGCAGCAGGTTGAAGACGCCGAGGTTCACCACCACGCCCGCGAGGCCCACGATCCCGAAGCGGGTGAGCTCGCCGGCACGCTCGCGCACCCAGCGCAGGAGGACGGTCACGAGGGACGAGCCTAGCCCCCGGTAGTTTGGTGCCATGACCCCGATCGTCGCCGTCATCGGCGGTGGCCAGCTCGCGCGCATGATGGCCGGGCCCGCCACCGCCCTGGGCATCACCCTGCGCGTCCTCGTCGAATCCCACGAGGCCGCGGCCGCCCTGCCCGCCCACCAGACCGTGGTGGGCCTGCCCACCGATCCCGACGCGATCGCGAGCCTGCTCGCGCACCCGCGTCCCGACGCCCTCACCTGGGAGCACGAGCACATCCCCGCGGACGTGTTCGACGCCGCGGCCGCAGCCGGGGTGCCCGCGCGACCGGGTCTCCACGCGCTGCTGTTCGCGCAGGACAAGATCGAGATGCGCACCCGCATGGACGCGCTCGGGCTGCCCAACCCGGCGTGGCGCCACGTCGAGACCGAGGCGGACGTCGAGGACTTCCTCGCCGTCCACGGAGGCGCCGGCGTGCTCAAGACCGCGCGCGGGGGCTACGACGGCAAGGGCGTGCGCGTCATCACGTCGCCCGCGGAGGCCACGGACTGGCTGCGCGCCGCCGCCGACGGCGGCCCGCGCGTGCTGCTCGAGGAGAAGGTGCCCTTCGACCGCGAGCTCGCGGTGCTCGTCGCGCGCCGACCGTCCGGCGAGATGCGCGCCTGGCCCACCGTGGAGTCGATCCAGCGCGCGGGCGTGTGCTCCGAGGTGATCGCGCCCGCACCCGGTCTGCCCGAGGCGCTCGCGGAGGAGGCGTCCCGCATCGCGGAGACCGTCGCCTCGGGGCTCGACGTCACCGGCGTCCTCGCGGTCGAGCTGTTCCTCGCGGGCGACCGCATCCTGGTCAACGAGCTCGCGATGCGTCCGCACAACTCCGGCCACTGGACCATCGACGGCGCGGTCACGAGCCAGTTCGAGCAGCACCTCAGGGCGGTGCTCGACGTGCCGCTGGGCGCGACCGACGCCACCGCCCCGTGGACCGTGATGGCGAACGTGCTCGGCGGGGCGCGCGGCACCCTCACCGATGCGCTCGCCGAGGTGGACGATGCGGGGGCCAAGATCCAGCTGTACGGCAAGGGCGTGCGCGCCGGCCGGAAGGTGGGTCACGTGAACGTGTCCGCGGCCACGCGGGACGAGGCGTACAACCGGGCCGTGACCGCCGCGGCCATCGTGCGAGACGGAGGTGCCGCGTGAGCGTGCCGGTGGGGATCGTGATGGGGTCGGACTCCGACTGGCCGACCATGAAGGCCGCGGGGGAGGCGCTGGACGAGTTCGGCGTCTCCTACGAGAAGGACGTGGTGTCCGCGCACCGCATGCCGGAGCAGATGATCGCGTACGGCCGCGAGGCCGAGTCGCGCGGGCTGTCGGTGATCATCGCCGGCGCGGGTGGTGCCGCGCACCTGCCCGGCATGCTGGCGTCCGTGACGACGCTGCCCGTGATCGGCGTGCCCGTGCCCCTCAAGCACCTCGACGGCATGGACTCGCTGCTGTCGATCGTGCAGATGCCGGCGGGCGTGCCCGTCGCCACCGTGTCGATCGGCGGGGCGCGCAACGCCGGCCTCCTGGCGGCCCGGATCCTGGGTGCCGGCGCGGGCGACGAGGCCGCCGCGCTGCGCGAGCGGATGCGGGCCTTCCAGGAGGAGCTGCGCGACCTGGCCTACGCCAAGGGAGAGGCGCTGCGCCGGGCGTAGCCAGCCAGGGCATCGTCCGCCGCGGGCCCGCGGCCCGGTGGGGCTCAGCGGGGCTCGACGCCGTCCGCTGCAGGACCCCGGATCCGGCGATCCTGCATACGGGTCGCCGCGACCCGTATGCAGGATTGTTGAACGGCCGGTCCCGCATGCAGGACCAGCCACCGTCAGGCGGCGCGACGCCGCGGGCCCGCGTCAGCCGATGACGCAGTCCGCGAGGATCTCGTCCTGCGTCTCGCGGTCGGGCGTGGCGGACACGCTCGGCGACGGGCTCGCGGAGGAGTTCTTCTTCTTGTTCTTCTTGGTCCCGGTGCCCTCGTCCGTCGAGGTGACGGTCTCGGGCTCGAGGAGCGCCTGGAGCGACTCGTCGTTCTCGAGCGCGTCGAAGGCCGCGGTCGCGTCGGGTTCCGTCCACAGCACGTCGCCGCTCGAGTCGCCCGCGTACTGCCACGGCACGGTCGCCATGTACAGGTTGTCGGTGTCGAAGTTGCGCAGGCTCCACGCGAGGCCGAGCAGGTAGCGCGAGTCGGCGAGGTCGGGGTCCATCGTCATCGACTTCGCGAGCGCGTTGATGAACGCGGTGCCCTTCTTGGCGTCCGTCAGGAGGTTGAGGCCGAGCGCCTTGCGCGCCATGTTGGTGAGCAGCTCCTGCTGGCGCTCGATGCGCATGAGGTCGGTGCCGTCGCCCAGGCCGTAGCCGGTGCGCGCGCGGGCCCACGCGAGCGCCGTGGTGCCGTCGAGCACCTGCGCACCCGCCTCGAGGTCGAGGTGCGCCTTGGGGGAGTACACGTCCTGGGTGATGCACATGGGCACGCCGTCGAGGGCGTCGACCATGTCGACGAAGCCGGAGAAGTCGATCACGGCGTAGTGGTCGATCATGAGCCCGGTGAGGTCGTAGAGGGTGGTCGCGACGCACGCGGCGGCCTCGGCGACGTTGCCGTTCTGGCCGCCGTTCGAGAACGCGATGTTGAACTTGCCGGTCCAGCCGTAGACCGTGGAGCCGTCGAGCATCTTGCAGTCGGAGATCGCGACGCGCGAGTCGCGGGGGACGGACAGCGTCTCGATGCGCTGCCGATCCGCGGAGATGTGCAGGATCATCGTGGTGTCGTTGCGCATGCCGCCCACGTCGCCCTTGCCGAGCTCCTGGTTGTCCTCGCCGGTGCGTGTGTCCGAGCCCAGCAGCAGGATGTTGAGCGCCTTGCCCGCGGACAGGTCCTCCGGGTCCGTCGACGTCGGCGACGGCTCGGCGGACGGGGTGACGGACGGCAGCAGCGCGGAGATGTCCTGCTTGTCGAACTGGTCGTCGGCCAGGTTGAGGCTGGTCTCGACGAACACGAGACCGAAGCCGGCGATGGCCGCGATGACGCCGAGCACGGCGGCGAGCAGGCGGTGCGTGGGGACGCGGGTCGCGTGGCGGATGCGTCCGCGGCGGCGGTGGTCCGAGACCTCGACGGTCATTCATGCTCCTGGGCTCGGCGTGCGCGCACGCGTGGGAGGGATGGCTGGCGACTCAACGTGCACCCCTGCCCGAGAGTTCCGGCACGCGGGTCACCGACATTCCTGCAGGAGGTCCTCGGTGGTGGTGTCGGCGGACTCGCTGGACGTCGCCGAGGATGACGGCTTGGCGGAGGAGGTGTCCTTCTTGCCGTCGTCCCAGGCGGAGCTCGCGTCGTCCGATTCGGTCACGGAGATCGGTTGGTCGTCGCGGATATCGTCCCACATGTCCTCGGCGGCGGGCAGGAGCTCCACGTTGAGGAAGTCCTCGGTGTACTCCCACGGCACCGTCGCGAACGTGATGTCGTCCGTGCCCAGTCCGCGCAGGCTGTACGCCAGCCCGAGCAGGTACGACGTGTCCGCGAGCTCCTTGTCCATGGTGAGCGACTCGGCCATCGCGCGGAGGAACCGTGTGAGTTCGCCCACGTCGGTCAGGATGTTCTTGGACAGCACCGTCTCCGCGACCTGCTCGAGCAGCTGCTGCTGGCGCGTGATGCGCTGCAGGTCGGAGCCCGAGACGTCCCCCTCCTCGGCGGTGCGTAGCCGTGCGTACGCGAGCGCGGTCTCGCCGTCGAGGACCTGGGGGCCCGCCTCGAGCTCGAGGTGGGCCTTGTCGGACACGATCCGCTCGGTGATGCACATGGGCACCCCGCCGAGCGCGTCCACCATGTCGATGAAGCCGGTGAAGTCCACCACGGCGTAGTGGTCGATCCTCACCCCCGACATCAGCTCGACCGTCTTGATGGTGCAGGCCGCGGCCTCCGCGGCGTTGCCGTTGAGCCCGCCGTTGGAGAAGGCGGTGTTGAAGTCGCCGTAGCCGCCCGCGATGGTGCTGCCGTCCCGGTACGTGCATTCGGGGATCTCGACCTGCGCGTCGCGCGGGATCGACACCACCTCGATGCGCGTCCGGTCGCCCGAGACGTGCGCGAGCATCGTGGTGTCGTTGCGCATGCCGCCGATGTCCGCGCCGCCGCCCACGGTGCCGTTGTCGCCGTCGCGCACGTCCGAGCCCATGAGCAGGATGTTGAGCGGCTCGCCGGCGTCCGGGTCCGCGGGGGTGGGCTTCTCGGGGCGCGCGGTCTCCTCGCCCACGAGGTCGTCCACGTCCTGCGCGTTCGCACGGAGCGTGCCGGTGACCTGGTCGGCGACGGTGGCGGAGAAGACCAGAGCGAACCCGGCGACGGCTGCGGCGGCGCTCGCGGCGATCATGCCGATCCGGCGCGCGAGCGCGGGCCGGGAGTGGCGCGGCACCACCGCGGCGGTCTCGGCCATCCTGCCCCCTCCCGTTGCCTCGCAGTGTAGGGGCGGGCACGGGGGGACGATGCGCGGCGCACCCGCCGCGACGCGTCGCCGGGCGTGTCGCGGGGGTGAGGAATTGCATACGCCGAATATCACGATTCGACTTGACTCGGACGGATTACACGACTGTAATTCCATGTGACGGGGGGCGCGAAGACCCCTCATCGCGATCGGAGGAGGGGCCCGTGTGGAATATCTACGACGGCACAGTGCCTTCTGACGCAGGTAAGCCCGCCTCGACGCTGGCGTCGGTGGTGGACATCTTCAGCGAGGTCGAGGACGACGGCCCGCTGGCATGGCAGGAGCGAGCGCTCTGTGCCCAGACCGACCCCGAGGCGTTCTTCCCTGAGAAGGGTGGTTCGACGCGCGAGGCCAAGAAGGTGTGCGCGTCGTGCGACGTGCGCTCCGAGTGCCTCGACTACGCGTTGGCCAACGACGAGCGTTTCGGGATCTGGGGTGGGTTGTCGGAGCGCGAGCGCCGCAAGCTCAAGCGGCGAGCGGTCTAGCCGGATCACCTGCGTGGGAGCCCGATGAGTCCTGCGCGCCCGCGGGTGCGCGCGATCGTGGTCTCGGACGGTCGCTCGGAGCGCCTGCCCGAGGTGCTCGGCGCGGTCGCCGAGCAGACCGTGGCGCCCGACTCGCTTCACGTGGTGCTCCCGGCAGGCGCGGGGAGGCCCGACGTGCCGGACGGGCTCGCGGTCGAGTGGCACGAGGGCTCCCGCACGTACTCCCAGGGCGTGGACGAGGTGCTCGCCGCGCACCCGGCCGAGGACGCCGAGCTGCTGTGGCTGCTCCACGATGACACCGCCCCGCTGCCGCCGGTCCTCGCGCAGCTGGTGGCGACAGCGAAGAAGCGCACCGCCGCCGGGGTGGTGGCGCCCGCGCACGTCCGCTGGGACGACGTCAGCCGCCTGGTGAGCCTGGGCGTCACCACGACGCGGGTCGGCGCGCGCCGCATCGACCTGGTCGACGAGGACGACATCAACCAGGGCCAGTACGACGAGCGCGAGGACGTGCTCGCCGCCTCGCTCGCGGGCGCGCTGGTGCGGCGCGACGTCTGGGAGCAGGTCGGGGGCCTCGAGCCCGCCTACCGCGGCTTCGGCGACAGCCTGCACTTCTGCCGTCGCGCGTGGCGTGCGGGACACGACGTGGTGATCGTGCCTGTCGCGCGGGTGCGGCATGCGCAGGACGGCCTGCGCGGCGTGCGGACGGGCTCCGCGCGCGGTGCGGACTCGACCTATGGCGCGCGCCGCACGGGCGAATGGGTCCACGCGGTCGCGTGGGCGCCCGCGCTCGCGATCCCGCTGCTGGTGGTCTGGTCCTTCCTCTCCGCCGCCACGCGCGCGGTGCTGCGCATCGCGCAGAACGAGTCGCGCATGGTCGGTGCCGATCTCGCGGTGCCGTGGCGCCTGCTCGGGCGCCTGCCGCGGGTCCCGGCCGTGCGGGCGCGCATCCGGCGAGGCTCGACGCGCCCGCGCGCGGCCGTCGCGCCGTTCCTCGTGGGCACCCGGACGGTGCTGTCGACCATCCGCTCGCGGGAGCTGCGGGCCTACGACCGCTGGCGCGCGCAGTCCGCTCCCTCCGACGTGGTGCGCGCCGAGCTCGCGGACGCGGCCGCGCGGCGCCGCGCGGGCGCCGCGGTCGTGACCGTGCTCGCGGTCGCGGCCTCGATCGCGCTCCATGGGACGTGGCTCACCGCCCTCACGTCGGGGCGCATGCTCGCCGGCGAGGCGCTCGGCGTCACGGACACGCCGCTGTCCGAGCTGTGGGAGCGGACGTGGTCCGGGTGGAGCGCCACCGGATTCGGGTCCGCGGCCCTCGACGGCGCCTTCGGCGCGCTGCTGCTCCCGGCCGCCGTGCTGCCGGGCGGCGCCCGCGTCTGGATCGGATTGCTGCTCGCGCTCGGCGTCGCGCTCGCCGCGGTGTCGGCCTGGTTCGCCCTGGGCGCCGCCACGCGCTCCGTGTGGGCGCGCGGCCTCGGGGCGCTCGCGTACGGGCTGTGGCCGCTGCACCTCCAGGCGATCTCCGACGGACGGGTCGGACCCGTGATCGCGCACGTCATGCTGCCGTGGTTCGCGATGGGGCTCGCGCGCGCCGCGGGATGGCACCGCGGCGAGGCGGTCGGCGGCGGCGAGGAGTTCCCCGCCCGCCGGCTCCCGTCCCCGAGCGCCGCCATGGGCGCGGCCTTCTCCCTCGCGATCATCGCCGCGGCGACGCCCGTGCTCCTGCCGCCCCTCGTGGTCGTCGTGGCCGTCGCCGGCGCCTTCGCCGGCCGCGCGCGCTGGCGCGTGTGGACCGCCGCGCTGCCCGCGCTGGTGGTGTCGGGTCCCGGCCTGGTGGCGGCCTGGCAGGCGGGGTTCACGCGGGACGCGTGGGCGATCCTCGCGCGCGAGAACGGTCCCGCGCTCGCCTCCGGTGCCGTCGAGCCCTGGCGACTCGTGCTCGGCCTCACCGATCACTCGCGCGGTGCTCCCGGGCTGCCCGGCGTGCCCGGCACGGTCGTGGTGGGTGCGATCGGCCTCGGCCTCGTCCTGGCGGTGGTGGTCGCGGTGGCCTCCGGACGCACGCCGCGCGCCGTGGCCGCCGGCCTGCTCGTCGCGGCCCTCGGGGTCGGCACCGCGGCCGCAGCCCAGGCCACCGTGGTGGTCCCGGCGGCCGGATACGGCGAGGCGGCTGCGAACGGTTTCGCCGGACCCGGCACGTCCCTCGTCGCCGCCGGCCTCATCGGCGCCGCCGCCGCGGCATCGTCCGGCCTCTGGCTCGCCGGCGAGGGCCGCACCCGCTCCGCCATCCGCCTGGTCGCCCCCATCGCCGTCACCCTCATGGCGGGCGTGATCGTCGCGACCGTCGTGGTCGAGGCCTGGCCCGGCCGCGCCGAGCGCGGCGACGTGCACCCGGCCTCGACCGAGGCGCTGCCGCTGGTGGCGAACCTCGAGCAGAGGCTCGAGACGCGCCAACGCGTGCTGGTGCTCACGGACACGGAGGACGGCGTGGACTACACGGTGCTCGAGGGCGACGGCACCACGGTGGTCACGGGGCGCGCGCAGACGGACGCGGACGGCGTCCCGCTCGTGCGCTCCGGCACGTCGCCCGTCACCACGGACGCGCTCGCGGAGACGGTCGCGACCCTCGCGGGCGCCGGAGCCGGCGCCGACCGGCAGCTGGCCGACTGGGGCATCGGCGTCGTCGTCGCGGCGCCCGGCTCCGACATGATCGCGAGCTCCCTGTCCCAGCTGCCCGTGCTCCGGCTCATCGGCGCGAGCGACGTGGGCACCAGCTATCGCGTCTCGCGCCCCGACTCCGACGTGCCCGTGTCGCGCGCCTGGGTCGAGGGCGACGGCGGCGTCACCGCGCTCGACTCCGACTCCTGGTCCGGCGCCGGGTCCGTCGCGGGCGGCGGCACCCTGGTCATCGCGGCGGACGCGGACCCGTCCTGGACCGCGACGGCCGACGGCGTCGCGCTCGCACCGGTGGACGATGCCGCGGGCCGGGCCGCGTTCGAGGTCCCGGAGGGCGCGGAGCGGGTGGCGTACCGCTACGACGACTTCTCCTACCGTGCATGGTGGTGGGCGTCCGCGGTGCTCGTCGCCTGGGCGATGGTCGGGATGGTGCCCCTCCATGACCGGCGCTACCTGGCGGTGCGCGGATGATCCGGCGGCTGGTGGTGCTCGGCGCGGCGACGGTCGCGGTGCTCGCGGTGGTCGCGTCCGCGCGGATCCCGGTCGAGGAGACCGCGGTCGCGCCGGCCTTCGACGGCGAGGTGACCCCGGCCGTCCAGCCCCTCGCGTGCCCCGGGCCGGTCGACATCCCGGTGGGGGACATCGACTCGGGGGATCCGGACCTCGGGTCCGGCTCGGAGGATCAGACGTATCAGGCGCTCGGCGACGGCAGCGAGCCCGCGGGAGCGGGCTTCCTCGCGACCGGTGAGGCGGCCGCCTCGGTCGAGCGCGTCGGCTCGGGAGATGTCGCCGGGCTGTCCGCCGCGACGTGCCTGGATCCCGCGCGTGACCAGTGGCTCGTGGGCGGATCCACCGCCCTGGGCGCGAGCGCCCGCCTGGTGCTCACCAACCCCTCGGACGCCTCGACCGAGGCGACCGTCACGCTGTACGGCGGCGTCGGGGAGCTCGACGAGCATGCCGTGGTCTCCATCGCGCCGGGCGGACAGCAGGACCTGCTGCTCGAGGCCGTGGCCGCGGAGGTGCCCGCCCTCGCGGTCCGCGTGGTCGCCACCGGCGCCGGCGTGGTCGCGCACCTGCAGGACTCGCGGCTCGACGGCTTCCAACCGGCCGGGACCGACTGGGTCGGGCGCGGCGCGCTGCCGTCGACACGCCTGGTGGTGCCCGGGATCGGCGCGCCGGAGGGCGCCACCACCACGCTGCGCCTGCTGGCGCCCGACGGCGCGACGGTCGACCTCGCGCTCGCGGGCGACGAGGGCCTGGTGACATGGGGCGGCGTCTCCGGCCTCACCCTCGACCCCGGCGTGGTGACCGAGGTCGAGGTGCCCGCGATCGCGTCCGGCGCGATCGAGGTGCGGGCCGACGCCCCCGTGGTCGCGGGGGCCATGCGGAGCGTGCCGCGCGAGGTGGTCGACGGGCCCGCCGATGCGGTCGCCAGCGACCTGGTGTGGCTGCCCGCGCAGGACGTCACCGACGGCATGCCTCGCAGCGTCATGGTGGCGGACCACGTCGTCGCGGCCACCGTCCACGCGGAGTCCGCCGGCGAGTTCGTGCTGACGGACCAGACCGGGGGCGTCGTCGCCTCGGCGACGCTCGCGGCACGGTCCACCACCACCCTCGACGTGACCGTCCCCGCGGGCACGGTCCTCACCGGCAGCGCCGGCTTCACGTGGAGCCTCGCGCTCGCGGACGATCCCGGCTTCGTCGCCGCGCTCTCGCCCCGGCGCACGGACATCGTGTCGACCCCGGTGACGGTGGGCCAGCGGCCCTACGCGGGGCCCGTGTCGTGACGGACTGACGCCCGCGCGCGTGCGCGTGGCGCCGCGTGCGCGCACCTCGCCGGTCAGCCGCTCCCGTACTCCGGATCCACCTCGTCCGGGGAGCGCCCCACCACGTGCGCGACGTGCTCCGCGACCACGTCGCGGACCAGACCCGGCAGATCGGCGGGATCCGCGCGCTGCTCGAGCGTGCGCCGGTACAGCACCACCCGGGTGGGCTGACCGAGGTCCGCGGGGAACAGGCGGCCGAGCGGCACGCCCTCCTCCCACGGCGTCGGATCCGACGGCGGCACGTCCTCCGTGCCGAACTCGATACGCCCCCACTCGCCGCCCCAGCGGGGCTCGAGACGGTCGACCGCGTCCGCGACCAGGTCGTCGAACCGCTCGGCGCGCGTGCGGTGACCGGGTGCGCCGAAGGGAAGGAGTGGCCTGCGGAGGCCGCGGCCATGACGATCGCGCCGGGACATACCGCGAGGCTACCGCGCGAGCCGTCGACGGAGGACGGCGTGGCAGCGCTCCGCTCCGCGTCGCCGGGGGTACCGTCGCTGACGTGATCTCCACCCGCCAGTGCTCGCGATCGTCGTGCGCGCGCCCCGCCGCCGCGACGCTGACCTACGTGTACGCGGACTCGACGGTCGTGGTGGGCACCCTCTCCGCGGCCGCCGAGCCGCACAGCTACGACCTGTGCGCGCACCACGCGGACAGGTTCACGGCGCCCCGCGGCTGGGACGTGGTCCACATCCAGACGGAGTTCGCCGAGCCGGAGCCGTCGACCGACGACCTCGAGGCGCTCGCGCGCGCGGTCCGCGAGGCCGGCCGCCCGCGCCAGGCGCAGGCCTTCGTGGCGCCCGCGCCCGTCGCGTCCGAGCCGCGCCGGGGCCACCTGCGCGTGATCTCCAACGACGCCTAAAGACACTCCCAACGCCGGGCCGCTAGTCTGTCGGCGTGACTGACGCACCCGACCTGTCCCAGCTCATCAAGTCGTACGACGTTCGCGGGATCGTGGGCGAGACGCTGACCGCGGAGGTCGCCACCGCGATCGGCGCGGCTTTCGCGGACGCGATCGTGCTCCCGGAGGGCGGGTCCACCGTCGCGATCGGCCACGACATGCGTGACTCCGGTCCGTGGCTCGCCGATGCGGTCGCCGAGGGGCTGACCGCGCGCGGCGTCGACGTGGTGCGCATCGGGCTGTGCTCGACCGACGGGCTCTACCACGCGTCCGGCGCGCTCGACATCCCGGGCGTCATGATCACCGCGAGCCACAACCCCGCCGCCTACAACGGCATGAAGCTGTGCCGCAGCCGTGCGCGAGCGGTGGGTGACAACTCGGGCCTCGCCGACGTGCGCGCGCTCGCGTCGCGTTACCTGGTCGAGCCGTATGCGGTCGCCGAGACCCGCGGCACGGAGTCGACGCGCGACATGGTGGGCGAGTACGGCGCGTTCCTGCGCTCGCTGGTCCCGCTGGACGGCGTCCGGCCGCTCAAGGTCGTGGTCGACGCGGCGAACGCCATGGGCGGCTACACCGTGCCGGCGGTGCTCGGCACGGCCGCGGGGCTGACGGAGCTGCCGCTCGAGATCGTCCCGCTGTACTTCGAGCTCGACGGCACGTTCCCGAACCACGAGGCGAACCCCCTCGAGACCGAGAACCTGCGCGACCTGCAGGCCGCGGTCAAGGAGCACGGCGCGGACATCGGCCTCGCCTTCGACGGCGACGCCGACCGCTGCTTCGTGATCGACGAGCGCGGTGAGGTGGTGACGCCCTCGGCCATCACGTGCCTGGTGGGCCTGCGCGAGACCGCGCGCGAGCGCGCGGCCGACCCGACGGCGGCGCCCACGGTCATCCACAACCTCATCTCCTCGCGCGCCGTGCGCGAGCAGCTCGCGACCGCCGGCGCCACGCCCGTACGCTCGCGCGTGGGCCACAGCTTCATCAAGGCGGAGATGGCGCGCCTGAACGCCGTGTTCGGCGGCGAGCACAGCGCGCACTTCTACTTCCGCGACTTCTTCTACGCGGACTCGGGCATGCTCGCCGCCATGCACGTGCTCGCGGCTCTCGGCTCGCAGGACGGCCCCCTGTCCTCGCTCATCGAGGCGCACGAGCCCTACGTCGCCTCGGGTGAGATCAACTCCCGCGTCGACTCCGTGCCGGACGCGCTGGCGCGCGTCAAGGCCGCGTTCGTGACCGACGAGGTCTACTCCGACGAGTTCGACGGCCTCACCGTCGAGCACTGGCCCGCGCCCGGCGAGGGCGAGCGCTGGTGGTTCAACGTGCGCCCGTCCAACACCGAGCCGCTGCTGCGCCTCAACTCCGAGGCGGACGGCCGGGAGCTCATGGAGCGCGTGCGCGACCAGGTGCTCGCGGTCATCAGGGAGGGCTGACATGTCGACCGAGGGCGGCACCAAGGCGGTCATCGCGGCGTTGTCCGCGAACCTCGGCATCGGCGTCACCAAGTTCGGGGCCTACGCGCTCACGGGCGCGTCGTCGATGCTGGCGGAGGCCATCCACTCGGTCGCCGACTCCGGCAACCAGGTGCTGCTGCTCGTGGGCGGCAAGGCGGCGAAGCGCGAGGCTACCGAGGAGCACCCGTTCGGGTACTCCCGCTACCGCTACTACTACGCGTTCCTGGTCGCCGTGGTGCTCTTCACCGTCGGTGGCCTGTTCGCGCTGTACGAGGGCTGGCACAAGTGGCACGAGCCCGAGCCCATCGAGTCGTGGCAGTGGGTGCCCATCGCGGTGCTCCTCATCGCGATCGTCCTCGAGGGGCTGTCCTTCCGCACCGCGATCCGCGAGTCGAACAAGATCCGCGGCAACGTGGGCTGGGGAAGGTTCATCCGCCGCTCGCGCTCACCCGAGCTGCCCGTCATCCTCCTCGAGGACTTCGGCGCGCTGATCGGCCTCGTCTTCGCGCTGTTCGGCGTGTCCATGACCCTCATCACGCACGACGGACGCTGGGACGCCCTCGGCTCCGCGGCGATCGGCCTGCTGCTCGTCACCATCGCGATCGTGCTCGGCTCCGAGACCCGCGAGATGCTGCTCGGCGAGTCGGCGACCCCCGAGGACCTCGCGAAGATCCGTGCCGCGCTCGCCGAGGGCGGCTACCCCGACGTCATCCACCTGCGCACCTCCCACCTGGGTCCCGAGGACATCCTGGTCGCGGTCAAGGTCGCCGCGGGTGCCGACGAGAGCCTCGAGACCGTCGCCGCGCGCACCGACCGCGCCGAGGAGCTCATCCGTGAGGCCGTGCCGGCCGTGCGGCTCATCTTCATCGAGCCCGATGTCCGCCACGCGGAGCCGGCACCCGAGGCCTGACCCGGGCGGCGCATCGTCCCGCCGTCGGCGACGATGGTAGAAATGACGACCGTGCCCCGTGCGGGGCGAACCTTGGAGGACCCATGATCGAGCACGTCGTCGCGGACCTGGCGCTGGCGGAGGCCGGGCGCAACCAGATCCGGCTCGCGGAGCAGGAGATGCCGGGCCTCATGGCCCTGCGCGAGGAGTTCGGCGCCGCGCAGCCGCTGCAGGGGGCGCGCATCGCGGGCTCGCTCCACATGACCGTGCAGACCGCGGTCCTCATCGAGACCCTCACCGCGCTCGGCGCGGACGTCCGCTGGGCCTCGTGCAACATCTTCTCCACGCAGGACGAGGCTGCCGCGGCGATCGTGATCGGCGCCGGCACCTACTCCGCGCCCGCGGGCGTGCCGGTGTTCGCGATCAAGGGCGAGACCATCCCCGAGTACTGGGAGTACACGGACCGCATCCTCACGTGGGACGGCCACGACGGCCCGACGATCATCCTCGACGACGGCGGCGACGCGACCCTCCTGGTCCACGAGGGCGCCCGGTTCGAGAAGCTGGGCGCCGTGCCCGCCCCGCTCGAGGAGGAGGACCCCGAGTACAACGCCGAGGTCGAGGGCATGCGCGCCGTGATCCGCCGCTCGATCGCGACGGACCCCACGCGCTTCACGCGCATGGCCGCCGGGATCGTCGGTGTGTCCGAGGAGACCACCACCGGCGTGCACCGCCTCGAGCTCATGCACCGCCGCGGCGAGCTGCTGTTCCCCGCGATCAACGTCAACGACTCCGTCACCAAGTCGAAGTTCGACAACAAGTACGGCATCCGCCACTCGCTGCCCGACGGCATCAACCGCGCCACCGACGTCCTCATGGGCGGCAAGGTCGCGTTCATCGCCGGCTACGGCGACGTCGGCAAGGGCGCCGCCGAGGCGCTGCGCGGCCAGGGCTCCCGCGTGGTCGTGTCCGAGGTGGACCCGATCTGCGCGCTGCAGGCCGCGATGGACGGCTACGAGGTCGCGCGCGTCGAGGACTACGTGGACCGCGCCGACTTCTTCATCACCACGACGGGCAACAAGGACATCATCCGCGTCGAGCACATGGCCGCGATGAAGGACAAGGCCATCGTGGGAAACGTGGGCCACTTCGACAACGAGATCGACATGGCCGGCCTCTCGCGCTCGGGCGCGAAGCTCACGCCCATCAAGCCGCAGGTCGACGAGTGGGTGTTCCCCGACGGCCACAGCATCATCGTGCTGAGCGAGGGCCGCCTGCTCAACCTGGGCAACGCCACGGGCCACCCCAGCTTCGTCATGAGCGCCTCGTTCACCAACCAGGTGATCGCGCAGATCGAGCTGTGGGTCAACCTCGCCGCGTACCCGCTGGGCGTGCACCGCCTGCCCAAGGAGCTCGACGAGAAGGTCGCGCGGCTCCACCTCGACGCGCTCGGCGTGCGCCTCACGGAGCTGTCGACGTCGCAGGCGGACTACATCGGCGTGTCCGTCGAGGGCCCCTTCAAGCCGGAGCACTACCGCTACTGACGCGCGTCCCAAGGACGGTGCGCGCGGCCCCCGGCCCGCGCATCGTCCCGCGGCCCCGTCAGTCCGCGTCGGGGATGCCGAACGGCAGCCGGCGCAGCGCGTCCCCGTCGCGCACGGCGCGCGCCATGCGCGCCTCCTCGACCGCCTGCTCGCGGTCGCGGCGCTCCACCAGCACGGCCGCGACGAACGCCTCGGGGTGGGTGCCCGCGGGCGGCAGCGGCGCCACATGGGCGGCGAACTGCTCGGACAGGCGCGTGCCCACGCGGACGCGCGACGGCGCGTGCATGCCCGGCGCGCGCGCGAGGAACATCCGCGCGGTGAGCGCGAGCCCGTCGGGCAGGCGTGTGATGTCGGCCGTGCGCGCCCAGCCGGCCAGCCCGATCGGCATCGCGAGGCGCGGGAGCGCCCGCTTGGCGCCCCGCGTGCGCATCGCGTACGTCCCCGCGACGTAGTCGCCGATGCGCTTGCCGCGCGCCCCGAACGCCGACACGGTCATGGCGAGCATCCCCGCGGTCGCGTAGATCTCGAGCACGCCGAGCAGCGCGCGCGCCGCGGCATGGCGGACGCTCACCGGCCCCCCGTCGTCGCGGACGATGCGCAGGCCGGCGGCCCAGCGTCCCAGGGACCGGCCGCGGGTGAGGGTCTCCACGGTCATGGGGACCAGCACCAGGCAGGTGACCGTCCACACGATGAGGACGGAGCGGATCCACGCGTCGTTGAGGCCCCCGGTGACGCGCTCGAGCGCGGACATGCCCACGAGGAGCAGCGCGTACACGGACACCAGGTCGATCACGCCCGACAGGATGCGCAGCGGCAGCGGGGCGGCGCCGGAGTCGAGCACCACGCCCTCGCCGATGAGGATCGCGTCCTCGTCCGTCATGCGTCCTCCCTGGCTGCGGCCTCCTGTGGCATCGTAGCGGCGTGGACATCGACTCCTTCGGCGCCGTGCGCGAGGCACGCTGGACGCGGCTCAAGGAGCTGTCGCGCTCGCGGCGCCTCACCGGCGCCGAGGCCGACGAGCTGACCCGCCTCTACCAGGCGACCGCGGGCGACCTGGCGGCCGTGAGGTCCGCGGCGCCCGAGCCGTCGGTGGTGTCGCGGCTGTCGGTGCTGCTCGCGTCCGCACGGGTGTGGCTCACGGGCGCGCACACCGTGTCGACCCGGGATGCGCGCCGCTACCTCACGGTGACGCTGCCCGCGGCGCTCTACCGGGTGCGCTGGTGGGCGGTGGGCATGACCGCCGCCGTGGTGGGTCTCGCGGTCCTGGTGGGCTGGTGGACGCTCACGCATCCCGAGGCGCTCGACCTGGTCGGGCCGCCCGAGGCGCGGGCCGCGATCGCGGAGGAGCAGTTCGCGAGCTACTACACGGAGTACGACTCGACGTCCTTCGGGGCGATGGTGTGGACCAACAACGCATGGCTCGCGGCGCAGTGCATCGCGCTGGGGATCACCGGCGTGTTCCCGCTCTACCTCATGTACAACACGGTCATCCAGCTCGGGGTCTCGGGCGCGGTGATGGCCGAGGCGGGCGCGCTCGACGTGTTCTTCCAGCTCATCTCGCCGCACGGGCTGCTCGAGCTGTCGGCGGTGTTCGTGGCGGCAGGCACGGGGTTGCGGCTGTTCTGGACGATGCTGGTGCCGGGTCCCCGCCCGCGCGGACGCGCGCTCGCCGAGGAGGGGCGCGGGGCCATCGCGGTCGCGCTCGGGCTGGTGATCGCGCTGTTCGTGTCCGGTCTCATCGAGGGCTACATCACCGGCTCGGGGATGCCCTGGTGGCTCAAGGTGGGCATCGGTGTGGTCGCGGTCGCGGCGTTCTGGGCGTACATCTTCGTCGCCGGGCGGGCCGCCGTGCGGGCGGGCGCCAGCGGGGATGCCGCGGGCGACTTCGCGACGGACCAGGTCGCGCTCGCGGGGTAGCGGTCGCTCCGAAGGTCCACCCGGGATCGGTCTCCACACGCATTCTGCAACTCCACCCGCTTTGGTCGGGCTTCGCACCGCGAGTTGCAGCGGGATACGCGCGGATGCGGGTCCGGCGTGTGGAGGCCGGTCGCGAGCCGGCGCAGTGAGGGGCGCGCCGCGCCGCGCGCCCCTACAGCCGCCCCGCCGCCTTGAGCGCGAGGTAGCGGTCGCACACCGCGGGGGCGAGGTCGTCCGGCAGCGCCGTCACGACCTCGGCGCCCAGCTGCCGCAGGCGTGTCGCGACCGCCTCGCGCTCGAGCATCGCGCGCGACGCGGCGCCCGCGTCGTACAGCGCGTCCGCGTCGGCCCGGCCCGTCACCATGAGCCCCAGCTCGGGATCCTCCACCGACCCGACCAGCACCTGATGCTTGCGCTGCAGCGCCGCGACGGCCTCGATCAGGCCCGAGTCCATCGCGGACGTGTCGACGGTGGTGAGCAGCACCACCAGCGAGCGCTGCGACACGCGCGACTCGACCAGACGCACCAGCGCGGGCCAGTCCGGCTCGAGCAGCGAGGGCTCGACGGTCGCGAGGGCCTCCGCGAGGGGTGCGACGATCCGCGATCCCGTGGAGGCCGCGCGCGCCTGCTCCGCGCGGTCGAACGCCGTGGCCTGGACCCGGTCGCCCGCGTGCGCCGCGAGGGCCGCGAGCAGGAGCGCGGCCTCGATCGAGGCATCGAGGCGGGGGGCGTCGCCCACGCGCGCCGCGGACAGCCGGGCGCTGTCGAGCGCGATCACCACGCGCCTGTCGCGCTCGGGCCGGTACGTGCGCACCACCACCTCGCCGCGGCGCGCGGTGCCACGCCAGTCGATCGCGCGCACGTCGTCGCCCACCACGTACTCGCGCAGCGAGTCGAACTCCGAGCCCGCTCCCTTGAGGCGCACGGCGGTGCGGCCGTCGATCTCCCGCAGGCGCACCAGGCGGGACGGGAGGTGGCGGCGCGAGGCGAACTCGGGCAGGACGCGCAGCCGCGCGGGCACGTCGAAGGAGCGCTGGCGTCCCGCGAGGCGGAGGGGTCCCACCGTGCGGACGGTCACGGGCCCCGCGTGCCGGTCGCCGCGGCGGGTGGGGTGCAGCGCGGTGCGGAACGTCTCCGACTCGCCGGGGCGCAGCGCGAACGCGTGCCGCTCGCCGGAGGCGCCGGCGGACGGCTGCCACGCGTCGCGCACGGCGCCCCGCACGCGCCGGCGTCCCACGTTCGCGACCAGCAGGGTCGCGTGGGTCGACTGCGTGAGCCGCACCGAGCCCGGGGCGTCGCGCCTCACCCCGACCCATGACGGCGGCGCCGCGAGCCACGCGTCGATCAGCGCGAGCGCCACCACCCCGAGGATCCATGCCCACGCCACGGCGCGCGACTGCGTCAGCGCCGCCGGGATCACCCCGAGCGCCGCGAGCGCGACCGTCCAGCCGGTGATGTGCATGTCAGCGGGGGACGGGCACCGTCGCGAGCACGGACGTGAGCACCGAGGCGGCGGTCACGCCCTCGAGCTCGGCCTCCGCGCGGACGCGCATCCGGTGGGCGAGCGTCCACCCGGCGAGCGCCTTGACGTCGTCGGGGGACACGTAGGTGCGGCCGCGCATCCACGCCCACGCCCGGGCGGTCTGCATGAGCGCGGTCGCGCCGCGCGGCGACACTCCCAGCGACACCGACGGCGCCTCACGCGTCGCGCGGCACAGATCCACGATGTAGGCGACGACGTCGTCCGCGATCTCGACCGCGGCGACCTCCTCGCGGGCCCGCTCGAGGTCGGCGATGGTGGCGACGGGGCCCACCCCCGCGGCGGCGAGGTCGCGCGGGTCGAAGCCGGACGCGTGGCGACGCACCACGTCCGCCTCGGCGTCGCGCGACGGCATCGGCACGGTGAGCTTGACCATGAAGCGGTCGAGCTGCGCCTCGGGCAGCGGATAGGTGCCCTCGTACTCGACGGGGTTCTGAGTCGCGATGACCAGGAACGGGTCGGGCAGGCGACGTGCCTCGCCGTCCACCGTCACCTGACGCTCCTCCATGGCCTCGAGCAGCGCGGACTGGGTCTTGGGGGGAGTGCGGTTGATCTCGTCCGCGAGCATGAGGTGGGTGAACAGCGGGCCCTCGCGGAACGAGAACGCCGCCGTGCGCCCGTCGTAGACCAGCGAGCCGGTGACGTCGCCGGGCATCAGGTCCGGCGTGAACTGGACGCGCTTGGTGCCCACGTCGAGCGAGGCGGCCAGGGCGCGGACCAGGAGCGTCTTCGCGACGCCCGGCGCGCCCTCGAGCAGCACGTGCCCGCGGCACAGCAGCGCGATCACCAGCCCGGTGACGATCTGGTCCTGGCCCACCACGGCCTTGCCCACCTCGGTGCGCAGGCGCCCCAGGGCGTCGCGGGCGGTGGACGATGCGGCGGTCGCCTCGGCGGGGGCGGTCGGGGTGGTCTCGGTCACGGTCGGTGAACCTCGCTTTCCAGTGCGTCGAGCTCGGAGATCAGGGTGAGAAGAGCGGCATCGTGCGGCGGCGCGTCCCCGTAAAGCAGGCGGTCGACGTCGGCCTCGCTGCGTCCCGCGGCGCGTGCGACCGCGCGGACCAGCGCGTCCCGGCCGTCCGTGCGGCTCACGCCGAGCCGGCGCCCCATGCGCAGGGCCGCGGCGGCGCGCAGCGACGCGGCCGCGCGGCCCGTGGCGCGCGCGCGGCGGTACAGGCGGGCGCGACCCCTCGTGGCCTCGGAGGCGCGGACCACCACGGGCAGCGGTTCGCTCACGAGCGCGCCGAACCGGCGCGCACGCCACACCGCGGCGATCAGCGCGGTGAGCGCGAGCGCGTAGAAGGCGGAGCCCGTGCCGGGCGGGAAGAAGTCGGGCGTCGCGTCGATCTCGCCGGGCACCTCGCCGGAGCCCGATCCGGCCCACGTGAGCAGGCTGGGATCGAAGCCGTCGGCCACGTACCAGACCAGCTCCGGGTGCCGGCCGAGGCTGCGCGCCGCGAGGGCCGCGTGGCCCGCGGCGTCGAGCTGGGCGTTGGTGAGCAGCGACGCGGACGCGATCGCGGTCACGGTGCGGCCATCCCGCTCGGCGCGGCCGAATGCGGCCGTGCCGCCGCGCTGCGGGAAGCACAGCGTCGCGCCCGGGCCGTCCGCCGCGAGGCCCAGCACGTCGACGCGTGCCGTGCCCGCCGCCACGGCGTCGGGGTCGTCGCACGCCGCCGCGACGGTGCGGGGGACCACCACGGCCTCCTCGGTCGCGTCGATGCCGAGCGGCGCGAGCGCCGCACCCGACTCGCCGAGCAGGACCAGGTCGCCCGGGTAGTCCACGAGCGAGCGCACCTGGCCGCCGGTGAGGAGGGCGGCATTCGCGATCACCACGGTCGTGGATGCCGGCTCGCGGACCGCGGCGCGCGCGAGCGTGTCCACCTGCCGCACGTCCACGCCGTGGCCGCGCAGGATCTGCGCGATCGCGCGGGTGCCCGACGGCGTCGAGTTCTCCGTCGACAGCGGCACGTAGTCGCCGGGCCGGGAGCCGAGCACCAGCATCGCCACCAGGCCGAGCAGCAGCACCAGCGCGACGATCCCGAGCCGCCCGCCGCGCGCGCGGGCGCGCAGGCCGGGCCCGGACGGGGCGGTGCGGAGCGCCGTCGCCGTCATGGCGTCTCCGCCGGGACCAGGCGCGGGCGCGCGGCGTCGCAGGCACGCATGGTCTCGAGGACGTGGGCGTAGGTCGCCTCGGTCGCGGGCACGTGCCCGTACCTGATGCCGTCGAACGCGTCGGCGTCCGCGCGCAGCCGCGCCGCGAAGGACGGCAGCGCCACGGCCGCCTGGTCCGCCGCCTCCGCGGCGGTGAGCCCCGGCCCGAGCGCGATCACGTCGCGCTCGGAGAGGCGCCTCACCATCGCGCGGTAGAGGTCGAGCGTCGCGGCCGCCCAGTCGCCGGCCCGGGCGGCGGTCCGGGCCGCCTCTGCCAGCGCATCGGCGCCACGGTCGTCGTCGAACAGCGTGGGCTCCGTGGAGGCGCGGCGGCTGCGCCGCATCGGCCCCACCACCAGCCACAGCACGAGCGCCACCAGCGCGGCCCCGACGAGCACCGTGATCAGGATGCCGACCGGTCCCGCCGCGCCGCCGATCCCGCCGCCGATCCCGTCGAGCAGGTTCTGGAACCACGTGGTGACGCGCTCGAGCCACGAGGTGCCGCCCTCGCGGTACTCGTCCTTCGCGAGCTCCTCGACGGCCCAGCGACGCGCGGTGTCCGCGTCGGGCGTGAGCGGCGATGACGTCAGGCTCACCGGCGGCGCGCCTCGGCGGCCTCGGCGAGCGTGAGGTCGAAGCCCTCGTGGCGGATCCGCAGGTCGATCATCAGCAGCGAGAACAGCGATCCGAGGTAGGAGTACGTGAGGACGTACGAGATCACGAGCGACAGCGCGGTCACGAGCGCGAACGCGATGCCGAGCACCACGAGGTTGTCGGGCGCGACGACTGTCACGATGAGAGCGGCGTAGCCGCCCACCTGGCTGATGACGCTCGACACGATCCCGATGAGCGTGCTCGCGACGAACACCACGAGCACCGACCACCAGAACCGGCCCCTGAGGAGGCGGGCCGCGCGTCCGATCGCGGCGATCGCCCCGCGGCGTTCGAGGACGATGATGGGCCGCGCGAGGCCGCCGATCAGCGTGAACATGAAGCCGGCGGGCACGGCGATGACCACCGCCACGAGCGCCCCGGCGACCATCCCGCCCACGCTCTCGTTGGCGACGGCGATGACGAGCGGCACCAGGCCGATGGCGATCGCGAGGAGCAGCGCGACGGTGGCGAGCAGGTACAGCAGCAGGAGCGAGCCGATCCGCGGGCGCACCGCGCGCCACGCCTCCGCCAGCCGGATCCGCTCCCCGAGAGCGCCGCGCGCCACGCCGGGGGCGACCACGGCGCTCGAGAACACGTCCGCGAGCAGCGCGGCCACGACCGCGACCACGATCACGGCGATCGTGGTGCCGCTGATCGAGCCGCCCTGCGACAACGGGTCCATGAGCGCGAGCGACGGGTCCGTGAACAGCAGCCACAGCGCGGCCGTCATCAGCACGGTCGCGCCGAGCGTGAGCAGCAGCGGGCCGCCGACGATCACGCCGCGGTTGTAGCGCATGGCGCGGAACGGCAGGCCGAGCAGGTCGCCGAACCCGAGGGGTCGCAGCGGCATGAAGCCGGGCTGCCAGGACGCCGCGGTGGGTGCGGCGGCGCGGGCGGTGGGCGCCGGCTGCCAGGCGGGCGCGGAGCCGGGCGGCACCGGCGGGGCGGGCCACGCCGCGACGGGCGGAGCGGGTGCGGGGGACGATGCGGGGGCCGGGCCGGTATCAGGGGTGACGGGCGCGGGAGCGGCCCAGTCGTCGGCCGATCGACGGTCCTCCATGGTGTCCTCTCCGTACGGTCTCGCCCATCCTGCCACGCGCTGCGAGGGCTCCGGCGAACCCCTCGGCATAATGGGGGCATGACGGCGAAGATCCTGGTGGTCGACGATGACCCTGCCGTGGCCGAGATGCTGGGCATCGTGCTGCGCGGCGACGGCTTCGAGACGGTGTTCTGCGACCACGGCGACGAGGCGGTGGCGGCGTTCCGCGCCACCAACCCCGATGTGATCCTGCTCGACCTGATGCTGCCCGGCCGGTCCGGCATCGACATCTGTCGCGACATCCGCGCGGAGTCGGGCGTGCCGATCATCATGCTCACCGCGAAGTCGGAGACGGTCGACGTGGTGCTGGGTCTCGAGTCGGGCGCCGACGACTACGTCCCCAAGCCGTTCAAGCCGCGCGAGCTGATCGCGCGGGTGCGCGCCCGCCTGCGTCGCAACGACAACGCCACCCCCGCGGTGGTGCGGGTCGCGGACCTCGAGATCGACGTGACCGGACACCGCGTCACGCGCGACGGCGAGATGATCCCGCTGACGCCCCTCGAGTTCGATGTGCTGGTCACCCTCGCCCGCAGCCCCGGCCAGGTGTTCACGCGCGAGGTGCTGCTCGAGGACGTGTGGGGCTACCGTCATGCGGCGGACACGCGCCTGGTCAACGTCCACATCCAGCGGCTGCGCGCCAAGGTGGAGCGCGACCCGGAGAACCCCGAGATCATCCTCACGGTGCGTGGCGTCGGCTACAAGGCGGGTGGCGTCTTGCCGTGAGGCTCACCCCCCGCTCCCTGTGGGCGAACCTGGCGAGGGGCCCGCGACGGGTCTGGCGCCGCTTCCGAGGGTCGCTCCTGCTGCGGGTGGTCGCGACCACCACCATCCTGGGCCTCGGTGCCGTCATCGTGATCGGCGCGCTCATCAGCACGCAGATCCGTGACGGGCTGGTGCAGACGCGCGTGGACCGGATCCTCGCGGAGTCCGCGCGCGACGCCGCGAGCGCGCAGGAGAACGTCGATGCGTCGACCGCGGAGAGCTCGGGCGACCTCCAGCAGCTCGCGTACGACCTCTTCGACACGCTCGGCACCATCGGCGGCAACTCGCGCGGCCTGGTGCTGCTGCGCGACCCCGCCAACACGTCCGGCGTGATCCTCTCGACCCCCGTGACCGACACGGGCCTCGTCGAGGTCATCACCCCGGAGATGCGTGCCGCGGTGCAGGCGGGCGACCCCCAGTCCTGGCAGTTCGTCGCGCTGCCCGACACCGGCGATCCGGGCGTGGTGGTGGGCGTGCCGTTCACCATCCGCGTCGCGGGGGAGTACGAGCTGTACTTCGTGTACTCGCTCGCCGACGAGCAGGCGACGCTGCTGCTCATCCAGCGCGTCCTCATCGTGGGCGCGATCGCCCTCATGGCGCTGCTCGGCGTGCTGACCTTCCAGGTGACCCGTCAGACGGTGAGGCCGGTGCGCCACGCCGCCCGCGTCGCGTCGCGCCTCGCCGAGGGCATCCTGTCCGAGCGCATGACGGTGCGCGGTCAGGACGAGATGGCCACGCTCGCGCGCACGTTCAACGAGATGGCCGAGTCGTTGCAGCGCCAGATCACCCGCATGGAGGAGCTGTCGCGCCTGCAGCGGCGGTTCGTCTCCGACGTGTCGCACGAGCTGCGCACCCCCCTCACCACCATCCGCATGGCCTCCGACGTGCTCCACGACTCGCGCGACGGGTTCGCGCCCGAGGTGGCGCGGTCCGCGGAGCTGCTCAACACCCAGATCGACCGCTTCGAGTCGCTCCTGTCGGACCTCCTCGAGATCTCGCGCATCGACGCGGGCGCGGCGCAGCTCGAGTTCGACGACATGTCGCTCGCGGACGTCGTGCGCGACCAGGTGGAGGCGATGGTGCCGCCCGCCCGCAGCCAGGGCGTCGAGCTCCGCCTCTGGGTCGCGAAGGGCGACCACGTCGCGTCGATGGACAGGCCGCGCGTCGCGCGCATCGTCCGCAACCTGCTGTCCAACGCGATCGAGCACGCGCAGCGTCACCCCGTCGACGTGGTCGTGTCCTCGAGCAAGCGGGCCGTGGCGGTGGTGGTCCGCGACTACGGGATCGGCCTCACGCCGCAGCAGGCGCAGCGCGTGTTCGACCGCTTCTGGCGCGCCGATGCCGCCCGTGCGCGGACCATGGGCGGCACCGGGCTGGGCCTCTCGATCGCCCGCGAGGACGCGCAGCTGCACGGCGGCAAGCTCGAGGCGTGGGGCCTGCCGGGCAAGGGTGCGAGCTTCCGGCTGCAGCTGCCGCGCACGTCGCGCGGGCTGGGCCAGCACCCGCCCCTCCCGCTCGTGATCGCCGAGCTCGACTACGGCACCATCGCGCAGCGCGTCCCGCTCGACTCCGACCGCAGGGAGGTGGCGCCGTGAGGACCAGGATCGCCGCGCTCGCCGCCGCGTGCGCGCTCGCGCTCGCGGCGTGCACATCCATCCCGACCTCGGGGCCCGTGTCCGAGGGCACCGGCGAGGTCGAGGGAGCCGAGCCCATCGTGCCGTTCGCCGAGGGCCCGCAGATCGGCGACTCCGTCAACGCCACGGTGTCGGGCTTCATCCAGGCCACCGCGGCGGGATTCGCGTCCGACTTCTCGGTGGCGCGCGAGTACCTCACCGTGCCCGCGCGCAACCAGTGGGATCCGCTCGCCCAGGTCACCGTGTACGACTCGGGCGCGCTGACGCCGGACTACGACGAGGGCGCGGGCAAGGTGGTCTACTCCGTGCCGGTGGCGGCGTGGCTGGACGATGCGGGGCGCATGGTCGAGGCCGAGGCGGGCACCCAGTCGCAGCTCCAGTTCGAGGTGGCGCAGGACGTGGGCGCGCAGTGGCGCATCTCCGGCCTCGACGACGGCTCGCTGCTCGCGGAGGCGACGTTCAACCGCGTGTTCCTGCCCGTGTCGCTCGTGTTCGCGTCCGCCGACGGCACCACCGTGGTGCCCGAGCTGCGGTGGCTGCCGCAGACCAACGTCGCGACGTGGGCGGCGCGCGAGCTGGTCGCGGGCCCGTCGCCGTGGCTGGCGAACGCGGTGACCACAGGGTTCCCCGCCGGCTCCGCGCTGGCGGTCGACTCGGTGGTGGTGACCGACGGCGTCGCGGCGGTGCAGCTCGCGTCGCAGTCCGCGGGCACGCCGGAGCAGCGGGCCCTCGCGGAGCAGCAGCTGCGGCTCACGCTCACCGCGCTTCCCGGGATCCGCGACGTGGACGTCACCGTGGCGGGCGTCCCGCTGGTCGCCGAGGAGGCGGACACGCTCACCAGGGAGCCCGTCCCGGAGAGCGTCGCCGCGGTGTTCATCGACGGCCGCCTGGGCCTCTGGGACGGCGACGAGCTGCTCGTGGTGCCCGACGCCGTGGGGGCGCTCCCTGCCGGTTCCGACGAGCTCGCGACCTCGTACGACGGCACCCGGGTGGCGTTCCGCGTGGACCGCGACCGGATCGTGGTCTCGGACGCGCTCGCGGGCGGCGCCCCGGACCTGATCCCCGCCGAGGACGCCGGACGCGCGCAGGGCACCATGGAGGTGACCACCATGGTCGAGGGTGCGGACCTGGTCGCCCCGAGCTTCGACCGCTACGGCTGGGTGTGGACCGCCCCCGCGGTCGACCCCGACGGCGTCACCGCGGTCGCGGAGGACGGCACCGTGATGGAGCTCGACGCGCGCTGGCTCGCGGGCCGCGTCATCGAGGAGGTGGTCCCGTCCCGCGACGGCGCGAGGGTCCTCGTGGTGTCGCGCGCGGGCAACCAGACCGTCGCCGAGGTGGTCGAGGTGGTGCGCTCCGAGGCCGGCGAGCCGCTCAGCATCGGCGAGCCGCTGCAGGTCGGCGCCAACCTGGGACGCGCGATCGACGCGATCTGGGTCGACGATCTCACCGTCGCGCTCCTGGGCACCTCCTCGGGCGACGAGAGCGCGCCCCTGTGGCTGGTGTCCGTCGGAGGCCGCACCACGGAGGACGCCGCCGTGCCCGACGCGGTGTCGATCTCGGCGCGTCACGGCGACCGGTCCATCACCCTGGTGTCGAGGGACGGCACCGTGCGTGAGCGGGCGGGCACGGGATGGTCGCAGATCGCCACGGGCGTCGACGAGCTCGCCTACGCAGGCTGATGTCCATGGTCCCCGCCAACGGGGCCGCCCGTCCACCGCGGTGGGACGATGCACCCCCGGGGTGCGCCGCCCGTGTCACCGTGGGCGGATGGCCGGGCCCGTCGCGCGACTCGCGCGCCTCGTGGTGCCGGTCGCATGCCCGGGGTGCGGGCTGACGGATGTGCGCTGGTGCGACGCGTGCGAGGCGGCGTGGTGGGAGCCGCCGCTCCGGTGCGAGAGCGGCGCGCCCCGACTGGACGCCCTCGCGCCGGTGCTGCCGGTGTGGTCCATCACCGAGCTCGACGGCCCCGCGCACGGCATCGTCGCCGCGTGGAAGGACGAGGGCAGGCGCGATCTGGGGCGGCTGCTGCGTCCCGCGATGAGGCGAGGCGCGCGGGAGGTCGCGGCGGCGCTCGGCCCGGCCGGCGCATCGTCCCGCGTCGCGGTGGCGCCCTGTCCCGCCCGGGCCGCCCACACGCGCAGGCGCGGCGAGGACCTGCCGCTGATGCTGGCGGGCGCGGCGGCGGCGGGGCTCGTCGACGCGGGCGTCCCCGCCGCGCCCGTGACGGCGCTGGCGCCCGCGACGGGCGCGTCGCGCGGCTCCGGCGACAGGGGACGGTGGCGCGCGGGCCCGTCGCTGGCGAGGCCCGTCGCGTGGCGGGAGCCCGCGCCCCGCCCGGTGCTGCTGGTCGACGACGTGCTCACCACCGGCGCCACCCTCGCGCGTGCCGCGGCGGCGCTCGCGGGGTCGCGGCTGGTGCCGATCGGGGCGCTCGTCCTGGCATCCGCGCCGGGCCCTGGGAAAGTGCTGAGAGTCCGGGACGGGCGCTCGGAACCCGCGCTAGGGTAGGAGGTCCAGGACGACGACGAACGTCGGACACCTTCCCGGCAAGGAGGTGATGCAGCAGGCGTGACAAGCGCCGCCACCTTGCCCCTGGCCCCTGCGGGGCCTCAGCGACAGTGAAGGAGTTTTCGTCATGGACATCGCCATCGTGGGACGTCACACCAAGGTCTCCGAGGACATGCGGCAGAAGATCTTCGAGAAGATGGAGAAGGTCGAGGCCCTCGCCCCTCGGGCGACCCGAGCGGACGTTCATGTGGTCCATGAGAGGAATCCCAAGCACGCCAACGACCGCGAGCGCGTCGAGATCACGGTGCGCGGACGCGGAGTGGTGCGTGCGGAGGCCGCGGCGGAGGATCGCTTCGTCGCCCTCGACGGGGCCATGCAGAAGCTGGTCGAGCAGCTGCGCAAGCTTCACGAGCGCAAGGCGCACCGCCACCAGGGCAAGGCGGGGCTGCACACGGTGCCCGCGCCGGCCGGTGACGCCGCCGACTCGGACGAGCGCGCGAGCAGCGTCGAGGCATGGGAGGGCGCGCCCGAGGGCTCGCACCGCGAGATCCCGATCGACGGCACCCCCATCGTCATCCGTTCCAAGACCCACGCGGCCGCGCCCATGAGCGTCGCCGACGCCCTCGACCAGATGGAGCTCGTGGGGCACGACTTCTTCCTCTTCCATGACGCCGACACCGGCCTCGCGTCCGCGGTGTACCGCCGACGCGGCTGGACCTACGGCGTGATCCACCTCGAGCAGGGCGCGTCCGAGGAGTCGCGCGAGACCGCCTGATCGCCGTCACGGCGGGGCTGCCACCGGCTAGATTCGCCGGGTGCAGCCCCGCCACTTCCTTTCCGTCGTCCTCGCCGCGACCCTGTGGGGCAGCGGCGGCCTGCTGGGCACCCTGCTCGCCCGGGAGAGCGACGTCCCGCCCGCGTCCGTCGCGATGTGGCGCATGCTCATCGCCGGTGTGGCGCTCACGCTGTGGCTGCTGGTGCGCCGCGCGCTCGCGCCGGGGTCGCTCGACCGCCCGATGCTGGTGCGGATCCTGGCGACGGGCTCCCTCACCGCGGTGTTCGAGGTCCTCTACTTCACGGGGATCACGCTCGCGGGCGTCGGGCTGGCGACGCTCGTCGCGATCGGCTCCGCGCCCGTGTGGGTCGCGCTGTGGGACTGGGCGCGGCGCGGCGACCGACCCGAGGGGCGGCGGGTGCTGGCGCTCGCCCTCGCGGTCGCGGGCCTGGCGGCGCTGCTGGGCTCGTCCCTCACGGTCGGCGACCGCGCGCTGCTGGGCGTGGTGGTCGCCGTCGTCACGGGCGCCGCGTTCGCGGGCGTCACGGTGGTCAACCGCGAGCCGGTGCCCGGGCTCGGCGCGGCGCGGCTCACCGCGCTGTCCTTCGCCGCCGGCGGGATGCTGCTGATCCCGGTGGCGATGGTGCTCGGCTGGGGCGCCCCCACGGGCGGCGCGGCGTGGGGGTACGCGCTCGCGCTCGGGATCGTCTCCACCGCGCTCGCGTACGTCGCCTACCTGGGGGGCCTCGCCACCGTGCCGCCGTTCGTCGCGACCATCGTGTCGCTGCTCGAACCGCTGGTGGCGGCCGTGCTCGGAGCGATCGTGCTGCACGAGAGCCTCGGGTGGGGTGGGATCGCAGGCGGGGTGCTCCTGGCGGTTGCGGTGGTCCTGTTGCGCCCACAGCGAGACGAGCCGGAGAGCATCCACTGACCGCCTACGATGGTCGGGGACTGTACAGGCTTGCGAGGAGCGCGACGTGGCATTGATGGACCGCATCATCCGTATGGGCGAGGGGCGCGAGCTCCGCCGGCTCGAGAAGGTGGTGACCCTCACCAACGCCCTCGAGGAGGCGTACGAGGCGATGTCGGACGACGAGCTGCGTGGGCTCACCGACGAGTTCAAGGAGCGCGTCGCCGGCGGCGAGTCGCTCGACGCGCTCATGCCCGAGGCGTTCGCCGCGGTCCGCGAGGCGTCCCGCCGCACGCTCGGCATGCGCCACTTCGACGTCCAGATCATGGGCGGCGGTGCGCTGCACCACGGCAACATCGCGGAGATGAAGACCGGCGAGGGCAAGACCCTCGTCGCCACGCTGCCCGCGTACCTCAACGCCCTCGCAGGCAAGGGCGTCCACGTGGTCACCGTGAACGACTACCTCGCGACCTACCAGTCCGACCTCATGGGCCGCGTGTTCCGCTTCCTCGGGATGACCACCGGGTGCATCGTCGCCAACCAGTCGCCCGACGTGCGCCGCGCGCAGTACGAGGCCGACATCACCTACGGCACCAACAACGAGTTCGGCTTCGACCACCTGCGCGACAACATGGCGCTCCAGCCGTCGCAGCTGGTGCAGCGCGGCTACCACTACGCGATCATCGACGAGGTCGACTCGATCCTCATCGACGAGGCGCGCACCCCGCTGATCGTGTCCGGCCCCGCGTCGGGCGACAACAACCGCTGGTACGTCGAGTTCGCCCGCCTGGTCAAGGACATGGAGGTCGACGTCGACTACGAGGTCGAGGAGAAGAAGCGCGCGGTCGGCATCCTCGAGCCGGGCATCGACAAGGTCGAGCAGGCGCTCGGCGTCGAGAACCTCTACGACCCCGCGAACACGCCGCTGATCGGCTTCCTCAACAACGCCATCAAGGCCAAGGAGCTGTTCCGCAAGGACCGCGACTACGTGGTCCAGGGCGGCGAGGTCGACATCGTCGACGAGCACACGGGCCGCCTGCTCAAGGGGCGCCGCTACTCGGAGGGCCTGCACCAGGCGATCGAGGCCAAGGAGCGCGTCCCGATCAAGGCGGAGAACCAGACCTACGCGTCGATCACGCTGCAGAACTACTTCCGTCAGTACGAGAAGATCGGCGGCATGACGGGCACCGCCCAGACCGAGGCGGCCGAGCTCCACTCCACGTACGGCATGGGCGTCATCCCCATCCCGACCAACCGCCCGATGGTCCGTCAGGACCAGTCGGACCTCCTGTACAAGTCGGAGCAGGCGAAGTTCGACGCCGTCATCGACGACATCCTCGAGCGCAACGCGAAGGGCCAGCCGGTGCTCGTGGGCACCGTGTCCGTCGAGAAGTCGGAGAAGCTGTCGCAGGAGCTGCGCAAGCGCGGCATCGTGCACACGGTCCTCAACGCCAAGCAGCACGAGCGCGAGGCCGCGATCGTCGCGGAGGCGGGCCGCAAGGGCGCCGTGACCGTCGCCACCAACATGGCGGGCCGCGGTACGGACATCATGCTCGGCGGCAACCCCGAGTTCCGCGCGGTGGCCGAGATGCAGGAGCGCGGCCTCGACCCGAACGAGAATCCCGAGGCGTACGAGGAGGCGTGGAAGGACGTCTTCGCGAAGGCCAAGGAGGACGTCGAGTCCGAGCGCCTCGAGGTGCTGGAGGCGGGCGGCCTGTACGTGCTCGGCACCGAGCGTCACGAGTCCCGCCGCATCGACAACCAGCTGCGAGGCCGCTCCGGCCGTCAGGGCGACCCCGGCGAGAGCCGGTTCTACCTCTCCCTCGAGGACGACCTCATGCGCATGTTCCAGTCGGGGCTCGCCGCCTCGGTGATGAACTCCGCGGCGCTCCCGGACGACATGCCGATCGAGTCGAAGGTCCTGTCCCGCGGCGTGCAGAGCGCGCAGGCGCAGATCGAGGGACGCAACCACGAGATCCGCAAGAACATCCTCAAGTACGACGACGTCCTCAACTCGCAGCGCAAGATCATCTTCACGGAGCGCCGCCGCGTGCTCGACGGCGAGGACATGCACGAGCAGATCCAGGGCTTCATCGGCGACGTGGTCAAGGCCTACGTGCGCTCCTCGACCCTGGTGGGCTCGCCGGACGACTGGGACCTCGAGGCGCTGTGGAAGGACCTGCGCGCCATCTACCCGGTCTCCATCGACATCGACGAGGTCATCGAGGAGGCCGGGGACCTCTCCGGCGTCTCGACCGCGTTCCTCGAGCGCGAGCTGCTCGCCGACGCGAGGCTCCAGTACCAGTACGTCGAGATGAAGCTGGGCGAGGACGTCCTGCGTCAGGTCGAGCGCCAGGTGCTGCTCCAGGTGCTCGACTTCAAGTGGCGCGAGCACCTGTACGAGATGGACTACCTCAAGGAGGGCATCGGCCTGCGCGCGATGGGTCAGCGCGACCCGCTCATCGAGTACCAGCGCGAGGGCTACCAGCTGTTCGAGGCGATGTCCGACGCGATCAAGGAGCAGGCCGTCTCGATCCTGTACCGGGTCGAGAAGAAGGAGCAGCCGGCGCCCGGCGCCGCCGTGACCGCGGAGTCGGCGGCCGCCGTCGCGAAGGCCGCGCCCGCCGCCGGGGGCCCCGCGCCGCAGCGCCTCGCGGCGATGCCCGCGACCGGATCCGCCGGTGGCCCCGTCCAGGCGCGCATGGGCGCGCTCACGTTCTCGGGCCCGTCGCAGGACGGCTCCGGCACCGCGAAGGTGGCCGCCCCGGCGCAGCCCTCCGGGCCCAAGCCGTGGGACGACGGTCGCGTGTTCGAGGGCGCCGGCAAGAACTCGCCGTGCCCGTGCGGCTCGGGGCGCAAGTACAAGATGTGCCACGGCAAGAACGAGGAGGACGCGGAGCTGTAGCGCTCCGTCCCCACCGCCACGAGGGCGGCACCCTTCCGGGGTGCCGCCCTCGTGGCGTCTGCCCTCAGCCGATGTCGAGCACGGTGATGACCCACCGGCCCGCGAGGTCCTCGAGGCGGATCGCGACGGCATGGGCGCGCGTCCCGATCATCGCGACCGCCGCGATCTCCGCCGCGCCGCGCGACACCCGGCAGGCGCGGGCGCGCAGGATGCTCGCCTCCGTGCCTCCCCGCCGCCCGGTGCGCCGGGCGATCGAGTGCTGCCGCGCCAGGGACTCGCGGACCTCCGGCGTGACCCACCGCAGCAGCGTGTCGATGCCATCGCCGCCGTGGGCCACCTCGATCGCGGTGAGCGCGACGGTGCACGCGAGCGGGGTGGGGTCTCCCAGCGTGGGCCGCCGCCTCCCGTAGACGTCGCGCCGGGCCGGTCGAGGCGCCCATGCCGGCTCGGCGCTCATCGGGCGCCCCCCTCGAGGGCGGCGGGGACCGTGAGCCGTTGACCCGGGTGGATGAGGTCCGGGTCGCCGCCGATCGCGGTACGGTTCGCGCGGTAGAGCTCCGGCCACGCGGCGGCGATCGCGCCGGCCTCGTCCGTGTCCAGCGCGTCCGCGGTGATGGACCACAGCGACTCGCCGGCGGCGACCACGTGCACGGAACGGCCGGGTGGCGCCCCGGCATCCGGGCGCTCCGTCGCCGTCGGCGCCGCCGTCGGGACGATGCGCGCGGGGCTCGGCGCCTCGGTCGCCGGGGTCCACGGGACGGCCGTCGAGGCGCCCTGGGCAGGGAGCCAGCCCGCGGAGGGCGGCGGGTCCGCGGCCTGTGCGGCACCGGCACCGAGCAGCGTCGCGGCGAGAGCGGCAGCGGTGGCCCGCGCGAACCGGCCCGTCCAGCGCGGCGCCGATGCGCCGTGGGCGATCGCCGCGAGGGCGGCGGCGACCTCGACCAGGAACCGGGCCGCGACCGTCGCGGCCACGGCTCCCGCGACCACCACCACGGCGTCGGCGGCGGCCCACACGCGCCAGTCGACCCGGTGCAGGGTCTGCCAGGCCAGGGCGGATGCCGCGCCGGCAGTCACGAGTGCCGCCGCCGTCGCGGCGAGCGACGCCCAGGCCGCCCGCGCCGCGGCCCCCGACCGCCGCATCGTCCCCGCGGCCCCTGACGGCCGCATCGTCCCCACCACGTTCATGGTTTGCCCCTCTTAGATGTTGTTTGATGCAGTTTGATATCTCCTGGTGTAACTCAGTGATGTCCGATCTGTCCACCGCTGCGGGCGGGCTGTGGATGCGGGCGCTAGCGTGGCGCCATGCGCTGGGAGCTGCTGTTCGCCGACCTCGAGTCGAGGCTCGAGGTCGCCGAGCGCGTCGACCTCGACGTCGAGATCGAGGAGCGCACCCGGGACGAACGGGCGGCGGTGACGCTCGCCGGGCGGCTCGCGGCGCACCGCGGTGGGCCCGTGCGCCTGGTGCTGCGCGGGGGCTCCGAGGTGAGGGGCGCGGTGGCGGACGTCGCCGGCTCCTGGGTGCTGCTCGACGTCGGCGACGGTCAGGCGTTGGTGCCGCTCGCGGCGGTGGCGGCCGCCGACGGACTGGGACACGCCGCGACGGTGCTCGGCGAGGTGCGGCTCCGCCTCACCGTGGCCGCGGCGCTGCGCGAGCTCGCGGAGGCCGGGCTCGCGGTGGCCGTCGAGACCGACGGTGGACGCTGGCGCGGGATCATCGGCGCGGTCGGCGCCGACCACCTGGACCTGGTGACGGACGCGGGGTCGGTCGCGATCGCATCGGCCGCGCTGCTCGCGGTCCGGGCCCGCTAGCGCAGGTCAGCGGGTCTCGCGCTCCTTCAGGTGCTCCTTGGCGAGCGCGTACTGGCGCGCGATGTACGCCTCGAGCTGCTCCTCCTCGACGCGCCACTGGCCGCGTCCGCCCACCTGGATCGCGGGCAGGTCGCCGGACCGCACCAGGGCGTAGGCCTGCGGGGAGGAGATGTTGAGGATCTCCTGAACGTCGCTGAGCTTGAGGAACCGCGGAGGCACCCGGCCATTGTGACACGGCGCCGTCACGCATGCCCGCTGTCCACAGGACTTCACGCGAGCCCATCCACCAGGCATGATGGCGGTATCCGGCGGCAATGGGGGGTGCCGATGGGCGCACAGGTGCAGGCGGTCGCCGCAAGGCTGCGACCGCCGGGGTGGCGCGACCCGCGCCTCGTGGTCGGGGTGCTGCTGATCGTGGTCGCCGTCGTGGGGGTCGCGGCGATGCTGCGCGGGGCGGACCGCACCGCCCCCGTGTACGCGGCCGCGACGGACCTCGCGCCCGGCACGGTGCTCGACGAGTCCACCCTGGTGGTCGCGCACGTGCGGGTGGGCGACCAATACCTCGGGGCGCCGGACCAGGCGCCGTTCGGCTCCGTGGTGACGCGCGCTGTCGGTGCGGGCGAGCTGCTGCCCGCCAGCGCGGTCGCCGCGCGCGAGGACTTCGACGGGCGTCCGGTCGCGGTGGTCACCACCGCACCCGTCGCCGCCGGGGTCGACGCCGGCTCCGTGGTCGACGTCTGGGTGACCCCGGAGGCGGGCGCCTCGGAGCGCGTGGGGGAGTCGCTGCCCGTGTCGGCGGTCGAGCGGGACGAGGGCTCCTTCGGGCTCGCCGGGGAGACGGTATACGTGGTGGTGCCCGCGGACGACGTGGGGCTGCTGCTCGACGCGCTGTCCGCCGCTTCCGAGGTCGCGGTGGTGGGGGCCGCGTGAGCGCGCCGCTCGGCGTGGTGGTCGCGGTGCGTGGCGACGCGGAGGCGCGCGTGGTCGCGGAGGTCGACGCCCACCCGCGGCTCACGGTGGTGCGCCGCTGCGCGGACCTCGCGGAGGCCGTCGCCGTGGTGCGCGCCGGGCTGGGCGTCGTGGTGGTGCTCTCGGACCAGCCCCACCTCGACGCCGACGCGGTGGCGGCGATGCGCAGGGCGGGCGCCGGGATCGTGGGCGTGGGCGAGTCCGCGCGTCTCGACGCGATCGGCATCGCCGTGGCGGACGGTAGCCTCGCGGAGGCGGTGCTGGCCGCCGTCGACACACCGGCCCCCGAGTTCCTTCCACCCCCGACCGTCGGCGACGGGGCGATGGTCGCCGTGTGGGGCACGGGCGGTGCGCCGGGACGCACCACGGTCGCGGTCAACCTCGCCGCCGAGGCCGCGCTCGCGGGTCATCGCGTGATGCTGGTCGACCTCGACACGTACGGCGCATCGATCTCGTCGATGCTCGGGCTTGCGGACGAGGCGCCCGGGATCGCGTCGGTCGCGCGGGCCGCCGCGCGCGGGGAGGACCCGGGATCGCTGCTCGAGCGGCACGCGCTCGAGGTCGCGCCGCGGCTGAGGGTCGTGACCGGGCTCACGCGTGCCGCGCGCTGGCCGGAGGTCACCGCGCCGGCGCTCGAGCGCCTGTGGCCGGCGCTCCGCGCGGCAGCCGACGTGGTGGTGCTCGATCTCGCCGCCTCGGCGGAGGCGGCGGCCGGTCCGGCCACGCTGGGTCCGCGCCGGGACGATGCGACGCTCGCGGGCCTCGCCGAGGCCGACGCGGTCGTCGCCGTCGGGGGAGCGGAGCCGCACCAGCTGGTGCGGCTGGTCCACCTGCTGCTCGACCATGAGGGGCCGACCCCGGTGGTGGCGGTGAACCGCATCCGGGCATCGGTCGCGGGCGCGCGTCCCGAGGACGCCATCGCGGCGGCGCTGGGCCGCCACGCGGGGATCGCGGAGGTGTGGCCGCTGCCGTGGGATCCGCGCGCCTGCGATGGGGCCGTCAGGGACGGCCGGACGCTCGCCGAGGCGGCGCCCCGCTCACCCCTGAGGCGCGCGATCGCGTCGCTCGGTGCCGCCGTGGTGACCCACGCGCGCGCCTCGCGTGGCACGCCCGCGACGGTGACAGACTGACCGCATGCGCGTGTACATCCCGGCCACCGTCGACGACCTCCCTCGCTGCGCGGACGGGCTGTGGGAGCCGCCGCTCGCCTATGCCGTGACCGACCGCCTGCTCGCGATCGTCGACTCGGACGACGCGGACGAGCTCGCGGAGATCGCTCGCGACGTCGCCGCCCGTGCCTCCGTGATCGAGGTCGGGTCGCCGCTGCGCGTCGTCGTGGTCGCGGAGCTCACGCGTGCCGAGTGCGAGGCGGACCCGGACCTGCACCCCGCCGCGGTCCGCGTCCAGGGGCGCATCCCCGCCTCGGCGATCGCGTGCGCGTTCGTCGACGAGGCCGACGCGGCCGCGGACGTGCGCGCCGCCGTCGGCGGTGACGAGGACGCCCTCGACTCCCTCGAGGAGCGCGACCTGCTCTGGTACGACGCGTCCGAGCTGGCCCACCTCAAGCCCGCCTGACCTTCATGGAGGTCACGCGAGGCGGCGCAGCACCTCATCGTGGAGCAGCCCGTTGGTGACCAGCGCGTTGCCGCCGTGCGGACCCGGCGTGCCGTCGACGCCGGTGAAGCGGCCGCCCGCCTCCTCGACGATCGGCACCAGCGCGGCCATGTCGTACAGCTCGAGCTCGGGCTCCGCGGCGATGTCGACGGCGCCCTCCGCGACCATCATGTAGCTCCAGAAGTCGCCGTAGCCGCGCGTGCGCCACACGGCATCCATGAGGCCCATGAAGGCGTCCAGCCGGCCGAACTCGCGCCACTCCGACAGGTCCGAGTAGGACAGCGAGGCCTCGCTCAGCGAGTCGACGCCCGACACGGAGATGCGACGGGCGGTCGCCTCCGACGCGCCCAGCCACGCCCCTTGACCGCGCGCCGCGAACCAGCGGCGGTGCAGCGCGGGCGCGCTCACCACGCCCACGACCACGTCGTCGCCGTCGAGCAGGGAGATCAGGGTCGCCCACACCGGCACGTCGCGGATGAAGTTCTTGGTGCCGTCGATCGGGTCCACGACCCACCGCCGCGCGCCCGTGCCCGTGGTCCCGTACTCCTCGCCCACGAACGCGTCGTCGGGGCGGTGCTGGGCGATGGCGTCGCGTGCGATGCGCTCGGCGGCGCGGTCGACCGCCGTCACGGGGGTGTCGTCCGGCTTGGTCTCGACCGTGAGATCCCCTGTCGCGAAGTTCGCGAGGGTGAGGCGGTCGACCTCGTCCGCGATGGCGAGGGCGAGCAGCAGGTCGTCGGCGTAGGGGGCGTCCGTCATGGCTTCAACCTACCGGCGACGATGCCCGGGCCGGGCGGGCGCGTCAGTACTGGTCGCCGGCCGCGCGGGAGGCGAGGAGGCGCCGGATCGACTCGACCCGGGCCTGGCGCGCCGGGTCGTCGGCCGCCCAGGCGTCGAGCTCGCAGCCCAGTGCGGCGCTCTCATGGGTGCAGCCCCGAGGGCAGAGCTCGTCGGTGGCGGCAGACACGTCGGGGAAGGCGTGGATGAACCGGTCGGGGTCGATGTGCGCGAGCCCGAAGGACCGTACGCCGGGCGTGTCCACGATCCACCCCGCGGTGGGGACCTCGTAGCGGATCGCGGACGTCGACGTGTGACGGCCGCGGCCGGTGACGTCGTTCACCACGCCCACCGCGCGGCCCGCGTCGGGGACCAAGGCGTTCACCAGCGTGGACTTGCCCACGCCCGAGTAGCCCACCAGGACGGTGGTGATCCCGTGGAGCTCCTGGCGGAAGCGCACGAAGCCGGGATCGACCTCCGGGCCGCCCTCCCGCTTGGTGGACGTCTCGATCACGGTCACGCCCAGCGGCTCGTAGGCGGCGCGCAGCTCGTCGGCGCTCGCGAGGTCCGCCTTGGTCAGCACCAGGAGCGCCGTCATGCCCGCGTCGAAGGCCGCGACCAGGCAGCGGTCGATCATGCGCGGGTTCGGCTCCGGGTCGGCCAGCGCGGTGACGATCGCGAGCTGGTCCGCGTTGGCGACGATCACCCGCTCGGTGGGATCGGTGTCATCGGCCGTCCGGCTGAGCGAGTTCCTGCGCTCGTCCCGCTTGACCACGCGGGCCAGCGTGTCGGGCGCGCCGGAGACGTCGCCGACCACCTTCACCCAGTCGCCGATGACCAGGCCGCGCCTGCCCAGCTCCCGGGCCTTGACGGCGGTGACCACCGCATCGTCCACCTGGACCGTGTAGCGACCGCGGTCGACCGCGATCACCGTGCCGTCGACGGCCTCGTCATGCGCGGGACGGATCTTGGTGCGAGGCCGCGAGCCGCGCCGATTGGGGCGCACCTTGGCGTCGGACTCGTCGTAGCGGCTCCAGTCGCTCACGCCGAGAGCATCCCCGTCCACATGCGCGGGAAGTCGGGCATGGTCTTCGCGGTGGTCCCGACGTTGATCACGTGCACGCCGGCCACGGCCAGCCCGACGATCGCCGCGAAGGTCGCCATCCGGTGGTCGTGATAGGTCTCCATGGCGGCGCCCGCAAGGCCGCCCGCGGGCACCCCTCCGAAGGTCAGCGAGTCATCGTCCGCCGTGCAGCGTCCGCCCAGCCGCTCCACCTCGGCCGCGATGGCGGCGAGGCGGTCGGTCTCGTGGCCGCGCAGGTGGCCGATCCCGCTCAGCCGCGACGGCCCCTCGGCCAGTGCGCACAGCGCCGCGATGGTGGGCGTGATCTCGCCGGCGGGGGAGAGGTCGGCGTCGATGCCGCGGATCTCGCCGGTGCCGGTCACGGTCATGACGTCGCCCTCGAGCGTGCACGTCGCACCCATGCGCTCGAGCAGCTCGGGGAAGTACGCGCCCGGTTGCGTGGTCGCGGACGGCCAGCCGGGGATGCGGACGCTGCCGCCGGCGACCAGCGCGGCGGCCATGAAGGGGCCGGCGTTGGACAGGTCCGGCTCGACGCGGACGTCCCCCGGACGGATGTCGCCCGGGTGGACCACCCAGGTGCGCTCGTCGGGCTGGTCGACCCGGATGCCTGCCTCGCGCAGCGTCTCGCACGTCATGTCGATGTGGGGCAGGCTCGGCAGGGTCGCGCCGGTGTGGCGGATGGTGAGCCCCTCGGGCAGGCGCGGCGCGGTCAGCAGCAGCCCGGTGACGAACTGCGACGAGGACGACGAGTCGACCTCGACCACGTCGGGCACCTCGGCGGGCGGGGTGACGGTGAACGGCAGCGTGCCGCGGCCGTCGTCGTCGACAGTGGCGCCCAGCAGGCGCAGCGCGTCGAGCAGCGGGCCCATGGGGCGCACGCGGGCGCCCTCGTCGCCGTCGAAGCTCACGGGGCCGTCAGCCAGGAGCACCATGGGAGGCACGAACCGCATGACCGTGCCCGCGAGCCCGCAGTCCACGTGGGAGCCGCCCCGCAGCGGGCCGGGCGTGACACGCCACTCGGCGCCCGCATCGTCCACCTCGACGCCCAGGCCGCGCAACGCGCCGATCATGAGCTCCGAGTCGCGCGAGCGCAGGCCGCCGCGGACCGTCACGGGCTCCGCGGCGAGCGCCGCGAGCACCAGGTAGCGGTTGGTCAGGGACTTCGAGCCGGGGACGGAGACCGTCGCGTCGAGGGGACGATGCGCGGCGGGCGCGTCCCACGCCTCGCCGAGTCCGGTGCCGGAGGGAAGGGTGCCGCTCACGCGGCGCGCTTCTTCTTCGCGCTCTTCGAGCTCTTGGCGGGCGTGGCCTCGGGCTGGTCCTTCGCCTTGGCTGCGGCCTTGAGAGCGGCCTTGACCTCCGCCTTGGCCTCCTTCTCCTTCAGCTTGGCCTCGACCGCCTTCTCCTTGGCCTTGGCCTTCTTTGCCTTCTTGCGGTCGATGTGACGCTGGCTGTGGCCCGCCGTGGCCGCGAGCAGCACGCCGCCCACGAGCGACACGTTCTTGAGGAACTGCTCGAGCTCCGCCTCCTTGCGCGCCTCGTCCTCCTCCTTCCAGAAGGGGTGGGTGAGGGCCGCGGTGGCGCCGGCAAGACCCGCGAGGCCGAGCGCGGCTGCGCGCGGGCTGCGTGACAGCGCGAGGGTGGCGGCCAGCGCGACGGATGCGGCGCCGTGGACCTTCACCAGGTCGACGGTGCTGACCTCCTCGAGACCCAGCTCCTTGAGCGCGGGCTCGACGGTGGGGGCGACGCGCGCGGCGCGCGTCTCGGGCTCGAGATAGCTCTGGACGCCTCCGTAGATGAACCACGAGGCGAGGAGCGGCCGGGCAAGTGCACGCAACATGCCTCCTACGCTACCAACACGCGGGCGTGCCGTCAGGGGCGGGAATGCGAGAGCGAGGCTCACCGTTACGGACCTTTGTGACGACCACCGTGGAGAGGCCCCGGGCGTCGCGCACTCCCGCGCGACGTCCCACGCCTGTACGCTCGCAACCGATGACCGACATTGCAGAGTTCGACTTCGAGGCCGAGGCGCTGTCCTACATGGACCAGCTGTACGCCGCCGCGCTGCGCATGACGCGCAACGGCGCGGACGCCGAGGACCTGGTCCAGGAGACGTTCGCCAAGGCGTTCGCCGCGCAGGACAAGTTCACGCCGGGGACCAACCTCAAGGCGTGGCTGTACCGCATCCAGACCAACGCGTTCATCAACACGTATCGCAAGAAGCAGCGTGAGCCCAAGCGCTCCGACGCGGAGTCCGTCGAGGACTGGCAGCTCGCCGCCGCGGCGGAGCACACGTCGAGCGGTCTCGCCTCGGCCGAGGACAACGCGCTCGACGCGCTCGGCGACGACGAGATCAGGCGGGCGCTGTCCGAGCTCTCGGAAGATTTCCGCATGGCCGTCTACCTCTCCGACGTGGAGGGGTTCGCGTACAAGGAGATCGCCCAGATCATGGACACCCCCGTGGGGACCGTGATGTCCCGGCTGCACCGCGGCCGGAAGCTGCTGCGAGAGAAGCTGCGCGACTACGCCGCCGAGCGTGGTCTCTACGAGAAGGCGCCCGTGAAGAAGGGCCAGAAGGACAAGGACGGGGGTGTGTGCCGTGCCGAAGCCTGAATGCGAAGAGGCGCTCGATCGACTGTTCGAGTACATCGACCACGAGCTGCCCGAGGATGAGATCCACCGGATCGGCGAGCACCTCAAGGAGTGCGCGCCGTGCGAGGCGGAGCACAAGATCAACGAGAAGATCAAGCGCCTGGTCAACAAGGCTGGTCACGAGGTGGCGCCCGAGGAGCTGCGCTCGCGCATCCTCGAGACCATCCGGGCCACCCGGCCCGAGAGCGCCTAGCGAGCGCCGGGGACGATGCCTGGGGCGCGTCACGCGCCCCGGTCACCCGCGCATCGTCCCCCTGAGAACGACGAAAGCCGCATCGGCGAGGCCGATGCGGCTTTCCTCATTCATCCGGGCGGAACGGCTCAGGCGTTGGGCCGCTTGCCGTGGTTGGCGCCACCCTTCGCGCGCGCCTTGCGCTTGCGGCCTCGCTTGCTCACAACGTTCCCCTTTCTGGACGCAGGAATTCGACCCCCTATCCTCCCACATCTGAGGACCTCGTCACACCGGGGGCCCGGGTGGCGGCGGTCACGGCTACGCTCCCCTCAAGCCGGGTGAGCCGGATGCCGATGGAGGAACCGTGAGCGATCAGCCCCAGTCAGTCATCCCGTTCCTGCATGCGCTTGCCTCGACGGGCGGCTCGGACCTGCACTGCAAGGTGGGCTCCGCGCCCCGCGTGCGAGTCGACGGCCGGCTGCGCAAGCTGCAGGTGCCGCCGCTGACCCCCGAGGACACGCGCCACATGGTCGCGCAGGTGCTGCCCGAGGACCTGGTCCCCGTGTTCCGCGACACGCACGAGGCCGACTTCGCGTTCTCGCTGTCCGGCGTGGGCCGCTTCCGCGTCAACGCCTACGTGGCGCGCGGCGCCGAGGGCCTGGTGTTCCGTCGCGTCGCGGTGGGAGCGCAGAGCTTCGAGGAGCTGGGGCTGCCCGGCGTCATCGCGGACCTCGCGCTCGAGCCGCGCGGCCTGGTCCTGGTGACCGGCCCGACGGGCTCCGGCAAGACCACCACGCTCGCGTCGATGATCGACCTCATCAACAGCTACCGCGAGGTCAACATCGTCACGATCGAGGACCCGATCGAGGTGCTCCACCAGGACAAGAAGGCGATCATCTCGCAGCGTGAGGTGCGCTCCGACACGCTCGACTTCACGTCCGCGCTGCGCGCCGCCATGCGCCAGGACCCCGACGTCATCATGGTCGGCGAGATGCGCGACATCGAGACGGTCCGCGCGGCGCTGTCCGCCGCCGAGACCGGCCACCTGGTGCTCGCGACGCTCCACACGGTGGACGCGCAGGACACCATCAACCGCATCGTCGACTTCTTCACGCCGCACGAGCAGAACCAGGTCCGCGCGACCCTCGCGCAGACCCTGCGCGGCATCGTGTCGCAGCGCCTGGTGCGCAAGGGCGACGGCGGTGGCCGCACGCTCGTCGCGGAGGTGATGGTCAACACCGGCCGCACCGCCGAGGCGATCGTCGACCCGTCGAGCCAGCCGCCCATCCTCGACCTCATCGCCGAGGGCGAGTACTACAAGATGCAGACGTTCGACCAGCACCTGTTCCAGCTGGTGCGGGACAACGTGGTCGCGCTGGACGACGCGGTCGCGATCGCGTCGCGTCCGCACGACCTGCTGGTGGAGCTGCGCGGCGCCGGCGTCATCGACTGACGCCTCGCGGCTCTCGGGGGCGCGTTGTCCCCGAGCCGCGTTCCACACGAGAAATGCAGCTGCATGCCTCTCACCAGGGGTGATGTGCGGACAGTTGCATCGGGTGAACGTTCACACCGGGCATGGTGTGTGGAGACTGGCAGCGGAACTCCGGCCCATCAGGCCGCGGGTGGCTCGATGCCGAGCCACGAGTGCCACCGCGAGTGCAGCACCAGCCACGCCATGAGGCCGTAGCCGGCCTGCAGCGGCAGCGAGTCATGGCCCGTGGCCATGTCCGCGCCCCACTGCTCGTGGCGCGCGAGCGGGCCGTACATGTCGATGTAGCCCACGCCCCGGCGTGAGGCGGCGTCCTCGCACACGGCGGCGAGCTCCGCGATGCGCGGGTTGTCGGCCTCGGCGCCCGGCGGGGGGCCGGCGATGAGGGTCTCGAAACCCAGCGCGTGCGCCCGGTCGAGGAAGTTCGCGATGTTGAGCCGCGTCATCGTGGGGGAGACCCCGCGGTGGACGTCGTGGCGGCCGATCGCGAAGAGCACGTGGTTCGCCGTGGGCTCGCTGCGCGCGGTGCGGCGCAGCGCCTCCTCGTCCCATCGGCTGGTGAGCTCGCCGGTGGTCTCGTGCGGCACCGCGAGCGTGTGGAACGCGAGGTCGGGCGCGAGGGGGAGGGTGCGCGCCGCGACGCGCCCCGCCCACCCCAGCGCCTTGGGGTCGCCGTGCCCGGCGACCAGCTCGTCGCCGACGAGGAAGACGTTCCTCATCGGGCGAAGGCCCGCGCGACCAGCTCCGCCTGCTCGGCCGCGTGGCGCGACGCCAGGCCCGAGGCGGGCGAGGCGGACGCCGGGCGGGACACCACCCCGAGGGTGGTGCCGACCACCTGCGGAAGGCTCAACGACATGCGCGACCACGCTCCCTGGTTCTGAGGCTCCTCCTGGACCCACACCAGCTCGGCGCCATCGAACGGGGCGAGTGCCTCGCGGATCGCGTCGTGCGCGAGCGGGTACAGCTGCTCAAGACGCACGATAGCGGTCGCCGTGTCCCCGGTACGCTCACGCTCCGCGACGAGGTCGTAATAGACCTTGCCCGCGCACAGCAGGACGCGGTCGACGCCGCCCGGATCCACGGCATCATCACCGATGACCTCACGGAACGTGCCCGTGGTGAAGTCCTCGACCGCGGACTGCGCGGCACGCAGGCGCAGCATCGACTTCGGCGTGAAGACGATGAGCGGCTTGCGGGGTCGGTTGTACGCCTGGCGGCGCAGCAGGTGGAAGTAGCTGGCGGGCGTGGACGGCATCGCGGCGATCATGTTCTCCTCGCCGCACAGTTGCAGGAAGCGTTCGACGCGCGCCGACGAGTGGTCCGGGCCCTGGCCCTCGAAGCCGTGGGGCAGCAGCAGCACCACGGACGAGGACTGCCCCCACTTCTGCTCGGAGGAGGAGATGAACTCGTCGATGATGGTCTGCGCGCCGTTGACGAAGTCGCCGAACTGCGCCTCCCAGACCACCAGCGAGTCCGGCCGCTCGACCGAGTAGCCGTACTCGAATCCCAGCACGCCGTACTCCGACAGCGGGGAGTCGTAGATGTGCAGGCGGGCCTGGTCGGAGGACAGGTACAGCAGCGGCGTCCACTCGGAGCCCGTGTTGCGGTCGTGGTAGACGGCGTGTCGTTGGACGAACGTGCCGCGGCGCGAGTCCTGTCCGGACACGCGGACGGGGACGCCCTCCTGCAGCAGCGTGCCGAACGCGAGGATCTCGCCGTAGCCCCAGTCGATGCCGCCCTCGCGGCTCATGACCTCGCGACGCTCGAGCAGCTTCTCGAGCTTGGGGTGGACGGAGAAGCCCTCCGGCGGGCGGACGTGGGCGCGTCCGATCCGCTCGACCTGGCTGGCCGACACGGCCGTCTTCCAGCCCACCATCACTCCGGCGTCCGAGGACTGCGAGGACGGCAGCTCGAGGCCCGAGATGGCCTCGGAGTCGGACGCCGGCTTGTAGCCCTCGCGCGTCTCGATGAACACTCGCTCGAGCTGGGCGAGGTAGTCCTTCGAGACCGACTCGGCCTCCTCGGTGGTGATGTCGCCGCGACGGATGAGCGCCTCGGTGTAGAGGTGGCGGACGGAGCGCTTGCCCTCGATGAGGTCGTACATGCGCGGCTGCGTCATCGACGGGTCGTCGCCCTCGTTGTGACCGCGGCGGCGGTAGCAGACCATGTCGACGATCACGTCGCGGCCGAACCGCTCGCGGTACTCGAACGCGAGTCGCGCGGCGCGCACGCACGCCTCCGGGTCATCGCCGTTGACGTGGAAGATCGGGATCTGGAAGCCCTTGGCGATGTCGGTGCAGTAGCGCGTCGACCGCGAGGACTCGGGCCCGGTGGTGAAGCCCACCTGGTTGTTGATGATGACGTGCACGGTGCCGCCGGTGCGGTAGCCCTTGAGCAGCGCCATGTTGAGCGTCTCGAGGACCACGCCCTGGCCGGCGAAGGCCGCGTCGCCGTGGATGAGGACCGGCAGGACGGGGTAGCCGTCCGTCGCCGGGTCCGCGCCCAGCGCGTCGAGCTTGGCCCTCACGATGCCCTCGAGCACCGGGTCGACCGCCTCGAGGTGCGACGGGTTACCGGCGAGGTAGACGCGCGTGGTGGCGCCCGACTCGGCGGTGAACGTGCCCTCCGTGCCCAGGTGGTACTTGACATCGCCCGAGCCCTGCACGGAGCCGGGCACGGCGGTGCCCTCGAACTCGGAGAAGATCTGGCCGTAGCTCTTGCCCGCGAGGTTGGCGAGCACGTTGAGGCGGCCGCGGTGGGCCATGCCGATGCAGACCTCGTGGACGCCCGCCTCGGCGGCGGCGCTCATCACGGAGTCGAGCAGCGGGATCAGGGACTCGCCGCCCTCGAGGGAGAAGCGCTTCTGGCCCACGTACTTGGTCTGCAGGAACGCCTCGAACGCCTCCGCCGCGTTGAGGCGGTGCAGGATCCGCAGGTGCTCCTCGCGCGTGGGCTTGGTGTAGCCGTGCTCGAGGCGGTCCTGGAAGAACGAGCGCTGCTCGCGGTCCGCGATGTGCATGTACTCGAGGCCGATGGTGCGGCAGTACGCGTCGCGCAGGCGGCTGAGCACCGTGCGCATCTTCCACGACTGCTGGCCGGCGAAGCCGCCGGTCTCGTACGAGCGGTCGAGGTCCCACAGGGTGAGGCCGTGCGTCTGCACGTCGAGGTCGGGGTGCTTGCGGGGACGGCTCGACAGGGGGTCCACGTCGGCCATGAGGTGGCCGCGCGAGCGGTACGCGTGGATGAGCTCCGCGATGCGCGCCGGCTTGGCGGCCTCGGTGGCGGGGTCGGTCGCGGCGTCCTGCACCCAGCGCACGGGCTCGTACGGCACGCGGACGGACGAGAACACGCGGTCGTAGAAGCCGTCCAGACCCAGCAGCTTGCGGTGCACGATCCCGAGGAACTCGCCCGACTGCGCGCCCTGGATGACGCGGTGGTCGTACGTCGAGGTCAGGGTCATGACCTTCGACACGCCCAGCCGGGTCACGGTGTCCTCGGACGCGCCCTGGAACTCGGCGGGGTAGTCCATCGAGCCGACGCCGATGATCGCGCCCTGGCCGTTCATGAGGCGCGGCACCGAGTGGACCGTGCCGAGCGTGCCCGGGTTCGTCAGCGTGAGCGTGGTGCCCTGGAAGTCGGCGGCCTGCAGCGCGCCGTTGCGGGCGCGGCGCACCACGTCCTCGTAGGCGGACCAGAACTCGGCGAAGTCCATGCGGTCCGCGCCCTTGATCGACGGCACGAGCAGCTGGCGCGTGCCGTCCGGGCGCGCCAGGTCGATCGCGAGGCCCAGGTTGACCGAGGCCGGCGTCGACAGTGCGGGCTTGCCGTCCTGCTCCGCGTACGCGACGTTCATCGACGGGAACTCGGCCAGTGCCTCGACGATCGCGAAGCCGATGAGGTGCGTGAAGCTCACCTTGCCGCCGCGCGTGCGTGCCAGGTGGTTGTTCACCACCACGCGGTTGTCCATGAGCAGCTTCGCGGGCACGGTGCGCACCGACGTCGCGGTGGGCACCGCGAGGCTCGACTCCATGTTCTCGACCACGCGCGCGGCGGGGCCGCGCAGGCGCGCGATGCCCTGGGTCACGTCCTTGGGCGCGACCTGCGAGAGCTCGGCGTGCTGCAGGTAGGCCGCGGTGGGCGCCTGCGCCGTCGCGATGGGCTGCGTCGCGGTCGGGTCCGCCTCGGCGGACGATGCGGCGGTCGCGGGCGCCGGCTTGCTGCGGGGCGCCTCGGGGGCGGCGGGCGACGTGGCGTCCTGCGCGGGCTCGGCCGCGGGGGTGGGAGCGTCGGCGCGCTGCGCGGCGGGCGGCGGGGGAGGCGGCGGCGGGATCGCACCCGCGGAGGCGGACGGGGTCACCGTCGGGATCGCCTGCGTGGGGGGCTGGGGGACGGTGGGGTTCTGCCCGGCGTCAGGGGTCTCCTGGCGCGTGGCGGCATCGCCCGGCGTCGCATCTGCCCCGCGCGCGTCGCCCAGGATGAGCGACGCCACGGATGGGGCACCTGCAGCGCGGGCGACGGAGACACGGTCGGTATCGGGCGCAGAGGTGTCTGGGGACACGGTGGAGGCCGCTCGCTTTCTTGGCGCATCAGCGTCGATGGTGATCAGTGGTTCCTATCTTCCACGCAAACGGGTCGGGGTCGGAACCACCTTCCGAAAGTTTTGGGGAACCTTTACGAGATGTCGTGACGGAAGGTCGTCCGCCACCCGATCGCCGCGGCCACCAGGCCGTATCCGAGCAGCACGAGCAGGCCCGCCCAGGCGGGGAGCAATGTCGCGAGCCCCGACGCCGAGTAGAAGCTGGTCCCGACCACGGCCTCGCCCGCGGCGCCAGGCAGGAACCGCGCGATCGGTGCGGCCGCGCTCCAGAACCCCGCCGCGAGCCGCACGAGAGGTTCGACGAGCTGGGTCCACACGATCAGACCGACGATCACGCCCACCTGGTGGGTGACGGCCGTGCCGAATCCCACGCCGACGAGCGTCCAGGCGGCCATCGCGGCGACGGTCGCGCCCAGGGCGCGCCACACCTCGGCGTCGCCGAGCATCGTCTCGGCTCCTGCGAGCGCGAGCGCTGGCGCGCCCGCCGCGACGGCGACGGCCGCCGCGACCAGCCCGTAGAGGAGGGCGAACGGGATCGCGGCGAGCAGCTTCGCGGTGATGACGCGGGCGCGCCTCGGCTCGGCCAGCAGCGTGGTCGCGATGGTGCGGTGCCGGAACTCGCTGGTGACGATGATCGCCCCGAAGGCGAGAGGGAACACGTACGCGAGCGAGACGCCCGCGGTGTACACGGTGAGCGCGAGGTGGGACGGTTCGATCGCGAGCGGCTGCCCGTCGGGTCCGGTGGTGTCGCCCAGCGTGAGCGCGAGCGCGAACACCACGGCGAAGAAGGCGACGGCCACCGCCATCATGGCGAGCAGGGCCCACCACAGGCGCGTGGTGAGGATCTTGCGCAGCTCGCTGCGGATCGCGGCGCTCATGCCGCCTCCTCGGTGAGCCGCAGGAACACCTGTTCGAGGGTCTCGCCCGTCTCCGTCAACCGGTGCACCTCGACCCCCGCCGCGAACGCGTGCGCGCCGAGCTCCGCCGGCGTGAGCTGCGGCACCGTGAGGTCGTGGGGCGAGGTGAGCGTGGCGCCGGGGAGCGCGTCCGCGAGCCGCGCGAGGCGCGCCGCGTCGGGGGAGGCGAGCGAGGCGGCCGGGTGGGCGAGGTCGCGCAGCTCGGCGAGCGAGGACGCGTGACGGACCCGTCCGCGCGCGATGATCACCACGTCGTCGACCGTCTGCTCGACCTCCCCGAGCAGGTGCGAGGACAGCAGCACGGTGCCACCGTGCGCGGCGAATGCGCGCACGAATCCGCGCATCCAGGTGATGCCCGCGGGGTCGAGGCCGTTCGCGGGCTCGTCGAGCACCAGCGCGGAGGGATCGCCCAGGAGCGCGGTCGCGAGCCCCAGCCGCTGCCGCATGCCCATCGAGAACCCGCCGACGCGACGCCGGGCCGCCTCGGTGAGGCCCACGGTCGCGATCACCTCGTCGCAGCGGTCGTCCGACGCGCCGACGAGTGGAGCGACCGTGCGCAGGTGGTCGAGGGCCGTGCGGCCCGGATGGAACGCGGTCTCGAGCTGCGCGCCGACCAGTGCGGCCGGGCGGTCGAGGTCCGGGTAGGGGCGGCCGCCGATCCGAGCCTCGCCCGCCGTGGGCGAGACGAGGCCGAGCAGGGTGCGCAGCGTCGTGGACTTGCCGGCGCCGTTGGGACCCAGGAAGCCGGTGACGCGGCCCGGCTCCGCCACGAACGACACGTCCTGGATCGCCGTGACCGCGCCGAAGGTCTTGGTCAGGCCGGCGATCTCGATGAGCGGTCCGTCCATGGCGCCGCCTTTCGCTTGTTGTTATAGATGAAATATAACAGTTGCGGCCTGTGCGGCGCGCGCCGTCGCCTGTATCCTTTCGACACCATGGACCCTGACAGTTCCGGCCGACCATGACCGCCTGGCTCCTCGTGGGCGTCGGGGTGCTCCTCACGCTCGGCACCGCCGTCTTCGTCGCCGCCGAGTTCTCGCTGGTCGCCCTCGACCCGTCCCACGTCGAGGACCAGGGTCGCGGACGCCGGGTCCGCACCGCGCTGCGGCGCCTCTCGACGCAGCTCTCGGGCGCCCAGGTGGGGATCACGCTCACCACCATCCTGCTCGGCTACACCGCTCAGCCCGCGCTGGTGGAGCTGCTGTCCGTGCCGCTGTCGACCACGCCGCTCTCGCGCGCCGCGGTGGCGGGGCTCGCCGGCATCGTGTCGCTCGTGGTCGTCAACGCGTTCTCGATGATCGTCGGGGAGCTCATCCCCAAGAACCTCGCGCTCGCCGAGCCGCTGCGCACCGCGGAGGTCGCGGCGCCGCTCAACATGGCGTTCACCGGGGCGCTGCGTCCCGTCATCGCGCTGCTCAACGCCGCGGCCAACGGGATCCTGCGCCTCATGGGGATCGAGCCGAAGGAGGAGCTCGCGGGCGGACGCTCACGGCAGGAGCTCGCCGCGCTGGTGAGCCGCAGCGCGGAGGCGGGCACGCTCGCACCCTCGACGGCGCTGCTGCTCAAGAACTCCATCGAGCTCGACGATCTCGCGGCGATCGACGTGATGACGGACCGGACGCGGCTGCACACGCTCGGCCGCGACGCCACCGCGGCGGACGTCATCGCCGCGTCGCGCGCGACCGGCCACTCGCGCTTCCCGGTGGTGGGGGAGGGCACCGACGACGTGCTCGGCATCGTCCACCTGCGGGCGGCGATCGCGGTGCCCGCGCATCGTCGCTCCGAGGCCGCGGTCCGCGCCCTCATGGCGGATGCCCCCCGCATCCCCGAGACCATGCGGATGAGGCCGTTGCTCGTCGAGCTGCGCGGCCTCGGGCACCAGTGCGCGATCGTCGTGGACGAGTACGGCGGCACCGCCGGGCTCGTCACGCTCGAGGACGTGGTCGAGGAGCTCGTGGGCGAGGTCGCCGACGAGCACGACCGCCGTCGCGCCGCCGTGCACCGCGCGCCCGGCGGCGCGTGGATCGTGCCCGGCGACCTGCGGCCGGACGAGGTGCGCGAGCGCACGGGCCTGGTGATCCCCGAGTCGCCCGCGTACGAGACCCTGGGCGGGTTCGTCATGGCGCGCCTGGGACGCGTCGCCGAGGCCGGCGACGCGGTCGCGGCACCCGGAGTGGGTGCACGCGTCGAGCGCATGGACGGCCGCCGCATCGATCGCGTGCGCCTCACCCCGATCGAGATCGCGGAGGAGGAGCGATGAGCGCGGGCATGGTGGTCGCCGTGGCCGCGCTGCTGCTCGCGAACGCGTTCTTCGTGGGCGCGGAGTTCGCGATCATCTCCGCCCGCCGCAGCTCGATCGAGCCGCGCGCGGAGCAGGGCTCGCGTGCCGCGCGCACGGTCCTGTGGGCCATGGAGAACGTCTCGCTCATGCTCGCGACGTCGCAGCTGGGCATCACCGTGTGCTCCGTCGCGCTGGGCGTCGTGGCGGAGCCCGCGCTCGCGCACGCCCTCGAACCGGTGCTCCACGCGTTCGGGCTCGGCGAGGCGGCGGCGCATGGCGTCGCGGTCGCGATCGCCCTGCTCGTGATCGTCGGGTTGCACGTGGTGGTCGGCGAGATGGTCCCCAAGAACGCCGCGGTGTCGAGCCCCGACCGCGCCGCCATGGTGTTCGGTCCGCCGCTCGTCGCCGTCGCGCGGGCCGTGCGCCCGATCATCGTCGCGTTGAACTGGGTCGCGAACGCCACCGTCCGCATGCTCGGCTTCGAGCCCAAGGACGAGGTCACGAGCGCGTTCACCGCCGACGAGGTCCACAGCATCGTCGAGCGGTCCTCCGCGGAAGGCACCATCTCCGACCCGACCGGCCTGCTCACCACGGCGATCGAGTTCTCCGAGCGCTCCGTGGAGGAGGTCATGGTGCCCCTCGACGGCGTGCGCGCCGTCGCGCTCGGCGTGACGGTCGAGGAGCTCGAGGAGGTCGCGACCGACACCGGATTCTCGCGGTTCCCCGTGACCGAGGGCGGCGTCTACGTGGGCTACCTCCACATCAAGGACGCGCTCTACGCGCGGCCCGGTGAGCGTGAGGAGCCCATCCAGGCGTGGCGCGTGCGCGACCTGCCGGCCGTGGAGCACGGGGCGGAGGTCGAGCTCGCGCTCGCGCTCATGCGGCGCTCCGGCGCGCACGTCGCGACCGTCATGCGCGACGACCGCGCGGTCGGCATGGTGTTCCTCGAGGACATCCTCGAGGAGCTGGTCGGCGAGGTGCGCGATTCGCTCGCCCGGAGGGACGCGAGCGCGTAGCAGGACGGTGACCGATCACGGGATGTGACGGAGCCGACATCCCCAGGGGGTTGGCCCCATCGTTACCATTTGGTAATAATTGACGCGGACGCCCCGGCGGAGATGACGCCCCGGGACGTTCGTGCATCCGATGTCCGTGGCCCCAAGGAGGCGATGGTGAGCAAGCGCGCCGCCCATCACGCGCTCCGACCGACCCACCGCTCCCGCAGGGAGCGCCGCGTCGAGCACACCGCCGAGATCCAGGTGCGCACCAGCCTGCGCCGCCGGAAGCTCGTCACCCGCGCGGGCGTCATGGTCGGCTTCCTGGCCGCCATGGTGATCTACCCGGTGATGGGCACCATCACGCCGTACGCGAACGCGGCCGAGCAGATCCCCGGCGTGGTGAAGGGCCAGTCGCCCACCACCGCGACCGCGATCCTGGGCGCCGGCCCCCAGTTCGAGTCCTCGGACCTGCCCCTGCCGACGGTCGACGACCAGTCCGGCGCCGTCCTCACCGCGAACGACATGCCCGTCGCGTCGAGCCTGCTGCCCGACTGCGATCCCGAGTTCGACCCCGTGATGTCCAACGGCAACCTGCGCAGCGATCAGCTGTGCTCGCTGTGGATCTCCGGCCAGGCGCTACGCCCCGACGCCGCGCTCGCCTTCGCGGCGCTCAACGAGCGCTTCAAGTCCGAGTTCGGCACGGACATCTGCATCACCGACTCGTACCGCAGCCTGTCGAGCCAGTACGCGACCAAGGCGTCCAAGGGCTATCTCGCGGCGACCCCGGGCACGTCGATGCACGGGCTCGGGCTCGCGATCGACCTGTGCAGCACGCACGCGTACGGCGTCTACTACACGTGGTTCGCGAACAACGCGGCCACGTACGGCTTCTGGAACCCCGACTGGGCCAAGACCAGCAAGTACGAGCCGTGGCACTGGGAGTACCAGACCTACGACCGCTACTGACGTCGCGCCCGCCCCGCCCCCAGGTCCTGGTGTAGGACTGGAGGGAGACGCGAGGAGGCGGCGATGCGTGTCGGTGTCCCCACGGAGACGAAGAGCGGCGAGACGCGTATCGCGCTGACGCCCGCCGGCGCGCACGCGCTCGCGGCACGGGGGCATGACGTGCTGGTGCAATCCGGCGCGGGAGACCGCGCGGGGGTCACGGACGCCGACCTCGCGGCCGCCGGCGCACGCCTCGTGTCCGCACAGGACGCGTGGGCCGCGGACCTGGTGATCAAGGTCAAGGAGCCGCAGCCGGACGAGCTCGGCCTGCTGCGCGACAACGCGTTGTTCACGTTCCTCCACCTGGCGGCGAACCCCGCGGTCGCGGACGCGCTGGTCCGCGCCGGCACCACGGCGCTGTCGTACGACACCGTCCAGGCCGCGGACGGGTCGCTGCCGCTCCTCACGCCGATGAGCGAGGTCGCGGGGCGGCTCGCGGTGCTCGCCGGCGCGCACCACCTGCTCGGGCCGCACGGCGGGAGGGGAGTGCTGCTCGCGGGCGTGCCCGGCGTGCCCGGCGCGCGCGTGACCGTGCTGGGCGCCGGGGTCGCGGGCTCGCACGCGATCGCGCAGGCGGTGGGGCTCGGCGCCGACGTCACCGCGATCGACCTCTCGCTGCCGGCGCTGCGCCGCCTGGACGAGCGTCACGGCGGTCGCGTGCGCACCCTCGCGTCGACGGCCCACGCCATCGCGGCGGAGGTGGAGGAGTCGGACCTGGTGATCGGGGCCGTCCTGCTGCCCGGGCGTCCCGCGCCCGTCGTCGTGACCGAGGCGATGATCGCGCGCATGCGTCCCGGCAGCGTGCTGGTCGACATCGCGATCGACCAGGGCGGATGCATCGAGGGTGCGGTGCCCACGACGCATGACGACCCCGTCAGGCGGGTCGCGGGCTCGCAGGTCTACGCCGTCGCGAACATGCCCGCCGCGGTCGGCGTGACCGCGACGCGGGCCCTCACCAACGCCACCCTGCCGTACATCCTGAGGCTGGCGGACGGGGTGGACGATGCCGTGGCCGGGGACCCCGCGCTCGCCGGCGGGGTCAACGTGCGGGACGGGCGCATCGTCCACCCCGCCGTGGCGGAGGCGCTCGGCGAGGCGAGAACACCCGCCTAGGCTGGGGCCATGTCCGAGGCCCCCGACGCGAACCCGACCCCCCGCACCTGGATGCCCCTCGCGATCGCCGCGTCGGTCGCCGCGCTCGTGGTGATCGGGGCGTTCGTCGCGTCGGGCCTGCGGTCCGGCATGAGCGAGGGAAGGGCCGACGCGGTCGAGGTGTGCGAGGCGGCATACGCGGACTCGGCGACCGACGGGGAGGCGCTCCCGCGCATCGTCGCCGGGGATGTCTACGGTGCCGCGGAGTGGCGCGACCTGCGCGCGTTCCTCGAGGAGCAGGGGCTCCTCGACTCCGCGGGGGTCGAGGTCGACGAGGTCGAGGCCGAGGCGTCCGCCGCCGCCCTCGCGGCGGAGGGCCGCGACCACGTCACCGTGGTGTGGTGGCTCGACAGCGAGGAGCACCTCGCCTGCGAGGTCGACGTCGTGGGCGACGCCGCGCTGCCCGACACCGTCGCGATCGTCCCGCTCGGCTGACCTCGCCCTACGCTGGCACCATGGCCGACTCGCCTGGCTTCCCTCGCCGCGTCTACGGCGTCGGCGACGCCCCCGATGCCCGGTTCTCGATGGCCAACGAGCGCACCTACCTCGCCTGGACCCGCACCTCGCTCGCGCTGTTCGCCACCGGGGTGGGCCTCGAGGCCCTCGATGCTCCCATCCACGTCACCATCCGGCTGATCGTCGCGGTGCTGTTCTGCGTGCTCGGGATCGTCGCCGGGGTCGCGGGGCTGGTCGGGTGGTTGCGGGCCGAGCGCGCGCTGCGCCTCGGGACACCGCTGCCGGGGCCCCGCGTGGGGATGCTCGTCACGGTGGGCGCGGTGACGGGGATGGTGCTCGTGGTGGTCGGGATGGTCGTGTGACGGACGGCACGGCCGCGGACGAGGGCCTCGCGCTCGAGCGCACGGCGCTCGCGTGGCAACGCACGGCTCTGGCCTTCGCGGTCGCGTCGCTGGGAGCCGCCGGGGTGTTCGCGCCGGTGGCCGGGGCGGCGGTCGCGCTCGCCGCGGGCGGGTCGCTGTGCGCGCTCGCCACGCTCGCCGTCGCGGTGCTGCGGTACCGGGCCGTTCACCTCCATCGGGTGCGCACAGGTCGGCACCTCGGACCGGGCCTGCTGGTGGCGGCGATGTCGGCGGCCGTGCTCCTGCTCGGCGCGGCGTGCGTGATCTACACCGTGGTCGGGTACGCGGGCGGCTGAGGCGCGCCCGGCTCGGGAGCCGCTCCCCGGACCCGCGCACGTGTCATGCCTGCGAGATCGCACCCCGACGCGCCCGTAGAGTGAGCGCGTGACCTCAGGACCGTCCGTCCGCCGCGCCGCCGCGGCGCGGCGTAGCAGCCTCGCCGACGTGGCGGCGCTCGCGGGCGTGTCGAAGGGCACGGTGTCGCACGTGCTCAACCACCCGGAGCGCGTCGCGGAGGCCACGCGCCAGCGGGTCGAGAGCGCGATCGCGGAGCTGAGCTTCGTGCCGCACGGCACCGCGCGCTCGCTGGCGGTCGGCACCATGCCGGCGGTCGGTCTGGTGCTGTCGGACGTGGCGAACTCGCTGTTCGTGGAGATGCTGCGCGGCGTCGAGCGGATCGTCGAGGAGCGCAACGGATACGTCCTCATCGCGAACTCGTACACGGATCTCGACCGCGAGCGGCGGTACCTGGGGATGTTCGAGGCGGTGCACACCCTGGGCGCGCTCGTGTCGATCAACAACGCGGCCCACTACGAGAGCCTGGCCGCGAATCATCGCGGCGAGCGGCCGCTCGTGTTCCTCGACTACCGCAACCTCGACGACCGCTATTGCTCGGTCCACGCCGACAACCGCGCCGGCGGTGCGATCGCGGCCCGTCACCTGGTCGGGCTCGGCAGGCGCCGCCTCGCCGTCGTCTCGCCGCCCCACGAGCTGCAACCGGTCGCCGAACGCCTTGCCGGCTTCGAGGAGGTGGTGGACGCGAGCGACGCGAGCATCGTCGCGCGCGTGAGCGTGGAGAACGTGCACCGCGCAGACGGGTGGCGCGTGGGCCGCGAGCTGCTGCCGAGGATCGAGGCCGGCGACATCGACGGGATCTTCGCCGTCGCGGACCTCGCTGCGGCCGGGCTGCTTCAGGCGGTGTCCGCGTCGGGCACCGTCGACGTCCCGGGCGACGTCGCGATCGTCGGATACGACGACAACCAGGAGGCGTGGGACAGCCCCATCCCGCTGACCACCGTGCGGCAGCCGGGCGAGGACATGGGCGCGCGCGGCGCGGAGCTGCTGTTCGAGGAGATCAACGACCCGAGCCACGAGCACCGCGTGGTAGGCCTCGCACCGAGCCTCATCGTGCGACAGAGCACGGTCGGAACCGCCTGACCCGGTCCGTCGACGCTGAAACGTTTCGTTTTGCGAAATGTGCTCGTTAACAGCCGCTATATGTTGCGACGTCCGTATTCGGTTGATACGTTCCAACCGGGTTGAAGCGGTTCAACCTGGCCGCAAGGTCTCTCAAAGGCGAGAGAAGGAGCATCAATGTCCCCACGACTGACACCGGGCGGGCGCCAGCGGCGCCGCGCCTCCGCCGCGCTCACGGTCCTGGCCGCGGGCGCCATCGCGGTCCCCGCGATCGCAACCACGGCGACCGCCGCAGACGAGCCCCTCGACTGCTCGACCGTCCCCTGGATGGACACGAGCCTGACCGCCGAGCAGCGTGCCGAGGCGCTTCTCGACGCGAGCTCGCAGCACCAGATCTACCGCTGGCTGGTGGAGCAGCCGGCCAACGACCCGACCCGCGTGCAGTGGAACCCGAGCAACGTCGGCGACGGGTTCCCCGGGGACACCCTGCCGGTGATCTACCCGGCCCAGGTGGAGTGCACGCCCAAGGTCGTGTACACCAACGGTTCGGAGGGTGTGCACCGCACCGCGGGCACCACCGCATGGCCGGTGCCCGTCGCGAACGCGGCGACCTGGGACCTCGACCTGCAGGTGGCGCGCGGCGCCGCGATCGCGGACGAGTCGTTCGACAAGGGCCGCAACGTCGTGCTCGGTCCCGGCGTCAACAGCGCCCGCGCGCCGCTGTCCGGGCGCACGTCCGAGTACTTCGGCGAGGACCCGGTGCTGTCGGGGCTGCTCGCCGGCGCGACCATCCGCGGCATGGAGGACGAGAACGACCCCTCCAAGCCGGTGGTCGCCAACCTCAAGCACTACTACGCGAACGAGCAGGAGATCGATCGTTCGGCGAGCTCGTCGAACATGTCGGAGCGGGTGGCGCGCGAGATCTACAGCCTTCCCTATGAGATCGCCGTCACGGACTCCGACCCGGGCAGCATCATGTGCTCGTTCAACCAGGTCAACGGGGTGTGGGCCTGCGAGGACCCGATCCAGCAGGTCGTCCTCAAGGACGAGGTGGGCTTCAACGGCTACATCATGAGCGACTTCGGCTCGGTGCACTCGACGGGTGCGTCGCTCATGGCGGGCATGGATCAGGAGCTCAACCGGCCGAAGTGGTTCACGCCGGCGCGTCTCGATGCGGCCCTCGCGGCCGGCGAGATCACGCAGGAGCGCATCGAGGAGGCGGCGATGAGGGTCGTCACCGCGCTCATCGGCGAGGGCGTGTTCGACCACCCGCTCCCCGCGACCCCCGTCGCGAACGCGTCGACGCCGGAGCACAAGGCGCTCGCGCGTGAGATCGCCGAGAAGTCGATGGTGCTGCTGAAGAACGAGGACGCGCTCCCGCTCGCCCCCGCCTCGGGCGACTCGATCGCGATCATCGGTGCGACCGCGTCGACCACCCCGACCAACGGCATCAGCGCGACGCGGGCCTGCAGCACGGGAACCACGGGCAACGTGCTCAACTGCAGCGCCATCGTCGATCCGCTCACCGCGATCACGGCGCGCGCCGCTCAGGACGGCGCCTCGGTGACGTTCAACGGCGGGGCGGACCTCGCCAGCGTCGCGGCCGATGCCGCTGCCGCGGATGTGGCAATCGTGTTCGGCTACACCAACCAGGGCGAGTTCTCGGACATGGCCGACATGGTGCTCGACAACGGTGGTGACGCGCTGATCGAGGCGGTCGCCGCCGCGAACCCGAACACCGTCGTGGTGCTGCAGACCGGCAGCGCGGTGGAGATGCCGTGGCTCGACGACGTCCCGGCCGTCATGGAGGCGTGGCACGCGGGCGAGCAGGTGGGACCCGCACTCGCGTCGCTCCTCTTCGGGGACGTCGCGCCGTCCGGCAAGCTGCCGATGGCGTTCACGCCCGACCTCGCGACCGGCCCGCTCCTCACCGCGGAGCAGTACCCAGGCGTCGAGATCATCAACGGCATCCGCCAGGTCGAGTACACCGAGGGGCTCGAGGTGGGCTACCGGTGGTTCGAGGCGAACGGCGTGGACCCGCTGTTCGACTTCGGCCACGGCCTCACCTACACGGACTTCGAGTACTCGAAGCTGCAGATCACGCCCACGTCGCACCAGGGCACCAACGACGTGCGCGTCCGCTTCCGGCTGACCAACACGGGCGACACCGCCGCGACCGAGATCGCTCAGGTGTACCTCGAGCTGCCCGCCTCCGCGGGGGAGCCGTCCAAGCGGCTGGCCGGATGGCAGCACGTGACGCTCGAGCCCGGACAGCACAAGAACGTCCAGGTGACGTTCACCGGTGACGACCTCGAGGACCTGCGCCTGCTGCAGTACTTCGACGAGTCCGCGGGTGCGTGGACCACCGCCAAGGGCACCTTCACGGTGCACGTCGGCGGCTCGGTCGACACGGTGCTGGAGGACACCTTCACGCAGAAGTAGGAGCGTGGTGCGGGAGGCCCGAGGCGAACGCCTCGGGCCTCCCGTGCTGTCCGGATCGCTCTGGGACGATGCGGGGGTCGCCTGGATGCCGCGGGCTCCGGCTTCCTGTGCGTGGGGTACGAAGCGGCGCGGCGGCCGGCTCCGGTGATCCACGAGACCCGAAATCCTGCCCGATCTGTGCACCGGTGCATCAGCCTGGCGCGGGGGATCGCTCGGCCCGATGCGGGGACCGCGAAACACGGCGTGGCGGCCGCTCCGGAGACGACGAAGGCCCCTCGTGCGAGGGGCCTTGCGTGCGTCGACATCCGGTGTCGAAGAGTGCCCCCGACAGGAATCGAACCTGCGACCTACGGTACCGGAAACCGGCGCTCTATCCGCTGAGCTACGGGGGCATGCCCGGACTGGCCGGGCCGAATGAGGATATCAGCAGGGCGCACCCGTGCGGACACGGCCCGCGAACACGTCGATCTCCACCCGCGGAGGCGAAGGAGCGCCCGCTCGAGACCCTCTCGTTATTGAATCGTTACACAAACCCTTGCGGGACCAAGGACCCCCATGCTTGAATCGGTTCAACGGCAGGGCAATGGTGCCCGCCGGAACAGGAGGACAATGATGCCTTTCCGTCTCCGCCGCGGTGCCTACGCGCTCCCGGCCGTCTTCGCGGTCTCGGCCCTCGGCCTTGCCGCCTGCTCCTCGGGGGGCGACCCCGAACCGTCCGGCTCCGCCGGTGGCGCCGAGACCACCGAGGCGATGGAGCCCGTCGAGCTCAGCTTCCTCGTCGACAGCACCGAGACCACGGTGGGGATCGTCGAGGCCCTGACCGCGGCGTACACCGCCGAACACCCCGAGGTCACCTTCGCGATCGAGGAGCGTCCGCAGGGCGGTGACGGCGACAACATCGTCAAGACCCGCCTCCAGACCGGCGAGATGTCGGACCTCTTCTGGTACAACTCCGGTTCGCTCTTCCAGGCGCTCGCGCCCACCAAGACGCTCCTCGCGATCGACGACCTGCCCAACGCCGGTGCCATCTCCGACACGTTCAAGGCGGGCGTGACGGCCGACGGCAGCCTCTACGGCGTGCCCGCGGGCACCGCCATGGGTGGCGGCGTCATGTACAACATCCCCCTCTACGAGGAGCTCGGTCTCGAGATCCCGACCTCGTGGGACGAGTTCATGGCGAACAACCAGGCGATCCTCGACGCGGGCGACGCCGCTCCCGTCATCCAGACCTTCGGTGAGACGTGGACGTCGCAGCTGTTCGTCCTGGGCGACTTCGCCAACGTCCTCGCGGTCGACCCCGAGTGGGCGGACAAGTACACGGCCAACGAGGTCAAGTACGCGGACGGCCCGCCGGCGATCGACGGCTTCACGCACCAGCAGGAGGTGTTCGAGGCCGGCTACCTCAACAAGGACTTCGCGTCCGCGGGCTTCGCAGACGGCGTGCGCATGGTCGCGTCGGGCGAGGGTGCTCACTACCCGATGCTCAGCTTCGCCCTCTCCGAGCTTCAGGCGAACTCGCCCGACGACGTCGCGAACGTCGGCTTCTTCGCGATGCCGGGCGACGAGGGCGACAGCCCGCTCACCACGTGGCTGTCCGCGGGCATCTACGCGCCGGCCACGACCGAGCACGCCGACGCCGTGAAGGACTTCCTCAACTTCGTGGCGACGCCAGAGGCCTGCGACATCCAGACCGAGGCCGTGGGTGCCCAGGGCCCGTACTTCGTCGACGGCTGCACGCTGCCCGACGACGTGCCGCAGATGGTGGCGGACATGCTGCCGTACTTCGACGCGGGCAACACCCAGCCGGCGCTCGAGTTCCTCTCGCCCATCAAGGGCCCGGCCCTCGAGCAGATCACCGTCGAGGTGGGCTCCGGCATCCGCTCCGCGGAGGACGGCGCCGCGCTGTACGACAAGGACGTCGAGAAGCAGGCCCAGCAGCTGGGCCTCGAAGGCTGGTGACCTGAGGGTTCCCTCACCGACACGCGGTGGGCCCGGCCTCGCCGGGCCCACCGCCCCCTCAGGAGAGACTCATGACCATGACGACAACGACGTCTCAGACCGGCTCCGCCTCCGCATGGCCCGCCGAGCCGGAGCCCACCGCGAGGAAGCGGCGCGGCAAGAAGCGCAGCCCGTACCCCATGTGGTTCTACCTTCCGGCGGCGATCATCTACATCGGCCTCTTCGTGGTGCCGACGTTCACGTCCTTCTACTTCTCGCTCACGCGCTGGACCATCTTCGACTCCGAGTTCGTGGGCCTGGAGAACTTCCAGACGTTCTTCTCGGAGCCTTTCCTCTTCCAGAGCCTGATCCACACGCTCATCTACGCGGCCATCACCTCCGGGCTGAAGGTGGTCCTCGGGCTCCTGATCGGCGTCTTCCTCTCGAGCCAGATCATCGCGCGCGGCTACCTCCGCAGCGTCGTGTTCTTCCCCGTGCTGGTCTCGGCGGTGGGCGTGGGTGTCACCTTCTCGGTGCTGATGGACCCGTTCGACGGCCTCATCAACAAGTCGCTCGCCGTGTTCGGTATCGAGGGACCGGGCTGGCTCACCGACCCGAACCTCGCTCTCTACTCGGTCGCGTTCGTCGATGTCTGGTCGGGGGTCGGCATCGCCACCCTCATCTACATCGCCGGAATCGTCGCGATCCCCCAGGAGTACTTCGAGGCCGCGAAGGTCGACGGCGCGAACGCTGTGAAGTCGTTCTGGAACATCACGCTTCCGCTCATGCGTCCCGCGACCACCACGGTGATCATCCTGTCCCTCATCGGGGGTCTGAGGTCCTTCGCCCTCATCTGGACCATGACGAACGGCGGACCTGGGTTCAGCTCGGACGTGCTCGCCTCGATGGTCTACAAGCAGTACCAGGCGGGGTTCTACGGCCTGTCCACGGCGGGCAACGTGGTGCTCTTCGTCCTGGTGGCGGTCATCGTCGTGCCGCTGTTCTGGTTCCTCAACCGCAAGGAGGTCGACCAGTGACCACCGCAACGAGCACCCCGAAGCTCAACCGCACGTACAAGTGGGCCGGCGGTCTTGCCGGCATCGTCGTCACGACCGTCGTCTTCATCGTGCCGTTCATCTTCATCGTCCTCACGGCGTCGAAGACGGGCCAGGAGGCCTCGCTTCTCGAGTTCTCATGGCCGACCGAATGGCGCTTCTTCGAGAACCTCGTCGAGGTGGTGCAGGCCCGGGACTACATCCTCGTGACGGCGTTCATCAACTCGACGATCCTCACCGTCGGCTCGGTCACGCTGATGGTGGTCGTCTCGGCGCTCGTCGGCTACGTGCTGCAGCGCCGCAGGTCCAGGTGGAACGGTCTCATCAGCTTCCTGGTGCTCGCGGGGCTCATCGTGCCCCCGGCCGTGGTGCCCACCATCTGGGTGATGCAGGGCCTGGGCATCTACAAGACTCTCCACGGCCTCATCCTCATCGAGGTCGCGTTCGGCATGGCCTTCTGCATCCTCATGTTCCGTGCCTTCGTGGCGACCATCCCGCGTGAGCTCGACGAGGCCGCGATCATGGACGGGGCCGGCCCGATCCGCCTGTTCTTCAAGGTGATCTTCCCGCTGCTGCGCTCCGTGATCGTCACCGTGGTCGTGGTCCAGTCGGTGTTCGTCTTCAACGACTTCCAGAACCCCCTGTACTTCCTGCCGGGCGACAAGGGCGCGACGGTGCAGACCACGCTCTATGCGTTCCAGGGCCAGTTCTCGACCTCGTGGAACCTGCTCTTCATGGACATCCTGCTCATCACGCTGCCCATGCTCCTCATGTACATCTTCTTCAACCGTCAGATCGTCGCCGGCATGACGTCCGGCGCCGTCAAGGGGTGACTCATGCCTGAAAGCACCACCGTCCGTGTCAGCGTCGACTCCGGAGCCTTCGGCACCGTCGTGATGACTCGGACCCCCCGGCTCTCCTGGGCCACCGCCACCGCGGCGCCCGGCTGGACCCAGCAGTCCGCCGAGGTCTCGTGGACCGGCCCGCACGGCGCGCTCATCCGCGAGATCTCGGGCGCCGCGTCCGTGCTGGTCGCGTGGCCGTTCGCGCCGCTGCGCGACGGTGAGCGCGGCACCGTCCGGGTGCGCGTGCACTCCCGTGACACCGGGTGGTCGCCGTGGAGCGACGAGGTGCCGGTGCTGTGCGGCGTTCGCGACGGCTGGCCCGCGACCTGGATCGGCCACCCCGGGCCGCGCACCGAGCAGTGCCCGGTGCGCCTGCGTCGCACCGTCGAGGTCCGCGAGGGCCTGGTGTCGGCCATGCTGCACGCGACCGCGCACGGCGTCTACCAGGCGTACGTCGACGGCGTCGCCGTCGACGACGAGCGACTCAAGCCCGGCTGGACCACCTACGGAGTCCGCGACACCTACGCCGCGACCGACGTCACCCCGCTCCTCACCGAAGGCCCGCGCACGCTGACCGTCGACCTCGCCGCCGGCTGGTACTCCGAGCGGTTCGGCTTCCACGGCCAGGAGCGCTACGTCTACGGCGCGCAGCCCGCCTTCACCGGCGTCCTCACGCTGACGTACGCGGACGGCACGGTCGACGAGGTCGTCACGGACGGCTCGTGGGAGGTCACCGACGAGGGCCCGGTGATCGCCTCGGGCATCTACGCGGGCGAGCACGTCGACGCGCGCAAGGAGAACCCGACCACCTGGGTGCCCGCCGCATCGTCGCCCGTCGACGTCGCGCCGGTGCCGCGCACCAGCCCACCGGTGCGCGCCACCCAGGAGCTCGCCCCGATCGAGGTGATCCGCACGCCCTCGGGTGCGACGGTGCTCGACTTCGGTCAGAACCTCGTGGGGCACCTGCGCATCCGGGTCAGCGGACCGGCGGGAAGCACCGTCACGCTGCGTCACGCCGAGGTGCTCGAGAACGGCGAGCTCGCGCTGCGCACCCTGCGACGCGCGGCCGCCACGGACCGCTACACCCTCGCGGGCACGGGCGACGAGACCTGGGAGCCGCGCTTCACGTTCCACGGCTTCCGCTACGCGCAGCTCGACGGCTGGCCCGGAACCCTCGACCCCGCGAGCGTCACCGCCGTCGTCGTGGGTTCCGACATGCGGCGCACCGGGACCTTCGCGTCCTCGCACGCGCTGCTCGACCGTCTCCACGAGAACGTCGTGTGGTCCATGCGCGGCAACTTCCTCTCCATCCCGACCGACTGCCCGCAGCGCGACGAGCGCCTGGGATGGACCGGCGACATCCAGGTCTTCGCGCCCACCGCATCGTTCCTGCACGACGCGGACGCGTTCCTGTCCTCGTGGCTCGAGGACCTCGAGCTCGCGCAGACGGAGGACGGCTCCGTGCCGTTCGTGGTCCCGGACGTCCTCGACTCCGCGCACGTGGGCACGGCCGCGTGGGGCGACGCCGCGACGCTGGTCCCGTGGACGCTCTACCAGCGGTTCGGCGACCGCGACACGCTCGCGCGCCAGTTCGGCTCCATGACCCGGTGGGTCGACTGGATGGCCGGCCGCGCCGGCGAGAACCTCCTGTGGGAGGACGACTTCCAGTTCGCGGACTGGCTCGACCCGTCCGCGCCGCCGGAGAACCCGGCGGACGCCAAGGCCGACAAGGACCTGGTCGCGACCGCGCACCTGTTCCGCTCGGCGGACGTGGTGGCGCAGGCGGCACGGGTGCTGGGGGACGATGCCGCGGCCGGCAAGTACGGCGACCTCGCCTCCCGCGTGCGCGCGGCCTGGCTGGCGCAGTACGTCACCGCGAACGGACGCCTCATGTCCGACGCGCAGACCGCCTACGCCGTGGCGATCGGCTTCGGGCTGGTCGACGACGCGCGCCGTCAGGCGATGGGCGACCGCCTGGCCGACCTGGTGGAGCGCGCGGGCTACCGCATCTCCACCGGGTTCGTGGGCACCCCGCTCATCGCGGATGCGCTGTCCGACACCGGGCACGCCGATGTGGCGGGGCGTCTCGTCTTGAACGACGAGAACCCCTCGTGGCTCTACCCGGTCACCATGGGCGCGACCACCATCTGGGAGCGCTGGGACTCGATGCTCGAGGACGGCTCGGTCAACCCTGGCGAGATGACCAGCTTCAACCACTACGCGCTCGGCGCGATCGCGGACTGGATGCACCGGCGCCTCGCCGGGCTGGCCCCGATCGAGCCCGCGTACCGGCGGGTCGAGGTGCGTCCGCTGCCGATCGACGGGATCGACCGCGCACGCGCCACCTTCGAGTCCGCCTACGGCACGCATGAGGCCGGCTGGGAGCGGGTGGGGGAGAGCCTGCGCATCCGCGTGGTGGTGCCGCCGAACACCACGGCGCTGGTGCACGTCCCTGGCGGCGACGAGCCGGTCGCGGTCGGATCCGGCACCCACGAGTGGATGGCGCCCGCCCCGGCGCGGGCGGCCGCTTGGGAGGGATTCTCCTCGGAGACCCCGCTGGTGGAGATCCGCCGCAACGCCGGTGCCTATGCGGCCGCGAAGAGCGCGCTCGTGGGGGCGCTCGGGGCGGACGGCGCGGCGACCTTCCTCACCATGGTCGAGTGGGGTCCGCAGGCCACGTTCCGTCAGCACGCGCTGATGCTCCCGCCGGCGGCGATCTCCGCGCTGGACACGGCTCTCGCGGACGTGTGACCGATGCATGGCACGGCGCCGCGCGCGCCGTGCCATGCTGAGGCATGCGTAGCAGGACAGTCGCCGTCGTGGCGATCGCGCTCGCCCTCGCGGCGTGCGCGCCCCGCGGCGGCGGTGATGCGCGTGACGACCGCGACCCCGACGCGATCGGCACGGTGATCAGCGTCGACGACGCGACCGGGGTGATCGCGGTGGGCTTCGCGCCCGACCCGGGCTACGAGTACTTCGAGGGCACCACGTTCGAGTTCGCGGAGCAGGGCGCGATCGAGCGCCCCGACGGCGAGGCCGCGGTCGCCTCGGACCTCGACGTGGGCACCCGGCTCGAGGTATGGGTCGAGGCGTGCGCGGAGTCCTTCCCTGTCCAGTGCGCGGACCCGCTCGCGCGGATCCTCGAGTAGGCGCCGTGGCGACGATGCGCGGGCCGAGCCACACTGGTGCCATGCCCGACGTCGAGCTCGCCCTGGTAGGCGGTCCCACCGTGGTGATCGGCTACGCCGGCCTCACGCTGCTGACCGACCCGACGTTCGACCCGCCGGGGGAGTATGGGAACCTCACCAAGCTCACCGGCCCTGCCTTCGGTCCCGAGCACATCGGCCACGTGCATGTGGTGCTGCTGTCCCACGACGAGCATCCGGACAACCTCGACCGCGCGGGCCGGGCCCTGCTGGAAGGTGCGGGTCACGTGCTCTCCACGCCCGGCGCATCGTCCCGCGTGCCGGGTGTCGTGGGGCTCAAGCCGTGGCATTCGATCACGCTCTACGGTGCCCACGCGCCGGTGTGCGTCACCGCCGTGCCGGCGCAGCACGGGCCCACGGAGATGCGCGACCGGCTCGCGGAGGTCACCGGATTCGTGGTGAGCGCCGCCGGCTGGCCCACCCTGTACTTCTCGGGCGACAACGCGGAGGTGGAGGTCGCTGCAGCGGTCGCGCATCACTTCCCCGACGTGGAGATCGTGCTGCAGTGCGCCGGGGCGGCCCGCGTCGCGCGACTCGACAACGCGTTGCTCACCGCGGACGCCGCCCGCACCCTCGCGATCGCGGACCTGTGGCCGGCGGCGACGGTGGTGCCGGTCCACGTGGACGACTGGGCGCACTTCTCCGAGCCCCGCGCGGTGTTCCGCAGGGCGGTCGAGGGCGACCCGGCCCGCGACCGCATCGTCCTCCTCGAGAGGGGAGCCGCGGTGCGCGTCCCGCGCGCGTGGAGCGCGCCCGCCCACGCCTAGAATGGCCTGGTGACCCCCGAAGAGCTCTCCGCGACCATCCGCGCCGCCATCCTGGCCGGCATCGACGACAGCGACTTCCAGCTGTCCCCGTTCGACGTCCCGGAGGCGCGCGTCGAGCGACCGCGCCAGCGCGAGCACGGCGACTGGTCGACCAACGTCGCGATGCAGCTCGCGAAGAAGGCAGGCACGAACCCGCGCGAGTTCGCGGAGACCCTGGTGGACCGCCTGCGCGTGATCGATGGCATCGCGACCGCGGACGTCGCGGGACCGGGCTTCATCAACATCTTCCTGGACGCGGACGCGGCCGGCCTGCTCGCCAAGGGGATCGTCGACTACGGCGACGACTACGGTCGCGGTGAGTCCCTCACGGGTCACACCGTGAACCTCGAGTTCGTGTCCGCGAACCCGACCGGCCCCGTGCACCTGGGCGGCGCCCGCTGGGCGGCGGTGGGCGACTCGCTCGCGCGCCTGCTCGAGTTCCACGGCGCCGAGGTGATCCGCGAGTACTACTTCAACGACCACGGCGTGCAGATCGACAACTTCGCCAAGTCCCTGGTCGCGGCCATCCTCGGCGAGGACACCCCCGAGAACGGCTACGGCGGCGACTACATCCAGGAGACGGCCAACCGTGTGCTCATCGAGGCGATGGAGGCGGGCGACCGCGACCCGCTCGAGCTGCCTCGCGAGGAGATGCAGGAGTTCTTCCGTGCCCGCGGCGTCCACCTCATGTTCGACGAGGTCAAGCGCTCGCTGCACGACTTCGGCGTCGACTTCGACGTGTACTTCCACGAGGACTCGCTGCACAAGTCCGGCAAGGTCGAGAAGGCCGTCGCCGAGCTCAAGGACTCCGGCGCCCTCTACGAGGCGGACGGCGCCTGGTGGCTGCGCTCGACCGAGTACGGCGACGACAAGGACCGCGTGGTCATCAAGTCCGACGGCCACCCGGCCTACATCGCGGGCGACATCGCGTACATCCGCGACAAGCACGAGCGCGGCGCGGACCGCTTCATCTACCTGCTCGGCGCCGACCACCACGGCTACATCGCGCGTCTCAAGGCCGCCGCCGCCGCGCTCGGCTACGACGCCGACTCGGTCGAGGTGATCATCGGTCAGCTGGTCAACCTGGTGAAGGACGGCCAGCCGGTGCGCATGTCCAAGCGCGCGGGCACCGTGGTCACCATGGCGGACCTGGTCGACGCGACGTCGGTGGACGCCGCGCGCTACGCGCTGGCCCGCTCCAGCGCGGACTCGACCATCGACATCGACCTCGACCTGCTCGCCTCCGCGAGCAACGCGAACCCGGTGTTCTACGTCCAGTACGCGCACGCCCGCACCGCCGGCGTGGCGCGCAACGCCGCCGAGTACGGCATCCGCCGCGAGGACGGCTTCGACCCGTCGCTGCTCACGCATGAGACCGAGTCCGCCCTGCTGGGCATCCTGGGCGAGTTCCCGCGGATCATCGCGCAGGCCGTGGACTTCCGCGAGCAGCACCGCGTCGCCCGCTACCTCGAGGACGTGGCCGCCGCGTTCAACCAGTGGTACGACCGCACGCGCGTCACCCCGCAGGGCGACGAGCAGGTCACCGACCTCCACCGCACCCGCCTGTGGGTCAACGACGCCACCGGCCAGGTGCTGCGCAACGGCCTGCGCCTGCTGGGCGTCTCCGCTCCCGAGAGGATGTGACCGTGACCGCGCCCGTGTTCTCCCGGACCGTGCTGCGCGGCGAGGACGGAGCCCTGTCCGTGGGCGGCGTCGACGTGCGCGAGCTCGCCGGCCAGTACGGCACCCCGCTGTACGTGGTCGACGAGGAGGACATGCGGGCGCGCGCCGCCGCGTTCCGCGACTCGTTCACCGCCGCCTTCGGCCGCCACGGCGCCAAGGTGGACGTCTACTACGCGTCCAAGGCGTTCCTGTCCTCGAAGGTCGCGCGCTGGATGCGCGCCGAGGACCTCAGCATGGACGTCGCCAGCGGCGGCGAGCTCGAGCTCGCGCTGCGCGGCGGCATGCCGGCGGCGCGCATCGGGCTGCACGGCAACAACAAGTCCGACGCGGAGCTGCGGCGCGCGCTCGAGGTGGGCGTGGGGCGGATCATCGTCGACTCGTTCACCGAGATCGAGACCCTCGACCAGATCGCGCGCGAGCTCGGCACCACCGCGCCGGTCCTGGTGCGCGTCACCACCGGCGTGCATGCCGGCGGGCACGAGTACATCGCCACCTCCCACGAGGACCAGAAGTTCGGGCTGTCGCTCGCCTCGGGCGCCGCCTTCGACGCGCTGGTGGCCTGCCACGACGCCGCCGGCATCGACCTGCGCGGCATCCACACCCACATCGGCAGCCAGATCCTGTCCATCGAGGCGTTCCAGGAGAGCGCCGAGCGCATGCTCGGCCTGCGCGCGGCCTTCCTGGCGGAGCTCGGCGCCGACCTCCCCGAGGTCGACCTGGGCGGCGGCTACGCCATCCGGTACACGCCGCACGGCGAGGAGCTGACGCCGGACGATGCCGCCGCCGGGATGGCCGAGGCCGTCGCCGCGGCGGTGACGAAGGTGGGCGGCACGTGGCCGCACCTGTCGATCGAGCCGGGCCGCGCGATCGCGGGCCCCGCGGGCCTCACGCTCTACCGGGTGGGGGTGGTCAAGCAGGTGGGCCTCGACGACGGCGGCTCGCGGCAGTACGTCGCGGTCGACGGCGGCATGAGCGACAACATGCGCACCATCACCTACGGCGCGGAGTACACCGCCACCATCGCGTCGCGCCTGTCCGAGGCGGAGCCGGCGCTCAGCCGCGTGGTGGGCAAGCACTGCGAGAGCGGCGACATCGTGGTCCGCGACGTCGACCTGCCGCACGACGTCGCGCGCGGCGACCTGCTCGCGGTGCCCGCGACCGGCGCGTACGGGCGCGTGATGGCGTCGAACTACAACGCGGTGCTGCGGCCTGCCGTGGTCGCGGTGCGCGACGGCGCGTCCGAGGTGCTGATCCGCCGCGACACCCTCGAGGACCTCTTCAGCTGGGACGTCGCGCCCGACTGAGCCGGCGCATCGTCCCGCCGGCCGCGCCTCCGCTCGCGCGTGCGCGGCGGGCGCGGTTCACTGGGAGGGAGTCCCCGCGAACGAAGGGAGCCGCCGTGTCCGCCGGAGCCGAGAAGCCGCACCTGGGAGTCTTCGATCCCGCCCCGACCGACGAGTGGGAGGACGAGACCGACGACGACGCGGGCGACGTGATCCCGTTGGCCGCGGTCGACATGGAGATCCTGCATCCGCTCGGCCATCACGAGGGCTGATGCGCCGCAGGAAGCGCGCACGAGGAGGTGCGAGATGAGCGAGCAGTTCGCCGACGACGCGGAGGCGATGGCCCGGATGGAGGCCGCCGCCGAGCGCGAGCGGGAGGGTGAGGGCACCGCATACGACGCCTCCGTCGACCCCGAGGACGAGATCGACGAGGAGGCGCCCGCCGACGGCCCCGTGGTCCCCCTCGAGGACGAGCCCGAGGGGGACGAGGGCGGCGACGAGGCGCGCTACCTCTGAGGGGCCGTGCGGGTTACGCGCGGGCGGCCGCGACCGCGTCCGCGAGCAGGGTCGCGGGCCGGCCGATGAGCTGCTCGAGCGCGGTGCTGTCGGTGTCGAGCTCGCCCTTGGCGATGGAGCCGTCGATCGCGGCCCAGAAGCCAGCGGCGCCCGCGTCCATCCCGACCTCCTGGAAGGTGGTGGCGAGCTGCTCGACGGTGACGTCCGAGTGCGTGATCTCCGCACCCGTGACGGTCGACGCGGCCTCGGCGAGGTCCGCGAGCGTGAAGCGCGTGCCCGCGAGCTCGTAGGTGTCGCCCTCGGCGTCCTGGAGCAGCGCCACCGCGGCGGCCTCGGCGTAGTCCGCGCGGGTCGCGGCGGCGATGGTCGCGCCGCCGGTCGCGCCGAGCACGGTGCCCGTCTGGGCGTAGGTGTCGAGCTGGCCCGTGTAGTTCTCGAGGTACCAGGAGTTGCGCAGGATCGTCGCGGCGATCGGGGAGGCGGCGAGCGCCTGCTCGGTCGCGAGGTGCTCGGGGGCGAGCGGGTTGCTGGTGGTGTCGGCGCCCAGGAGGGACGTGTAGACGATGCGAGAGACGCCCGCGCGCTCGGCGGCGCCGATCACGTTGGCGTGCTGCGCGGCGCGCCGGCCCACCTCGGAGCCCGAGACGAGCACCAGGCGGTCGACGCCCGCGAGTGCCGCGTCCAGGGAGGCGGGGTCGGTGTAGTCGCCGTGGCGGACGGCGACGCCGCGCGCGGCGAGGTCCTCGGCCTTGGCGGTGGTGCGCGCGATCGCGACCACGTCGGCGGCGTGCGCGCCCCGAGCGAGGAGGCTCTCGACGATCAGGCGGCCCAGCTGGCCGCTGGCCCCGGTGACGGCATAGGTGGTCATGGCGATGTCCTTCCGTACGGCGGCGGGGCCCGATGCCGCGCCTTCCGCATGTACTAACTTTTCGTAAGTGCAGTCTATTCCGTTCGTATTCAACTCTTTCGACGTACAGTGGAGGCGTGGAGCAGACCGAGGTGCAGGACCCGACACCGCAGCTGGTGACGGACGTGTTCGCGCGCGCGTGCACCTCCCGTGCGGCGTTCGAGGACGTCACCTCCCGCTGGTCCTCGCTGGTGCTGCTCGCGCTCGCCGAGGGCCCGCACCGGTTCGGCGAGCTGCGCCGCCGCGTCGAGGGCGTGAGCGAGCGCATGCTCGCGCAGTCGCTGCGCGGCCTCGAGCGTGACGGGCTGCTGATCCGCGACGTCGCGGGCACCATCCCGCCGCGCGTCGACTACGCGCTCACGCCGCTCGGCGCGAGCGTCGCGGAGAGCCTGCGCGTGCTCGCGGACGTGCTCGAGGGCGCCGTCCCCGAGATCGACCGCGCGCGCCTGGACTACGACGCAAGGTGACGGCGCCGGGGTGCCCCGGCCGGTGCATCGTCCCCCTGCCAGGACCGCCGGGAGAGACCCAGCCATAACGCTAGAGTGGGAGCCGTGCCCAGCCCCCTGTCCTCCGTCAAGGTCGCCCTCCTCGGCCCTGGAACCGTCGGCTCCGAGGTGGTCCGCCTCCTGACGCAGGAGGCCGACGACCTCGCGGCGCGCGTGGGCGCGCCGCTCGAGCTCATCGGCGTCCACGTGCGCGACACGTCCCGCGACCGCGGCCCCCACATCCCCCGCGAGCTGCTCACGTCCGACGCGTCGGCGCTGGTCGCCGCCGCCGACGTGGTGGTCGAGCTGATGGGCGGCATCGAGCCCGCGCGCACGCTCATCCTCGAGGCGATCGCCGGCGGCGCGTCCGTGGTGACCGCGAACAAGGCGCTGCTCGCCGCGCACGGACCCGAGCTGTACGAGGCGGCCGACGCGGCACACGTCGACCTGTACTTTGAGGCTGCCGTCGCCGGCGCGATCCCCCTGGTCCGCCCCGTGCGGGAGTCCCTCGCGGGCGACCACATCACGCGCATCCTCGGGATCGTCAACGGCACCACCAACTACATCCTCGACGAGATGACCCGCAGCGGCCTGTCCTACGACGTGGCGCTGAAGCAGGCGCAGGAGCTGGGCTACGCGGAGGCGGACCCGACCGCCGACGTCGAGGGGCACGATGCCGCGGCCAAGGCCGCGATCCTGGCCTCCCTCGCGTTCCACCAGCGGGTAGCGCTGTCCGACGTCTACTGCGAGGGCATCTCCGCGATCACCGCGGAGGACGTGATCGCCGCGCGCGAGACTCACCAGGTCATCAAGCTGCTCGCGATCGCGGAGCGCACGCCCGACGGCGTCGCCGTGCGCGTGCACCCGGCGCTCGTGTCCCAGGACCACGTGCTCGCGGGCGTGCACGGCGCGTTCAACGCGGTGTTCGTCGAGGCGGAGTCCGCCGGCGGGCTCATGTTCTACGGCCAGGGCGCCGGCGGCACCCCGACCGCGTCCGCCGTGCTCGGCGACCTGGTGTCCGTCGCGCGTCACCGCGCGATCGGCGGCAAGGGGCCCCGGGAGTCGAATTACGCGGTCCGCGAGGTGCTGCCCATCGACGCCACGCGGACGCGGTACTGCATCCGCATGGCCGTCGAGGACCGTCCCGGCGTGCTCGCGGCGGTCGCGACCGTGTTCCAGAAGCACGGCGTCGGCATCGAGATCGTCCGTCAGGTGCCCGGGCAGACGCACGCCGGGCTCATCCTGTCGACCTACGCGGCTCCCGAGCGGGACCTGCGCGCGACCGTCGAGGACCTGCGCGCGTCCGACGCCGTCGCGGAGGTCAAGTCCGTGCTTCGTATCGAGGGGGAGTAGTCCGTGGCGCACGTGTGGGGCGGGATCATCCGCGAGTACCTGGACCGGCTGCCGTTCTCCCCGGAGGACCGGATCGTGAGCCTGGGCGAGGGCGGCACGCCGCTCGTGCACGCGCCTTCGATCTCCGCCGAGGTGGGCGCCGAGGTCTTCGTCAAGGTCGAGGGCATGAACCCGACCGGCTCGTTCAAGGACCGCGGCATGACCGCGGCCGTCACCCAGGTGGTGAAGGAGGGCGCCCACACCATCGTGTGCGCCTCGACCGGCAACACGTCGGCGTCCGCCGCGGCCTACGCCGCGCGCGCGGGCCTCCGCTGCGTGGTGATGATCCCCGAGGGCAAGATCGCGGCGGGCAAGATGGCCCAGGCGATCGTGCACGGTGCGGACCTGGTGCAGGTCGACGGCAACTTCGACGAGTGCCTCGACATCGTCCGCGACCTGTCCGAGCAGTACCCCATCGCCCTGGTGAACTCGGTCAACCCGTACCGCCTGCAGGGGCAGAAGACCGCGGCGTTCGAGATCGTCGACCAGCTGGGCGACGCCCCCGACATCCACATGCTCCCCGTGGGCAACGCGGGCAACATCTCCGCGTACTGGATGGGCTTCCGTGAGGCGCTCGCGGACGGATCGGCCACGCGCACCCCAACGGTGTGGGGCGTGCAGGCCGCCGGCGCCGCGCCCTTCGTCGCCGGTCACCCCATCAAGGACCCCGAGACCGTCGCGACCGCGATCCGGATCGGCAAGCCCGCATCGTGGGACCTCGCGATCGCGGCCCGCGACGAGTCGGGCGGCTGGATCCGCGCCGTCTCCGACACCCAGATCCTGTCCGCGCAGGCACGGCTCGCCGCCGACGTCGGCGTGTTCGTCGAGCCCGCCTCCGCGGCGCCCATCGCGGGCCTGCTCGCGGCCGCGGCGCTCGGCGAGGTGCCGAAGGGCGCGACCATCACCTGCACCGTCACCGGCAACGGGCTCAAGGACACCGCGACCGCGCTGGGCGACCGGTCGGTCGAGCCCATCGTGATCCCGGTCGACGTCGAGGCCGCCGCCGCGGCGCTCGGTCTGTAGCGGGGCGCGGCCATGGCCATGCGCCTCGCCGCGGACCACGTCCGCGTCTCGGTGCCCGCGACCGCGGGCAACCTCGGACCCGGCTTCGATGCGCTCGGCATGGCGCTCGGCCTGGTCGATGACCTCGAGGTGCGCGCCGTCGCGTCCTCCTCGGTGACCGTCGCGATCGAGGGCGAGGGCGCATCGTCCCTGCCCCGCGACGAATCCCACCTGGTGGTGCAGGCGCTGCGCGCGGCGCTCGACCACGTGGGCGCGTCCCAGACGGGGCTGGAGATCCGCGCCGTCAACCGCATCCCGCACGGCCGCGGCCTGGGCTCCTCCGCCGCCGCGGTGGTCGCCGGGATCGTGGCGGCGCGTGCCCTGATCGCGGAGCCGGAGGCCTTGCCGGCCGCGGAGGTGCTCACCCTGGCCAACGCGTTCGAGGGCCACCCCGACAACGCCGCGCCCGCCATCTACGGCGGCGCGACGGTCGCATGGAAGGACGCCTCCGGCGTGCACGCGCGTCCCCTCGTGGTCGCCGACGAGATCGAGACCGCGGTGCTGGTGCCCGGGTCCACGCTGCCCACCAAGGAGGCGCGCGCGGTGCTGCCCGCGAAGGTGCCGCACGTGGACGCGGCGTTCAACGTGGGCCGCGCGGCGCTGCTGGTGAACTCGCTGGCCGGCCGCCCGGAGGACCTGTTCGCCGCCACCGAGGACAAGCTCCACCAGAACTACCGGGTCGACGTGCTGGGACCGGCGAGCGCCATGGTCCGCGCGCTCCGCGAGCGCGGGCTGGCCGCCGTGGTGTCGGGAGCGGGGCCGTCGGTGCTGGTCCTCGGGACCGGTCTCGCCGAGGCCGGCCTGGACACCGGACGCCTCGACTGGGCCGACGGCGTGGGCGGAGACCGCTGGCACTGCATCCACACGCGGGAGCGCGTGCCGGGCGCGACCGGGGCGCGCCTGTAGCGTCGCCGCGCCCGCAGCGTCGCCCAGGCGCCGCCGGTCAGGCGGGACGGTCCTCGTCCCCGTCGCCGGGCTCCACGTCGTCCTCGTCCGCCTCGGCCTCCACCGACGCTGCCCATTCCTGCGACGGCGAGGCGTGGCCGAGTCCCGGACCGTACTCGTCGATGACCAGGGTCTCGGTGGCGGTCGGAGGTTCGACGGCCGCGTCCGCCTCCTCCCAGGACTCGTCCCATGCCTCCGGCTCGGCCGTGGGCTGCGGGTGCGCGAGCGTGATCGCGGCGAGCGATCCCGTCGCCGGGCTGAGCTCGCCGACGCCTTCGGGCAGCGTGCCGGCACGGCGCGCGCGGCGGAAGGCGCGGCGCATCTTGAGCTCGTACGCGTGCTTGCGCGGCTGCGGCACGGTGACGTGGAACAGCGGCCCCGACAGGCGGATGAGCACCGCCACGGCGGTCGACAGGATCAGGGTCACGATCGGCTCGGTGGGCCGTGCGAGCAGCACGTAGGCGATGCCGGCGCCCAGCCCGGAGATCGCGTTCGGCGGGCCCATGTACATGATCGACGAGGGCCTGCCCTGGAGCACGTCGCACAGCATCAGCCCGCCCACGGACGCGACCGTGCCGATCACGATCGCCGGCAGCCAGCGGACGCCCGACAGCAGCGCGGTGTTGACGCCCACCACCGCGAACACGCCGATGATGATCGAGTCCAGCCACCACAGCAGCTGCCCGAGCTTGCGCAGGTAGTACAGGAACAGCATCCCGACGCCCGCCGCGATGCCCGCAGCGATGAAGTAGGACGGGTCGCGCAGCGACTGCGGGGGGAGGCGCCCGAGCAGGATGTCGCGCATGATCGCCCCGCCGAAGCCCATCGTGGCGGACAGCGTGAGCACCCCGACGAGGTCGGTGTGCTCGTCCTCGCCGGCGCGGATCGCACCGCCGAGGGCGCCGATGAACACTGCGGCCACGTAGATCCACTGGGGCATGTCGATGAGATCCGCTGCGACGATCACGGCACGAGCCTACGGGCGCGCCCCTAGGCTCGTCGCATGGGATCTCGCAGATCAGCGCTGGTGCCGCCGGTGAAGGCGCTGCGGCTCGCGCTCGTGATCGTCGCGATCCTCGTCGCGGTGGCCGCCGCGGTCGGGCTCGTCGCGGGCGTGGGCGCCGGGGTCGGTGCCGCGCTCGGCGGCCTTACCGTCGTCACGGTGTCCCTCATGACGGGCCCGCGGTGGCACGCGGTCGCTCTGGGTCTCGCGATCGCCGTCCTCGCCGCGCTGGCGACGCTCGCGCGGGACGATGCCGCGGTCCTGGGCCTCCTCACGGCGGCCGCGGCCGCGGCGACGCTGCCCGTGGTGCTCCGCTACGGGCCGGTGTGCGGCACCGCTCCCGTGGTGATCGCGGTCGCGGGGACGTCGGCCGCGGACATCGGTCCATGGGCCGCGCTCGTCGGCGTCGCCGGAGCCGCCCTGCTGGTGCCGCTCGTGGTGGGGGCCCTGGGACTCGCGCGGCTCACCCCGGGCACCGTCGGGCGTCGCATCGGCATCGCGTACGTCTCCGCGCTCGCTGTCGGCGCGGGTCTGGCGATCGGCGTGGCGACCGCGCTCGACGTCGAGCACGCGCTGTGGCTCGTGGTCGCGCTCACCGCGGTGCTCGTCCCCATCCGCGCAGAGACCACGCCGCGCGCGCGGCGTCGGGTGGTCGGCACCGTGCTCGGGACGCTCGCCGGGGCGGTGCTCGCGACGCTGCTCCCGACGGGGCTCGCGAACGTGCTCGCGGTGGTCGCGGCGATCGGCGGCGTGGCCTGGACCCTGGTGAAGGACGAGGTCCGGGGCTCCGCGTTCACCGCGGCCGTGATCGTGCTGCTCGCGGGAGCCGCATCCGCGGCCGGTGCATGGGATGCGGCCGTGCAGCGCATCGGCCTCACGATCGTCGGCGTCGTCATCGCGGTGGCCCTCGCGCTGCTGATGGCCCGGCTCGAGCGCGAGGAGGCGCGGCCATGACCATCAGGCCCGCGGGTCCCGAGGACCACGAGGCGGTCGCCCGCATCTGCCTCCTCACCGGAGCGCAGGGCGAGGACGCCACCGGACGGTTCGGCGACGACGCCGCGCTGGCGGACGTCTACGCCACGCCCTACCTCCACGGGCCGGGCGCGTTCTGCCTGGCCTGGGACGTGGACGGGGAGGCGCGCGGATACGTGCTCGGCACCTCCGACACCGTGGCGTTCCAGCGATGGTTCGTCGAGGAGTGGTGGCCGGCGGTCGGGACGCGTCACGCGGAGCGCACGGCGGATGACGGATGGCTGCTGGCGTCCGCGGCGGACCCGTCGCGGATGCTCATGCCGCGGCTCGACGAGTTCCCCGCGCACCTCCACATCGACCTGCTGCCCGACCAGCAGGGGCGCGGCGCGGGCCGCCTGCTCATCGAGGCGGCGTGCGAGCTTCTCGCCGCGCGCGGCGTGCGCGGCGTCCACTTGGTCGCCGAACGCGCCAACGCCGGCGCCCAGTCCTTCTACCCGCGTGTGGGCTTCGAGGCCATCGCTGGGGACGATGCGGTGGTCACCTTCGCGCGCACCCTCGCCTGACCGGTCGGCCCGGGTTGCGGAGTGAGTGCTCACTCACTTAGTCTGGCCGGGTGGTGACCACGACCAGGCGGGCCCGCCCGATGTCCCCGGAGGACCGGCGCGAGCAGATCCTCGACGCGGCGATCCCGCTCATCCTCGAGCGCGGCGCCGAGGTCACCACGCGCGAGCTCGCGGACGCCGCCGGGATCGCCGAGGGCACCGTGTTCCGGGTGTTCTCCGACAAGGCCGAGCTGATCGACGCCGCGGTGGCGCGGGTGATGGACCCGGCGGCGACGCTCAGGGTGCTCGAGCAGATCGACCCGGCGCTGCCGCTCGAGGTCAAGATCGAGCACATCGTCGCGGTGCTGCACAGTCACGTGCGAGGGGTCGTGCGGTTCATGACCGTGCTCGGCCCGCGCGAGCATAAGCGCCACGCGCCGGGAGACGACCACCCGCATCGTCGCCCGCCCCTGGCCGAGACCACGAGCGTCGTCACCCGCCTGCTCGAGCCCGACCAGGACCGACTTCGCGTTCCCGTCGCGACAGCGGTCGATTACCTGCGCATCCTGGTCTTCGGGACCACGATGCCGTTCCTCGCCACCGACGCGGCCTCGGATCCCTCCGAGCTCGCCGACTTCATCCTGCGCGGCATCGCCACGGAAGGGGACTGATTCCATGCTCTGGAGACTTCTCGTCTCATCGGTCAGGCCGTACTGGTCGCTGCTCCTCGGGGTGGTCGTGTTCCAGCTCGGCCAGTCGATCGCCAACCTGTACCTGCCCACCCTCAACGCCGACATCATCGACAACGGCGTCGCGGCGGGTGACGTCGGCTACATCTGGAGGATGGGCGGCTGGATGCTGCTGCTGTCGTTCTTCCAGGTCGCGTGCACCATCGCCGCCGTCTACTTCGGCGCGAAGATCGCCATGCGCGTGGGTCGCGACCTGCGCGGCCAGATCTTCGGCCGGGTCGCCTCGTTCTCCGAGGCGGAGGTCCAGAAGTTCGGCGCCCCGTCGCTCATCACGCGCACCACCAACGATGTCCAGCAGGTCCAGATGCTGGTCCTCATGACGTGCACGCTGCTCATCTCGACGCCGTTCACCGCGATCGGCGGAGTGATCTTCGCCATCCAGCAGGACGCGAAGCTGTCGTGGATCATGGCGATCGCGATCCCGTTGCTCCTGGTGATCGTGGTGAGCATCGTGTCGCGCATGGTGCCGCACTTCCGCCGGATGCAGGTCCGGATCGACGGCATCAACCGCGTGCTGCGTGAGCAGCTCACCGGAATCCGCGTGATCCGCGCGTTCGTGCGGGAGGGTCAGGAGGAGGAGCGCTTCGCGGACGCGAACGCGCTGGTCACCGAGTCCGCGGTGAAGGCAGGCCGACTCATGGCGTCGATGTTCCCCCTGGTGATGCTCGTGGTGAACATGGGCTCGGTCGCGGTGATGTGGTTCGGTGCCGAACGGATCAACAACGGTGAGATGCAGGTGGGCGCGCTCACCGCGTTCCTCAGCTACCTCATCCAGATCCTCTTCTCTGTCCTCATGGCGACGTTCCTGTTCGTCCTGGTGCCGCGCGCGTCCGTCGCCGCGGACCGCATCGGCGAGGTCCTCGAGACCGACAGCACCGTGGTGCCGAGCGGCAAGGCGCTCGCGGTGCCCGCCGCCGGCGAGGTCGTGTTCGACAACGTCACCTTCACCTACCCGGGCGCCGAGCAGCCCGTCCTCGCGGACATCAGCTTCACGGCGCGCCCCGGCACCACCACCGCGATCATCGGCTCGACCGGCGCGGGCAAGTCGACCCTGGTCAACCTCATCCCGCGCCTGTACGACGCCTCGGGCGGCACCGTCAGCGTGGGGGGCGTCGACGTCCGCGACGCGGAGCTGGAGTCGCTGTGGTCACGCGTCGGCGTGGTGCCGCAACGTCCGTACCTGTTCGCGGGAAGCGTGGGCAGCAACCTCCGCTTCGGCAAGGACGATGCGACGGACCAGGAGATCTGGGACGCGCTCGCCATCGCGCAGGGAGAGGACTTCGTGCGCGCCATGCCGGAGGCGCTCGACAGCGCCATCGCGCAGGGCGGCACCACCGTGTCGGGCGGCCAGCGCCAGCGCCTGTCGATCGCGCGCGCGCTGGTGCGGCGCCCCGAGGTGCTGATCTTCGACGACTCGTTCAGCGCGCTCGACACCGCGACCGATGCCCGCCTGCGCGCGGCGCTGGCCCGCGAGGTGACCGACGCCACGATCATCGTGGTCGCGCAGCGCGTCTCGAGCATCGTCGACGCGGACCAGATCCTCGTGATGGAGGACGGCCGCATTGTCGACCGCGGCACCCATGCGGAGCTCCTCGCGAGCTCCGAGACGTACCAGGAGATCGTCAGCACCCAGCTGCGCGCGGAGGAGGCGGCATGAGCGAGACCACGACCGACGACAAGCCGTCGACGCCCCGTCCGCCCCAACAGCGTCAGCACGGCCCCGGCGGCCCCGGCATGGGCGCCCCGGGGGAGAAGGCGCAGGACTTCAAGGGCTCGGCGATGCGTCTGGTGCGGCTGCTCGGACCCGAGAAGCTGCTCGTGTACCTGGTGATCCTCCTCGGCGCGGCGTCGGTCGCCCTGAGCGTGGTCGGCCCCAAGATCCTGGGCAATGCGACCACGGTGATCTTCGAGGGCTTCACCACCGGCACCGGGATCGACTTCCCCAAGCTCCACGGGATCCTGTGGAGCGTCGCGGCCATCTACGTGGTGTCCGCGATCCTCGCGCTGGTGCAGGGCCTCGTGCTCAACGGCGTCACCCAGCGCACCGTCTACCGGCTGCGTCAGCGCGTGGAGGACAAGATCCACGACCTCCCGCTCAGCTACTTCGACCGCCATCAGCGCGGAGACCTGCTCAGCCGCGTCACCAACGACATCGACAACATCTCGCAGACGCTGCAGCAGACGCTGAGCCAGCTGTTCACGTCGGTGCTCACCGTGATCGGCATCCTCATCATGATGCTGTCGATCTCGTGGGAGCTCGCGCTCATCGCGATCGTCTCGATCCCGCTCACCACGGTGATCGTGGCGATGGTCGCGAAGCGGTCGCAGCCCAAGTTCGTGGCGCAGTGGAAGCACACCGGCGACCTCAACGCCCAGATCGAGGAGGGCTACACGGGTCACGCGCTCGTCAAGGTGTTCGGCCGCAACAAGGAGACGCAGGAGGAGTTCCGCCGCAAGAACGAGGAGCTCTACGAGGCGAGCTTCGGCGCCCAGTTCATCTCCGGCATCATCATGCCCAGCGCGATGTTCGTGGGGAACCTCGTCTACGTCGCGATCGCGGTGGTCGGCGGCATCATGGTGACCAACGGCCGCCTCCCGTTCGGCGACATCCAGGCGTTCATCCAGTACTCGCGCCAGTTCCAGCAGCCCATCAGCCAGCTGGGCTCGATGGCCAACCTGCTGCAGTCCGGCGTGGCGAGCGCGGAGCGGGTGTTCGAGCTGCTCGACGCCGATGAGCAGGAGCCCGACGAGGACCCCGCGCTCACCCCGAGCGACGACCACGGCCGCCTGGTGTTCGAGGACGTGTCCTTCCGCTATGTCGAGTCCAAGCCGCTGATCGACCACCTCGACCTCACCGTCGAGCCCGGCCGCACGGTCGCGATCGTGGGCCCCACCGGCGCGGGCAAGACCACCCTGGTCAACCTCATCATGCGGTTCTACGAGCTGTCCGGCGGGCGCATCACGCTCGACGGCACGGACATCGCGCACATGACGCGCGACGACCTCCGCTCGCGCACCGGCATGGTCCTCCAGGACACGTGGCTGTTCGGCGGCACCATTCGCGAGAACATCGCCTACGGCCGTTCGGACGCGACGGACGAGGAGATCCTCGACGCCGCGAAGGCGGCGTACGTCGACCGGTTCGTGCACTCGCTGCCCGACGGCTACGACACCGTCCTCGACGACGACGCGACCAACCTGTCCGCGGGCGAGCGCCAGCTCGTCACCATCGCCCGCGCGTTCGTCGCGCAGCCGCAGGTGCTCATCCTCGACGAGGCGACCTCGTCCGTGGACACCCGCACCGAGCTGCTCGTGCAGCGCGCGATGGCGAAGCTGCGTCAGGACCGCACGGCGTTCGTCATCGCGCACCGCCTGTCGACCATCCGCGACGCGGACCTCATCCTCGTGATGGAGAACGGGTCGATCGTCGAGCAGGGCAACCACGCCGAGCTGCTCGCCGCGAAGGGCGCGTACGCGCGCCTCTACGAGGCCCAGTTCGCCGCCCCGATCGACGAGGTCGAGGCGCCCATCGACGAGGTTCACCCCGAGACCGAGGCGGTCCCGACCACGTTCGACGACCCGTCCGTGCCGCACCCCGAGGGTCCCGCGCACGCGGGCGAGCCCGCCTGACCTCACCACAGCGACAGGGGACGATGCGCGGGTCGGGTGACCCGCGCATCGTCCCCTTCGCCTGTCAGGAGGCGGGCGCCTCGAGGTGCTCCGAATCGAAGGAGTACGTGGGCACCAGCTCCACCTCGATGAGCGACGTGTCGAGCCCGTCCTGCTCCATCGCGTCGTAGACCTTCGCCATGTCGGGAAGCGGCGGCTGACCCTTGACGATCACGTGGATCTTGCCGCCCTCGCGCGGGGTGATCGACACGAGGTCCCAGCGCGTGCCCTCCGTCGCGTCGTTGACGAAATTCGTGACCCGGCCCATGCGGGAGCGCGACTCGATGCTCTGCGCGGTCGAGTACGCGAGCGGCACCGTCACCAGCACGAGCAGCACGATGGTGGTGAGGTAGGCCCGCGCGCGGCGCCGCCGCTCCGCCTCCTTGTCCTCCGCCATCTCGATCCTCACGTTCGCGAAGCCGTAGATCGCCATGACCACGGACCCGGTGGCGAGGATCGCGGCGACGTTGGTGACGAACAGCAGCAGCGCACCCGCCGCCTGCGACCACGCGCCGGACTCGAGGGTGAGCCCCACCACGGTGAGCGGCGGCACCAGCGAGATCGCGATCGCGACGCCCGGCAGCGTGTCCGAGATGTCGGAGCGCAGCAGCGCGATCGAGCCCACCACCCCCGTGGCGAGCGCGGCGAGCAGGTCGACCACGCCGGGGGAGACGCGGCCCGCGACCTGGGCGTTGGTCGCCGCGGTGATCGGCTGGATGACGATCAGCCCGATGACGAACCCCACGCCGATCGCGGCGATCGCGCCCGCGACCATGGTGCCGATCGAGCGGACCAGGTTGCGGTGGTCGCCGAGCACGGTCGACAGCATGGTGCCCTGGATGGGACGCATGAGCGGCGCGACGATCATCGCGCCGATCACCGTCGCGGTGGAGTCCGCGACCACGCCGGCGGTCGCGATGACCGACGCGAGGATGAGCAGCAGCCAGAAGCGCGTGTACTGCGCGCGGACCCCGCTGCCGTCGAAGAGGACGGCCTCCCGCATGTAGTCGACGCTGTTGAGCTTGGCTCCCCAGCGGGACTCGCGCGGCGTGGCGGCGGCGGTCACCCGAGGAGCTTCGCCTTCGCGGCCGCGAACTCCGCGTCGGACAGGATGCCCGCGTCCTTCATCTGGGCCAGCTGCGCCAGCTTGGCCATGAGGTCGTCCCCGCCCGCGGGAGCGGCGGGTGCCGCCGCGACCTGGGGTGCCTGCTGCTGCTGCAGCTGGGCGAGCTCCGCCTGCATGGCCGCCATCTGCGCCTGCGACTGCTGCTGCTGGTACGCGGCCTGTTCGGCCTCGTACTGCTCCTGCTGCGCCTGCTGCTCCTGTCCCGCCCAGCGCGTGCGCTGGTTGCGCGCGACGCGCCCGCCCACCGCCTGCGCGGTGCCCGCGACCACCGCGGTGCGTGCCATCGTGCCGATCAATCCGGGTCGACCCATCCTGCGCATCGTTCCGCTCCTCTGCTGTTCCTGGTGCCGGTGTCTGTGTGCTGTGGCGCTGCTACGCCTCGGCGCGAACCGCGTCGAGGACCTCCTGGACCACGGGTCCCGGCACGCGCACCGTGTCGAGCAGCTCGCCGCCCGCATCCGCGATCGCGTCGCGCAGCGGCACCACCCAGGTGTGCTCGAAGCACAGGATCGCGGCGCTGGCGCCGGGGGCGAGCGACTCCGCGAGGATGTCCGCGTCCTCGTCGTTGAGGAGGCCGTCGAGGCGCGCGAGCAGCTCGCTGAGAGCGCCCACCTCCGGGTCGTCGGTGATCTCCGCGAGCTCGAGGATCTCGACCGCGCCCTCCGCGTCCTTGTGCACCACGACGGCGTCGACGATCGAGATCACACCCGTCTCGACCAGCTTCTTGATCTCCGCGAGGATCGAGCCGTCGAAGCGGCTCTCCGCGAAGGCGATGGTGACGATCTCGACGGGGCCGATCATGGTGGTGCTCCCTTGTGCTGACATTGCTCTGAGGCGTGGCGACGGGCGCGACGTGCACCCCCACACGGCAGGCTAGGCCCGGCGGGCGGGCGCGGCAACAGGAGCGAGACGCGTGTCGTGGCACCGGGTGTCGCGTGACGTGACGCGCGTCACCACCAGGGGTGATTGTTCCGGGAGTGCCGCGGTGATAACCTGGTCCCGCTTCCCCCGGACGGCGCATCGCGCCCCGGACGAACGCTATCCACGTTGCAGGCGTCTGACGAAGATGTCCCGTCAGCCGTACCCACGTGGGCGAATCTCGCACTTCTGGAGCCACAGGGGCTCGTGCGAGGAAAGGACAGTACGTGACCGACACGACCGTGGCGCCCGACCAGACCGCCACCCTCTCCGCGATGAAGCTTCCGCAGCTCCAGGCGCTCGCCGCCGAGCTCGGGGTCTCCGGAACCGCGCGCATGCGCAAGAACGACCTGATCGAGGCGATCAAGAACGGCGGAGTGGTCCCGGCGAAGGCGCCGGCGACCGAGAAGGCGCCCGCCAAGGCGCCGGCCAAGGCCGCCGCGAAGGCCTCGACCCCCGACGCCGCGCCCGAGCACGATGCACCCGCGAGCGAGCGCCCCGCGCGCCAGCCCCGCCGCCGCGCCGAGTCGCCCCAGTCGGCCCCGGCCGCCGCGGGTGCCGCCGTCGACGAGGATGCCGCGTCGCGCGCCCGCCGCGCGAAGGAGGCCGTGAGCCTCGACCTGCCCCGCGCCGACAAGGCCGAGGCGCCCCATGAGAACGAGGACGCGGCATCGCGCGCCCGCCGCGCCAAGGAGGCCGTGAGCCTCGACCTCCCGCGCGGCGAGGATGGCGAGGGCGAGCAGCAGGGCGGCGACCGCCGTCAGCAGCAGGGCCAGCAGCGGCAGCAGCAGAACCAGCCCGCGCAGGACGACGACGGCCAGGGCAACCGCCGGCGCCGTGGTCGCGGTCGCGGCCGCGGCCGCGGGCGCGACCGTGACGGGCTCGACCCCGTCCAGCCGGCTCAGCAGCTCGACGAGGACGACGTCCGCGACGACGAGGAGCTCACCCCCGTCGGCGGCATCGTCGACATCCTCGACAACTACGCGTTCATCCGGACCACCGGCTACCTGCCGGGCAAGTCGGACGTGTACGTGTCGATGAACCAGATCAAGAAGTACGGCCTGCGCAAGGGCGACGCCATCACCGGCACCGTGCGCCCGCCCCGCCCGGGCGAGCGCGGCCAGCGCCAGAAGTTCAACGCGCTCGCCGAGGTGGACCGCGTCAACGGGCTCACCCCCGAGGAGGCGCGCGGCCGTGCGTCGTTCGGCGACCTCACGCCTCTGTACCCGCAGCAGCGCCTCCACCTCGAGACCGACCCGCGCAACATGACCAACCGCGTGATCGACCTCGTCGCGCCCATCGGCAAGGGCCAGCGCGGTCTCATCGTCTCGCCCCCGAAGGCGGGCAAGACCCTGGTGCTGCAGTCGATCGCGAACGCGATCGTCACCAACAACCCCGAGGTCCACCTCATGGTCGTGCTCGTCGACGAGCGCCCCGAGGAGGTCACGGACATGCAGCGCACGGTCAAGGGTGAGGTCATCGCCTCCACCTTCGACCGTCCGGCCGAGGACCACACCACGGTGGCGGAGCTCGCGATCGAGCGCGCGAAGCGCCTCGTCGAGATGGGCCACGACGTGGTCGTGCTGCTCGACTCGATCACCCGCCTGGGCCGCGCCTACAACATCTCGGCGCCCGCGTCGGGCCGCATCCTGTCGGGCGGCGTGGACTCGTCGGCGCTCTACCCGCCCAAGCGCTTCTTCGGTGCGGCACGCAACATCGAGAACGGCGGCTCGCTCACCATCCTCGCGACCGCGCTGGTCGAGACCGGCTCGAAGGCGGACGAGGTGATCTTCGAGGAGTTCAAGGGCACCGGCAACATGGAGCTCAAGCTGTCGCGCACGCTCGCCGACCGCCGCATCTTCCCGGCCGTCGACGTCAACGCCTCCGGCACCCGCCGCGAGGAGATCCTCATGGGTCCCGACGAGCTCAAGATCATGTGGAAGCTGCGCCGCGTGCTCACCGGCCTCGAGCAGCAGCAGGCGATCGAGCTGCTTCTGGGCAGGCTCAAGGAGCACAAGACCAACGCCGAGTTCCTCATGCAGGTCGCCAAGACCACCCCGGGAGCCGACGAGGAGAAGTAGCCCCTCACGACCGACAGGGCCGGGTCCGCCGCGAGGCGGGCCCGGCCCCTCGCGTTCCCCGACGCGCGCCCGGGATCATGGCACAGGCCCGTACGCGCCGCCCGACAACCCGGGCGAATGTGAGAAACGCCCCACACCAGGACCTTCGGCCCGGACGGTGATAATCCTGGAGGTCGGGACGCGACGTAGAGGTGCCGGATCCGATCGGGTCGAGGCAGCACAGGGGGCGGCGCATCCCGCGGCGGCCGGACCGGACCGCCGAGCAGAGCGCCGCGCCCGTCATCAGCGTGCCCGGCGCTCCTCACGCATGGAGGAGATGCATGCCCAAGTCCCTGCTGGCAGCCACCACGGCGGTGGCTCTCGGAGCAACCCTGGTCGCGGCGCCAGCCGCCACGGCGGCCCCGACGATCGCGGCCGTCCCGCCCGCAGATCCCGCCCCCTCGACGGCCCCGCCGTCGGACAACCTGCCCAACCCGCTCGACGAGAAGCGCAGCGCGCTGCGCGAGACCGCCATCACCGGCGTCCTCGAGGGCGAGCTCCAGCCCGAGCAGCGCGGCGGCAGCGAGGTGGTCAAGGTCGGCACCGAGGAGGCGCCGCCGGCCGACTCCAGGTCCGCGCGCCACGGCAAGTCGCGCCCGCACACCCAGGACCAGTACGTGGAGCTGTCGCGCGAGGCGACCGACAGGGTCTTCGTGATCCTCGCCGAGTTCGGCGACGAGCCCTCGCCGTACGCGCCCGCCGAGGACGCGCAGCGCACCGAGGGTCCGCTCCACAACGAGATCCCGGAGCCCGACCGCACGGTCGACAACAGCACCGTGTGGCAGGCCGACTACTCGCAGGACCATTTCCAGGACCTGTACTTCGGTGACGGCGAGTCGCTGCGCGACTACTACGAGACGCAGTCGTCGGGCCGCTACAGCGTCGACGGCGAGGTCACCGACTGGGTCAAGGTCGACGCGACCCAGGGCCGCTACGGCACCGACGCCTGCGGCAGCAACGTGTGCTCGACCGTGTGGGACCTCGTGCGCGACGCGGCGAACGTCTGGTACGAGGATCAGCTGGCGCAGGGCCGGTCGGTCGAGGAGGTGGACGCGGACCTCGCCTCGTTCGACGAGTGGGACCGCTACGACTTCGACGGCGACGGCGACTTCAACGAGCCCGACGGGTACATCGACCACTTCCAGATCGTCCACGCGGGCGGCGACCAGGCGGACGGCGACCCGATCTACGGCGGCGACGCGATCTGGTCCCACCGCTGGTACGCGTACTACACCGCCGCGGGCCGCACCGGCCCCGAGGCGAACCCGCTGGGCGGCACCCAGATCGGCGACTCGGGCGTGTGGATCGGCGACTACACGATGCAGCCCGAGAACGGCGGCCGCAGCGTGTTCTACCACGAGTACGGTCACGACCTGGGCCTGCCGGACGACTACAACGTGCAGTCCGGCGGCGACAACAACAACGAGCACTGGACGCTCATGGCGCAGAGCCGCCTGGGCGCCAGGGACGACGACGGGATCGGCGAGCGCGGCGGCGACCTGGGCGCGTGGAACAAGCTCCAGCTCGGGTGGCTCGACTACGAGCTCGTCGACGCGGGGGAGCGCGCGAAGGTGGACCTGGGGCCCGCGGAGTACAACTCCCGCAAGACGCAGGCGCTGATCGTGTCCCTTCCCGAGAAGACCCTCACCACCGACCTGGGCGCGCCCGCGTCGGGAGAGTCCCAGTGGTACAGCGGCACGGGTGACGACCTCACCAGCACGCTGACCCGCTCGGTCACGCTGCCGGAGGGGTCGCCCGCGCTGACGTTCCAGGCGCGGTACGACATCGAGGAGGGCTACGACTACTTCTACGTCGAGGTCGACGCGGGCGACGGGTTCGTGCCCATCGCGGGCAGCACCACCCACGACATCGGCGGCGGCATCGAGGCCACCGACGGGACGCAGGCCGACTGGGAAGCGGCGACGTTCGACCTGAGCGCGTACGCGGGCCGGACCGTGGACGTGCGCATCCGGTACACCACCGACGGCGGAGTCGCTGGCAACGACCCCGACGTGGTCGACGGCCTGTTCCTCGACGACATCGCGATCGACGGGGTGTTCGCGGACGGCGCGGAGGACGGCGACAACGGCTGGACCGTCGACGGATTCTCGGTGGTGGGCACCACGAGCACGGAGGACCACCCGCACTACTACATCGCGGCCCACCGCTCCTACGTCTCGTACGACAGGTACCTCGAGACGGGGCCGTACTTCTTCGGGTACGCGAGCACCCGGCCGGACTGGGTGGACCACTACGCGTACCAGGAGGGCCTGCTGATCTCCTACTGGGACACCTCGTTCGCGGACAACGACACCTTCGCGCACCCGGGCGGAGGACGGAACCTCTACATCGACGCCCACCCGCAGCCGCTGCGGAACGTGAACGGCGACCTGTGGCGCGCACGTGTCCAGGTGTACGACGCCCCGTTCGGGCTGCAGCGCACGGACTCGGTCATGCTCCACGTCGACGGCAAGCGCAGCCCGATCCGTGGGACGCGCGGCAACCCCGTGTTCGACGACACGGACCAGTACTGGTTCGCGGAGCTGCCCAACCACGGCGTCAAGCTCCCCGCCGAGGGCGTGGAGATCCGCGTGGTCAAGCAGAAGGGCACGTCGATGACGGTCAAGGTCGCGTGACCGCCTGACCGCCTGACCGCGTGACAGCGGCGGCGCCCCGGGAGCCACGCTCCCGGGGCGCCGCTTGCGCGCTCAGGCGAGGGACGATGCGCCGGGACCTTGGCGGCGAGGCTCCCCTTGACAGGCATGGCAGAATAGTTCGTTGGCCCCGCCTGCGGACGGGGTCCACGGTTGCCGGTTCACCGACGCGAGATACGCGAAGGACCCGGTGGCGAACTAAGGGAGATCATGAAGAAGGACATCCACCCCGAGTACGTGGCCACCACTGTCACGTGCACCTGTGGCAACACGTTCGAGACCAAGTCCACCGTGACGGCCGGCGCGATCAGCGTCGAGGTCTGCTCGGCCTGCCACCCGTTCTACACGGGCAAGCAGAAGATCATGGACACCGGTGGTCGCGTGGCGCGCTTCGAGCGCCGTTACGGCAACAAGAAGTAACGCGCCCGACGACGTGGCCGAGGCCTTCGCAGCCGTCCAGCCCATGCTGGACGAGTACGCCGACATCGAGCACCAGCTCGCCGACCCCGCCGTTCACGCGGATGGGGGCAGGGCGCGCACGCTCGGGCGTCGCTTCGCGGAGCTCGGCCGCGTCGTCGCAGCACATCGTTCCTGGCAGGCCGCCCAGGACGACCTCGAGGCCGCCACGGAGCTGGCGGACCTCGATCCGGAGATGGCCGCGGAGATCCCGGCCCTCCGTGACGCCGTCGAGGAGGCCACCGAGCACCTCCGGCGCATCCTCATCCCGCGCGACCCCGACGACGCCCGCGACGTGATCCTCGAGATCAAGTCCGGCGAGGGCGGCGAGGAGTCCGCGCTGTTCGCGGGCGACCTGCTCAAGATGTACCTCAAGTTCGCGGAGACCAAGGGCTGGAAGGCCGAGGTCCTCGAGGCCGTGCACACCGACATGGGCGGGTACAAGGACGTGTCCGTCGCGGTGAAGGCGCGCGGCTCCGTCGAGCCCGAGGACGGCGTGTGGGCCCAGCTCAAGTACGAGGGCGGCGTCCACCGCGTGCAGCGCGTGCCCGCCACCGAGTCGCAGGGTCGCATCCACACGTCCGCCGCCGGCGTGCTGGTCTACCCGGAGGTCGAGGAGGTCTCCGAGGTCGAGATCGACATGAACGAGGTGCGCGTCGACGTGTACCGCTCGTCCGGCCCCGGCGGCCAGTCTGTCAACACCACCGACTCGGCCGTCCGCCTCACCCACCTGCCCACCGGCATCGTGGTGAGCTGCCAGAACGAGAAGTCGCAGCTGCAGAACAAGGAGTCGGCGCTGCGCATCCTGCGCGCCCGGCTGCTCGCCGCGCAGAAGGAGGCGGCCGAGGCCGAGGCCCAGGACATGCGCAGGTCGCAGATCCGGACGGTCGACCGCTCGGAGCGCATCCGCACCTACAACTTCCCCGAGAACCGCATCGCGGATCACCGCACCGGCTACAAGGCCTACAACCTCGACCAGGTGCTCGCGGGCGACCTGCAGCCGGTGATCCAGTCCGCGATCGACGCGGACGAGGCCGCCCGCCTCTCCGCGGCAGAGTAGCCGCGCCGAACCCGTAGACTCCGACCGTGCCTACCGTCGGCAAGCGTCTGCGCGATACCACCCGCCGCCTCGCCGAGGCGGGGGTGCCGTCCGCGCACCACGACGCGATCGTGCTCATCGCCCACACCCTGGGCCTCGAGCCCACCGACATCCGGACCGCCGCCGCGCGGGACGACGACTGGCCCCCGGGCGCTGATCTCGACCTGCTCGAGGCGCGTGTCACCCGCCGCATCGACCGCGAGCCGCTGCAGCACATCACCGGCAAGGCGTACTTCCGCTCGCTCGAGCTGCAGGTCGGGCCGGGCGTGTTCATCCCGCGTCCCGAGACCGAGGTGGTCGCGGGTGTCGCCATCGCCGCGGCACGCTCCGCTCTCGAGCTGCGCGGCGAGGTCCGCGTCACCGACCTGTGCGCGGGCTCCGGCGCGATCGGCATCTCCGTCGCCACGGAGGTCCCCGAGGCGCAGGTGTCGATGGTCGAGGCGAGCGAGGAGGCGCTCGTCTACCTGCGCCTCAACGCGCGCGCCCAGCCCGCCGACGTCCGCGCGCGCCTGCGCTCCGTGTACGCGGACGCCCGCAACTGCCTGCGCCAGTTCGACGCCTGCGCTGATGTGGTGGTGACCAACCCGCCCTACGTGCCCACCGCCGCCATCCCGCGGGACCCCGAGGTCGCGCTCCACGACCCGCCGCAGGCGCTCTACGGCCTCGGCGACGACGGCCTCGACGTGCCCCGCGCGATCCTCGACGAGGCCCAGCGGCTGCTGCGCGTGGGAGGCTCGCTGATCATGGAGCACGGCGACGAGCAGGGCGCGGCGATGCGCGCCTACGCGGAGTCGTCGGAGTGGTGGGGCGACGTGCGCACCCTCACGGACCTCACGGGGCGCGAGCGCATGCTCGTCGCGACCCGCGTGGGCGTCTGAGACACTTGACCCCGTGATCCTCGACACCCACGACCCCTCGACCTGGGGGCCGTCGCTCGACGCCGCCGTCGACGCGGTGAGCCGCGGCGCGGTCATCGTGCTCCCCACCGACACCGTCTACGGCGTGGGCGCCGACGCGTTCCAGCCGGACGCCGTCGCGGCCGTGCTCGCGGCCAAGGGTCGCGGCCGCCAGATGCCGCCGCCCGTGCTCATCCCGAGCGTGCGCACCGTCGACGGCCTCGCGCGCGAGGTGCCCGATGCGGCCCGCTCCCTCATGGAGGAGTGCTGGCCCGGGGCGCTCACCGTCATCGTCAAGGCGCAGCCGTCGCTCGCGTGGGACCTGGGGGAGACCCACGGCACCGTCGCGCTGCGGGTGCCCGACCATCCGGCGGCGCTCGCGCTCCTCGCCCGCACCGGACCCCTCGCGGTCACCAGCGCGAACCGCACCGGCGAGCCCGCCGCCACCACCGCGGCGGGCGCCGAGGAGCAGCTGGGCGCCTCGGTCGCGGTCTACCTCGACGCGGGCGACAGCCCGCTCGGCGTGGCCTCGACCATCGTCGATGCGACGGGCCCCCGCCTGCGCATCGTCCGCCAGGGAGGCATCTCCCACGCCCGCATCGTCGAGATCGTGGGGGAGGACGCCGTCGCAGGTGACGACGGGTGAAGGTCTACCTCACCCTCATGGCCATCGCGGCGCTCGTCACCTACGTCGCGACACCGGCCATGCGTCACCTCGCGTTCCGCGTGGGCGCCATCACCGCGGTGCGGGCGCGCGACGTCCACACCACGCCCATCCCGCGCCTGGGCGGCGTCGCGATCTTCCTGGGCCTCGCGACCGCCGGGGTGGTCGCCTCCGCCATCCCGTTCCTCTTCCCCGTGTTCGAGGCGGGCCGCGAGGCGTGGGCCGTGCTCGGTGCCGCCGCGATCGTGTGCGCGCTCGGCATGGTCGACGACATCTTCGACCTCGACTGGATGGCCAAGCTCGCCGGCCAGTTCCTCGCCGGGCTGGTGCTCGCCTCCGGCGGCGTCCAGCTGGTGACGGTGCCCATCGCGGGCGTCACCATCGGCAGCTCGTACGTCTCCCTCATCGCCACGGTGTTCGTGGTGGTGATCGCGATGAACGCCGTCAACTTCGTGGACGGCCTCGACGGCCTCGCCGCGGGCATGATCGCGATCGGCGGTCTCGCCTTCTTCACGTACACCTACATGCTGGCGCGGTCCGCGACGCCGGGGGACTACTCGTCGCTCGCCGCGATCGTGGTGGCGCTGCTCGTGGGCGCGTGCCTGGGCTTCCTGCCGCACAACGTCCATCCCGCGCGCATCTTCATGGGCGACTCCGGCTCGATGGTGCTGGGCCTCATGCTCGCCGCCGCCGCGATCATCGTGACGGGTCAGATCGACCCCGCCGTGGTGTCGGAGCGCGAGCGCATCCCCGCGTTCATCCCGATCCTGCTGCCGATCATGGTGCTCGCCGTGCCGCTCGTCGACATGGGCGCCGCGGTCATCAGGCGCACCGCGCGCGGCGACTCGCCCTTCTCGCCGGACAAGCACCACCTGCACCACCTGCTGCTGCGCCGCGGCCACTCGCACCGCTGGGCCGTCACCGTCCTCTACATCTGGACCGCGGTGCTGTCGTTCGGCACGGTGTCCGTGGTGTTCCTGCCGCTGTGGGGCGCCGTGCTCGTCACGAGCCTCGGCGTGGTGGCCGCCGCCGCGATCACGTTCTCCCCGCGCCTGGCGCGGTTCTTCTCGCGCCAGTGGCGCCGCGCGGGACACGCCGTGTTCGCGCTGCAGCGCATCACCCCGGAGGGACGGCACGGGGACGATGCGCCCGCCGGCCCCGCGCCCGCCGTCGCCTCGGCGACCGGGGCCACCGCCGCATCGTCCACCGTCCCCCACTCCGAGGAGGAGAAGTGACCGCCGAGGAGCAGCTGTACCGCCGCGCCATCAAGGTGACCACGATCGTGCTGGTCGCGATCGCCGTGATCGGCGCCGCCGTCGCCTGGCTCGTGGTCGGGCCCGAGGGTGCCGTCGCGGCGCTCGTGGGCGCCGTCGTGGCGGCCATCGGCGCGATCCCCACGCAGGTCTCGATGCTGGTCGCGCACCGCAAGCCGCCGCACGTGATGGCGGGGATCGTGGCCTTCTCCTGGCTGGGCAAGATGGCCGTCATCATCATCGCGCTCCTGCTACTTCAGGGGGTCGACGGCTTCCACCGCGAGGCCTTCGCCGCGACCGCCGTGACGGGCATCATCGCGTCCCTCGCGGTGGACGTCGCGGTGATGCGCAAAGCGCGCATTCCGTACGCCGATCCGGGTACTTCGTCCGGGGATTGATGCGTTAGGCTTTGGGCCAGTCAACGGCGCCGGACGGTGGTCCGCGCCCAAGAAGCCATTCGCACAGGAGACTTCGTGGGGAACTTGCTGGCCGCGGTCGTGAGCGCTGAAGCCACCGACTCGGGAGGGTCGAAGAGCTACATCGAGAGGATGTTCAGCTCGGACGGCTTCCACGCCCCGTCGATCACCGACTTCTTCCCGCCCGCCATCTTCGGCGACGGCACCATCTTCGAGTTCAACCGCATCATGATGGTCCGCGTCATCGCGGCCCTCATGCTGATCGCCCTGTTCTGGTTCGTCGCGAACCGCGCGAAGGTGGTCCCCGGCCGCCTCCAGGGCGCCCTCGAGTTCATGCTCGACTTCGTCAAGGACCAGATCGTCGAGCCCGTCATGGGCGCGGAGACCAAGCGGTTCCTCCCGATCCTCACCACGATCTTCCTGGCGATCACGTTCTTCAACATCACGGGCGTGATCCCGTTCCTCAACATCGCGAGCACGTCGCTGATCGGCCTGCCGATCATCATGGCGCTGTGGGTGTACGTCCTGTACCTCGCGTACGGCGTGAAGAAGCACGGCCTCGGCGGCTACCTCAAGAACAACCTGTTCCCCCCGGGCGTGCCGAAGGCGATCTACCTGCTGCTGACGCCCATCGAGATCCTCCAGGTGTTCATCCTGCGTCCCGCGACGCTCGCGCTGCGACTCGCGGCCAACATGATCGCGGGTCACCTGCTCCTGGTCCTGTGCTTCTCCGCCACGCAGTACTTCTTCTTCGCTGCGGCGGGCGCGATGAAGTCGATGGCCGCGGTGACGTTCGCCGCCGGCTTCGCCTTCACGCTGTTCGAGATCTTCGTCGCCCTGCTTCAGGCGTACGTCTTCACCATGCTTGCGGCCGTGTACCTCAACATGGCACTCGAGGAAGAGCACTAAACCCCCAAGCCTGCGCGGCCGGAAGCCCCGGCCTCGTCACAACGGAAGGAAACACACAGTGGACACCACCACTCTCGCTGAGGTCTCCGGCAACGTCGCGACCATCGGCTACGGCCTCGCCGCGATCGGCCCCGGCATCGGTCTGGGCATCCTGATCGGCAAGACCATCGAGGGCATGGCGCGCCAGCCTGAGGTCTCCGGCCAGCTCCGCGCCACCATGTTCATCGGTGTCGCGTTCGTCGAGGTGCTCGCGCTCCTCGGCCTGGTCACCGGCTTCATCTTCTGATGATGCTCGCCCAGACTCTGCTTCTCGCGGAGGAGGCGCACACCACGGAGGTGGAGGGTGCGGACCTGATCCTGCCCGCCCCCTACGACCTGCTGTGGTCGATCGTGATCTTCGCGATCATCGCGGTCGTGTTCACGCGGGTGTTCCTCCCCAAGATCCAGAAGGTGCTCGACGAGCGCGCGGAGCTCATCCAGGGCGGCATCGAGAAGGCCGAGAAGGCTCAGGCCGAGGCTGCTGCCGCGCTCGAGGAGTACACGGCTCAGCTCACCGAGGCCCGTGCCGAGGCCGCGCGCATCCGTGAGGACGCGCGCGTCGAGGCCGCGCAGATCCTCGCCGAGGCCCGCCGCCGTGCGGGCACCGACGCGGAGCGGATCGTCGAGACGGCCCAGCGCCAGATCGACGCCGAGCGCCACCAGGCCGTGGTGTCGCTGCGCTCCGAGGTGGGCACGCTCGCGACCGACCTCGCGTCGCGCATCGTGGGCGAGTCCCTCGCGGACGACGCGCGTCAGCAGCGCGTGATCGACGCGTTCCTGACCGAGCTCGAGACGACCGTCAAGGCGGAGGGTTAAGCACATGCGTGGAACGAGCCAGGCGTCGAGAGACGCGGTGCTCCGTGAGTTCGAACCGGTGGTGACGGCGAGCGGAGCCGAGGGCCTGGTCCTCGCCGAGCAGCTGTTCGCCGCCGTCGACGCGATCGACGCGTCGGGCTCGCTCCGCCGTGCGCTGACCGACCCCGCTCGCTCGGCCGAGGCCAAGGCCGGACTGGTCGCCGCGGTGTTCTCGGCGTACGACGCGAGGGTCAAGGACGTCCTCGCGTCGTTCGCCGGCGCCCGCTGGTCGGCCGAGCAGGACCTCGCCGAGGCGATCGACGACGCCGGCGAGCGCGCGATCTTCGCGTACTCGCAGACGCAGGGCACCCTCGACCAGGTCGAGGAGCAGCTGTTCCGCGTGCAGCGCGAGCTGGTCGCGAACCGCGAGCTGCTCTCGGCGCTCAGCAACCGGTCCGCCACCAAGGAGGCGCGCGTCGCGCTCCTCGACGGCGTGCTCGGCGGCAAGCTGGTCCCGACGACCGAGGCGCTGCTGCGCCGCGTCGTGGGCAACCCGCGCGGCCGTCGCCTCGTCCCGGCGATCGACGCGCTGCTCGAGTCCGCGGCCGAGCACCGCGACAAGGTCGTGGCGCAGGTCACGGCCGCGGTCGAGCTCAGCGCGGCCCAGCGCACGCGCCTCGCACGCATCCTCACGGACGCGTACGGACGCGAGGTGCTCATCAACGTCGCCGTGGACCCCGAGGTCCTGGGCGGCATCCGAGTTCAGGTCGGGTCCGAGGTGGTGGACGGCACCGTGCTGTCCCGGCTCGACGAGGCACGACGACGACTTGTCGGCTAGACCCGACGCACCATTCGCCGCCACCGCGGCACTGACAGGAGAGATGGCATGGCAGAGTTGACGATCAGCCCCGACGAGATCCGGGCTGCACTCGACAGCTACGTGAAGTCCTACGAGCCCAAGGGCGCCGTGGTCGACGAGGTGGGTCGCGTGACGCTCGCGGCCGACGGCATCGCGCAGGTCGAGGGCCTTCCGGGCTGCATGGCCAACGAGCTGCTGCGCTTCGAGGACGGCACGCTCGGCCTCGCGCTCAACCTCGACGTCCGTGAGATCGGCGTCGTGGTGCTCGGCGAGTTCACGGGCATCGAGGAGGGCCAGTCGGTGCACCGCACCGGCGAGGTGCTCTCCGTCGCCGTGGGCGACGGCTACCTGGGCCGCGTGGTGGACCCGCTGGGCAACCCGATCGACGGCCTCGGCGAGATCGAGACCGAGGCGCGCCGCGCGCTCGAGCTCCAGGCGCCCGGCGTCATGCAGCGCAAGTCGGTGCACGAGCCGCTGCAGACGGGCCTCAAGGCCATCGACGCGATGATCCCGATCGGCCGCGGCCAGCGCCAGCTGATCATCGGCGACCGCCAGACCGGCAAGACCGCCATCGCGATCGACACGATCATCAACCAGAAGGCGAACTGGGAGACCGGCGACCCGACCAAGCAGGTCCGCTGCATCTACGTCGCCATCGGCCAGAAGGGCTCGACCATCGCCTCCGTGCGTGGCGCCCTCGAGGAGGCCGGCGCGCTCGAGTACACGACCATCGTCGCGGCCCCCGCGTCCGACCCGGCCGGCTTCAAGTACCTCGCGCCCTACACCGGCTCCGCGATCGGTCAGCACTGGATGTACGACGGCAAGCACGTCCTCATCATCTTCGACGACCTGTCGAAGCAGGCCGAGGCCTACCGCGCCGTGTCGCTGCTGCTCCGCCGCCCGCCGGGCCGCGAGGCGTACCCCGGCGACGTCTTCTACCTGCACTCCCGCCTGCTGGAGCGTTGCGCGAAGCTGTCGGACGAGATGGGCGCCGGCTCGATGACGGGCCTGCCGGTCATCGAGACCAAGGCGAACGACGTCTCGGCGTACATCCCGACCAACGTGATCTCGATCACCGACGGCCAGATCTTCCTCCAGTCGGACCTCTTCAACGCGAACCAGCGCCCCGCTGTCGACGTCGGCATCTCGGTGTCCCGCGTCGGTGGTTCCGCGCAGGTCAAGGCCATGAAGAAGGTCTCCGGCACGCTCAAGCTCGAGCTCGCGCAGTACCGCTCGCTCGAGGCGTTCGCGATGTTCGCGTCCGACCTCGACGCGGCCTCGCGTCAGCAGCTCACCCGTGGCGCGCGCCTGATGGAGCTGCTCAAGCAGCCCCAGTACTCGCCGTTCCCGGTCGAGGAGCAGGTCGTGTCCGTGTGGGCCGGCACCAAGGGCAAGCTCGACAAGATCGCCGTGGGCGACGTGCTGCGCTTCGAGCGCGAGCTGCTCGACCACCTGCGACGCAACACGTCGATCCTCGACGACATCGCCTCGACGGGCCAGCTCTCGGACGACAACGAGTCCGCGCTGCACACGCACGTCGACGATTTCGTGTCGACCTTCCTCGAGGGTGAGAGCGTGAACCTCACCACCGAGTCGTCGGTCGACGACGGCGAGAGCGTCGCGGTCGAGCAGGAGCGCATCGTCGCGGAGAAGAAGTAGCCGATGGCCGGACAGCAGCGCGTCTATCGCCAGAAGATCAGGGCGACCAGCTCGCTCAAGAAGATCTTCCGCGCGATGGAGCTCATCGCGGCCTCGCGTATCGGGAAGGCGCGCCTCCGTGTGGAGCACGCCACCCCGTACACGCGGGCCATCACCCGCGCGATCAGCGCGGTGGCGGCGCACTCGAGCGTCGACCACCCGCTGACGACGGCGCGTACGGACACGGGCCGCGCGGCCGTGCTGGTCATCAGCGCGGACCGCGGCATGGCGGGCGCCTACTCGGCGAACGTCATCCGTGAGGCCGAGCGCCTTCGCGGCCGCCTCCAGGCGGACGGCAAGGAGATCGTGCAGTTCGCCGCCGGCCGCCGCGCCGTGTCGTACTACGCGTTCCGTCGCCGCGAGCTCGCGGGTCAGTGGACCGGCGCGTCCGACGCGCCGGACCGCGAGACCGCCCGCGAGATGGCACGGGCCCTCTTCGAGCGCTTCCAGGCGTCGAAGGAGGACGGCGGCGTCGACGAGATCTACATCGTCGGCACCCGGTTCATCTCCATGGTGACCCAGCAGTCGCAGGTCCTGCGTCTCCTGCCGCTCGAGATCGTCGAGGGCGTCGAGGAGACCGAGGAGGGCGAGATCGAGCCCCTCTACGACTTCGAGCCGTCGGCGGAGCAGGTGCTCGATGCACTGCTCCCGCGCTACATCGAGTCGCGCATCTTCGGCAGCCTCCTGCACTGCGCGGCCTCCGAGCTCGCCAGCCGTCAGCGCGCGATGAACACGGCGACCTCGAACGCCGAGGACATCATCCGCAACTACACCCGGCTCGCCAACCAGGCGCGTCAGGCCGAGATCACCCAGGAAATCAGCGAGATCGTCTCGGGCGCCGATGCGCTCGCGGCCTCGTGACAAGAAGCGAGAGATCCATGACCACCACCGCAGAGACCACCCCGGCCCACGCCGAGGACGCGCCCGTCGTCGGTCGCGTCTCGCGCGTCGTCGGCCCGGTCGTCGACATCGAGTTCCCGGCCGACGCGATCCCCGACATCTACAACGCGCTCACGGTCGACATCGACCTGTCCTCGCAGGGCGAGGACGAGGGCGTGCTCCACATGACCCTCGAGGTCGCCCAGCACCTGGGCGACAACCTCGTGCGCGCCATCGCTTTGAAGCCGACCGACGGCCTCGTGCGCGGCGCCGAGGTCACCGACACCGGCGCGCCCATCTCGGTGCCCGTCGGCGACGTCACCAAGGGCCACGTGTTCAACGTGACCGGCGAGGTGCTCAACGGGAAGGAGGGCGAGAAGATCGAGATCACCGAGACCTGGCCCATCCACCGCAAGGCGCCCGCGTTCGACCAGCTCGAGTCGAAGACCCAGATGTTCGAGACCGGCATCAAGGTCATCGACCTCCTCACCCCGTACGTGCAGGGTGGGAAGATCGGCCTCTTCGGCGGTGCGGGCGTCGGCAAGACCGTCCTCATCCAGGAGATGATCTACCGCGTCGCCAACAACCACAACGGCGTGTCGGTGTTCGCCGGTGTGGGCGAGCGCACCCGTGAGGGCAACGACCTCATCGAGGAGATGACCGAGTCCGGCGTCATCAACCAGACCGCCCTGGTGTTCGGCCAGATGGACGAGCCGCCGGGCACGCGTCTGCGCGTCGCCCTGTCGGCGCTGACGATGGCGGAGTACTTCCGCGACGTTCAGAAGCAGGACGTGCTGCTGTTCATCGACAACATCTTCCGCTTCACGCAGGCGGGCTCCGAGGTGTCGACCCTCCTGGGCCGCATGCCGTCCGCGGTGGGCTACCAGCCCAACCTCGCCGACGAGATGGGTCAGCTCCAGGAGCGCATCACCTCGACCCGTGGCCACTCGATCACCTCGCTGCAGGCGATCTACGTGCCCGCGGACGACTACACCGACCCGGCCCCGGCCACCACGTTCGCGCACCTCGACGCGACCACGGAGCTGTCGCGTGAGATCGCGTCGCGCGGCCTCTACCCGGCCGTGGACCCGCTGACGTCGACCTCGCGCATCCTCGACCCGCGCTACGTGGGCCGCGACCACTACGAGACCGCGAACGCCGTGAAGTCGATCCTCCAGCGCAACAAGGAGCTGCAGGACATCATCGCGATCCTCGGTGTGGACGAGCTCTCCGAGGAGGACAAGATCATCGTCGCGCGTGCGCGCAAGATCCAGCAGTTCCTCTCGCAGAACACGTACATGGCGACCCAGTTCACGGGCGTCGCGGGTTCCACCGTGCCGCTGTCCGAGACCGTCGAGGCCTTCTCGGGCCTGGTCAACGGCAAGTACGACCACATCTCGGAGCAGGCGTTCTTCAACATCGGCGGTCTCGAGGACCTCGACAAGAACTGGGCCCGCATCCAGAAGGAGATCGGCTGATCATGGCCGGTCCGCTCACCGTCGACGTCGTCGCCCCCGACCGGGTCCTCTGGTCGGGGACGGCGGAGCGTCTCATCGCCCCGACCGTGGAGGGCGAGATCGGCCTCCTCACCGGGCACGAGCCGGTGCTGTCCGTCCTGCGGGCAGGCACCGTGCGCGTGCGCGGCGGGGCCGACGGCGACGCCGAGTTCGCCATCGACGGCGGCTTCGTCTCCTTCGACCACGACATCGTCACCGTCGTCGTGGAGCCCGTGGTCGCCACGGGCGAGGCCGGGGAGACGGCCGCTCACTGATGCGGGTGGTGATCGCGCGCTGCGCGGCCCGGTACACCGGGCGGCTCTCGGCGCATCTTCCGCTCGCGACCCGAGCCATCATGGTCAAGGCCGACGGCTCGGTCCTGCTTCATTCGGACGGCGGCTCCTACAAGCCGCTCAACTGGATGAGCCCGCCGTGCACTCTGCGGACCTCCTCCGTCACGGAGGAGGCCGCGGAGCGCGGCGTCACCGCGGTCTGGGTGGTCCAGCACGACAAGACCGACGACCGCCTCGAGATCGACCTCCACGAGGTGCTGTCCGACACCGAGCACGAGCTCGGCGCGGACCCCGGCCTCATCAAGGACGGCGTCGAGGCGCACCTCCAGGAGCTCCTGGCCGCGCAGATCACCCTGCTCGGCGACGGCCACAGCCTGGTGCGCCGCGAGTACATGACCGCGATCGGCCCCGTCGACATCCTCGCCCGCGACTCCGCCGGCGGCTCCGTCGCGGTGGAGATCAAGCGCCGCGGCGAGATCGACGGCGTCGAGCAGCTCACGCGCTACCTCGAGCTGATGAACCGCGACCCGCTGCTCGCCCCCGTCCGCGGCGTCTTCGCTGCGCAGGAGATCAAGCCGCAGGCACGCGTGCTCGCGGAGGACCGCGGCATCCGCTGCCTGCTGCTCGACTACGAGTCCATGCGCGGCAACGAGGACCTCAGCGACCGCCTCTTCTAGACGCGGCAGTTCGCTGCGCACGGTCCGACACGCGACACGCGGAGCCGACCCGCGCATCGTCCCTCGCTGCCCGGCGCGGCGGCTCGCCGACCGTGCTGAGCGAACCGGTGGCGGGACGCGGGTCGAATCGTTTCGGCTAGGCTCGCGCCATGACCTTCCCTCAGGACTTCATCTTCGGCGCGGCCACCGCCGCCTACCAGATCGAGGGCGCCGCCACCGAGGGCGGCCGCGGCCCGTCGATCTGGGACACGTTCACCCACACGCCCGACAAGGTCGTCGGCGGGGACACCGGCGACGTCGCGTGCGACCACTATCACCTGTGGGAGCGCGACATCGACATGATGGTGGACCTGGGCCTGCAGGCGTACCGCTTCTCGATCTCGTGGCCGCGCGTGCAGCCCACGGGCACGGGGGAGTTCAACCCCGAGGGAATCGCCTTCTACAGGGCGCTGGTCGCGCGCCTCAGGGAGCGCGGCATCACCCCGCTCGCGACGCTCTACCACTGGGACCTGCCGCAGGCGCTCGAGGACCAGGGCGGCTGGCTCAGCCGCGACACGGTCGACGCGTTCGTCACGTACGCGCTGCGCATGACAGAGGAGCTCGGTGACGCCGTCGAGACCTGGGCCACGTTCAACGAGCCGTGGGTGAGCTCGTTCGTGGGCTACGGCTCCGGCGCGCACGCGCCCGGCCACGCGGACGACGTCGAGGGCCTCACCGCCGCCCACCACCTGCTGCTCGCGCACGGCCGCGCCTACCGCGCGATCAAGTCCGCCCGCCCCGCGCTCCAGGTCGGGATCGTCAACAACTCCCACACGCCGCGCCCGTGGGACCCCTCGAACCCGCGGGACCGCGACGCCGCCGCGCACATCGACGCGCTGGCGAACACGATGTTCCACCAGCCGTTCGTCGACGGCACGTACCCCGCGATCCTGAAGCCGAACACCGCGCACCTCACGGACTGGTCGTTCGTGCACCCCGGCGACCTCGACGAGATGCATGGGGCGGTGGACTGGTTCGGCGTGAACTACTACGCCTCGCACGTGGTGAGGCACAACGCCCGCAAGGCCGCGGCATCGTCCGACGTCGCGACCCTCGCCGACGGCCACAAGGCCGGCACCAACTCGCCGTGGCCCGGAGACGAGCAGATCGAGTTCATGACCCCGCCCGGTGAGCTCACCGCCATGGGCTGGAACGTGGACCCCGGCGCGCTGCACGCGCACCTCATGAAGATCCACCGCGAGACCGGCAAGCCGCTCTACGTGACGGAGAACGGCGGCGCCTGGGACGACGTCCTGGGCGAGGACGGCCGCGTGAGGGACGATGCGCGGGTCGCCTACCTCCACGACCACCTGCGGGCGGTCGAGACGGCGATCGCCGAGGGCGCCGACGTGCGCGGCTACATGGCATGGAGCCTCATGGACAACTTCGAGTGGGCGCAGGGCTACGCCAAGCGCTTCGGGCTGGTGCGCGTGGACTACGCGACCCAGGCGCGCACCTGGAAGGACGCGGCCTACTGGTACCGCGCGACCATCGAGCGCCGCGACCCGCTCCCGCTCGCGGAGCTCGAGGCCCACGTGGAGACCCCGGCGCGAACGTACTGAGAGAGGCGAGGGGACGATGCGCGGGCCGGGTGAGCCGCGCATCGTCCGCCCGTAGACTGGTCGCCATGCCCTCCGGTCGCCGCTCGTCCAAGCGTCCGTACGGCCGGCCCCACGAGGAGCTCGACGTCGACCGCGTCTGGGGCAACCGCGCGCGGATCGAGACCGGACCCCGGGGCGAGGACTTCTACGTCGCCACCCCGCGCCCGAGCGACCGCACCTTCGTGTGCCCCGGCTGCCAGGGCGAGATCTCGGGCGAGACCCCGCACGTGGTCGCGTGGCCGGTCGAGAGCATCATGGGTGCCGAGGCTGCCGCGGACGCGCGCCGCCACTGGCACACCGGCTGCTGGCAGTCGTTCGGACGCGCGCGCTGAACCCGGCGCCGCCCCTGCGGAGAGAGGACACCATGACCGAGGACGTCACCGACCTGGTCGAGCTGCGCTCGATGACGGTGCTGCGCGCGGATCGCGAGGAGATCGAGCTGCGCACCGAGGACGGGCTCACGCTCGTGGGCGAGCTCGCGCTGCCGGCCGAGGGGCCCATCACCGCGACCCTCATCACGCTGCACCCGTTGCCCACACACGGCGGGTTCATGGACTCGCACGTGTACCGCAAGGCCGCATGGCGGCTGCCGGCGCTCGCCGGCGTGGCCGTGCTGCGCTTCAACACCCGCGGCACGTCCTCGCCGCGCGGGACCAGCGGCGGGGAGTTCGGCGGCGGCGTCCCCGAGGGGGCCGACGTGCGCGCCGCCGTCGACTTCGCCGTGAGCCGCGGGCTGCCGCGCCGCTGGCTGGTCGGCTGGAGCTTCGGCACGGAGCTCACGCTCATGCACGGCGCGGATCTCGACGTCGAGGGCGCGATCCTGCTGTCGCCCCCGCTCCACCGCGCGACCGACGCGGACCTCGAGAGCTGGGCCGCGACGGGCAGGCCCGTCACCGCGCTCGTCCCCGAGCACGACGACTTCCTCCAGCCCGCCGAGGCGCGCGTCCGCTTCGCGCCGCTCACGCAGCTCGAGCTGATCGACGTGCCCGAGGCCAAGCACCTGTGGGTGGGGGAGAGGTTCGTGCGGATCGTGCTCGACGCGATCGTCTCGCGAGTCGCGCCCGAGCGCGCGCCGCTGCCCGACGCCGTCCCCGCGTCCATGGTGGAATGAGGGCAGGTCAGCCCCGAGAGGAGAAGCCCGTGAGCCTCGTTCCCGACGGCACGCCGCTGGTGCTGCTCAACGCCTTCCCCGTCGACCGGTCGCAGTGGGACCCGCTGCTCGAGGCGCTGCCCGTCCTGCCGGGCGACATCATCACGTTCGACGTCCCCGGCATCGGCGACATGCCTCTGCCCGAGGAGGAGCCGTCGCTCGAGCTCATCGCGGACGCCGCCGTGCTCGCGATGCGCGAGGTCACGGGCCGCGACAAGGCCGTCTGGGTGGGGTGCTCGATGGGCGGCTACATCGCGATGGCCGTCGCCGAGCGCCACCCGGAGGCGATCGCGGCGATCGGCCTGCTGGGCACCAGGAGCGCCGCGGACACGGACGAGGCGCGTGAGGCGCGCCTCGCGCTCGCGGACCGGGTGGACGGCTCGGACGGGCACCCGGACCCGCGCGGCGCCGCGGAGGGCCTGGTAGGCATGCGGGACGGTGCACGGGAGGCCCTGGTGGCCGCCGTCGCCGCGAACATCGCGAGGCACGGCGGCGACGGGATCGCCTGGGGGCAGCGGGCGATGGCGGCGCGCCCTGACCGCACCGAGGTGCTCGCGGCGCTCGAGGTGCCCGCGTTCGTCGCGGTGGGGGAGCACGATTCGATCGCGGGGGTGGACGCCGCCCGCACCATGGCGGAGGCCCTGGGCGTCGAGGCGGAGGTGCTCGACGGCGTCGGACACCTGAGCGCATGGGAGGCGCCCTCGCGGGTGGCCGCGCTGGTCGCGGACCTCGTCGACCGCGCCGACGCGGGCTGAACCGCCTGGGCGGCTTGTCCCGCGTTTCCGATTTGTGAAATATGGGCGGCGGCCCTGGCGCGTCGCGCGGCGCCGTGCCACCATGGCGAGCGGGGGCACCTCACCACGAGGGGGGCGTGAGGTGCCCCCTTCTCATGTCCGGCGAGAGCCGCGCTCGGCACGGCCGGGTGCCGCGGGCCTCAGCCCCAGCCGTTCCCGCCGTCGAGACGGAGCCTGAGGGCCTCGGTGAGGGGCAGGGACTCGCCGTCGCGGCCGCCACGCCCCAGCTCGAGCGGGGGATCCGACGGGGCGAGCATCGCGCCCCGCAGGCGCTCCTTGAGGCCGCCAGGCGTCGACAGGATGTAGAAGCGACCCTCCGTGTCCACGCCGACGGACCGGTCGCGCTTGAGATACCAGCCCCGCACCTGCGTGCGGACGCGCGCGGAGCCGCTGTACGTGCGCGCGGTGAGAGTCTCGGGCTCGACGCCCGCCGCCGCCGCGTCCCGCGCGAACGCCGCCAGCAGCACGGACGCCTCGCGCGCCTCCGCCCGCCGGCGTGCGTCGAGCGCGTCCGCGAGACGCTGGTGGTCGTCGCGCGAGGCCACGTCAGGCCTCGCTGCGCTCGGCCTCGTGCTCCGCCTGGAGGCGGCTCGCGCGGGCCAGGTTGCCCACCGGGTCGGAGGACAGCAGGCCGCGGAGGTCGTCGAGGTAGGTGGTGATGGACTCCCGCTGGCGGTTGAGCTCGTCGACCTCGCGCGCGGCCATGGTGCGCTCGCGCTCGGCGTCGCTCACGGCCTCGGAGATGATCGCCTCGGCGTGCTCGCGCGCCTCCGAGACGATCTCGTCGGCGTTGTTGCGCGCGTTGGTGAGGAGCGTCTGGGAGTGCACCTCGGCCTCGCGGCGCACGGACTCCGCGCGCTCGAGGGTCGCGCTGAGACGGTCCTCCGCCTCGGCGGTCCGGCGCTTGGCGTCCGCGACCATCGCGGCGGTCTCGGCGGTGGCCTCCTCGTGGCGGCGCGTGAGCTCGCGCTCGGACTGCTCGCGCTTGGTCACCACCTCGAGCTCGAGGTCCTCGCGGGTGCGCCGCGCGTCCTCGTGCGCGGCCTCCGCCTCGGCCTGGGCCTCCTCGCGCATGCGGGTCGACTCGACGGTCGCGGTCTCGACCAGGCGCTTCGCCTCCGCCTTCGCGTTGGCGAGGGCGTCCTTGGAGTCGCGGTCGGACGCCGCGCGAAGGTCCGACGCCTGCTGCTGGGCGCGGGCGAGGGCCGACTCGGCCTCGCGGGTGAGGCGCGTCGCCTCCGCGTCCGCGGTCGAGCGCAGCTCCGCGAGCTCGGCGTTGACGGTCGCGCGCAGGTCCGCGGTCTCGGACTCGGCGCCCTGGCGCATCTGGAGCGCCTCGGTGGTGGCGGCGCCGCGCACCGCGGTCGCCTCCTCCTCGGAGGCGCGGCGCAGCTCGCCCGCCTGACGGCGCGCGTCCTTGAGGAGGGCCTCGGCCTCGGCGTGCACCGTCTCGGCGGCGGCGTGGGCGGCCTGGCGCTGATCCGCGACCTCGGCGTCCACCGTGTCACGCAGGTCCGTGACCTCCTGGTCGGCCGTCTCGCGCACCTGCGTGGCGTACGAGTCGGCGTCGCGGCGCTGCTGCGCTGCGTACGCGTCGGCGTCGCGGCGCTGCTGCGCTGCGTACGCGTCCGCGGCACGGTGCTGCTCGGCGGCGTAGGCCTCGGCGGTCTGGCGCTCCTTGGTCGCGTACGCATCGGCGACGCGGCGGGTCTCGCCCGCGTAGCCGTCGGCCTCGCGGCGCGTGTCGGCGTCGTAGAGGTCGGCGTCCTGCCGCTGCGACGCGACCAGCTCCTCGTGCTCGCGTCGCTGCTGCGCGAGGTCGGCGTCCGTGGCCTCGCGCTGCTCGGCATCCCAGACGGCCGTGGCGGCGCGCAGCGCGGCCACCTCGGCGTCGGCGGTGCGGCGCTCGTCCGCGGCCCACGCCTCGGTCTCGTCGCGCAGGGCGGCGACCTCGGCCTCGGCCTGCTTGCGCAGCGCGCTCGCGTACGCGTCGGCGTCCTCGCGCAGCGCGGCGACCTCGGCCTCGACGCGCTTGCGCAAGGCGCCGGCGTAGCTGTCCGCGTCCTCGCGCTGCGTCGCGGCGTAGGACTCCGCCTCGCGGCGCAGGTCGACGGCCCACGCCTCGGCCTCCTCGCGGTGCGCGGCCGCGTAGGACTCGGCGTCGCGACGCTCGTTGGCGGCCCACGCCTCGGTGGCCTCGCGCAGGGCGGTGACCGTCGCATCGGTCTCGCGCCTCTCGGCGGTCGCCCACGCCTCGGTCTCCTTGCGCAGGGTCGCGGCGAACGCCTCGGCGTCACGTCGCTCCGTCGCGGACCAGGCCTCGGTCTCCTGACGCAGGTGCGCGACCCACGCCTCGGTCTCCTGACGCAGCTCGGCGGCGTAGGCGTCGGCGCTGTCGCGCGCCTCGGTCGCCTCCGCCTGCGCCGCGGTGCGCTGCGCGGCGGTCTCGCGCGCCGCGACGGCGCGCAGCTCGGCGACGTCCTGGTCGGCCGCGTGCCGCAGCTGGGCGACGTCCTGCTCGGCGGTGTGGCGCACGTCCGCGACATACGCGTCCGCCTCGCGGCGCTGCTGGCCCGTCTCGCGCTCCGCGAGGGCGCGCAGCTGGGCGGCCTCCTCGGCGGCGATCCGGCGCGCCTCCGCGGCATCGTGCTCGGCGGCGTCGCGCGCCTCCTGCGCCTCCTCCGTCGCCTCCGCGAGGGCCGCCGCCGCGTCGTTGCGCATGGTGGCCGCGTCGCTCTCGGCGGAGATGCGCATGTCCGAGGCCTCGGCCTCCGCGACGGCGCGCAGGTTCGCGGCCTCGCGCTCGGCCTCCGCGATCGAGTGGCCTGCGGCGGCCTCCGCCGCCTTGCGAGTCGCCGAGGCCTCCTCGCGGGACTCGGCGACGATGCGCGCGGCGTCCGCCTTGAGGCGCTCGGTGGCGACCCGGGTCGCCTCGGTCAGCTCGTCGGCCTCGGTGTGGGAGGCGGCCAGGAACGCGGCGGCCTCGTCACGCAGCCGGCTCGACTCCTGGTGGGCGTGCGCGAGCTTCTGCTCGGAGTCGGCGCGTGCGGCGTCGACCAGGTCCGCGGCCTCGCGCTGGCTGGTGACGCGCAGCTCCGTGGCCTCACGCTCCACGGAGGCACGGAGCGTGTGGGCCTCGCGCTCGCCGGTGGCGCGTGCCTCGGCGGCCTCGGCCTCGGCGGCGGAGCGGACGCGATCCGCGTCGCGCTGGGCGCGCTCGATCGCCTCACCCGCCTGACGCTCGGCGGCCTCCCGGAGACCCGCGGCGGCATGCTCGGCCTGCGTCTTGATCTCATCGGCCTCGCGGCGGCTCTGGGCGAGGATCTCCGCGACCTCGTTGTCCGCGCGGGCACGCAGCTGCTGCGCGGCGACGTTGGCGCGGGCGACGGTGTCCTGGGCGTGCGTGTTGGCCCGCGCGATCACGTCGGAGGACTGCTCCTCCGCGGAACGCAGGAGCTGCTCGACGCGCGCACCGAGCCCCTTGTACGTGGGCTGCTCCGCCTCACGCAGCGACTTCTGCGCCTCGTCGAGGGACGACCGCGTCTGCTGGGCCTCGCGACGCGCCTGCTCGACCGCGCTCGTCTGCTCGCGGACCGCGTCCTCCAGGCGAGCGATGTGGGCGGCGACCGCCTCGCGGTCATAGCCGCGCATCGCAAGCGGGAACGGCAGGTTCTCTTCGGCCATGACTCTCCTCGGTCGCGCGGCAACGCCGTCGCGGGTCTCGCATTCGACCCTCAGGGTAGTGCCCGTGCGGGGCGCGGAACAAAGTCGCCGGAAGCGGGGTTCGGGGCATGTCTCGTAGAGTGAACAACGAGACGAACGGAGAATCACGTGACTTTGCGCACCACCGCGCTCATCGCGGGGGCGCTCGGGCTGCTCCTTCTCATCGGAGGCCTGATCGCCGATGCCATGCGCCCGGCGGCCTTCGGGACGCCCAGCGCCGCTGTCGCCACCCCCGTGCTGATCATCGGACCCGAGATGGTGGCCATGGCCCCCGGCGGCACCCTGACGGTCGAGGGCGACGGCGAGATCGTCGTGTACGCCGGCCGCACGTCCGACGCCGAGGAGTGGGCCGCCTCCCGCGACGCCACCCGGGTGACGGGCGTCCCCACCTGGGAGGAGCTCTCGACCGAGCCCTTCGACGGCGCGGCCGCCTCGCCCGAGCCCACCGCCTCGGGATCCGCCGACCCGTCCGCGGACGCGTCCGCGACCGCCGGGACGGAGTCCGCGGAGCCCTCCGCGACGCCGTCCGCATCGGCGTCGCCCGACGCCACCGCATCGTCCACCGCCGAGATCGCCGACATCTGGCGCGCCTCGTGGGAGGGCGACGGCACGCTGACGCTCGACGCCGACGACATCTCGACTGACTACCTGGGCCTCACCCTCGTCGCCGAGTCGGCGGACGGCTCGCCGCTCACCGGCGTGTCGATGAAGATCGATCGGGTCGTCAACGACGGCTGGGTGACCCCGCTCAAGTGGTGGGGAGGCGTGCTCGCCGTCGTGGGCCTGATCGCTCTGGTGTCGCTGCTGGTCGATCACCGCGGTGCGGGCTCCAAGGTCGAGACCGCCGTCGCCAGCCGCAAGCCGGCCGCGCCCGCCACGCCCGGCGGGCGGCGCGAGCGCCGCGAGGCGATGACCGCCTCGGGCGGCATCCCCATCGTGGACGGCGAGATCGACCCCGTCACCGGCGAGGTCCCGGTGCAGGAGGACGATGCGCCGGCCGGCCCCGACGACGACCCCACCGACGAGCGAGAGGAGCGAGCATGAGGAGGCAGGCCGCAGTCGCCGGCGCCGCGCTCGCCGGGATCGCGCTGCTCGCCGGCTGCACGCCGGCGGTGCCCGAGCCCGTCGCGGCGCCCGCCGCGCAGGAGACGTCCGCGATCACGCAGACGCAGATCGACCGGATCGTGCCCGCCACGTTCGCGGAGCTGAAGGCCGCGGACAAGGCCAAGGACGCGTCGCTCCTGGGCGAGCGCGTCCAGGGCACCGCGGTGACCGTGCGCGGCGTCCAGTACCAGCTCGCGAAGGCGGGTGACAAGTCCGCGATCGAGGAGCTCCCCGCCCAGCAGCAGGCCGTGTACGTGAGCGCCGAGGGCGTGTTCCCTCGCATCATGGTCGGCGTGACTGAGGCGCCCGAGGACGCGACGCCCGTGGTGCTCCTGTGGGAGCAGACCGGCATCGACGCGGACTACGCGCTGGTCGACTGGGCGCACATGGTGCCCGGCGCGACGCTGCCCGCGATGCCGGGGCCCGCGGTCGGGTCGAACCAGCTGCCGCTCGACTCGGACGCGGTGGACCCCACGCCCGAGGCGGTGGTCTCCAGCTACGTCACGCTGCTGCGCAAGGGCCCCAAGAGCGACGTCGCCGACGAGTTCGCCGCCGACACGTACCGCGCGCGCCTGTTCGCGGCGCGCAAGGTGCTCACGGCCGCGGCGAAGAAGGGTGACGGCGACTACGTCGACACCATCCAGCCGCAGCTCGAGGACACGTTCGCGATGGCGACCGCCGACGGGGGAGCGCTGGTGTTCGCGCCTCTCGTGGTCCGGTCCTCGCTGCGCGTCAAGGGCGGCGCGACCGTGTCGATCTCCGACGCGGACAAGACGCTGGTCAAGGGCAAGCTCAAGGACCGCGTCACCCACACGTATCGCGACCTGGTGGTCATCCACATCCCGGCGAACGGCGAGGGCAAGCCCGCCGTCGTCGCCGCCGACCACCACCTGATCAAGGTCGCGGCGCAGTAGCCGCGGCGAGACGAGGAGACTCATGACCGACACCCCCGCAGCCCTCCGCGGCGCCGTGGACCTGGGCGCGCTCGCCGCGCGGTCCCGCCGCGCCGAGTCCGGGCTCGCCACCATCGACGAGGCCGCGTTCCAGGAGCTCGCGCAGCAGTCGATGCAGCGGCCCGTGGTGATCGCGTTCGTCTCCGCGGCGTCGCCGCAGAGCGAGGAGCTCGCGCGCACCATCGAGGAGGTCGCGGCGTCCGCGGGCGTCAACGCGGCCGCGTGCGACGTCGATGCGCAGCCCGCGATCGCGCAGGCGTTCCAGATCCGCGCGGTGCCCGCAGCGGTGGCGCTCATCGGCGGCCGCCCCGCCCCGCTGTTCCAGGGCGCCGCGTCGCGCGAGCAGATCGTCGAGGTGATGGGACAGGTGGTCGAGGCCGCACGGCAGATGGGCGCGGCCGAGGGCCTGGCGCCCGCCGGTGCGGGCGAGGAGGCCCCCGAGCCGCCGCTGCCTCCCCTGCACCAGGCGGCGCATGACGCGATCGACCGAGGCGACCTCGACGCTGCCGAGGCGGCGTTCGACCAGGCGCTGCGCGAGAACCCCAAGGACCACGAGGCGCGCGCCGGCCGCGCGCAGGTGCGCCTCATGGCGCGCTCGCGGACGGCGGACCTCGCGGCCGTGCGCCGCGCCGCGGCCGACGCCCCCGCCGACGTCGACGCGCAGCTCGCGGTCGCGGACATGGACGTGCTGGGCGGGCAGCTGGACGATGCGTTCGGCCGGCTGATCGAGCTGGTGCGCGCGACCGCGGGCGACGAGCGGGATCGCGTGCGCGCGCGCCTGCTCGAGCTGCTCGAGGTGGTCGACCCCGCGGATCCGCGCGTGCTGCGCGCGCGTCAGGCGCTGGCCTCGGCGCTGTACTGATCCCTCCCGCGGGCGCCTCTCCACACACCCAGCGCCTGGTGAGCGGTCACACGATGCAACTCTGCACACATCGCCCCTGGTGGAGTGTGCAGAGTTGCATCTCTTGTGTGGAGAGCCGCACGGGCGGCCGGGCCGGCTACGCAGACGGGCGCAGGATCACCGCTCCCATGGGCGGGACGCGGATCTCCGCGACGGCGGGGAAGCCGTGCATCGCCCTCTCCGCCGCGACCACGTGGCCCAGGTTGCCCACGCCGGAGCCGCCGTAGACCTCGGAGTCGGTGTTGAACACCTCGTCCCAGCCGCCCGCCTCGGGCAGCGGCAGCGCATACCTCTCGTGGGGGACGCCCGCGAAGTTCACGACGACCGCGACGGGACGCCCCGCATCGTCCATCCTCAGGAAGGCGAGCGTGTTGCGGCGCGTGTCGTCGGCATCGATCCACCGGAAGCCGGCCGGGTCGGAGTCGCGCTCGAACAGCGGCGGCGTGTCGCGGTAGAGGCGGTTGAGGTCGCCGAGCATGCGGCGCACGCCGTCGTGCAGGCGGTCCTCGAGGTGCCACCAGTCGAGCGACCGGCCCTCCGACCACTCGGCGTACTGGCCGAACTCGCAGCCCATGAACAGCAGCGTCTTGCCCGGGTGTGTCCACTGGTAGGCCAGCAGCGCGCGTAGCTGCGCCATCTTCTGCCAGTGGTCGCCGGGGAAGCGGTCCACCAGCGAACCCTTGCCGTGCACCACCTCGTCGTGCGACAGCGGCAGCATGTAGTGCTCCGAGAACGCGTACATCAGCGAGAACGTCACGGTGTGGTGGTGGTACGAGCGGTGCACGGGCTCCTCGCCCATGTAGCGCAGCGTGTCGTTCATCCAGCCCATGTTCCACTTGAGCCCGAAGCCCAGGCCGCCGCCGCTGGTGGGCGCGGTCACGCCCGGCCACGCGGTGGACTCCTCGGCGATCATCACGATGCCGGGCGCGTTGCGGTACGCGGTGGCGTTGGCCTCCTGGAGGAACGCGATCGCGTCGAGGTTCTCGCGGCCGCCGTGGACGTTGGGGCGCCACTGGCCGGCCTCGCGCGAGTAGTCGAGGTAGAGCATCGACGCGACGGCGTCGACGCGCAGGCCGTCCGCGTGGAACTCCTGCAGCCAGTAGACGGCGTTCGCGACCAGGAAGTTGCGCACCTCCGCGCGGCCGAAGTCGAAGATGAACGTGCCCCAGTCGGGCTGCTCGCCGCGCAGCGGGTCCGGGTGCTCGTACAGCGGGGTGCCGTCGAAGCGGCCCAGCGCCCACTCGTCCTTGGGGAAGTGGCCGGGCACCCAGTCGAGGAGGACGCCGATCCCGGCCTGGTGAAGCGTGTCGATGAGGTACCTCAGCTCGTCGGGGGAGCCGAACCGCGCGGTCGGGGCGTAGTAGCCCGACACCTGGTAGCCCCACGACCCGCCGAACGGGTGCTCCATCACCGGCAGGAACTCCACGTGCGTGAAGCCCAGCTCCGACACGTACTCCGTGAGCTGCTGCGCGAGCTCGACGTAGCCGAGCCCCTGGCGCCACGAGCCCAGGTGGACCTCGTACACGCTCATGGCGCTGCGGTGAGGCTGGGACGATGCGCGGTGGGCCAGCCAGTCGCCGTCGCCCCAGTCGTAGGACGACTCCTCGACCACCGAGGCCGTCGCGGGCGGCAGCTCCGTGCGGCGCGCCATCGGGTCCGCCTTCTGGCGCCAGTGGCCGTTCTTGTCGAGGATCTCGAACTTGTACGCGGTGCCCGCGGCGACGCCCGGGATGAACAGCTCCCAGATGCCCGAGGCGCCGAGCGTGCGCATGGCGTGGGCCGCGCCCTGCCAGTGGTTGAAGTCGCCGACCACCCGCACGGCACGGGCGTTGGGCGCCCACACCGCGAAGTCGGTGCCCACGACCTCGCCGAGCACCGAGTCGAGACGCTTGACGTTCGCGCCCAGCACGGTCCACAGGCGCTCGTGGCGGCCCTCGCGGATGAGGTGGAGGTCGAGCTCGCCCAGCAGCGGCAGGAACCGGTACGGGTCGTCGGTCACGGTGGTCGAGTCGCCGTAGGTGGCGTGCACGCGGTAGTCGGGGATCTCGGTGCCGGGAAGCTCCGCGAGCCACACGCCGTGGTGCGTGTGCTCCGCGGGGAAGCGCCCCTCCAGGGTCTCGATCTCGACGGCGTCCGCGAGCGGGCGGAGCGCACGGATCACCACCACCCCGTCCTCGGGGTGCGGGCCCAGCACCGCATGGGGATCGTGGTGCGTGCCGCGGGCGATGTCGGCGAGCACGGCGGGATCGAATCGGCGGGGCATCAGGACCTTCCCTCGAGGTGAGCCTGGCGGCGGGCGGAGATGGACGTCATGCGGGCCTCACCACGGCGACGTGGATCAGCGAGACGGCCGGGTCGAGCCGGACGTAGAAGTCCCTGCCCCACGTGTAGGTGGCGCCGCCCACGACGTCGTCGACCAGGAGCCGTGCGTCGTCGGCGAGGCCGATCGCGGCGAGGTCGAGCGTCACCACTCCGGACTGCACGTGATGCGGGTCGAAGCTCGCGACCACGATCACGGTGTCCGCCCTGCCCGTGGGCGACTCCGCCGCCGGCACGTGGCGCGAGAAGCACAGCAGCTCGGGGTTGGTGGTGGGGTGGACGCGGAGGCCGCGCAGCCGCCGCAGCGCGGGGTGCTTGGCGCGGGTCGCGTTGAGCGTGGTGAGCAGGCTCGTGATGCCGTACCTGTCGGCGTCCGACCAGTCGCGCGCCTTGAACTCGTACTTCTCGTTGTCGATCTGCTCCTCGACGCCCGGCCGGGGCACGTTCTCCACGAACTCGTAGCCCGTGTAGATGCCGTACGACGGGGCGCCCGTCGCGGCGAGCGCGGCGCGCATCCGGTACAGCGCGGGCCCGCCGTGCTGCATGTCCGGGGTGAGGATGTCGTGCGTCGTGGGCCAGAAGTTGGGGCGCATGTAGAACGACGAGTCGCCCGAGACCTCCTCGAGGTACTCGCCCATCTCCTCGGCGTTCTGGCGCCACGTGAAGTACGTGTAGCTCTGGTGGAAGCCGATCTTCGCGAGCGTGTGCATCATCGCGGGCCGGGTGAAGGCCTCGGACAGGAAGATCACCTCGGGGTGGCGCTCCGCGATGTCCCGCAGCAGCCGCTCCCAGAAGGTCAGCGGCTTGGTGTGCGGGTTGTCGACGCGGAACAGCGTGACGCCCGCGTCGATCCACACCTGGAGCATGTCGCGGATCGCGTGGTAGATGCCCTCGGGGTCGTTGTCGAAGTTCAGCGGGTAGATGTCCTGGTACTTCTTGGGAGGGTTCTCCGCGTACGCGATGGTGCCGTCGAGCCGCTGCGTGAACCACTCGGGGTGCTCCGTCACCCACGGGTGGTCGGGGGAGCACTGGAGCGCCACGTCGAGCGCCACCTCCATCCCCAGCCCCCGTGCCGCCTTGACGAAGGCCCGGAACGATCGCATCGTCCCCAGGTCCGGGTGGATCGCGTCGTGCCCGCCCTCCGCCGCGCCGATCGCGTACGGGCTGCCCGGGTCGCCCGGCTCCGCCTTGAGCGAGTTGTTGCGGCCCTTGCGGTGCGTGAGGCCGATCGGGTGGATGGGCGTGAGGTAGACCACGTCGAAGCCCATGTCCGCGATCGCGGGCAGGCGCTTGGCCGCCGTCGCGAAGGTGCCGGAGTGCCACTCGCCCGTGCGCTTGCTGAAGCGCGCGCCCTCGGACCGCGGGAAGATCTCGTACCACGCGGATACCAGCGCCTTCTCGCGCTGGATGAGCAGCGGGTACTCGCGGGAGGAGCTCACGTCGTCGCGCAGCGGCGCCGCGGTGAGGGCCGCCTTGAGCTCGGGGGACGATGCGGGGGCGAGGCGGGCCTCGGGGGCCAGGGCCCCGTCGCGCAGGGAAGCGATCGCGGACTCGAGCAGCGCCTTGCGGGCGGGCGTGTGCCGCACCTCGGTGAGCGCGCGGGTGAGGACGGCGACGCCCTCGTCGAGCATGAGCTGGACGTCGACGCCCGCGTGGATCTTGACCTCCGCGGCGTGGAGCCACGTGGCGAAGGGGTTGGACCAGGCCTCGACGCGGAAGTGATGGAGGCCCTCGTGGCGGGGGATGAAGGCCGCCCGGTAGTGGCTGTTGCCCCAGTCGTCGAGAGGCATCGGCAGGCGCTCGTGGCGGCCGTCCGGCCGGGTGATGACCACGGTGGCGCCCTCGGCGTCGTGACCCTCGCGGAAGATGGTGGCCGTGATGGGGACCGCCTCGCCCACGACCGCGCGGGCCGGCCACCGGCCCTCCTCGAGCGAGGGCTCCACCCCCACGACGGGGATGCGACCGATGGACGTCTCAGGGGAGCGGGCCATGTCCCGAACCTACTCGTAAAGAGGGGTGTCGCGCACCAGGCGGGGTACCGCGCGCCGCGGACCGCGCCCACCCGGGACCGCCGGATTCTTGCGTCCCGGTCGAGACGATGTATGGTGTGTCTCGCGGTCGATGTAACCGCTTGCATCCAAGGGAGGTTGTGCGCGGTCACAGTTCGATAACGACGTCTGCTGTGCGGGGGACGTCGCGCGGGTCGATTTGGAGATGTGCTCCTCGCCGGGGTACAACTGTGAACGGTCCCAGTACGGGCGGCCATCGTGGTCCGCCGCAGTTTTGCAAGGCTCCTCCGGGGGCCGGAGGAGTGTCATGACGGCAGCAGCCAGCTGGCCCAGCGTCGAGGGTCTCGCCTACGGAGGCGACTACAACCCCGAGCAGTGGCCGCGCGAGACGTGGGACGAGGACGTGCGCCTGATGCGCGAGTCCGGCGTCACGCTCGTGTCCGTCGGCATCTTCTCCTGGGCGATGCTCGAGCCCAAGGAGGGCCTCTACGACTTCGCGTGGATGGACGACCTCCTCGACCTGCTTCACGCGAACGGCATCGCCGCGGACCTCGGCACCCCGTCGGTGTCGCCGCCCGCCTGGTTCTTCCACCAGTACCCCGAGGCGCGCGTCACGGACAAGAACGGCACCGTGATGGGCTTCGGCTCGCGCGGCATGGCCTCGCACGCCGCACCCGAGTACCGCGAGGCGATCGCACGCATGGCGGGCGAGCTCGCGCAGCGCTACGGCTCGCACCCGGCCGTGGTGATGTGGCACGTCCACAACGAGTACGGCGTCCCCGTCGCCGAGGACTTCGGCCCGCGCGCCGTCGCGTCCTGGCGCCGCTGGCTGCAGTCCCGCTACGGCACCCTCGAGGGGCTCAACGCCGCCTGGGGCACCGCGTTCTGGGGGCAGCGCTACGACGACTGGGAGCACGTGGTCGCCCCGGCCGCGACGCCCACCATCGCGAACCCCGCGATGAAGCTCGACTGGGCGCGGTTCACCGACGACCAGCTGCGCGAGTGCTTCGTGATCGAGCGCGACGCGATCCGCGCACGCGCCTCGCAGCCCATCACCACCAACTTCATGGCCCACCAGTCGTGGAACACCGACCTGTGGAAGTGGGCCGAGCTGGTCGACGTCGTGTCCGACGACCACTACCTGTGGTCGCCCGACCCCGACGCGCACGTGGGCCTCGCGCTGTCCGCCGACCTCACGCGCTCCGTCGCGGGCGGCAAGCCGTGGATCCTCATGGAGCACTCCACCTCCGCCGTGAACTGGCAGGGCCGCAACATCGCGAAGCGCCCGGGGGAGATGCGCCGCAACGCGCTCACCCACCTGGGCCGCGGCGCGGACGCGATCATGTTCTTCCAGTGGCGCGCCTCCCGCTCCGGCGCGGAGAAGTTCCACTCGGCGATGCTGCCGCACGCCGGCACCGGCTCGCGCCTGTGGCGCGAGGTGGTCGAGCTCGGCGGCCACCTGGGCGACCTGGCCCCGGTCAAGGGCTCCGTGGTCGAGGCCGACGTCGCGGTGCTCTACGACTGGGAGTCGCTGTGGGCGCAGGACCTCGAGTGGCGTCCGTCCGACGACGTCCAGTTCCGCGAGCGCATGCGCACCTTCTACGAGCGCCTGTGGCGCGACGACGTCGCGGTCGACTTCGCGCACCCCGAGCAGGACCTGTCCCGCTACAAGCTCGTGGTGGCGCCGGCGTCCTACCTGCTCACCGCATCGTCCGCCGCGAACCTCACGCGCTACGTGGAGGCGGGCGGCACGCTGCTCGTCAACTTCTTCTCCGCGATCGTCGACGAGAACGACGCGGTGCACGAGGGCGGCTTCGTCGCCCCGCTGCGGGACGCGCTCGGCCTCACGGTCGAGGAGTTCCTGCCGCTGCGCGAGGGTGACGCGGCGGCCGTCCGATGGACGCGTGGAGGCGCGGACCTCGAGCTCCCGAGCGACGTGTGGCAGGACCACATCGCGCTCGCGGGCGCCGAGGTGGTCGCCGAGAACGCGACCGGGCCAGGCGCGGGCCTGCCCGCGATCACCCGCAACGAGCACGGGAAGGGCGTGGGCTGGTACATCGGCACGCGCCTGGACGTGGACGCGCTGAAGACCGTGTTCGACGCGGTCTACGCCGACGCCGGCGTCGAGGCCTCGGGCAACCCCGAGACCCTCGAGGTCGTGACGCGGCACGGCGCTGCTGAGGACTTCGTCGTCGCCGTCAACCACGGCACCGACGCAGCTCGACTCCCCGTGGCAGGCATCGACCTGCTCACGGGTGTCGAGACCGATGGCGAGCTCGAGGTGCCGGGAGGCGGCGTCGCCGTCGTCCGCACCTCGCGAACGTCCGGAGGTGCAGCGGTCTGACCCGCGGTGACGGACCGGGCTGCGCCGGTCCCGAACCCAGACCACGACAACAGCTGAGGACCCACGGCTCCCGCCGTGAGCCGTGATTCGGCAGCCAACAGTCGCAGAGACGCGATCTCGCCAGAGGCGCGCAATGTGGCCCCACTCTGGAAGGAACAACCATGCGTAACACGATCGGAAAGGTCGCCGTCCTGGCCACCTCCGTCGCCCTCCTCGCCGCGTGCTCGTCGGGCACCACCGAGGAGACCAGCAGCACCGAGCCGTCGGCCGCGGCGTCCGAGACCTCCTCGGCCGTCGACGCGACCGGCCTGACCCTGACGATCTGGACGGACGAGAACCGCCAGCCCGCCATCGAGGCCGCCGCGGCGACCTTCGAGGAGGAGACCGGCGCGACCGTCGAGCTCGTCCAGAAGAACTTCGAGGACATCCGTGCGGACTTCCTCGCCCAGGTCCCCACCGGCGAGGGCCCGGACATCACCATCGGCGCGCACGACTGGCTGGGCGCGCTCGTCGAGGCCGGCGTGGTCAACACGGTCGACCTCGGTGCGAGCGCCTCGAGCTTCTCGCAGGTCGCCGTCGACGCGATGACCTACGACGGCCAGGTCTACGGCCTGCCGTACTCCACCGAGGCCGTCGCCCTCATCCAGAACACCGACCTGGTCGGCACCGAGGCGCCCGCCACGTGGGACGACATGATCGCCGCGGGCGAGGAGTCCGGCGCGGAGCGCGCGTTCTGCATCAACGTCAACGGCGAGACCGGTGACGGCTACACCATGTACCCGTTCCAGACCTCGTTCGGCGCCCCCGTGTTCGTCCAGGAGGGTGGCTCGTACACGTCGGAGGTCGGCATGGGCGGCGAGGCCGGCGAGGCCTTCGCGACCTGGCTGTCGGAGAACGGCGAGAAGGGCGCGGGCCACCTCTCGACCACGGTCGACTACGCGACCAACAACACGCTGTTCAACAAGGGCAAGTGCGCGTACACCGTCGCGGGCCCGTGGGCGCTGGGCGACTACGCCGACGTCAACTTCACCGTGAACCCGGTCCCGAGCGCCGGTGGCGAGGCCGCCGCGCCGTTCGTGGGCGTCCAGGGCTTCTACGTGTCGTCGCAGTCGGAGAACGCGCTCCTCGCGAACGAGTTCCTCACCAACTACATCGCCACCACCGACGCGATGCAGGCGCTCTACGACGCCGACCCGCGCCTCCCCGCGTTCGAGGGCGTCGACACCTCGTCGGCGCAGTTCCCGGACGCGATCGCGGGCTTCCAGGCCTCGGCCGAGCAGGGCGTCCCGATGCCCTCCATCCCCGAGATGGGCTCGGTGTGGGACTTCTGGAACGCCGCCGAGGCCAAGATCATCAAGGGTGCCGACCCGGTCAAGACCTGGGACAAGATGATCACCGACCTGACCGCGTCCCTCGAGGGCTGAGAAGGTCATCCGTGACGGGGCGGGGCGCCGCAGGCGTCCCGCCCCTCACCGGCGGATCCCTCAGGGATCCGCGGAGCTGATGGGAACGGGAGAGCAGATGTCGATCGACACCGCCGAGAAGGCGCCGGCACCCCAGAGGGACTCGCTCGCGCGAGGCCTCACCGGGTTGGGCTGGGGCTTCATCGTGAAGCTGCTGCTCATGATGATCGTCAACGCCCTGGGCGTGGCGGGCATCATGGCGGCCTGGAACGCGGAGGCGTGGGTCATCCTCGGCGCCTCGGCCATCTTCCTGGTGGCCGCCGACTGGGTGTACTTCTCGCGGCGCGCGCTGCCGCTCAAGTACATCTACCCCGGGCTCATCTTCCTGCTGGTCTTCCAGGTGTTCGCGATGGGCTACACCGCCTACGTCGCGACCACCAACTACGGGGCCGGCCACCAGGGCACCATGGAGCAGGCCGTCGACGCGGCGCTCATCCAGTCCGAGCGCGAGGTCGAGGGATCCGCGAGCTACCCGCTCGCCGTGGTCCGCGACGGCGACACCCTCGGCTTCGCGATCAGCGAGGACGGCGTGGTCGAGGTCGGCACCGCCGAGGAGCCGCTCACCGCGGTGGACGGCTCCGTCGACGAGTCCGGCCGGCCCACCGAGGTCGCCGGCTGGGAGATCGTCGATCGGGGAGCGCTGCTGTCCGACCAGGAGCTGGCGCAGCAGGTCACCGACCTCCGCGTCCCCGTCTCCGACAACGCCGATGACGGCTCCCTGCGCACCCGCGAGGGCTCCACGGCCAAGGTCTTCCGTTCCTCCATGGAGTGGGATGCCGATGCGCGGACCCTCACCGACGTCGACTCGGGCGTGGTCTACTCCGCGAACGAGTACGGCACGTTCGTCGGCGACGACGGCAGCACCCTCCCGGCCGGCTGGTACGTCAACGTGGGCTTCGAGAACTTCACGCGCGCCGTCACCGACGCCGACTACCGCGAACCCCTCATCCGCGTCACGCTGTGGACGTTCGCGTTCGCGTTCCTCACGGTCGCCACCAGCTTCCTGCTGGGACTCCTCTTCGCGCTCGTCTTCAACGACGAGCGGGTCCGCGGCCGCAAGGTGCTGCGCACGCTGTTCATCCTGCCGTACGCGTTCCCCGCGTTCCTCACCGCGTTGCTGTGGCGCGGCATGCTCAACCCCGAGTTCGGCATCATCAACAAGTGGTTCTTCTTCGGCGCGGACATCAACTGGCTGGGCGACCCGTGGCTGGCGAAGTTCTCCATCCTGTTCGTGAACCTGTGGCTGAGCTTCCCGTACTGGTTCCTCGTCTGCACCGGAGCGCTCCAGTCGCTGTCCTCCGAGACCATGGAGGCCGCGCAGATCGACGGCGCGGGCCGGTGGCGCCAGTTCCGCTCCATCACGTTCCCGCTGCTGCTCGTGTCGACCGCGCCCCTCGCGATCGCGTCGTTCGCGTTCAACTTCAACAACTTCACGATCATCTACATGCTCACCAACGGTGGGCCACGGTTCGACGACACGAGCGTGCCGTTGGGCGCGACCGACATCCTCATCACCGCGATCTACCAGATCTCCGGTGTCGCGGGCGGTCGAGCCGACTACGGCCTCGCGGCCGCGCTCTCGATCGTCGTGTTCGTGGTGGTCGGCATCGTCTCCGCGATCGCCTTCCGCCAGACCAAGAAGCTGGAGGAGTTCTGATGACCGCCCAGGCACCCGCCGCCAGCAAGGCGTCCCGTCGTAGGCCCACCCGTCGCTCGCGGTGGTGGGCCGAGGTGGGCTGGAAGTACCCGTTCGCGGCGCTCATCATCTTCTACGCCGCGTTCCCCCTGGTGTTCGTGCTGTCCGCATCGCTCGATGAGAGCGGCAGCCTGTCCGGCACCGAGACGCTGTTCAGTTCCTTCAGCCTCGCCAACTACCAGGCGCTCAACGACACCCTGTTCTGGACGTGGGTGGGCAACACCCTCGTGATCGGCATTGCCGCGGCGGTGGGCGCGGTGCTCATGGGCGCCGCGGCCGCGTACGCGTTCTCGCGCTTCCGCTTCAAGGGTCGCCGCGGCTCGCTCACCGGCCTGCTCATCCTGCAGATGTTCCCGCAGACCATCGCGTTCGTCGCGATCTTCCTGCTGCTCATCTCGCTCGGCGAGGTGGTGCCGGCGCTCGGCATCGACTCGAAGATCGCGCTGATCTGCGTCTACCTGGGCACCGCGCTCGGGGCGAACACGTTCCTCATGTACGGCTTCTTCAACTCCATCCCGATGGAGATGGACGAGGCGGCCAAGATCGACGGCGCGAGCCACGCGCAGATCTTCTGGGGCATGATCATCCCCCTGGTGCGCCCCGTGCTCGCCGTGGTGGGCCTGCTCGCGTTCGTTTCCGCGTTCGGCGACTTCATCCTGGCCCGCATCGTGCTCGTGTCGAACGACAACTGGACGCTCGCGGTCGGCATGTACCAGTGGGTGTCCGACCAGCTGACCGCGCGCTGGGGCATCTTCTCCGCGGGCACCGTCATCGCGGCGATCCCGGTGCTGGTGCTGTTCCTGGCGTTGCAGCGCTACATCGTGGGCGGCCTCACCGCGGGCTCCGTCAAGGGCTGACCGCACCTTCTCGAGGAACGGGGTCCGGGATGGCGTGAGCCGCCCGGGCCCCGTTTCCGCGTGCCCGCCCGCGCGGAGACAGGCTGCAGGTCGGGCTCAGGGCGCCCGCCGGATGCCTCGGCGATCGATACTGCATACGGGTCGATCGACCCCGCATGCAGGGCTCCCGGGTGGTCCGTCCTGCATGCAGGACCGGGATGCCGGGTGGCCCCGGTTCGCCCGGGTCGGCACGGGCAGTGCCGCGCCGGGGGACGATGCGGCGGTCGCCCGACCCGTGCATCGTCCCCCGCATGTGGGACCGGTCACAGTACGGTCACAATCTGGCGATCCGCCGCGCGCGCCGTCCATGTTGACGATAACTTGGGACCGCTCACAGTCCGCGGCGCGGCCGCGCGACGGGCATCGGATCAATGTCGATCACAGGGAAGGAACGATGAGACTCACTCTCAGGTCCACCAGCGCCGCCACCGCGGCGACCGCGATGGCGGTGTGCGGGGTCGTCGCGACGCCGGGCGTCGCCGCGGCAGCGGACGAGCCGATCCCGGCAGGGATCACCGTGCCGCAGGTCGCGAACCTCGCGGACGACTTCATGAACGGCGTCGACGCCTCGTCGGTGCTGTCGCTCGAGGAGAGCGGCGTGACGTTCAAGGACTTCGACGGCCAGGAGGCCGACCTGTTCGAGGTCATGGCCGAGGCCGGCGTCAACTACGCGCGCATCCGCGTGTGGAACGACCCGTACGACTCCGAGGGCCGCGGCTACGGAGGCGGAACGGTCGACGTCGCGCGCGCCACCGAGATCGGTCAGCGGGCGACCGCGGCCGGCATGAAGGTGTTCGTCGACTTCCACTACGCGGACTTCTGGGCCCACCCCGGCCAGCAGCCCGTGCCCAAGGCCTGGGCGGGGCTCTCGGCCGCGGACAAGGCCGAGGCGCTCTACGACTTCACCGCGGACGCGCTGCAGACCATGGAGGACGCCGGCGTCGATGTCGGCATGGTGCAGATCGGCAACGAGACCACCAACCTGCAGCTGTCGGGAGAGAGCTGGCCCGCCTCCGCCGCGCTGTTCCGCGCCGGTTCGCAGGCGGTGCGCGACACCGTCCCCGACGCGAAGGTCGCGATCCACTTCACCAACCCCGAGCGGGGCAACTACCTCGGCTATGCCGAGCAGCTCGCGGAGGGACCCGACGGCACCACCGGCACCGGTGACGAGATCGACTACGACGTGTTCGCCAGCTCGTACTACGCGTACTGGCACGGCACGCCCGCGAACCTCACCACGCAGCTGAGCGCCGTGGCGGAGACCTACGGCAAGGACGTCATCGTCGCGGAGACCTCCTGGGCGCGCACGCTCGAGGACGGCGACGGCTACGCCAACAACATCCGCACCGCGTACGACCAGTACTCGTCGACGGTGCAGGGCCAGGCGCTCGCGGTCCGCGACGTCATCGCGGCCGTCGCCGAGGTGGGCGAGGCCGGCCTGGGCGTCTTCTACTGGGAGCCCGCGTGGCTGCCGGTGGGCCCCGCCGACGAGGCCGAGCAGAACGCGCTGCTGTGGGAGGAGCACGGCTCCGGCTGGGCCACCTCCTACGCGGGTGAGTACTCCGCCGACGCCGCCGCGAACCACGGTGGCTCCGGCTGGGACAACCAGGCGATGTTCGACTTCGAGGGCAACCCGCTCGAGTCGCTGCGCGTGTGGGACTACGTCCGCACCGGCACCGTCGCGCCGCGCGAGGTCGACCAGATCACCGCCCCCTCGCTCACGGTGGACGACGGCGACCCGATCGAGCTCCCCGCGACGGTGACCGTCGGGTACACGGACGGCACGTCGGAGGAGGTCGCGGTCACGTGGACCTTCGACCAGTCGTGGGCGACCGGTGCCGGCCAGTACGCCATCAGCGGCGTGACCGCCGGCGGCGACGCCGTCACGGCCTCGCTCACGGTCCTCGACCCCACCGTCGATTCGACCAACTACGTGGTCAACCCCGGCTTCGAGAGCGGCGTCGCGCCGTGGACAGGCACCGCGAACCTCTCCCGCACCGACGACCCGTACGACGGCACCAGGTCGGCCCACTTCTACACCGCGACCGGCGCCACCCGCACCGTGATCCAGGAGATCACCGGCGTCCCCGCCGGCGACTACCGCCTGTCGGTCTACGCCCAGGGCCGCGCGAAGGTCGCGGGGGAGAGCACCTACATCACCGCCTCCTCGGGCATCACCACGGTGAACAAGGAGTTCTCGCTCGCCGGCTACCTCGCATGGCAGCATCCCGTCACCGACGTCATCCACGTCAACGCGGGCGACCCCGTGACCGTGTCCGCCACCCTCACCGTGACCGACGGCGCGTGGGGCACGCTCGACGGCTTCGCCCTGGTCGCCGAGACCCCGATCGAGGAGGCGGACCTCGCCGCGCTCGAGGACGTCGTGGACGAGGCCGCCGGCCTCGATCGCGGCGAGTGGTCGGCGGTGTCGATGTTCCAGGTCGACAAGTCGCTGCGACGCGCGGAGTTCGTGCTCGGCTCGAAGCAGCCCAGCCAGGCGTCGGTCGACGCCGCGACGGCCGCGGTGCGCGCCGCGATCGACGGGCTCGAGCCCGGCGACGGCAGCATCCCCGAGCCGACCGTGCGCCCCGTCACGCTCACGGTGGCCGAGGGCGCGGAGATCGCGCTCCCCGCCACCGTCACGATCGAGGCCTACGACGAGACCACCACCACGGAGCCCGTCGAGTGGAACGGCTCGCTCGCGTGGATCGATGGGCCCGGCACCTACACGGTGACCGGCCTCACCGAGAGCGGTCGCACCGCGACAGCCACGGTGACCGTCACGGCGCGTGTGCTGCTGCGCAACGGCGGCTTCGAGAAGGGCGCGGACGACGTCTCCCCCTGGAGCATCGTCGCCAGCCCGTGGCCCGGACACTCGTCCGGCACGTTCTGGGTCAACGGCGACGGCCCGCAGCACGGCAGATACGCGCTCAACCTGTGGAACGGCACGGGCGCGCCGTTCGACGTGAGCGCGACGCAGGAGCTCACCGGCCTCGAGGCGGGCACCTACCGTCTCGCGGGCAGCATCCGCGGCGGCGGCTCCGCCGCGCTGTCCCTCACGGCGACGTCCACGGTGGACGATGCGGCGGTCGGCTTCACGTTCGGCGCATGGAACGAGTGGGTGCCGGCGAGCACCGAGGTGACCGTCGGCGAGGACGGCGCGCTCACCGTCGCGTTCGAGGGCACCACGCAGCACGACGCGTGGGGCTACCTCGACGACGTGACGCTCGAGCGTGTCGACCTGCCCGTGGCGGACCTCGCGGCGCTCACCGCGGCCGTCGACCGAGCCGCCGCGCTCGAACGCTCGCGGTACACCGCATCGTCCCTCGCGGCGCTCGACCTCGCGGTCGAGGCGGCGACCGTGGTGCAAGGCGCGGAGCACCCGCGCCAGTCGACGGTGGACGCGGCGACGGACCTGCTCGAGGACGCGATCGCGGCCCTCGAGCTCGAGCCGGTCGCGTTCGACGCGGCCCCGACGCCGACGATCACGGGCCACGCGAAGGCCGGAGCCGTGCTGCGCGCCCGCCTGGGCACGTGGGAGCCGACCCCGACCGCGGTCACCTACCAGTGGCTGCGCGACGGCACGCCCGTCGTGGGGCAGACGGGTGCGACGTACCTGGTCCGGGGGAGCGACCGAGGCAAGGACATCACCGTCGCCGTCACCGCGGCCAAGGCGGGTCGCGTCGACACCACGGTGGTCTCCGAGCCGGTCGCGGTGCCCAGGGTGATGGGCCGGCCCGCCCGGCCCACGATCGTGGGCACGACGGCGGTCGGGTCGCGGCTGTCCGTCCCGGTCACGCGCTGGACGCCCGCGCCGGACACGTACGCCTACCAGTGGCTCCGCAACGGCGCGCCGATCAGCGGCGCCACCGATGCCTCGTACACGGTGCGCAAGGCCGACCGCGGGTCGCGGATCCGCGTCACGGTGACCGTGTCCAAGGAGGGCTACCTCACCGACCGGGTGAGCTCGTACCCGAGGTACGTGCGCCACCCGAGCTAGCCGGACGGTGCGGGGGGAGGGCGGTCCCGTCCTTCCCCCGCACCGGAGCCGCCGACGTCAGGCGCCGGTCTCGGTGGTCTCGGTGAGGTAGAGGCGCAGCGAGAGGGCCTCCATGGTCTGGGTGTCGCCCGGCGCGACCACCGCCGCGGTGCGCTCCGCGAGCGAGTCCCATGCGCTGTCCCACGCGAGTCGCCACGGCGCCCCCTGGTCCTCGGGGATCCGCACGTCGACCGCGTGGTGGTGGCCGTTGACCACCACGAGCGCGTCCGCCTCCGAGGTGCGGGAGAGCGACCGCATGAACTGCACCACGCGGGTCTCCGGGTCCTCCCACCAGTCCTCGTCCTCGTGCTCGCCGTCGTGGCGGAACCACGCCGAGTCGGCGCGGTGGAGGCGGTCGGTGGGGTCCTCGTCGACGCCGTCGTAGAAGCGTCCGGGGCGCAGCACCCGGTTCTCGCGGCGCAGGCGCAGGAGCTCGGCGATCGACTCGCGCAGGTCCACCTGCCAGTCCTCGTGCTCCCAGTCGAACCAGGAGATCTCGTTGTCCTGGCAGTAGGCGTTGTTGTTGCCGCCCTGGCTGCGCCCGAACTCGTCGCCGCCGAGGATCATCGGCGTGCCCGCGGAGATCAGCAGCGTGCCCAGCATGTTGCGCACCGAGCGGCGTCGCGCGTGCAGGATCTCGGCGTCGTCCGTGTCGCCCTCGACGCCGTGGTTGAACGATCGGTTGTTGTCGGTGCCGTCGCGGTTGTCCTCGCCGTTGGCCTCGTTGTGCTTGTGGTTGTAGGCCGTGAGGTCCGCGGCGGTGAAGCCGTCGTGCGCGGTGATGAAGTTCACGGACGCGATGGGTCCGCGCATGCCGTAGGGCTCCGAGTGGCCGAAGAGGTCCGACGAGCCCGCGATGCGGGTCGCGAGCTCGGGAGCGGTCGGATGGTGGCGCTGGCCCGCCTGCGCGGCCCCCCACTGCAGCCAGAACGCGCGCGTGTAGTCGCGGAAGCGGTCGTTCCACTCGCTCATCGGCTGCGGGAAGTTGCCCACCTGCCAGCCGCCCAGCCCGATGTCCCACGGCTCCGCGATGAGCTTGAGCCCGCCGAGCACCGGATCCGTGATGAGGCCCACCAGGAACGGGTGGTCGCTCGAGAAGCCCTGCATGGTGCGGCCCAGCGTCGCGGCGAGGTCGAAGCGGAACCCGTCGACGTGCATCTCCGTCGCCCAGTACCGCAGCGAGTCGAGCGCCATCTTCGACACGAGCGGGTGGGCGAAGTCGAGCGTGTTGCCCGTGCCCGTGGTGTCGTCGTAGTGCTGCGGAGCGTGCGCCTGGCTGCGGTAGTAGACCCGGTTGTCGAGGCCCTTCCACGACAGCACGCGGTCCGCGCTCGAGCCCTCGCACGTGTGGTTGTAGACCACGTCGAGGATCACCTCGAGCCCGCCCTGGTGCAGCAGGTCGACCATGCCGCAGAACTCGTCCTGGACCGCCTGCGCACCCGCGGCCCTGGCCTGCGCGGTGGCGTACGGCGCGTGGGGGGCGAAGAAGCCGAGCGTCGAGTAGCCCCAGTACGAGTCGAGGCCGCCATGCTCGAGGTGCGGCTCCGGCGCGAACGCGTGCACGGGAAGCAGCTCGACCGCGGTGACGCCCAGCCCGGTGAGGTAGTCGATGGCCGCGGGATGCGCGAGGCCCGCGTACGTCCCTCGGAGCTCCTCGGGCACGCCCGGCATCGTCTTGGTGAACCCCTTGACGTGGGTCTCGTAGATCACCGTGTCCGTCCACGGCACGCGCGGGTGCGGCGTCTGCCACGGACCCGACGGCTTCTGGGTCACCACCGAGCGCGGCATCAGCGGGGCGGAGTCGGTCGCGTCCCGCGAGCTCAGCAGCGCCCGCGCGCCCGGCTCGGTCATGGGGGTGAGGCGGCCCTCGATGCCGCGGCCGTACGGGTCGAGCAGGAGCTTCGCGGGGTTGTACCGGTGCCCCTGCTTGGGAAGCCACGGCCCGGAGGCACGGAAGCCGTACCGCTGGCCCACCTCGATGCCCGGCACGAACGCGTGCCAGATGCCGTTCTGCGGCCCGTGCAGCTGGATGCGCGTCTCCGCGCGGTCGTCGGGCGAGAACAGGCACAGGTGCATCGCGGTGGCGTGGGCCGCGTACACGGCCACGGTCGCGCCGCCCTTCACCAGGTGCACGCCGAGGCGGTGCGGGTTGGGCGACGGCTCGACGGAAGGGGCGCTCATGTCCATATTGTGAGCCGTCAACGCGAGAAGACCAGGATTTTCTTCCCGCGGCGGGCCCATCAGCCCAGCATCGAGGCGCGGTCGGCGACGTAGCCGGGCCGGCCCTCGGGCACCACCGTGCCGCCGTCGCGGCCGTAGCGCTGCGCGAACACGAACGACCGGGACTGCCCCCGCTCCTGCGCGATCACCATGATCGCGTGCTCGTCGCCGTCCTTGCCGGTGATGCGCCCGTCCCACAGCATCGCGATGCGCTCCGCCGTCGACTTCCCGGCCGCGCCGCGCGCGGCGCGCACGCCCGCGTCGACCGTCGCGCCGGTGAACGTCTTGATGGTGCGTTCGCCGGTGCCGGTCTCCTCGACGAGCGACGGCGGGAGCCCGTCGGCGCTCGAGGCCGCGCGGATGCCGTGCTCGAGCACCGCGAACACGAGAGCGTGGAGCGTCTCGCCCCCGGGGATGCCTGCCATGGCTCAGTCCTCCTTGTCGATGGTGAGGGAGAGATCCTCCCACCGATCCACCTCGGCGCCGAGTCGAGCGAGCTTGGCCCGGGTCTGGGTGACCGCGTGCGCGCCGCAGATGAGGTGCAGCGGCGGCTCGGGATCCTCGGCCAGGCGCAGCATCGCCTCCGCGGCGGCCGAGGGCGAGCCGGGCTGGTTGCCGGGGAGCGAGTGGATGCGGTCCCAGAAGGGCTCCATCACCGGCGCGTAATCGGGAAGGATCTCCTCGTTCTTCGCGCCGCTCGGGATCCACAGCGTGCGGATGGGGCCCGGTTCGAGCAGCGTCACCCGGATGCCCAGGTGGGCGACCTCCGCCGCGAGAGCCTCCATGAACCCCGACACCGCGAACTTCGACGCGCAGTAGTAGCCGAGCCCCGCCGAGCCGCGCACGCCGGCGATCGAGGACACCGTGAAGACGTGACCCGCGCGCCGCTCGCGCAGGTGCGGCAGGAGCGCGGTGGTGACCTTCGCCGCGCCCCAGAAGTTGGCGTCCATCACCTCCTGGGCGTCGACCGGGTCGGACTCCTCGATCGTCGAGAAGTAGCCGATGCCGGCGTTGTTGACCAGCACGTCGACCTGCCCGAACCGCGCCAGGGCGGCCTCGACGGCGGCGGCGACCGCCGCATCGTCCCTCACCTCGAGCGGGAGGGCGAGGACCGTGTCGGGGAACGCGGCGACGAGGTCGTCGAGGGTCTCGGGGCGGCGCGCGGTGGCGACCACGCGGTGGCCGGCCGCGGCGGCCCTCTCCGCGGTGGCGCGGCCGATCCCGGTCGAGCAGCCGGTGACGAACCAGACGGACATGGGCGCTCCTTCGCTGGATGGAGGGGTCTCCCGCCACGCTAGCGCGCGCGGCTCCCGGGTCGCGCTGGCGCGCGAGTCTACTGGTTGCCAAGTGTTCATCACCGGGCCACGTGAGGTTCACCACGCCGACGCGAACTGTTTCCAGGGCCTCAATAGCGTCGAACGCGTGACTCTCACACCATCCCCAGCCCTGCGCCGAGCGAGCGCAGCGTCCATCCTCGGCGCCCTCGGCGTCTCCGTCCTCGCGGCGTTGCCGGCCTCGGCCGCCGACCCTGTCACGCCGATCTCGGCCGTGCAGGGCACCACCGACACCAGCCCGCTGGTGGGCCGGACCGTGACCGTCGAGGGCGTCGTCGTCGGCGACTACGAGGGCGCGAGCCCGACGCTTCGCGGCTTCTACGTCCAGTCCCGCGACGACGATCGGGACGCCGACCCGACCACCTCCGAGGCGGTCTTCGTGTTCAACGGCTCGAACGACTCCGTCGCGGTGGGCGACGTGGTCACGGTCACCGGCGTCGTCGCCGAGTACCAGGGCCAGACCCAGCTCGGCTCGGCCACGGTCGAGGTCCTCGAGTCCGGCGCGAGCGTGACGCCGACAGAGGTGGAGCTGCCGTTCGCCGATGCCGCGTTCGCCGAGCGCTACGAGGGCATGCTCGTGGAGCTTCCCCAGGAGCTCACGGTCACCGAGACCTACCTGCTCGGCCGCTTCAACGAGGTGACCGTCGCCGGCGACGGCAGGCTCGACCAGCCGACCGCGGTGGTCGAGCCCGGCGACGAGGCCGTCGCGCTGCAGGCCGCCAACGACCTCGACCGCATCAAGGTCGACGACGTCACCAACGCGCAGAACCTCGACCCCATGGGCCGCGGCGGCGAGCCGCTGACCGCGGAGAACCCGCTCCGCGGCGGCGACACCGTCACCGGGCTGACCGGCGTGCTCACCTACACGTGGGGCGGCGCGTCCGCGTCGCCGAACGCGTGGCGGATCCGTCCGGTCGACGCCGCCGCGGCGACCCCCGACTTCCACTCCGCGAACCCGCGCCCGACCGAGGCGCCCGAGGTGGGCGGCGACGTCAAGGTCGCGGCGTTCAACGTGCTCAACTACTTCCTCACCACCGGCTCGGGCGCGATCTGCGGTCCGGACGGCGCGAAGCAGGAGTGCCGCGGCGCGGACTCCGCCGAGGAGCTGGAGCGTCAGACCGACAAGCTGGTCGAGGCGCTCGTCGCGCTCGACGCGGACGTCATCGGCATGGCCGAGCTCGAGAACACCCCGGGCGTGGAGCCCCTCGCGGCGCTCGCGGATGCGATGAACGAGGCCACAGGCGCCGCGTCGTGGTCCTACGTCGACACCGGCGTCGTGGGCACGGACACCATCCGCGTCGGATTCCTCTACGACTCCGCCGCGGTATCCGAGGCCGGCGACCTCGCGGTCCTCGACGACTCGGTGGACCCGACCTTCGACGACGCCAACAACCGCCCCTCGGTCGCCCAGACGTTCGAGGACGGCGAGGGTGAGGCCTTCACCGTGGTCGCGAACCACTGGAAGTCCAAGGGATCCTGCCCCGCGACCGGCGAGAACGCCGACCAGGGCGACGGCGCCAGCTGCTGGAACGGCGCGCGCACCGCGGCGGCGGAGGCCGTCGTGAACTGGCTCGACACGGACCCGACCGGCGTCGGCGACGACGACTACATCCTCGTGGGCGACCTCAACTCGTACGGCCAGGAGGACCCGATCCGGGTGCTCCGTGAGGCCGGCTACGCCGAGCTCGCGGACGACTACTCGTACGTGTACGACGGCCAGTGGGGCTCGCTCGACTACGCCTTCGCCTCGCCGTCGATGGCGGCGCAGGTGACGGACGCCGCGCACCTGCACATCAATGCGGACGAGCCGACCGTGCTCGACTACAACACCGAGTACAAGTCCGCGGCGCAGCTCGAGGACCTCTACGCGGCCGACATGTACCGCACGTCCGACCACGACCCCGTGCTCATCGGTCTCGAGCTCGGCGCCACCCGCGTCCAGGTGCTCGGCACCAACGACTTCCACGGCCGCATCCTGCCGACCCTCGCGAACGGCGAGGCCGGCGCCGCGGTGATGGCCGGCGCTGTCGCCGAGCTCGAGTCCGGCTTCGCCAACTCGGTGTTCACGGCCGCGGGCGACCTGGTGGGCGCCTCGACCTTCGAGAGCTTCATCTCGCAGGACAAGCCGACGATCGACGCGCTCAACGCGATGGGCCTCGACGTGTCGGCCGTGGGCAACCACGAGTTCGACCAGGGCTTCGCCGACCTGACCGACCGCATCCTGGCCCCCTACGACGCCACGGACAACCCGTTCGGCGGCGCCACCTGGGAGTACCTGGGCGCCAACGTGCGGAACGCGGAGGACGGATCGGCCGCCCTGCCCGAGACGTGGATCGCCACGTTCGACAACGGCACCGACACCCCGGACGACGACGTGAGGCTCGGCTTCATCGGCGTCGTCACCGAGGAGACCCCCTCGCTCGTGTCGCCCACCGGAATCGCGGGCCTCGAGTTCGAGGACGAGGCGCTCGCCGCCAACCGCGCCGCGGAGGCGCTCGCGGAGGAGGGCGTCGACAGCACCCTCCTGCTGGTGCACGAGGGCGCGCCCACCACCCGCTACGAGGACGCCGTCGACACGTCGAACAACTTCGGCACGATGCTCTCCGAGCTCTCGCCTCGCATCGACGCCGTCATCTCCGGCCACACGCACCTGTCCTACAACCACCGGGTCCCGGTGGCGCAGTGGGCCGAGGAGGGCCGCGCGGTCACCGAGCGTCCCGTGGTCTCCGCAGGCCAGTACGGCATGAACCTCGACCAGCTGGTGTTCGTGTTCGACGACTCGACCCACGAGCTGCTGCGGATCGACTCCGACACGGTCAGCCTGACCAGGAAGGCGGACCCGACCTGCACCACGTCGTGCGCGCTCGTGGGTGCGTTCGAGGCCGACGCCGACGTCCAGGAGATCGTCGCCAAGGCGCAGGCGGATGCCGACGTCCTGGGCGCCGAGGTCCTCGGCGACATGTCCGCACCTCTCTACCGTGCGCGGAACGCGGGCGGCTCCTACGGCGGCACCCGCGGTGCCGAGTCGACGCTCGGCAACGCCGTGGCCGAGGTGCAGCGCTGGGCCACCGAGGGGCTGGGCGCGCAGATCGCGTTCATGAACCCCGGCGGCCTCCGCGCCGACATGATCGGTGGCGACGCGGGCGGCACCGGACCGATCACGTTCAAGCAGGCGGCGAGCGTCCAGCCCTTCGCCAACACGCTGGTGACCATGACGTTGACCGGCGAGCAGATCGCCGCGGTGCTCGAGGAGCAGTGGCAGCCCGCGGGCTCGTCGCGTCCGTTCCTCCGCCTGGGTGTCTCGGACGGCTTCGAGTACACCTACGACGCGACGGCGCCCGCGGGTGAGCGCATCCTCCAGATGTGGCTCGACGGCGAGCAGATCGCGCCGACGGACTCGTTCACCGTCACGGTCAACTCGTTCCTCGGCGGCGGCGGCGACAACTTCGCCACCTTCGCGGAGGGCGCCGACAAGGCGGACTCCGGGCGCATCGACCTCAACGCGATGGTCGACTACCTCGACGCGCTCGGGTCGCTCGGCACCGCGTACGACCAGCGCGCGATCGGCCTCCGGGCCGGCACGCTCGAGGCCGCGGCGGGCGAGGAGCTCTCCTTCGATCTCACCTCGCTCATGTTCACGGCGGCGACGGACCTCACCGACGACAACGTCGTGGTGAGCCTGGACGGCGAGGAGCTCGGCACCTTCCCGGTGACCAACACGCTCCCCACCGACGCGCTCGACGAGCACGGCACCGCGTCCGTCACCGTCACCATCCCCGCCGGGCTCGAGGGGCGCCAGCTCCTCGAGGTCGCGGGCGACGTCACCGGCACGTCCTTCGCGATCGCGATCGACGTGACCGACGGCCCGGCGGAGTTCACCGCCGCGCCGAAGCCGACCATCGCCGGTAAGGCCCGCGCGGGCCAGGTCCTCCAGGCGCGCACCGGCGCGTGGGCGCCCGAGCCGGAGTCCTTCACCTACCAGTGGCTGCGCAACGGGACGCCCATCAAGGGCGCGACCGACGCCACCTATACGGTCAAGGGCAAGGACCGGGGCAAGAACCTCCGCGTCCAGGTCACGGCGTCGCTCGACGGCTACGCCGACCGCACGGTGAGGTCGGACGCCTTCGCGGTGCCGCGGGTGTGGGCCAAGCCGGATCGTCCGAGTCTCACGGGCACCGTCAAGGTGGGCAACCGGATCGGCGTCGAGGCGGCCGGCTGGTCGCCCAAGCCCGCCGACGTCACCTACCAGTGGCTGCGGGACGGTGAGCCGATCAAGAACGCGACCGGCCAGAAGTACACGCTGCGCAAGGCCGACCGTGGTCACCGCATCAAGGTGAGGGTCATCGCCAGCAAGCCCGGCTACCTCAACGCCTGGGTGTACTCGCAGTCGCGGCTCGCACAGTAGCCGTATCGACGGGCCGGGTCTCGGGGTTCACCACCCCGGGGCCCGGCCCTCGTCGTCTCACGGCAGGGTCGGCAGGTCCTCGTCCGGGATCCACACGGTGCCGTCCTCGGTCTCGAACCAGGCGCCGTCCTCCGTCATCCATGGCTGGGAGCCGGACACCTCGGTCCATGACCGCACGATGACGGACGCCACAGCGGCGAACATCGCCAGGAACACGACCCCGAAGACGATCGCGATCACGAGGCCCGCGCGACGGGCGCCGGGCGACGGTCCGTCGAGCGGCGCGTCGCCCGAGCGGTGCCGCCGGAACGCGAGGGGCTGGGCCACGCCCGAGGCGGCCGCGGCATCGTCCATCGCCTGCTGGTGATGCATCCGGGCGATCGCCTCGTGCTGGAGGTGCGCCTGCGCCGCCAGGTGATCGTGGTAGCTCTGATCCATGCCCGCCCCCTCGCCGTTGCGCTCACGGTAGCGCCCGGCGGGCGCGCCGGGAAGAACGCGCGCGCGGTTCCTAGACTGGGCCGGGTGACGTACCTCGACCACGCCGCGACCACGCCGTTGCGCGACACCGCCCGCGAGGCCTGGATCGAGGCCTCCCGCCAGCTCGGCAACCCGTCCTCCCTGCACGCGGCCGGACGGCGTGCGCGGGCCATCGTCGAGGACGCACGCGAGCGCATCGCCGCGGCCGTGGGCGCCGACGCCCCCGAGGTCATCCTCACCTCCGGCGGTACGGAGGCGGACAACCTCGCGGTGAAGGGCCTCCACTGGGGCCGGGCCGCGCAGGATCCCGCGCGGCGGCGCCTCATCGTGTCCTCGGTCGAGCACCACGCCGTGCTCGACCCCGCCCGTTGGCTCGCGCACCGCCGCGACGCCGAGCTGATCGAGATCGGGGTGGACCCCGCCGGCGTCCTCGACCTCGACGCCCTGGACACCGCTCTCGACCACGAGGCCTCCGCGGTGTCGGTGATGTGGGCGAACAACGAGGTCGGCGCCGTCCAACCGCTCGCGGACGTGGTCGCGCTCGCGGCCGCGCACGGGGTGCCGGTCCACGCCGACGCGGTCCAGGCGCTGCCCTACCTCGACGTGCACCTCCACCGCTCGGGCCTCGACGCGGTGACGGTGTCCGCGCACAAGGTGGGCGGCCCGGTGGGCGTGGGCGCGCTGGTGGCGCGGCGGGGCCTCCCGCTCGAGCCGCTCGCGCACGGCGGGGGGCAGCAGCGGTCCGTGCGGTCGGGCACGCTCGACGCGCCCGGTGCGGCGGCGTTCGCCACGGCGGTGGACGATGCGGTGGCCGAGCGGGCCTCCGAGCGCGCCCGGGTCGAGCGGCTGAGGACGCACCTGGTGGAGGGCCTTCGCTCGCGCGTCCCCGAGGCCACCGTCACCGGACCCCTCGATGCCGCGCGGCGTCTCCCCGGCATCGTCCACTGCGTCATCCCTGGTGCGCGCGCGGAGTCCGTGCTGTTCCTGCTCGACGCCGCGGGCGTCGCGGCCAGCTCGGGATCCGCGTGCACGGCGGGGGTGGTGCAGTCGAGCCATGTCGCGATGGCCATGGGCTGGTCACCCGAGGACGCGGCGTGCACGCTGCGCCTCAGCCTGGGCCGCACGACCGCCGAGGCGGACGTGGCCACCGTGCTCGCCGCCCTCCCGGACGCGGTCGCCCGGGCGCGCGCCGCGTCGGGCCTGTGACGTCAGGCGACCCGCTTGGTCCAGCGGGTCGCCGCCTGCCCGTCGCGCCACACACGCGACACCAGGGGGACCCCGGGCCGGTAGGCGAGGTGCACCGGGTCGGGCGCGTCGAGCAGCACCAGGTCGGCGCGCGCGCCCACCGCGATGCGGCCCACGTCGTCGCGGCGCAGCGCCCGCGCGCCGCCGAGCGTCGCCGCCCGGATCGCCTCGCCCGGGGTCATCCCCATCTCCCTCACCGCGAGCGCGATGCAGAACGGCATCGACGTCGTGTAGGAGGAGCCCGGGTTGCAGTCGGACGCGATCGCCCAGGTCGCTCCCGCGTCCCGCAGCCGCTCGACGCCGGGATAGGGCTGGCGCGTGGAGAACTCGGCGCCGGGCACGAAGGTGGCGACGGTGTCGGACGCGGCGAGCGCGTCGACATCCGTGTCCGAGAGGAAGGTGCAGTGATCGATGCTCGCGGTGCCCAGCTCGACGCCGAGCGCCGCCGCACCGGACATCGTGAGCTGGTTCGCGTGCAGGCGCAGCCCGAGCCCCGCGGCGCGCCCGGCGGCCAGGATCCGCCGCGTCTCGTCGACGTCGAACGCGCCCTCCTCGCAGAACACGTCGATCCATCGCGCCAGGGGAGCGGCGGCCCGGAGCATCGGTCCCGCGACCAGGTCGACGTACTCGCCGCGACGGTCGGCCATCTCGGGTGCGACCACGTGCGCGCCCAGGAAGGTGGTCTCCTCGGTGAAGCGAGCGGCCACCTCGAGCAGGCGGCGCTCGGTCGCCACGTCGAGGCCGTACCCGCTCTTGATCTCCGCGGTGGTGGTGCCCTGGCGCAGGGCCTCGTCGAGCAGGTGCTGCGTGCGTGAGGTCAGCTCCTCCGTCGAGGCCCCGCGCGTCGCGGCCACGGTCGAGCGGATGCCGCCCGCCGTGTAGCGCGCACCCGACATGCGGGCGTCGAACTCCGCCGCACGGTCGCCGGCGAACACCGCGTGGGTGTGCGAGTCGACGAACCCGGGGATGACGGCGGCGCCGCCGGCGTCGAAGGATGCGTCCGCCGCCGGGGCGTTCGACGACGCCCCGACCCACGCGATGCGCCCGTCGTCGATGACCACGGCGCCGTCGCGGCGGAGGCCCATGAGTCCCTCGCCTTCGTCCATGGTGGCCAGGACGCCGATGTTGACGATCGCCTCAGCGGCCATGCGCGCGCTCCGTTCGGGGGTACGCGGCGACCGCGAGGTCGCGCAGGGTGGACGATGCCCGGTGACGGCCCCGTACGACCGTCCCGAGGACGTCGGCCGGGGACGCGGTCAGCACCAGCTCCCGCGGGTCCGAGCCCACGGTGCGCGGGGACCGTGCGTCGAGGATCACGAGGTCGCACGGGTGGCCGAGGCGGGGCTCCTGCCACGGGGCGCCGCGCGGGGCGAGCGCCCCGTGCCCGTCGACGGTGCCGGCGCGCCACAGCTCGGCGGGGGAGAGGACCCCGCGCCGGTGCGACGCGAGGCGCGCGCCTCCCTCGAGACGCCGCAGCTCGTCGAACGGGTCGATCACCACGTTCTGGTCCGAGCCGACCGTGAGCCGCGCGCCTGCGTCCCGCAGCGCCTCGGCGCGGCCCAGCCCGTCGCCCAGGTCCGCCTCCGTGGAGGGGCACATCGACACGGACACGCGCGCGGCGCCGAGCGTCGCGACGTCGACATCGGTGACGTGCGTCGCGTGCACCACCGTGGTGCGGGCGTCGAGCGCGCCCGCGCGGTCCAGCAGACCCGTGGGGGTGAGCCCCGTCGCGGCCAGGCAGTCCTGGTTCTCGCGGGTCTGCTCCGACAGGTGGACGTGGAGCGGGACGTCGTGCGGCAGGCCCGCGACCGCGTAGGCAAGGTGGTCGGGCGCGACCGCGCGCACCGAATGGAGCGCGGCGCCCAGGGTGACGTCCGGGTGGGAGGCGCGCAGAGCATCGTCCAGCGCATGCCAGCGCTCATGCCAGCGCTCGAGCGAGCCGTCCGAGAAGCGTCGCTGCGCGCCCTCGAGCTCGGCGTCGAAGCCGCCGCGCAGGTACACGGTGTCGAGCAGGGTGAGCCGGATGCCCGCCGCGTCCGCCGCCTCGGCGAGCGCGAGCTCCATGGCGTGGTCCGGGTACGGCGTGCCGTCGGGGCGGTGGTGGAGGTAGTGGAACTCGCCCACGGCGGAGTATCCGGCGGCGACCATCTCGGCGTACACCGCGGTCGCGGCGGCGCGCAGACCGTCGGGGTCGAGCGTCCCGGCGACCCCGTACATGACGTCGCGCCAGCGCCAGAAGTCGCCGCCCGCGCCGTTGGTGCGGCCGCGCAGCAGCCGGTGGAACGCGTGGCTGTGGGTGTTCGCGAAGGCGGGCGCGGCGACGTCGACCGCCAGATCCGCGGCGACGCCCGCCCCGGCCGCCTCGATGGCGGTCACGACGCCCGCATCGTCCATCTCCACGAGGACGTCGTGACGGACGTCCTCCGACAGGACCAGCGAGCCGACCGCGACCCTCACCGGGCATCCCCCGAGGTCAGGGCGCGCAGCGCCGCGGTGAGCGCGTCGACGCCCGCGCGGATGTCGGCCTCCGAGGCGCCCTCGTGCGGCGAGTGGGAGACGCCATCGGGGTTGCGCACGAACAGCATCGCGGTGGGCAGGTGTGCTGCCAGGACGCCGGCGTCGTGTCCCGCGCCCGTGGGGATGCGCGGGACCGCGCCGAAGCCGGGCGCGAGCGCGTCGCCCACGCGGTCGGCGAGGGCGGGGTCGAACTCGACGCGCGCGGAGAAGGACTCCTCGGCGACCGTCACCGAGCAGCCCTCGGCGCGCGCGGCGGCCTCGGCGTCGGCGACGATCCGCGCGACCAGGTCCCGCACGTCCGCGTCGTGCTCGGCGCGCGCGTCGATCCACAGCCGCACCTCGGACGCGATCGCGTTGGAGCCTCCTGGGATCACCTGGAGCTTGCCGACGGTCGCGCGCGAGCGGGTGGGCGGTGCGGCGGCGAGGGCGCGCCCGCGGGCGGCACGGACGGTCGCGGCCGCGACCATCATCGGGTCGTGCCGCGACGCGAGCTCGGTCGCGCCCGCGTGGTCGCCGCGGCCCGTCACGGTGACGCGCCAGCGGCCGTGCGCGAGGATGCTCGTCGCGATCCCCACGGGGGCGTCGAGCGGCGCGAGCTGGCGGCCCTGTTCGACGTGAAGCTCCAGGTAGAGAGCCATGTCGGCGAGGCGCGCGGCGTCCCGGCCGATGCCGGCCGGGTCGATCCCTCCGGCCTCCAGCACCGCCGCGCAGGTAACACCCGTCGCGTCGGTGAGCGCTCGGACGCGGTCGGAGCCGAGCTCGCCGGCGAGCAGCTGCGAGCCCAGGCACGGGACCCCGAACCGGGCGCCCTCCTCCTCGGCGAAGTTCGCGACCCGGATCGGGCGGGCGGGCGCATGACCGTCGGCTTGGAGACGCGCGACGGCCGCGAACGCCGACACCACGCCGAGCGGGCCGTCGAGCGGGCCGCCGCCGGGCACCGAGTCGAGGTGGCTGCCGGTGGCCACCGCCGGTCCGGTCGCGCCGTCGGGTGCCCAGGTGGCCCACTGGTTGGCGTTGGCGTCCGTCTCGACCGCGAGACCCAGGGACGATGCGGTGCGCTCGAACCACGCCCGCATGTCGCGGTCCGCCTCGTCCAGGAGGTGGCGCGACCAGCCGCCGCGCGTCCCATCCGCACCGATGGGTGCGAGCTCCGCGAGCGCGGCGACCGCGTCGATCGCCGTGGTGGTGGCCGTCATCAGGCGTCCAGCATCGGCACGCGCAGGCCGCGCTCGCGCGCGACATCCTTGGCGTGCTCGTAGCCGGCGTCGACGTGGCGCATGACGCCCGTGCCGGGGTCGTTGACCAGCACGCGCGCGATCTTCTCCGCGGCCAGGTCGGTGCCGTCCGCGACGATCACCTGGCCCGCGTGGATCGAGCGGCCGATGCCCACGCCGCCGCCGTGGTGCAGCGACACCCAGGTCGCGCCCGAGGCGGTGTTGAGCAGCGCGTTGAGCAGCGGCCAGTCGGCGATCGCGTCCGAGCCGTCCTTCATGGCCTCGGTCTCGCGGTACGGCGACGCCACGGAGCCCGAGTCGAGGTGATCGCGGCCGATGACGATCGGCGCGGACAGCTCGCCCGACGCGACCATCTCGTTGAACTTGAGGCCCGCAAGGTGACGCTCCTGGTAGCCGAGCCAGCAGATGCGCGCGGGCAGGCCCTCGAAGTGGACCTTCTCGCCCGCGGCGGTGAGCCAGCGGTGGAGGGACTCGTGCTCCGGGAAGAGCTCCATGAGCGCGCGGTCGGTCTTCGCGATGTCCTCGGGGTCGCCCGACAGCGCGGCCCAGCGGAACGGGCCGCGGCCCTCCTCGAACTGCGGGCGGATGTACGCGGGCACGAAGCCGGGGAAGGCGAAGGCGCGGTCGTAGCCGCCCAGCTGCGCCTCGGCGCGGATCGAGTTGCCGTAGTCGAACACGTCGGCGCCGGCGTCCATGAAGCCGACCATGGCCTCCACGTGCGCGGCCATCGAGGCCCGGGCGTCCCGGGTGAAGCCCTCGGGGTCGGCCTCGGCGCGCGCGTGCCACTCCTCGACCGTGTACCCGACGGGCAGGTAGGACAGCGGGTCGTGCGCGGAGGTCTGGTCGGTCACCAGGTCGATCGGGACCCCGCGACGCAGGAGCTCGGGGAAGACCTCGGCGGCGTTGCCGACGACGCCGACGGACAGCGCGACGCCCTCGGTGCGTGCCGCGACGGCGCGGGCCACCGCATCGTCCAGCGAGGACGCGACCACGTCGAGGTAGCCGTGCGCGACGCGTCGCTCGAGGCGGCTCGCGTCGACGTCGACGATGAGGCACGCGCCCTCGTTGAGCGTGACGGCGAGCGGCTGCGCGCCGCCCATGCCGCCGGCGCCGCCCGTGAGGGTGAGCGTGCCGCGGAGCGAGGCGGTGCGCGGGTCGCGGCCCTCGCGCTCGGCGCGCTGGCGCGCGGCGGCGGCGAAGGTCTCGTACGTGCCCTGGAGGATGCCCTGGGTGCCGATGTAGATCCACGAACCCGCGGTCATCTGGCCGTACATGGTGAGGCCGAGCGCCTCGAGGCGGCGGAACTCCGGCCACGTCGCCCAGTCGCCCACGAGGTTGGAGTTCGCGATGAGCACGCGCGGCGCCCACTCGTGGGTGCGGAACACGCCGACCGGCTTGCCGGACTGGACCAGGAGAGTCTCGTCGGCCTCGAGGTCCTTGAGGGTCTCGACGATCGCGTCGTAGGCCTCCCAGCTGCGCGCGGCGCGGCCGGTGCCGCCGTACACCACCAGGTCCTCGGGGCGTTCGGCGACCTCGGGGTCGAGGTTGTTCATGAGCATCCGCATGGGTGCCTCGGTCTGCCAGGACTTCGCGGTGAGCGCGGTGCCGCGGGGGGAGCGGACGGTGCGGAGGGGCGTCTCGGTCATCAGGGTTCCTTACGCGTGGTGGAGCGGGCCGATGCGGTCCTCGACCGCGCGGACGACGTCGCCCGAGCGGACGGCCGCGCCGGCGGCCTCCACCTCGGGGGCGAGGAAGCGGTCGGCGCCCGGCCGGGCGACCTCCGCGACGAGGGCGGCCGCGGCACCGGTGGCCACCGCGGGCGTGAGCGGCGCGCGCAGCGCGAGGCCGCGCGAGGCGGCGAGCAGTTCGATCCCGAGCACGCGCGCCAACCCGTCGATCGCGGCACGCAGCTTGCGGGCCGCATGCCAGCCCATCGACACGTGGTCCTCCTGCATCGCCGAGGACGGGATCGAGTCCACGGACGCGGGCGCGGCGAGGCGCTTGAGCTCGGACACGATGCCCGCGGCCGTGTACTGGGCGATCATCAGCCCGGAGTCCACGCCGACCTCGTGCGCGAGGAACGGCGGCAGCCCGTGGTTCCGGGCGGGGTCGAGCAGGCGGTCGATCCGGCGTTCGGACATGCTGGAGAGGTCCGCCACCGCGATGGCGAGGAAGTCGAGGACGTACGCGACGGGAGCGCCGTGGAACGACCCGTTGGACTCGACGCGGCCGTCGGGGGTGACCACCGGGTTGTCGACGGCGGCGGCCAGCTCGCGCGAGGCGACCAGTCGCGCGTGGGCCATGGTGTCGCGCACCGCGCCGGCGACCTGGGGGGCGCAGCGCAGCGAGTACGCGTCCTGGACGCGCGTGCATCCGGGACCCTGGTGGCTGGCGACGACCGGCGAGCCTGCCAGGACGCGGCGCATGTTCGCCGCGGCGTCGGCGATGCCCGGGTGCGGACGCAGCGCTTGGAGGTCGGCCGCGAACGGGGAGTCGGACCCCAGCAGCGCCTCGACGCTCATCGCCGCCGTGATGTCCGCCGTGGTGACCAGGCGGTCGAGGTCGGCGAGCGCGAGGATCAGCTGCCCGAGCATGCCGTCCGTGCCGTTGATGAGGGCCAGGCCCTCCTTCTCCTCGAGCGCGACCGGCGTGATGCCGGCGGCGGCGAGCGCCTCCGCCGCGTTCATCAGGGTGCCCGTCGCGTCGCGCACCGGACCCTCGCCGATGACGGCCAGCGCCACGTGGGACAGCGGCGCCAGATCACCGCTGCAGCCGAGCGAGCCGTACTCATGCACCACCGGGGTGATGCCCGCGTCGAGCATCGCCGCGTAGGTCTCCGCGACCTGAGGGCGGGCGCCGGTGCGGCCCGTGAGCAGCGTCGACAGGCGCAGCGTCGCGAGGGCGCGGACCACCTCCCGCTCGACCTCGGGGCCCGTGCCGGCGGCATGGGAGCGGACCAGGCTCTGCTGGAGCTGCGCGCGGCGGTCGCGGTCGATGAACGTGGTGGCGAGCGCACCGAATCCGGTCGAGACCCCGTAGTGCGGCTGCGGGTCGGCGGCGAGCGACTCGATGACCGCGCGGCTGGCCGCCATGGAGTCGAGCGCGGCGGGGTCGAGGACGATGCGGGCGTCATCGCGTGCGATCGCGACCACCTCGGCGGGGGTGGGCGCGCCGGTGCCGAGAGTGACGGCGGCGACGTGGGTGGCGAGGGTCATGGCTCCATGAAAGAGCCGGAGCCGTGCGCTCGGGGCCCGCAGAGTGAGGGTCGTGTCTCATATGTGAGACTGGTGACGTGTCGGAAACCTCTGCGCTGCCCCGCCCGTCCGCGCCGGCCGTCGACCAGGCGCTCGCGATCCTCACGCACCTGGGCCGCCAGCGGGGCCCCGTCTCGGCGGGCGCGCTCGCGACCGCGCTGGGCATCCCGCGCGCCTCGCTGTACCGGCAGCTTGCCGCGATGATCGACCACGGCTACGTGGTCCACCTCCCGGAGGAGTCCCGGTACGGCCTCGGCGTCGCGGCGCACGAGCTCGGATCGGGCTACGCGCGTCAGCAGCCGCTCACCCGCCTGGGTGCGCCCGTGCTCGCCGGGCTCGTCGACCGCGTGGGCGAGTCCGCGCACCTGGCGGTCCTCGAGGGCCGCGACGTGGTCTACCTGGTCGAGGAGCGGGCGCCGCGGCGGCCCACGCTGGTCACCGACGTGGGCGTGCGCCTGCCCGCGCTCGCGACCGCGACGGGCCGCGCGATGCTCGGGGCGTTGCCCGACGCCCAGATCCGCGCGACGTTCCCGGGACGGGCCGCCTTCGCGGCGGCGCCGGAGGGCTCCCCGCGGTCGTACCGCGAGCTCAAGGCGCTCATCCGCGACACGCGGGCGCGTGGCCATGCCCGTGAGGACGGCGATGTGACGCCGGGCCTGTCCTCGGTCGCCGTCGCGGTGCGCGACCACACGGGTTGGCCGGTCGCCGCGATCGCCGTGACCTTCACGACCGACCGCGCCGACGAGGACCGGCGGGCGACCCTCGTCCACGCCGTCGCGCGGGACGTGGCGGAGCTCGAGCGGCGCATCGGCCGCCGCTGACCGCGGTCCCGGCCGCCGCATCGTCCCGCGCCGGGCGGCCTCGTACACTTGTCGGGTCCCATCCCAGGAGGTCCCCCATGCGCGTGCTCGCCGCCCTGTCCGGCGGGGTCGACTCCGCCGTCGCGGCCGCGCGCGCGAAGGACGCGGGCCACGACGTGGTGGGCGTGCACATGGCGCTGTCCCGCAGCCGAGCGGAGCACCGCAACGGCTCGCGCGGCTGCTGCAGCCTCGAGGACGCGAACGACGCCGCGCGTGCGGCCGACCGTCTCGGCATCCCGTACTACGTGTGGGACCTGTCCGACGAGTTCCACGACACCGTGGTCGCCGACTTCCTCTCGGAGTACGCCGCCGGTCGCACCCCGAACCCGTGCGTGCGCTGCAACGAGCACATCAAGTTCGACACCCTGCTCGAGCGCGGCATCGCGCTCGGCTTCGACGCGGTCTGCACCGGCCACTACGCGCGGATCGACCTGCGCGAGGACGGCGTGAGGGAGCTCCACCGCGCCGCGGACGCCGCCAAGGACCAGAGCTACGTGCTCGCGGTGATGGGCGCGGACCGTCTGGCGCGCGCGATGTTCCCGCTCGGCACCGTCGCCTCCAAGGCGGAGGTCCGTGCGGAGGCCGTCGCGCGCGGGCTCGGCGTGTCGAACAAGCCCGACTCGTACGACATCTGCTTCGTCGCCGACGGCGACACCAAGGGCTTCCTCGCGCGCGAGCTGGGGGAGCGGCCCGGCGACATCGTGGACGAGAACGGCGAGGTCGTGGGCGGGCACGAGGGCGCGTACGCCTTCACCGTGGGCCAGCGCAAGGGCCTGCGCCTGCCGCGCCCGGCGGCGGACGGCGCCCCGCGCTACGTCACCGGCGTCGACACCGCGCGCAACGTGGTGACCGTCGGCCCGGAGACGCTGCTGAGCGTGCGCACCTTGATGGGGGAGCAGGTCGTGTGGCTCGCGCCGGACGTCCCCGCCGCGGACGAGACGCCGGTCGAGGTGCAGGTCCGCGCGCACGGCGCGCCCGTCCCCGCCACCGTCCGGAGGGACGATGCGCGGGTTACCGTCGCGCTCGAGGAGCCGATGCGCGGGGTCGCCGCGGGTCAGTCGCTGGTGATCTACCAGGGATCCCGCGTGCTGGGCCAGGCGACCCTCGCGCGGTAGCGGCGGCCGACCCGTCAGCCGGCGTACGGCTCGAGGTCCTCGTCCTGGACCAGGAAGACCTCGTTCCACTCGTTGAGCACGCAGCCGTCCGGGACCACCACGTCCTCCGCGGTGGTCGCGTCGACGAACCCACCGCCGGCGGAGACGGTGTCCCCGACGGCGTAGGTCGCTCCCCCGTAGGACAGGTACTGGGGTCGGGAGTCCCATGTCGCGAGCGATCGGGGGAAGGCCGCGACGGCCTCGCCCACGTAGAGGCAGTCGCCCTCGAGGCGCAGCTCGCCCTCGAGCAACGCCGCCATCCCGCCGTCGCGCGGGTCCCAGTCGTAGCGGGCGACGGGGCTGTCGGGCGCGTCGATGTCCTGGTGCGCGGGCCCCGCGCACGCCGCGCACGCCGCGACCGCTACCAGCGTCACTCCTGCTAGGAGAGTCCTCACAGGGTGATCATGGCCGTGCGAGCCGGCCCCTCGCAAGGGTCGAGACGTCACGATCCGGTGACCCGAGCATCGTCCCTCCGCACCCGCCCGTTCTCGATTCGTAACGTTTCGGCCACGAAAGTGTCACGCGCGGTCGAAACGGTTTGACAGCGTCCCGGGGTGGGCAATACGTTGATCGCGATGCGAGAGAGCGCTCTCACAACGAGAGCGCTCTCACGGTCACCGCACAGCAGTACGGACACACACAAAGGAGTGAACGTGAGCCTCTCACGACGCAAGACCACGTTCGGGTTCGCCGCGGGAGCCGCGACCCTTGCCATCGCGCTCGCGGGCTGCGGCTCGTCGAGCGAGCCCGAGTCCTCGAACTCGGCCGCGGCCGGCGGCAGCGGCGACGAGCCCGTCACCCTGACCCTCGCGACGTTCAACCAGTTCGGCTACTCGGCCGAGTCCGAGGGCGGCGCGGACTACGCGTACGACCTCATCGCGGAGTACGAGGAGCTGCACCCGAACGTCACGATCGTCTACAACGTCGCCGACACCTCGAACACCGCCCGCGAGAACTTCTTCACGAAGCTCGGCCCAGGTGGCCTCGCTGACGTCGAGGCGATCGAGGTCGACTGGCTGCCCGAGGCCATGCAGTACTCGGACATGCTCGCGGACCTCACCAACCCGGAGCTCGACGGCAACTGGCTCGACTGGAAGGTCCAGGCCGCCACCGACGCCGACGGCCGCCTCATCGCGTACGGCACCGACATCGGCCCCGAGGCGATCTGCTACAACGTCGACGCCTTTGAGGCCGCCGGCCTCCCGACCGACCCGGCCGAGGTCGCCTCCGCGATCGACGGCGACTGGAGCAAGTTCTTCGACCTCGGCCAGCAGTACACCGACGCCACCGGTAAGGGCTTCTACGAGGAGAACGCCGCCGTGCTGCAGGGCATGATCGGCCAGCTCGAGGCTCCCTACGAGGACCCGGCCACCGACGAGATCGTCGCGCTGGACAACCCCGACGTGAAGGCGGTCTACGACCAGCTCACCGCCGCGTCGGAGTCGGGCCTCTCGGCCGGCCTCCAGCAGTGGGGCGACGACTGGGCGGCCGGCATGGCCAACGGCGACTACGCCGTGACGCTGTGCCCCGCGTGGTTCCTCGGCGTCATCGAGGGCAACGCCCCCGACGGCAACTGGGACATCGCCAACGCGTTCCCGAACGGCGGCGGCAACTGGGGCGGCTCGTACCTGACCGTCCCGGCCTCCGGTGCCAACGTCGAGGCGGCGACCGAGTTCGCCGCGTGGCTCACGGCCCCCGAGCAGCAGGCCAAGGCGTTCGAGAACGTCGGCGCCTTCCCGAGCTCGCCCGACGCCGCGGCCTCCGACGCCGTGCAGAGCTACACCCGTGCGTTCTTCAACGACGCGCCGGCCGGTGAGATCTACGCCGAGCGTGCCGCCGCGGTCGCGGTGTCGCCCTACAAGGGTTCGCACTACTTCCAGGTGAACGACGCCATGGTCAACGCGCTGCGCCGCGTCGACGAGGGCACCATGAACGCCGCGGACTCGTGGGCCCAGTTCGAGGCCGACGTGCAGGCGATCGGCTAACACGCTGAACGGTGCGGGCCGCTCCCTCGGGGGCGGCCCGCACCCGTCACCCGCATCGTCATCACCAGAGGATCCACCGCATGACCACCACGCAGCCTCAGACCGAGGCCCCGATCGCCCCCCAGCCGCCGCGCGGGCGCGCCCCTCTCACATGGCGTCAGCGCCTCGGGCGCTGGGACGTCAAGCTCTCGCCGTACCTCTACATCGCCCCCTTCTGGATCGTGTTCGCCATCGTCGGACTGTTCCCGATCGTGTACACGGCGTTCATCTCCTTCCAGGACTGGGACCTGGTGCGCAACACCGGCACCATGACCGGCTTCGACAACTTCGCCTTCGTGCTGCAGGACCGCGAGTTCTGGCTGTCGCTGCGCAACACGTTCTCGATCTTCGTGCTGTCCTCGGTGCCGCAGATCATCATCGCCACCTTCATCGCCGCGATGCTGGACAAGAACATCCGTGCCAAGACGTTCTGGCGGATGGGCGTGCTGCTGCCCTACGTGGTCGCGCCCGTCGCGGTCGCGCTTATCTTCTCCAACATGTTCGGCGACAAGTACGGCCTCATCAACGGCGTGCTGGGCGACCTGGGCATCGCGCCGATCGCGTGGCACGTGGACGTCGTCCCGAGCCACTTCGCGATCGCGACCATGGTCAACTTCCGCTGGACGGGCTACAACGCCCTCATCCTCCTCGCGGCCATGCAGGCCATCCCGCGCGACCTCTACGAGGCCGCCGCGATCGACGGCGCCGGCACGCTGCGACGGTTCTTCTCCGTCACGCTCCCGCAGATCCGCCCCACCATGATCTTCGTCATCATCACGTCGACCATCGGCGGCCTGCAGATCTTCGACGAGCCGCGCATGTACGACACGAACGGCCAGGGTGGCTCGAACCATCAGTGGGAGACCATCACGCTGTACCTCTACAACATGGGCTGGGTCGACTTCGACTTCGGCCGTGCCGCCGCGGTCGCGTGGATCCTGTTCATCATCATCGTCGCCTTCGGCCTGCTCAACTTCGTGGTGACGCAGCGCTTCATCGCGGGCGACACCGCCGCGAAGGCGAAGAAGGTCAAGAAGGTGAAGAAGTGACCACCATCACCAACCCCCTCACCCGCAAGAAGACGGGGGCCGCCGCCGTCTCCACCATGCGACCCGGCTGGTTCGTCTACGCATCGCTCGCGGTGTTCCTCATCGCGTCGATCTTCCCGTTCTACTGGTCGTTCCTCATCGCCTCCGGCGACCGCTTCACCATCAACGACCCCCACATGTCGTGGTTCCCCGGCGGCAACTTCCTCGCCAACGCGGCCACGGTGATCAACAACCCGGCGGTCAACTTCTGGAAGGCGCTGAGCAACTCGATCATCGTCTCCACCACCATGGCCGTCTCGACCGTGGTGCTGTCGACGCTCGCCGGCTACGCGTTCGCGAAGCTCCGCTTCAAGGGCTCCGGCCCGCTGCTCGTCGCGGTGGTCGCGACCATGGCGGTCCCCGTGCAGCTCGGGATCGTGCCGCTGTACATCCTCATGCAGCGCTTCGGCTGGACCGGCTCGATCGGTGCGGTCATCATCCCCGGCCTCGTCACGGCGTTCGGCGTGTTCTGGATGACGCAGTACATCTCGCAGTCGCTGCCGACCGAGCTCATCGAGGCGGCGCGCGTCGACGGCTGCTCGATGATCCGCACGTTCTGGCACGTGGGCCTCCCGGCCGCGCGCCCGGCCGCCGCGATGCTGTTCCTGTTCACCTTCGTGACCAGCTGGAACAACTTCATGTGGCCGTACATCGTGCTCGACTCGCAGAACCCGACGCTCCCGGTGTCGCTGTCGATCCTCCAGGCGAACTACTTCGTCGACTACTCGCTCGTGCTTGCGGGTGTGCTGCTGGCAACGGTGCCGCTGCTGCTCCTGTTCATGTTCGCCGGACGGCAGCTGGTCTCCGGCATCATGGCGGGGGCGGTGAAGGGCTAAGCGGCGATGCCGCGCGCCGTTGGCGGGCATGGGCCCCTCTCCGCAAGGATGGTCCCATGCCCGTCGATGAGGATCCCAGCGTGACCGCCCCGGGGCGGCACCCGGCACCCACGCTCGAGCTCGTCGCCGCGCGTGCAGGTGTCTCGCGCGCGACCGTGTCGCGCGTGGTGAACGGCTCGACGTCGGTGTCGACGCCCATCGCGGAGGCGGTGCGCCGCGCCGTCGAGGAGCTCGGCTACGTCCCCAACCGCGCCGCGCGATCGCTCGCCAGCCACCAGTCGCAGGCGATCGCCCTGGTCGCGCCCGAGGACGTCACGCGTTTCTTCGGCGACCTGTTCTTCGCGGACATCGTGGCGGGCATCGACGCCCGGCTCGAGGACAGCGACTACGTGCTCAACCTCATGGTCGCGAACAACGACCCGTCGGGGAAGACCATGCGCTACCTCGGCGGCGGCGCCGTGGACGGCGCGCTCGTGGTGTCGCACCACACGTCGGACCGGTTCCTCAAGCGCATCACCGAGACGCTGCCCGTGGTCTTCGGTGGCCGCTCGGCGGTCCCCGGACTCGACGCGTACGTGGTGGACGTCGACAACGTGACAGGCGCCGAGACCGCGACGCGTCACCTGATCGAGCGCGGCTGCCGCCGCATCGCCACGATCGCGGGCCCGCTCAACATGCGCGGCTCGCTCGACCGTCTCGAGGGCTGGCGCCGCGCGCTCGACGCGGCCGGCGTCGAGGCCGGGCCGGTGGTCGACGGCGACTTCACCATGCTCGGCGGGGCGGCCGCGATGAGAGAGATCCTCGACTCGCGCCACCAGGTGGACGGCGTGTTCGTCGCCTCCGACCTCATGGCCTCCGGCGCGGTGCCGGTGCTGCGCGACCGTGGCATCGCGATCCCGGATGACGTCGCGATCGTCGGCTTCGACGACAGCGCCGCAGCCCTCGCGACGGGGGTGCCGCTCACCACCGTGCGCCAGCCGATGAGGGAGATGGGCTGGCAGATGGCCGACATGCTGATCAGGCTGCTCGCGGGGGAGACCACCGTGCCGCGCGAGCTGATCCTGCCGACCGAGCTGGTGGTGCGCGCGTCCGCGTAGGGCCGTCAGGCCGGGCCGAGCCCGCGCGTGAGCAGCGCCCATGCCGCCTCGACGCGCGCATGGCGCGTGTCCGCGGGCACGCGCGCGACCAGCGCGGCGATCATGCCGATCGCGAGGACCACGTCCTCGACCGTGGTCGCGGGCGCCAGGGTGCCGTCCTCGTGCGCCGTGGCGACCTTCGGCGCGAGGGTCGCCGCGACGCGGTCCTCGAGGGTGCGCAGCGCCGGGTCCTCCTCGCGCGCGAAGTAGGTGATGACGGCGGCGTTGCCCTCGAGCTGGCGCGTGACCAGGTGGATCAGGTCGCGCAGCGTGGTGCCCGGCCGCGCGGAGAGCGCCTCGATCTCCGCCAGGTTCTCGTCGAACACCGCGAACGCGAGGGACTCCCGCGAGGGGAAGTGGCGGTACAGGCTCGCCTGACCGACGCCCGCGCGCCGCGCCACCGCCGAGATGGGGCCCTCGACGCCCTGCTCGGCGAACACCTCGCGCGCCGCCGCCACGAGCGCCGCGCGGTTCTCGGCCGCGGCACCCGGTCCGCGATTCGACTTGGTCGCCATGGACAGAATGTATAGGCTGAGGCAACCGGACACTGTTGTCCGGTGCGAGCCGAGGAGCGACACATGGATGCGGCGCAAGCGAGCGTTCACGGGCCGCTGACGCCCGCATCGTCCCTCCGTCCCGGCCGCCCGCTACCCCGGACCACCGCCGCCCCGGCCCCGCCGCCCGCGCGCGCGTGAACCGCCCCTGAGGAAAGGAACCCCCATGTCCACCCCTGTCCCCACAGGTGACTCCAAGGTCGCCGACTGGCTCGCTCACCCCGTCGCAGGCGACGTGATGCGCGAGATGCTCGCCCAGGGCGGCCAGAACGAGCGCTCGCTCGCTCCCGTCAAGCGGTTCTCCATGAACAAGCTCATCAAGATCAGCGGTGGCCGCTTCCCGCAGGAGATGCTCGACGGCATGATCGCCGAGACCGAGCGTCGCATGGCCGGCGGCGCGGCACCCGCGCCGGCGGCGTCGCCGGTGGACGATGCGCCGGCCGGGTCCCCGTCGCCCGCACCGGTGGAGGCCCCCGAGTGGGTCGAGAAGATCACCGAGGGCCGCTTCACCGGCAAGACCGTGGTGGTGACCGGCGCGGGCTCCGGCATCGGGCGTGCGACCGCGTCGCGCGTCGCGCGCGAGGGGGGCCGCGTGATCGCCCTCGACATCTCGGAGGGGCGTCTCGCGGAGTTCGCGGCCGAGCACGACGGCCTCGACATCACCGTGGTGACGGCGGACGTCACGAAGGCCGAGGACATCGACCGGGTGCTCGACGCCGCCGGCGATCGCATCGACGCCCTGGCGAACATCGCCGGGATCATGGACAACATGTCCGGCATCGCGGCGGTGACGGACGAGATCTGGTCCCGGGTGTTCGCGGTCAACGTCGAGGGCGTGATGCGCCTGTCGCGCGCCGTCATCACCCGGATGCTCGAGGCCGGACAGGGCTCGATCGTCAACGTGGCATCCGAGGCGGGCCTGCGCGGATCGGCCGCGGGCGTCGCATACACCGCGTCGAAGCACGCGGTGGTCGGCCTGACCAAGTCGACGGCGTTCATCTACGGGCCCAGCGGGATCCGCGTCAACGCGGTCGCGCCCGGGCCGGTGATCACCAACATCGAGGCGCGTTTCGACGACGAGCTCGCGCAGGAGCGCATCATGGCGGCGATGACCGTGCTGCCCACGCCGGTCACACCCGACCAGTTGGCGGCGTCGATCTGCTTCCTGCTGTCCGACGACGGCGTCAACCTCAACGGCGTGATCATGCCGTCGGACGGCGGCTGGTCCGCCGTCTGATCGCGCCGCGACGCGTCACGAGGGTCCCGGGGTGTCCGCCCCGGGACCCTCGTGCGTTCCGGAGGCCCTTCCTACGATGGGGTGCATGATCGTCACGCATCGAGGGAAGTCGCCCCGCATCGACCCGACCGCGACGGTCGCGCCCACCGCGGTGGTATGCGGCGACGTGGTGCTCGGACCGGGGGTGCGGGTGCTGCACGGCGCGGTGCTCACCGCGGAGGACGGCCGGATCGTGGTGGGCGAGGACACGGTCGTGATGGAGAACGCGCTGGTGAAGGCCCGCGCGGGCCACGACGTGAGGATCGGCGATGCCGTGGTGCTCGGGCCGCACGTCCACGTCAACGGTGCGGTGGTGGGCGACGAGTGCTTCATCGCCACCGGCGCCGCGCTGTTCCCCGGAGCCGTGCTCGCGCACGGGTGCGAGGTACGGATCCGCGGCGTGGTGCAGGTCAACACCCACCTGCCGGAGGGCGCGATGGTGCCGATCGGCTGGATCGCCGCAGGCAACCCGGCGAGCACGCTCCCGCCGGACCGTCACGAGGAGGTGTGGGCGATCCAGCAGCAGCTCGACTTCCCCGGCACCGTGTACGGGGTCGACCGCAGCACCACCATGCGCGAGCTGCTGCGTCGCCAGAGCGAGTTCTACGGCGCGCACGCCGACGACGAGATCATCGGCTGACGCGGGTCAGTCCTGGTCGTAGGGGAGGCGTGCGAGACGGCTCGGGTGGGACACGTGCCCCAGCCATGCGACGGTCAGCGTGATGATCGCGGACAGCGCCATGCCCGCGCCGATGTGGAGCTTGAGCAGCAGCGCCCCGACCAGCGCGCCAAGCCCGATCAGCACGATCGCGCCGGCACGCCGCTTCCACGGCTGGCCACCGCCCTTGCCCAGCACCGAGTCCGACGCGAGTCCCGTGATGGTCGACGTCACCACCACGGTGGTGACGTCCTTGACGGCGATGTGCCGCGCGGCGGCCGCCTGGCAGCCCATCGCCGCGCCGAGCGCGAGCGTGATCGCGTACTGCAGCGCCTCGCCCGGCTCGCCGACCACGGAGGCGGGGACGGCCGCGAGCGTGATCACCAGGCCGACCGCGCCGAACAGCACCGAGTGGCGCGGGGTCCACCCGTCCGCCGCGCCGCGCAGCACGCGCCCGCCCACGGCCGCGCCGCCCATGAAGCCGGCGAGCGCGATGAGCGGACCCACGACCGGCAGCCCGGTGTCGCCCGCGAGACCCATGCCGAGGATCACCACGTTGCCCGTCATGTTGCCGGTGAAGACGCGGTCGAGGCCCAGGTAGCCGACGGCGTCGATGATGCCCGTCGAGAACGTCAGCGCGAGCATGAAGCCCAGGTGGGAGCTGGCGGGGTTGCGACGCATGCGGTCGAGCACGGGACCTCCGGAACGGGTGGGGCCCCGGTCAGGCTCCGAGGCCACGCCCCGGGGCGGCTGTAGTCTCGGCCCAAGACTAGGGCACGCCGTGGGGGACCCACGGGGAGGAGGCCGCGTGGGCGACTACCAGGGCACACTGCAGCCCGGCGCGCGGGTGGACGATGCGGTGTACCTGCCCGCGCAGCCGTCGGCGGTGCGTTGGGGACGCCTTCCCAAGCGCGGCGATGCGCCCGTCCTGACGGTCGACCCGGGGACGGAGCTCACCGTCGACACGGTCAGCCACGAGGGCCTGCTGCCCGACCAGGGTGCCGACCCCGTCGCGTTCTTCGGGTCTCACGGGGTGGCACGCGAGGACGTGCTCGAGGACGCGATCGCGATCGCGGCGACCCGCACGCGCGGCGCCGAGGACGGTCCCCATGTGGTCACCGGCCCCATCGAGGTGCGTGGCGCGCGTCCCGGCGACCTCCTCAGCGTCACCCTGCTCGACGCCACCCCGCGAGTCGACTACGGCGTCATCTCGAACCGTCACGGCAGGGGCGCTCTCCCGGGCGAGCTGCCCGCCGGCCCGGGTGACGTCTCGGTGTTCACGCCCGTCTCCCCTGACGCGAGCGGCGAGTGGCGCGGCCGCCTGCCCCTGACGGAGGGCGGCGAGCGCGCAGTGTCCTTCCCGCTCGCGCCGTTCCTGGGGATCATCGGCGTCGCGACGGACACAGACACCGCGGCCCACTCGGTGCCGCCGGGCCCGCACGGCGGCAACATCGACATCCGCCACCTCACGCCCGGCGCGACCCTCCACCTGCCCGTCCAGGTGCCGGGCGCGCTCGCCTACGTGGGCGACCCGCACTTCGCGCAGGGCAATGGCGAGGTCGCGCTCACCGCGCTCGAGGCGTCGCTGCGCGTGCGCGTCCGGCTCGACCTGCGCGACGCGGCGGAGGCGGCCCGCGAGTTCGGCGAGCTCGCCTCGCCGCTGGCCGAGGACGCGACCCACCTCATGCCCACGGGGCTCGACGCGGACCTCGACGAGGCCATGCGCGCGTGCGTCCGGCAGGCGCTCGCCCTGCTGGGTGCCCGCTACGGCATGGAACGCCACCTCGCGTACGCCTACCTGTCCGCCGCCACCGACTTCGAGATCTCGCAGGTGGTGGACCTGGTCACGGGCGTGCACGCCCGCATCCGCAAGTCCGATTTCGAGGGGGTCCGGTGAGGGTTCGCGTGGAGGGCGGCGCGCCCGCGCCCGAGGGCCTGGTCGAGGCCGTGCTCGCGTACGAGGCGGTCCTCGCCGCCGACGACGTCGCGGCGCTTGCCGACGCGTTCGAGCGAACCCCCGACGCGCTGCGCGGCGACCGCGCCGGGCTGCTCGTGGGTCACGGCGCCATCGCAGGCTTCCGCGCGCGCCGCGGCGGGGCGGGCTCGCGAACGGTCGCCGAGCTCCGCATCCACCTCGCGGGGGACGATGCGGCGCACGTCGCCACCGTCAACGTGCCGGCGGGCGGCGGGCGCGGCCTGGTGACACAGCTGTGGCGTCGGGGCGACGACGGCGCGTGGCGCATCGCGGCCGCTCATGTCACCGCCCCCGCCCCCGCGCTCGACGCGCGGGTGTGGCGCGTGGCCGGTGCCCCGCTGGTGGCGGGATCCGGCGACGGCCCGCTCGCGGGCGAGACGGTGGCGGTGAAGGACCTGTTCGCGGTCGCGGGGCAGCGCATCGGGGTGGGCGTGCGTGCGTTCCTCGCGGACGCCGCGGTCGAGCAGGAGACCGCGCCCGCCGTGCAGGCGCTCCTCGACGCCGGCGCGGACGTGGTGGGCATCACGCAGACCGACCAGTTCGCGTACTCGATCGCCGGCCTCAACCCCGACTACGGCACGCCCCCCAACCCCGCCGTGCCCGGCGCGATCCCCGGCGGCTCGAGCTCGGGCCCGGCCGCCGCGGTCGCGCTCGGGCAGGCGAGCATCGGGCTCGGCACCGACACCGCCGGCTCGATCCGAGTCCCCGCGTCCTACCAGGGGCTCTGGGGTCTGCGCCCCACGCACGGTGCGGTCAGCCTCGCTCACGTGTGGCCGCTCGCGCCCCGCTACGACACCGCCGGGTGGATCACCAGGGACGGCGGGACGATGCGCCGGGTCGCCTCGGTCGGGCTGGCGGACGCGGGGCAGGGGGTCACCCCGGGGGCCTACGTGGCCGCGCCGGCCGTGATGATGTCCTGCACCCGCGGCGTGCGCGACGCGTTCGACGGCGCGCTCGCCGCGCTTGCCGCGGCGGGGGTGCGCGCGACGCCGGTCGAGGTGCCCGTGCTCGACGACCTGCTCGCCACCTTCCGCGTCACGCAGCAGGCCGAGGCCTGGCGCAGCGACGGCGCGTGGGTCGAGTCCCACCCGGGGGTCCTCGCGCCCGACGTCCAGGAGCGGTTCGACCTCGCCCGCGACGTCACCACGGACCAGGAGGCGGCCGCGCTCGCGGATCTCGACCGCCTCGTCACCGAGCTGGACCACGCGCTCGGCGACGCGATCCTGCTGGTCCCGGCCGCCGCATCGTCCGCACCCCGCCTCGACGCGAGCGAGAGCGAGCTCGAGGAGCGCCGCCGCGCGACGCTGTCCATCACCGCGATCGCCGGGCTCACCGGGAGGCCCGCCCTGTCCGCGCCGCTGCTCGACACGCCCGACGGGCCCGTCGGCATGTGCCTCGTGGGGCCGCGGGGATCGGACCTCGCGCTGGTCGACGCGGGGCTTGCTCTGGAGGCAGCGCTGCGCAATCGCGGCGAAACATCGCTCGGGCACACTGTGTAAGCCACATCAACATTCCGTGGAGGCCCCATGTCCCTGCCAGGCCCGATCGACCCGCCCGCGCGCCTGCTCATGGGGCCCGGCCCCATCACGGCGCACCCGCGCGTGCTGCAGGCGATGTCGGCGCAGCTGGTGGGGCAGTACGACCCGTTCATGACGCACGCCATGGGCGAGGTGCAGGAGCTGTACCGCGGGGTGTTCGAGACCGCGAACGCGCAGACGCTGCTCATCGACTCCACCGCACGGGGCGCGATCGAGGCGGCGCTCGTGTCGCTGCTCGAGCCGGGCGACCGGGTGCTGGTGCCCGTGATGGGGCGGTTCGGCCATCTGCTGGTGGAGATCGCCGGACGGTGCGGCGCGGAGGTGCACACGGTCGAGGCGCCGTGGGGCGAGGTGGTCCCGCTCGAGGCGATCGCCGCCGCGATGGAGACCGCCCGCCCCAAGGTGCTCGCGATGGTGCACGGCGACACGTCCACCACCATGCGGCAGCCCTTCGACGGGCTGCGCGAGCTGTGCGACCGCTTCGACTGCCTGCTCTACGCGGACGTCACCGCGACGCTCGGCGGCAACCCGTTCCCCACCGACGCCTGGGGCGTGGACGCCGCGACGGCGGGGCTGCAGAAGTGCCTGGGCGGGCCGTCGGGCTCGGCTCCCGCGACCTTCTCACCGCGCGCGGTCGAGGTGATCGAGTCGCGGCGCAGCATCGAGGCCGGCATCCGTGAGGCCGGCGATCCCACGGCGGCCCACCCGATCCGCTCGAACTACTTCGACCTTGCGATGATCTTCGACTACTGGTCGCCGCGCCGCCTCAACCACCACACCGAGGCGACCACCATGCTCTACGGCGCACGGGAGTGTGCGCGCGTGATCCTTGAGGAGGGCCTGGGCTCCTACCAGGAGCGTCACGCCCGCCACGGCGCCGCGATGGCGGCAGGGCTCGCCGGGCTGGGCCTCGCGCGCTACGGCGACCAGGAGCACCGCATGGCCAACGTGGTCGCGGTGGAGATTCCCGAGGGGGTCGACGGCGAGGCGGTCCGGCGGCAGCTGCTCGCCGACTTCGGCATCGAGATCGGGACGTCGTTCGGGCCGCTCGCCGGGCGGGTGTGGCGCGTGGGCATCATGGGCTGGAACGCGCGCACCGACGCGGTGCTCGCGACCCTCGCCGCGCTCGAGGCGGTGCTGCGCCGCCACGGCGTCCGGGTGCCGCCGGGCGGGGGAGTGGACGCGGCCTACGCCGCCTACGCCGCCGACGGGACGACCGCATGAGCCGCCGGTCGCGCCAGCAGGGTCCGTCCGAGGCCGCGCTCGCGGACGCGCGCGAGGCGCTGCGGCGCTGCGACGTGCTCGCGGGGATCTCCTCGATGGAGGACGGCATCGAGCGCGTCTACCTGTCCGGCGAGCACGCCCGCGCCAACGCCGAGGTCGCCCGATGGATCGAGGCGGCCGGGATGCGTGCGTGGGAGGACGCGGCCGGGAACGCCCGCGGCTCCTACCCGGGGGAGATGCCCGACGCTCCGGTGCTGCTGCTCGGATCGCACCTCGACACCGTGCCGGACGCGGGCCGCTACGACGGGATCCTCGGCGTCATGATCGCGATCGCGGTGGTCTCGCGGCTGAGCGACCACGGCGTGCGGCTGCCCTTCGGGATCGAGGTGCTCGGCTTCGCGGACGAGGAGGGCGTGCGGTTCGGTCGCACGCTGCTCGGATCCTGCGCGGTCGCGGGAACCTGGGAGGAGGGGTGGCTCGACCTGGTCGACCCCGACGGGGTGACGCTGCGCGACGCGCTGGACGCATTCGGCCTCGACCCCGACGCGGTCGCGGACGCGGCGCTCGACCCGGCGGGCGTGGTCGGGTACCTCGAGGCGCACATCGAGCAGGGGCCGCTGCTGCTCGACGCCGGCCGCCCCCTCGGCGTGGTGTCGGGCATCATGGGCGCCAAGCGCTTCGACCTCGCGATGGACGGGCAGGCCGGCCACGCGGGCGGCGTGCCGATGCTGCACCGCCGTGACGCGCTGCTGGGCGCCGCGGAGACGGCGCTGGCGGTCGAGCAGGTCGCCCTCACCGAGGGCGTCGTGGGCACGGTGGGCGAGATGCGCGTGACCCCGGGCGCCGCGAACGTCATCCCCGGCCGCGCGGAGTTCTCGCTCGACGTGCGCGCCGCGTCCGACGCGCAGCGCGACCGCGCCTACGAGCTGATGCGCGCGCAGGCCATGGAGGCCGCGGGGCGGCGGCGGCTCCAGTTCACGGAGAACCTGCGCCATGTCGCGCGCGCCACCTCCTCGGAGCGACGGCTCAGCGAGGCGATCGAGGAGGCGATCGTGTCCGCGACGGGCGACCGCGAGCCCATGGAGGTGCAGTCCAAGGCGGGCCACGACGCGATGGCGATCGCGTCCCTCACGCCGTACGCGATGCTGTTCATCCGCAACGGCAACGGCGGCGTCAGCCACCACCCCGACGAGGTGGTCGAGCTTGAGGACGTGGCGCTCGCGATCGACGCGTTCGAGGCCGCCGTGCTCTCTATCGCGCACCGCAGGGGAGCGGCTACGGTGGCGTGATGACCGACCCGGCTCCCGCGCGTCGTCCTCGCGCGGAGCGGGGCGACTACCGCGTCAACCACCTCCGCCTGCTGGAGGCCGCGTTCGCGGTCTTCGACGACGCCGGCATCGACGCGCCGCTGAGCGCGGTCGCGCAGGTCGCCGAGGTGGGTGAGGCGACGCTGTACCGCCACTTCGCGAACCGTGACGATCTGGTGGTCGAGCTCTACGACGTCGCCGCTGGCAGGGTCGAGGACGCGGTGCGGGAGACGCTCGAATCCGAGCATCGCGACGTCGCGGCGCGACTCGACGCCTTCTTCGCCACCATGGTCGGGGCGATCGCCGCGCACCGGTCGTACCCGCAGCTCGCGATCCGCGGTTCGCGGCTGCGTCCGGGGCGGGGCGTCGACCCGCGCACGCTGGTGCTGCTGCGAGAGCTCGTCGCGGAGGCCCAGGAGTCCGGCCTGCTCGAGCGCGACGTGCTCGCGTCGGACCTTACGACGCTCGCGTTGACCACGGGCACGCTGGCGGCGGACGCGACGCCCGCCACCGACTTCGTGTGGAGGCGTCACCTGGCGCTCGGACGCCGCGGCCTGGTCCCCGGCGACGGGATCGGTCGCAACCGCGAGCTCGAGAGCATCGAAGTGCCGGCGCACCGCTTCGGAACGCGGGATTCCTCGCTTCCCTGAGATTGACCTGAGAGTTAGACTCTCTATTACTCCAGCGAGAGTCATGCTCTCGGATCACGGCCTCCATTGGGCGGAGGCCGCCGCCGACGCCGACCGTCGTGCCGACGCCACCACGCGCGCGAGCGCGGTCCCCGATCACGCCCGTCAGGGCGAGTCCCCCCAGGAGCGGCCATGAACCGCATCTCCGCGCGCTACCGCGCGCGCATCTTCCGAGCCGGGTAGACGGCCATGGTCGCCCTCGGCTGGCGCCCACCCGCGTCGCACCGCCACCCCGCGTGGCGTCGCGGCGTCCTGGTGGCGCTCGTGATCCTCGTCGCCCTCGCCGCGTTCGTCGCGTGGCGCGTGGGCGAGGCGCGCCTGCTCGACGATGCGCTCGTCCCTATCCCCGTCGCCGACCTGCCCCTCCACGGCGGCGCAGGCGGGTAGCCCGCGGAACGGGGAGCATCGCCGCGCTCTCGCACACGACGGCGGTCGTCAGGGGGCCGCACCGGCCCCGACTGGCACCGTCGCACGGGCGCCACCGGGGGCCCGCGCGGCCCCATGCGCCCGCGCTAGCGTCGAGGCATGACATCCCGCCCGTTCCGCCAGGTCGATGTGTTCGGCTCCGCCCCGTACACCGGGAACCCCGTCGCGGTGGTCCTCGACGCGGAGGGCCTCACGGACGCCGAGATGACCCGCATCTCGGAGTGGACCAACCTCTCCGAGTGCACCTTCGTGCTGCCGCCCACCACCCCCGACGCCGACTACCGCGTGCGGATCTTCTCGCTGTCCACCGAGCTGCCGTTCGCCGGACACCCCACGCTCGGCACCGCCCGCGCGTGGCTCGACGCCGGCGGCACGCCGCGCGACCCCGGCCGGATCGTGCAGGAGTGCGGCGCGGGGCTGGTGCCCCTGCGTCGCGAGGACGACACGCTCGCGTTCGCCGCGCCCCCGCTCGTCCGGTCCGGTCCGGTGGACGATGCGACGGTCGCCCAGGCCTGCGCGGTCCTGGGCATCTCGCCAGGGGAGGTGATCGACGCGGCCTGGGTGGACAACGGCCCGGGCTGGGTGGGGCTGCTGCTGGACTCGCCCGAGGCGGTCGCCGCCCTGAGCCCCGCCGCGGCACCCCCGGGACGGTGGGACATCGGCGTCGCCGCTCTCCACCCCGCCGGCTCCGACCTCGCGCTCGAGGTGCGCGCGTTCTTCTGTCACGACGGCGGAGCGTTGCGGGAAGACCCGGTCACGGGCTCGCTCAACGCCTCGCTCGCGCAGTGGCTCACCTCGACCGGTCGCCTTGAGGCGCCGTACCGGGCGCGCCAGGGCACCGCGCTTGGCCGCGACGGGCGCATCCTCGTGACCGCGTCCGACGGGGAGCTGTGGATCGGCGGCGCCACCCACGTGGCCATCGCCGGCACCGTCGAGGCCTGACTCAGCGCTCGTCCACGTCCTCCGCCGCGCCCAGCCCGGTGCAGTCGATCTCCTCCGCGTGGTGCGCGTCGAGGTAGTGGCCCGCGCCGCGCCCGCCGCCGACGGTCGCGAGGAGGCGGCCGAGGTGCGCGCCGCCGATCAGCACGGGGTGTCCCGGCAGGCCGCCGTCGACGGCCCGCGCCAGCACCGACGGGTCGCCGGTCCAGCGCGCGGCCACGCGCTGGACCGCCTCGGGCTGCAGTCCTGGCAGGTCGACCAACGTGATGAGGAGCGCGTCGGCATGCACCGCCTGCGCCGCGAGGACCGCCGCGCGCACGCTGGCCCCGATCCCCTCCGCCCACGCGTCCGCGATGACCGGATGCGCGCCCTGCGGCAGCAGGTGCCGCGCGTCCTCGGCCCCGGCGCCCAGGATCGCGACCACCGGGTCGCAGCCCGCCCCCGCGAGAAGCCCGCAGGCGCGGGGGAGCCATGCCCCTGCATCGTCCCGTGCCAGGGCCTTCGGTCCGCCGAAGCGCGTGCCGGCCCCCGCCGCGAGCACCACGCCGACCAGCCTGTCTGCCATGCTGTTCATCCTAGGGAGGAACCATGATCGAGCCCCGGCGAGAGGACCTTCTCGCATGCCTCAACGTGGCCCGCTGGGCCGAATCCGTCGCGTCCCGCGCGTACCCGTCGCTGCTCGAGCTCGAGCGCGCCGCGGTGTCCGCGGGCACGCCGCTCACGCCCGGCGAGATCGAGGAGGCGCTTGAAGCGCACCCCCGGATCGGCGAGCACCGGCAGGGGGACGATGCGGAGGCCCGGTTCTCGCGCGACGAGCAGTCCGCCTCGGCGTCGGGGGACGCGGCGCTGGCCGCGCGCCTGGCGGCGCTCAACGCGGCGTACGAGGAGCGCTTCGGGCGCGTGTTCCTCATCCGCGCGGCGGGGCGCTCGCGCGAGGAGATCGTGGGGGAGATCGAGCGTAGGCTCGAGAACGACGAGGTTGCCGAGCTCGCCGAGGTGGCGGACCAGCTGCGCGGGATCGCGCTGCTGAGGCTGCGCGCGACCTACGGGGAGGCGGCATGAGCCACGTCACCACGCACGTGCTGGACTCCGTGCACGGGAGGCCCGCGGCCGGCGTGCACGTGCGGCTGCTGCACGGCACGGAGGAGCTCGGGACCGGTGTGACGGACGCCGACGGGCGCGTCGCGGTCGGGCCAGATCGGCTGCAGCCGGGCACGTACCAGCTGGTGTTCGCCACGGGGGAGTGGTTCGCGGACCGCGGGATCGCGACGTTCTACCCCGAGGTGCGGATCGCTTTCGGCATCGACGGGGACCCGCACTACCACGTGCCGCTCCTGCTCAGCCCGTTCGGGTACTCGACCTACCGGGGTAGTTGACGTGTCAGGAATCAGCGCGAGGTCCTGTACGTTGTGGCGGCATGACTATCGAGATCGACATCTGGTCCGACATCGCCTGCCCGTGGTGCTACCTGGGCAAGAAGCGCCTCGAGGAGGCCGTGGCCGCCTCGGGTGAGGACGTGGCCATCCGCTACCGCAGCTTCCAGTTGGACCCGAGCGCCCAGAAGGGCGCGAACCGCCCGCACTCGGAGGCGCTCGCGGAGAAGTTCAACACCACGCCCGACCGGATCGCCGAGATGAACGTGCGGCTCGAGACGCTGGGCGCGGAGGCGGGCATCGAGTACCGCTTCGACCAGTACATGACGGCGAACACCCGCGACGCCCACCGCCTGCTGCACCTCGCGCACGCGCTCGACCTCGGGCCGGTCCTCAAGGACCGCCTGATGAAGGCGCAGTTCACCGAGGGTGCGCTCATGGACGACGCGGAGACGCTGGTGCGTCTCGCGGTCGAGTCCGGGCTGCCCGAGGCGGATGTGCGCCGCGTGCTGTCCTCCGACGAGTTCGAGGACGCCGTGGCGGCCGACGTCGCGCAGGCCGCGGCCTACGGCGCCAACGGGGTGCCGTTCTTCGTGTTCGACAACAGGTTCGCGATCTCGGGCGCTCAGCCCACCGAGACCTTCGCGATGGCGCTCGCCAAGGCGCGCGAGGCTCGGGACGCCGACGCCGCACCCGTCGCCTGACCCCTCGGCCTCGGGCTCAACCCACGGCCCCGGACCCCGTCTCGAGACGGGATCCGGCGCTTCTTTGTTGACATTCGCCAGAAATCTCTCGATTATCGAGACATGACCAGCGCCGTGATCACGTGGCTCCGCTTCCTGCTCGTGCTCGTGTTCGCGGGTGCCTTCCTCGGCCAGCTCCTGGTGCCCGTGGTCGCGCGAGAGCAGGGCGACGTCTTCCCCGAGGTCGAGCACCTGGTGGTGCCGTACTCGATCGCCGGGATCGCCGCGATCGCGTGCCTGCAGGCCGGGATCGTCTGCGTCTGGGCGCTGCTGACCCTGATCGGCGACGCGCGGATCTTCACCCCGCGTGCGCTGCGCTGGGTCGACGCGATGGCGGCGTGCGGGGGAGCGGCTGCGGGGATCTGCGCGCTCACCGCGGGGCACCTGCTCATGACCGAGGGGGGCGGCCCGGGCATCGTGCTCGCCGGGTTCGCCGCCATGGTGATCGGCGGCACGTTCGTCCTGCTCACCGTCGCGATGCGCGGCCTCCTCGCCGCCGCCATCGCGGACCGGGCGGAGCTCGCGGAGGTGATCTGATGCCGATCGTCGTCGATCTCGACGTGATGCTCGCCCGGCGCAAGATGCCCGTGGGCACGTTCGCGAGCCGGGTGGGCCTGTCGCCCGCCAACGTCGCGGTGCTCAAGAACGGCCGCGCCAAGGCGATCCGCTTCACCACGCTTGAGCGGATCTGCGAGGTGCTCGACTGCCAGCCCGGCGACATCCTGCGGTGGGAGCCCGAAGACGCCTGAGACGCGAACGGGGTCGGGCCCGTGAGGGCCCGACCCCGCTCAGCGCGAAAGCGCGAGGATGGTGCGTGTACTACGCGCGATTCGCCCGGTAGTAGGCGATGAGCGCCTGGGTGGACGCGTCCTGCGCGGCGAGCGCCGCATCGTCCCCCTCGATCGCGGGAGCGATCTCCAGGGCGAGCTTCTTGCCCAGCTCGACGCCCCACTGGTCGAAGCTGTTGATGCCCCACACGATGCCCTGGGTGAAGGTGATGTGCTCGTAGAGCGCGATGAGCTGACCCACCACCGCCGGCGTGAGCGACGGGGCGAAGATCGACGTCGTCGGCTTGTTGCCGGCGAACGTGCGCGCGGCCACGAGGGCGCCGGTGGTGCCCTCGGCCTCGACCTCCTCGGCGGTCTTGCCGAACGCGAGCGCCTTGGTCTGCGCGAGGAAGTTCGCGAGGAACAGCGCGTGGACGTCCTGGCCGCCGTCCTCGAGCGGGTACGCCGGGTTGACCACCGCGATGAAGTCCGCGGGGATCAGGCGCGTGCCCTGGTGGATCAGCTGGTAGAACGCGTGCTGGCCGTTGGTGCCGGGCTCGCCCCAGAAGATCTCGCCGGTGTCGGTGGTGACGGGCGTGCCGTCCCAGCGCACCGACTTGCCGTTGGACTCCATGGTGAGCTGCTGGAGGTACGCGGGGAAGCGGTGCAGCTGCTGCGCGTAGGGCAGCACGGCGTGCGACTGCGAGCCGAGGAAGTTGCAGTACCAGACGTTGAGCAGGCCCATGAGGACGGGCACGTTCTTCTCGAGCGGCGTCTCGGCGACGTGGCGGTCGACGGCATGGAAGCCGGCGAGCAGCTCGCGGAAGGCGTCGGGGCCCAGCGCGATCGCGAGCGACAGGCCGATCGCCGAGTCGACCGAGTAGCGGCCCCCCACCCAGTCCCAGAACCCGAACGCGTTGGCGGGGTCGATGCCGAACGCCGCGACCTTGTCGAGCGCCGTGGACACGGCGACGAAGTGGTGGGCGACGGCGTTGGTGCGCTGCGCGTCGTCGGCCGTGATGACGCCGGCCTTCTCGAGCTCGGTCCACAGCCAGTCGCGGGCGAGGCGCGCGTTGGTGAGCGTCTCGAGGGTGGTGAAGGTCTTCGACGCCACGATGAACAGGGTGGTCTCGGGGTCGAGGCCCTTGACCTTCTGGCCCATGTCCGTCGGGTCGATGTTGGAGACGAACCGCGCCTCGATGCCGGCCGTCGCGTACGGCTCGAGCGCCTCGTAGACCATGACGGGGCCCAGGTCCGAGCCGCCGATGCCGATGTTGACGATGTGCGTCACCGCCTTGCCGGTGATGCCCTTCCAGCCGCCGGAGCGGACGCGCTCGGCGAACTCGTCGATGCGCGCGAGGACCTCCTGGACGTCGCCGTCCACGTCCTGGCCGTCGACCACGAGCGCCGGCTGCGTGCCGGACGGGCGGCGCAGCGCGGTGTGGAGCACGGCGCGGTCCTCGGTGGTGTTGATGTGGTCACCGGCGAGCATCGCGGCGTAGCGGTCCGCGACGCCGGTCTCCTCGGCGAGCTTCACCAGCGACGCGAGGATCTCGTCGGTCACGAGGTTCTTGGACAGGTCGACGTGCAGGTCGGCCAGCGGGAGGGAGTAGCGCTCCACGCGGCCCGCGTCGGCGGCGAACCAGCCGCGGAGGTCGGGGGTGAAGGAGTCCTGAAGGGCGGCCAGCTCGGCCCAGGCGGAGGTGGCGGTGGGATCGATGGGTGCAGTCACGGTTGCCAGGCTAGTCCCGTGGGAGACGATGCGCCCAGGACCTGGGTGCGCCTGCTCGCCCTCGGGGCGGGGTTCCGATAGTTTCCAGGTGCAACGTCGCACCATCCTTCGGATCGGAGTCCCCCATGACCGAGATGCATGCCTCGACCCGCCACGGCTTCTGGGATCGCGGAGGATTCTGGAAGGCGGTGCTGATCGGCGTCGGCTACGTCGCCATCAACACGGCGATCGGCTACCTGGTCGCGACGGTCCTCGGCGACCTCATCGATGCCGACAACCTGCTCTCGGATCCCCTGTCGATCTTCCTCGGCGCCTGCCTGTCGATCCTGGTCAACGGCATCATCCTGGCGGTCCTTGCCGCGCGGCTCGGGTGGTGGCGGCAGATGCTGCGCCAGCCCACGAACCTCAGCCGCAGCTGGTGGATGTGGGTGCCGGTGCTCGGCGTGCTCGTGTGGAACATCATGCGGTTCGTGGCGGCGGACTACGCCGGCTTCGCGGTGGGATCCGTGGTGATGATCCTGGTGCTGGGGCTCCTGGTCGGCTTCGCGGAGGAGCTCGCGACGCGCGGATTCGCGGTCAACCTGCTGCGCCGGGCCGGCTACCGCGAGATCTGGGTCGCCGTGCTGTCCTCGCTGGTGTTCGCCTCGATGCACCTGGGCAACGCGTTCTCGATGGACATCCCGACGGTGCTGGTCACCGTGGTGTACACGTTCTTCTTCGGGATCGCGATGTACTTCACGCTGCGCGTCACGCGGAGCCTGGTCTGGCCGATGCTCCTGCACGCCACCACCGACCCGTCGGGCATGCTGCTCTCGGGCGGCATCGACGTGCAGACGGATGCCGCCGCGAGCGGGGGCCTCGCGTCGATCGCGGCCCTCGCGAACTACGTGGTGATGATCCTCGGCATCCTGCTGGTCTGGTTCATCCGTGGGCGGGTCGACCGGTTCAAGGAGTACGGCCTGGGCGAGCCCGCCTCGGAGCCGTCGGGGACGCCGGCCTGACGGGTTCCACCGTGCCGACGCAGGGCGGTCGCCGCGCGTCCGGCCCGTCGTGTGTCAGGAAGCGTGTCCCGGGTCGTGCGGGTCGCGCCGCGGCCGGGGCCGGCGCCACAGCAGCGCTGCCGCCACGGTGCCGGACGCCACGATCGCGACCGTGATGAGGATCAGCACGATGTACCGGGGCTCGGCCGCGGCGGGGTCGTAGGGGAGGCTGTCGGACCACGCGAGCGACACCTTGACGAAGACGAGCGCGAGGATCCACCCGGCGAGGCCGGTGGCGAGCGCCCACGCGCGGCGCCTGGTCACGCGTGCCCGAGCTCGGAGTCGATCCGGTCGCGCCAGTCGTCGCCCGCGAGTCCCGCGCGGTCGAGCAGGTCGGGCCAGTCCTCGCGCGCGTGGTCGAGCGCGTCCTCGAGGAGCGTGAGGCTGCCCCGCGCCGCGAGCAGGATGGCCGCCTGGATGCGCTCCGGGTCGGCAGCGTGGGGGGTGCGGAGCCGCTCGAGCGCGCTCACCACGCGCGGCGCCGCGCGTCCGAAGTCCTCGGCCGCGCGCTCCGCGATGCGATCTCCCACCACTGCCATGGCGGCGATCCTCCCATGCGGCGCCGCACCGGGCGTCACGCGAGCGGGGACGTCGGTGATCTCCCCATGACGCACGCGGATCTCGCGAGACCGTCATCGACTTCCCCGTGGCGCGCAGGGGCGCTGATGGACAACGCGGAAGGGCGCGGGCTTACAGTTCCGGCGCGACCGCCCGGCGGCCCTGCACGTAGACCCCTGCGATCGCGGGCTGGCGCAGCCCCACCATGAGGGTGAACAGCTCCTCGAGCGTCGCCTGCGTCTCGTCGTCCGAGCGGATGCCCCTCGACAGCATCCCCTCGAGCGGCTCCCAGCGCGACGTCTCGATCAGCAGGAAGTCGGCGTCCTTGCCCGGTTCGAGGTTGCCGAACGCGTGCTCCATGTCGAGCGCCCGCGCGCCCGCGAGCGTGGCGGCGAACAGCAGCTCCGCCGGGTGCAGCGCGGTCCCCGCGTCGCCCTCCTCGGAGATGTGCACCTTGTAGGCGTCCCCGGCCACGCGCGAGATGAGCCACTCGTCGCCCGCCCCGATGTCGGACCCCAGCGCCACGTTGACGCCCGTCGCGACGGTCGCCCGCCACGGCATCGTGCCCGAGCCCAGGAACAGCTGCGAGGTGGGGCAGTGCGCGATCGACGTGCCGGTCTCCGCCATGCGCGCCAGCTCGCGCGGCTGGCAGTGCACCGCGTGCGCGAGCGACGAGCGGCGGCCCAGCAGCGACCTCCCGCCCGAGCGGGAGCCCGGCAGGAACCGTCCGTCGTACGTGTCGAGGTACGCCTCGACCCCGTACGAGCCGAGCACGGCGGCGATCTCGCCGTCGCCCTTGCGATTGTTCTCGTTGAGGTGGCTGTGGAAGTAGACGCCGTGGAGCTGCGCCTCCTCGTACAGCTCGCCCATCGCCGCGAGCGTGCGCCCCGTCACCGACAGCGAGAAGCGCGGCACCACCGCGACCTGGACGTGCGCGGTACGCGGGTCGCCGGTGTCGACGGCGTGCCAGCGGTCGATCTCGTCCTGGATCAGCTCGATGGCGCGGTCCTCGGTGGTGAGGAGGGCCGCGGCGGCGTCGGGGCCCACGGTCTGGACGCCGCGCCCCGAGACGATGCGCAGTCCGGCGGCGAGGGTCTCGCGGTACAGGGCGTCCTGGGCCACGGGGAACGCGGAGCCGAACACCATCGCGGCGGTGGTCCCCGCCGCGATGCGGCGGCGCGTGAAGTAGCGCGCGGCGCGGTCGGCGAAGTCGGCGTCGCGGAACTGCGTCTCGGTGGGGAAGATGCAGTGGTCGAGCCACTCGAGCAGCTGCCCGCCGCCGTGGGCCGCCGTCGCGTACGACTGCGGGAAGTGGACGTGCGAGTCGACGAACCCGGGCAGCAGGTAGTCGGCGCGCGTCACGGGCGCGCCTGCGAAGGCCGCGGGCAGGTCCGCCCACGGCCCCGTCCACGCGATCATCCCCTCGCCGTCGACCACCAGCGCCCCGTCGGGGATCGACACCAGGTGCGAGGCGACGTCCGTCTGCGCGGGCGCGCCAGCGATGTGGAACAGATGAGCGCGATACACGCGGACGCCGGTGTCCCGTGCGGTGTCTGCCGATGGCATGCCTGAAATCCTCCCCCGTGCGCGGTCGCGGCGCGCATCGTCACCGTAGTCGGCCCCCGTTTCGGGGGCGTTTCGGGTATCCCCAGGCCGCCCTCGGTGACCCCAGGCGTGTCGCGCGGCGTGTCGCGCGGCGTGTCGCGCATCGTCCCTCCGACTTACCCACAGGGAAGTCCCTCCACTGTGTGTAAATTGTGTGTAAATCTGTGGATGAAACACACCATCTAGTGGTGGCATCCGGACGCACCCCCCATATATAGTGGCGCTTGCTGTCCAACGTTTCGTCTCTCGAAAGGACGTCCCCATGACGATCTCGGTCTACTCGAAGCCCGCCTGCGTGCAGTGCACGGCCACCAAGAAGGCGCTCGAGCGCGCCGACCTCGAGTTCCAGATCTTCGACGTCACCGAGGACCAGGACGCGTACGACACCGTCATGAAGCTCGGCTACCTGCAGGCCCCCGTGGTCATCGCCGGCGACGAGCACTGGTCCGGCTTCCAGCCCGACCGCATCGCCGCCCTCGCCGAGCGGGCCGCCTCCTAACCGAGCCGCCGCATGGCCTCCCTGGTGTACTTCAGCTCGGCCTCGGGCAACACGCATCGCTTCGTCGAGAAGCTGGGCGTGACCGCGGACCGGATCCCGCTGTACCCCACGGAGGCGCCGCTCAAGGTCGACGAGCCCTACGTGCTCGTGCTCCCCACGTACGGCGGGGGCACCGAGGGCGGGGCCGTCCCCAAGCAGGTCATCAAGTTCCTGAACGACGAGCACAACCGCTCGTTCATCCGGGGCGTGATCAGCGCGGGTAACACCAACTTCGGTTCGGCCTACTGCATCGCCGGCGACATCGTCGCCCAGAAGTGCAAGGTGCCGCACCTGTACAAGTTCGAACTCTTCGGAACCCAGGACGACGTGGACGCCGTCCGCCATGGATTGGATGTGCTGTGGAAGCAACAGTGATCGACGCCCCCCGCACGGGCATGGACTACCACTCGCTCAACGCGATGCTCAACCTCTACGACGCCGAGGGGAAGATCCAGTTCGACAAGGACCGTGAGGCGGCGCGCGAGTACTTCCTCCAGCACGTCAACCAGAACACGGTCTTCTTCCACTCGCTCAAGGAGCGCCTCGACTACCTGGTCGAGAAGAAGTACTACGAGCCGGAGGTCCTCGCGCAGTACTCGCAGGAGTTCCTGCAGGAGATCACGGACTTCGCGTACTCGAAGAAGTTCCGCTTCCCGACCTTCCTGGGCGCGTTCAAGTACTACACGAGCTACACGCTGAAGACGTTCGACGGCCAGCGCTACCTCGAGCGCTACGAGGACCGCGTGGTCATGGTCGCGCTGACCCTCGCGGCGGGCGACCAGGAGCTCGCGATGAGCCTCGTGGACGAGATCGTGTCGGGCCGCTTCCAGCCCGCGACCCCCACGTTCCTCAATGCCGGCAAGGCGCAGCGCGGCGAGTTCGTCTCCTGCTTCCTGCTGCGCATCGAGGACAACATGGAGTCGATCGGCCGCTCGATCAACTCCGCGCTGCAGCTGTCGAAGCGCGGCGGCGGCGTCGCGCTGTCGCTGTCGAACATCCGCGAGGCCGGCGCGCCCATCAAGCACATCGAGAACCAGTCCTCGGGCATCATCCCCGTGATGAAGCTCCTCGAGGACTCCTTCACCTACGCGAACCAGCTGGGCGCGCGTCAGGGCGCGGGCGCGGTGTACCTCAACGCGCACCACCCCGACATCATGAAGTTCCTCGACACCAAGCGCGAGAACGCGGACGAGAAGATCCGCATCAAGACCCTCTCGCTGGGCATCGTGGTGCCGGACATCACGTTCGAGCTCGCGCGCAACAACGAGGACATGTACCTCTTCAGCCCCTACGACGTCGAGCGCGTCTACGGCGTCCCCTTCGGCGACATCTCGATTTCCGAGAAGTACGCCGAGATGGTGGACGACTCGCGGATCCGCAAGACCAAGATCTCGGCCCGCTCGTTCTTCCAGACGGTCGCGGAGCTGCAGTTCGAGTCGGGCTACCCGTACATCGTGTTCGAGGACACGGTGAACAAGGCGAACCCCGTCAAGGGCCGCATCAACATGTCGAACCTCTGCTCGGAGATCCTCCAGGTCAACACCCCGTCGACCTTCAACGAGGACCTCACCTACGCGGAGACCGGCAAGGACATCTCCTGCAACCTGGGCTCGATGAACATCGCGACCGCGATGGACGGCGGCGACCTCGGCAAGACGGTGGAGATCGCGGTCCGCGGCCTCACCGCCGTGTCGACCCAGTCGGCCATCGACGCGGTGCCGTCGATCCGTTACGGCAACGACCGCGCCCACGCGATCGGCCTGGGCCAGATGAACCTCCACGGCTACCTGGGCCGCGAGCGGATCCACTACGGCTCCGAGGAGGGTGTGGACTTCACCAACATCTACTTCTACACGGTGCTGTTCCACGCCATCGCGGCGTCGAACGCGATCGCCACGGAGCAGGGCGCGACGTTCGAGGGCTTCGAGGACTCGAAGTACGCGTCCGGCGAGTTCTTCGACAAGTACACCGAGCAGGAGTGGGTCCCCGCGACCGCCCGCGTCGCCGAGGTCTTCGAGAAGGCCGGCATCGCGATCCCGACGCAGGACGACTGGCGCGAGCTCAAGGCGAAGGTGCAGAAGGACGGCATCTTCAACCAGAACCTCCAGGCGGTGCCGCCGACCGGCTCGATCTCGTACATCAACAACTCGACGTCCTCGATCCACCCGATCGCGTCGCGCATCGAGATCCGCAAGGAGGGCAAGCTGGGCCGCGTCTACTACCCGGCGCCCTTCATGGACAACGACAACCTCGAGTACTTCGCGGACGCCTACGAGATCGGCCCCGAGAAGATCATCGACACGTACGCCGCGGCCACGCAGCACGTGGACCAGGGCCTGTCGCTCACGCTGTTCTTCCCCGACACCGCCACCACGCGCGACATCAACAAGGCGCAGATCTACGCGTGGCGCAAGGGCATCAAGACCATCTACTACATCCGCATCCGCCAGATGGCGCTCGAGGGCACCGAGGTCGAGGGCTGCGTCAGCTGCATGCTGTAGCGTCCCGCGCATCGTCCTTCAAGCCACGTTCAAAAGGAACAGACATGACCGAGAAGCTGACCCTCGTCAGCCACGTCGACGCCATCAACTGGAACCGCATCCAGGATGACAAGGACGTCGAGGTGTGGAACCGCCTCACCGCCAACTTCTGGCTGCCGGAGAAGGTGCCGCTGTCCGGCGACATCCAGTCCTGGGCGACGCTCACGCCCGAGGAGCAGACGCTGACGATGCGCGTGTTCACGGGCCTCACGCTCCTGGACACCATCCAGGGCACCGTGGGCGCCGTGTCGCTCATCCCCGATGCGCTGACGCCGCACGAGGAGGCCGTCTACACCAACATCGCGTTCATGGAGTCGGTGCACGCCAAGAGCTACTCGTCGATCTTCTCGACGCTGTGCTCGACGCCGGAGATCGACGCCGCGTTCCGCTGGTCCACCGAGAACCAGAACCTGCAGCGCAAGGCGCAGATCGTCCTCGACTACTACCACGGCGAGGACCCGCTCAAGCGGAAGGTCGCCTCGACGCTGCTCGAGAGCTTCCTGTTCTACTCGGGCTTCTACCTGCCCATGTACTGGTCCTCGCGAGCCAAGCTCACGAACACGGCCGACATGATCCGCCTCATCATCCGCGACGAGGCCGTGCACGGCTACTACATCGGCTACAAGTTCCAGAAGGGGCTCGAGCTCGAGTCGGAGGCGCGCCGCGAGGAGCTGAAGGACTACACCTTCAGCCTCCTGTACGACCTCTACGAGAACGAGGTGCAGTACACGCACGACCTCTACGACGGCCTCGGCATGGCGGAGGACGTCAAGAAGTTCCTGCACTACAACGCCAACAAGGCCCTCATGAACCTGGGCTACGAGGCGCTGTTCCCGTCCACCGTGTGCGACGTGTCCCCGGCGATCCTCTCGGCGCTGTCGCCCAACGCGGACGAGAACCACGACTTCTTCTCGGGGTCGGGCTCGTCGTACGTGATCGGCAAGCACGAGGAGACCACGGACGACGACTGGGACTTCTGAGTCCCGTCCGTACGCTCGCGAGAGGCCTCGCACCCGATCCGGGTGCGAGGCCTCTTCGCTGAGGGACGATGCGCCGGCCGGGTTATCCACAGATCCGCCGGCGCCGTTGTCGCGTCCTCTGCCCGTCCGTAGACATGTCGCAAGGGTGCGCGACGGTCGCGGCTCCGCCGGCGGAGGGGGTCGATGACGATGCGCAGGCGTGGTGTGTGGGTGGCGATCGCGACGGGGGTCGCGCTGCTGAGTCCGATCGCGGTGGCTCACGAGGCGTCGGCGGTGGCTGATGGAAGCGTGGTCGCCTCGCTCGGGGCGGATCTCCCGTGGCAGACCTGGGGCGCCTGCGGCATGAGCACCGCGAAGAACAAGACCATCGCGACCTTCAAGCGTTACGGGACGGTGCAGACCCGCCTCTGGTGCGGGGAGCGTCGCTGGGGGTTCCGCCACATCGAGATGCGCCACGCCGTCGACTTCGAGAACGTCGCGGCGGGGACCAACCTCGCGGGAAACTGGCGGTACATGGCGGACTATGCGATCCGCAACGTGCTCGCGAATCCGGCGGTCAAGTTCTACCGGCTCAACAACAAGTACTGCTATTCGCGCTCGCTGCCGGTCCGCGACGCACGCACCGGGCAGTACCTCAAGTGGCGCACCTTCCAGATCGTCGTCGATGTCAGCCAGAACAAGATCATCACGGCGACCCCCGCGGGCGGGCACTGCCGCCCGCTAGGTTGAGGCCATGACCACCGTCGACGAGCTCGTCGCCTACTGGAACCGCTACTACGGGGGCATGCCGGCGGTGCGCACGCCGGAGGGCTTCCAGGTCACCAGGCTTCCCGAGCAGGTGCTCGAGGGCGTGCCTCTCGTGGCGCAGGTGGTGGTGGACGACGCGAAGCTCGGAGAGGTCGCCGCGCCGATCGCGGCAGACCGGTTCCTGGATGGCGACGTGCTCGGGATGCTGGGGATCTACATCTCGGAGGTTCTCGAAGGCGCCATCGGCGAGGGGCACGCACGGTTCGGATGGGTCGCGGACGACAAGGGCACCTACTGGTTCGACCCGATTCCCGACCCCGACGCGTGACCTTTCGCGCGCGCTGACGCGACGCGCACCGCGGCCGCCATCCCGCCGTCGCCGTAGGTGACCTCGCGGAGCGGCTCCTCCGGATGCCTGATGAGAAGATCCTCCACGCGCGCGCCGAGCCCGATCGCACGTCCCTCGAGCGCGAGCAGAGCCTCGCGCAGGTGCGCGTCGAAGAGCGGCAGGTGCTTGTCGATGAGAGCGCCGTACAGGTCGAGCCGCTGGGTCATCGATCGGACATTCGCCGAGACGGGGGAGGTGCGGTACTCGATCAGCGGCTCCGGCACGATCCCGATCGAACCGCCGCCGGCCAGCAGCGACAGGAAGAGGTCCCAGTCCTCGAAACCCGAACGCATCGCCTCGTCGTAGCCGCCAGACACCTCCCAGGCGGAGCGGCGCAGCAGCGTGGTCGCGGGGCACGCGTTGCGCGCGAGGAAGTCCACCGCACGACCGCCGCCGGGCCGCACCTCCGCCTCGAGCACGCCGTGCGTGCGCATCCAGCTCGAGGCGGCGACCATCTCGGGGTCGCCGTCGAGCAGCGCGAGCGTGCGCGCGAGGAAGGCGGGAGCGAGCCGGTCGTCGCCGTCGAGCACCACCACGAACGGCTCGGCGACCGCGCGGATCCCGGCGTTCCGCGCCGCGCTCACGCCCGCGTTCGCCTGGCGGAGCACCTCGGTGGCGCTCGCCGCGAGCCGCTCGAGCACGGTGAGCGATGCGGGATCGCTCGAGCCGTCGTCCACGACCACCACGCGCGCGGGCCGCACGGTCTGCGCCCACGCGGACGCGACGGCCTCGGCGACCAGCTCTCCCTGGTCGAAGGCGGTGATGACGACGCTGACCTCGGACACGCCGCCAGGCTAGTGGAGCGGCTGGCGCCGGGGTGAGACTGGGGTCATGGCCGACGCGGAGATCAGGGACGGCGACCGCTGTGAGGTGGTCGCGGGGACGCACGCCGGCAAGTCGGGCGTGGTGGCCGACCTCAAGACGAGCAAGACCGGCGCCGTGACCATCACCGTGGTCCAGGACACGGGCGAGCGCTTCAAGACGCTCGCCAGGAACGTCCGCCTCGTCGAGGGCTGACCGCCTACACGAGCCCCGAGTACTGGTGCCAGGCGGGACCGGCGGCCGGCGCATCGTCCCTGGTCACCGACGCCTGGATGAGGCCGTACGGGCGGTCGTCCGCGTGGAAGACCTCGTTGTCGTTCGCGATGCCGAAGCGCGCGAGGTCGTACGCGAAGTGGTGCTTGTTCGGGGCCGAGAGGCGCACCTCGACCAGCTCGGGCACGGCCTCGAGGGCGGCCTTGCCCATCTCGTAGAGCGTCTGCTGCAGCGCGAGCGAGTGGAAGCCCGCGAAGGTCTCGACCAACGCTGCCTTGATCTCCGCGTAGGTCTCGTCGAAGTCGAACGTCTCGGCGTCCACCTCGCCGAACCGCCACTTCGCGACCAGCGACGTCGCCATGATGCGGTCGGAGGTCGGCTCGAGCACCGTGTACTCGTCCTTGAGGAAGCCGTGGAACTCGGAGCCCGAGGACTTCAGCACCACCAGGTCCTTGAGGCCCCCCGTGATCCACGTCGCGCCGTCCTCGACGGTCACCGCGACGGTGCGGACCTCCTGGCCGGAGCGGACCCAGGCGAAGTCGTGCTCGGCGCCGCCCACGGACACGCGCTCCCACGCGAACTCCTCGAGCTCGACGCGGGCCTGGTCCACGGGCTCGACGTCCGCCACGAAGTGGGTGGCGAGCGCGAGCGCGTACCGCTCGAGCGACTCGAGCCCCACCGTCTTGGCGAACGCGTACGAGGTCTGCTTCTGGGTGTCCGTCGGCAGCACCGCGCCCTGGTCGCCGGTGAGGTGCGCGTCCTCGAAGCGCCCGCGCAGGCACGTGGAGACGTTGACGTCGCGGATCTCGTGGCGCGGGGTGTCGCGCACGATCCGCACGATCCGGTTCTCGGCCTTGCCGTACTGGTGGTCGCCCAGGATGATCGCCACGTCTACCTCCGGTGATGGGTGCTCTGGGTCACGCTAGTCCGCGTGCGTGTCCTTGACATTACGAGGGGTTACGGGCGTGTGACCAGGACGCCGTCCGCGTCCTCCGAGCCGGCGATCCATACGCGCCGCACGCGACCCGTGAGCGCGCGACCGTCGTAGGCGCTCACGGGGTTGCGGTGCGCGAGCTCCGCGGCATGCACCTCCCACGGCTCGTCCGGTGCGAACGCCACCAGGTCCGCATCTCGCCCGGCCTCGATCGCGCCCTTCGCGCCCAGCCCGGCCCACGCCGCCGGGATCGCGGACGTCCACGCCGACACGTCCGCGAGCGAGTAGCCGCGCAGGCGTGCGCCCGTCCACACGGCGGCGAGCGACGTCTGGAGCCCCGCGATGCCGCCCCACGCCACCCCGAAGTCGCCGTCGCCGGCGAACTTGAGGTCGGCGGTCGCGGGGGAGTGGTCCGAGGCGACGAAGTCGATGACGCCCTCGGCGAGCGCGCGCCACAGCGCGTCGCGGTTGGCCTCCGAGCGGATGGGCGGGCAGCACTTGTACTGCGTGGCGCCGTCATCGATGTGGGCGGCGTCGAACGTGAGGTAGTGCGGGCAGGTCTCGACCGTGAGGGGCAGGCTCTCGGCCCTGGCATCCGCGATGAGCGGCAGCGCGGCGGCCGCGGACAGGTGCAGGATGTGGGCGCGCACGCCGGTTGCGCGCACCCCAGCGATCACGGCCTCGATCGCGTTGGTCTCGGCGGACTCGGGGCGCGAGTCCACGAAGGACCCGTACCCGCGCCCGATCCCTGACTCGTGAAGCGAGAGCACGTCCGGGTCCTCGGCGTGCACGATGAGGAGCCCGCCGAAACCCGAGATCTCCTCCATCGCCACGCGCAGCTGATCGCGGTCCAGATGCGGGAACTCGTCCACGCCGGACGGCGCGAGGAAGCACTTGAAGCCGAACACTCCCGCGTCCCACAGCTGCCGCAGCGATCCCAGCGAGGACGGGATGGCCCCGCCCCAGAAGCCCACGTTGACGTGGGACTTCGCGGCGGCCACGGCCCGCTTCACGCCCAGCGCCTCCACCGACACGGTCGGTGGGATGGAGTTGAGCGGCATGTCGATGAAGGTGGTGACGCCGCCGGCGCGCGCGGCCCGGGTCGCGGAGTCGAAGCCCTCCCACTCGGTCCGGCCCGGCTCGTTCACGTGGACGTGGGTGTCGACCCCGCCGGGCAATAGGACCTCGTCCGCGGCCAGGGTGACCTCGACGGCCGCGGTGACCGGCGCATCGTGCGGGCCGACCGCGACGATCCGCCCGCCCGCGATCACCACCGACGCCGGCGCCTCCCCGTCGGGCAGGACGGCGCGCGCGGCGCGGATGACGAGGTCGTTCATGGATTCCCTCCCCGACGGCTGACAGACTGGCGGACGTGTTCGAGATCGCGCGCGAGGCGCTGGGGGTGCTGCACGAGGGCGGCGCGCTCGGCGTCGTGGTCGTGACGGCCGTCCACGGCTCCACGCCCCGCGCGCCGGGCTCCGCGATGGCCGTCACGACGGACGGGCGCGCGATCGGCGCCATCTCCGGCGGTTGCATCGAGTCGGAGGCCTACGAGCTCGCGCTCGCGCGCCTCGGCGACGCCGCTCCCGTGCACGCGACGCTCGGCGGCGAGGGCGACCTCCTCAAGCCGGGCCTCGCGTGCGGCGGCGCCGTCGACGTGCTCGCGTTCCACGTGGGACCGGGCGACCGCGGCATCGTCCGCGCGCTCGAGGCGTCCCTCGCGGACGGCGAGGTCACGCTGGAGCTGCCCGGCGGCCACCGCCTCACCCGACCCAGGGCGCCGCGCCTCGTGATCGTGGGCGCCGTCGACTTCGCGCCGGCGCTCGCCGCGGCGGGACGCGCGCTCGGCTACCGGGTGATCGTGGTCGACCCGCGCCCCGTGTTCGCGACCCGCGAGCGGCTGCCCGCCGCGCACGAGGTCCACGTCGCCTGGCCGGACCGGTTCCTGCGCGACCTCGAGATCGAGGAGTCCACGGTGATCTGCGTCCTCACGCACGACGACCGCGTCGACGTCCCGGCGCTCGCGGTCGCGCTCGCCTCGCCCGCAGGCTACGTGGGCGCGATGGGCTCGCGCGTCACGCACGAGCGCAGGCTCGAGCGCCTGCGCGAGTCCGGCGTGGGGGACGATGCGCTGGCCGGGTTGCGCTCGCCGATCGGCCTGGACCTGGGTGGGTCCTCCCCGGCGGAGACCGCGATCGCGATCCTGGCCGAGGTGATCGCGGACCGGACCGGTGCGAGCGGTAGGCCCTTGCGAGAGACGCGCGGCGCTATCCATCGGCGGTGACCCCGGCCGCCAGCCGCCACACGCGGTCGCGGGTCATCGGCAGCTCCATGGGGCGTGCCCCGATCGCGCGGCGGATCGCGTTGGCGAGCGCCGGCGCGACGGGGTTGTACGGCGACTCGGACATGGACTTGGCGCCCAGCGGACCCAGCGAGTCGGAGGTGTCCGCGAAGTAGACCTCGGTGTCGGGGACATCCGCGATCTGCGGGACCCGGTAGACGCGGAAGGCGGGGTTGGTGGGCGCGCCCTCCGGTCCCATCAGCACCTCCTCGTACAGCGCCGACCCGATGCCCTGCGCCACGCCGCCCTCGATCTGGCCGCGGCACTGCGCGGGGTTGAGCACGGTGCCGGCGTCCGCGGCCTGGATGGACTGCAGGATGCGCACGCGGCCCGTCTCGACGTCGACGGCGACCCGCGCGGCGTGGACGTTGAACGCGAGCGAGCGGATCTTGCCGTCGGTCTCGCCGTGCGCCGTGAGGCCCTCGGGAGGGACGGCGGCCCCGTCCTCGAGCAGCGACCGCAGCGCGACGGCCGCGGCATGCACCGCCTTGCCCGCGACGGTGATGCCGGTCGAGCCCCACGCGCCCGTGTCGTGCGAGGTCGCGTCCGTGTCGGAGGTGCGCAACCGCACCGCGCCCGGCGCGATCCCCAGCACCTCCGCGGCGAGCTGCGTGAGCACGGTGTGGGTGCCGTTGCCGAACTCGACCGTGCCGGCCGCCACCTCGACGGTGCCGTCGGGGAAGGCGGTGACCGCGGCCGTCGCGGGGTGGCCGCGCGGCGGGATGGTCGCGATCATGCTGAGCGCCATGCCCTCGCCCACGGCCCAGCCCGCGGGGGCCTCGACGCCGTTGCCGCGCACCAGCGCCGCCTGGGCGAGGTCGAGGCATTGGTCGAGCCCATAGGACCCGAAGATGAGGTCCTCATGGTGGCGCCGCTCGGTCACCCCCAGCTTGTCGCCGTCGCGCACCGCGTTGAGGCGACGCAGCTCGAACGGGTCGATCCCGAGCTGCAGCGCGAGCTCGTCGAGCGCGGACTCGACCGCGAAGATCACCTGACCCAGGCCGTAGCCGCGGAACGCCCCGGCGGGCGTGGTGTTCGTGTACACCACCTCGGCATGCAGGCGCTTGGCGGGGGAGCGGTACGCCTCGAGCGACTCGGCGCAGCCGTGGAACATCACGCCGATCGCGTGGTTGCCGTACGCGCCGGTGTTGGACAGCACCTCGATGTCCATGGCGGTGAGCCGGCCGTCGGAGTCGGCCCCGAGCGTCGCGGTGACCCGGAAGGGGTGGCGCGTCGCGGTGCGCACGAACTCCTCCTCGCGGGTCATCTCGTACGCGACCGGGCGCCTCGTGCGCAGCACCGCCAGCGCCACGATGTCCTCGGTGAAGATCTCCTGCTTGCCGCCGAAGCCACCGCCCACGCGCGCGGAGAAGACCCGCACGGTGGCGGGGTCGAGGTCGAGCACCAGCGCGAGCTCGTCTCGCGTGAGGAACGGCACCTGGGTGCTGGTGCGCAGGGTGAGCCGGCCGTCCTCCGCGATCCAGCCGATCGAGCCGTGGGTCTCGAGCTGCGCGTGGCTGACCCGCGCGTTCGACCAGGTGCCGGTTGCGACCGCGGTGGCCCGCGCGAGGCCCCTCCCGACGTTGCCGTAGGCGCCGCGCCAGGACGCGACAAGGTTGCGGGACGCGTCCTCGACCCCGTCCTCCGGCGTGAGGCCGGGGTGGATCAGCGGCGCGCCGGGAGAGCGCGCCTCCTCGGGGTCGAGCACGGCGGGAAGCACCTCGTATTCGACCTGAAGTGCGGCGCATCCGGCCTCCGCGAGCGCAGGCGTGTCCGCGACCACCGCCGCGACGCGCTGGCCGCGGAACCGCACGGTGGAGTCGAGGATGCGGGTGTCGCGGGGGTCGTCGAGCCGGTTGGCGTGGCGCGCGGTCGAGTAGCGGGTGACGGGCGCGTCCTCGTGGGTGAGGACCGCGTGGACCCCCGGCATGGCGAGCGCCGCCGAGGCGTCGATGGAGACGATGCGCGCGTGGGCGTGAGGCGATCCCAGCACCTTGAGATGGGTGAGGCCGGGCACGTCGACGTCGAACGTGTACGGCTCCCGGCCCTGCACCACCCGGTCCGCCGCGGGAGGCCGGACGTCGGTGCCCGCGGCGACCGGTGCATCGTCCCCCTGCGGGACTTCCGGCGTCCTGCCGGTGCCGGGACACCCCACGCACTCCCCGCCGCAGCCGCGCACCGCGTGCTCGACTGCCTCGCGGATGGGGCGGTAGCCGGTGCAGCGGCACAGGTTGCCCTTGAGGCGCTTGTCGAGCTCCGGCAGGTCATCCTCGGTGAGCGTGGACGCGGTGACGGTCATGCCGGGCGTGCAGAAGCCGCACTGGAAGGCGAAGTGGCGGGCGAAGGAGTCCTGGATGGGATGCGGAGATTCGCCGGGCGCGAGGCCGCCCGCGGTGGTCACCTCGCGGCCCTCGGCGCGGAGCGCGGGGTAGAGGCACGAGTGCACCGGCCGCCCATCCACCAGCACGGTGCACGCGCCGCAGTCGCCCGCGTCGCAGCCCTTCTTCACCGTGTGGACGCCGCGTTCGCGCAGGTAGGTGCGCAGGCATTGGCCGGGGCGAGGGTCGCCCTCGAGGGGTGCGCCGTCGACCTTCATGCGAGCTCCTCGGCGACCTCGGCGGCCAGGACACCCGCGACGTGGCGTCGCCAGTCCGCCGCGCCCAGGGCGTCCGCGTAGAAGCCGGTCGCGGCGCGCGCATCCTCGCGCGCAGCGTCCGGTCCGGGGGGAGCCGGGTACCTCAGCACGGTGGGGGTGAGCGTCGCGGCCGTGATGACGATGACGGTGCGGCCGTCCGCGTGCGCGCGGCCGGTGACCACGGCGCCGGAGCGGCCCAGCTCCGCGAGCGCGATCTTGCGCAGCGAGGCGCGGGCGCGCAGGGCGTCCGCGGGGATGCGGATCTCGCGGATGAGGTCGCCGTGCGCGAGCGACGTGGTGCCGTTGCCCGTGGGCAGGTCGGCGACGGGGATGATGCGGTCCTCGCCGGCGGCGGTCCAGATCAGCGCGTCGGCGTCGAGGGTCGCGGAGGCGGCCAGCATCGCGCCGGCCGAGTAGGCCCGCGCGATGTTGCCGATCACGGTCGCCTCGTTCCAGATCTTGAAGCCGGCGAGCAGCGCGTCCGCGGCGGCGGCGAACAGCGGCTGCGCGGCCCAGCCGATGTGCGGGGGCAGCGCGAGCAGGTCCGCGATGGTGCAGGCCGGTCCGATGGTGAGCCCCTCGCGGCTCACCTCGAGGCTCGGACCTGGTAGCCCGGCCACGTCGACCAGGCCCGTGACATCGCGGTTCGGCTCGGAGAACAGCCACGTCCCGCCGGCGAGGAAGCGCTCGCCCGGGTCCAGGCGGACGTCCTCGCGGGTGGCGGCGCGGCGGTAGGCCGCGACCGTCGTGAGATCCATGCCGCGCTCCTTCCGCACCGTGACCATCGGGACTTTCGGGCGAGTCTGCCACGCACGAATGTCACGGTTGTGTCACGGAACTGCGAATTTACGAGGGCGAAACACAACGGGGCATGTTCATGAAATGAACATTCCATAGCGTCGTCCCGACGTGCCGGGCGTGTGTCCGGATGCCGCGGGAGGCGACCCCACCACCATGCTCCCCGGCGCATCGCGCGTCCATCCGAAGAGGGAGAACACATGCGTTTCATGAACGGCAAGGCGGGGCGCCTCACGGCTGCCGCCGCCGGTGCGGCGGTCGCCGCGCTCGCGCTCGCGGCCTGCTCGTCGGGCGACGCCGACCCGGCGGCCTCGGAGTCCGGCGAGGCCATGGAGGAGGCGGTCTCCTACGGCGACCTCACCGTCCAGCTGTCCTGGATCAAGAACGAGGAGTTCTCCGGCGAGTTCTTCGCGGACTCGATGGGCTACTACACCGAGGCGGGCTTCGACTCGGTCGAGCTGGTGCCCGGTCCGTCGACCGGTGCCGCCGAGCTGCTCTCGGGCACCGCGGACGTCGCGCTCTCGGACGCCGTGTCGATCGGTTCCGCGGTCGCCGCGGAGGAGGCGCCGCTGAAGATCATCGGCACCACGTACCAGAAGAACCCGTTCACGGTCCTGTCGCTGGCTGACGGCGGCAACATCGCCACGGTCGACGACATGATCGGCAAGAAGATCGGCGTCCAGGACTCCAACACCGCGCTCTTCGAGGCGCTGCTCGCCGCCAACGGCCTCACCACCGACGACGTCGAGATCGTGCCCGTGCAGTACGACCCCGCGCCGCTCACCAACGGCGAGGTCGACGGCTTCATCGCGTACCTCACCAACGAGTCCATCACCGTCGAGGCCGCCGGCTACGACACCGTGAACCTGCCCTTCGCCGACAACGGCCTGCCGTTCGTCGCCGAGACGGTCACCGTCACGGACCAGTCGATCGCGGAGAACCGCGACGCGCTCAAGGCGTTCCTGTACGCCGAGATCATGGGCTGGACCGACGCGGTCAACGACCCGGAGGAGGGCGCCCGCCTCGCGTACGAGGAGTACGGAGCCGACCTCGAGCTCAACCCCGAGAACTCGATCGCCGGCGCGATCGCGCAGGCCGAGGACCTGGTGGTCTCGGACGAGACCGCGGCGAACGGCCTGTTCACCATCTCGGACGAGCTCCAGGCCGCGACGCTCGACTCGCTCGCCGGCGCCGGCATCGAGCTCGAGGCCGCCGACCTCTTCGACCTCAGCCTGCTGGCCGAGGTCTACGAGGAGCACCCCGAGCTCGTCGCCTACGCGGGCTGATCTGCGGGAGCACCAGTGACCGACGTCACCGAGACCGGTGCCCGGGGCGAGACCGCCCCGGGCACCGGCCTGCAGATCTCCGGGCTCACCAAGGTCTTCACCTCCGGGAAGAAGACCGTGACCGCGCTCCAGGACGCGAACCTCCACACGGACCGCGGCTCGTTCCTGGCCCTGCTCGGTCCCTCCGGCTGCGGCAAGTCGACCATCCTGCGGATCCTCGCGGGCCTCGAGCAGCCCACCAGCGGCACCACTCGCGTCGACGGACGCTCTCCCAAGGACCTGCGCGCCTACAACGAGCTGGGCATCGCGTTCCAGGACTCGGCGCTGCTTCCGTGGCGGTCGGTCTACAACAACATCAAGCTGCCGTTCGAGGTCTCGGGCAAGCCCGTCGACCACGACTACATCGAGGAGCTCATCGAGCTGGTGGGCCTCAAGGGCTTCGAGAAGGCCAAGCCGTCCCAGCTGTCGGGCGGCATGCGTCAGCGCGTCTCGATCGCGCGGGCGCTCGTCCTCAAGCCGTCCGTGCTGCTGCTCGACGAGCCGTTCGGTGCGCTCGACGACATGACGCGCCAGCGGCTCAATCTCGAGCTCATGCGCATCCTCGCCGCCAAGCCGGCCACCACGCTGCTCGTGACGCACGGCATATCCGAGGCGATCTTCCTCGCCGACCAGGTGGCCGTCATGAGCCCGCGCCCGGGTCGCGTCAAGGAGGTCATGCAGATCGACCTGCCCCGCCCGCGCACGCCCGACATCCAGCGCAGCCCCGAGTTCCACGCGTACGTGGACCAGGCCTCTGAGCTGCTGTTCGGCGCCGGCGGCGCGGCCACCGAGGACGACTGATGGAGCGCAGGCTCCCGCCGTGGGCCACCGCGATCGTCAGCGCCGTCGCGCTCGTGGCGCTGTGGTGGATCTCGTCGATCACCATCTTCGCGAACGTCGGCTCGGGCAACACCAAGGCCATCCCCACGCCGTGGCAGGTGATGGTGGAGTGGGGCGAGGTCGGTCTCGACTTCTACATCACCCACTTCTCGGTCACGCTCAGCGAGGCGCTGCAGGGCTACCTGTGGGGCAACGGTGTCGCGCTGGTGCTGGCCGCGCTCGTGATGGTGGTGCCCAAGCTCGAGGCCTCCGTCATGCAGCTCGCGGTGATCTCCTACTGCATACCGATCGTCGCGATCGGCCCGCTGCTGGTGCTGATCTTCGAGGTGCCGTCCAAGGGTGAGCCGTCCGGCACCGCGATCTTCATCGCGGCACTCAGCGTGTTCTTCACCACGGTGGTCGGGTCGCTGCTGGGCCTGCATGCCGCGGACAAGGCCAGCCTCGACGTCGTGCACGTCTACGGAGGGTCGCGGTTCACGCAGCTGCGCAAGGTGCGCGTGGTCGCGGCCCTGCCCGCGGTGCTCACCGCGCTGCAGATCGCGGTGCCGGCGGCGTTCCTGGGCGCGGTGCTCGGCGAGTACTTCGGCAAGGTCGAGACGGGGGTCGGCCCGGCGATGATCGTCGCGCAGCAGTCGCTCAACTCGCCGCGCGTGTGGGGCATCGCGCTCGCCTCGGGCGCGATCGCGCTCGCGCTGTACCTGGCGGTCGGGCTGCTCACGCGGCTGTCGACGCCCTGGGCGAAGGGGGCCGCCGCATGACCGCCGTCACAGAACGTCCCTCCACGCCCGGGCACGACGAGGAGCTCGCCGCTCAGGTGAAGCGTCAGGCCCGCCGGGCGACCCTGAAGTCCCTGGGCACCTCGCTTCTCACGTTCGCGCTCACCCTGATCGCGGTCGTGGTGATGTGGCAGGTCGTGCTGTGGGTCTCCGACCTGTCGCCGTACGTGGCCAAGGGTCCGGCGGACGTGTGGAACTTCTTCTTCGTGGAGGACGATGCCGCGGAGAACCGGGCCGAGATCGCCTCCAACCTGGCGGTCACGCTGCGCGACGCGACCATCGGCTTCGCGGCCGGTCTGCTGCTCGCGCTGCTCGGCGCGATCGGTTTCCGCCTGTCGAAGGGCTTCGAGCACGCGGTCATGCCGCTCGCGCTGCTGCTGCGCTCCGTGCCGCTCATCGCGTTCGCGCCGGTGATCATCATGATCTTCGGGCGCGAGTTCATGACCGTCGCGGTCATGGGCGGCATCGTGGTGCTGTTCCCGGCGCTCGTGAACATCGCGTACGGCCTCAAGCAGGCGTCCGAGCAGACCCTCGAGGTGGTCCAGGTCTACGGCGGCAGCCCCATGAAGCAGCTCACCACCGTGGCGCTGCCCGCGTCGCTGCCGGCGTTCTTCGCCGCGGTGCGCGTGTCCGTGCCGGGCGCCATCACCGGTGCGCTGCTCGCCGAGTGGCTCGCGACCGGTCAGGGCATCGGCGGCGCCATCAACGGCTACTCGACGTCCGCCAAGTTCGACGAGCTGTGGGCCTCCGTGGTGGTGGTGACCGGCGTCTCGCTGGTCCTGTACAACCTGGTCCAGATCCTCGAGAACACCGTGCTCACCCGGATGGGCATGCACCCGTCGAAGCGGGTCTGAGCGTGGCGGAGGCCGAGGTCGCGGACGCGGCCGCCGCACGGCTGGGGGCGCGGCTGCGGGAGCTGCGGAAGGCGCGTGGGCTCACCCTGGTGGGGCTCGCGGAGGCCACCGAGCTCTCGCACCCGTTCCTGTCCCAGGTCGAACGCGGCCTCGCCAACCTGTCGCTGCCGTCGCTGCGGCGCATCGCGGTCGCGCTGGAGACCAGCCCGGTCGAGCTGGTGGCCGCGGCGGAGGCGGGGGACGATGCTCCGGTCCGGCCGGTCGAGGTGGTGCGGGCGGGCACACGGCGGCCCACCCCGGAGGGTTTCGCGCGCGGTCCGGCGGTGTCCCTGGTGAGGGGTGCACGGCCGTTCACGCCGATCCTGGTGTCCTCGGACTCGCCCGAGCCGGGCGAGGTGTTCGTCCACGCCGAGGACGAGTTCGTCTACGTCCTCGAGGGCGACGCCGTGGTCGAGACCGACGGGAAGGCCCGCGCGCTGTCCGTCGGCGACTCGGTCTACTACGCCGGCGGAGTGCGTCACCGGTGGTGGGGCGCGGACTACCGGCTCCTGGTGGTGAAGCAGCAGGTGCGCTGACTCGCGCCGTCGGGTCGCCTCAGCCCCGCAGCCGCGCGGCCGCCTCCACCACGCGCCCCGCGATCTGGCGCTCGTCGGCCCGCACCAGGTGGCCGTCGACCACCACGTCCTCACCCTGGACCAGCATGCGCCGCACGCGCGGCAGCGAGCCGAGCCCCAGGGCCGCCACGGGGTCCGCGATCCCGGCGTGCTCGACCTCGCCCAGCTCCCACAGCACGATGTCCGCGAGCTTGCCCGCCTCCAGGGACCCGATCTCGCGCTCGCGCCCCAGCACCCGCGCGCCGCCCGTGGTCGCCATCCGCAGGGCGTCGCGCACGGGCATCGCGCCGGCGCCGTCGCGCAGCCGCGCGAGCAGCGCCGCCTGCCGGATCTCCGAGCCCAGCCGGCCGTGCTCGTTCGATGCGGCGCCGTCCACGCCCAGCCCCACCGGCGCCCCCGCGTCCAGCAGCGCCCGGACGGGCGCGATCCCCGCGGCCAGGCGCGCGTTCGAGGACGGGCAGTGCGCGACACCGGTGCCGGTGGCCCCGAAGCGCGCCGCGTCCTCGTCGGACAGGTGGACGCAGTGGGCCATCCACACGTCGGGCCCCAGCCACCCGAGGGACTCGAGGTAGTCGGTGGGCGACATCCCGAACCGCTCGCGGCAGAAGGCCTCCTCCTCGACGGTCTCGGCGCCATGCGTGTGAAGGCGCACGTGGAGGTCGCGGGCCAGGGTCGCGGACTCGCGGAGCAGGTCGCTCGTGACGGAGAACGGCGAGCAGGGCGCGATCGCCACGCGCACCATCGAGTCGAAGGACCCGTCATGATGCCTGGTGACGGCCTCCGCGGAGGCCGCCAGCGCATCGTCCGTGGTCTCGACCGCGAAGTCGGGCGGCAGGCCGCCCTGCGACTCGCCCAGGTCCATCGACCCGCGGGTGGCGTGGAGGCGTAGGCCGAGCGCGCGGGACTCGTGCGCGATCGCGCCCACGATGTCGCCGGACCCGCGCGGGAAGATGTAGTGGTGGTCGCCCACGGTGGTGCAGCCCGAGCGCGCGAGCACGGCCATCGCGCCGGCGCCCGCGGCGCCCGCGGTGCCCTCGTCGATGCGCGACCAGGTCGGGTACAGCGCGACCAGCCAGTCGAAGAGGATCGAGTCCTGCGCCCACCCGCGGGTGAGCCACTGGTAGAGATGGTGGTGGGTGTTGATCAGGCCCGGCGTCACCAGCGCGCCGGTCGCGTCGATCCGGTCGGGGAAGGCGTCGCGCACGTCCGAGGGCGCCGAGCCCTCGCCCACGGACACGATCCGCCCGCCCCTCACCGCGACCCAGCCGCGGGGGAGCTCGGTGCCGGCGGGGTCCATCGTCACGACGTACCCGCCCTCGATCAGCGTGCTGCCTGCCATGTCGTCTCCCGGGGTGAGCCGCGCATCGTCCCGTCAGAGGCCGGTCGCGGAGAAGTGCATCCAGTCGTCGAGATCGGTCCAGGTGCCGCCCCACTCCCAGCCCTGGTCGGCGAAGTCCTCGATGATCTGACGCTGCGTCTCGATCATGCCCGGTCGCAGCCAGGTGCGGTCGCGGTACGCGCCCGCGAGCTCGGGGAACACGTAGCCGTCGCGGACCCACGGGTTGTGGAACGGGTTGATGTCGACGGCGAGGCCGGACGCGTGCTCCGACCAGACGTCGAAGCCGCCGGTGACCTTGCGGCACTCGAAGCTGATGGTGACGTTCTGGTCGCCGGTGTGGTCGCCGCGGACCTCGTCCCACGTGGTCACGCGCATCTCCTCGATGGGGAAGCGGCGCTCGTACATCTGCTCGAACACGGCGGCGAGCTCCTCGGCGTGCGCGGCGTTGGTGATCATCTCGCCCGTGTGGGGCTGCAGGTCGAAGCCCCAGAACGGCATGACGATGTAGGCCAGCTCCTTCGGCTTGACGGGGCACTCCTCGCGCCAGCTCGATCGCGCGAGGACCTCGGCGGGGACCTTCGAGACCTCGACGAACCAGTCGTCGGTGGCGGGGTCCGGGTAGGCGGTGGCGCCGGGCTCGAGCTGCCGGTCCTTGAGCTCGTCGGGCGTCTTCACCGGCTTGCCCAGGTCGTTGTCCTGCTTCTCGAGGACGGTGGTGCCCAGCCAGTCGGGGCGCGCGAATGGGCGCGCGATGACGTCGATCGTGGGGTCCGAGGCCGGCGCCGGCGTGACGGTCGCGGTGATCGCGGGCTGCGGCGCGGGCGTCTCGGTGACGGTGACGCGCGTCTCGGGCTCGCCGGGCGCGGTGCAGCCCGCGAGCAGGAGCGCCGTGACGGCGAGCGGGGCGGCGAGGCGCATGCGCACACGCTAGCGAGCGACGGGGGACGATGCCAGGGTCGGGTCGCGTGCGGGGCGTCGGGTGTCGGCGGGGCGTGGTGGGATAGGGGCGTGACAGACCCCACGGACCCGCGCGCACGCCACCAGGAGCTCGTCCAGGAGATCGAGGCGCACCGCCACGCGTACTACGAGCTCGACCAGCCCACCGTGTCCGACGGCGAGTACGACGCGCTCGAGCGCGAGCTGCGCGACCTCGAGGCGCGGTGGCCGGAGCTCGCGAGCCCGGAGAGCCCCACGCAGACCGTGGGCGGCGCGGTCGCCACGGGCTTCGCGTCGGTGAAGCACCGCGAGCGGATGATGAGCCTCGACAACGCGTTCTCGATCGAGGACGTCGAGGCGTGGCTCGCGCGCGTGGAGAAGGACGCGGGGCCGCAGGCGGTGGTCTGTGAGCCCAAGATCGACGGCCTGTCGATCTCGCTCACGTACGAGGACGGCGCGCTGGTGCGCGGCGTGACGCGGGGAGACGGGACCACCGGCGAGGACGTCACCGCGAACGTGCTGACCATCGCGGGGCTGCCCGTGACCCTGGCCGGTCCCCACGTGCCCGCGGTGGTCGAGGTGCGCGGCGAGGTCTTCCTCCCCGTCGCGGCGTTCGAGGAGCTCAACGCGCGGCTGCTGGAGGACGGCAAGGCGCCGTACGCGAACCCGCGCAACACGGCCGCGGGGTCGCTGCGGCAGAAGGACGCGTCCGTGACCGCGACGCGGCCGCTCGCGCTCACCACGTACGCGCTGGGCGCGCTCGAGTGGGGGGCCGCGGAGCCGCACCCGGCGATCGGCTCGCAGCACGGCATCTACGAGGTCCTCGCGTCCTGGGGGCTGCCGGTGACGGAGCACGCGCGCGTGGTGACCGGGGTGGCGGACGTCGCCGCGTACCTGCGCGAGCTCGAGGACAAGCGGCATGCCATGGTCCACGAGATCGACGGCGCGGTGCTCAAGGTCGATGACCGTGGGGTGCAGGGCGCCTTGGGCTCCACGTCGCGTGCGCCGCGCTGGGCGATCGCGTACAAGTTCCCGCCCGAGGAGGTTCACACCACGCTCGAGGACATCCGCGTGGACGTGGGCCGCACGGGTCGCGTCACGCCCTACGGCGTCATGACGCCCGTGCTCGTGGCCGGCTCGACGGTGACGTTCGCGACCCTCCACAACGCGCACGAGGTGGCGCGCAAGGGCGTGCTCATCGGCGACACCGTGGTGCTGCGCAAGGCGGGCGACGTCATCCCCGAGATCGTGGGCCCCGTGGTCGCGGCCCGGACGGGATCCGAGCGGGCGTGGGAGATGCCCGCGAACTGCCCGTCGTGCGGCACGCCGCTGGTCGAGCAGAAGGAGGGGGACAAGGACCTCCGCTGCCCCAACGCGGAGGGCTGCCCCGCGCAGATCGTGGACCGCATCGCGTTCATCGGCTCGCGCGGAGCCTTCGACGTCGAGGTGCTGGGGGAGAAGGCCGCGGCGGCCCTGGTGGAGTCGGGGGTGCTGCCCAACGAGGCGGGCCTGTTCGCGCTCACCGAGGAGGACCTGCGACGCGTGCCGCTGTTCGTGCTCGACAAGGACTCGAAGACACGCGGCGTCGTGCGGCACGCGGGCGACCTCAGCACGAATGGCGCGAAGCTGCTCGAGAACCTGGCCGCCGCGCGCACACAGCCGCTCTGGCGCGTGGTGGTGTCGCTGTCGATCCGGCACGTGGGCCCCACCGCGTCGCGCGCGCTCGCGACCGCGTTCGGGTCGATGGACGCGATCCGTGGCGCCTCCGAGGAGGAGCTCGCGGCGGTCGAGGGCGTCGGTCCGGTGATCGCGGACGCGGTGCTCCGGTGGTTCACGGTGCCGTGGCACGTCGAGATCGTGGAGCGGTGGGCCGCGGCGGGCGTCCGCATGGAGGATGAGCGCGACGAGTCCGTCGAGCGCACCCTCGAGGGCCTCACCGTGGTCGCGACGGGATCGCTCGAGGGCTTCACCCGCGACTCCGTGAAGGAGGCGATCATCTCGCGCGGAGGCAAGGCGGCATCGTCGGTCTCCAAGAAGACCGATTACGTCGTGATCGGCGCGAACGCCGGATCCAAGGCCGCGAAGGCCGAGGAGCTGGGGGTGCCGACGCTGGACGAGGCCGCGTTCGTGCGCCTGCTCGAGGGCGGGCCGGCCGCTCTCGCCTGAAACCCTGACGCCCTCGCAGGCCCGTGGGTAGGCTGGCCGGGAGGGGGAGGGAGGAGCCACGATGAGCAGCGCAGGAGTGATCGGAATCGTTGCGGGCGTGGTGGTCCTCGTGGTGCTCGTGGTCGCGATCGCGATCGCGGTGAGGAAGCGCCAGACCACCCCGCCGCCACCGCCCACGGACGCGGGGAGGGGCCCCACGGGCCAGCATCCCGACCCCGTCGAGGGCACGCCATCGGACACGTCGACGCCCCAGTGGGACCGTCGCATCGATCCCCGGGAGGGTCCACAGTGAGATTCGCGGTGCGCAGGGTCGGGCCGGACGAGAAGTCCCGCCTTCAGGAGATCGGAGAGCTGACCGCTCTGGCCTACCTCGCGGATGGTCTGGTCGACCATGCGCACCCCTACCTTCCGCAGCTCCGCGACGCCGCGGCGCGCGCGCAGGACGCCGAGCTGCTCGCCATGATGGACGGCGAGAAGGGCGAGGGGGCGATCGTGGGCACCATCACGCTCGTGCCGCCGGGCAGCCCCTTCATCGAGCTCGCCCAGGAGGCCGAGTTCGAGCTCCGCATGCTCGCCGTGAGCCCGATCGAGCGCGGGCGCGGCATCGGCCGCACCCTCACCCAGGCCGCGATGGACCGGGCGGTCGAGCAGGGGGCCACGCGCATCGTCCTGTCGACCATGGAGACCATGCATAGCGCCCACCGGCTCTACGAGCGGATGGGCTTCACCCGGCGCGAGGAGCTGGACTGGGTGGTGGTCGACAATCCCGACGGCAGCGTCACGCGGGTGCCGCTCGAGGGCGACGAGACCCCCGAGGGCGCGGTGCGCCTCATCGGGTACAGCTGGGAGCCGTGAGCCGCACCTCGCGCCACTAGACTCGACGCCATGTCTTCCCTTGATCGCTCCGATGTGGCGCGCCTCGCGGGGCTCGCGCGCATCGACATGTCCGACGCGGACCTCGACCGGCTCTCCGGTCAGCTCGCCGTGATCGTCGACGCCGTCGCCAAGGTGGCCGAGGTCGCCGGCGAGGACGTCCCCGCGACGAGCCACCCGATCCCGATGGCGAACATCCACCGCGAGGACGTGGTCCGCCCGTCTCTCGCGCAGGATGCCGCGCTGTCGGGTGCGCCCGATGCCGAGGACGGCCGCTTCCGCGTGCCGCAGATCCTGGGGGAGGAGGCGTGATGTCCGAGACCTCCTCCTTGACCGACTGGACCCGCGCGACCGCCGCCCGGATGGCCGACGCCCTCGCCGCGGGCGAGGTCACCTCGGTCGAGCTGGTGCAGGCGCACCTCGACCGCATCGCCGCCGTGGACGGCCCGGTCCACGCGTTCCTCCACATCGACGCCGAGGGCGCCCTCGAGACCGCCCGCGCGGTCGACGCGGACCGCGCCGCCGGCGTGTCCCTTCCGCGCCTGGCCGGCGTGCCGATCGGCATCAAGGACGTCCTCGTGACGAAGGGCCTGCCCACGACGGCCGGCTCGCGCATCCTTGAGGGCTGGATCCCGCCGTACGACGCGACCGTGACCCGCCGCGTGCGCGAGGCGCGCATGCCCATCCTGGGCAAGACCAACATGGACGAGTTCGCCATGGGCTCCTCCACGGAGCACTCGGGGTACGGCCCCACGCACAACCCGTGGGACCTGTCCCGGATCCCCGGCGGATCGGGTGGCGGCTCGGCCGCGGCGCTCGCGGCCTTCGAGGCGCCCCTCACCATCGGCTCGGATACCGGCGGCTCGATCCGCCAGCCCGCGTCGGTCACCGCGACGGTGGGAGTGAAGCCCACCTACGGCGGCGTCTCCCGCTTCGGCGCGATCGCGCTGGCCTCGTCGCTCGACCAGCTGGGCCCGTGCGGGCGCACCGTGCTCGACACAGCGCTTCTGCACGAGGTCATGGGCGGCCACGACGAGATGGACGCGACGTCGCTCGACGAGCCGGTCCCGGCCGTGGTGTCCGCCGCGCTCGAGGGTGCGGCCATGGACCTCACCGGCGTGAAGGTGGGCGTGGTCCGCGAGCTCAGCGGCGCCGACGGCGGCTACCAGGCCGGCGTGACGCAGCGCTTCGAGGAGTCGCTCGCCCGCCTGCGTGACATGGGTGCCGAGGTCGTCGAGGTCTCCTGCCCGTCCTTCGAGTACGCGCTCGCCGCCTACTACGTCATCCTCCCCTCGGAGGCATCCTCGAACCTCGCGAAGTTCGACTCGGTGCGCTTCGGGCTCCGTGTCGAGAGGTCGACGGTCGAGAAGACCATGCTCGCGACCCGCGCCGAGGGCTTCGGAGACGAGGTCAAGCGCCGCATCATCCTCGGCACCTACGCGCTGTCGGCGGGCTACTACGACGCCTACTACGGCTCCGCGCAGAAGGTCCGCACGCTGGTGCAGCGCGACTTCGACGCCGCGTTCGCGCAGTGCGACGTGCTGGTGTCGCCCACCACGCCGACCACGCCGTTCAAGATCGGCGAGCGCATCGACGACCCGCTGGCGATGTACCTCAACGACATCGCAACGATCCCCGCCAACCTCGCGGGCATCCCCGGCATGTCGCTGCCGTCGGGCCTCGCGCCCGAGGACGGGCTGCCGGTCGGCTTCCAGATCCTGGCGCCGGCCCATGAGGACGCCCGTCTGTACCGCATCGGCGCCGCCCTCGAGGCGTCGCTCGCTGCCGAGTGGGGCGGCCCGTTGTCCGCGCAGGCCCCCGAGCTGGAGGTCGCCCAGTGACCACGATGACGTACGAGCAGGCGATGGAGGAGTTCGACCCGGTCTTCGGCATCGAGGTCCACGTCGAGCTCAACACCAAGACGAAGATGTTCTGCGGCTGCGCCAACGAGTTCGGCGCGGAGCCGAACACGCAGGTGTGCCCGGTCTGCCTGGGGCTTCCCGGCGCGATGCCGGTGACCAACCAGAAGGCCGTGGAGTCGGCGATCCGCCTGGGCCTCGCCCTGGGGTGCTCGATCCGCGAGTCGTCGCGCTTCGCCCGGAAGAACTACTTCTACCCGGACCTCTCGAAGGACTACCAGATCTCGCAGTACGACGAGCCGACGTGCTACGAGGGCTCGCTCGACGTGGTCCTCGACGACGGCACCGTGGTGACGGTCGCCATCGAGCGCGCGCACATGGAGGAGGACGCCGGAAAGAACACCCACGTAGGTGGCTCGGGCGGCATCCAGGGCGCCGACTACTCGCTGGTCGACTACAACCGCGGCGGTGTGCCGTTGGTCGAGATCGTGACCAAGCCCATCACGGGCATGGGCGACCGGACCGCCGAGGTGGCGCGCGCCTACGTCGCGACCATCCGCGACATCGTGCGGGGCCTGGGCATCTCCGACGGCCGCATGGAGCAGGGCTCGGTGCGTGCCGACGTCAACCTGTCGCTGCGTCCCAAGGGGGTCGCGGGGGAGTCGCAGGACGACGTCCCGTTCGGCAAGCGCTCCGAGACCAAGAACGTCAACTCGCTGCGTGCCATCGAGCGCGCGGTGCGGTTCGAGGCCTCGCGTCAGGCGTCGCTGCTGCTCGCGGGTAAGCCCGTGGTGCAGGAGACCCGCCACTGGCACGAGGACACGTCTTCGACCACGCCGGGCCGCTCCAAGGAGGAGGCGGAGGACTACCGCTACTTCCCCGAGCCGGACCTGCTGCCGGTCGAGCCGGCCCGCGAGTGGGTCGAGGAGCTGCGGGGCACCATCCCCGAGCACCCCGCCAAGATGCGGGCCCGCCTGCGCGAGGAGTGGGGCTTCTCCGACCTGGAGATGCGCGACGCCGTGGCCGCGGACGCGTTGGACCTCATCGCGTCGACAGTGGCCGCCGGCACGTCGGCCCAGGCCGCGCGCAAGTGGTGGATGGGCGAGCTGTCGCGCGTCGCGAACGACCGTGAGGTCGCGCTCGCCGCGCTGCCCGTCACGCCGGCCGGGATCGCGGAGCTCCAGGGGCTCATCGACTCCGGCAAGATCAACGACAAGCTCGCGCGCCAGGCGCTCGAGGGCGTCCTCGCGGGCGAGGGCTCGCCCTCCGAGGTGGTCGCCTCCCGTGGTCTCGAGGTCGTGTCCGACGACTCGGCGCTCGAGAAGGCCGTGGACGATGCTTTGGCCGCCCAGCCCGACGTGCTCGCCAAGATCCAGGACGGCAAGGTCCAGGCCGCGGGCGCGATCGTGGGCGCGGTGATGAAGGCCACGCGCGGCCAGGCCGATGCCGGGCGGGTGCGGGAGATCATCCTGCAGCGCGCGGGCGTCGAGGGCTGATCCCGGAACCCGAGGAGCCTCGAGAATGCTCAGCGAGACCCCCGTTCGCCGCGTCGCGAGCGGGGGTCTCGCGCGTTCCGGCCCCGCCTGCGCCCTCACGTTCGACGACGGCCCGAACGGCCTCGACACGGTGCGGCTGCTCGACTTCCTCAAGTCGCGCGGGATCCGTGCCGTGTTCGCGGTGATAGGCGAGGAGATCCTGCGGCCGTCGGGTATCTCCGCCGACGGCACGCCGATCCCCGCGGGTGCGGACGTTCTGCGCAGGATCGTCGCGGACGGGCATGTCCTGTGCAACCACTCGACGTCGTATGAGGACATGGGGCAGTGGAACGCGCTCGACGTGCGCGACGACATGCTGCGCAACCTCGAGATCATCGAGGCCGCCGTGGGCGACATCCCGGTGCCGTACTGGCGGGCGCCCAACGGCTCGTGGGGCGTGACCGCGCCGGTGGCGGTGCGTCTCGGGATGCAGCCGCTCGACGTGGCGAACACCGTCGAGGACTGGGTCGAGCAGGACCCCGCGGTGCTCGCGTCGCGGCTGCGGCTGGCCATGGTGCCGGGGGAGCTGGTGCTGCTGCACGACGGTGGGGGCAACCGCTCCGGCACAGTCGACGCCGTCATCGAGGTCGTGAGCGAGCGGCTCGACGAGGGCTGGAGCTTCGTGCTGCCCGAGATGCCGTAGCGGCTACTGGTCTCGGCGGCACCTAGGCCACACCCGGCCCCGGGGTCTCAACGACTCAACGCGCCTGGACGTGCGTGTGCGGCGCCGCCCGGGTGGGTGGCGCCGCGGGGCGGGGCAGCTATGTGGGCGGGCGGGCGGAATCGTCGCTGTCGGTGGTGGCCTTCTTGTTCCAGGGTCGGGGGGTGCCGAAGCGTGCTCGTCCGCCTTGCCAGGGTGTCCGCGTGGGGTCGACGGTGGCGGGTGGGATGAACCAGATCTCGGTGTCGGTGGCCCTGATCTGCCAGCCCTGATCATGGATCACGTGGTGACAGTGGGAGCAAAGAAGTGCCCCGTTGGACAGGTTCGTGGGGCCGCCTCTGGACCAGAAGATGATGTGGTGAGCTTCTGCCCATGCCGGGGGTGCTCCGCACTTCGCGCAGCCGCCGTCACGCTCGCCCAGGGCGATGCGTTGAGCCTTGGAGAACGGGTAGATGCGGTGTCCGAGCTTGAGCAGCTCGCCCTGGGTGCCTACGAGGGCGGGCACGATGATCGCGGTGGCGGCCATGCGCAACGCGATGCTCATCCCGATGGGTGTGGCACAGCCGTCGACCTCAGCTAGGCCTGTGCCGGATTCGAGGTCGGCTGCGGTGGCGCGGACGACGACGGTGGTGGTGCCGAACAAGGCGGTGGTGGTCTCGCAGCCCAGGGCGTGGCGGGCGAGGTCGGCTAGCGCGTCGGCTCGCATCTGCTCGGTGGTGCGGACGTCCTCGCCGGGGGTGTTGCGGCTGGCGTGGATCGCGTCACCGACGCGCTTGCTCAACGCTGCTTGTAGGGGTGCGGCGGTCTCGGGATCGAGCACGCCGTGGAGCTCGACCATGCCCTCACGGTTGTTCCAGATCTTCAGATACCGTTCCCGACGCTTCTGGGCCAGGGTGCGCTCATGCTGCTCCACGTCCAGCGCGGCCTTGAAACCGCGCACGATCGAGGCGAACTTGCCCGAATCCAACCCCTGGGCGCGCTTGACGAGGTCGGCTGCGGCCTCCTCCTTCGCCTCATCCGTCACGTCCTCCGACAGCGAGTCGAGCATGATGAGGATCTGCGACCCGCAATCCGCGGAGATCTGTCCCGCGTCGAGCGCCTCGGTCACGATCGCGCGGTAGCGCACCTGAGGGGTGGGCTGAGGGCCCTGCGGCTCGGGAGGATCGTTGCCCTCGGGATCATCAGGATCCGGACCGTCATCGGGTTCATCGGGATCCGGCTCATCGGGATCCGGCTCAGGATCAGGCTTGGGCGTGCCACCCTTCTCGCGCTCCTCGAGCGCACGTCCGACCTCGATCAGACGGACAGCCTCAGCCTTGTGAGTCCCCATCCGCGACGCGACCAGATCGGCCGCGCAGCGGAAGCCATGACGCTTCGCGAGCCCACCCCCGGGCACATCGGACTGGACCTCGATATCGCGCGCGGTACGTGCGAGGACCAGGTCCATCTCGGCGGCGACCTGCGCCGCCGCCGCGAACCGTTCGACCGCATCCGGCGAGCCGCCCACGGAAGCCAGCGCACGCATCGTCCCCACCGCGACCCGGGCATCCACACACGCCGACGCGAACCCGGCGCCAGAGCCGCCAGGCGAGTCATCGAACAGGTGTGCTGCATCCATGTGACCATCACACCACCGGGGTCTGACAATCAGGACAAAGCGGAAACCGACTGTGGAGAACTTCCGCGCGAGCACTCTTGACCTTCCATCCGACTGGAAGGAATAGCGTGCGGAGTAGCTGCCACTCCCGAGGAGGTCCCCATGGCACACGACCACGCGACCATGTCGCACGAGGCGCCGGCACACCGCCATGCCGAGCACACCGGACACGACGCGCACGCCCACCACGGCACCGATCACAGCGGCCACGCGGACCTGTTCCGGCGCCTCTTCTGGTGGAACCTTCTGCTCGCGATCCCGGTGATCGCGACCAGCGAGATGGTCGAGGGATGGCTGGGCTACGACCTTCCCGGCAGCGCCTGGATCCCGCCCCTGCTGGGCACCGTGATCTACGCCTGGGGTGGCTGGCCGTTCCTCAGCATGGCCTGGCGCGACGAGATCACCGCCCGCAAGCCCGGCATGATGACCCTCATCTCGCTCGCGATCACCGTGGCATTCGGAGCCTCCGCAGCGAGCACCCTCGGCATCGGCGACCTGAGCTTCTGGTGGGAGCTCGCCGCGCTGATCGTCGTGATGCTGCTGGGTCACTGGCAGGAGATGAAGGCGGTGGGTCAGGCGCGCGGCGCCCTCGCGGCGCTCGCCGAGCTCCTTCCGGACGATGCGGAGCGCACCACCGCGGACGGCGGCACCGAGCACGTGGGGCTAGCCGAGCTGACGACGGGTGACGTGGTGGTGGTGCGACCGGGCGGTCGGGTCCCGGCCGACGGCACCATCAAGAAGGGCCGCGCCAGCGTCGACGAGTCGATGATCACCGGCGAGTCCGCTCCCGTGGCCAAGGACGAGGGTGATCGCGTGGTCGCCGGCACCGTCGCCACCGACGGCTCCCTCCGCATCGAGGTGACTGCCACCGGCGACGAGACCGCGCTCGCCGGGATCCAGCGGATGGTGCAGGAGGCCCAGGACAGCCGCTCGGGCACCCGCCGGCTCGCCGACCGTGCTGCCGCCTGGCTCTTCTGGATCGCCCTCGCGGCGGCGGCGATCACCTTCGTCGCCCACGTCTTCGCGGGGGAGCCCGCGCAGGGCCTGTCCGCGGCGGTCTCGGTTCTCGTGATCGCGTGCCCCCACGCGCTCGGCCTCGCGATCCCGCTGGTGATCGCGATCGCCACCTCGAGCTCCGCCAAGCAGGGCATCCTCATCAAGGACACCGCCGCGCTCGAGGCGATGCGCACCGTCGACGCCGTCCTGTTCGACAAGACCGGCACCCTCACCGAGGGCTCCCACGAGCTCACCGGCGTCGCGACCGTCGACGGCTGGGACGAGGACCGGATGCTCGCGCTCGCCGCGGCCGTCGAGTCCGATGCGGAGCACCCGATCGGGCGCGCCGTGGTCGCGGCGGCGAAGGGCCGCGACCTCACCATCGCCAGCCCCGAGGACGTCGAGACCCTCCCCGGGCGCGGCGTGCGCGCCACCGTCGACGGCCAGGCCGTCGCCGTGGGTGGGCCGAGCCTGCTCGACCACCTGGGCGTCACCGCCCCCGGCAGCCTGGACGATGCGGCGGCCGGGTGGCGCGACAAGGGCGGCGCCGTCCTCTACGTGGTGGCGGGCGGGGAGGTGGTGGGCGCCTTCACCACGGCGGATCCGATCCGGCCCGAGTCCCGCCAGGCCGTGGACGCCCTCCACGCCCGGGGCATCGCCGTCGCGCTCATCACCGGCGACTCCGCGGCCGTCGCCAACGCTGTCGCGGCGGAGCTCGGCATCGACGACGTCTTCGCCGAGGTCCTTCCCGATGACAAGGACAAGGCCGTGGGCGACCTCCAGAGCCGCGGGAAGCGCGTGGCGATGGTGGGCGACGGGGTGAACGATGCGCCCGCCCTGGCGCGCGCCGACGTGGGCCTCGCGATCGGCGCGGGGACGGACGTGGCGATGGAGGCCGCCGGGGTGGTCCTGGCGAGCTCCGACCCGCGCGGAGTGGTCGGCGTGATCGAGCTGTCCCGCGCGAGCTACCGCAAGATGCGCCAGAACCTCGTCTGGGCGACCGGCTACAACGCGGTCGCGATCCCGGTCGCGGCGGGCGCGCTGCAGTGGGCCGGCATCACGATGCCGCCCGCCGTCGCCGCGATCGCGATGAGCCTCTCGACGATCGTCGTCGCGCTGAACGCGCAGCTGCTGCGGCGCGTGAGCCTCAAGCCCGAGGAGGCCTGAGGCTCACGCGCCCGTGCTCAGCCGTGGGCGAGCCGCTCGAGCAGCAGCGCCTGCGCCACCACCATGCGCTCGATCTCGGCGGGGTCCACCGACTCGTCCGACGCGTGGATGCGCGACTTCTCCATGTCCTCGGGGCCCCACAGCACGAACTCCGCGGCCGGGCACGCCTCGTGGAGCGTCTGGAGCAGCGGGATCGACCCGCCGGAGCCCACCTCCGACGCCTCGGCGCCGAACGCCTCCTCCATCGCGGCACGCGCGGCCTCGACGCCGGGGCCGCCGCCAGGGACCAGGAACGCGGGCGCCGCCTTGATCCGGCGCACGGACACCTGTGCGCCCCACGGCGCGTGGCTCTCGAGGTGCGCGACCAGGGCGTCCAGCTCCGCCTCGGGGTTCGAGCCGGGCACGATCCGCATGGAGATCTTCGCGGACGCCTGCGGGAGGATCACGTTCGAGGACCCCGCGATCGACGTGGTGTCGACGCCGATCGCGTTGATCGAAGGCTTCGCCCACAGCCGGTCGGAGATGGTGCCGGTGCCGATGAGCGACACCCCGTCGAGCAGCGGCACCCCCTCGAGGAAGCTCTCCTCGCTCTGCACCGCACCCGACCACGCGCCGCCCGAGACGCCCGCGACGGCCACGTCCCCGGCATCGTCCACCAGGCTGGACAGGAGGCGCGCGAGCGCCATCATCGCGTCCGGCGCGGCGCCGCCGAAGACCCCGGAGTGGAGCGGGTGCTCGAGCGTGCGCACCGTCACCACACAGGACACGTCGCCGCGCAGCGCGGTGGTGAGCACGGGCTCGGCGGACACCAGGTTGCCCATGTCGCAGATGACGAAGAGGTCGCACTGGAACAGATCGGGGTTGGCCTCGACGAACTCCTCGAGGTTGCTCTCGGTCTCCTCCATGCCCTCGAGGATGAGCCGGATGGTGACCGGCGGCTTCCCGTCGAACGCGCGCAGCGTGCCCAGGTGTGTGGCCAGGCCCGACTTGTCGTCGGCGGCGCCGCGGCCGTAGATGCGTCCGTCGTCCTTGACCGTCGCCATGAACGGGTCCGACGTCCAGCCCTGCGACTCGGGGGCCGGCTGCACGTCGTAGTGCGCGTACAGCACCACGACCGGGGACCCGGGAGGGCCGGGCAGCTCCGCGTAGATCGGCGGGTAGCCGTGCGGCACGTCGCCGTAGTGCGCATCCGTGAAGCCGGCCTCGCGGAACAGCTCGAGGGTGCGCTCGGCCATGCGATGCATGGGCTCCTCGGGATAGCCGGGGAACGCGATCGACGGGATCGAGATGAGCTCCTTGAGGTCCTCGATCACGCCGGGCATGAGCGCCCTGACCTTCTCCTGGATCTCCGCTGCGGGCATGAGGGATGGCCTTTCCGTGAGGGGGGCTAGAAGAACGCGCCGATCACCGCGCCGGCGACGATCGTACTGACGGACAGGATCAGCATCGGCACGAAGAAGCTGTGGTCCAGGAGCTTCGTGCCGAGCTTGGTGGAGCCGGTGAGGTCGAAGTTCGCGGCCGCGATCTGCGGGCCGTTGGCTGGCAGCGTGTAGACACCGCCGAGCGCGCCCGCCCACATGCCGGTCACCACCCCGGCGGGCAGCCCCGCCGCGAGCCCGATCGGCACGATGGTCCGCGTCGCGGTCGACTGGCTGGTGGTCATCGCGGCGACCAGGAACACCGCCACCGCGAACAGGAACCGCCAGTCCGTGACCCACGCGCCCACCGTCGACACGATGTACTCCTCGTGCGCCGCGATGAACGTGGCGGTCAGCCACGCGATCCCGAACAGCGCGATCGCGGCGACCATGCCGGCCTTGAACACCGACTGGTCCGGTACCGACGCGACCTTCGGCCGCCCCACCAGGATGATCGCCGCGCTCACCACGAACATCACCAGCACGATCGTGTTGGTCATGTCGATCCGCACCGTCTCACCGTCGACCAAGTAGGACGGGCGCAGGTTCTCGAAGATGCCGAACAGCACGATCGCCGCGACCCCGATGAGGAACATGATCGCCGAGTTGCGGCCCCGTGCCGTGTAGGTGAGACGGGACGATGCGGTGCCCCCGGCATCGTCCCGCGGCGCCTCGAGCGCGCCGGCGGCGATGCGTGCCTGGATCTCCGGGTCGTCGTCCATGTCCTTCCACATGCGGTTGACCACGAGGGCGGTGACGACGATGCCGATCACGCACGCCGGGAACGTGATCGCGAGGATCTGCGCGAGCCCCAGGTTGTAGGGCGCGACGTCGGTGAGCGTGAGCATCGCCGCCATCGCGGCGGAGACGGGGGAGGCCGCGAGCGCGATGCCCGACTGCACGACGGTCACCGTGAGCGGCCGCGCCGGCCGGATCCCGTTCTTCACGGACAGGTCGTAGACCACCGGCAGCAGCGGGTACACGACGTTGCCGGTGCCGGCCCCCGCGCACAGCAGGAACGCCGTCAGCGGCGCGATGAGGGTGATCTGCCTGGGGCGTTTCTCGATCACCTTCGCCGCCATGGCGACCATCCAGTCGATGCCGCCGGCGGCCTGCATGAGCGCGGCCGCGGTCACGACGCCGAGGATGATCGCGATGGCCGCTGCCGGAGCCTCGCCGGGCGCCTCGCCGAACACGAAGATGAGGATGAACGTGCCGACGCCGCCCCACACGCCGACGCCCACGCCGCCGGCACGCGTGCCCAGCACGATGCACGCGAGCACCACGACGGCCTCGAGCACGAAGCTGACGGTCATGAAGCGGGCCCTCCTCGGTCGACCCGGGCCCTCGTCGGCCCCCCACTCGCTGACACTACGCGCGCGCTCCGACAGCCGCCTGGCGAGGGACGATGCGCCGCTCGCCGGCCTCGCCGCGGCACCCGGGCGCGTGCGTGCCTATCCTGACGTGAGCGGGGCGTCGACGGCGACGGCCCCCTGACGGGAGCATCACCATGAGCACCGTACCCACCACCGGCACGCCCCTTCCGGCGCTGACCGCGGAGCAGCTGTCCGAGGTCCTCGCGCTGCTGCCGGGCAGCGACTCCGTCGAGCTCAAGGCCACCGTGCCCGGCGTCGACAGGCGACGCGTGGTCGAGCGCCTCGGCATGGACCCGCTGGAGGCGGAGCTGCGGCAGGTCGCGTTCTTCGACACCGCGGACCTCGCACTCGACCGCGCCGGCGTGGTGGTGCGGGCGCGGCGCATCCAGAAGAAGCCGGGAGACTCGGTGGTGAAGCTGCGGCCGGTCGACCCGGCCGACCTCAGCGAGGAGCTGCGGGCCGCGCCCGGCTTCGGTGTCGAGATCGATGCGATGCCCGGCGGGTTCGTGTGCTCGGCGCGCATGAAGGCCGAGGCGGAGGACAAGGACCTGCGGCGCGTGTTCCTGGGCGACCGGCCTGTGCGGCGCCTCTTCACCAAGGAGCAGCGTGCGCTGTTCGAGGCCCACGCGCCCGAGGGCGTCGATTGGGACGACCTCCGCGTGCTGGGCCCCATCACGCTGCTCAAGCTCAAGTTCGCGCCCGAGGGCTTCGCGCATCGCATGGTCGCGGAGCTGTGGGCCTATCCGGACGGCTCCCAGATCCTCGAGCTGTCGACCAAGTGCACGCCCGACCGCGCGTTCGAGGTGGCCGCGGAGACCAAGGCGTACCTCGCGACGCGGGGTGTCGACCTGGGTGCGCCGCAGCAGACCAAGACGCGCACTGCGCTCGAGTACTTCGCGTCCATCGACGCGTAGGCGTCGTTCGCGCATAGCCGCCCTGCGCATCGTCCCGCGCAGAACGAAGCCCCCACGGCCCCGAACAGGAGGGGGACCGTGAGGGCTTCGCCACGGCGCGGCGGCCGCGGCCGCCGGGTGATGCGACCCGGCTAGGCCACGTATGCGGATGCCGCCGCGTCGTACGCGTCCCGGATGCCGGGGCGCGAGTCCAGGGCAGGTGCTGCCACCACCGCGAGCGGCCACGAGGGACGCGCGCCTGTGAGGGCCCACGCCGCCTGCACGGCCGCTCCCGCCGCAACGTACTCGCCTGGCTCGGGAATCTCCACCGGCACGTCGAACACCTGTGCCGCGATGGCCTGCACGGCCGGGTTCTGCGCCGCGCCTCCGACCAGCAGCAGGCGCTTGGCCGCGACGCCCTGCGCGAGGATCGCGTCGAGCCCCACGCCCTGCGCGCACAGCATCCCCTCGATGGCCGCGCGGGCGAGGTTCTCGCGCGTGGTCGAGGCGAGTGTCAGACCCGTGAGGGACGCTGTGGCCGTGGGGAGGTTGGGCGTGCGCTCGCCCTCGAAGTACGGGACGAGCGTGGCGCCGTCGGCGCCGGGGGAGGCGGCCAGGGCGAGCTCGCCGAGCTCGTCGTGGGTGACGCCGAGGACGCGCGCGAAGGAGTCGAGCACGCGTGCCGCGTTGAGCGTGCACACCAGGGGAAGGAACTCGCCCGATGCGGATGCGAAGCCCGCCACGGTGCCGGTCGGGTCCGGCACGGACGTCTCCGTCACCGCGAACACCGTGCCCGAGGTGCCCAGGGAGATCACCACATCGCCCACGGTGGCGCCGAGCCCCAGGCCGGCCGCGGCGTTGTCGCCGGCACCGGGGCCCACCACGCAGTCGTCGCGGTGCGCGATGTCGGCGTGAACGGTGCCCGCGCGATCGCCCGGACCGAGCACCCGTGGGACCACCGCATCGTGCCCGAGCGCGGCGGCGAGCAGCTCGCGGTCGTACTCGCCGGTGGCGGCGCTCCAGTAGCCGGTGCCCGACGCGTCCGAGCGGTCGGTGGTGAGCTCCTCGAGCACGGGACCCAGCGGGGACGATGCCGCGGGCCCGTAGCCGCGCAGGCGCCAGGTCAGCCAGTCGTGGGGGAGAGCGACGGCGGCGACGCGGGCGGCGAGGGCGGGTTCGGCGTCGCGGAGCCAGCGGAGCTTGGTCGAGGTGAAGGAGGCCACGGGCACCAGGCCGGTGCGCTCGGCGAGCGTCTCCGCACCGAGCTCCGCGATGAGGTCGGCGGCGGCACCGGCGGAGCGCGTGTCGTTCCACAGCAGCGCGTCGTGGACCGCCACGCCGTCGGAGTCGAGTGCGACCATGCCGTGCTGCTGCCCGCCCACGGAGATCGCGCCGACGTCGGCGAGCCCGCCGGCCTGCCCGATCGCGCTCAGCAGGGCGTCCCACCACCGCTCGGGGTCCACGGCGGTGCCGTCGGGGTGGGAGGCGCGTCCCTGCCGGACCACGGTGCCCGTCTCGAGGTCGCGGATCACCACCTTGCAGGACTGGGTGGAGGAGTCGACTCCGGCGACGAGCGTCATGGGCGGGGCCTTTCGGTGCGGTGGGTCCTGGGATGAGGGAGGCGGGGGAGAGGGGTGCGCCCCGGCCGCTCCAAGGAGGAAGGGCGGCCGGGGCGCGGGTACCGGGACGTGCCCGGAGGAGGGAGGGTCAGCGGGCGCCCATCAGGTGCTCGACGGCGAGCTGCTGCAGGCGGACGAACCCGAAGCCGTTGCCGTTGTAGTAGGCGTCCGCGTCGAAGTCCTCGAACGCGGAGCGGTCCGCGAGGAGGTCCGCGACGGATTCGCCCTCGGCCAACGTGGTCTGCGCGAGCTCGTGCTGCTTGGTGGCCGCGATGGCCTCCTGGACCTCGGGGTCGGCGCGGAAGGCCGCGGCGCGCTCCTTGAGGATGAGGTACATGCGCATGTTCGCCTTCGCGGACTCCCACACGCCTTCGTAGTCCTCGGTGCGCGAGGGCTTGTAGTCGAAGTGGCGCGGGCCGGTGTACGCGTTGCCGCCGTTGGGTCCGCCGTTCTCGAGCAGGTCGACCAGGGCGAACGCGTTCTGCAGGTCGCCGTGGCCGAACACGAGGTCCTGGTCGTACTTGATGCCGCGCTGGCCGTTGAGGTCGATGTGGAACAGCTTGCCGTGGTCCAACGCCTGCGCGATGCCGGCGGTGAAGTTGAGGCCGGCCATCTGCTCGTGGCCCACCTCGGGGTTGAGGCCCACCATGTCGGGGTCGTCAAGCGTGTTGATGAACGCCATCGCGTGGCCGACCGTGGGCAGCAGGATGTCGCCGCGGGGCTCGTTGGGCTTGGGCTCGATCGCGAAGCGGATGTCGTAGCCCTTCTCCTTGACGTACGCACCGAAGAGGTTCGCGGCCTCGCGGTAGCGCTCGAGCGCGACGCGGATGTCCTTGGAGAAGTCGTACTCCGCGCCCTCGCGGCCGCCCCACATGACGAACGTGGTGGCGCCCAGCTCCGCCGCGAGATCGATGTTGCGCAGGATCTTGCGGACGGTGAAGCGGCGGACATCGCGGTCGTTCGAGGTGACGCCGCCGTCCTTGAACACGGGGTGGCTGAACGTGTTGGTGGTGATCATCGGGATCTTCATCCCGGTCTCCTCGCACCCCTTCTTGAGCGCGTCGATCGCCGCGCGACGGTCCGCGTCGGAGGATCCGAACGGGAACAGGTCGTCGTCGTGGAAGGTCATACCGTAGGCGCCCAGCTCGGCGAGCTTGTGGATCGCCTCGACGGCATCGAGCGGCCCGCGGCTCGCGCCGCCGAACGGGTCAACGCCCTGCCAGCCGATGGTCCAGAGGCCGAACGTGAACTTGTCGGCCGGGGTGGGGGTGAAGGACATCGCGTCTCCAGTCATCGTCGAACGGGTTAAAATGTTCCCGCAGAGAACATATACCCGCGAGAGGGTCTCGTCAAAGCGGGCGCGGGACGATGCCGCGGCGGGCTTCCGCGCGGTGTGGCGGCGGGCGCCCGGGAGGGGCGTGGCCTGTCCATGCGAGGGGGAGCGGTGCGGAATACTGGCGAGCACTGGGGAGGTGCGATGACCGAGGACGCGACGGGCACGGACATGCCGGCACAGCCGGAGGTTCCCGCGCGCATGGCCGCCGCCCGCGGCAGCCGGAACGACCACACGCGTCGCCACAACCTCTCCTCGCTCGTCACCGCGGTCCACTACGGCGGACCCCTCACCCGTGCGCAGCTCACCCGCGACACGGGTCTCAACCGGTCGACCATCGGGGGCCTGGTCACCGAGCTCGCCGAGCTCGGCCTCGTGATCGAGGACGCCGCCGCGGAGACGGGCGCGGTGGGCCGCCCGAGCCTGATCGTGCGCCCGCGCGTCGACGTCGCGGCGCTCGCGCTCCACCCCGATGTCGACGCGCTCGAGCTGGGCGCCGTCGCGATCGACGGGACGGTGGTCGCGCGGCGCCGCACCTCGGTCGACGCGCCGCCCACGCCCGCCGACGCCGTCGCGTTCGCGCGCGAGGCCGCGCGCGACATCGCCGCCGAGATGCCGGGCCTGCGCGTGGTCGGCGCCGGTGCCGCCGTCCCCGGGCTGGTCGCGATCGACGGGTCGACCGTCGTCGCGGCACCCCACCTGGGCTGGCGCGACGTCGACCTGGGCGCCGCGCTCGCGGAGGTGTTCGACTTCCCGATCGCCGTGGGCAACGACGCGAACATGGGCCTGCGCGCGGAGTGGAGCTTCGGGTCGGCGCGCGGCGTCGACACGGTGGTCTACCTCAACGGATCGGCATCCGGCATCGGCGGTGCCGCATTGGTGGGCGGCCGCATGCTCCGCGGCGGCCGTGGTTACGGCGGCGAGTTCGGCCACATGATGATCCGTTCGGACGGCGACCGCTGCTCGTGCGGCCGGTCCGGCTGCCTCGAGACCGAGCTCAACGCTCACCGCCTGGATGCCGCCGCACACGACGCCCCGGCGTTCGACGCGCTCGCCTCGACGCTTGCGACCGCGATCGCGAACCTCGAGTGCGCGTTCGACCCCGACCTGGTCCTGCTGGGCGGGTACCTGGGCGCGCTCTTCGACGCGCGTCGCGACCTGGTCGCCGCGCGCGTGCGTGAGCTCGCGTTCCGCCCGGACGCCGAGGACGTCGCGATCGCGCGCGCACGGCTGGGTCGCAACCGCCTCCTCATCGGCGCTGCGGAGCGTGCCTTCGCGCCGCTGCTCGAGGACCCGGCGGGCGTCCCGCTCGTCGCGCTGTAGCCGGCGAGCCGCCTGGCACACTGGCGGCATGATCACCGTCTCCGTGCCCGATCAGGCCGTCGCGGACGCGCTCGGCGACCCCGGTCCCGACGCACGCGTCATCGTGTGGAACCCCGCCGAGACGGACCCGCCCGAGGACGAGCGCGACCGCATCGCGATCGCGTGCCTCGCGCACGCCACGGGCGGGCGCCGCGTGTACGGGCGGCTCGCGACCTGCGCGAAACTCGAGGTGATCCAGCTGCCGTCCGCGGGCTTCGAGCACGCCGTCCCGTTCGTCCCGCCGGGCGTCGCGCTCGCGAACGCGCGTGGCGTGCACGACACCCGCGTGGCGGAGATGACGCTCCTGCTCGCACTCGCGTCCCAGCGCCGTCTGCCGGCCTTCCTCGACGCGCAGCGCCGGGGAGTGTGGGAGCCCGACTTCCAGGCGCCGTCGCTCGCGGACTCGCGCGCGCTCGTCGTCGGCTACGGCAGCATCGGCGAGGCGATCGGCGCCCGGCTGCGTGCCAGCGAGGTCGAGGTGGAGGGCGTGGCCCGCACCGCGCGGATCGCCCCCGACGGCACGCGCGTCCATGCCGTCGGGGACCTGCCGGCCGTGCTCCCGCACCACGACATCGTCATCATCGTCACACCGCACAGCGAGGAGACGGACCGGATGGTCGACGCCGCCTTCCTCGCCGCGATGCCCGATGGCGCGCTGCTCATCAACGTGGGCCGCGGCAAGGTGGTCGATTCGGACGCCCTGCTCGCGGAGCTTCGGTCCGGCCGTCTGCGAGCCGCCCTCGACGTCACCGATCCCGAGCCGCTCCCCGACGGCCACCCGCTGTGGTCCGCACCGGGCTGCATCGTGGTCCCGCATGTCGCGGGTGTGGAGCACCTCACCAACCGGCGGTACACGGACGTGGTGCGCCGTCAGATCGCGGCGTGCAGGTCGGGCGACGAGCCCGTGAACCTGGTGCTGATGGGCGCCTTCCCCGCGTGAGCCCCCCTCGATCGCGGGGAAGGCACCGCCCCTCAGCTGTGGCGCTCCCGTGGCGGGAGGTGGGTCCCTTCGGGCGCCTCACCTGGCCAGGCTAGGACGGTTCCGCGCGGCCTGCACAGTGGTCGTGACCGTTTTGTGACCAAAGACGGAACCTTTTCGCGCCGTCGTACGTTTAGCCGCGCTCGTGGGCGAGCAGCCACCGTTTGCGCTCCACCCCGCCGGCGTAGCCGGTGAGCGAGCCGTCCGCCCCGACCACCCGATGGCACGGCACCGCGACGGTGAGCGGGTTGCGGCCGATCGCCCCGGCGACGGCCCGCACCGCGGACTGGCGCCCGATCGCGTCCGCCACCTCGGCATAGGTCCGGGTCTCACCCGCGGGGATGTCGCGCAGCGCCTCCCACACCTCGCGCTGGAACGGCGTGCCCGGCGCGACAGCGTCGACCGGGACGTCGGCCGCGTCGCCGGTGAAGTACGCCGCGAACGCGGCCGCCGCGCCGTCGAGCACCGCGTGGACCGCGGGGGAGGCGGCGTCGTCGAGCGCCGGTCGTCGCCGGTGGTCCGCGAAGAACGCGCCCACCAGCGCCGTGTCCGACGCGACCAGCGTGAGCGGGCCCAGCGGGGTGTCGACGTCGCGCCGCACCCACGTGCTCGAGGTCAGCGTGGTCATGAGATCCGTCCTTCCGTCACCGCGGTCCACAGGTGCATCGCCGCGTAGGCGCGCCACGGTCGCCACGCCTCGGCCGCCTCGGTCAGCGCCTTCACGTCGAGCCCGGCCGCCTTCTGCAGCACCAGGTCCCCCGCCGGGAAGGCGTCGGGGTCTCCCAGCGCCCGCAGCGCCACGTACTCCACGGTCCACGGCCCGATCCCGCGCACCGCCAACAGATTCGCCCGTGCCTCCGCCCGGTCCGCGCCCGGGCCCAGGTCCAGCGTGCCGTCGAGCAGCCCGCGCGCCACCGCGGAGATCGCGCGCCACCGCGCCTGCGGGATCAGCCCCGTCGCTGGGTCCACCTCGACCAGCGCCTCCGCGGTGGGGAACAGCCGCGCGCCTTCCGGGGCCTCCGGGTCGAGCGGCGCCCCGAACCGCGCCACGACCGACCCGAGGGTCCGCCTCGCCCCCGCGACGCTCACCTGCTGGCCCACGACGGCGCGGACCACCATCTCGAACGGGTCCACCGCGCCCGGCACCCTCAGTCCCGGCACCGCCGTGACCATGGGGGACAGCAGGGACGATGCGCGGAGCGCCTGATCGACGGCCGTCGGGTCCGCGTCGAGGTCCAGCAGTCGGCGGCATCGCGCGACCGCGGCGCCCAGGTCGCGCACGTCGGCGAGCGCGAGGCTCGCCGCGACGTGGCCGTCCTCCGCTCGTAGGCGCACCTGCGCGCCGCCGTGCGGGAGGAGCATCGTCCTCCCGTAGGTGGACCCGTCCCACGTCTCGACGCCGTCGAGCGCGCGGGCGCCCACGAAGGCGAGCGTCCTGCCCACGGACGCCGGGGCGCGGTGACGCAGCCTGAGCTCGAGCGTCGTCGCCCCCGCCGCACCCGGTCCGCCGCCCGACGACCGCCCGCGCACCTGCGTCGGCGTCAGCGCCCACGCCGCCTTGGCGGCGTCGTTGAACTGGCGCACCGAGCCGAACCCCGCCGCGAACGCGACCTCCGACACCGGCATCGCCGTGCCCTCGAGGAGCGTCCGCGCGTGGTGGAGGCGGTGCGCGATGGCGAGCGCCTGCGGGCTCGCGCCCAGCTCGTCCACGAGCACGCGCGCCACGTGCCGCTCGGTGTAGCCGAGGCGCCTCGCGAGCCCCGCGACGCCCTCGCGCTCGACCAGGCCGTCGTCGATCAGCCTCATCGCGCGGCTCGCCACGTCCTCCCCGACCCTCCAGCGGGGCGAGCCCGGCGCATCGTCCGGGAAGCACCGCCGGCAGGACCGGAACCCGGCGCGCTGCGCCGCCGCGGCGCTCGGGTAGAAGCTCACGTTCGCACGGGCCGGCGTGCGTGCGGGGCAGGACGGGCGGCAGTAGATGCCGGTGGTGTGGACGGCGGTGATGAACTGCCCGTCGTAGCGCGCGTCCTTGCCGCGGATCACCGCATAGCGCGTGTCGTCGTCCCACATGCCCACGAGTGTGACGCACTTCCTTGGGGTTGCGCTCGCGGTCATCGGACATCGCGGCGGGCCGGGATCGCCCCTCGGCGACGATCCCCTCCCAGCGCTCAGGATCTGCTCAGGCGGCGGTCGCACCTCCCGCCATCGCGTGCTGGGCCGCGAGCACCAGATACGCCACGTTGGCGGCAGCGGCAACCCCGTAGCCGAGCGCGAGGCCCAGGCGTGCGCGCCGCTCGGACCGGGCCTCGCCGGCGCGGACGGCTCGCAGCGCGAGGTGGCCCAGGACGATCGCGGCGGGGAACAGCAGCGCCACCCCCGCGGCCACGGAGGCGTCGGCGAGCCAGTCGCGGCGCTCGTCCGGACGCCTGCCCAGGTACGGGTGGTACCCGTGCGGGAGCTCCGGATGACCCACATAGCCGAGGTACTCGGAGGAGGCGGGTGTCATGGCGTGTCCTTCCCAGGACGCCGCTCGGGCGGGGCGGTACGGCCGGCCCCTGGGGGTCTGCGCCGTGCGCCCTGGCGGCGCCCTCGCTGGCGGGCTCCACGCTACGGCGGGCGTGTGTCGGCGGCGTGTCCGTCGGGAAATAACTCTGTTACGTCGATGACGGAGTCAGGACGATGCGCGGGTCGCCTTGCCCCGCTTGAGGTCGGCGAGCGCGACGGCCCGTTCGGTGGCGTGGTCGACCATGGGTGCCGGGTAGGTGGGCGTGTCGACCTCCGCGACCCAGCGCTCGACGTAGCGGCGGTCGGGGTCGTAGCGGTCGGCCTGCGCGGACGGGTTGAAGACCCGGAAGAATGGAGCGGCGTCCCTGCCCGTCCCGGCCACCCACTGCCAGTTGAGCTGGTTCTGCGCGTGGTCGTAGTCGAGCAGCGCGCGCCGGAAGTAGTCGGCGCCGCGTTGCCACGGCTGGTGGAGATCCTTGACCAGGAAGCTCGCGACCACCATCCGGACGCGGTTGTGCATGGTGCCCGTCGCGGCGAGCTGGCGCATCCCGGCATCCACCAAGGGGAAGCCGGTGCGGCCGTCGCGCCATGCCATGAACGCCTCGTCGGCGTCCCTGCCCGTGACCCAGGCGTCCTCGGGCATGACGGCGGTGAGCGACTCGTGCTGCGCGTGGGGGTGCCTGAAGAGCACGTCGGCGTGGAAGTCGCGCCAGGCGAGCTCGGACTCGAGCTTGCGCGCGGCATCGCCGCGGACCCGTGCGGTCGCGGCCAGGACGGTCCGCGGGTGGATCTGGCCGTACGCCAGCGGCGCCGACAGGTGCGACGTCGAGTCGAGGTCGGGGCGGTCGCGCTCCTCGGCGTAGCGGGCGAGGTCGCCGCCGACGTACTCGTCCCACGCGTCGAGCACGCGGCTCTCGCGGAACTCGTGCCGCTCCACGAGAAGGTCGTCCGCGTCGCCGTGCGCGGCCTCCTGGTCGAGGTCGATGTCGGAGTCGACGGGGGCGAGGCCCGCGGGATCCGCGCGCTCCGCGGGCGCGGGCCAGCCGTGCTCGCGCCACGCGTGCGAGAAGGGCGTGAACACCTTGTACTCCGTCCCGTCGCCCTTCACCACCCGCCCGGGCGCGACGGCGTACGGGGTGCCGACCAGGCGCAGCTCGCGACCGTCCGCCTCGAGCGCCGCGGCCACCGCCTCCTGCGCCCGGACGCCCGCGGGAGAGGCCTCGCGCGCCGCGAACACGACCCGCGCATCGTGCTCCCGCGCGACCGCGAGCACCACGTCCTCAGCCTCGCCCTGGCGCACGCCGATCGCGCCGCCGGTGTCCTCGCGCAGGCTCCACAGCACGCGCGCGAGGTGGGCGCGCCGGCGCCCGGACCACAGGTGCACGCCGCGGCTCCACGCGAACACCGCGGCTGCGGGGCCGTCCTCCTGGGCCGCGAGGAGCGCGGGGTTGTCGGCGAGGCGCGCGTCGCGCCGGATCCACCACACGGAGGTCATGCCCTCACCAACGCAAGAGGCCCGCCGGTGTGTTCCGACGGGCCTCTCGCGAGTGTGGCGGCGCGACTTAGGCGACGGCCACCAGCGAGTGCTTCTGGACGTGCGCGACGGCGGCGTTCACGAACGCGCCGAGCACCGCGGCCGAGGCCTCGTTCTGCAGCGAGCCGTCGGCGCCGAAGGCGTCCGCGCTGTACTGGAAGAAGGTCTCCGGCTGGCCCATGGTGGGGGCGTCGTAGTGGCCGAGGATCGCACGCAGGTGCTGCTGGGCCGCGGCGGTGCCGGCCGCGCCGATCGACGCGCCCATGATCGCGACGGGCTTGCCCGCGAAGGAGCCCTGGCCCCACGGGCGGGCCGACCAGTCGAGGGCGTTCTTGAGCACGCCGGGGATCGAGCGCGAGTACTCGGGGGTCACGATGATGACGCCGTCGACGTCCGCGATGGCCTGCTTCCAGTCGCGCGCGACCTGCGGGTAGTCCGCGTCGTGGGCGTAGTCGTAGAACGGCAGATCCGTGTACTCGAGGAAGGTGAACTCGACGTCCGAGTCCTGCGCGAGGCCGGGCAGCACGTTGGCGACCTGGCGGTTGATGGAGGCGCCGGCGATGGAACCGACGATGATGCCGATGCGGGTCATGGTGGTCTCCTGTTCAGGGGTGGGTTGGAGGCTCCGACAACGCCGTCGGACGGGCGTCACAACGATGGTGACGCATCAACTATTCCAGAAGATGACTTGTCATCCAAGTGGGCTCGCAGGGGGACGATGCGGCGGCGCGGGCGCCGTCAGGCCGCGGGGGCGCCGGTGGTCGAGTCGAGGTGGGCCATCGCGAAGGTGGGGTCTCCGGTGATCACCAGGGGGTCCGCGGTGGTGACCGAGCCGACGAACGCCGGGATCCCTAGGGCGGGGCTCGTGGGCGCGGGCGCACGCTCCGCGCGCACCGCCGCGACGGGATCGGTGGGGACCGTCGGGATCTGGCCGGAGTCGGCGATCCGCGTGAGGTGCGCGATGTAGCCCGCGGCCGCGCCGAGCAGGGAGTGGGCCTGCGCGTCGAGGTCCGCGCTGTGGCAGCGGCCGTGCGCGCTGAAGTCGCTGGCCTGGACCGCGAGCGTCCGCTCGGGCTGGCCCATGACCTCCGCGCCGGCATCGCTCAGGATGGTGCGCAGGTGGACGAGCGCCATGAAGCTTCCCGCGCGGGGGGCGGCGGCGCCCGCGATGGCGATGGGCTTCCCCGCCAGGGCGGACGGCGAGGCGTGCGCCCAGTCGAGCGTGTGCTTGAGGGCGCCCGGCACCGAGCGCTCGTGAGTCGGCGTGACGATGAGCAGCCCGTCGACCGCGTCGATGGCGCGCTTCCACTCGAACGCCGCGCGCGGCAGCGGCGCGTCGACGTACGGCGCGTGCAGCGGCAGGTCAGGGGGAGTGAGCTCGACCAGCCGGGTGCCGGCCGGCGCGGCCGCGTGCAGGAGCGACGCGAGCAGACGGGTGGTGCGCGCCTGGGGCAGCTGGCCCAGCAGGAGGCCGATGACCGGCATGGGCGGTCCTTCCTCGACATCAACAAAGCGGTGGCGAAGCTCCCGCCCGGATGGCGATTGGGGGCTGTAACGCTCCTGGTGCGCGCGTTGTTCCCGGCGCGCCTGCGTGCTACTCCGGCAGCCCCCGCGAGAACTCCTCGATCCCGTCGCGCAGCAGCTCCGCGGTGCCGTCGCCGTGCTTGTCGTAGGTGGTGCGGAACCGTGCATCGTCCACGTACATGCGGCCGAGGCCTGTATACGCCTCGCGGCCCGGCGTCCAGAACACCGACACCCAGGCGTGGTGGCGCGCGACCACGGCCTGGACCTCGGTGCTCGCCGGGTCCGCGTCCGCCGCCGCGAGAGCCGCCAGCGCCTCCGCGATCGCCTCGTGCTCGGCGAGGTGGGCGCGTTGACCCTCGGCGCTGAGGCCCTTCCATGCGGCGTTGGAGTCGGCCACCGCATCGTCCCCCCAGCGCTCGCGCGCCTCGGGCTCGTAGCGGGCGTGGTCGAAGCCCTCGAACATGTCGTCGGTGGTCATGGGCAGTCCCTTCTCCAGGCGGGTGACGGTGCGCTCGACGGTCTCCGCGAGCGATGCGAAGCGGTCGCGGCGCGCCAGCAGCGCGGTGTGGTGGTCGCGCATGAGCGCGGCGGTGAGCACGGGGTCGTCGGTGTCGACGATGCTCGCGACAGTCTCCAGCGGCACCTCGAGCTCGCGCAGCACCAAGATGTGCTGGAGGCGCAGCAGCTCGGCGTCCCCGTAGTGGCGGCGGCCGTCGTGGCCGGTCCACGCGGGGGAGAGCAGCCCGATCGCGTCGTAGTGACGCAGCGTGCGGCTCGTCACGCCGGTGAGGCGGGCGACGGCGGAGATGTCGAGGTCCATGACCACCACGGTAGAAGTTGACGTCGCGTCAACGTCAAGCGCCCGGCGACCATGAGGTCGCCGGGCGCTTCCTGCGCGGATCGTTACCGCTGCGGGGTGATCGAGAACACTGTCGTGGTGCCCGACACCTCGTTGCCCACGGCGAGCAGCGGGGCGCGCGTCGGCGAGTCCTCGGCCGGGATAAACGCCAGCCCCTCCGGGCCCAGGTCGCCCGCGGCGCCGGTCCCAGGGTCCGCCCCGAAGTCGCGGTTGTTGACGTAGGTGACGAACGCGGCCGCGGCGGGGTCGGTGATGTCGTAGACCATCACGCCGCCGACGCGCTCGAGGCCCACGAAAGCGTAGGTGCGGCCGTCCACCTCGCCCACGGTGACACCCTCGGGCTCGGGGCCCTTGTCGTCCGAGCGGTCATCGAATCCGCTCGCGTCGTTGCTCGCGTTGAAGAACGCGGGCACGGCCTCCGCGGTGATCCGCTCGAAGTCGTCGCCCGAGTCGAACACCTGCGCACCCGACGTGGTCCAGATCGAGAACGACCGGCCGCCGAACGCGTAGAGCTCGTCGTAGCAGCCGGTGCTCGCGTCGAAGCCGGACGCCGTCGACACCTTGAGGCGACCCAGGTCCTTCTTGTCCAGCTGCGCGTCGGTGAGCAGACCGTCGCACAGGAGCCCTTCGTCGGCCAGGTCGGCGACGCGGGTCGACTCCTCGTAGCCGCCCCAGTCGTCGCGGCTGTCGCCCTCGTTGGCGGTCACCAGGTAGGTGGCGCCGTCCACCTCGTACGAGGCGATCGAGTCGGGCATGTAGAGCCCCTTCACCGGGACGGTGCGGATCGCGATCGCCTTGTCCTTGTCGGACGGGTCGATCCCGTTGCCCGCCGCCGAGAAGTCCTTCGCGCCCAGCGAGAAGAGATCGGACACGGTCGCCGACCGCAGGTCGACCACGGCCACCGCGTTCGCCTCCTGGACGGTCACGTAGGCCGTGGCCGATGCGGGGTCCACGGCCACGTACTCCGGCTCGAGGTTCCGCGAGACCGGGTGCCCGTCGCCCACGGTCGGGCCGAACACGCGCACGCCGGCGGGGAGCGCCGCACCTTCGTATGCGTGGAAGGTCGCGGTGCGCACATCCGCCTGCGTCGGGGCCTTCTCGTTCTTGGGAAGCGCGACCACGCTCACCGAGCCCTCGGGGTCGACGTCGAACGCGTCGTTGGGCTCGCCCTCGTTCGCGCTCACCGCGTACGCGCCGTCGGGGGACACCGTGACCATGTCGGGCTGCGCGCCCACGCGGACCGCGCCGAGCGCCTTGCCCTTGCCGTTGGCCTTGAAGAAGGCCAGCCATCCGTCGTCCGTCTTGGGGTCGTTCTCCACTGCGACCACCACGAGCCCGTCCTCGCGCACGGCGACCGAGTTGGCCTCCGCGGTCGCGGGGATGGTCGAGCCGTCGGAGGCGACGATGCCGGCGGTGGTGAGCGCGAAGAGCTCCGTCGGGCGGGACGGGTTCTTCACGTCGAGGACGCGCACGTGGCCGGCCTCGGCGTCGACCGAGAAGAGTCGGCGCGTCTGCGCGTGGAACGCGACGATCTCGGCGGCGGACGCATCGAACACCCCGGTCTCGTAGGTCCCGATCGGCGCGACCGCGAGGGCGGCGCTCGGGGCGGACGCGGTGATCGGGTCGTCGACGATCGCGGCGTACGCGGGGGCGGCGGCGGCCGCGCCGAGCGCGACGATCGCACCGACGGTGATACCGCGGCGGGCGTGCGTGCGGGTGACGGGTGACATGGAGGCCTCCATGGGCTCGGGTAGGGACGATCGCGTTCAACGTAGCGACGCGAAGGTGACGAATCGGGCGCCGACCGGTGAACCCTCGGTGAACCTTCGCGGGCGCGTAGCGTCTGCTCATGGACTACTCGATGGACCCGCCGGCGGCGACAGAGTTCCGCACGCTGTACCTCGCGACGGGCTGGGGCTCGCCCACCGAGGAGCACTGCGCGCGGGCGCTCGCGGGCAGCTGGGCGGTGTGCTCGGCGCGCGACGCCGAGGGAGCGCTGGTGGGGGTCGGCCGGATGATCTCCGACGGGGCGATGCACGCGTATGTCAACGAGATGATCGTGCGCGAGGACGCGCGCGGTGCCGGGGTCGGCGCGGAGATCCTGCGCCGCCTGGTCGCCCTCGCCGCGTCGGCGGGCGTGACGCAGATCCAGCTGTTCGCGGCGCGCGGCCGCGCGCCGTTCTACGCGCGCCACGGGTTCGTCCCGCGCCCCGACGATGCCCCGGGCATGGAGATCCCGCAGACCCGGTAGCGCGCGGATCGGGCCGGGCCTGGCGAAGTCCGCGAACTCACCCGGGCGTGCTCTCGGCAGCGTTGTTCACGCCCCCTCGCCGTTTTCATGCACTTTCGCGGGGGTGGGGCTCGACGGCGCACGCGTCGCGGCGCTACCTCCCGGGCGGACGGGTCGTCGTGCGGACGATCCGTCCGGGTAGGCGCCCTTCGCCGCGGTGCTTCGGACGATGCGTCCGGCATCGTCGGTCTCTTGACCCCCTTGCGCCCCGTCCACGCCCACCCGCGTGCCCGCGAAAGTGCATGAAAACGGCGAGCGGCGCGGAAGGCGGGTCGGCATACCGGCCCGGCAGGGGCATCGTCCCTGCGTCCCTGTCCACGATGCGGCGACGGGGGACCCGCGCATCGTCCTACACTCGGCAACATGACGCAGACCCCCGACATCAAGCCCCGGTCGCGCCAGGTCACGGATGGCCTGGAGGCGACCGCGTCCCGCGGCATGCTCCGCGCGGTCGGTCTCGGTGATGACGACTTCGCGAAGCCGCAGATCGGCATCGCGTCCTCGTGGAACGAGATCACGCCCTGCAACCTCTCGCTCCAGCGCCTCGCGGCGGCGTCGAAGAACGGCGTTCACGCCGGCGGCGGCTACCCGCTCGAGTTCGGCACCATCTCCGTGTCCGACGGCATCTCGATGGGCCACGAGGGCATGCACTTCTCGCTGGTCTCGCGCGACCTCATCGCCGACTCGGTCGAGACCGTGATGATGGCCGAGCGGCTCGACGGCTCCGTGCTGCTCGCCGGCTGCGACAAGTCGCTGCCAGGCATGCTCATGGCCGCGGCGCGCCTCGACCTCGCGAGCGTGTTCCTCTACGCCGGCTCGATCATGCCCGGCCACGTCAAGCTCTCCGACGGCACCGAGAAGGACGTCACCATCATCGACGCCTTCGAGGCCGTGGGCGCGTGCGCCGCGGGTCTCATGTCCGAGGAGGACCGCCTCGCGATCGAGAAGGCGATCTGCCCCGGCGAGGGTGCCTGCGGCGGCATGTACACCGCCAACACCATGGCGTCCGTGGGCGAGGCCCTCGGCATGTCGATCCCCGGCTCGGCGGCGCCGCCGAGCGCCGACCGCCGCCGCGACTACTACGCCCACAAGTCGGGCGAGGCCGTGGTCAACATGCTGCGGCTCGGCATCACCGCGCGCGACATCATGACCAAGGAGGCGTTCGAGAACGCCATCGCCGTGGTCATGGCGTTCGGCGGTTCGACCAACGCCGTCCTCCACCTGCTCGCGATCGCCAACGAGGCCGAGGTCGACCTCACGCTCGACGACTTTGCGCGTGTCGCCGCCAAGGTCCCGCACCTGGGCGACCTCAAGCCGTTCGGCCAGTTCGTGATGAACGACGTCGACCGCGTGGGCGGCGTGCCCGCCGTGATGAAGACCCTGCTCGACGCGGGCCTCATGCACGGCGACGTCATGACCGTCACCGGCAAGACCCTCGCCGAGAACATGGACGAGCTCAAGCCCGCCAAGATCGACGGCCGCGTGGTCCGCGCGCTCAACAACCCGATCCACAAGTCGGGCGGCATCACCATCCTCAAGGGCTCGCTCGCCCCCGAAGGCGCCGTCGTGAAGTCCGCGGGCTTCGACGACGACGTCTTCCAGGCGACCGCACGGGTGTTCGACCGCGAGCGTGCCGCACTCGACGCCCTCGAGGCCGGCGAGATCCAGAAGGGCGACTGCGTCGTCATCCGCTACGAGGGCCCCAAGGGCGGCCCCGGCATGCGCGAGATGCTCGCCATCACGGCCGCCATCAAGGGCGCCGGCCTGGGCAAGGATGTCCTGCTCGTCACCGACGGCCGGTTCTCTGGCGGCACCACCGGCCTGTGCGTCGGCCACATCGCCCCCGAGGCGGTCGACGGCGGCCCCATCGCGTTCGTCCGCGACGGCGACAGGATCACCCTCGACGTCGCCCACGGCACGCTCGAGGTCCTGGTCTCCGCCGAGGAGCTCGAGGCCCGCAAGGAGGGTTGGGAGCCCATCCCCGCGCGCTTCACCAAGGGCGTCCTCGGCAAGTACCAGAAGCTCGTCGGCTCGGCGTCGAAGGGCGCCGTCCTCAGCTGACCCCCGGTCTCGTCTGCTCGCGAGCGCCCCGTCCGGTCCGTCCGGACGGGGCGCTCGTGCGTCAGGGAGGCGCACCCAACCGATACCTCGTCGGCATCGTTATCGACACGAGACCTGGAAGGCGAGGAACCGTCATCCGGTGTCGCTAGGGTGCCGGGCAGGACGACGGCGATCTATCGGGGGGTAGAGATGACGGACGGCAGGGCCGGCTGGCTCGAGGTGCTCAAGGCGCCCAAGGTGTGGATTCCCGCGGCGGCTGCCGTCGCCGTGATCGCGGTGTCGGTCGGCCTCATCATGACGACCGCCGCGCGACGGGACGATGCGGTGGCGGGCGTCGCGGCATCGTCCAGCCCGGCGGCGAGCGCCCCTGTGACGTCCGAGGCCGGCGACGCCGAGGTGGTGGTGGCGGCCGGGTCGTCCACGCCGTCCCCGTCCCCGAGCGCCGAACCGACCGTCGATGGCGCCACGTCCGAGCCGATCCCGGCGGGCGACGATGATCTGCCGTCGACCGCTCTCGCCGCCTGCGCGCCGTCCCCGGCGACGGTGACGCCGATCGCGCGCGAGGACGGGGTGCTCCAGAGCGACGTCGGCGCGACGACCACCGCGGTCACGCCGAAGCCCACGCAGGACTTCTCCGCCTTCGTGGAGCCGGCGTTCTCCGCCGACAGCACCCGTCTCGTGATCCGCGAGACCGGAGAGGGACGCGACACCGTGCGGGTGTTCGACGCGGCCACCATGGGGCAGGTGGCGGCGCTCGTGTCCGAGGACGCGGCGACGTTCGCGTGGGACGCGACGGGCACCCTCCTCGCTACCGCGCGCGTGGTCGACGACTGGCTCGTTGTCGAGCTCGTGGACCCCGCCTCCGGCGAGGCGATGACCCTCGTGCGCTTCTTCTCCATGGAGCCGCAGTCGCTGTCCTGGTCGACCGACGGTGCCTGCCTCGCGCTCTCCTCCCGCAGCATGTCGGTCCCCACCAGTGGCGAGGGCCGGGTCGGCGTGCACAAGATCACGATCATCCGGGTCGCCGACGGACTCTCCAGCCACCTCGGCGGCGGTGCGTTCCCGACGTTCGCTCCGGACGGTGGCCTCACCTTCCGCTCGGCCGAGGGGTCCGGTCCCGTCCGCCTCATGCGGGCGGCGCCGGCAACCTTCGAGGTCTCACCGCTCGGAGCGGGCGCGGGTCTGGGCAACCAGGAGCAGCTTTACGGCTCCGAGATCGTGCCGGCGCCCGACGGTACCGAGGTGGCGTATCTGGACCGAGCGTCCGAAGGACGCGCGCTCCGCATCGCCTCGACCTGGGGCTCGAGCGACCGCGAGGTCGCCGGGCTGCAGGTGTCGCGCGCGCGCATCGTGGGCTGGGCGCCGGACGCCTCGACGGTGATGGTGAAGCGTCATCACGGGAGCCAGCGCACGGATCTGGCGCTGGTCGATGTGGCGAGCGGTCGCATGACGGTGCTCGACGTGCCGTTGACGACCGGGGAGTGGGTGGCGGGCGGTGCCTTCACAGCGGACGGCTCGGGCGTCCTGGTCGCGGTGAACAAGTGGCGCGAGCCGAATGAGCACAACTCCTCCCGCCTGGTGCTCGTGACCGACGACGGCGCGAGCCAGGTCGGCGACAAGCAGCGGGGCTGGGCGCACTCCGCGCCGACGTGGTCACCCTCGGGCACGGTGCTCGTGACGTCCGCCGGCCAAGTCCTCACGAGAGAGGTCGAGCTCGACGGCAGCCTGGTGGTGACCCGCAGGTAGGGACGCCGCCATGCACGTTCGGTGTGGCGCGTCGATCCAGGTAGATGGTGACTGCTACGGTCACGTCGGGCGTCGCGCCCTGCGGTATCGCGCGGGCCTTGAACGAGGCGGTGGACGCCGCCCCGTGAACATCGTGAGGGGGAAGCATGACCACGTTCTATCCGGAGGGTTCCGACCCGGAGGCGGCCGGTCTCCAGGCAGCGCCGGCGGCCGTCGAGCCCGCCCCCGCGCCGGCCCCCGAGAGCGTGGACGTGACGGACCCCGCAGCGCCGCGGACGCGCCGGCGCGGACTCGTCATCGCCGGGGTGGCCTCGGGCGCGGTCGTCCTCGCGCTGGGCGCGGGCGCGGCCTACCTCTACCTGAACCTCGGACGCGGCGCGACCAGCCCTCAGGGCGCGGTTGAGCGGCTCGTGAACGGTGCCGTGGACGGCAACCTCATCGCGCTCGGGGCCGCGATCTCGCCGGCCGAGCGGGACCTGTTCCTCGACATCAGCGACCGCGCGCGCGAGACGCTCGAGGCGACCCTCCCCGAGCCGGAGGCGACAGCTCCCACGGACGTCGACTTCGAGGCGATCCTCGACGCCGTCGAGGTCTCGGTCGCCGACGTCGAGTACGCCACCGAGGAGATCGCCGAGGGCGTGGCCGTCGTGCGCGTCGAGGCGGGCACGGTCACCGCCGACGTGGACAAGGCGCCCTTCGTGGACGCCGTGATGGAGCAGGCCGCGCTGAGCGCCGCCGCCGGTTTCGAGCAGCTGGGCTACGACCAGGCGATGATCGACGAGGAGCTCGCCGCCTCACGCGAAGGCGTCGAGACCTGGGTCGACGAGACCTTCCCGTGGACGTTCGACATCGCGGAGGAGGTCGACGGCTGGCAGGAATCGGACGCCGTCCCGACCGACGCGTCGCCTATCGCCTTCATGACGGTCGAGGAGGGCGGCTGGTACGTGAGCCCCATGCTCACGGTCGCGGAGATGGCGGCTGCGGCCGGGCTCGAGCCGGGCGACCGTGGCGCCGAGATCGCAGACGCCGTGGCCTTCGCGACGCCGGAAGAAGCGGTCACCGGCACCGCCGCGGCGGTCGAGGACTTCTTCGCGACCGGCGACGCCGTCACGCTCGCCTCGGTGCTCCCGCTGCCCGAGCGGCGCATCGTCTCGCTCTACGGCGAGGCGGTCCTGCGCGACGCAATGCCCCTGCCCGTGGTCGCCCTCGACGTCACGGAGGTCGCGGCGACGGTCGACGGTGACGTCGCGTCCGCCGAGCTGGTGGCGTTCGACTTCAGCTTCGACCCCCAGGACGGGCTGTCCGCACCCACATCCGGCACCTACCGCCAGGGCTGTGTCACGGCGGACGGCGCCGGCGAGATCTGCGTCGCGGACATCCCGATGGTCGGTCAGACCGGCATCGACGACATCAGCGTGACGCTGGTGCACGAGGGCGACGGCTGGCTGATGAGCCCGACCATGACGCTGATGGACTACTCGGTCCGCGTCGCCGCGGCCTACAGCGAGATGATCGAGGACGGGGGCCTCGACGGCCTGCTCATGGGGGAGTGAGGGGACGATGCGCGGGGACAGGCCCGCGCACCCGTCGCCCGACGTCTCACTATTCAAGATGGTGAACCACGATATGAGATTAGGTGTCCGTATGGTGACACCCGCCCCGACCCGGGCGTAGAGTCGCATCCATGCAGACGATCCTTGTACGAGTTATCAGGCGCGCGGACCGCGACCGGTAGCCCCGAACTCGTCCGCGCGCTGACCCCGACGCCACCCGGCTGAGGGGTTTCTTCATGCGAGGCGGACGCAGGGACCGCCTTCCCCCACCGATCAGGAGAGAAGATGGCTCAGATCCAGGCCAAGCCGGGCATCCCGGCCGCCCGCATCGCCCGCCAGGCCCCGAGCGCCCCGTCGCTCGCGCGGCCCACGCCGCAGTCGAACCCCGATCCGTCGCTCAACGGCGTCGAGATGACGGGCGCGCAGGCGATCATCCGCGCGCTCGAGTGCGCGGGTGCGACGGAGGTCTTCGGCCTTCCGGGCGGCGCCATCCTCCCCACCTACGACCCGCTGATGGACTCGCAGAAGCTGCGCCACATCCTGGTGCGCCACGAGCAGGGAGCCGGCCACGCCGCCCAGGGGTACGCGCACGCCACCGGCAAGGTGGGCGTCTGCATCGCCACCTCCGGCCCGGGCGCCACCAACCTGGTCACCCCGATCGCCGACGCCAACATGGACTCGATCCCCATGGTCGCGATCACCGGCCAGGTGGGCGCCGCCATGATCGGCACGGACGCGTTCCAGGAGGCGGACATCGTGGGCATCACGGCCCCGATCACCAAGCACAACGTGCTGGTGACGGACCCGGCTGAGATCCCCCGCGCCATCGCGGAGGCGTTCTACATCGCGAGCCACGGCCGCCCCGGCCCGGTGCTCGTCGACATCGCGAAGTCCGCGCAGCAGGCCAAGACCACGTTCCAGTGGCCCGGCCGCATCGAGCTGCCCGGCTTCAACGCCGGCGTGCGCCCCCACCAGAAGACGGTGCAGGAGGCCGCACGCCTGCTCGCGACCGCCCGTCGTCCCGTGCTGTACGTCGGCGGCGGCGTGATCCGCTCCGGCGCCGCAGCCGGGCTGCGCAAGCTCACCGACCTGTCCGGTGCGGCCGTGGTGACCACGCTGATGGCGCGCGGCGCGCTGCCCGACAGCCACCCGCAGCACCTGGGCATGCCCGGCATGCACGGCACCGTGCCCGCGGTGGCGGCGCTCCAGAAGGCCGACCTCATCGTCGCCCTGGGCGCCCGCTTCGACGACCGCGTCACCGGCAACCTCGACAGCTTCGCGCCGCACGCGACCATCGTGCACGCCGACGTCGACCCCGCGGAGATCGGCAAGAACCGTGCCGTGGACGTGCCGATCGTCGGCGACCTCAAGGAGGTCTTCGAGGCGCTGGTCCCCGCCCTCGCCGAGGAGCACGCCCAGCACGGGAAGCCCGACCTCGAGGCCTGGTGGGCGCAGCTCGACGACTGGCGCACCACCTACGCGCTGGGCTACACGCCCACCAAGGACGGCCTGTCGAGCCCCCAGCACGTGATCCAGCGCCTGGGCGAGCTCAACGACCCCGAGACCACCATCTACACGGCCGGCGTGGGCCAGCACCAGATGTGGGCGAGCCAGTTCATCAAGTACGAGCGCCCCAACACGTGGATCAACTCCGGCGGCCTCGGCACCATGGGCTTCTCCGTGCCGGCCGCGATGGGCGCCCAGGTGGGCGTGCCCGACCAGACGGTGTGGGCGATCGACGGCGACGGCTGCTTCCAGATGACCAACCAGGAGCTGGTCACCTGCGCGATCAACGAGATCCCCATCAAGGTCGCGCTGATCAACAACTCGTCCCTGGGCATGGTCCGCCAGTGGCAGACCCTGTTCTACGAGGGGCGCTACTCCAACACGGACCTCCACACCGGCCACGGCACGCGCCGCGTCCCCGACTTCGTCAAGCTCGCGGAGGCCATGGGCTGCGTGGGCCTGCGCTGCGAGTCCGACGCGGACGTGGACGCGACCATCAAGCGCGCCAACGAGATCGATGATCAGCCCGTGGTCGTGGACTTCACGGTGTCGCGCGACGCGATGGTGTGGCCCATGGTCGCCGCCGGCACCAGCAACGACGAGATCCAGTACGCCCAGGGCATCGCCCCCAAGTGGGACCGGGAGGACTGACCCCCATGACCAAGCACACGCTCTCCGTGCTCGTCGAGAACAAGCCCGGCGTGCTCGCGCGCGTCGCCGGCCTGTTCTCGCGCCGCGCATTCAACATCCACTCGCTCGCGGTGGGTCAGACCGAGCACCCGGAGATCTCCCGCATCACCGTGGTCGTCGACGTCGACGAGCTCCCGCTCGAGCAGGTCACCAAGCAGCTCAACAAGCTGGTGCACGTCCTCAAGATCGTCGAGCTCGAGCAGGGCCGCTCCGTGCAGCGCGACCTGCTGCTCGTCAAGGTGCGCGCCGACGCGCGCCAGCGCACCGACGTCCTCCAGATCGTGGACCTGTTCCGCGCCCACGTGGTCGACGTCTCCACCGACTCCGTGGTCATCGAGGCCGTCGGCACGCCCGACAAGCTCGAGGCCCTCCTCGCGGCGCTCGCGCCGCACGACGTCCGCGAGATCGTCCAGTCCGGCACCGTCGCCATCGGCCGCGGCGCCCGCTCCATCACGGAGCGCGCGCTCGACCGCGTCGCCACCGCCTAGGGGAGGGACGATGCGCGGGTGACCCCCGCATCGTCCCTCACCGAAGTCTTCAGATACGTAGTACAAGAAACCGAAGGGATCCCCAGCATGGCTGAGCTGTTCTACGAGAAGGACGCCGACCTCTCGATCATCCAGGGCAAGAAGGTCGCGATCGTCGGCTACGGCTCGCAGGGCCACGCCCACGCGCAGAACCTGCGCGACTCGGGCGTCGAGGTCCACGTCGCGCTGCGCGACGGCTCCAAGTCGATCGCCAAGGCGGAGGAGGACGGCTTCACCGTCCAGAACGTCGCCGACGCGACCGCGTGGGCGGACGTCATCATGATCCTCGCGCCGGACCAGCACCAGCGCGGCATCTACGCGGACGAGATCGCCCCCAACCTGGCCCCCGGCAAGGCGCTCGCCTTCGCGCACGGCTTCAACATCCGCTTCGGCTACATCGACGCCCCCGAGGGCGTCGACGTCATCCTCATCGCCCCGAAGGCCCCCGGCCACACGGTGCGCCGCGAGTACGTCGCGGGCCGCGGCATCCCGGACATCATCGCGGTCGAGCGCGACGAGTCGGGCGCGGCGTGGGCGCTCGCGCTGTCCTACGCCTCCGCGATCGGCGGCACGCGTGCCGGCGTCATCAAGACCACGTTCACCGAGGAGACCGAGACCGACCTGTTCGGCGAGCAGGCCGTGCTCTGCGGCGGCATGTCGCACCTGGTCCAGGCGGGCTTCGAGGTCCTCACCGAGGCCGGCTACCAGCCCGAGATCGCGTACTTCGAGGTGCTGCACGAGCTCAAGCTGATCGTGGACCTCATGTGGGAGGGCGGCATCGCCAAGCAGCGCTGGTCGATCTCCGACACCGCCGAGTACGGCGACTACGTCTCCGGCCCGCGCGTGGTGACCCCCGAGGTCAAGGCGTCGATGCAGGCGATCCTCGCGGACATCCAGTCGGGTGCGTTCGCGACCCGCTTCATCGGCGACCAGGACGCCGGCGCGCCGGAGTTCAAGGAGCTCCGCGCGAAGGAGGAGTCGCACCCGATCGAGAAGACGGGCAAGGAGCTCCGCGCCCTGTTCTCCTGGTCGGCCGCGACGCAGGACAAGGACTACGTGGACGGCTCCGCAGCTCGCTGATCCGTTCCGCTCGACCGCAGGGGAGGCTCCGTCAGGGGCCTCCCCTGCGGCGCTTCTACCAGTCGGAGAGCGTGGGGTATCCCGGGCATGTCGCGTGCCACTCTCCGATCTCGCCGAGGTATCTCGTCCATTCGCTCTTGGTGAGGTTGCGTCCCGCGGCCGCGCAGGCGGCGTCCTTCATGGCCTCGGGGTCGAGGTTCCAGACCGCGATGCCCTGCTCGACGTTGAGGGCGATGGCGAGGCCGTCGGGTCGGAGCAGGCCCGCGACGGTGCCGGGCGCGTTCGCGGAGAGCGGTGCGCCGATCCGTTCGCCGGTCTTGGCGTCGTGGAGCGAGACCTTGCCGTCGAGGGTCGAGATGAGGAGTCGCGTGCCGTCGGCGTTGAGCTCGACGGCGTCGATCGGGCTGGCAGCGGAAAGCGCCCGCCAGATCTGCGGGTTCGACTGGTCGAAGCGCCGCACGTACTGATTGTCGGAGTGGATGCCGATCCCGCTGCCGTCTGGCGCGAGGACGGTGTCGCGCACCTCTGTGGCGGGGTTCCCGATGGTGGCGCCGGTGTCGCCGTCGAGGAACTGCGTGATCCATGCGTACTCGAGATCCTCGGAGACGGCGATCAGCGCTCCCCCGGCGGAGGCGGAGACGTGGGACGGCACGCCGAGCGTGTGCACCGTGGGCCCGATCTGGCGGAACGTCCTGGTGTCGTACGTCCGGAGGGTGTGGTCGTCGAACATCGCGTACGCGCGGGACCAGTCCGGGCTCACCGCGAGGGACGATGCTCGCCGCGGCACCGCGTCGGCGGCCAGCAGTCGTCCGGAGGCGGCGTCATAGACGTCGAACTCGCCGGTGGTGGGGGACCGTCCGATGACCTGGCCGTCGCCGAACCAGGTCATGTCCGTGAGCGCGGCCGGCGCGGCTCGGGTGGGAGAGGCCGACGCGACGTCCCAGACTCGGTAGGCCCGGAAGTCGCCGGCGGCGTTGGCGACGGGGTCGCGGCTCACGGTGATGAGCTGCGTGCCCTGCGCGCCCCATCGGTCCACCGCTTGGCGACCCGGCGCGACCACCTCGGTGATGGGTCCCGTGCCGTCGAGGCTCCAACGGGAGAGCACGGCGTGGTCCGCGGCGAACGCGGTGAGCGTCGTGTCGTCGTCGCTGAGCGCGAGTGCGCTGACCGCGCCGTGCTGGGTGGTGCGGACGGTGTCGGTGGGGTCGCCCGTGCTCAAGGAGTAGCCACGGATGGTGCCCGAGGCGCTGCCGCAGTAGAGGACGCCGCGCTCCTCCGCCACCGCGACGGCCTGGCAGGCGCCCGGATCCATGACCTCGTGCAGGCGTGTCCACCGCACGCGCCCGGACCGGAGGTCGATCGCGACCAGGCCCTCGTCGCCCGCAGCGATCACCGTGTCATCGTCGACGAGCGCGATGGCGGTGTTCGAGCGGAGTGCGGGTGACGCGTAGGTGCGCCGAACCTTGCCGCTGGCAGCCTCGACCATCAGCACGTCGCCCTTCGCGCTCGTGATCAGCGCCGTGGCGTCGTCGAGGAACGCCGCACGCCCGGGCGAGCGGGTCGCCGGGGACTGCGGCCTCGCGACATTCACGGCCGCCGTCACGCGGCCGGTGGCCACCTCTCTCAAGGTGATCGTGCCCGAGCGATCGTCGGTCACGGCAACGTAGGTGCCGCGTGTGCTGACCGCGACCCCCGACGACGAATCGTCGTTTCCCCCGATCACGCGCACGGTGAGCTCTGCTCCGCGACCGAGGTCGTAGGTGGCGAGCACCAGCTTCCAGGGCGCCGACGACTGCGCCAGCTGCGACCACCCCACCAGGACCGCGCGGGTGCCGTCGGAGCTGACGGCCACCTCAGGTGCCGCTCCCGGCGGCCACTCGACGGTGGTCGGGATCCTGTGCTCGACCTCGTGGGAATCGAGGTCGGTCACCAACAGCCAGTCCGAGGTGGCGAGGATCGCGTGGCGGTCGTCGCCGACGAGCGCCACGTTCGGGGCCTGGTCGACATCGAGGCTCTTGGCGTAGTTGAGGTCACCGAGGAAGCTCGGCTCTGCGGCGAACGCGGTCAGGAGCGCGCCTTGCGTGGCGGGATCCTTGGGCCACCGTTGGTACGCCTCGACGGCGAGCAGCAGCCCGATGGTGCGGGAGTGGTCCATCGCGGACGCGAAGTCCTTGGTGAGCGCCTCGAGCTGCGCCTTCTCCGTCTGCTGATCCGCCGTGTGGCCGCTGCTCTCCGCGAACTTGTAGGCGATCGTCGCGGCCGCCAGGCCCACGAGCGCGGTGACCGCGGCCGCGGCCGCCCACCAGCGCATCGTCCTCACGCGTCTCCGCGCTCTCGACTCCCGCCGCTCGGCCTCGTCGGCGGCGGCCCGCGCGGCCGCCTCTGCCTCACGTGAGGCCGCGAGGAAGTCGCTCTCCAGCGGCGTCAGGGAGCCTTCGGCACCTGCCGCCCAGTCCCAGGCGAGCGCGAGGCGTGGACCTCGATACAGGTCCGAGTCCAGCCTGCCGAGCGCATCCCAGGTGGCCGCCGCGGTCGACAGGTGCCCGAGCACCCGCTGCCCTTCCATGTCCGACTCGAGCCATCCCTGCAGGCGCGGCCATGCGTGGACCAGGGACTCGTGGGCGAGCTCGAGATGGTGCTCGCGCGATCCGAGGAGCCGCGCCTGCACCAGGCGGCTCACCACGCGTTCAAGGTCGGGATCCGTGAGCGTGCGCACGTCGACCGGGTGCGCGACCACGGCGCCCGTCTCCGTGAGGGTGACCAGCCGCCGGAGGATCATCGCGCATCGGCGGCGATCCTCGACCGTGAGATTGGTGAACAGCAGCTCGGCGGAGCGTGCGACCGCCCCCCGCAGGCCGCCGGACGCGGTGTAACCGTCGATGGTGAGGGTGGAGCCCTCGCGGCGATGCCACGTCTCGGCGAGGGCGTGCGACAGGAGCGGGAGCGCACCGGCGGCGGCCTCCGCGTCGGCGAGCACCACGTCGGCGAAGCCATGCTCGAGGGTCAGGTGGGCGTGGCGTGCCGGCTCCTCGATCGCCGCCCGCAGCCCGGCGCCGCGCAGCGGCGTGACCAGGTGCAGGCTCGACAGGACCAGCGGCCCGATCGCGGGATCCGCCGCGCACGCGTCGAGGTGGTCGGACCGCAGCGCGATGGCGATGCCGCCGCCGCGCCGATGGTGTGCGGCGAGCGCCTCGCACACGGCGCGGGCGTTGTCTTCGCGCAGCGCTGGGGAGAAGACGGTCTCGAACTGGTCGATCGCGATGGTCGCGTGGGCGGGGGAACGCTCGATGGTCTCCGCGGACACGCTCGCGGCGGACGCCTCCACGATGACGGTGCCGCGGGCCGCGAGCGCCGGCTGCACACCGGCGCGCAGCAGCGACGACTTCCCGGTCCCTGACGCGCCCGCAAGGACCAGGAACCGCATGCGATCGAGTGTCGAGATCGCGCGCGCGATGTCGGCGTCACGCCCGAAGTACACCTCCGCGTCCCCGGGTTCGTACGCGCTGAGCCCCTTGTACGGGCAGCTGTCGTCCGGCGCCACGACGGGCGGTGCGACCGACAGCTCCGGGTCGTGGCGGAGGATCGCCCCCTCCAGGCGGACGAGTGCCGGCGACGGGTCGAGGCCCAGCTCGTCCATGAGAACTGCGCGGGCACGTCGCAGCGCCGCCAGCGCATCGGCCTGGCGCTCGCACCGGTACAGCGCGGTCGCGAGCGAGAGCCACCGCGACTCCCGCAACGGCTCGGCGGAGGCGAGCGCGGCCGCCGCCGACGCTACGCCGCGGTGGTCGCCCGCGGCGAGGCGCTCCGCGAGCAGATCGTCCTCGGCCTGCAGCCTCATCGCGCAGAGCCGCTCGATCTCGACCGTCGCGGGCGGCCAGTCAGCGACCGTCGCGTAGGGCTCGACGCAGTTCCACAGCCCGAGCGCGCGCTCGAGCGCGATCGCGGCGCGTGCGTGCTCACCATCATGGGAGAGCGCCGCGGCACGGGCGACCTCGTCCTCGAACACGTCCACGTCGACCGCGCCGCGGGGGAGCTCGAGCCGGTAGGCACGGCCGACGGTCTGGATCGCGGCGTTGCCGAGAGCGCTACGGAGCCGCCAGATCGCCGCCTGGATCTGCTTGGCCCACGTCGCAGGCGGGCCGCTTCCCCAGACCGCTTCGGCGATCACGTCGGGGCTCACGGCGGCGGGCCGTTGGACCAGCAGGGCGGCAAGGACTGCGCGCTCCCGCCGATTGTGGTGGGGTGCCTCCGTGCCGGCGGTCTCGCCGAGGACCTCCACGGTCACGCCCTCAGTTTTCGCGCGTCGCGACCGAGGGTCAAGCGGTGTGGACGGCCCGGACACCGCCGGAATACCGCGCGATACCGCCCGGATGGTGCGTGGTGGTGCCGTGGAGGCGTCCTCGGAAGGAGGCGCACCATGTCACACCGCATCCACATCTCGCACCCCGGCCACGTCGCGCTCGCCGTGACGGCCGCTATCCTCGCGCTCATCGTGGGAGCCGCGATCGGCGCCACCATGCGCTCCGGGATGGAACCGAAGCCCGGAACGGGTCCCCACCTGCCCGACATCATCACGCGCGTCCAGGCGGTCTCGTACGTGCCCGAGCGGTCCTCCCAGTTCGTCGTGCCCGAGAGGCACTCCCAGTTCGGAGTTGCGGACAACCTGTCTCCCCTGCACCCGGAGCCGCTCACACTCAACGGTGTCGTCCCGATGGTGGCGACGGACCCCATGACCGGCGGCCTGCCCGACTACGCGGTCGAGGGGTGGCACGCGCTGCCCGCTGCGAACCCGCTCGGCTACCAGCCCATCTCGGGTGGCGTTCCCACGTACGCGATCGACACCTACGAGCCGATCAGCGGCGGCCTGCCGGACTACGCCAAGCGCACATACGAGCCCATCGGTGGAGGGCTGCCCGTCTACGCGGAGTAGTCGATTCGATCGGAGTTCGCCGCACGTGGGTGCTCTCACGCAACCCTGCGGCGGGCCTCGACCGTCTTATCCATGGGCGTCGGTGCTCGCCGCAGGGAGTGCCGGTAGGGGAGGGCATCATGCGAGTCGGGCACGGTTCGGACAACCCGAACGTCACGTGGCTCCTTGGTGAGGTCGACGATGACCCGGCGGAGTCACACCGGGAGCGGCGCCTGCCCGCGGGGACCCGGGCGAGGGTCCTGTGGGCGGTCGCGTGGCTAGCCGCCGGGGGCATCCTCGGAATGGTGACCGCCGATCTCACGCGACCGGCCGCGGCCGATTCGGGCGCCGCGGAGTGTGCGAGTCCGTCCGGGACCGGGACCGGGACCGGGTGCGTCGCGGACCTCGCGCCGGGCGAGCGTGCCTCGAGCGCGTTCGTGCCCGGCGTCGAGCTCGACGTGCCCGGGGGATGGACCATCGACACGGACACGCTCGACTCGTTCGTGGTGAGGTTCACGGACGGCACCGCCATGGTCGACAGCGCAAGGCCGGCGGTCGGGGTTCACCGGGACGCGCGCGCCGTGGTGGACGGCTGTGTCGAGACCGTCGAGGCGCGTGCTGGGGGAGCGGACGAGCTTCGCGCGGCCATCCACCACAACTCTGGCGTGCGGGTGGTGCGCGAGCGTCGCGTCGCCCTCGGCGGGCTCGCCGGATGGCTCGTGGATGTCGCGCCCGCCGAGGAGTGGCCGGGGGCCTGCGCGTGGTCGTCGGCTGCACCCGCGGTGGCCGTGCTCGCGTTCGGGGCGGGGGCGCAGCCCACCCGGTACGCGGCGCCGGGGCGGGGCCTGCGCCTCTATCTCCTGGACTGGGGCGGCGGAAACGTGGTCGTCGAGCTGCTTGGTGCGGCAGGTGGTGAGAGTTCTGGCGATCTCGCGCGCGCCACGCAGCGCATGGTCGACGCCCTTCGCTTCGAGGACCCGAGGTAGCGCTGCCGCACCACCGGGAGCGCGGATCCATCGCCGCCACGCCAGCGTCTCGCGATGCGAGACGCTGGCTTCAATATGTGGACATGTGCCCTAGGATGAGCAGCAACACCGCCACTCGATCGAGGGAGAGCCCATGACCACGTATCGTCTCGCAGTCGTCGCCGGTGACGGCATCGGACCCGAGGTCGTGGCCGAGGGGCTCAAGGCCCTCGCCGCCGCCACCGAGGGCACGGACATCACGTTCGAGACCACCGAGTTCGACCTGGGCGCCAAGCGCTGGCACGCGACGGGGGAGACCCTGACCGACGCCGACCTCGCCGCGATCAAGGGCCACGACGTGATCCTCCTCGGCGCCATCGGCGACCCGACCGTCCCGTCCGGCGTCCTCGAGCGCGGCCTGCTCCTTAAGCTCCGCTTCGAGCTCGACCAGTACGTCAACCTCCGCCCGTCGCGCCTGTACCCCGGCGAGGTCTCGCCGCTGAGCGACCCGGGCGACATCGACTTCGTGGTGGTCCGCGAGGGCACCGAGGGCCCGTACGTGGGCAACGGCGGCGCGCTGCGCGTCGACACCCCCCACGAGATCGCCACCGAGGTCTCCGTCAACACCCGCCACGGCGTCGAGCGCGTGGTCCGCTACGCCTTCGACGTGGCCGCCAAGCGCGAGCGCAAGCACGTCACGCTGGTCCACAAGCACAACGTGCTCGTCCACGCCGGTCACCTGTGGCGCCGCACCGTCGAGGCCGTCGCGCCCGAGTTCCCCGACGTCACCTGGGACTACCTGCACGTCGACGCGGCGACCATCAAGCTCGTCACGGCCCCCGCATCGTTCGACGTGATCGTCGCCGACAACCTCTTCGGCGACATCCTCACGGACGAGGCGGCCGCGATCTCCGGCGGCATCGGCCTCGCGGCGTCCGGCAACGTCAACCCCGACAAGACCGGCCCGTCGATGTTCGAGCCCGTCCACGGCTCCGCCCCCGACATCGCCGGCCAGCAGAAGGCGGACCCCTCCGCCACCGTCCTGTCCGTCGCGATGATGCTCGACTTCCTCGGCTACCAGGACCTGGCGGCCAAGGTCGAGCAGGCCGTCGCGGACGATGCCGCGGCCAAGACCGCCGAGGGCTGGGGCCCGCGCTCCACCTCCGAGGTAGGCGACGCCCTCGCGGCCCGCATCCGCGGCTAACCTCGCCCGCACGCCGTCGCCTTGGGGGCTCGCACACGCGTTGTGCGAGCCCTCAGGCGTCACCGGGGAGCAACGCTCCCAGTACTCTCAACTGAACCCGCACTCACAGGAAGGCCAAGACAGTGACCGACACGACCGCATCGTCCACCGCGGAGGCCTTCCGGGTCGTCCGCAACCCCAACCCCGCGACGGATGCCGAGCGCGCCGAGCGTCTCAAGGACCTCGCCTTCGGTACCCGCTTCACGGACCACATGGCACGCATCACGTGGACGTCGGACGAGGGCTGGGCCGATCGCCGCGTCGAGCCCTACGGCCCGCTGCTGCTCGACCCCGCCGCGTCCGTGCTGCACTACGCGCAGGAGGTATTCGAGGGCCTCAAGGCGTACCGCTGGGCCGACGGCTCCGTGCGCACCTTCCGCCCCGAGAAGAACGCCCAGCGCCTCCAGCGCTCCGCGTGGCGCCTCGCGCTCCCCGAGCTCCCCACCGAGGACTTCATGGCCTCGCTGCACGCGCTCGTCGAGCTCGACCACGAGTGGACCCCCACCGCGCCCGAGACCTCGCTCTACCTGCGCCCGTTCCTCATCGCGACGGACGTGTTCCTGGGCCTGCGCCCCTCGAAGCGCGTCGAGTACCTGCTCATCGCCTCTCCGTCCGGCCCGTACTTCAAGGGCGGCGTGAAGCCCGTGAGCATCTGGGTCGAGCGCGACTTCCACCGCGCGGGCCCCGGCGGCACCGGCGCTGCCAAGTGCGGCGGCAACTACGCGGCGGCGCTGCGCCCGCAGATCGGCGCCTCGGAGCGCGGCTACGACCAGGTGCTCTTCCTCGACGCGCGCACCAACGCCGTGCTCGAGGAGCTCGGCGGCATGAACGTGTTCGTGGTCCAGAAGGACGGCACCGTCCTCACCCCGATCATCAACGGCAACATCCTCGAGGGCGTGACGCGCTCGTCGATCATCCAGCTGCTCGAGGACCAGAACCTCAAGGTGGTCGAGCGCGACGTCACGCTCGCGGAGCTGCGCGACGGCATCGAGTCGGGCGAGGTCGCGGAGATCTTCGCGTGCGGCACGGCCGCCGTGGTGACGCCGGTGGGCCGGATCGGCGGCGAGGGCTTCGAGGTGACCGTCGGCTCCGGCGACGCCGGCCCCGTCACGCTGGCCACGCGCCAGCGCCTCACCGACATCCAGTACGGCCGCGCCGAGGACGTCTACGGCTGGATGTACCGCATCCTCTGACGGGACGATGCACGCGCCGGGCGCGCGCCATGCTCGCGTCCGGCGCGTCGCGCCTGCAAGATGGGTGGCGGAGCCGCATTCAAGGAGGAGCCTGTGCCCGTCAAGGATCTTGTCCTCACCAGCCCCGACATCGCTGGCGGGGGGCGCATCGAGGACCGGTTCGCCGGCCAGTTCGGCGCGGAGACCCCGCGCATGACGGTCGACGGCATCCCGCCGGAGGCGGTTGAGCTCGCACTGGTGTGCCACGACCCCGACGCGCCGATGGCGCACGGCTTCACCCACTGGACGCTGTACGGCCTCGCGCCCGTCGCGGGCCCAATCGACACCGCCGCTGGCCGCCCCGGCCCGAATGATGACGGCGGGCTCGGCTACGTGGGTCCGTTCCCGCCGCACGGGCACGGCGACCACCGCTACTACTTCTGGGTCTACGCACTGACGCGACCCGTGATCGGCGAGCCGTCCCGCGACGAGTTCCTCCACGAGTACGCCGACGCGATCGTCGAGCAGGCGCGCCTGGTCGCGACCTACTCGCGCTGACCCGACGCCGCCCTCCGCGCGCGGTCGCGCGGGTCCGTGCACCCCCCTCGCCGTTTTCATGCACTTTGGCGGGGGACGATGCGGCGGTCACCGCCTGTGGCGACGCCTGGTGAGCTTGTGGTCGCCCCGAGCACCCTTCTGAACGGCAGCGGAGGCCCTCGCGCGCTCGCGGGAGTGCATGAAAACGGCGAGCGTGGGGGCGCGCACCCCGACGGTCGGGTTCGGGTGGCCACCGGCGCGCATCGGACGCATCCTGAGGGATAGCCCCCGCGTGCTCCCGAGGAGGAGAGATGACTGCCGTGGCTCCGCGCGTCTCGCGACGCGACGACGCTCGCTACCGCGAGGCGGAGGCGGCCGTCTGGGCCCACCACGGGATGCAGCCCACCGAGCGGTGGATCGAGGTCCCCGGGTACGGGATCCGCGTCCGCGCGCTCGAGCACGGCGAGGGACGCGCGGTGGTGTTCGTGCACGGCAACCCGACGGCGGGCAACGTGTTCGTGCCGCTGGTCGCGGCGATGGAGGGCGTGCGCGCCATCGTGGTCGACCGGCCGGGCTGCGGACTGAGCGAGCCGCTCGACTACTCGGAGATGACGCCGGAGGGCCTGCGAGTCGCGATCACCGCGTACCTCGCCGCGGTGATCGAGGCGCGTGCTGACGGCCGGGCGGACCTGCTCGGCAACTCCGCGGGAGGGGGCGCCGCGGTGGTCGCGGCCGCGCGCCGGCCGGACCTGGTCCGCAGCGTGATCCTCGAAGGGGTTCCGGCGATCCGGGGCATGCGGCTGCCGCGACCGCTCCGCCTCACCGCGCTCACGCCGGTCGCGCGCGTGGTGTCCAGGCATCGGATCAACGAGGGCGACCTGCGCAGATCCTTCCGCGCGATGGGCCACGGCGACCTCCTCGACGCAGGGGGACCGCCCGCGGAGGAGTTTGCATGGCGTGTGGCCCTGTCCCGGTACACGGACACGTATTGGCACGAGCTCGCACTCATCCGCCGCACCGCCACGTGGCGGGGGCTGCGGCCGGAGTGGATCGCGGGCCGGGCCGAACTCGAGGCCCTGTCCATGCCGAGCCTGTGGGTGGTCGGCGACCGCGACCCGTTCGCGACCCCGGAGCGCGTGCGCGCGTGGGCGGCGCACGCGCCGCGATCCACCGTGCATGTGATGGAGGGATCGGGCCACCAGCCCTGGCTCGATGACCCGGTGCGCCACGCCCGACTGGCGGCCGAATGGTGGGGGTGACGGCCGCATCGTCCCCCTGACCTCCACCGTGTCGGAGGTTCGACGTAGCCTGACGGGGTCATGCGACGTCGGGGAGGGCCACCATGACCGATCTCGCGATCGAGACCGCAGGGCTGACCAAGGTCTACGGGGATACGCGCGCCGTGGACGGGATCGATCTCGCCATCGCCCGGGGCGGCGTGCACGGATTCCTGGGGCCGAACGGCGCGGGCAAGACCACCGCGATCCGCATGCTCGCCACCCTGATCCGGCCGGACGCGGGCAGCGCGAAGGTGCTCGGCCGCGACGTGGTCCGCGAGGCGGACGCCGTCCGCGGCCTGGTGAGCCTCACCGGCCAGTTCGCGTCGGTGGACGAGGACCTCACGGGCCGCGAGAACCTGCGGCTCATCGCCAAGCTCTACGGCTTCCGCGGCGGTGCGGCGACGAGGCGCGCGGACGAGCTCCTCGAGGCATTCGGCCTCGCGGACGCGGCGGACCGCCAGGTCAAGAAGTACAGCGGCGGCATGCGAAGGCGCATCGACATCGCGGCCTCGCTCGTGGTGAGCCCCGAGCTGCTGTTCCTGGACGAGCCGACCACGGGCCTCGACCCACGCGCGCGCAACGAGGTGTGGGACATCATCCGGGCCCTGGTCGCGCACGGCACCACCGTCATGCTCACCACGCAGTACCTGGACGAGGCCGATCAGCTTGCGGACAGGATCTCCGTGATCGACCGCGGGAGGATCATCGCGGAGGGCACGTCGAGCGAGCTCAAGGCGTCGGTCGGGTCGGGGACGCTCCACGTGCGCGTCATGCACCGCGATGATCGGGACGCGGCCCGCGCGATCCTCGTGCGGGAGCTCGGCGTCGACTTCGAGACCACCCACGATCCGCAGGCGCTGGTCGCGGGGCTCGAAGACCGGTCCGGCGTCACGCGGGCGCTCACCGCGCTCGAGGACGCCGACATCGGGCTCGCACAGTTCTCGCTGGGTCAGCCCACGCTCGACGAGGTGTTCCTCGCGCTCACCGGACACGCCGCGGAGGAGCCCACGCAGGACGCGGAGGAGGCGGCATGAGCGCACAGTCGACGGCGGAGGAGGCGCCGCGAGCCCCGCAGGTCGACGCGATCGCCTCGGCGCTCACCAGCGTCGAGCGTCCGCCCCGGCCCTCAGCGCTCAGCGCGTCGATGTCCTTCGGCTGGCGGGCGCTGCTCAAGATCAAGCACGTACCCGAGCAGCTGGCTGACGTCACGCTGTTCCCCGTCATCATGACCCTGCTGTTCACCTACCTGTTCGGCGGCGCGATCTCGGGCTCGGTCGAGTCGTACATCGCGTACATCGCACCGGGCGTCATGGTGCAGTCCGTGCTGTTCATCACCATGTACAGCGCGTCGACGCTGCGCACCGACATCGATCGCGGCGTTTTCGACCGGTTCCGGTCGCTCCCGATCTGGCGCGCGTCCGCCTTGATCGGGATGCTGCTGGGCGATGCCGTGCGCTACACGCTCGGCGCGGCTGTCACTGCGGCAGTCTGCCTGGCGATCGGCTGGCGACCCGAGGGAGGATTCCTCGGCGTCCTCGCCGGAGTGGCCGTTCTGCTCATCTTCGCGTTCGGGCTCGGATGGGTCTGGCTGTTCTTCGGGCTGATCCTCCGCACGCCCGGATCGGTCACCGCGGTGTCGACCATCGTGCTCATGCCGGTCCTGTTCGGCTCCAACATCTTCGTCGACCCGTCGACCATGCCCGGCTGGCTGCAGGCATGGGTCGACGTGAACCCCGTGTCCGGTCTGGTGACCGCCGTCCGTGCGTTCATGAACGGCACCCCGGTCGGGCCGGAGCTCGGGATGTCGCTGGCGTGGTCTGCGGGCCTCGTGGCCGTCTTCGGCTCGCTCACCATGTGGAAGTACCGCGACCCGCGATGAACCGGACCGCGCATCGTCCCTGGTGGCAATGTCATTGACACCTGTCAGGGACCAAAGGTGTCACGAAGTAGTTCGTGGATGGGGAATGATTCTCCGGTGACTTTGACGCAGGACATCGAGCCCCGGACGTACTTCCGCACCTTCGAGGCCGCGCTGGCGGACTTCAAGCCGCCGGCCGAGAACATCGACCAGATCGTCGAGACCGTGCGCGGTCTCCGCTACGAGCACGTGTACATCCCCGAGTCGCGCGCGTTCATCGCGCTCGAGCCCGCGGGTGCCGCCAGCCCCGTCGCGTTCATCTCGCACGGCTACATCGCTGTGCACCCCGAGGAGGGCGACAACTACTGGGTCGAGCTTCCCGCGCACCAGGCCGCGGCCAAGGGCTTCGCTGCCGTCGCGGAGAAGGTCCAGGAGGCGGTCATCCCCACCTGCGCGACCTGCTTCACCAACCTGCCCTCGACCGGGATGTGCGACTACTGCGACTGAACTCGCGGTGAACTCGGCCGTTTCGGTATCCAAGCCTCGGCAGCGTCGCCGATAATTGACTCGACTCCGAGGTCGGGTGCCCTTTCCTTCCAGTTCCGGGTTCCCGACCTCGGAGTCGTCTGCTGTCCGGGCCCGGCACGAATGTGACGAACTGGGACCAAGGTCACCTTGCCTTCAACGTTGGAGGGTTCTTACGGTGGACCCCATCGTCACATGGGCGGCCATCGGGGGCAGCCACGCGGGCGACGCGCAGCTCAGAGAGGAGCCGCCATGCCGGAGGTGCTTGCTCGGGTCGAGGTGGGGGAGATGGCGCTCGACGCGCCGTTCGCGTGTGAGGCGAGGGGTCACCGCTTCATCGACGAGGTCCGTCTCGATGCGAAGCTGGCACGGGCCGACAAGCGGTTCCGTGAGGGCGTGCGCTGGATCCGCCAGTGGAGCGGCTACTGCGCCTGCTGCGGTCGCCGCGTCAGGGTGACGCCGCTCGCCGTCTGAGCCGCGGGCGTCAGAGGACGTCGTACACGAGCGTCACGTGCCCGCTCGGCAGGGCGTCGATCTCGACTGGCCGCAGGGTGCGCGGGTGGCGCAGCCCGGGCGTCGCGGTGCGTCCCTCGCCGATGAGCACCGGGACCACGCGGAGCCGCACCACGTCGACCAGCTCCGCCTGGAAGAGCGCGCCGGCGAGCATCAGGCTGCCCCACAGGATGATGTCCCCGCTGTAGCGGTTCTTGAGCCGGCGCACCGTGTCGCGCGGCTCACCCACTTCGACGTGCGCGGACGAGTAGTCGCCCCACGGTGCGCGCCGCAACGTGTTGGAGACCACGTGCTTGGGTGTGCCGTTGATGAAGTCGGCCACGGCTTCCTCGTCGACGGTCTTGCCGGGCCAGTACTCCTCGAACATCGCGTAGGTGTTGCGGCCCAGCAGGATCGCGTCGACCCGCGCGAGCATCGCGAGCTGACCCGCGTCCGTGGTGTCGAAGCCACCGGCCATCCGCATGAAGTCGAGCTCGCCGTCGGGACCCGCGGCGAAGCCGTCGACGCTGACGATCTGTTCCACGATGAGGCGGCCCATATCGCCAGGATAGGCACCGGATCGCGAGCGCGTGCAGGGTTCGCTCGGTGGGGGACGATGCTCGGGTCGCGCGGGCTCAGCCGCGTGCCGTGACGCTCGGGTCGCGCCGCTCGAGCACCGCGGCGACGATGGTCCTCGCGACGGTGGCCGGATCCTCGTGCTCCCAGAACCGCAGCACCAGCCAGCCGGCATCGGTGAGCAACGCGGTCGTCTCCGCGTCGCGTTCACGGTTCCTCTGGAGCTTGGGTAGCCAGTAGTCGCTGTTGGCGCGGGGGAACGTGCCGTGGATCGGGCAGGAATGCCAGAAGCAGCCGTCGATGAACACGGCGACCTTCGTCGGTCGGAACAGCAGGTCGGCGGTGCGCCGGACACCCTTGATGGGCGTCGCGGCCACGCGGTAGCGGAGGCCCGACGCGTGGACCAGGCGGCGCACGGCGAGCTCCGGCTGGGTGTCGCGCTTCTTGTTGGCCTGCATCGAGCGCGCGACGCCAGGGTTCGAGGCCCACGACTCGCGACTGGGCATCCTCCAAGGCTATGACGTGAGCTGTGAACTCTTGCCGGCAGCTTCACGGAACCCGCCGCGAGAAGCTAGCCCCCGCATCGTCCCTCGGAATACCCGCCGCCAGCTTCCGGTTGCGCCCACCATGACCACCATCGGCTTCATCGGTTCTGGGCGCATCGGCGCCAACGTCGCTCGCGCCGCCGTCGCGGCGGGCTACGACGTTGTCCTCTCCAACTCGCGCGGCCCCGCTACGCTCGGAGACCTGGTCGCGGAGCTCGGCCCCCACGCGAGCGCCGCCACCGCCGCCGAGGCCGCGGCCGCCGGCGACCTCGTCCTCGTCGCCGTCCCGCTGGGCAAGCTGGAGGACGCGATACCGGTCCAAGCGCTCCGGGGCAAGGTGGTGATGGACGCGAACAACTACTACCCGCAGCGCGACGGTCGCATCCCGGCGCTCGACGACAACAGCAGGACCACCTCGCAGCTGCTGCAGGACCTGGTCCCCGGTGCGCGCGTGGTGAAGGCCTTCAACAACATCTACGCAGCCGAGATCCCCACCCATGGCAGCCCGGCGCTCACGCCCGACCGCCGTGCCCTCCCGATCGCGGGTGACGATGCCGCCGCCAAGAGCCTGGTCGCGTCGTTCCTCGACGCCATCGGCTACGACTCGGTCGACGTCGGCCCGCTCGCCGAGTCATGGCGGGTCGAGCGCGACACCCCCGCCTACGGCAAGCGCACCACCCGCGGCGAGCTCGCCGCGATCCTGCCGGGCGTGGAGCGCGTGAACCAGGTGTAGCCGCGCATCGTGCCTGGACGCTAGGCTCCGGACCATACCGAGGGGGGTAGCCGTGGATCCGTCTGCTGGGGTCAATCGGTTCGTGCTGGGGCCGGCCAGCCATCACACGAGCAAGGCGCGCGATCCGCGCATCGCGGGCGTGAACCCCGGCGGCGACGGCGCGGAGCCGCCCGAGGCGCGTGAACGCGTGTGGATCATCCCCGTCGCGATGGTGCTCGTGATCGCGGCGGCCGTCGGCGTGGGCATGTGGATCTTCTCCGGTGGCTCGAACGATGCCACGGACAGCCTCGCGGAGCGTGGGCTCGCGATCACGGACGACTACGCGGGCGTGGTAGACGTATCCTTCCGCGACGACGGTCGATTCGCGCTCGACGTCGCGGAGGACGCCGAGCTCGGCACAGTGGCCACGCAGTACGCGCTGCGGCCTATCACGGCGATGCCTGCGGCCGACGACTGGATCACCTATGCCTGGCCCGGCGCGGACGCCGCCACCAACGACGGGGACTTCGCGCTCGCGCTCGACGCTGGCACGGGCATGTGGAACGTCACCAACCTCACCGTCCCGCTCAGCGGCGCCGTCGACCCGGCCGCGCTCGACGCCGGATGGGCGCAGCTCGAGAAGATCCTGGTGCCAGCGGGACAGTAGCGCGACGGGCCGGGCGCGATTGCGACGCACCGAGCCGCGCGAGAAGATGAACAGCAGGTGAACACGCCTCCGCAACGGCGCGGAAGGGAGACCGCCATGACCATCACCCCGGCGAACCAGTTCGACCGCGAGCACGCCCACGAGCACGTCGACCGCGCGCTCGACGACGCTGTCACCCATCTCTCCCAGCACTTCATGGAGTTCGACCGCGCGCTGATCCAGCGCCTGGTGCGCGAGTCCTACGACAAGCTCAAGGAGGGCGCGCTGGTGCACCAGCACCTGGTCACCCTCGCCGAGCATCGTGCCTGGCTCCGCCTCGACGACCTCCGCACCACCCGCATGTAGCACGCGTATGCGCCCAGGGTCCTGGTCCGGCGCTCGCGCCTGCCCTAGATTCGAGACATGTCGATCGACTGGTCGTTCCTGGTCCCCGGCCTGATCATCGCCCTGTTCGCGGGCGCGTCGGTGGGGGGCTTCATGGACCTGTCGCGCCGCGTCGAGGAGCGCCGTACCCGACGCCGCGCCTTCGCGCAGGAGGCGCCGATCGCCCTGTCCAGCGCGCACGACCTGCTCACCCCGCCGCTGCCCAAGGACCCCACCTCGCTGGTCCCCGCCGAGGAGATCACCCGCGGCCTGCGCGAGCAGGTGGCGCGCCTCGAGCGCGGCACCACCCGCCAGCGCGAGGCCGTCCCCGCCATCGACATGCTGCTCGAGATCAGCCGCGCGCTCGAGGACATGACCGTGCGCGGACGCGCGCTCGACCTGCGCATCGAGACGGTCATGGCGGCCGCCCCGCAGACCCTCGAGCACAAGCTGGTGACCAAGCTCGCGCGGCAGGCGATCCTCAAGGACCCGACGCCCGCCGACGTCATCCCGCGCATCGACAACCCCGAGGCCCACGCGGCCATGACGGGGGACGATGCTCTGGTCGCCGAGATCGTCCGGTACCGGCGGGCGCAGCAGCTGCTGCACGACGCGCGCGACGCGTTCGTCGACCACTGGTGGACGGTCCGTGACCTCCGACTCGCGGCCGCGACGCGGCTTGCGACCGCCAAGCACGAGGGCGGCGACAGCGGGAAGAGCGCGGCGCGGGCCGTCGAGCGCGACGTCGAGGCGGCGATCGCCGCCGACTTCAAGCGCAACTGGGCCCGGATCGACCACGCGATCCCGCTCGCGGACCTCGCCGACGCGACCGCCGCGAACGTGGTCTCCTCGAAGGCGGCTGAGCCGACCGAGCCCGAGCCCAAGGGCCCTGCTGCCCGTCCCGGACGGATCCAACTGTAGGGGAGCGCGGCATGCGATGGTTCGGCGCGACTCTCGTCTTCCTCGCGGAGCTGTCCCTGCTGTTCTCGCTCGCCTGGTGGCCGCTCGCACGGTTCGACGGCCCGTTCAGCTGGGCGCTCGCGGTCGCGTTGCCCGTCGCCGTCGCGGCCTTCTGGGGCACGTACCTCTCGCCGAAGGCGCGCCGTCCCCTGGGCCGGACCCCCACCATCGTGGCCCGCACGCTGATCCTTCTCGCGGCGCTGCCGCTCTACGCCGTGCTCGGCGCCCCGATCCTGCTCGGGGTGCACGCGGTCGCCGTGGTGGCGGGCACGGTCATCAGCGTGGCGAGGCCGTTGCCGGAGTGATACCAGAGTGATACCGTCGAATCATGGCGATGACTCTGCGGACAGACTCTGTGCTCGAGGACGCGCTTGAGCTCCTCGCTCGAGAAGAGGGGCTCTCGCGTCAGGAGATCGTGCGTCGCGCGGTCCTGGAACGAGCCGAGAAGCTGAGCCGGAGCAAGAGGCTCGCGTCGCTCACGGATGAGGCGCTGCAGGAGTGGAGCGAGACTCTCGCGCGACTCGGCTCCGAGTAGCGCATGCCGGAGTACATCGAGCTCGACGAGCTCCTCGCCATGGTCCGAGTGGCGGGACTCGGTCCGGTGCGCGACGTCGGCCTGCTCGAATCGGCCCTCGCGCGGCCAGGCACCACCCTCATGGGTGCAGACGCGTATCCAACGCTCTCCCTCAAGGCGGCGGCGCTGCTGCATTCCCTGGTCAACAACCACGCGCTCGCGGATGGGAACAAGCGGCTCGGATGGCTGGCGACGGTTGTGTTCGTCGGATTCAACGGCTTCAGGGTGACCGGGACTCAGGCGGAGGCCTTCGACCTGGTCTGGGCGATCGCGGACGGCACGCTCGACGATGTGGCGTCGATCGCTGCTCGGCTCAGGATCGAGCCGCGCTCGTGATGTCGCGACGGGTCTAGGCTCGCCCCATGGAGACGCAGGCGCCCACCGCACAGTTCACCGTCATCCCCAACCGTCGTCCCGCGACGGACGAGGAGCGCTGGATCGCGATGGAGGACCCGGTCTTCGGCAAGGTCTTCACCGACCACATGGCGCGTGCCACCTGGCGCGAGGAGGACGGCTGGGCCGACCGCCGCATCGTCCCGCTGGCCCCCATCCCGATGCACCCCGGCGCCGCCGTGCTCCACTACGCCCAGCAGGCCTTCGAAGGCCTCAAGGCGTACCGCTGGGAGGACGGATCGATCCGCCTGTTCCGTCCGGAGGCCAACGCCGCGCGCCTCGCGTCGAGCTGCCGCCGCATGGCGCTGCCCGAGGTGTCGGAGGAGGACTTCCTCGCGGCCGTCGAGGCGCTGGTCGAGGCCGACCAGAACTGGGTGGCGGGCGCCGAGGGAGCGAGCCTGTACCTGCGCCCCCTGGTCATCGCGACCGAAGCCAGCCTGCTGGTGCAGCCCGCCGCGGAGGTCGACTTCATCGTGACCGCGTCGCCTGTGGGCGACTACCTGTCGAACGGCGACGTGGGCGTCTCGATCTGGGTCTCGCGCGGCTACCACCGCGCCAATGCGGGCGGCACGGGCGACACCAAGACCGCCGGCAACTACGCCGCCAGCATGCTGCCGCAGAAGGAGGCGAAGGAGCATGGCTGCGGGCAGGTGCTGTTCCTCGACGCGCGTGAGGACACCTACGTCGAGGAGCTCGGCGGCATGAACCTGGTCGCGGTGCGCGCGGACGGGTCCATCCTCACGCCCCGCCTGTCCGGCACCATCCTTCCTGGCGTCACCCGCGACTCGATCCTCACGCTTCTCCGTGACGAGGGCCGCACGGTCGAGGAGCGCGACATCGCGCTGACGGAGCTGGTCGAGGGCATCGAGTCCGGCGACATCGCCGAGCTGTTCGCCGTGGGCACCGCCGCCGTGGTGACCCCGATCGCGCGCCTGGTCTCCGACGACCTCGACGTCTCGCTGCCCGAGCGCTCGGAGGAGGACGGCCCGTCCGTCGCGACCGCGATGCGCGCGCTGCTCACCGACATCCAGTACGGCCGCGCCGAGGACCGCCACGGGTGGACCCGCGAGGTGGTCCCCGCGCCCGAGGGCTGAGCGACCCGCTCACTCGTCGAGGAGACCCACCTCGATGAGATTCTGGCGGTGCTCCTCGAATGTCTCCGCGAGCAGCACCGCGCCGGACTTCGGGTCGCGCACAAAGTACAGCTGAGAGCCCGCGGAGGGGTGCGCGGCGGAGTCGATCGCCCCGAGGTCTGAGGCGCCGATGGGCGCCGGCGGGAGCCCCTCGTACATGAAGGTGTTGTACGGCGAGTCGACCGCGAAGCCGTCGTCGGACACCGTGCGCTCATCGGCACGGGTGATGTAGATCAGCGGCGACTCGAGCTCGAGCATCATCCCGGCGTCGAGGCGGTTCCAGATCACGCTCGACACCGCAGGCTGGTCGTACGGATCCGGTGCCTCTTTCACCAGGATCGACGCGAGGGTGACCGTGCGCAGCCAGTCCTCGCGGGCGACGCCCATGGACTCCAAGTTCTGAAGCTGGCTCGCGACCAGCATCCCCGCCGCCTCCTGGGCGGTCGCCGGGGCGGGGAAGTCGCCCGGTGCGACCCAGCCTTCAGGCTCGCCGTTCGCCTCCGGCGGCAGCGCGAGCACCATCGCCTCGCGGACGCTGTTCTCGGAGGCACCGTAGTGCGCCGCGAGCCGTGCGATGGTGTCGTCGACGCGCTCGCCAGGGATCACCAGGTCTGCGGCGGTCAGCTCTGGTGCGGCCACGGACGGCGAAGGCGACGGGCCGTGTGCCCCCGACGTGCTCGGCGTCGGTGCGGGCGAGGTGACGGCGGGCGCAACGGTGCGGTCGGTGCCCCACCGCAGCACCCCGTAAGCTCCCGCGCCCAGCACCGCCAGCCCGGCCACGGACCCCGCGCCGGCACGCACGGCACGATGCCGACGCACCCGCCGGGTGACGGGGGAGAGGTCGCCCGCGAGGCGGGTGGCGTCGAAGGTGGCGGCCCCGGAACGCTCGAGGTCGCGAAGTGCCTGGTGCGCGGTGCTCATGATGTGCCTCCATGCGGATGGATCGGGACGGTCTCGGCGGGGGTGAAGTCGACTCCGGGCGCCGCCTCGCGCAGGCGGGCCACGCCGTCGGACAGGTAGCGCTTGACGGTGCCCTCGGCCAGCCCGAGCGCCTGCGCGACGCCGGCGACCGTCATGTCCTCGAGGTAGCGCAGCACCACGCACGCCCGCTCGCGCGGCGACAAGGTGAGAAGGGCGGCCTGCAGGTCCAGCGCATCGTCCACCGTGCCGGACGCGTCGGGAGCGCTCGCGACGTCGGGCCGCTCGTGCACGTCGACGCCTGCGGGCTGCGGCCGTGCCGCCGCGCGCCGCCCCGAGTCGATGAACGCCGTGGTGATGGACCGCTTGACATACGCATGCGCCGAGTCGAGCGACCCGAGCGCCCGCCCCGTGCGGAAGGTGCGCACCAGCGCATCCTGCAGCAGGTCCTCCGCGCGCTCTCGGTCGCCGGTCAGCACGTACGCATAGCCGAACAGCGCGGGCCCGCGCTCGCGGACCAGGCGGTCGAGCATGCTCGCCCAGGTGCTCATGCGGTCGGGTTCCCTCTCATGCCGGGTAGTACGCACCCACGGTCCCCAAGGTTGGGGACGATGCGCGGGTGGCGTCGGACGCCGCGCCTACAGTGGTCGCATGCCCGGCCCGGTTCCCGCCTACACGCTCACGCGCAAGCGGATGAAGAACGTGCGCATGGTGGTGCGCCACGGCACGGGCGAGGTGCGCGTGAGCGCCCCGATGCGCATGCCGCAGCGCGACATCGATGCGTGGGTGCGCTCGAAGTCGGCGTGGATCACCGCCAAGCAGGCCGAGGCGCTCGATCACCCGGCGCCGCTCGCGCCCGGGCCGGAGGCGGACTCGCTGCGACGGTCGCTCGCGCCGGTGCTCGAGTCGCTGCTCGACGAATGGGTACCCCGCATGGGTGTCCCGCACCCCACGTGGCGGATGCGGATCATGCATTCGCGGTGGGGCAGCTGCAACAAGACCACGCGCACCGTGACGTTCAGCGTCGAGCTCGCGCGCAAGGACTACCACCTGGTCGAGTACGTGGTGGTGCACGAGCTCGCCCACCTCATCGAGGCCAACCACGGTCCTGGCTTCTACGCCGTGATGGACCGCCACCTGCCCGGCTGGCGCGAGCACCGGGCGGAGCTCAATGGGCGGCAGGTGGACTGATCAGCCCTCGGTCTCGAACGTCGACTTGCGGATCTCGGGCTTGCCCAGGGGTGCCTCGAGCACCAGGACGCGCGACGAGTCCCGGGCGAACGGCACCGCGACCAGCGCGGTCGATGGCGCGCCCTTGACGATCGCGCGCCGGATCTCCTTGGGCGTGAGCTCCGCGTTGTCCCCGAGCGTGTAGGGGTCCACGTAGGCGCCGCCCCAGACGCCGTTGTCGCCCTGGAGGTGTCCCACGAAGATCCCGTCGAGCATGCTCGCGACGGGAAGCAGCCGGGTGCCCGCGGCGGTCCATGCGCTCGTGGTGAAGCCGAGCGTCTCGACCCGCGTCATGTCGGCCTCCGAGCCGGCGGTCGACGGCGCCGTCTCGACCAGGAGCGTCGACTGCGCCACCTGAAGGGCGGAACCCAGGTTGAGGTCCAGCTGCCAGTCCATGTACAGGGAGCCGGGCCCGCCGTTCTGCTCGCTCGAGTACTCGATCGAGTAGCGGGGCGCTCCGAGCAGCCGCTCATCCAGCCAGATCGGATCGCACTCCAGTGTCTCGAAGGGCATCACCCAGTCCATGGTGATGAACATGCGAGGTGCCTCTGCGGACTCGGGCACCTCGCACAGGCTGGCCGCCTGCCGGGACGGGTCCCGGTCGTCCTCGCGGCGGCGCGGCTCCCAGCCGGTCAGAAGATTCTCCGCCGTGACGCCGATCTGGTCGACCTCGACGTTGACGGGGACCTCGAGGATCAGCTCCTGGCCGCCGGCCGCGCCGTCGGGCGGGACCCGGACCTGGAGGACCACCTCGGGGTCCACGTCGCCGTGCGCGATGGCCCAGACCTCGTCGGAGTGGAGCACGGATCCCTGGGGCTGGGTGTCGACCTCGGCGCTGCCCAGGGCGGTCGCGCCATCGGCGAGCGACCGCGGATCGGACGCGTTGCCCAGCACCGCGAGCCGCTGGGTGGGCGACACCCACAGGGACTCGCCCACGTAGGAGCCGCGGGTGCGGAACCCGGGCGGTGAGACGGTGTCGGGCGCGGTCGCGAACGTCGCGGCGATCGCGGCGGTGTCGATCGTGAGGTCCGTCTCCATCGGCGAGTACATGACCCAGTCGAGGAGCATGCGGCCGCCGGTCGCGTCGGCGCCCACGTGAAGCATCGCGTACACGGAATCGTCGGTGAGCAGCGGCTCATCGCCCACCCATACGGCCTCGCACTCCTTGGTCTCCGTGAGCGTGGACTCGGTCGCGTAGGCGTCGCGCCAGGGGTTGATCGCGGGGTCCATCTCGCACAGCAGCGCCGCCTGACGTGGCTTCTCGAGGTCCTGCCCGAGCACGCGCGGCGTCGAGCTCGCGATGAGCGCCTCCGCGGACACGTTGCCACCCGTGGGCACCCACGACTCGTCGATCGCGGGCGAGACAGACGGCGACGGGGTGGTCGCCGGCGCGGCCGTGGTGGAGGGGTCGGTGCCCCACGCGAGCCCGACCGCGACCACGCCCACCACCGCCGCGGAGCCGCCCGCGACCAGCGCCCGCGTCACGGTGCGGCCGCGGCGCAGCCGCGCGAGCGAGCGCTCCTCGAGCGCCGCGAGCTCGACCCGGCTGGCGGCGATCCCGCGCTGCTCCTCGCGTGCGAGCGCCGCCGTCAGCGCAGTGCTCATCGGCGCGCCCCGAACGCCACGGTGAGCTCCTCCTCGACCCCGCCCTCGACCGCGTCCTCGACGTCGATCCGGAGGTCGGGCCGGGTGGCCGCGAGGCGCTCGGCGCCCGAGCGCAGGTCCGCCACCACGGCCTTGACGGACACGTCGAGCTCGGCGGCGATCGCCGTCGCCGCCATCTCGTCCAGATAGCGCAGCACCAACGCCACCCGCTCGCGGCGCGTGAGCAGCCGGAGCGCCTCGCGGATGTCGGCCTCAGGGGTCGGGTCCGGATCCGTGACGGGAGTAAGGGGCGGTTCAGCGTCCTTGTCACGGCGGAAGGCACGATGCAGCGCGCGCCGCACCTCGGTGGCCGCCTCGTCGGGGGAGTCGGCCAGGTGGCCGCGGCCCGTCCCGTGCGCGAGGGCGCGCTCGACCAGCGACCCGGCCGCAGCATCGTCCCCCGTGAGAAGGAGCGCGCGGGCCAGCAGGTCCGCGCCGTGGCCGCGCATCACCGCGCGGAGCGTCTCCGATCGACCGCTCAACTCGACCCCCCTGGTATGCGTGCGAGTCTCGCACGTGCGCGGCGCGCGCGGAAGGCGACGCGGCCGGTCACGGGGACGCGGACGCCCGCGGCGCCACGGCGAGCGGCGTCTCCAGCAGTATGACCCGGGACGGGTCGTCGAGGAACGGGACCGTGGCGACCGCGGTGGCGCGACCACCGCCGTAGAGGGCCTCGATGATCACGTCCTCGCCCACGATCTCGCCCGAGGAGAGCATCCCGGGGAACAGCTGGTCCCGCCCGCCGACCACCGCGTCGGGGATCAACGGATAGTCGTAGAACGCGTTGCTCAGCCACCCGAGGCGGCGGCCGTCCGCGAGCCACGCGCTGCTGGGTGTGACCGCGGCGGTGCCCAGCAGCGTCAGGCCGTCGCCGCCTGCGCGCACCGTGTCCGCACGCCCCTCAAGCAGCAGCTGGAGCCGCGAGACCTGGAGCGTCGCGCCGGACGCGTTGGCGACGTCCCACACCACCACGGAGGCCGGCGTGCCGGGTCGCACCTCCGCCGTGCCCGCGTCGACGAGCACGGGGCCGTCGACCCACCCGGGCTCGCAGGCGACCTGCCGGGCCAGGTACGGGATGTTGTAGTTCTCGAACGTCGAGGACCGCATGCTGCGGGGGACGTCGCACAGGAGCGCCGCCTGCGCGTCGGCGGGGGTGGCCCCTCCGCGTGCGCGCGGCCGGAATGTCTCGAGCAGGTGGTCCGCCGCGATCGCGGGATTGATGTCCGTGAGTGGCATCGACGACTCCACGATCACGTCCGCCGCGGTCGGGTCGGCGGTGCGCGTGTGAGGAATGCCCACCTGCAGCGTGAGGGTGGTCGCCGCGACGCCGTCCGCGACGTCCCACAGGGGGTCGCGCGCGGCGCCGTTCCGGGGCGCGGCGGCGGTGAACGTGGCCCACCCGCGCATCGCCGAGCCCGGCTCGATGCGCTCGAGCGATTGGGCCTCGCGGTTGAGCGCGAGACGTGAGCGGTCGTCGGCCCACCACGACGAGGTGAGCGCATCGGTTGCCTGGTCCGCGACCGGGTCGGCGACCCCGTCGGGATCGGTGAGGACCGCCACGGCGAGGTCCGCACGATCGAGCAGCAGGGGCCGCACGCCGGTGTTTCGCACGGTCCAGCGCACGTCGAGCCGCACCAGCCGGTCGGTGACGTGGAGCGTCGCGAGGGTCATCTCGGGGTCGAGCTCGAGGAAGGGCGTGTCCCCGACCCACACCGCGCGGCACGGCACCGGCGTCGAGGCGTCGGTGCGCTCGCGGCAGGCGAGCGCCTCCTGGCGGAGCGCCGAGCCGTCCGCCGTGCGGAGGCGCGACGCCGCGCCGCGGAGCAGCTCCTCCGCGTAGACCACGCCGCTGCCCGGTTGCGAGGCCATGACGTCGGGCTCCGCCGGCTCCGTCGAGGGTGGGAGCTCGCGAGGCGCGGTCAGCGCCACCGCGCCCGCCACGGCGAGCAGGATGGCTGCCGCCGCGCCGAACCCGGCCAGGCGGAGCCGTCGGCGTCGCGTGATCCTGTGCGCGGCGCTCGTCGCGATCGCCGTGCACGCCCGGTCCTCGCCGTCGAGGTCCGCGGCGGGCTCGAGCGCGTCGAGCAGCTCGGCGGTCACGGCGCGTCACCCACCGCCACGGTGGTGGTGTCGACCACGCCGCCCTCGACCGTGTCCGACACATCCAGGCCCAGAGCCGCCGCGGCGTTCGCGAGGGCGTCGCGCACCTGGTGCTCGCGGAGCGCGGTCGAGGACGCGATCGCGGGGACGGCGAGGCCGTCGCCGTAGCGGATGGCGAGCAGCGCCCGCTCTCGCGGGCTCAGGCCGGCGAGCGCCTCGCGGAGGGACGATGCGTCGGTCACCTCTGGCGCCTCCGTCGCCTCGGGCGGCGGGGTCGCGGGTGCCGGCCGCTCCCGCCGCACCGCCACGAACCGGACCGCGTCGCGCACGGCGACCCGCGCATCGTCCCCCGACTCCGGCGGCCTGCCCCGCGCGAACGTGCGCACCAGCGCGTCCTCGAGGACGGCCGCGCCCGCGGACGGACCCCCGGTGAGCCGCGTCGCGTAGGCGAGGAGCGCGGGGCCGTGCGTGCGCATGGTCGCCTCGAGCATCGCCGCCCATGGCCTCATCCTTCGATGGTGCCACCGGCGGCGGTGGGTTCCTAGGGGTCAGCCCTTCAGGCTCCACGGGAGCTCGAGCAGGAGCTCGCGGGTGCCGTCCTGGTCGTCCTCGCGGACCACGCGGATGAGGATCGAGCCGGGCGCGTCGAGCGTCTTGGGGTCGGTCTCGAACATCTTCTCGTCGGAGAGCTCGGCGCCCGGGGCGAGGGCGATCGGGTCGCTCTCGGACGAGAGCAGCGCGTGGCGCGTCCCGTCGCTGTTCCAGGGGTTCCACCCGACGCTCGTGCCGCCGGAGTTCATGATGTAGCCCACGTCGCCGAGGTTGATGCTCACGCCCATCGAAGCGTTGTCGAGATCGAGCGTCCGCCCGGACACGTTGGTCGCGCTCCAATCGATGACGCTGCTGAACTTGTCGATCTCAGAGATGCTCACGTCGGAGAGCTCGAGCTGCTTGCCGCCCGGGATCCACACCGCCTCGCAGGTGGGCGTGCTCCAGTTCGCGACCCCGTCGCCGTCATCGGGCTGGAAGCGTGGGTTGTCGGCTTCGCCGACGTGGCACACGACCGCCTCCTGGGCGTCGTCACGGGTCTCGCCCTCGACGCGCGGCTCGAGTCCCTCGAACGATGCGGAGGCGGGATCCATGGTGCCGGTGGTGGTGGCCACTGCGCTCGCCTCGAGGAACAGCTCGCGCGTGCCTGCATCGCCGGCGGGGGGCACTCGGACCTGGAGGGTCACGGTCGGCTCGATGGTGCCGTCGGACATCCCGTCGAGGAGCCCGCCGGTGCCCAGGCCGGAGAACATCTGCGGGTCGAGAGTCGCCGCGCCCTCGATCGTGTCCCCAGAGCGGAGCGTCACGCGCGAGCTGTCGCCCTCCATCTGGACTACGCGATCCTCTTCGCTGGACCACAGCGACGTGGCGATCAGCTGGCGGTCGCCCGAGGTGTAGCCCTCGGCGGTCATCGCAGCGTCGGGGTCGGACAGGAGCGCGATGCTCAAGGTGCCCTCATCGACAGTGATCGCCGAGTCGGAGGTGTTCGCGAGCACCCACGCGATGTGCACGGTGCCGTCGCCGTCGAGCGTGACATCGGCCCGGGTGACCTCGAGCAGCGGTAGGTCCGCGACCCAGACCGCCGGGCACGAGTCGGCGCGGCTGAAGTCCGCGCCCGCGTACGGATTGTCCTTCACCGGCATGGAGCACAGGATCCCGGTCTGGCCGGTGCGGCCGTCGTCGAGGGTCCGGGCCGTGGAGTCGGGACGGAGGTCGTCAGCCGTCAGCGCATCCGGGTCCACCTTCGGCACGTCGGTGACGGCCGGCGCCACCGTGCCGCGGTCGCCCTGCCACTCGAGCACGGCCGTGAGGCCGCCGGCGAGCACCAGCGCCGTCACGCCGAGCGTGCCGGCCGCGCGCAGGGTGTGCGCCCGCCTCACGCGACGGCGTGCGGGGGCGACCACCGCATCGTCCACCCCGCCGCGCGCGTCGTAGAGCGTGCCGCCGGCCTCCGCCTGCCGCGCGAGGGAATCCATCAGCTCGTTGCTCATCGCGCGCCTCCCTTCGAGGTGATCACCACGTGCTCGTCTCCGCCCTCCAGGGCGTCGGTCGGGTCCAATCCGAAGTCGCCGTGCGTGCGGCGCAGCGTCTCCACCGCGCTCGCGAGGTAGCCGCGCACCGTGCCGGCGGAGATGCCCAGCTCCTCCGCGATGGCGGGGGAGGCGAGGCCGTCGAAGTACCGCATCACCACGCAGGTGCGCTCGCGCGGCGGGAGCGACAGGACCGCCTCGTGAACGGCGTCCCGCGTGGCGGACGCGCCGCTCGGGTCGTCGATCACGCGGTCCGCGTCGCGGTGGTCGCGGCGGGGCCGGACGGACGCGCGCCGGTGGGTGTCGATGAACGTGGTCTGGATCGCGCGCTTCACATAGGCGTGCGCGGCGTCGACGTTCTCGGGGCCGCGACCCCGCTTGAAGGCGCGGACCAGGGCGTCCTGGAGCAGGTCGTCGGCGTCGGCGGGATTGCCGGTCAGCACGAACGCGTATCCATACAGCGCCCTGCCGCGCTCACGCATCAACGCGTCGAGCGTCTCGGACCACCTGCTCACGGTTCCTCCCCCTGCCTGCGGTGCATCTTCTCAGTGGAGAGGACGCACGGTGGGCAGGAAGTGCAGGGTCGCGTGTCTCAGTTGTTCCAGGACGCCTCGAGGATCAGCTCGCGGTCGCCGGCGAAGTCGTCCGCGCCGGCCACACGTACCTGCACCGTGGCGAGCGCGGCGGCGAAGTCGGGGACCTCGCGCACGTCGAACGTGCCGGTGCCCGCGAACAGCTGCCACGGCTCGAGCGTCTCGACCGAGGTCGCGCGTCGCAGCAGTCCGTGGCGCGTGGTCTCGGTCTCCCAGAGCGTCTGGGCGAGCAGTGTGCCGGCGCGCCCCGCGCCGAGGAACTCGCTTGCACCCGGTTCCGTCGACTCGTACTCCGTCTCGAGAGCGACGGCGGCGGCGCCCGTGTCCAAGTTCAGGCGCTGGCCCGACACGTTCTGCGCCGTCCAGCGCACCGTGAGCGTGTGCGCGACGTCATCGACGTCGAAACGCATCTCGGTGACCGCGATCAGCGGCGCCTCCGTGGTGAGCACCACGGCGTCGCACGCGGGTGCGCTCACGTCCTCGACACTCGTGGATGTGCGGGGGTTGAGCGACGCGTCGAGCCTGCAGTCGAGGGCGGTCTGCGCGTGGGTGCCCAGGTCGTAGTCCTCTCGGTGACGTGTGAAGGCCTCCGTGCGCAGCTCGTCGGCGGTGACGGTCCCGGCGGCCGCGTCGCCGTCGGAAGCGGTCACGGGGTGGTTCCCGCCGTCGACCAGGATCCAGAGCTCTCGCGTCGCGTCCGGATCGGCGAAGGCGACGGGGACCAGCAGGTCGACGATCACCGCCGTGCCCACCGCGAAGCTCGGCGCCGACCCGAGGCTCACGACGGTGCTGCTTGCGACGGTGGTGCCCGCTCCGACGTCGCGGAGATCCTGCGGGAGCTGGATGCTGAGACCCTCGAGAGTGTCGGCCGGTCCGACGTAGTCGTCGGTCGCGCGGGCGACCGGCAGGATCCATCCGGTGGCGACCCGCGCGGGCTCGTCGCCCGTGTACGTCAGCTCCCACGTGACCTCGGCGGACGACTCCAGCGCGGAGACCTCCACTCGCGTGGACCCCGGTGCCATCGAGAACAGGCCGCGGGCCGGTACGAACAGCTCCTCACAGCTCCGGGGGAGCGTGCTGGTGCAGAGGTACGCGGGCAGCGAGTCCGCATCGGGAACGGTGCCGCCTGCGCCGGTCAGATCCTCGGCCGTGAGCACGCCGGGGGTGGCGTCCGCGCCGGACGATGCGCTGGGCGAGGGCGTCGGGGATGTCACCGCCGGCGCCACCGCACCGCGGTGACCGTCGAGCGCCACCGCGCCCCATGCCCCGGCGACCACGACGGCCGCCGCGACGCCGGCGATGCCGAGCCCGCGCATCGTCCTCGCGCGCCGGACCCGGGAATGGGCGGCGGCCTCCAGGGACCCCGGCGCATACAGAGCCAGGCCGGCCGTCGCGCGGCGGGCCATGGCCTCCTCGAGCACGCTGGTCATCGGCGGCCTCCCTTCGTGGACACGATCACGTGAGACTCCCCGCCGCCCTCGGACGCGTCCGAGGGATCGAGCCCGAAGTCGCCGTGGGTGCGCTGCAACGTCGCGATCCCGTCATGCAGGTAGCGGCGTACGGACCCTGCCGCGATGCCGAGCTGCTCCGCGATCGCGACGGCGCTCAGCCCGTCGAAGTACCGCATCACGAGGCACGTGCGCTCGCGGGGCGGGAGCGAGAGGACCGCCTCCATGAGGGCCGCGTGGAGGTCCGCCGCGTCGGTCGGGTCGGGCGCGACGCGCTCGGCGGTGCGGTCGTCCGGCCGTGGACGCGCCTGCGCGCGGCGGTGCGTGTCGATGAAGCTCGTCTGGATCGCGCGCTTGACGTACGCGTGCGCCGCGTCGACGCTCTGGGGCGCGCGGCCCTTCCGGAACACGCGGACGAGCGCCTCCTGGACCAGGTCCTCCGCCGCGTGGGGATCCCCGGTGAGCACGAACGCGTAGGCGAACAGCGCACCGCCCCTCTGATGCAGCACCGCGTCGAGCGCGGCCCCCCAACTGCTCACGCGACCCCCATCGCCGACTGTCCGGATGCTTCTCCGGCCCCGAGAACGCATCCTGGCGCGGAAACGTTGGGTGCGCTCACGAGGCGCGCCGGGCGCCCGGGCTAGGGTCGGTCCATGGCGAGCAAGGGAGAGATCGACCGGCCCGACGGCCGGACCGTGCGTTGGTACACGGACGGTCCCGATGACGCGTCGCTGGTGATCTTCTGGCACCACGGCACCCCCAACATCGGCCAGCCGCCGGGGCCGCTGATGAAGCCCGCGACGGATCGCGGCATCCGGTGGGTGTCGCTCGACCGGCCCGGCTACGGCGGGTCGACCCGCCGGGAAGGAAGATGCGTCGCGGACGTCGTCGAGGACGTCGCCGCCGTCGCGGACGAGCTGGGGATCGACAGGTTCGCCGCCGTCGGGCATTCCGGCGGCGGACCTCACGCCCTCGCGTGCGCGGCGCTCCTGCCCGAGCGCGTGCAGGCGTGCGTCTCCATCGCGGGCCTGGCGCCATTCGAGGCCGGCGGGCTCGACTGGTACGGCGGCATGGCGCACGGAGGACGGCTCGAGCTCGAGGCCGCTGCGCTCGGTCCGGCGGCGCTGCGCGCCCAGCTGGAGGCCGAGTGGGACCCGGAGACGTTCATGGCCGCGGATCACGCCGCGCTCGCGGGGGAGTGGGGATGGTTCAACGGGATCGTGAACGCCGCGCTCGAGCTCGGGCCGGACGGCATGGTCGACGACGACCTCGCGTATGTGAGCGACTGGGGCTTCACGGTGGCGGACGCCGGTGCCGTCCCGACGCTCATCGCGCACGGCGGCAAGGACCGGGTGGTGCCCTTCACCCACGGCGAGTGGTTGTCACGGCAGATCGAGGGCGCGGGGACCCGGGTGTTCCCCGACGACGGCCACATCTCCGTTCTGACGTACGCGGAGACGCTGCTCGATTGGCTCGTCGAGACGGTCTGAGGCGTCGGCTCGCGGATCTGCATGCCGTCTACCTGGGGTAACCAAGTCATCGCCGTCTCGGTTGGACATCGCCGAAACAAGTGTGTAACTTATTCCGAGTCGCCAGGACGGGGCCCGCAAGGGAAAACGCCTGGTGACGAGGCTCCCGAAGCCCCGTCAGACCGGTCAACAAACCGGACGAAACGGTGTAGAGTAGAGAGCCGCTCGAGAGAACGAACTCACCAAGAAGCCGGCAGGCCGATTTGGAGGGATGCGATCGATCGGGTAGATTGAACA
>NZ_BBLW01000005.1 GCF_000971135.1 Demequina phytophila | reverse complement strand
AACCCCGCACGCCCGCACCCGCAAGCCTCGTCGGCATCAACTTCCCCGACACCACAATCGAAGCCCAACGACTCCAAGCAGCTTGACAATGCCCGACCGGCCCCGCGGCCCCGCGCGTCGGCGGTCAGACCGTGCGGAGCGCATCCTCGGGGAGGCCACGGACCAGCAGGGTCGCGCCCACCACCGCCGCCGGCATCGCGAGCACCGCGCCGAGCGGGAGCAGGAACAGCAGGAAGACGCTGGCGCCGAACCCGATCACGCGCAGCCGGTACGGCCGTAGCGCCCGCACGCGGTCACGGCGAGCGACCACGCCCCGCCGCGCCAGCGGGTAGGCCGTCAGCTCGATGGCGAGCAGGCGCCCGCCCACGAGCGCGCCGACGGTGAACGCGGTCGCCGACCCGACCAGCGGCAGGAGCCCCACGACGAGGAGGACCAGAGAGACGCCGAGCGAGATCGCGAGAGTGACGAGCCCCTCCGCCAGACCACGTCGGAGGGCGGGCCACCACGCCTCCTCGGGCGCGGCCGCGAGATCCGCGTCGACGCGCCTCGACATGGCCTCGAAGAACAGCCCGCCGATCGCGAGGGTCAGCGTCGCGAACAACGCGACCGCGACCAGGGACGATGCGGCGAGGACGGCCACGGAGGCCGTCACCGAGACGAGCGTCGCCAGCCAACCCTCCCGGGCGCCGAGGCCGTCGGCGATCGCCTCGCCGATCGCGCCGAGGTGGAGGACGAGCACCGTCAGCGCCACGCCGAACACGGCGGCGACGATCGCGCCGGGGACCATGCCGAGCAGCATGAGGCGCGGCGCACGCGCCCAGCCGCGGAAACCATCCGCGGCCGTGCGAACGCCGGCGATCACCTCGGCGGCGGGGCGGGGGACGGCGCGGGCGGCTGGCATGGCGCCGATGCTATCGGCGCCCCTGCCCCGGGACTACAGTGACGCGCAGCCCACCCGAGGAGACCCGATGCACGACCTCATCCTGCGCGACGCGCGTCTTCCCGGGCGGGACGCTCCCGTCGACCTCGCGATCCACGCGGGCCGGATCGTCGGCGCCGCGACCTCGAGGGGTCGCGAGGAGGTCGCCCTCGACGGCCGGCTGGTGATCCCGGGGCTGTGGGACGCGCACGTGCACTTCGGGCAGTGGGCCCGCACGCGCGGCAGACTCGACGTCTCCGCCGCCGGCTCCGTCGCGGAGGCGTGCGCCACGGTGAGGGCCGCGACCGCGGACGGCCTGCTGATCGGCTTCGGGTTCCGCTGGGCCACGTGGGCCGACGCACCCACCGCGGCCGCCCTCGACGAGGCGCGCCCGGCACCGACCGTGCTGCTCTCGGGCGACCTCCACACGGCCTGGGTGAACACCGCAGCCGCGCGCGAGCTGGGCTGCCGCGCCGGCCTGCTCCGCGAGGACGAGGCGTTCGCGGCGGAGCGGGCCCTGGATGCCTCGCCGCTTCCCCAGGCGGCCGTGCAGGACGCGGTGCGCGCGGCATCGTCCCGAGGTGTCGTCGGCATCGTGGACCTCGAGTTCGCCGACACCGTCGAGCAGTGGTCCGCGCGGATGGGTGCCGGGATCGACGGGCTGCGCGTCTCCGCCGGGTTCTACCCCGACCTGCTCGACGCCAGGATCGCCGCGGGCGCGCGCACCGGCGTCGAGGTCGACGGGACGCGCGGGCTCCTCACGCACGGCCCGCTCAAGGTCATCACGGACGGCTCGCTCAACACGCGCACGGCGCACTGCACGGACCCTTATCCGGACGGCGGAGTCGGCGTGCAGAACGTCGACCTGGACGCGCTGACCGCCCTCATGCGCCGCGCCACCGCGGCAGTCATCCATTGCGCGATCCACGCGATCGGCGACGCCGCCAACGCCATCGCCCTCGACGCGTTCGACGCGAGCGGCGCCCGCGGCACCATCGAGCACGCCCAGCTGCTCGCGGACTCCGACGCCGCCCGGTTCGCCGCGCTCGGCGTGACCGCGAGCGTCCAGCCCGAGCACGCGCTCGACGACCGCGACGTCGCCGACGAGCTGTGGACCGGCCGCACCGGCCGCGCCTTCCCGCTCCGGACGCTGCTCGACGCGGGCGCGCGCGTGGCGCTCGGCTCCGACGCGCCGGTCGCGCCGCTGGACCCGTGGATCGCGATCGGCGCCGCGGTGCACCGCACCCGCGGCGACCGCGCCGCCTGGCACGCGGAGCACGCGCTCACCGTCGACGAGGCCATCGCGGCGAGCACCCGAGGCGCCGTCGCCCCCGGCGAGGTCGCGGACCTCGCGGTGCTCGACGCGGACCCGTGGGAGGCCGGCGCGGACGCGTTGCGCGCCCTCCCGGTCGCGCTCACGCTCGTGGGAGGGCGCGTCACGCACGCCGCGCTGTAGCCCGCTCGGCTACTCCGCGACCAGGGTCGCGCTCTCCAACGAGATGTCGACGCCCGCCAGCGCCTTCGACACGGGGCAGTTGGCCTTGGCGTCCTCCGCGAACGCGGAGAACTCCAGCTGGTCGATGCCCGACACCTTGCCGTGAACCGTCAGCATGCTGGACTTCACGCCCACACCGGCCTCGAACTTCACCTCCGCGTCCACCTTCACCCAGGTGGGCGGGGTGCCGTTCTGCTCGAGCGCGAACGACAGCGCCATCGAGAAGCACGAGGCGTGCGCCGCCGCGAGCAGCTCCTCGGGCGTGGTCGCGCCCGCGCGGCCCTCGGAGCGCGCGTTCCAGTCGACCTCGAACTCGCCGTTGCCGGACCCGAGCGTCGCCTTGCCCTGACCGGTGGTGAGACCGCTGTACCAGTCGGCATGCGCCTTGCTTGAGACCTCCATGGCCACTCCCTTGCTTGATCACGTCGTCGACGGCGGCCGCCGCCTCCCCCCACGTTACGGCCCTGTTAAACCTTCGTGCAGACCCTTGCGGGCGCGTCCGTCGCGATGAGAGCGTCTCCCCCATTGGACGACCGTCCAACATAGGAGGACCCATGCGGATGCCCCTCGCGGAACGCCGGGCCGCGCTCGTCGACGCCACGCTCGCGGTGGTGGAGCGCGACGGACTCTCCGGCGCCTCGGCGCGCACGATCGTCACGCAGGCGGGCATGCCGCTCGGCGCGCTCCACTACGCCTTCACCTCGATCGAGGACCTCATGGCCGCCGCGGTCGACGCCGTGACCGAGCAGGAACGTCTCGCGGTCGAGCACCTCCTGGCCCACGACGGCACGGTCGAGGAGGCGCTCCGTGCGGGGCTGACGGCGTACGTCGACCTGCTCGCCGAGCGACCTGCCCGGGAGCTCGCGTACCTCGAGCTCATGCTCCACGCGTCGCGCGTGCGGCTGGACGGCCCGCCCGCGGCGGGCCGCTACGCGCCGTCCTACGCCGTGGTGGCCGGGCTTCTCGACGGCGTCGCCGCGCGCGCCGGCGCGACCTGGGCCACCCCGCCGGACGTGCTCGCGCGCCACGCGGTGGCCATGCTCGACGGGATCACCACCACGTGGCTCGCCGACCACGACACCGCCGCGGCTCACGCCACCGCCCGCTTCCTCGCCTCCGCCCTCGCCGCCCACGCCCACCTGGAGGGGTGATGCTCACCGACACCGACCCGCGCGTCCTCGCACACATCAACCTGTTCGCCGTGCTCGGCGCGCTGCCGAGCCTCGCGGAGCACGCCCCTGAGGCGCGGACCCTCCTCGACCGCGTCGACCGGCCCACGGCGGTGCGGATCCGGGCACGCGGCCTGCCCGAGCACGCCCTCACGTTCACGCGCGACGGCGTCACCGAGGGCGCGGCGGGCGACCGCACCGTCACCCTCCTGCTCCGCTCCCCCGCCCACCTCAACGCGATGGTCGACGGCACCGCGCAGCCCGTCCCGATCGCCGCGCCCGCCGGGCTGCGCTTCCTCACCCAGGTGTTCGCACCTCTCGCCGACCTGCTGGGGCGCTACCTCAGGCCCGCCGACGAGGACCTCGCGGATCCGGCGTTCGCGGAGACCAGCGCGGTCCTCGCACTCCACGTGGCCGTGGCCGCGATCGCGCAGGTCGCCAACACCGACCGCTCGGGGCGCTTCTCCGCGGGGCTCATCCCCGACGGGCAGGTCGCGCTCGAGGTCGGCGACTCGCTCGACCTGCGTCTCCACGCGCGCGACCACACGCTCACGTTCGACCCGGCCCCCGCATCGTCCCCCGCCAGGGCCGTGCTGGCGTTCCGCGACCTCGACGTGGCGGGCGACGTGCTCGCCGGGCGCGCCAGCGCGCTCGCCTGCCTGGGCGACGGCTCGATGGCGATGCGCGGCTTCATCCCCATGATCGACAACGTCAGCCGGATCCTCGACCGCGTGGGCCACTACCTCGGAGAGCAGCCATGACCGCCACCGCCACCACCCCGTACACGTACACGCGGAGCCGCGAGGCGTTCGCACGCGCCCAGCGCGTCATCCCCGCCGGCATCCCCGGCCACCAGGGCCCGTCCGAAGGCTGCTACATCCCCCAGGCCGCCTTCCCGCTGTTCAGCGAGCGCGCCGAGGGGTCGCGGTTCTGGGACGTCGACGGCAACGAGTACCTCGACTACATGTGCGGGTACGGGCCCAACGTGCTCGGCTACGGCGACCCCGTCGTCGACGCGGCAGCCCGCCGCCAGGCCGCGCTCGAGGACGTGGTCACCATCCCGTCGACCACGATGGTCGACCTCGCGGAGCTGCTGGTCGACACCGTCGCCAGCGCCGACTGGGCGTTCTTCGCCAAGAACGGCGGCGACACCACCACGCTCGCGGTGATGACCGCGCGCGCCGCGACCCGCCGCAAGAAGGTCGTGTTCGTCAAGGGCTACTACCACGGCGTCGCGCCGTGGACCCAGAAGCTCGACTACCCCGGCGTGCTCGAGGAGGACGTCGCGCACAACCTGTCCGTGCCGTGGAACGACCTCGCCGCGCTCGAGGCTCTGTTCCAGGAGCACCGCGGCGAGATCGCCGCGTTCATCTCGACCCCGTACATGCACGGCAACTTCGTCGACAACGAGCTGCCCGCCGACGGCTACTGGCAGGGCGTGCGACGCCTGTGCGACGAGCATGGCGTGGTGCTCATCATGGACGATGTGCGGGCCGGGTGGCGCCTGGACCTCGCCGGGTCGGACCACCACTACGGGATCCAGGCGGACCTCATCTGCTTCTGCAAGGCGATCGGCAACGGCTACAACCTTGCCGCCCTGTGCGGTCGGGAGCCGCTGAAGGAGACCGTCGCCTCGCTCACCTACACCGGGTCGTACTGGATGAGCGCGGTGCCGTTCGCCGCGTCGATCGCCACCATCACGCGCCTCAAGGAGCTCGACGCCCCCGCGTTGTTCCGGCGGCGCGGCACCCAGCTCACCGAGGGGCTGGTCGAGGCCGCCACGGGCCACGGCCTCACCCTCATCGCGTCCGGCGAGCCCGCGCTGTTCTACCTGCGGCTCGCGGACGACGACTCGCTCATGCTCCACCAACGCTGGGTCGCCGAGTGCGTGCGCCGGGGCGTGTGGTTCACGTCCCACCACAACCACTTCCTCAACGCCTCCCTCACCACCTACGACATCACCCGTACGCTCGAGATCGCCGACGAGGCGTTCGCCGTCGTCGCCGCCGGATAGGAGAGCCGTGAGCGCGTCCCCCGCCACCTCGCAGTCCCTGCCCGTGCGCACCGCCCGGCTGGGCGTGTACGCCGCCTACGCCGCGCAGGGCCTCGGTTACGCCACCGTGGTGACCGCGCTGCCGCAGCTCAAGGCGCGCTACACGATCGACGACGACACCGTGTCCCTCATCACGCTCACCGTGGTGATCGGCGCCGCGGTCGGATCGATGGTCGCGGACCGCGTGGCGGTGCGCCTGGGCTCGCGGGCCGCGGTGGTCCTCGGGCTCGCGCTGCAGGCCACGGCGCTTCTCGCGGTAGCCGCGCCCGTGCCGCTGCCCGTGTTCTGGGCGCTGTTCGGCGTCTACGGAGTCGGGTTGGGCTGCGTGGACGCGTCGGCGGCCATGCAGGGCGTCATCGTGCAGCGCAGGATCGGGCTCGCCGTCATGGCCTCCTTCTTCGCCGCCAACACCGCCGCGTCGATCGTGGGCGCGCTGGTGATGTCCGCGGGCGCGGGGACGTCGCTGGGGGCGAGCCTGGGGCTCGCGGTCGCCGGTGTGGGCGCGGCGGCCGTGGCCGTCGCGGGACGCCGCGTGCTCGATCCCGTCCGCGAGCGGGCCGTGGAGGCGGGTGGCGCGCGCCCGCCGCTGCCGCTGCGCGGGCTGTTCGTGGTGGGCATGGTGGTCTTCGCGGCGTTCACCGCGGACTCGACCGTGTCGACCTGGTCGACGGTCCATCTCGCCGACGGCGTCGGCGCCTCCGCCACGGTGGCGCCCCTGGGATACGCGGTCTACGCGGGCTTCACGCTGCTCACGCGCCTCACCTCGGACCTGGTGGTGCGGCGCTACGGGCGGGCGCACCTCGCGGTCGTGACGGTCGCCGTCGCGATCGCGGGCCTGATCCTCGCCGGCCTGGTGCTGACGGAGTGGGCGGCGCTGGCCGGCTTCGCGCTCGCGGGGCTCGGCGTGGGTGCGCTCGTGCCGCTCGCGTACGCGGCGGCCGGCGATCTCGACCCTCGTCGCTCCGACGAGATCGTCGCGCGCGTCAACCTGTTCACCTATCCGGGATCGCTCATCGGCGCCGTCCTGCCGGGCCTCATCGCGTCCGGCTCGGGGATGGGCGCGTCGTTCCTGCTCGCCGCCGTGCTGCTGCTGCCGGCCCTGGGCGCGGTGCGGCACTTCCGCGCGCGCGGCGAGGCGCGGGTCGCCTAGCGCACGGGATGCTCGAGGAGGCGCCGCAGCGTCGTGATGACGCCCGCGTCGGTGTTCGCCGGCGCCATGTAGCGTGCGCGCTCGGCCACCTGCGGGTGCGCGTTGGCCATCGCGAACGACAGCTCGGACGCGTCCATCATCTCGAGGTCGTTGAGGTAGTCCCCGAACACCACCGTCTGCGCGGGCGTGACGCCGAGCGCGCTCTGGAGGGCACGCACCGCGACCCCCTTGTCGACGCCGAGCGCCATGATGTCGATCCAGTGCCGGTCCGAGACCACCACGCGCAGCGCGTCGCCATCGAAGCCCTCGAGAGCGGGCGCCGTGTCGTGCGCCGCTTCGCCGAAGTCGTAGATCGCGACCTTGAGGATGTCGTCGTCGACTCGCGTGAGGTCGTCGACCACCTCGAGCGCCGCGTAGTAGGGCTGCGCCTTGGCGAGGAACGCCTCGTCGGAACGCTCCACGTACGCGGAGCGCTTGCCGCACACCACCGCCCCCACGTCGTAGCCCGCGAGCGCGTGGGCACGCAGCACGCCCACGATCTCGGGCATCGCGTCGCCCGGCAGCGGCGAGGCGGACACCTCGACGTCGCCCCGGCGCACGTACGCGCCGTTCTCGGCGATCACCACCAGGTCCTCGCCGAGCCGCTCGAACTGCCGCGCGAGGGTCGCGTACTGGCGTCCCGACGCGGGAGCGAACAGCACGCCGCGCTCGTGCATGCGGTCCACGAGCGGCCAGATCGCGTCGGGGATCCGCTTCGCGGCGTCCAGCAGCGTGCCGTCCATGTCGCACACCACCAGCCGGATGTCGTGCGGCCCCTCGGGGACGTGGAACGCGTCGGGCTGGGTCATCGATCCTCCTGCGGTCGGTGCGTGTCCAGCCTAGTAGGGGGACGATGCGCGACCCGCCGGGGTGGGTCCGCCGCCCGCCACCGGTCCCGGATGGTCATCGCGGCCCTCGCAGGAGCGCTAGATTCCTCGACCAAGGGGCGGAGACGTCCCGGGATTCGGGGGAACCATGGCCGCACCGGTGATCGGCGCGACGTCCTACGTCGAGGACGCGAGCACAGGCGTCTGGCACGAGCGCGCGGTGTGGCTCCCCGATGCGTACGTCGCGCCCCTGCGCGACGCCGGCGCGGTGATCGCTGTCCTGCCGGAGCAGGATCCCGCGCTCGCCGAGGACGTGCTCGCGCGGATCGACGGCCTCTACCTCACCGGCGGCTACGACGTCGATCCCGCCGCGTACGGCGCGGAGCCGCACGCGGAGTGCGACGAGCCGCGTGCCGGCCGGGACGCGTGGGAGCTCGCGCTGGTGCGCGCCGCCCTGGCGGCGGGCAAGCCGATCCTGGGAGTCTGCCGCGGCGCGCAGCTCCTCAACGTCGCCCGCGGGGGCACGCTGCACCAGCATGTCCCCGACGTGGTGGGCCACGACGACTACCAGAAGGGCGACGCGATCTTCCGCGAGCTCGGCGTGAGCGTCCTGCCCGACACCCTGCTCGCCCGCCTGCACCCGCTCGAGCGCGACGTGCCCATGTACCACCACCAGGCGATCGACCGTGTCGGCGAGGGGCTCGTGGTGTCGGCGCGCAGCGTGCACGGATTGGTCGAGGCGGTGGAGGACCCGTCGCAGGTGTTCTGCCTCGCGCTGCAGTGGCACCCCGAGCACGACGAGCTCACCGCCGTGTGGGACGCGTTCGTCGCCGCCGCGCGGGTGCGCGCCGGCAGGTAGCCCGCTACAGCGCGAGCGCGATCCGGGCGGCCGCGTCGAACTGCGTCTCGCGCTCCTCGGCGGTCATGCTCTCCCCCGTCACCAGGTGGTCGGACACGGTGACGATCGCGAGGGTGCGCACCCGCTCCGCCGCGCCCACGGCGTAGAGGGCCGCCGCCTCCATCTCGACCGCGAGCGTGCCGTGCGCGGTGAGCGCCTCCGTCAAGGCCGGGCGCTCGAGGTAGAAGTGGTCGGATGTGAAGACGGCTCCGGTGTGGACCGTGGCACCCAGGTGGGCGGCCTCGGCCCGCTCGGCCGCGGCTCGGGCCAGCGAGAAGTCCGCCAGATGGCTGAACTGCACCCCGGGGATGCGGCTTGCCGTCATCACGGAATCGGTGTGCGCTCCCGTCGCGATGATGACGTCGCGCACGGCCACGTCGGTGCTCATCCCTCCGCACGTGCCGACCCGCACGATCTGCCGGACGCCGTACTCACGGGCGAGCTCGGTGGCGTAGATGGTGATGGACGGCGCGCCCATGCCGGACGCCATGGCGGTGACGCGTCGCCCCTCCCACGTGCCTGTGAAGCCCAGGATGCCCCGGACGTCGGTGACGAGCTCGGCGTCCTCGAGATAGTCGGTGGCGATGCGTTCGGCGCGCTTGGGGTCGCCGGGCATGATCACGCGGTCCGCGATCTGGCCGCGCTCCGCGCGGATGTGGGGGGTAGGCATGGCGCCACCCTCTCACGTCCCGGCCGTCACCCCGCGCGTTGGAGGGACAGGTACTCCTCGACGTCCGCGAGGGTGGGGATCGAGTCCGCGGAGCCGGGCCGCTGCACCGCGAGCGCCGCGGCGGCCACCGCGACCTCCGCGGCCTCGCTCACGGACCGGCCGGCGGCTACCCCCGCGGCGAGCGCGCCGCAGAAGGTGTCGGTGACAGCGGACGAGTCGAGCGCGTGCGCGACGTAGCGCGGCAGGCGCCTCACGCCACCGGCGTCCGCGATCACGGAGCCCCGCAGACCGCCGAAGGCGATCACCGTGGGTACGCGTGTCGCCAACGCGGCGACGGCGTCCTCGAGCGTCGCGTCCGGCATGCCCGCGGCCTCCCGGACCTCATCCAGATCCACCACGACCACGTCGACGGCGCCCAGGATCACGTCGAGCTCGCCCACCTGCGGACCCGCGTCCAGGATCACGGCCGCGCCGGACCCACGCGCGAGCGCCGCCGCGTCGAGCGAGCCCGCCACGGGCGTCTCCAGCTGGAGCAGCAGCACGCCGGACCCGCGGATCGTGTGCGCCGCGCGATCCGACACGCCGTCAAGCGTGGCGTTGGCGCCGGGCAGCTCGATCACGGTGATCTCCCCGTGCTCGTCGACGGCGATCATCGCCGCCCCGGTGGCGCGCCCGTCGACCTCGTCGACGCATGCCTCGACGCCGGACTCGGCGAGGCAACGCAGCAGCATGGTGCCGTGGTCGTCGGATCCGACGGCGCCGACGAAGGCGGTGCGTGCGCCCATCCGTGCCGCCGCGACGGCCTGGTTCAGGCCCCGGCCTCCGGGCCCCATCTCGAGGTCATGGCCCAGGGTCACCTGCCCGCGGCGCGGCAGCTCGTCGACCAGGACACGGAGGTCCGCGTTGGCGCTGCCGAATACCGTGACGTCGCGGTGCACGAGGCCTCCTGTCCTGGCGACGCGCGTCGTTGCGCGCCCTACGGCGAGTCTAGAGGTCGGCCTTCCAGTGGAAGCCGCCCTCGATGGCCTCGCGCATCGCCTGCATCGCGTTCGCGATCGTCGTCTGGTACGTGCGCGACTCGTCGCTCGTGGCGGCTGTCGCCTTGGTGCGGGCGCTGCGCTCATGGAACGCGAGGTACGTGACGATGCGCGCGCGCTCCACGGCGCCGCCGTCACCGGTCTCGGACGTGGGTTCGCTCATGGTTCCGCATCGTACGCGCGCACCCCCTGGTGGCCGGGGAGCCGCGATACTGGGGCGCGTGACCACGCTCCGCTCCGTCCTGTCGCCCGCGCCGCCCACGCCCGTGTCCCCCACCGTGGCGCTGTTCCTTCACGGATTCGGCTCCCACGAGCACGACCTCGCGGCGCTCGCCGGCTGGCTGCCCGCCGGCCTTCCGTGGGCGTCGCTGCGCGCGCCGCTCGAGACGGGCTACGGCGGCGCGGCGTGGTTCCCGCTGTCCCCCGACGGCGCCATGGAGCAGCCGGCGATCGACGACGCCACCGAGGCGGTGTGGGCGTGGGTCGACGCCACGCTCGCACCCGACGCCACCATCGTCCCCGTCGGCTTCTCCCAGGGCGGCCTCATGGCGCTCCAGCTGCTGCGCACCCGCCCGGACCGCGTCCTGGCGCCGGTGGTCCTCGCGGGCTACGTACCGGAGGGCCCTCAGCCCGCGGACCCGAGCCTGGCGGACTCGCGACCGGCGGTGTTCTGGGGCCGCGGCGACGCGGATCCGGTGATCTGGGCCGATGCCGTCGCGCGGACCCGCGTGTTCCTGGCCGCGCACGCGAGCGCCGAGACCCGGATCTACCCCGGGCTGGGCCACTCGATCTGCGAGGAGGAGCTGGACGACGTCCGCGGATTCCTGGACGCCCACCTGTCCGCTTGACGCGACGCGTCAGGCGCGGTGCCATGGAGGGTGGCGTCGCCCGCCCCGGTGCGACGGGGAGGAGCCCGCATGTCCCCGCATGCGCAGGCCGACGCGGATTCCTGGGCGGAGCACGTCCTCGGAGCGGCGATCGGGGCGATGGACACCCTGGCGATCCACCTGGGCGACCGGCTGGGCTGGTACAGGGCGCTCGCCACCGGCGGTCCGCACACGCCGGAGTCGCTCGCCGCGGCCACCGGAACCCACGCGAGGTACGCGCGCGAGTGGCTCGAGCATCAGGCGGTGAGCGGCATGGTCGTCGCCTCGGAGATCGACTGCGAGCGGTCCTACTCGCTCCCGCCCGGAGCCGCGGAGGCCCTCACCGACGGCACGTCCCTCGCCTACGTCGCCCCGCTCGCGCGGATGGTGGCCGCAGCGGGCGTGCAGATGCCCGCGCTCGTGGACGCGTACCGCTCGGGCGGCGGGGTGAGCTGGGCGGACCTGGGCGACGACGCACGGTGGGCGCAGGCCGACGTCAACCGGCCGTGGTTCGAGACGATGCTGGCGCCCGCGCTCGCCGCGGTGCCGGACCTCGACGTGATCCTGTCGCGGCCCGGCGCGCGCATCGCCGACGTCGCGTGCGGCGCCGGGTGGTCGGCCTTGGCGTTAGCCCGCGCGTATCCCACCGCGCGCGTCACCGGGGTCGACGTCGACGAGCCCTCGATCCTCCGTGCACGCGCGAACGCCATCGAGGCAGGCGTCGCTGACCGCGTCGAGTTCCTCCACGCCGACGCCGGCGCGCTCGAGGGCTCCTACGACGCCGCGTTCGTGCTCGAGGCGTTGCACGACATGCCGCGGCCGGTCGAGGTGCTGGACGCCATCCGGCGGGCGGTGCGACCGGACGGGGCGGTGGTCGTGATGGACGAGGCCGTCGCCGAGTCCCCCGCGGAACCCGGCGACATGGTCGAGCGGCTCATGTACGGCTACAGCATCCTGGTGTGCCTGCCCGACAGCATGTCCGCGCAGCCCAGCGTCGCGACCGGCACGGTGATGCGGCCGGGGATCCTGCGCGGCTACGCCGAGGACGCCGGCTTCGCCCGCGTCAGCGTGCTGCCCATCGAGGACTTCGCGTTCTTCCGGTTCTACCGGCTCCATCACGACGCCTGAGCGCCGCCCTCGCCCTCCTCGAGCAGCCGCAGCAGCCAGCCGGAGCCGTGCACCACGGCGACGTCCTCGACCCGTGCCCGCAGCCCCCGGTCGGACGTCACCACCGTCGGCTGCCACCCGTCCGCGGCGTAGGCGTGGGTCCTCGCCACCAGCGCATCGTCACCCGAACCCTCCGCGTGCAGCGAGGCCACGCCTTCACGTCCCTCCGCGGCGCGGCCGACGCCTTCGAGAACCACGGTCATCCGCGGATGCCACGCGTCCAGCGGCAGGCCCAGCGCGGAGGCCGGGATGCCCCGGGCCGCGAGGCCCGACAGGCGGTCCAGCAGGCGCTGCGCGGCGCCCGCGCGGTCGCGCCACCAGCCGTCCGGCACCGAGCCGACCACGTTGGCGGCATCCACGACGAGCGCCGGTCGGTGCGTGAGCGACTCGCGCAGCGCGGGCCAGGAGGACGCGAAGCCGGGGTGCAGCTCGAGCTCTCCCACCCGCTCGAGGGGCACCCATGCGAGCTCGAGGCTCTCCTGATCCGCGGCGACGGGCTCGAAGGACCTGGTGACTCGCGCCACGACCGTGGTGTACGTCCAGATCTCGCGGTCGAGCACGTGGACCGCCTCGGGACGGACCGCGCCGGCGGGAACGCCCGCCTCCTCCGCGGCCTCGCGCAGCGCGGCGTCGAGGGCGTTCTCGCCGCGGTGGCGCGCACCGCCCGGGATGCCCCAGGTGCCGCCGTGATGGCTCCACGCCGCGCGGTGCTGGAGGAGGATCCCCCGGCCCGGGTCGTGCGCGAGCAGCCCGGCGGCACCGAACGCACCCCAGTAGCGGGTGCCGTCGGAGGCGAACGCCCAGTTGTCTCCCGGGTCGCGGTGCGCGGGCAGCGGAGGGGGCGTGGTCACGTCGCGTCCTCGCCGCGCGCGACCGAGGCGGCGGCTCGGATCAACGCCCGGTCGTGGGGGTCCGTGAGCCGCTCGAGCGCACGCCGCTCCGCGCGCCGCGACGCCTCGCGCAACGCCACGAGGCGCGCGTCCTCCGTCAGGCCCGCCAGGCCCCCGATCACCTTCTGCACCCGCAGCCCCACCTCGACCAGCGCCGCGCCGTCGCGTGCGATCGGCCGGATCGCATCCTCGACCAGGTCCTGGAGCTCCACCGGCGGCACGTGGACGCGCGGGTGAAGGATCTCGCGGTCGGGCTCGGTCGTCAGGGTCACCGTGAGCACGCGCAGGACCGCGTTGAGCGCCTCGATCGCGGTGCCGGGATCGTTCGTGGAGGGCGAAAGCGCGCGGCTCCCGATCTCGCCCAGCGCGATCATGCCGAGCCTGGCGTCCTGGTCGTAGGTGCGGTGCCTCTCGATCAGGACGGCGCTACGGACGGATCGCTCCGCGTCGTCGTTCCGCGGGCCGTCGACCCGGGCGAGCTCCTGGCCTCGGGCGACCACGGCGCCCGCCCGGACCTGGAGATGCACGCGTAGCCCGTCGGCCTCCGCCGCGCGTCCGACCGCCTCGACGTCCACATGCGTCACCACGCCCGCCCCCTCGGCGAACACGGGCCACGCGCCGGCCGGGGCGTCGATGGGAGCCACGCCGCCGAGGTACGGGTGACGCGCGTCGGCGGCGGCCGCCTCGCACGCCGCCGCCTCGACACGGTTGAGCACATCGGCCATGCGGCCGAACCCGACCAGGTGCTGGATCCACCGGAGCAGCGTCACCACGATGATGGCGATGACGACCAGGGTGCCGATGTACAGGACGATCCGGCCCTCCTCGCCGTAGTAGCCGGTGGCGAGCGCCGCGATGCCGACGACGGCGAACACGAAGGAGCCCAGGAAGGTCGCCAGCGCGTGCTGCGAGGTCTGGTCCTGGATGAGCAGCTGCGTGGCCCGCGGCGTCGAGGAGGACGCAGCGGTGGCGTAGGCGGACACCATGACCGTGAGGGAGAAGGTGGTGGCGGCCAGCATCGACGTCGCGAGGATCTGCAGCATCGTGCGGACGGAGTCCTGCCCCAGGTCCACGGGGACGGCCGCGGTCGCCCACTCGCCGGCCGCGCCCGCCAGCAGGGCCACCAGCACGGCGGCGCCCGCGAACGCGGCGAGCCGGAACCACAGCCGCCGGGTGAGGCGAAGCGCGGCGACTCGCCAGCGGCTCGTGTTCATGGCGACTCCCTTCCCTGCCCCATCCTGCCGGGCGGCGGCCGTCGACGAGCGCCGGCCACGCGCAGGGGTGCAAGGATGGTGACATGTCCACTCTTCACGACTTCACGGCCGTCGCGCTCGACGGCGCGGAGCGCTCGCTCGCGGACCACGCCGGGTCGGTGGTGCTCGTGGTGAACACGGCATCCAAGTGCGGGCTCACCCCGCAGTTCGAGGGCCTCGAGGCGCTCCACCGCGAGCTCGGCCCCGAGGGCCTGGTGGTGCTGGGCTTCCCGTGCAACCAGTTCGCGGGCCAGGAGCCGGGATCCTCGGAGGAGATCGGCGAGTTCTGCCAGGTGAACTACGGCGTGAGCTTCCCGATGTTCGCGAGGATCGACGTCAACGGCCGCGACGCGCACCCGCTGTACACGTGGCTCAAGTCGCAGACCCGCGGCCTCACCGGCGGCGCGATCAAGTGGAACTTCACGAAGTTCCTGGTGGGACGCGACGGCCGCGTCATCCGCCGGTACGCGCCCACCACGGAGCCCGCGGCGATCGCGGAGGACATCCGTGCGGCGCTCGCGGTCGTGGCGGCTCAGCCGAAGTAGCGTCCCGGCCGGTGGTTGATCGCGACCACGAGGTTGAGGAGCACGCCGCCCACGATCGAGCACAGCAGGATCCACGGGTTCACCAGCGCGACGGATGCCGCGATGACGCACAGGTCCAGCGCGAGCTGGACGTAGCCGGCACGCCAGCCGCGGGTCTTCTGCAGGTACTGCGCGAGGATCCCGAAGCCACCCGCGCTGGCGCCGTGGCGGAACAGCACGATCATCCCGGTGCCCACCGCCAGGCCGGCGAAGATCGCCGCGTACATGGGGTTGAGCGACGCCACGTCGATGAAGTGCGGGTGCAGGCCCACGCCCACGGAGATGAGGCCCACCGCCGCGAGCGTCTTGACCGTGAACGCCCACCCCATCCGGCGCACGGCCAGCCAGTAGAACGGCACGTTGATGAGGAAGTACACGAGCCCCAGCGACCAGCCGCTCACGTAGCTGGTGAGGAACGCGACACCGGCGAGCCCGCCGGTGACGCCGTCGATCGCGCTCAGCAGGTACATGCCCCACGACATGAGGAACGCACCGATGAGGACCGCGAGCACGTCCTCCCACAGCGCGTGCCTCTTGACATCGACGGGCGGCTCGATCACGGTCACGGCTGGTCCTCCAGGATGCGGGTGGCGCGCCGTCCGGAGGGACGATGCGCGGGCCGGGTCAGCGTCCCGGGCTCGCGGCGACCCGGTCGCCTTCGGCCGCCAAGGAGGCTACCGCATCGTCCGCCGGGGCGCGGGTGACGGCCCAGCCCGCGACGGCGGCGAGGACGCCGGGCACGCACAGCGCGAGACCGACCCACGTGGGTGCGAGGTAGCCCCAGCCGGCCGCGATGACCGCGCCGCCGAGGAAGGCGCCCAGGCTGTTGCCCATGTTGAGGGCCGAGTGGTTGACCGCCGCCGCGATGGTCTGGCTGTCGCCCGCGACGTCCATCAGCCGGGTCTGGATCGCCGGCGAGATCGCGGACGCGGTCGCGCCGACGAGGAAGAGGCCCGCGAGCAGGCCGGGGACGGTGCTCGCGGCGAGCCCGAGGATGAGGAGTGAGGCGGCGAACGCCCCGAACAGCTGGAATACCGCGCGCATGGCGCCGCCGTCGGCCATCCGCCCGCCGGCGATGTTGCCCACCGTCATGCCGAGGCCCAGCACGATCAACGCGAGCGGGACGAACGCCTCGGAGGTGCCTGTGACCTCCGTGGCGAGCGGCGACACGTACGAGTACACGGCGAAGAAGCCGCCGAAGCCGAGCGCGCCGGTCGCCAGCGCGCACCAGACGGCGGGGCGCGTGAAGGCCGACAGCTCCCGGCGCACGGTCGCGTGCGGGTCGCCGGGGGCCCTGGGGACCAGCAGCGCGATCGCGACCGTGGTGAGGGCGAAGATCGCGGCGACGCCGAGGTACGCGATGCGCCAGCCCGCCTGCTGCCCCACCCAGGTCACCACCGGCACGCCGATCACGTTGGCGATGGTGAGGCCCGACAGCACGAACGCGACGGCGCGACCGCGCTTCCCCGCACCCATGAGGTCGGCGGCGGCGAGCGCGGCGACGCCGAAGTACGCGCCGTGGGGCAGGCCCGCGAGGACGCGCGCCGCCACGACGGTCTCGAACGTGGGCGCCAAGGCGGATGCGATGGTGCCCAGGGTGAAGGCCGCGGCAAGGACCATGAGGAGCCCCTTGCGCGGGAAGCGCGCGGCGACCGCCGCGATGGTCGGAGCCCCGATCACCACGCCGATCGCGTAGGCGGAGATCACGATCCCCGCCTTGGCGATCGCCGCGTCGGGGTCCTGCGCGTACAGCGTCGGGAGCAGATCCCGCGCGATGTCGGGCAGCAGCCCCATCGCGACGAACTCGGTGGTGCCGATCCCGAAGCCGCCCAGGGCGAGCGCGAACAGCGCCCAGCGGGTGCGTGCGGGGGTGAGGACGGTCATGACGGTGCGCCTGTCTGCGAGGGGGCCTGAAGCCGCTCGCCGTCGAGCGCTGTTGGTCACCAGTCAACCACGGCGGCCGGCCGTGGATTCCTGGAAGCGCTCTCGCGTCCCGCGTCAATCCGCGAGCACGGCCGCCGTCAGCCACGAGCGAGGGATGCCGAGCCCCTCGACCAGCGCGAGCGCGTGTGGCCGCAGCTCGCGGCACAGCGCGTCGATCTGGTCGCCGATCGCCTTGGACCGGCCGGCGGTCACCCGGTTGTGCTCGAGGAACCACGCGCGGTCGCGCGCGATGCTCGACAGCGCGTACAGGCTGCACACGCGTTCGAGCACGTCCGTCGCCTCCCGGTCCTCGCACGCGTCGATCGCCTTGACGAACGCCGCGAGCACCACGCGCTCCATGTGGGCGCGTGCCACGAACTGCACGTGCGGTCCGAGCCGGTTGAACGCCTCGAACGTGTCGCCGCCTGACTTGGCGGCGGCACGCATGCGACGCGCGAGCGACTCGAGCGAGTGGCGCTCGCGATCCTCGAACATCAGCGCGTGCCAGCCGCGGTCCACCAGCGTGGTCTCCTCGGGGCGCCGGCGCGCGGTGCTCGCGAGCCGGTCGAGCATGAGCCCGGCCGCGGTGCGCTCCATCACCATCTCCCCGAGCGCCCTCGTGGTCGCCTGGACCACGCCGCTGCGATCGAGCTCGCTCCAGGCGTGGCGGTAGTCGGTGAGCAGGGCCTTGGTGACCAGCTGCATCAGCACGGTGTTGTCGCCCTCGAAGGTCGCGAAGATGTCGACGTCGCCGCGCAGCGCGGTCAGCTCGTTCTCGCTGATGTAGCCCGCGCCGCCGCAGGCCTCGCGCGCCTCCTGGACCGCGGCGTTCGCGAACCATGTCTGCATGGCCTTCATCCCTGCCGCGAAGGTCTCGAGTTCGCGCTGGTCGCGCTCGGTGCTCTCGTCCTCGCCCTGGACGTGGACCAGCGCCGCGATGAGCTCGTTCTGAGCGGCGCCGTACGCGTACGCCTGCGCGAGGAGCGGGAGCAGGCGGCGCTGGTGCACCACGTAGTCGAGCAGCAGCACGCCATCGGGACGCCCGGGCGCCGGGAACTGGCGCCGCCGCAACGCGTGCCTGGTCGCGATCGAGAGCGCCCGCCGCGCGGCCATCGCGCCGCCACCGCCGACGCACACGCGACCGCGGACCAGCGTGCCGAGCATGGTGAAGAACCGGCGGTTGGGATCGGCGATCTCGGATCGGTAGACGCCCTCCGCGTCCACGCCGCCATAGCGGTCGAGAAGCATGCGACGCGGCACGCGGACCCGGTCGAAGGCGAGGGTGCCGTTGTCGATGCCGAGCAGTCCGCCCTTGTGGCCGTGGTCGCCCGCGGTGACGCCGGGCAGGGTGCGGCCCTGCTCGTCGCGGATCGGGACGAGGATCGCGTGGACGCCGTGCCGCTCCCCCGCGACCACCAGCTGGCCGAACACCGCCGCCGTGCGGCCGTCGCGGGCCGCGTTGCCGATGTACGCCTTGGTGGCAGCCGCGGTGGGCGAGTGCACCTCGAACTCGTCCGTCTCCCGCACGTACGTGATCGTCGTCTCGAGGCTCGCGACGTCCGAGCCGTGACCGAGCTCCGTCATCGCGAAGCATCCGAGCAGCTCCATCGAGGTCACGCCGGGCAGGAACGTGTCGTGATGCCACGCCGTTCCGAGGTTGGTGATCGCGCCTCCGAACAGCCCGAACTGGACCCCGGACTTGATGGTGACGGAGAGGTCGGCCTTCGCCAGGGTCTCGAAGGTGAGCACCGCCTCGAGGGGGTCCGCGTGGCCCCCGGCTCGCTCCGGTACCCCCGCCGAACCGAAGCCCGCCGCGTCCAGGGCTCGCAACCGCGCGAGGCACCAGTCCCGCGACTCCTCGACGCCGTATGCGACGGGGCGCAGCGCATCGTCCGCGGGGAAGGTCGCGAGGGCGACCGCCCTCTCACCGGCGTACGGCCCGTCGAGGGCGGTGCGCAACGCCGCGCCGAGCGTGGTGAGGCGCTCGTCGAGGGCGGGGGCGGTGGGCTCGTCGGTCAACGTCATTGTTGCTCCTTCGATGGCGGTGGGATCAGGGCGCGAGCGCGCCCTTGAATCCGGGGGTGAACAGGGCGGTGATGTGCGCCACGACCTCGGCGCGCGGCGGCCGCGGGTCGGCCTCCATCCACTGGTCCGCGGCGGCGCGGATGAATCCGACGAGCCCGTGACCCCAGATGGGGGCGGACGACGCGTCGAGGCCTGACAGCTCGAGGCGCTCGCCGATGGCCGCCGACACGTGGCGGCCCATGATCCCGGGCAGCGGTCCGGCGGGGTCCGAGTCGGGCTGACCCTGCACCGCCGGCGCGGCGAGCACGAAGCGGTAGATGTGGGGGTCGCGCTCGACGAGCCCGAGGTACGCGTCGGCGAGGTCGCCGGCCATGCGTCCGAGGTCCGCGGGATCGGTGAGCTCGAGCGCGGTGGTGAGGCCGGCGTGGATGTAGTCGTGGACGGCCTCGACGATCGCGCCGTAGAGCCCGGCCCTGTCGCCGAAGTGCCGATAGATCACGGTCTTGGAGGTGCCCGCCCGCACGGCGATGTCCTCCATGGCGACGCCCGGGCCGTGGGCGCGGATGGCGCGCAGGGCATGCGAGACCAGCTCGCGGCGCCTGTCGACGCGGTGCTGCTCCCACCGGGTGTCCCGGCCATCGGATGCCATGGCTCCACCATAACCAGTACCGGCGGTATCTGCTACCGTCGGTATCGGTAATTCACCGAGCCAACGGAGGAGCTATGAGCCACACGGTCGTGGTCGCAGGCGGGAATCGCATCCCCTTCGCCAAGGCGGGAGGGCCCTACGCACGGGCGTCCAACCATGACATGCTCACCGCCGCGATCGACGGGCTCGTCGCCCGCGCGGGCCTCGCGGGAGAGCGCATCGGAGAGGTGGCCGGAGGCGCGGTCCTCAAGCACCCGGGCGACTTCAACCTCACGCGCGAGGCGGTGCTGAGCTCGGCGCTCGCGCCCGAGACCCCGGCGTGCGACCTCCAGCAGGCCTGCGCCACCGGGCTCGAGACCACCATGTACCTCGCCAACAAGATCGCGCTGGGACAGCTCACCAGCGGCATCGCCGCGGGCGTCGACTCGACCTCCGACGCCCCCATCTCCGTGAGCGACCCCCTGCGCCGGATCCTGCTCAAGGCCTCCCGCGCGCGTTCAGCGCAGGAGCGTATCGCCGCGTTCGCGAAGCTCCGGCCGGCGCACCTCGCGCCCCAGGCGCCCAGCGTCGCCGAGCCGCGCACCGGCCTGTCCATGGGCGAGCACCAGGCGCTCACCACCCTCCGCTGGGACATCGACCGCGCCGCGCAGGACGAACTCGCCGCGGCGAGCCACCACCGCCTCGCGGCCGCGTGGGACCGCGGCTTCTTCGACGACCTCGTCACCCCCTACCTGGGCGTCACCCGCGACGCCGTGCTGCGGCCCGACACGTCCGTCGAGAGGCTCGCGGCCCTCAGGCCCGCGTTCGGCGGCCCCGACGGCACCATGACGGCGGGCAACTCGACGCCGCTGTCCGACGGCGCGGCGGCGGTGCTGCTCGCGAGCGAGGAGTGGGCCGCCGAGCACCACCTCACCCCGTGGGCCAAGGTGGTCGACGCCGAGGTCGCGGCCGTGGACCATCCCGGCGGCGCGGACCTGTTGCTCGCGCCGGTGGGCGCGACCGGGCGCCTGCTCGCCCGTCAGGGGCTCACCGTCGACGACATCGACCTCTTCGAGATCCACGAGGCGTTCGCCTCCACCGTCCTCGCGACGCTCAAGGCCTGGCAGGACCCCGAGTACTGCGCGAGCCTCGGCCTCGACGGCCCGATCGGCGCGTGCCCACCCGAGAAGCTCAACGTCACCGGCTCGTCGCTCGCCGCCGGCCACCCGTTCGCCGCCACCGGCGCGCGCATCGTCCCCACCCTCGCCAAGCTGCTCCACGAGCGCGGCCCCGGCACCAGGGGGCTGATCTCCGTCTGCGCGGCCGGCGGGCAGGGCGTCGTCGCGATCCTGGAGGCGGTGTGATGAGCGCCCTCGAGAAGGCCTTCTACTCCCCCGTCGGGCGCAAGGTCGCCGCCAAGGCGGGCCTCCACGAGCCGCCGCGCCTGCGCCGCGGCCGCGAGTTCCCCACGGGCGCGATCGTGCTCGCACCTCTCGGCCCCTCGACGCTGGTCGCGGAGACGCTCGCCTTGCTGGGGCGAGCCCACGAGGCGCCCGTGATCGACTTCGGTGAGGAGGCGCCCGGGTACGGCGACCGGATCGGCGCGCTCGTGGTCGATGCGACCGACGTCCGCACCATCGTCGAGCTCGAGGGCCTGCGCGCGGTGCTGCGGCCGGCGGTGCGGGGCATCGAACGCTCGGGCCGCATCGTGATGATCGCGCGCCCCGCGACGGGCGCCGACTGGGAGGCGGACGCCGTGGCGCGCGCGATCGACGGCATCAACCGCACGGTCGGCAAGGAGCTGCGCGGTGGTGCGACCGCGAACCTCGTGTACGCGGAGCCCGGGGTCACGCCCGCCGACCTGCTCTCGACGCTCGGCTTCCTGCTCCAGGGCCGCTCGGCGTTCGTCGACGGCCAGACGTGGCGCGTGACCCCCGGTGGCGCGCCCGCGGCGAGGCTCGAGAACCGCCCGCTCGACGGCCGGGTGTGCGTGGTCACCGGCGCGGCCCGCGGCATCGGCGCCGCGATCGCCCGCACGCTCGCCCGCGACGGCGCCACCATCGTCGCCGTCGACATCCCCGCCGCAGGTGAGGCGCTGGCGGCCGTCGCGAACGAGGTGGGCGGCACCGCGCTCCAGCTCGACATCACGGCGGACGATGCGGGGGCACGGATCGCGGCCCACGTCGCCGCGCGCGGGGTCGGGATCCACGCGATGATCCACAACGCCGGCATCACCCGGGACAAGATGCTGGTCAACACGGACGCGACCCGGTGGGCGTCCGTGCTCGACGTCAACCTCGCGGCGGAGATGCGCATCAACGCGGTGCTCCTCGATCCTGCGACCGAGGGCGGCATCGCCGCGGGCGGGCGCGTCGTGGGCGTCGCGTCCACGTCCGGGCTCGCGGGCAACAAGGGCCAGACCAACTACGCGGCCTCGAAGGCGGGCGTGGCCGGGCTGGTCGCCGCGATGGCACCCGACCTCGCGGCCCGCGGCATCACCGCCAACGCGGTCGCGCCCGGCTTCATCGAGACGGAGATGACGGCCAAGATCCCGTTCGTGCAGCGCGAGATCTTCCGCCGCGCCAACAGCCTCAGCCAGGGCGGCAGCCCGGTCGACGTCGCCGAGACCATCGGCTACCTGTGCGATCCCGGGTCCCAGGGGGTCACGGGCCAGGTGATCCGCGTGTGCGGCCAGAACATGGTGGGCGCCTGATGGGGCGCGACGTCGAGACCCTCGAGGCTCTCCCGCCGATGGGGGCGGCCTTCGCCAAGGCGCTGGTGCCGAGCCGTGCCGGCGTCGCGCGCATCCCCGCCCACGCCGTCCGCGTCGACGGGGTGGTCCAGGACCTCGACAGGCTCGCCGACTACGCGCGGGTCTGCGGGTACACGCTGCGCGACACCGTGCCCGCCACGTGGATCCATGTGCTGACCTTCCCGCTGCACGTGGCGCTGCTCGGCGACCGCCGGTCCTCGGTGCGGCTGGTGGGCGCCGTGCACGCCACCAACACGATGACGCTGCACCGTCCCGTCCGCGCCACGGAGCGCCTCTCCCTCGAGGTGCACGTCGAGAACCTCCGCCCCCACGCGCGCGGGGCGCTGATCGACCTGGTGGGCCGGGCGGAGGTCGGCGGCGAGACCGTGTGGGATGGCGCGAGCACGTACCTGGCATCGGGGATGGAGGTCCCCGGCCATCCCGCCACGGCGACCGATCGCGAACAGTGGGAGCCCGCGCAGCCGATCGCACGGTGGAGGCTGCCCGCCCACCTGGGCCGCGACTACCGCCGCGTGTCCCAGGACCCCAACCTCATCCACACCAGCCGCATCGCGGCGCGCGCCTTCGGATTCGCGCGGCCCATCATCCACGGCATGTGGACGCACGCACGCGCCCTCGCCGCCGTCGAGGGCCGCATCCCGGCGACCTACCGCGCCGAGGCCGCCTTCCTCAAGCCCATCCTGCTGCCCGGTACGGTGGGCCTTGCGGTATCCCCCAACGATGAGGGACTCCGTTTGGCGGTGACCACCAAGGACGGTGCGAAACCCCACGTATTGCTGGGGGTCCACCCCGCGCGTTGATTGGCGTGGCGGCCCCTCAGACGCCAGAATGCTACGCACCGTGTCCGACCATCGATGAGGATGACCTTCCCCATGCCATCTGACCTGCCCCCGGCATACGACCCCGTCAACGGCGACGAGCGTCCCTGGTACCGCTACTACGGGCCGGGCGTGCCGCACGCGATCGAGCCGGCGCACGAGTCCTCGCTGGGCGAGATGGTCGCCGAGGCGGCGCGCAACCACGGTGACAAGGTCGCGTTCTCGAACCTCGGCGGCACGCTCACGTTCCGCGAGGTCGATGCCGCGGCGAGCCGATTCGCCGCCTTCCTCCAGCACGAGCTCGGCCTGGTCAAGGGCGACCGGATCGTGCTGCAGATGCCCAACCTGCTGCAGTACCCGGTCGCGCTCTACGGCGCCCTGCGTGCCGGCCTCACCGTGGTGAACGCGAATCCGCTCTACACCGTGCGCGAGATGGAGGGCGTGTTCCGCGATGCCGAGCCCAAGGCGATCGTGGTGCTCGCGAACTTCGCCGACAAGGTCGCGGAGGTGCTGCCTGAGACCACGATCGAGCACGTGATCGTCACCCAGGTGGCGGACATGCTGCCCCAGCCCAAGCGCGCGATCGTCAACTTCGTCGCCGCGAAGGTGAAGAAGATGGTGCCCGCGTACTCCCTGCCCCACGCGATCCCGTTCACCAAGGCGATGGGCGCGGGCGACCCGGCCCGCCTCGCGGACCCGGGCCTGACCCACGACGACGTCGCGTTCCTCCAGTACACGGGCGGCACCACCGGCGGCGCGAAGGCTGCGGTGCTCACGCACGGCAACCTGCTGGCCAACCAGGACCAGTTCATGGCGCAGATCCGCAACACGTTGGGCGAGGAGCGCCAGTCGGTCATCATCGCCGCGCTACCGCTCTACCACGTGTTCTCCCTCACGGTGAACTGCATCGGCTTCTTCCGGTTCGGCGCGCACAACGTGCTCATCACCAACCCGCGCGACCTGCCCGGCTTCATCAAGACCCTCGGCGCGTCCAAGCCCGACGGCCTCATCCTGGTGAGCACGCTGGCCGGCGCCCTGCTCGACGCGGACGGCTTCAAGGACATCGACTTCACGCGCCTGCGCCTCACCGTCGGCGGCGGCATGGCCGTGCGCTCGGCGGTCTCGGACCGCTGGAAGGCGGTCACCGGGCACGACATCACCGAGGGGTACGGCCTCACCGAGGCGTCGCCCGTGGTCAGCGTCAACCCCACCCACATGGCCCCGCGCATCGGCACCATCGGCGTGCCGCTCCCGTCGACCGACGTGCGCATCGTCGACGACGAGGCGAACCCGCTGCCCCTGGGCGAGCGCGGCGAGCTTGCCGTCCGCGGCCCGCAGGTGATGCAGGGCTACTGGAACCAGCCGGAGGAGAGCGCGCGCGTCATCACGGCGGACGGCTGGCTGCTCACCGGCGACATCGCGATCGAGTCCGAGGACGGCTTCTTCACCATCGTCGACCGCAAGAAGGAGATCATCGTCTGCGGAGGCTTCAACGTCTACCCGGGCGAGATCGAGGACGCCGCCATGCTCCACCCGAAGGTGGTCGAGGCCGGCGCCATCCCGATCCCCAACGAGCATTCGGGCGAGGTGCCCAAGCTGTTCGTGGTGCGCCGCGACGAGACGCTCAGCGAGCACGACCTCCGGGTGTTCCTCAAGGAGCGGCTCACCGGCTACAAGCGCCCGCGCGAGATCGAGTTCATCGACGCCCTGCCCAAGAACAACGTGGGCAAGGTGCTGCGGCGTGAGCTGCGCGATCTCGAGGCGTCCCGGCAGGCGGACCAGCCCGCCTCCTGAACCAGGCCGGTATGGGAGCATCGTCGGCGTGACGTCCGCACTCGCCTCCGCGCTGGGCGCCGCGGTGGACGATGCACGGGCCGAGCCCGCCGGCCGCGTCACCGACGTCTACCCCGCGCTGGCGACGGTCGATCCCGGGCTGCTCGCGGCGGCCGTCCGGGGCGTGCACGGCGACTCCGCGCTTGCGGGCGACCACCCGTCCCCGTTCATCCTCATGTCCGTCGCGAAGCCTTTCGTGCTCGCGCTCGCGGTGGACGCGGAGGGCGCGGAGGCCGTGCTCGGCAGGACGGGGATGTCCGCCACGGGCCTGCCGTTCAACGATCCGGAGGCCATCAGGGCGAGCCCCGACGGCCGCACCAACCCCATGGTGAACCCGGGGGCGATCACCGCGGCGAGCCTGCTTCCGGACGAGGCCGCCATCCGTGACGGGCTCTCCGCGTTCGCGGGCCGCCCCCTCGACGCTGACCGGGCCATGGTCGACGCGATCCACGCGTCGAACCAGCGCAACCGCCTCCTCGCGGGGCTGCTCGAGGAGCGGGGGCTCCTGGGCGCCGCGGTCGAGGACGCCCTCCACCTCTACACCTTCCAGTCCTGCGTCGGGGTGACCGTCGGGGACCTCGCACGCATGGGCGCGGTGCTCGCCGGCGAGGGCGTCGATCCGGACACCGGTGCGCGCGTGGTGACCGCCGAGGCGGCGGACGTGGCGCTGCGTGCGATGGCGCTTGCGGGGCTCTACGAGGCGAGCCACACGTGGATGGCCGCGGTGGGCGTGCCCGCGAAGAGCGGGATCGCGGGCGGGCTCGTCATGGTCGCACCCGGGTCCGGCGCGCTCGCCGCCTACTCCCCCGGCCTCGACGGCGCCGGCAACCCGGTGCGCGCACAGGCCGTGGCACGGACCATGGCACCCCGCCTCGCGCGCTGACGGACGCTCACGTCAGCGTGCCCGGCGCCCACCCGAGCATCGCCTCGAGCGCGCGCAGCAGCAGCGCCGCGTGGTCGGCGCGGTCCTGCCATCCCGCGAGAGAGTGCGCGTTCACGCCATCGATCATCCCGAGCAGGGCGCGTGCGACGGGCGCCGGATCCGAGGCGCCGGCCTCACGCAGGCGCGCCTCGAGCATCGTCTGCCACGCGTCCATCTCCGCCCGGACCGCGGCCGCGAGCACGGGGTTCCCCGGCGCCGCCGCCCACGCCTGCACCCACACGAGCGTCACCGCCTCGCGCGTCCCATCCGTGAGCGTGCGGACCAGCGGCGCGATGCCGCCGACGCCCGCGACCTCCGCACGCTCGCCCGCGGAGATGCCGGAGAACACCTCCGCCACCAGGGCGTCCATGCCGTCGACGTAGTGCGCGACCAGCCCCGAGGCGACGCCCGCCCGCTGCCCCACCGCACGCAGCGTGAGCGCCGCGAGCCCGTCGGAGAGGGCGAGCGCGGTCGCGTGCTCGAGGATCGCCGCCCTGCGCGCGGTCCCGGTGAGCCGGCGCGATGCGGGCGTGGTCGTTGACGGCATGTGCATGATTCTGTAGCGTCGAGCCGAATTGATCAACCGATCAACTTGGCCGCATCACCCCGGGAGCCCGTGTGCACGACGTCGTCGAGGCCACCATCGCCGACCTGCGCGCCGCGCTCGAGGCCGGCACCACCACCGCGGTCGCGCTGGTGCGCGCCTACCGCGAGCGTGCGGCGGCCTACGACGCGCCGGACACCGCCACGGCCCTCAACGCCATCGTGGTGACCAACCCGGACGCGCTCGCGGAGGCCGCCGCATCCGACGCCCGCCGGGCGGCCGGCACCAGCCGCGGCCCTCTCGACGGCATCCCCTACACGGCCAAGGACTCCTACCTGGTACGCGGGCTCACCGCCGCCGCGGGCAGCCCCGCATTCGCGGACCTGGTCGCTCAGCGCGACGCCTTCACCATCGAGCGGCTACGCGCGGCCGGCGCGATCTGCCTCGGCCTCACCAACATGCCTCCCATGGCGAACGGCGGGATGCAGCGGGGTCTCTACGGACGCGCGGAGAGCCCCTACAACTCTGCGTACCTGGCCGCGCCGTTCGCCTCCGGCTCCTCGAACGGCTCGGGCGCGGCCACGGCGGCGAGCCTGTGCGCGTTCGGGCTCGGCGAGGAGACGTGGTCGAGCGGCCGCGGGCCCGCGTCCCACAACGCGTTGTGCGCATACACGCCCTCGCGTGGGGTGATCTCGGTGCGCGGCAACTGGCCGCTCGTCCCCACCATGGATGTGGTGGTCCCCCACACGCGCACCATGGCGGACCTGCTCGAGATCCTCGACGTGATCGTCGCGGACGACCCCGAGTCGCGCGGCGACCTGTGGCGCGCGCAGCCGTGGGTCCGCCTCCCGCGCGCGTCGGACGTGAGGCCCGCGAGCTACCCGGCCCTCGCCTCCGACGCCGGCCTCGCCGGGGCGGTGCTCGGCGTCCCGCGCATGTACCTCAACGCCGACCCCGAGGCGGGCACCGCGCCCTCCCCCGGCATCGGCGGCCCGACCGGCACCCGGATCGAGACGCACCCCGACGTCATCGACCTCTGGGAGCGCGCGCGTGCCGACCTCGAGGCCGCCGGCGCCACCGTCGTCGAGGTCGACCTGCCGATGGTGAGCCGCTACGAGGGCGACCGCCCCGGCTCGCCCACGATCAAGGACCGCACCGAGCTTCCCGACGGGTATCTTGCTCGCGAGATCCTCGACCTGTCCGCCTGGGCATGGGAGGACTTCCTGGCCGCCAACGGCGACCCCGCGCTCGACACGCTGGCCGGTATCGACGGCGCCACGATCTTCCCCGCACCTCCCGGCGCCCTGCCGGACCGGTACGACGGTTTCGAGGACGACATCGCCGACTACCCCGCCTGGGTCCGCGCCCATCCCGGCACCCGCCTCGAGGACATCCCCACTGTCGCCGCTGGCCTCGCCGGCCTCGAGTCGATCCGCCGCACGGACCTCGAGGACTGGATGGAAGGCCTCGGCCTCGACGCCGTGGTCTTCCCTGCCGTCGCCGACGTGGCGCACGCTGACATGGACGTGAACCCCGCCTCGGCCGACGCCGGTTGGCGCAATGGCGTCTGGATCGCCAACGGCAACCTCGCGATCCGCCATCTGGGGGTGCCGACGGTGACGGTCCCGATGGGGACGATGCGCTCGTCCGGCATGCCGGTCGGGCTCACCTTCGCGGGGCGCGCCTACGACGACGACCGCCTGCTCACGCTGGGGGCCGCGTACGAGTCCGTCGCACCCCGGCGCGTCCCGCCCGCGCGCACCCCCGCACTCACCCCGACCCCCGAGGAGACCCGATGACGCGCCGCATGCCTGCCGAGTGGGAGCATCACACCGCGTCCTGGATGGCGTGGCCGAGCACCGGATACACGCTGGGCGACACCGAGGCCGAGGCCGACGAGGCGCGCCGCACGTGGGCCGCGGTCGCCAACGCGATCGTCGCGCGTGAGCCGCTGACCATGCTCGTCGCCCCGGACGCGGTGCCCGCGGCGCGCGCGTGGCTGGACCCGCGCATCGTCCTGCTCGAGGCGCCGCTGGACGACGCCTGGTTCCGCGACATCGGCCCCACGTTCGTGGACGACGGCGGCACGCTCGCCGGGATCGACTGGGTGTTCAACGGGTGGGGCGCGCAGGACTGGGCGCGTTGGGACCACGACGCGCTCGCCGCGACCACCGCGCTCGCCCACGCCGACGTGCCGCGGATCGGGTCGCCGATGGTGAACGAGGGCGGCGGCATCCACACCGACGGCCGCGGCACGTTCCTCGTGACGGAGACGGTGCAGCGGGACCCGGGCCGCAACCCGGGCTGGTCGCGCGCCCGGGTCGAGGACGAGCTCGCACGCACGGTGGGCGCCCGAATGGTCATCTGGCTGCCGCGCGGGCTCACGCGCGACTCCGAGCGCTACGGCACGCGCGGGCATGTGGACATCGTGGCGTGCTTCACGCCGGGCGGCGAGGTGCTGGTGCACGACCAGCGCGACCCGGCCCACCCGGACCACGAGGTCTCCGCCGAGCTGAGGGACGTGCTGTCCGCGTCCGTCGACGCCGACGGGCGGCCGCTGTCGGTGGTGCCGCTGCCCGCGCCGGCCACGCTGCGCGACTCGGAGGGCTGGGTCGACTGGTCCTACGTCAACCACTACGTCCTCAACGGCGCGGTCATCGCGTGCGCGTTCGACGATCCGCACGACGACGAGGCGATCGAGGTGCTCGCGGCGGCGTACCCGGGGCGCGAGATCGTGCGCGTCGATGCCCGCCCGCTCTTCGACCGCGGCGGCGGCATCCACTGCATCACGCAGCAGCAGCCGGCGCTGTAGCACCCGCCCGGCAGCGGACCCGGGAGACGGCGCGGGCACCGGTCCCCCGGCACGGCCCCCGGCGGCTGCGCGCACCATCCTCGCCGTTTTCATGCACTTTCACGGCGCGCGGAGCCGTGGGAGAGCAGTGACAACGGGCTGGTAGGCCCCAGGATGGCCGCCGGACGCCCGAAAGCGGCGCGCGCGGCACGCCCCAGCCCGCGAGAGTGCATGAAAACGGCGAGCGGGGCGACACGGCCCCCGACGCTCTGCGCCGGACGTCCGGCGCGCGGCGTCGCGATGGATCCGCAGGCGCCTACGCCCGAGCGACCGCGCGACCGGCCGCGAGCGACGCGGGCACGTCCAGGACGCGCTGGTTGCGGCTGCCCCGGAACGGCACGGTGAGGTCGCGTTCCGCGAGGTCGAACGGGCCGTCGACCAGGACGTCGACCAGGGACAGGAGCTCCCGCTTGTCGGGTGACTCCCCCAGCAGCTCCTCGAAGGTGTAGCCGGACCAGCACCACACGTCCTTCCCGGGCAGCTCCGCAGGCATCCGGCGCACCAGCGACAGGCACGTCCCCGTGTTGAGGAACGGCTCGCCACCCAGCAGCGACAGCCCCTGGACCGCGGGGTGAGCGAGGTCCTCGAGGATCCTCGACTCCAGCTCCAGCGTGTACGGCTCGCCGCACCGGAAGCTCCATGCATCCTCGTTGAAGCAGCCCTCGCACGCGAACAGGCAGCCGGCCACGTACAGCGAGCACCGCACGCCCTCGCCGTCCACGAAGACGAACGGCTTGTAGTCCGCGACGTAGCCCTGACTCACCCGAGTGGACAGCCACGCGTCGCGCACGGGCGACCGATGCATCGTCACCCCTCGGGGGTGCGGGCCGAGAGCGGCACCCGCACGTCATCCGACAGGTGCTTGACGCGCGACGCGATCTCCTGGTGGCGTCCGTGCACCATGGGCCGCTGCTGCGGGTTGCCCAGGTAGCCGCAGGTGCGCTTGACCACGTCGCACGAGCGCGGGTCGTCGTTGCCGCACGCCGGGCACGCGAACCCTCGCGCCGTGGGCGTGAAGTCTCCCTCGAAGCCGCACGCGTAGCAGCGGTCGATCGGCGTGTTGGTGCCCAGGTAGCCCACGCGGTCGTAGGCGTAGTCCCACACGGCCTCGAGCGCCTTCGGGTTCTGTCGCAGCACCGGGTACTCGCAGTAGTGGATGAACCCGCCCGACGTGAGGGGCGCGTACTCGGCCTCGAAGTCGAGCTTGTCGAACGGCGTCGGGTTCTTGCGGACGTCGTAGTGGAACGAGTTCGTGTAGTAGTCCTTGTCCGTGATGTCGGGCACGGACCCGAAGCGTTCCTTGTCGAGCCGGCAGAACCGGTCCGTGAGGCTCTCCGAGGGCGTCGAATAGACGCTGAAGTGATAGCCGGACGCCGCCTTCCATGCGGCCGCACGGTCCCGGAGCGTGCGGAGGACCCGCACGGTCATCGCCTTGGCCTCCGGATTCGACTCCCACGCGCCCCCGTAGAACGCGGTCGCGACCTCGTAGAGCCCGATGTAGCCGAGCGACACGGTGGCGCGGCCGTCGCGGAACAGGGTGTCGACCTCCTCGGCGGGGCCGAGCCGCCTCCCGAACGCGCCGTGCACATAGAGGATCGGCGCGTTGCCGGGCACGGCCTCCTTGCACCGCTCGATCCGGTAGCTCAGCGCGTCGTGCATGGTCTCGAGCCGCTCGTCGAGGATCCGCCAGAACGTCGCCTGGTCCCCGTCCGCCTCGAGCGCGATGCGCGGCAGGTTGAGCGTCACGACGCCCAGGTTCATGCGCCCCTCGACGGAGTCCTCGCCGTGCTCGTCCTCCCAGCCCTGCAGGAACGAACGGCACCCCATGGGCGCCTTGAACGACCCGGTGATCTCGACGATCTTGTCGTAGCTGAGGACGTCGGGATACATGCGCTTCGTCGCACACTCCACGGCGAGCTGCTTGATGTCGTAGTTGGGCTCGCCCTCGGAGAGGTTGAGCCCGCGCTTCACCGTGAACAGCAGCTTGGGGAAGATCGCGGTCCGTCCCTCGCGCCCGAGGCCTCGGATGCGGATCTGCAGGATCGCCTTCTGGATCTCTCGCTCGTACCAGCCGGTGCCCAGCCCGAAGCCGATCGACGTGAAAGGCGTCTGGCCGTTGGACGTGAACAGCGTGTTGATCTCGTACTCGAGCGACTGCATCGCGTCGTAGATGTCCTTGCGCGTCTTGTCCTGGACGTACGCCTCGCGGCGCGCCGGGTCGTCGATCCACTGCGCGGCGTCCGCCTCGTGCTTCGCGCGGTTGAGCGCGGCGTACGGCGCCAGCAGCTCGTCGATGCGGTTGACCGTGCAGCCCCCGTACTGGCTCGAGGACACGTTCGCGATGATCTGCGAGATCTGCGCCGTCGCGGTCTGGATGGACCGCGGCGGCTCGACCTGCGCGTTGCCGATGCGGAAGCCCGCCGACAGCATGGTCCTGAAGTCGATGAGGCAGCAGTTCGTCATCGGCGCATAGGGGTGGTAATCGAGGTCGTGGTAGTGGAGGTCGCCCTTCTGGTGGGCGTTCGCGACGTGCGCCGGCAGCATCCGCAGTCCGATCGCCTTGCCCACCATCCCCGCGGTGAGGTCGCGTTGCGTGTTGTAGACCTCGGCGTCCTTGTTCGCGTTCTCGTGGACCACGGCCGAGTCCTTGCTGATGAGCCGCGTGATCGAGTGGTTGAGGTCCATCGCCTTGGTGCGCGCGATGTCGCGCTCGACGCGGTAGTCGATGTACGCCCGGGCGACGTCGTACTCCCCCGCCTCCAGGAGCTCGTGCTCGACCACGCTCTGGATCTCGTAGATCTTCACGGTGTCACGGAACCGCGCGGCCAGCTCGCCGTCGATGCGGGCCACGAGGCCGTCGAGCGACGCCTCCTGACCGGGGGTCAGCGCGCCATGCACCGCGGTGAACGCCTTCGCGAGAGCCGTCGCGATCCGCCGGTCGTCGAACAGCAGGGTGCGGCCGTCGCGCTTGACCACCCGGAGGGTGGGCCGCGTCCCGGCCCGCTCCACGTCGTCGCGGTCGATCTCGGTGATGCTCATCGCTGGTCCCCCTCGCCTCGATTCGGCACCCCGAAACACAAGATCTGGTGCCATTGCCGTCACCGGAACACTAGATCTTGCGATCGCAGGCGCATGGGCCCTTGGTCCCTGGCGGGCGCTCGCGCGGGCCGATGCCGCGGCGGGCCGTGCGGGCGCGCGCGGCGATGGCCGCGGTAGGGGTCGGCACGCTCTCGGCGTGTCGCGTCCGCCACGCCGAGCCGCCGCGGCGCGGGCGAGCACCTTAGTGCCTGCGGCCGCGCGCTCGGGTCATTCGCGGCCCGGTGAGACGCAGATCACACCGTCGTCCACGCGCATGCCCCCAGGAGGATGTCGTGCCTGCATACGTCGCCGTTCCGGGACGGCGACCCGACGCGGCCATGTGAACGCGTCGCAGGGCCGCGCGGCCGGCGCACGAATCTTGCGCCATAGCGCGGTTATGGTCTTTCGAGCCCTCTCACCAGATCGCGCCGCAGGCCGAGCCGCGGCAGCACGGCGAGAGGGCAGTCCTTGTACCCCACCCTGGAGACCTGTGCGCAAGCTTCACCTCCCCTTCCGATGGCAGACGGCGACCGTGTTCGCCGTTTCTTGCTTCCTGGGCGGCATCGCCGTCTCGCTCGGCCTCCACGAGCAGCGCGTGGGCAGCGCGGTCGAGGAGGCTCGTGCGCAGGCACGCCTGCTGGATGAGGAGCGCACACAGCTCGAGGAGACCCTCGCGAAGGCCCGCGCGGTCTCCGAGGTGTCGGAGTCGGTCTCCGACGAGGACGCGGTCGCCTCCGCGGCGGCGGAGCTCACGCAGGCCGCCACGTCGGCGGCCTACGCCGCGGAGCACCACCACGTGACCGTCACCGCGACGGCCGTGGTCCCGCCCGCGTGGGCGAGCGCACCGCTGGGCGTCGAGACCGCGCGCGGTCCGTTCGCATCGACGCCGTCGCTCGAGATCGACCCGTCCGCCGTGCTCGGGCAGGTCGAGCAGCAGCTGGCGGCGCAGGAGCAGGAGGCCGACGACACCCTCGACGCCGGCGCGATCGTCTCGGCGGAGCCCAAGGCGTCGGCATTCACGGATCCGCGAGCCGGCGAGTCGGAGAGCCCGTCTCCGAGCGTCACCCCGTCCAGCGAGCCCACCGCCTCCGCCGAGCCGACCGCCTCCCCGTCCGCCACCCCCGAGGCGACCGAGGCGACGCCCGCCGCGGAGCCGACCGCCGACGAGGAGGCCGCCGCGCTCGCGGAGATCGTCGCGGACACCGAGGTCGCGAAGGTGCTGCGCGGCGAGGTCGACGACCTTGACGCGGTCACCGCCGCGACCGCGCAGCTCGAGAAGGCCGCAGCGCAGCTCGACGCCGCGACGCGACGCATCGAGGGCACCACCGCCGTGCTCGAGGCCGCGACCGCCGAGGCGGCGCTCGAACGCTCCAACGTCTCGCTCGAGAACAAGATCGACGCGATCAAGGGCCTCGCCGACTCCGCCAAGGGCATGGTTCACGCCGTCGACGGCAAGGTCGAGAAGAAGTCCACGCTCGCGGACCTCCGCGCCGCCCGCGAGGATCTGCTGGCGCTGCGCGACGTCGAGGTCGACCGCGAGGACGCCGACGCGGTCGACGCGGTGCTCGCGGACGTCGAGGCCGCCACGGCGGGCCTCGAGGAGGCCGAGCAGGCGGTCTACGACTCGCACGCGCGGTGGGTCAGGACGGAGAACACGCGGCGCAAGGCGGTCAACGAGAAGCGCATGGCCGCCTACGAGCGCCAGGTCGACCAGGCCACCGCGAGCGCGTGGGGCCAGTACGCCGCGGCGGCCGCCGCCCGTCAGGCCGGCTGGGAGGGCACGCCCACGGGCATCTCGTACAGCAACGGCATGGTGCCGAGCTCGCAGCTGTGCTCGCTGTCCTTCTCCCCCGGCAACCAGCTCCAGTGCGACGCGGCCGAGGCCCTCGAGCGCGCCGACGACGACTACTACGCCCAGACGGGACGCCACCTGTCGCTCAGCTCGTCCTACCGCTCGTACGGCGCGCAGGTCGCGACGAAGGCGTCCAAGGGCTACCTCGCCGCGACCCCGGGCACCTCGAACCATGGGTGGGGCATGGCCGCGGACTTCGACCCGGCCTCCGCCGCATGGATCGCCGCGAACGGCGACCGCTACGGCTGGGTGCACCCGCTGTGGGCGCGCGTGGGCGGCTCCAAGCCCGAGTCCTGGCACATGGAGTTCGTGGCCCCCGGCATCACGGCGAACCTCCCCAGCGAGCCGAAGCTCTACTCGATGGTCCGGAACACCCTCAAGGGCTAGCTAGCCGCGGACCGCGGCGCCGAGTCCGGGGTCGATCATCGCGCCGGTGGCGCTCATCACCGCGTCGGCCCCCGCCGCCCGGTATGCGGCCGCATGCGCCGACGTCAGCACCCCGCCGACACCGACGATCGCGAAGTCCCGCGCCGCCGTCTCGCGCAGGCGCGCGAGGCGCCCGACCATGTCGAGCCCCGCCCAGCGGATCCCGTCGCCGCAGACGCCGGCGACGTCCCGGCCCGCGCCGGGCAACGCGGGGCGGCCCGCGGCGTCGACGAGGCGGGCCGGCAGGGTGTTGACCGCCGCGTAGCCGTCCACGATGCCCGCCGTCGCGTCCACGAGGCCGGCGAGCGCCGCATCGTCCCCGAAGTACGCGAGCTTGAGCACGAGCGGCACGTCGCCGACCCGCTCCTTCACCGCGGCGGAGATCCGCGCCACCAAGGGCCCGTCGAAGCACAGCAGCGCGCCGGTCCCCTCGTTCGGGCAGCTGAGGTTCATCTCGAGCACGGGCACCCCCGTCTCCACGACGAGCGCGGCCGCCGCGACGTGATCCGCGATGTACGCGGACTCGCGGTCCGGAGCGCCGGGCGCGGGATGCGTGCCCTGGAACGAGCCGACCAGGAGCTGTCCGTCGCCCGCCGCGGCGACCGCGGCCGCCATGTCCGGCTGCCACGCGTCGGGGTCGCGCGACGGCACCCCGAACGAGTTCGAGATGCTGGTCGCGTCATCGAGCGCGCCGTCCGCGAGCACCGGTGCCGCACGGCCCGGCGCGAGCCGCCCCTCCACGTGCACCGCCAGCACGTTCGGGTAGGCGTGCGAGGGATGTGCGCTGGTGCGCACGGTCTTGTAGACGTTGACGTCGAAGCCGTTCCGGAACGCCGCCTCGCAGAACGCGGCGTTCACGAGCGGACCCGCGGGGATCCCGAAGGGGCTCACCACCGGGTGTCCGAGGAACGATGCGCGAGCCGGCCGCGGCGGCGCGTCCACCGGGGCGGCGGCGAACGCCCCGAACGGGCCGTGGGCGTAGTTGTCCTCGTAGGTGCGGCGGGGATCGTAGAACCAGGTCATCGTGCTCCCGAGGCTAGCCCCGTCCGCCCGCGCAGGGTCGGGACCTCGGTCGCCGCCGCGACGCGACGGCCCCGACGTGATTCGCTGAGGGGATGACGGACGTGTGGGACGTCGACTACCTGGTGGTGGGCGCGGGCGCCACGGGCCTCGCGTTCGTCGACGCGCTGGTCGACCACTCCGACGCGACCGTCGGCCTCGTGGACGAGCGCGACGGTCCAGGCGGCCACTGGCGGGACGCGTATCCCTTCGTGCGCCTCCACCAGGCGTCGCAGTTCTACGGCGTCGCGTCCACGCCGTTCGGGGGTGCGCTGCAGACCGCCGGCCCCGAGCGCGGCCTGCACGAGCGCGCCACCGGCGGCGAGGTGCGCGCCTACTTCGAGGCGGCCCTCGAGAGATTGACCGCGACGGGCCGCGTCGCGTTCCGGAGCGGCGCGCGCCATGCGGGCGGAGGCGCGATCGTCGGCGCCGACGGCGAGCCTGTCGCCCGCGCGCGTCCCGACACGCGCATCGTCGACGCCCGGTACCTCGCCCCGACCATCCCCGCGCTCACGCCGCCGCCCTTCCGGGTGGAGCCCGGCGCCACGGTGGTGCCCGTCGGCGACCTCGACGCCCACCTCGACGCCCCGCGCATCGTGATCGTCGGCTCGGGCAAGACGGCGACGGACGGGATCGTCCACGCTCTCACCGCGGGCATCGCGCCCGACCGCCTCGCCTGGGTCCGTCCGCGGGACCCGTGGATGTTCGACCGGGCCCGGGTCCAGCCCGAGCCCGCACGGTTCCAGTCGATGGCGGCGGACGTGTGGGAGGCCGCCGCCGGCGCGGACTCGCTCACCGGTCTGTTCGCACGGCTCGAGGAATCCGGCGTGATGCTGCGCATCGATCCGGCCGTCACCCCGACCATGGCGAAGTGCCCGACGCTCGCGACGTGGGAGCTCGCGCTGCTGCGTACCGTCGAGCAGGTGGTCCGCATGGGCCACGTCCGCGCGGCGGAGCAGCGTCGCCTGGTGCTCGACGAGGGCGAGGTGACGCTGCCCCCGGGCACCGTGACGGTGCACTGTGCGGCGGACGGGCTGCCGCATCCGCCCGCCGTGCCGGTGTGGACGCCCGACGCGATCACCTTGCAGCCCATCCGGGCGGGTTTCCCGTGCTTCGGGGCGGCGCTCATCGGGTACGTCGAGGCGACGCGCGGCGACGACGACGCCAAGAATGCGCTGTGCCGTCCGACGCAGTACGGCAACAGCCGCGCCCAGTGGGCGGAGATGACGCTGCGGGGTGCCGAGTCGACCGCGGCCTTCATGGCGGCGGAGGACATCCGCTCATGGTCGCGGGACGTGGCGCTCAACCCGGCGCGGGTCCCCCGCGGCTACTCCTCGCCCATGCTGGACGATGCCCGCTCCAGGATCGCGCGAGCGAACGACGAGGCGACCCGCCGGCTCGCGCGCCTCGCCCGCGCCACCGGGTGACGCCTCCGAGCGAATCCCCAGCCCGCTCGCGGGGAATCGGCCAGGCGACGTCCGTAGTTTCACCGCATGACCACCGACGCCCCCACCCGTCCCCGCCGCCTCCGTCGGCGCATCGTCGCCGCCACCGCCGCCGTGCTGCTCGCCCTGTCGGCCATCACCGCATGGGCGCTCAACCGCTACGTCATCGACCACGTCGAGGTCGCGCACGCGTCCGCGTACGAGGCGCAGGTCGCCGCGGCCACCCAGGCTGACGACGCGGACGACGCCGACGCCCCGCAGATCACGCTGACCCAGGAGACGTACGGCTCGGGCGACGGCCAGGCGACCTACTACGTCGCCGACGTGGTGCTGAGCGACATCACGCAGTTGCGCTCGGCCTTCGCGGACGACGCGTTCGGCGAGAACATCACCGCGGATCCGTCGGACATCGCCGCGCAGGTGGGTGCGGCACTCGCGATCAACGGCGACTACTACGGCTTCCGGACCACGGGCATCGAGATCCGCAACGGCGTGATCTACCGCGACGAGCCCGCCCGGACCGGCGCGGTCATCTATGCGGACGGCACCATGGACGTCTACGACGAGACGACCACCAGCGCCCAGGAGCTCCTCGACGACGGCGCCTGGCAGACGCTGTCCTTCGGGCCCGCGCTGGTCGACGACGGCGCGGTGGTCGAGGGCATCGACCAGGTCGAGGTCGACACCAACGTCGGCAACCACTCCATCCAGGGCGACCAGCCGCGCACCGCGATCGGGATGATCGACGCGAACCACTACGTGTTCGTCGTGGTGGACGGGCGGTCGAGCGAGAGCGCGGGAGTCACCCTCGACGAGCTCGCGCAGATCATGATCGACCTGGGCGCGACCGAGGCGTACAACCTCGATGGCGGCGGCTCCTCCACGATGGTGAGCGACGGCAGCGTGATCAACGTGCCCGGCGGATCGGGCCAGGAGCGAGGCACGTCGGACATCCTCTGGGTCGGCTGACATGTGGATCCTGATCCCCGCATACGAGCCCGACGCGCGGATGGTCGCGCTGGTCGAGGACCTGTCGCGCGGCGGGTGGCGGGTGCTCGTGGTCGACGACGGCTCGGGGCCCCGCTTCGCGCGGCCGTTCGACCAGGTGGCCTCGCGCGGCGCGGTCGTGCTCCGCCACGGCGCCAACCACGGGAAGGCGGCGGCCTTGCGCACGGGCTTCGCGTGGCTGCTCCGGCACGCGCCTGGCGAGCCGGTGGTGTGCGCCGACAGCGACGGCCAGCACACCGCGACCGACATCGCACTCGTGGCCGACGCGCTTGCCCGCCGCGCGGACGGGGGCTTGGACGATGCCGTGGTGCTGGGCGTCCGGGCGTTCACCGGCGAGGTGCCGTTCCGGTCGCGCCTGGGGAACAGGGCGACCACCGCGATGCTGGCGGCGGTGACCGGCAGGCGGATCTCCGACACCCAGACCGGGTTGCGCGGCTACCCCGCGGGACTGCTGCCGTGGGCGATGTCCGTCTCGGGCGAGCGTTTCGCGTACGAGCTCTCGCTGCTGCTCGACGCGTCCCGCCGCCACATCCCGATGGTCGAGGTCCGCGTCGGCACCGTCTACCTCGACCACAACGCGTCGTCCCACTTCCGTCCCGTGATCGACTCGGCGCGCGTGCTCGCGCCGCTCGGACTCTTCGCGGCGTCCTCGCTGCTGTGCTTCGGGATCGACGCCGCCGCCCTGATGGCGCTCGACCGGTGGACCGGTTCGCTCGCGGCTGCGGTCGTGGGCGCGCGCGTGCTCAGCGCAGGCGTGAACTTCGCGCTCAACCGCCGCGTCGTGTTCCGCGCGGGCGGTCCGGCGGCGCCGCAGGCGGTGAGATACCTCGCCCTCGCCTCCGCGCTGCTGGCCGCCAGCTATCTGTCGCTGCTGCTGCTCACCACGCTCGGCGTGCCCCTCCTGGCGGCGAAGGTCACCACGGATCTTGGACTATGGCTGCTCTCGTTCGGGGTGCAGCGCGCCGCGGTGTTCACCCACCGGCGTCAGCACGTCGTCGCAGTACCGCCCGGACGAGCGCAAGAATCTTGCGAACGGACCGTCAATACGCATGGAATCACGCCACAGACGCACGTGTGACACGCGACTCGTGCGCACCAGCGCCCATAGTCTGTCCCGGTGATCCCCCACCCCGGACCCGAGGACATCCGCCCGGAGCGCATGCACGCCGTCTCCGCCGAGAGCCACGCCATCGTCGACGCGGTGCTCGACTACTCCCGCAGGCGCGTCCTGTGGGAGGACGTGCCGCTGGACGTGCCCGCGACCCCCGCCGAGCTCGCCGGACAGGCGCCGCCGTCCATCACCGCGCGCGGGATCGGCGCGACCCGCGCGCTCGCGCTGTTCGGCGACGTGCTGGCGCCCACGTGCCTCTCGACCGACCACCCCGGCTATCTCGCGTTCATCCCGTCCGCCCCCAGCAAGGCCGCCTCCGCCTTCGACCTCGTGGTGTCAGCCTCATCGATCTACGGCGGATCGTGGCTCGAGGGCGCGGGCGCCGTCCACGCGGAGAACGAGGTGCTCGCGTGGCTCGCGGCCGAGTTCGGGCTTCCCGAGAGCGCGGGCGGGGTCTTCGTCCAGGGCGGCACCATCGGCAACCTCTCCGCGCTGGTGGCGGCGCGCGACGCGGCGCGACGCCGCAATCGCGACGCGGGCCGGCCGGATCCCGCGCGCTGGGCCGTCGTGTGCAGCGGCGAGTCGCACTCCTCGGTCGAGTCCGCGGCCGCGGTGATGGACATCGACGTCGTCGGGATCCTGCCCGATGCCGACGGCCGACTCCACGGACACGCGGTCGCCGAGGCGCTCGCGGAGCACGGGGACGCCGTGTTCGCGGTGGTCGCCACCGCGGGCACCACCAACTTCGGGATCGTCGACGACATCGCGGGCATCGCGGAGGTCACGCGCCGTCACGGCGTCTGGCTGCACATCGACGGCGCCTATGGCCTCGCCGGGATGCTGGTGCCGCGCATGCGCGCCGCGTACGCGGGCGTCGAGCACGCCGACTCGGTGATCGTCGACCCGCACAAGTGGCTGTTCGCGCCTTTCGACGCGTGCGCGCTGATCTACCGGGAGCCCGAGGTGGCGCGCCGCGCCCACACGCAGCACGCGTCGTACCTCGACACCCTGACCGACGCTCCCGAGACCAACCCGTCGGACCTGTCCGTCCAGCTCACCCGCCGCGCGCGAGGGCTGCCGCTGTGGTTCTCCCTCGCCACGTACGGCACCGACGAGTACCGGTCGGCGATCGAGCACGGCATCACGCTGGCGGCCCGCGTCGCGGACGAGATCGAGGCGCGCGACGGCCTCACCCTGGTCCGACGCCCGCAGCTGTCCGTGGTGGTGTTCCGCAAGGACGGATGGACGCGCGCGAACTACGACGCGTGGTGCGCCCGGCTGCTGGCCGACCAGCGCGCGTTCGTGGTGCCCAGCTCCCACCACGGCGAGCCGGTGCTCCGCTTCGCGATCATCAACCCGATGACCACGTTCGCGCTGCTCCGCGAGGTCCTCGACACGCTCGCGTGAGCGTCGCGCGGCCCGACCCCGCGACCGGACTCCACACGCCCGGGTCGATGTGAGGGTTCGCCCGCTGCATGTCGCGTCGCGTTCACCGTGGAACGCGACGCGACATGCAGATCCCGTGTGGAACCCGGTCGGAGGCCGGGCGCCAGCGCGACGTCAGCCGTTGAGGCGCTGCGCCGCGACGCGCGCACCCTCGCCGAGCGCGTCGAGCTTCGCCCAGGCGATCAGCGGGTGGACACGGCCGCCGAGGCCGCAGTCCGTGGACGCGACCACGTTCTCGGGCCCCACGATGTCCGCGAAGCGCAGGATGCGGTCGGCGACCAGCTCGGGGTGCTCGACCACGTTGGTGGCGTGGCTCACCACCCCGGGCAGGAGCTTCGTCCCGGCCGGGAGCTCGACGTCGCGCCACACGTTCCACTCGTGCTCATGACGGACGTTGCCCGCCTCGAAGGAGATGGAGCCGGCGTTGATCTCCGCGACCATGTCGACGATGTGGCGCAGCTCGAGGTCCGTCGTGTGCGGGCCGTGCCAGGAGCCCCAGCACAGGTGGATGCGCACCTGGTCGCGCGGCAGGCCCTCGATCGCGTGGTTGATCGCGTCGATGCGGGTGCGGATGAACGCACGGTAGTCCGCGACCGACGGCTCGGGGTTGATCTGGTCCCAGCTCTCCGCGAGCGAGGGGTCGTCGAGCTGGACGGTGAGCCCCGCATCGGTGATCGCCTTGTACTCCTCGCGCATCACGTCGGCCCACGCCCAGATGTGCTCCTCCTCGGTCGGGAAGAACGCGTTGCCGATGCGGGCCGCGGAGCCGGGGGCGAGGGACGTGATGAAGCCGGTCGACAGGCCCGCGGCGTCGAGGCCTCCCCGGAGGTTGGCGATGTCGGATGCGATCGCGTCCTGGCCACGGTAGGACAGCGGGCCCACGGCCTCGGGCCAGAACGGCGGGTCGCCGAAGAGGACGCCGGAAGTCGGGTCGAAGTACGCCTCGGCGAAGCGGACCCAGTCGCGGCGGTCCGTCATCGATGTGAGCTGGATGTTGCCCGGGCTCGAGCGGACCGGGGCGGGCGGCGGGGTGTCCCGCGACGGCAGCGCCAGGCCGGCGGTGCGCTGGAACGAGTAGGACCACCACGCGCCGAAGTCGTGCGACGCCGTCATGGCCTTGCCGTACTCGCCGTCGCCGACGATGGTGAGGCCGGCCTCCACCTGCCGCGCGACCAGGTCGGACACCGCACGGGCCGCGAGCTCGCGGTACTCGTCGGTCTGGACGAGCGTGAAGCCGTCCTCCGCGACCGCGAGGCCCTTGGTCGCCTCGACGAGCTCGGGCGAGCGCGGCAGCGAACCCGCGGTGGTGGTCTGGATGGTCAGGTCTGACATCGAGGCTCCTCTGTGCGCGGGCGTGCGGCCCGCGAGATGTGCTGGGGCGGCCCGCCGGCAATGCCCACCGGTGGTGGATCCGAGGCCTCGTTTGATGCGCGGCGGCTGGGCCATTGTGCCCGGTAGCGGAGCGGCCGGGCAAACCCGTGAGCGGCCTCGCGCACGGTCACGAAGGCGCCTCGTCGAGCAGCGCGGGGAGGGCGCGCTCGATGGTCGCAATGGTCGCCGTGAGGCTCAGGCGGATGAAGCCGGGCCGGTCGAACAGGCTGCCCGGCATCACCAGGACCGCGCGTCGCGCGAGCCGCGACGCCCACGCGTCGCCGTCGCCGTCCGGAGCCTCGACCCACAGGTAGAACGTGCCCTCCGCCCTGGCGACGCGAAGTCCCGCATCGACCAGCGCGCCGCGGAGGCGATCGCGACGCCGCTGCAGCTCCGCGACGTCGATGGACACCGTCTCGAGGTCCGGAACCGCGTACTGCATGATCGCGTCGGGGAAGCCCCAGCCGATCGCGAGCTGCGAGGGCACCAGCGCCTCGCGCAGCGCCGCGCGCTCGACCACAGGCACGCCGGGCCCGATCGCGAGGTAGCCCAGCCGCTGGCCCGGCGCGAGGAGAACCTTGCCGTAGCTGTAGTCGATGAGCGTCCACGGGTACACCTCCGCGGGGCTCGTGAACGCGATGCCGTCGAAACGGATCCGGCGGTAGGGCTCGTCGGACAGGATCCACACGCGGCGACCGATCGCCGCGGACCGCTGCTCCAGCACGACGGCGAGCGCCTCGAGCTGGTCCCGCGGGTACACGCACCCGGTGGGGTTGGCGGGCGAGTTCACCACCACGACCCGCGTCCGCTCCGAGATCGCGGCGCCGATCGCGTCGGCGTCGAGATCGAAGTCGACGGGGTCGAGCGCGACGGGCACCGGCTCCATCCCGAACATCCGGAGCATGGGCGCGTAGCAGAACCAGCCCGGCACGGGAATGATCACCTCGTCCGCCGCGTCCGCCACCAGGTGCAACGCCAGGCTGATCGCCCCGAAGGCCCCCTGCGTGAGCGCGATGTCCGCAGGCTCGACGGGGAGCCCCAGCTCGGCGCGCAACCCATGCGCGATGGCCTCCGCCGCTGCCGCCTCGTTCGTCCTGTACGCGAACCAGTCGTCGGACCGCGGCTCCAGCCGCGTACGGATCGCCTCCACCAGTCCCATCAACGGCGGCTCGTGGGGATTGCCGAAGGTGAGGTCGGCAACCCCCGGCTCGTCGGCGCGCGCACCCACCGACGCGAAGAACCCCGTCACACGGTCGATCTCATCCTTCGCGGCGCGCGCGCGTCCCGACAGCCCCATGATGCCCCCTCGCCCGGCGCGGCGCCGGGCCCCCGTCCATCCTCACCGGGGCATACGGCGACGGCAACCGGAGGCCCGAGGTGCGCCATGTGTGAGCGAAGACACGCGCGGAGGTTCTTCAAGCACGCCTAAAGATTTGGTAACGTCCGTGAGCGTGAGCAAAGACGCCACCATCCGGACGTTGCGCCTCATCGGCGCGTCCATCATCCTGTCCGCCCTCGGCTTCCAGGCCTGGGCGGACCTCACCTTCGGCACCTTCACCTGGGGCCAGCTCCCCGGCTACTTCACGCCGCTCGCCAACCTCGCGGGCATCGTCGCGCTGCTCGCCGCCGCGCGGGTCCGCCGACCGGAGCCCCGCTGGGTCACCGTGCTGCGCGTCAACTCGGCGACCTACCTGGTGGTGGTGGGCGCCGTGTACTGGATGCTGCTGGCACCCTTCACGACCCCGTACTTCCCCTGGGCGAACGCGATCCTTCACGGCGGATCGGGCCTCATCCTGGTGGCCGACTGGGTTCTGATCGGGGGACGCCGGCGCCTGCCGATGGGCACGCTGTGGAGCGTCCTCGCACTGCCGGCGATCTGGGTGTCCTACCTGCTGTTCCGCGCCTTCCTCGACGGGTGGGTGCCGTATCCGTTCCTCGACCCGGCCCGCGGTGCGGCGGCGATCCTCGCCACGCTCGGCGCCATCGCCGCGGTGGGCCTCGCGGTGTCGGGACTCCTGCGCGTGCTGGTTGTCCTGCGCCCCGCAACGTTCTGGCCCGCCCGCGTCCCGGCGCGCGCCAGGCGCGACTGACGCGGTACCCGGCCGCGGCATCGTCCCCTCGCCCTGCGCCGCGCCCGCGCCGGGGCTACGTTGGCCGAGAAGGGCCCGCCGCCCGGGCCGAGGGGAGCAGCCATGACCACCGCACCCGGCAGCCGTGACGGCGAGGTCACCTCGCCCCCGGGGTTCACCAACGACTACGACGACTTCGCAGAGCCCTGGTTCACGCTCCCACCCGGAAGCATGGCGCCCGAGCTGGCCTACCAGATCGTGCACGACGAGGCGATGCTCGACGGCAACGCGCGCCTCAACCTCGCGACGTTCGTGGGCACCTGGATGGACGAGCACGCCAACCGCCTGTACGCGCAGACGTTCGACAAGAACATGATCGACAAGGACGAGTACCCCAAGACCGCCGAGATCGAGACGCGGTGCTGGCGCATCCTCGCGGACCTGTGGCACGCGCCGGACCCGGAGCGCAGCATCGGCACCTCGACAATCGGCTCGTCGGAGGCCGCCATGCTCGCGGGGCTCGCGCTCATGCGCCGGTGGCGGGCGCGCCGGCGCGCGGCGGGCCGGCCCACGGACCGGCCGAACCTCATCATGAGCGCCGCCGTCCAGGTGTGCTGGGAGAAGTTCTGCAACTACTGGGACATCGAGGCGCGCCTGGTGCCGGTGTCGCTCGCCCACCCGACGCTGGACGGGCACGACCTCGCGGGCTACGTCGACGAGAACACCATCGGCGTGGTCGCGATCATGGGCGTCACCTACACCGGCGCCTACGAGCCGGTCGAGGCGATCGCCCGCGCGCTGGACCGCATCCAGGCGGACACCGGTCTCGACGTCCCGATCCACATCGACGGCGCGTCCGGCGCCATGGTCGCGCCGTTCATCCAGCCCGACATCGCCTGGGACTTCCGCGTGGACAGGGTGGTGTCGATCAACACGTCGGGCCACAAGTACGGGCTCGTGTACCCGGGCCTGGGATGGGTGGTGTGGCGCACCGAGGAGCATCTGCCTGACGACATGGTCTTCAGGGTCAGCTACCTCGGCGGCGACATGCCGACGCTCGCGCTCAACTTCTCGCGCCCGGGCGCCCAGGTGCTGCTCCAGTACTACCTGTTCCTCCGGCTCGGCTTCGAGGGCTACCGCGCGGTCCACTCGCACACCCGCGACGTGGCGCTGTACGTGTCGGGCGAGATCGCGCGCATGGGGCCGTTCGAGCTGGTGAGCGACGGCAGCGACATCCCGGTGTTCGCGTGGCGCCTCAAGGAGGGGCACACGGACAACTGGACGCTCTATCACCTGTCAGACCGGCTGCGCGCCCGCGGATGGCAGGTGCCCGCCTACCCGATGCCCGAGGACCTCCAGGACGTCACGGTGCAGAGGATCGTGGTGCGCCGCGGCCGGCGCTCCGCCGCCCGGGACTTCCTCGAGGACTTCCGCGCGTGCGTGGAGTACCTCGACAGCCTCGATGGGCCCATCCCCGTCGAGCGCACCGGGTCCGCGTTCCACCACTGACCCGCCGGGTCAGCCGGCGGGCGCGACCTCCGCCGTGGCGCCCGGCCGGACCAGCACGGCCGCGGCGAGGAAGCACAGCGCGCCCACGAAGGTGCCGAGGTTCGCCCAGAGCAGGCTGACGAACGAGCCCGTCTCCGGAACCACGTACGCCCCGATCGCGGACACGCCGAACGCGACCGAACCCGCCATCCCGAGCCAGGCCGCCTCGGGGGTGCGGGCCCGGACGTGCCAGAGCTCGTGGCGGCGACGGGCGGCACCGAGCGCCAGCGCGCCGGACACCAGGAACGCGAGCGAGCCCCACGCGTTGGACCGCCAGCCGATCCCGACCGCGTCCGGCTGACGCAGCGCCGCCGCCAGGGCCGCGAAGGTGCTGACGTTGAAGAGCACCGTGCCGACCGACTGGACCGCGGCGGCCCACCAGTCGAGCCGGTCCGCGCGCGTCGCTCCTCCGCGCGGCAGGGAACGACCGCTCAGCAGCAGCTGGATCGCGCCCGCGACGGTGAACAGCACGGAGCCCGTGAAGAACGTCACACCGGTCGCGACCGCGCCCGCCCACTCGGCGTACCACGGGAGCGCGCCGACGGCGAAGCACAGGGACCCGAGCCCGAACCCCCACGCCTCGGCTCGCAACCGCACGTACCTGCGGGAAGAGACCCGGACGCGGGCGTGGTCGTCCATGCCTCGAGGCTAGCGAGAGAGCCGCCGGCGGGCGCGGGGACGATGCCCGGGCCGGGCGTGCGTGGCGCCTCTCCGGGGCCGCCGACACGCCCGCGAGGGCCTCCTGGCCTCGCGGGCCGTGATCAATTTGTTATCTTCGTGCGAGTTGTTCAAGGAGTTTCCGTTGTTCCGTATGCACTCGCCGTTCCACCGTCCCACCCACCGCAGGGCCTCCGCCGCCGTCGCCGGCGGCGCCCTCACGATCGGCTACGCGACCGCCGCCTTCGCGTCTCCCGCGTCGGGCAGCACGCCCGCCGAGGCTCCGGCCCAGGAGCAGGTCCGGGCGTCCGCGGCCATCGTGTCGCCCATCGAGGCGTCCGACGATGCTCGATGGGGCGCGCATGAGATCGCCGACGTCGAGGTGACCCCGCTGTGGGAGCAGCCCTCCTGGATCAGGAAGGCGCGAGGGCGCGCCGACGACCCCGAGGTGGTGACCGCCGCCGCGGTCAACCTCCGCTCCGAGGCCTCGGTCGACGCGGAGGCCTTCACCGTGCTGCCGGAGGGCGCGGAGCTGGGCACGGACGCCGACCCGGTCACCGACGGCGACTTCACCCTCGTCTACACCGAGGACGGCCTCACCGGCTACATCGCGACCCGCCTGCTCGACGACTATGCGCCGGCGGCGACCGAGACCAGCAGCAGCACCGTGACCGCCTCGGGTTCGTCTCCGGCGGAGGTGTCCGCGTACGCGAGCTCGATCACGGCGGCCGCGCTGTCGCGCGTCGGGTCGACGTACGCGTATGGCGGCTCCGGCCCCACCGTGTTCGACTGCTCCGGCCTGGTCTCCTGGGCGTACGCGCAGGTCGGCAAGAGCCTGCCGCACTCCTCGAGCGCGATCCGCGCCGTCGGGACCGTGATCTCGTCCTCGGAGGCCCGGCCCGGCGACGTCATCTGGTCGCCCGGCCACGTCTCCATCTACCTGGGCAACGGCCAGCAGGTCGAGGCCCTCAACCCGGGGAGCGGCGTCCAGCAGACGAGCATCTGGCAGTCGAGCCCGGTCTTCCTCCGCTTCTAGGACGCCGGCTCGACGGGCTGTCGCAGGATGGTGCGCCGGCGTTCCGGCGCCGTGCGCCTCATGTCGCTCAGGTAGATCTCGTGGTGACAGCCGGTGGGACGCAGGCCGTGCGCGGGAAGGAACTCGTCGTGGAGGCGCGCGAGCAACGGGCCCTCGTCGTCGAACGAGCCGACGTGAAGCGTCTGGACGCAGCGCCCCTCCACGAGCGCCGCGACGCGGACGTCCTCCAGCCGCGCAGGTGCCCCCTTGACCTCGAGCGTCCGTCGGGCCGCCTCGATGAGATCCGGCTCGATCCACTCGGGGATCATCACCATGAGGGTCCACGACCACGCCGCCTTGTCGCGCGAGACGAACGCCGTCGGATCCTCGGCCCACCACAGCCCCTCGAGCGGCATCACCACATGGTCGCGCCCCAGCTCGCGTCGGCTCGCGAACTTCACGGCATACGCGAGCGGGAACAGCGCCCCGACGCCCGAGGAGAAGTCGGGCGAGACGTTCGGGTCGCCCGCGCCGTCCACCATGAGGTACCGGGCCGCGGGGACGTCGAGCACGCGGAGCTCTCCGCGCCGCGCACGATAGCCGTCGAGCGTGCGCTTGAGGTCGACCTTGGGCTCCACCCGCCCAGTCAAGCATCGTCCGGGTCGAGGGTCCCGGTGCGGAGGAGGTAGTTTCTTCGGCATGAGCCACGTGTCCGGAGACCAGATCACCATCGCGCACGGCGACGCCGTCGCCACCATCGCCACCGTCGGCGCCGCGCTCCGCGAGCACGCGGTCGGCGGACGTGATGTGGTGGTGCCCTTCGGTGCCGACGAGATCGCACCCGCGTACCACGGCATGGTGCTCGCACCGTGGCCCAACCGCTTGCGTGACGGGCGCTACGCGTTCGGCGGCCGCGACCTGCAGGTGCCCCTGTCCGAGCCGGGCCGCGGCGTCGCCCTCCACGGGCTCGTGTGCTGGGACCGCTGGGAGGTCGCGGAGTCGACCTCGAGCTCCGTCACCCTCGCGCTCGACCTTCCCGCCAGCCCGGGCTACCCCTTCCAGCTGTCCCTCGCGACGTCCTACTCGCTGGCCGCGGACGGGCTGACCATCACGACGACCGCCCGCAACACGGGCGCGGAGCCGCTCCCGTACGGCGTGGGCTTCCACCCGTGGTTCGCGCCGGGCGGGACCCCTCTCGACGAGTGCACGCTGCAGCTCGACGCGGCCTCCCGCGTGACGGTCGATGAGCGCCTCCTGCCGGCGTCCGAGATCCCGGTCGACGGCGACTACGACCTGCGCGAGGCCCGCTCGCTCCGGGGCGTCGCCTTCGACGACGCCTGGGTCGACCCCATCCTCGATGCGGACCGGCGCTCCTGGGCGCGGCTCGGCTGGGCGGATGGCACGTCGGTGGGCATCTGGGCCGACTCGGAGGCGACGGCGTGGCAGGTCTGCACCGGCGACGAGGTTCCCGGCGTGCGCCGCGCGGGCGTGGCGATCGAGCCGATGTCCTGCATCGCGGATGCGTTCAGGACGGGCGAGCGGCTCGTCACGCTCGACCCCGGCACGAGCCACACGCTGGCCTGGGGCATCACGCTCGGCTGACGTCGGGCGCACGGCGCCGGGCGATCCCGCCCAGGACCAGCAGCGCCGACGTGGCGGTCACCACGCCGAGCGCCACCAGCGGGCCCGGCGCGTCCCCCACCCCGAGGGCGGCACCCATCACGCGCCGCGCCATGTGCACGGGCAGGACGCCGTCGATACCGTGCACCACCGCAGGGACGGTCGACGACGTGCCGGCCGCCAGCGCGACGGTCGCGATCGCCACGGCGACCCACCTGCCCACGCCGCCGAAGGCGGCGGCGAGCGCCTGATTCGCGAGCGCGAGCACCGCGCCCGCGAGGGTGGCGGCCGCGACGAACCACGCCCGCTGCCCCGCCGCGACGTCGACGAAGCCTGCGACCGCGGCCCCGACAAGGAGTCCCTGGATCGCTCCCAACGCCACGGTGGGGCCGGCGGCGCGCGCCGCCACCGTAGGCGTGGCGACGGCGGTGGTGAGCCAGCGTCGTGGGACGGCACGCCGACCCAGCGCGATCGCGATCCCCCCGATCCACAGGCCCACCGCGGCGAACAGCGGGACCGACACGATCCCGTCCGGGGCCGCCGAGACGTCGGTCAGCACGGGCCGCGCGGCCACGGTCGAGAGTGTGGCGATGCCTCGGCTCCCGTACGAGGGGATCTGGGTCACCGCCTCCTCGAGACCGTCGGACAGCTGCCGTGCGCCCTCGTCGGCCGAGGCCGCCCCCGACGCCAGCCGGTCCGCCCCGGCAGCGACGTCGGCACCCCCGGTGGCGGCGTCCTCCGCCCCGGCCGCGACCTCGTCGGCACCCGCGTCCGCCCCGTCGACGCCCGCGACCAGGGCGGGCATGCCCGCGGCGAGCTCGGTGTTGCCCACCGCGACCGCGTCCGCTCCGCGCGCCAGGGTCGCCACCGCATCGGCTGCCGCGCTCGTCCTCTCGGCGAGCGCGGTGGCGCGCGTGCAACCTGGCTGCCGTGGCCTGTCGCAGAGGTCCGCCGCGAGCGCGGCGACGGTCGCCGCGCTGGCCGCGAGGATCGCCGCCTCGCCGTCGAGCGCACCCGCCACCTCCGCCGCGCCGGTGGCGAGCTGAGTCGTCTCCGTGGGCAGGCCACCCACCGAGCCCGCGAGCGTGCCCATGCCGGCGGCCAGGTCGGCGGCGCCGGCGTCGAGGGAGTCCAGACCCCGCGACAGCTGCGTCGCACCCGTGGCCAGGTCGTCGGCCCCCGACGCGAGCGTGTCCGTACCCGACGCGAGCTGGGCCGCCCCGTCCGCCGCCTGCGCCACCGAGTCGTGGATGGTGGTGAACCCCTCGTACAGCTGCGCGAGATAGCGCGCGGTGAGCTGCGCGTCGAGGCTCGCGACCGCCGCCTGCACGACCACGTCCGTGAGGGCGGGGTCGAGGAACGCGGTCGCGGGCGTCGTGGTGACGTGGACGGTGGCGGTGACCGCGTCCTTGGCGGGACCCGACAGGGACGTCGCGTCCGCGGAGAACGAGGGCGGGATCCTCACGATCGCCGCGTAGCGTCCCGCGTCGAGGCCCTCCACCGCGTCGTCCCCGTTGGTGAGGACCCACGTGAAGCTCGGGCCGGACGGGGCCGGGCTCGCGCTGGCGTCAGGTCCCGGGTCACCGGGCGCGCCCTCGCCCGCATCGCCGCCGACGAGCGCACCGGCGAACTCCCTGCCCAGCGGGACGGTCTGGCCATCGACCTGCACCGGCTGGTCGGCGTTCACCACGGCGGCGGTCACACGCGCGAGATCGCGCGCGGGCGCCCCGAGCGCCCACGACAGCAGGACGGCGACGGCCACCGGGAGGAGCACCACCCCGACGGCCGTGGGCCACGTCCACCGCTCGGCGCCGGCGAACGGGTCGAAGGCGCGGACCGTCATGCCGGCGCCCCCGCGCTCGCACGAGCCGGCTCGCCCCACGCCACGCCCACCGCCGGCAGACCCTCGACCAGATCGGCGACGGACGCACGGTCCGTGCACGCGAGGATCCACGTGACGGGAGTCTCCCGTCCGCCGCCGGCGCCGCCCGTCGCGCGCACGAGCCCGGCGAGCTCGACGCGACGCGGTCCCGCCGGTGACAAGTCCGCGCCGTCGACCGCGAGCACCGCGACACGGCTCGACGCGATGGCGTCGAGCACGGGTGCGACCGGGTCCGCCTCCGGCGTGAGCCGCACGTATGCCGAACGGCGCCGCAGGCTCGCCGCGCGCACGGGCAGCACGAGACCGCCGACCTTGGCGAGGCCGTCGACCACCGCGGCGCGGCCGGTCAGGCCGAGCAGCACGGCGGTGCGGTCCGCCGCGCTCCCGCCCTCGACGACCATGACGTGACCGGCGGGGACGGCGACGGTGAGCTCGCTCTCGGGCGCCGCCGCGACGCGCATCCCCTCGGCGGCGATCGCGAGACCCTCACCGTCCGCCGGCCAGTTGGCGAGCGCATCCTCGACCGCGAGGTCGGCGCCCTCGATGTCGACGCGGGGCAGCAGCCGGTCGAGGGCCCGCGGGAACCACCACGCGGCATGGCCGAAGAGGGCGAGCACCGCAGGGATGAGCGTCATGCGCACCAGGAACGCGTCGCACGCGACGCCGACGGCGAGGCCGAGCGCGATCGGCTGGATCGATGCCTCTCCCCCGCGCACGAATCCGCCGAACACCGCGGTCATGATGATCGCCGCCGCCGTCACCACGCGGGCTGATCCGACGAATCCGAGGTGGATCGCGGAGCGCGGGTCGGGGCTCTGGAGATAGTGCTCGCGCATGCGGGAGACCAGGAAGACCTCGTAGTCCATGGCGAGGCCGAACAGGACCCCCATGACGATGATCGGCATGAAGCTGATGATCGAGCCCACGTGCGCGACCGACAGCGGGGTGGCGAGGTGGCCGTCGACGAACACGAGCGTCGCGACGCCGAACGCCGCCCCGATCGACAGGAGGTAGCCCAGCGCGGCGGTGATCGGGACCACGATCGACCGGAACACCATCGCGAGCAGCACCAGTGACACGCCGACCACGAGCAGCGCGAACGGCGCGAGCGCCGCGCCGAGCTGGTCGGAGATGTCGATGCCGACAGCGGTATAGCCGGTCACGGCGAGCGCGACGGCGTACTCGTCCAGCCAGTGCGGCTCCAGTGCGCGGAGCCGGTGCACGAGCCGTTCGGTCTCCTCGGAGTCCGGGGCGCCGGACGGCACCGCCTGGATGATCGCGGTGTCGCCCGTCTGGTTGGGTGTCGCGAGCACCACCTCGGCGACGCCGCGCACCCCGGCGACCTCGTCGCCGAGGTCCTGGACCAGGGTGACCGGATCGGTGCTCCGGATCACGGAGCCGGTCAGCAGCAACGGTCCGTTGAACCCGGGTCCGAAGTGCTCGGCGATGAGGTCGTACGTGACGCGTCCGGGTGCGCCCTCGGGCAGCGAGCCCGAGTCGGGCAGCGCGAGCCGGATCCCGGTCGCGGGCACGGCCGCGGCGGCGAGGACCGCCACCAGGAGCACCACCGTGAGCACGGGCCATCGGGTGGCGGCCCGCACCCAGCGCCCGAACAGCCCGCGTACCGGCGTCTCGGATGGCGGCTCTGGCTCCGGCGCCCCCGTCTCGGCCCCCTCGGACGTGGGCCCGGCCGCCGCATCGTCCTCGCCGCCGTCCTCGCCCGCGTCCTCGCCGGCGGAGCCGTCCGCCGTCGCCGCGACCGGTGGCCGGTCCCGCCTGCGCAGCACGCGTGTGCCCGCGAAGCCGAGGAGCGCCGGGGTGAGCGTGAGCCCGATCAGCGCGGCGGACGCGACGCCTGCGGCCGCGGCCGCGCCGGTGACCGTGAGGAACGGGATCCCGGCCACCGCGAGGCCCAGCAGTGCGACGATCACGGTGGTCGCCGCGAACACCACCGCGGAGCCGGCCGTCGCGATCGCGCGCGGGGCGGACTCCTCCGGGCTCATGCCGTGCCGCAGCTGGTCCTGATGCCGGCTGATCACGAACAGCGCATAGTCGACGCCGACCGCGAGACCCAGCATCACCGCGAGCAGGGGCGCCGTCGACGTGATGGTCACCCACCGGGTGACGGCGAGCACGAGCGCCACCGCGATCCCGACGCCGAGCGTCGCCGTCGCGAGCGGCATGCCCGCCGCCACGAGCGACAGGAACGTCACGGCCAGCACCGCGTACGCGATCCCCAGGCTGGTGATCTCGCTGATCCCGATGCTCGCGTCGGTCTGGGAGTACAGGGCGCCGCCCACCGCGACCTGCGAGCCCGCGGGCAGCGCGGCCTGCAGGCGGACGCCCTCGCGCTGCAGCCGCTCCGACGTCGAGGGCAGCACCTCGGGCGCCTGCACCGTCAGCTGGATCGGCACCAGCGCCGCGGAGCCGTCGGGCGCGACGTTCCCGGTGGCGGCGCCGGTGTATGGCGAGCTCGCGCCCGCCACCTGATCGACGTCCTGGATGCGGGTGACCGCGTCCTGAACGGCGGCGCGGAAGCCCTGGTCGCGCACGTCGCCGCCCGGGGGCGCGACGGCCACCAGCTGCGCGGAGGTGCCGGAGAACTGTGGGAAGGTGCGCGCGAGGGAGTCGAGCGCATCCTGCGACTCCGTGCCGGGGAAGGTGTAGCTGTTGGTGGTCCCGGTACCGATCACCGCGGACGCTCCCACGACGGCCACCAGCACCACGAGCCACGCCCCGAGCACCAGCCTACGGGCGCGGAAGGCCCACGCTCCCAGGGCGAAGAGCATCGCTGACACCGGCTCACCTCGCTCCGCTCGCACCGGCGGAGGGCGCTCCAGTGAGAGGACTCGTCACGAATGCTGCGCGTCCGTCAGGATACGACCGCCCCGCAGGAGCGGCAACGGGAACGGGTGCTCCTAGACCTCGGTGAGCGCGAGCCCGTCGATGGGGACCCGCTCCCATACCTCGAACGGGTCGTCGGCGACGGCCGCGCGCGCGAGCGGGGCGAGGCGCCGGAAGTCCTCCTCCGTTGCGAAGACGGCGAGTCCCACCAGCCGGTCCGAGCCCGCGTCGGCCAGCGTGTGGATGGACACGAGCCCGTGCTCGCCGCGGATCGCGTCGCCGTACCGGTGCATCGAGCCGATCAACGCCTCCCGATGCTCGGGATGCGGGTGGTGGATCGACATGAGCACGAACACGGGATCAGTCCCTCTCGACCCAACGGTCGACCGCCCACACCAGCGCGAACGCGAGTCCCGGCTCCACGCCCTGCCACACGTCGATCGTGTACTTGTCGCGCACGGTCAGCCACTTCTGGGTGATCTGGAGCACCACGCCGCCCTGCGCGTTGCGCACCGAGTAGTCCTTCTCGATGACGTTGCCCTCGAGGAGCCACTCCTCGCCGGACGCGAGGGTGACGTCGATCTTGTCCTTGATGAACTTGAACGCCTGCGCGTGGAGGTGCGCGACCTGGGCCCCGGACGCGTCCGTGACGTCCATCCGCTTGGGGATGCCGAGCATCTTGCCGGTGACGGTGAACAGCGTGGCACCGTCGGGCCCCTGCACCTCGGCCCTGGGGCGGGCGCCCACCTTGCCGTCGACGAAGAACAGGTCGGCCTCCGTCGCCGGGTCGAGGATGCGGAAGTCGCGCCCCATCCCGAACTTGCTCTTCATCAGGTAGCGCGTGTAGCCCTCGGGCACGTCCGGCACGGTCATGGTCTCCCCTTCCACGGTTGCGACCACCCTAGCGGCGTCCACGCGGCGGGACCAGGGACGATGCGGCGGCGCGGCTCCCTCTCAACGTCACCATATCGCGTGGACGGGGGCTTGCGGCAAGGCCCCGGTGCGGGGCGATGATCGAGGTCATGTTCGACCTGCCCGCCCGCCTGACCGCCAAGGCCGCCCCCGCGCTCATCTCCGTGGACACGGCGCATCTGACCCGGGTCGCACGTGCCGTCGACGACCAGGTAGGGATGCTCCGCGCACGGATCGAGGCGGAGCGGCTCAAGCCGGGCGGCGGCGGCCAGGCCACCGTGGAGCGGGACCTCGAGGTGCACCGGCTCGGCGCCCGGGTGCGCACGCTCGAACGGTACGGCCGGGACCTGTGCCTCGGGCGCATCGTCCACGACGACGGCGAGGTCACCTACATCGGCCGCCTCGGACTCACCGACGGGGACGGGGCGCGCCTGCTGGTGGACTGGCGCTCCCCCGCCGCCGAGCCGTTCTTCGGCGCGACCGCGGCGCGTCCCATGGGCCTCGCGAGCCGGCGCCGCTACCGGTGGACAGGCGGACGGATCGTGGACTACTGGGACGAGCCGTTCGGCGTCGATGGGGTGCCGGGCGTCGCGCTCGACGAGGACGCGGCGCTCATGTCGAGCCTCGCGGCGAGCCGCTCGTCGCGCATGCGCGACGTGCTCGCGACCATCCAGGCGGACCAGGACGCGATCATCCGCGAGGGCTCGGCGGGCGCGCTCGTGGTCGACGGAGGTCCCGGGACAGGGAAGACGGTGGTGGCCCTCCACCGCGCCGCGTACCTCACGTACTCGGACGCCCGGCTGGCCGCGCAGGGCGGCGGCGTGCTGGTGGTCGGCCCCCATCGCCCGTACCTCGCGTACATCGCGGACGTGCTGCCCGGCCTGGGCGAGGACTCGGTGCGCACCTGCACGGTCACGGACCTGGTCCCGGAGGGTGCCCACGCCGTCGACGAGGCAGATCCCGAGGTCGCGCGGCTGAAATCGACGCTCGACCTGGCGATCGACGCGGCTGTCGCGTTGTACGAGGAGCCTCCGGGCGACGGACCCGTGATCGTGCTCGGCGAGGACGAGCTGCGCGTGACCTCCGCGGATTGGGCGGAGGCGTTCGCGGCGCCCGAGCCCGGCACACCGCACAACGACGCCCGCGACCAGGTGTGGGAGGCGCTGCTCGCGATCCTGCTCGATCGCCTGCGAGGACAGGGGGACGATGCGGGGGTCGGGTCGCAGGATCTCGACCAGTTCGACGCATACGGGCTGGGCGTCGACGACCCGGACGCGGCGTTCCGCATGGCGCTCACGCGCGACCGAGGGCTGCTCGAGGCGATCGGCGCGTCGTGGCCCATCCTCGAGCCCACCGACATCGTGGGCGATCTCCTCACCGTACCGGCGTACCTGCGACGGTGCGCGCCGTGGCTGTCCGCGGAGGAGGTCGCGGGTCTCCGACGCGACGCGCCGGACGCGTGGACCGTCGCCGACCTGCCGCTGATCGACGCGGCGCGGGACCGCCTGGGTGACCCGGAGCGCGCGCGGCGGCTTCGAGGCGACCGTCTGCGGCGCGAGGCCCACCGTGCCCGCATGAGGGAGGTCGCGGAGGACCTCATCGCGTCGGACGACACGGAGCTGCGCGTGATGTCGATGCTGCGCGGCCAGGACCTGGGCGCGACGTGGGAGGGCAACGTGGTCGAGGACGAGGCGGCGGGCGACCGTCTTGCCGGCCCGTTCGCGCATCTCGTGGTCGACGAGGCGCAGGAGCTCACGGATGCGCAGTGGCGATCGCTGCTGCGCCGCTGCCCGTCGGGCAGCCTCACCGTCGTGGGCGACCGCGCGCAGGCGCGCCATGGCTTCGCCGAGACCTGGGAGGAGCGCCTCGCGCGGGTCGGCATGCGAGATGCCCGGGTCTCCCACCTCACCGTCAACTACCGCACACCGGCGGAGATCATGGCCTACGCGGCGCCCGTGATCCGTGCCGCGCTGCCCGACGCCAATGTGCCGCGATCGATCCGCGAGGGCGGGCTGCCCGTCGAGCACGGACGCCGCGCCGACCTGGCGGCGGTGCTCGAGTCATGGCTCGCGACGCACGCCGAGGGTGTCGCGTGCGTGATCGGCGATCCGACCGTGCCGGATGGCGACCGGATCCGGTCCCTCACGCCGGCGGACGCGAAGGGTCTCGAGTTCGACCTGGTGGTCGTGGTCGAGCCCGCGTCCTTCGGCGACGGCCTCACGGGTGCGGTGGACCGGTACGTCGCCATGACGCGCGCCACCCGCGAGCTGGTGGTGCTCGAGGGCTGACACGAGGACGGGCCCCTCGCGAGGGAGGGGCCCGCGTGATCGGCCTATTCCGGGTCCGGCCCCTCGATGTGCAGCACGATCCTGTCGAGCCGCGCCTGGACGCGGTCGAGCATCGCCGCGTGGCCCAGGCGGGTGCCGAGACCCTCGTGGTCCGGGCGGACCTCGACGCTCAGCAGGGTCCCGCCGTCGTCGGGCGCGAACGTCCACACGAACGTCTCTGCGTCGAACTCGTGGTGGGGGCCGTGGTGGCCCCGGATCCACACGGTGGGGCGGGCCTCGAAGACGATCCGCTTGTCCGGGACGAACTCGGTGAACTCGAACTCGACATCCTCGTCGAACGGGAAGGGCGCCGGGTACCGCAGCTGCGCGGTGGTGCCGATCCCGTCGTCGGTGAACTGCACGGCGACGACCTCGATGGGATCGCCATCGTGAAGGTTGCGCGGGTCGCGGCAGTACTCGAAGACGGTGTGGACCGGTGCATCGATGTGGGCCGCGAGCGCGATGGAGGGCTTCGTCGGAGTCATGTTCCTCACCCCCTCTCCCGACCGGGACGGTGGTGGCTCCACACCTCCAGCGTAGGTGCGCCCGGCGGGCCGCGCAGGGGCTCGGACCCTACTCGCGCCCCTCGTCCATGGGGATGAGCATGGTGCGGAAGCCGCCGTCGGCGAGGTGCAGGTCCCAGATGGTGTCGGCGACCTCGTCGACCGTGTAGCGCAGCTTGGGGATCGATCCGGGGATCACGAGCTGGGCGACGCGGACGCCGGAGTCCGCCAGCGCGTCGTGCAGCATCTCGCCGTAGGCGCTCTCCGCGGGGAACGCGACGGAGGTGCCGGCGAAGTCGTGCCGCGCCTGCACCGAGGTGCCGCCGTTGATGAGGACGATGCTCCCCTCGCCCGCCGCACGCATCGCGGGCAGCACCGCGCGCGAGGCGTGGATGAGCCCGAGCGCGGAGAAGCGCAGGGACTCGAGCGCGAGCTCCGGGGTGAGGTCGAGCACGGGCTTGAGGTAGTCGCGCGAGGGCAGCGGGCTGTACTGCAGCACGGTCACGTGGCCGAGCTCGGCGGCCGCGTCGGCGAGCGCGGCCTCGAGCGACGCGCCGTCGCGCACATCGGCCGCGTAGCCGCGGGCGGTCACGCCGGCCGCCGCCAGGTCGGTGGCGAGCGCGTCGAGCTTGGACTGGTCGCGCGAGATCAGCGCGACCGAGAACCCCTCGCGCCCGAATCGGCGCGCGACCGCCGCCCCCAGACCGGGTCCGGCACCGATGATGGCGATGGTGGGCATGCGAGTCTCCTTCGACTGTGCGGGGGTCTGCTCCGACCCTAGCGCGCGCGTCAGGCCCGGCGCTCCGGCAGGCGTCCCGGCGCGTCGCCGGGCTCGCGCCGGAGCAGGAAGTAGTAGTCCGCGCCTCCGTCGCGCGCGCCTTTGCCGGCCATCACCCCGAGGAGCGTGTCCGCGTCGACCCGCACGAAGTGGTCGTGGACCGGGCGCGTGTCGTAGGTCATCGTGGCCGTCACCCTGCCGCGGTGCTCGCTGTCGCTCAGCCACGCGCCCCCACCGGCGAGGGCGACGTCCGCCACCAGCGTGCCGTCCGTGTCCCGGCACACGATCGGCTGCACGGCATGGTCGGACAGGAAGTTCTTGCCGAACCAGGAGGCGCTGGTGAGCGAGGCATGGATGCGATGCCCCGTGTCGATGCCGGTGCCGCGCCACAGCCCACTCAGATCCGCGGAGCGCGCGGGAGGCAGGACATCCCACAGCGCGCCGAGCACGGCCGGCTCGCCGTGTCCCGCGGCCGCGATCCGGAGCACCCGCTCCGGGCCCGTGATCCCCGCCGTCGCTGCGTCAGGCTCCACCGGGGTGGGCGCATCACCCATCACGAGCACCGCCTTCACCGCCTCGCCCGCGCGCGCGTCCGCCACGGCATCGTCCAGCCGCGCGAGCGGATACGTGGTGACGAGCCGCTCCAGCGGGAGCACGCCGGCGCGCCACAACCCCACCAGGAGAGGGATGGTCCGCGACGGCACCGCGTCGCCCTCGATCACGCCCACCAGGGCGCGACCCCACAGCAGGGCGCTCTGGCTCACTGTGATCGGGTTCGCACCGGGACGCAGCGCGACGGTCGCGCACGTGCCCGGCGTGGTGAGGGCGCGCATCGCGAGATCGAGCGCGGCCTGCGAGCCGACCGTGTCGAGCGCCGCGGCGAACCCTCGTCCCAGCGAGGCGCCGTCCTCGGGCGGCACGGCCCGCTCGGCGCCGAGCTCGAGCGCCAGTGCGCGCCGCGAGGGGTCCGGCTCGACCACCGTGATGCCGGCGACGCCGATCGCACGCGCGGCCATCACCGCCGCCAGCCCCACCGTGCCCGCACCCACGACGAGCAGGCGGTCGTCATGCCCCGGTCGCAGCACGGTGAGCACCGTGCCCGCGCCCGTGAGGACCCCGCAGCCGAGCGGTGCCGCGAGGGTGAAGGGGAGCTCGTCGCCGATCGGCACCGCGTTGGTGGCGCGCGCGATCGCCCGGGTCGCCCACGAGGACTGACCCATCCACGCCGCGGCGACCGGGGCATCGTTCCTCCCGCGCACGGTGGCCGAGCCGTCCGCGCGGCCGCCGGTGTAGTTGCGCGCCGCGAACTGCTCGCAGTACGCCGGGTGACCGTCGCGGCAACGTCGGCAGGTGCCGCAGGCGTCGAAGGTGAGCACCACGCGGTCCCCCGGCGCCAGCCCCCGGACGCCGGCGCCCACCTCGACGACGGTGCCGGCACCCTCGTGCCCGAACACGGCAGGGAACGGGAACGCCGCGCCCCCGTCGATGGCCGTGAGGTCGGTGTGGCAGATCCCGGACGCGGCGATCTCGACCAGCACCTCGTCCCCGCGGAGCGCGTCCAAGCGGACCTCGCGCGGCTCCGGCCTCGCACCGGGCGCCTCCACCACCACCGCCGTCACAGGCGCCGCTGCCACCATGAGAACCCCTTCGGTACGTCGCTGTACGCGCGGTCCCAGTGTGCCCGCCTCCGTGCCGGTTGTCACGCATCTTGTTAATGGCCATTCACATGCGGGCGCGTGCGTGGTCGGCGGCGCGGTAGTGTCCGTCCCACCACGATGCGAGGGAGCCTGAGGCGATGGAGCACGTCGACACGATCGTCATCGGGGCCGGCGTGTCCGGCCTCGCGGCCGCGCGGCTGCTGCGGCGCGCCGGCCGCCGGGTGGTGGTGCTCGAGGCCCGCGACCGGATCGGCGGACGCGTGTGGACGGGCCGCGACGGCGGCGCCATCACGGACCTGGGCGCCTCGTGGATCCACGGGATCGACGACTGCCCGGTCGCGGACGCGACGCGCGCGTTCGGCATGCGGATGCACGAGTTCACCGTGGGCAGCTACCAGGTCGACGGCCGCCCGATCGCGTACTTCTCCCCCGAGGGCGCACCGCTCGGGGACGATGCGGCGGCCGGCTTCGCGGCGGACGTGCGGGCCGTCGACGCCGCCCTGCGCGACGCGATCGCGGGCTCGGCGCCGCTCGACACGTACCGGCACGTGACGGAGAGCGCGATCGCCGCGCAGGGATGGGCGCCGGACCGGGCCGCGCGGGTGCGAGAGTTCCTCGAGCATCGCACGGAGGAGCAGTACGGGGCCTGGATCGAGGACCTCGCGGCACACGGGCTCGACGACGACGCGGTCGAGGGCGACGAGGTGGTGTTCCCGGACGGGTACGACCGGCTGCCCGCTGCGCTCGCCGAGGGCCTCGACGTGCGGCTCGAGCACGTGGTGTCGAGGGTCGCGTGGTCGGGCTCCGGGGTGCGGGTGACGGCGGACGGCCGGGTGGTGTCCGCGGACACGTGCGTGCTCACGGTGCCCGTGGGCGTGCTGCGGTCCGGCGACCTGGCGATCGATCCGCCGCTCCCGGACGCGGTTGCCGGGCCGCTGAGCCGCCTGGAGATGAACGCGTTCGAGAAGGTGTTCCTCCGGTTCCCCACACGCTTCTGGGGCGAGGGTGCCTACGCGATCCGGCAGCAGGGACCCGAGGGCCGCTGGTGGCACTCCTGGTACGACCTCACCGACCTGCACGGCACGCCCACGCTGCTCACCTTCGCGGCGGGCCCCGCCGCGCGCGCGATCGCGGGGTGGGACGCGGACCGAGTCGCGGCGTCCGTGATGGCGCAGCTCCGCCGGCTCTACGGCGACGGGATCCCCGAGCCCGAGGGCGTCGCGGTGACCGCGTGGCAGGCGGACCCGTATGCGCGGGGCGCGTACGCGTTCATGCGACCGGGGTCGACCACCGGCGATCACGACGCTCTCGCGACGCCTGTCGGCGGCGTGCTGCACCTCGCCGGCGAGGCGACGTGGACCGACGATCCCGCGACGGTCCCCGCCGCGCTGCGGTCGGGTCACCGTGCGGCGTGCCGGATCCTCGGCGAGGACGTCGCGATCGAGGAGCTGTGGGCTCGCAGCTGAGCGGCGGCGCCGCGGCTCAGGCCGCGACCGGGGCGAAGCCGAGCGTGATGCCGCCGTGCGCCTCGGTGCAGATCACCTCGTAGCCGGCGTCGCGCGCCGTGCCGGTCGCGAGCCCGGTCGCGGCGTCGATCGGCGAGCCGTCGGCGGCGGCGATCGCGTCGGCCACCACCGCCGGGTCCATCGCCAAGGACGTCGCGACGTCGCCTCCTAGCTCGCGCAGGCCCGCGATCGCCGCGGCGCCGTGGGCGTCCAGGATCGCCATGCCGTCGGGACCTCGCTCGAACGCGCCGCCGAGGTCGATGAAGTACTCGATCTCGGCGATGTTCGCGTCGATGGCCTGATCGAGCGTGAGCGTCTCGACCGCCATCGCGTCCACGTCGGCCACGTGTGCCCGCGACGCGGACGGCGGCCCGGGGATGAGGAGTGCCGCAGCGGTCATCATCACCGCCGCGGTGATCCCGAGGCCGGCTCCGGCGCGGAGCGAGGTGGTGTCGTGGGCGGTGGACATGGCGCGGCTCCCTCCTGCCGGCGGGCTGTCCGCCGCAGGATTCCAGCGTCCCGTGGGCCGCGCGCGGGGTCATCGTGCGCGCGCAGACACTTCCTCGTACCGCGGGCGCGGTACGAGGTCTCGGCCGCGACCGCGGTCAGTTCGAGACGGGCGAGAACGTGTCGTACTGCTCGATCACGAACCGCACGCGCTCGACGGCCTCGTCCGACAGGCCCGCGTCGCCGGTGACCTGGTGGAGACCGTCGACGGCGAGGTTGCCGTACTTGTGGCCGGCGTCCTCGGGCACCGCGGTCGACAGGATGAGGTCGATGACGCCCTGGAACGCGGTCACCACCGGGATCCAGACCATGTCCTCGCTCACCTGCGCCGAGCGCTGGCCGTCCTGGAGCCACGCCGGCTTCGACCAGATCACGCGGGGCCCGATCCACACGATCGGGTCGTTGCCGTGCTGCAGGTACGCCACGCGGGTGGGCTCCCACGGGCCCGTGAGCGTCTCGAGGCCGCCCCACGCGTCGGCCCAGCGCACCTCAAGGCCGTCGTCGAGCACCGGCAACGGGTAGGGGCTGCCGGCGTCGCGCGCGTCCTGGGCGGCGCTCCACACCGGGGTGAACGAGGGGGTGCCCGCGAGCACGGCGCCCTGAGTCGAGGCGCGCAGGTCCGCGATGTCGGCGTACGCGGACTGGATCCCGAAGCTGCCGAGGCTGAGCCCGTAGACCACCAGCTGGGGCCGACCGTCCGCGGGAAGCTCGTTCCACCACGAGGTGACCGCGTCCACCAGAGCGGTGGTGCCGTCCTGCGAGAGGTCGGGGGTGAGCAGCGCGGAGACGGGGCTGCCGGTCGCGCCGTACTGCAGGCTCACGATCGCGGTGTCGCCCGCGTGGAGGTACTCGAATCCGTCGATCGCGGCCGGGTCGAGCCAGCCCGAACCGGTGGTGCCCGCGATCATCAGCACCGAGCGGTCGGCGGCGCCGGTCCGCTCGAGCTCCTGCACCGCCAGCTGCGCCTTCTCCTCGAACGTGCCGGGCACGTCGACGCCCACGTAGACGCGGATCGGCTCCTGCGCGGGCACGCCGGTAACCAGCTCGATCTCGTCCGCGGTGGGCCCGCCGGCGACGATCTTCACGCCGGCCTGGCCGATCTGATCCCACGGCACCAGGCTGTCCGGGCTGCCGGAGCGCAGCGCGCTGGTGGGTTGGATGTACTCCGGGTCGTACTGGCGGTTCGCGTGCTCGGAGGCGAGGGTGAGCAGCCACGAGAGCACCGACAGGCCCACGGAGAAGACCGCGAGCATCGCCACCACGGTCGCGGCGCCGCCGCCGAGCCGCGCGAGGCGCGGTCGCGACGCGCGGCCGGGGATGCGGGGCGAGATGAGCGCCCACAGGCGGCGGTACCCGGCCGCGACGCCGCGCCCGATCGCGAAGGCGAGCCACGAACCGGCGGCGAACGCGAGTGCGGCGACCATCCAATCGAAGCCGTCCGTGTCCGGCATCCCGACGGCCTCGCGTACCGAGTTCTGCCAGTCGACCGCGAACGGCATGAGGACGGCGGCACCGGCGAGGCCGATGAGCGCGACGATCCACGCCCGCGCCTCGGCCGCCTCGGGGAGGCGGCCGCGGGACAGGCGGGCGATGCCGCGCCATGCCAGCACGCCGACGCCGTAGCCGACGCCGAACGCCAGACCCGACACGAGGCCCTGGCCCCACGCGGGGCGAGGCAGGAGGGACGGCGTGAGCGAGACCGCCACCGCGGCGAGGCCGACCGCCGCTCCCGCGAGGTCGAGCCGCGACCCGATGCGCACCACCTTGACCATGTACCTCCCCCTTCGTCGCGCTCACCCTAGCGGTGGCGGTCCGGGAATACCGCGCTCCCCCGCCATGGTTCCGTCAGAGCACCCGCTGGCGACGACGCGACGGAGGACCGATGCCCGCAGCACGCCCCGCCCCGCTCGACCCCGCCGGCCTCAGCAGCCCCCTCGGCACCGAGGCGCACCTCCGCGCACTGCCGGGCCCGGACGGGAGCGCGCCGCTCGTGCTGGTGCTGGGGGCGACCGGCTACATCGGCGGACGCCTGGTGCCACGCCTGCTCGCCGGCGGCTACCGCGTGCGCGCGCTCACCAGATCCGCGGCGCGGCTGACGGGCCTGCCGTGGGCGGACGGCATCGAGGTGATCGAGGGCGACGCCGCGGACCCGGCGGCGATGGACAGGGCCATGGCGGGCGTCGACCTCGTCTACTACCTCATCCACTCCATGCACAGCGGCCGTGACTACGGCAGGCTCGACCGGGCCATCGCCCTCACCGTCGCGAAGGCGGCCTCCGTGCATCGTCCCCGCCGCATCGTCTACCTCTCTGGACTGCACCCCGACGGCGTCGAGCTCTCGCCCCACCTGGCGTCCCGCAAGGAGGTGGGCGACATCCTGCTCGCGTCCGCGACGCCCACGATCGTGCTGCAGGCCGGAGTCGTGATCGGGTCCGGGTCCGCGTCCTTCGAGATGATCCGCCACCTCACCGAGGTGCTGCCGTACATGCCCGCGCCGCGGTGGGTGCGCAACCTCATCCAGCCGATCGCCGTGCGCGACGTGATGCACTACCTGCTCTCCGCCGCCCGGATCGAGGCCGACGTCAACCGCGAGCTCGACATCGGCGGGCCCGACGTCATGCGGTACTCCGAGATGATGAACGGCTACGCCGCCGTCGCCGGGCTCCCCCGTCGCGGCATCACCGCGCTGCCCGTCCTCACGCCGAGCCTGGCGTCGCACTGGGTGGGACTGGTGACGCCGGTGCCCCGTCAGATCGCGCGCCCGCTGGTCGAGTCGCTGCTGCATTCGTGCGTGGTGAGGGACGATGCGGTGGCCGGGGTGATCCCGCCGCCGCCCGGCGGGCTCACCGGCTACCGCGAGGCTGTCCGGCTCGCGCTCGGACGCGTCGAGATCGACGAGGTCGAGACCAGCTGGGTCGACTCCCGCGTCCTCGGCGCTCCCAGCGACCCGATGCCCAGCGATCCCGACTGGGCGGGGAGGACGGTCTTCCAGGACGCCCGCAGCAAGGTCACGAGCGCGGGGCCGGGACCGGTGTGGGACGTCATCACCGCGGTGGGCGGCGCCACGGGCTGGTACTCGGCGTCGGTGCTGTGGGCCGCACGGGGGCTCATGGATCGGGTCGTCGGTGGCGTGGGTCAGCGGCGGGGCCGGCGCACGCGTGGCGACCTCCGCGTCGGGGATGCGGTCGACGTGTGGCGGGTCGAGGTGGTCGAGCCCGAGCGGCTGCTGCGGCTGCGGGCCGAGATGCGCGTGCCGGGCCAGGCGTGGCTCGAGCTCGGGGTCGAGCCCACGCCGTCCGGATCCGTGTACCGCCAGCGTGCGGTTTTCTTCCCCCGAGGGCTGACGGGGCGCCTGTACTGGCTGGCGATGCTGCCGTTCCACGGACTGATCTTCAGCGGCATGGTCAACAGGATCGTCGCGGAGGCCGAGGGCGCCGAGCCTGCGTGAGAGCCGGCCCGCGCATCGTCCCCCTCATGTCCCCGCCCGGGGATGGGCGAGCAGAAAATCCAGGATCGCCGGCACGGCGTCCGGCCCGAAGTCCATCTCGTGGTCGGCGCCGGTCACGGTCCAGAGCTCCGCTGCCACGCCTTCGGGGCAATCGGGCGCGCTCGCGACGCTCGTCTCCGCCCCGTCGATGGTCGCCTCGAGGTCCAGGGCGCCGTCCTGCTCGAGCAGCCGCGCGTCGCAGCCGTCGAGGTCCGCCCAGGCGGTCACGCCGTCGGGCGCCGAGGGGTAGGTCGTGGCGCCCATCGACGCGCCGCTGTACGCGATGGTGTCGTCGGCGGTGCCATGGACCTCGAGGACGCTCATGGCGACGTCCGCGGCGCACTCCCCGGGCGGCGCGTTCGCGCCCGCGACGCTCGCGATCGCGGCGAACGCGTCGGCATGCTCGCACGCGAGGCGGTACGCCATGAAGCCGCCGTTCGAGACGCCGAGCACGAACACCCGCGCAGGGTCGATGCCGTGCTCCGCCACCACCGCGTCGACGAGGTCCGCCAGGTAGGTCGAATCGTCGACGGGCGTGCCGGTGAAGTTGCAGCACGCGGTGCTCGCGTCCCAGAAGCGGCGACCGGACTCGTCGGGCGTGCCGTCGGGCGCGACGTAGACGAGGCCGAGCTGCTCGGACAGGGTGTCGATGTCGTAGATGTCGACGAGCTGGTCGCCGGTCATGCCGTACCCGTGCAGCACCAGGAGCAACGGCGGCGACTCTCCCGCCGCAGGGGGCACGTGGACCTCGTACGGACGGTCCGCCTGCGCGCCCCCGGACGTGGCGTCGCCCCCAGCCGGGGCATCGTCCCCTCCGCCGCTGCACGCGGCGAGCGCGACCACGACCGCGGCGACCCTGCCGATCCACCGGCGCGCGCGCCCAGGCGGACGGTGCGGCCGCCCGGCGATGGACATGCTCACGCGGCCATCGTAGGCACCGCCAATGCCGCCGCGCCGGGCGCGCGGCACCGATCGATCGCGACCAAAACGCCCGCTTGGTCCCCGTACGGGACCGCGGACGCCTACGGTTGTCACATGACTTCCGACAGCCCCGAGACCGACGCCGCTGACGCGCCCACGCAGACCTTCGCCGACCTCGGCCTCGACGGCCCGATTCTCAAGTCGTTGAAGGCGGTGGGGTACGAGACGCCGTCCGCGATCCAGGCGGAGACCATCCCGCTGCTGCTCGAGGGCGGCGACGTGGTGGGCCTGGCCCAGACCGGCACCGGCAAGACCGCCGCGTTCGCGCTGCCGATCCTCGCGCGCCTGGACAAGGCGCAGAAGGCGCCGCAGGCGCTGGTGCTCGCCCCCACCCGCGAGCTCGCGCTCCAGGTCTGCGAGGCGTTCGAGCGCTACGCCGCGGAGATCAAGGGCGTCCACGTGCTGCCCGTGTACGGCGGCCAGGGCTACGGCGTCCAGCTGTCCGCGCTGCGCCGCGGCGTGCACATCGTCGTCGGCACGCCTGGCCGCATCATGGACCACCTCGACAAGGGCACGCTCGACCTGTCCGAGCTCAAGTACCTGGTGCTCGACGAGGCCGACGAGATGCTGAAGATGGGCTTCGCCGAGGACGTCGAGACCATCCTCGCGTCCACGCCCGACGACAAGCAGGTCGCGCTGTTCTCCGCGACCATGCCCGCGTCCATCCGGCGCCTGTCCCAGCGCTACCTCACGGACCCGACCGAGATCACCGTCAAGCGCAAGACCACCACGTCGTCGACCATCACCCAGCGCTACCTGGTGGTGTCGTACCAGCAGAAGATGGACGCGCTCACCCGCATCCTCGAGGTCGAGAACTTCGAGGCGATGATCGTGTTCACACGCACCAAGAACGACACCGAGACCGTTGCCGAGCGCCTCCGCGCCCGTGGCCTCGCGGCCGCCGCGATCAGCGGCGACGTCGCGCAGGCCCAGCGCGAGCGCACCATCAAGCAGCTCAAGGACGGCAAGCTCGACATCCTGGTCGCCACCGACGTGGCCGCCCGCGGTCTCGACGTCGAGCGCATCAGCCACGTGGTGAACTTCGACATCCCGATCGACACGGAGTCCTACGTCCACCGCGTGGGCCGCACCGGCCGTGCGGGCCGCACCGGCGACGCGATCAGCTTCATCACGCCGCGCGAGCGCCGCATGCTCACCGCGATCGAGAAGGCCACGCGCCAGCCGCTCACCGAGATGCACTGGCCCAGCGCCGACGAGGTCAACGCGACCCGCCTCGCACGCTTCGACGACTCGATCACCGCCGCCCTCGAGCAGGCCGACCGCATCAGCCGCTTCCGCGACATCATCGGCCACTACGTCGAGCACCACGACGTCCCCGAGGCGGACGTGGCCGCGGCCCTCGCGGTGGTCGCGCAGGGCGAGACTCCCCTGCTGCTGGACCCGGCCGACGAGCCCAAGCGTCAGCAGTTCGCTCCCGACCGCGGCACGCGCGACCGTGCGCGGGACGATGCGCGGGGTGCGGGCCGCGACGACGACCGCCGGGGCCGTGGGCCCAGCGAGGGCTTCACGACCTACCGGATCGAGGTGGGCAAGCGCCACAAGGTCGAGCCCCGGCAGATCGTGGGCGCGCTCGCGAACGAGGGTGGGCTCGCGCGCGGCGACTTCGGCAAGATCACCATCAAGCCCGAGTTCTCGCTGGTCGAGCTGCCGTCGACGCTGCCGCCCTCGGCGCTGAACCGCCTGAGCGGGACGCGCATCTCCGGCCGGCTGATCGAGATCAAGCCCGACGGCGGGCCGGGCTCGCGCGGCGGATCCCGTGGAGGTCGGTACGGCGACCGGAACGACTCGCGAGGCGACTCGCGGGGTGGATCGCGTGGCGGCCGCTACGGCGACCGCGGGGACTCGCGCGGTGACTTCCGCGGCGACTCGCGGGGCGACGACCGTCGCCCGCGCAAGCCGCGCTGGGACTGACGTCGCGCCGTGGGGGGCGCCGGTAGAATCGAGCGAGTGCCCGAGACCCCTGCCGACGCTCCCCCCAGCCACGTCATCGACCCCGACGACCTCGCCACCACGCTGCGCGTGCTGGCGTCGCTGAACGACGTCGACGAGGACCACCCGGACTTCAGCACGGTCCGCAACGCGACGGCGGCGATGATCAAGGCCGTCAAGCAGAGCCGCAGGCGCGACCGCCGCGCCGCGATCGCCGAGGCGGACTCGGCCGTGGTCGCGGCCACCGCGACCGGCGCCGCCGACAGGATCGACGACGAGACCCGCGGGCTGACGCTCGAGGCGCGGGCCTCGGCGCCCACCGCGGGCACCTACCTCAAGGCGCGTCCCTGCTACATCTGCAAGCAGAAGTACACGCAGGTCGACGCGTTCTACCACCAGCTCTGCCCGGCTTGCGCGGCGACCGGGCACGCGAAGCGCCACGCGCGCACCGACCTGCGCGGCAAGCGCGCTCTGCTCACGGGCGGGCGCGCGAAGATCGGCATGCACATCGCCCTGCTGCTGCTCCGTGACGGTGCCGACCTCACCGTCACGACCCGGTTCCCGCGCGACGCCGTGCGTCGCTTCGCGGCCATGCCCGACGCCGCGGACTGGCTCCACCGGCTCACTGTGGTGGGGATCGACCTGCGCGATCCCGCCCAGGTGGTCGCGCTCGCGGACTCGGTCGCGGCGCATGGACCGCTCGACATCCTCATCAACAACGCCGCTCAGACGGTGCGCCGCTCCCCCGGCGCGTACGCGCCGCTGGTCGAAGCCGAGTCTGTGCCCATCCCGCACGGGCTGTGGGAGGACGGCAAGGGGCCGCACCTCCTCACGCTTGGCCGCACCAACGACGCGCACCCGCTCAGCATCGAGTCGAGCGTCGCCACGCATCCGCTCCTCGCGTCCGCGCATCTCGATGAGATGGGCGCCGGCGCCGCGGCCGCCGAGGCGCAGCGCCTCACGGACCTCGCGCTCGCGCCCGGGTCCTCGTCGCTGGAGAGGCTCGCGGACGGCACCGCCATCGACGCGGGCGGGCTGGTGCCCGACCTCCACGACACCAACTCGTGGATCCAGGCCGTCGGCGAGGTCACCCCGCTCGAGCTGCTCGAGGTGCAGCTGTGCAACTCGACCGCCCCGTTCATCCTCATCAACCGCCTGCGTGCGTCGCTCGCTCAGGCGGCCGCCGCATCGTCCACCGGTCGCTCCTACGTGGTGAACGTCTCCGCGATGGAGGGCGTGTTCGAGCGCGGCTACAAGGGCCCCGGCCACCCGCACACCAACATGGCGAAGGCGGCGCTCAACATGCTCACCCGGACCAGCGCGCGCGAGATGTTCGAGACGGACCGGATCCTCATGACCAGCGTCGACACGGGCTGGATCACCGACGAGCGTCCTCACCCCACCAAGGTGCGGCTGGCCGAGGAGGGCTTCCACGCGCCGCTCGACCTGGTCGACGGCGCCGCCCGGGTGTACGACCCGGTGGTGCGCGGCGAGGGCGGCGAGGACCTCTTCGGGGTGTTCCTCAAGGACTACGCGCCCTCGAAGTGGTGACGGCGTGATCCGGCTGCCCGCGCCCGGGCATCGCGTGGTGGTGCGGTACCTGTTCGAAGACGGGCAGGCGACCGATGCGCTGGGCACCCTCGTCAGCGTGGACGCGGCGGAGGTGGTGGTCGAGACCCGGCGCGGGACCGTGCGGATCGTGGGCGACACCATCATCGCCGCCAAGGAGGTGCCACCGGCGCCTCCACGTCGCACGGTCTGACCCGCTCGCTCAGGCCGCTTCGCACCTGGCCTTGAGGCCGTTCGCCTCGTGGTGGAGGTACTCGTCGGTGAGGCCCCGGTAGACGCGGCCCATGAGGGGGCCGAGCAGCCCGCCCTGGGTGATCGACAGTGTCACGTGGGTGCCGCCGTCGGGCAGCGGGTCGACCTCGTGGCGGGCCGTGGTGGCGAGGCCGGGGTGCGTGGCGACCCAGGTGAAGGAGTGGCCGGGATCCAGCTCGGTGACGGCGTAGTCGGCGTCGGCGAGCCTGGGTTGCGCCACCTTCACGTGGGTGCCCACATGGAGCGGGGCGTCGTCGGACCGGGTCACCGACGTGACCGTGGGTGTCCACTCCGGCCAGTGGTCGACGTCGCTCAGCACCGCCCACACCCGGTCGGGCGGGGCCGCGATGTCGATCGCGACGCTCTGGGTCACGCCTTGATTGTCGCCCCGGTCGGGGCTGTGCGCGAGCGGTGGCGACGGCGCCCTCAGGCCTCGCGGATCGCCACGCCGCGGAGCCGCTGCACACCCAGGTAGGCGGCGGTCACGAGCACGCCCACGTAGACGTCGTTCTCGAACCACCCGAAGGTGGTCTGCTGCGCGGGGCCGAACGTGGTCGGGTAGTAGAAGATCGAGATTCCGAGGAGCACCGCAAGGTAGCCGAGCACGGTGAGCTGCGCCCAGCGTGCCGGGCGTCCGGAGAGCCAGGCGATAGCGAAGGCGACGCCGTAGAAGGCCCAGGCGAGGGGCGTGGTGACCGTGAACGTCGGGTCCTCGATGCCGGCGAGCCAGGCGTAGACGGTGTGGGCCGCGGAGAGGGTGAACGCCGCGAGCAGGATGCCGCGCAGGTGGCGGCCGTAGGAGGCGGTGCGCGGCTCGACGGAGGGGACTGTCGGAGCCTTGACGGAGGGTGCGGGGACGGCGGACATGGTGGTTCCTTTCGTGGAGGGACGGCCGTTGCCGCCCGCCTCCCAGCCTTCTCGCCCGGCCCCGTTCGCCACACCCACAGCGGACCCACACCGGCGCCACACCGGCCGGGGTCCTGGGCGTCCTCCTGCGGCCGGACGTCCACCCTGTTAGCGTGCCGACGTGGGCCACGACATCACGCCCGAGGGGGTCGGCGCCGTCCTGCGGCGCCTGCGCGAGTCGCGCGCGCTGACCCAGGAGGAGCTGGCGGAGCGTTCCGGCATCACCGCGAAGGCGATCGGCGCGCTCGAGCGGGGCGAGCGCCGCCGCCCGTACCCTCACACCGTGCGTGCCCTCGCCGAGGGGTTGGGGCTCACGGAGGATGAGCGGGCCGCGCTCGTCGCCGCCGTGCCCGGCCGGGTCGTGGCGGCGGAGCCGGGGGCTCGATCGGATCGCGACCCTGCCTGGCCCGATGCGGCGGCCGCGCCCGTCGCCACGGCCACGCCGCTTGCACCTCCCGGCGACCTCGTCGGGCGCGAGTCCGAGATCGCGGACCTCCGCGCCCTGCTGGCGGGCGGGCACCACCGGCTCATCACGCTGACGGGCCCCGGCGGCATCGGCAAGACGAGTCTCGCGCTCGACGTCCTCGGGACCGAGGCGGACCGCTTTCCCGGCGGCGCCGTGGCCGTCGACCTCTCCCCCGTCCGCCAAGCCGTGCACGCGCTCCCCCGCATCGCGGCGGCGCTCGGCAGGCCCGACCTCATCGACCAGGACCCCCTCGGCGAGCTCGCACGCCACCTCCACGGCGCACCGGTGCTGCTGGTCCTCGACAATCTCGAGCAGGTCGCCGGCATCGCGGCCATCCTCGCCGACCTGGTCGCGCGGTGCCGCGGACTCGTCGTGCTCGCGACCAGCCGCGCGGCGCTGAGGATCCGTGTCGAGTTCGAGTTCTCGGTATCCCCGCTCACCCTCCCTGCCTCGACGGCGAGCGATGCCGTGATGTCCTCGCCCGCGGTGCGGCTCCTGCTGGATCGCGCGGGCGCCGCGGGCCGCGAGCTTCCCCGGACCGGAGAGGACGCCGCCGCGCTCGCCGCCATCGCGCGACGGCTCGACGGGATCCCGCTCGCGCTCGAGCTCGCCGCGCCGGGCCTGCGTCTGCTCACGCCCCGGGCGCTGCTCGCCATGCTCGGGCGGGTCGATCTCGGCGGCGCGCCGCAGGACCTTCCTCCGCGGCACCTGAGCATGGAGCACGTCCTCGAGTGGAGCATGGACCTGCTCGAGCCCGAGGAGATCGTCCTGTTCGAGCGGCTGTCCGTCTTCATCGGGGGCTTCTCCCTCGACGCCATGGAGGCCGTCGCGACCGATGTCCGCCTGGCGGGCGCGGTGGGCGGCGGTTCAGGCGTGTCGTCGTGGCCCGTCCTCGCGGCGCTCCTCGAGCAGTCCCTGGTGATGCGCATCGATGTGCCTGGGGGCGAGCCGCGCTACCGCATGCTCGAGCCCGTGCGCCGGTACGCCATGGCGCGGCTGCACGCCGCTGGCGGCGCGCACGCCGCCGCGGATGCGCATGCCGCGTACTTCCGCACGGTCGCGACAGCCGCAGCCGCCGGTCTCGAGGGTGCCCGGCTGATCCCCACGCTCGACAGGCTGGACGCGGATCACGGCAACCTGCGCGCGGCGTTCCTGCGCCTGGTGGAGCTCGATCGCGACAACGATGCGGGCGAGCTGGCGGCGCGGCTGTGGCTCTACCTCGCGCTCCGTGGCCACGCGCGCGAGGGGCTCGAGTGGCTCGACCGCGTCGGCGCCGGGCTCCAGGACGCCACCCGCTGCCGGGTTCTCACGGCGCGGCTGGGGCTGCTGCTCCTCACCGGCGAGCGCGTCGCGATGGCGCGGGAGTCCGACCGCGCCTCCGCCGCATGCCGGCGCGTCGTGGATCCGTCCATCACGTGCGTCAGCCTGACGCTGCTCGCCCAGGCGGCCGTGTTCGCGGGTCGCCTCGATGCGGCGTCGTCCGTGCTCGACGAGGCCGAGTCGCAGGCCCGGGCGGCCGGAAGCGCGTGGGTGCTGGCCCATGCCCGGATCGCGCGGGCTCAGGTGGCGCTCGCGTCCGGCCATCTCGTGCTGGCCGGGGCGGAGGTCGCGGACGCGGTCGATCGCGCGCGCGAGCTGGGCAACCCGTTCACCCTCGCGACCGCGCTCAACGTGCACGCGACGCTCGCGGAGATCGAGGGCGACGCCGGCGCCACCGCGGCGCTTCTGGGCGAGTCGGTGGCGCTCTCGGTCACCGGTCGGTTGAGCTGGACGCTGGGCTACGCCCTGCCCGCGCTCGCCGGCGTCGCGCTGCGCGTCGGCGATCCCAAGTCCGCGGCGTGGCTGTTCGGCGCCGCCGCGGCGGTCTCGGTGGCGGATGCGGTGGATCCGACCTTCCCGATCGCGCGCACGCTCGCCGACCGCGGTCTCGAGCAGGCGCGTGTCGCGCTCGACCCGGCCGCCTTCGCGCGGGAGTGGGCCGACGGCCGGGCCGCGGACGGGGCCGCGATCGCCGGACGATGCGCGACCGTCACCGCCCGCGCAGGCGCCGCACGTACCGGTTGAACTGCCACGCGCCGACGGTGCGCAGCACCACGCGGACCGGGACGGGCAGGGTGGCAAGCATGCGCGCGCGCTCGTCGGGCTCGGCATCCTCCAGGACCAGCCCGAACATGATCGGCAGCTCGCTTGTCGACATCACCTCGGTGCCGTGCTGTCCCATCTGGCGCCACTCCGCATCGGTGACATGGCGGTAGGCCAGCGGAAGGATCTCCCGCTCCTCGAGGTCGAGGTGCTCGAAAAGCGCGGCGCTGAAGCCCTCCACCAGGGCTGCGAGTTGCTCGCCTGCGGCCGCCGTGGGGTGCTCCTGCCAGGCGGCGAGGGCCGGCCCGACGGCCTCGATGTGCGCATCCACGCCATGGTGCTGCGCCTGCATCGTCTCGACGAGGCCCGTCGACGGCGCGGCACGCTCGAGCAGCAGCGGCCACAGCACGATGTCCTCGCCGGTGTGGTGCATCTCCAGCCCCGCCATGCACAGACGCAGGTGCTGGGCGACCACGGCGGCGCGGCCCGGATCGCCGTGGGCGGTCGCACGGATATACGTGGGGACGATGCCGAACTCGCGCCGGAAGGCGCGGTGGATCACCACCATCTCCTGGATGTCGGGGCGCTGGTCGTGCGGGACGGTCGCGGTCATGGCGGCTTCTCCTTGCGTGGGTTGCTGGTGCCACCAGGCTCACGCGCGGCGTCGGCCCACCCCACCCACAGCGCCCCCACGGATGGCCCACACCGGGGCGGATCCGCGGCAGCCACGATCAGCCCGCGAGAAGGCCGTCCGGGTCGAGCACCTCGGTGGTCGTGGTGAGGGTCTGCTCCCCGCCATCCCACGTCACCTTGACGACCAGCGCGCCGGCGAGGTCGGCCACCTCGTTGAGGTAGTCGCCCGTACCCTCGAGGTGCCGCGTGTCCTCCAGTTCGATCCCGCGGGCGCCATCGGACGGCACCTCGGAGCGCGGCGTGTCCGCAGGGTAGATGTGGTCGACGCCGTCGACGGGGAGAGTCGCCGCACCGGCCGGGATGTAGTCATCGAGACCCTCATCTAGGACGACCGCGACCGCGACGTCGTCGAGCACATCGTCCGAGGTGTTGGCCACCGTTCCGCTGATGCGGAGCGCGGCTCCCTCGTCGGTCGCGACGATCGCGACGGCGGGATCGGTCAGCTCGAACGCGTCCGCGTCGCCCTGGGCGCCGGTGCAGCCGGCCAGCGCCGCGACCGCGGTGAACGCGAACGTCAGCCGGACGTATGGCCGCACCTGCGCCTTGACTTCTGCCTGCTTCATAGCCGTCGCCCCCGGTGGTGCATCGTCGCTGGTAGTCGGAGGCTAGCGCACCCACACGCCGGGCTCAACGGCCCGGGTACCCAAAGTTCTGCACCATCGGGCTATCGCGGCCGTGCGAACATCGTGAGCACGGCACGATGCCATGAACCGCGAGGAGGAGCCGCGTGACGACTGTGGAACCTGGGGCTCCCGCATGCGCAGCGCCCGAGGTCTCGCGCGCTGTCGAGGCGCTCGCGGGCCGGACCATCGCCGCGCTCACCGGCGCAGGCCTGTCGACGGACTCCGGAATCCCCGACTATCGCGGGGACGGCTCCCCTCGGCGGACGCCCATGACCTTCCAGGACTTCGTGGGAGATCCGGCGAAGCGGAGGCGCTACTGGGTGGGTTCCCACCTCGGTTGGAGGACATTCTCGGCCACGCGTCCGAACACGGGCCATCTTGCGCTCGCCGGGCTTGAGGACGCCGGCGTCGTCTCGGGGCTCGTCACGCAGAACGTCGACGGACTCCACCTGCGAGCTGGCTCTCGCCGCGTGGTCGAACTGCACGGCAACATGCGGGGCGCAACGTGCCTCGCGTGCGGCACGCGGTGTGCGCGCGAAGAGGTCGCAGCTCGCCTTGAGAGGGACAACCCCGCCCTCGCGCTCCCCGACGGCGTACGGCTCGGACCCGACGGCGACGTGCTGCCGGAGTCCTGGGAACACGTGGCGGTTCCCGATTGCCAGGTGTGCGGCGGGATCCTCAAGCCCGATGTCGTCTTCTTCGGGGAGCTCGTGCCCGCCGAGCAGACCCGCGCGGCCGAGCGCATCGTCGACGACGCCGAGGCGCTGCTGGTCGCGGGCTCATCGCTGGCCGTCAACTCCGGGCTGCGACTGGTGGAGCGCGCGCGTCGCCGCGGGCTTCCGATCGTGATCATCAACCGGGGCGCCACCAAGGGCGACCGCCGCGCGCACGTCAAGCTCGACGCCGGCACCACCGAGACGCTCGAGGCCCTCGCGTCCGCGTTGACGTAGCGCGTAGACGCGGGCACCGTGCGGGGCTCCCTGGCTACCCGCGGCTAGGCTTTCGTCGTGATCGGCCCCCACCCGCGCATCGTGCCCACCCGCGCCCTCCTCCTTGCCTTGGCGGCTCCGTGAGCGAGATCTTCGACGTGCTGCGGCGCTGGCCCGATGTGGAGGCGCCCGGGCTTGTCGCCGTCGATGCGGCGGATCGATTGATCTTGGACGAATCGGCGGAGCTGCGCGCCTCTGCCCAGGCAGATGGCATCGTGGCGATCAACGACACCTACGGCGCGCTGACCCTCGGGGCGGCGCATCCCGGCGCGAGCGGGATCCGCACGCATATCGACGCGCTCACAGGCGAGCGCGCGCTTGAGGCCAACGCCTCTCGCCTTGGGCTGGCCGACCGCTTCCGTCCGCTCCCCCTCGACGCCGAGCTGGTGCGCGGGGCACGCATCGTTCTGCTCCGCCTGCCCCGCTCCCTCGACGCTCTCCGCGACATCGTCGGCCTGATCGCCGCGCATGCCGACCCCGGAGTGGTCGTGGTCGCGGGCGGGCGGCTCAAGCACATGTCGGTGTCGATGAACGACGTGCTTCGCGAGCACTTCGGGCAGCTGGACATCAGCCATGCCCGACAGAAGTCGCGGGCGCTTGTCGCCCGCGCGCCGCGCGATGGTCGTGATCCCATGCCTGCCGGCGCGCGGGTCGAGGGCCTCGAGGTGCGCGCGTACGGCGGGGTCTTCGCGGGCGCGCGGCTCGACATCGGGACTCGCCTGCTGCTCGAGCACCTTCCCGACGCTCCGACCGGCGGGACGCCGAGCGATCCGTTGATCGATCTGGCCTGCGGCACGGGAGTCATCGGTGCGTGGATGGCGACGCGATATCCCGGTGCGCATGTCTACTCGTGCGACCAGTCGGCCATCGCGGTCGCGTCGGCACGGGAGACGATGCTCGCCAACGGCATCGCCGAGCGCGTCACCGTGGTACGCGACCACATCCTGGGCGCCAGGCCGTCCGATAGCGCGTCCTTCATCGCGTTGAACCCGCCGTTCCACTCGGGCGCCGCCGTGACCGACCTCATCGCGCCGCGCATGTTCGAGGACGTGGCCAGGGTCCTGCGCTCGGGAGGTCAGCTGTGGTGCGTGTGGAACTCTGGGCTCAAGTACCGGCCGCTGCTCGAGCGTGCGATCGGGCCCACCGAGCAGGTGGCGCGCAATGCCAAGTTCACAGTTACCGTCTCGACGCGTCGATGAGGACTGCCGGAAAGCGTCGCTTGAGTATGGGTCTCGACGTGCTCTCGCTCCTTACGTCGCCATGGGGGGCGGACAATTGGCCTCGCTTTTCCATGCGTGCGCCACATGCCGCACTCGCGACGCTCGAGCTCTCGCCTCCCGCAGAGCGACACGCCAGCGTCAGCGCGGCTGTGGTGCCGTCCAGGGCCAACCGTGGAGCGAACGTCACCCGTTGTCGAGCGCAGCGCGCACCCGTCATGTCAACGCGGATCGGCCACGGTCCCCGCCTTTCCCTGCAAAGCAAACTTGCCCACGCAGTAGTTGGCATAGGCGTTCAAGTTGATCGCGTGAACCCCACCTACGTCCGCCGCTGGGATTCGATACAGGCCCATGCCGCCGTCCACGATGAAGAACTCGTCGACCTCGCCCGGACCATTTGTACGGCGCACTCTGCCTGAACGAGAGAGGAACACCTCCCACGACGAGCCCTCGCGCGAAGTCGTCGTCTTCACCTGGACCCGAATCAGTTCAGACCGCAATTCAACGAGCAGATCGTAGGGCTCCGGCTCGAGCGGCCACGACACGGCACCACCATGCATCATGAACCACGCCGCCGAAAGCAACGGACCCACGCGAGCGCGCCGGGATTGCATACTCGCGACGGGTCGCCGACCAGCAGCGTCGCCCTCGGCGCCGGAGGGGCTGTCGCGGCCGACATCCGACTCTCTGCCGCGTTCCCTCGTGACTGCATTGCCCGCCTCGCCGAGCGGCCCTGCAAAGCGCGTATATTCCTCCGGCTCGTCCGTCGCAACCGACGGTCGCGCGTCGAGCTCGACTAGCCGCCCCGCGCTGTGAAAGTGCCCATAGTCGATACCGGCGCGGATAGCGGACTGCCGAACGGACGCAATTGCACCACCCGAGGTTGCCATGAGGCCAAGGCACCGGAGCACACCACGCCATGAATCCGACACCGCAACTGCGGCCGCTAGTTGTTCTCGGGAGTCGGACGTCGAGCGAGCCATGTTCGAACACTAGTTCGACTCTCAGACACTCGCATAGATGGCCCGCATGCGGCGCGAGCCGCCACGATCCACGCACGCGGTGCGATATCAGGTCGGGGGTCAGCACAAAGGCCGCCCTTCGCGGCATCTACCAGAAAGAACGGCCTCCGTCACGTCGGGCTGAGTAGTGCCCCATAGAGTGGTGTAGCCCTCGACGGTGGCAAGCCTCCTCGTAAATGAGGAAGCGGCCACCGTGAGGACCTTCGAGTTCACCTTGGACAGTCTCTCGAACGGAACATCACGATGACCGCACCCCACATTGTCGACCCTGCCCGCGTGCTGGGCAATCTCCTCACCGACGCATCGCCCGACATGATGCGCTCGCTGCTGCAGACCATGATCAACGCGCTGCTCAGCGCCGACGCGGACGCCGTCTGTGGAGCCGAATGGGGCCAGCCGTCTGCTGACCGCGTCGCGCAGCGCAACGGCTACCTTCACCGACCCCTCGACACGAGGGCCGGCACGATCGACGTCGCCGTGCCCAAGCTGCGCTCGGGCACGTACTTCACAGAGTGGCTCCTCGAGCGCCGCAAGCGCGCCGAGTCGGCGCTGATCACCGGCATCGCGGACTGCTACCTCGCAGGCGTGTCTACCCGACGGATGGACAAGCTGGTGAAGACCCTCGGCATCGACGGGCTGTCGAAGTCGCAGGTGTCGCGCATGGCGGCCGACCTCGACGAGGCCGTCGCCGCCTTCAGACACCGCCCGCTCGATGAGGCCGGCCCGTTCACGTTCGTCGCCGCAGACGCGCTGACGATGAAGGTCCGCGAGGGCGGCCGCGTCATCAACGCCGTGTGCCTGGTCGCCACCGGCGTCAACGGCGACGGCCACCGCGAAGTCCTCGGACTCCAGGTCGCCACCAGCGAAACGAAGTCCGCCTGGAACACCTTCTTCGCCGACCTCGTCGCCCGCGGCCTTGCCGGCGTCCGCCTCGTCACGTCCGACGCCCACGCGGGCCTCGTCGAGGCCATCGCGGCGAACCTACCCGGGGCGGTGTGGCAGCGCTGCCGCACCCACTACGCGGCGAACCTCATGGCCGTCACCCCGAAAGCGCTGTGGCCGGTCGTGAAGTCCATGCTGCACTCCGTATACGACCAGCCCGACGCAGCATCCGTGCACGCCCAGTTCGACCGCCTCCTGGACTACACGAGCGACAAGCTGCCCGCCGTCGCCGACCACCTCGAGGCAGCCCGCGACGACCTCCTCGCGTTCACGACGTTCCCCAAGGACGTGTGGACCCAGATCTGGTCCAACAACCCCGCCGAACGGCTCAACAAGGAGATCCGCCGCCGCACCGACGCCGTCGGGATCTTCCCCAACCGCGACGCCATCATCCGCCTCGTCGGCGCAGTCCTGGCCGAGCAGACCGACGAGTGGGCCGAGGGACGGCGCTACCTCGGACTCGAGATCCTCGCCCGCTGCCGCCTCACCCCCGTGCCCAACACCGGCATCGAGGAGGTGACCGAGCCCTACGCACTCACCGCCTGACGAAGGAAACCGCTACACCACTCCACGGGACTTGACCTCGGGCTGACAGGATTTGAACCTGCGACCCCTTGCAGCAACCGGTCTCTTTCCGGTCATTCACGGTTGTTCCCGGAACTCACGGATTCCCTCAAGTTGTTCGGGAACCGGGCGGTCCGTCGTTCACGAGTGTATCCGGACATTCACGGTTGTTCACGGTTGAATCTGATGACAATTTGATGAGGTCGCGCCGCTCGCGACGGTCGACGAAACAGCAGTCCCCGTTGATGCCGGGTCGAGCCGGCAGGGCGATCACGCGACTCGGGATCGAACACTGGCAAGTGCGGTGTCAGACACCGGGCGCCGCCTCACGACTCGCGGTGCGGGGCGATGACTTCCGACATCGGGGAGGCCCTGGACGGGAGGAACCCGTCCAGCCAAGGAAGGATCAGGTCCACCGTCAGCCACCGGGCGACTGGCGCCATCGCAAGCGCCCAGCAGATGGAGGCGATCACGTCCGTGGGGTAGTGCAGCCCGTCGCTGACCACTGCCACGGAGATCGTGGCGATAGCGATGACGCCCCCGAGGATCGCCGCGGTCGCCCACCGGGTCTCCTTGAGCAGATAGAAGACCGCGATCGCCAGCGCTGCGACGAACACAGTGTGGCCACTGGGAAACGAGCCGTCGCTCTGTGCGGGCGAGAACGGATGCGCGAGTGCCGCCATATCCGGGCGAGGGCGAGCGACGACGACCTTGAAGACCTCGGTGGGGAGCCAGGTCAACGCGACGACTCCGCTGAACGCGAGGGCAAGCCGCATGTCTCGGCTTGCCTTCCACACGACGGCCGCGAGCAGCATCACGAGCGGGATCGCGATGATCGGTTCAAGCGCGCGGTACAGGCCGCTTGCGATGACGCCCCAGAGACCGACGTGCAGCTCGTTGAGCCCCCGGACGATCCCCGCGTCCACCGGATGACTCCGCAGGGCGAATCCGAGGGTGAACAGGAGGACTGCCATCGCGGCGACCGCGCCGACAGCCCTACCGAGGCTGACGGTCGGCCGCAGCAGGTACGGCCGGACTCCGCCTTGCTGGGCGATCACCGGAGGCTGTCCTCGGCGACCGGCACCTCCTGGCTCGAGTCAGCGGCGTTGCCCTTTGCGCTGCGGGCACGACGCAGCGCTCCGATCGCGATCGGCAGCAGCGACACCACGACGACGACGATCATGAGTGCGTCGATGTTGTTCGCGACGAACGGGATGCCTCCGAGCAGGACGCCGACGGTGGTCATGCCGACGACCCACAGGGTGGCGCCGATGACGTTCCACAGCAGGAACCGGCGGTAGCGCATCGCGGCGGTGCCCGCGGCGAGGGGCACGTAGGTGCGGACGATGGGCACGAATCGGCCGAGCACGAGGGAGAAGCCTCCGTAGCGGGCAAAGAACTGTTCGGCTTCCTCAAGTCGGTCTAGTCGGAGCACTCGTGAGTCGGGCTTGAACAAGCGGCGTCCGACGCGGCGGCCGAGCAGGTATCCGACCTGGTCGCCGAGGATCGCGGCGGGCACTCCGACGAGCATGATCTGCCACGGGGTAATGCCGAGAGCGCCTGCGAGGATCGCAGCGGTGACGAGCAGGGAGTCTCCCGGCAGGAACGGGAACAGGACGCCGGACTCGATGAAGATCATGAGCGCGATGCCGAGCAGCACCCACGGTCCGAAGGCGTGCAGCAGCGTGCCGGTGTCGGGCACGAGGCTGGTGTGGAGCCCGATCATAGGTGAGGTCCGTTCATGGTGAGGTGTCGCATCAGGGTGCCTTTCGATCTCGATGGTGGGGTCTGGGCAAGTTCTGGTTGGGCTCGTTCAACGCCCCGCGCAGGCGGGTGGGGGGGGACGTAGGCGGACGACGCTCGAGTGGGCTGGTCACGTGCCGTCCCGCTCATCGAATGAGGGGGCGGTGCGGAGCGTGAGGACGAACCTGGCACCCTTGGCACCGTCTTCGACGGTGATCGTGCCGCGATGCGCATGCACGATCTCCTTGACGATCGCGAGTCCCAGTCCGCTCCCGCCGCTGTCGCGTACCCGGCTGTCGTCGAGTCGGACGAAGCGTTCGAAGATGCGCTGGCGGTCATCGGCGGGCACACCCGGACCGTCGTCCTCGACCTCCAGCTCGACGGCGGCACGATCGGGCCGCAGTTGGACGCGCAGATCGATTCGCGCGTTTGCGGCTCTAACCGCGTTGTCGACCAGGTTGCGGATCGCGCGTTCGAGTGCGGCGCGGTCGCCGTACACGCGTGCAGGCGGTGCTTCGACGTGCACGTCGAGGCTGGAGCGGAGCCTTGCACGTCGCGCTGCGTCGAGGACCAGATCCTCCAGGTCGACCTCGGCGAGGTGGAGCGTGGTTCCGTGGTCGTCGAGCCTCGTCAGAAGGAGGAGGTCACTGACGAGCGAGTCGATGCGGTCCAGCTCGGCAAGCACGTCGCCGTCGGGACCGCTGGCACCGCCGTGCAGATCGGAGATCTCGTAGGCGGCCCGGATCGTCGCCAGTGGGCTCCGCAACTCATGCGAGGCGTCCGCGACGAACCGTCGCTGCCGATCCACGCTCGACTCGAGGCGTGCGAGCGCACCGTTCATCGTGCGCGCAAGCTGAGAGATCTCGTCGTCGCCCGCGGGTTCCGGCACACGCGCGTCGAGCTGTGCGGTGCTTTGAATCTGACTCATGTGCCGGCGCATCGTCTCCACCGATACCAGCGCCCGGCCGGCAACGACGTACGAGGCGAGCGCGACGAGTCCGAGGATGATCGGGAAGCCGATCAGGAGGAGTCTGACGACGACGGCGGTGGAGTCGGCGACGAGCTCGAGGCTGCGCGCGACGACGACGGTGGCGACATCGTCGGGCGCGGCCACTCCCCTGGCGACGACGACGAACTCGTCGCCTTCACCCAGGGGGAGATTCGACGCATGAACGACCTCGGTCTGGCCCGTGCCGGTCGTCAGATCGGTCAGTGCCTGCTCGCCCTCGATGGACGTGGACGACGCGACCACCGCGCCATCGGCGTCGATGATCTGCACGAACCACTGTTCCCCCGCCCCTGTCGCAAGGTCGCTGGGCGGCGTGGCTGCATCGAGTGCGACGGCGATCTCGTTCGCCTGCTGGACAGTCTCGGAGGTGATCGAGTCCACCAGCATCTGGCGCTGCGCGACGACGAAGATCGCACTGCCCGCCGCAAGTAACAGTGCCACCGCTCCGGTGGCGGCGAGGACGATGCGTGCACGCACGCCCCGCACACGCCTCACCGCGAGCCCCCGCGGTCGTCGTCAAGCACGTATCCGACGCCCCGGACCGTTCTCAGCGTGCGGCACCCGAAGGGCACATCGATCTTGCGTCGCAGGTAGCCGACGTAGACCTCGACCACGTTCTCGTCGCCCCCGTAGTTCGCGTCCCAGACGCCTTGGAGGATCTCCAACTTCGACACCACGGTCCCCGCATGGCGCATGAGGAAGTGCAGCAACCCGAACTCGCGCGGCGTCAGCATGATCGACTGGCCCTCACGGCTGACCGTCTTCGCTGCAGGATCCAATGCCAGCCCGCCGACGCTCAGCATCACCGGTCGCGCGCGAGCCGCGCGCCTGACCAGTGCCCGCAGGTGCGCGACCAGCACGACGAACGAGAACGGCTTCGTGAGGTAGTCATCCGCCCCGAATTCGAACGCCTCCACCTCGTCGAACTCGCCGTCCTTGGCGGTGAGCATCAAGATTGGCGTCCACACCTCCGCTCGGCGAAGCGCCTCACAGACGAGGTAACCGTTCATCGAGGGCAGCATGATGTCCAGCACGATGACGTCGTACTCGCCGGTCATCGCCGCCTCGAGGCCGTCGACCCCGTCATGGACCGCCTCGACCACGAAGCCCTCCGCGACAAGGCCCCGTGCGACGGTGCGGGCAAGGCGCCGTTCGTCCTCGACGATCAACGCACGCATCGGACCTGGGTCTCTTCCATGCCCCGGATCCTCGCGCAGCGACCCTGAGAGGAGCCTGAGAGCGTCCTCAGCCGCTTTCAGGATCCTCTCAGGGGCGCCTTGCGAAGGTGAGGACCGTCGACGCGAACGACGATCGACGGAACAAGGAGACCTACCATGACGACGCTGAAGCGCAAGCTGGCTGCGAGCGGGACGGCGCTGGCCCTCGCAGGCCTGGCCTTCGGTGGTGCGACTGCGGCAAACGCAGCCACCCCCGACCCTGCTGCCACCCAGGACACCACGACCGCCATGGCTACGGAGTCGGCGGACACCGAGACCGCGGATGACGCGAACGAGGTCGAGGGCGTGGACGAGGCAGACGACGCCACCGAGGTCGAAGGCGTCGAGGAGGCCGACGACGGCGCCGACCAGGGGCCGGACGCGAACCCGAACGAGCCTGGACACCAGGACGCCGACGAGACCGGCGAGACCGACTGACGGCCTGCCAACAAGACAGAGGGTCCCGCGTGCCCCCGCGCGGGACCCTCTTCATGCATTTCGACACGGTCGAGGCTGGACAGACACCGACACTATGAGGTGCCCCGAGGCCCTAAGCCTGCGCTAAGTCTCATGGGTTGTCCTTGGCCCCATGACAACCCGATCCACCACAGATCCCACCGCCCGACGCTCACTGGAGCCGTTCCTGAACAAGGTTCCGGCGATCACCGCGACCTTCTGGCTCATCAAGGTGCTGTCCACGACGGTCGGCGAGACCTTCGCCGACTACCTCACCGTGCAGGTCGGTCTCGGCTGGGCCATCACCGACGGAGCGATGCTCCTGGTGCTCGCCGCAGTGCTCACCGGCCAGCTGCGCTCTCGACGCTACGTTCCGGTCCTGTACTGGTCGACGGTGGTGCTCGTCAGCATCGTCGGCACCCAGATCACCGACCTCTTCACCGACATCTTCGGGGTCAGCCTCTACGTCAGCACCGCGGTGTTCGCTGTGCTCCTGGCGATCGTCTTCACCGTGTGGTGGCGCGAGGAGCGCACCCTGGCGATCACCTCGATCGACACGCCCCGCAGGGAACGCTTCTACTGGGGGGCGATCCTGGTGACGTTCGCGCTCGGCACCGCCGCAGGTGACCTGGCCACCGAGGCGCTGTCGCTGGGCTTCCGCAACGGCGCACTCATCTTCAGCGGCCTGATCCTCGCGGTGTGGGCTGCCAAGAAACTCGGCCTGAGCACGGTCGTCGCGTTCTGGATCGCCTACGTACTGACCCGCCCGCTCGGAGCATCGCTCGGCGACCTCCTGTCGCAGGACAAGGCCTACGGCGGCATCGGGTTGGGTGCGGAGACCACGAGCATCCTGTTCTTCATCGTGATCGTCGGCCTCGTCGCCCGCGAGCAGCTGGTCGTGCGCCGTCACGGCATCCGCACCAAGGGCCAAGCACCTGCCGTGCACCCTGCACGCGACATGGCCTGGGCCGGCTCGGGCGCGGTCGCAGTCGCCGCCGCCGCCTTGCTGATGGCTCCCGCCGCGACCGCCACGACCACCGACGTGTCTAGCGCGCGCACCGCGATCGAGGCGGACGCCACCTCCCCGATCGGTGACCTCACCTCGATCGCGGTGATCGTCGACGACATCGGGTCGCTGGTGGACACCGGTGATCTTGCGGGCGCGAAGGCCCGCGCGAAGGACCTTGAGGTCGCGTGGGACTCGTCTGAGGCTGCGATGAAGCCGCAGTCGCCTGCGGACTGGCATTCCATCGATGGCGCGATCGATGAGACGCTTACCGCAGTGCGAGCCGGCACGCCCACGCAGGACGCGTGCGCCACGGCCGTCACCGCCTTGCAGTCGACGATCGCTACCGTCGAAGGGGAGTCGTAAGCGCAGGAAGGACGGTCATGCGGGTGTTGCTCGTCGAGGACGACGCGATGGTGGGCGCCGCCTTGGTCGGACGCCTCGAGGACGACGCCTACGCGGTGGACTGGGTGCGCGATGCCCGGTCTGCCGCGGCAAGCGTCCAGACGCACACCTACGACGTCGTCCTGCTCGACCTAGGGCTTCCGGACGTCGACGGCACCGAACTGCTCGCCGCACTGCGGCGCGGCGGCGAGGGCACTCCGATCATCGTCGTCACCGCACGGGACGACGTAGGCAGCAGGGTGACCAGCCTAGACGGTGGCGCTGATGACTACATCGTCAAACCGTTCGAATCGGTCGAGCTGATGGCACGGATGCGCGCGGTGCTCAGGCGGCGCGGCGAGGTCACCCAGGCGGCGACGCTCGACATCGGCGACCTGCACCTGGAGCTCGACAGCCATGTCGCGATCCTCAAGGACGGCACGCGGGTCGAGCTGCCCCGCCGCGAGTTCGCGGTCCTTCGCGCCCTCATGTCGCGGCCGGGCGCGATCCTCTCCCGCACCGATCTGGAGCATCAGGTGTACGGCTGGGGCGATGAGGTCGAGAGCAACGCGATCGAGTACGCGATCCACGGCTTGAGGGCGAAGCTCGGCAGCGACTCGATCCGCAACATCCGTGGCGTCGGGTGGATGGTGCCGCGACAGGAGCAGGGCGCGTGAGCATGCACTCGATCTCTGGCCGTCTGTCGGTCACGCTCGCCGCCCTGACGCTCGTCGTCGCGTGCCTGGGCGGAGCGTGGTCATATCGGTCGACGTTCACCAGCGCCAAGAGCCTGCAGGACGACGTGCTGACTCAAGTCGCCACGCTTGCCGCCAGCGCCGCACAGGCTGACTCGACGCTCACGACGGACAGCCCCGCCGCAGACGACCCGACCACCGACATCGACATCACCTCGCTCGCCGCCGCGGGCCTGCCGTCGGATACCACCCCGGGGTTGATGACGGTGACGATCGACGGAGTTCCCGAACGGATCGCGATCGCACGGATCGGCGACGGGCCCGCTGTCGTCGCCGCCCAGCCGGTAGCCGCGCGCACCGACATCGCCCGCTCGGCGGCGCTTGCGGCGATCGTGCCGTTCTTGATCCTCATCCCCGTGCTACTCATCGCGCTCGTGCTCGCCACGCGACGTGCGCTCGCCCCCGTGCGCGCCCTCGCCGACGAGGTCGCCCATAGCGACGGCGCCGACATGCCCTCGTTCGATGCGGCACGAGCGCCGCGCGAGCTCCAAGGCTTCCTCAGTGCCCTCAACATCCAGCGCGAGCGTGTGGCGACGACGGTCGCACACGAGCGGCTGTTCATCATGCAGGCCGCGCACGAGCTGCGGCTGCCGCTGACCGCGGTGTCGCTGCAACTCGAACGTGCGGCGCTTGCTCCCGATGACACCCAGCTTCGTGCGCGGCTGGAGGATCTCGGCGAGGGCGTCGCCCGCTCACGACACGTCGTCGAACAGCTCCTGACGCTCGCTCGCGCCCAATCAGCACCGGACTCCCACACGAGTACGGAGGCGTTCACCACGGTGCTGCGCTCGGTGCTCGCCGACGTCCTGGCCGACGCGGACAGCGCAGGAGTGGAGCTCGAGGTCGTGGCCGGCGCCGACAATCCCTCGCTTGTGCCGGTGGTCGCGGCGACGTCGGCGCTGCGCAATGCCCTCGACAACGCGATCAAGCACGGCAGCGACGGAGCGAAGATCGTCCTGTCGGCCGCGTCCGAACGCGAGCAGCTGATAGTGACGGTGGACGACGGCGGGCCGGGCATCGACGACATCGACCAGGCGTTGCGACCGTTCGTGCGCAAGGCGGGATCCGGCCCCGAGGGAAGCGGATTGGGGCTGGCGATCATCGTCGAACAGATGCGCCGCATCGGCGGCGAGGCGTCGATCAGCCCTACACGCCTCTTCCCCACGGGAACCCAGGTGCGTCTCGCGTTCCCACTCGCGCCCACCCCGGCGACGTCTGGGCCCGCACCGGATCGCACGGATGCCGAGGGAGCCGCACCATACTGATGCGCGTGCCATGGAACCTGATCGTCGGAGTCGCTCTGCTGCTCGTCCTCGCGATCGGCGCGCTCACGTTTGCCGGCGTGCCGCAGCGGCGCGCGATCATTCTCGCGTCGCTGCGCGCCGCCGCGCAGCTCACCGTCGTCGCTCTGGCCCTTCGAGGCGTCTTCTCCGCACCGCCGGTGGCGATCGTGGTGCTCACCGTGATGCTCGCCGTCGCTACCTGGACGGCGGCGCGCAGGATCGCAGAACATGAGCACGCCCTCGCGTCCGTCGCGGTCGCGATTCTCGCTGGCGCGTCCGTCACCGTCACGATCGTGGTGGGCCTGCCGACCCTCACCCGCGACCTCCGCACGCTGATCGCGGTCTCAGGCATCGTGATCGGGGGCGCGATGACCGCCGCCACCCTCACCGGCCGCAGACTCACCGCGGCGCTGCGCGATCACCGCGACGAGGTCGAAGCGTGGTTGGCCCTGGGTGCTACGCCACGCGAGGCAGTGCGACCACTCACCCGACTCGCGATCCACGAGGCGCTCGTGCCCGCGCTCGACCAGACCCGCACCGTGGGCCTCGTGACCCTCCCAGGCGCATTCGCAGGCGCACTCGTCGGCGGAGCGAACGTGGCCGAAGCGGCTCGATTCCAGGTCGTCGTCCTGATCGCTCTGCTGTGCGCTGAAGCGATCACCGCGGTCGTGCTCGCCCATCGCCTCGGGGCACCCGAACGTCTCCCCGCGCCCATCTAGCAGGCATCACAGGCAGACAAGGGGGCTCTCACAGTCCTCTCATCGCCCGCTCTCTAGCGTCGTGGGCATGACGACCGCAGCCATCTCCATTCGGAGCCTCACCCATCGGTACGGCCCCACCACCGCCCTCGACGGCCTCACCCTGCACATCCCCGAAGGCGAGATCTTCGGCCTGCTCGGACACAACGGCGCCGGCAAGACCACCACCGTGAGCATCCTGACCACGCTCCTGAAGGCCACCTCCGGTACCGCATCCGTCGCGGGCCACGACGTGCGCGAGGCGTCCCACCAGGTACGTCGATCGATCGGCTACCTGCCCGAGAACGTCTCCTTCTACGACGACCTCACCACGATGGAGAACCTCACCTTCTTCGCCCGCCTGTCCGGTCTGCGCCGCCCCGAGGCGCGCATCGGCGAGGTACTGGAGTTCGTGGGCTTCACCGGCCACGACCGCGAACGAGTCGGGACGTTCTCCAAGGGCATGCGCCAGCGCGTCGGCCTGGCGCAGGCGCTGATCCACCAGCCCGCGGTGCTGTTCCTGGACGAGCCCACCTCAGGCCTGGACCCCGAAGGCGTCAAGGCGCTGCGCGAGCTGATCCTGCGGGTCAACGCGGACTGGGGCACCACCATCTTCATGAACACCCACCTGCTGTCCGAGGTGACGAAGACGTGCACCAGCATCGGGATCCTGCGATCAGGCCGCCTGGTGCACCACGGCACACTGGCCGACACGGTCGGCGCCTTCCCCACGGACGACGCGCTCGAGCGTGCCTACTTCGCGGCGGGGACCACCACCTCATGAGCACCATCCTCACCGCCGCCCGCCATGAGCTGCTCGCGAGCGTGCGCGCGAAGGCGCCGTACGCGCTCGTGGCGGCGTTCCTCGGGATGGTGGCCGCATCCACCTTCATCGGCTGGCGCACCTCCGTGACCGTCACCTCGATCTACGACCAGGTGCTGGCAGACGGGCTCACCACCCAGCCCAACCCGTTCACCGACGTGTCGCCGCTGTACTACGTGCGCAACACCGTCATCTACGTCCTGCTCATCGGCTCACTCATGGCGGCCACCCTCGGCGTGCAGTCCGCGCTGCGCGACCGCAAGGCCGAGACCGCGGCCCTCATCGGCACGCGCCCCGTGGACGGACGAGCGCTGCGGGCGGGACGGCTGCTCGGGCTCGGCCTCCTGCTCGCGGCCCTCGTGGGCATCACCCAGATCATCACCTGGATCAGCGTCAGCGCACTCGTCGGAGGTCCGCTGTCCGCGTCGGAGACCCTAGCGATCGCGGGCTTCGGGGTGATCACCTGGCTGCTGCTGATCGGATTCGCCGGCATCGGAGTCCTCTCGGGGCGGCTGCTTCGGCGCGAGCGCACCGCGCTGCTCGCACCCGTGGTCGCGTGGGCCGTCATCGCATTCGTGATTCCGCAGCTCGGCACCGCGGCTCGGCCCGTCTCCCTTCTCAATCCGGTCCCTCTTCCCGCGCAGGACTCGGGCGCCTTCTCCTGGCTGTCCCAGGTGCTCTCGCCGCTGGCGATCACCGAGCACTTCAAGACGGCCTCAGCCGCGCTGCTGGAGTCCTCGTCCACAGGCTCACCGCTCGCGTCGGCCCTGATCGTCGCCTTGTTCGCCTGCCTCGCACTCGCCGCCGCCGTCCTGATCCGCGCCGACCGCACCACGGGAGGAACCCATGAATGAGACCCTCACGCTCGCTCGCAAGGAGCTGCTCGACCTGCGCCACGACCGCATCGTCTGGATCGTGCTCGGCACGCTCGGCGTCGCCGTCGTCCTGTCCGTGATCGTCGCCTCCCTCGACTACCGCGCCCAGCTTGCCGACTACGAGGCGTATGTCGCCCAGGTCACCGCGTCCGGCAGCGGAGTCACTCCCGCCGCCCCGCAGCTGTTCCCGCTCACGCTGCTGCGGGGCGGCATGGAGTACGTGGAGGTGCTCGCCGCGCTCTTCGCCCTCATGATCGGCTACGGCGCGATCGCGAAGGAACGCTCGCGCGGCACCGTGGACCTGCTTCTCACCCGCGCCCGCTCCGGTACGTCGATCGTGATGGGCAAACTTGCCGGGCTCGCAGTCCTGTGGGCGGCGATCATGGCGGCGATCGTCGTCATCGCGCTCGCCTCCGTCGCGATGATCGGCGGGGCGACGATCGGGCTGCACGAAGTGGCGCGAGTAGCGCTCGCCGGAGTTGCGGGCTGGGTCTACGTCCTGTTCTGGAGCGCCGTCGCTGTCGCCGTCACGACGCTGACCCGCAATTCGACGGGAGCCCTGCTCACCCTGCTGGTCGCGTGGCTCGTGGTCGTGCTCGTCATCCCTCAGATCGGCGACACGATGGACCCTGACAACCAGGTGCCCGGCGGACTGTTCAAGGCCCTCGCGATCGCGAAGACGGACGAGCACGCGGTGCTTGACCACTTCACCGCGTATGAGAGCGCCCGCAACGGTCTCGAGGTCAGCTCCATCTCCAAGCTGTACGAGCGCTTCACGTTCGCGACGCTCGGCATCAAGGACACGTACAACGGCCAGAGCCTGGCTTTCATATGGGACGGCACGTTCCGCTACGTCTACGGCGCGCTCGCCTTCACGGCCGCCGCCCTCACCCTCGCGGCGGCATCCGGCCGCCGCATCCACACCCTCAGGAGGTCCTGATGAACCACCCGCTCCACCGCCGCATCGCAGCCGCCACCACCGCCGGCCTCGCAGGCCTCGCGCTCCTCACCGGCTGCTCGACGTCCGCCGCCCCGGCGACCACCGCGTCGTCCACGTCAGCCGCGACGGCGACAACAGCCACGTCCGCCGTCCTTCCCGTCGCCTCCGACCCCATCGTCGACGACTCCACCACCCCGGGGCTGGAGGTCACCCAAGTGCTGTTGGAGGACAACACCGACGCCTCAGGCGCCGACGTCCCCGACTGCCTCCAGGTGACGATCTCGAACACGTCGCCGCAAGAGGCCACCGGCCTCGAGATGTACTACACGATGACCGACACCACCACCGGCGCCTCGGAGTCCTACTACCAGGCGCTCGACGGCGTGACCATCCCCGCGGGAGGCACCGTCACCGTGTGGTTCGACGGAGGCGCCGGCACCGGCCACTTCCCCGAGAACGCCTACAGCGTCTACCGCTCATCGACGAACGAGATCGACTTCACCGTCGAAGTCGCGGCGTCGGGGCTCCAGATCGCCACCGGCACCGGCATCAAGAGCCCGGGTGGCGCCGAGCAGGCCGACTGAGCCACGTAGCATCAGGACACCACCGAGGCGCACCGAAAGGAGGGACCTGGGATGAGGATCCTCGTGGTCGACGACGAACCGAAGCTCACCTCGATCATCCAACGCAGCCTCACCGAGGTCGGGTATGCGGTCGATGTTGCCCACACGTCCGACGCCGCCCTCGAACAGGTGGATGTCGAGTCCTACGACCTGTTGATCCTCGACGTGATGCTCAACGGATCCCCGATGGACGGCTACGAACTGTGCGCCGAGGTCCGCCGGTCCGACCCGGACGTGCCGATCCTGATGCTCACCGCCATGGGCACGATCGCCAACCGGGTCACCGGATTGGACGGCGGAGCCGACGACTACGTGGTGAAGCCGATCCACGTGCTCGAGCTGCTGGCCAGGGTACGGGCACTGCTGCGCCGCTCCCCCAAGGCAGACCACCCTGTCCTGACCGTCGGCGAGGTGGCGCTCGACCCTGCCTCACGAGAGGTCACCTGCCGCGGCCAGGACATCGAGCTCACCGCCAAGGAGTTCGCCGTTCTCGAGTACCTGATGCGCAACGCGGGACGCGTGGTCAGCACCAGCGAGCTGATCGACCACGCGTGGGACTCGAACTACGAGGGCTACTCCAACGTGGTCCAGACCTACGTCCGCTACCTTCGGCGCAAGCTCGACGCGGTAGGCGCCAGCGATGTCATCCAGACCCGGCGTGGCGCCGGCTATGTGATGGAGGTCCATTCGTGATCGTCCGCAGGACCACCATCCGCCTCACGCTCATGTTCACCGCCATCATGCTCGCCGTGGTCGCGCTCGCCTTCGTGGGAATCTACGTGTTCGCCGCCTTCGCGTTCGACTTCGACGCCGTGTCCACCGACACCGGAATCGTGAACGAGGATGCCGTTGATCACGCGCTCGAGAACCTACGAGACGTGCTTCTGATCTCCTACGCAGTGCTCCTCGTCGTCTCACCGATCGTCAGCTGGGCGATGGCGCGGCTCGCACTCGGCCCCCTGAGGCGCAGCTACGAGGTCCAGTCTCAGTTCATCGACGCCACGTCGCACGAGTTCAGGACGCCGCTCGGCATCCTCATGGGAGAGATGTCGTGGGCACTCCTCAAACGCCGCTCCGTCGACCAGTACGAAGAGTCTCTGCGCACCTCCCTCGAGACGGTCGAGTCCCTGTCCCACCTGACCGAGCAGCTTCTCCTGCTATCCCGTGACGACCGCGTCGAGCTCGCCTCCTCACGCGAACGGCTGCCCCTGGCCGAGGTCGCCGCCGAGGCGGCCGAGCTTGCGATCCGGGAGCACGACGCTGAGGGTCGTGTGGCGCTCAACTTCGAGGACGACGTCGACGTGCTCGTGTCGCACGACCTCATGGTCAGCGCCGTCCGCAACCTGATCGACAACTCACTCAAGTACTCGGGACCCGAGGGGCAGGTGACGGTAGCCGTCGCCCACCACGGGAACTCCGCGCTCCTCGCCGTCACCGACGACGGCCCCGGCCTCAGCCGTTCCGACTCAGACAGAGCATTCGAACGGTTCTGGAGGGCGCCCGCCGTCGCTGACATCACAGGACACGGCATGGGCCTCCCGCTCGTGCGCAGCATCGTGTCCGCGCACGGAGGGAAGGCCGAGCTCAAAGGGATCGACGGCGGCGGCGCGATCGCGACGATCACCCTCGACGCCGCGTAGCCGAACCGAGGCTCCGAGCTACGCCCTGACGAAGTCGTGACCCTTGCGACTGCCGCACGCGGTAGCTTCGCGGGAACGGCGCGCGCACCAGTCCTACTGAAGGGCGTTCACCGAGACTCGCTTGAGGCCCAGCGTCTTCAATCCGACCGGCAGTGGGCAAGCACGACCGGCCGATTGCCGCCTGCAGACAAGCAGAAAGGCCGGCCTCGACTTATCGAAACCGGCCTTTTACCAGGGATTTCTCCCGAGTCGGGCTGACAGGATTTGAACCTGCGACCCCCTGCAGGGACCGGACATCTTCCGGTCCTTCACGGTCGTCTCGGAATCTCGCGAATTCCCTCGGATTACTCGGGAACGTGGCGGCTCCCTCATCCCGACTGTACCCGGTCATCTCCGGTTGGTCCCGGTTGAATCTGATGGGATCTTGATGGGCTCGCGATCCAGGTCGCCGGAAACCCGTGAGTTCGGCAGAGCCGCGTCCTGGGGCATCGCTGCGAACGCCTCAGCGACCCAATCAGCGATGAATGACGCGACGTAGGCCAGGTGATCGATCGAGATGTGCTCGGTGCCACCCTCCGGCTCATCGAACACCCTCAGCTCACGCTTGGGGCTGTTGACCGCCTGCTCGTACGAACGGTGCGCCATCGCAAGAGGGATCTGGCGGTCGTTCGCACCATGGGTGATGAGGAAGGGCACCGAGATCCGCTCGACCACGCCGTCGAGGTGCATGTCCTTGGTGCGCTCGAGGAAGTCGTCCGTCCCCGATGCACCCCACACCCACTGGACGTGCTGCCAGTAGTGCGGCACCGGGTTCTCCCCCTCCCGGTCGAGTCGGCGGCGCTGCACCGCGGCCCAGTCGTGGTTCGCGCCCCATGCGACCACGAGCCGCAGCCGCTTCTCGAAGGCCGCCGCGCGCGGAGCGTAGTAGCCGCCCAGCGACCAGCCGACGATGCCCGCACGGGATGCGTCCACATCGTCCCGACCCTCGAGGAAGTCGACGCACGCGGCGGCCCAGACCTCGGTGTCGTGCCGCGCGGTGAGCCCGCGCATGCGCAGCGCCTCGCCGGATCCGGGGGTGTCGACCATGAGGGTCGAGATCCCACGCCTGGCGAGCATCTGCGGGAACTGCGAGTAGTACATCATCTCCTTGGTGGAGTCGAGCCCGTTCCACTGGATCATCACCGGCGGCTTCTCGCCTGGCGCGACCACCCCGGGGTCCGCCCGGTAGAGATAGCCCGGCAGGCTTGCGTCGCCGTAGGGGATCTCGACCGTCTCGAGGGGTGCGCCCGAGAGCTCGACATGCCGCAGCAGGAGGTCGATCGACTTCTGGTAGGCGGCCTTGCGGCCCTCCCAGCTGGGAGACTGCAGGCGCTCGGCCTGCGACGTGTAGAGCGAGGCACGGTAGTACTTGTCGCCGGCGCCGATGAGCCGACCACGCGCGACATCGTCCTCGGCCGAGGCGATGAGCCGATCGGCCACCGCCGCCCACGACTCGTACAGAAGCTCGGTGCCGACGTCGTCGCCGTTGCGCGACGCCTCGAGCACCGGTTTGCAGGCGCGGTCCACCTCGTCGATGAGGCCGCCGTTGTTGAGAGCCGCGACCGCGGCCATGCTCCACACGTAGTTGGTCGGGAAGTACATGAACATGGGGGCTCCACACCTCGCTCGCGCCGTTGCGTCGCCCCCACCCTAGGGAGGTCGCCGCCCATCGACACAGAGACATTTGCCGATGCCGGGAATCACCCCCGGCGATGTGGATGCCGACACCGCCGCGTCTGCGCACCGATGGCAGGCGTCGCCTCGACCAGCGGCGAGTCTCCCCATGCATCGCGCCCACACATTGCCGGTATCGCCGATCGCTGTTTCCGCTCCGGCCGGTTCATCCATAGATTGGCGCCGATCAGCAATGTCGCCGATTCGCACCGGGAGGCCCCGTGACAACCAGCGCCCACGAGGTGGTGCATCTTCGCACCTTCGCCGCACCCGCCCACACCGCCTGTGGACGTAAGCCGATGGCTTCGCACACGCAGGCCGAGAGGCAACAGGGATGACGGCGATCGAGTCCGCGGTCATCGCCGGAGGCGGCATCTCCGGCCTCGCACTGTCTTGCCTGCTCGCCGCAGAGGGCATCAAGGTCGACCTGCTCGAGGCGTATCGCACCTCGGCCCCCGTCGGTTCAGGCATCAGCCTGCAGGGCAACGCGCTGCGGATGCTGGACCGGGTGGGCGTGTGGGAGGAGGTGCAGCGTCACGCATCGGTGTTCGACGCGCTGGTCCTGCGGGCCCCGGACGATGCCGGCACGGAGCTGTTCCGTGTCGACACGCACCGGTCGGGCGGCCCCGAGTACCCGGCGGCCGCGGGGATGTACCGGCCGGACCTCGCGCGCGTCCTCCGTGCCCGCGCGGACGAGCTCGGCGTCACCGTGCACGAAGGCACCCGCGTCGTGGGCATCTCGCAGGACGCCGACCATGCCCGGGTCACCGCGGCCAGCGGGCTGACCCGGGAGGCCGACCTCGTGGTCGGAGCCGACGGCCTGCACTCGACGGTGCGGAAGCTGCTCAGGATCCGCACGCAACCAGAGATGCTCGATTTCGGCGTGTGGCGGGCGTTCGTGCCGCTCGCCCACGACGTGACCTGCACCGAGCTCATCTACGGCGGAGCGGCGTACTACTCCGGCTACTCCCCCACCGGGCCCGACAGCATGTACGTATACATCGTCGACGACTACCGCGACCGGTCCCACCTGTCAGCGGAGCAGATGCTCGAGGAGATGCGCGCTCTCGCATCGCAGTACCACGGCCCGTGGGACGAGATCGTGACGACCCTGACGAGCACGTCCGCGCTCAACTACACCCGCATGAGCGCGCTCTTTCTGCCCGGAGACTGGCACCGCGGCCGCGTCGCCCTGATCGGCGATGCCGCGCACAGCTGCCCGCCGACGCTCGCGCAGGGCGCGGCCCAGGGTCTCGAGGACGCCGTCGTCCTGGCGGATCTCCTGGCGCGCCGGGACCGCCTCGACGAGGACCTCTGGGACGAGTTCTACGCCCGCCGCGTGCCGCGCGCTCAGGCCGTCGTGGAGAGCTCGCTGCAGATCGCGGAGTGGCGGCGCGAGGCCGACAGGAACCGCGAGTCGGCCGAGCTCATGACCGACGTCAGCAAGCTGCTCGCGCAGCCCCTTTAGCCGGATGACGACGCTGAGCGCGCTCGCCTTCCCCTCGACGTGACGAAGGAGCCCCATGACCGCGCCGAGCGAGGACCCCGCCGATCTCGATCGCAACGATCCCGAGGGCGAGATCGGCATGCGCGCCCTCGCCTACCGCAACTGGGGCCGTTGGGGCGGGGACGATGTGCTCGGCACCCTCAACCACATCGACGGCCCCGCGCGCGTCGCTGCCGCGGCGCTGGTGCGGACAGGACGCGTGATCTCGCTTGCGCAGCGCTTCGACACCTCCGGCCCGCAGAAGGGCTGGCGGCGTCGCACCAACCCGGTGCACACGATGACCGACACCGGGACGGACGCGGAGCGCGGCTCGCAGGGCTTCCCGCACGGCATCGGCGGGGCGGACGATGTCATCTCGATGCCGCTGCAGTGCTCGACGCAGTGGGACGGCCTCGGCCACATCTTCGACCACGGCGCGGCGTGGAACGGGCGCAGGGCCGGCGACGTCGTGACGAGCGACGGCGACCGCGTCACCGGGATCGAGAACGCCGCGGACGTCATCGTCGGGCGCGGCGTCCTGCTCGATGTGGGCCGCGCCCTCCGCCCCGGCAGCGGCGAGCTCGAGGACGGCTACGCGATCACCGCCGCGGACCTCGAGCGCACCATCGCGGCTCAGGGCACCTCGAGCATCGTCCGGCGCGGTGACATCGTCGCGGTGCGCACCGGGCAGTTCAGCCGTACGCGTCGCGACGGCTGGGGCGACTACGCCGGCGGCCCGGCGCCGGGGCTCTCGCTCACGACCGCCGGATGGCTCCACCGCACTGAGATCGCGGCGATCGCTACGGATACGTGGGGTTTCGAGGTCCGCCCCAACGAGTTCGACGCGCCCTCGTTCCAGCCTCTCCATCAGGTCGTCATCCCCAACATGGGGCTGACGGTCGGCGAGATGTGGAACTTGGACGAGCTCGCTCTCGCGTGCGCGGCAACCTCGCGCTACGAGTTCCTCCTGTCCGCAGCGCCGCTGCCGATCACGGGGGCGGTGGGCTCCCCCATCAATCCGGTGGCGATCCTCTGACCGGCCGCCCTGCCCGCGGGCATGACGAAGGCGGGGACCGGAGGGATCCCCGCCTTCGTGAAGGAGGATCAGACCGGGACGGCGGTGAAGGCCTCGACGGCCTTGCGCGCCTCGTTGCCGTACACGGCGGACGGGCCGCCGCCCATGAGGATCGCGACGCCGATGGTCTCGTAGATCTGCTCTGCCGTCGCGCCCGCCGCGAGGGCGTCCTTGACATGACACGTGATGCACCCGCCGCAGCGCACCGAGATCGCGATCGCGAGCGCCAGAAGCTCCTTGGTCGACTTCGGAAGGGCGCCGTCCGCGAGGGCGGCGTGGTGCAGCGCGAAGAAGCTCTTGATGGTGCCGGGGATGTGCTCGCCGAGGGCGCCGATGCCGCACATCACGTCGTCGTAGTGCTCCTGGTGGTTCATCGTGGACCCGTCCTTTCGGGGTGGTGGATCCGGCTTCTTCGCCGGCGTTTGGGTACGTGCCCACGGTAAGGAACAGATGTCAAGGAGTCGCGGGACCATCGTCCCCACGCGCCCTCAGAGAGCGTGAAGGCGGGCCGCGCGGCGCCGAGCGGACGGAATCGACGGCTGGGTCGCACGGGGCTCACCGACGACATTGGCCGTCTCGCCGATGCCGTCGACGACGATCCGCACGGTGTCGCCGGGCCTCAAGGCAGGCGGGTCGAACTCGCCGGTGCGGCCCCACGTCTCCGCGAGGCAGCCCTTCCCGGCCGTTCCAGAGGCGAGCACGTCTCCGGGCGCGACGCGCGAGTCGCGCGACGCGTAGGCGATGAGCTCCGGGAACGTCCAGGCCATCCGCGACAGGTTGTCGCTGCCGAAGGCCACGCCGTTGACCTCGACCACCACGGGGACATCGAGGAACCCGTCGTCCGTGAGGCGGTCGGCGAACTCGTCCGCGGTCACGATCCACGGCCCCAGGGTGGTGCCGAAATCCTTGCCCTTGCACGGCCCGAGGTTGACCTTCATCTCACGCGCCTGCAGATCGCGCGCGCTCCAATCGTTGAAGATCGTGTAGCCGAAGATCTGGGCCGCCGCGCGCTCGACGCTCATGTGCCGGCCGTCGCACTCCCGGGTCGCGCCGATCACCACGGCGACCTCGAGCTCGAAGTCCAGCCGCGAGGTCCGCGGGGGCACGATGGGCTCGGTGGGGCCGATCAGGGTGTGGGGGTTGGTGAAGTAGAAGGTGGGGGCCTCGTACCACTCGTCGGACACCGTCGCGTCGGGCGACCCGCCCTTCACCATGCCCTCGACGTGCTCCTCGAAGGTCACGAAGTCACGGACGCTCCGTGGGACGAGCGGAGGAACGAGCCGGACGGTGTCGAGCGGACGCCAATCCGAACGGTCACCCTCCTCGATCACCTCACGGCCGAACGCGAGCGTGGTCGGCAGGCCGGCTTGGATCAGGACGTCGACGGGCCTGCCCTCGGGCAGGGGCACGGCATGGCCGTCGTGGATGAAGCCCGCCTCGATCGTGCCGTCGCGTCGCTGCCATCGTGCGATCTTCATGACCTTCCCTTCCCGTGCGCCGGAACGCGCTCGGGCGCGCGCAGCAGGACCCCTGCGTTGGCGACGACGCTCGCGGCGATCGTCTCGACCTCGGCCGTCGATCCCGAGTCCCAGCCGCGATAGTTGGTACCGAAGACCAGGCGGTCCGGGTTCGCGACCGCGCGCAGCAGCGTCAGGGACTCCTCCGAGTTGACGTGCGTGTCGAACCACAGCCGCGAGAACTGCGCGTCGAACTCCTCGACCGTGATCGGCGAACGGGGCAGCGCGGCGAACGCGCGCAACCGACCGTGCTGGAACGCGAAGCTCCCGCCGCCGTGGCTGACGTACACGTCCAGACGAGGGTGCCGGAGCAGCACCCGCCCGAAGAGCAGCGAGGCCACCGCGAGGGTCTCCTCGTGCGGGTACCCGAGGGTCACGTGCCAGTCGAAGCGGTCGAGGCGGGGATCGCCCGCAGGGCCGTCGACGCCCGGCACCGTCGAGTGGACGAAGAGCGGCACGTCGAGGTCGATGCACGCCTGGTAGATGTCATCCAGGTCGGGGTGGTCCAGCGACGCCCGGGCGTCGGTGCCGATGTAGGCGCCCACGAGCCCCAGCTCGCGCACCGCGAACTCGAGCTCGCGGATGGCGGCGGCGACGTCCACGGTCGGCAGCGCGGCGAACCCCTTGAGCCGACCCGGCTGCTGAGCGCACCAGTCCGCCATGAGAGTGTTCGCGGAGCGGAGGAACGGCTGCGCGACCTCGGTCGGGGTGTGCGTAAGCAGCCACAGCGGCGACAAGGACAGCACCTGGACGTCGATGCCGTCCTCGTCGAGCGAGTCGACCCGCTGCTGCGCGGTCTCGGCTAGGCTCGACTTGGGCCCGATCGGCCAGCGGTAGCCGCCGACGACGATCTCGTGGCGCCCCTCGCCCACCCTGCGGATCTCCGGCCCGAGCGCTCCGGCCGTGCCCAGCAGCTCGTCGAAGAACAGGTGGGCGTGGACGTCGATCACCGCGTCGCCTCCTCCGGGTACGCGTGCACGGAGCTCTGCGGCGGCAGGGGTCGGAACTGGTGGCCCCAGATCTCGCTGCGGTTGCCCCAGCGTCGGTCGATGCGGCGCATGCTCCAGGCGTCGTCGTCGTCGATCACCAGGGAGTCGGCACCGAACTCGAGGTCGAAGCCGCTGGGCGTGCGCGTGTAGAACGACAGCTGCTCGTCGCCGGCGTGCCTCCCGAGGCTCGCGCTGATTTCGTACTCGCTGCGTTGCGCCAGGTCGTAGGCGCGTCCCACATCGTCGATGTCGGTGCTCTCCACCATCACGTGGTTGAGCCCGAGCGAGCCGGGGATGCCCCAGATCGCGAGGCTGTGGTGGCGCGGGTTGCAGCGGAGGAACGCCATGGGGCCGATGCCGACGTCGACGATGTCGCTGCACTTGAACCCGAGCGTGACCTCGTAGAACTGGCTCGCGATCTCCAGGTCGGGGACGATGAGCACGGCGTGGCCGAGACCCTGGTCGCCGGTGATGAACGACGACGTCGCGCGCTGGCCGCGGAACGTGCGGTCCATGTGGCCGGGTCCCCAGAAGAGCTCGTGACGCACCCCGAACGGGTCATGGAACGAGGCCAGCGCGCTCACGCGACGCTCGTCCGCGAGTTCAGGGGGCTCCTCGACCACCTCGACACCCTTGCCTCGCAGGTCGTCGATGGCGGCGGCGAAGTCGAGCCTGTTGGACGTCTCCCAGCCCAGGTGGAGCAGACGGTCGTCGGGGCCCGGCTCGATGCGCATGCGGTACATGCGGTCGTCCCAGCGCAGGTTGACGGCGCCGGACTCGTCCTGCTCGCTCTCGAGCCCGAACACCTCCGTCGCGAACCGTGGCCACTCGTCCGCGCGCGGCGACTGGAACGCCACGTAGCCGAGACTGTGGATCGGGGTCATTGCGGCCTCCTGCCGTCGGTCCATCGACGGCTCTGGTCGCCATCGACGTTCGCTCATGCCCGCACGCCGAGGCGATCCGGGTGTCCCCACCGTAGGAAGCCGCGGCATGTGCGCGGAAATGGTTCTTCGCGATGCCCGCTATCACCAACTGCTACGCTCCCCGCACGAGAAGGAGGACGCCGTGGTCGCCCGATTGGAATCCATCGATCTCAATCTTCTGGTCGCGCTCAACGCGTTGCTCGAGGAGCGCCATGTGACCAACGCGGGCGCGCGCCTCCACATCGGCCAGTCCGCGATGAGCGGGATCCTCCGGCGCCTGCGCGGCTACTTCGGCGACGAGCTGCTGGTGAGGGTGGGCAACGAGCTGCAGCTCACCCCGTTCGCCGAGAGCCTGCGGCCGGCCGCGCGCGCGGCCTACGACGCCGCGAGCGAGCTGTTCTCGGGGGGCGTCGAGTTCGACCCGCTCACCTCGGAGCGCGTGTTCAGCATCTGCGTCTCCGACTATTCGCTGTTCCGCATCGGCCCCGCGCTCATGGAGATCCTGCGGGACGAGGCACCGAACGTGGGAGTCTCGTTCGAACCGACGCCGACCACCTTCATCAGGGATCCCGACGGCGCCCTGCTGCAATGCGATGTGCTGGTCCTCCCGGTCGTGTACCTACCTGCGTACGCGAGCGCGTCGATGCCTCTGTTCGACGACGACTTCGTCGTCGTGACCTCGAGCTCGCACCCGTTCGCCCAGCGTCCCGAGCTCACGATGGAGGACCTGCAAAGCTCTCCTCAGCTGCACGCCGAGCTCGGGCCGCGCAGCCAGCTGCGCCCGCTCGCCGGCGTCGACGCGCACCTCGCGCTCGGCACCACGGGGCCGCATGCGTCCTTGCACTCCTACCTGGCGATGCCGCACCTGCTCCGCCGTAGCTCACACTGGGCGCTGATGCCGCGATCGCTGGCGGCGAACGCGTGCGACTCGGAGGACTTCGCTGTCGCGGAGACGCCGTTCGAGAGCGAGACGTTCACGGAGCACGCCTTCTGGCATCCGTCCCGCCAGCGTGACACTGGGCTTGCCTGGCTGAAGACCGTCCTCGGCCGCGTCGCCGCGTCGGCGGTCTTGCGCGCGCCGGGGTGACGGGTCCATCGGCTTTCTCCGCTGCGCGAGGACGACTCCCCATCCTCAGAATCCGATGTCGCTCTCGACCGCACGGCGTCTGATCTGTTAACAATATCGTCGACAGAATCGCCAGGATCTCAATGAGGAGGCGCGGGTGGCGACTTTCGTTCTCGTCCACGGGGCGTGGCACGGCGGGTGGTGCTGGGACCGGGTCGCGGAGCACCTCCGCCGCGGCGGCCACGAGGTCCACGCCCCGACGCTCACCGGCCTGTCCGAGCGGAGCCACCTGCTCTCCCCCCTCGTGGGACTCGAGACGCATATCGAGGACATCACCCGGCTCATCGACGTCCTCGGGCTCGAGGACGTCGTGCTCGTCGGGCACAGCTACGCGGGCCAGGTCGTCAGCGGTGTGGCCGATCGGCGCTCCGACGCGATCGCGGTGCGCGTGTACCTCGACGCGTTCGTGGCGGACGACGGGGACGCGGCGCGAGACCTGCTGCCCGAGAACGTCGCACACCACTGGGCGGAGGCAGCGGCCGAGAAAGGTTTCGGGTGGCTCGTCCCGGTCCGGGACCTGACGGTGCTCGGGGTCGAGGACCCGGCCGATCGCGACTGGCTCTTACCTCGCCTCACCGCCCATCCGTGGAAGACCTACACCGATGCGCTCCGCCTCGGAGGCGACCTGGCACGGGTGTCCGCAGCGTTCATCGAGTGCGTGAGCTGGATGCGGGTGTTCCGCGGCCAGGCCGATCGGGCACGTGCCCGCGCCTGGCCGGTGCACGAGCTCGAGACCGGGCACGAGGCCATGGTGACCGCGCCGCAGGCGCTGGCCGACCTGCTGACCGGGATCGCGGCCGCGTCTGCCCTGCCACCTGCGGACGGCGACATCGTGTCCGCCCAGACGAGCAAGGTGGGCTGACATGGAGTTCCTGGTGCGGTCCGAGAACCGTCTCCCGGCAGACACGCCGACCAAGCGCCGCGAGGAGCTGCGCAGCGCCGAGCGCGTGCGAGCCATGGAGCTGCGCGCGGAGGGAGTCCTGAAGAGGCTGTGGCGGGTCCCCGGCCGCAACGCGACAATCGGGCTCTACGAAGCCACCGACGCCACCGCACTGCACGCGGCGCTCACGTCGCTGCCGATGGCGCCGTGGCTCGACGTGACGGTGGAAGCGCTGGCGACCCACCCTCAGGAGCAGGCGCCGTAGGCCGTGGCGCCATCCGATGCTGGGCCAGTCCCATGGGGATGCATCCATGAGGCTGCCGAGCGTCGCGACGGGCGATCGCCCGGGAGCACAGTTGGCGCGTCAACAGCCCGCGGGGAAGGCCTGCCTACCTCATCGACGAAAGCAGTTCCACGGGCCTGGGTGCCGGAGTCACCTTCTGAACAGCCGTCAAGCAAGTACTGAAAGTGATGGCCAAATCGGCCCTCAGGAGGCAACAAGAAGGCCGCCCTTCGCGGCATTTACCAGGAAGAACGGCCTCCGTCACGTCGGGCTGACAGGATTTGAACCTGCGACCCCCTGACCCCCAGTCAGGTGCGCTACCAAGCTGCGCCACAGCCCGTGACAGCGGTTAACTATATCGGAAACTCGGGCGACCAAAGACCACACAGCACCCCGAAACCGGCACAACAAAGTCACCACCGTTCGCCGCGACACGGCCCGCAACCGCCGCATCGTCCCTCGCAACCCCTACGATCGCGGTACTGCTCACCGACGAGGAGAACCGTGCTCGACACCGCCATCATCGGCGCCGGCCCCGCGGGCCTGGCCGCCGCCCACGCGCTCAAGGAGCGCGGCCTGCCCTACACGCACCTGGAGCGCAACTCCGGGGTCGGCGGCCTGTGGGACATCGAGGCTCCCGGAAGCCCCATGTACGAGTCGGCCCACTTCATCTCGTCGAAGACGATGTCGGGCTTCCCGAGCTTCCCCATGCCGGACGACTACCCGGACTACCCCAGTTACAAGCAGATCCTCTCCTACCTGCGCGCGTTCGCGGCGGAGAACGGGCTCGACCAGCGCATCGAGTTCGACACCGCCGTGGAGAAGGTCGACAAGATCGAAGGCGGCTACCGCGTGACCCGCGCCAACGGCGTGACCTCGGACCACGCCCACGTCATCGTCGCGCCCGGCGTCCAGTGGATCCCCAACGTCATCGACCTGCCGGGCCGCTACACGGGCGAGGTGCGCCACACCGTCACGTACCGCAGCGCGAAGGAGCTCGAGGGCCGCCGCGTCCTCGTCATCGGCGCGGGCAACTCCGGCGCCGACATCGCATGCGACGCCGCCCGTTCCGCCGACCGTGCCGTGATCAGCCTGCGCCGCGGCTACCACTTCATCCCCAAGCACGTCTTCGGCAAGCCCGCCGACGTGTTCGCGGACGAGGGCCCCACCATGCCGATGTGGCTCGAGCAGCGCGTCTTCGGCGTTCTCCTCAGGATCCTCAACGGCGACCCGACCCGCCTGGGCCTGCCCAAGCCCGACCACAAGGTGTTCGAGACGCACCCGCTCATGAACACCCAGCTCCTTCACCACCTGGGCCACGGCGACGTCACCGCGCGCCCGGCGATCAAGGACATCGAGGGCACCGTCGTCACGTTCGCTGACGGGAGCACCGAGGACGTCGACCTCATCCTGCTCGCGACCGGCTACCACCATGCCGTCCCGTTCGCGCAGGAGCTCATGGGCGAGGGCCCGCACCCGGACCTCTACCTCACCGCCTTCTCCAGGAACGAGGGCCTCTACGGGCTCGGGTTCGTCGAGACCAACGGCGCCGCGTACGTGCTCATGGAGCAGCTCGCGACGATGATCGCCCAGCACATCGAGGACCGCGAGAAGCGGCCCGACCGATGGCAGCAGTTCGAGCGCGTCATCGCGACCGACACCCCCGACCTCACCCGCGGCATCAGGTTCGTGGACTCCACCCGCCACGCCGGCTACGTCGACGGCGTCGCCATCACCAAGTACCTGCACCGCACAGCCAAGCGCATGGGCTGGACCATCCCGTGACGGCGCGGCTCGACCTCACGGACCGCGTGGTCGTCGTCACCGGCGGCGCCGGCGGCATCGGCAGTGCGTTCGGCGCCCTCGCCGCCGAGCGCGGCGCCCGCATCGTCGTGGTCGACGTGAGGGACGATGCCGCGGCCCGGGCCGTCGCGGCCCTTCCGGGCGGCGAGGGCCGCCACGCCGCGGAGTCCTGCGACCTGACGGACCGGGCGCAGGTCGAGGCGCTGATCGCGCGGATCGGTGACCGTCACGGACGGATCGACGTGCTGGTCAACAACGCCGGGATGACCAGCGCGGATCGCTTCGACGAGCGTTCTGTGGAGAGCATCGAGCGGGAGCTCGCGGTCAACCTCACCGCTCCCCTGGTGCTGACGCGGCTCGCGGTGCCGTTGCTGCGCGCGTCCGACGACCCGCGCGTCATCACCACCGTGTCGCTGGGCGGGATCTTCCCGCTGGGCGAGACGCCCATCTACACGGCAAGCAAGTTCGGGCTGCGCGGCGCGATGCTGTCGATCGCGCTGGACCTGCGCGACAAGGGCATCACGGTGAGCTCGGTGCTGCCGTCCGCCACGGACACGCGCATGCTGCGCCAGGAGGCGCTCGACGGCGGCAACTCGCTCCAGTTCCAGGACCCGCCGCAGTCGCCCGAGCACGTCGCGCGCACCATGATGGGGCTGCTCGACCGCCCGAAGCTCGAGGCGTACCCGCGGCCAAGCGAGTCGTGGCTGGTGCGCGCCGCGCTGCTGGTGCCGAACGCTCTCCCCCGGCTCATGCCGCTCTTCCGCGGAAAAGGCGAGCGGGGGCAGGAGCGCTACCTGCGCGAGCTTCGCGAGCGGGGTCTCATCGCGACCGTCGACGGCGTGGAGCGCGCGGTGGAGGCGTAGCCGCCACGCGCTCTCAGCCGAGGTGCTCGACCAGCGCGTCGAGGAACGCCCCCGGCCGCTCGAGGTGGGGCGAGTGCCCGCAGCCCGCGAACGTCACCTCGCGGTACGTGCCGCCGTTCGCCGCGTAGCGGGCGAGGACGGCACGCGTCTGCGCGATCATCGGCTGCGCGGGCGCCTCGTCCTCGCCGGGCCACCCCGGGATCGCGCCGAGCGCCCCCAGGTGGTTGAGGTCGAACAGCGACGTGTCGGACACGATCGCGTCGGCGTCGCCTCGCACCCATAGGATCGGGGGCTTGACGTCCGACTCGGCGATCGCGGAGACGTCGAACCAGCACGGCGCCATGGTGTTGAGCACGCCTCGACGGCCGGGGCCGAACCCGGGCCACCCGTCCGCGGCGACCGCGTCGCCCGGGTAGTTGTCCTCTCCGGTCGCTGTCGTGAGCATCGACTCCACCCACAGATCCTCGAGCACTGCCGGCTCAGCGGATGGGGCCACGTACGCCGCTCGGAACACGGCGCGAGGCGACACCGCCTGATCCGCGGTCCGGTCCCCCGCCGCGATCGCGGCGACGAAGGCGGGGTTGGCGCCGCCACCGCCGGTGCCCGCGCAGTCCTCGCGCAGCAGCCGGCCCTCGGGCCCCGCGGTGCCCCCGAAGCCGTACGGCGAGACCGGCGCGACGAGCGTCATGCCGGAGACCAGCTCCGGGCGGTCGAGCAGCAGCTGCATCACGACGCCGGCACCCATGGACCAGCCGATGAGCTCGACCGGGCCCGTCTCGAGCGCATCGAGCACCGAGGCGACGTCATCCGAGAAGTCCCGCACGCCTCGCGTCGCGTGCACGGGAAGCACCGACGACGCGCCGAAGCCGCGCAGGTCGATCGCGACCGCGCGCACGTCCTCGGGCAGTCCCAGCATCGTGGGCTGCCAGAACACCGCCGACGAGACGTTGCCGTGGACGAACACGGCCGTGCGGCGCGGCGCCGCGGCCTCGCGCTCGATCAGGTGCGCGACGAGCCGAGGCGTCTCGATCAGCCTGGACACCAGGCCGTCCATCGGCGCGGTGCGGTCCTCCTGCGTGGCGGTCATGCGGTGCTCCTCTCCCCTGCGAAGGCGGCGGCCACCGCGGGGGCGACCGCTGCGGCGCCCGCGGGTGACATCACCAGCGTGTAGTGGTTGACGCCGTCGACCCGTACGTGCCGGATGGCCGGACGGTCGGCGAGCATGGAGGCGAGGCGGGACTCCTCGTACAGCCCGGGCTCCTCGTCGAGGAGCCCACGGGGCGCGGTCATGAGGAGCGTCGGCTTGTCGAGCGCCGCGAGCGCCTCACGAAGCGCGTCGCCGGTGTTGAGGTCGACGGTGTCGTCGACCGTGGTGGCGTAGCTCGTCGCGGGTCGCAGACCGCCGTCGCCGGGCACGAGGTCGTAGGCGAAGTAGTCTTCGAGCTCGGGAGTCCAGCAGCGCGTGAACGCGGGGTGGGCGCGCCAGAAGCCAAGGTAGTCGTCGACGTCACGGAAGCGCATCGACAGCCGTTCCGCGGTAGGGCCGAGGATCGCGGCCACGGTGTCCTCGGCGGACAGCCCCGCCGGCACCGCGAGCGGAAGGCCGCCGTCGAGGAGCGCGAGCCTGGACACCCGCGTGGGCGCACGATGCGCGAGCACCACGGCCACGAACGCACCCATCGAGTGGCCGACCACGGGCACCCCGTCGAGCCCGAACGCATCGAGCACCGCGACGATGTCTCGCGCGTGGGCCGCCATGCCCGCAGCGCCCTGCACGCCGTGGCTGGCGCCGCGACCCCGCAGGTCGGGCGCGATGAACCGCATGCCGGGCACACGGCTGACCAGGTGGGTGAAGGCGAGGTGGGAGCTGGTGACGCCGTGCACCAGCAAGGCGGTGCCCGTGGGCTCCCCCGTGGGCTCCCAGACACCCACCGCGAGGGCGCCGCCCTCGACGGGCACCTCGACGCGGCGATAGGCGTGCGCGGTCATCGGGCCGTCCATCCGCCGTCGAGCGTGTACGAGGCGCCGGTCGCCATGCCCGCGGCGTCGGACGTGAGCCAGCCGACCAGCGACGCGACCTCCTCGGGCTCGACGAGCCGCTTGACCGCGGTCTCGGTGAGCATGATGCGCTCGACCACCTCATCCTCGGGGATCCCGTGCACCCGGGCCTGGTCCGCGATCTGCTTCTCGACCAGCGGCGTCCGCACGTACGCGGGATTGACGCAGTTGCTTGTCACGCCGTGAGCGCCACCCTCGAGCGCGGTGACCTTCGACAGTCCTTCGAGGCCGTGCTTGGCGGCCACGTACGCGGACTTGTAGGCGGAGGCACGCAGGCCGTGGACCGACGACACGTTGACGATGCGCCCCCAACCGCGCTCGTACATGTGCGGCAGCGCGGCGCGGATGAGCAGGAACGGGGCGATGAGCATGATGTCGTTCAGGAGGCGGAACGCGTCCGGGTCGAACGCGTCGAGCGGGGACACGCACTGGAGGCCCGCGTTGTTGACGAGCACGTCGACGTCGAGGGTGAGCGTGTCGAGCTCGCGTGTGCGTGAGAGGTCGACGTGCCAGGCCTCGCCGTCGATGTCCTGGGCGACGGCGTCGGCGGCCTCGGCGTTGATGTCGGCCACGACCACGCGGGCACCTCGCCCGGCGAGCTCCCTCGCGCACGCGAGACCGATGCCGCTCGCGCCGCCGGTGACCAGGGCCCTGCGCCCCTCGAGATCGGTCGCCATCACCCTTCCTTCCCGGCGCTGAGCGCGTTGCGCACCACTCTCATGACGGACTCGAACACGTGGTCGGGCAGCCGCGGCGCGCCGTCGTCGGTGCGCTCCCAGAGGAGGTAGCGCATGCCGATGAGCTCGCCGATCCCCATGAGCGTCCACGCGGTGACCTCGGGGTCGAGACCGCGGTCGACGTCGCCCTCGGCCTGCGCACGGCGCAGGCCCTCCTCGTAGCCGGCGACGATGCGCTGGTAGTGCTCGCGCATCGTCCCTGGCGAGACGTACTCGGCCTCACGCACCACCCGGTAGAGCGCCGGGTGCTCCGCGGTGAAGCGGAAGAACCCGGCGAAGCCGGCGCGCTCGGCCTCCATGCGGGTGGCGGCTCCCGCCATCTCCTCGCTCATCGCATGGCGCACACGCCGGTTGAGGTCGAGGGCGAGCGCCTCGAAGATCGCCTGCTTCGAGTCGAAGTAGAGGTAGAACGTGCCGAGGCCGATGCCCGCACGCTCGGTGATCTTGACGATCGACGCCTCGTGATAGCCCTGATCCGCGAACACGTGCTCGGCGGCCTCGAGCAGCCGGCCGCGCGTCCGCTCGCCACGCTTGGTCAGCGGCTTGCCGGCCGCCGAGGTCGGCTCGTCGATCTCATCGACGCTCATCGGACGCCTCCTTCGCTGCTCGTGCCGCGCGATCCCGCAGGAGCGTGCGGCGAACCTTCTGCGAACCGGTGCGCGGGAGCTCGTCGACGAGGACGATCCGCACCGGGACCTTGAAACCGGCGAGGTGGTGGCGGGCGTGCGCGAGGAGCTCATCGTCGGACACGAGAGAGCCTGCGCGCGGCTGCACGAACGCGACCCCGCGCTCTCCCCACACCGGGTCGGGCACCCCGACCACCGCCGCCGCCTCGACGAGCGGATGCTGCTCGAGCGCGCGCTCGACCTCCGCAGGCGCGACATTCTCACCGCCGGAGATGTAGATGTCCTTGAGCCGGTCGACCACCCGGTACACGCCCGAGGCGTCACGCGCCGCGAGGTCTCCGGTGCGCAGCCAGCCGTGGTCGAGCGCCCGGGCGGTGGCCCCGGGGTCGCCCAGATAGCCGGCGAACACGCTGGGGCCGTGGACCTGGAGCTCGCCGGTCGCCGGGCCGTCGAGCGTGAGCCCGCTCTCCGGGTCGACGAGCCTCACCTCGACGTGAGGGTAGGGACGACCGACGGCCCCCGGGTGACGCGATGCCTCCGCAGCGGCCAGGCACAGTACGTTCGGGCCCGCCTCCGTGAGGCCGTACCCCGCCGTGAGCGTGACACCGCGGTCGGCCCAGGCCGCGAGCAGGTCCGGGGCGGCGGTCGCACCACCGACCACGGCGAGCCGCAGCGAGGACACGTCCGCCGCATCCCAGCCCGGGTCGTCCGCGAGCAGCCGGTACTGCGTCGGCACTCCCATCGTGCACGTGACACCGCGCTCGGCGATGAGCCGCAGCACGCGGGACGGCTGGAACGTGCTCTCCAGCACCACGGTGGCGCCGCGCCACCACGCGAGCAGCGGCTGCACGTTCCACGCGGCCACGTGGAACTGAGGGAGCATCGCGAGCACCACGTCGTCCTCGTCGAGCGGCAGCGCGCCCGCGAGCGCGAGGTTGTTCCAGAAGCAGCCCTCGTGCGTGAGGATCGCACCCTTGGGCTCCGCCTCGGACCCCGACGTGTACACGATGAGGAGCGCGTCGTCGTCGCGGACCGCGCGCGCCGTGTCGGTGCGGCCCGAGGCCGGCACGCGCGCCTCGATGCCGGCGCTGCCGAGCATCGCGACCGGCGGGGCCTGGTCGTCCCCGTTCGCGATCTGCATGGCCTCGGCCACCAGCGTCGCATGCTCGTCGTCCGCGGCCACGATCGCCGGTCGGGAGCTGCTCAGCAGCCGGGACAGCTCCTCGGCTGTGAGCCGCCACGACAGCGGGACGAACGCGATCCCCGCGAGGGCGCATCCGAAGAACAGCACCACATGGTCGGCCGAGCTCGCGGACACGGTCGCGATCCGGTCGCCGGGACCGTAGCCGCCGTCGCGCAACCGGGCGGCGAGCGAGACTGCCCGGTCGGCCAGCGACCTGTAGTCGACGGTGAGGCCACGGTCATCGATGGCGATACGCTCCGGTGAACGCGCGGCGCTGTCGACGAGCCACCGTCCGACGGTGTGCGGGGCGTTCACGACCGCGCCTCCTGCCCCGCCGTCTCCAGGACCTGCTCCGCGCCCTCGACGCGCCCGGCCGGCGCATCGTCCGACACCACGGGTGCCCCGTGCGCGCGGCCGGACCGGCGACGGCTCATCCACGAGTCGACGGTGCCGGCGATGCCGCCGGGCAGGAACATCACCACGAGGATGAACAGCACGCCGAGGATGAAGAGCGGCTCGGACAGCGGCACGCGCAGCACCGACGGCAGCGACGCGATCGCGTCGGAGCCGGCGAGCACCGTGAGGCGCTGGTCGAGGATCGTGTAGACCACACCGCCCACGATCGCACCCCACCGGTAACCCACGCCGCCCAGCACCACGATGACGAGCACCGTGATGGTGAGGTCCGTCGAGACGGATCGCGGCACGGTCCCTGACTGGAGCAGCATGTACGCGACGCCGACCAGGGAGGCGCACAACGCGGCGATGACGAAGACGAGCAGGCGGGCGCGCGACGGCTCGAGCCCGAGCACCCGGACGCGCAGCTCGTTCTCGCGGGTCGCGCGTGCGAGGTGCCCCAGCCGCGACCGGTCGACCCACACGGACACGAGGTACACGAGCACGAGCACCGCGAGCGTCGCCCAGTACAGGTTCCGGGTGTTCACCACGCCGACCAGCCAGTCGGGCACGCCGTCCGTGTTGAGGCTGAGGCCCTCCTCCCCGCCCGTGACGGCGGAGTTGCGTCGCACCAGCACCGATCCGGCCTGGGCGAACGCGAGCGTCACCATCGCGAACGGGATGCCGGACACGCGCATCGACACCGCCCCTGTCACGAGCGCGATGACGAGCCCGCCGATGAGTGCGATGAAGACCCCCGGCCATAGCGGGACCCCGAGGTTCTCGAGGCCGATGCCGAGCCCGTACGCGCCGGCGCCGAAGTAGAGCGCGTGGCCGAACGAGAGCATCCCGGCGGTGCCGAGGAGCATGTTGTAGCTCAGTGCGAGGGCCGCGAAGATCATCGCGAGCGACAGCAGCGCGAGGGTGCCGGGCTGGTAGGTCGGCGTCGGCAGGACGCCGGGCACCGAGAGGTTGAGCAGCGGCAGGCAGACCATGAGGACGACGAGCCCGACTCCGACGAGCAGCGGGACGGGGACGCGGCGCGCGGCCGCGACGGCGGTTGTCATGCGAACCTCCTTCCGAGAAGGCCGGACGGTCGCACGAGGAGCACCCCTGCGAGTGCGACCACGACGATGATGTCGCCCGTGCCGCCCAGGTAGTAGTTCGCAAACTGCTGCAGCACTGCGACCAGGACTGACGCGATGGCCGCGCCCGGCAGCGAGCCCAGCCCGCCGATGACCGTGACGATGAACGCGAAGATCAGCAGCGTCGAGCCGAGGTGTGCGGACACGTAGCCGGTGTAGTGGGCGGCGAGGACACCACCCACGCCGGCGGCCGAGCCGCCGATCGCGAAGACCAGCAGGAACGCGGTGCGCACGTCGATCCCGAGCGCGGTCACCATGGCGCGGTTCTCGACGCCGGCGCGGATGATCGTGCCGAAGCGGGTGTAGCGGAGGAACACCACGAGAGAGATCAGCAGCGCGGTGGCCGCCGCCATGAGCACCCAATAGGTGTTCGGCACCTGCGCGCCGAGCACGCCGGTGGTCTCCCGCATCCACGCGGGCGCCTGGATGTAGATGGGATCGGAGCCCCAGATCCCCTCGAACAGGGCGACCGCGGCGAACGCGAGGCCGACGGTGACGAGGACCTGCTCGATGTGCCGTTCGTACAGCGGTCGGATGAGCGCGAGCTCGGTGAGCGCCGCGACGCCCGCGCCGACGAGGCCGCCGACCAGGATCGACACGGCGAACGCCCACCAGGAGGTGGAGTCGAGCCGCCGCGCCACCTCGAATCCCATGAAGGCGCCGAGGGTGAGGAACGCGCCGTGCGCGAAGTTGAGGACGTGCATGAGTCCGTAGATCAGGCTGAGACCCGAGGCGACGAGGAAGTACAGGGCGCCGAGACCGACGCCGGTGAGCAGGACCAGGACCAGCGTGCTCATCGGGCGCCTCCCGCCGCGGGAGCGACGCCGACGCCGAGGAGGCGATGAGTGAGGGCCTCGTCGCCGAGGATGTCCGCGGCGCGACCCGTGTGGACCACGCGGCCGTCGCTGATGACGATCGCGTCGGTGGCGAGACGGCGCACGACGTCGAGGTTCTGCTCGACCAGGAGGATGGGCACGGTGGTGGACGCCTCCTCGAGCGCGTCGGCGACCTGGTCGACGATGAGGGGTGCGAGACCCTTGGTCGGCTCGTCGACGAGCAGCAGGCGGTTGTCGTTGAGCAGCGCGCGAGCGAGCGAGACCATCTGCTGCTGGCCGCCCGAGAGCGTGCCCGCCATCTGGCGGCGCCGCTGCACCAGGTCGGGGAACAGCGAGTCCACGAGGTCGCGGCGCGGCTGGCGCTGGCGGACCGCGAGCTGGAGGTTCTCCTCGACGGTGAGGCTTCCGAAGACCTCGCGGTCCTCGGGCACATAGCCGACGCCCTTGCGGACGATGCGGTGGGTGCGCAAGCCGTCGATGCGCTCGCCCGCGAGACGCACCTCGCCGGCGCGATCGATGAGGCCGAGGATCGCGCGGATCGTTGACGTCTTGCCGACGCCGTTGCGACCGAGCACCGCGGTGATGCCGGTGGCGGGGACCGCGAAGGAGACGTCCTCGACCACCTGCTGGCCGTTGATGGACGCGTGGAGGCCCTCGACCTCGAGGATGGCGCTCATGCGGCGCTCCCCAGGTAGGCGGCCTGAACCCGGGGGTCGGCCATGATCCGTTCCGGCGTGTCGAAGGCGACGATGCGACCCGCCACGAGCACCGCGACCTTCTCGACGAGGCCCATGAGGACCTCGAGGTGGTGCTCGACCATGAGGACGGTGCAGCCCTTGACCCGATGCAGGTCGCGGATGCGCTCGACCAGGCCGGGGACATCGCCCGATCCCACGCCTGCCATGGGCTCGTCGAGGAGGACGAGCCGGGCATCGGTGGCGAGCAGCACCGCGATCTCGAGCTTGCGCTTGTCGCCGTGCGAGATGTCCCCGGCCGGGGCGTGAGCGCGGTGCTCGAGCCCGACCTGGGCGAGGGCGTCGCGTGCGGCCGCAGTGGCCGCATCGTCCCCGCGTGGGAAGCGCAGCAACGAGTAGCTGCCGCCACGGGCGGCCTGTGCGGCGACCCGGACGTTCTCGAGCACGCTCAGCCGGGGGAAGTTGCTCGAGGTCTGGAACGTGCGACCGAGCCCCGCCCGCGCCCTCGCGGCGACCGAGGTCGCCGTGATGTCGCGGTCGTCCATCAGCACGCGGCCCGACGTCGGCGTCACCACCCCGGAGATCGCGTTGAAGAGCGTCGTCTTGCCGGCCCCGTTGGGGCCGATGACGCCGACGAGCGAGCCGGGCGGGATGTCGAGGTCGATGCCGTCGAGGATGGTGGCGCCGCCGATCTTCAGGCCGAGACCCTCGATGCGGAGCGCGGACGGGACTGCGGTGCTCATGGGTCCGTCTACCCCGCCTCGGCCGGCGCGACGTCCGCGGCCGGGACGGTCGCGACGAGCTCGGGCGAGAAGGAGTCGCCGTCGGCGACGAGCCGCACCTGGAACATGTCCTGCAGGAGCGCGTGGTCGCTCTCGCGGACCGTCATCGTGCCCTTCGGGCCTTCGAACGAGAAGCCCTCGAGCGCCGCGATCATGGCGTCGACGTCGCCTGCACCCTCCTCGATGGCCTGGACCACCATGAGCGCCGCGTTGAAGCCGTCGGGGCTGAACAGGTCGGCGGTGCCGCCGGCGCCCTCGATGTGCTCCACCATCGCCGCGTTGACCTCGTTGTCGGTCGCGCCCGCGAAGTAGTGGTTGAGGAACTTGATCGACTCCGAGGCTTCGCCGTACGCGCCGTACGTGGCGACATCGCCCAGGCCGGTCACCACCGGAACCTCGTCGAGCACGCCCTGCTGGCTCATCGACTGCCACATCGCACCCGAGGTCGCACCCGCCCAGGCCACGAAGACGAGGTCCGGCTTGGCGTCGAGCACCTGCTGCGCGAAGGTCGTGAACTCGGTGATGTCCTCCGCGACGAGGATCGACGAGACCTCGGCGCCCTGTCCGCCGAGGATCGCGTCGACCGCCGCGACGTTGCCCTGACCGAAGGCCGAGTCCTGCGCGAACACGAGGACCTTCTTGCCCTCGACGTCGTCGAGGAACGCACCCGCCGTCGCGACATCCTGTGCGCTCTGACGGCCGGACCGGAAGGTGTAGTCGTTGATCCCGGTGATCGCGTCCGCCGCGGCGGCTCCCGAGATGTAGAGCACCTGATTCTGGGCGGCCTGCTCGGCGACGGCGAGCGCGACGCCCGACGAGACCGTGCCCGTGAGGATGTCGACACCCGAGCCGATGAGCTCCTTCGCGGCCGTCACGGCCTTGTCAGCGTCGCCCGCGTCGTCGCGGTTCTCGATCACGATGGTCGTGTCGCCGACCATGTTCGTGCCGTCGGTCGCGTAGTCGAGACCGGCCTCGAAGCCCGACAGGAACTGCTCGCCGTACCCGGCGAGGACTCCCGACTCGCTGGTGATGACGCCGACGGTGACCTCGGTCGCCTGGGACGTCCCCGCCGAGGTGGAGGACGAGCTCGACGGCTCGGCGCCGGGAGACTCGGCGGTGGGTGCGCAGGCTGCCAGGATGGTAGTCAACGCGGCTACGGCGCCGATGAGCGCTGCCTTCTCTTTACGCATGGGGACTGCCCTTTCGCCGTTGAAAGTTGCGTACCTGAAAGGTGATTCAGGTTACGGGTGACGCTACGGGCAGCCGCGTCCCGCGTCAAGCACTGTGGTCGCCCGCGTGTCGCGCCGACCGGCGGCGACCTGTCAGGCGGCGGGCTCCGGCGCGCCACGGTGGACGCGCACCGTGTTGCGGCCGGCCGCCTTCGCCTCGTAGAGCGCGGCGTCTGCGCGGGCGAGCAGGTCCGCGAACCCGACTCCGGGCTCCGCGGCCGCGACGCCGTGGCTGGCGGTCGGTGATTCCGCGCCGGATCCGCCTCCATGCGCGACCTCGAGCTCCGGCGCCGCCACGAATCGCCGCGTGACCGCATCGGCCCGCGCCGCCGCCTCGTCTGCCGTGGCGCCGACGAGCACCGCGACGAACTCGTCGCCACCCAGGCGGCCCACGACGTCGGCCGCGCCCAGCTCCGCCTGCCATGCGCGAGCGAACGCGACGAGCGCGCGGTCGCCCTCGGCGTGGCCGTGGGTGTCGTTGACGCGCTTGAAGAAGTCGAGGTCGGAGACCACGACGGCACAGCGGCCTGACGCGGCCCGGTCCGCGACGATGACCTCCGCCCGGGCGAGCAGCTCCGCGCGCCCCAGCACCCCGGTCAGGTCGTCGGTGGTCGCGCGGCGGTGCAGGTCCTCGCGCTGGGAGGCCTCCGCGAGGTGCGCGGCCGCCAGGGTGACCGCGGTGACCGTCGCGATGAGCACCAGGGTGGTCTGGCCGGTCCCGCCGACGGTCTGGAAGAGGTCGCTGTCGGGGCCCTCGGTGACGAAGGCGACCAGCCGGACGCCGTAGAACAGCGCGTAGACGGTGGCGGCGGCCGCGAAGGTGAGGAGCGCGCCGCGTGCGGACGCGCCCGACCCGGCCGCAGCATCGTCCCCGAGCCGCCACATGCGCCACATCTCGGCGCTTGCCGCACCCACCGTGGCGCCCATCGCCGCGAGGAAGTACGCGCCGCCCGCCCAGGTCTCGTGTGCGGGATCCCCGAGCCCACCGGTCGCCAACGCGCCCAGGACCGCGGGGACGGTGACCCACCGCGAGAGGGTCGCGCCGCGCACCGAACGCGCGGCGCGCAGCACCAGCACTCCGCCGAGCACGCCGGCGGTGTTCGCCAACGGGACGGTGATGGCCTGGAGGGCGGAGCCGTTGCCCATGAACAGGACGGTGCTGGCGCCATAGGCGACGAGCGCGCGGGCCCACCACGCGAGGATGGGCGCCCCCGACGTCCGCCGCAGCACGATCACGGTGTGGACGGCGGCCAGGGCGACCACGATGGCGAGCGCGAGGCGCACGCTCATCGGATCGATCACCCGGTCAGCGTACGGATGCGCACGCGCGCCGCAAAGTCCGGTGTGGGCGTTGTCACACCCTCGTACCTGCCCCGCGCTGTCACCGCCACGGCCTACCCTGGGGGCATGTCACGCGTGCTCATCACCTCCTTCGAGCCGATGCCCGGTGCGACCGCCGAGGCCTCCGCCGACGCCGTCCGGATCCTGGCCGAGACGTGGCACGGGTCCGCCGAGATCGTGCATCGCGAGCTCGCGCCCGTGTACAAGGAGGCGGCGCGACGGCTGCGGGCGTCCGTGGCGAAGCACCTGCCCGACGCGGTCATCGTGGTCGCGACCAACCCGGGCGCGCCGGCCGTGACGGTCGAGCGGCTGGCGGTCAATCTGGACGATGCCGCGGTCCCCGACGCTCACGGCGTCCAGCCGGTCGACGCACCGGTGGTCGAGGGCGCGTCCGCCGCGCTGTGGTCGACGCTTCCCGCGAAGGAGATCGTGGCGGCGCTCGAGGCGCGGGGTCTGCCCGCGCGGCTGTCGCTCAACGCCGGCACCGGCTTGGCGAACCACGTGTTCTACGTGATGCAGCGCGAGCTCGCCGAGTGGGGCGTGCCCAGCGGCCTGGTCCAGCTGCCCGCGACCCCCGAGATGGCCGTCGCCGGGCCCGCGCTCCCCGCCGAGGTGCTCGCGGAGGCGCTGCGCACGGTGGTCGACACGGTCATGGGTGAGCGCACCGCACCCCAGCCCGTGCTCGACGAGGAGGACGAGTCCGAGGCGACGCAGCCGTTCCTCATGCCCATCGCCGAGCCGATCGTCGGCAACACCCCGGCGTTCGGGCTTCCGCTGGCCCCCGCGCAGCCCGAGGCCGAGGTGGTGGACGAGCAGGAGCGCGAGCCTGAGCCCGAGCCTGAGCCCGAGCCTGAGCCCGAGCCCGCGGCGCCAGCCATGTGGTCCCCCGCGACGGGCGACGTCCCCGAGGTTGAACAGGACGCGGACACGCCTGCCCCCGAGGCCGACGCGGAGCCCAAGGAGAAGCCCGCGTACCGCGCCCCCACCTGGGACGAGATCATCTCGGGCCGCACCGACAACTGAACCGCCGCATCGTCCCCCGGAGGAACCATGGCCCACGGCCTCGCCACCAGCGTCACCCTGTCCCTGCCCGCCTGGCTGATCGAGGAGGTGCCGGCGCTGCCGGACGCGCTCGCGACGCATGAGGAGCAGATGGCGCTGGTGCACCGGCTCGCGGACCGCAACTGGCGCGAGGGCGGCGGCGGCCCGTTCGCGGCGATCGTGGTCGACGCGGTCACGGGCGAACTGGTGTCCGTGGGCGTGAACGTGGTGCTCGGCACGGGGATCAGCGCCGGTCACGCCGAGGTGATGGCGCTGGCGCTCGCGCAGGCGCGCCTCGGGACGTGGGATCTGGGCGAGGACCGCGAGCTGGCGCTGGTGGTCAACTGGCGGCCGTGCGTCCAGTGCTACGGCGCGACGCTGTGGTCCGGCGTGCGGCACCTGGTGGTCGCGGGCGAGGGCCCGGAGCTCGAGCGTCTCACAAGGTTCGACGAGGGCCCCGTGGTCGCCGACTGGGCCGAGCAGTTCGAGGCGCGCGGCATCGCCGTCACCAGCGACGTGCTGCGCGAGGAGGCGCTCGAGGTGTACCGCGCGTACGGCGAGTCCAGCGCGACCGTCTACAACGCGCGCGGCACCGGGCCCATCGAGGCACATCTGTGACGTCGGCGGCCAATGTGGAGGCTGTTGAGCGGGCGTCGGGGCGCTCGTGGGCTTCTTGGGTGGAGGTGTTCGCGGCGGCCGGCGGGGCGTCGCTTGACCATCGGGAGCTGGTCGCGGTCGCGTCCCGGGAGCTCGGTCACGTCGACAACCCCGGCTGGTGGGCGCAGATGACCGCGGTCGCGTACGAGCAGCACATCGGGCGCCGCACTCCCGGGCAGCGACAGGACGGGACGTACGAGTGCTCCGTGAGCCGGACTCATGGAGGCACGCTGGACGAGGCGCTCGCTGCGTGGCTGGGTGTCGCGGCCGGGCTTTCCGGCGTGGGTGGCGTGCCGTTCGCTGGTTCGGCGAGCTCGACCGCTACTCCCGCGTACCGGCGGTGGCGCGCCGCCCTTGCCGACGGGTCGCGGCTTCTCGCGGAGATCAGTCTCCGTGCCGACCGCGCCGTGGTGACGCTGACGTGGTCGCGGCTGTCCTCGCCGGAGGCCAAGGACGAGGCGCGGCCTGTGTTGCGGACGTTGCTCGCGGCGCTTTAGCCCCTCTAGCAGGTCGTTTGGACTTCTCCACACCTGCGCTTGTCCGGATTGTCGGGAATGTCAGACCCCTCTGGTGTGATGGTCATATGGATGCAGCACACCTGTTCGACGACTTGCCTGGCGGCTCTGGCGCCGGGTTCGCGTCGGCGTGTGTGGATGCTCGGGTGGCGGTGGGGACGATGCGTGCGCTGGCTTCGGTGGGCGGCTCGCCTGATGCGGTGGAGCGGTTGGGTGCGGCGGCGCAGGTGGCGCACGAGATGGATCTGGTCCTCGCGCGTACCGCGCGCGATATCGAGGTCCAGTCCGATGTGCCCGGGGGTGGGCTCGCGAAGCATCACGGCTTCCGGAGCGCGGCTGATCTGGTGGCGTCGCGGATGGGGACGCACAAGGCCGAGGCGGTCCGGCTGATCGAGGTCGGACGGGCACTCGAGGAGCGTGAGAAGGGCGGCAAGCCCAAGCCTGATCCGGGTCCCGATCCCGATGAGCCGGATCCTGACGATCCCGATGACGGTCCCGATCCGGATGATCCCGAGGACAACGATCCGCCCGACCCCCAGGACCCTCAGCCCACCCCTCAGGTGCGGTATCGGGCGATCGTGACCGAGGCTCTCCACGATGGGCTGATCTCCGCGGATTGTGGGTCGCAGATCCTCATCATGCTCGACTCGCTGTCGGAGGACGTGACGGATGAGGCGAAGGAGGAGGCCGCAGCCGACCTCGTCAAGCGCGCCCAGGGGTTGGATTCGGGCAAGTTCGCCTCGATCGTGCGCGGTTTCAAGGCCGCGCTGGACGTGGAGCAGCATGAGCGCACGCTGGCCCAGAAGCGTCGGGAACGGTATCTGAAGATCTGGAACAACCGTGAGGGCATGGTCGAGCTCCACGGCGTGCTCGATCCCGAGACCGCCGCACCCCTACAAGCAGCGTTGAGCAAGCGCGTCGGTGACGCGATCCACGCCAGCCGCAACACCCCCGGCGAGGACGTCCGCACCACCGAGCAGATGCGAGCCGACGCGCTAGCGGACCTCGCCCGTCACGCCCTGGGCTGTGAGACCACCACCGCCTTGTTCGGCACCACCACCGTCGTCGTCCGCGCCACCGCAGCCGACCTCGAATCCGGCACAGGTTTAGCTGAGGTCGACGGCTGTGCCACCCCGATCGGGATGAGCATCGCGTTGCGCATGGCCGCCACCGCGATCATCGTGCCCGCCCTCATCGGCGACAAGGGCGAGCTGCTCAAGCTCGGACACCGCATCTACCCCTTCTCCAAGGCCCAACGCATCGCCCTGGGCGAGCGTGACGGCGGCTGTGCGAAGTGCGGAGCACCCCCGGCATGGGTGGAGGCTCACCACATCATCTTCTGGTCCAGAGGCGGCCCCACGAACCTGTCCAACGGGGCACTTCTTTGCTCCCACTGTCACCACGTGATCCATGATCAGGGCTGGCAGATCAGAGCCACCGACACCGAGATCTGGTTCATCCCACCCGCCACCGTCGACCCCACGCGGACACCCTGGCAAGGCGGCCGAGCACGCTTCGGCACCCCCCGACCCTGGAACAAGAAGGCCACCACCCACAGCAATAGTTCCGGCACGCCACCCGAATAGCTCACCCGCCCCGCGGCGCCACCCCTCCCAGGCGGCGCCGCACAGCCACGTCCAGGCAGCCCTGATCCGCACCCGACGCAAGCGCCGCGAGGGCGCGCCACCCAGCCCGCGCATCGTCCCGCGTGGCCGCGGCGACTACCTCGCGTCGATCCTCACGAACAGCATCGCCACCAGCCCCAGCGCCACCACCGTGATGATCCCGAGCACTCCCCAGATCACCGCACCAGTGATGGCTATCGCGACGCCGTACAGCGCTGGCGCGAGGAAGGACACCGCGCGACCCGTGGTGGCGTAGAGGCCGAAGATCTCCCCCTCCTTGCCTCGCGGGCTCACCCGCGCGAGCAGCGAGCGCGACGCCGACTGCACGGGCCCCACGAACAGGCACAGGACCAGGCCCGCGACCCAGAACACGATCGATCCGAGGTCATGCAGGAAGGCCACCGCGAAGCCCGCGAGGATCATCCCCGCGAGCGACCAGATGATGAGGGTGCGCGGGCCGACCCAGTCGTCGACGCGCCCCGCGAGGATGGTCGCCAGGCCCGCGACGAGGTTGGCCGCGATCCCGAAGATCACCACCTCCTGGTCGCTGAAGTGGTAGGCCCGCGCCGCGATGATCGCGCCGAACGTGAAGACGCCGGCGAGTCCGTCGCGGTAGATGGCGCTGGCGACCAGGAACCAGAGGGTCGGCCGGGAGTCGTGCCACAGGGCACGCAGGTCACGCCACAGTCGCACGTAGCTGCCGAGAAGCGACACCTTCGGGCGGCCGGTGGCAGGCGCCTCGGGCACGAACGCGAACACCGGCCACGCGAACGCGACGGCCCACAGCGCGCAGCCCAGCGCGATGAGGCGGTAGGCGAGCCCGTTGGAGGTGTCGAGACCCCACCAGTCGGCGCCGTCGGCGACCACCACGATCACCAGCGCCACGATGCCGCCCAGGTACCCGAGGCCCCAGCCGAGTCCCGACACCCGACCCACGTTCTCGCGCGTGCTCACCTGCGCGAGCAGCGCGTTGTAGTGGACGCCGCCGATCTCGCCGAACACGCTGCCGATGCCGATGAGCGCCACCGCGAGCAGGAAGTACGCGGGGTCCGCCTGCACGAAGAACAGCCCGAGCATGCACGCGATCACCGCGAGGGTGGAGACCCCGAGCCATGCCTTGCGGCGGCCCGACGTGTCGGCCCGCTGGCCCAGGACGGGCGCCAGCAGAGCGACCAGCACGCCCGCGATGGTGACCCCGAACGCGAGGTTGGACGCCACCTGAGACAGCGCCGCCTCGCGCGCCGCGTCACCCTCGGGCAAGGCCGCGAGCTCCGGGTCGATGAACGCATCGGACGTCAGGTAGAGCGCCACGAACACGAACGTGATGATGACGGTGTTGAACGGCTGCACCGCCCAGTCCCACAGCGACCAGGCGACCACGCGGCCCCAGTGGGCGGGGCGGCCGGCTTCATCGCGGGCCGCCGTGGACGAGGACACCTCGGAGGTCATGCGCCAAGAGTGCCGGTCCCGGGTGAACTGTGCGCGACCAACACGCAAACACGCGCTGAACGACGGCGCCGCAGATGGCACGATCGAGGTATGGAGGACGCCACCACCTGGGAGGACGATGCGCTGGCCGGGTTCGAGTCGCGCCCGCTGGGGGTCGCGACGCTCGTCCGGGCGACGGTCCAGCCGGCGTCGCCGCGGGGAGCGGTGCTCCATGTGCACGGCTACAACGACTACTTCTTCCAGGAGCACCTGGCCGAGTTCTTCCTCGAGCAGGGGCTGGCGTTCTACGCGGTCGACCTGCGCCGCGCGGGCCGGTCGCTGCGCGAGGGCGACGTGCCCCACCTCGTGTCCGACATCGACGAGCTGGGCGACGACATCGCCGCCGCCACGACGGCGATCGAGGACGTGCACCCCGGACTGCCGCTCGTGGTCCATGCCCACTCGAATGGTGGCCTCGCGGCCGCGATCTGGGCCTCCGACCGCCCGGCCGCAAGCCTCGCGGGGCTCATCCTCGACAGCCCCTTCTTCGCCGCCGTCGCCAAGCGCGGCCACCGCGTCGCCACCCGCGCGGTCCCGATGATCGCGCGTGCCCGCCCCCTGGCGGTGCTCCACCAGCAGCCCTCCCACTACGCGACGCGGCTGCTCGAGCCCGAGGGCGGCGCGTGGGAGTTCGACACCACGTGGAAGACCCCGCTCGGGGTGCCCGTCCGTGCGGGGTGGCTCGCCGCCATCCGGCGCGCCCAGGCGCGGGTGGCACGAGGCCTCGACATCCGTGTGCCGGTCCTGGTCGCCCGATCGCACTCGAGCGGTCCCGACCACCCGGACAACCCGCTGCTCGGCTTCCAGGACACCGTGGTGGACGTCCGCGCGATCGCCCGCCACGCGCAGCGTCTGGGAACCGACGTCACCGAGGCCGTCATCACCGGCGGCGTCCACGAGCTGTCCCTGTCCTCCCCCGTACCGCGTGCGGCCTACCTGCACGCGATCCGCTCCTGGCTCCCGAAGGCGATCCCATGAACCTCATGCGACCCGACCACCCGTACTTCGACGCGCCCTTCGCCGCGCTCGCGCACCGCGGATTCTCGCTCGACGGACTCGAGAACTCGATGGCGGCGTTCCAGGCCGCGGTCGACCTGGGCTACTCGTACGTCGAGACCGACGGGCACGGCACCGTCGACGGCGTCGCGGTCGCGCTGCACGACGCCTCGCTCGACCGCACCACCGACGCCGAGGGCGACGTCGCCGACCTGCCGTGGTCGCGGGTCAAGGAGGCCCGGATCGGGGGCGTGGAACCGGTGCCGCTGCTGGAGGACGTCCTGGGGACCTGGCCCGAGCTCCGGGTGAACATCGACGTCAAGGCCGAGTCCGGCATCGTGCCCATCGCCGACGCCATCGAGCGCACCGGCGCGCACGACCGCGTCTGCGTCGCGTCCTTCTCCGCCGAACGCCGCCGGGCCACCGTCGCTCGCCTCAGCCGACCCGTCGCCACCAGCGCCGGGACCTCCGAGGCCGCGCGGTTCCTGGTGGGCGGGCTCGCGCGCCTCGGGACGCTGCGCTCGCTCACCGACGTCGACGGGCTCCAGATCCCCTGGCGCGTGGGGCCCGTCCCGGTGCTCAACGAGCGCCACGTCCGCCTCGCCCACGACCTGGGCAAGGTGGTGCACGTGTGGACCGTCAACGCCCGCACCGAGATGGAGACGCTGCTGGATGCGGGGATCGACGGGATCGTGTCCGACCGCGCGGACCTCCTGCGCGACGTCCTCCGGTCGCGGGGCCTATGGTGAGACGGTGGCGGACAGCACCCCCAAGACCGTGCCCACCGACGTGCCCGTCGAGGCCTTCGTCGCCGGGGTCGAGCCCGCGCGACGGCGCGAGGAGGCGGAACGCGTGGTGGCGCTCCTCACCGCCGCCACCGGCGCGGCACCCGTGATGTGGGGCCCGTCGATCATCGGCTGGGGATCGCTCCACTACCGCTACGCGACCGGTCGCGAGGGCGACATGCCCGCGGTCGGGTTCTCACCACGCAAGGCCCAGCTCACGTTCTACGGGCTCAAGGACACGCCCGAGGGCGCCGGCCTGCTCCCCCGCCTCGGGGCCTTCACCGAGGGCAAGGGCTGCGTCTACGTGAAGCGCCTCGACGGCATCGACCTCGAGATCCTCAACGACCTCGTCGAGATCGCCTTCGCCCGGGGCGACTACGACGCGCTCGCCTGACCGCCACCCGTGCCGAGGGTGGCGCGCCGCGCTACTTGCGCTTGCCCCGCTTCTCGCGCACGCGCACCGAGATCTGGATGGGCGTGCCCTCGAAGCCGAAGTTCTCGCGCAGGCGACGCTCGATGAAGCGGCGGTACTGCGGGTCGAGGAACCCGGAGGCGAAGATCACGAAGCGCGGCGGACGGGTCGACGCCTGCGTGGCGAACAGGATCTTGGGCTGCTTGCCGCCGCGCACCGGGTGCGGGTGCTCGGCGACCAGCTCGCCCAGGAACGAGTTGAGCTTGCCGGTGGACACGCGGAGGTCCCAGCTCGACAGGGCCAGATCGATCGCGGGCAGCAGGCGGTTGGTGTGCCAGCCGGTCTTCGCGGAGAGGTTGATGCGGGGCACCCAGGAGTGCTGCACCATGTCCTTCTCGATGGACCGCTCGAGCAGGAACCGCTGATCCTCGTCCATCAGGTCCCACTTGTTGAACACGAAGATCATGGCGCGACCCGCGTCGACCACCTGCTGCACCACGCGCAGGTCCTGGTCCGTCAGCGGCGTCGACGAGTCGAGCAGCACCAGCGCGATCTCGGCGCGCTCGATCGCGGTCTGGGTACGCAGCGACGCGTAGAAGTCCGCTCCCTTGGTCATGTGGACGCGGCGGCGGATGCCGGCCGTGTCGACCAGCGTCCACGGACGCCCGCCGATCTCGACCTGCTCGTCGACCGGGTCGCGCGTGGTGCCGGCCAGCTCGTTGACCACCACGCGCTCCGTGCCCGCGAGCTTGTTGAGCAGCGAGGACTTGCCCACGTTCGGGCGCCCGACCAGCGCGATGCGGCGCGGCGCGTGCTCGTCGATCTGGACCTGCTCGAGCTCGGTGGGCAGGATCGCCATCGCGGCGTCGAGCAGGTCGCCCGTGCCGCGGCCGTGCAGCGCGGAGACGGGGTAGGGCTCCCCGAGGCCCAGGTTCCACAGCGCCGCGGCCTCGAGCTCGCCCTGCGGCCCGTCGACCTTGTTGGCGGCGAGCACCACGGGCTTCTCGGCCTTGCGCAGCAGGCGCACCACCTGCTCGTCCGTCGCGGTCGCGCCGACCATGGCGTCGACCACGAACAGCACGGCGTCGGCCATCTCGATCGCGGCCTCCGCGGCCTGGGCGACCGACAGGTCGATGCCGGTGACGTTCTTCTCCCAGCCGCCCGTGTCGAGCAGCGTGAAGTCGCGGCCCGCCCATTCGGCACGGTAGGCGACCCGGTCGCGCGTGACGCCCGGCTTGTCCTCGACCACCGCGAGACGCTTGCCGATGATGCGGTTCACCAGCGTCGACTTGCCCACGTTGGGGCGCCCGACGATCGCGAGGACCGGCAGCGCCTCCTCCGTCTCGGGCAGCGGTTCGCCGGTGAGGTCCGCGAGGTCCTCGGGGGTGAGGTCGTACTCCTCGAGACCCGCGCGGAGCGCGGCCTCGCGGATCTCGTCGAGCGTCTCGGGCGCGTCCGACTCGTGGGGGGCCGGAAGCGGCTGCTCGTCCGTCATGCGTGGTCCTTCTCTTCGCGGCCTTCACGGCGCGGGTCGTCGAGCGGAAGCTCGAGGTCTGATGTGTCAAGGGTACGGGCCACCTGGTCGCGCAGCGCCTCGGCGAGCCTCTCGGCCGCCCACGCGTGCTTCGCGCGGCCTCCGCGCACGTCGGCCGGAGGCTCCAGGACCACCGGCGCGCCGAACGCGACCACCATGCGGCGTCCCGGCTTGGGCCACACGTTCACGGACTCCCCCGTGTGCCGCGATCCGACGATCGCGGTGGGCACCACGGGCGCGCCCGACTGGATCGCGAGCCACGCGGCGCCGCCGTGGACGGCCTCCGCGGTCCCGGCGCCGCGCGTGCCCTCGGGGAACACGCCCACCACGTCGCCGCGGCGCAGCACCGCGAGGCCCCGCGCGAGCGCGTCACGCCCCGAGCCCTCGACCGTGATCTGCTGCGCGGCCCGGAGGATCGCGCCGAGCGGGCCCGTCATCATGCCCTCACGGATGAGGAAGTGCGAGCCGCGCGGGATGACCCCGTGCACCACGGGGCCGTCGATCAGCCCCACGTGGTTGCACACGATGATCGCGGCGCCCGTCGCGGGCACGTTGCCGCGCCCGCGCACCTCGGTGCGCCACAGCACCCGCGCGAGGAACCTGCCGATCCACCGGGACCAGCGCGGCCCCCACCGGGAGGGGACGTCCTGGGTCACCCGCTCACCGCATCGTCCCCCCGCACCTCCGCCACGAGGTCGAGCACGGCCTGGACCGCCTCCTCGATGGTGAGGTCGGAGGTGTCGAGCGTGTGGACGCCGTCGGCGGCGGTGTGGAAGGACACCACGGTGGAGTCCTTCTTGTCGCGGCCGAGCACGGCCTCGCGGACCGTGGCGAGGTCCGCGCCCTCGCCGGCTCGGCGGGCGACGCGGATCTCCTCGTCGGCGGTCATGAGGATCCGCACCTCGGCCTCGGGGGCGATGATCGTGGTGATGTCGCGACCCTCGGAGACGATGCCGCGGCCGTCGGAGTAGCCGCCCTCGAGCTCGTGCGCGATGACCTCCCGCTGCCAGCGGCCCAGCGCGGCGCGCGCCTCGAGGTTGGTCGCCACCTTCGAGACGGTGAGCGCGACCGCATCGGTGCGGATGAGCGAGGACACGTCCTCGTCCTCGAGCAGCACGCGAGGGTTGGCGGGGTCGAGCACCAGCGCGACGTTCATGGTCTCCACCATGGCGGTGACGTCGTCCTCCACCGAGAAGTCGACGCCCTCGCGCATGCACCACAGCGTGGCGACGCGGTACGTGGCGCCCGTGTCGAAGTACGCGAGCTTGAGCCGTCGCGCGACCTCCTTGGCCACCGTCGACTTGCCGGTCCCCGCGGGGCCGTCGATCGCGATCGAGATTCCGGTCATGATGCAGCGATCTCCCAACCCTGCCGCTCGAGCGCCGCGACCAGGTCGGGCGCCCGCGTGGGCAGCACGTAGAGCGTGGTGAGTCCCACCGGCTGCCGCGGCGAGTGCTCGATGGCGATGTCCTCGATGTTGACCTCCACCTCGGCCGTGTGCGCGAGCAGGCGCAGCAGTTGGCCGGGGGTGTCGGGGACGATGACAGTGACCGGCGTCCAGTCGCGCGTGGCCCCGCCGTGCTTGCCGGGGATGCGCGCGACCTCGAAGCGGCCGCGGTCGATGAGGTCGGTGAGGGCCTCGCCGATGTCGTCGGCCTCCCTCACCTCCTCGAGGTCGGCGATGATGTGGTCGAGGGTCTCGACCAGGTGCGACCGGTTGAGGCGCGCGATGTCCGCCCACATGCCCGGCAGCGAGGCCGCGATGCGGGTGACGTCGCGCAGGCCCTGGCCCGCGAGGGCGACGTCGTCGGCGTGGAGGATGCCCAGGGCCGCCGCGACGGCGGACGCCGCGACCTGCGGCGCGTGCGAGACGCGGGCGACCGCGGCATCGTGCGCCTCGGCCTCCATGGTGACCACGTCGCACTGCAGCGCCTCGGGCACCCGCGCGACCAGCGCGACGGCCTCCGCGGTGGCGCCGTTGGGGCACAGCACCCACGGGCGCGCCTTGAACAGGTCGCCCTGCGCGCCCAGCCCGCCCGAGACCTCGCGGCCCGCCATCGGGTGCGAGCCCACGTAGCGGGACGATGCGCCGGTCGCGTGGGCCGCGGCGGCGATGGGGGCCTTGACGCTCGCCACGTCCGTGACGATCGCATCCGGGTACCGACCGAGCGCCGCCGCGACGACGGCGGCAGCGGCGGACGGGGGGACGGCGACGATGACGAGCTCGGGCGCGGCCTCGGTGAGTGCGGCGCCGGCGCCGATCGAGCGGGCGAGCGCCTGCGCCTCGGCGTCGTTGTCCTCGATGGTGACGGCCCAGCCCTCGGCGGTCAGCCCGATGCCGAGGCTGGCGCCGATCAGGCCGGCGCCGATGATGTGCGTGCGCGGAGACATGGTGCTCCTACTGGGCGAGGTCGCGGCGCAGGCTGACGGCGTCGCGGAGGTACACGTGCGAGATCTCGTCGCGCGGGCGGTCGAGGTGGGCGTGCATCATCACGCGCACCACCAGCGGGAGCGCGCCGGGCACGTCCATCTCCTGCGCGCACATGAGCGGCACGGCACCGAAGCCGAGCGCCCGGGCGGCGGCGGCCGGGAAGTCGCTGTGGATGTCGGGCGTGCAGGTGAAGATCACCGAGATGAGGTCGTCGGTGGTGAGGGCGTTCTCCCGCATCAGCGCCTCGATCAGCTCGATGGTGCGCTCGTGCAGGTGGTCCTTCTCGTCGCGGTCCAGGGTGATGGCGCCACGGATCGCACGGATAGTCATGGCGACCATCGTATCGGCTGGCAGGGTGCCCGCCGGGCGCGCCCTGACCCCGCCGGGACCGTTACATCCCGGCGGCGTCCATGAGCTTGCCCACCTCGACGGGCCCGAGCTCGCGGACCTCGCCGGGCGCGAGGGTGCCCAGGCGGATGGGGCCGAACTGCGTGCGGACCAGCTCGAGGACCGGGTGCCCGACCTTGTCGAGCATGCGGCGCACGATCCGGTTGCGACCCTCGTGGAGCTCCACCTGGACCAGCGACGAGTCGCCGGCCACGTCGAGGATGTGGCACGCCGTCGCGCGCACGGGGCCGTCCTCGAGGTCGACGCCCTGCTTGAGCTGCGTGCACAGGTGCTTGGAGACGCGGCCCTTCACCTTGGCGACGTAGATCTTGGACACGCCGTGCGTGGGGTGTGCGAGACGGTTCGCGAGGTCGCCGTCGTTGGTGAGCAGCAGCAGGCCGGTGGTCTCGGCGTCGAGGCGGCCCACGTGGAACAGCCGCTCCTCGTAGTTCGACACGAACTGGTCGAGCGCGGGGCGACCCTGCGGGTCGCTCATGGTGCTCACGACGCCGAACGGCTTGTTGAGGATCACGGTGACGTGGCTCGCGTCGACCATGATGCGCTCGCCGTCGACCTCGATCACCACCTCCTCGGGGATGACGCGCACGCCCAGCTGGTCGACCACCTCGCCGTCGACGCGGACGCGGCCGCGCTCGATCAGCTCCTCGCACTTGCGGCGCGATCCGACGCCCGCCGAGGCGAGCACCTTCTGCAGCCGGATCCCCTCGGGACGGTGGATCTCGAGCTCGGCCATCAGCGGCCCTCCCCATCGATGTCTGCCAGGTCGGGCAGGTACGGCGCGAGCGGCGGCAGGTCGTCCAGGCTGGACATCCCCATGCGCTCGAGGAACTCGGTGGAGGTGCCGTACAGCACGGCGCCGGACATCTCCCCCACCTCGGTGACGAGCCCGCGCGCGGACAGCGTCTTCATGACGGAGTCCACGTTGACGCCGCGGATCTGGGACACCTGGCCGCGCGTGACGGGCTGGCGGTACGCGACCACGGCGAGGGTCTCGAGCGCGGCCTGCGACAGGCGCGCCGACTGGCCGTCGACGATGAACCGGCCCACCACGTCCGCGTACAGCCGCGACGAGTAGATGCGCCAGCCGCCGTCGACCTCGCGCAGCTCGAAGCCGCGCGGCGCGTCGGGGTCGGCGTACTCGTCGCGCAGGGACTCGAGCGCCGCGGTGACCTCGGCCACGGGCACCTCGACGGCGGCGGCGAGCTCCGCGGCGGGCACCGGCTCGTCGACCACCATGAGGACGGCCTCGAGCGCGCCCCGCAGCTCCATCGGGCTCACAGCCCCTCCCCATCCGTGCTCCGCGCGATCCCGGCGGCCTCGGAGGCGACGCCCAGGGCATCGTCCTCATCGAACTCCGCCGACACCTCGACGGCGGTCTCGCCGCCGGTCCACCGGACCGTCAGCTCGCCGAGGGAGCGTACCTGATCGAACGCGACCACCGCCTCGCGGAACAGCTCGAGCAGCGCGAGGAAGCGCGCGACCACCACGGGGGTGCCGTCCGCGTCGCGCACGAGCGAGCGGAACGTGACCGCGCCCTCGCGCTGCAGGCGGTGCGTGATGAGCGCCGCCTGCTCGCGGACGCTGACGGCGGGGTTGTGCAGGTGGGCGATGCTCACCATGGGTGCGGCCTTGGGCTGCAGCGCGTGCGCCGCGAGCTGCGCGAGCTGCTCCGGGGTCACCGTCCACACCAGCTCGGGCAGCAGCATCGCGAACTCCGGCTCGAGCGTGACGTCGCGGGGCACCCGGCGAGGCGCGGCGAGCATGCCCTCGAACGCGGCGGCGGCCTGCTTGAAGGCGCGGTACTGCAGCAGGCGCGCGAACAGGAGGTCGCGGGCCTCGAGCAGCTCGAGGTCCTCGACGTCGTCGACCTCGCCCTGCGGCAGCAGGCGTGCGGCCTTGAGGTCGAGCAGCGTGGCCGCGACCACCAGGAACTCGGAGGCCTGCGAGAGGTCCCAGTCGTCCTCGCGGGCGGCGATGGTCGCGAGGAACTCGTCGGTGACGCGCGCGATCGCCACCTCGGTGATCTCGAGCTGATGCTTCGAGATCAGGCTGAGGAGCAGGTCGAACGGTCCCTCGAAGTTGTCGAGGTGGACCTCGAAGCCCCGGGGGGCCTCCGCAGCGACCTCGGTGGTCACGCTAGGCGGCGACCCCGCGCGCCACGAGCTCGCGGGCGAGCTGACGGTAGGCCTCGGCGCCGGCGTGCGACGGGGCGAACGTGGTGATGGGCTCCGCCGCGACGGTCGCGTCGGGGAACTTCACGGTGCGGTGGATCATCGTGTCGGTGACCTGGCCGGCGAACGCGTCGCGCACCCGCTCGACCACCTCCTGGGCGTGGAGCGTACGGCCGTCGTACAGAGTCGGGACGATCGCGTCGATGGTGAGGCGCGTGTTGAGACGGTCCTGGACCTTGCGGATGGTGTCGACCAGCAGCTTGACGCCGCGCATCGCGAAGTACTCGGAGGCGAGCGGGATGACCACGCCGTGGGCCGCGACCAGCGCGTTCACGGTGAGAAGGCCGAGCGACGGCTGGCAGTCGATGAGGATCGCGTCGTAGTCGTCGAGCACGGGGCGGAGCGCGCGGGCGAGCGCGCTCTCGCGGGCGACCTCGCCCACCAGCTGCACCTCCGCCGCGGACAGGTCGATGTTCGCGGGCAGCAGGTCGAGCCCGGGCACCTTGGTCTCGAGGATGACCTCACGGGTGGAGACGCCGGTCTCCATCAGCAGGTTGTAGACGGTGCTCTCGAGCGCGTCCGCGTTGATGCCGAGCGCTGCGGAGGCCGCGCCCTGCGGGTCGAAGTCGATGAGCAGCACCTTGCGGCCGTACTCGGCGAGCGCGGCGGCGAGGTTGACCGACGTGGTGGTCTTGCCCACCCCGCCCTTCTGGTTGCACAGCGCGATGACTCGCGCGGGACCGTGGCTGTCGAGAGGCTCGGGTGCAGGGAAGTCGGTCACGCGCCAACCTTACCGGTTGGTGACGGCGCCGCTCAGCGGGCGCGCGGGTGCGTCGCGGCGTACACCTCGCGCAACGTGTCGCGCGTCACGAGCGTGTAGATCTGGGTGGTCGTCACGGAGGCGTGGCCCAGCAGCTCCTGCACCACGCGCACGTCCGCCCCGCCACCTAGCAGGTGCGTCGCGAACGAGTGGCGCAGGGTGTGCGGGGACACGTCCTCGACGCCCGCCCGCTCGGCGGCGGCCCGCAGGATCGCCCACGCCGACTGGCGCGAGAGGCGCCCACCGCGCGTGTTGAGGAACAGCGCCGGGGTGCCGGCGCCCGCCTGCGCGAAGGTCGCGCGCGCCCGCACCAGGTACGCGTCGAGCGCCTCGACCGCGTACCCGCCCACGGGGACGATCCGTTCCTTGCGACCCTTGCCTCGCAGCAGCACGGTCTCCTCCCCCGGCGCGAGCTCGAGGTCGTCGACGTCGAGGCCCACGGCTTCCGAGATGCGCGCGCCGGTCGCGTAGACGAGCTCGAGCAGGGCGCGGTCGCGCAGCGGGGTGCCGCCGTCGCCCGCGCCCGCCTGGGCCAGGATGCGCGCGACGTCGTCGATGGGGATCGCCTTGGGCAGCCGCTTGGGGATCGCGCGGGGCTTCACCTGCGCCGAGGGGTCCGCGACCGTCCAGCCCTCGAGGACGGCGAAGCGGTGCCAGCCGCGGATCGCGACCACGGTGCGGGAGGCCGATGCCGGGGCGAGCGCGCGTCCGCCGTCGGCTCCGGTGCTCACCCCTTGGGCGAACGCGGACACGTCCTCGCGCGCGACGTCCTTGAGGTCGTCGAGCCCACGGGCCGCGAGGAACGCGGTGTAGCGGTCGAGGTCTCGCCGGTAGGCGGCGACGGTGTTCGGGCTCAGGCCGCGCTCGACGGCGACGTGCGCGAGGTACGCGTCACGCTGCCGCTCGAGCATGCGTCAGCGGACCGAGAGGACGTCGGCGAGGAACGGGTCCACCATCACCGCCGCGAACACGATCGACAGGTAGGTGATCGAGGCGTGGAACAGCCGCATCTCGCGGAGCTTGGTCGCTCCCGTCTTCGCACGCAGGTACAGCTGCACGCACGCGGTCAGGAACCACGCACCCGCGGCCGCGGCGACCGCGACGTACACCCAGGTCATGTCCGCGACCCAGGCGAGCACCAGGCTGGTCGCGACCATCGCGGCGGCGTAGCCGACCATCTCGACGGCGACCTTGCGCACCGGGGCGACCACGGGGAGCATCGGCACCCTCGCCTGCTCGTAGTCGCCCTTGAACTTCATCGACAGGGGCCAGTAGTGCGGCGGCGTCCAGAAGAAGATGATGAGGAACAGCAGGACGGGCGTCCAGGACAGCTCCTGCGTGACCGCCGCCCAGCCGATCAGGACGGGCATGCAGCCCGCCATGCCGCCCCACACGATGTTCTGCGCGGTGCGGCGCTTGAGGATCATCGTGTAGACCACCGCGTAGCCGACGATCGCGACCACGTTGAGCACCGCGGCGAGCGGCGAGCCCACGATGAGCCAGAACCACAGCGTCGAGACGACGGACAGCACCCACGCGAACACGAGCGCGCCGCGCTCGGAGACCGCGCCGGTCACCAGGGGGCGACGGCGGGTGCGCTTCATCAGCGCGTCGATGTCGCGGTCGAGGTAGCTGTTGAACACCTGGGCGCCGCCGGCGGACAGCGCGCCGCCCACCAGCGTGCCCACCAGGAGGCCCAGCGAGGGCCAGCCGTCGGCCGCGAGCACCATCGTGGGGATGGTGGTGACGAGCAGCAGCTCGATGATCCGAGGCTTGGTCAGCGCGACGTACGCGCCGATGGTCGACGCCACCCGACGAGGGGCCGCAACGGGCACGGCGGCATGAGCCTCGGAGGTGGCGGTCGGCATGCGGACAAGTGTAACCGCGCACACCGGGACCAGGGTCCCTCGCCCGCGCGTCTCGCACCATGAGATCAACCCCGATCGGCCAATGTGAACGTCCTACAAAGGGATGGCGCCCGGGTAGGCTGGCCCCCGTACCCGCACACCTGTCAAGGGAGACCCCTGTGACCATCAACTGGACCGACACGGACCGTCGCGCCGTCGACACCCTCCGCGTCCTCGCCGCCGATGCCGTGGAGAAGGTCGGCAACGGCCACCCGGGCACGGCGATCTCGCTCGCGCCCGCCGCGTACCTGCTGTTCCAGAACGTCATGCGCCACGACCCGGCGGACTCGCACTGGCTCGGCCGCGACCGCTTCGTGCTCTCCGCCGGTCACTCCTCGCTGACGCTGTACCTCCAGCTGTTCGCGTCCGGCTACCACCTGGGCCTCGACGACCTGAAGGCGCTGCGCACCGAGGGCTCCCTCACCCCCGGCCACCCCGAGTACGGCCACACCGACGGCGTCGAGATCACCACCGGACCCCTGGGCACCGGCATCGCCTCCTCCGTCGGCATGGCGATGGCCGCGCGCCGTGAGCGCGGCCTTCTCGACCCGAACGCGGCCCCCGGCACCTCGCCGTTCGACCACTTCGTCTACGTCATCGCGGGCGACGGCTGCCTCCAGGAGGGTGTCGCGCACGAGGCGTCGGCTCTCGCCGGCACCCAGGAGCTCGGCAACCTCATCCTCATCTGGGACGACAACAAGATCTCGATCGAGCACGAGACCGACATCTCCTTCACCGAGGACGTGCTCGGCCGCTACGAGGCCTACGGCTGGCACACCCAGTCGGTGTCCTGGGTGACCGAGGACGGCTACCAGGAGGACCCGCAGGCCCTCTTCGACGCGATCGAGGCCGCCAAGGCCGAGACCGGCAAGCCCTCGATCATCAAGCTGTCGACCATCATCGGCTGGCCGTCGCCCACCAAGCAGAACTCGGGCGGCGTGCACGGCTCCGCGCTCGGCGCCGCCGAGGTCGCGGGCCTCAAGGAGGTGCTCGGCTTCGACCCCGAGCAGTCCTTCGCGGTCGAGCCCGAGGTGCTCGCCCACATGCACCAGGTCAAGGAGCGCGGCGCCGCCGCGCACTCCGAGTGGAACGCGCAGTTCTCGCGCTGGGAGGCCGAGAACCCCGAGCGCGCCGCCCTCCTGTCGCGCCTGGTGACCCGCACCCTCCCCGAGGGTTGGGACGATGCGCTGCCCACCTTCGAGGTCGGCAGCAAGGTCGCGACCCGCGCCGCCTCGGGCAAGGTCCTCACGGCCCTCGCGCCGGTGCTGCCCGAGCTGTGGGGCGGCTCCGCCGACCTCGCCGGCTCGAACAACACCACCATGGGCGGCGAGCCGTCGTTCCTGCCCCCGCGCCGCGCCACCCACTCGTGGCCGAACGCCGAGTGGTACGGCCGCACGCTGCACTTCGGCATCCGCGAGTTCGGCATGGGCGCGATCATGAACGGCATCACGCTGCACGGCCTTACCCGCGTGTACGGCGGCACCTTCCTGGTGTTCTCCGACTACATGCGTGCCTCGGTGCGCCTCGCCGCGCTCATGCAGATCCCCACCACGTTCGTGTGGACGCACGACTCGGTGGGCCTTGGTGAGGATGGCCCGACCCACCAGCCGATCGAGCACCTCGCGACGCTGCGCGCCATCCCCGGCCTCGACGTGATCCGTCCCGCGGACGCCAACGAGACCGCGGCCGCGTGGAAGGCGATCCTGGAGACGACCGACCGCCCCTCGGCGATCATCCTGTCGCGCCAGAACCTTCCCGTGCTCGAGGGCACCTCGACCGAGGGCGTCCTCAAGGGCGCCTACGTGCTCGCGGGTGCCGACGAGGACGCCGACGTGCTCCTGGTCGCGACCGGCTCGGAGGTCGAGGTCGCCTTGGGCGCCCGCGAGATCCTCGCCGGCGAGGGCGTCAAGGCCCGCGTGGTGTCGATGCCGTCGCGCGAGCGCTTCGCACGTCAGGACGCCGAGTACCGCGAGTCCGTCCTCCCGGCGGCACTCAAGGCGCGCGTGTCCGTCGAGGCCGGCTCGGCGCTCGGCTGGCGCGAGGTCGTCGGCGACGCGGGACGCACCGTGTCGGTCGACCACTTCGGCGAGTCCGCCGACGGCGCGCTGCTGCTGAAGAAGTACGGCTTCAACGCGGAGAACGTCGCCGCGGTCGCCCGCGAGTCGATCGCCGCCGCCGGCTGACGCATCGTCCACACGGAAGGGGGTCCCGCTCGCGGGGCCCCCTTTCGTGTCCCCGCCCCGCGCCGGGCGACGCCCATCTCAGCAGGTGGCGCCACCGCATCGTCCGCCCGCAATAGGATGGCGGGAGCACAGCCACCTGGCTCGACGTCCCCCCTGGAAGGTTACCCAGCGTGAACAATCCCCTGCGCGATCCGCGCGACCGTCGCCTGCCCCGCATCGCCGGCTCCTGCGGCCTGGTCATGTTCGGCGTGACGGGCGACCTCGCCCGCAAGAAGCTCATGCCGGCGGTCTACGACCTCGCCAACCGCGGCCTGCTCCCGCCCGCGTTCGCGCTCACGGGCTTCGCGCGGCGCGACTGGGACGAGCAGGACTTCGCGCAGGTGGTCCACGACTCCGTGAAGAAGTACGCGCGCACGCCGTTCCGCGAGGAGACGTGGCAGCAGCTGGCCGAGGGCATCCGGTTCGTGCAGGGCACGTTCGACGACCCGGAGGCGTTCCAGCGCCTGCGCGACACGGTCGAGGACCTCGACCGTGAGCGCGGCACCGGCGGCAACCACGCCTTCTACCTGTCGATCCCGCCCTCGGCGTTCCCCCAGGTCATCACCCAGCTGCGCGAGTCCGGGCTGTCCGACCCGCGCGAGGGCACGTGGCGTCGCGTGGTCATCGAGAAGCCGTTCGGCCACAACCTCGAGTCCGCCGAGCAGCTCGACGCCGTGGTCTCGGACGTGTTCCCGCCCGACTCGGTGTTCAGGATCGACCACTACCTGGGCAAGGAGACGGTGCAGAACCTGCTCGCGCTGCGCTTCGCCAACCAGCTGTTCGAGCCCATCTGGAACTCGCAGTACATCGACCACGTGCAGATCACCATGGCCGAGGACATCGGCATCGGGTCGCGCGCCGGCTACTTCGACGGCATCGGCACCGCCCGCGACGTCATCCAGAACCACCTGCTCCAGCTGTTCGCGCTGACCGCGATGGAGGAGCCCGCGTCCTTCGAGGCGGACGACCTCCGCATGGAGAAGGAGAAGGTGCTGCGCTCCGTGGTGCTGCCTGCGGACCTGGGCGAGGGCACCGCGCGCGGCCAGTACGCCGCGGGATGGCGCGGCGGCGAGCAGGTGGGCGGCTTCCTCGACGAGGACGGCATCTCCCCCGACTCGATCACCGAGACCTACGCCGCGATCCGCCTCGACGTGCCGAACCGCCGCTGGGCGGGCGCCCCGTTCTACCTGCGCGCGGGCAAGCGCCTGGGCCGCCGCGTCACCGAGATCGCCCTGGTGTTCAAGAAGGCGCCCTCGCCGCACTTCCAGGAGGTCACCGGCGGCGACACCGGCACCAACGCGCTCGTGATCCGCGTGCAGCCCGACGAGGGCGTGACCCTGCGGTTCGGATCCAAGGTCCCCGGCACCGCGATGGAGGTGCGCGACGTCACCATGGACTTCGCGTACGGGAATGCGTTCACCGAGAGCTCGCCCGAGGCGTACGAGCGCCTGATCCTCGACGTCCTGCTCGGCGACCCGCCGCTGTTCCCCCGTCAGGAGGAGGTGGCCCTGTCCTGGAAGATCCTCGACCCCATCACCGAGTTCTGGGAGACCCAGGGTCAACCCGAGCCCTACCGCAGCGGCACGTGGGGCCCCGCGGGTGCCGACCAGATGATGGCCCGCGACGGACGCGTCTGGAGGCGCCCATGATCATCGAGATCCCGAACACCACCACCGGCGAGATCAACAAGCGCCTCATCGACTCGCGCAAGGACGGCGGCGTCATCACGCTCGCCCGCGTGATGACGCTGGTGATCGACGCGACCGGCGCCGACGCCGAGCAGGCGATCGCCACCGCGAACGTCGCGTCGCGCGAGCACCCGTGCCGCATCATCGTCATCGCCCCGGGCACGTCGGACGAGGCGCGCCTCGACGCCGAGCTGCGGGTGGGCGGCGACGCGGGCGCATCCGAGGTGATCGTGCTGCGTCCCTCCGGCGCGCAGATCGGCCACGACGACACCCTCGTCACTCCCCTGCTGCTGCCCGACGCGCCCATCGTGGTGTGGTGGCCCGCGGCCGTGCCGGACAACATCGGCTCCTGCTCGCTGGGCCAGATGGCGCAGCGACGCATCACGGACACCAAGGGCGAGCCGGACCCGATCGGCACGCTTCTGTCGCTCGGCACCACGTACCGCCCCGGCGACACCGACCTCGCGTGGACGCGCCTCACCCGCTGGCGCGCGCTGCTCGCGGTCGCGCTCGAGCAGGTCCCCGACCCGCAGGTGACCCGCGCCCGCATCCACGGCGACACCAACAGCCCGTCGATCCTGCTGCTGGGCGCGTGGCTGAAGCGCGCGCTCGACTGCGAGGTCGAGGCGGAGTACGACGACTCGGTCGCCGCCCTCCAGAGCATCACGCTCGAGACCCCGTCCGGCCCGATCCAGATCAGCCGTCCGGACGGCCACAACGCCCGGATCACGCAGCCCGGCCAGCCCGACCACGTGATCGCGTTGCCGGCGCGCTCGCTCGAGGAGGCCCTGGCGGAGGAGCTGCGCCGCCTCGACTCCGACGAGATCTACGGCGAGGCGCTCGCGTCCTTCACCGCGGAGACGGTGGTCCCGCTGTGACGGGCGCCGCCGACCACGCGACGCGCGTGGTGGTGCACCCGTCCGCGTCGGCGGTGGCCGAGGCGACCGCGGCGCGGCTGCTGCTCGCGATCGTCGACACGCTGTCCGTCCAGGATCGCGTCGACGTGGTCCTCACCGGCGGCACCGTCGGCATCGAGACCCTCGCCGCGGTGTCGCGGTCCCCGCTCGCCGCGACCATCGACTGGACCAGCGTCCACGCGTGGTGGGGCGACGAGAGGTTCGTGCCCGCCGGGGATGCGGACCGCAACGAGGGCCAGGCGCAGGCCGCGCTGCTCGGCGGCCTGCCGATGCCGGAGGAGAACATCCACCGCATGGGCGCCTCGTCCGAGTTCGCGTCCGTCGAGGAGGCAGCGTTCTCCTACGCGGAGGACATCGCCGCGCAGGGAGCACCCGACTGGGACGTCCTCATGCTCGGCATGGGCCCCGACGGACACGTCGCCTCGCTGTTCCCCGGCCACCCCGGCTACGCGGAGCGCGGCGCCGAGGCGATCGCGGTCCACGACTCCCCCAAGCCCCCGCCCACGCGCGTGTCGCTCACGCTCGAGTCGATCCGGCGCGCCAAGCGCGTGTGGATCGTCGCCGCGGGCGCCGCGAAGGCCGACGTGGTCGCGCGCGCGCTGCATGGCGACCTCGAGCTGCCCGCCGCCGCGGTGCGCGGGACCGCGGAGACCCTGTGGCTGGTGGACGCGGAGGCGGTCGCGAAGGTCTGACGCCCGACCTCGCTGCGCGACGGGGCGCTAGTGGCGCTTGCCCATGAGCAGGTCGCGGCCCTCGGCGTCGACGCCCTCGCGCGCCGGCAGGCGGTCACGCACCGTCGACACGATGCCCTCGATGTCGAACTCCGCGGGCTTCGCGTAGATCTCCTCGCCGTCGGCGCGGAACGTGAACACGCCCTTGCGGCCGGTCTTGAGGGTCACGCCCGCGATCGCGTTGCCGAACTCCTCCAGCAGGCGCGTCTGCGCCTCGGTCGCGCGCGGCAGGTAGCCGCAGGGCACGCAGTACTCGATCTCGATCTGCACGGTGGTTCCTTTCGTTCGTGCTGGTGCCAACCGTAGCGGGCGGCGCGGGATTCCCCCGACCCGCGCATCGTCCCGTCGCAGGGGGACGATGCGGCGGCCGGGGCCCTCGAGAACGGCGACAGGGCCGCTCCCCCGGAGGGGAACGGCCCTGTGCTCAGGCGGTGCGGACTACTCCGCGACCGCGAGGTCGCCGCGACGCACGCGAAGCGCGGAGAGCGCCTCGTCCAGAAGGGCGGCGCCCTCCTCGTCGCTGCGACGCTCCTTCACGTACGCGAGGTGCGTCTTGTACGGCTCGTTGCGGATCGGCTCCGGCGGGTTGTCCTGGTCGAGTCCACCGGGAAGGCCGCAGCGCGGGCAGTCCCACTCGACCGGGATCTCCTGATCGTCACCGATCGCGAAGCTCGGCGAGGTCACGTGACCTCGTGCACAGTAGTAGGAGACGACCTGACGCGGCGCGGATTCGCCCCGCTCGTCCTCTCCCATGGGTCCGGCGCCTACGCGCGAACCTCGGATGGCGTTGCCCCCTGCCATGGGTACGACCTCCGTCGACTAGCTAGATGGAGAACTTGGACACGAGGCCGAGCAGCACCACGACCGCGAACCAGACGATCGCGACCGTCCAGGTGATGCGGGTGAGGTTGCGCTCGCCCACGGCGGACGACTGCACGCCCGACGCGAGGCCGCCACCGAACATGTCGGTGATGCCGCCGCCACGACCGCGGTGGATGAGCACCAGCGCGATGATGAGCAGCGAGGTCACGACGAGCATGACCCAGAGGATGGTCTCGAGGATGTCCACTGTTCTCCCAGATGATGGATTGCGCTCACAAGGATACGCGACGCGAAGGGCCGGACCGGCCCACTTCCGGGCCGGTCCGACGCCTCCTTACAGCGCGACGTTGTGCGACTTGAAGCGCGCGATCTTGGAGAACTCCTCCGGGTCGAGCGAGGCGCCGCCGACGAGGCCGCCGTCGACGTCCTCCTCCGCCATGAGCTGCGCGATCGACGAGGACTTCACCGAGCCGCCGTAGAGGACGCGGACGCCGTCCGCGAGCTCGGCGTCGTACAGCTCCGCGAGGCGGCCGCGGATGGCCGCGCAGACCTCCTGCGCGTCGGCCGGGGTCGCGACCTCGCCGGTGCCGATCGCCCAGACAGGCTCGTAGGCGATGACGACGTCCTTGGCCTGCTCGGCCGGGAGGCCCTCGAGCGCGCCGTCGACCTGGGCCAGCGTGTACTCGACGTGCGTGCCCTCCTTACGGATGTCGAGGCCCTCGCCCACGCAGACGATGGGCACGATGCCGTGCTCGAACGCCGCCTTGGTCTTGGCCGCGACGACCGCGTCGGTCTCGCCGTGGTACTGGCGACGCTCCGAGTGGCCCACGGCCACGTAGGAGACGCCCAGCTTCGACAGCTGGGTGCCGGAGACCTCGCCCGTGTAGGCGCCCGAGACGTGCTCGGAGATGTCCTGCGCGCCGTACTTCAGCTCGAGCTGGTCCGCGTCCACGAGGGTCTGGACCGAGCGCAGCGAGGTGAACGACGGCAGGACCGCGACCTCGACCTCGGAGAAGTCGTGCTTGGCGTCGCGGAGCAGCCAGGCGAGCTTCTGGACGGTGTGCGTGGCCTCGAGGTGGTCGAGGTTGAGCTTCCAGTTGCCGGCGATCAGCGGGGTACGTGCCATGGGTCAGTCCTCCAGAACGGCGAGGCCCGGCAGGACCTTGCCCTCGAGCAGCTCGAGCGACGCGCCGCCGCCCGTGGAAATGTGGCCGAAGCCGGCCTCGTCGAAGCCGAGCAGGCGCACGGCCGCGGCGGAGTCGCCACCGCCGACGACGGAGAAGCCGTCGGAGTCGATCATCGCCTGCGCGACGGCCTTGGTGCCGGCCGCGAAGGCGTCCATCTCGAACACGCCCATGGGGCCGTTCCAGACGATGGTCTTGGCGTCGGCGAGCTTGGACGCGAACAGGGCGGCCGAGTCGGGGCCGATGTCGAGGCCCATGCGGTCCGCGGGGATCGCGTCGGCGGCGACCACCACGGCGTCCGCGTCGGCGGCGAACTTGTCCGCGGCGACGATGTCGGTCGGGAGCACGATCTCGACGCCGTTCTCCTCGGCGGTCGCGAGGTAGCCCTTGACGGTGTCGATCTGGTCGCCCTCGAGCAGCGAGGTGCCGACCTCGTAGCCCTTGGCCGCGAGGAAGGTGAAGACCATGCCGCCGCCGATCAGGAGGCGGTCCGCCTTGGTGAGGAGGTTCGCGATGACGCCGAGCTTGTCCGAGACCTTCGAGCCGCCGAGGACCACGGCGTACGGGCGGGCCGGGTCGGTGACGGCCTTGCCGAGCGACACGACCTCCTTCTCGACGAGCGTGCCGGCGGCGGCGGGCAGCACCTTCGCGACGTCGTAGACCGACGCCTGCTTGCGGTGCACCACGCCGAAGCCGTCCGAGACGAACGCGTCCGCGAACGCGGCGAGCTCGGCGGCGAGCGACTCGCGCTCCTCGTCGACCTTGGAGGTCTCGCGCGCGTCGAAGCGCACGTTCTCGAGCATCGCGACCTGGCCGGGCTCGAGCGCGGCGACGGTGGCCTTGGCGGACTCGCCGACCAGGTCGTCGGCGAGCGTGACGGGGCGGCCGAGCAGCTCCGCGAGGCGCGCGGCGGCGGGCGCGAGCGAGTACTTGTCCTCCGGGGTGCCCTTGGGGCGGCCCAGGTGCGCGGTGACGATGACGGCGGCGCCGGCGTCGAGCAGCTTCTGGATGGTGGGGACCGAGGCGCGCACGCGGCCGTCGTCCGTGATGGTGGTGCCGTCGAGCGGGACGTTGAGGTCCGAGCGGACCAGCACCTTCTTGCCGGCGAGGTCGCCGAGCGAGTCGATGGTCTTCATTGAGGTTCCGTTCCTGCGAGATGGGAAGGGGTGATGCGGGGTGACGCGACGACGGCCGCACACGTCAGAGCGTGCGCGGCCGTCGTTACGTGTCTCTCGAGAGAGTGCTTAGAGGCGCTCGCCGACGTACTCGGTGAGCTTGACGAGCGACGAGGAGTAGCCCCACTCGTTGTCGTACCACGAGACGATCTTGACGGTGGTGCCGCCCGAGACCTTCGTGAGCTTCGCGTCGAAGATCGACTGGTGCGGGTCGCCCACGATGTCCGAGGAGACGATCTCGTCCTCGACGTAGGAGAGGGTGCCGACCATGGTGGACTCGGCGGCGGCCTTCACCGCGGCGTTGACCTCGTCGACCGTGACCTCACGCGACGCCTCGAAGGTGAGGTCGGTCGCCGAGCCGGTGATCGTCGGCACGCGCATCGCGAAGCCGTCGAGCTTGCCCTTGAGCTCGGGGAGCACGAGGGCGACGGCCTTGGCGGCACCGGTCGAGGTGGGAACGATGTTCTGGGCGGCGGCGCGGGCGCGGCGCATGTCGCGGTGCGGGCCGTCCTGGAGGTTCTGGTCACCCGTGTACGCGTGGATCGTGGTCATGAGGCCACGCTCGATGCCGATCGCGTCGTTGAGGGCCTTCGCGACGGGCGCGAGGCAGTTCGTGGTGCAGGACGCGTTCGAGATGATGTGGTGCGCGGCCGGGTCGTAGTCGGTGTGGTTCACACCGATGACGAACGTCGCGTCCTCGTTCTTCGCGGGGGCGGAGATGATGACCTTCTTGGCGCCGGCCTCGATGTGGGCCTTGGCCTTCTCGGCGTCGGTGAAGAAGCCGGTCGACTCGATGACGATGTCCGCACCCAGCTCGGCCCACGGGAGGTTGGCGGGGTCGCGCTCGGCGAGGGCCTTGATGGCCTTGCCGCCGACGTAGATGTTCTCGTCGTCGAAGGTGACCTCCTTGGGGAAGCGACCCAGAACGGTGTCGTACTTGAGGAGGTGCGCCAGCGTGGCGTTGTCCGTGAGGTCGTTGACACCGACGATCTCGATGTCTGCACCCTGCGCCTCGATGGCGCGGAAGAAGTTACGTCCGATGCGGCCGAAGCCGTTGATACCGACCTTGATGGTCACTGTTGTGTCTCCTCCGGTGCGCCGCCGGGGCGACGCGATAGTGGATGGTGGGATGCGCACCTCGACGTGCGCCGGACGCCGCCGCGGGGCGGGCCACTGCTGATGAGCCTACAACGTTTCGCGAGGGCCTCCCAGCGGACAGAAGTCCCAGGTGTGACCGCTCACGGACCGCTAATCGTCCTCGAGGAGCTCCTGCGAGATGCCCGCTTCGGTGTCGGGGATGCCCAGCTCCTCGGCGCGCTTGTCGGCCGTCGCGAGGAGACGGCGGATGCGCCCCGCGACCGCGTCCTTGGTGAGCGGCGGGTCGGCGAGCTTGCCCAGCTCCTCGAGCGAGGCCTCGCGGTTGGCGAGGCGAAGCTCGCCCGCCTCCCGCAGATGCTCGGGCAGGTCCTCGCCGAGGATCTCGAAGGCCCGCGCGACGCGCGCGCCGGCCGCGACCGCGGCGCGGGCGCTGCGTCGCAGGTTCGCGTCGTCGAAGTTGGCGAGGCGGTTGGCGGTGCCGCGCACCTCGCGGCGCGTCCGCTTCTCCTCCCACTGGAGCACCGAGTCGTGCGCGCCGAGCCGGGCCAGCAGCGCCGCGATCGCGTCGCCGTCGCGGATCACCACGCGGTCGACGCCGCGCACCTCGCGCGACTTCGCGCCGATGCCGAGGCGGCGGGCGGCGCCCACGAGCGCCAGGGCGGCCTCCGGGCCGGGAGACGTCACCTCGAGCGCGGAAGAACGTCCAGGCTCGGTGAGCGAGCCGTGCGCGAGGAATGCGCCGCGCCACGCGGCGACCGTGTCCTCGATGCCGCCGCCCACCACGTGCGGCGGCAGGCCTCGCACCGGGCGACCCCGGTGATCGAGCAGTCCGGTCTGGCGGGCGAGCGACTCACCCTCCTTGACCACGCGCACCACGTAGCGGTTGCCCTTCTTGAGCGCGCCGCCGGAGACCACGATGATCTCCGAGCCGAGACCATAGGTCTCGCCGATGTACCCCCGGAGTCGACGCGCGGCGGCCGCGGTGTCGAGCTCCGCCTCGATCACGATCCGCCCGGAGACGATGTGGAGGCCGCCCGCGAACCGGAGGGTGGCGGCGATCTCCGCCTTCCGTGCGGACACCTTCTCGACCGGGACGCGCGCGAGCTCGTCCTTCACCTGTGCCGTCAAAGCCATGGCGACAATCCTGCCATCTGTCAGCCGGTGACAGCGCCGTGGCCGCGCACCCAGGTGACCAGGGCCTGGTACCGCTCCCGCAGCAGCGTGACGTCGTGCCGGTCCAGCGTCCCGTCCTCGCGCAGCGGCGCGGCGACGTACCGCGCCCCCCAGGACTCGACCGCGGCCCTCAGCGCCGCATCGTCCTCCGAGGCGTCCACGAGCACCACGGCCGGCACGAAGCCGGGCGCCGCCGCCCGCAGCGCCGCGATGTCGTCGAGGCGCGACGTGCCCGCCGTCTCCTCGTCCTCGTCGGCGATGTTGAGCGTGAGGATGGTGCGCGGGCCTGCCTCGATCAGCGCGGCGGCGACGCGTGGGACCAGGAAGTGCGTGAGCACGGACGTGTACCAGCTCCCGGGGCCCAGGATCACGGCGTCGGCGGAGGCGAGAGCCTCGAGCGTCGCGGCGGGCACCGCGGGGTCGGACGGCTCGATCGCGAGGGATCGCACGCGCCCGGGCGCGGTCGCGACGGCCACCTGCCCGGTCACGCGCAGCGGCCCGTCCGGGCAGTCCACCTCGGCGCTCACGGTGATGGGCTCGGTGGACACGGGCAGCACGCGGCCCTCCGCGCGCAGCAGGCGCCCCACCCAGTCCAGGCCCTCCACGATCCCGCCGGTGCGGTCCCACAGGCCCGCGATAAGGAGGTTGCCCACGGCGTGGCCGTCGAGCGGGCCGTTCGTGGCGAAACGCCATTGGAGCACGTCGCGCCAGGTGCGCCCCCAGTCGGTGTCCTCGCACAGCGCGGACAGCGCCATCCGCAGGTCGCCGGGCGGCGGCACGGGCATCTCCGCGCGGATGCGGCCCGAGGAGCCGCCGTCGTCCGCGACGGTCACCACCGCGGTGATCGAATCGCAGGCGCCGCGCAGCGCGGTGAGGGTCGCGTAGAGGCCGTGACCGCCGCCGAGCGCGACCACGTGCGGCCCGGTCAACGCGGCTCCCTGTCGCGGTGGGTGACGCGGACCTGGTAGCCGCGCTCCCCCAGCACGCGCCCCAGCTCCTCCGCGATCGCGACCGAGCGGTGCTTGCCGCCGGTGCAGCCGACGCCGATCGTCACGGAGTGCTTGTCGTGCGCCCGGTAGCGGTCGAGGACGCCCGCGATCACGTCCGCATAGCCGGACACGAAGTCGCGCGCGCCGTCCGAGGCGAGTACGTAGTCCCGCACCGGCGCGTCGAGCCCGGTGAGCGGCCGCAGCTCGGGCTCCCAGTGGGGGTTCTGGAGGAAACGCACGTCGGCGACGAAGTCTGCGTCGCGGGGCGACCCGTTCTTGAAACCGAAGGACTGCACGTTGACCTGGAGGGGGCGCTCGGTCTCCCCCGCCGTCTCGGTCATGACGTCGCGCAGCTGGTGGACGTTGAGGTCGGACGTGTCGACCACCTCGGTGGACCGCTCGCGCACCTCCGCGAGGGCGGCGCGCTCGCGCGCGATCCCCTCGAGGATGGTCCCGTCGCCCTGCAGCGGATGCGGCCGGCGGGCCTCCTCGAAGCGGTGGACCAGCGTCGCGTCCGAGGCGTCGAGGAACACCAGGCGGACCGTGATGCCGCGGTCCTCGAGGTCGTCGAGCACCGCGATGACGTCCTGGAAGAAGTCGCCGCCGCGCACGTCCACCACGGCGGCGAGCCGGTGGTGGCGTCCCCGTCCGACCATCTCGACCAGCCCGGCGAGCAGCTGCGGGGGCAGGTTGTCGACCACGTACCAGCCCAGGTCCGCCAGCGCGGCGGCGGCCTTGGTGCGACCGGCGCCGGACATGCCGGTGAGGACCATGACCTCCGCGTCGACGCCCGACATGTCGAGCGAGGGGCGCGGGATGCCGGAGGGGAAGGTGACCGGGGGGACCTCGTCCATCATGCGTCCAGCATGCCAGCCTCGCCCCGCAGGGCCTGGTAGACGGTCCGGGCGGTGCCCGATCCGACGCCGGGGACCAGCGCGATCTGCTCGACGGAAGCCTCCTTGAGGCGCGCGAGCGAGCCGAAGTGCGTGAGCAGCGCCTTCGCGCGGCCCGGGCCCACGCCCGGCACCTGGTCCAGCTGCGACACCTTCATCGACTTGCCGCGCTTGGCCCGGTGGTGCTTGATCGCGAAGCGGTGCGCCTCGTCGCGGACACGCTGCAGCAGGTAGAGCGCCTCGGAGCCCCGCGGCAGGATCACCGGGAAGTCGTCCCCCGGCACCCACACCTCCTCGAGGCGCTTCGCGAGCCCCACGACCGCGATGTCGGGCACCCCCACCTCGTCGAGCGTCCTGCGCGCGGCGTTCACCTGCGGCAGGCCGCCGTCGACCACCACCAGCTGCGGCGGGTACGCGAAGCGGGCCGTCTCGCGCTCCTCGGGCGGGAGCTGCGACTCCTCGAGGTAGCGCCGGAAGCGGCGCGACAGCACCTCGTGCATCGCCGCCGTGTCGTCGACCGCGTCGGCGATGGAGAACTGCCGGTACTCGGGCTTGCGCGCGATCGCGTCCTCGAACACCACCATCGATCCCACCTGGTTGGTGCCCTGGGTGTGGGAGATGTCGTAGCACTCGATCCGGAGCGGCGCCTCACCCAGCCCCAGCGCCTCCTGGAGCTCCTGCAGCGCGGCGGACCGCGTGGTGAGGTCCGAGGCGCGCTTGAGCCGGTGCTGCTCGAGCACCTGCACCGCGTTGCCGTGCCCGGTGGAGGCGAGCTCGGCCTTCTTCCCCCGGGCCGGGACGCGCATCGTCACCTTGGCGCCTCGCAGGCCGGACAGCCACTCCGTGAGGACGGCGTGGTCCTCTGGCAGGTGCGGGACCAGAACCTCGGGCGGGATCTCCTCCGCGTCGGCGGCCCCGTAGGCCTCCTCGAGCAGGCGCACCACCATCCCGGCGGGCCCGAGCGGCTCCGGCTTGTCCACGACCCAGCCGCGCTCGCCCGCGATGCGGCCGTCACGGACGTGGAACACGTGCGCCGCGGCCTCGAGCTCGTCGTCCTCGAGCGAGAAGATGTCCGTGTCCACCCCGGCATCCAGCACGATCGCGTTGCGCGCCATCACCGCGTCCAGCGCGCGCAGCCGGTCCCTGGCCCGCGCCGCGGACTCGAAGTCCTCGCGCTCCGCCGCCGCGTGCATCGTTGAGGTGAGGTCCCTCACCAGCGACTTCGCGTCGCCGGCGAGCACCTGGCACACGCGTTCCGCGAGCTCGCGGTGGTCCTCCTCGGAGATGCGGCCCACGCACGGCGCCGCACACTTGTCGATGTAGCCCAGCAGGCACGGCCGACCCTGGCGCTCGGCCTTGCGAAGCACGCCCGGGGCGCAGGTGCGCACCGGCAGCGCGGTGAGCAGCGTGTCGACGGTCTCGCGGATCGCCCACGCCTTCGCGTACGGCCCGAAGTACCGGACGCCCTTCTTGCGATCGCCGCGCATCACCTGGATCCGCGGGTACCTCTCGTTCATGGTGACGGCGAGGTACGGGTACGACTTGTCGTCGCGGAACACCACGTTGAACCGGGGGTCGTACTGCTTGATCCAGGTGTGCTCGAGGATGAGCGCCTCGACCTCGTTGCGCACCACCGTCCATTCGACGGACGATGCGGTGGTCACCATCGCGCGCGTGCGCGGGTGGAGCTGGGCCGGGTCCTGGAAGTAGTTCGCGAGGCGCGCGCGCAGGCTCTTCGCCTTGCCCACGTAGACCACGCGACCGTGCGGGTCCCGGAACCGGTACACGCCGGGCTTGGTCGGGATGGTGCCCTGGGCCGGACGGTACGAGGCAGGGTCGGTCACGTCGCCAGCCTACGGATCAGGCGCGCGCCGGTGCGCCGAGGATCTCCGCGAGGAACGCGCCCGTGTGGGAGCCCTCCGCGCCGGCGATCTCCTCGGGTGTGCCCTCCGCGATCACCGTGCCACCCCCGGAGCCACCCTCGGGACCCATGTCGATCACCCAGTCCGAGGACTTGATGACGTCGAGGTTGTGCTCGATGACGATGACCGTGTTGCCCTTCTCGACCAGGCCCTGCAGCACGCCGAGCAGCTTGCGGACGTCCTCGAAGTGGAGGCCCGTGGTGGGCTCGTCGAGCACGTAGATGGTGCGGCCGGTGGAGCGGCGCTGCAGCTCGGAGGCGAGCTTGACGCGCTGCGCCTCGCCTCCCGACAGCGTGGGCGCGGGCTGGCCCAGGCGCACGTAGCCGAGCCCCACCTCGACCAGCGTGGTGAGGTGCCGCGCGATCGACGGGATCGCCTCGAAGAAGTGGGCGGCCTCCTCGATGGGCATGTCGAGCACATCGGCCACGTTCTTGCCCTTGAAGTGCACCTCGAGGGTCTCGCGGTTGTACCGGGCGCCCTTGCAGACCTCGCACGGGACGTACACGTCGGGGAGGAAGTTCATCTCGATCTTGAGCGTGCCGTCGCCCGCGCACGCCTCGCATCGTCCGCCCTTGACGTTGAAGGAGAAGCGTCCGGGGCCGTAGCCGCGCACCTTCGCCTCCTGCGTGTCCGCGAACAGCTTGCGCACCTTGTCCCACACGCCCGTGTAGGTCGCGGGGTTCGAGCGCGGCGTGCGGCCGATGGGCCCCTGGTCGACGTGCACGATCTTGTCGAGCTGGTCCACGCCCGTGATCCGGGTGTGCCGGCCCGCGACCTGGCGGGCGCCGTTGAGGGTGTTCGCGAGGGACGTGTAGAGGATCGAGTTCACCAGGGTCGACTTGCCGGAGCCGGACACGCCCGTCACGGACGTGAGGACGCCCAGCGGGAAGCTCACGTCGATGTCGCGCAGGTTGTGCTCGCGCGCGCCGACCACGGTGATCTCGCGCTTGGGGTCCACGGCGCGGCGGGACTCGGGCAGCTCGATGCGGCGGCGGCCGGCGACGTACGCGCCGGTGACCGAGCGCTCGTTGGCGAGCAGCTCCTCGTAGGTGCCCGAGTGGACCACCTCTCCCCCGTGCTCGCCGGCGCCGGGGCCGATGTCGACCACCCAGTCGGCCGTGCGGATGGTGTCCTCGTCGTGCTCGACCACGATGAGCGTGTTGCCCAGGTCGCGCAGGCGCGTCAGCGTGTCGATGAGGCGGCGGTTGTCGCGCTGGTGCAGGCCGATCGACGGCTCGTCGAGCACGTAGAGCACGCCCACCAGGCCCGACCCGATCTGGGTGGCGAGGCGGATGCGCTGCGCCTCGCCGCCCGAGAGCGTGCCGGCCGCGCGGGCCAGCGTGAGGTAGTCGAGGCCCACGTCGAGCAGGAATCCCAGGCGCGCGTCGATCTCCTTGAGCACCTGGACGGCGATGTGGCGGCCGCGCTCGTCGAGCTCGGCGGTCACCAGGAAGTCGCGCGCGTCGGCGATGGACAGCTCGCAGACCTCCGCAATGGACTTGTCGCCGATGGTGACGGACAGCACCTCGGGCTTGAGGCGCGCGCCCCTGCACACGGGGCAGGGCACCTCGCGCATGTAGGACTCGTACTTCTCGCGCGACCACTCGGACTCGGTCTGCTCGTGCAGGCGCTCGATCCACGTGATGACGCCCTCGAAGCCGGTGGTGTACTGCCGCTCGCGGCCGTAACGGTTCTTGAAGCGGACGTGGACCTGGTAGTCCTTGCCGGTGAGGATCGCGTTCTGCGCCTCCTTCGGCAGGTGCCGCCACGGGGTCTTCATGTCGAAGCCCAGGTCGTCCGCCAGCGCGGTGAGCGTGCGGGTGAAGTAGTCGGAGCTGGTCGCGGCCCACGGCGCCACGGCGCCCTCCCGGAGCGACAGGTCGCGGTCCGGGATCACCAGGTCGGGGTCCACCTCGAGCTTGATCCCGATGCCCGTGCACTCGGGGCACGCGCCGTACGGGGCGTTGAAGGAGAAGGTGCGGGGCTCCATCTCCTCGAGCGTGAGCACGTGGTCGTTGGGGCACGCGCGCTTCTCGGAGTAGCGGCGCGGCTCCATCTCGCCGTCGACCGGGTCGATGATGACCAGCCCGTCCGCGATCCGCAACGCCGTCTCGACCGAGTCGGTGAGGCGCTGGCGCACGCCGTCGCGCGCGACCAGGCGGTCCACCACGACCTCGATGTCGTGCTTGAGCTTCTTCTCCAGCTTCGGGGGCTCGGTGAGCTGCACCGTCTCGCCGTCGACGCGCGCGCGGGCGAAGCCCTGCTGCTGCAGGTCCTCGAACAGGTCCTGGTACTCGCCCTTGCGGCCGCGGACCACGGGAGCGAGCACCTGATAGCGGGTGCCCTCGGGCAGCGCGAGCACCGAGTCGACGATCTGCTGCGGGGTCTGCGCCTGGATGACCTCGCCGCACACCGGGCAGTGCGGGGTGCCGACGCGCGCGTACAGCAGGCGCAGGTAGTCGTACACCTCTGTGATGGTGCCCACCGTGGACCGCGGGTTGCGGTTGGTGGACTTCTGGTCGATGCTGACCGCGGGCGACAGCCCCTCGATGAAGTCGACGTCGGGCTTGTCCATCTGGCCCAGGAACTGGCGCGCGTACGCGGACAGCGACTCGACATAGCGGCGCTGCCCCTCCGCGAAGATGGTGTCGAAGGCCAGCGAGGACTTGCCCGAGCCGGACAGCCCCGAGAAGACGATGAGGGCGTCGCGGGGAAGGTCGAGGTCGACACCCTTGAGGTTGTGCTCACGCGCACCGCGGACGAGGAGACGGTCGTTCACCCGGCCATGCTACGCGGAAATCGCTTCGAACACACGTTCGAAGGTGGCGTGTCGGGGGGACGATGCGCGGGCCGGGGCACCCGGTGACGCTAGGTTGCGAGGGTGGACGGTGCGGAGACGCCCGCGGAGGCGCTGGCGGGGATCGAGCGGGCGCACGGGCGCCTCGCCGACAGGGTGCGGACGCCGGCATGGCGCGCGGTCTCGAACGCGGTCGGCACCGGGGCGTTCCTCGCCGCATACGCATCCGGCACGTTGCCCGCCTGGGCGTTCCTGGCACTCGCCGCGACGATCGCCCCGGCGCTCGCGCAGCTCCGGGACGCGAGCCGGCCGCGCCAGCGCGGGTGGCTCACCTGGGCGTGGCCCGCGGCCGTGATCGTGCTGCTCCTCCTCCCCGCGTTCGCCGCCGCCCTCTGGCTCGGTTGGAACGAGCGCGAGCCCGGCCTGGGGATCGGGCTCGGCGCCTTCGTCGCGATCGTCCTCCTGGGGCTGCACCTGTGGTGGGCGCGCCTGGCGGCGCGGCCCGCGACGCCCGACGCGACCGCCGCGCCCCGGCTCGATCCGGTGCTGACGGACCCGCTCGGCCTGCGGCTGCTCGGCGTCCTGGCCTCCTACCAGGGACATCTTGAGGCGCCCGCGGTGGAGCACGCCCTCGACGCCGCCGACATGGTGGTCGGCGCGGCCCTCACTCCTCTGGTGGCCGCCGGCTACGCCGAGCTCACCGACCCGGACCAGCCGTTCGGCGGCCGCCGCATCTGGCTGCGCGCCACGCCCGCGGGGATCGCGGCCTTCAACTCGCATGTCGCCGCGCTCAGGGGCTCCGCGACGCCGGTGCCCTAGCCTGCCGTCATGGAGCACGACGACCATCCCGCTGACGCTCTCGCCGAGAACGCCGCCGTCAGGACGCGGGCCGCGGAGCTCGCGATCCCGCCGCTCTGGCACTCCGCCGGCTTCGCAAGCTTCCTCGCCGGGTGGTTCCTCCTGGGACCCACCATCGATCTTCCGGGGACCTGGGGCATCGTCGTGCTCGCGGCGTGGATCCTCGGCCTGGCGGTGCTCGACGCCGCGCGCGCGCAGCTCACCGGTGTCGGCACGGGAGGGTCGCCGCTGCGCGGCGGCTTCATGTGGATCAGCATGGCGACGCTGTTCGCCTTCATGGCCGGCGCCATCGCTCTCGATGTGGCGGAGGTCTCCGGGTGGGTCTCGCTCGCGTGCGCGGTCGCCGGCGGTGCGACGCTGTTCGCGTTGATGGCGGCGGGGAGGCGCCGCGCGGTGGTGGCCGACGTCCCGCGCGGCGGATTCGTGCTGCTCGACCCCGTCCTCGGCGCGCCGGGGCGCCTCGAGACCATGGCGGCGGTGTGCGCCGTCGACGGCGAGGTCGACGCCGAGTTCCTCGGCAGCGTCGCCCCCGACCCGGATCTCCGCGGCGCGCTGCTGTCGCTCGGCGAGGCGGGATACCTGAGATTCCCGCGCCCGTGGCTCCGCGGCCCGAAGCGCCGCGTGTGGATCCGCGCGACCTCGAAGGGCCGGTCGGCCTATTACGGCCACATCACCGCGCTGCGCGAGCTGGAGAGCGGTGCCGGCGCGGCCTGAACACCCCGCTGATCCGATCGCGCAGGTCCCCGCGCACACGTCTGTGCCCCGACTTCACCGGAGCGACCGCACGGCCCGCGCGCCGCGCATCGTCCCTTCGCGGCAGGCGCGAGGATGGAGCCATGAGCCTCTACGCGATCCACTACGTGTACGACGAGCGCGCCGACGAGCGCGAGGAGATGCGCCCCGTCCACCGCGCCTGGCTGCTGGGCCTGGCGGGCCAGGGCATCGCGAAAGTATTCGGGCGGTACGAGGACGACGGCCAGCCGGGAGCGCTGCTGGTGTTCGACGCCGACAGCCCGTCAGCGGTCGAGGCGATGCTCGCGCAGGATCCGTACCAGACCGCCGGGCTCGTGGTGTCGCACTCGGTGCGCGCGTGGCCCGCGGGCGGTCCCTGGACCGCCTGAGCGTCAGCCCTCGTCGACCGGCGCGTCCTCGCGCGGCTTCTGAGGGTCGTGGGGCTCCTTGGCCTCGTGGTGGTGCTCGCGCGGCAGCGTCTCCCCGCTGCGGCCCGACACGATGACCGAGACGAGCGCCGCACCGCCGATCGCCACCACGATCACCGCGAGCGACATCCACGTGGGGATCTCGGGGGCCCACGCGACCGGCTCGCCGCCGTTGAGGAACGGCAACGAGTTCTGGTGCAGCGCCTCGAGGACCAGCTTGATCCCGATGAACGCGAGCACGATCGACAGTCCGTAGGACAGGTAGATGAGGCGGCGCAGCATGCCCTCGACCACGAAGAACAGCTGGCGCAGGCCCATGAGGGCGAAGGCGTTCGCGGTGAACACGATGTACGGGTCGTCGGTGAGCCCGAAGATCGCCGGGATCGAGTCGAGCGCGAAGAGCACGTCGGTGGTGCCGATCGCGAGCATCACCAGCAGCAGCGGCGTGATGAGCCGGCGGCCGTTCTCGCGGACCATCACGGCGGCGCCGCGGTAGCCGTCCGTCGCGGGCAGGAACCGGCGCGCGAGGCTCACGAGCGCGGTCTCCTTGTACTCGACCTCGCCCTCCTCGGCGCCGCCCTCGCGGGCGACGCTCACCGCGGTCCACAGGAGGAAGAACCCGAAGATGTAGAACACCCACGAGAACGCGTGCAGCGCGGCCGCACCCGCCGCGATGAACAGGCCCCGTAGCACGAGCGCCAGCACCACGCCGAAGAGCAGCACCCGTTGGCGGTACTGCGCGGGCACCTGGAAGCGCGCGAGGATCACCAGGAACACGAACAGGTTGTCGACGGACAGCGACCACTCCGTCAGGTAGCCGGCGAAGAACTCGGTGCCCTTCTGCGGGCCGGCCCACGCGAACATCGCGAGGCCGAACACCGCGGCGAGCGCGACGTAGAACAGCGTCCAGCGCACCGACTCCTTGAAGGAGGGCTCGTGGGGCCGCCGCACGACGACGAGGAAGTCGAACGCGACCACCGCGACCACGCCGAGGATGGTGATGAGCCAGATGGTCGTCGATTCCACCGGACCATCGTAGAGGCCGCCCCCGCCTCCTCCGCGCGTCAGCCCGCGTCGATCATCTGGCGCAGCTCCTTCTTGAGCTCCCCGATCTCGTCGCGCAGGCGGGCCGCGATCTCGAACTGCAGGTCCGCGGCCGCCTCGCGCATCTGCGCGGACAGGTCCTCGATGAGCTGCGACAGCTCCTCCGCGGGACGCTGCGCGAGCAGCCCGTGCTTGCCGCCCACCGTGGACGGCGTGGGGGCCCGCTTGGCCTGCTCGAGCGCCTCGGCGGTGTCCGCCTCCTCGCGCGCGAGCATCTCGGTGATGTCGCCGATCCGCTTGCGGAGCGGCTGCGGGTCGATCCCGTTCTCCGTGTTGTACGCCACCTGGATCTCGCGGCGGCGGTTGGTCTCGTCGATCGCGGACGCCATCGAGTCGGTGATCGAGTCCGCGTACATGTGCACCTCGCCCGACACGTTGCGCGCCGCACGGCCGATGGTCTGGATCAGCGACGTCCCCGACCGCAGGAAGCCCTCCTTGTCCGCGTCCAGGATGGACACGAGGGACACCTCGGGCAGGTCCAGGCCCTCACGCAGCAGGTTGATGCCGACGAGGACGTCGTAGCGGCCCATCCGCAGCTCGCGCAGGAGCTCGACGCGGCGCAGCGTGTCGACGTCCGAGTGGAGGTACTCGACTCGGACGCCGCGATCTCCCAGGTATTCCGTGAGGTCCTCGGCCATCTTCTTGGTGAGCGTGGTGACCAGGACGCGCTCGTCCTTCTCGACGCGCTCGCGGATGCATTCGAGCAGGTCGTCGATCTGACCCTCGGTGGGCTTGACCACCACCTTGGGGTCCACGAGCCCGGTGGGGCGGATGATCTGCTCGACCACGCCGTCCGCACGCTCGAGCTCGTACCTGCCCGGGGTGGCGGACAGGTAGACGGTCTGGCCGACCCGCTCCTGGAACTCGGGCCACTTGAGCGGCCGGTTGTCGAGCGCCGAGGGCAGGCGGAAGCCGTGCTCGACCAGGGTGCGCTTGCGCGACGAGTCGCCCTCGTACATCGCGCCGATCTGCGGCACCGTCACGTGCGACTCGTCGATCACCAGCAGGAAGTCGTCCGGGAAGTAGTCGAGCAGCGTGTGCGGCGGGGTGCCGGCCTCCCGCTGCTCGATGTGCCGCGAGTAGTTCTCGATACCCGAGCACGTGCCCACCGAGCGCATCATCTCGAGGTCGAACGTGGTGCGCATCTTGAGGCGCTGCGCCTCGAGCAGCTTGTTCTGGCGCTCGAGCTCCTGCAGCCGCTCCCCCAGCTCGATCTCGATGGTCGAGATGGCCGCGTTCATGCGCTGCTCGCTCGCGACGTAGTGCGACGCGGGGAAGATGTGCGCCTGGGTGCGCTTCTCCACGACCTGGCCGGTGAGCGGGTGGAGCGTGTACAGCGCCTCGACCTCGTCCCCGAACATCTCGATCCGGATCGCCAGCTCCTCGTACACCGGGATGATCTCGATGGTGTCGCCCCGCACGCGGAACGTGCCGCGCGTGAACGCGAGGTCGTTGCGCGAGTACTGCATCTGCACGAACTCGCGCAGCAGCGAGTCGCGGTCGAGCACGTCGCCGATCGCGAGCGTCACCATGCCCTGGATGTACTCCTCGGGGGTGCCGAGCCCGTAGATGCAGGACACCGACGACACCACCACCACGTCTCGCCTGGTCAGCAGCGAGTTGGTGGCGGAGTAGCGCAGCCGCTCGACCTCCTCGTTGATCGACGAGTCCTTCTCGATGAAGGTGTCCGTCTGCGGGACGTACGCCTCCGGCTGGTAGTAGTCGTAGTAGCTGACGAAGTACTCGACCGCGTTGTTCGGCAGGAGGTCACGGAACTCGTTCGCGAGCTGCGCGGCGAGGGTCTTGTTGTGCGCCATCACCAGCGTGGGCCGCTGCAGCCGCTCGACCAGCCACGCCGTGGTCGCGGACTTGCCGGTTCCGGTGGCGCCCAGCAGCACCACGTCCTGCTCCCCCGCCTGGATGCGTCGGGCGAGCTCGTCGATCGCCTTCGGCTGGTCGCCCGAGGGCTGGTACTCCGAGATCACCTGGAAGGGCGCCTCGCTGCGGCGAAGGTCGGGGCTGCTCATGCGACTACGGTACGCCGGGGGTCCGACAGGATGATGCGGCGGTCACCGGGGCACGTTGAGGCGCCAGAAGGCGTCCACCTGGGACGCGAGGTGCTCGGCCGTGCCGGAGCCGTCGAGGACGGCGTCCGCGAGCCCGGCGCGCTCCTGGTCCGTCGCCTGCGCGCGGATCCTGGCCCGGGCATCGTGCTCCGTCATGCCGCGCGTGGCGACCATGCGGGCGACGCGCACGTCCTCCGGCGCGGCGACCGTCACCACCAGGTCGAAGTCCGGCTCCTGCCCGCTCTCGACCAGCAGCGGGATGTCGTGCACGATCACCGCGACGCCGTCGCGCCGTGCCTGACGGTCCGCCGCGGCACCCATCGCGAACACGTACGGGTGGACGATCCCGTTGAGCCGCCGGCGCGCGCCCTCGTCGTGGAACACGATCGCGGCCAGCGCCCGCCGGTCGAGCGCGCCGTCGGCGATGACGCGGTCGCCGAACTCGGAGGCGATGTCGACCAGGCCCGCTGACCCGGGCTCGACGGCGCGCCGCGCGAGCTCGTCGTGGTCGATCACGCGCGCGCCGAGCTCGAGGAAGCGCGCGGAGGCGGTGGACTTGCCCGAGGCGATCCCCCCGGTGAGGCCGATGCGAAGCACCACCGCAGTCAAGCACGCGGGTCCGACAGCCGCCAACCCTGGGCGGACGCGACGAAGGCCGCCACCCCGTGAGGGGTGACGGCCTTCGTGAGCGTTCGGGTGCTAGTTGCCCGTGAGCTTCTCGCGGAGCGCGGCGAGGCGCTCGTCCGAGGCGAGGGTGCCCTGGTCCGCCGACGTCTCGTCGTGCGACGAGTACGAGGTCGGGCCGTCGGCCTTGCGGCCGCCCTTGCGGGGAGCGGAGGAGGAGGACGCCGCGGGAGCGGTCGCCTCGGCCTCGGCGGCCTGCGCGTCCTGCTTCGCGACGAACGCCTTGTGCGCCTCCCAGCGCTCGTGCGCCTTGGCGTACTCGGCCTCCCAGGCCTCGCGCTCGGACTCGAAGCCCTCGCGCCACTCCTGGGTCTCCGGGTCGAAGCCCTCGGGGTACTTGTAGTTGCCCTGAGCGTCGTACTCGGCGGTCATGCCGTAGAGCGCGGGGTCGAAGTCCTCGCCCTGCGGGTCCACGCCCTCGTTCGCCTGCTTGATCGAGAGCGAGATGCGGCGACGCTCGAGGTCGATGTCGATGATCTTGACGAAGACGTCCTCGTCGGCCGAGACGACCTGCTCGGGCAGCTCGACGTGGCGGGTCGCCAGCTCGGAGATGTGCACCAGGCCCTCGATGCCCTCGTAGACGCGGACGAACGCGCCGAACGGGACGAGCTTGGTGACCTTGCCCGGGACGATCTGGCCGATCGCGTGGGTGCGGGCGTAGACCGCCCACGGGTCCTCCTGGGTCGCCTTGAGCGACAGCGAGACACGCTCGCGGTCCATCTCGACGGTGAGGACCTCGACCTCGACCTCCTGGCCGACCGAGACGACCTCGGACGGGTGGTCGATGTGCTTCCACGACAGCTCGGAGACGTGCACGAGGCCGTCCACGCCGCCGAGGTCGACGAACGCGCCGAAGTTGACGATCGAGGAGACGACACCCTTGCGGACCTGACCCGGCGCGAGCGCGGTGAGGAACGACGAGCGCACCTCGGACTGGGTCTGCTCGAGGAAGGCGCGACGCGACAGGACCACGTTGTTGCGGTTCTTGTCGAGCTCGATGATCTTCGCCTCGATGGACTGGCCGATGTAGGGCGCGAGGTCGCGCACGCGGCGCATCTCGACGAGCGAGGCGGGGAGGAAGCCGCGGAGGCCGATGTCCACGATGAGGCCGCCCTTGACGACCTCGATCACGGTGCCGGAGACGACGCCGTCCTCTTCCTTGATCTTCTCGATCGAGCCCCACGCGCGCTCGTACTGCGCACGCTTCTTCGAGAGGATCAGGCGACCCTCCTTGTCCTCCTTGGTGAGGACGAGCGCCTCGACGGTGTCGCCGACGTTGACGACCTCATCCGGGTTGGCGTCGTGGCGGATGGAAAGCTCGCGCGAGGGGATGACGCCCTCGGTCTTGTAGCCGATGTCGAGGAGGACCTCGTCACGGTCGACCTTGACGATGGTGCCCTCGACGAGGTCACCGTCGTCGAAGTTCTTGATGGTCGCGTCGACGGCAGCGAGGAAATCCTCAGCGGTGCCGATGTCGTTGACGGCGATTGCGGACTCGGGGGTGGAAACGGACATTAAGGAGTTGCTCCGGTGGACAGGGAATCGTATGGATAGGGATGGTCACGGCACGCGGGCGCGCCAGACCATCGGATATCCTACCGCGTTCCCCCCGTCCGGGGCAATGCGGGCACGCGCGCCGGTGACGGGACCTCCCTGGTCACCGGCGCATCGTCCCGCGACGGGTGCCGCGGGGGCGGCGGGCTACAGCCCGCGCGCCGCCATCAGCAGCTCGTCCGGCACCCACTTGGTCTTGCCCATCATGGTCTCGAACGGCTCGAGGACGATGTGGCCGGCCTGCAGCGCCGTGAACTTGTGCGACTCCCCCGCGACGATCCCGTCGATCGCGGCGACGCCCATGCGGGTGCCGAGCAGGCGGTCGGCCGCGGTGGGCACGCCGCCTCGCTGCACGTATCCGAGCGTGGTGAGGCGCGACGTGAAGCCGGTGGCCGCCTCGATGGCCTTGGTGACCTCGTGACCGATCGACCCGGCGATGGGGTTGCCCTTCGCGTCGAGCGTGTCCTTGCCCGTCCAGTTCGACCCCTCGGCCGGGAGCGCGCCCTCGGCGACCGCGACGATCGAGAAGTTCTTGTAGCGGTGACGGTGCTTGATGCGCTTGGCGATCACGTCGATGTCGAACGGCTCCTCGGGGGCGAGGATGATGTCCGCGCCGCCCGCGATGCCCGCGGTCACGGCGATCCATCCGGAGTGGCGGCCCATGAGCTCGACCACCATGACGCGGTTGTGCGACTCGGCGGTGGAGTGCAGACGGTCGATGGCCTCGGTCGCGATCGAGACCGCGGTGTCGAAGCCGATCGCGGCGTCCGTGCCGACCACGTCGTTGTCGATGGTCTTCGGGATGCCGATCACCGGGACGCCGAGCGCCTTCGACACCTTGCCGGCGGCCTTGAGCGTGCCGTCGCCGCCGATGCAGATGAAGCCGTCCAGCTTCTCGTTCTCGAAGGTCTCCTGGACGGCCTCCATGCCGCCCTCGACCTTGTGGGGGTGGCAGCGGGCCGTGCCGAGCATGGTGCCGCCGTGGACGAGGATGCCGGAGACGTCGTCGCGCGTCAGGGGGCGCGCGTCGCCGTCGATCACCCCCTGCCAGCCGTTGTTGAACCCGACGATCGAGCAGCCGAGCTCCGAGGTGCCCCGCTTGACGACCGCACGGATCGCCGCGTTCAGACCGGGGCAGTCGCCCCCTCCGGTGAGTAGACCGATTCGCATGCCACCAACCCTAGTGTCCGGCGGTGCGCCAGTCACCGCCCGTTCCGACGTTGACATCGAGAGGGACGCTGAGATCGCCGGCGGCGCGCATCTCCTCTCGGAGGATGGTCTCGACCGCCTCGCGCTCCCCCGGTGCTGTCTCGACCACGAGCTCATCATGCACCTGAAGTACCTGGCGTGATGCCAGACCTTCGTCCCTGAGGCGCGCCTCGACGCCGAGCATCGCCCGCTTGATGAGGTCCGCCGCGGAGCCCTGGATGGGCGCGTTGAGCGCGACGCGCTCCGCGATCTCCCGGCGCTGGCGGTTCGACGAGGTGAGGTCCGGCATGTAGCGACGGCGCCCGAAGATGGTCTCGGTGTAGCCGTCGACACGGGCCTTCTCCACGACGGCGTCGAGGTACTCGCGCACGCCGCGGAAGCGCGCGTAGTAGTCGTCGACGAGCGCCTGCGCGGCGTTGACGGGGATACTCAGCTGCCGCGACAGCCCGAAGGTCGACAGCCCGTACGCCAGGCCGTAGGACATCGCCTTGACGTGCGAGCGCATCTCGGGCGTGACGTCCTCGGGTGCGACGCCGTAGACCCGGGAACCCACGAACCGGTGAAGGTCCTCCCCCGCCGCGAACGCCTCGATGAGGCCCTCGTCCCCCGACAGGTGCGCCATGATCCGCATCTCGATCTGCGAGTAGTCCGCCGTCACCAGGGTCTCGAAGCCCTCGCCCACCACGAACGCCTCGCGGATCCGGTGCCCCTCCGGGGTGCGGATCGGGATGTTCTGCAGGTTGGGGTCCTTGGAGCTGAGGCGCCCGGTCGACGCGACCACCTGCGAGAAGGTGGTGTGGATGCGTCCATCCGGCTCCACCGCCTGCGCGAGCGTCTCGATGATCTGCGACAGCTTGGACGCGTCGCGGTGCGCCAGCAGCGCGGTCAGGAACGGGTGGGGCGACTTCTCGTTGAGGTCGTGCAGGGACGATGCGTCGGTCGAATAGCCCGTCTTGATCTTCTTGGTCTTGGGCATGCCGAGTCGGTCGAACAGCACCTCCTGGAGCTGCTTGGGCGAGCCGAGGTTCACCTGGTCCCCGCCGATGGCCGCGTAGGCGTCCTCGGCGGCGCGGTCCGCACGGCCGCGCGCCTCGTCCGCGAGCCCCGCGAGGTGCTCGCGGTCGACCGCCATGCCCGCGTGCTCCATGCGCGCGAGCACCGTGACGAGCGGGATCTCGAGGTCGCGGTACAGCTCCGCCATGCCGCGTTCCGCGACCATGGGGTCGAGCACCGCCGCGAGGGCGCGCACGTGCGCGGCGCGCTCGCCCGCGTCCTCCGCGGCCGAGCCGCCGAGACCCAGGTCCAGCTCGCCCGCGGCGGCCGCCGAGGCGAGCGTGAGCCCCATGTGGCGCTGAAGGATCTGCTCGAGGTCGAAGCCGCGCTGGTCGGGGTTGACCAGGAAGGCGGCGATCTGGGTGTCCCCCACGATCCCGGCGAGGTCCCAGCCCCGGGCCTGCAGCGCGTGCCAGCCGTCCTTCGCGGCGTGCAGCACCTTGGGCACCGCGGCGTCGGCGAGCCACGCCTCGAGCGCCGACTCGTCCTCGGGAACGAGCGAGGTGAGGTCCACCCCCCATGCGGCGTCCGCGGCGTCGGCGACGCCCAGGGCCCAGGCATCGGCGTCGACGCCGCCCCGGCCCTCGACGTGGACGGCGACCGGGCCCGTCATCGCGGTGATCGCGGCGACGGCGCCCTCCGTCCGCACCACCACGGCCGCCGTCTCCGTGGGCGCCTCCTGGGCTTCTCCCGAGGCCGCGAGCGGGATCAGGCGATCGCGCAGCGTCCGGAACTGGAGCGCATCGCACACCTGGTGGATGGCGGAGGCGTCGCCTCCGCGGTACTCGAGGTCCTCGAGCGGGACCGCCACCTCGAGGTCGGTGAGGAGGTGGTTGAGCTCGCGGTTGAGCCGCACCTGCTCGACGTGGGCCCGCAGGCTCTCGCCCGCCTTGCCCGGGACGTCGTCCGCGCGGTCGAGGATCCCGGCGAGCCCGCCGTACGTCCCGATCCACTTGGCCGCCGTCTTGGGCCCCACCCCTGGCACTCCGGGAAGGTTGTCGCTGGTCTCGCCCACGAGCGCGGCCATGTCCGGGTACTGGTGCGGCGCGACGCCGTACTTCTCCTGCACCGCGTCCGGCGTGAACCGCACCAGGTCGGAGACGCCCTTGCGCGGATAGAGCAGGGTAACGTCCTCGTTCACCAGCTGGATGGTGTCGCGGTCGCCCGACACCACCAGGACGCGCAGGCCCGCCTCGCGTCCCATGCGGGCGTACGTCGCGAGGAGGTCGTCGGCCTCGAAGCGCGGCTTGTCCACGGCCGCGACCCCGAGGGCGCCCAGCACCTCGCGGATGAGGGGCACCTGCGGCTCGAACTCCGCCGGGGTCTCGTCCCGCGTTCCCTTGTAGGACGGCAGCCGCTCGGTGCGGAACGTGCCGCCGGGAAGGTCGAACGCCACCGCCAGGTGCGTGGGCTGGTTGTCCTTCATCAGCGTCGCGAGCATCGCGGTGAAGCCGTAGACCGCGTTGGTGGGCACCCCCGTGGAGGTCGCGAAGTTCTCGACCGGAAGGCCGAAGAAGGCGCGGAACGCCATCGACAATCCGTCGACCAGCAGGAGTGTTCCCTTGGTGGATTCGCTCACAGGTGCCAACCTATCTTCCATGTCTGACGCCGACGTCGCCCTGCCGCCGCTGCCCGCGGGCGGGCTCATCACCCGGATGGGCATCTCCATCACGACGGTCACCCCCGACACCGCGGTCGGGACCATGCCCGTCGAGGGCAACACGCAACCCTATGGCCTCCTGCACGGCGGCGCGTCCGCCGTCCTCGCGGAGACCCTGGGCTCTCTCGCGGCGGCGGCGCACGCCGGCCCCGACGGGGTCGCCATGGGCGTCGACCTCAACATCACCCATGTGCGCGGCCTGCGCGAGGGCACCGTCACCGGCACCGCGTCCGCGGTCCATCGTGGGCGCACGATCGCGACCTACGCGGTGACGATCACGGACGAATCGGGCTCAACGGTCGCGGTGGGGCGCCTTACCTGCGCGATTCGACCGCGCCGCGCCACATAACCGAAACATCGCTCGGGTAGGTTGACCCGCAACCTTGACCTTGGAGGGGGCCCCGTGTTGGCAACTCTTGACCGACGAACGATGCTGCGTGCAGCGCTCGTCTTCGTGGTCGCGGCGGTGGGAATCACCGCGATCCTCTCGATGGGGGGGACGGCGCAAGCCGCCACCGAGACGGAGGCCGTGACCACCGCGGCCACCTCCGGTGGGACCAACCTCCTGATCCAGAACCTGTTCAACGGAATCGTCTTCGGCCTGCTGCTCGCTCTCGCGTCGGTGGGCCTCTCGCTTATCTACGGCACCACCGGGCTGAGCAACTTCGCTCACGGCGAGATGGTGACGTTCGGCGCGATGATCACGTACTTCCTCGCCACGCCGCAGGCGGTGTCGTTCCCGCTGCTGCCGTTCGAGTTCACCGTGAACTGGCCGTTCTGGCTGGCGGCGCCCGCCGGTATCGCCATCGCGACCGCGCTCGGCTGGGTGCAGGACAAGATCATCTGGAGCCAGCTGCGCCGCCGCCGCGTCGCGATGATCCAGCAGATGATCGTCTCGATCGGCCTCTCGCTCGCGCTGGTGAACTTCATCCAGTGGTGGATGGGCGGCCGCCCGGTGCGCCTGGTCACGTCGATCGACCCGCGCAAGCAGTACGGCCCGATCTCCGTGGGCAACGTCACGCTCATCTCCATGGTGATCGCGATCGTCGCCCTCCTGGCCGTCGCGTTCTTCCTCCAGCGCACCCGCCTGGGCCGCGCCACGCGAGCCGTGTCGGACAACCCGGCCCTCGCATCGGCCTCCGGCATCAAGGTCGACTCGATCATCCGCATCGTGTGGATGATGGCCGCCGGCCTCGCCGCCCTCGGCGGCATCCTGCTCGCCCTCTACCAGCAGGGCATCGGCTTCGACGACGGCACCAAGCTCCTCATGATGATGTTCGCGGCCGTCACGCTGGGCGGCCTGGGCCACCCGTACGGCGCGCTCGTCGGCTCGCTCATCATCGGCGTCGTCGCCGAGGTGTCCACCGTGTGGCTCCCGCCGGACCTCAAGTTCGCGACCGCGCTGGGCATCCTCATCATCGTGCTGCTGGTCCGCCCGCAGGGCATCCTCGGCAAGGCGGAAAGGGTCGGCTGACATGGACATCCTCTTCGACGTGCTCCGGACGGCCATCGCGCCGTCGACCGCAGCGTTCGCGCTCGCCGCGATCGGCCTCAACTTCCACTTCGGCCTCACCGGCCTGCTCAACATGGGCCAGGCGGGCTTCATGCTCCTGGGCATGTACGGCTTCGCCATCTCCATCCAGCAGGGCTGGCCCATCTGGGTCGCGATCCTCGTGGGGCTCGCGGCCGCCGCGATCTTCGCGGTGCTGCTCGGCTGGCCCACGCTGAAGCTGCGCGGCGACTATCTCGCGATCGTCACGATCGCCGCCGCGGAGATGGTGCGCTTCCTGGGGCGCTCGCAGAGTCTGGCGGGCCTGACGGGCGCCTCGAGCGGCATCCGCGGCTCCGACTACAAGGCGCCTTTCGAGGAGCTGTCGCCCTTCCCCGACGCGATCGTCAACATCGGCCCGTTCTCGATGCACGGCTCGCGTTCCTCGTCGTGGTGGCTCACCACCGTGACGTGGGCGATCGTGCTCCTGTGCGCCGGACTGTTCTGGCGCCTCGCGAACTCCCCCTGGGGCCGCGTGCTCAAGGGCATCCGCGAGGACGAGGACGCCGTCCGCTCGCTCGGCAAGAACGTCTACTCGTACAAGATGCAGGCGCTCATCATCGGCGGCGTGATCGGCGCGCTCGGCGGCATCACGTGGGCGCTCGGCAACTCGGTCCAGCCGGACTCGATGGGTCGTCCCACCACCTTCTGGCTGTGGACCCTGCTGCTGCTCGGCGGCGCGGCGACCGTGTTCGGCCCCGTGCTCGGCTCGATCCTGTTCTGGTCCTCGCTGACCCTCGTGAAGAGCCTCGCCTCCGCGTTCATCCCGTCCGACGTGCTCGCGCCCACCGAGCTCGAGCCCTTCTCGCTCGTGCTCGTCGGCGTGACGCTCATGCTGCTGGTGGTGTTCCGCCCGCAGGGTGTGCTCGGCAACAAGAAGGAGCTGGCGTTCTGATGGCTGACACCGCATTCGTCTCCGTCCCCCACGAGCCGGGCGCCGCCAAGCCCGACCCGATCCTCATCGCCGACGGCGTCACGCGCCGGTTCGGCGGCCTCACCGCGGTGAAGGTGGACCACTTCGAGGTCCAGCGCAACACCATCACCGCGCTGATCGGGCCCAACGGCGCCGGCAAGTCGACCTTCTTCAACCTGCTCACCGGCTTCGACCAGGCGCAGGAGGGCGAGGGCCAGTTCAACGGCAAGCCTCTGCGCGGCATGCCGCCGGCGAAGGTGGCGCGGGCGGGCATGGTCCGCACGTTCCAGCTGACCAAGGCGCTCAGCCGCATGACGGTCATCGAGAACATGCGCCTGGGCGCGCAGGAGCAGCCGGGTGAGAACCTGCTGCGCGCGTTCGCGCCGCCGCTCTGGAAGGCCCGCGAGCGGGAGATCACGGAGCAGGCGCACGACCTCCTCCACCGCTTCAAGCTCTACGAGAAGCGCGACGACTACGCCGGGTCGCTCTCCGGCGGCCAGCGCAAGCTCCTCGAGATGGCTCGCGCGCTCATGTGCAAGCCCACCATGGTGATGCTGGACGAGCCGATGGCCGGCGTGAACCCCGCGCTGACCGAGTCGCTGCTCGACCACATCGTCGAGCTCAAGGAGGACGGCATGACCGTGCTCTTCGTCGAGCACGACATGCACATGGTGCGCCGCATCTCGGACTGGGTGGTGGTGATGGCCGAGGGCAAGATCATCGCCGAGGGTCCCGCCGGCACCGTCATGGCCAACCCGGCGGTGCAGGACGCGTACCTGGGCGCCCACCACGACACCGACCTGTCCGACCTCAGCCTGGAGGACGACGAATGAACGACAAGCCCGTGATCCTCGACGCGGACAACCTCATCGCCGGCTACCTGCCGGGCATCAACATCCTCAACGGATGCTCGATGGAGGTGAAGGAGGGCGAGCTCATCGGCATCATCGGCCCCAACGGCGCCGGCAAGTCGACGTTCCTCAAGGCGCTGTTCGGCCTGGTGCCCGTCCGTGACGGCGCCGTGACGCTCGGGGGTGAGGACATCACCAACCTCCGCGCCGACGAGCTGGTCAAGCGCGGCGTCGGGTTCGTCCCGCAGACCAACAACGTGTTCCCGTCGCTCACCATCGAGGAGAACCTCGAGATGGGCGCGTACCAGGCGCACAAGAACTACAAGAAGCAGCTCGCACGCATCGGGGACCTGTTCCCCGTGCTGATCCAGCGCAAGAACCAGCGCGCCGGCTCGCTGTCGGGCGGCGAGCGCCAGATGGTCGCGATGGCGCGCGCGCTCATGATGGACCCGCACGTGCTGCTCCTCGACGAGCCCAGCGCCGGACTGTCCCCCGCGCGCCAGGACGAGACATTCGTCCGCACGCGCGAGATCAACAAGACCGGCGTCACGGTCATCATGGTCGAGCAGAACGCCCGGCGCTGCCTGCAGATCTGCGACCGCGGCTACGTGCTCGACCAGGGCACCTCGGCGTACACCGCGTCGGGCCAGGACCTGCTCAAGGACCCGAAGGTCATCGAGCTCTACCTGGGCACGCTGGGCGCCTGACGCACCGCGCCTGAGGCCCCGGCCCCCTTCGAAGGGGTCGGGGCCTTCTGCCGTGCCCGGGGTCGCTGAGGGACGATGCGGTGGTCGGGTGGGTGCGCACGCTCACCGCGGCGAAGGACGGCTCACGGAGGCTGGTGGCGAGCGGGTGCTGCGCTCGATCGGCGATGCAGGAGCGATCACCGTTCGGTCCTGCATCCCGGATCATGCGTGCGCGCATGCAGGACCGACCCCGCGCCGGTCCTGCATGCAGGATCGCCGGCAGGAGCACGCCCACGGCACCGCGCCCTGCCCCCTTCCAACACACAGAAGAGCCCCGACCACGAGGGCCGGGGCTCTTCCGAGAGTGTGTCTCAGCGGAGCGGGATCACTCCGAGGGGACCTCGCCGAAGACCGAGTCGAGCAGCGAGTAGGTGTTGTCGTCCGCGTACTCGTACACGCCGATGTACGCGCTCGACGGGTCGTTGTCCGCGTTGAACGGACCAGCACCCGAGACCGTCACGTAGGCGATCTCCTCGCCGGCGTCGAGCAGCTCGACGCACTCCGCGAACGTGGTGCACTCGGTACCGCTCGTCGAGCCGGACACGGCGGGCAGGTTGTCCGCGATGGTCTGGCCGTCCGTCGCGCCACCCTTGATCGCCGCGAGGGCGGAGAGGATGACCGCGTCGTAGGACTCGGCGCCGTACGCGTACTCGTCGAGCGAGCCGCCGTCCGCGACGGAGTCGAGGCGCGAACGGAAGTCGCTCTCGGGGCTCGCGCCGGGGAGGGTGCCCTTGGCGCCGGTGAGGGCGCCCGCCTCGAGCTCGTCCGAGTAGTCGGCGAGGTTGCCGTCCACCAGGTAGAGCTTGGAGGTGTCGAAGCCGGCCGCGACGAGCTCGGGGATGATCAGCGCCGTCTGGTCGAACGCGATGAGCGCGATCGCCTCGGGGTTGGTCGCGAGGATCGCCTGGACGTCGGACGCGAAGCTCGAGGCCGACGGGTCGAACTCCTGACCCGAGGTGCCGTAGGTGAGCGAGCCACCCTCGGCCTCGACGGTCTCCTGGACCACGTCGCGCAGCGAGGTGCCGTAGTCGTCGTTGAAGACCAGGACGCCGATGTTCTTGTAGCCGTCCGCGAGGATCAGGTTGCCGAGCGCGTTGCCCTGGACGGTGTCCGGCGGAGCGGTGCGGAAGTAGAGCGGCGAGTAGCCCGAGAGGCTCGTCGCGGTGTTCGCGGGCGAGATCTGGACCACGCCGGCGTTGGTGATGTCGTCCACCGCGTTCAGCGTCACCGAGGACGAGGCCGCACCGATGACCACGGACACGCCGCCGCTGAGGAGCTTGGTCACCGAGTCCGACGTGATGTTCGGGTTGTCGGTGTCCGAGGAGTCCTCGTGCTGCACGGTCACGTCCGACCCCAGCACGCCGCCAGCCTCGTTGATCTCCTGGACCGCCAGGTCCACGCCCGCGATCTCGGGCGGGCCGAGGAACGCGAGCGAACCCGTGATCGGGAGCAGCGAGCCGACCTTCAGGCCCTCACCCGAGGCGCCCTCGGCGCTCGAGCTCGAACCGGTCTCGCTGCCCTCGACGGAGCACGCGGCGAGGGACAGGGTCGCGACCGCGGCGAACGCCGCGCCGCTGGCGATGGGCTTCCATCGAGCCATGTTTCTTCCTCCCACTCGGCGAGACGAATCTCGCCTTGGTTGACGCGCGTCGAGGGGAGTTCCCCGTCGCGGTACCCGTCAACCTAGCGGGAGCCTGTTACGCATTTGCGTCGTGTCCATCACGATTTCGTGACCGAATGACGCAAGGCGCGACCGGTTTGCGCTACTTTCCGCCCATCTGCTCGATCACGGCCTCCGCGACCTCTCGCATCGTGAGACGGCGGTCCATCGAGGTCTTCTGGATCCAGCGGAAGGACTCGGGCTCGTTGAGCTTCATCTTCTCCATGAGGAGGCCCTTGGCGCGCTCGACCTTCTTGCGGGTCTCCATGCGCTCCGTGATGTCCGCGATCTCGGACTCGAGCGCGCGGATCTCGACGTAGCGGGACGCCGCGATCTCGACCGCCGGGAGCAGGTCGCCGGGCGTGAAGGGCTTGACCACGTACGCCATCGCGCCGGCGTCGCGCGCGCGCTCGACCAGCTCGGTCTGCGAGAAGGCGGTCAGCAGCACCACGGGCGCGATGCGCTCCTTCGCGATCTGCTCCGCGGCGGTGATGCCGTCCATCACGGGCATCTTCACATCCATGACGACCACGTCGGGCTTGTGCTCGCGGGCGAGCGCGACGCCCTCCTCGCCGTTCGCGCCCTCGCCGACCACGTCGTAGCCGCCCTCGCGGAGCGTCTCGACGATGTCCATGCGGATGAGCGCCTCGTCCTCCGCGACGACGGCGCGTCGCGCGCGCTTCGGGGCCTGGGTCTGGTTCTCCGCCTGGGGAGCGTCGTTCGCATCAGTCACAGGCGATAGCCTAGTGCCCCCGCCCCGGTAGCCCAACTGGCAGAGGCACGCGGCTCAAACCCGCGGTGTTGTGGGTTCGAATCCCACCCGGGGCACCCTTCCGACCCGGGACGACCGTCCCGGGCGCCCGCCGCATCGTCCCCTCGCGACGGGACGATGCGGCGCGGCCCTGGGCGCCAGGGTGGCCCTTCGTGGGATGCTCGGGTGAGCACCCGAGGAGGCCTCCATGACCCACGCGACCACCCTGCACATCGCGCTCGTCGCGCACGACAACAAGAAGGCGGAACTGCTCGAGTGGGCCTCCTTCAACAAGGGGTCGCTGGCACACCACCAGCTGTACGCGACGGGCACCACCGGCACCATGCTCGAGTACGAGCTCGGGTTCCGGGTGCACCGGTTCCTGTCGGGCCCGGTGGGCGGCGACCAGCAGATCGGCGCGCGCATCGCCGAGGGCACCCTGGACATGCTCATCTTCTTCTGGGACCCGCTGGAGCCGCAGCCGCACGACCCGGACGTGAAGGCCCTGCTGCGTCTGGGGGCGCTGTGGAACATCCCGATCGCATCGAACGTCGCGACGGCGGACTTCCTCATCTCATCGCCGCTGTTCCGCGACGGCTACGAGCGCAAGATCCCGGACCTGGGGCCGCGCGACTGGGAGGCGATGCGCCCGGAGACCGGCGAGTAGCCGAGCGTCAGCCCGCGAGACGGGGCGGGTCCGCGAGGAGGTCGTCGGTCGCGCCCTCGAGCCCGGCGTGCCGCCACCACAGCCCGGAGCGGTGCGTGAGGAGGTCCACCGTGAGCTGCGCCTCGCTCTCCCCCGCCCGCCAGCTCATCGTGAGGACCCCGTCCTCGAGGGTGAAGGCGAAGTCGCCGTCGAACACGGGCAGCGCGGTGCGGAAGGCGCACAGCGCCATGAGCGCGCGCACCACGGGCCGGGCGAGCTCGTGCGCGACCTCGCCCGCGGAGTACCGGTGCCTGTTGATGTCCCTGCCCACGCCGGAGGCGCGCAGCAGGCCCACGTCGTTGCGGCCGGCCAAGGCCCCCACGTAGTACACCTGCGGGACGCCGGGCGTGAAGAACTGGAGGGCACGGGCGGCCAGGTAGGCGTGGTCGTCCGCACCGAGCGCGTCGTAGAAGGTGCAGTTGACCTGGTAGAGGTCGAGGTTGGAGGCCGCGGCACCCGTGGCCAGCCGCGACGTGTCGCCCGAGGCGGCGTGGATGCGCTCGACCAACGCGTCGAGGTGCTCCGGCGGCAGCAGCCCGGGCGCGTCGGGGGCGGTCTGGTCCGCGCCGACGTCGATGACGCCGATCCCGTCGTGGGTGTCCAGCACCGTCACCGCGTTCGGGGGCCGCACCTCGAGCCATCGCGCGAGCGGCTCTCCATCCCCCGTCGCCAGGGCGTGCAGCACCAATGGCGGCAACGCGAAGTCGTACACGCGGTCCACCGCCGCTCCGATCTCGACCTGACGCCGGTAGTACGAGTGCACCTCGACCAGCACCTCGAGCCCGCGCGCCCGGCACCGCTCCGTGAACTCCCCGATGAACGCGAACGTGTCGGGCGTCATGAAGCACGTCTCCCCCGGCGTCTTCACCGCGTACCCGACCGCGTCGAGCCGCACCGAGGTCGCTCCCGCGGCGGCGATCGCGTCGAGGATCGCGTCGAGGTAGGCCCTGGCGCCCGGATGGGCGATGTCGAGGTCGATCTGCTGCGGCGTGAACGTGGTCCAGACCAGCCGCTTCTCTCCCGCGACCGTGTACGGCGTGAACGGCAGCCCGGGGCGCGGCCGGTAGATGCGGGCGAGCTCGTCCTCGGTGGCGCCGTACGGGAACACCGCCGCCATCGTGAGGAACATGCCGGCGTACGGCGAGCCGTCCCCGCGTTCACGCCAGTCGCGGAACGCCGCCGAGTCCGCGGAGACGTGGTTGACGATCACGTCGACCATGAGTTCGCGGCCGTCCGCCACCGCGCGCACGTCCTCCCAGCCGCCCAGGCGCGGGTCGACCGCCGTGTGGTCGACGGGGTCGAACCCGGCGTCGGCACCGTCGTACGGCGTGAAGAACGGCAGGATGTGCACGCCCCCGAACGCCTCCGACCACGGCGGCGAGGCGAGCAGCCGCGCGAGGCCCGGCAGGTCGCCGGCGAGCCTGTCAGCGTAGGTGATGAGCTGGACAGCGTTGCGTGCCATGACGGACCCCCTCGCCCGGCGCAACGTCGCGCCTCCTCTCACCTTAGGACGGGACGATGCGGTGGTCCCGGGGAACGGCGAGGGCCCCGCCGGCGTGGTCGCCGACGGGGCCCTGCTGGAGCGGGTGGTCGCTAGCCGCGGACCTGGCCCACCTTGTGCACGAAGATCGAGTTCGTGGTGCCGGGCACGCCCACCGGGGTGCCGGAGACGACCACGACGTAGTCGCCGTCCACCGCACGGCCCGAGCTCTTGAGGTACGAGTCGACCAGGCTGACCATCTCGTCGGTGGAGTCGACCTTGTCGACGAGCTCCGCCTGGATGCCCCAGGACAGCGCGAGGCGCTTCTGGGTGTCGGGGCGGGGCGTGAACGCGAGCATCGGGGTGGACGGACGCAGGCGCGACATGCGCAGCGCCGAGTCGCCCGACTGGGTGAACGTCACGATGTACTTGATGTCGAGGTTCTCGGCGATCTCGGCCGCGGCGTGCGTGATGGCGCCACCACGCGTGTGCGGCGTGGAGAGGTACGGCGCGATGCGCGAGTAGCCCTTCTCCTCCGTGTTCTTGACGATCCGGGCCATGGTCTCGACCGTGATGATCGGGTAGTCGCCCACCGACGTCTCGCCCGAGAGCATGACCGCGTCGGTGCCGTCGAGGATGGCGTTGGCGCAGTCCGAGGTCTCGGCGCGCGTGGGAACCGGCGAGTGCGTCATCGACTCGAGCACCTGGGTCGCGACGATGACCGGCTTGGCCTGCGAGCGGCAGAGCTCGATGGCGCGCTTCTGGACCAGCGGCACCTCCTCGAGCGGGAGCTCGACGCCCAGGTCGCCGCGGGCGACCATCACGCCGTCGAACGCGTCGACGATCTCGGCGAGGTTGTCGACCGCCTGCGGCTTCTCGACCTTGGCGATGACGGGGACCGTGCGGCCCTCCTCCGTCATGATGCGCGCGACGTCCTCGTAGTCGGCGGCGTTGCGCACGAACGACAGGGCGATGAAGTCGGCGCCGAGCTTGAGGCCCCAGCGCAGGTCGGCCTCGTCCTTGTCCGACATGGCGGGCACCGAGACGGCGACGCCGGGCAGGTTGATGCCCTTGTTGTTGGAGACCGGGCCGGGCACGACGACCTTGGTGATGACGTCGGTCTCGGTCACCTCGGTGACCTCGAGGCGGACCTTGCCGTCGTCGATGAGCAGCGTGTCGCCGGGGTTGCAGTCGCCCGGGAGGCCCTTGAACGTGGTGCCGCAGATGTCCTTGGTGCCCACCACGTCACGCGTGGTGATGGTGAAGACGTCGTCGACCGCGAGGTCGTGCGGGCCGTCGGCGAACTTCTCGAGACGGATCTTCGGGCCCTGGAGGTCGACCAGGACCGCGACGTTGCGGCCGGACTCCTCGGCGGCCTGGCGGATGTTGCGGTACACCTGCTCGTGCTCCTCGGCGGAGCCGTGGCTGCGGTTGATGCGGGCGACATCCATGCCCGCGCCCACGAGCTTGCGCATCTGCTCGATCGGTGCGGTAGCCGGGCCGATCGTGCAGACAATCTTCGCGTTTCGCATGTTCTCCAACCTCGGTATCAGGCGCGTAGCGCCGACGTGTGCGCCGTGACCGGCGCCGGGAGCTCGGTGCTCCCTGTCAAGTATTCATCGATCGCGGCCGCGGCCGCGCGTCCCTCCGCGATCGCCCAGACCACGAGCGACGCTCCACGGCCGGCATCACCGGCCACGAACACGCCCTCCTGGGTGGTCGCGAAGTTGTCCGCACGCTCGATCTGAGCGCGCGATGTCAACGCTACCTGGGACTGTGCCTGGAGGTTCGTGACCTCAGGCCCAGTGAATCCCATCGCGATGAGGACCAGGTCCGCCGGGATCTCGCGCTCCGTCCCCGGGGTCGGGGTACGGGATCCGTCGGCGTTGTACTGCGTGACCGCCACCTTCAGCGATCGCACGTGCCCATTCTCGTCGCCCACGAACTCGACGGTCGAGGCGAGGTACTCGCGCGTGCCGCCCTCCTCGTGGCTCGAGGACACCTCGAACACGCGCGGGTCGGTGGGCCACGGCTGGCTGTCGGGACGGTCCACCGGAGGCTTCTTGCCGATCGCGAGCGTGGTGACCGTGGCGGCGCCCTGGCGCAGCGCGGTGCCGATGCAGTCGGAGCCGGTGTCGCCGCCGCCGATCACGATGACGTGCTTGCCGTCGGCCGTGATCTGGTCGGGGACCTCGTCGCCGGCCGCGGCCTGGTTGCCCTGGTGCAGGTACGGCATCGCGAAGTGGATGCCGTCGAGCTCGCGTCCGGGCATGGGCAGGTCGCGCTCGACGGGGGCGCCGGTGGCGATGAGCACCGCGTCGTAGCGGGCGCGGAGGTCGTCCCAGGTGATGTCGGTGCCGATCGAGATGCCGGTGCGGAAGCGGGTGCCCTCGCGCTCCATCTGCACGATCCGGCGGTCGATGACGTGCTTCTCCATCTTGAAGTCCGGCACGCCGTAGCGAAGGAGGCCGCCCACGCGGTCGTCCTTCTCGTACACGGCCACGGTGTGGCCGGCTCGGGTGAGCTGCTGCGCGGCCGCGAGGCCCGCCGGGCCGGAGCCGACCACGGCGACGGTCTTGCCGGTGTGCCGCTGCGCGATGTGGGGCGTGACGTTGCCGTCCTCGAACGCGTGCTCGATGATCTCGACCTCGACGTTCTTGATGGTGACGGCGGGCTGGTTGATGCCCAGCACGCAGGAGGTCTCGCACGGCGCCGGGCAGATCCGGCCGGTGAACTCGGGGAAGTTGTTGGTGGCGTGGAGGCGCTCGATCGCGTCCGCGTACTGGTCGCGCCACACGAGGTCGTTCCACTCGGGGATGAGGTTGCCGAGCGGGCACCCTTGGTGGCAGAACGGGATGCCGCAGTCCATGCAGCGACCGGCCTGGCGCTTGAGCACGACCTCGTCGCGGCCGAGCTCGTCCTTCACCTCGGACCAGTCGCGCAGGCGGACCGGCACGGGGCGGTAGGCGGGGACCTCCCGCTCGCGAACCTTCAGGAATCCACGCGGGTCAGCCACCGGTCACCTCCAGGAACTCGGCCCAGGCGCCGGGGGCGGACAGGTCGCCGCCCTTGGCCTCGAGCTCGTTGAGCGCGTCGCGGACGCGTGCGTACTGTGCGGGCAGCACGCGCGTGAAGCGCGCCACCGTCATGGGCCAGTCGGCGAGCAGCTCCCGCGCGACGGGCGACCGGGTCTCCTCGGCGAAGCGCTCGACCAGGGTCCGCACGATCACGGCGTCCTCCTCGTCCAGCGGGCTCAGCGTGAGCTCGCCCGAGGCGAGCGCCTGCGCGTTGACCCGCTCGGTCCGCAGGTCGAGCACGTAGGCGGTGCCGCCGGACATGCCCGCGCCGAGGTTGCGGCCCGTGCGGCCGAGGATCACCGCGGTGCCGCCCGTCATGTACTCGAGCCCGTGGTCGCCCACGCCGGAGACCACCGCGGTGACGCCGGAGTTGCGGACCAGGAAGCGCTCGCCCACCTGGCCGCGCAGCAGGATCTCACCGCCCGTGGAGCCGTAGCCCACCACGTTGCCGGCGATGACGTCGGACGTCTCGTCGAGCATGGACTCGCGCGCGGGGCGCACGATCACGCGGCCGCCCGAGAGTCCCTTGCCGACGTAGTCGTTGGCGTCGCCCTCGAGGCGCAGCGTGATGCCGCGCGGCACGAAGGCTCCGAAGGACTGCCCCGCGCTGCCGCGGAACGTCACGTCGATCGTGTCGTCGGGCAGACCCGCGCCGCGGTAGCGGCGCGTGACCTCGTAGCCGAGCATGGTGCCGACGGTGCGGTTGATGTTGCGCACCTCGGTCTCGATGCGCACCGGCTCGCCTCGCTCGAGGGCCGGCTCGGCTGCGGCGATGAGCTCGTTGTCGAGCGCCGCGTCGAGGCCGTGGTCCTGCGTGGTGGAGTTCATCAGCGCGGCGCCCTCGCGCGGACGGGCGAGGATGGGCGCGAGGTCGAGCCCCTGCGCCTTCCAGTGGTCGATCGCGGCGCGGGTCTCGAGCACCTCGACGTGGCCCACGGCCTCCGCGATCGAGCGGAAGCCGAGCGCGGCAAGGTGCTCGCGCACCTGCTCCGCGATGAACTCGAAGAAGGTCTCGACGAACTCCGGCTTGCCGGAGAAGCGGCCGCGGAGCTCGGGGTTCTGCGTCGCGACGCCCACCGGGCAGGTGTCGAGGTGGCACACGCGCATCATGATGCAGCCCTCGACCACGAGCGGGGCGGTCGCGAAGCCGAACTCCTCGGCGCCCAGCAGCGCCGCGACGATCACGTCGCGGCCGGTCTTCATCTGGCCGTCGACCTGGACGACGATGCGGTCGCGCAGGTCGTTGAGCACGAGCGTCTGCTGGGTGTCGGCGAGGCCGATCTCCCACGGCGCGCCGGCGTGCTTGAGCGAGTTGAGCGGGCTCGCGCCCGTGCCGCCGTCGTGGCCCGAGATGAGCACCACGTCGGACTTGCACTTCGCGACGCCTGCCGCGATGGTGCCGACGCCGACCTCGGCCACCAGCTTGACGTGGACGCGCGCCTTCGGATTGGCGTTCTTCGCGTCGTGGATCAGCTGCTTGAGGTCCTCGATCGAGTAGATGTCGTGGTGAGGCGGCGGCGAGATGAGGCCGACGCCGGGGGTGGCGTGGCGGGTCTCGGCGACCCACGGGTACACCTTGTTGCCGGGGAGCTGGCCGCCCTCGCCGGGCTTCGCACCCTGCGCGAGCTTGATCTGGATGTCGTCCGCGTTGACCAGGTACTCGCTGGTGACGCCGAAGCGGCCGGACGCGATCTGCTTGATGGCCGAGCGGCGCTCCGGGTCGTACAGGCGCTCGACGGGCTCGCCGCCCTCGCCGGTGTTGGAGCGGCCGCCGAGGCGGTTCATCGCGATCGCGAGGGTCTCGTGCGCCTCCTGCGAGATGGACCCGTAGGACATGGCGCCCGTGTTGAAGCGCTTGACGATCTCGCTGACGGGCTCGACCTCGTCGATCGGGACCGGCTGGCGGTCCGCCGCGAACCCCAGCAGGCCGCGCAAGGTCATGAGGCGCTTGGCCTGGTCGTCGACGCGGTCGGTGTACTCGCGGAACACGTCGTAGCGGCGGGTGCGCGTCGCGTGCTGGAGCTTGAACACCGTCTCCGGGTCGAACAGGTGCTCCTCGCCGTCGCGGCGCCACTGGTACTCGCCGCCGGTCTTGAGCGCCTGGTGCGGGGGCAGCTCTCCCGAGGCGGGGTACGCGTCGGCGTGACGCGCCGCGACCTCGGCGGCCACCACGTCGAGCCCGACGCCGTCGATCTGGCTGGGGGTGCCGTTGAAGTGGAGGTCCACCAGCTCCTTCGACAGGCCGATCGCCTCGAACACCTGCGCGCCGCGGTAGGACGCCATGGTCGAGATGCCCATCTTGGACATGATCTTCAGGACGCCCTTGCCGAGCGCCTTGATGAGGTGGTGGGTGGCCTCCTCGGGGGCGACGTCGCCGAGGTAGCCGCGCTTGGCGAGGTCCTCGACGGTCTCCATCGCGAGGTACGGGTTGACGCAGCCGGCGCCGTAGCCGATGAGCAGCGCGACGTGGTGCACCTCGCGCACGTCGCCGGCCTCCACCACCATCGACAGCTGGGTGCGGCGGTGGGTGCGCACCAGGTAGTGGTGCACGGCGGACGTGAGCAGCAGCGACGGGATGGGGGCGAGGTCCGGGTTCGCATCGCGGTCGGACAGCACCAGGAAGGAGACGCCGTCCTGGATCGCCTCGTCGACCTCGCGGAAGATCTCCGCGAGGCGCTCGTCGAGCGCCTCGGCGCCACCCTGGACGCGGTAGAGGCCGCGGATCTTGCGCGCGGAGAACACTCCGCGGCGCTTGGGGTCGCGGTCGATGTGGAGGATCTTCGCGAGCTCGTCGTTGTCGATCACCGGGAAGTCGATGATGATCTTGCGCGCGTGCTCGGGCGTCGCGTCGAGCAGGTTCGGCTCGGGGCCCAGCGCGCCGCCGGTCGCGGTGACGATCTCCTCGCGGATGGAGTCCAGCGGCGGGTTGGTGACCTGCGCGAACATCTGCACGAAGTAGTCGAACAGCAGGCGCGGGCGCTTCGACAGGACCGCGATCGGGGTGTCGGAGCCCATCGCGCCGATCGGCTCGACGCCGGTCCGGCCCATCGGGGCGAGGAGGATTTTGAGCTCCTCCTCGGTGTAGCCGAACGCGCGCTGGCGGCGCTGCACGGAGCGCGCCGAGTGCGAGATGTGCTCGCGGTCGGGCACCTCGGACAGGCGGATCGCGTTGTCGGCGACCCACTGCTCGTAGGGGTGCTCAGCGGCGAGCGCGGACTTGATCTCCTCGTCCTCGACGATCCTGCCCTCGCGGGTGTCGACCAGGAACATGCGGCCCGGCTGGAGGCGACCCTTGCGGACCACCTTGGCGGGGTCGAGGTCCAGGAGGCCCGCCTCGGACCCGCACACCACCAGGCCGTCGTCCGTCACCCAGTAGCGCCCGGGGCGCAGGCCGTTGCGGTCGAGCGTCGCGCCGATCACGGTGCCGTCGGTGAAGTGCAGCGCGGCCGGACCGTCCCACGGCTCCATGAGGGCCGAGTGGTACTCGTAGAACGCGCGGCGCGACGGGTCCATCGACTCGTTGTTCTGCCACGCCTCGGGGATCATCATGAGCAGCGCGTGGTGGATGGGGCGGCCGCCCAGGTGCAGCAGCTCGAGCACCTCGTCGAAGGACGCGGTGTCCGAGGCGCTCGGGGTGCACACCGGCATGAGCGGCTCGAGGTCGCCCAGCAGGTCCGACCGGAGGGTGCCCTCGCGTGCGGCCATCCAGTTGCGGTTGCCGCGCACGGTGTTGATCTCGCCGTTGTGGGCGATGCCGCGCAGCGGCTGCGCGAGCGGCCACGACGGGAACGTGTTGGTGGAGAACCGCGAGTGCACCAGCGCGAGCTCCGACGCGAACAGCGGGTGCGTGACGTCGGGGAACACCTGCTCGAGCTGGTACGTGGTGAGCATGCCCTTGTAGGTGAGCGTGCGAGACGAGAGCGACGCGAAGAAGGGTCCTCCGGCGTTCTCGGCGCGCTTGCGCACCCGGTACGCCTTGCGGTCGAGATCGATCCCGGCGAGGCCGTCGTGGGACACGAAGACCTGGCGGAACGTCGGCATGGCGGCGCGGGCGCTCGGGCCCAGCGGCTCGGGGTTCGTCGGGACGTCGCGCCAACCGATCACGCGGACGCCCTCGTCGGCCGCGGCGGCCTCGAACGCGGCGACCTCGGCCGCCTCGGCGCCCGGGGTGAGGAACGCGATGCCGACGGCGTACTCGCCGGCGGCGGGAAGCTCGAACGACGCGACCTCGCGCAGGAACGCGTCGGGCACCTGGGTGAGCAGGCCCGCACCGTCGCCCGTCTCCGTCTCGGCGCCCACGGCGCCGCGGTGCTCGAGGTTCTTGAGGGCGGTCAGGCCCGCATCGACGATGTCCCTGCCCGCCGTGCCACGCAGGGTGGCGACGAAGGCGACGCCGCACGCGTCGTGCTCGTATGCGGGGTCGTAAAGCCCCGCTGCGGGCTGGGGAGCGCCAAGATGCGCGACCATCACACCGTCCTTAAGCGTCCCCGGGCAAGCGGGGACATTCGTAGATTTCGGGGCGCCGTCGACCCGGTGTTGACACGGGCGTTCAGCCTACCGCGAACGGCGGCAGGCACGGAATCCCGCTTCTCAGGCCCCGGCGGGGCCGTCGCCGGGGGTGTCGGCGACGTCGGGCGTCTCGGCGACGTCCTCCGCGGCCGCATCCTCGGGGTGGGAGGCGCTGGCCGCGAGCAGCGAGCGCTCGGGGTGCTCGCCGGATCTGCGTTGCGCCCATCCTAGGGCCGCGAACGCGGCCGTCGCGCCGACGAGCACGACGATGGACACCCACTCGTTGATGCGGAGCCCCGCGATGGTGACGGCGTCGTCGATGCGCACGCCCTCGATCCACAGGCGACCCGACACGTAGACCATGACGTAGAGCCAGAACACGCGTCCGCCGTACAGCCTGAACCTGCGGTCGAGGTAGATGATCAGCGCCGCCCCGGCGAGGTTCCACACCATCTCGTACAGGAACGTCGGGTGGAACGTCGCGAACTGCTCGTAGCCGTCGGGCCGGAACGCGGGATCGATCTCGAGAGCCCACGGCAGGGTGGTGGGGCCGCCGAACAGCTCCTGGTTGAAGTAGTTGCCCATGCGCCCGATCGCCTGGGCGATGAGCACGGCCGGTGCCGCGGAGTCCGCGAAGGCGGTGAAGCTGACGCCCGCGCGTCGCGCCCCGATCCACGCGCCCAGCGCGCCGAGCGCGACCGCGCCCCAGATGCCGAGCCCGCCGTTCCAGATCTTGAGGGCGTCGACGGGGTTGCCGCCCTCGCCGAAGTACGGTCCGGGCGTGGTGATGACGTGGTACAGCCTGCCGCCCACGATGCCGAACGGGATCGCCCAGAAGGCGATGTCCCCGACCACCTCGGGGTCTCCCCCGCGCTCGACCCAGCGGCGCGTGGTGAGCCACAGCGCGACGAGGATCCCGAGCAGGATCCACAGCGCGTACGCGTGGATGGTGAGCGGCCCGATCGAGAACGAGCTCCACTCGATGGGCGGGCTGGGGATCGAGGTCGTCAACGCGCGCTCCTCACACCCGCGGCGAGCTCCGCGACCTTGGCGCGGAGGCGCTCGAGGTCGCCCTCGTCGCCCAGCGCGCGCACGAACGCGGTGCCGACGATGACGCCGTCGGCGAAGCCGGCGATCTCCGCGGCCTGCTCCCCGGTGGACACGCCGACGCCGATGCAGACACGCTCGGCGCCCGCGTCGCGCGCGCCCGCCACCACGCGCTGGGCGGCGTCGCCGACCGAGGTGCGCTCGCCCGTCACGCCCATGAGCGGGGTCGCGTACACGAATCCCGTCGAGGCGTCGCACGTGAGCTGCATGCGCTCGCGCGTGGTCGACGGAGCGACAAGGAAGATCGTGTCGACGCCCACCTCACGGGCGGCCGCGACCCACTCGGGCGCGGCATCGGGCGTGAGGTCGGGCGTGATGACGCCGGCACCGCCGGCGGCCTTGAGATCCGCCGCGAAGCGCGTCCAGCCGCGCTGCAGCATGAGGTTCGCGTAGCTCATCACCACGGGCACCGCGCCCGCCTCCGCGACGGCGCGAACGGCGACGAACGCATCGTCCACCGTGACGCCGCCCTCGAGGGCGCGTGCGGCGGCGTGCTGGATGACGGGGCCGTCCAGGACGGGGTCGGAGTACGGCGGGCCCACCTCGACGATGTCGCAGCCCGCCTCGACCAGCACGCGCATCGCGGCGATCGACGTCTCGACCTCCGGGTAGCCGACGGGAAGGTAGCCCACGAGCGCGGCACGCCCCTCGGCCCGGCATGCGTCGAGCCGATCGGTCAGTGCGCTCACTCGTCCCCCTCCGGCAGCATCGCGAACCAGCGGGCCGCCTGCTCCACGTCCTTGTCTCCGCGCCCGGAGAGCGTCACGAGCAGCGTCGCCTCCGGGCCGAGCTCGCGGCCCAGGCGGATCGCGCCCGCCAGGGCGTGCGCGGACTCGATCGCGGGCAGGATGCCCTCGGTGCGCGTGAGGAGGCGGAACGCCTCCATGGCCTCCGCGTCGGTGACCGGCCAGTACTCGGCGCGGCCGATGCTCGACAGCCAGGTGTGCTCGGGTCCCACGCCCGGGTAGTCGAGTCCCGCGGAGATCGAGTGCGAGGGCTGGGTCTGTCCGTCCTCGTCCTGAAGGATGTAGGACATCGAGCCGTGCAGGATGCCGGGGCGGCCGCCGGTGAGGGTCGCGGCGTGGCGACCCGTCTCGACGCCGTCGCCTGCGGCCTCGCAGCCGATGAGCCGCACGCCTTCGTCGTCGAGGAACGCGTCGAACGAGCCGATCGCATTGGACCCGCCGCCCACGCAGGCGAGGACCGCGTCCGGCAGTCCCCCGAGCTCCAGCATCTGGGCGCGAGCCTCGACGGAGATGACGCGCTGGAAGTCGCGCACCATCGCGGGGAACGGGTGCGGTCCCGCCGCGGTGCCGAACACGTAGTTGGTGGTCTCGACGTTCGCGACCCAGTCGCGGAACGCCTCGTTGATCGCGTCGCGCAGGGTGCGGGTGCCCGTCGCGACGGGGATCACCTCCGCGCCGAGCAGGCGCATGCGGGCCACGTTGAGCGACTGGCGCTCCGTGTCCTCCTCGCCCATGTAGATCACGCAGTCGAGACCCATGAGCGCGGCCGCGGTCGCGGTGGCGACGCCGTGCTGGCCGGCGCCCGTCTCCGCGATCACGCGGCTCTTGCCGAGCCGCTTGGTCAGCAGCGCCTGCCCGAGCACGTTGTTGATCTTGTGCGAGCCGGTGTGGTTGAGGTCCTCGCGCTTGAGGAGCACGCGCGCGCCGCCGCAGTGGGCGGCGAAGCGGGGCACCTCGGTCACGATCGACGGTCGCCCGGTGTACTCGCGGGCGAGCCGCTCGAGCTCGCCGGTGAACTCGGGGTCGATGCGGGCCTTGTCGTACGCGTCCGTGAGCTCGTCGAGCGCCGCCATGAGCGCCTCGGGGACGAACCTGCCGCCGAACTCGCCGAAGTACGGCCCGGGGGCCTCCTGGAGCGAATCCGTCACGGGCGCACCGACCGCAGGGCCGGGTGCGCGCCAGCGGCGACCATCTCCGCGACGGTGGCGCGGGGGTCGCGGTCCTTGACCAGCGCCTCGCCGACGAGCACGGCGTCCGCGCCGAGGCGGGCGTACTCGACCACGTCGTGGCTGTCGCGGATGCCGGACTCGGCGATGCGGAGCACGCCGGCGGGGATGTGCGGCGCGACGCGGGCGAACGTGGTGCGGTCCACCTCGAGCGTGCGGAGGTTGCGCGCGTTGACGCCCACCACCGTGGCGCCGGCGTCGACCGCGCGCTTGACCTCGACCTCGTCGTGCACCTCGACCAGGGCGAGCATCCCGAGCGAGTGGACCCGCTCGATCAGGCTCTCCAGCGCGAGCTGCTCGAGGGCCGCCACGATCAGCAGCACCACGTCCGCGCCGTGCGCGCGGGCCTCCCACACCTGGTACGGCGTGACGATGAAGTCCTTGCGCAGGATCGGCGTGTCCACCTTCGCGCGGACGGCGTCGAGGTCCGTCAGCGAGCCGTTGAAGCGTCGCTGCTCGGTCAGGACCGAGATGACCGACGCGCCGCCGGCGGCGTACTCGGTCGCGAGCAGCGCCGGGTCGGTGATGTCCGCGAGGGACCCCTTGGACGGGCTCGAGCGCTTGACCTCGGCGATGATGCCGACCTCGTCGCGCGCGAGGATCTGCCGCGCGTCGAGCGCGCTCGGCAGGCGTGAGGCGCGCTCCTTGAGCGCGTCCATCGTGGTGAGCTCCTGGCGGACCGAGAGGTCCTCCAGCACACCAGCCACGATGCTGTCGAGAACGCTGATTCCACCCTCTCCCATGGCGACCACTCTACCGCCGCAAAGGGCGCCTCAAGGACGCCTCAAATTACGGCACAAGGTGCCTAGGAGAGCGGCTGGCCGTGGCCGAGCGCCCGCAACGCGGCGCCGGCGGCGAGCGACACGACGGCCACGCCGATGCCGACGAACGTGAGCGGGTGCACCGGGATCGCGATGCCCACCGACATGAGCAGCGCGGCGATCACCAGGCCCCAGTTGGTCACCCAGGCGGCGGTGGTGCGGCCGTGGTTGTGGGGGGCGATCTCGGGAAGGTCCTGCGGCTCCAGGTGCACGCTCGACATGGGGTTCTCCTCGGGGACTCGTGGAATGGGCGTCAGTCTAGCGAAGCGCGCGGCTCGACCAGGCGCGATGCGGTGGCGATCGCGCGGATCATCGCGGCCGCCTTGTGCTTGGTCTCGGCGTCCTCGGTGGCGGGTACCGAGTCGGCGACGATGCCGGCGCCGGCCTGCACGTGCGCGGTCCCGTCCTCGATCAGCGCGGTGCGGATCGCGATCGCCATGTCCATGTTCCCCGCGAAGTCGAGATACCCGACCGCGCCGCCGTAGAACGCGCGGCGCGTGGGCTCGATCTCGTCGATCAGCGCGATGGCGCGGGGCTTCGGGGCGCCCGAGAGGGTGCCGGCAGGGAACACGGCGGTGAAGGCGTCGAGCGCGCCGTGGGGCGCCTCGAGCGTGCCGACCACCGTCGAGCAGATGTGCATGATGTGCGAGTAGCGGTTGACGGTCATGAACTCGACCACCTCGACCGAGGTGGGCTCGCACACCTTGACCAGGTCGTTGCGCGCGAGGTCGACCAGCATGACGTGCTCGGCCACCTCCTTGGGGTCCGCGAGCAGCTCCTCCTGGAGGGCGCGGTCCTCGGCGGGCGTGGCGCCGCGCGGGCGCGAGCCCGCGATCGGGAAGGTCGACACGCGGCCGTCCTTGACGGTGCATAGCGACTCGGGGCTCGCGCCCACCACGGCGAACTCGCGGCCGCGGTCGTCCTCGAGCTGGAAGTAGTACATGTACGGGCTCGGGTTGAGGGTGCGCAGCACGCGGTACACCTCGAGCGGGCTCGCCTCGCAGGGCACGTCGAAGCGCTGCGAGGGCACCATCTGGAACACCTCGCCGTCGCGGATCGCCTCCTTGGCGAACGCGACCGCGGCCTCGTACTCCCCCGGCGCGCTGCGCTGGGTCACCTCCGGGTCCGCGCCGTCGTCGAGCACGGACACCGGACCCGGTGCGGCGGCGGCGAGGTCGCGCTGCATGCGGTCGAGCCGCGCCACGGCGTCCGCGTAGGCGTTCTCGATGCCGGCCTCCTGCGCGTCCGCGTTGACCGCGTTCGCGATGAGCCACACCGAGCCGTCGCGGTGGTCGATGGCCGCGATGTCCGTGGCGAGCAGCAGCAGCACGTCGGGCACGTCGATCTCGCGGGGCGCCTTCATGGGCAGCGTGGGCTCCCACTGGCGGATGATGTCCCAGCCGAGCACCCCGACCATGCCGCCCGTGAGCGGCGGGAGCCCCTCGATCGCCTCCGAGCGCATCTCCTGGAGCACCTGCGCGATCGCCGGGAGCGGCGCGCCGTCCGCGAGGCCCACGGGCACGTCCCCGCTCCACCGCGCATCGTCCCCGTCCACGGTGAGCATCGCGCGCGAGCGCACCCCCACGAACGAGAAGCGGGCGCGGGAGCCATCGGGCTCCGCGGACTCCAGGATGAAGGTGCCTGCCCGCTCCTGCGCCAGCGCGCGATAGACCGCCACGGGCGTGAGGGAGTCCGCGAGCAGCCGACGGACCACCGGCACCACCCGGTGCGAGCGGCCCAGGTCGACGAACCCGCCGAGCGTCGGCCAGGTCTGGCCCCACTCGACGCGTGCGGCGGTCACGGGGTCGCCTCGGCGAGCCCGTTCACGGCGCCCAGGTCTCCCCCGGCCTCGAAGCACGTGCGGGTGCCGGTGTGGCAGGCGGGGCCTCGCTGGTCGACCTCGAGCAGCAGCGCATCGCCGTCGCAGTCGAGGCTGGCGCGCACCACGCGCTGGACGTTGCCGGAGGTGTCGCCCTTGCGCCACAGCTCCTGACGCGAGCGGCTCCAGTACACGGCCCTGCCCGTGGTGAGGGTCTCGTGGAGCGCGTCGTCGTTCATCCACGCGACCATGAGGACCTCGCGGGTGTCGTGCTGCTGCACCACGGCGCAGACGAGTCCGGCGGGGTCGCGCTTGAGGCGCGCAGCGATGTCAGCGTCGAGCGGCATGCGGACCATCCTTCCACGCCGCCACCGCGCCGGCGCGCACGGGGCTCAGCGCGCGCCGCGCTCCATCACGAACCGCCACGGCTCGGACAGCTTGACGTGGATGTCGATGCCCACGTCGGAGCCGAACAGCCGCGCGAGCGCCTGGCATGCGGCGGCGTCCGCGGCCGCGTCGCACACGATCGGAAGCCCGTCGAGGCCGCGCTCCGCGCACACGCGCCGCACCGTCTCGTGCGCCTCGCGCCACGCCGGGTGCCAGTCGCCCACCAGGAAGTCGGTGTCGGCGAGCACGTCGAACACCTCGGTGAGCCCCAGGCGGCGCGCCTTGGACAGCGCGACGAGCTCGCGCACGGTCAGGGTCTCCAACCGCGCGAGATGCGCCTCGAACGCCTCGATGCGCAACCCCCGCACGCTCGCTGCCAACGACTCCGCCACTGCTGCTCCTCACCCGGCCCGCGCCCGGCCGGGCGCCCGCACCGATCTCACCACCGCATCGTCCCCTCGCGCCAGAGCGACACGACGTGAGTTGTCCCACACGGAGGAGGGACGATGCGCCGGTTCAGTCCCGCGTCTGCGTCACCCAGGCCTCGTGGAGGCCGGCGTAGGTGCCGCCTGCCGCGACCAGCTCGTCGTGGTGGCCGAGCTCGATGAGCTCGCCGTGCTCCATCACGCCGACGATGTCGGCGCGCTCGGCGGTCGACAGGCGGTGCGCGATCACCACGGCGGTGCGGCCCTGCATGAGCGACTCGAGCGCGCGCGAGATGCGCACCTCCGTCGCCGGGTCCACGGCGGACGTCGCCTCGTCGAGGATCAACAGGTCGGGGTCGCGCAGGTAGGCCCGCGCGATCGAGACCAGCTGCCGCTCGCCCGCCGAGAGCAGCTCGCCGCGCGGGCCCACGTGGGTCTCGAGGCCGTGCGGCAGCGTCTTGACCCAGCCCTCGAGGCCGAGCGACTCGAACGCGGCGTTGGCGCGGCTCCGGAGCTCGTCCGAGTCCGCGTCGGGCACCGCGTAGTGCAGGTTCGAGAGCACCGAGCCGTCGAAGAGGAAGCCCTCCTGGGGCACCACCGCGACGGACCTGCGCAGCGAGCCCATGGGCACCTCGCGCAGGTCGACTCCGCCCACCTGGACGGTGCCCTCGGTGGGGTCGAAGAAGCGGGACATGAGGCGAGCGAGCGAGGTCTTGCCCGAGCCGGTGGTGCCGACGAGAGCGAGGCGCTTGCCCGCGGGCAGGTGCAGGTCGATGCCCTTGAGCACCTCGGGCCCGCCCGGGTAGGTGAGACGGATCCCGTCCATGGCGAGATCGCCGCGGCCGTGCGGGATGGCGGTGCCGTCCTCGCCGGGGTCGGGGATGGTGATCTCCTCGTCGACGAGCTCGACCACGCGCCGCCAGCCGACGAGCGCGCGCTGCATCTCCGCGAGCATCTCGATGATCCACATGAGCGGGCCGGCGAACATGTACACGAGGAACGCGAACGCGACCACGGTGCCCACGCTGATCTCGCCTGCCAGCGCGAGGTGCGTGCCCCCGACGAGCGCGATGCCGGTCGCGAGCGACTGGCCGAACGCGGTCGACGAGAACGTCACCGACGCGAGCATCGAGGCGCGCTTCTCGGCCGCGAGGATCGCGTCGATGTCGCCGCCCAGCTGGTCGCGCATGCGCTGCTGGACGCCGTACGCCCGGATGGTCGAGACGCCGACGAGCTGCTCGGACGTGCGGCCCATGAGATCGGCCATGCGGCCGCGCACACGGGAGAAGGCCTCGCTGATGCGGGGCTGGATCCATGCGAGCGTGAGCGACATCGGCACGAACGCGGCGAGCACGATGAGCGCGAGCTGCCACGAGTAGGCGAGCATCACGGCGAAGACCACCGCTGCCTCCATGGCCGAGATGATCATGGCCGCGCCGGTCCACTGCATGAGGTCGCGCATGGTCTCGACGTCGCCCGTGACGCGCGACACGTAGCGGCCGCGCTGCTCCTCGTTCTGCGTGAGCACCGACAGTTCGTGGACCTTGCCGAACGCGCGGATGCGCAGCGTGGCGAGGCCCGCCTCCGCGGCGGTCACCATGCGCCGGCGCACCACGTACGACAGCGAGGCGGCGATGAGGAGCACCACGGCGCCGCCGGCCGCGTAGGCGGCGACGAGGCCGATGTCGACCCCGCCGGGCGCGAGCAGGCCCAGGTCGGTGACGCGCTGGGTGAGGAACGGCGTGGCCGCGCGCCCGGACGCGGCGATCGCCGCCAGGGTCAGGGTCACGCCCAGGCCCTTGCGGAACTCCGGGCTCAGCTCGAGGCCGCGCCGGAACAGCCGGCGCATGGTCATCTGCTCGTTCATCCCACGTATCCCGCCTGCTCCTCGGCCTGACGGCGGGAGTCCTCCTCGTAGGCGAGCACCAGCTCGCGGTAGCCGGCGTCGCGCGTGATCAGGTCCGCGTGCGCGCCGGCGTCGACCACGCGGCCGCGGTCGACGTGGACGATGTGGTCGGCCAGCAGGATCGACGCCAACCGGTAGGCGATGACGAGGACGGTCGGGCCGTCCTCGCCCGCCAGCCCGGTGAGGATCTCCCGCTCGACCCGCGGGTCGACGGCGCTGGTCGCGTCGTCGAGCACGAGCACGCGCGGCCGGCGCACGAGCGCGCGGGCGAGCGCGAGGCGCTGGCGTTGGCCGCCCGAGAGGTTCATGCCGCGTTCGGCGAGCACGGCGTCGAGGCCCGTGCCGCCGTCGCGCGCGAGCCGCTCGACCACGTCGACGACGTTCGCGCGGCGCAGGGAGTCCCACACCTCGTCGTCCGTGAAGTCGGCGCCGAGCGTGACGTTGTCGCGGACGGTGCCGGCGAACACGAAAGCCGTCTGAGGCACCAGCGCGACATGGTCGCCGAGCCGCGCGATCGCCTCGAGCTCCGTGCCGTCGAGGGTGACGGAGCCCGTGGAGGGGCGCGCGAGACGGGCGGCCGCCAGCGCGACCGTGGACTTGCCCGAACCGGTGGATCCCACGAGCGCGGTGACGGTGCCGGGGCGCAGCTCGAGCGAGACGTCGTGGAGGATGACAGCCAGCTCACCGTCGCCGTCATCAGCGGCGATGGACGCGTTGTCGAAGCGCACGCCGCCGGCGCCGACGGTGGCGATCTCGGTGTGGCCGGGCTCGTCGACCTCGGTCGCAGCGCGGGCGATGTCGCCGATGCGGGTGAACGCGACCAGCGCCTGCGGCATCTGGCCGAGCACCCAGCCGAGCCCTCGGATGGGCACCGCCATGAGTGTGACGAGGTAGATCGCGGACACGACGTCGCCGACCGACACCGCACCCGCGGACGCGCGGACCGCGCCGACGACCATGAGGGAGACGGCGCCGAGCGGCACGATCACGTCCATGAGGGGCTCGAACCATGCGGAGGTGTGGCCCACGCGCGTATCGGCGTCGCGCAGGTCGTTCGCGGCGCGCGCGAAGCGGGCCGTCTCGCGGTCCTCGGCGCCGAGCGCCTTGACGACGGTGCCGCCCTCGAAGCTCTCGTGGGCGATCGTGGCGACGTCGGCGCGCAGGCTCTGGCCCAGGTCCCAGCGCGGCGTGATGACCTTCTCGTAGACCACGTTGATGGCGAAGATGATGGGCACCACCGCGAGGCCCGTGATCGCCAGCCACGGGTCCATGCGCCACATCGACCAGCCGGCGGCGATCATCATGACGAACGATCCGACGGTGAACGCGAACGGGTGCAGCGGGGACGTCGCGGTCTCCGAGTCCGAGGACATCGCGGACAGCATGCGTCCCGACGGGTTCGACCGGTGCCAGCCGAGCGGCAACGACGCCAGCGCATCGGCCACCACCCGGCGGTGGCTCGCGCCGACCCCGGCGACGCCGAAGCCCTGCACGGTCCGGCGCATGCCGACCAGCACCGCGTTGGCGAGGCCGATGAGCACGAACGCGCCGCCGACCAGCCAGATCGCGGTCTTGGGGTCCTGCGTGCGCTCGCCCCAGTAGCCCTGGATGGGCTCGCCCGCGGCGGCGGGGATGACCACCTGGTCCGTGACGTCGCCGAGCAAGGTGCCGAACAGCACGGTGAGCAGGCTGAACGCCGCCGCGGCGGCGACGGCGATGCCGAACTGCCAGGGCTGCTCACGTACCGCGTGGATCAGCAGCTGGGCAGCCTTCCTGGTGAAGCGGCCGGAGACCTCGTACCGGCGCGCCTGGTCGCGTGACGTCATCGAACCTCGACCCCTGCCGCGCGCATCGCGTCCTTGACCTCCTGGATCGTGAGCGTGCCGAAGTGGAACACCGATGCCGCGAGCACGGCGTCGGCGCCGGCCAGGGCAGCGGAGACGAAGTGCTCCACGGTGCCCGCGCCGCCCGAGGCGATCAGCGGCACGTCGACCACGTCGCGCACGCGCGCCAGCATCTCGAGGTCGAAGCCGTCGGTGGTGCCGTCGGCGTCCATCGAGTTGAGCAGAATCTCGCCCGCGCCGAGCTCCGCGCCGCGGCGCGCCCACTCGACGGCGTCGATCCCTGTGCCCTGGCGTCCGCCGTGAGTGGTGACCTCGAAGCCGGACGGCGTCGCGACGCCGTCGCGCACGCGCCGCGCATCGACGGACAGCACCAGCACCTGGTTGCCGAACCGGCGCGCGATCTCGGAGATGAGCTCAGGCCGCGCGATGGCGGCGGTGTTGACGCCCACCTTGTCCGCGCCGGCGCGCAGCAGCCGGTCGACGTCCTCGGGCGCGCGCACGCCGCCGCCGACGGTGAGCGGCACGAACACCTGCTCCGCGGTGCGGCGCACCACGTCGTAGGTGGTCTCGCGGTTGCCGGAGGACGCGGTGACGTCGAGGAACGTCACCTCGTCGGCACCCGCGGCGCCGTAGGCGGCGGCGAGCTCGACGGGGTCGCCCGCGTCGCGCAGGTTCTCGAAGTTGACGCCCTTGACCACGCGCCCCGCGTCGACGTCGAGGCACGGGATCACACGCACGGCGACACCCATCAGGCGCCTCCTTCCGGGTTGAACACGTCGAGGATGTCCACGACGAACACGAGCGTGCCCTTCGCGGCGTAGCCGTAACTCGCGGGCACCACGAGCTCGACCTGGGAGCCGGCGGTCTGGTCGAGCAGACCCTCGTCGAGGCCGCGGATGACCTGGCCTGACCCGATCTGCAGCTCGAACGGCGCGGCCTCGACGGGCCACGACGAGTCGAGCACGTCGCCCCTCTTCCAGCTGCCGTCCTCGTCCTTGCCGTCGGCCCAGTACCAGGCGGTGTAGTTGACGGAGAGGTAGGACCCCTCCTTCACCTGCGGCCCGGTGCCCTGGATCAGGGTCGCGACCTGGAGGTCGGTGGGCGCCTTCTTCTTCGGGATCGTCACCGAGGGCTCGCCGGTGGTCTTGTCCCTGCTGACCTCGGGCAGGTCGGGGCTCGCGGCGACCTCGGTGCCGACCGCGTGGTCGGGCAGCACGTCGATCACCATCGCGATGGGCTCCTCCGCCTCCGACTCGAACCCGGGCGGCGCGACCACGAGCAGGCGGGCGCCCACGCGGACGTCCATGAGGCGGTCGTAGATCTCCTCGCCCACCACCTCGGGGGCGAGCAGGAAGGACCGCGGCAGGCCGTCGTAGGTGTTGATGAGCGTGGTGCCGTCGTCGAGCGACGCGCCGTAGATGTCGAGGAGCAGCGGCTCGCCGTCCTGCAGGTACTCGCCGTCGCCGTCCCACACCACGGTCGACTGCTCCTCGGCGTAGTCGAGACCGGGCGTGAACTCGAGCGACGGCGCGAGGGTGTCGGAGCCGCCGATGACGATGTCGGAGATGTCGCCGGAGGGCGACACGCTCGGGTCGGTCTCGGAGGGCGCGGCGGTGCACGCCGCGAGCGCCAGGGGCACCAGGGCGAGCGCGAGCACGACGAGACGACGCATGAGGGGGATTCCTTTCGGGACCGTAGAAGTCTACGGCCGGTCAGGCGGGGTCGAGGGCCTCGAGAAGGGCGTCGACGCGGGCGTCCTCGGTCCGGAACGGGTCCTTGAGCAGGACCGTCGTGCCGGAGGATCCCGCGATCTTCAGATGGACCCAGTCCACGGTGAAGTCACGCCCCGAGGCGAGCGCCTTGGTGACGAACTCGCCGCGCAGGCGGGCCCGCGTGGTCTGGGGCGCGGTGGTCATCGCGCGCTCGATGTCGGCGTCGGACACGATGCGCCGGGCCAGGCCCTGCTGCTGGAGCCGGTAGAAGACGCCGCGCTCGGGCGAGACGTCGTGGAACGCGAGCTCGAGGCGCGCCAGGCGTGCGTCGTCGAGGTCGCAGCCCAGCCGCTCGCGATAGCGCATCACGAGGCGGTGCTTGATGGCCCAGTCGAGCTCGGTCTCGATCCCGGAGAAGTCCTGGGTCCGGACCGCGTCGACGCCGCGCTGCCACAGGTCGAGGATCCGGTCGACCTCGTCGGTGGGCTCGATCACGCCGCCGAGGTGCGAGCGCACCAGGTCGATGTACGCCTGCTGCACCTCGACCGCGGTGAGCCGGCGCCCGTCGGCGAGCTCCACGGTCGCGGCCCCGGTGAGGTCGTGCGCGACGTCGCGGATGGCCTGCATCTCGCGCGCGAGCGTGAGCTCGGGCAGCACCACGCGCGCCTCCATGAGGCGCAGCACCAGGTCGGTCGCGCCCATCTTGAGCAGCGTGGTGGGCTCGGCCATGGTGGAGTCCCCCACGATCACGTGCATGCGCCGGTAGAGCTCGGCGTTCGCGTGCGGCTCGTCGCGGGTGTTGATCATGGGGCGCGACCGGGTGGTCGCGGAGCTGAGGCCCTCCCACATGTGGTCCGCGCGCGGCGAGAAGCTGAAGTGCGCGCCTGACGGGGTGCGCGTGATGGTCCCGGCGCCGGTGACGATCTGCCTGGTCACCAGGAACGGCAGCAGCGCGGACGCGAACGCCTTGAAGTCGGCACGGCGGCGCACCAGGTAGTTCTCGTGGCAGCCGTAGCTGTTGCCCGCGGAATCGGTGTTGTTCTTGTAGAGGTGGATGGTGCCGTCGACGCCCGCGTCGCGCAGGCGCTGCTCTCCCCCGGCCACGAGGTCGTGGACGATGCGCTCGCCGGCCTTGTCGAGCGCGATCAGGTCGGTGAGGGTGTCGCATTCCGCGGTCGCGTACTCGGGGTGCGCGCCCACGTCGATGTACAGGCGCGACGCGTTGGGCAGGAACACGTTGGAGGAGCGGCCCCACTGCACCACGGAGTGGAACAGGTGGCCGGCGACCTCCTCGGGCGTGACCGGGCGCGCGGCGCCGGTGTCGAGGTGCAGGCCGAACTCGGTCTCGAGCCCGAAGATGCGGCGGGAGGGGTCGACGTCGAGCGGCGGCGGGATGTCGGTGGAGAGCATGGTGGGCAGTCCAAGCGGACTACTGGCCGCCCTTCTGGACGAAGGACCGCACGAACTGCTCGGCGTTGACCTGCAGCGACCCGTCGATCTCCGCGAGGAGGTCGTCGAGCGCGTCGCTCGAGGCGGTCGCCCCCGCGGCGGGCGCGGGCGCCTCCGGCTCGGGGGCGTCGTCCTCGTAGGGCTGTCCTTGCGCGTTGAGCTGGGCCATGCTCGCGAGTCTATCCGTCGATCAGGGCGTCGAGGAGGGGGTGACGCGCCGCGCCGGGCTCGTCCAGATGCACCACCTCGAGGTGCCCGTGGTCGGTCTCGCGGTCCAGCACCACGGTGGACCAGCCGGCCGCGTCGACCAGGTCGGGACGCGCGGCGACGATGCCTCCGCGCAGGCGCGCGCGGGTGTCCTGGGGCGCCCTGGTCGCCGCGGCGGCGACCTCGTCGTCCGTCGCGAGCCGCTCGACCTGGCCGGCGTCCGCGAGCCGCGTCGCCCACCCGTCCCCGAGGCGGCTCCACTGGAGGTCCGCCGCGGCGAGCCGCGCATCGTCCCACGGCAGCCCGTCCGGGCGGGTCTCCGAGGCGTGCCGCGACCGGAGCCTGCCCAGCAGTTGGAGCTTGGCGACCCACTCGACCTCTCGGGCCGCGCTGAAGAGGTCCGCGCCGAGCCTCTCGAGCACGCCCTCCCAGCGGGCGAGCACGGCGGCGTCGCCCGCGTCCGTCGCGTAGGTGCGGCAGATCTCGAGCAGGGCGCGCTGGACCTCGAGGGCCGTGGCGGTCTCGCCGGAGGCGAGGACGATGCGGCGGCGCAGCGAGACGTCCCGCGACACCTCCTGCACGGCCTCCACGGGATGGGCGAGCTCGAGCTCGTCGAGGCGCTCGTCCTCCGCCTCGATGGCGGCGAGCACCAGCGACGTGGTGCCGATCTTGAGGAACGTCGCGACGTCGAACAGGTTCGCGTCGCCGATGATGACGTGCAGGCGGCGGTACTTGTCGCGCGTGGCGTGCGGCTCGTCGCGGGTGTTGACGATGGGCCGGCGCAGGGTGGTCTCGAGGCCCACCTCCGCCTCCATGTAGTCGGCGCGCTGCGACAGCTGGAAGCCGGGCTCCTCGCCGAACTGGCCCAGGCCCACGCGGCCGGCGCCCGTGTACACCTGACGGGTCACCAGGTGGGGGGTGAGGCGGCGGGCGAGGTCGTCGAACGCGACTGCGCGGGCGACCAGGAAGTTCTCGTGAGTGCCATACGAGGCACCCTTGCCGTCCACGTTGTTCTTGTAGAGGTGGACGGCACCGTCCTCGTCCTCGGCGTAGCGCACGGCCGCGGCGAGCGCGATCGCGTCGCCCGCGCGGTCCCAGATCACCGCGTCGCGCGCGCCGGTGACCTCGGGCCCGCTGTACTCGGGGTGGGCGTGGTCGACGTAGAAGCGGGCGCCGTTGGCGAGCACCGCGTTGAGGTGGGCCGGGTCCTCCCACGAGCCGCGGCGACGACGCAGGGTGACCCTGCCGGCCGTCGCATCGAACTCGGCCGCGTCCGTGAGGAGGTCGGCGGAGGCGCCCATCCGGGAGCGGCGGAAGCCGCGCTGGTCCTGCAGCGGGTCCTCGCCGCCGTAGTCCCACCGGCTGGTGCGCTCCCCCGCCCACGCCCGGCACGCCGTCACGAGGCGCGAGGACAGCAGGATCGGGTTGGCGCGAGGCTCGGCGGGGTCGACGATGCCGTACTCGGTCTCGATGCCGACGACCCGCACGTCACTCCCCCGCGAGGGTGCCCGCGGCGACGGCGCGCGCCTCGGCGAGCTCCTGGTCCGCGGCGTGCTCGAGGTGCGCGCGCGTGAGGCCCCGCGCGTGGCCGGCGACCACGCCCTTGATCGCGGCCGTCTTGGCCCGGTCGACCACGTTGCGGACCACGGCGCCGGAGACGTGACGCGACGCGTCGGCGTGCGCGAAGATGCGGCCCACGCCGGCGTCGATGAGCGCGCGCGCCGTGGCGTCGCGGTCGCCTCCGTGCGCGTCGAGCTCGGCCTGCGCGAGCGGCAGGGACGCGGTGAGGTACTTGCCGAAGATGTCCGCCGTCGCCTCGGGGCTGGGGCGCGAGATCTCGATCTTCACGTCGAGGCGGCCGGGGCGCAGGATCGCGGGGTCGATCATGTCCTCGCGGTTCGAGGCGCCGATCACGATGACGTTGCCCAGCGCCTCGACGCCGTCGAGCTCGGTGAGCAGCTGCGGGACGATCGTGGTCTCCATGTCGGAGCTCACGCCCGAGCCGCGGGCACGGAAGAGCGCGTCCATCTCGTCGAAGAACACCACCACAGGGGCGCCCGAGTGCGCCTTCGCGCGGGCGCGCTCGAAGATCGTGCGGATGTAGCGCTCGGTCTCGCCCACGTACTTGTTGAGCAGCTCGGGGCCCTTGACGGACAGGAAGTAGGAACGGTCCGCGCCCACCGCGTCCGCCAGCGAGTGCGCGACGGCCTTCGCGATGAGGGTCTTGCCGCAGCCGGGCGGGCCGTACAGCAGCAGGCCGCGCGGGGGCCGCAGCGCGTGCTCGCGGTACAGCTCGGGGTGGACCAGGGGAAGCTCGATCGCGTCGCGGATGCGCTCGATCTGCGGGGTGAGGCCGCCGATCGACGCGTAGTCGATGTCGGGCACCTCCTCGAGCAGGAGCGCCTCGACGCCGGTGCGCTCGACCTTCTCGGTCGCGAAGCCCGTGCGAGGGTCGATGATGACGGTGTCGCCCTCGTGCACGCGGCGCGCGGCGTCGCCGCCGACGAGCGTGACGACGCGCTCGTCCTCGCCGCGGGACACCACGAGCAGGCGGTCCTCGTCCACGACCTCGCGCACGATCGCGGCCTGGCCCGTGCGGTCGGGTTTGGCGACGTCGACCACCACGGACATGGCGTTGAGCAGCACCTCGTCGCCGGGGTTCAGGTCCGCCTCGAGGGTGGGAAGCACGGCGACGCGCAGGCGGCGACCGCTCGCCACCACGTCCGCATGGCGGCCCGACCACTCGACGAACGTGGCGAACGTCTGCGGCGGCTGCGACGCCTCGGCGAGCTTCTCGCGCATCTCGCCGATCTGGTCGCGCGCGAGCGTGAGGAGCCGCTGGAGCTCGTTGTTCTGGCGCTCGAGGCGCGCGATCAGGTCCTGGGCCTCGGCCACCATCACTCCTCCCCTGGGGTCTCGACGGACGACGCGTCGCCGTGCGGCGCCGCCGCGATCGCGTCGCGGCGTACCTTGCGGATCTTCTTCTCGCTCACCGGACGCTCCCCGACGTCCTCGGGGCTCCACTCGCCGTCGGTCGTCGGGTACGAGCCCTTGGCGGGACGGCGGGTGCGGCGCGGCGGCTCGACGCCGGGCGCCATGCGGCGCGCGGTGAGCAGGAAGCCGGTGTGCCCGATCATGCGGTGATCGGGGCGCACCGCGAGGCCCTCGAGGTGCCACGTGCGCACCATCGACTCCCAGGCGCGCGGCTCGGTGTAGCCGCCGTGCTCGCGGAGGTCCTCCGCGAGGCGGGACAGCTGCGTGGTGGTCGCGACGTACGCGAGGAACACGCCGCCCGGGGCCAGCGCATCGGCCGCCGCGTCGATGTTCTCCCACGGCGCGAGCATGTCGAGGATGATGCGGTCGACGGTGCCCGGCTCGAACGCGTCGCCCACGCGGTCGGCGAAGTCGCCGATCTCGAGGCGCCACGCGGGGTGCGCGCCTCCGAAGTGCGACACGACGTTGGCGCGGGCGATGTCCGCGAAGTCCTCGCGGCGCTCGATGCTCACCAGGCGACCCTGATCGCCGACGGCGCGCAGCAGCGACATGGTGAGCGCGCCGGAGCCCACGCCAGCCTCGACCACGCGGGCGCCCGGATAGATGTCGGCCATCTGCACGATCTGCCCGGCGTCCTTGGGGTACACGACGGCGGCGCCGCGCGGCATCGACAGCACGAAGTCGCTCAGCAGCGGACGAAGCACCAGGTAGTCGAAGCCGGCGGTGTTGGTCACCACCGTGCCCTCGGGCTGGCCGATGACGTCGTCGTGGTGGAACAGGCCGCGGTGCGTGTGGAACTGCTTGCCGGGCGTGAGGATGATGGTGTGGTGGCGGCCCTTGGCGTCGGTCAGCTGGACGCGGTCGCCGGCACGGAGCGGGCCCCTGCGCTCGGACGCGCCGACGGGCTCGGAGGTGTGGGTCATGCGGCCAGTCTAGGGCGCGGGTCGGGGGCCGCCGACGGCCCGACCGGACCCCTCGCGCCCGGTCCCCCGGGCATCGTCGCTCCTCAGCTGAGGGCCTCGCGGATCTCCTCCAGCTTGGCCACGCCGACGGGCAGCCCGTCCTCGTCGACGACCACCAGGACGTCCGTGCGGCCGAACCACGGCACCACGGCTTCGACGAGTCGCTCCCCCGTCGCCGCGGCGGGGATCTGGGCGCCCCGCACGAGCGGCATGGTGACCGACACGAGCCGGGTCTCGGCGCGCGCCTCCTCCGGCACGGCCTCGGTGAGCGCGACCGGGAAGTGCCCGGCCGCCTGGCCATCGGCGGCGAGCACCACCACCTCGCGTGCCTGGGCGCGCGCGGCGATCTCGCGCGCCTGCGCGACCGTGGCGTCGTAGGGGATGCCGACGGCGGGTGCGGCGAGCGACAGCGCGGTGACGTTCTCGCGCCTGCCCAGCACGGTGGCCGCGCGCAGCTCCGCGCTGGCCGCGGGCCAGATCACGGAGAAGAGGAACATCGCCCAGATCGCGGCGACGATGTCGACCTGGCCGCCGCGGAGGAACGGCACACCCACCGCGACGACGATCACGCCGATGGCGACGATGCGCCCGCCCTGGGCCGCCCACCGGTGGCCCTTCCAGCGGTCGCCGGAGATCGCCCACACGATCGCGTTGACCACGCGTCCGCCGTCCAGCGGCGAGCCGGGCAGCGCGTTGAAGCCCGCGAGGATGAGGTTGAGCGCGCCCGCGTACAGGACGATGCGGGCGGCCATGCCGTCGAGCGCGCCCGCGGCCGCGAGGGCCAGCGCGCCGATGACGGCGTTGGTGAGCGGGCCGGCGGCGGCGATCACGCCGATCTCGAGCGGGCGCGGGTCCGCGCTGCGGAACTGCGTGTGCCCGCCGAAGAACGTCAGCACGATCTCGTCGACCTCGCGCTTGAACCCGCGCGCGGCGGCGGTGTGGGCGAGCTCGTGGAGGAAGACGGACACGAACAGCAGGAGCGCCACCGCGAGGCCGATCGAGAAGCCCTGCCGGCTGAAGCCGTCCTCGTCCGCCGCGTAGAACACCGCGAGGATGAGCGCCATCACGATGGTCGACGGCATGAGGACGATGCGCGCGCCGAGGACGCGTCCGAGCGTGATGCCGCGGGGCTTGCGGGCGCGGGTCGGGGGCTGGCTCATGGGGACCACGGTAGTGGGCGCGGCCGGGGGGTCCGGTGAGCCGCGCGCCGTCCCGCCGCGTCCCGCCTGGGGATGGCGGGGTGCCTGTCGGAGCATGGCCCTAGGGTGGTCGCATGCCTCGACCGCCCGCCCTCTCGCCCTCCCGCGCCGGTGACTTCCAGCAGTGCCCGCTGCTGTTCCGCTACCGCACGGTGGACCGCCTGCCGGAGGCGCCGTCCGCGGCCGCGACGCTGGGCACCCTGGTCCACGCGGTGCTCGAGAAGCTGTACGACCTCCCGCCGCGCGAGCGCACCGTGGGCGCCGCGCAGGACCGCCTCGAGCCCCAGTGGCGCGCGATGCTGGAGAAGCAGCCGGACCTCGCGGAGCTGCACGCCGACGCCTCCGCCGAGGCCGCGTGGCTCGCGGACGGCCGCGCGCGCCTCGCCACCTACTTCGAGCTCGAGAACCCCCAGCGCCTCGAGCCCGCGGGACGCGAGGAGTTCGTCGAGCTGCAGCTCGAGGACGGACCGCTGCTGCGCGGGATCATCGACCGGATCGACATCGCGCCCGACGGCTCCATCCGGATCGTCGACTACAAGACCGGCAAGACGCCCGACCCCCGCTACGGCGAGAAGAAGGAGCGCTTCCAGATGCGCTTCTACGCGCTGGTGGTCGAGCGGCTGCGCGCGCGGCGTCCCGCGCTGCTGCAGCTGCTGTTCCTCAAGGACGGCGGTCGCCTCGAGATCCGCCCCACCGGCGACGACATCGCCCGGATCGAGCACGAGATCCGCGAGATCTGGGCCGAGATCACGGCCGCCGCGGAGGCGGGACGCTTCCGCACCCGCCGGTCCGCGCTGTGCGGGTGGTGCAGCTTCCAGGCGCAGTGCCCCGAGTTCGGCGGCACCGAGCTCCCGCTCGACCCCGACGCGGTCGAGCGCGCCCTGGGCGTCCGCCCCGCGACGGCCTGACGCGTCGCTCCCGCCCGCATCCGTACCCCACCCGCACGCGCTGCGGGGAACTCAGCGACGCTTTCTGAAAGTTTGCTGCTCCTGCGGGGAACTGAGCGACGTCAGACGTCGGCCCCGAGCTGATCGACCGTCTCCCCCGCGAGGATCCGTCCCAGCGCGGACACGTCGAGCCCCGCAAGCGAGCGCACCCGGCTCAGCCCCGGGCGGGGCTCCATGGGCACCAGTCGACGCACGCCCACCGTCGCCGCCCCCGACGCCAGCGCAGAGCCCACGCCCGCGGGAGAGTCCTCGATCGCGACGCAGTCGCGGATGTCGACGCCGAGGCGTGCCGCGGCGGTGAGGTACGGCTCGGGGTGCGGCTTGCCGTGCGTGACCTCGTCTCCCGTCACCACCACGGCGAACGCGTCGGGCGCGCGCGACACGAACGCCTCGGCCAGCATCGCGTAGGACATCGTCACCAGCGCGCACGGGATGCCCGCGGACACCACGGCGTCCAGCAGGGCCCGGGCATCGTCCATCCACGGGGTGCGCTGGCGCACCTGGGCCGTCACGCGCCCCACCAGGTAGGTGATGATCTCGTCCGGGTCGAGCGCGACGCCGCGGTCGATCATGATCTGCGCGCTCACCGACAGCGGATTGCCCACCAGCTGCAGACCGTCCTGGTGCGTCCAGCCGACGCCGAACTTCCTCGCGAGCTCGATCTCGGCGCCGATCCAGTAGGGCTCCGAATCGATGAGCGTGCCGTCCATGTCCCACAGCACGGCGGCCGGGAGCGTCGCCTTCTCATTCATATGGCGCCAGTCTAGGCTGGCGCAATGACAGCCGAGAGCGACCCCGTAGCCCTGGCCGCCGACCAGTCCGTGATGATCGCGGCGTTCGAGGGATGGAACGACGCCGGCTCGGCCGCGTCATCCGCGCTCGACCACCTCGCGACCGCGTGGGAGGCACGCGAGTATGCGGCGCTCGATCCCGAGGAGTACCACGACTTCCAGGTGAGCCGCCCGAGCATCCAGACGCTCGCGGGCGGCGAGCGCGTGGTGTCCTGGCCGGGCACCGTCATCTCCACCGCGAACGGCCCGTGGGTGGGCGACCGCGAGATCGCCCTGGTGCGCGGCATCGAGCCGTCGATGCGGTGGCGGCGGTTCTGCCGCGAGATCCTCGACTACGCGGAGGACCTCGACGTCAAGACCCTCATCACGTGCGGTGCGCTGCTGGTCGACGCCCCGCACACAAGGCCGCTCCCCACGTTCGTCACCAGCGAGGACGCGCGCGCACGCGAGGCGTTCGACCTCGAGCGCTCGGACTACGAGGGCCCGACCGGCGTGCTCGGCGTGCTGGGCCACGAGGCCGCGCTGCGCGGCATCACCGTGATCTCCGTGTGGGTCGGGGTGCCGCACTACATCGCGCACCCGCCGAGCCCCAAGGCCACCGTGTCGATCCTGTCGCAGCTCGAGCGCTTCCTGGGCGAGCCGATCGAGCTGGGCGAGCTGCCCGACGAGGTCGACGCCTGGCAGGCGGGCGCCGACGAGCTCACCGACGAGGACGAGGAGATCGCCGCGCACGTCGAGCAGCTCGAGTCCGTCATGGACGAGACGAGCCTGCCCGAGGCGTCGGGCGACGCGATCGCCGCGGAGTTCGAGAAGTTCCTCCGCCGCCGCGACCTCGGCAACGGGAAGGCGTAGGCGACCGCCGCATCGTCCCTCACCACCTCCTGCGGGACGATGCGCGGGTCAGGTCGCGCTGATCGCGCCGGCGGTGAGCAGGCCCAGGATCGCGCCGGAGGCGGCGATCCGGTAGATCACGAACGGCGTGTAGCTATGCGTCGAGACGAGCTTGAGGAACCACACGATCACGGCGTAGCCGACGCCGAACGCGACCACCGTCGCGATCGCCGTGTTGAGGAAGCCGGGCGAGCCGGGCGCGCCGAGCGTGTCCCACTCGGTGAACAGCTCGAAGAAGCCGGACCCCAGGACCGCGGGGATCGCGAGAAGGAACGAGACGCGGGCCGCGGCCTCGCGCGTCATGCCCAGGAACAGTCCCATGGTGATGGTGCCGCCCGAGCGGGAGACGCCGGGGATGAGGGCCATCGCCTGCGCGAAGCCCAGCAGGACCGCGTCCTTGATGGTGATGTCGTCGAGGTTGCGGCGCTTCGCACCGATCCGGTCAGCGATCCACAGCACGCACGCGAAGCCGGCGAGCACCACGACGGTGATGTAGAGGTTGCGCAGGCTGGTCTCGATGGTGTCCTTGAACAGCACGCCCAGGATCACGATGGGGAACGACCCGAGGATCACCCACCAGCCCATGCGCGCGTCCGCGTGGTGCGCGCCCATGCGCGCCTTCCAGTCGGAGCCGTCGCGCCCGAACAGCGCGCGGAACCACGCCGCGATGATGCGGGTGATGTCCTTCCAGAAGTAGAGCACCACGGCCGCCTCGGTGCCGATCTGGATGATCGCCGTGAAGGCGGCACCCGGGTCCTCGCCGTGCGGCAGCAGCGCGCCGATGACGCGGATGTGTGCGCTCGAGGAGATCGGCAGGAACTCCGTGAGTCCCTGCACCAGCCCGAGGATGACCGCTTCCCACCAACCCATGGCGGCAACCTTAGTGCCCGCGTGTTGCGCGCCGGTGACGCCGCCGACCTTCGGTAGCGTCACCCCCATGCAGCGCGCACGGATCGGCACCACGGGTCTCGAGGTGTCGCGCCTGGCGCTCGGGACCATGACGTGGAGCCGCGACACGGACGCGGAGGAGGCGGGCGGCCAGCTCGACGCCTTCCTCGACGCGGGCGGCACGCTCCTCGACACCGCGGCCTCGTACGCGGACGGCGGCTCCGAGGAGCTGATCGGGCGCATGATCGGCGGGTCCGTCTCGCGCACCGACGTGCAGATCTGCACCAAGGCCGGCATCCGGCGCACCGCCCACGGCGGCATGGTCGACGCGTCCCGCGACACCATGCTCGACACGCTCGACACGTCGCTCGCACGGCTCGGCACCGACCACGTCGACGTGTGGCTGGTGCACCAGTACGACGCGGGCACGCCGCTCGACGAGACGCTCCACGCGCTCGAGATCGCCGTCAACTCCGGTCGCGCCCGCTACGTGGGCGTGTCGAACTACCCCGGCTGGGCGACCGCCCGCATGGCGACGCTCGCGGACCGGCGCCCCACGCTCGCGACCACGCAGGTCGAGTACTCGCTGCTGCAGCGTGGCATCGAGCGCGAGGTGGTGCCCGCCGCGCAGGCGCTCGGGCTGGGCGTGATGGCGTGGTCGCCGCTGGGACGAGGCGTGCTCACCGGCAAGTACCGCGCGGCGATCCCCGCGGACTCGCGCGCGGCCTCCGAGCACCTGGCCGGGTTCGTCGAGCCGTACCTCGACGACCGTGCCGGTTCGATCGTCGAGGCGCTGGCGATCGCGTCCGAGGGACTCGGGGTCACACCTCAGGAGACGGCGCTCGCGTGGGTGCTCGCGCGGCCCTTCGTCGCCACCGCCGTGGTCGGGGCGCGGACCGCGGAGCAGCTGCTCCCGTCGTTGGCGGCCGCGACCCTCAAGCTGCCGCCCGCCATCGTGGACGCCCTCGACGAGGTCTCCGCGATCGACCTGGGATACCCGGAGCGCCGGTGATCACGGCGCGCACGATCCTCCGAGCCCGGGGAACGTGCGCGCGCGGCGAGGCCCTCCCCGGCCCCGCGCCCGTTCAGCGCAGCTGGAAGTCGTCCAGGTCGTCGTCGAGCGCGTCCTCGTCCTCGCCGGCATGCGGGTCGAGGCTGTCATCCTCGTCCGGGTCCTCGTCCTCGGCGTCGCCCGCGTCCTCCATCTCGAGGTCGTCGAGCAGCATCGGCAGCGTCTCCCCGTACTCGACGTCGAGCACGGCCTCGTACCGGTCGAAGGCGTCCGCGAGAGAGTCGTATGCATCGTCGACGGCCACGTCCGCGTCGCCGCGACGGGCGAGGACGGCGGCGAGGTGCTCCTCGTACGCCGCGATCAACAGCCTCAGCGCCTCGTGCGCCTGGGAATCCATGGCTATGACGTTACCCGCGGAACAGGTTGAATGGGAGGCGAGATGAACCACGACGCACGCAGGACCGCCCACATCATCACCCCTCGACGCACGTCCGTCCCGGCGGACTCGCGCTTCGACTGGAGGGTGGTGGACATCCCGCGCGAGATCACGCGAGCGGAGGCCCGCGCCCTGCTCACGGAGCAGGCGGAGTACGGCCGGTGGGACCTCATCCGCTCGCAGACCTTCATCGGCGGCGCGCGCCGCGTGTGGTTGCGCCGCCGCATCATGAACGTCCGCCGGACGGACGACGCGGCCTAACGAGCCGCCGCGGCTCAGCAGTCGGTGAGGAACCGCACCATCACCTCGGTGCCGAACTCGAGCGAGTCGATGGGCACGCGCTCGTCGATGCCGTGGAAGAGGCCCGGGAAGTCGAGCTCGGGGGGCAGGCGCAGCGGCGCGAAGCCGTAACCCGCGATGCCGATGGTCGCGAGGTGCTTGTTGTCGGTGCCGCCCATCATCGTGTACGGCAGCACGATCGCCTCGGGGTCGTCGTACGTGACCGCCTCGATGGCCTTGTGCACCAGCGGCACGTCGAACGGCAGCTCGATCGACGCCTCGGTGATGTACTGCTCGACCTTGACGTGCGTCCCGGCGAGCTCCTCGATCTGGCGCAGCACCTGCTCCTGCTGGCCGTGGAGGAACCGCGAGTCGACGAACCCGCCGGCGGTGTCGGGGATGACGTTCACCTTGTATCCGGCGTCCATCATGGTCGGGTTCGAGGTGTTGCGAAGCGACGCCTCGACCATGCGTCCGACGGCGCCGAGGCCGGCGATGAGCGTGTCGACCGTGGCAGGGTCCTCTGCGTATGCGACGCCCAGCAGGTCGGCGGTGCCGCGCAGCAGGTGCTCGGACGTGGGCGAGATCTCCATGGGCCACTCGTACGCGCCGATGCGCGCCATCGCCCCGCCCAGGTGTGCGACCGCGTTGTCGTGGTGCACCAGCGAGCCGTGGCCCTGCACGCCGGAGGCGGCGAGCCGCAGCCACTGCATGCCCTTCTCCCCCGTCTGGAACAGGTAGACGCGCTTGCCGGCGACCTGGATCGAGAAGCCTCCGACCTCGGACACGGCCTCGGTGGCGCCGCGGAAGTCGTCGGGGTGGTTCTCGACCATCCACTTCGCGCCGCGGTGGCCGCCGTGCTCCTCGTCCGCGAAGAACGCGATGACGATGTCGCGTGCCGGCTTCACGCCCGCCGCGATCATGCGGCCGATCGCCGCGAGGTACATCGCGTCGACGCCCTTCATGTCGACCGCGCCGCGGCCCCAGATCATGCCGTCCTTGACCTCGGCGCCGAACGGGTCGACCGTCCAGTCCTCGGGGAACGCGGGCACCACGTCGAGGTGGCCGTGCAGCACCAGCGGCGGACGCGTGCGGTCGACGCCCTCCCACAACGCCGTGAGCGACGCCCGGCCGGGCTCCGCCTCGCGGATGACGGGCTCGAGTCCCAGGTCCGACAGGTACGCGGCGACGTACTCGGCCGCCGCGCGCTCCCCCGGGCCCTCGGCGTCGCCGTAGTTGGAGGTGTCGATGCGCATGAGGTCGCGCGCGAGGCGCACCACGTCGGACTCGGTCATGCGGCCAGGCTAGCGGCCCCGCGTGCCCGGCCCCTGCATCGTCCCGGCTAGATGACCCGCCAGCCGTTCACGATCACGATGCCGAGCACCACCAGGCCCGCGACCGCCAGCACGTAGATGAGCCGCCGGAAGCCCGCCTTCCAGGCCGCGATCACCATGCACGCGACCGCGCCCGGGATGAGGGCGAGCCCGTACCGTCCTGTGACGTTGGGGAAGTACTGCGGGACCGCGGTGTTGAGGTACGCCTGGATCTGCACCACCGTCGGGTACAGGACGGTGCCGGCGAGCACCATCCAGCCGAGCGCGCGGCGCGCCGGCTCCTTGGCGCACGCGACGATCACGGCGAAGATCGCGCCGATCACGAGGAAGTTGAGCAGCCGCGTCCACGAGATCATGATCGCGACGTCGAGCGGCTCCTGAAGGTAGTAGTCCGAGGCGAGGTTGAGGCCGCTGAACGCGGTCTCGAGCCACTCGGATCCCGGCAGCCCGAGCACGTCGCGCGTGTTGAGGCCCACCAGCGGGTTCTGCCAGTTCGGGTCTCCGCGTGTCCCCTGCCATCCCTGCCACATGAGGTACGGCACGAGGATCGCACCGGCCATGCCGCCGACGATAGCGAGGTCGTGGCCGCGCGGGCGCGAGCGGCGCCAGTCGCGGAGCATGCGGAACGTCAGCAGCGCGCCGAGCGCGATGAACGGGATCGCGGCGATGGTCTTGGTCATACCCGCGACGCCGGCGAGGAGGGCCGCGAGCCACCAGGGTGCGTCGTCGTCGACAAAGATCCGGGCGGCCAGCCAGACGGCCGATGCGCCGATCACCACCGACGCGGCGTCCGGGTTGACCGTGGTCACCGCATGGAGGACGCGCGGGAATGCGGGCAGGAGCAGGGGGGCGATGATCGCCGCGGCGGGGTCCACGCGCCAGCGGCGCAGCGCCACGAACATCACGAACATGCCCAGCCCGAGCCACAGGACGCCGAGCAGGCGCGCGGCCGTGACGAAGTCGGCCGCGGGGATGAGCGCGTCGACCGCGCGTGCGGGCAGGCCCACGGCGAGGTAGTACAGCGGCGGGTGCGAGAAGTTGTACTGCTGGCCCTCGTAGGGGAACTCCCACGCGTCGGCATCGGCGCCGCAGTCCGGAAGCTCGTAGCGCTCCTGCCCCACGCAGGCCCAGATCTCGCGGATCTCGGGCGCGATGATCGATCCGGCGTAGGGGATCTCGAGGTGCGCGGCACGCCAGGCGTAGTCGGCGTGGGTGGGTTCGTCGATGCGCGACATCGCGGTGCCGGGTCCGAGGACCACGGGGATGACGATCGCGGCGGCGACCGCCAGGTAGAGCGCGAGGACTCCCAGGCGCGAGCGACGCGAGTCGCGGAAGCCCGCGGCCCACTCCTCGGCGAGGCCCAGCCACTCGGACGGCAACGGTGCCTTCCGCGTCGTCGTGCCTGCCACCCGCGCTCCCTGCCTCCGAGGCGCCCCGGTGGGGCGCGTTGGTCGCATCGTATCGGCGGTTCCGTCCGGTTCGTGCACGGCTCACGGGCACGCTCCGTGGTGGCGCCACGGGGGAACGCAGAAGGCCCCGACCTCATGGTCGGGGCCTTCTGTTCGGTGTCCGAGGGGGGACTTGAACCCCCACGCCCTATACGGGCACTAGCACCTCAAGCTAGCGCGTCTGCCAATTCCGCCACCCGGACAGGTGGTCCGAGATGCTCTTCCGAGCGCCTCAGCGCGAGAAGAACTGTAGCACGGTCCGGAGACGCCGATTTGCCATCGGGGTGCGGATCACCGAGAAAACTTAGTGATCCCGCGTCATGTGAAGATGCTGACGCCTCCCGGGCCCACCAGCAGTCCGACGACGATGAGCACGATGCCCCAGAGGATCTGCTTCTGGATGAGCCGGACGATGCCGAAGACGACGAGGATCACGGCGAGAATCCACAGGAGGAATTCCATTTCGATGCTGCCTTTCTTCTTCAATGTGCGTGCGTACCCGGGTTGCGCCTGTGTCAACCTCCGGTGACGTCCCAGGTATTCCCGCCGCGTAGGACGATGCTTCGGCCGGGGGCCGCTGTCGGGGACCTTGGGCCCTCGCGGCAGGGGTGCCCGCGCGTAGCGTGGAAGCAGGTCCCCGGAGCACGGCTCGAGGCAAGGGGGTTGATCATGATCGCGTCGAGCAGGGATGTCCTCGCGACCGTCCTCGTGGGCGGGTCGGCGGCGCTGACGTGGGCGCATGTCAACGGGCTCGACTGGCCGTTCGTGGGCTCGGCCCGCACCACGGCGGGGCTGGTGTTCGTGCTCGGGATCGGCGCGTGCGCGGGCGGCTCCACGGAGTCGTGGGAGTCCGACGCCGCGCGCAAGCGCTGGTACCACCGGGCCGGCGCGGCACTCAGCGTGGTCGCGGTCGGCGCGCTCGTGTGGGCGCTCGTGACGGGGTCGACCGTCGCCGTGGTGGCGCTCGCCTCCGTGATCGGCGTGAAGTGGCTGCTCGCAACCGTGCGGCACCTGGTCACCCCGGCGCCCGCGGCATCTGCCGTCGCGTAGCGCGGACGGCGGCCGCACCACCCGTCAGCCGTCGACCTTGCGTACCGCGAGCGAGCGCGCGAGCGCCTGCGGGACCTCCGCGACGGACTCGACGCGCCTCTCGAGCTCGGCGATCCGTTCACGAGGCTCGGGCGCGTCGATCACGAGCGTGTAGTCCACCGGGCCGAACGTGACGGCCGCCATGTCGAACGCCCCGCGCACCTCGACGCGCACGCCGTCGACCTGGATCCCGAGCGCGGCCGCCTCGCGGTACGTGTCGTTGAGCACGCATCCCGCGATGGCCAGGTGGGTGAGGTGCATGCCGGTGAAGCGCGTCTCCACGGTGGTGCGCCCGTCCCCCCAGTCGAGGCCGCCGGTGATCGCGAGCGTGCCCGCCCCCGCCCTCGCGGTCACGTCGCTCATGCCGCACCTCCGCCTCCAGCATGCTCCGGGCGGACGCGGACCGCATCAGCGGAAGTCGCGGCTGCGCGACGGCACCTTGAGGGACATCGGCGACAGGTGCTCGGCGACCAGGTTGGTGGCGCCGTCCGCGCGCTCGATCCGGCCGCGGATGATGAGTGCGGGCGAGCGCCGGGCGACCGCCTGGAACCTCTTCCACACGCCCACCGAGCAGATGACGTTGAGGAAGCCGGTCTCGTCCTCGAGGGAGATGAACGTGACGCCGCGCGCGGTGCCCGGCCGCTGGCGGTGGGTGACCACGCCGGCGACGGTGACGCGGCGCTCGGCCTCGTGCGCGAGCACGTCCGCGACCCGCAGCACCCCGTTCCGGTCGAGCCCCTCGCGCACGAACGCCGTCGGGTAGCCCTCGACCGACACCCCCGAGGCCGACACGTCCGCGACGGCCTCCTCGACCACGCTCATGCCGGGCAGCATGGGCGCCTTCGCGCCGGGCACCGTTCCCGGCAGCGTGTCGGGTCCTTCGCGGGACAGCACGCCGGAGGCCCACAGCGCCTCGCGCCGCGTCACCCCGAAGCTCTCGAGCGCGCCCGCGGTGGCGAGCGCCTCCCACTGCGCGGTGGTGAGCCCCTTCTCCGGCGCGAGCCCCGACTGCCCAGACACCCCCTTGGGGCGGATCCGGACGCGGCGCGCCATGTCGTGGAGCGACTCGAACGGGCGTGAGGCGCGCGCGGCCACGATGGCCGCCGCGGCATCGTCCCCCAGGCCCCGCACCGCGGCGAGGCCCATGCGGACGGCGAGCCGCGGGTCCACCCGCACCAGCCGGGCCATCTCCTCGCGCCGCTCCTCGGGCGGCGCGAACGGCGTCTCGAGCTCCTCGACGCGGGCGAGCACCTCGGAGCGGGCGACGCAGGGACGGAGGATCGCCTGACCGTGGCGGCGGGCGTCCGCGGCGAGCGACTGCGGCGAGTAGAAACCCATGGGCTGCGCCGCGAGCAGGCCCGCGTAGAAGGCGGCGGGCCGATGCACCTTGAGCCAGCTGGACGCGTAGACCAGGTATGCGAACGAGTACGAGTGCGACTCGGGGAAGCCGAAGTCCGAGAACGCCTTGAGCTTGTCGAAGATCTGGTGGGCGACGTCCGCGGGGATGCCGCGCTCGTGCGCGCCCACCATGAAGCGGGCGCGCAGCGCCTCCATGCGCTCGGGGCTGCGCTTGGAGCCCATGGCACGGCGCAGCTGATCCGCGAGGGCGCCGTCGAAGCCGGCCGCGTCCATCGCCATCTGCATCAGCTGCTCCTGGAACAGCGGCACGCCCAGGGTCTTGCCCAGCGACTTCTCGAGCAGCGGGTGGAGGAACGTCACGGGCTCCCGGCCGCGCGCCCGGTTGATGTACGGGTGGACGGAGCCGCCCTGGATGGGGCCCGGACGGATGAGCGCGACCTCGATGACGATGTCGTAGAAGCGGCGCGGCCGCAGCCGCGGCAGGGTCGCCATCTGGGCACGCGACTCCACCTGGAACACGCCGACCGTGTCGGCGGCGCACAGCAGGTCGTAGACGGCCGGGTCCTCCTGCGGCAGGGAGTGCAGCCCCAGGTCCTCCCCGCGCACCTCCTGCATGTACCGGAACGCGTACTTGAGGGCGGACAGCATCCCCAGGCCGAGCAGGTCGAACTTCACCAGGCCCGCATCCGCGCAGTCGTCCTTGTCCCACTGGAGGACGGTGCGGCCGGGCATGCGCGCCCACTCGACGGGGCACACGTCGATGACGGGCCGGTCGCACAGCACCATGCCGCCGGGGTGGATGCCCAGGTGGCGGGGCAGCCGCATGAACCGGTCGGCGAGGTCGAGCACGTTCTCCGGGATGTGCTCGAGATCCTGGGTGGGCGGCGGCTCGGGCCACATCGCGTCGCGCTGCTTGGCCGCCCACTCCTCCTGCTTCTCGGCGGGCACCCGCAGCGCGCTCCACCGGTCGATCGACTTGGACCACGCGTCCTGCTGGCCCACGTCGAAGCCGAGCGCCCGCGCGGCGTCGCGCACGGCCGAGCGCGGCCGGTACTGGATGACGTTCGCGACCATGGCGGCGTTGATGCGCCCGTGGCGTGAGAACACGTACTGGATGACCTCCTCGCGGCGATCCGACTCGATGTCCACGTCGATGTCCGGCGGCCCGTCGCGCTCGGGCGCGAGGAAGCGCTCGAACAGCAGCCCGTGCGTCACCGCGTCCACCGCGGTGACGCCGAGCGCGAAGCACACCGCGCTGTTGGCGGCGGAGCCGCGACCCTGGCACAGGATGTCCGCGCGACGGCAGAACGCCACGATGTCCTGGACGATGAGGAAGTAGCCGGGGAAGTCGAGCGCCTCGATGACGGCGAGCTCGTGCTCGATCTGCGCCCACGCGCCCTTGACTCGCTCCGCGTCGGGCGGACCGTAGCGCTCGCGCGCGCCGCGGTACGTGAGCTCGCGCAGCCAGGTGGCCTCGGTGTGACCGGGCGGGACGGGGTACGGCGGCAGGTTCGGGGCGACCAGGTCGAGGTCGAACGCGCACTCCGCGGCGAGGCGCGCCGCGGTGGTGACGGCCTGCGGGTGGCGACGGTGACGGAACGCCATCTCCCCCGCGCTGCGGAGGTGCTGGCCGGGCGAGCCGGGCAGCCAGCCGTCCATGTCGTCGAGCGAGGAGCGGGCGCGGACCGCGGCGAGGGCGCCGGCGAGGTCCGCGTCGCGCGGGGTCGCGTAGTGCGCGTTGGTGGTGGCGATCAGGGGCAGCGACGTGTCGAAGGCGAGATCCGCGAGGGCCGCGTTGATCTCGGAGTCGAACGGCGAGCCCGTGTCCGTGATCTCCACCGCGACGCCCTCGCGCCCGAACAGCGCGACCAGCCGGTCGAGCTCCGCCCGAGCGGCGGCGTGACCGTCGCGCGAGATCCCGCCGGCGAGCGCCCCGCCGCCGGGCCCGACGAGCGCGGACCGCACCGCCCCCTTGCGGCAGCCGGTGAGGACCAGGAGGTCGCCGCCGCCGGCGTCCGCCAGCGTCTCGAGCGTGTAGCGGGCGAGGCCCTTCTCCCCGGTGGCGAGGTGCGCCATGCCGATGGCGTGGCTGAGACGCGAGTAGCCGCTGGCACCGCGCGCGAGCACCACCAGGTGGGAGGCGCGCGGGTCGGGCACCCCGGTAGGCGGGTCGAGCACCGGGCGCCCGCCGGGGCCGTCCGCCGCGAGGCTGAGCTCCGCACCGAACACCGTGGGCAGACCGATCTCCCTGGCGGCACCCGCGAACCGCACCGCGCCGTAGAGGCCGTCGTGGTCGGTGATGGCGAGCGCGCTGAGGCCCAGGCGTCCCGCCTCCGCGGCCATCTCCTCGGGCTGGCTCGCACCGTCGAGGAAGCTGAAGGCGCTGTGGGCGTGGAGCTCCGCGTACTCGGGGATCTCAGTCATACACGGCCTCCAGCCGCCACTCGCCGCCGCCGTAGGCGAGCAGCACCGCGATGACGGCGCCCTCGCCGTCGCGCAGCGCGACCTGGAGGTACGCCTGCCGGGAGGCGTCCTCCGACCACCAGCGCTCCGACACGGGCCACGGGCCCGCCCAGGACTCCACGGGACGGGGGCGGTCCCACACGGGGCCGTCGACGTGCCCGACGTGCCCCGAGGAGGGGTGGCGGTTCGCGGCGCGGGCGCGCTCGTCCGACGGGTCCGCCTCGAGCCGCACCCACGTGGGCGGGGCGCTGACCGCGAGCCGCTGGCTCACGGCGACGGGGGCGCCTCCCGCGTCGAGCACCAGCGCGGGACGCGCGACGGGCGGCACGGTCGCGGGCGGCGGGTCGGGGATGCGCCCCGGCCACGGGTGGGCGATCGCGCGGGCGGGCGGCGCCTCCTGGCCCCAGGGCGCGAGGTGCGCCCTGTCGCGGGGAGAGCGTCCGCCCTGCTCGGCGACCGCGAGCACGCCCTCGAGGCCCAGCAGCCCCTGGACGCGCTCGAGGGCACGATGCGCGCGCGAGTCCGCGCCCGACACCCCGCCCCACAGGTAGGCCTGCTCGGAGCCGAGCGGGACCACGTCCTCGGCGACCAGGCCGAGCGAGACCAGCGGGGACGGCTCCGGGCCCTTGTCCCCGGTGGTGGATCCCGCGGTGCCCGACAGCCAGCCCTCGAGCTGCCAGCGCACGCGGTCCGTCATGTGCCGCGCGAACGCGCCGGCGCGGGTGCCCACGTCCGTGCGCCACACCCGCTCGAGGTCCTGCCCCTTCTCCGTGCGGGCCGTGATCCGCACCCGCCCGCAGCGCATGCCGGCGTCGAGCAGGGCGCGGTCGAGCGCGATCGCGGCCTCCTTGGCGACGTGCACCAGCTGCTCGATGCGCTCCGCCGGGTCCTCGAACACGTGCTCGACCGCGATGTCCTCCTCGGTGCGGCGCAGCACCGGCGGGGCGAGGTCCTCTCCGGAGGCGAGCCTGTGCGCCCACACCCCCACGGGGCCGAACCGGGCGAGGATGTCCGCGAACGGCAGCGCCGCCAGGTCCCCCAGTGTGACGATCCCGAGGCGCGTGAGCACGCTCGCGAGCCGCTCGACCTCCTCGCGCTGGACGCGCTCCATGGCCGCGAGCGCGAGCGCGCCGATGGGTGCGGGGGCGAGGTACTCGCGCGAGGTCCCCGCGGGCACCAGCTCCGCGGACCGGGCCGCGATCACCGCGGCGAGCAGCCCGTCCGCGGCGCCGACCGCGCACTCCACCCCCGCCTGCTCGGCGACCGCGGTGACGAGCGCCTCCGCGAGCGCCTCCTCCGAGCCGTGGAAGCGGGCCGCGCCGTCCGCGGGGATGATCATGAGGCCCGGCCGGGAGATCTCGACCCCGGAGACGGCGTGCTCCGCGGCCGCCGCGACGGACTCGAACAGGCGCGAGTCGCGTCCCTCGTCATGGGGAAGGATCGCGAGCTCGGGACAGGCGCGCTGCGCGAGCCGCCTGGTGCTGCCGCGCTTGACCCCGGCGGCACGCGCCGCGGCGGAGACCGCGACCAGCCCGCGCCCGTGCAGGACCGCCGCGGGCACGTCCGCGCCGAGCCCCGCCTCCGTCATGGCCGCGACCACGGGCCAGTCCGGCACCCACAGGACGGCGCGGCGCACCACGGTGACGACGCTCATGCCGCGCCCCCGAGCGCGCGCACGTGCCCGGGCACCGCGGGCACGCCCGTGCCGCGACGGACCGGGGTCCCGACGCCGTCGAGCGGCACGGTGACCAGGCGCGCGGTGCCGCCGCGCCGCTCCTCGACCCGCACGGTGAGATCCCTGCCGCGCAGCCGGCCGTCGCCCGCGCCGAGCCCGTGCCAGCGCGACCCGACCGCGGTGAGCGTGACGTGCGCCCCCGTCCAGGCCCCGTCCGCGACGATGACCGCGCCGCGCTCCCTGGCGCGCGAGGCGAGTCGACGCCTGTCCGCCTCGGACAGCGCGAGGCGCGGGCCCAGCAGGACCACGTCCATGCCGTCCACGCATGCGCCTGCCGCGGCGGCCGCCTGGGCGCCCGGGTACGGCACGAGCGCGAGCCGCGCGAGCTCGAGGCCGCGCCTGGCCGCCGCCACCACCCCGAGCGAGGGCAGCCCCACGGCCGCCGTCCAGGAGCCCGCCTCCGACGCGGCGGCCGCGAGCGCGAGCATGAGCGACGTGGACCCGGCCACCGCGATCACCTGGCCGCGCCGCAGCCCCTGCGGCAGCACCTGGTCGAGCACCGGGGCGAGCGGCAGGGTGGGCGCGTCCCAGGTCTCGCGGGTGGTGCCGACCCGCCGCTGGACGCCCGCGAGCGCCTCGCGTGCCCGGGCGAGCCTCGTCTCGGCCGTCTCCGCCATGCCCGCTCACCTCCCGCATCGTCCACCCGTTCGAACATGTGTTCGAACGTATGTTCGATTATGACCCCACCCTCCGACACCGGGCAAGGCGGCCGCGGAGGGCGGGGCCGGGCGAGCTCAGCGCGCGCGCAGCTCCCACATCGCGACGGCGGAGGCGGCGGCGACGTTGAGCGAGTCCACGCCCCCGTGCATGGGGATGACCACCGCGGTGTCGACGTGCGCGAGCGCCTGGCGGGTGAGCCCGTCGCCCTCGGTGCCCATCACCAGGGCGACCCTCTCCCCCGCCGTCGCGGCGAAGGCGTCCAGCGCCACCGCATCGTCCGTCAGCGCGAGCCCGCCCACGGTGAAGCCGAGCGCCCGCAGCTCGTCGAGCGCCCCCGGCCACGAGGTCGCGCGCGTCCACGGCACCTGGAACACGGTCCCCATGGAGACCTTCACCGACCGCCGGTAGAGCGGGTCCGCGCACGTGGGCGACACCACCACCGCGTCCGCGCCGATCCCCGCGGCCGAACGGAAGATCGCACCCACGTTGGTATGGTCGACGATCCCCTCGAGCACCACGATCCTGCGCGCGTCCCGCGCAAGGTCCGCCAAAGCGGGCAGCTCGGGCCGCTCCATCGACGCGAGCGCACCACGATGCACCTGGTAACCGGTCACGTCCTCGAGCAGCGCCGCGGGCGCGAGATACACCGGCACCTCGTCCGGGACCAGCGGCGCCACCGACTCGAGCCACCGCTCGCTCACCAGCACCGACCGCGCCGCATGCCCGGCGCGCAGCGCCCGCGCGATGACCTTGGCGCCCTCCGCCATGTACAGGCCGCGCTCGGGCTCGAGGACGCGGCGCAACGCCACGTCGGTGAGGCCGCGGTAGTCGGCGAGGCGGGGGTCGGCGGGGTCGTCGATCGCGATCACGGGCATGGCGCCATCATCCCAGCACCCGGCCGTCCGCAGGGGCGCGCGCATGCCCCCGGGCGTAACCTGGAAGCGACGACGACGATGTCGCCGCCGCCGGAGGGAGGCGGTCATGCACAGCGTGGACATCAGCCTCGACAGGTGGGTCGAGCAGGGGCTCATCACGCCCGAGCAGGCGGCAGAGGTGCGCCGCTACGAGGCCGAGCACGGCGCCCCGGAACCCGCCACACCCCAGCCCGTCACGCCCCCACCCCGTGCGCTCGCGGTGGTCGGCGAGATCGTCGGCTACCTGGGCGCGGTGCTCGCCGTGTCCGGGGCGGCGTTCGTGGTGGGCCGCACGTGGCAGGACCTGGGCGACGTCGCGCGTCTCGCGCTGGTCCTCACCCTCACCGCGGTGGTCGCCGCGGGCGGGATCCTCGCCGCGCGCGCCGCGCAGCCGTCCGCGCAGCGCCTCGCCTCCGTCCTGCTGCTCGCCACGGTGGCCCTGTCAGGGTGGCTCTCCTGGGTGGTGGCGCACGACGTCGCGGGGCTCACGGGGGACGATGCGCTGGCCAGGTGGGTGACGGGGACGCTCGCCGTGGTCGCGGCGACGGTCTACGCGCTGCGCCGACGCGCGCTCGCGCAGCTCGCGCTGCTCGCGTCGCTCGCCGCCGTGCTCACGGCCGTCGTCTCCCCCTGGGACGACTCCGTGGACTCCACCTGGATGGGCGTCGCCTGGGCGACGCTCGGCGTGGCGTGGGCCGCGCTCGGGGCGGCGCGCCTCCTGGGGCCCCCGTCGATCGCGCTCGCCGCCGGCGGCCTCCTCGCGGTGCTGGGGATGCAGACCGCGGCCGCGGGCGACGGGCGCATCATCATCCTCGCGGCCGCGGTCGCGCTGGCTGTCGCGATGATCGCGCTCGCGGTCGGGACCGCGCGCCTCATGCCGCTGATCGTGCCCGGCGGGATCGGGCTGCTGGTCGCGGTGCCGCGGCTCATCAGCGAGCTGGTGGGCGACGCGGTCGCGACGTGGGTCGCGGTGATGGCCACCGGGCTGGTGCTGGTCGCGCTCGCGGTGTGGCTGGTACGCGAGCGCCGTCCCGAGACGCCGCCTGCGGAGCCGCCCGAGGCGCCGGCGGGCGCCCCTCCCGGCCCGTAGCGAGGGAGGCGTCGCGCCCGGGTGCCGCCGTCACGCCCCGGACGCGACAGCGGGCCCCGAGGGATCGCTCCCCCGGGGCCCGCCGCATCGTCCCTCCGGAACCTACTGACCCTTCTCGGCATCCGGGTCGAACGGCTTGCCCGAGGCGGAGCCGGCCTGCTCGGCCTCCGCGGACACACCCTCGGCCTGGCGACGGGCCTCCTCGAGCGCGGCGCGGGGATCCGCGAGCGCGGAGGTGATGCGCGAGCCGGCCCGCTTGGCCCGCTCGGGGTCACGCTCGAGCGGAGACGGCGCCTCCTCCTCGCCGAATGCCGCGGAGATCGACTTGAGCGCGCCCGTGAACTCGGTCGGCACGAACCACACCTTGTTGGACTCGTTCTTCGCGATCTCGGGAAGCATCTGCAGGTACTGGTACGCGAGCAGCTTGGAGTCGGCGTCGCCCTCGTGGATGGCGTCGAACACCTGGAGGATCGCGCGCGCCTCGCCCTCTGCCTCGAGGATGCGGGACTGCGCGTTGCCCTCCGCACGGAGGATCGCGGACTGCTTCTCGCCCTCGGCCGTGAGGATCTGCGACTGCTTGAAGCCCTCGGCCGTGAGGATCGCGGCGCGACGGTCACGCTCGGCGCGCATCTGCTTCTCCATCGAGTCCTTGATCGACAGCGGTGGCTCGATGGACTTGAGCTCGACGCGGTTGACGCGGATGCCCCACTTGCCCGTCGCGTCGTCGAGGACGCCGCGCAGCTGGCCGTTGATCTGGTCACGGCTGGTGAGCGTCTGCTCGAGGTCCATGGTGCCGACGATGTTGCGCAGCGTGGTGACGGTGAGCTGCTCCACACCGGTGATGTAGTTGGCGATCTCGTAGACCGCGGACTTGGGGTCGGTCACCTGGAAGTAGATGACGGTGTCGATGTCGACCACCAGGTTGTCCGACGTGATGACCGACTGCGGCGGGAACGAGTACACCATCTCGCGCAGGTCGACCTTGGCACGCACCTTGTCGATGAACGGGACCAGCAGGTGCAGACCCGCGTCCATGGTGGCGTGATAGCGGCCGAGCCGCTCCACCAGGTACGCCTGAGTCTGCTGCACCACGATGATCGCGCGCGCGATCGCCGTGATGACGAAGATCGCGAGGACCGCGATCGCGACCCAGATCACGATGGTTCCGACGTTGTCCATCTCAGCTCTCCTTCTGCGGCGCGACCACGGCGGTCGCCCCATCGATCCTCAGCACGGTCACCTCGGTGCCCTCGGGGATGGCCTGCGCATCGTCCTCGGTGCGCGCCGACCACACCTCCCCGTTGAGCTTCACTCGCCCGCGCGTCTCGGTGACCTCGTCGATCGCGCGCGCGCCACGGCCGACCAGCGCGGCCGTGTTGGTCTGCGGGGCTCCCCCACCCTTCGCACGCAGCGAGCGCAGCAGGAACGGGCGCAGCAGCCCGATCAGTGCCGCCGCGACGGCGAGCGCGATGATCATCGCGAGCCACCACGGCGCCCCCAGCAGCGCGGCGAAGCCTCCGGCCAACGCGCCGACCGCGAGCATCGCGAACAGCAGGTCGAGCGTGAAGATCTCGATGGCCCCGAGAATCATCGCCGCAATGAACCACCACAGGAACTGTTCCACAGCGTCCTCCTTGTCAATGCGACGCTAGCAGGGACGACGAAGGGCGCGCATCGTCCGCGGGGACGATGCGCGCCCTGAGCCGGAGCGGCCGTGAGGCTTACGCGGCGGTCGCCTCGGAGGGGGCCGCGACCTCGAGCGCCTTGCGCGCCTCGACGTCCGCGCGGTGGCCCTTCCAGGCCCGGGCGATGGCCCATGCCCAGACGCTCACGATGGCCGCGTAGACGGCCCAGCTGTAGGGCGCGACGGCGGCGAGCGCGTCCGTGTGGAGCAGCGTGCGCGCGTTGGTGAGCAGGATCATGCCGCCGACCGCGGCGCCCAGCATGCGCGGCGGGACGAGGCGCACGAGCCACGCGGCGAGGGGTGCCGCGAGCAGGCCGCCGGCGAGCAGCGCGAGCACCCAGCCGAAGTCGATACCGGAGGTGCCGAGGCCGAAGATGAAGCCGACGGACGCGGCGGCGGCGACCAGGAACTCGGAGGTGTCGATCGAGCCGATCACCTTGCGAGGCTCCATGCGGCCCGACGCGAGCAGGGTCGGGGTGCCGATGGGACCCCACCCGCCGCCGCCGGTCGCATCGACGAATCCGGCCACGAGGCCGAGCGGGGCGAGGAAGCGCGAGCGGAGCGGCCGCTTGGCCTTGTCCGCGCTCACCTTGGTGCCGGTGAAGCGCGTGAGGACGTAGACGCCCAGGCCGAACAGCAGCATCGCCATGATCGGGCCGGCCGCCTCGGTGGACAGGTTCGAGAGGAACGTGGCGCCCGCGAACGCGCCGATCGCGCCGGGGACGCCCACGCGCCACACCACGCGCCAGTCGACGTTGCCGAAGCGGGCGTGCGCCGCGCCGGACGCGAGCGTGGTGCCCACCTCCGCGAGGTGGACGGTGGCCGACGCGATCGCCGGGCTCAGACCCACGGCCAGCATGAGGGTCGACGAGGTGACGCCGTACGCCATGCCGAGGCTGCCGTCGACGAGCTGCGCGCCGAAGCCGACGATCGCCAGCAGGACAAGAGAACGCATGAGATGCCTCCTCCCGAGCCGGCCGCGGGCGCGGCCATGGGTCGAGATGAGACAAACCATACCCACCTAGTAGGTAGGAATCAATTCCTACTCGCCAAGTAGGTTTGTTTGGGCGTCCTCCCAGGCAGCTTGGTCCTCGACAAGTGATCGGATCTCGCCGGGAAGCTCCCCTGTCGCGAGGTCCGCGACGGTGACGCGCTCGAGCACGGCGCGGATGCTCGCGCGCACGGCGACCCAGATGGTGAGCAGCTCGGAGGCGGCGCCGTCGTACTCGAGGCCGGACGGGCGCTCGCCGCGCACGTAGATGAGGGGTCCGTCGACCGACCGGACCACGTCCGCGAGCGTGATGTCGGCCGCGTCGCGCGTGAGGCGGTAGCCGCCGCCGATGCCGCGCTGGCCGATCACCAGGCCGTCGTCGCGCAGCGCCGTGAGGATCCCCTCGAGGAACTTGCGGGGGATCCCCTGGTTCGCGGCGATCTCGCCGGTGGTGCGCGGCGCATCGGCGCGCGCGAGCTCCGCCACCGCCCTCAGGGCGTAGTCGGCGCGGGCCGAGACCTTCATCGCGGCTAGACGCGGCGCGCGGAGTAGCGCCCGCCCGCGGCGGTCAGCTGCACCGGCATGCCGTACGTCTGCGACAGCGACTCGGACGTGAGCGTCGACTCGAGGGGCCCGGCCGCGACCACCGCGCCGTCGCGCAGCAGCAGCACGTGGGTGAAGCCCACCGGGATCTCCTCGACGTGGTGCGTCACCATGACGATCGCGGGCGAGCGGTGGTCCCCCGCGAGCTCGCGCAGCGCCTCGAGGAGCTCCTCGCGGCCGCCCAGGTCGAGGCCCGCGGCGGGCTCGTCGAGCAGCAGCAGCTCCGGGTCGGGCATGAGCGCTCGGGCCACCTGCACGCGCTTGCGCTCGCCCTCGGACAGGGTGCCGAACTCGCGCTGCGCGAAGTCAGCCATCCCGAACGCCCACAGCAGCGCGTCGGCGCGGTCCTCGTCGAAGCTGTCGTACTCCTCCTGCCAGCGACCGGTCACGCCATGCGCGGCGGTCATCACCACGTTGCGGACCGTCTCGTGCGGGGGGATGCGGTCCGCGAGCGCGGCGCTCGACAGGCCCACGCGGACGCGCAGCTCGCGGGTATCGGTGTCGCCGAGGCGCTCGTCGAGGATGGTGGCGGAACCCTCGGTCGGGAACATCCGCGCGGACGCGATCGACAGCAGCGTGGTCTTGCCCGCGCCGTTGGGGCCGAGGATCACCCAGCGGTCCGTGTCGGAGACGCTCCAGGACACGTCCCGGAGGATCTCGTTGTCACCGCGGCGGACGCGCACGCCCTCGAACCCGAGCACCTCAGTCATGGCAGGTGAGCCTATCCAAGAATCGAGCGGTAGACGCTCAGGGTCCTCTCCCCGATCGCCTCCCAGGAGAAGCTCTCCGCGGCGCGGCGGCGACCGGCCTCGCCCATGGCCTTCGCGCGCGCGGGATCGGACACCATGGCGGTGAGCGCGTCGGCGAGATCCCTCGCGAAACCCTCCGGGTCGAGCGGGGTGCCGGTGCCGTCCTGGACCTGCTCGATCGGGACGAGCGTGCCGGTCTCGCCGGGCACCACGACCTCGGGGATGCCGCCCGTCGCGGTCGCCACCACGGGCAGGCCGACGGCCATGGCCTCGAGGTTGACGATGCCGAGCGGCTCGTACACCGACGGGCACACGAACGCGGTGCAGGCGTCCAGCACCGCGACGAGCTCGGGGCGCGGCAGCATCTTCTCGATCCAGATCACGCCGTCGCGGGTCTCCTGGAGCTTCGCGACCGCGCCGGACACCTCTCTGGCGATCTCCTTGGTGTCGGGCGCCCCGGCGCACAGGACCACCTGGATGTCCTTCGGGAGCTGTTCGACCGCCTTGAGGAAGTACGGCAGGCCCTTCTGGCGCGTGATGCGGCCCACGAACACGATCGCGGGGCGGTTCGGGTCGATGCCGTGCTCGGCGACCACGGCATCGGCCTTCGCGCGCGCCTCGTCCGTCGCGGGGGGCGCCCAGCCGGCCACGTCGATGCCGTTGTGCACCACGTGGACCTTGCCGGGGTCGACCTCCGGGTAGCAGCGCAGCACGTCCTTGCGCATGCCGTCAGACACGGCGATGATCCCGTCCGCACCCTCGTAGGCGGTCTGCTCGATCCAGCTGGACACGCGGTACCCGCCGCCCAGCTGCTCGGCCTTCCACGGCCGCAACGGCTCGAGCGAGTGCGCGGACAGCACGTGCGGGATGCCGTGCAGGCGCGCGGCCAGGTGGCCGGCCATGTTGGCGTACCAGGTGTGCGAGTGGACGATGTCGGCGCCGCCGCAGTCCTTCGCCATCGGCAGGTTGTGCGCGAGCACGTCGAGCGACGCGTCGCCCACCCCGCCGCCGAGTGCGTCGTAGCCGGTCACGCCGGGCTCGTCGCGCGGTCCCTCGAACGCGCGGACGCGCACGTCGAGGTGCGCGCGCAGCACCGCCGCGAGCTCCGTGACATGGACTCCGGCGCCTCCGTAGACGTGGGGCGGGTACTCGCGGGTGAGGATGTCGACGCGCATGACCCCCACGCTAGCGGCTCGCCCGCGCCAGAGCCTGCATGTGTCCCGCTTCGCCCCCTATGCTGGCGGTATGCCAGCGCAGAAGGTTCTCGCCATCGTCCTTGCAGGAGGTGAGGGCAAGCGCCTGATGCCCCTCACCGCAGCCCGCGCGAAGCCGGCGGTCCCTTTCGGAGGGACGTACCGCCTCATCGACTTCGCGCTGAGCAACCTGGTGAACTCCCGCTACCTGCATGTGGTGGTGCTGACGCAGTACAAGTCGCACTCGCTCGACCGCCACATCGCCCGCACCTGGCGCATGTCGCCGCTGCTGGGCAACTACGTCGCACCGGTGCCGGCGCAGCAGCGTCGCGGCCCGCACTGGTACCTCGGCAGCGCGGACGCGATCTACCAGACCGTGAACATCATCGAGGACGAGCAGCCCGACATCGTGGTGATCGTCGGCGCCGACCACGTCTACCGCATGGACTTCTCGCAGATGGTCGACGCGCACATCGAGTCGGGCGCGGACTTCACCGTGGCGGGCATCCGCCAGCCCATCTCCCTCGCGGATCAGTTCGGCGTGATCGACATCGACCCCGACAACCCCGACCGGATCCGCGCGTTCCTCGAGAAGCCCAAGGACCCGTCCGGACTGCCGGACTCCCCCAGCGAGATCCTCGCCTCGATGGGCAACTACGTCGCGAACGCGGACGCGCTGCTCGAGGCGCTGACCGCCGATGCGGACAACCCGAGCTCCAAGCACGACATGGGCGGCGACATCGTCCCCTACTTCGTCGACAAGGGCACGTGTGGCTTCTACGACTTCATCCGCAACGACGTCCCGGGCTCGACCGACCGCGACCGCGACTACTGGCGCGACGTGGGAACGCTGGACATGTACTACGACGCCCACATGGATCTCATCGCGGTCCAGCCGGTGTTCAACGTGTACAACGACAAGTGGCCCGTCCACCAGGGGCTCATCACGCACCCGCCGGCCAAGTTCATCCACTCGGAGGAGGGCCGCCTGGGCCACGCCGCGGACTCGATCGTGTCCCCCGGCGTGATCGTGTCCGGCGCGACCGTCACCGGATCGGTGCTGTCCCCCGGCGTGCGCCTGCACTCCTGGTCGACCGTGTCGGACTCGGTGCTGCTCGACGGCGTCCAGGTGCACCGCCACGCGCAGGTCCACCGCGCGATCCTCGACAAGAACGTCGACGTGCAGGAGGGCGCGCGCGTGGGCATCGACCGCGAGGCGGACCTCGCGCGCGGGTTCACCGTCACCGAGAGCGGCATCACCGTCGTCGCGAAGGGGACGGTCGTCACCGCATGAGGCTGTGCGTCCTCGACGTCGATTCCACCCTGATCACCGCCGAGGTCATCGAGCTGATCGCCGCCCGCGCGGGCACGCGCGAGCTGGTGGCCGAGATCACGGAGCGCGCCATGCGCGGCGAGCTCGACTTCGCCGAATCGCTGCGCGAGCGCGTCGCGACCCTCGTCGGGGTCCCGGACACCGTGTTCGCGGAGGTACTCGCGGAGGTCGAGTTCACGCCCGGGGCCCCCGAGCTGGTCGCGGGTCTGCAGGACGCCGGCTTCGAGGTCGCGCTCGTCTCGGGCGGCTTCGCGGAGGTGGTCGCGCCGCTCGCGGCGCGCCTGGGGATCACCCGTTTCCGCGCCAACCGCCTCGAGGTGGACGATGCGCGGCTCACCGGCCGTACCGTCGGCCCGGTGATCGACCGCGCGGCGAAGGCGGAGACGCTGCGTGCGTTTGCGGCCGAGGTGGGCTGCGACCTGGGTGACGCGGTCGCGATCGGCGACGGCGCGAACGACCTCGACATGATGGCCGCCGCCGGGCTGGGCATCGCGTGGCACGCCAAGCCGATCGTCCAGGAGCAGGCGGACGTCGCGCTCAACGCACCCCGGCTCGACGCGGCGCTGGCGATCATCCTCGGCTGATCCCGACGCGGTGCCGGACCGCCCGACCGCCCTGGCTTCCGTGCCCCGGTGGGCCACACTCGCCGTTTTCATGCACTTTCGCGGGCGCTCCGGCGCGTTCCCGCGCGCCGCATCGCCCCATCGGAACGCTCCGGATCTCATCTACCAGGGATGATGCCGGAGAGCCTGCCGATCGTTCGTGAACCGCTCGGGCGATCGGCCCGTGGACCGGCTCAACGCTCACCAAAGTGCATGAAAACGGCCAGCGTGGCGACACGCATCGCGCGGACACGCGCTCCGGGCACTCAAGGCAGTCCGGGCGCTGCGCGAGGCTCGGGTGGCGGGAGCCGGGTCAGGCCAGGCGGTCGCGGGCCGCGAGGGCCATGATCGCGAAGGCCTGCGCCTCCGCGCTCGTGCCGGGCGCATCGAAGCCGGGGGCGCCGCACACGTCGCGCACCACCCCGGTCGCGTCGACCCGGGCGAGGGACGCGTCGAGCCAGGCCGCGGCATCGTCCGCATAGGAGGTCGGGAGCCACCCGTCCGCCACGCCCGTGAACGCCGCGTACGCGAGCATGAGGCCGGCGCAGCCGTCGGTGAAGGTCGAGGGGTCGTCGAGGACGTCGTGAAAGCGGCCCTCGGGCGTCGCGTACCGCGTGCACGCGTCGAGCAGCGCCCGCGCCTCGGTCTCCCAGCGCTCCCGCACGGTCTCCGCGGCGACGCCCAGGCGCAGCGCCCGCGCGAGACCCGCCGCGACCCAGCCGCTCCCGCTCGCCCAGAACGCGTCGCGCACGCAGGTCCGCGTCGCCATGTCGAAGCGGTGGCGGTAGAGCCCCGTGGACGCGTCCCAGAGCTGCTCCCGGTGCATGCGGTACTGCATGTCCGCCGGAGCGAGGTCACCCGACGCGACCAGCGCCGGCACCACCATGTAGACCGAATCCGCCCACACCTCCTCAGCACCCTTGAGGTGGTGGAGGACGCCCCAGTCGTCGCGCGGCGAATGCCGCAGCAGCCACCAGCGCTGACGCTGCGCGGCCTCGGCGACCACCGCATCGTCCCGTCCCACCAGCAGCGCCGCCTCGAGGAGCGAGCCGGAGTTCACGGCCGCCGCGTCGTCCATCGCGCCCAGCTGGCCATCCGCATCCTGGCGCGCGACCGCGTCGCGGATCAGCAGGGTCGCCAGAGCGAGGTCACCGGAGTCGAGGGCAGCGTGGGATGCCACGCCCTGCTCCCACCCGAAGCGCTGCATCGCGAGCAGCGCGCGCCACAGCGCGGAGGTGTCCGTCACTCCTCGACGTCGCGGCCCGACAGCACCGAGACCAGGCGACCGCAGCGCGACGTGATCTCCGACCACGGGCAGTCGAACTCGAGCACCGCCGCGGTCGCGGTCGGCAGACCGTGGGCGACGCGCTGCAGCGCGGTCTTGTCCGAGCCGGGGCCCGCGAGGTGCGCGGCCGCTGCGGAGGACGTGGGCTCGTGACCCACGACCACCACGGTCTCCGCGTCGCCCAGCCCGTGCAGCACCTCGAGGAGTCCGGAGACGTGGGTCTCGTAGAGCTCGTCGTCGGTGACGGTCTCGCACTCGCCGAACGCGGGAGCCATGAGCTTCCACGTCTGCTGCGTGCGCAGCGACGGGGACACGAGCGCGAGGTCGGGCGAGATGCCCGCGCGCGCGATGACCTGACCGAGCAGGGTCGAGGCCTTGCGGCCGATGAGCTCGAGCGCTCGGGCGGAGTCGCTCAGGCCGGCCGCGGGGGCCTCCGCCTTCGCGTGGCGGGCGAGGATCAGCGTGGGCACGGTGTCACTGTCCCATAGCGTGCACGCCGCCGTCCACGTGGATCATCTCGCCGGTGGTGGCGGGGAACCAGTCGGAGAGCAGGGCGGTCACGGCGCGCGCGGTCGGCGCGGTGGCCTCGGAGTCCCAGCCGAGCGGCGCCCGCTCCGACCAGTTGCCCTCCATCTGCTCGAAGCCGGGGATGTGCTTGGCGGCGGTGGTCTTGATGGGCCCGGCCGACACGACGTTGCAGCGGATGCCGAGCGGGCCGAGGTCCCGCGCGAGGTAGCGGTTGACGGCCTCGAATGCCGCCTTGGCGACGCCCATCCAGTCGTAGACCGGCCAGGCGTAGCGGCCGTCGAACGTGAGGCCGACGATCGACCCACCGTTGACCAGCAGCGGCGCCGTCGCCTGCGCGAGAGCCTTGAGCGAGTACGCCGAGATGTGGACGGCCGTGGAGACGTCCTCCCACTCGGCCGACATGAAGTTGCCACCCATCACGGACTGCGGCGCGAAGCCGATCGAGTGGACCACGCCGTCGAGGTGCGGGACCAGCTCGCGGACCTTGTCGGCGAGGCCGTCGAGGTGCTCGGGGTTGGTGACGTCGAGCTCGACCACCTGCGCCTCGACGGGGAGGCGGCGGCCCATGGCCTGCGTGATCTTGAGCGAGCGGCCCACGCCGGTCAGCACGACCGTCGCGCCCTGCTCCTGGCACAGCCGCGCGACCTCGAACGCGATCGAGCCCTCCGTGAGGACGCCGGTGACGAGGATGTTCTTGCCTTCGAGAATGCCCATGATTGCTCCTAGGGGGACGATGCGGGGTGTCAGTGGCCCATGCCGAGGCCGCCGTCGACGGGCAGCACCGCGCCCGAGACGTAGCCCGCGGCGTCGGACGCGAGGAAGACGGCGGCGGCCGCGACCTCGGCGGTCGAGCCGAAGCGCTTGGCGGGGATGGTGTCCGCGTACTGCTTGACGACGTCGTCGCCCAGCTCGGCGGTCATGTCCGTGGTGATGAAGCCCGGCGCGATGACGTTCGCCGTGATGCCGCGCGCGCCCACCTCGCGGGTGACGGAGCGGGCCATGCCCACCAGCGCGGACTTGGACGACGAGTAGTTGACCTGGCCCGGGTTGCCCATGAGGCCCACCACGGACCCGATGAGCACGATCCGCCCGAAGCGCTCGCGGATCATCGAGTTGACGGCGCGGCGCACGCAGCGGAACGTGCCGGTGAGGTTGACGTCGATGACCTGCTCGAAGTCCTCGTCCGACATGCGCATGAGGAGGCCGTCGCGCGTGATGCCGGCGTTGGCGATGAGGACGCGGACGCGGCCGTGCTGCGCCTCGAGCTCGTCGAACGCCGCATTGACGGCCGCGGTGTCGGTGACGTCCGCGACGGCGCCGGTGACGCCGTCGGGGAGCTCTCCCCCGCGGTAGATGGTGGAGACGGTGTCGCCGTTGGCGACGAACGCCTCGGCGATGCTGCGGCCGATGCCGCGGTTGGCTCCGGTGACGAGGACGTGACGGGTCATGGGGGTCACGCTAGCGGAGGCGGGGACGGATGCGCGAAAGCGCGGCACTAGCATCGTGCGGGTGACCACGCCCTCGCTCGCCTCGCGGATCCTGCGCGTCGTCGGGATCGTCGCGGTGGGGCTCGCGGTGTCCGCGGTCGCCGTCAAGGCGGGCTTCTGGCAGCTCGGCAGGCACGAGGCGCGCGCCGCCGCGATCGAGCTCTACGAGGCCAACGCGGAGGCCGATGCCGTGCCGTTGGCGGAGGCCGTCCCGGCCGGCAACCCGGTGGGCGACGCCGAGTGGACGCGGGTGACGGTCGACGGCGAGTTCGAGCAGGGCTCGACCACGCTGCTGCGCAATCGTCCGGTCGACCGCGAGCGCTCGTGGCACGTGCTCGCATGGTTCGACACCACGGACGGGCGGTCGCTGCTGGTGGACGCGGGCTGGGTGCCCATCCCCGACTCGGGCGAGCCCGATGGCGTGGTGCCCGGCCTTCCCGCCGGGGACGTCACGCTCGAGGTGGTGCTGCGCGCCGCCGAGGAGGACGACGGCCGCCGCGACGACGGCGCCACCCGCATCACACCCGTGCAGATGCCCGCGCCCGCCGCCGAGCCGATCGACGGCTACGGCATGGTCCAGCAGGTGTGCACGGCCACCCGGTGCGAGGACGCGCTCGGTGCGCAGGTGCCGCTGCCCACGCTCAGCCTGGGCCCGCACCTGGCGTACACGTGGCAGTGGTTCGCGTTCGCGCTCATCGCGCCCGTCGCCGGCGTCCTTCTGGCACGCCGCGAATGGGCGGCCATGACGGCCACCGGGGACGATGCAGGGGCCGGGCCCCGCGCATCGTCCCCGCCGAAGGCGGCGCGCAGGCGGCGCGCCGAACCCAGCGACGAGGAGATCGAGGATGCGCTCTGAGGAAGGCCGCCGCGACTGGTGGGCGATCGGGTCGGTGACGCTGGGCATCGCGTCCGTGGTGACGTGCTTCACGATCGTCGGCGGGCTGCTGCTGGGCGGCGTCGCGATGGTGCTGGGATGGATGGCGCTGCGCCGCCAGGAGCCCGAGGACCCGATCCCCGGCGCGCGCACGCTCGCGATGACGGGCATCGCGTGCGGCGGCGCCGGCGTGCTCGGCGCGACCCTGATCGTGGTGTTCTGGGAGTGGTTCGGGTCGCTCTGGGGCTGACCGTCCGCGGGTCCGGCTAGGCCAGCGAGATGAGCTCCCGGTAGGACTCGTTGTAGAGGTCCTCGACGGCGTCGGGCAGCAGCAGGACGCGCTCGGGCTCGAGCGCCTCGACGGCGCCCTCGTCGTGGGTGACCAGTACCACGGCGCCCTCGTACGTGCGCAGCGCGCGCAGGATCTCGGCGCGCGAGGCGGGGTCGAGGTTGTTGGTCGGCTCGTCGAGCAGCAGCACGTTGGCCTGGGACACCACGAGCGTCGCGAGCGCGAGGCGGGTCTTCTCACCGCCCGAGAGCACCTTCGCGGGCTTGTGCGCGTCGTCGCCCTGGAACATGAACGAGCCGAGCACGTTGCGCACGGCCGTGTCGTCGAGGTCGGGCGCCGCGTGCCGGAGGTTCTCGAGCACGGTCGCGTTCATGTCGAGCGTGTCGTGCTCCTGCGCGTAGTAGCCGAGCTTGAGGCCGTGGCCGGGCTGCACCTCGCCGGTGTCGGGGTCCTCGACACCGCCGAGCAGCTTCAGCAGCGTGGTCTTGCCGGCGCCGTTGAGGCCCAGCACCACCACGCGCGAGCCGCGGTCGATCGCGAGCTCGACGTCGGTGAACACCTCGAGCGAGCCGTAGGACTTGGACAGCTCGGCGGCGCGCAGCGGGGTCTTGCCGCACGGTGCGGGGGTGGGGAAGCGCAGCGCGGCCACGCGGTCCTGCACCCGCTCCCCCTCGACGCCCTCGAGCATGCGCTCGGCGCGCTTGGCCATGTTCTGCGCCGCGACCGCCTTGGTGGCGGTCGCCTTCATCTTGGCGGCCTGCGCGAGCAGCGCGGCGGCCTTCTTCTCCGCGTTGTCGCGCTCGCGGCGGCGGCGCTTCTCGTCGGTCTCACGCTGGCGGAGGTAGAGGTCCCAGCCGAGCGCGTACTGGTCGAGCTCGCCGCGGTTGGCGTCGAGGTGGAACACGCGGGTGACGGACGCGCGCAGCAGCTCGACGTCGTGGGAGATCACCACGAGCCCGCCGGGGAAGGAGGCGAGGAAGCCGCGCAGCCACACGATCGAGTCGGCGTCGAGGTGGTTCGTGGGCTCGTCCAGCAGCAGCGTCTCCGCGTCGGAGAAGAGGATGCGCGCGAGCTCGACGCGGCGGCGCTGGCCGCCCGACAGCGTGCCGAGCGGCTGCGACAGGATGCGCTCGTCGAGCCCCAGGTTGGCGGCGATGCGCTGCGCCTCGGACTCGGCGGCGTAGCCGCCCGCGGCCCGGAAGCGCTCCTCGAGGCGCGGGTAGGCGTTCATCGCCTTCTCCATCACCTTGATATCGGGGCTCGCCATGCCCTCCTCCGCCTCGCGGAGCTTCTGCATGAGGCCCGCGAGGTCGCGGACGGACAGGATGCGGTCGAGCGCGCGCTGCGTGGGCTCGCCCTCGCGCGGGTCCTGCGGCAGGTAGCCGATCGAGCCGCGGTGCGTGACGGAGCCGCCGGTGGGCTGCGACTCCCCCGCGAGGATGCGGGTCATCGTGGTCTTGCCGGCACCGTTGCGGCCCACCAGGCCCACGCGGTCGCCGGGTCCGATCTGGAAGCTCGCGGGGTGCAGCAGCACTCGTGCGCCGATGCGCACCTCCAGATCCTTGGCGATGATCACACGTTCTCCCTGCTTCCGCCGCGGCGGTTCTTGTGGTGTCCCCACAACGTTTCTGCACCCGAGCCGGAACCCCGCCCGGGGGACCTCGGGCGTGGATAGGGTGACCGGCGTCCATTATCCCAGGGGGTTCCCATGGCTCAGCACCGCGGCCTCACCGGCCAGTCCATCGCGCTCGTCGCCGTCTTCGCCGGCCTCATCGCCGCATCCACGCTCGTGCCCGAGGTGACGCTCGTCGGAGGCGTGCCGATCACGCTGCAGACGTTCGCGATCGTCCTCGCCGGCCTGGTGCTCGGCGCGTGGCGCGCGCTCGCCGCGGTCACGCTCTACGTGCTGCTCGGGCTCGTGGTGCCCGTCTACGCGAACGGCGCGGTGGGCCTCGCGGTCCTCACCGGCCCCACGGGCGGCTACCTCATCGGCTTCATCCTGGCCGCGACCGTGATCGGCGCGCTCGCGCAGATGCTCGCCCGGCGCGGGGTGCTCGCGCGGCGCGGCGTCGCGGCCGTCTCGCTCATCGGCGTCGGCCTGGTCTCCATCCCCCTCGTGTACGCGGTGGGCGTGCCGTGGCTGTCCTGGCGCCTCGGAGTGCCGATCCTGCCGGCCGGCTGCACCTCGATCACGGATGCGGACTGCGTGTCCGGCCTCACCATCGGGGTGCTCCCCTTCCTGCCCGGCGACATCCTCAAGGTGGTCGTCGCCGGCATCGTCGCCGCCGCCATCCACCGCGCCTACCCGGGGCTGTTGGGCTCGGCGCGCGCGGTGACCGCCGCATCGTCCCCCGTCACCGACGAGACGGACGAGGGCGCCCGCACCACCGCGTAGCCTTGTCCGCATGATCGAGTTCAAGGAAGCGGCCGTCGTCGCGCCCGATTCCGGGGTCCCCATCCTCGAGCCAACCACCCTCACGCTCACCGAGGACCGCATCAGCATTATCGGCGCCAACGGCTCCGGCAAGTCCACCCTCGCGCGCCTCATCAACGGGCTCGTGCTGCCGGTCACCGGATCGGTGGAGGTCGACGGCCTCGACACGCAGCGCCACGGCGCGCAGGTGCGGCGCAAGGTGGGCTACCTGTTCACCGACGCGTCCGCGCAGCTCATCATGCCGACCGCGATCGAGGACGTCGCGCTGTCGCTGCGCCGCCTCATCAAGAACCGCGCCGAGCGCGACGAGGCCGCGATGTCCGCGCTACGTGAGATCGGGCTCGCGGCCAAGGCGGACGTGTCCGTCAACGCGCTGTCCGGCGGGCAGCGCCAGCTCCTCGCACTGGCGGGTGTGCTGGCGTGCACCCCGTCGATCGTGGTCGCCGACGAGCCCACCACCCTCCTCGACCTGCGCTGGCGCGCGCACGTGGGCGCGCTGCTGCGCTCGCTGCCGCTCCAGGTGATCGAGGTCACCCACGACCTCGACTCCGCCGCGCGTGCCGAGCGCACGCTTGTGGTGGACCTGGGCCGCGTGGTCTTCGACGGCGACCCCAAGGAGGCCGTCGGGATCTACCGCGACCTCATGTTCGGCCGAGCCTCGCAGGGCGCGACGGCGTGATCTCGCTCCTCGGCATCTACCGGCCGCGGCGCACCCCGCTGCACCGGGCGCCGGTGTGGTTCAAGATGCTGCTGCTGGTGGGCATGTCGATCACGTGCGTGGTCGTGTCGGACCCGGTCACCAGCATCGGCATCACGGCCGCGTGCCTGCTGCTGCTCGCGTCGACGCTGCCGCCGCTCAAGGCGACGCTCAAGGGCATGGGCGCGATCGTCGTGATCGCGATCCTCACCACGCTGTTCCAGCTGTGGCGCGGCGACTGGGTGCGTGCGCTCGACCTCGCGGGCGACATCATCGCGATCGCGGCGCTCGCGCTGGCCGTGTCGAGCTCGACCTCGATGGGCGCGATGCTCGACTTCGTCACCGCGCTGGCCCGGCCGTTGCGCTGGCTGCTGCCGCCCGAGACCATCGGCGTGATGGTGTCGCTCACGTTGCGCGCGATCCCCGAGGCCGCGCAGATCCTCACCGAGTCGCGCGTCGCCGCCCGCGCGCGCGGGCTCGACCGCGATCCGCGGGCGATCCTCATCCCCACCGCGTCCCGCACCGTGGGCTTCGCGCTGGACCTGGGGCAGGCGCTGCACGCGCGCGGCATCGCGGAGCACGGGCGTTCCGCGCGCGAGGCCACCTCGTCGGCGGCGCCGCGGGACGATGCGGCGGGCCGGGTCCTCGCCGAGCCTCCGCTGCGCGAGGCGCACCACGACGAGGGCGACACCGATGCGTCCCTCGCATCGTCTCCGCGCAGGTCGCGGCGGTCGCGCCGCTAGTCCGCGTCGAGGAGCTCCACCAGCTTCGCGGTGGTGGTCCAGCTGCGGATGGTCATGTCCGCGTAGAACGGCGTGGACATCACCTTGTTCATGCGGCTCTTGGTGCGCTGCGCGCTGAGCCGGCGGAAGTAGACCATCCCCTTGCCTGGCCAACCCGCGTCCACCCCCTCGCGGAGCCCGAAGGCCGCGAAGGCCTCCTCCGCGTCGACGCCCGCCCGCAGGAACGCGACGTCCGAGTGGTAGAGGTGCGGCTCGGCGCCGAACCCGGCCGGGGCATCGTCCACCGCGGCGCGCATGCGCGCCTCCGCGACCCCCACCACCACCGTGTCGACGCCGAACTCCTCGCGGAGGACGTCCTCGAGGAGCGACTCGACGCCCGCCTCGTCGAGGTCGGGACTGTCGAGCAGCACGTTGCCCGAGGCGATGTACGTGCGGGACGGGGCTCCCTGTGCGGCAAGCGCCTCGCGGAGTCGCGCCATCGACACCGGGTTCTTGCCGCCGACGTTGATGCCGCGGATCAGCGCGACGTGGCTAGCCACGCGGCAGGACCGTCAGCACGCGCTCGGTGTGGTCGTGGAACTCCTGCATGAACGACGCGAGGAAGGTCGCGGTCGCGGCGTCGGGCACCTCGCCGGACTCGGAGATGAGACCGGGGGTGAACTTCACGTACGCCTCGGGCGCGGTCATCTGACGGGCGTTGCAGAAGCTCAGGACGGCCCGGAGGCTCTGCTGGCCGACGGCGGTGCCGATGTTGCCGGGCGAGGCGCCGATCACGGCCGCCGGGACATGGTCGAGCGAGTTCTGACCCCACGGTCGGGACGCCCAGTCGAGCGCGTTCTTGAGCGCTCCGGGGATCGAGCGGTTGTACTCGGGTGTCACGAACAGCACCGCGTCCGAAGCCGCGATGGTGTCCTTGAGCGCCAGGGCCGACGCCGGATAGTCGGCGTCGAAGTCCGGGCTGTAGAGCGGCAGGTCCCGGATGGGGATCTCCGCGAACTCCATGTCGTCGGGCGCGAGCTTGATGAGCGCCCGTGACAGGAGCCGGTTGATCGAGGTCGAGGACAGGCTGCCGATGAAGTATCCGACCTTGTAGACCATGGTGACGCTCCTGGGATCGCAGGTGACGGGCCTCGTTCATCGTCACACCTGCGCGCGCGACCCGCAACGGCGGTGCCGCCTGGGTCTCGACCGTAGCCAAGACCTCGAACCCGATCTAGCCTGACCGCTGTGGCGATCAACGAGCTGGGCAACTACCTGCGCGCACGCCGGCACGCCGTGCGCCCGGAGGACGTCGGCCTCCCCACCGACACCGGGCGCCGCGTCGACGGTCTGCGCCGCGAGGAGGTCGCGCAGCTCGCGATGATCAGCCCCGAGTACTACCTGCGCCTCGAGCAGGGCCGCGACACTCATCCGTCGGACCAGGTGCTGCGGGGTCTCGCCTCGGCGCTGGGACTCGACGACGCCGCCGCAGCGTACATGAAGCGCATCGCCGATCCGCCGCCGCTGCGCTCCTTCGCCCCGCTCCCCGGATCGCTCGACGACTCCGTCTTCGAGTTCCTCGACGGTTTCGAGGACACCGCCGCCTACGTCATCAACGCCTGCCAGGACGTCCTCGCCGTCAACGAGCGCGCCAGCCGCGTGTTCACGTTCGGGACGGTCGGCTCCAACATGTTCGACACGCTCTTCTCCGACGCCGCGCGCGCGAACCTGCCGAACTGGGACGACCACGTCGCGCTCGGGATCTCGGCCCTCCGCGAGCGCAGCGACCCTGACGACCCACGGCTGCACGAGCTGGTCGGGCGGCTTCTCGTGACGGAGCCGGAGTTCGCACGGCTCTGGGCCCGGCACGACGTCACCGTGCAGTCGAGCGGCGTGGGCACGACGTGGGTCGCCGCGCTCGGCATGCTGCTGACGTTGCGCTGGCAGAGCATGTCGGTGCCGGGCGACGGCGGTCTCACGCTGGTCGCGCACTATGCCGACCCCGGCACACCCGAGGCGGAGGCGCTGCGGTCGCTCGGGGAGTGAGCGTGCTTGGGTGAGCGTGGGTGGGTGCGGAAGGGTCCTCCCGACGCGCGGCCGCTCGCTCTACGCTCGGCGCATGGTGCCCATCGATGCGCTGCTCGCCGAGTTCGTCGAGTCGCTTCCCGCCACCCCTGCAGCCGTGGTGGACCACCGTTGGGACGTGGTCGCCTCCAACGCGGTCGCGCGGGCGGTCTCGCCCCACTTCACGGTGGGACGGAACCTCGCCGCGGCGACGTTCCTCGCGGAGAGCGCCCGCCGGACCCTGCCGGAGTGGGGTCAGGTCGCCGACCGCATGGCTGGGTTGCTCGCGCAGCCCCTCGCTCTGTCCGAGGCCGCGGTGTCGGACGCCGGAAGGCTGCGCGAGGAGCTCGCACGCCGCGGCGTCGAGCTCGCCGCGGCGCCACCGGAGCTCCCGGCGACGGGACACGCGCTCACCGTCACGATGGAGCATCCCGTGGTCGGCCGCATGGTGCTCACCTACGAGCTGCTGCGTGTCACCGGCGCCGACCAGACGGTGATCCTCGCGCATGCGGAACGCGGGACGGCGTCGGAGGAACGGCTGCTGCGGCTCGCGCGGCAGGACGATCCACTGGAGCGCTGACCCGCCGGCCAACGTGGGTGCGCCACGGCCATGTGCATGTGAGCGATGTGCTCATACCCTGACCGCATGGAGAAGGCAGGCCCGCTCGCGCAGTTCCTGCGCGCACGGCGGGCGATGGTGCAGCCGGAGGCGGTCGCGCTCGCGCGCGGCGCCTCGGCGCGCCGCGTCGACGGCCTGCGTCGCGAGGAGGTGGCCCTGCTCGCGGGGATCAGCACCGACTACTACCTCAAGCTCGAGCAGGGCCGCGAGCTCCACCCCTCGTCGACCGTCGTCGACGGCATCGGCAGCGCACTGGCGCTCGACGCGCCTCTGATGCTCCACCTGCATCGCCTCGCGCGACCCCCGCACGCGCCCGCGGCGCCGCCCGACGGCACGGTGAGCCCCACGCTCCTCGGCCTCCTTGACTCGATGCCCTCGATCCCCGCCCAGGTGCTCAACCGGTACCTCGACATCCTGTTCGTCAATCCGCTCGCCGAGCGGCTCAGCCCCGCCTTCCGCGCCGGCGGCAATCTGGTGAGGCTGGTCTACCGTCCGGAGGCGCCGCGGGATGCCGGCTGGCACGTCGATGCGCGCCGCGCGGCCGCCTACCTGCGCGCGTCAGTCGACCCGTACGACGACGGGCCCGAGATCACCCGCCTCCTCGCGGACCTCCGGGCGCTCGAACCGGAGTTCGACGGGATCTGGGAACGCCACGAGTCCGCCGTCCCCGCCGGAGCGCCGACGTTCTTCCACCACCCCGAGGTGGGCACCATGGAGCTCCGCTACCAGGTGTTCGACCTGCCGGCCACGGACGGGCAGTCGCTCGGCATGTACGTGCCCGCCCCCGGCAGCCCGTCCTCCGAGCGGCTCCAGCTCCTGTCGCAGCTGACCCATGCGCCGTCGCGCGAGGGTGACCGTGGCGCACCTAGGAAGGCCGGGGGCACGACGGCGGCGTGAGGTGCTTCCTAGCATCGGCGGCATGGACCTCGGACTGCAGGGCAAGACCGCGATCGTTACCGGCGCGGGCAAGGGCATCGGGCTGGCCATCACGGCGGCGCTGGTCTCGGAGGGCGTGCGCGTCATCGCCGCGTCCCGCTCCCGGACGGCGGAGATCGAGGCGCTGGGCGAGGCGGTGACCTTCGTGCAGGCCGACCTGACCGACCCCGACACCCCGGCCGCACTGGTCGCAGCTGCGGAGGGCGTCGGCGGGCTCGATATCCTTGTCAACAACGTCGGCGCGGTGACCCTGCGCGGCGACGGCTTCGTCGCGATCGACGATGAGGCGTGGACGCGGACCTTCGACGTCTGCTTCTTCTCGATGTTGAGGATGACGCGCGCCGCGATCCCCGCGCTGATCGCCCGCGGCGGCGGGAACGTTGTCACCGTCGGTTCCGTCAACGCCTTCCTCCCCGACCCCGGCGTGGTCGATTACTCGGCCGCCAAGGCGGCGGTCTGGAACCTGTCCAAGGCGCTGTCGAAGGAGTACGGGCCCCAGAACCTCCGGTTCAACAGCATCAGCCCAGGCCCCGTCGCAACCGACCTGTGGCTGGGCGAGCACGGCGTCGCGGCCACCGCAGCCGCCCAGCTGGGCGTGGACGCGGCGACCGCACGCGAGGCCGTCATCGCGCACCAGGGCGGCTTCTCGACCGGCCGGTTCACCCAGCCGTCCGAGGTCGCCGACCTGGTCCTCCTCCTGGCCAGCGGACGCGCCGGCAACGTCACCGGCGCCGACGTCCTCATCGACGGCGGGCTCATCAAGACACTCTGATCCCCCTGCGACACCCACACCCCGAAGGAGCACCGCTCATGTCCCCCACCGACGTCGTCTTCGTCCACGGCCTCTGGATCCACGCCACGGCATGGCAACCGTGGCAGGAGCTGTTCGCAGAGCACGGCTACACCTCGACCGCTCCGGGCTGGCCCGGTGACAAGGACACCGTCGCCGAGACCCGCGAGGATCCCAGCGGGCTCGACCGGGTGGGGATCGCGCAGATCGTCGACCACTACGCCGGCGTGATCGGCGGCCTCGGCGGCACGCCGATCGCGGTCGGGCATTCGTTCGGCGGCCTGGTCGCCCAGGAGCTGCTGGCGCGAGGCGTGGTCCGCGGCGCGGTCGCGATCGATCCGGCGCCCATCAAGGGCGTCACGGCCCTCCCGTTCTCCCAGCTCAAGTCCGGGTTCCCCGTGCTCAAGAACCCCGCCAACAAGAACCGCACCGTCGCGCTCACCGCGAAGGAGTTCCACTACAGCTTCGGCAACGCGATCTCCGAGGAGGAGTGCAACGCGATCTTCGACACCTTCGTCATCCCCGGCCCCGGCCGCCCGCTGTTCGAGGACGCGACGGCCGCCTTCGTCACGCGCTCCCCTGCGGCCGTCGACACGCATCTCGCGACCCGCGGGCCGCTGCTGCTGACCTCGGGCGGCGAGGACCACGTGGTGCCGAGCGTGGTGACGCGTCAGGTGGCGAAGATGTACGCGGACCACACCACGTCGATCACCGACCTTCACGAGTACGAGGGTCGCGGCCACTCGCTCACGCTCGACAACGGGTGGAAGGACGTCGCGGAGGACGTGCTCGCGTGGCTGCTCGAGCAGGGCCTCACGCCGAGCGCGACCACGACCGAGGTCGACGCGACGCTCTGACCCGAGCCCGCATCGTCCCCCGGAACGACCGGAGCCCCCTTCCCGTACGGGAAGGGGGCTCCGGTGACGATGCGTCTCAGACGTTGAAGCCGAGCGCGCGCAGCTGCTCGCGACCGTCGTCGGTGATCTTGTCCGGGCCCCACGGCGGCATCCACACCCAGTTGATGCGGAAGCCATCGACCAGGCCGTCGAGGGCCTGGCCCGCCTGGTCCTCGATGACGTCCGTCAGCGGGCACGCCGCCGAGGTGAGCGTCATGTCGATCACCGCGTGGCGGTTCTCGTCGAGCATCACCCCGTAGACGAGGCCGAGGTCGACGACGTTGATGCCGAGCTCGGGGTCGATGACGTCGCGGAGCGCCTCCTCGACGTCAGCCGCGTTGGCCGGGGCCTTGGTGTCCTCGGTCATGCCGTTGCTCCTTCCGCGCTTCCGCGCGCCTGGATCAGCGCGTCCCTGAAGGCCATCCAGCCCAGGAGCGCGCACTTGATTCGTGCAGGATACTTGCCGACCCCGACAAAGGCGGTCGCGTCGCCGAGGAGATCCTCGCGCTCCTCGTCGAGGTGCTCGCCCTTGGACTGCATGAGGGCGCGGAACGCCTCCACGGTCGCGTCGGCGGTGTCGAGCGACTCCCCCTCGATCAGCTCGGTGAGCACCGAGATCGAGGCCTGCGAGATCGAGCAGCCGTGGCCCTCCCACGCGATCGCGGCGACAGTGTCCCCGTCGACGCCCACGCGCATGGTGACCTCGTCGCCGCAGGTCGGGTTGACCTGGTGCGACTCGCCGCGGCCGGCGGCGGTGAGGTCGATCAGGCCGCGCCCGTGTCCCTCACGGGCGTGGTCCATGATGACCTGCTGGTACATGGCCTCAAGGCTCATAGGGTTGCTCCGAAGAACTCGCGGACGCCTGCCAGCGCCTCGACGAAGGCGCGGGCGTCGTCCTCGGTGGTGTAGACGTGCGCCGAGGCGCGGGTCGAACCCGTGAGCCCCAGGCGACGGTGCAGCGGCTGCGCGCAGTGGTGACCCACGCGTGCCGTGATGCCGCGGTCGTCGAGCACCTGCCCGACGTCGTGCGCATGGACGCCCTCGACGGCGACGGCCGCGAGGCCGAGCACGTCGAAGCGGTCGGGGTCCCCGACCGGCCCGATGAGCCGCACACCCGGCACGCTCGACGCCCCCTCGCGCAGGATCTGCGCCAGGCGCGCCTCGTGACGGGCGACGTTCTCCATGCCGAGGTCCATGAGGTACCGCGCCGCCGCTCCCATGCCGACCGCCTGCGCGACCGGCTGGGTGCCCGGCTCGAAGCGCGTGGGCGCCTCGAGCCACGTGGTGGTCTCCATGGTGACCACGGCGATCGCTCCCCCGCCGAACATCGACGGCGGCAGCGCGTCGAGCAGCGCCTTGCGACCCCACAGCGCGCCCACCCCGGTGGGGCCCAGCATCTTGTGCCCGGAGAACGCCATGAAGTCGACGCCGAGCGCCGCTACGTCCACCGGGATGTGCGGCACCGACTGGCAGCCGTCGAGCACGGTGAGCGCGCCCACCTCGCGTGCGCGCGCCACGATCGGCGCGACGTCCGTCACCACGCCGGTGACGTTGCTGGCGTGGCTGAACGCCACCACCTTGGTGGCCGGCGTGATGACCGAGGCGAGGTCATCGAGGACCAGCACCCCGGCATCGTCCACCGGGATCCAGGCGAGCTCGGCGCCCGTGCGGGCGGCGAGCTGCTGCCACGGGATGAGGTTGGCGTGGTGCTCGAGCTCGGTGACGACGATGCGGTCGCCGGGTCCCACGCGGAACCTCTCCGCCGCCGCGCCGCCGGCACCCAGGGACGCCTGCAGCATCCCGTTGGCGACGAGGTTAAGCGCCGCGGTGGCCCCCGACGTCCACACGATCTCCTCGGCGGGCGCGCCGACGAGGCGCGCGACGTCCGCGCGCGCCGTCTCGAAGGCCTCGGTGGCCTCCTCCGCGAGCAGGTGCGCGCCGCGGGCGACGGCACCGTTGTGCTCACGGACGAAGGCGGACTCGGCCTCGAGGACCGCGAGCGGCCGCTGCGAGGTCGCACCGGAGTCGAGGTACACGAGCGGCCTCCCGTTCCTCACCGTGCGGGTGAGGATCGGGAAGTCGCCGCGGAGGTCGGGGAACATGCTCAGGCGGACGCCAGGTAGCGGTCGTAGCCCTCGGCCTCGAGGCGCTCGGCGAGCTCGGGGCCGCCCTGCTCGGCCACGCGGCCGGCCACGAACACGTGCACGAAGTCCGGCTTGATGTAGCGAAGGATCCGCGTGTAGTGCGTGATGAGCATGATGCCGAGGCCGGTGGTGTCCTTGGCGCGGTTGACGCCCTCGGACACGATGCGGAGCGCGTCCACGTCGAGGCCCGAGTCGGTCTCGTCGAGGATCGAGATCTTGGGCTGGAGGAGCTCCATCTGGAGGATCTCGTGGCGCTTCTTCTCGCCGCCGGAGAAGCCCTCGTTGACGCCGCGCTCACCGAACGCGGGGTCCATGCGGAGGTTCTCCATGGCGCCCTTGACGTCCTTGACCCACGTGCGGAGCTTGGGGGCCTCGCCGTCGATCGCGGTCTTCGCGGTGCGCAGGAAGTTGGACACGGACACGCCGGGGACCTCGACCGGGTACTGCATCGCGAGGAACAGGCCCGCCTTGGCGCGCTCGTCGACGGACATCTCGAGGACGTCCTCGCCGTCGAGCGTGACCGAGCCCTCGGTGATCGTGTACTTGGGGTGGCCGGCGATCGAGTACGCGAGGGTCGACTTGCCGGAGCCGTTGGGGCCCATGATGGCGTGGGTCTCACCGGAGTTGATGGTGAGGTCGACGCCCTTGAGGATCTCCTTGGTCCCCTCGGGGGTCTCGACGGTGACGTGGAGGTTGCGGATCTCCAGGGTGCTCATGCGTTCTCCTTGACGGAATTCTTGGGGGTGTCGACGTCCACGAGCACGCGCTCGCCGTCGACTCGGGTCGGGTAGGTCTTCACGGGGGTGATGGCGGGCAGCTCGTCGGGCTCGCCGGTGCGGACGTCGAAGCGGGAGCCATGGGCCCAGCACTCGACGTGGCAGCCGTCGACGTCGCCCTCGGACAGCGACACCTCGCCGTGGGTGCAGAGGTCGTCGATCGCGTAGAAGTCGCCGTCATCCGAGCGCACGATGGCGACCGGGATGTCGGAGCCATCGGCAACCGTGAGCTCGGCGAGCATCGCGGAGCCGGGCTGCAGGTCGCTCACCAGGCAGGCGAGCTGCTCACTCATGCTCGAGCTCCTCCTCCACGTGCGCGATCTCGAGGTCGATCTGCTTGAGGAGCGACTCCTCGACCGCCGGCACGCCGATCTCGTGGATGAGGTCCGCGAAGAAGCCGCGGACCACGAGCTTGCGGGCCTGGTCCTCGGAGATGCCGCGCGAGCGCAGGTAGAACATCTGCTCCTCGTCGAAGCGGCCGGTCGCGGACGCGTGGCCCGCGCCCTCGATCTCGCCGGTCTCGATCTCCAGGTTGGGGACCGAGTCCGCGCGCGCGCCGTCCGTGAGGACCAGGTTGCGATTGAGCTCGTACGTGTCGGTGCCCTCGGCCGCGGCGCGGATGAGGACGTCACCGATCCACACGGAGTGGGCCGTCTTGCCGGCGAGCGCGCCCTTGTAGGTGACGCGCGACGTGCACTTGGGGACGGCGTGATCGACGAAGAGCTGGTGCTCCTGGTGCTGACCCGAGTCCGCGAAGTACAGCCCGAACAGGTCCACGGACGCGCCCTCGCCCGCGAACGCGGCCGAGGTGTTGAGGCGGACCACCTTGCCGCCGAGCGTGACGACCGTGCCGCGCAGGCGCGAGTCGCGGCCCAGGCGGGCGACCACCTCGCCGGCGTGGATCGCGTCCTCGTCCCACTGCTGCAGGAGCACCAGGTTGAGGCCGGCGTTGTCGCGCAGGTCGACCGACACGAGCTCGGAGTAGCGCGCGGTGCCCGTGCGGGTGATCACCACGGTCGCCTCGGCGCTCTGGCCGATCTCGACGAGCAGGTGGCCGCGGACGTCGCCGCCCGTGCCGCGCAGGTCGATGGTGATGGGCTCCTCGACCACGGTGTTCGCCGCGATCGTCAGCGCCATCGCGCCGCCGGAGTGCTTGACGGCCAGGGCCGACGCGCGGTCGCCGGGCTCGCGCACGGTGCGGGCCCGCGCATCGTCCGCGGGAACCTCGGTCAGGGCGACGCCCGCCGGAAGCTCCGACGTGGTCCACTCGAGGTGGCCGTCTGCCGGCTCGTCCGCGAAGATCGACCGGAGGTCGCGCACCGGCGAGAAGCGCCAGTTCTCCTCACGCCCCGTGGGCACGGGGAACACGTCGGCGTCGAAGGAGACGACGCGGTCCGCGCGGGACTTGTCGGGGACGATGCCGTGCGAGTGCGCGGCGTCGGCGGTGGCCTGGGTGTGATCGGTGACGGTCAACCGACGGATCCTTCCATCTGGAGCTCGATGAGGCGGTTGAGCTCGAGGGCGTACTCCATGGGCAGCTCGCGCGCGATGGGCTCGACGAACCCGCGCACGATCATGGCCATGGCCTCCGACTCCTCGAGGCCTCGGGACATGAGGTAGAACAGCTGGTCCTCGGACACCTTCGAGACCGAGGCCTCGTGACCCATGTGGACGTCGTCCTCGCGGACGTCGACGTACGGGTAGGTGTCGGACCGCGAGATCTGGTCGACGAGCAGCGCGTCGCACAGCACGTTCGACTTCGAGTTCTTCGCGCCCTCGAGGACCTGGACCAGGCCGCGGTACGAGGTGCGGCCGCCGCCACGGGCGACGGACTTCGAGATGATCGAGGACGAGGTGTTGGGGGCGGCGTGCACCATCTTGGCGCCCGCGTCCTGGTGCTGGCCCTCGCCGGCGAACGCGATCGACAGGGTCTCGCCGCGGGCGTGCTCGCCGAGCATGAAGATCGCCGGGTACTTCATGGTGACCTTGGAGCCGATGTTGCCGTCGACCCACTCCATGGTGGCGCCCTCGGCCGCGGTGGCACGCTTGGTGACCAGGTTGTACACGTTGTTCGACCAGTTCTGGATGGTCGTGTAGCGCACGCGGGCGTTCTTCTTCACGATGATCTCGACCACGGCCGAGTGCAGCGAGTCGGAGCTGTACACGGGAGCCGTGCAGCCCTCGACGTAGTGCACGTACGAGCCCTCGTCCGCGATGATCAGCGTGCGCTCGAACTGGCCCATGTTCTCCGTGTTGATGCGGAAGTAGGCCTGGAGCGGGATCTCCACGTGGACACCCGGCGGGACGTACACGAACGATCCACCCGACCACACGGCCGTGTTGAGCGCCGCGAACTTGTTGTCGCCGGTGGGGATGACGGTGCCGAAGTACTCCTCGAACAGCTCCGGGTAGTCGCGCAGGCCCGTGTCCGTGTCCACGAAGATGACGCCCTGCGCCTCGAGGTCCTCACGGATCTGGTGGTAGACCACCTCGGACTCGTACTGCGCGGCGACGCCCGCGACGAGGCGCTGCTTCTCCGCCTCCGGGATGCCGAGCTTGTCGTACGTGTTCTTGATGTCCTCGGGCAGCTCCTCCCAGGAGGTCGCCTGCTTCTCCGTGGACCGCACGAAGTACTTGATGTTGTCGAAGTCGATGCCGGTGAGGTCGGAGCCCCAGTGCGGCAGCGGCTTCTTGCCGAACAGCTTCAGGCCCTTGAGACGCGTCTCCAGCATCCACTCGGGCTCGTTCTTCAGCGCCGAGATCTGACGGACGACGTCCTCGTTGAGGCCGCGCTTGGCAAGCGCGCCGGCCTCATCCGAGTCGTGCCATCCGAACTGGTAGTTGCCGATCGAGGCGATGGCCTCGTCCTGCGTCATGGGCTCGGTCGGAGCACTCATGCTCATCCTTCCTTACGGGTGGGGGTGGCGAGCGGGATCGTGGTGGTGCAGACATGCGCGCCGCCCGCGAGGGTCGACAGCCGCTGCACGTGCACGTCGAGGATCCTCGAGAACGCGCGGGCCTCGGCCTCGCACCACTCGGGGGTCTTCTCCGCGATGGACTGGACGGGGCAATGCCCCTGGCACAGCTGGACGGTGATGCCGCCGGGGCCGGGACGCACGGACGCGGCGAAGCCGCGCTCCCCGAGCGCCGCGGCGAGGTCCTGGACCTTGGTCGCCATCGGGGCGGCCGGGTCGACGGCGGACGCGACCGCGTCCTCGAGCTCCTTGGCCTTCGCCTCGACGAAGGCCTCGAGCCCGCCGGAGTCGCGCAGCGCCGTCATCGCGTCGACGGCGACGGACTGGTACGCGGTGGCGAGGGCGCGCTGGCCCGCGTTGGTCGCGACGAACGACCGCGCGGGGCGGCCGCGTCCACGGGTGTGGATGCCCGGGGGCTCGTGGTCGACGATGTAGCCGGAGTCCTCCAGCGAGGACAGGTGGCGGCGCACGCCCGCGGGCGTCACGCCGAGCTCGGACGCGAGGGCGGCCGCGGTGATGGGGCCGGCGGTGGCGATGAGGCTGAGCACCCGATCGCGCGTGGTGTCGGCGGTCATCCCTGCTCCTCTCGTCCGTGGGACGCGCGGTCGACGACGGCCACGCGGTATTTGAAAACATTTTGGTTCATTAAAAAGAAGCGCGCAAGCAAGGCGACCCTTACCTCGGGACGATGCGGCGGTCACCCTTGTCCACAACGCGTCGGCGGGCCGTTCTGTGCCCGCGACGGCCCTACGATTGTCGGGTGTCGAGCACCACCGAACTGACCCGTTCCTCCCTGGGATACCGCGTCACGCGCGGCCTCACCCTGGCCAACATCGCCACCCAGGCGGGCATCATCGTCACCGGCGGCGCGGTGCGCCTCACCGGTTCCGGCCTGGGCTGCTCGACGTGGCCGCAGTGCGAGCCCGGGCAGTTCACCCCCACGCGCCACGACGCGACGTCGATCCACCCGTTCATCGAGTTCGGCAACCGCACGCTCACCGGTCTCCTGCTGGTGGTCGCGGTGGCGATGGCGATCGGCGTGTGGCGCACCCGGCCCGACCTCCGGTGGTGGGGCCTGGTGCCGGCGCTCGGAGTGCTCGCTCAGGCGGTCATCGGCGGCATCACGGTGCTGGTCGAGCTCGACCCCCGGGTGGTCGCGCCGCACATGCTGCTGAGCCTCGCGCTCGTCTGGTACTCCGTGAGGTTCGCGCTGCGCTACCGCGGCGCTCGCGGGCGGCTGGGCGGCCCCCTCACCGTGGAGCGATGGGTGTCCGCGGGGCTCCTCGTGGTGCTGCTGGTGCTGGGCGCGCTCACCACGGGCGCCGGCCCGCACTCCGGAGACGCGGACGCCACGGAGCGGCTCGCCTTGGACCCGGTGTCCGTCGCGAAGGCGCACGCGCTGACCGTGTGGGCGTTCTGCGCGCTCCTGGTGTGGATCGGCTGGCGCATCCGCCGCGACCGCAGCGCGGGCGACCGCGACGAGGCGCGCCTGTCCTTCTGGGTGCTCGCGGGCGTCACGCTCGCGCAGGGCGCGATCGGCTACGTCCAGTACTTCACCGGGCTGCCCGCGCTGATCGTGGGCTTCCACCTGCTCGGCGCGGCGGCGCTCACCGCGGCACACTCCGCCTTCTTCCGCCTCACCGCGCGCGACACGGCCGCCTGATGGCCGCGCGCGAGGTCACGCTGAGCCACGTCGAGGACGCGGCGCGGGTCCTCGCGGGCGTGGCGCAGCGCACGCCGGTGGACCACGCCTCGTACCTCAGCGAGCTCATGGGCGTGCCGACGTACATGAAGCTGGAGAACCTCCAGCGCACCGGGTCGTTCAAGCTGCGGGGCGCGACCTACCGGCTGTCGCGCCTGACGGCCGAGGAGCGCGCCCGCGGCGTGGTCGCCGCCTCCGCCGGCAACCATGCGCAGGGCGTGGCCTTCGCGGCGCAGCAGCTGGGCGTCGACGCCACCATCTTCATGCCGCTCGGCGCACCGGTGCCCAAGCTGCTCGCGACCAAGGGCTACGGCGCCACCGTGGTCACCGACGGCGCGACCGTCGAGGAGTGCCTGGTGCTCGCCGCGGAGCACGCCGCGCGCACCGGCGCCGTGATGATCCACCCGTTCGACCACCCCGACGTGATCGCGGGCCAGGGCACCATCGGGCTCGAGATCCTCGCGGAGGTGCCGGACGCCGAGGCGATCATCGTGCCGGTGGGCGGTGGCGGGCTCATCGCCGGCGTGGCCGTGGCCGCCAAGGAGGCCGCGGCGCGAGCCGGGCGCGACGTGAGTGTGATCGGCGTGCAGGCCTCCGCCACCGCATCGTTCCCCCCGTCGCTCGCGGCGGGCCATCCCGTCACCATCGAGCGCGGCGGGACCATCGCCGACGGCATCGCCGTGGTCCGCCCCGGCGAGCACACGTTCCCGCTGGTGCAGGAGCTGGTGGACGACGTGGTGACCGTGGACGAGGACCACCTCGCTCGCGCCGTGCTCACGCTGCTCGAGCGCACCAAGCTGGTGGTCGAGCCGGCCGGCGCCGCCCCGGTGGCCGCCATCCAGGCGGGCCTCATCGAGGCGACCGGGCCCACCGTGGCGCTGGTCTCGGGCGGCAACATCGATCCCCTGCTGCTCCAGCGCATCGTCGCCCACGGGCTGGTCGCCTCGGGGCGCTACATGACGCTGCGCATCCCGCTCCCCGACCGCCCGGGCCAGCTCGCCCGCGTGTCGGAGCTGCTCGCGCGCGTGGGCGCGAACGTCATCGAGGTGCTGCACACGCGCCACGACCTGGGCCTCACGCTCAACGACGTGGTGCTGCAGGTGAGCGTCGAGACGCGCGGCCCGAACCACCAGGAGCAGGTGCTCGAGGCGCTGCGCGGTGCGGGGTTCGCGCCGCAGGTCGCGGGCTGACGCCCGCTCCGGCCGCCCCTCAGTCCAGCAGCGACGGAGGCCGGCGCCACGGCGCGTCGGCCGGCCGGAGCGTCGCGCCGTCCGAGCGAAGCGCCGCGTCGAGCGCCAGCGCACCCACCACGAGCGACGGGCTCTGCGCGGTGCCCGCCCAGATCGACGCGAGGATGTCGGACAAGGGAACCCAGCGGCCCTCCATGTCGCGTTCCTCCTCGTGACGCTCGAAGCGCTCGGCCTCGGGCACCGCGGTGAGGTCGCGTGCGAGGAACATGCGGATGCCCTCGGAGGACCCGCCGGGCGAGGTCATGAAGTCGACGAGCGTGTCCCAGCGGGCGGCGCGCAGGTCCGCCTCCTCGAACAGCTCGCGCGCGGCGGCGTCGACGGGAGGCTCGTCGCGCAGGTCGAGCAGGCCGGCGGGGGGCTCCCACGTCTCGGCGCGCACCGCGTGGCGGTACTGCCGGACCAGGAACACCTCGCCCGCCTCGTTGAGCGCCATCACCCCGACAGCGCCGGTGTGATGGATGTAGTCGCGCTGGACCTGACCGGACTCCCCCAGGTCGACACGGTCCGATCGCACGTTCCACACCTTGCCCTCGAAGGCGAGGCGCGTCTCGACGACCGGCCGCGCGCCGGGGACGTCCGCGATCATCAGACGGCCGCGGCGTCCGCCGGGGCCGTGGCGCCCTCCTGACGCTCGACCGCCGCGCCGATCAGGCCGGCGAACAGCGGGTGCGCCTTGGTCGGGCGCGACAGGAACTCGGGGTGCGCCTGCGTGGACACGTAGTACGGGTGCGTCTCGCGGGGCAGCTCGACGAACTCGACGAGCGAGCGGTCGGGGCTCTCGCCCGACACGACCAGGCCCGCCTCCTCGAGCTGGGCGCGGTAGGCGTTGTTCACCTCGTAGCGGTGGCGGTGACGCTCGCCCACGGTCGTGGCGCCGTACGTGGCGGCCACCACCGAGCCCTCCTTGAGGAGCGCGGGGTACTCGCCCAGGCGCATGGTGCCGCCCAGGTCGCCCTTGCCCTCGACGATCTCGAGCTGCTCCTCCATGGTCGCGACCACGGGGTGCGGCGTCTCGGGGTCGAACTCCGACGAGGACGCGCCCTCGAGGCCCAGCACGTTGCGGGCGTACTCCATCACCATGGTCTGCAGACCGAGGCAGATGCCGAGCGTGGGGACCTGGTTCTCACGGGCCCAGCGCAGCGCGCCGATCTTGCCGTCCACGCCGCGCACGCCGAAGCCGCCGGGCACGAGCACGCCGTCGACGCCGCCGAGCGCCTCCTGCGCGCCCTGCGGGGTCTGGCAGCGGTCGGACGCGACCCAACGGATCCGCACCTTGGTGTTGTGGTGGAAGCCGCCGGCGCGCAGCGCCTCGGTCACCGACAGGTAGGCGTCGGGCAGGTCGATGTACTTGCCGACGAGCGCGATCTCGACGTCCTTCGCGGGCTTGTGCACGCGCTTGAGGACGTCGTTCCAGGCGCCCCACTCGACGTCGTGGAACGGCAGGTCGAGGCGGCGCACCACGTACGCGTCGAGGCCCTCGGCGTGGAGCACCTTGGGGATGTCGTAGATGCTGGGCGCGTCGACGGCGTTGACCACCGCGGCGGGCTCCACGTCGCACATGAGCGCGACCTTGTTCTTGACCGACGTGGGGACCTCGCGGTCCGAGCGCAGCACGAGCGCGTCGGGCTGGATGCCGATCGAGCGCAGCGCGGCCACGGAGTGCTGCGTGGGCTTGGTCTTCTGCTCTCCCGAGGGGCCGATGTACGGCACCAGCGAGACGTGGAGGAAGAACACGTGGTCGCGGCCCACATCGTGGCGCACCTGGCGCGCCGCCTCGAGGAACGGCTGCGACTCGATGTCGCCGACCGTGCCGCCGATCTCGGTGATGATGACGTCGACGTTGGGTCCGGCCTGCTGGCGCATGCGGCGCTTGATCTCGTCGGTGATGTGCGGGATCACCTGCACCGTGTCGCCGAGGTACTCGCCGCGCCGCTCCTTGGCGATCACCTGGGAGTACACCTGGCCGGTGGTGACGTTCGAGGCCGCCGAGAGCTCCACGTCGAGGAAGCGCTCGTAGTGGCCGATGTCGAGGTCCGTCTCCGCGCCGTCGTCGGTGACGAACACCTCGCCGTGCTGGAACGGGTTCATGGTGCCCGGATCCACGTTCAGGTAGGGATCGAGCTTCTGCATGGTGACGCGCAGTCCGCGCGACCGGAGAAGGCGGCCGAGGCTGGATGCCGTCAGGCCCTTCCCGAGGGAGGACACGACGCCTCCGGTGACAAAGATCTGACGGGTGACATGGTCCGTACCGGACGAGAATCGCGTTCGCTCCACGGGCTTCAACTCTAACAGCCGTGAGTCCCGGGTGCGTCTCAGGAAACGCCCAGAACCGCCGGAACGTCGCCGTCGCGGTAGTGCGGGAGCGACCCGGAGAGGGTCTCGGAGACGGTGGCGACGGCCGTGACGGACCCCAGGGTCCAGTCGGACGATGCGACGGTCGCCACATCATCCCGCCTGGTCTCTCCCTGGATGGCGGCGGGCGCGCCCACCACCGTGACGGGCGCGTCGTAGGCGGCGAAGGCCTCGACGAGCGAGGCGGTCGCGTCGCCTCGGCCCGCGACGAGAATGATCGCGTCGGCGGAGGTCGCGGGCCTGCCCGCAGCGAGCTCGGACTGCTCGAGCAGGTCCCACAGCACCGCGCCGCGGTCCGTGCCCGCCGCGCCGATGTCGGCGAGGTCCGCTCCGGTGGGGGCGGCACCCGTGGCGCCCTGGACGAACGCGTGCGCGAGCACCTCGGCCGTCTCCGACGTTTCCACACCGACCAGGGAGGGCGCGACCTGCTCGGCGAGCGCACCGCGGAACTCGGACGTCGCGTCCTCGTCCCAGGCGTCCCCCAGCGCGACGGAGCCTGCGGTGACGGCGCCGGCGAGAGGGAGTCGCTCCTCGACCGCGGCGAGAGCGTCGGCCGGTGCGCCGGGCGCGGCGACCACCACCACCTGGGTCTCGGGAAGCAGCCCGATGAGCAGGGTGGGCGCCGTAGTGTCGACGTAGTCGCTCGCGGTGGCGGCGCGCGTCTCCGCGTCCTCCGCGGCCTCCTGCGCGGTCGCGACCTCGGCCTCGAGCTGATCGATCCGCTCCCCCGTGTCCCCCAGCAGCGCCGCGCGCAGCGGGCCCGACCCGAGCACCACGCCGATCGCGAGCACCGCCACGCCGGCGGCGGCCGAGACGAGGCGGGTGCGGCCGTCGCTCATGCCCCGCCCCCCACCGTCTCGGCGAGCCATGTCCAGGCGCCGGCCAGCGCATCGTGCCCCTCGGGCGTGCCCCAGGCCGCGAGCAGCAGCGCCGCGGCCGCCAGGCCGAGCGCGCCCCACGCGGTCCAGGCGCTGTACCGGTGCCGGTAGAGCGCGGGCAGCACGGCGGCGTCGACCACCGCGCCGCTGGCGACCAGTCGCGACAGGAGCGCGCCGGCACCCGCGGTCGAGCGGTCCTCCACGTAGTCGAGGAGGCCGTCGCGTCCGCCGGCGACGATCACCACGGACGCGCCGGCGGCGTGCGCCGCGAGCAGCGCGACGTCCTCGCTGGCGAGGCTCGCATCGCAGTCGTCGTGGCTGAGGCCGATCGCCTGCGCGCGTGCGAGACCCGCGTCGCGTCCGGCCGGGTCGTGGACGATCACCTGGGACGCGCGCCGGAGCACGTCCTCGCCGACGGAGTCGATATCGCCCAGGACGATGCGCGGGTTGAGACCAGCGGCGCGTGCGGCATCCGCGCCGTCGCCCACGCCGATGACGACGGGGCGGCGCTCGCGCGCGAAGCGGGCGAGGACCTCGTCGCCGCCGGCGAAGCGGGACGTCACCACCACGACGGGGCGGCCGTCGACGGGGAGGCGGAGCTCGGGCAGCCCGATGCCATCGAGGAACAGGTCCGCGTCGCGGTGGAGCAGGTCCAGCGCCGTCGCGGTGAAGGAGGCGACATGGACGTGGAGGTCCTGGTCGGCGACGCGGATGCGCTGCTCGACGTCCTCGAGGGTGAGCCGGCTGCCGGCGTCGGCGATGCGGCCGGCGGAGGCGACGGAGTCGCCCTCCACCGTCACCTGCGCGCCGTCGCGGAACGCGAGCACGTCCTGGCCGGCGGACTCGACCACCGGGATCCCGGCCTCGAGCAGCACCAGCGCGCCGGTGGTCGGGAGGCGTCCCGAGATGCACGCCTGCGCGTTCACCACCGCGGCGGGGCGGCGGGCCGCCAGCGCCGCTGCGGCGCGCTTGTCGAGGTCGAGAGCGTCCACGATCGCCACGTCGCCGGGCTGGAGGCGCCGCGCGAGCGCGAGCGGCGACGAGTCGACCCGCGCGGGGCCGGAGATGGCGGTCGTGGCGGCGGTCATGGCGGCTATGGTGCCACGCGCGAGGCCTCCAGCAGCTCACGTGCATGGGCGAGTGCGGTCTTCGAGCCCTCATGGCCCGACAGCAGGCGCGCGAGCTCCTCGACGCGGTCCTCCCCCGCCACCTCGTGGACCTGCGAGCGGGTGATCGACCCGTCGGTCGACTTGGCGACCACGACGTGCCGGTCCGCGTGCGCCGCGACCTGCGCGAGGTGCGTCACCACCAGCACCTGGTGGGTGCGGGCGAGCTCCGCGAGCCGGCGCCCGACCGCGATCGCGGCCTTGCCGCCCACCCCCGCGTCGACCTCGTCGAACACGAACGTGTGGCCCGGCGTGACGGCGTGCCGCGCGAGCGACACCTCGATGGCCAGCATGATGCGCGACAGCTCGCCGCCCGACGCGGCCTGTGCGACAGGACGGTGCGGGGCACCCGGGTGGGACGCGAGGGTGATGGCCACCTCGTCGGCGCCGGACGCGCGTGGCTCGACCGCGCGCAGCTCGACGCGGAGCTCCGCATCGGGCATCGCGAGCCCGTCGAGCTCCGCGTCGACCTCCGCGGACAGCCGGTCCGCGGCCGCGCGGCGGCTCGCGGTGAGGTCCCGCGCGACGGACTCGAGCCGGGCGCGGGCGTCCCGCTCGGCGTCCCGGCGCGCCGCGAGGGTCTCGTCCCATGTGTCGTCCTGAGCGACGGCGGCTGCGGCCCGCTCGCGGTAGGCCAGCACGCCGTCGAGATCCGCGCCGATGCGGCGCATGAGCGCGTTGAGGTCCGCGCGGCGCGACTGCAACGTCTCGAGGCGCGCGGGGTCGGCGTCCATGCGGTCGAGGTACGAGGACAGCTCGTGCGCGACGTCCGCCGCGCCGTACGCGAGCTCCGCGAGGCGCGCCTCGAGCGCCTCGAGCGCGGGGTCGTGGCGGGCGGCATCGCCGAGCGCGCGACGGGCCGCGTCCACGGCCACCACCAGGGTGATCTCGGCGTCACCGTCGATGGCCTCGCGCGCACCCGCGACGCCGGTGCGCACCGCCTCGGAATGCTCGAGCACCTCGATCTGCGCGGCGAGCGCGGCGTCCTCGTCCGGCTGGGGATCGATCGCGTCGATCGCGTCGAGGTCGTCGCGCATGCGGGCCGCCTCGAGGCGCGCCGCCTCGGCGCCCGACTCCATGGCCTCGAGCTCCCTACGGGCGTCTCGCCAGGCCTCCCACGCGGCCGCGTACGAGGCGACCAGGGCATCGTGCCCCGCGAAGCCGTCGAGGATCGCGCGCTGCTCGCCCGAGGATCGCAGCCGCGCCTGGTCGCTCTGGCCGTGCACGGTCACCCAGTGCTCGGCGACCTCCGCGAGGACCGCCTGCGGGACGGTGCGGCCGCCGACGACGGTGCGGGACCGCGTGGTCGCGCCCACCGTGCGCGACACGATGACGGTGCCATCGTCGTCGAGGCTCGCACCCGCCTCCTCGAGGCGTGCGGCGGGCCAGGAGCCGGGCTCGACGTCGACGACGGCCTCGGCGACCGCGGAGTCGGCGCCCGTGCGCACCGTCGCGGGGATGCTCTTCGAGCCGGTGATGAGGCCGAGCCCCGTCAGCACCATGGTCTTGCCGGCGCCCGTCTCGCCCGTCACGCAGGTGAGGCCGGGACCCAGATCGACGCGGGCGGACTCGATCACGCCCAGGTTCTCGATGGCGAGCTCGTGGAGCACGTCAGATCCCCGCTCCCCACCCGGCGACGGGCCGGGTGCCGCGGAACCCGTCGACCGGGAGCGAGAACTTCTGGACCAGACGCTCGCTGAACGGGGCGTCCGACATGCGCGCGAGGCGCACCGTCTGGGCACCGCGGGTGACCTCGACGCGTCCGCCGCGGGCGAGGTCGATCGCACGCGCACCGTCGAGCACCACCTGGCCGTCGCTCGACGAGCGGTCCAGGATCTCGACGGTGACCCGCGAGGACGGGCTCACCACGAGCGGGCGCGAGAACAGCGCGTGGGCCGCGAGCGGCACCACGAGCAGCGCGTCCACGTCGGGCCACAGCACGGGCCCGCCCGCGCTGAAGGCATGCGCGGTGGACCCGGTGGAGGTGGCGACCACCACGCCGTCGCAGCCGAACGTCGACAGCGGGCGCCCGTCGATGTCGAGCGCGACCTCGATGGTGGTGCGCAGGTTGGCACGCTCGACGGTGACGTCGTTGAGCGCCCAGCCGGTGCTCACCACGCCCTCCGGCGAGGTCACCGCGACGTCGATGGTGCCGCGCTCCTCGACCGTGTAGTCGCCCGCGGCCAGGCGGCGGGCGGCGTGGGCGACGTCGTCGCGCTCGAACTCCGCCAGGAAGCCGACGTGACCGAGGTTGACGCCCAGGAGCGGGATGCCGGTGCCGCGGGTGAGGTCGGCGGCGTGAAGGATGGTGCCGTCTCCACCGAGCACCAGGGCGGCCTCGATGGGCTTGTCGCCGGCGTGGAAGTCGGTGCAGGTCGCGACGCCGTCCGCGGCCAGGGCCTCGGCGGCCAGGGCGGCGGCATCCGCCGCCTCGGGACGATGCGGGTGCGTGACGATGAGGATGCGTCGCGTCACGGCGTCCCTCCCGTCTCCTCGATGATCGCGGCCCTGATCTGCGGGTCTACCAGCGGCTCGGGCCCGCCACTAGCCTGCCATGCCCGCGACCCCCACACGAAGAACTCGACGTTGCCGTGTGGGCCCGGAAGCGTCGAGCGCGCGATGCGACGGACCGCGAGTCCCGCCTCCATCATGGCCGTCACCACCGACATCACCGCACCGGCGCGATCATCGAGGTCGGTGACCACGCCGCCGCGGCCCAGGCGTTCGCGGCCCACCTCGAACTGGGGCTTGACCATGAGCAGCACGTCCGCGTGCTCGGCGAGGGTCGCGACGATCGGCTCGATGAGGAGCGTGAGGGAGATGAAGGAGACGTCCGCGACCACGAGATCGGGGCGTTCGCCCAGGTGGCCCGCCGTGAGCTCGCGTGCGTTCAGGCCCTCGCGCGCGACCACGCGCGGGTTGGCGGCGATGGCGGGCGCGAGCTGACCGTGGCCGACGTCGATCGCGTGCACCCGCGCGGCGCCGCGCTCGAGAAGGACCTGGGTGAAGCCCCCGGTCGAGGCACCGACGTCGAGAGCGACGCGGCCGGTCGTCTCGAGCTCCGGGCACGCGTCGAGGGCGCCGAGGAGCTTGTGGGCCGCACGCGAGACGTACTGGTCGGGCGCGGCGGCCTCGACCACCGCATCGTCCCCCACCTCGAACGACGACTTCGCGACGGCGACGCCGTCGACGGTCACCACCCCGGCGGCGATGAGCTCCTGTGCGCGGGTGCGCGACGGAGCCAGGCCGCGCGCCACGAGCGCGCGGTCCAGGCGCATGCTCAGCGCGACTCGTCGCGGAGGCGTGTCGAGAGCGCCTCCTGCACCTTGTCGAAGAACTCGGCCTGCTGGTCGAGGTCATCGGGGAGCTCGGTGACGGCCTTGAGGGCCTCACGAACCTCGGCCGGGTACTCGACCTGGCCCAGTGAGTCGCGCGCGTCGTTGAGGTCAGCCATGGGAATGGAGGCTAGCCGAAGTGCGGGAGCGTCTCAACGTCGATCTGCTCACCACGATCGGCGGCATCCCACGCCGCGGCGCACGCGGCGCGGATCCGGTCGAGCGCATCCCCGCCGTCGACGACGAGCCGGCGTTCGGTGACGCGCGCGCGGGCCTCGCCCACGTGCCACCAGTGCTCGGCGAGCACCGGCGCGGGATGCGCGTCGGCGAGCGTCGACAGGTCGGCGCCGATGAACGCGGGCCGCTCCCCCGGTACCGCCAGGATGGCGTCGCGCGCGGTGTTGACGCCGGTGAGCACCAGGAGTCCTGGGATGTCCGCCGCGCGGGCACCCTTGAGGTCGGTGTCGAGGCGGTCGCCGATCATCAGCGGGCGGCTCGCACCGGCCTTGCGGGCGGCCATGCGCAGCATCGCGGGCTCGGGCTTGCCAGCCGCGAGCGGCGTGACCCCGGTGGCGGTGCGCACCACGCCCACGAGCGAGCCGTTGCCCGGGGCGATGCCCCGCTCGTTGGGGATGGTGAGGTCCAGGTTGGTCGCGAAGAAGCGGGCACCGGCGTTGATCGCGTAGGTCGCCTCCGCGAGCTGGCGCCAGCCGAGGTCCGGGGAGAAGCCCTGGATCACGGCGACGGGGTGCTCGGTCGCGTCCTCGACGATCTCGTAGCCCTTGGCCGCGACCGCCGTGTAGAGGCCGGCGCCGCCGACCACCAGGACGCGCTCGCCCGCGGGGACATGCTCCGCGAGCAGCTCGGCGCCCGCCTGGGCGGCGGTCATCACCTCGGTCGGGGCGCACGGGATGCCGAGCTCCGAGAGGTGCGAGGCGACGGTCTCGGGCTCGCGCGAGGCGTTGTTCGTGACGAACATCACGCCCATCCCGGCGGCACGGGCCGCCTCGAGCGCGGGCGGTGCCGAGGGGATCGCATGCGGCCCCTTGTACGCGACACCGTCGAGGTCGACCAACGCGACGTCGAAGGCGTCCTGCAGCGCGGTGTCCGTGCCGAGCAGGCCGGCGCTCACGCGCGGTCCTCGGGGTTCCCGTCCTCGTCCGCGAGGTCGATGTCCGAGTCGGGCTCGTCCTCGGGCTCGTCCTCGTCCTCGTCCTCGTCGCCGTGGTCGTCGGCGGGCTCGGCGTCGAAGTCGTCGTCCTCGTCCTCGTCGCCGTCGGTCACCTCGGTGAGGCCGTCCTCGGCGTCGAAGTCGTCGTCCTCATCCTCGTCGAAGCCCTCATCCTCGTGGTCCTCGACGTCGGGGTCGGGGAGCTCGGCGGTGTCGTACAGGACGATGTCCTCCTCGAGCTCCTCCTCGACGGGCTCGGGGATGGACGCCTCGAGCTCGTCGGCCTCGGCGTCGCGGCCGAGCGCACGGAGAACCGCGACCTGCGCCTCGTCGACGCGCGCCTTGAGCTCGTCGTTCGGAGCCGTGATGCGGCTGAGGATCAGGTGCGCAGCCTCGGCGTCACCCATGTCGAGGCGCGCACCGGCGACCACGATCCGCATCTCGACGGCGGACTCGCGCGGCAGCTGCTGGGCGTCGGGCTCCTCCGCGATCGCGAGGGCGCGCTCGGGCCGGCCGAGGCCGCGCTCGCAGTCGGCCATCAGCGGGAGGTGCTCGATCGAGCCGCCGAGGCGACGGACCGTGCGGAACTCGCGAAGCGCCTCGGCGTAGCGGCCGGTGGCGTATGCCGTGAGCGCGGCTGCCTCCCGGACCACGTCGACACGGCCACCGCGCTGCAGCGCGACCTGGGCGTGACGGTAGGCGAGCTCGGGATCGATGTCGACCAGGTTGCCTGCCATGATCAGGTGGCGGCCGACGTCCTCGGCGTTGTCCTTGCTGAGCGTGCGCAGGCGCGCGCGCACCGCGCGGTCGAGCTGGTTGTAGGTGATCTCCTCGGGCACCTCGGGTGCCTCGACGAGCTGCGACCTGGTGAGCGGGACGCCTGCGACGCGGGCGGTGCGCTCCTCCGACTCGGGGCGCGCACGGCCGCCCCGGTCAGGGCGGGCACCCGGACGGCCGGAGCCGCGGGGGGCGCGGTCACGGTCACGGTCACCGTCGAAGCTGCGGCGGGGACGGTCGTTGTCGTACTGGCGACGCGGACGGTCGTCGTAGGACCGCTGGGGTCGGTCGCCGTCACGGCGGGGACCACGGTCGCCATCGAACGAGCGACGCGGACGGTCACCATCGAAGTCTCGACGCGGGCGGTCGTTGTCGTACTGACGACGCGGACGGTCATCGTACGAACGCTGCGGACGATCGCCGTCACGGCGAGGACCACGGTCGCCATCGAACGAGCGACGGGGACGGTCACCATCGAAGTCACGACGCGGACGGTCAGAGTTCGCCGGTCGCGACGGACGGTCGTTGTCGTACTGACGACGCGGACGGTCATCGTACGAACGCTGCGGACGATCGCCATCGCGGCGAGGACCACGGTCACCGTCGAACGAGCGACGCGGGCGGTCACCCTCGAAGTCACGACGGGGACGGTCGTTGTCGTACTGACGACGCGGACGGTCATCGTACGAACGCTGCGGACGATCGCCATCGCGGCGAGGACCACGGTCACCGTCGAACGAGCGACGGGGGCGGTCACCATCGAAGTCACGACGGGGACGGTCATCGTAGGAACGGCGCGGACGGTCCTCGTCGTACGAGCGGCGCGGGCTCCGCTCGCCGTCGAAGTCACGACGCGGGCGGTCGTTGTCGTAGGGGCGTCGGGGGCCACGGTCGTCGTTGAAGTTGCGCCGCGGACGGTCCGAGTTGGCGGGACGCGACGGTCGGTCGCCGTCGAACGAGCGACGCGGACGGTCATCGTACGAGCGCTGCGGGCGGTCACCATCGCGGCGAGGACCACGGTCACCGTCGAACGAGCGACGCGGGCGGTCGCCACCGTCGCGACGATCGCCGTCGAAGGAACGGCGGGGACGGTCGTTGTCGTACTGACGACGCGGACGGTCATCGTTCGAACGCTGCGGACGGTCACCATCGCGGCGAGGACCACGGTCACCGTCGAAGTCACGACGCGGGCGGTCGCCACCGTCGCGACGATCGCCGTCGAAGGAACGGCGGGGACGGTCGTTGTCGTACTGACGACGCGGACGGTCATCGTTCGAACGCTGCGGACGGTCACCATCGAACTGACGACGGGGGCGGTCGCCGCCCTCGCGGCGGTCGCCGTCGCGCTGCTTGCGCGGGTTGATTCCGGGGCGCGAGTCATAGCTCGCGCGGCGCTCGTCGCGCTCGTCCCTGTCGTTCATGGTGCTCCTGTCCAATTGTGTGGACGCTCCCGCCATTCTTACGCGCCTGGGCACGAAGAACCGGGTCAGTACGTCCTGAGTAAGTCTGCATCACGCGCGGTCGCGGCGTCTCAGTCGGTCAAGACACGGGACAATGGCGACGATGACTGCCACCGACCTGTCCCTGCTCGCCCGCCTGCCGAAGACGGCGCCCGGCGCGGGCCCCGATCCTGACGCGCTCTACGAGGCATTCGCGACGTGGGCGGCGGAACGGGACCTTCCATTATATCCACATCAGGACGAGGCGCTGATCGAGATCGTCTCGGGCGCGCATGTCATTCTCGCTACCCCGACCGGATCGGGCAAGTCTCTCGTCGCAGCGGGAGCGCACTTCGCGGCGCTCGCCGCGTATCGCGCCGGCACCGGCGGCCGCACGTACTACACCGCCCCGCTGAAGGCGCTCGTGTCGGAGAAGTTCTTCTCCCTCATCGACGTCTTCGGATCAGACAACGTGGGCATGATGACCGGCGACAGCGCCGTCAACGCCGATGCCCCGATCATCTGCTGCACCGCCGAGATCCTGGCGAACCTCGCGCTGCGCGACGGCGACGCGACCGACGCCGCGCTCGTCGTCATGGATGAGTTCCACTTCTACTCGGACCCGCAGCGCGGCTGGGCCTGGCAGGTGCCGCTCCTCGAGCTGCCGCGCACACAGTTCGTGCTGATGTCGGCGACCCTCGGCGACACCGACTGGCTCGTCGAGGACCTCGAGCGTCGCTCGGACCGCCCGGTCGCGCAGGTGACGACCGCCGAGCGGCCCGTGCCACTGTCCTTCGACTACGTCCTGGACCCTCTTCCGGAGGTCGTCGAGCGCATCGTCCAGACGGGTCGTGCGCCCGTCTACGTCGTCCACTTCACCCAGAAGGATGCGGTCGAGCGCGCCCAGTCCCTCCTCAGCATGAACGTCGCGACCCGCTCCGAGCGTGATGAGATCGCGGCCGCGCTCGACGGCATCCGCTTCGGCACCGGCTTCGGCAAGACTCTCAGCCGGTTCCTGCGCGCGGGCGTCGGCGTCCACCACGCCGGGATGCTGCCCAAGTACCGGCGCATCGTCGAACGCCTCACCCAGCAGGGTCTGCTCAAGGTGGTGTGCGGCACGGACACGCTGGGGGTCGGGATCAACGTGCCGATCCGCACGGTGCTCCTCACCTCGCTGGTGAAGTACGACGGTGAGCGCATGCGCCACCTGACCGCACGCGAGTTCCATCAGATCGCAGGGCGCGCGGGCCGCGCGGGCTACGACACCGAGGGCGAGGTCCTCGTCATGGCGCCCGAGCACGTCATCGAGAACCGCAAGGCCCTCCTCAAGGCGGGCGACGACGTCAAGAAGCAGCGCAAGATCGTGCGCAAGAAGGCGCCGGCGGGACACGTCAACTGGACGGACGCGACGTTCGAGCGCCTCCGCGACGCCGATCCGGAGCCGCTCACCTCGAGCTTCGCGGTCACGCACGCGATGGTGCTCAACATCCTGGCGCGCGGGAGGGACGATGCGCGGGTCGGGCGGGCGGCGCAGGATCCGGTGATCGCGATGCGGGACCTGCTGGCGGCGGTGCACGAGACGCCGGCCCAGCGTGCCGCGCATGCGCGGCAGGCGCTGAGGATCTACTGGTCGCTGCGCAAGGCAGGCGTGGTCGAGCGGGTGCGGATCACCGACCCGTCCCACCCCCGTGGCTCACGGCCGTCTGTGCGCCTCACGGTCGATGTGCCCCGCAACTTCGCGCTCAACCAGCCGCTGTCGCCGTTCGCGCTCGCCGCCATGGACCTCCTCAACGTCGAGTCGCCGTCTCATGCGCTCGACGTGGTCTCGGTCATCGAGTCGACCCTGTCGGATCCGCGCCAGCTTCTGGTCGCGCAGCAGTTCCGGGCGCGCGGCGAGGCGGTGGCGGCGATGAAGGCGGAAGGCATGGAGTACGAGGAGCGCCTCGACGCCCTCGAGGAGGTGACGTGGCCGCGACCCTTGGCCGACCTTCTCGAGCCGGCGTTCGCGATGTACCGCCGGTCCAACCCGTGGATCATGGGCGCCGAGCTCTCCCCCAAGTCCGTAGTCCGCGACATGCTCGAGAAGGCGATGACGTTCGGCGAGCTGGTGTCGACGTACGGCCTCGAGCGCACGGAGGGGATCGCGCTGCGGTACCTCGCCGAGGCGTACCGCGCGATGCGGCAGACGGTGCCCGAGGAGCATCGCACGGAGGAGGTCGCGGAGATCACGGACTGGCTCGGCGAGCTCGTGCGGTCCACCGACTCCTCTCTCCTGGACGAGTGGGAACAGCTCGCGAATCCCGAGGCGGACGACGCCGACCCCGCGGCGCCGACGCCGACCGGGACCGCGACCGGTCCCGTCCGACCGGTCACGGGCAACCCGCGCGTGCTGCGCCGCCTCATCCGCAACGCGATGTTCCGCAGGATCGAGCTCGCGGCGCGCGAGGACTACGACGCTCTGGGCGCCCTCGACAAGGCCGCGGGGTGGGACGCCGCGGCGTGGGAGGACGCGCTTGCGCCGCTCTTCGACCTGCATGGGGACGATGCGGTGGGCATCGGGCCGAACGCACGCGCCTCAGCGCTGCTCACCTTCGTCGAAGCCGGCTCGAGCGGCGACGACGGGCGAGCTCGCGCGGCCCTCGCCGTCACCGAACACTCTGAGGTGCCTGCGGGTATGTGGATCGTGCGCCAGGTCATCGACGATCCCGCGGGCGACCACGACTGGGGCATCGTCGCGGCGATCGACCTGGAGGCGAGCGACGAGGCCGGCGAAGTCGTGCTCAAGGTCCTGGCGGTCGCTGCTCTCTAGAGCTTCAGTGGGTCTCGACGATGATCCGACCCATCGGGGTGAGCGAGATCGGGATGAGCTTGAGGTTCGCCCACGCCATCGGGATGCCGATGATCGTGATCGCGAGGGTGAAGGCCGTCGCGACATGCGCGATCACCAGGATGAGACCCAGCGGGATCCACAGGATGTTGCCGATCACGGTCCAGGCGCCCGCCTTCGGGTCGCGTACCACCTCGCGGCCGAAGGGCCAGATCGCGTAGTTCGCGATGCGGAAGCACGCGATACCCGCAGGGATACCGATGATCGTGATGAAGGCGATCACGCCGACGATCGCGTAGGACACCCACAGGCCGATCCCTGCGAAGAAGAACCAGATGATGTTCAGAAGAGTACGCATACCTCAGGGTATGTCGAGGGACGCGCCCGGCGCGGTCAACGCCGCGGCGTAGGCGCGCACCGAGCGCCGATAGCGCGGCAGGCCCGGCTCGATCGCCTCGATCGCGACTCGCAAGGCCTCGTCATGCCGTCCGGCGGTGTGCAGGGCGAGCGCGAGGAACACGCGCGGGGCCGCACCGGTCGACGGGTGCTCCGGTGCGTCCTCCAACAGCGCGATCGCCTCGTCGATCCGACCGAGGTTGCGCAGCGTGGACGCGTGCTGGACCGCCATCTGCGCGGCACGGTCGGGATCCACCTCGGCGAGGCCGGCCTCGTATGCCGCGGTGTACTCCCGATCCGCCTCGGCCTCGTGCCCGGCCGAGTCGTACGCACCGCCGAGCTCGAAGGCTCCGAGCGCCGGATGCGGCGCCGTCGCCGAGAGGACCCGCATGGCCGCGAGCCGCGCCTCGTCGTCGACCGTCTCGTCGCCCCAGAGGGCGCTCGCCCGCCGCTCCCAGCCGTCGTCGTCCATGCGATCAGGGTATCTGCCTGGGGGTA
>NZ_BBLW01000006.1 GCF_000971135.1 Demequina phytophila | reverse complement strand
CTTTCACAAGAGGCCCCACCACACGGTGGGGCCTCTTGTCGTATACCAGGGACGACGCCGCTCGACAGCGACAGCGACAGCGACGGCGAGGGCGGGGCGTCGGAGTCAGCCGCGCGGAGGGGCGGTGGACTCGCGCACCACCAGCGTGCACGGCACGAACTCCGCGGGCTCGCCTAGCACGTTCGCGACCGGGGCCCGTCGCGCGATCCGCGCGAGGACCTCCTCGACCAGCCGTCGGCCCAGCTCGGCGAAGGGTTGATGCACCGTCGTGAGCGGCGGTGACAGGAAGCCGGCGAGCGGGATGTCGTCGAAGCCCACGACGGAGAGGTCGTCGGGGATCCTCCGTCCCGACGCGGCGCACGCGAGCATGAGGCCCGCCGCCATCTCGTCGTTCGCGCAGAACACCGCGGTCGCCTCCTCGGGAACGAGCGCGGCGGCCGCGTAGCCGGAGGCCGCGGTCCAGTCACCGAGGATCGGCTCCGGCGGCACGATCCCGTTCTCCCGCAGCACCCCTCGCCACGCGGCGAGGCGGGCGCGCGACGGGATCGAGTCCGCGGGACCGGTGACGTGGTGCACCGTGCGATGCCCCAGCTCGAGCAGATGCTCGACCGCCGCGCGGGCACCTCCCGCGTGGTCCGAGCCGATCATGGGGAGCCGTCCGCCGAAGGTCGCGTCGGACACGACGACGGGCAGACCCGCGGGGAGAGCCAGCCTTCCGGCGTCCTCGATCTCCGCACGGATGATGATGAGGCCGTCGATGGCCTGATGGGACAGGCGCGACGCGGCCTCGGCCATCTCCTCGTGGTCCGTCGAGTCGATGTCGAGCAGCGTGACCGTGTGTCCGGAGTCGCGGGCGGCCGCGACCACCGCCTCGACGATGCTCGACTCGCCCGTCCGGGCAAGCCGGTGCGCGATCACGCCGATCGTGTCGAAGGTGCCGCTGCGGAGCGCGCGTGCGGCGGTGTTCGGGGTGTACCCGACGGACTCCATGGCGGCGAGCACGCGCTTGCGGGTGTCATCGCTCACGTTGAGCGATCCGTTGGCTACGCGCGACACGGTCTGACCGGACACGCCTGCGAGGCGTGCCACGTCGCTCATCGAGGCGCGCGCGGGTGTCATAACCGAATCCTAGGGGCGTCAGTGCAGGTGTTCGCCGGTCACCTCGGCGAGCCGCCCGATGAGTGCGGCACGCGCGACCGGATCGAGGGCCGCCGCGGGGGGCGGCTCGGCGCGCCGTCGATGGACGTACTGCCCGCCCCGGCGTGCGACCGCCTCGTCGGAGGTGACCAGCCACACGGGGGTGTCCGCTCCATCGGACACCGGCAGCGCCGCCAGCGGTCCGCCCATGCGGGTGCGCACCCAGCCGGGGTGGACCACGTTGACGGGGCGGTCGGTGTGACGCGCCGCGAGCTCGAACGCGAGCATCGTGAGCAGCAGCTTCGAGTCCGCGTACACCTGGCCCCCGTTCCACGGAGGCGGCACCTCGAGGTCGACCAGGGGACGTCCGTGGAAGGCGGAGTCGGAGCCCACGAAGACCGTGCGGCGCGGCACGCTGAGCAGCGCGCTCAGCAGGTACGGCGCGACCACGTTGACCTGCAGCAGCGGGTCGAGGCCGTCCTCGGTGGCGACCGGGCGGGCCTGCTCGCCGCCCAGGGCGGCGTTGTGCACGATCACGTCGTACGGGCCCCGGCCCCGTGCATCGTCCGCCAGCAGGCGGGTCGACGCGAGGGAGTCGAGCCTGCCGGTGACCCCGCCCATCGCGCCCGGCACCGCGGCCAGCGCGACATCGGTGCGCGCGGCGTCCCGGCCATGGACCACGACCTCGTAGCCGAGGTCGCACAGGCGTCGACCGATCTCCGAGCCCAGACCCTGGGCCGCACCGGTGACGAGGACGCGTGGCATGGGTTCATCGTGGCAACCCCGGCGGCCGGCCCGCAATAGGCTGGGCCGGAACCCCTCCCCGGAAGGAGCCCGCCGTGGGCATCGCAGACGAGCTTGTCGCCAACAACCGCACGTACGCCACCACCTACACGCCCGACCGTCCGCTGCCGCCGCGCCGTCAGCTCGCCGTGGTCGCGTGCATGGACTCGCGCCTCGACGTGTTCGCGCTGCTCGGGCTCGAGGTCGGCGACGCGCACATCATGCGGAACGCCGGGGGCGTCATCACCGACGACATGATCCGCTCGCTCGTGATCTCCCAGCGCAAGCTCGGCACCCGCGAGATCATCCTCATCCACCACACCGACTGCGGCGCGCTCACCTTCACCGACGATGAGCTGCGCAACCAGCTCCTCGACGAGACCGGGCTCAAGCCCGCGTGGAGCCCCGAGTCGTTCAAGGACCTCGACGCGGACCTGCGTCAGTCGATGGAACGTCTGCGCCGCAGCCCGTTCCTGGTCGACGCCACCCAGGTCCGTGGGTTCGTGTTCGACGTGCACACGGGCGTGCTGCGCGAGGTCGTCTGAGGCGCGAGGGCGCATACTGGGCCCATGTGGTGGACCTTCCTCAAAGCCGTGAAGAGCGGTCAGCACCGGCTCGCGCCCATGACGTGGGTGGCCGCCGCCGGCGCGGTCGTGTACACGCTGTGGCCCATCGACGCGATCCCCGAGCTGGTGCTGGGTCCGCTCGGCCTGCTCGATGATGCGGGCCTCTGGGGCATCCTGCTGGTCCTGCTCACGCGGGAGAAGCAGCGCTTCGAGGTGGGGCTGAGGGACGAGGCGATCGACGTCGAGGGCACCGTCCGCTCGTCCTGACAGGGGCGCGGTCCTGACGTAGCGTCGGAGCCATGAGCACCCCGGACTTCTCGGACCTCACGGCCGTCGTGGTGAACTGCACGCTCAAGCCGTCGCCCACGCTGTCGCACACGCAGGGGCTCCTGGACAACGCGATCGCGATCATGCGCGCGCAGGGCGTGAGCGTGGACGTCATCCGCGCGGTCGACCACGCCATCGCGCCGGGCGTCTACCCGGACATGCGCGAGGACGTTCCCGGCGGAAACCAGGATCGAGACGACTGGCCCGTGCTCGCGCCCCGCATCCTCGACGCCGATATCCTGCTGCTCGGGACGCCACTGTGGCTGGGTGACAAGTCGTCGATCGCGACGCGCGTGATCGAGCGGCTGTACGGGCTGTCAGGCCAGCTCAACGAGCGCGGCCAGTACCTCTACTACGGGCGCACCGCGGGCGTGGTGGTGACCGGCAATGAGGACGGCGTCAAGCACGTGGCGATGAACGTCCTGTACTCGCTCCAGCATCTCGGGTACACGATCCCGCCGAACGCCGACGCGGGATGGATCGGCGAGGTGGGCCCCGGGCCCTCCTACCTCGACGAGGGCAGCGGCGGCCCCGAGAACGACTTCACCCGGCGCAACACCACGTTCATGACGTGGAACCTGCTCCACACGGCCCGCTGGCTCAAGGATGGCGGCGGCTTCCCCTCGGGGGGCAACTCCCGTAAGGAGTGGGACGCCGGCGCACGGTTCGACCACCCCAACCCGGAGTACCGATGAACGTCACCGAGCATCTGCCCGCACGCGCGTACGTCGCGATGCCCATGGAGGTCACGCTGGAGCGGCTGCCGCACGTGGTCGGCGAGGAGTTCGATCGCGTCGCGTCGCTGCTCGCGTCCCGCGGGATCGCGCCGCGCGGAGCGATCATCCGCTACGTCTCCGCGCGCAGCGACGGCCACTTCGCGATCGAGGTGGGACACCTGGTCGATCCCGCCGACCTCGAAGGCTCGCCCATCGAACCCGACCTGCTGCCCGAGGGGACCTACTCGATCGCGCGCTTCACGGGGGCGTACGCGCACCTCGGCGAGGTCTCACGCGGGCTCATGGACTCCTGGGCGGAGGCCGGCATCACGCCGGCGACCGCCCGCACCACCACGGGGCAGGACTTCGCGTGCTGGTACGAGCACTACCTGGACGTGCCGATCATGGGGCCGGAAGGGCCCGAGGGCAAGGTCGAGGTGTGCGTGCTGCTGGAGGCCGGCGCCGAGCCCACCCGGGTCAGCGCCGCGATGAGCGCGACCGGATCGTCCGCCGCGACCGCGTGCGCGGTGCCGTCCTCGAGGGTGATGAGCACGTTCGCCTCGCCCGCGTAGACCGTGCGGAGGGCCTCCTTGGGCAGGCCGTCGTTCGACGGCACGGCCCGCGTGGAGGCGATGCTCCGGACGGGGACCTCGACCGGCGCGCGGAGGCCGCGGTGCAGGGTGAGGGTGTCCCGGTCGAGCAGGAGCGGTCGCCGGACGGCGGCCACCCAGTCGACGAAGACGTACGCGATGAACACGATGGACAGGACGGTGACCGCCAGCGCCACCATGGGGTTCCACCGCGCGAGCAGCAGATGCGCGACAGGGATCTCGACCGCCGACACGGCGACGACGGAGAGCACCAGCTGTCGCGGCAGACCCAGGGCGTACGAGAACGTCACGGATCAAGCGTACGGGCGTGCGTCAGGTGCCCTTCGCGTCGTCGTCGGCGCCGGCCGCCCCGCCCGGGTCCGCCTCGCTCTCGCGGTGAGCGATCGCGATCGAGTCCGTGTCAAGCGACTCGAAGTGCTGCTCGGGCGCGGGCTCCGCGGAACCATCGGCCTCGGCGACCGGAGCGGCCGGTGAGCCGGACTGCCGGGTGGCCGTCGCATCGTCCCTCCGACGGCGCCGCCAGGCCATGCGCAGGCGTGGCTGCGTCGCGGAGTCCGCCGCGGGCACCTCGAGGCCGTAGGTGTCGCCGATGTGCTCGACGAACTGCTCGCGCGTGGCCCGCAGGTAGGCCCGATGCTCGCGCTCGAAGGCGCGGAACAGCGAGACGACCATGCCGATCATCACGAAGCTGAAGGGCAGCGCGGTGATGATCGCCGCGGTCTGCAGCGCGAGCAGGCCGCCCGAGATGAGGAGCGCGATCGCGACCGCCGCGGTGGTGCAGGCCCAGAACACTCGTAGCCACCGGGCCGGGGTCTCCTGGCCGCCGGACGTGAGCATCGACAGCACGAAGCTCCCCGAATCCGACGAGGTGACGAAGAAGATGCCGACCAGCAGGATCGCGCCGAAGCTCGCGACGGCGCCTCCGGGGAGGTCGGCGAGCATGTCGAACAAGGCGCCCTCGGTGTCGATGCTGCCGTCCGCGCCGATCAGCCCGCCGTTGCCGAAGAGCTCCTGGTACAGCGCCGTGCCGCCCATGACGGCGAACCACAGGAACGTGATCATCGCCGGGACCAGCAGCACTCCCCAGACGAACTCGCGGACCGTGCGGCCCTTGGAGACGCGCGCGATGAAGACGCCGACGAACGGCGCCCACGCGATCCACCAGCCCCAGTAGAAGGTGGTCCAGGTGGCCTGCCAGGCGGCGCCCTCGGCGCCCGCGTACGCGGAGACGTTGAAGCTCAGGCCCACGAAGTTCTGGATGTAGTTGCCGATCGACTGCACGAACTCGCGCAGGAGGAACAGGGTGGGGCCGCTGAAGAGGACGTACAGCAGGAGGATCCCGGCGAGCGCGAGGTTGATGTTCGACAGCCACTTCATGCCGCGGGCGAGGCCGGTGAGCAGGGAGAAGAGCGTGACGATCGTGATGATGATGATGAGGACCACCTGGGTGGTGGTGGTCGGCTCGGCGATGCCGGCGGAGGACAGGCCCGCAGAGATCTGGAGGACGCCGAGGCCCAGCGAGGTCGCGATGCCGAACAGCGTGCCGAGCACCGCGGTGATGTCGATGACGTTGCCCCAGCGGCCCTCGACGGTCTTGCCGAGCAGCGGCTCGAGCGCCCATCGGATCGACACCGGGCGCCCGCGACGATGCACGGCGTACGCGATCGCGAGACCCACGACGATGTAGATGGACCAGGCGTGCAGGCCCCAGTGGAGGAACGTCTGCGACATGGCGGACTGCGCGAGCTGGGTCTCGGTGCCGGTGACGCCCGGACGCGGGTCGGCGTAGTGGGAGAGGGGTTCCGCGACGCCGTAGAAGACGAGGCCGATGCCCATGCCGGCCGCGAAAAGCAGCGCGTACCAGGAGAACTTGCTGAAGGCGGGCTCCTCGCCGTCCTTGCCCAGCGTGATGTCTCCGTAGCGGGAGAAGCCCAGGTAGAGGGTGACGGCGACGAAGAAGGCCGCGATGAGGACGTAGTACCAGCCGAACGCGTTGATGATGTCGCGCTGGATCGCGTCGAACAGCGACTCGGCGGCGTTGGGCGCGATCATCGCGAACGCCACGAAGCCCAGGATGAGGACCGCGGACGGCCAGAACACCCACCGCGCGAGGTCACCGCGCGTCATCGGCTCGCGGACCTTGGTGCCGGTGCTGCCGCCCGTGCTGGTCATGGCGCCTCCCCTGGTAGCGGGGCGGCTCGGGCCGCCCCGCTACCCATCTTGCCCCGTGGGGCGCCGGGGTGCGCGGATTCAGCCGCGGTTGCGCCAGGCCTTCGCGGAGGTGCCGTTGAGCACGGCGATCATGCGGTCGAGGTACTTGAGCGTGAGCTTGCCACCGCTCGCCATGGCGACCATCCGCAGCGGTGCCGCCTTGAGGGAGGCCTCGAGCATGAGCTCCATGGAGTCGTCGGCCTCGTCGGACTGGAACTGCTTGCTCGCCTGCTGGGTGAGGATCTTCGCAGTGGTGCGCCCGGTCACGGTCTCGCGCAGGTCGGCGATGGTCGAGTCGCGGTGGAAGGGCACCACGCCGGCGGGCTCGGGGATCTCGGAGCCGAGCATGGTGCGGAACTCGTCGTCGGTCGCGACGAACGCGGACGGCCCGTGCGACGGGAAGACCGCCTCGCCCTCCGCGACGGTGACGGTGCGGCGGGCGCGGATGTCGGTGGAGGAGGCGCCGACCAGGATCTCGAACTCGCCGGGCTCGACGCGCCACTCCTGGGCGCGCACGTCCCACACCGCGAAGGCGCGGCGGTCGAGACGGATCGTCACCTTCTCCGAGGTGCCGGGCTCGAGGTGCACCTTCGCGAAGCCCTTGAGCTCCTTCTCGGGGCGGTAGGCGATCGACTCGGGATCGCGCACGTAGACCTGGACCACCTCGGCGCCGGCGCGGGGGCCCACGTTGGTGACGGTCACGGTGACGGAGTAGCCGTCCTTGACCTTGCGCACGGTGAGGCCGGAGTGGTCGAAGGCGGTGTAGCTGAGGCCGTGGCCGAACGGGAAGCGCGCGGCGACGCCCGAGGCGTCGTGGAACCGGTAGCCCACGTAGAGGCCCTCGCGGTACTGGACCTGGGTGGGCCGGCGGGCGAAGTCGCGGTCCGAGGGCAGGTCCGAGGCGGAGACCGGGAAGGACTCGGCGAGGCGGCCGCCGGGGGCGACGTCGCCCAGGAGGACGTCCGCCAGCGCGGAGCCGCCGGCCTGGCCGCCCAGGTACGCCTCGACGATCGCGGCGGGGCGGTCCACCCACGGCATCTCGATCGGGGAGCCGTTGAGGAGGGCGACCACGGTCCGGTCGTTGGCCTCGGTGGCGGCGGCGATGGTGGCGATGTGTCCGTCGGGAAGGCGCAGGTGCTCGCGGTCGAAGCCCTCGGACTCGTACGAGTTCGGCAGGCCGGCGAGGACGATGACGACGTCGGCCTTGCGTGCGGTGTCGCGGACCTCGGCGAGGAGGGCCTCCTCGGTCTCGCCGGTCTTCGCGTCGTAGCCGGGGGCGTAGTGGACGGTGGCCTGGTCGCCGACCGCGGCACGGAGCGCCTCGAGGAAGGTGTCGAGCTGCGTGGGGTTCACCAGCGAGGAGCCCGCGCCCTGGTAGCGGGGCTTCTTCGCGAAGGCGCCCACCACGGCGATGCTGCCGGTGCGCTCGAGCGGGAGGATGCCGTCGTTGGTGAGGAGCACGGTGCCGGCGGCGGCCGCGCGGCGTGCGAGCTCATGGTGGGTGGCGGGGTCCGACTGGGACGAGGCGGCATCGTTGCGGCTGCGCAGCGCGAGGTCGATCACGCGGGTCGCGGCGAGGTCGAGCTCCGCGGTGGTGAGCAGGCCCTTCGCGTGCGCGTCCTTGATCTCCGCGTCCCAGGTGCCGTTGCTGCCGGGCATCTCGAGGTCGAGGCCGGCGCAGATACCGAGGGCGCGGTCGGACACCGCGAACCAGTCCGACATGACCAGGCCGTCGAAGCCCCACTCGTCGCGGAGGATGTCGGTGAGGAGCGTGCGGCTCATGTCGGCGTGCTCACCGTTGATCTTGTTGTAGGAGCACATCACCGTCCACGGCTGCGACTCCTTCACGGCGATCTCGAAGCCGGTGAGGTAGATCTCGCGCAGGGTGCGGTCGTCCACCACGGTGTCGACGGACATGCGGAAGAACTCCTGGTTGTTCGCCGCGTAGTGCTTGAGGCACGCGCCCACGCCCTGCGACTGGATGCCACGGACCATGGCGCCGGCCATCTTGCCGGCGAGGAACGGGTCCTCGGAGAAGTACTCGAAGTTGCGGCCGCCGGCGGGGTGGCGCTTGATGTTGAGGCCGGGGCCCAGCAGGACGGCGACGTCGTTGGCGCGGCTCTCGCGGCCGAGCGCGACGCCCACCTCCTCGATCAGCGACGGGTCCCACGTGGAGCCGAGCGTGACGGCCGGCGGGAAGCAGGTGGCGGGCACCGAGGCGTTGAGGCCGATGTGGTCGGTCGCCCCGGTCTGCTTGCGCACGCCGTGGGGGCCGTCGGTGAGCATGACGGACGGCACGCCGTGCTCGTCGAGCGCCTCCGTGGTCCATGCGTCCCGGCCCGAGACCAGGCGGGTCTTCTCGTCGGTGGACAGGGTCGAGACGATCTGCTCGGCCTTCGCGTAGCTCTCGCGCATGGGGTTCCTTCGTGGGGAGTGGGGGCGGCTTCGTCGGCGTGCCCATCCTATCGGCGTGACACCGCGTGCAGGTGTGACCTTCGGCACGTGTACCTGGTGGTTCGCGGGACGATGCGGGGGTCGGGTCGCGCGGGACGATGCGGGGGTCGGGTCGCGCGGGTCGGTGCGCCGCCGGGGGTGGCCGGGTGGCGGTGGTGCCGGCGCGCTCGGTGGTGGCGACCACACGTGCCTGGACGTGCCCGGACGTGCTGGTGCGGCGCCGCCCGGGACGGGGTGGCGCCGCGGGGCGGGTGAGCTATTCGGGCGGGGTGCCGGAGTGGCTGCCGTTGCCGCCGTCGGTGGTGACCTTCTTGTTCCAGGGGCGGGGCGTGCCGAAGCGTGCTCGGCCGCCTTGCCAGGGGGTGCGTGTCGGGTCGACGGTGGCGGGTGGGATGAACCAGATCTCGGTGTCGGTGGCGCGGATCTGCCAGCCTTGATCATGGATGACGTGGTGGCAGTGGGAGCAAAGAAGTGCTCCGTTGGACAGGTTGGTGGGGCCGCCTCTGGACCAGTAGATGATGTGGTGGGCCTCCGCCCAGGCCGGTGGGGCTCCGCACTTCGCACAGCCGCCGTCACGCTCGCCCAGGGCGATGCGTTGCGCGCGGGAGAACGGGTAGATCTTCCGTCCCAGCTTCAGCAGCTCGCCCTTCGAGCCCACCAGGGCGGGGATGAGGATGGCGGAGCTGATCATGCGGTGCGCGACGGTGATGCTGATCGGCTGGCTGCAGCCGTCGACCTCTGCCAACCCGGTGCCGGATTCGAGATCTTGAGCGGTGGCGCGGACGACGACGCTGGCGTGGGCGAACAACGCGGTCGTGGTCTCGCAGCCCAGGGCGTGACGGGCGAGGTCTGCTAGCGCGTCGGCACGCATCTGGTCGCTGGTGCGGAGGTCTTCGCCGGGGATGTCGCGGCTGCGTCGCATCTGGTCGCCGACCATCTTGTCGATCGCAGCACGCAACGGCGCGGCGGTCTCGGGGTCGAGCTCGCCGCGGATCTCGACCATGCCTCGGCTGTTGTCCCCGATCTTCAGGTAGCGGGCCTGACGCTTCTGCGCCTCGTTGCGCTCATGCTGCTCCACATCGAGGGCGGCCTTGAACCGTTGCACGATCTTGGAGAACGCGAAGGCGTCCAAGCCCCGGGCACGTGCCACCAGCTCGGTCGCGGCCTCCTCCTTCGCCTCATCCGTCACCTCGTCACAGAGCGAGTCGAGCATGACGAGGATCTGCGATCCGCACTTCGCGGAGATCAGCCCGGCGTCGAGCGCCTCGGTCACAATCGCGCGGTAGCGCACCTGCGGCTTCGCCTGCGGGGTGGGCTGAGGATCCGGCGGGTCAGGCGGATCGTTGTCCTCAGGGTCATCCGGATCGGGGTCGTCAGGATTCGGCTCATCCGGATCAGGACCCGGATCCGGCGTGCCTCCCCGCTCCCTCTCCTCGAGCGCCCGTCCGACCTCGATCAGCCGGACCGCCTCGGCCTTGTGGGTACCCATCGTCGAGGCGACCAGATCCGCCGCGGAGCGGAAGCCGTGATGCTTCGCGAGCCCACCCCCAGGTACATCGGACTGCACGTCGATGTCTCGGGCCATGCGTGCGAGGACCAGATCCATCTCGGCCGCGACCTGAGCCGCCGCCCCGAACCGCTCCACCGCGTCAGGCGACCCGGCGACGGAAGCCATCGACCGCATCGTCCCCACCGCCACCCGAGCATCCACACACGCCGACGCGAACCCGGCGCCAGAGCCGCCGGGCGAGTCATCGAACAGGTGCGGTGCATCCATAGAACCATCACACCAGAGGGGTCTGACATTCAGGACAAAAGGGATGTGGGCAACTAGAAATCCGCGAATACCAGCGATGACATCATCCCGTGCGATTCCGCATACGATGCAGGGATGGCAGACCCTCGCCCCGGAGGCCGCCCCGAAGGCCGCCCCGCACGCCCCACCCGCACGCTCACGGTGACCCGCACGGAGCGCCTCGCGCCCGGCATGGTGCGGGTCACGCTCACCGGCCCAGACCTCGACGAGCTCCCGGACCTCACCTTCACGGACCACTACGTCAAGCTGAAGTTCGGCGACGTGACGCGCACCTACACGATCCGCAGCCTCGACATGAGCGCCCGCGAGCTCGCGATCGACTTCGTGATCCACGGCGACGAGGGGCTCGCCGGCCCCTGGGCCGCCGCCGCCCGACCCGGCGACACGCTGAGCTTCGTGGGCCCCGGCGGTGCCTGGGCGCCGAGCCCCACGGCCAGCCTCCACCTCCTGGTGGGCGACGAGTCGGCGATCCCCGCGATCGCCGCCGCCCTCGAGAACCTGAGCACCACCAGGGACGATGCGCGGGTCGAGGCCTATCTCGAGGTCGCCTCCGCGGAGGAGGAGCAGGAGCTTCCCGCCACCGGGCGCACGCGCATCCACTGGGTCCACCGCGGCCCCGGCGACGGCTACGGCGAGGCGCTCTCGCGCGCGGTCGTGGCAGCGGGGCTCCCGGAAGGCGCCGCGCCCGAGGCCGTCGAGGCCTTCGTGCACGGCAACGCCGACATGGTGAAGCCGCTGCGCCGGCACCTCTTCAACGAGCTCGGCGTCCCGCGCGCGCAGGTGTCCATCTCGGGCTACTGGCGCACCGGCATGAACGAGGACGGCTGGCAGTCGAGCAAGCGCGACTTCAACGCCCGGATGGAGGCGGAGCAGGACGCGGCCGCCGTATAGCGGGCATGATGCGCGGGCCGGGCCTCGTACGAGAACCCGGCTCGCGCATCGTCCCTGCTACATCTCCTCGTGCGTCTCGGGGTCGCCGTCGAACAGCCGGCCGTCCGGGCGACCGAGCGCGGTGATCGCCTCGACCTCCTCGGGCAGCAGCGAGAAGTCGGCGACGGACAGGTTCTCCACCTGGCGCGACGGGGTCGCGGACTTGGGCAGCGGCAGCGAGCCGCGCTCGAGGTGCCAGCGCAGGATCACCTGGGCGGGGGTGACCCCCAGCCGGGAAGCGGCGGCGACCACCACGGGCTCGTCGTACGGCGCCTGGCGCTTGCCCAGCGGGCTCCACGCCTGCGTGACGATCCCGAGCTCGGCGTGCTTCGCGAGCAGGGAGGTCTGCGGGAAGTAGGGGTGCAGCTCGACCTGGTTGATGGCGGGGGTGACGCCGGAGTCCGCGATGATCTCGTCGAGCAGGCGCTCGTTGAAATTGCTCACCCCGATCGACCGCACCACGCCGCGCTCGCGCAGCTCCACGAGCGCGCGCCACGCCTCCTTGTACGTGCCCGTGATCGGGTTGGGCCAGTGGATGAGCATGACGTCGATCCGGTCCACGCCCAGGCGCGCGCGGGACTCCTCGCCGGACTGGACGGCGCGCTCGAAGCCGTGGTGGCGGCCGGGCAGCTTGGTCTGCACCGTGACCTCGCCGCGCGGGACGCCGGACTCGCGCAGGAAGTCGCGCATCGCGCGGCCCACGATGCCCTCGTTCTCGTAGTTCACCGCGGAGTCGAGCAGCCGGTAGCCGTTCTCGAGCGCGGACAGGATCGCACGTCCGCCCTGGTCGCCTACCAGGGGGTACGTGCCGAATCCGACCGCGGGGAGGGTGTGGCCGTCGTTGAGCGTGAGGTGAGGAAGGGTCATGAGCCCACCCTAGGACTGCCCGCGGGTTACCGTGACCGGGGAAGGGAGCCCGCGCCATGGCCAAGCTCATCTACGCGATCAACTGCTCGCTCGACGGCTACTACGTGGACGCCGACGGGGGCTTCGACTTCACCGAGCCCGTCGACGAGCTCCACGACTGGTTCGCGGACCTCGAGGCGACCGTCGGCACCCACCTCTACGGCCGCAAGATGCACCAGGTGATGGCGGTCTGGCACGAGATGGCCGCCGACCCCGCGATCACGCCGCTGTACCAGCGCTTCGCGGACGCCTGGATCGACTCGGACACCGTGGTCTACTCGCGGACGCTGGACGATGCGGGGGTTCCGCGGGCGCGGATCGTGCGGGACTTCGACGCGGCCGAGGTCGCGGCGCTGAAGGAGGGCGCGGACCGCGACCTCGACATCGGCGGGCCGGAGCTCGCGGGCCAGGCGCTCGCGGCGGGGCTGGTCGACGAGGTCATCCTCGCGGTCGCGCCGGTGACGGTCGGCGGAGGCCGGCGCGCGCTCCCCGACGGCGTGCGACTGCGGCTGGAGCTGCTTGAGCAGCGGGTGTTCTCCGACGGGACGGTGCTGCTGAGGTACGCGGTGCTGTAGGCCCGCATCGTCCCTTGGTCAGTCGAGCGGGTAGTCCACGAAGGCGAACCGTCGCGAGTCGGGCGCCCAGCTGTTGACGTTGATGGTGCCCTGGCCGCCGTGCAGCGCGACCACCGTCTCGGGCGCGTCCCACGCGTCGCCGGTGACGAGCCGCAGCTCGACGTCGAGATCCGGAGGGTGACCGATGGTTCCCGCGGGGTAGCTGAGGTAGACGGTGTGGTGGCCATCGGGCGCGAGGTGCGGGAACCAGTCGACCCGATCGCTGACGGTGAGCCGTTCGACACCGGTGCCACCGGGCCGGATCCGCGCGATCTGCGCGTGACCGGGCGCCTCCGTGAAGGCCTCGGTGTTGAGGTAGATCCATGCGCCGTCGGGCGAGAACTCGGACCCGTCCGCGGGCGACCCCGCCGCCTCGAGCCGCCGTTCCCAGGATCCGTCGACCGCGGTGACGAACACCTCGGCGCGGGCCCACCAGTCGCCGTCGGCGGGCTGCAGGCCGATGTAGGCGAGGGCCGTGCCGTCGGGGCTGACGCCGTGAAGGAAGTGCATGCGGCCGTCGCGGTCGGCGGTGACGCGGCGGGCGGTGCCGCCGACGAGGGGCGCCTGGTAGATGTGCCAGTCGTTCGCTGAGACGTAGATGGTCTCACCGTCCGGAGCGAGGACGTGGTCGTTGTTGAGGTCGGGGACGCCGTCGATCTCGATGCGCGCGAGGTCACCGCTCGCCGGGTCGAGCGACCACAGCACGCCGTCGCCGTTGAGGACGAGCCGCCCGTCGGGGTGCCAGTTGGGAGCCTCGAGCAGCACGGTATCGGTCTCGTGGACGGTCTCGACCGCCCGCGTCACGACGTCGAAGACGCGCACTCGGCAGCGCTGACCCGACGCGAGGGTGCGCGGCGGGGGCGAGGGGATCGCGGCGGTCACGCCTGGCTCTCCCTGAGTGCCTCGATGGCTGCGACCGCGAGATCGTGATCCTCGTCCGATGCGAGGCCGGACACGGTGAGGGCGGCCACGACCCCCACGCCATCGACGCGGACGGGGACCGAGCCGCCGGCTGCCAAGGCTCCCTCGGGGAGCCACCCGCGCAGCGGGTCGAGCCCGGCCTCGGCGAAGCGGAGCGCGAGCAGCGCCGTCGCGGTCTCGAGCCGGAGGCATGCGGTCGACTTCTGGGCGATCCACTGGTCGTTGTCCGGCGTCGCGCCGGGCAGTGCGGCGTGGAAGAGCACGTGCCCGGGGCGGCGGATGTCCACGGCGATGTGGTGACCCGCGGTGAGCGCACGCTCGACCACCCACGACCCGAGCGTCCAGGCGTCGGCGAGATCGAAGCGCGTGAGCGAGAGGGCGGTGTGCTGCTGTTCGAGCTGGGCGCGGCGATCCGTGCGGTCGGATGCGGGGGCGGGGCTCATGGCTCATCTCCTTCGACGGGCTTTTTTTATCACCGATAGGTTATGGTGACCGACGTCAGCATGCCATAGGAAGGACGACGATGTTCGCCTCAGTTTTCCCTGACCCGCAGATCTTCATCCCAGGGCAGGGTGAGCCCACATTGCGCTGGGGCGTGATCGGCCCCGGGTGGATCGCCGACATGTTCGTCGGCGCGATGCGTCGCCACACGGCGCAGCGGGTGGTGGCCGTGTCCTCCCGTGCCCTGGACCGCGCGGAGGCTTTCGCCGGACGGCACGGCATCGATCGCGCGTATGCCTCCGCCGAGGAGCTCGTCGGTGACCCCGGCGTCGACGTCGTCTACATCGCGGCCACTCAGAACGAGCATCGGTCCCTCGCCCTGCAGGCGATCGCCGCGGGCAAGCACGTCCTCGTGGAGAAGCCGATCGCGATGACGGCCGCAGACGCACGCGAGGTCCTCGACGCCGGTCGCGCGGCCGGTGTGTTCGTGATGGAGGCGATGTGGAGCCGCTACCAGCCCAAGGCGTCCGTCATCCGACAGCTCGTCGCGGACGGCGCGCTCGGCGAGATTCGCCATGTCACTGCTGACCACGGCCAGTGGTTCCCGCCGGAGCATCGCCTGTTCCGTGCCGACCTCGGTGGCGGCGCGTTGTTCGACCTCGGCATCTATCCCGTGCAGCTCGACTCGATGGTGCTCGGTGCGCCGGACGAGGTCACGGCGATCGGCGCGATGACGGACACGGGCGTGGACGCCCACGCGACGGTGGTGCTCGCGCACGGCGCGGCTCAGTCGACGCTGTGGACCTCGATGATCGCCCGCACCCCGACGCGAGGGCTGATCGCAGGCTCCGAGGCGAGCCTCGAGCTCGAGGGGCCCTTCCATATCCCCGCGGACATGGTGCTCTCAGGGAATCCATTCATGGGGGAGCAGCACGTCTGGCACGACCCGACCGGCGTGGGACTCATGGACGCGCTGTGCTGGGAGGCGACCGCGCTCGCCCGATACGTCGGCGAGGGGCGCCACGAATCGCCGCTGCACACGCATGCCGAGACCGCGTCGATCATCGCCACGCTCGAGGAGGCGCTCCGCCAGATCCGGGACGCCTGAACCCCGTTAGTCGCGGTGGGTGCGGAGCGCGTGGATGGCCCGCTCCACCGCACGCGGGGCGTCGACCCGCGGGTTGACGAGCGCCTGCAGCTGCATGCCGTCCGCGACCGCGATGAGCTCGCGGGCGGCGGCGCCCGCGTCGACGGACGCGTCGATCGTGCCGGCCTCCTGCTCGGCGCGGATCCCGCCCGCGAGCAGCGCGTGGACGTCGGCGAACCTCCGCGCGAAGAAGTCGTGGGAACGATGCGCGGGTTCCGCGGCCTCGGCGGCGAACGCGAGATAGAGGTGCACGATCCCGGGGATCGCGAGGTTGTCGCGGATCGCCTCCGCGTACGCGTCGAGCACGTGGAGCGGGTTGCGATTGCTCGCATGCGAGCGGGCATCCCAGCGTTCCACGAGCGCCTCGAGCAGCGCCTCGCGCGTCCCGAAGTAGTAGAGGATGTGCGCCGGCTCCGCGCCCATGGCTCGTGCGATCGCGCGCACCGTGGTGCCGCCGTACCCGTTCGCGGCAAGCTCCGTCATGGCGGTCGCCAGGATCGCCTCGCGCCGCGCCGCGCCCTTGGGGGAGAGGCGGTCGGCGGTCACGCGCACATGGTAGCCGCGACCCCCCCGTCCCTCCCCGCGGCGACGACGATGGGGTACCGTCATTCGCTAGCGAATGAACATTCGACGGCGTGGGTGCGAGGGACGCATCGCATCGCGCCGCATCGCAAGGAGGCGACCATGACAGCAGCGGACCAGCCCGGCGGAACCCCCCGCCCGCGGGTGATCGTCACCACGGACCCGGAGCTCGACGACCTCAACTCGATGCTCCGCCTGGTGCTCTACAGCAACGAGGTCGACCTCGCCGGCCTGATCTACTCGTCGAGCCAGTTCCACTGGGCCGGCGACCCCGCCGCGGGGGTCGAGCCCCACCGCTGGCCACCCGCTGGCGCTCGCGGCCACATCGACCAGGCGGTCGACGCGTACGCGCAGGCGTGGGACAACCTTCGCGTCCACGACGCCCGCTACCCGTCCCCCGAGCGCCTCCGCGCGCTCGTCAAGCAGGGCAACATCCTCACCAAGGGCGACATGGCCGAGGAGACGGACGGCTCACGCCTCATCGAGGACGTGCTGCTCGACGGCGACGACCGCCAGGTCTTCGTGCAGGCCTGGGGCGGCACCAACACCATCGCCCGCGCCCTGCTGTCGATCGAGGAGCGAGCCAAGCGCGCCGGCACGTGGGAGGACACGTACCGGGCCGTGGTCGCGCGCACCGTGATCACCAGCTTCGGTAAGCAGGACCAGACGTGGGACGAGTACATCCGCCCCCATTGGCCCGAGCTCGAGCTCCGCGAGTGCGCGACCATGGCGTGGGGCTACTTCGCGCGCCTCGTGGTCCGGCCCGAGGACCAGGTCTACCTCACTCCCGAGTGGATGGGCGAGCATGTCTCGAGCGTGGGGCCCATCGGCGCCGCGTACCGCGTCTGGGGCGATGGCCTCCAGATGGCGGACGGCTTCGACGACGAGGACTACTTCGGGATCGCCGGCAAGACCCAGGCGGAGCTCGAGACGCTCGGCTACCGCGTCTGGTGCCCCGTCTTCCCACCCGGCGCCTGGATCTCCGAGGGTGACTCCTCGAACTTCGCGATGCACATCGACAACGGGCTCCGGAACTGGGAGGGGCCGCACTTCGGCGGCTGGGGCGGCCGCCAGGCGCTCAGCCCCACCGACCCCCGCGAATGGGTGAGCGGGCTCGCCCACGATGCGCTCCCGGAGGGCATGGCGCCGGTCGAGACCCCGTTCGGCACCACCGTCAACGACTACGCGGCGGCGCGCTGGCTCGGCGCGTTCCAGCGTGACCTCGCCGCCCGCCTGCGGTGGAGCGTCACGCCGCGCTACGAGGATGCGAACCACGCCCCTGAGCTCACCGTCGAGCCCGGCGTGGACCTCGCCGCGGCGGCGGGGGAGCGCGTGGAGGTGACGCTGCGCGCGAGCGATCCGGACGGCGACCCCGTCACGCTGGGGGCCTGGGAGTACCGCGAGGCGGGCTCCTGCGAGGCGCCAGCGACGGTGGATCTGTCAGGGGTGACGCTCGTGATCGGGATCCCGGCAGACGCGCGTGCCGGCGACGCGATCCACGTGATCGTCGAGGCGGTGGACGATGCGCCGGTCCCGTTGACCTCCTATGCGCGGGTCGTGATCACGGTCGCCTGACGGCGGCTTCGGGTGTGCCCAGGACGGGCCCGGCGCGGCGGCGCCGGGCCCGTTGTCATGCCAGGTGAGACCGGGAATTGTGGCTCTCGGTGACTGTGCTCGCTCCCAGTACGCATATCCATTCGACCTTTGATAACGCTTTGATAAATACCTTGCTGTCACTCGGGTTTAGGGTTACGGTGGCACGCATCGGTCCATCGAGGGGCCGCTCTCCCCACGCGGAAGGAACAACGATGTTCACTCGAAAGCGAGCACTGATCGCCACGGCAGCCGCCGTCTCGGTCGCCGCTCTGGCGGGCTGCTCCGGCGGCTCCTCGTCCGACCCGACCACGAGCGGCGCCTCCGAGGGCGGCTCCGAGTCCGGCGGCACCGTCACCCTCGGCGTCATCGCCCAGGTCACCTCGTTCGCGGCCGCGAACTCGAACTGGGCCAACGAGTCGCCCATGATGCAGGCCGTCTACGACTCGCTGCTGCGCATGGAGCCGGACGGCACCATCTCGCCCAACCTCGCGACGGACTGGGAGTGGAGCGAGGACCGCATGACCCTCACGCTCGACCTCCGCGACGACGTCACCTTCACCGACGGCACCGCGTTCGACGCCGACGTCGCCGCCCAGAACATCCTGCGCTTCCGCGACGGCACCTCCCCGAACGCCTCGAACCTGGGCCGCGTGGCCGACGCGACCGCGGTGGACGCGGACACCGTCGAGATCACCATGAGCGAGCCCGACCCGGCCCTTGAGGTGTACCTCACCCAGAACGCCGGCCTGCAGGAGTCTCCCGCGGCCTTCGACACCGCGGACGTGGACACCGTGCCGATCGGTTCGGGCCCGTACACCCTCAACGTGGGCGAGACCGTCCCCGGCACCACGTACGTGTTCGACAAGAACCCCGACTACTGGAACTCCGAGGACCAGCACTACGACCGCGTGGTCGCGAACGTCTACACGGACTCCACCGCCATGCTGAACGCGGTGCAGGGCGGCCAGGTCGACGTCGCCTCGGTGATCGACCTCACGCAGCTCGACCAGATGACGGCCTCCGGCTACTCGGCCGTGACCAACCAACTCGACTGGGTCGGCCTCATCCTGGGCGACCGCGGCGGCGTGCTCAACGAGGCCCTCGCGGACGTCAAGGTGCGCCAGGCGATCGCCTACGCGTTCGACCGCGACGCGATCCTTCAGGCCTTCGCGGCGGGCTACGGCACCACCACGGGCCAGATCTTCCCGACCACGTCGCCCAGCTACGACGAGTCGCTCAACGAGACCTACCCGTACGACCCCGAGAAGGCGAAGTCGCTCCTCGCGGAGGCCGGCTACGCGGACGGACTCGAGATCACGATGCCCTCGACCGCCGCGTTCAACCAGTCGTGGCTGACGCTGGTCCAGCAGCAGCTGGCCGACGTGGGCATCACGGTGGTCTACGAGGACGTCGCCCCGGCGAACTTCATCTCCGACATGGTGGCGGGCAAGTGGCCGGCGACCATCATGATCCTTCAGCAGGACCCGAGCGACTTCCAGCTCGCGTCGTTCCAGATCGCCGCGGACGCGACCTTCAACTTCCTGCACTACGAGGACCCGACCGTCGAGGACCTCATCGGCCAGATCCAGCTGGGTGACGAGGCCGCGGGCGCGGAGCTGAACCAGTACATCGTCGACCAGGCGTGGTTCGTGCCCTTCTACCGGACCGACAACACCAAGGTGGTCGCCGAGGGCACCACGGCGGAGGCGCAGACCGGTAACACCTGGCCCTACCTCTGGACCATCAAGCCGGCCTGACGGCCGATCGCGGTGCCGGGCCGCGCCCCGCGCGGCCCGGCACCCACCCCCTCCCACTGAAGCATCGGCAAAGGATCCCTCCGATGGTGCAATTCACCCTGCGACGCCTGGGCGCTGGCGTCGTCCTCCTCTTCGCGATCACCACGATCGCGTACCTGCTCCTCTACCTCAGCGGCGGCGACATCGCCCGCCAGATCCTCGGTCAGACCGCGACGGAGGAGACCGTCGCGAAGAAGGCCGAGGAGCTCGGGCTCAACGAGCCCCTGGTCCCCCGCTACATCGACTGGCTCGGCAACGCGCTCCACGGCGACTTCGGCCGCTCCTGGTTCAGCAGCCAGCCGGTCGCGGAGACCATCACCTCCCGCCTCGCGGTCACGCTCACCCTCGTGGTCGGCACGGTCCTCATCAGCGCGCTGGTGAGCATCGCACTCGGCGTGTGGGCCGCCCGCAAGCGCGGCTGGGTCGACCGCCTCATCCAGGTGCTCTCCATCCTCGGCTTCGCGATCCCCAGCTTCCTCATCGCGATCCTGCTGGTGAACGTCTTCGCCCTCAACCTGGGTTGGTTCCAGCCCACGGGGTACACCCGATGGTCCGCCTCGCCAGCGGGGTGGCTCGAGAGCGTCACGCTCCCGATCATCGCGCTGTCGATCGGTGCGGTGGCAGCGGTGGCCCAGCAGGTGCGCGGCTCCGTCATCGACGCGCAGCGCCAGGACTGGGTCCGCACGCTCCGCAGCCGCGGCGTGCGCGAGAACAAGGTCATCTACAAGCACGTGCTGCGCAACGCCGGCGGTCCCGCGCTCGCGGTCCTCGCGCTGCAGTTCGTCGGCCTCCTGGGGGGCACGCTCATCGTCGAGCAGATCTTCGCCATCCCGGGCATCGGCCCGCTCACCATCCAGTCGACCACCCAGGGCGACATCCCCATCGTCATGGGGGTCGTCGTCGCCACGGGTGTGGTGGTCGTCGTCGTGAACCTCGTCTTCGACCTGCTGCAGGGGTTCCTCAACCCGAAGGTGCGTCTGTCATGAGCCAGTCTGCCGACGTCACGCTCGAGGTCGCCGAGAACGTGGGGCGCCGCTCCCACCTCGCGCGCCGCATGCTCAAGAACCCCACGGGGCTGTTCGCGATCATCGTGATCGCGCTCCTCATCCTCATGGCGGCCCTCGCGCCGCTGCTCACCAGCCAGGACCCGGACTACGCGGACATCCGCAACATCCTCGCGTCGCCGAGCGCCGAGCACCTCCTCGGCACCGACTCGGCCGGTCGCGACGTGTGGGCCCGCCTGGTCTTCGCGACCCGCTACAGCCTCCTCGGTGCCGCGCTCGCGACGTTCCTCGCCGCCGCCATCGGCGTCACCTCGGGCCTCATCGCCGGCTACTACGGCCGCTGGTTCGAGTCCGTCAGCGCGTGGCTCACCAGCCTCGTGATGGCGCTGCCCGGGCTCGTGGTCCTCCTCGCCGCCCGCGCCGTGATCGGCCCCACCCTGTGGGGCGCGATGGCGATCTTCGGAGTCCTGCTCGCGCCGGCCTTCTACCGCCTCACCCACGCGGCCGTCATGGGCGTCCGCAACGAGCTCTACGTCGACGCGGCCCGCGTCGCCGGCGTGAAGGACCCGTCGATCATCGGCCGGCACATCCTCACCGTGGTGCGCGCGCCCGTCATCATCCAGGCCGCGATCGTCACGCTCATCGCGATCGCGATCCAGGCGGGACTCGGGTTCATCGGCATGAGCGACCCGACCATCCCCACCTGGGGCGGGATGCTCAACGACGCGTTCACCAAGATGTACCAGCAGCCGCTGCTGCTCGTCTGGCCCGCGTCCATCATCGCCCTCGCGTCCGTCGCGTTCGCGCTGTTCGCCAACGCGCTGCGAGACGAGCTCGAGCGGTCGGCCAAGCCCAAGAAGGTCAAGGGCAAGGCCAAGGCCGCGGTCAACGCGGAGGGCGCCGCCGCCGAGGTCCACGCCGAGACCGAGGCCGCCCCGCGCGACCTGCTGCTCGAGGTCGACGGCCTCGTGGTCGGCTACGACCAGCCGGATGGCTCGCTCACCCAGGTGGTCAACGGCGTCTCCCTCACGGTCCGCAAGGGTGAGGTCCACGGCCTCATCGGCGAGTCCGGGTCGGGTAAGACCCAGACGGCGTTCTCGATCCTCGGGCTCCTCCCCGAGGGCGGGCGCGTCGCCGCCGGCAGCATCGTCTTCGACGGTGTCGAGCTCACCGGCAAGTCGGCCAAGCAGATGCGCAGGATCCAGGGCAAGCGGATCTCCTACGTCCCGCAGGAGCCGATGTCCAACCTGGACCCGTCCTTCACCATCGGCAGCCAGCTGGTCGAGCCGATGAGGGAGACGCTCGGGATCTCCGGCAAGGAGGCGAAGGCGCGTGCGCTGGACCTCCTCGCGAAGGTGGGTCTGCCCGACCCGGAGAAGACCTTCCGGTCCTACCCGCACCAGGTCTCAGGCGGCCAGGCGCAGCGCGTCCTCATCGCCGGAGCCATCTCCTGCGAGCCGGACCTCATCATCGCCGACGAGCCGACCACGGCCCTCGACGTCACCGTCCAGGCGGACATCCTCGACCTGCTCCGGGGGCTCCAGCAGGAGCTCGGCGTGGCCGTGCTTCTGGTGACCCACAACTTCGGTGTGGTCGCGGACCTGTGCGACCGCGTGTCGGTCATGCAGAAGGGTCGCATCGTCGAGACCGGACCCGCCAGGTCCATCTTCGCGGGCCCCCGCCACGCGTACACCCAGTCCCTGTTCGACGCGATCCTCGAGGACGGCGCCGCCCGCGGCGCGCTCTCGCACTCGTCGGACCGTCACGTCAACGCCGGAGGTGCCAAGTGACCGCCGCAGAACCGCTCCTCGAGGTCACCGACCTGGTGGTGGAGTATCCGATCAAGGGATTCGGCCGCAAGCCGTTCCGTGCCCTCAAGGGCGTCTCGATCGACGTCAAGCCCGGCGAGTGCGTGGGCCTGGTGGGCGAGTCCGGCTCGGGCAAGACCACGCTCGGCCGCGCGGTGCTGGGTCTCGCGCCCGTCACCGAGGGATCCGTGAAGTTCAAGGGCCGTGAGATCGGCACCATCTCTCGTCGCGAGCGGCGCGAGCTGTCCGACGACATCCAGGTGGTGTTCCAGGACCCGTACACGTCCCTCAACCCGTCGCTCACCATCGAGCAGACGCTCGCGGAGCCGCTGCGGGTGAAGAACGTGTCCGCCGCGGACGCCCGGAAGCGCGTGCGCACGCTGCTCGATCAGGTGGGCCTGCCCGCCGATGCCGCGCAGCGCCTGCCGCGCGAGTTCTCCGGCGGCCAGCGTCAGCGCATCGCGATCGCGAGGGCGCTCGCGCTCGAACCGGCGCTGATCGTGTGCGACGAGCCGGTCTCCGCGCTCGACCTGTCCACCCAGGCCCGCGTCCTCGACCTGTTCAAGGACATCCAGGAGGCCACCGGGGTTGCGTACCTGTTCGTGTCGCACGACCTCGCGGTGGTCCGTCACCTCAGCCACCGCGTCGCGGTCATGTACCACGGCGAGATCGTCGAGTACGGCGATGGGGACAAGGTCACCTCGGACCCCGAGCACCCGTACACGCAGCGTCTCCTCATGGCCGCGCCCGTCGCGGATCCCGACCGCCAGGCCCAGCGCCGCGCCGACCGCGCGCGGATGCTCGAGGCCCAGCGCGAGGCCGACCTCCAGGCGGGCGCCGCCTGAGCGGCGCCCCAGAAGTAAGGAACATCGCATGACCACCCCCTCCGTCGACGCTCCCGTCGACCTCGACGCCCTCATCGCCCGGCTCTCCCTGGAGGAGAAGGTCGAGCTGCTCACCGGCCGCGACTTCTGGTCGACGGTCCCGATCGAGAGCATCGGCCTGCGGTCGATGACGCTGTCCGACGGCCCGTCGGGCGTGCGCGGTCCCGTGTGGGATGAGCGTTCCCCGTCGCTCAACCTGCCGAGCGCATCGTCCCTCTCGGCGTCCTTCGATCCCGCGGTCGCGTACCGCTACGGCCGCGTCGCGGCCGCGGAGGCCCGCCGCAAGGGTGTCGACGTGGTGCTCGGCCCCACCATCAACATCCACCGCTCGCCGCTGGGCGGCCGCCACTTCGAGGCGTTCAGCGAGGACCCGCGCTTCACCGCGGATCTCGCCGCCGCCTACGTGAACGGCCTCCAGGACGCCGGTGTGGGCGCCACGCCCAAGCACTATGTCGCTAACGACTTCGAGACGGAGCGCTACACCGCCGACGTCCAGGTCTCGGAGCGTGCGCTGCGCGAGGTCTACCTGCTCGCGTTCGAGCGGGCGATCGTCGAGTCGCGGGCCTGGCTGGTGATGAGCGCCTACAACTCGATCAACGGCACCACCGCCACGGAGAACGACCTCCTCACCAGCCCCCTGGTCGACGAGTGGGGCTTCGACGGGGTGGTGGTGTCCGACTGGACCGCCGTGCGCACCGTCGACTCCGCCAAGGCCGACCAGCACCTGGTGATGCCCGGGCCGCACGGCCCGTGGGGCGCCGCGCTGGTCAAGGCCGTCCGGGACGGCGAGGTCCCCGAGGCCGCGATCGACGACAAGGTGCGCCGGCTCCTCCGCCTCGCGCAGCGGGTGGGCGCGCTCGGCGACTCGGCCGCGGCGGCCGTCGAGGCCGAGGACGGCCCCACGTTCGCCCGCGAGGCCTCCGCCGAGGGCATGGTGCTGCTGGAGAACCGCGGGCTGCTGCCGTGGGACGCCTCCGCGCTGCGCTCCGTCGCGGTGCTCGGCTCCAACGCCGAGCAGGCGCGCACGCAGGGCGGCGGCTCCGCGACCGTGGTCCCCGAGCGCGTCGACCCGCCGCTCGAGTGCCTGGTCAAGGCGCTGCCCGGCGTCGACGTCCGCTACTCGGTGGGCGCGATCAACCAGGTGGGCCTCGCGGGCCTCCAGGGCGACGCCATCGTCAACCCTGTCACCGGCGGTCCCGGCGCGCGCGTCACCTTCCGCGACGCGGACGGCGGCGAGCTGTTCTTCGAGGACCGCCTCGCGACCGAGTTCGTGTGGTTCGGCGGCGACGCCCCGATCGCGGCCAGCCGCCGCGTCGAGACGGACTTCACCCTGGTGCCGAAGGCCGATGCGGAGGTCGAGATCGGCTGCGCCGTCACCGGCCACGCGCGCCTGTGGATCGACGGCGAGCTGCGCATCGACGAGTTCCTCACGCCCGAGGGCGACGACCTGGGCGCCGCGATGCTCTCGCCGCGCGCCACCGGCGTGCCGGTCTCGCTGCGCGCCGGTGTCCCGGTCGAGGTCCGCTTCGAGGTGGACCTGGGCGAGCGGGACGATGCGCTGGCCGGGGCCCTCGCGTTCACCGTGGGCACGCGTCCGGTCCAGTCCTCGCCCGAGGAGATGATCGCGGAGGCAGCCCGGGTGGCGGCCGAGTCCGACGTCGCCGTCGTGGTGGTGGGCACCAACGAGAAGGTCGAGTCCGAGGGCTTCGACCGCGACTCGCTCGCGCTGCCCGGCCACCAGGACGCGCTGGTCGAGGCGGTGGCGGCGGTGAACCCCCGCACCGTGGTGATCGTGAACGCCGGCTCCCCGGTGCTCATGCCGTGGCGCGAGCGCGTGGGTGCCGTGCTGCTGGGCTGGTTCGGCGGCCAGGAGTTCGGCCACGCGCTCGTCGACGTCCTCACCGGCGTGGTCGAGCCCGGCGGGCGCCTCCCCACGACGTGGCCGGCCGCCGAGGCGGACGTCCCCGTCCTCGACGTCACCCCCGTCGACGGCGTGGTCCGCTACGACGAGGGCATCCACGTGGGCTACCGCGCGTGGCTCCGTGCCGACGCCACGCCGGCGTACTGGTTCGGCCACGGCGCCGGCTATGCGACCTTCGAGGCCTTCGACCTCACGGTCGACGGCCCGGTGACCGCAGATCGCGACGCGACCGTCGAGGTGACCGTCCGCAACACCGGCGACCGCGCCGGCAAGCACGTGGTCCAGCTGTTCGCCGAGCGCGAGGACTCGACCGTCGAGCGTCCCGTCCGCTGGTACGTCGGCCATGCCGTCGCGCGGTTGGACGTGGCCGAGGAGGCCCGCCTGCGCATCGTCCTGTCGCACCGTGCCCTCGCGCACTGGGACGGCGGCTGGCAGGTCGAGGGCGGCAGCTACACGCTGCGCGCCGGCACCACGGCCGCGGAACTGCCGCTGACCGTCGAGGTGGAGGCGCGGGACTGATGGCCGTGCAGGCCGCCGAGTCCTTCGCCGGGCGGACGGTGGGGCGCGTCGCGCTGACGAGCGACGCGCCCGTCGAGGGGTGGCGCTATGAGGGATCCGTCGCGTAGCGCCGCCGTCGGCGGGGGAGGAGCGCCCCTTCCCCGCCGACACCCCTCGGGTGACCGGCGCCGGTCAGGCGAGGCGTTCCGGTGCCTGGAACGGCTCGACCACCAGGGTGTCGAGGTAGCGCTTGACCTCGAGGGTCATGTCGACGGCGTCGCGATTGAGCAGCCACTGCACCTGCAGCCCGTCCATGAGGGACACCAGATGGATCGCGGTGCTGCGCGGGTCGATGCCGTCGCGCAGCCCGCCCTCGGCCTGGAGCTGCTTGAACGCGCCCGTCACCAGATCCCGCACCCAGTCGTAGCGCTCGAGGAAGTAGCCGTGCGCCGGGTGGTCCGGGGTGGTCGCCTCCGCGGACAGAGTGCAGTAGAGCTCCACCACGCCGGGCTGGTGCATGTTGCGCTCGGTGATGTCGATCATGTTCTGGATGAGCGACCGGCCGTCCGCGGTGTCGACGTGGAAGTCGACCGTCGCGACCTCGTCGCGGTGTTGCAGCGTCGCGATGAGCAGCGCCGCCTTGGTGGGGTAGTGGTGCAGCAGCCCCGCGTCGGAGAGGCCCACGCGCTCGGCGACCTCGCGGAGCGAGCCGGAGCGGAAGCCCGACTCGGCGAACACCAGCAGGGCGGCGTCGAGGATCTTCTGCTTGGTCGCGCGGGTCTTCGCGTAGGGCCCGCGGGGCCCTCGCGTCCTCGGCGTCGTCGCCATGCTGCCTCCCTTGGCGCGTGCGCACCGTCTTCCCCCTGGAAAACCGAGCGCACGCTCGCATTTCCACCACTGTACCCCTCAGGGCGCGGAAGCGACATCGTTTCACATCGGGCCCGACGCCCGATTGACACCACGCGCCTGGCACGGTTCACTGGCACGAAGCACGCTACATTCTTATTTGAATCAATATGCAGGAGTCGACGATGACGCGCTTGCCCACCCCCGATGCCGACCACGGGATCGCTCCCGAGCGCCGGTGGCGGATCGGCGAGATCCCTTGGCTGAGCGAGGTCGAGCGCACGCCGCGCACCCGCGTGATCGTCGACAACGACTTCATGGGCGACCCGGACGACCTGTTCCAGCTGGTCCACCACCTGCTCTCGCCCAGCGTGGAGATCCCGCTCATCGTGTCCTCGCACCTCCACGAGGGCGAGCCGTGGGACCCCAGCGACCGCCAGGCCGCGAACGGTGCGCTCGTGGTGCGCGACGTCCTCGCCCGCATGGGGATCGACGGCGACGACCGCATCGTCACCGGCGCGGAGGCCGCGCTCGCTGACGCCGCGACGCCCCGCGACACCCCCGCCGCCCGCGCGATCATCGCGGAGGCGCTGCGTGACGACCCGCGCCCTCTCTACTATGCGGCGGGCGGCGGACTCACCGACCTCGCCTCGGCGCTGCTGATCGAGCCCGCGATCGCGGAGCGGATGACGCTCGTGTGGATCGGCGGCTCGGAGCACCCCGGGCTCGGGATCGTCGCTCCCGGCGTCCCGGCGGCCGAGTACAACCTCACCATCGACATCCCCGCCGCGCAGGCCGTCTTCGGCGACTCCGCGATCCCGATCTGGCAGGTGCCGCGACCCGCGTACCGCCAGGCGATCGTGTCCTTCGCGGCGCTCCGCACCGGCATCCGCCCGCTCGGGCCCGTGGGCGCCTACCTCTACGACGAGCTGCTCGAGGTGAGCCGGATGCTCGCCACCTTCGGGATGAACGCCGGCGAGACCTACGTGATCGGCGACCAGCCGCTGGTGCTGCTCACCGCGCTGCAGACCGCCTTCGAGCCCGACCCGGCCTCGAGCCACTACGAGACGCGGCCCACGCCCCGCATCGATGGCGACGGCCTCTACGTCGACCGTCCCGACGGCCGCCCGATGCGCGTCTACACCTCGGTGGACAACCGCCTCACCCTCGACGACCTCCGCGCGAAGCTCGCGGAGCTGGCAGATTGGCAGGAAGGACAGTGACGATGGAGACGCTGACGCACGCGCTCAAGGGATACGCCGACCCGCGGCTGGGGGAGGTGGTCGACCGCCTCGAGGGCTACCTCGCGGCCGACGGCGACCTCTCCTTCCAGATCGCGGCCTACAAGGACGGCCGCCTCATCCTCGACGCGCAGGGCGGCTCGCACCTGGGCGCCGAGTCCCTGATGACGCCCTTCTCGGTGTCGAAGAACTCCATCGGCATGACAGTGGCGCTGCTGGTGCAGTGCGGTGAGCTGGACCTCGACGCGCTCGTCACGGACTACTGGCCGGAGTTCGGCGTTCGCGGCAAGGACCGCGTCACCGTCCGCCAGCTTCTGTCCCACCAGGCGGGCCTCGCCGAGACCACGCCCGCGCTGAGCTGGGACCAGCTGCTCGACCACCACGCCGCCGCCGAGGCGCTCGCCGCCGCGTGGCCCCTGTGGCGTCCCGGGAGCTCCTTCGGGTATCACGGCATCACCATCGGCAACCTCGCGTCGGAGCTGATCTTCCGCGCGACCGGCCGGACGCTCCACGAGGTCTACGAGCAGGACGTCCGCTCGGTCCTGGGCGTCGACTTCTACCTGGGCCTGCCCCCGGAGCTCGATCACCGTCGCGTCGAGACGCTGCCGATGGTGCCGCCGGCGGACGCGCCCGCGCTCGAGATGCCGTTCAACCCGATGGGCGCGCTGGTGTTCGGCGCGGTGCGCCCGGGCGCCGAGGTCGACGCCGCCAACGACGAGCGCTCGTGGCGCTTCGGGCACCCCGGCGTCTCCGCCTCCGTGTCCGCGCGCGGCATCGCGTCCCTGTTCGCCGGGTGCGTCACCGGCATCGACGGCGCCGCGCCGCTGCTGACGGAGGACACCGTGGCGCGCGTGGGCGAGCAGCAGGTGCGCGGCACCGACGTGGTGCTCGGCCAGGCGGACCGCGCCCACGGCATCGTGTTCCAGAAGCAGAGCGCGCAGCTCGGCTGGGGAGGCGTGCGCAGCTTCGGCCACGACGGCGCCGCCGGCGCGGTCGGCTGCGTCGACCCCGAGACCGGCGTCGCGTTCGGCTTCACCATCGCGCGCGGGGCCTGGCCCGGTGGCGGCGACGCCCGCGCGATCCGCATCGCGCGCGACCTGGGGACCATGGACCTGTGAGCATCATCCTCGCCCTCGACGAGGGCACCACCAACGCCAAGGCGATCGCGATCGACCACACGGGCGCCGTGCTCGCGACCGCGAGCCGCGCGCTGGGCATCCGCAACGCGGCGCCCGGCTGGACCGAGCAGGACGCCGCCGAGATCTGGGAGGTCTCGCGCGCGGTGCTCGCAGACGTCGCGGCCGCCGTGCCCGCCGCCGAGATCGCCGGCATCGCGATCAGCAACCAGCGCGAGTCCGTGGTGGCGTGGGACCCGGCGACCGGCGCGCCCGCGGGCCCGGTGCTCAGTTGGCAGGACACCCGCACCGCCGACCGCTGCGCCGCGCTCGCGGCGACCCACGGGGGCCTCGTCACCGAGCGCACCGGGCTCCCGCTCGACCCGATGTTCTCCGCGCCCAAGGCGGCGTGGCTCCTCGAGCAGGCGCCCGCGGGCACCGTGGTGGGCACCGTCGACTCGTGGCTCGTGTGGAACCTCACCGGCGGCACCCACGTGATCGAGGCGGGCAACGCCTCGCGCACCCTCCTCATGAGCCTCGAGACGCTCGACTGGGACCCGGCCCTCCTCGAGGTCTTCGGCGTCCCGCGCGAGGCGCTCCCGCGCATCGTCCCCTCGACCGGTCCGTTCGGCGAGACCGCGTGCGACGGCCTCCCCGCCGGGCTGCCGATACTCGCCGTCATGGCCGACTCGCACGCCGCGCTGCGCGGCCACGGCGGCGGCGCCCCCGAGATCGTCAAGGCGACGTACGGCACCGGATCCTCGGTGATGCAGGGCACGGGCGCGGAGCTGCGCCGCCGCGACGGGCTCGCGACCACGCTCGCGTGGGTCGAGGACGCCCCGGTCTACGCGCTCGAGGGCAACATCCGCTACTCGGGGTCCGCGCTCGACTGGACGGCGCGCCTCCTCGGCGTGCCGAGCGCGGCCGCTCTCGGCGAGCTCGCGGCCACGGTGGACGATGCGGCGGGCGCCGTCCTCGTCCCGGCGTTCGGGGGTCTCGGGGCGCCGCATTGGGACGCGACCGCGGTGGGGACCCTCTCGGGCCTCGGTGCCGCGACCGGGCAGGCGCACATCGCGCGCGCGGCGTTCGACTCGGTCGCGCACCAGGTGGCCGACGTGGCCGAGGCGATGCTCGCCCCAGGCGAGACGCTCGAAGCCGTGCGGGCGGACGGCGGGGCCACCGCATCGTCCCTCCTCATGCAGGCCCAGGCGGACGCGCTGGGCTGCGACGTCGTGGTGGTGGGGGAGGCGGACGTGGCCCTGCGGGGCGTCGCGGCCGTCGCCTTCGCGCCGCTCGGCGTCGACCTCCCGGCCGCCGCGGCGGCCCGCGTCCATCACCCCAGCGTCGATGCGTCCCGGCGCGTCGCCACCCGTGACGCCTGGCGCCGCGGTCTCGAACGGTCCCGAGGATGACTGGTCATCGCCGACCCCTCGTCCTATACTGATTGCAACAAGAATCGAAGGTGAATAAAAATGTCTGAACTTCCTCGCTTCGGAGCCGGGCTCTGGCACTTCGCCAGCTACCTCGACCGCTACGCGACCGACGGCTACAAGGAGCCCCTCACCACGCTCGAGCAGATCGACCGCGCCGGCGAGGTCGAGGACCTCTCCGTGGTCGACGTGCCGTACCCCTTCACCGAGGGCGTGACGGTCGAGCAGGTCAAGGAGGCGCTCGCGAAGAACGGCCTCGAGTGCATCGGCGTCACCCCCGAGATCTACATGCGCAAGTACGGCAAGGGCGCCTTCACCAACCCCGACCCGCAGGTGCGTGCGGACGCGATCGCGTTCCTCAACGAGGCCGCCGACGTGGTGCGTGCACTGGGCGCGAACTACCTCAAGGTGTGGCCCGGCCAGGACGGCTGGGACTACCCGTTCCAGGTGGACCACGGCCAGCAGTGGCGCCTCGCGGTCGACGGCATGCGCGAGCTCGCCCAGGCGAACTCGGACATCAAGATCGTGATCGAGTACAAGCCGCGTGAGCCCCGCAACAAGATGTTCTGGGACTCGGCCGCGAAGACCGCGCTGGGCATCCAGGCCATGGGCGTCGACAACGTGGGCGTGCTGCTCGACTTCGGGCACGCGCTGTTCGGCGGCGAGTCGCCGGCCGCGGCCGCCCAGCTGCTGATCGACCACGGCCTGCTGTGGGCCATGGACGTCAACGACAACCTGCGCGGCTGGGACGACGACATGGTGGTCGGCACTGTGCACCCGGTCGAGGTGTTCGAGTTCTTCTACACCCTCAAGATCAACAACTGGGAGGGCGTGTGGCAGCTCGACCAGTTCCCCTTCCGCGAGGACACCGTCGAGGCCGCCAACCTCTCCATCCGGTTCCTCAAGGGCCTGCACCGCGCGCTCGACGAGCTCGACATCGACGCGCTGCGCGAGGCCCAGTCCCGTCAGGACGCGATCGGCGCGCAGAAGCTGGTCCAGGACGTCCTGTTCAGCTGCCTCAGGAGCGAGTGAGATGACTGTCGAAGAAGATCTGGTCCCCGAGGTGCACGTCGAGGACGTGCCCCAGGAGGCCTTCACCGTGATCGGGCGCGTGCCCGAGGGCGCGACCCGCGAGGAGGCGATCGCGCACCTGCGCGCCGCCGCCCGCGCCGTCCGCGGCCGCGACATCCGGATGGTGCGGGCCGCCGGCCTGGGCCACATCGGCGGCGAGTTCTCCGTCATCGACATCCTGGTGACGCTGTACCTCGACTCGCTGCACATGGGCCCCGAGCTGCTGGGCGACCCCGACCGCGACCGGTTCATCCTGTCCAAGGGTCACGCCGCTGCCGCGCTGTACACGACGCTCGCGGCCGCCGGGTTCATCGACCCCGACGACCTCAGCACGTTCATGCAGCCCATGTCGCAGCTCAACGGCCACCCGGCGCGCACCAAGATCGCCGCGGTCGAGGCCAGCACCGGCCCGCTGGGCCACGGCCTGCCCATCGCGGTGGGCACCGCGATCGCCGGCAAGCTCGACGGCTCCGCTCGCCGCACCTTCGTGGTGACCGGCGACGGCGAGATGCAGGAGGGCTCCAACTGGGAGGCCCTCATGACCGCGGGCAACCACGGCCTCGCCAACCTGTGCGTGATCGTCGACCGCAACCGCCTCCAGCAGGGCGCGCGCGTGGCCGACACCAACGACCTCGAGCCGCTCCCGGACAAGCTCCGCGCGTTCGGCATGGAGGTCATCGAGCTCGACGGCCACGACCACGGCGCGCTGCGCGACGCGTTCGCGAACGTGCCTGCGGCCTCGGGCAAGCCCACCGCGATCGTGGCGCACACCATGAAGGGTCACCCGATCTCCTTCATGTCCGACAACGTCGCCTGGCACCACAAGGTGCCGTCTGCCGAGCAGGTCGAGGCGGCCCTCACCGAGCTGGAGCAGTCATGACCGCCACCGCCGAGAAGAAGCTGCACGACTGCCGCGACGCCTGGGTCGAGACCCTGGTGGAGCTGGGCCAGGCGGACCCCCGGATCGTCGCGGTGGTCAACGACTCCGTGGGCTCGTCGAAGCTGGGCCCGTTCCAGTCCGAGTTCCCCGAGCGCCTCATCAACGTCGGCATCGCCGAGCAGGACATGGTGGGCGTGGGCGCGGGCCTCGCGAACGGCGGGAAGATCCCGTTCGTCTCCGCGGCCTCGTGCTTCCTCACCGCCCGCGCGATGGAGCAGATCAAGGTGGACGCGGCCTACTCCGAGCACCACATGGTGCTGGTGGGCCAGAGCCCCGGAATGGCGTACGGCGAGCTGGGCCCGACCCACCACTCGATCGAGGACCTCGCGTGGCTGCGCGCCATCCCGAACCTCACCGTCGTGGTGCCCTCGGACCCCGAGGAGACGCGCCAGGCGGTCCGCTGGGCCGCTCAGCACGACGGCCCGGTGTTCATCCGCGTGTCCCGCATGGGCGTGCCGGACGTCAACCCGGCGGGCTACGAGTTCGCTCCGGGCAAGGCCGTGACCCTGCGCGAGGGCTCGGACGTCACGCTGATCGCGACCGGCACCGTGGTGTCGCGCGCGCTCGACGCGGCCGAGCTGCTCGCGTCGCGGGGCGTGTCCGCTCGGGTGCTCTCCATGCCGACCATCTCGCCCCTCGACAAGGACGCGATCCTCGCCGCCGCGGCCGAGACCAAGGGCATCGTCACGGTCGAGGAGGCGCTCACGAGCGGTCTCGGCGGCGCCGTCGCGGAGCTGGTGGTGCAGCACCAGCCGGTCCCGATGCGCTTCGTGGGAGTCACGGGCTTCGCCCCCACGGGCGAGGTGGGCTGGTTGCTCGACCACTTCGGGATCAGCGCGACCGGGATCGCCGAGGCGGCGTCGGAGATCGTCGGCGCCTGAACCCGGCTTCGTCTCCTCCCTGGCGGCGCCCCGCGGAAACCCGCGGGGCGCCGCTGCGTAGAGGTCGCATAAACTTGCACCACTGATTTCCGACCAAGTTCGATGAAGCCCGACCAAGGGAGACCCCGTGCGCCTCGGTGACATGCCGACACCCGGACGCCGCTATGCCGGCGCGGACGAGCACACGCGCCTCATGGTGCGCATCGCCCGCATGTATCACGAGCAGGGGCTGCGCCAGGCGGACATCGCCAGCGAGCTCCACGTCTCCCAGCCCCGCGTCTCGCGGCTGCTCAAGCGCGCCGTCGAGGCGGGCATCGTCCGCACCACGGTGTCCGAGCCCACGGGCGTGTTCACCGACCTCGAGAGCCGCCTCGAGAAGGACTTCGGCCTCGTCGAGGCCGTCGTGGTCGACGCGGGCGGCGACGACGAGATCCGCGCGCTCGGCTCCGCGGCCGCCTCCTACCTCGAGACCACCCTCATCGGCGGCGACCGCATCGGCATCTCCTCGTGGAGCTCCTCGTTGCTCGCGGCCGTCGACTCGCTGCGGCCCTTCACCACCCAGGTGGCGTCCACGGTGGTGCAGCTGGTGGGCGGCGTGGGGGAGTCCCGGGTCCAGGTGGAGGCCACGCGCCTGCTGACCGGCCTCGCGAATGCCACCGGCGCCGAGCCCATCTTCCTTCCCGCGCCCGGGCTCCTGGGCTCCGTGGCCGCGCGCGACTCGCTCATGGCGGATGCGTCCGTGCTCACGGTCGCCTCGCACTGGCCGCAGCTCACCATGGCGCTCGTGGGGATCGGCACCACGGAGCCCAGCCCGCTCCTCGCCAGCTCCGGAAACGCCATCGCGGACGCGGACCAGGAGGCGCTGCGCGGCGTCGGGGCCGTGGGCGACGTGTGCCTGCGCTATTTCGACGCCGACGGCGAGCCCGTCCGTACCGAGTTCGACGAGCGCGTCATCGGCATCTCGCCCGAGGCGCTCCGCGCCATCCCGCGCCGCATCGCGGTGGCCGGCGGGGCGCGCAAGCTCCCCGCGGTCCGCGCAGCCCTGACCGGTGGCTGGGTCAACGTCCTCATCACGGATGTCGACAGCGCCCGCGCGCTGGTGGGCGACGAGTGACGGCGGTCATCACGCGCGCCGCCGTGGACGATGCGGTGGCCGCCATCGCGGCCGGCCTCCCGGTCGTCGTGACCGACCACCCGGACCGCGAGGACGAGGGCGACCTCATCATCGCCGCCGAGCACGCCACCCCCGGGTGGATCGCGTTCATGATGCGCGAGTGCCGCGGCCTCATCTGCGCGCCCATCACCGCCGCGCGTGCCGCGGAGCTGGGCCTGGCGCCCATGGTGGAGGTGAATCAGGAGGTCCTCCGCACCGCCTTCACCGTCTCGGTTGATGCGGCGCAGGGCATCACGACCGGCATCTCCGCATCGGACCGCGCCCGCGCCGTCGCGCTGCTCCACGACTCCTCCGCGACCGCCGCGGACCTGGTGCGCCCTGGCCACCTGTTCCCGCTCGTCGCGGTGGACGGCGGCGTGGTCGCGCGCCCCGGCCACACCGAGGCCGCCATCGACCTCGCTCGCCTTGCCGGGCTCGCGCCCGCCGGCGTGATCTGCGAGATCGCGGGCGACGACGGCGAGATGCTCCGCGGCGAGGCGCTGCGCGCGTTCTCGCGCCGTCACGGCCTCGTGCAGGTGTCGATCGACGAGCTGGTGGAGCACCTCACCCAGCGGTAGGGACGATGCGCCCGCACCGCCCGCTCGGATGGCGCCTTCGCGCCGGGCCGGGTAGACACGAACCATGACCCGCACGAGCGACTGGCTGGACGGCTACATCAAGGCATGGGAATCGAAGTCCGACGAGGACATCCGCGCCCTCTTCACCGACGAAGCCGAGTACTGGTTCCGGCCCAACGACCCGGAGCCGGTGAAGGGCATCGACGCGATCGTCGAGGCGTGGAAGCAACCCGAGCCGTCGGACCCGACCTACAGCCTCGCGGTCCTCATCGAGAATGACGAGCTCGGCATCATCACGGGCACAGTCGACTACCCGGGCCACGAGAGCTACACCAACCTGTGGGAGGTGTGGTTCGCGCCCGACGGCCGCGCGGCGAGGTTCATCGAGTGGTACATGACCCCACGGGAGACTGCGGACTGAACGGCGCTTGCCCGCGCGGCCCGCGCATCGTCCCCCTACCCGCTCGCGCGCCCGGGTAGGGTGCGTAGCGGCTGGTACGAGCACCGGGGGGCTGATCGCATGAGCACGGACACGACCACGCGCAGCGATGCCCGCGCGAGTGTGGGCGCCACCGTCGCGGCGCTCGGGATCGGCCTGGTCGCAGCATGGGCGGCCCTCATCCCGTGGCTGCTGACGGGGCTCCACCTGCCGCTGCAGAACATCTGGGTCGAGCAGACCCTGCCCGACGACATGCCGCTCGCGCTGCTCCCGCTCAACCAGTACTACGTCACGCAGATCGCGGCGATGCTCGTGGTGGGCGGCGCCCTCGCCGGGGCGGTCCTGCGATTGGTGCGCCGCCGCGGGCGCGCGCTCCCGTACCGAGCCGCGGCGGCGGGAGTGGCAGTGGTCCAGCTGGCCGCGCTCGCGCAGAGCGCCTTCGCGCTGCAGTCCGGGCTCGGCGACGACGGCCGCTCGCGCGCCTACCTCTGGGCCCTGGTGCTGGGGTCGCTGTTCTGCATCGCGCTGGGCGCGGGCATCCTCCGGGCCATCGCGACCGCGGGCGTCGCGGGCACCGCGGTGGCGCTGGCCGCCGCCTCGATCGCGCTGGGTTTCTGGCTCGACGCGATCGCCTACAACCCCGACGTGTTCGGCTACGAGGTGGCCGCGAGCCCCCTCTCCCGGGTGCTGGTCTGGGCGCCCTGGTGGGGTGCCGCGGCCGCCGCGGCGTGGAGCGGATTCGTGACCGTGCGCCGCGGCGTCGCGACGGTCGCGATCCTCGTGATGCTGTGGGTGGTGCCGGCTCTGGTGACCGCGATGTCCTACGTGCTGACGCCCATGTACCTGCAGTTCCCCTCGGAGATCCCGTCGGCGGGCGGGCAGGTGTTCCGGATGGCGCTCGGGCCTGACGGCGGTGCGGTCGAGCGGATGGTGGTCGCCGTCGCGATCGTGGGCGCGGTCGCCGTGTGGCGGACGGTGGCGGCGCGCCGCTCGCCCGTGCCCGACCGCTCTACAGTCGCCCCATGACGCTCTCTCAGGCCGTGCTCGGCTTCGGCGCGGTCGCGCTCCTGCTCACCGTCGTGCCCGGGATCGACACCACGCTGGTGCTGCGCTCGACCCTGGTGGGCGGCCGGCGCCAGGCCGCCGCAGCGGCGCTCGGCATCACGCTCGGGCTGTTCGTGTGGGGCGCCGCCGCCGCGGTAGGCGCGGCCGCCCTGCTCGCGGCGTCCGAGTGGGCGTTCCGCGCGGTGACGTGGGGCGGCGCGGCGTACATCGTCTACCTGGGCGGACGCATGCTGTGGCGGGCCGCGCGAGGGGACGATGCGGCGGTCGCCCTCGCGCCCGCGCCCGGTCCGCGCGGGGTCGGGCGGGCGCTCGCGACGGGCTTCACCACCAACCTGCTCAACCCCAAGATCGGGGTGTTCTATATCGCGACCATCCCGCAGTTCATCCCGGACGGGTACTCGCCGCTCGCGGTGGGACTGCTGCTCGCGGCGGTGCACGCGGCCCTGGGGCTGGCGTGGTTCGCGCTGATCATCCTGGGCGCGGGCTACGCGCGGCGGTGGCTGGCGAGCGCGCGTGGCGTGCGGGTCGTCGACGCGGTCGCGGGGACTGTGCTGCTCGTGATGGGGGTCCGCCTGGCGCTCGCGCACCGCTAGGCCGAGTCGGCGCGACCCGTCGACCCGGCACCGCGCGACTGCGATGTCGGGCGGCGGTGAGACCATTCCTGGAGGACCGTGTGGCGGCAGGAGGTGTGGGATGCGGGGCGAAGCGACCGTGCTCCACGCCGACCTCGACGCGTTCTACGCCTCGGTCGAGCAACGGGACGATCCCGCACTGCGCGGACGGCCCGTGATCGTGGGCGGCGGCGTGGTGGTGGCCGCGAGCTATGAAGCCAAAGCGCGGGGCGTTCGCACCCCGATGGGGGTGCAGCGGGCGCGTGCGCTCTGTCCTGACGCCATCGTCGTCCCGCCCCGCATGGAGGTCTACTCCGCCGCCAGCCGTGCGGTGTTCGCGATATTCCACGACACCACGCCGTACGTGGAGGGAATCTCGATCGACGAGGCGTTCCTCGAGGTCGGGGGGCTTCGCCGCCTGGCCGGGTCACCCGAGGAGATCGCCGTGCGCCTGCGGGAACGCGTGCGTGCCGAGGTCGGGATCCCGATCTCGGTAGGCGTCGCGAGAACCAAGTTCCTCGCGAAGGTGGCGAGCGCGGTCAGCAAGCCCGACGGGCTCCTCGTGGTGGCGCCTGACCGCGAGGAGGCGTTCCTTCATCCGCTCCCGGTCGAACGGCTCTGGGGCGTGGGCGCGGTGACCGCGGAGAAGCTGCACCGCAACGGCGTCTACACCGTCGGGCAGCTGGCCGAGCTCGAATCCGCGACTGCCGAGCAGTGGCTCGGCAAGGCGGCCGGCGCGCATCTGCACGCGCTGGCCCGGCTCCGGGACCCGCGGCCCGTCGACACCACCAAGCGCCACGGATCCATCGGCTCGCAGCGCGCGCTCGGCAGTCGGTCGTACACGGCTGGTGAGCTCGGGCTGATCGCCACCCAGATCGTCGACGGCCTCGCGAAGCGCCTGCGCGACCGCGGATCGTCGTGCGCCACCGTGGTCCTGAGGCTGCGCTACGGCGACTTCGCGAAGGCGACCCGATCGCACACGCTCGCCGCGCCTACCGATCGCACCGAGGTGCTGCTCGCCGTCGCCCAGCGATTGCTCGCTGCCGCGGGTCCCGACATCGCCGCGCGTGGCGTCACCCTCATCGGCGTCTCGCTCGCGCAGCTGACCCGCGCCGGCGAGGTTCAACTCGAGCTTCCGATCGACTTGAACGACGGGGCGGGCATCGACAGCGCCCCCGACACCGCCCTCGATACCGCCCTCGATGCGGTCCGCGATCGGTTCGGCGCCGCCGCCGTCACGCGCGCGGCGCTCATCGGTCGTGATCCAGGTGTGTCGGCGCCGCGGCTGCCTGAACACGAGTAGGCGGCTGCAGGACCCGGATCGCTAGCGCGATCCCGGAGCGTGCATTGCGAACCCCGAGCGCCTCGTTCTCGCGCGCACCCGCACGCGCGTTCGCGGTGCGTGACCGATGCATCCAGGGGATGCCAACCGTCGGGTGTGCCGCCAGCCCACGCGGCGGCGCAAGGGCGTGAGTGCCGGCCGCAATGAAAGCGTTCATTTGCGGTGTAGCATCGTGCCAGGCCGCCCACGCGGGCCCCGAGTCGTCGCCGCTGACGTCCATCACCGGAGCGAGCGGACCCGGGTCGGGCCGTACATGTGAGGACGTGGGGAGGGCTCGATGCGGCAGAAGGTCGGCGTTCGCGAGGTCGCGGAGCGTGCGGGCGTCTCGATGGGCACCGTGTCGAACGTGGTCAACGGCCTGACCACGGTGAGCCCCGAGAACGTCGAGCGGGTGCAGCGCGCGATACGGGAGCTCGGCTTCGTGCCCAACTCGCACGCGCGGCAGCTGCGCGGCGGGCGCTCGGACACCATCGGCATGCTCGTGCTCAATGTCGGCAACCCCTTCTTCGCGGACGTCGCGCACGTGGTGCAGGACCTCGCGCAGCACGAGGGTTCTCCGGTGGTGATCGCCAGCAGCGACCAGGATCCGGAGCTTGAGGCGCGCCTCCTCACCATGTTCGAGGAGTCTCGCGCGCGCGGCCTGATCGTCGCGCCTGTGCGCGGCGTCACTGCGGGCCTGGTCGCGGCGCACGACCGCGGCATGCCGATCGTGCTCCTGGATGAACATGCGGACGGCGAGCAGTTCTGCTCGGTCTCGCTCGACGGTACCGCGGGTGGCCATCTCGCGGCGCACCACCTGATCGAGCAGGGGAGACGGCGCCTCGCGTTCGTCGGTGGCCCTCTCGCGCAGGTCACGGATCGCCTCGCGGGCGTGTCGCGCGCCGTGGACGCGACGCCGGGGGCGCTGCTCAGCGTCTTCGAGGTGCCGGACCTGACGGTGGACCAGGGGCGCGTCGTCGGCGCGCGGATCGCCGCGCTCGACCCGCGCGACCGGCCGGACGGGATCTTCGCGGCCAACGACCTTGTGGCGCTGGGCGTGCTCGCGGAGCTTCAGGCGGCGGGCATCCAGGTGCCGTCCGACGTCGCGTTGGTGGGCTACGACGACATCGACTACGCCAGGACGGCGAGCGTGCCGCTGACGTCCATCGCTCAGCCTCGGGCCACGATCGCGGCGGAGGCGCTCAGGCTGCTCCTGGACGAGGAGCGCACGTCGACCGGCCAGCCCCATCGTCATGAGCAGTTCCGGCTGGTCCCGGAGCTCGTGGTGCGAGCCAGCACGGTCGCGCCCCGCTAGTGCCGCGCACGGCGCGCCGCGCTGCGCCCCCCGCGACCTCTCGGGACGGTCGGTCGGGGGCATGTCGCCGCGGCGCGCGGACGCGCAGGCACGCGGTGTCGTGCGCTGCGAAACCCGCGCCCGATGCTGAACCGTTACATTCACGGTAGCCAATCACGCTCAATCTGTGATTGAATCCGTTCATCGGCACGGCATTGGAGCCTGGCTGACCAAGGAGGAGGACAACGATGCCTTTCACTTTCAACCGGCGCGTGATCGCGCTACCCGCAGTGTTTGCGGTCTCCGCGCTCGGCCTCGCGGCCTGCTCGACCGCGAGCTCGCCGTCGGCGAGCGATTCGGCCGGCGCGGGTGTTTCCGACGAGCCCGTCGAGCTCAGCTTCCTGGTCGACAACGCTGAGGTCACCGTCGGCATCGCCGAGGCGCTGACGGCGGCCTACACCGAGGCGCACCCGAACGTGACGTTCGACATCGAGCAGCGTCCCGGCGGCACGGAGGGCGACAACATCGTCAAGACCCGTCTTCAGACCGGCGACATGACCGACATCTTCGTCTACAACTCGGGCTCGCTCTTCCAGGCGCTCGCGCCGTCGAAGACGCTGCTCCCTCTGGACGACGTCGAGAACATGTCGGCCGTGTCCGACACCTTCAAGGCGGGAGTCACGGCCGACGGTGGCGTCTACGGCATCCCCGCGGGCACCGCGATGGGCGGCGGCATCCTCTACAACATCCCGCTGTACGAGGAGCTCGGCCTCGAGGTCCCGACCACATGGGACGAGTTCATGGCCAACAACGAGGTCATCGCCGAGCAGTCCGACGCCGCTCCCGTGGTTCAGACCTACGGCGAGACGTGGACGTCGCAGCTGTTCGTCCTGGGTGACTTCGCCAACGTCCTCGCGGTCGACCCCGAGTGGGCGGACAAGTACACCGCCAACGAGGCGAAGTACGCCGACGGCTCGCCCGCGATCGACGGCTTCCAGCACCTCCAGGACGTCGCCGACGCCGGATACCTCAACAAGGACTTCGCCTCGGCCGGCCTGTCCGACGGCATGCGCATGGTCGCGACCGGTGAGGGTGCGCACTACCCGATGCTGACGTTCGCGTTCTCTGAGCTGCAGGCGAACAACCCCGACAACCTCAACGACGTCGGCCTGTTCGCCATCCCCGGCACCTCGGGCGACAGCCCGCTCACCACCTGGCTGTCCCCGGGCTACTACATCCCGGCCACCTCTGAGCACGCCGACGCCGCGAAGGACTTCCTCAACTGGGTCGCCACCCCCGAGGCCTGCGACGTGCAAACCGAGGCCGTGGGTGCCCAGGGCCCGTACTTCGTCGACGGCTGCACGCTGCCGGAGGACGTCCCGCAGATGGTGGCGGACATGCTGCCGTACTTCGACGCGGGCAACACGGGTCCCGCCCTCGAGTTCCTCTCGCCGGTCAAGGGTCCTGCCCTCGAGAACATCATGGTCGAGGTCGGCTCGGGCATCCGCTCGGCCCAGGATGGCGCGGCGCTCTACGACGAGGACGTCAAGAAGCAGGCCCAGCAGCTGGGCCTCGAGGGCTGGTAAGCCCCCGCCACACCCATCAGCACACCTCCGGGTCCCGGCCTCGGCCGGGGCCCGGAGGGCGAGCGGAGCCCTCTCATGACTGACACACTTCACGCACGCACGCAGGAAGCCCCTGCCTCGATCGACGCGCCGGACCGCACCCGGAAGGCCCGCAAGCGCAGCACCTACCCGATGTGGTTCTACGCGCCGGCCGGCGTGATCTACGGCGCGCTCTTCGTCATCCCGACGTTCGCCTCGTTCTACTTCGCACTGACGCGCTGGACCATCTTCGACTCCGAGTTCATCGGGCTCGAGAACTTCACGACCTTCTTCGCCGAGCCCTACCTGTTCGAGAGCCTGCTCAACACGCTCTTCTACGCGACGTTCACGTCGGGGGCGAAGGTCGTGCTCGGCCTGCTGCTCGCAGTGTTCCTGTCGAGCCAGATCATCGCGCGCGGGTATCTGCGCAGCGTGGTCTTCTTCCCCGTGCTGGTGTCCGCGGTCGGCGTCGGCGTGACGTTCTCCGTGCTCATGGACCCGTTCGATGGCCTCATCAACAAGGCCCTCGCCGTCTTCGGTGTCGAGGGGCCGGGCTGGCTCACCGATCCCGACCTTGCGCTCTTCTCTGTCGCCTTCGTCGACGTGTGGCGCGGCGTCGGCCTCGCCACACTGATCTACATCGCCGGAATCGTCGCGATCCCCCAGGAGTACTTCGAGGCCGCGAAGGTCGATGGCGCGAACGCCTGGCACCGCTTCTGGCACGTGACCCTTCCGCTCATGCGTCCCGCGACCACCACCGTGATCATCCTGTCGCTCATCGGCGGTCTGAGGTCCTTCGATCTCATCTGGACCATGACGAAGGGCGGTCCCGGGTTCAGCTCGGACGTGCTCGCGTCCGTGGTCTACAAGCAGTACCAGGCGGGCTTCTACGGTCTCTCCACCGCCGGCAACGTGGTCCTCTTCGTCCTGGTGGCGGCGATCATCATCCCGCTCTTCTGGTTCCTCAACCGCAAGGAGGTCGACCAGTGAGCACCGCTGTTCAGACGTCGAAGCTCAACCGCACCTATTCGCGCCTCGGTGGCCTCGCCGGGATCATCGTCACGGCGGTCGTGTTCCTGGTGCCCTTCGCGTTCATCTTCGTGACGGCATCCAAGACCCGTGCCGAGGCATCCCTGCTCGAGTTCTCGTGGCCCACCGAGTGGGCTTTCGTCGAGAACCTGGTCGAGGTGGTGCAGTCGCGGGACTACATCCTCATCACGGCGTTCATCAACTCGACGATCCTCACCGTCGGCTCGGTCACGATCATGGTCGTGGTCTCGGCGATGGTCGGCTACGTGCTCCAGCGCCGCAAGAGCCGCTGGAACCCGCTCATCAACTTCCTGGTGCTCGCGGGTCTGATCGTGCCGCCGGCCGTGGTGCCCACCATCTGGGTCATGCAGGGGCTGGGCATCTACAAGACGCTCCACGGCCTGATCCTCATCGAGGTCGCGTTCGGCATGGCCTTCTGCATCCTGATGTTCCGCGCCTTCGTCTCCACCATCCCGCGCGAGCTCGACGAGGCGGCCACCATGGACGGCGCCGGACCCGTGCGCCTGTTCTTCAAGGTGATCTTCCCGCTGCTGCGCTCCGTCATCGTCACGGTGATCGTGGTGCAGTCGGTCACGGTGTTCAACGACTTCCAGAACCCCTTGTACTTCCTGCCCGGTGACAAGGGCGCGACAGTCCAGGTCACCCTTTACAACTTCCAGGGTCAGTTCTCGACGTCGTGGAACCTCCTGTTCATGGACATCCTCCTGATCACCGTCCCGATGCTGATCATGTACATCTTCTTCAACCGTCAGATCGTCGCCGGAATGACCTCCGGCGCAGTCAAGGGGTGACCGTGGCCTCCGCCAGCGTCCACGTCCGCGTCGAGTCGGCACAGTTCGGCGACATCGTCATGACCCGCACGCCGCGCCTGTCGTGGGCGACCAGCACGGATGCCGCCGGTTGGATCCAAGGCGCCGCCGAGGTCCGCTGGGTGTCCTCCCGCGGCTCGCTCATCCGCGAGCTGGTCGGCCCCGCATCGGCGCAGGTTCCCTGGCCGTTCAGCCCGCTCGAGGCGAACGACGCCGGCACGCTCGAGGTTCGCGTCCGCTCAACGGAGTCGGGCTGGTCGCCGTGGAGCGAGCCCGTCGCGATCGGATGCGGCGTCCGCGATGGCTGGCCCGCGACGTGGATCGCGCATCCCGGCCCGCGCACCGAGCAGTGCCCCGTGCGCCTGCGTCGTACCGTCGAGGTCCGCGAGGGGCTCGTGAACGCGATGCTCCACGCGACCGCGCACGGCGTCTACCAGGCCTACGTCGACGGCGTCGCCGTCGACGACGAGCGGCTCAAGCCCGGCTGGACCACCTACGGCGAGCGCGACACCTACGCCGCCACCGACGTCACCGCGCTCCTCACGGACGGCGCTAGGACGCTGACCGTCGACCTCGCGGCCGGGTGGTTCGCGGAGAAGTACGGGTGGGGCGGACTCGAGAAGTGCATGTACGGCTCCGACCAGCCGCGCTTCTCGGCGGTCCTGACCCTCGAGTACGCGGACGGCACGGTCGAGGAGGTCGTCACGGACGGGTCGTGGGACGTGACCGATGAAGGTCCTGTCATCGCCTCCGGGATCTACGCGGGCGAGCACGTCGACGCGCGCAAGGAGAACCCGACCACCTGGGTGCCCGCCGCATCGTCGCCCGTCGAGGTCGCGCCGGTGCCGCGCACCAGCCCGCCCGTCCGCGCGACCCAGGAGCTCGCGGCCGTCGAGGTGATCCGTACGCCCTCGGGTGCGACGGTGCTCGACTTCGGGCAGAACCTCGTCGGACACCTCAGGATCCGCGTGTCCGGTCCCGCCGGCACGACCGTCACGCTGCGCCACGCGGAGGTGCTCGAGAACGGCGAGCTCGCGCTGCGCACCCTGCGCCGCGCGGCCGCCACGGACCGCTACACCCTCGCGGGCGACCGCGAGGAGGTGTGGGAGCCGCGCTTCACGTTCCACGGCTTCCGCTACGCGCAGCTCGACGGCTGGCCCGGAACCCTCGACCCTGCGAACGTGACAGCGGTCGTGGTCGGCTCGGACATGCGCCGCAGCGGCACGTTCGAGTCCTCCCATGCGCTGCTGGACCGTCTCCACGAGAACGTGGTGTGGTCCATGCGCGGCAACTTCCTCTCCATCCCGACGGACTGCCCGCAGCGCGACGAGCGCCTCGGGTGGACCGGCGACATCCAGGTCTTCGCGCCCACCGCATCGTTCCTCTACGACTCCGACGCGTTCCTCGCGTCGTGGCTCGAGGACCTCGCGATCGAACAGACCGAGGACGGCTCCGTGCCGTTCGTGGTGCCGGACATCCTGGAGTCGGCGGAGATCGGCACGGCCGCGTGGGGCGACGCCGCGACGCTGGTCCCATGGACGCTCTACCAGCGCTTCGGCGACCGCGACACCCTCGCGCGCCAGTTCACGAGCATGCGACGGTGGGTGGACTGGATGGCCGGCCGCGCCGGGGAGAAGCTCCTGTGGCAGGGCGACTTCCAGTTTGCCGACTGGCTGGACCCGACCGCGCCGCCCGAGCGTCCCGTCGAGGCGAAGGCGGACCGCGACCTCATCGCCACCGCGTACTTCTACCGGTCGGCGGCGGTGGTCGCCGAGGCGGCTCGCGTGCTGGGGGACGATGCGTCGGCTGAGACGTACGGCGCCCTCGCCTCCCGCATCCGTGGCGCCTTCCACGGCGAGTATGTGACGCCGTCGGGGCGGCTGATGTCGGACGCGCAGAGCTCGTACGCGGTGGCGATCGGCTTCGGCGTCGTGGACGACGCCCGCCGGCAGGCGATGGGCGACCGCCTCGCCGAGCTCGTGGAGCGCGCGGGCTACCGCATCTCCACCGGGTTCGTCGGGACCCCGCTCATCGCGGACGCCCTCACCGACACCGGCCACGCGGACGTCGCCGGGCGCCTGGTGCTCAACGACGAGAACCCCTCGTGGCTCTACCCCGTCACGATGGGCGCGACCACCATCTGGGAACGGTGGGACTCGATGCTCGAGGATGGTTCCGTCAACCCCGGCGAGATGACGTCGTTCAATCACTACGCGCTCGGCGCCATCGCGGACTGGCTCCACCGCCGTGTCGCCGGACTCGCACCCGCCGAGCCGGGGTACCGGTCGCTCGAGGTGCGCCCGGTGATCCTCGATGGGCTCGACCGCGCCCGCAGCACGTTCGAGTCCGCGTACGGCACCCACGAGGCCGGCTGGGAGCGCGTGGGTGATGTGGTGCGCGTGACGGTGGTGGTGCCGCCCAACACGTCGGCCGCCGTGACGCTGCCGGGCTCGGACGAGCCGGTCACGGTGGGCTCGGGTCATCACGAGTGGATGGCGCCCGCGCCCGCGGCGTCGGCGCCGCTGCGGCGGTTCACTGTTGACACGCCCCTCATCGAGATCCGCAGGAGCGACATCGCCTACGCCGCGATCCGCCGCGCGCTCGTCTCGACGTTGGGCCCGGACGGCACCAGCGAGTTCCTCCGCTCGGTGCAGTGGGGACCGCGCGGCACCTTCCGCAAGCAGGCCCTGGTGATGCCGCCCGGTGTGGTTGACGTCATCGGCAAGGCGCTGGCGGAGCTCTGATCTCCGTGGAGGCCCGTCACCACGTCATGGCGGGCCTCCACGGGACTCAGGGTGGGATTCGCGTGCGGCGTCGATGTACTCGTCGTGCGACGAGTCCTCGGTCACGGTGCGATCCTTGGTGAGTCGGGGAGTGGGGAGCGTGCATCGCTCCCTATCGGGGTGCTAGCACCCTTCTAGCGCCAGACCAGGTCAGTCGTTCGTTCGAGCAGCGTGTGATCCGATCAGCGGCTGTCTCATTCGCGCTCAATCTGCGCGCACAGTCCGCGGCGCCTATCGGCACCACTCGGTGGCACCGTTGGGTCGAGCCCCGATCGCAAATCAACATGCCCTCTGTCGACCCGCCTCCTCACCGTCAAGGTCCCCTCCATGGCGGCGGGGCGCCGCGGCGGCTCCCAGGGAGGGCGCCGACGTCGTTGTGCGGCGGCGGGGCGTGATCTGCCGTCAGCGCCTCGAGGTCCGACGCGTGCACGTCGTGTATGGATGCTCGCCGTTTTCATGCACCTTCGCGCGGTCCGGGGCGGCCGCCAGCGAATCGCACACCGCCGCCTCGCATGAATCTCCTGGTAGGTCGCTCCCGGGGTTTCCGGCGCGTGTGTGCGCGCCGCCGATCACGCGTGAAAGTGCATGAAAACGGCGAGCGTCGCGAAAGGTTCGTCGTCGCGGCGTGGGCGGGCAGTCCAAGGCGGAGCGCAGGCAGCTGAAGTTCCGAGTCCCATTGAGCTCGACCGTTGACGGATCGCTATATTGGAGGATAATCTCCATTATATGAGAACAGAGCCGCCGCTCCTCGCCCCGATCTTCCGGTCGGAGGGGCAAGCGCGCCTGCTCTCGGTCGTGATCCTCGGCGACGATGAGATCAGCCTCACCGACCTCGCGTCACGGGCCGACCTGGCCTATCCCACCGCGCACCGAGAAGTCGCGCGATTGCTGGATGCCGGTATCCTCGCCGAACGGCTTGTCGGACGCACGCGCATGCTCCGCGCAAGCGACTCGAGCCCGCTGGTTCCGCCGCTGCGCGAGATCCTCCTCATCGCGACGGGGCCCGTGGCGCTCCTCGCCGAGGAGTTCGCGCGGATCGATGGAATCGAGGCTGCGTTCCTCTACGGTTCGTTCGCCGCCCGCATGCGCGGCGTCGCGGGGGCGGCGCCGAATGACATCGACGTGATGGTGATCGGCGCGCCCGACCCGGAGTCGGTGTATCGGGCATGTGATCGTGCCGAGGAGTTCGTGCATCGGCCGGTCAACGCGACCATCCTCACCCCCGATGAGGCTCGCGGGGACTCCGGGTTCCTCGACCAGGTGCGCAGCAGTCCGACCGTGCCGATCATCGGAGGCGAGCAATGGCCGTGACGCCGCTGAGCGCCACGCAGCAGCAGGCCGTGGACGCTCTGGTCGCTGCCCGGCGGCTCGAGAAGGTCGTCCCGGACCAGGCGCGCGCCCGGGCGTTCCTCGCGGCCGCCGCCGATCGGATCAGTCAGCTCCCATTGCTCACCAGCGCCGGGGTGAAGTACGACATCGCCTACGACGCCGCGCACGACGTCGGCGAGGCCCTCCTCGCGGCGCACGGCTACCGCACCACCAATGGGCCCGGCCAGCACGAAGCGCTCGGACGATTCCTGCGTGCCATCCTCGACACGCCGCCGGGCGACGCGGCCGCACGCCGCTTCGACCGCTTGCGCCGAGCCCGTAACCAAAGCCACTTCGACGCGAAGCCGGTCGGCGCCGCTGACGCGGACCTCGCCGAACGCGCGGCACAGGAACTCCATGCGGCGGCGCTCGCGCGCAAAGCCGGAGGATGAGCGGACCCCTGCGAGTTTCGCGAAGTGGGCCCCGTGGGGCTCGAACCCACGACCTACGGATTAAAAGTCCGCTGCTCTACCGACTGAGCTAGAGGCCCACGGCCAATGCTAGCCGCGCCGTGCATCGTCCCTCGCAACCGGGCAGCCGGGGCGACACAACCAGCGGGACTCAGGCCCGCGCCCGCTCCGCCCGGCCGGAGGATCCGCCGAGCGACAGCACCAGCGCGGCCGCGAACGCCCCGAGGAAGGCGCCGGCGGTGTTGAGGATGATGTCGTCGACGTCGGCGACGCGCCCGAGCAGGTATTGCGTCGCCTCGATCGCCGCGGACAACGCGAGTCCGAGCCCGGTCCCGGTGAGCACCCGCAGGAAGAACCCGCCGCGCGTCATCATCGCCGCGACCGTCCCGAACGGCAGGAACAGCAGCACGTTGCCCACCAGGTTCATCCACGGCGCCCCCGCGCCGGTCTCCAGCGCGCGGCGGATCTCCTGGCCCGGGGTGAGGTTGACGCCGCCGGTGCCGCCGGAGTGCGTCACCACCGTGAGCCCGATCGTCACCCACAGGATCACCGCGAGGCACGTGAGCATCGCCGCCCACAGCGCCACCCGCCGTCCGTGCCCGAAGATCGCACCCACGCCCCACGCGACCAGCACCAGCACGGCGCCGATCGCCGCGATCGGCAGCATGCCTGCCGTCGCGGATGCAGGTTGGAGCGCGGACATCGTCCCTCCTCAGGGGGTTCGCGGGGTCAACGCCCGAGACTACGCGGGCGTGCCCGCGGCGGGAACCTCACCGCTCAGCGCAGCACGCCCAGCTCTGCGAACCCTCGCCACGCCATCGCGATGTTGAGCGGCCGGTCGAGCACCGCCCACGACGCGCACTTCGCCACCGCGATGCCGCGCATGCGCGCCTCGAGCCCGGGGTCCTCGCATCCGGACGCCTCGCGATACGCCTCGACCGCCAACGCCACTCCCGCCGCCGGCATCGCGGTGTAGAGGAAGGACAGGTCGACGGCGCGCTCGCAGCCGGCCATCTTGCCCCAGTCGATGATCCCCGCGAACGTCCCGTCGACGCCCAGCAGGTTGGAGCCGTGCGGGTCGGCGTGCGACCACACCACCTCGGTGGGGGCGGGCGCCTCGAGTGCCTCGACCCAGACCTCGCGGAGCGCGCCGCGGTCGAGCCGTTCGCCGTCCGGGCCCGCCGCGTCGACCAGCATTCCCAGCGCCCAGTCGAGGTTGTCCTCGCGCTCGACCAGCGTGATCGACTGCTCCGGGTTGAACCACGCGTCCTCGCCTGCGGGGGAGTGGACCTGGGCGAACGCGCGCCCCAGGGCGGGCCCCGCGCTCGCGTCCAGCGGCGTCGCGTCGGCGGTCGCGCCCGGCAGCCAGCTCACCACCGCCCACGGCCACGGGTAGCCGTCCTGCGCCACGCCGCTCGCGATCACGCGCGGGTGCGGGAACGTCCACCCGGCGCCCACGTGCTCGAGCAGCCGCGACTCGCGCGCGAGCGGTCCCACCGCAGCCTCGACGCGCGGCAGCCGCAGCCCCAGCTCCTCGCCGAGGCGGTAGACCACCATGTCCCAGCCGTCGAACCGCTCGCCGATCTCGAGGTGCGCGAGCCCGGGCAGCTGGCGGTCCACCAGCGCCCGCGCGAGCGCGCGCGAGATCGCCGGGTGGGCGGGCGGCGGGCCGGCGTCGCGTATCATCTCGCGAAACTATCAGCGCCCGGAGGCACGATGCGCCGCTTCCGTGAGCCCCGGGATCGGGCCTTGGAAGGGGCGCACCTCGACGTCGCAACGGTGCGCACGGGCGGCACGGCGGCCCCACGCGAGCGCCTCGTCCATGTCCGCGCACTCGAGCAGCCACATGCCTGACAGCCAATGCTCCTCGTCCTGGAGCGGGCCCGGTGCCTCGGCGAGGGTGAGGTCGGATGCGATGCGCATGCTGACGGTGGCGTCGGGGCCGTGGAGGCCTCGCGAGAAGATCAGCGCGCCCGCTTCCCGGAGGTCGGTGTCGAGCGCGACGAGGTCCGCCCAGACGGGGTCCTTGTCCACGGCGAGGTTGAACGGGTTGTCGCCCCGATGGTGGGCGGCGATCAGGAACGCGGGCATCGTCGCCTCCTCGTGCGCGCCGGGATGCGCGGCTCGTCCTCAGCCTAGGAGGGCTGGTGGGGCGTTGTCAGAGGTCGCCGCTATCTTCTGATCCGTGATCGATGTGCAGCTGCTTGAGGGGATGCGTGCCGCGGCCTACCGCGCGGCGCTCGGGGTCGTGTCGGATGAGGCGGTCGCCGCGCGCGTCGCCCAGGACGTGGTCGCCCATCTCATCCGCCGCGGCATCGCCGACCTCGTGGATCCCATCGCGCACGCCGCGGCCTGTGGCGCCGCGGAGGCGACCGGCTCGGGTCGCGCCGCGTAGCCTCACGCGAACGCGAACAGCGGCGGGACCACCACGCAGACTGCCAGGGCCCACACGCCGTAGACCGGGATGTAGCCGGTCTGCCAGCGCAGCAGGGGAGCGAGGTCGCCGCGTCGCGCCACCCGCCGGATGTACAGCCAGGCCGTCACGCCCAGGTTCGCGACCAGCACCGCGTTGACGCCGAGCGTCACCAGCCGGTTGGGGGTGAACCCGAACTCGGCCACGCGCCCGGCCATCGCGACCAGCGCCGCCAGGTCGAGCAGGAGTGCGGCCACCACGAGAGCGAGCTGCATCCGGTCCGCCCAGCCCACGGGGCTGGCCGGCGACTGCGCCGTGAGCGAGTAGAGCACCAGCCCCAGCACCACCACGAGCAGCAGGTCCACCGCGATGAGCGACTCGCGGCTGTCCTCGAAGCCGCCCGACACCAGCGCGCCGGCCAGCATCGCCAGCACCGCGATGGTGGCGATGGGGGTGAAGATCCGCGTCAGCACGGGCGCGATGGTCTCGAGCACCTCCTGCTTGGATTCGACCAGCCACGCTGCAACCACGGTCGCGCCGCCCAGGCCGAGCGGCAGCACCCACAGGAACAGCGCGTCCGCGATGTCGATGCCGAGGCCCTGGAACACCGCCATCGAGACGCCCATGAGCGCGCCGCCGGCGGTCGCGATGAGGAACATGTAGATGGCCCACTCGCCCGTGAACCGGATGAAGTCCATGCGCGCCGCTCGCGACCGCCAGTGACCGCCCGCATAGCCCACGCCCACCGCGAGCCACATCGCTATCGCGGCGTGGATCGCGAAGAGGATCGCAGTGTCGGCCCGCGCGTCGAAGGGGTACGCGAGGCCGAGCGCGGCCAGGCCGACGGCCGTGCCGCCGATCGCAAGGACAACGCGGGACGATGCGCGGCGCCGCCACCACAGGAACGTCGCCAGGACGCCGAGCACCAGCGGGATGCCGACCGGCGCTGCGTCCTGCACGTGCTCGCGATTCGCGGCGAGCAGCCACATCACCTTCGCGGCGAGCCCCGCCGCCGCGCCGAATGCGAGCATGCCCAGGATCCCGTCGCGCGATCGCGGCGTCCCGCCGTCGAGCACCAGGTCGCGCCACAGCCGGCGCGAGTGCTGACGGGCGAACTCGTGCGCCACCTCGGCCTGGCTGCCCATGCGCTTGACGGCGACCAGCAGCGCCTCGTCGTCGGCGAGCCCGGCGTCCATGAGCCCGTCGACGTGTCCGCGCAGGTGGTCCTCGAGCTCGTCTGCGTCCTCGGCGGAGACGGACCCGCGCGCGAGGATGTACTGGCGCCAGCGCCCGATCTCCGCCTCGACCTCGGCGCCTACGGCCGGCGCGCCCGCCGGGCCCGACGCCTCGGGCGCGGTCACAGCGCGACTCCTGGGCGCATCGTCCCCAGCACGGCCGCGTCCGCGACGTCCTTCCAGGCGGACTGCAGCGCCCCCACCACCGCGGCCCACTGGCGACGGTGCTCCGCGAGCTCGGCCCTACCGGAGGGGGTGACCTCGTAGTAGCGGCGACGGCGTCCGGTCTCCGAGGCGCCCCAGCGCGAGGTGACATGCCCCGCGTCCTCGAGGCGGTGGAGCAGGGGGTAGAGGAGCCCGTCGGTCCACTCGATCTCGCCGTCGGACAGCTCGCGCACCCGCTTGACGATCGCGTAGCCGTAGCTCTCGCCCTCCGCGAGGATCGCGAGCACCAGCGGCGCGGCGCTCGCGGCCATGAGGTCCTTGCCCACCTTCATCTCGGTCTCCTCGTCTCGGTAACCCTCACAGCAGGATACATAGAGGTCTGAGGTATAGCGAGCGCGTGACGAGGCGGGCGTCCTGCATGCAGGACTGCCGCGGGGCCCATCCTGCAGACGGGTCGCCGCGGGCACGCATGCAGGATTGTTGAGCCGATGGCCCTGCATACGGGACGCGGCGCCGCAGGAAGCACCCCTACGCTGGCCGCATGGACCTCGCGACGCTGCTCGAGACCGGCACCTGGACCACCCCGCCCGTCGGCGCCACCGTGAGCGACGGCGCGCTCGACGTCGAGGCTCGCGAGGGCTCGGACGCGTGGCGCGTCACGAGCTACGGCTTCATCCATGACGACGCCCACGCCCTCGTGGTCCCCCTCGAGAACGGGACCGCGATCGAGGTGAGCTGGTTGCTCGACTACGGCGCCCAGTTCGACCAGGGTGGCGTGATGCTGCGTGTCGACGCCGAGAGCTGGATCAAGGCGGGCGTCGAGTTCTCCGACGGCGAGCCCCAGGTGGGCGCCGTGGTGACGCGCGGAGTCTCGGACTGGTCCGTCGCGCCGGTCCCCGAGTGGGCTGGCCGCGAGGTCACCGTCCGCGCCTCGCGCTCGGGCGACGCCGTCACCCTGCGCGCCCGCGCGGGCGACGAGCCGTGGCGGCTGATCCGCGTGGCCCCGCTCGACCCGGACGCCGTGGTGCTGGCCGGCCCGTTCTGCGCGGCCCCCACGCGCCCGGGCCTGACGGTGCGCTTCACCAGCGTCCGCCTCGGTCCGGCGGACGCCTCGCTCCACCCGGAGGACTGATCTAGAGCCCGGCCAGCAGCAGCGCCGCGAACGCGGCCGCGCCCGCAGCCATGGTCCACCCGGAGGAGCGCTTCCACAGCGCGACCCCGACCGCGACGAGCGCCGCGATGTGCCACGCGCCGAATTCCCGCCACGAGCCCTGGTCGAGCAGCAGCGAGTTCGCGATGATCGCCGCCAACGCAGCCGGGCCCACCAGGCGCAACGACCGTTCGACGCGTGGCGGCAGCCGCCGCTCACCGCCGAACATCACGATCCCGGATACGCGGATCGCGTACGTGCCGATCCCGGCCGCGAGGAAGATCAGGAAGGTCCTCATTCGCCCGCCCCCGGGTCATGCGCGAGGCCGTCGTCGGTGTCCGGATGCTGGGCGCGGTCGGGCACCAGCGACCCCACCGCGATGCCCGCGATCGCCCCCGCGAGCACGTTGAGCCCGTACGGCAGGCCGTGCGCCGCGAGCACCACCACGGTCGACACGCCCACCGCGGTGAGCGCCGGTGCGCCGCGCAGCCCGGGCACCAGCACTGCGAGGAACATCAGCGGCACGATGAACCCGATCTGCCACGCCTCAGGGATCACCGGACCCAACGCGATTCCCGCCGCCGATCCCACGCACCACACGGCCACGAACGGCAGCGCGCCGCCCACCACGAACCAGCGCCGCCGCACCGGGTCCGGCCACCTCTCGTGCTCCTGGAGCGCGACCACCGCCGCCTGGTCGGTCATGAGGTGCGCGAGGCCCAGCTTCCACCGCCGCGGGAAGGCCGCGAAGACCGGCGCGAGCGCCGCCGAGTACAGCGCGAACCGCGCGTTGATCACCAGAGCCGTGAGCACCGCGATCACCGCGGGCGCGCCGGTGCGGATCGACTCGACGATCGCGATCTGGCTGGCGCCGGCCACCACGGACACGGACGCGAAGTTGCCCACCCACGGGTTGATGCCCGCGACGTTGACGAGCGCGCCGAACGCCAGTCCGAACAGCGCGGAGCCGGGCATGAGCGGCGCGATGGCCTTGAGCCCCGCCCACGCGTCCGCCCACTGAGGCGGCGCAACGCCGAGCAGGGTGCGGGAGGGGGTCACGCAGGCGAGTCTCTCACCCCGGTGTGACGGCGGTGTGACGCGGAAACGGCCGGGGGACGATGCCCCGGGCACCACTCGGCCCCGGCCTCGCCCGGGTAGGGGCGCGGCCGGGGCCGGGAGGTGTGACGCTAGGCGCGGACCAGGAAGGTGAGGCAGTCGGCGACGTCGGTGCTGCCGCCCACCGCGATCGAGTCCGCAGTGCACATGAGGTCCGTGTTGTGCTGGCAGTCCTCGCGGTTGCAGGCGCCGACGGTGGCGGTCGGGTCCGCACCGCCCTTGTGGTCGGTCTCCGTGAAGGTGTTGCAGTGCGCGTGCGCGCCACCCACCGAGATGGCGCCGGCGTGGCAGCCGTCGTGGTTGTAGCCGCAGCTCGCGACCGAGCAGGACGAGACGATGGGCAGTCCGATCGAGACGGGCATGACTTCCTCCGGGGCTGACGAGGCGGGTGCGAAAAGCGCTGACATTCGCCAATATACGCGCGGGAATGCGGATATCAAGGGCGTTGGATATATGCGCGAATTCCGTTTCGAATTGATCTCGAATTGCATTCCGGTGGCGTGTCGATATTCCCCGGCCGCGCGCGTGCCGGGCGCGAGCCGCCCGACCCGGCCGCGGCATCGTCCCGACACCCGCCAAGGAAAGTGGGGTTGCATGGGAACAAACGAGACGCCCCCGACGTCTTTACCCATGTACCCACCACGGCGCGAAGCCGCATGGGACGCCCAGGTGAGAACGCGTGGCGTCCGACCTCCTCCCCCCCTCGGAGGTCGGGCGCCTCGCGTCTTCCTTTGGGCCCGGGTCGCTGGCGACGGGCACGATGCGCGATTCGGGTGCGTATCGCGCGCGTACGCTCTTCCAAGGAAGGGAGTCCCCATTGAGCCCCAACAAGATCGTCAAGACCGACGCCGAGTGGCGCGCCCAGCTGACCGACCTCGAGTTCGCGGTGCTGCGCGAGGCGGGCACCGAGCGGCCGTGGACCGGTGAGCTCATCGACGAGAAGCGCGACGGCGTGTTCCGTTGTCGCGCGTGCGGCGCCCAGCTGTTCGAGTCCGGCACCAAGTTCGACAGCCACTGCGGCTGGCCCAGCTTCTACGACGCCGACCCCGACTCGGTGGTGCTCCTCGAGGACCGCTCGCACGGCATGGTCCGCACCGAGGTGCGTTGCGCGAACTGCGACTCGCATCTGGGGCACGTGTTCCCGGACGCGCCGCAGACTCCGACGGGTGACCGGTACTGCATCAACTCCGTGTCGCTGACCTTCGACGAGGTGGGCGAGGACGCCTGATGGTGGAGCCGCGCTTCCGCCGTCCGGCCATGCTCGACATCGAGATGGCCGACGAGATCGAGGGCGACATCGACCCTGCCGAGCGCGGGCTGATCGCCCACGAGACTGCGCTCGCGATCGTGTCGCAGGCGCGGCAGTCCGGGGATCCGGCGCTGGTGGCCCGCCTGATCGCGCTGGTCGACGAGGAGGGCATCGACACCGTCGCCATGATGTGGGCGAAGGCCGGCGCGCACACGCTGCCCGGCGCCCTGTGGCGGATCTACATGATCCGCGAATGGGTGAAGCACGATGCCTCGGCGGTCGCGCGCTCGTACCACCAGGGCGTCCACGCGGCCCACGTGCGGCACGCGATCGCCGGCGTCGAGGACCCGCCCGGCCCCGACGAGGTCCGCACCCTCGCGGACGCGGTGCTGTCCGGCGTGTTCTCCGGGGACCTGGCGGTCGCGCTCGAGCGCGCGGGCGCGTTCTGCCGCGTGGTCGCCACCGGCGCCGCGTTCGAGGCGCAGTCCGACGAGGGCCACGCCGACCGCCGCGCCCACCGCACCACCCTGCGCGCGTCGCAGCTGCTGCGCACGGGCGAGGACCTTGAGCGGTGCGCGGCGATGTGGCGCGAGGGCCGCCTGGACTGAGCCGCGCCGCTCCCGCGCCGGGCGCTCATGGTGCACCCCCGCGACCGCTCTCCACACGGATGCTGCAACTGGCGCCGCTCCTCTCGGGCGATGCGACGGGACTTGCAGGGCGCGAGCGTTCACATGCCGGTTGGCGTGTGGAACCTGGTCGCGCGCTCGCCGACGGGCAGCGCCGCGAGAGATGTTCGCGATCCGCGAGAAGGGTCCACAGTCGCATTGCCAGGGCGCCCGTCCGGCGTATGGTGGGGGTGACGTCGGACCGCGGTAGCCCCGGGCTCCAAATCCAGCCGCTCCGAGCGGCCTTCGCGCCGACTGGCGCTCCCGGTCCGACGTCGTTCTCATGTCCGCCGCCGGTGTCGCCGTGGCCCCGCGCGAGTTCGCTGCGCACGGTCTGGCCGGCGACACGCCGCGCCCAGCCGGCTGCGAACGTGCCCGGACCGGGGTGTCGGATCTGGAACCGTGCCCAGCGAACTTCCGGTGGCGCTACACGTGCACGCGCAGGAGGTGGGTCTCCACCGCGACCACCACCGGCCCGGACTCCCAGTCCGCGACGTGCGCGACCAGCATGCCGCCCGCGGGCAGGTACGGGTTCGATCGCGGGAGCGCGCCGCGCGTGTAGGGCCGCACGGCCGCGCGCAGCATCTCGACGATGGTCGGCAGCGTCGGGCGGTGCACGCACACCGCCCGCGGCGACTTCTTGCGCAGCAGCGTGGTGAACGTCTTGGCCGTCGCGAGCGGCTTCGCGGCGTGGCCGGGCTCGGTCAGCGGGTCGTGGGTGCGGACCTCGGCACCGATCGCGGCGGCGTACGGCGCCACGGTGTCGAGGCAGCGCACCGCCGGCGAGGACTCGACCTTGGTCACCCCGAAGCACGCGATCAGCGGCACCAGCTCCTGCGCGCGCTCGCGCCCGTTGGAGGTGAGCGGCCTCTTCAGGTCGGAGCGGCGCCACGCGGCCCGCCGCCGGGCGCGCGCGTGGCGCACCACCATGAACGGCCTCGTGTCGAGCCTGTCCGCCGCGTACGCGTCGACCAGCGCGTCGAGCGGCCGGAGGTCGTCGGGGAAGGTGATCATCTTGTGCGCCTCGGCGACGGACAGCCACCGCAGCCGGTCGATCTCGTTCTTCGAGGCGGGCTTGAACGTGGGCCGTGCCTTGAGCGCGGGAGAGCCGGAGGACAGCACCTCGGCGGCCCAGTACTTCACCACCTTCTGCTTCTCCCCGATGGGGTAGCGGATGGTGGGCAGCGGCTGGCCCAGCACCACCTGCTTGCCGGTCTCCTCCGCGACCTCCCGCACCGCGCACTCGGGCAGGGACTCGCCCGGATCCAGCTTGCCCTTGGGCCACGACCAGTCGTTGTACCGCGGGCGATGCACGGCGAGCACCTGCAGCTCGCCCTCGCGGACGCGCCACACGAGCGCACCGGCGGCGACGACGGTGCCCTCCGGGTGGTGGCTCACTTGCCCTTGGCCCTCCGCTTGGGCTGGCGGCGGATGTACGTCTCCTGGAGGTCGCGTAGGCGCGCGCCCTCGCCGTCCGTGACGCCGTGGCTCCACGTGCCGTCCTCGTGCAGCTCCCAGCCGGCCACGCGGTCGCTCATCGCCATGTCGATGTTCTCGACCAGCAGCGCCGCCTGCGCGGGATCCGTCACCGTGATGAGCGCCTCGATGCGGCGGTCCAGGTTGCGGTGCATGAGGTCCGCGGAGCCGATGAACACCTCGGGGTCGCCGTCGTTCGCGAACGCGTAGATGCGCGAGTGCTCGAGGAACCGGCCCAGGATGGACCGCACCCGGATGGTCTCCGAGAACCCGGGCACGCCGGGCCGCAGCGCGCAGATGCCGCGCACGTTGACGTCGACCTTCACGCCGGCACGTGACGCCTCGTAGAGCGCGTCGATGGTCTTCTCGTCGACGATCGAGTTGACCTTGATCTTGACCCACGCCTCCTTGCCTGCGGCGGCGTTGCGGGCCTCGTTGCGGATCCGCTCGACCAGGCCCGCGCGCACCCCGACGGGCGCGACCAGCAGGCGGCGGAACTTCGACTTGGGCGCGTAGCCGGAGAGCTGGTTGAACAGCTTGGTGAGGTCGGCGCCCACGTCGGGGTTCTTGGTGAGCAGGCCGTAGTCCTCGTACAGGCGCGCGGTCTTCGGGTGGTAGTTGCCCGTGCCGATGTGGCTGTAGCGCTGCAGGCCGTCGTCCTCCTGGCGCACCACGAGCGACAGCTTGCAGTGCGTCTTGAGGCCCACGAGGCCGTACACCACGTGCACGCCCGCCTGCTCGAGCTTGCGCGCCCAGGAGATGTTGCGCTTCTCGTCGAAGCGCGCCTTGATCTCCACCAGCGCGAGCACCTGCTTGCCCGCGTGCGCCGCCTCGATGAGGGAGTCCACGATGGGCGAGTCGCCCGAGGTCCGGTACAGCGTCTGCTTGATCGCGAGCACCTTGGGGTCCGCCGCGGCCTGCGCGAGGAACGCCTGCACGGACGTCGAGAACGAGTCGTACGGGTGGTGCAGCAGCACGTCGCCGCGCGTGATCGCCTCGAACACGTTCTGCTCGTCCGCGGTCTCCACCGGGGCGAGCTTGTGGTGCGTCGTGGGGCGGAACGGGGCGTACTGCAGCGACGGCCGGTCCAGATCCGCGATCACGTTGAGGCCCGTGAGGTCGAGCGGCGCGGGCAGGTGGAACACGTCGTTGTCGGTGATGCCCAGCTCGCGCACCAGCAGCTCGCGGATCTTGGGCGGCAGGTCGTCGGCGACCTCGAGCCGCACCGCGGGTCCGAATCGCCGGCGCAGCAGCTCCTTCTCCATCGCCTTGAGGAGGTTCTCGGCGTCGTCCTCCTCGACCTCGACGTCCTCGTTGCGCGTGACGCGGAAGGTGTAGTGGTCCACCACCTCCATGCCGGGGAACAGGTAGTCGAGGTGCGCGCCGATCACGTCCTCGAGGGGCACGAAGGACCGCGGCTCGTCGGAGAGGGACGATGCGTCGGTCACCTGACCCACATGGCCCGCCGCGTCGACCGACAGGAAGCGGGGCAGCGTCTCGGGCACCTTGACGCGGGCGAAGTAGTCCTTGCCGGTGTCGGGGTCGCGGATCTCGATCGCAAGGTTGAGCGACAGGCCCGAGATGTACGGGAACGGGTGGGCCGGGTCGACCGCGAGGGGTGTGAGCACAGGGAAGATGTCGGAGCGGAACAGCTTGCGCAGGCGCTCCTGCTCGGGGTCCTCGAGGTCGGAGTAGCGCACCAGCTGGATGCCCTCGATGGCGAGCGCCGGACGCACCTGGTCCTCGAAGGTCTCCGCGTGGCGGTCCATGAGCTCGTGCGCGCGCTCGATGATCGCCTCGATCTGGCGGGACGCGCTCATGCCGGTGGCGGCGGGCACCGCGAAGCCCGCGGCGATGCGGCGCTTGAGGCCGGCGACGCGCACCATGAAGAACTCGTCGAGGTTCGACGCGAAGATCGCGAGGAAGCGGGCGCGCTCGAGCAGCGGCGTGTGCGGGTCCTCGGCGAGCTCGAGGACGCGCTCGTTGAACGCGAGCCAGGACAGCTCGCGGTCCAGGAAGCGATCGTCGGGCAGCGGCGAGGGCGCCTCGTCCTCCTCGAACTCGACGGTCGGGACGGGGTACGTCTCCTCCGAATCCGCAGGTGCGGGCGCGGAAGCAGGGGCGGGCGCGTCGTTGATGTCGAGGCTCTCGGGCATGGGGCCATGCTTCCACGCGCGCGGGGCGCTCGCTACCCCCGCGGATCCTGCCCACCCCTTGCGTAGTTCAATGAATTCAGGCAATACTGAAATTGTGCCGATGGACGATGCGCAGCACCAGTACGTGGACAGGGTCGCCACGTTCTTCACCATGTTCGGATCGGCGCGCGCGTGGGCGGAGATCCTCGGCTGGCTGATGATCTGCGAGCCGGCCGAGCGTACCCAGGCCGAGATCGCCGAGGACCTGGGGCTCAGCGCCGGCACGGTCTCGACGCAGCTGCGGGCGCACGTGCAGCTGGGCATGGTCGAGCAGGTGCGCGTACGCGGCGACCGCACGCAGCGCTACCGCTTACGGTCGGGCGCGTGGTTCGAGGTGATGTCCTCCGAGCTGGGCCGCATCCACGCGATGGGCGAGATCGCCCGGGCCGCCGGGCCGGTGCTCCCGCAGGTCCGCCCCGAGCGCGTCACCGAGCTCGCCGATCTCGCCGACTTCTTCGCACGCGAGTGGCCGCCGCTGCTCGAGCGCATGCAAGCGAACCTCACGAAGGGACAGTCATGACCGCCACCCCCGCCATCGAGACCGTCGCGCTCACCAAGCGATTCGGCGACCTCCCGGCAGTCCAGGACGTCTCGCTCACCATCGAGCGGGGCGAGATCTTCGGCTTCCTCGGCCCCAACGGTGCCGGCAAGTCCACCACCATCCGGTGCCTGCTCGACCTGATCCGCCCGAGCGGGGGCGAGTGCCGCATCGTCGGGCTGGACTCGCGCCGCGACGCCGTCGAGATCCGCCGCCACCTGGGCTTCCTGCCGTCGGACCTCGCGCTGTACCCCAACCTCACGGGCCGCGAGACCCTGCAGTTCCTCGCGAACCTGCGCGGCGGCGTCGACTGGGCCTGGGTGGACACCCTGGCCGGCCGCTTCGACGCGGATCTGTCCAAGAAGGTCGGGGAGCTGTCGAGCGGCAACCGCCAGAAGGTGGGGCTGATCCAGGCGTTCATGAACCGCCCGGAGGTGGTGATCCTCGACGAGCCCATCACCGGCCTCGACCCGCTGGTCCAGCTCGAGTTCCACACGCTCATGCGCGAGCACGTCGCGGACGGCAACACGGTGTTCCTCTCGAGCCACACGCTGTCCGAGGTCGAGCGCGTCGCGGACCGTGTGGGGTTCATCCGCCGCGGCCACCTCATCGCCGTCGAGCGGATGAGCGAGCTCATGGACAAGGCGCTGCGCCGCGTCACGCTCGAGTTCGCCGCGCCGGTCCCGGCGGACGCGTTCGAGGGCGTCGAGGGCGTCCACGGCGTCTCCGCGGAAGGCGCCCGCGTGACCGCGCAGTACGAGGGCTCGATGGGTCCGCTGCTGCGCGTCGCCACCGCCCACGACGTCCTCTCGCTCGAGTCCTCGTCCGTCGACCTCGACGAGATCTTCCTCGAGTTCTACCGCGACGAGGTCGCGGAGGCGGAGGTCGTGTGATGCTGCGCACCCTGTACCTCAAGACCATCCGCGACCGCGCGGTCGGAGCGCTCATCGGCGTCTCCTCGCTGTGGTGCGTCGCGGTGTTCGGGATGTGGGCCTACGCGGGCCTCGGCTCCGACGCCGTGTCCTTCTTCGACGAGATGCCCGCCTTCTACACGGACCTCGTGGGCATCACGGGAGACGCCGGCACCGCGGGCCTCATGCTCAGCATGATGTTCAACTTCATCGGGCCGTTCGTGGTCGCGGGCATCGCGATCTCGATGGGCGCGGCCGCGCTCGCGGGCGAGGAGGGTGACGGCACCATGAACGTCCTCACCACCGCGCCGCGCTCGCGCTCGCGCCTGCTCGCCTCCAAGGGGCTGGCCGCCCTCACCATCGCGGTCGCCGTCAACCTCGCCGCGTGGGCCGGCTACGCGCTGTCGATCGTCGCGTTCGGCGAGTCGACCGACGCGGTGAACATCGGCGCCGCCACCGTCCACGTCACCGCGGTCGCCATCCTCTACGGCGCCGTCGCGTTCGCGATCGGCGCCGCGACCGGCCACCAGCGGGTCGCGTCGGGCGCCGCGACGGGCTTCCTCGTGGTGTCCTTCTTCGCCGCCGGGCTGCTGCCCATGATCGAGGGCTGGGAGGACTGGGCCAAGATCTTCCCCTGGTACTACGTCAAGGGCGCCGCGCCGCTGGCGAACGGCACGGACTGGGCGCAGGTGGGTGTGCTCATCGCGATCTCGGCGGTGCTGGTGCTGATCGGCTGGGCGCTCTACCTGCGCCGCGACCTGCTCGCGGGGGAGCGGTCGATCGCGCTGGTCACCCGCCTCACCGAGGCCGAGCGCGTCGCGAAGGTGCTCGAGCTGCTGCGCGGCACGTCCAGCACCCGCGGGATCGTGGGGAAGGCGCTGAGCGAGAGCCGCGCGATCCTCACCATCGCCGGCGGCGGCATCTTCGCCATGACGGTCGTCATGGGCCCGCTGTTCACGCTGATGACCGACTTCATCGGCGAGTTCGCCGGCGCGTTCCCCGACAAGGTGATGGCGATGGTGGGCTTCGCCGACTACTCGCGGCCCGAGGGCTGGTATCACGGCGAGATGCTGTCGATCACGGTCCCCATCGCGGTCGCCGTGGCCGCGATCTCCGCGGGCGGCGCGCTCGCGGGGGAGGAGCGCCGGCGCACCATCGCGGTGCTGCTGGGCTCGCCGCTGTCGCGCGCGCAGGTGGCGTGGCGGCGCGCCGTCGCGACGCTCACGGTCGCCCTCGTGATCGCGGTCGCGGTGACCGCGGGCATCTCGCTCGGCAACTGGATCGCCGGGCTCGGGATGAGCTACGCGCACATCGCCGCGACGGGCGTGCTGGTGTGGGGGCTCGGCGCCGTGCTCGGCGCCGCCGCGTTCCTGGGCGCAGGCCTCACCGGCGTGCCGCGCATCGCGACGGGCGCGGGCACCGGCGTGGCGATCGTCGGGTGGGCGCTCACCGCGTTCGCCGCGGTGAACGATGCGCTGGTCCCCCTCGCGCACGTCTCGCCCTTCTACTACTACACGTGGGAGTTCCCCCTGGACAACGGGCTGTACTGGTACCAGCCCGTGGTGCTGTTCGGCGCGGCGGCGGTGCTGTTCGCGGCCGGCGTCGCGGGCTACGTGAGGCGCGACCTCAAGGGGTGAGCGTGCGTCGACTGCCCACGCGTCGACTTCCCATGACACTGGTCACGCGGATGTTGTCGCGTGAAGGATGTGAGTGCCTCACGAGTCGATCCCCGTCACTCCAGCCACAAGCGTCATGGGGAATCTCCGGGTAACCCGGCTCGGGTCACACCTCGCGCGTGTAGTAGCGCGAGAAGGGGTCGAGCGTGTACGTCCCGAAGGGCCCGCACTCCGCGAAACCCTCCCGCTCGTACAGGCGATGCGCGGCGGAGAAGTAGTCGCCCGTCCCCGTCTCGAGGCTCACGCGGGTGACGCCGTTCGCGCGCGCCACCTCGAGCAGCGCGCGCACCACTCCTGCGGCGACCCCGCGTCCGCGCGCGGGCCTGGCGGTGCGCATCGACTTGAGCTCCGCGTGCCCCTCGCCCAGACCGGCCAGCGCCCCGACGCCCAGCAGGACCCCCGCATCGTCCCTCGCGGCGACGAACGTGACGTGCGGCGCCCGGAGGCGCTCGACGTCGAGCGCGTGCACCGAGCATGCGGGGGACGTGGCGTGCATGTCCGCCAGGTGCTCGGTCAGCAGCTCGACCACGTCGGGGGTGGCCGGGTCGGTCGGGGAGATCCTCACCGCGCCATCGTGCCATCCCGGCATCCGGGCCGGGCGTGCCTAGGGTGGTCGGATGACTCAGCGGATGCGTGCGCGGGACGTCGCCTCGGCCGTGTGGCCGGGGCTGATCCTGGTGGTGCTCGGCGTGGCGGGATTCGCGGCGCTGCTCGACTGGGTGGTCGAGCAGGAGGACCTCTTCCTGGTCGACCAGCCCCTGCTCGAGTGGCTCGCGGCGAACCGCACGGACGCGCTCACCACGTTCTTCACGGTCGTGACGAACCTCTTCGGTCCGTTCCTGCTGCCCCTGGTGGTGGCCGTGATCGCGCTGCTGTGGTGGCGCATCTCGGGACGCTGGTGGGAGCCCGCGGTGCTCGTGGGGGCGATGGTGCTGTCGACGGGCCTGTCCGTGGTGCTCAAGGCGACCGTGGGACGCACGCGCCCCGGCCAGGAGTTCATGTCCATCCCGGGCGGCGAGACGTCCGGCTCGTTCCCGTCGGGGCACACCATCGGCGCCGCGACGCTGGTGCTGGTGGTCGGCTACCTGCTGTGGCACGAGGACGCGGAGGCCTCGTGGGCGCTCGCCGGCTGGACGGTGCTGTCGATCGGCGTGATCGGGCTGGTGGGCGCGAGCCGCATGTACCTGGGGTACCACTTCCTCACCGACGTCCTGGCGGGCGTGTGCGTCGCGGTCGTGGTGCTGGGGCTCGTGGTCGCGGTCGAGCGCTGGCACGACCTCTGGATCGAGCGCCGCGACCCGCCCGAGCGGCCGCGCCCGCTGTCCGAGGAGGACGATGCCGCGGTCGGCTGGGGCGAGGGTCTCACGGGCCTCGACGGTGCGGACGGCGAGGAGCGGGCCTGACAGGCCCCGGAGACGAAGGTGCCCCGGGGGGTCGGCTGCGCTGGGGGGCACCGCGGCCGTCCCACCCCGGGGACGTCTTCGGCGATCAGGGCGGTAGTCCGGCCCGTCGCCGTTGATCAGCATAGGGCCCCCTGGGGTATGCGTCCATCCATTTCGACGCGGTTTTTCGGCGTGTTGGCGCCCTTTCCTGCCAATTGGGAGCGGGGCACTCACTTCGCAGGGATGACGTCGTTTGGGAGCGCTCCCAATCGGGGCGAATCGGACGCGACCGGCGCGAGACGGGGGTCGCCGTCTCACGATGCGGAACGGCGTGTCCGCGACCGTAACGATTCGGTCACGCCAGACGGGACGGAGGCCGCTAAATGTTGCAGGGCTGTAAATAAACGCGGCACTCCCCGTTCCGATGCGGCACTAGGTGCTAGGAATTCTTCCCACGGCCGCCGCGAGCACTCGCCGGCCGCTGGACCTCAGGAAGGAAGTACCAATGCCGTACCCGTCCAACCTCCGCCGCGCGGCCTTCATGGCCGGCATCGCAGCGTCCGCGCTGACCCTCGCGGCCTGCTCCGGCGGTGACTCCGAGTCCGAGTCGAGCGCGTCCGCGGGCGACGTCGAGACCGCCGAGTCGATCATCGTCGGCACCACCGACAAGATCACCACCATCGACCCCGCCGGCTCGTACGACAACGGCTCGTTCGCGGTGATGAACCAGGTCTACCCGTTCCTGCTCAACACCCCGTACGGCAGCCCCGACGTCGAGCCCGACATCGCGGAGTCCGCCGAGTTCACCGGCCCCACCGAGTACACGGTGGTCCTCAAGCCGGGCCTCACGTTCGCGAACGGCCACGACCTCACGTCCTCCGACGTGAAGTTCACGTTCGACCGCATGCTGTCGATCTTCGAGTCCGGCGCGGACGACGGCAACGGCCCCGGCTCGCTGCTCTACAACCTCGACTCGGTCGAGGCGATCGACGACGTCACCGTGGTGTTCCACCTCAAGTCCGAGAACGACCAGGTGTTCCCGCAGATCCTGTCCTCGCCCGCGGGCCCGATCGTCGACGAGGAGGTCTTCGCCGCCGACGCGCTGACCCCCGACGCCGACATCGTCGCGGGCAACGCGTTCGCCGGTCAGTACGTCATCACCGACTACGACCAGAACAACCTGCTGAGCTACGAGGCGAACGCCGACTACCAGGGCCTCCTGGGCGCCGCGATCACGCCGATCGTCGACGTGAAGTACTACGCCGAGGAGTCGAACCTCAAGCTCGACATCCAGCAGGGCAACATCGACGTCGCATTCCGCTCGCTGTCCGCCACGGACATCGCGGACCTGCGCGAGGACGAGAACGTCAGCGTCATCGACGGCCCCGGCGGCGAGATCCGCTACATCGTGTTCAACTTCGACACGATGCCCTACGGCGCCACCACCGCGGACGCGGACGAGGCGAAGTCGCTGGCCGTGCGCCAGGCCGTCGCCGACATCGTCGACCGCCAGGAGATCGCCGACCAGGTCTACCAGGGCACCTACACCCCGCTGTTCTCCTACGTCCCGGCGGGCCTGACCGGTGCCACCGAGTCCCTCAAGGAGCTCTACGGCGACGGCGCGGGCGCGCCCGACCTCGACAAGGCCGCGGCCACGCTCGAGGAGGCAGGCGTGGAGACCCCCGTCGCGCTCAGCCTGCAGTACAACCCGGACCACTACGGCTCGGGCTCGGCGGACGAGTACGCGCTGGTCAAGGACCAGCTCGAGGCGAGCGGCCTGTTCACCGTCGACCTGCAGTCGACCGAGTGGGTCCAGTACTCGAAGGACCGCACCTCCGACGTGTACCCGGCCTACCAGCTCGGCTGGTTCCCGGACTACTCGGACGCGGACAACTACCTCACGCCGTTCTTCCTCACGGAGAACTTCCTGGGCAACCACTACTCGAACCCCACCGTGGACGAGCTGATCCTCGCCCAGGCCACCACCGCCGACCCGGCGGAGCGGGCCGGGATCATCGAGGAGATCCAGGACACCGTGGCCGCGGACCTCTCGACCCTGCCGCTGCTGCAGGGCGCGCAGGTCGCGGTGACCGGCACCACGGTCACCGGCGCCGAGGACACCCTCGACGCCTCGTTCAAGTTCCGCTACGCGGCCCTCGCCAAGGGCTGAACCTCTCGGGCGTGGGGAGGGCCGGACGGCCCTCCCCACGCCCCTGGGCGTTTTCTCGGGCCGCTCGCGGCCAGTCTGGACCTCGCATGACCACCACCTCGGACGCTCCCGCGGCCCGGGCCGGCGCGCCTCGCGCCTGGGCGAAGAAGCCCGGAGGGTCGCTCGGACGCTACCTCGCGGTCCGCGCCCTCCTCATCATCCCCACCGTCTTCATCCTCGTCACCACGGTCTTCGTGCTGATGCGGCTCACCGGTGACCCGATCACCGCCGCGCAGGGCGGCCGGCTCCCGGCCGACCAGCTCGCCGAGAGGATCCACGAGGCCGGCTACGACCGCCCCATCCTCGTGCAGTACCTCGACTACCTCGGCGGCGTGTTCACGGGCGACTTCGGCACCACGCTGTCCGACCGGCGCGAGGTCACCGAGGTGATCGCCACGTTCGGCGCCGCGACCCTCGAGCTCGCGTTCTACGCGCTCATCGTCGCGTTCCTCGTGGGCATCCCGCTCGGCCGCCTCGCCGCGTTCCACCGCGACCGCTGGCCCGACGCGATCTTCCGCGTGGGCGGCATCCTCGCCTACGCGACACCCGTGTTCTTCGCGGGCCTGCTGCTCAAGCTGGTCTTCTCCGTCTGGCTCGACGTGCTGCCCGTCGCCGGACGCGCGGACACCCGCACCGAGCTCACCCTCTCCCGCGGGGACGGCGCGACCGGCATCTACCTCATCGACGCCATCAGGACCGGCGACCCCGCGGTGCTCGGCAACGTGCTCCAGCACGCGATCCTGCCCGCGGTGACTCTCGGACTCCTCACGGCGGGGGTGTTCCTCCGCGTGGTGCGCACCAACGTCATCTCGACCTTCGGGGCCGGGTACGTCGACGCGGCCCGCTCGCGCGGCGTCTCCGAGCGCCGCCTGCTGCGCAAGCATGCCTACCGGCCGGCCCTCATCCCCATCGTCACGGTGGTGGGCCTGCAGATCGCGCTGCTGCTCGGCGGCGCCGTCCTCACCGAGACCACGTTCGAGTGGAAGGGCCTGGGCTTCCAGCTCTCCCAGTACCTGCAGGCCCGCGACTTCGTGGCCGTGCAGGGCATCGTCGTCGTGCTCGCCGTGATCGTCGCCGTGACCAACTTCATCGTCGACATCATCGCAGCGCTCCTCGACCCGAGGGTGAGGTACTGACCATGACCACCCCCGCCCCCGCATCGTCCCGCCGCCCGCTGTGGGCGCGCGTCCCCGTGATCTCCCACCTGCGCCAGTCCATCGGGCTGCAGCGCGGCATGCTGATCGTCGGCCTCGTGCTCACCGGGCTGTTCCTCCTCACCGCACTCCTCGCTCCCGCGCTCGCGCCGTACGGCTTCGCGCAGCTGCGCGGCCCCGACGGCGCGTTCGGCGCGACCCAGCCGCCGTCCGCCGAGCACCTGCTGGGCACCACCCAGGGCGGGTACGACGTCCTGTCCCGCCTCATCTGGGGCTCCCGCACCGCGCTCCTCGTCATCGTGGTCGCGGTGGTCGCGTCGATCCTCATCGGCGTCGCGCTGGGCCTCATCTCCGGGTACTTCGGAGGCTGGCTCGACCGCGTGCTCGTGGTGATCGCGGACGCGATCTACGCGTTCCCGTCCCTGCTGCTCGCGATCGTCCTCGCGATCGTCATCAGCGGCGGCCAGTCGAGCATGTGGGGAGGCATCCTCGCGGCGGCGCTGTCGATCACCGTGATCTTCATCCCGCAGTACCTGCGCGTCACCCGCGCCGAGGTGATCCGCATCAAGTCGGAGGCATTCGTCGAGTCCGCGCGGGTCGTGGGCGCCAGCCACGCGCGCATCATGATCCGTCACGTGCTGCGCAACTCCACGCGCACGCTGCCGCTCATCCTCACGCTCAACGCGTCGGAGGCGATCCTCACGCTCGCGGGCCTGGGCTTCCTGGGCTTCGGCATCGAGCCCACCGCCGCCGCGGAGTGGGGCTACGACCTCAACAAGGCCGTCGCCGACGTCTCGAGCGGCGTGTGGTGGACGGCCGTGTTCCCCGGCACGGCGATCGTGCTGGTGGTGCTGGGCCTCACCCTGGTGGGCGAGAGCCTCAACGACCTGTCCGACCCTCGCCTGCGCAAGCGCGCCGTGGGCGCCGAGCCGGTCGAGGACCTGCTCGACCCCGCCCACGCGACCCAGGAGGCCTCCGCATGACCGAGATCGTCGAGATCCGCGACCTCGCGGTGACCTTCGCCACCGACCACGGCCCCGTCCGCGCCGTCGACGGCGTCTCGCTCGCGGTCCAGCCGGGCGAGGTGCTCGCCGTGGTCGGCGAGTCCGGCTCCGGCAAGACCGTCACCGCCAAGTCCATCCTGGGCCTCCTGCCCGAGACGGCGACCGTCCGCGGTGCCGTGATCGTGCGCGGGAGGGACGATGCGGCGGCCGGGGGCGGCTCCTCCGCCGGGGGCGGCCCGGCTGACGGCGCCGACGTCGTGACGATGTCCGCGTCCCGGCTGCGCAAGCTCCGTGGCCGCGACGCCGCGATGGTGTTCCAGGAGCCGTCGACGTCGCTGAACCCGGTCTTCACCGTCGGATGGCAGATCGCGGAGGGCCTGCGCGCGCACGGCAAGATGTCCAAGCAGGAGGCGCGCGAGAAGGCGATCGACATCATGCGTCGCGTCGGGATCCCCGACCCCGAGACGCGTGTCGACCACTACCCGCACCAGTTCTCGGGCGGCCAGAAGCAACGCATCGTGATCGCGCAGGCCCTGGCGCTCGACCCCGGCGTGATCGTGGCCGACGAGCCCACCACGGCGCTCGACGTCACCGTGCAGGCCGAGATCCTCGACCTGCTGCGGCGCTGCCGCGACGAGTTCGGCGCCGCGATCGTCCTCATCACCCACAACATGGGCGTGGTCGCGGACCTCGCGGACCGCGTCGCCGTCATGTACCAGGGCAAGCTGGTCGAGCAGGCGCCCGTGCGCGAGCTCTTCGCGAACCCGCAGGAGCCGTACACGCAGCAGCTGCTCGCGGCCGTGCCGCGCATCGGCGAGGGGCTCGCCCGCGCCGAGGAGCGCGCGTCCCGTCGCCCCGCCGGCTGGGAGGACCAGGCGCCGGTGGTCGAGGCCCGTGACCTGCGCATCGTCTACCCGGGGCGCTTCCGCCAGCCCGACTTCGTGGCCGTCGACGGGGTGTCCTTCGCGATCCGGCCCGGCGAGGTGCTGGGCCTGGTGGGCGAGTCGGGCTCCGGCAAGACCACCATCGGGCGCGCGATGGCGGGCCTGACGCGGGTGTCGGGAGGCTCGTTCGACGTGCTCGGCGTGGAGATGGCGGGCGCGCGCGAGCGCGACATCCGCCCCATCCGGCCGCGCATCGGGTTCGTGTTCCAGGACCCGGCGACCAGCTTCAACCCGCTGCTCACCATCGCGCAGTGCGTGGCCGAGCCGCTGGTGGTCAACGGGCGCTTCGGGTCCGCGGAGGGTGCACGGGCGCGCGTGGACGAGCTGCTCGAGGCCGTCCAGCTGCCCGCCTCCTACGGCGACCGCTACCCGCACGAGCTGTCCGGCGGCCAGCGCCAGCGCGCCTCGCTCGCGCGGGCGCTCGCGCTCGACCCGGAGCTGCTCATCGCGGACGAGCCGACCTCGGCGCTCGACGTGTCCGTGCAGGCACGCGTGCTCGACCTGTTCGACGAGCTCCACCGCGAGCTGGGATTCGCGGCGCTGTTCATCAGCCACGACCTCGCCGTGGTGGACATGCTCGCGGATCGGATCGCGGTGCTGCACCGCGGGCGGCTGGTGGAGGAGGGGACGGGGGCCTCGGTGCTCGGGGCGCCCTCGGATCCGTACACGCAGCGCCTGCTCGCATCCCTGCCCGTGCCCGACCCGGTGGAGCAGGCGGCGCGCCGCGCCGAGTGGGAGGCGCTGCGGGGCTGAGAGGCGGTCGGCGCCGCGCTACGACACGGTGATCGTCAGGACCATCCCGAGCGCGCGGTGGTTGCCCACCGAGCAGTACAGCGTGTAGTCCCCGGGCTCGAGGTCGACCGTGAAGCGGTCGGTCTCGTCGGGCCCGATCACCGACGTCGCGCCGCCCGGGTCTCCGTCGAGCACCAGGTCGTGGGACATCTCGCCCTCGTTGGTGAGCTCGAAGGTGATCGAGCCCGCATCGATCTCCGTCTCCGAGGCGGTGAAGGCGTACTCCACCGCGCTCACCTCGACCACGGTCGCGTCCGCCGGCTGGGGCGAGGTGACGGACGGGGCATCGGTATCCGAGCCGCCGCACGCCGCGAGGGCGAGCAACGCCCCCACGACCACCGAGCCCCGGAGCGCCCGGCTCATCGCACCGCGCATGAGGACCTCCCCTCCCGCCACGGTACGCCGGGCGCCCCGGGGATGCAGGGGCGGGCGGGAGGCGCGCCCTCAGTCCGCGCGCCCGGCCTCCAGCCCGCCGCGGATCGCGTCCATGACGGTCGGGTCCGCGAGCGTGGTGACGTCGCCCGTCGCCCGGTTCTCGGCCACGTCCCGCAGCAGGCGGCGCATGATCTTGCCCGACCGCGTCTTGGGCACCTCCGACACCACCAGGATGGTGCGCGGCTTGGCGAGCGCGCCGATCTGCCGGCGCACATGCTCGCGCAATGCCGCCGCGACCTCGGACCCCTCGGACGGGACGCCGTGAGCATCGGACCGGACGATGACGAACGCCACCACCGCCTGCCCCGTGACCTCGTCCGACGCGCCCACCACGGCCGCCTCCGCGACCCACGGGTGCGACACCAGCGAGTGCTCGATCTCGGTGGTGGTGAGGCGGTGCCCCGACACGTTCATGACGTCGTCGACGCGGCCCAGCAGCCACAGGTCGCCGTCGACGTCCTTCTTGGCTCCGTCGCCCGCGAAGTACAGCCCGTCGAAGTGGTTCCAGTACGTGGACACGTACCGGTGGCGGTTGCCCCAGATGCCGCGCAGCATCGACGGCCACGGCTCCGTGATGACCAGGTACCCGCCCTCACCGTTCGCGACGGGGCGTCCGGCATCGTCCACCACGTCGATCGACACCCCGGGCATCGGCGTCATCGCCGACCCGGGCTTGGTGGCGGTCACGCCCGGCAGCGGCGAGATCATGATCGACCCCGTCTCGGTCTGCCACCACGTGTCCACGATCGGGCAGCGGTCCCCGCCGATCACCCGGCGGTACCACATCCACGCCTCCGGGTTGATGGGCTCGCCCACCGAGCCCAGCAGCCGCAGCGAGCTGAGGTCGTACTGCTGCGGGATCGCCTTGCCCCACTTCATGAACGTGCGGATCGCGGTCGGTGCCGTGTACAGGATGGTGACCTTGTACTCCTCGACGATCTCCCACCAGCGGCCCTCGTGCGGGGTGTTCGGGGTGCCCTCGTAGAGCACCTGCGTCGCGCCGTTGATCATGGGACCGTAGACGATGTACGAGTGCCCCGTGATCCACCCCACGTCCGCGGTGCACCAGTACACGTCGGTCTCCGGCTTGAGGTCGAACACCAGCCGGTGCGACTGCGCGGCGCCCGTGAGGTAGCCGCCCGTGGAGTGCCACAGGCCCTTGGGGGTGCCGGTGGTGCCCGACGTGTAGAGGATGAACAGCGGGTGCTCGGCCTCGACCCACACGGGCTCGTGCTCGGCGGGCTGCGGATCGACCACGTCGTGCCACCAGAGGTCCCGACCCTCGGTCCACGCGGTGTCCTGGCCGGTGCGCCTCACCACGAGGACGTGCTCCACCGAGGCCGCCGGACCCTGCTCGGGGTGCCCGGCCAGGGCATCGTCCACCAGCGGTTTGAGCGCGAGGTGCGAGCCGCGGCGGTTGCCGCCGTCGGCCGTGATGACCAGCTTCGCCTCCGCGTCGTCGATGCGCTGGCGCAGGCTGTCCGCGCTGAAGCCGCCGAACACCACCGAATGGATCGCGCCCACGCGTGCGCACGCGAGCATCGCGACCACGGCCTCGGGGATCTGCGGCAGGTAGATCGCGACGCGGTCGCCCTTGCCGACGCCCAGGCTGGCGAGGCCGTTGGCGGCCTTCTGCACGCGCTCGTGGATGTCGGCGTACGTGAGGGTCTGGGTGTCACCGGGCTCGCCGACGAAGTGGAAGGCGACCCGGTCACCGCGGCCCTCGCGGATGTGCCGGTCGACGGCGTTGTCGCACGCGTTGAGCGTGCCGTCGTGGAACCAGCGCGCGACGGGCGCGTCGGACCAGTCGAGGATCTCGGTGAACGGGGTCTTCCAGGCGAGGCGCTGCGCGGCCTCGCGCCAGTACTCGAGCCGGTCGACGCCGGCCTTCTTGTACTCGTATGCGGTCGCGTTGGCATGCGCGGCGAAGCTCGCGAGGGGCCGGAAGGACCGGGTCTCGGTGTGCAGGTTCTCGAGGGTATGGGCGACGTTGTCCATGCGCGCCACCCTAGGACCAAGGTCCCGGGGCTGTGAAGGCTTTGTTAGAGGGCCTGGTATTCGATGGGTCGCCCGTGTCGCGGGGGACGATGCGCGGGTTTCCCCGCGCGCTTCGGTCCGGTCCGTGCGAGCCTGGGGCGATGAGTGCTGAAGGCTTCGACTACCGGACCCGCACCAACGGCGAGGTCCACATCTTCCACCACGGGAAGCTCGCCAAGATGCTCAAGGACGAGCCCGCGCAGAGCTTCCTGTCGTCCGTCAAGGACGGCGACGCGCAGGCGGTGATGGCCGCAGCTGTCGGCAACGACGGCCAGGGCGGGGGGCTGCATGGTGCCGCGCAGGGGCCGGGTGCGCACCTGCGCGGCAACGGCTCCGCGCACGCGCCTCAGCAGTTCCGCCGCAAGTCCGGCTGACGCCCTGACCGCGTCAGCCGACCGTTCTCCACACGGATTCTGCAACTGCAACCCCGGTGGTCGGGAGATGCGACGCGAGTTGCACCGCGAGAGCGCTCCCAGCCCCGCCCACGTGTGGAGTCGGGCCTGGCGCCGCGCGCGCCGCTAGTCGACCGTGAACTCCGCCGCCAGCGAGAACGCCACGGCGGGCGGCACGTCGGCGATGTACTCGACGGGCACGTCGCGCTCGAGCACCTCGGCGAGCACGTCCTCGGGGACGTCGCAGCTGCGCTGCAGCAGGTTGCCGTCCGCATCCACCTGGTCCGTGCAGTTGTCCTGCACGCGAGGGTCGTCGTACAGCGACGTGTAGCCCGCGTTGTACTGGAGGCCCGACAGTCCCGTGATGCCCTCCTCGGCGAGCACGCGCGCGATCGCGGCCGGCTCCCCGAGGATGATCGGCGACCACTGGTAGACGCGGTAGGTGCCCGCGGGCAGCGACTCGTGGGCGGCGTAGAACTCGGCGGCCTCGGCCTGCTTCGCGGCGATCTCGTCCTCGGTGGCGGTCGACCAGTCGAAGCCCTGCCAGATCGCGTTGAGGTCCGCGGACACGTCGCACAGCAGCGCCGCCGTGACCGACAGGTTGTTCTGCGTCAGCGTGGTCTCGCCGGGCGTCGCGACAAAGTACTCCGGGACGAACTCGCCTCCCCAGTCCGGGGTGACCACCACATCGTCCCTGGTCACGATGATGTTGCCCTCGGATGCGAGGAAGCCCAGGCCCGCGGTCTCGGTGGTGTAGCCGGGGATGACGGTGACGGTGTCGACGCCGTCGACCTCCTGCAGGGAGGCGTCCACCACGGGCAGCACGCCGTTCGCGTCGGCGCCGTCGGGCGTCCACGTCTCGCCGCACGCGGGCGGGTCGAACAGTTGGTTGCCGGACGCGACCACCTCGGACAGGCGGAAGGTGAGCGGCACGGTCTCGCCGCTGGTCGGCTGCGAGGTGATGGGGCTCGGGAGCGGGCCGCCCGCGACCTGCGACGCCTTCCACGCCTTGACACCGAACCATCCGGCGGCGGCGGAGCCCACCGCGATGACCAGCGCGGCGAGGGCGAGAAGGATCTTGCGCAAGTGACGTCCTCGAGAAGGGTGTGCTCAGCCCACCGGCGACGCGAGGGGGCTGTGGCGAGGATACGTCATCGATGGGACGATTCGGACTCGCCTCGCCCGGCCGTGCAGGCCCGATCCGGCCCCGTGTGACGTACTGCACACAGGGCGGGTTTCAGGACGATGCCGGGGTCGCCGAGGCGGTCGGGGTGGGGCTGTCCGCGGGGTCGCCGTCGCCGCCGCGGGAGTTGTCCCACAGGTAGCCGGCGCCGAAGCCGAGCGCGAGCCCGAGCACGCCCACGAGCGCCGCCGCCAGAGCCTTGTTCATCGATGCGATCCCCCTGCCGCGGCGCGACCTTCGCGCCCGGGCGAGAACACACTAACGCAGTTATCAGGGCCGGAATTCGGGTCAGATGTCCTGGTCCCGGCCCGATCTGCCGCGCGCGGCGAGCGCCACGAGCCACACCGTCGCGACGGCGGCGAGCGCGACCGTGGCGACGATCGCGGGGCGTGTCCCGGCGGGCGAGCGAAGCCCGACCGGCTTGCGGAACACCAGCACCCCCCAGCCGTGGCGGCGGGCGGCGCGGCGCATCGCACGGTCCGGATTGACCGCGAAGCCGTGGCCCACCTCGTCGAGCATGGGGGCGTCCGTGATCGAGTCGGAGTACGCGTAGCTGGTGGGGAGGTCGTAGCCGCGCTGGTCCGCGAGCTCCCTGATCGCGTCCGCCTTGGCCGGGCCGTACGCGTAGAACGAGATCTCCCCGGTGAAGCGGCCCTCCTCGACCTCCATGCGCGAGGCGACCACGGCGTCCGCGCCCAGCAGCCGGGCGATCGGCTCGACCACCTGGTGCGCGGACGCGCTCACGATCACGACGTCACGGCCGTTGGCCTGGTGCCGCCGGATCAGGTCGAGCGCCTCCTGGTAGACGATCGGGTCGATGTGCTCGTGAAGCGTCTCCCCGACGATCTCGTCGACCTGAGCCACGTCCCAGCCCGTGATGAGCTCGCTGAGCGCGTCGCGCAGCCGCGACGTCTGGCGCTCGTCCGCTCCGCCGACCTCGAACAGGAACTGCGCGAACGCGGTACGCAGCGCCTTGCTGCGGGTGATGAGGCCGCCCTCGTAGAACGAGCGCGAGAACGCCATGGACGAGGACCTCGCGATGATGGTCTTGTCCAGGTCGAAGAATGCCGCGCTCTGCCGCGGACCCGCTGCCGCCATGACGTCAGCGTAGCCGCACGCCCCGACAGCCCGGCTCGGCCCTGACCCGGTTCCCGCCCGGCCCCGCGCGGGCCGATGTCCCCGTGCCCGCGCCACCGCCGCATCGTCCCCAGGAACGACGTCGGGCCTGGCACGCCCGCGCCGCGGGAGCGACGCTCGTGGGGTGACCGACCTCCCCGCGGGACCCCTCGCGCCGCTGCTCGCGCTGCCCGGCGTCACGGACGTCATGGTGCACGCGCCCGGCGTCGCCTGGGTGGACCGGGGGCAGGGGATCGAGCGCCGGCCCGTCGACCTCGCGACCGCGGAGGACGTGCGCACGCTGGCGGTCGCGCTCGCGGCCTCCGCCGGCCGGCGGTTGGACGATGCCGCGCCCACCGTGGACGCCCGCCTCGCCGACGGCACGCGCCTCCACGCGGTGCTGCCGCCCATCGCGGACGGGTGCGCCGCGATCTCGCTCAGGCGCATCCGTGCGACGCCGTTCGCGCTGGACGACCTGGTCGCGGGCGGGATGCTGTCGCAGGAGGTGGCGGGACTGCTCGCCTCGCTCGTGCGGGCCCGGGTGCCGCTGCTGGTCTCCGGCGGCACCGGCGCGGGCAAGACCACGCTGCTCGCGTCGCTGCTCACCGCCGCGGACCCCGGGGAGCGGATCGTGCTGGTCGAGGAGGCGGGGGAGCTCGCGCTCGGGCACCCGCACGTGGTGCGGCTGGTCGAGCGCCGGCCCAACGTCGAGGGCGCGGGAGCGGTGCCGCTCGAGCGGCTGGTGCGGGAGGCGCTGCGGATGCGGCCGGACCGGATAGTCCTGGGGGAGTGCCGCGGGGCGGAGCTGCGGGAGGTGCTCGCCGCGGCCAACACGGGACATCGCGGCGCGCTCACGACCGTGCATGCCAACTCCGCGCGAGACGTGCCCGCGCGACTCGAGGCGCTCGCGGTCCTCGCGGGGCTCTCGCCCGCGCAGCTGGCCGCCCAGGCGGCGGCGGCCTTCGCGGTGGTGGTGCACGTCGAACGCGGCGCGACGGGCAGGCGGGTGCGGGAGGTCGCGCGGCTGCGCGCGGACGGGGACGGCCTCACGACGGTGACCGCGGTCGAGCGCGACGTCGCGGGGGAACGCTTCGGGACCGCGTGGCCGGGGCTGCGCGCGCTCGCGGCGGGGGTGGCGGCGTGAGCGAGGGGTGGGACCAGTCGCTGCCGCGCGTGGTGGGGCTGCTGCGCGCGGGGCTGCCGTCCGCAGACGCGTGGGCGCGCGCCGGTGTCGAGGTCCCCGCGAGCCCGGACGGGACGCTGGAGCGCGCCGTCGCCGCGGCGGACGCGCTGGCCGTCCGCACGGGTGCGCCGCTCGCGTCGATGCTGCTCGCGATCGCGGAGGCCGGCGCCGACGCGCGCGAGGCGGACGCCCTCCGCCGTGCCGCGCTGGCGGGCCCGCGCCTGAGCGCGCGCGTGCTGATGTGGCTGCCGGTGGCGGGGCTCGCCCTCGGCGCGCTGGTCGACGCCCGCACGCTCCGGGTGCTCGCGCTCACGCCGCTCGGGTGGGTGCTGCTCGGGATCGGGGGTGCGCTCACGTGGGCGGGGCGGGCGTGGACCGCACGGATCGTCGCGCGGGCGGGTGCCGCGGGTGGGGAGGCCGATGCCGTGGTCGCCGGGGCGGCGCTGGTGGCGGCCGCGCTCGAGGCCGGGGCGTCGGTGCCGGGCGCGGTGAGGGCGGTGGGGGAGGCGCTGGGGGAGCCGGGTCTCGCGTCGCTCGCCGACGGGATGGAGGGGGCCGACCCGCCCTGGGACGGCGTGGCGCGGGCGGTGCTGCCGGCCGTGAGGGCCGGGGCGAGCCCGGTCGCCTCCCTCGAGGCGGTGTCCCGGGCCGCCGCGCGGCGCGCCCGCACGGAGGCCGCGGTGGCGGCGGGGGAGCTGGGGGTGCGCGTCGCCCTGCCGCTCGCGCTGTGCCTGCTGCCGGCGTTCCTGGCGGTGGGCCTCGCGCCGCTGCTCGTCGCGGTGGTGGGCGGGAGCGTGCTGGCGGGAGGGGGTGGCTAGCGGGCGGTGGTCCCGCCGGCGTCGGGGGCCGCGGCATGCGCCTCGCCGGCGTGCGCGGGCGCCTCGTGGACCAGCATGTGCGGAGCGCGCGTGAGCACCAGCCACATGGGGAGGACGGCGATGCACAGGACCGGCAGCACCGTGATCGAGCCGGAGATGAGCACGCCGCCGAACAGGGCGAGCCAGCCGTCGCGGCCCACGGCGAACACCACGCCGACCACGCCGGCGGCGACCGCGAGGGTGAGCGGCACGGCCGGCACCAGCGCGTGGGAGAAGACCCCGAGCGCCACGCCCGTGAACATCGCGGGGAAGATGCGTCCGCCGCGGAAGCCCGCGGCGCCCGAGACCACGATCGCGAACAGCTTCACCACCACGATGAGCGCCAGCCCCGCGATCGAGTAGTCCTGCCACGTCGCGAGGATCTCCGCCGTCTGGTCTGCGCCCTTGCCGGTGGTGATCTGGCCGCCGATGAGCACCAGGACGGCGAGCAGCACGCCGCCCGCGGTGACGTACAGCATCGGGTGGCCCAGCCGCCGGAACATGCGGTGCGCGGGCGCGAAGAGCGCCGCGGCGCCGGCGCCGAGCGCGGCGCCGATCACGCCGATGATCGACGCCGAGAGGAGGTCGATCCACTGCACGGAGTAGTCGGGCAGCCCCATGTCCCACGACGCGCCGCCGAGCAGGTGATACACCGCGGCACCCGTGCCGGCGGCGACGAGCGGCGCGAACAGCTTGTCCCACAGCTGGCCGGGCGCGGACCCGCCGAGCACGCTGGTGAGCACCAGCGCCGCCGCCACGGGGGTGCCGAGCATGGCGCCCAGCATCGCCGCGGTGGAGATCATCATGATGAGCGGCACCGGGACCTGGGGGAGAAACTTCCGGTAGGCGATCACCGTCAGGCCCGTCGCGATCATGATGATGGGCCCCTCGGGGCCAAGGCTGACGCCGCCCGCGAGGCCCAGGATCAGCGCGACCGCCACACCAGGGAGCGTGCGCCACGGCAGCGGCGGCGACACGAGCTCGACGGTGGCCGTGTCGTGGCCGCCGTGCCCGGGCGCCTTCCACAGGGTGAGCCCCACCAGCGCGCCGGTGAGGATGAGGATGAGCGCCGCCCACCAGCGCGCCTCGCCGTCGACGCCCAAGGCGTCCGGCAGGACCTCCCACCACACCTGGTGCAGCTGGTGCGCGACCGCGTCGACGCCGAACAGCACCAGCGCGGACCCGACTCCGACGATCGCCGCAGGGATCGCGGACTTCGCGAGCAACGCGGGGCTCGGGCTCTGCGCGACGTCGTTCATGGTCCCCCTCGAGGCGTGTGCCAGGGCGTCTGATGCCCTCCGGCCACTCTAGGCCGCGGCGCCCCTCCCGCGATGTCCACGGCCCCCGCGTCGACGCCGGTCGCCCACAGATCTCGGCGTCGTGCTCGCCGTGGCGCCGCCACGCGCGGAGCGTGGAGAGCACCGGAGAAGGGAGTGGGAATGGAGAGGGATCTGCACAGCGACGAGGGGATGGCCACGGTCGAGTACGCGCTCGTCACGGTGGCCGCGGCCGGGTTCGCCGGCCTGCTCGTGGTGATCCTCAAGTCCGACGAGGTGCGGGGGCTGCTCATGGGCATCCTTCGCGGGGCGCTCGGCACATGAGGATGCGCGACGACCGTGGATCGGCGACCGTCGAGCTCGCGCTCGCGCTGCCGGCCGCGGTCGTCGTGCTCGCCGCGACGCTGTCGGCGGTGCAGGCGGCTGCCGTCGGTGTAGCCGCGCCCGCCGCCGCCCTCGCGGGCGCCAGAGCGGGCGCGATTGCCGGGGACGATGCCGCGGTCGCCGCGGCGACTCGCGCCGCCGGGCCCGGTGCTCACGTGGGCATCGGTCGCGCCGACGGCTGGGTCGAGGTGACCGTGACGGTGGATCTCGGGTGGCCGTGGGGTGCGCGGTCCGCGACCGCCGCCCTGCCGGCGGAGGGATGACGATGCGCGGGCCCCGTGAGGACGCCGGCGCCGGGTCGGTGGTGGCGATCGCGATCGCGTTGGCGGCGCTGGTCGCGGTGCTCGCGCTCGCGGTCGCGGCGGGAGCCGTCGGGTCCCTCGCACGGGCGCAGGCGGCCGCGGACGGCGCGGCCCTGGCGGGCGCGGTTGAGGCCCGCGCCGTGCTCGCACGCGGATCGCCGGTCCATCCCGGCGCGGTGTGCGCCGTCGCGACGGCCGTGGCCGCGCGTGCGGGTGGCGCGGTGCGTGGCTGCGTGGCGGACCCGCGCGGCACGGTGACCGTGACCGTGGAGGTCGAGGGGAGGGGCGCCTCGGCGAGGGCGGGGAGAGGGGGTGCCGGCGGCGGCACGAGCTGAGGGGGGTCGGACCGCCGCCGGCGTTTTCCTGTCAGCGGACGGCTGAGGGATCGTGCCGCTGTCAGGAAACCTGTCCGCGATCGCCGGAGGCAACCGCGTAAGCCGATTCAATACTTTCTATCGGCACGATTTCCATAACAGCGTGGCGCGTGTTGCCCCTCTCGTGCGTGAGTTGTGACAAAGCCCACATCGTTTACCTGCGATGTCGGGGGCGTCAGCGGATGCTGAGCGTCCCGAGCGACGTCCACACCTGGAAGTCGACGGCGTCGTACGCCCCGTCGATCGGAGGCATGGCCGCGTCGCCGGCGCCGCCGGACCGCCCCTCCGAGGTGCCGCCCGTGCTCGTGCCGTCGAGGCTGCCGGGCTCGGGCGCCATCAGGGACGGGCCGTCGTCCGCGTCGCCGAGCGAGTCGCGGACCGTGCCTCCGAGGTCGCTGGTCGAGCCGTCGCCGGTCGCCCCCGTCCACGCCGCGTCGCCGCTCACCGTGAGGTAGTGCATCGCGAGCAGCGTGTAGGTGCCGGGCTCCACCGCGGCCTGGCCGGACTCGTCCCAGCAGCCCGTGACGTCGCGCCACAGCAGCTCCGTCGCGACGGTCTCGCCACGCCCCAGCCCGCTGTCGGGAGCGGGGTACGGCGCGATGGTCATGTCCGCGGCACCGGCGCCCGAGTCCAGGGCCGTGGCCGTGTCCTCGGCGATCGCGGGCTCCGCGACGCCCCCGTACGCGACCACGCCCTGCAGGCGCGGGTCGACGGGGTACGCCTCGGCGACCACGCGGCCGTCACGGACCAGCGCGAGCTGCACGCTCCCGGCGCTCCAGAAGCCGTCGAGGTCCCACGCCGACGTGTTGGTGACGCGGCTTGCCACCGCGGGGTTGCCGTCGACCACCCAGCCGTAGCTCACGTCGATGGTCGTGGGCGCGTCGACGGACACGTCGAGCAGGTCCATCGCGGAGGATCGCGCCGGGAACGCGCCGTCGCCCTCCCACGCGCACCCGAACCATGTCGAGGCGAGATCGCCTGACGAGTCCCCGGAGACCAGCCACCGCTGCGACCCCGCCGCCATGTCCCAGGCCCCCGCCAGGCCCGCCCGGTAGAGGTCGCGGGCGGTGTCCGTGTCGAGCGCGTCGAGGTTGGCGGTCGGCTTCGCGTCGGAGGGCGTGCCGTCGGGCTTGGGTTCGGTCGGCTCGAGCGTCGGATCCACCGGCGGGTCCACCGTGCCGAGGTACGCGCCGAACGGGTCGTCGACGGCGTCTCCGGTGACGGTGAAGGGTACCGCCGTCGCGACCGCGCGCGCCCCGGCGCTCGACGCCACCGCGGATCCGTCCTCGGCCACCTCGGGCGCCTGCCACAGCTCGACCGACGACACCACCGTGTAGTCGCCCGCGGGAAGCGGCTCGCCGTCCCAGCAGTTCACCAGCGGCACGGACACGCCGGTCGCGGGCTGCTCGCCCTCCATGAGGTCCACCCCCACAGGACCATCCGGCGACGGAGCGATTCCCAGCACCGAGTCCGCGCTCCCGGTCCCCACCACGATCCCGTCCCACAGCACCACCACGTCGGTGCCGAAGCCCTCGTACGAGCCCGGCACCAGCACCGTCGCCGTCACCATGCCGGCCAGCTCGGCCGGGGCGGTCGCACCGGCGACCACGGCCTCGTCCAGGACCGTCTCGAGGGACACGGGCGCGCGCACGTCGCTCAGGTCCGGCAGCGTCTCGCCGCACAGGCCCCACGCGATCGAGGATGCCGCCGCGCCGCCGCCGGCCGCCATGTCGCCGTCCTCCGCGGACCCGCCCGAGGCATCCCCGGCGACGGCCGCGGACTCCTCACGTCCAGCATCGTCCGCCGTGGAGAACGAGACCCCGCCGGTGACGCCGGACACGCCGTACCCGACCACCACGACCATCCCGCACGCGAGCACGCCGCTCGCGCCGGTGCGCAGGCCGCGCTGCGTCGCGGCGCGGCGCGCGGCGCGACCCGTGTCGACCGCGAGCCCGTCGAGCGGAGCGCGGTCGGCGGCGCCCCGCAGGGCATCCGAGAGCTTCATGTCAGTCGCCTTCCATCCGTCGGCGGGTGGGCACGTCGTGCCGGTCCTCCGTCATGTCGTCGTCGAGGGGGCCCAGGAGCAGCTCGAGCCGCCCCAGGCCGTCGTGCAGGTAGCGCTTCACGGACCCGGGCGCGAGGCCCAGGTGGCGCGCGATGTCCGGCACCGTGAGGTCGTCGAAGAAGCGCAGCACCACGCAGGCCCGCTCACGCGGTGCGAGGGTCGCGAGCGCCTCGAGCACGTCAGCGCCGGCCTCCACCCCCGCGAGCGGATCGACCGCGGACGGCGCCGGGCGGAACAGGTGCTCGACGCGGCGCCACCGCTGGTCGCGGCGGTACCCGTCGATGTAGACGGACGTGATCGCGCGGCGCACGTACGCCTCCGCCTTCACCGCCGTGAGCCCCGGCCGCGGCCGTGAGAACGTCCGTACCAGGGCGTCCTGGACCAGGTCCTGCGCCAGCGCGCCGTCGCCGCACACCACGTACGCGTACCCGAGCAGCGCACGCTCGCGGTCGCGCACCAGCTGCGCCATGATCTCCCGCCACTCGCTCATCGCCCCACCTCACCGTCGATGCAATGGTGACGAGCACCGTCGCAGAAACGTTGGGGCAGGTCTCGACGGCTCGCCGACCTTGTCCCCTAGAGTGGCCTGGTACCCCTTGCGGGCGTGACAACGGAGTCGCGTCGGGGAGACGTCGAGGAGGACGTATGCGTGCCGCAGTCACCGCCGTGGAGGTGAGCTCCGGAAGCGCGACCATCGTGGTCGTCATCGGGGTCATCGCCGCCGTATCCCTGATCGCCGCCTGGTTCCTGCGCCGCAACGTGCTGCAGGCGCCCGCGGGCACCGAGGCGATGAACGACATCGCGACGGCCGTCCAGGAGGGCGCCTCCGCATACCTGAGCCGCCAGCTGCGCACGCTCGCGCTGTTCGCGGCGCTGGTGTTCGCGCTGCTGTTCCTGCTGCCGGGGGACACGGGCGTGCGGGTGGGCCGCTCGCTGTTCTTCCTGCTGGGCGCGGGCTGCTCGGCGACCATCGGCTACATGGGCATGTGGCTCGCGGTGCGCGCCAACGTGCGCGTCGCCTCCGCGGCGACCCGCGACGGCGGGCGCGCCGAGGGTGCCCGCATCGCGTTCCGCACCGGCGGCGCCGTCGGCATGTCCGTGGTGGGCATGGGCCTGGGCGGCGCGGCGGCGGTGGTGTTCCTGTATCGGGACGATGCGGCGGCTGTGCTGGAGGGCTTCGGCTTCGGGGCCGCGCTGCTCGCCATGTTCATGAGGGTCGGCGGCGGCATCTTCACGAAGGCGGCGGACGTGGGAGCCGACCTCGTGGGCAAGGTCGAGAAGCACATCCCCGAGGATGACCCGCGCAACGCCGCCACCATCGCCGACAACGTGGGCGACAACGTGGGCGACTGCGCCGGCATGGCCGCGGACCTGTTCGAGTCCTACGCGGTGACGCTGGTCGCGGCTCTCATCCTCGGCAAGGCGGCGTTCGGCGAGCAGGGTCTGGTGTTCCCGCTGATCGTCACCGCGATCGGCGCGCTCGTCGCCGCGCTGGGCGTGGCCATCACCAAGGTGCGCGGCTCCGAGCCGGGCCTCAAGGCCATCAACCGCGGCTTCTACACCGCGGCCGCGGTGGGCGCGGTCCTCGCCGCGATCGCGGCGTTCGTCTACCTGCCGTCGTCCTTCGCCGACCTCAACGGCGCCTCCGTGGTCGACGAGTCGGGTGACCCGCGCATCGTCTCCACCGTCGCCGTGTTCGTCGGGATCGGCCTCGCGGGGCTGATCCTGTGGATCACCGGCTACTTCACCGACACCGCGCAGCGGCCCACGCGCCGCGTCGCGCGCACCTCGCTCACCGGGGCCGCGACCGTGGTGCTCGCGGGCATCGGGGTGGGCCTCGAGTCCGCGGTGTACACCGCGACCGTCATCGCCGGCGCCGTGGTGGTGCTGTTCGCCGTCGCCGGCGGGTCCGTGACGCTCGCGCTGTTCCTGGTCGCGCTCGCGGGCTGCGGGCTGCTCACCACCGTGGGTGTGATCGTGGCGATGGACACGTTCGGGCCGGTGTCCGACAACGCGCAGGGCATCGCCGAGATGTCCGGCGAGGTCGACGAGGAGGCCGCCAAGACCCTCACCGACCTCGACGCGGTCGGCAACACCACCAAGGCCATCACCAAGGGCATCGCGATCGCGACGGCGGTGCTGGCGGCGACGGCGCTGTTCGGCTCGTACTCGGACGCCGTCACCCACGCGCTGGAGGACGCGGCGGCGACCGCCGCATCGTTCTCCTACGAGATCATCCACCCGCTCACCCTCGTCGGCGTCATCATCGGCGGCGCGACCGTGTTCCTGTTCTCGGGGCTCGCGATCGACGCGGTGACGCGGGCGGCCGGGGCGATCGTGTTCGAGGTGCGCCGCCAGTTCCGCGAGATTCCCGGGATCATGAACGGGACCCAGCGACCTGAGTACGGGCGGGTGGTCGACATCTGCACGCGCGACTCGCTGCGCGAGCTCGCGACGCCGGGCCTGCTGGCCGCGATGGCGCCCATCTTCGTCGGCTTCGCGCTCGGCGTGGGTGCGCTGGCCGGCTTCCTCGCCGGCGCGATCGGGACGGGCGTGCTCATGGCCGTGTTCCTCGCGAACGCGGGCGGGTCATGGGACAACGCGAAGAAGATCGTCGAGGACGGCTACTGGGGCGGCAAGAACTCGCCGGCCCACGAGGCGACCGTGATCGGCGACACCATCGGCGACCCGTTCAAGGACACCGCCGGCCCGGCGATCAACCCGCTCATCAAGGTGATGAACCTGGTGGCGCTGCTCATCGCGCCCGCGGTGGTGCTGCTCACCTACGGCGACTCGGCGAACCCGTGGATGCGGGCGCTCATCGCCGGGGTCGCGGGCGTGGTCGCGGTGGTGGCCGTCGGGATGGCGTCGCGCCGGGCCCACGCGGGTGGCATCGCCAGCGAGGCGGACTCCGCCGCCGAGGACGAGGGGCACGGGCCGGGTGCCGTCCTCTCCGACCACCACGAGACTCCCGCGGCCACGCCCGCGGGCGGGGAGCAGCGCTAAGGGTCAAGCGCGCCCCCGAGCGGCGCGGCGCCTGTCGTTTGCCCCCCGGCTGACAGGCGCCGCGCCTGGCTTCGCGCTCGGCCTGCGGTTGCCGCCCGGTCGGATTGATCAGAAAGTGCCGAGAACTGGCGCGAGATCTGCATTCGCGTATCAATCCATCGCCGGCCGTGCGCGAGGACGCCGGGCGCGCCGCAACACCCGCGACACACGCACCTGGCACGATGCGCGGATGGCACGCATGAGCACCAGGCTGGCCGGGGGAGTGGTGGGCGCCCTGGTCGTGGTCGAGGGCACCTCCGGGGTCCTCCAGGGCTACTACACCCCGCTCCTCACCGACATCGCCCGCCACCTGGGCATCCACGACGCGGACGTCAACTGGTTCGAGGCGGCCCAGCTGCTGCTGAGCGCCATCGTGGTGCCGGTGCTCGCGCGGCTGGGCGACATGATCGGCCACCGCAAGGTGCTCATCGGCTCGCTGATCGTCACCGCGGTCGCGAGCTGGGCCCTTGCGTTCGCGCCCAGCTTCCCGCTCTTCGTGCTCGCGTGGGCGATCCAGGGCTTCTACGTCGTGTGGCTGCCGCTCAACGTCGCGATCATCCACTCGCGCGCCCGCGACCGCGAGGACGGCGCCGCGCTCACCCGGCGGGGCGCGGGCATCATCGTCGCGGCGCTGCAGGCGGGCGCGATCATCGGCGCGCTCGCGGCCGGCCAGCTGGGCGGCATGCTCCCGCTGTGGGCCACCCTGTCCGTCCCCGCCGCGCTGGTGACGATCGCCCTCGCCGTCGTCATCCTCAAGGTGCCCGACACCGGCGTCCGCGCCGGCGGCGCCATCGACACCAAGGGCACCGTGGTCCTCACGCTGGGTCTGCTCGCCCTCACCGGCGGGCTCTCGCTGGTCCGCCTCGACGGCTTCACTCCGTGGGTCGCCGCGATGGTGCTCGCGGGGCTCGCGCTCATGTGGGTGTTCGTCCGCGTGGAGCGCGGCACCGACGAGCCCCTGGTCGACATCGACCTCCTCAAGCGCCCCACGGTGTGGCCCGTGATCCTCACCGCGACCCTGTTCGGCGTGAGCGTCCTGGGTGCGCAGGGCCCGCTGTCGACGTTCGCCCGCACCGACCCGGACGAGGTCGGCTACGGCCTGGGCCTCACGTCCGCCACGGTCTCCTACCTCATCGGCGCGTACGTGGTCTCGCTCCTGGTGGGCGCGCTGCTGTTCGCCCGGCTCAGCGCCCGCTTCAGCCCGCGCGCGGTCCTGATCGCCGCATCGTTCCTGGTCGCGGGCGGCTACCTCGCCCTCATCCCGTTCCACGGGACCGTCATCACCGTGGTCATCTGCATGGTGGTCGCGGGGCTCGGCTCGGGCGCCCTGGTGGCGGCTCTGCCCGCCGCGGCCGCCTCCGCGGCGCCCCCGCACCAGACCGCGATGGCGACGGGGCTCACCAACACCACCAAGACCATCGGCGGCGCGTTCGCGTCGACCGCCTTCGCGATCGCGCTGGTGAGCGGGGCCTCCACGGCGGCGACGGGAGGCGAGTCCACCGCCGGCACCCTGTCTGGCTACATGACCGTGTGGGGCATCTGCGGCGGCACCGCGCTGGTCGCCGCCGCGTGCCTGTTCGCGGTGCCCAAGGTCGCGTTCCAGCACAACGTCGACGTGGTCGAGGCCGAGGCCGGCACGGCTCGATGACCGACACCACCCAGGCCGCGGAGCGCCTCGCCGCGCTCATCCGCATCCCCACCGTCACGCCGCGCGACGCGGGGCCCCACGACGAGGCGACCGCCGCATCGTTCACCGCCCTGCACGATGCGCTGCGCGCCTTCTACCCCCGCACGTTCGGCCACGCGGTGGAGACGGTCGGGCGGGCGGGGCTGCTGATCCGCATCCCCGGCAAGGACGACGAGCGCCCGCTGGTCCTCATGGCCCACCAGGACGTGGTCCCCGTCCCGCGCGACTGGGCCGCGGAGGGCTGGGAGCACGAGCCGTTCGCCGGCGTGATCGCGGACGGGTGGGTCCACGGCCGCGGCGCGCTCGACGACAAGGGCGCCCTCACCGTCATGCTCGAGGCCGTCGAGTCGCTGCTCGCCGAGGGCCGGACGCCCCCGCACGACCTCTACCTCCTCATGGGCGCCGACGAGGAGTCCTACGGCGACTGCGCCATCACCGCAGCGTCCCTCCTCGCAGAGCGCGGCGTCACGCCATGGATGGTGCTCGACGAGGGCGGCGCCGTCGCCACCGGCGCGTTCCCCGGCCTCGACGGGGAGGCGGCGGTGATCGGCGTCTCGGAGAAGGGGATTGTGGACCTGCGCCTCACCGTCGAGGGCCTGGGCGGCCACGCCTCGACCCCACCGCGCGAGTCCGCGCCCGGCATCCTCGCCCGCGCGCTCGCCCGCATCGAGGCCCACCCGCACCCCGTCGCGGTCAACGACGTCTCCGTCGAGATGCTGGAGCTGGTCGGCGGGAGGCTGAAGGGACCGCTCGGCGCCCTGCTGCGCCGCGCATCGTCCCTCCGCGGCGTGCTCGCGCGCGTGATGCCGCGCCTGTCGCCCGAGCTGGCCGCGATGGTCCGCACCACCGTCGCGATCACGCAGCTCGAGGGCAGCCCCGCGCACAACGTCCTCGCGACGCGCGCCACCGCGGTGCTCAACCTGCGGGTCGCGATCGGGTCGAGCGTGTCGGAGGCGGTGGAGCACGTGCGGCGCACGGTGGACGATGCCCGGGTCGCCATCGCCGTCGAGGTCCCGTCCGAGCCGTCCCCCGTCTCCCCGCGGGGGGACGATGCGCGGTGGGCTTCGCTGGTGGAGGCGGTCGCGGTCTCGTACCCGGACGCACTCACCCTCCCGTACGTCATGCTGGCCGCCTCCGACTCGCGCCACCTGGCGCCGGCGGCCGGAGCGACCTACCGGTTCGCGCCGCTGCGGATGTCGAAGGCGCAGCGCGAGGCGGTGCACGGGCCCAACGAGAAGGTGGAGGTCGAGTCGCTCGGCCGCGGCGTCGTGTTCTACCGCGCGCTGCTCACGTCCGAGCGGCTGGCCTGACCTCCCTCTCGGCGCCCCGCGCGACCGCGATCCACACGGAATCCCTGCTCGGCCCGGATCTGCATGCAACTCGCGTCGCATCGCCCGACCAGCAGGGGGGCAAGTGCAGAATCCGTGTGGAGTCCGGTCGGGGGCGTCGGAGCCGGGCGGCCTACGCGCGCTCTGAACCCCGCCCGGCACTAGCCTCGGGTACGTGAGCCTCGACGTCCCCGTGCTGCCCGACGCCTCCGCCGCCGAGGCCCTCCGCGCCGACCTCTCCACGTGGACCGTCGACGCAGTCGAGGCGGTGGTGGGGGATCGGGCCATGCGGGCCCTCGCCCGCGAGCAGGTGCTGCCGGCGCGGGTGGCGAGCCGCGCATCGTCCACCGTGGAGGCGACCCTCACCCGGCTGTTCCTCCTGGGAGACGCCGTGCCCGTACGCGACGTGGACCGCGCGCTGCCGTCCGTGGGCGCGGACGGCGCCGCGCGGCTGGGGCTCATCGAGCTGTCCGGGGGCGAGGCGCGCGGCCGGGTGGACCTGCGGCCGTACGCCGCCACGCACGAGGACGGCGAGGCGCAGTGGTGGGTCGCGTCCGACCAGGGCGAGGCCGTCACCGGCGCGCGCCTGCGCGACGACCACGTGCTCGGGATCGGCGGGGCGTCCCTCACGCTCGCGGGGATGACCATGCGCGCGCCGGTGGGTCGCGTGCTCGACCTGGGCACGGGCTGCGGGATCCAGGCGCTGCACGCCTCGCTGCACTCGCGCGCGGTGGTCGCGACGGACGTCTCGCGCCGCGCGCTCGCCTACACCCGCTTCAACCAGGTCCTCAACGGGATCGCGGACTGGGACCTGCGCGAGGGGTCGATGCTCGAGCCGGTCGCGGGTGAGGAGTTCGACCTGGTGGTGTCGAACCCGCCGTTCGTCATCACGCCGGAGGGCGCACCGCAGTTCGAGTACCGGGCATCGGGGGTGCCGGGCGACGGGATCGTGTCGACGCTGATCTCCTCGGTCGGGGCGGTGCTCGCGCCGGGCGGCGTCGCGCAGATGCTGGGCAACTGGGAGGTCCACGGCGGGTCGTCATGGCAGGAGGGGCTGGAGGCGTGGCTCGCGGCCTCCGCCTCGGCCGGCCGCCCGCTCGACGCGTGGGTGATCGAGCGCGACGAGCTCGACGCCGCCGAGTACGCCGAGACCTGGCTGCGCGACGCCGGCGTCACGCCCGAGCGCGGCCGCGCCGAGTTCGAGGCCGCCTACCAGGCGTATCTGTCCGACTTCGATGCGCGCGGGGTGAGCGCGGTGGGCTTCGGGATGGTGCTGCTGCGGCGCCCCGTGTCCGGCGAGCCCACGCTGCGGCGCCTCGAGCAGCACGAGGGCGCGCTGCAGGAGCCGTTCGGCGGGTACCTGGTCGCGGCCCTCGCGGCCCACGACCGAATCGCCGGCATGACGGACGATGCCCTGCTCGCCACCGCGTGGACCGCCGCCGCGGACGTCACGCGGGAGAGCTACGGGCCGGTCCTGCAGGCGGACCCGTCCTATCTGCTGCTGCGCCAGGGCGCGGGGCTGGGCCGGTCGGTGTCGATGGACACGGCACTCGCCGGGTTCGTGGGCGCGTGCGACGGCGAGCTCACCGCGGGCCAGATCGCGCACGCCCTGGCGGCGCTGCTCGACGTCGACTCGGGGCGCATGGTCGCGGGGCTGGTCCCGGCGATCCGCGAGCTGGTCGCCGACGGGTTCCTGGAGTAGCCGGCGGGGTCCCGGTCCCGGGTCGCGGCGAGGTCCCGGTCCCGCCCCGCCCGCATTGGTATCTCTTGGTCGGTTTCGCGGGATCCGTGCGTGTCGGTGGTCGCTGATGGTCGGCGCGGCCCGAGAGTTTCCTGGGAATTCATCCGCGCGGCCCGCTTGCCCTGCCTTGGCAGAGCAGCCCCGGGACTTTACCCGCCATTGGTCCCGGCCTGGTCTCCGCTACACCAGATACGGGACCCTGGTCCGAGGCGGTCACCGCATGGCAAAACTACCCTTGAAGGGTGACATCGACGTTCGCGGCGGGACCGGAGGCTCAGGCGCCTCGCACGGTCTCGTCGGACCCGGAGACGGGTAAGAATGGAGATGCCGAGGCGGCGCAGATGGAACCCCATCGCCCCCTCGTCACCGAATCCCAAGACAACGGTGTGTCGGCGCGTCGAACCGCGTCTCGTCGGCGCACCCTGAAGACGTCCACGCCGGACGTCGGAGAGTTGCTCCGCGGAGATCCCGCGGGACTGCCAGCCCAGGAGGCACGCCCCATGTCCACCACCGAGCTCGACACCTCCGCCATCGCGATCCCGACCGCTCACGGGCTGGTCATCGCGGACTTCCTCTCCTCGTGCACGCACGCGTGGCCCGGCCGCATCGCCGCCACCCTGACGCTGCAGGGCTGCCCGTGGCTGTGCGCCTATTGCGGCACCCCCGAGAGCCACGACCCGAAGGGTGAGGGACGCGTCTCCTGGAGCCGTGTCCTCGAGCAGCTCGAGTCGCACCGCGGCATGGTCGACTCCGTGGTGTTCGGCGGCGGCGAGCCGACCGCTCAGGACGGCCTCCTCTCCGCGATCCGTGAGGTGCGCGCGATGGGCTACTCGGTGGGCCTTCACACCATGGGCGCCCACCCGGGCCGCCTCGCGTCCGTGCTGCCCGAGGTGGACTGGGTCCGCTTCGACCTCAAGGGCACCCCGGCCATGTACGAGCACATCACCGGTTCCGACACCGCCGGCACCCAGGCGTGGGCCTCCCTCGAGGCCATCCACGAGTCCGGTGTCGACTACGAGGTGCAGTTCACCGTCGACCCGACCGTCCACACCCGCGAGGACATCCTCGCGACCGTGCGCGCGATCATCCACCGCGGCTTCCACGCCCCCGTGCTGCAGCAGCCCCGCCGCATGACCGCCTCGGCCGGCTACCGTCGCGCGCTCCGCGGCCGCGGCCTGTACGACGTCATCACCCACGAGGACCTCCCGGACCTCGCCCGCCGCTGACGCTCGCGGCTCCACCCCGCGGCTCCACCCCCGCGCGGCTCCCACCACCGCCGCGCGCTGGGGGGAACCCGCTGACGGTTTCCGACGATCCCGTGCTGCCATGGGGAACTCGGCGACGGTCGCGGCAGAACTCCCGACGGCCGTCGCTCAGCTCCCCGCAGCGCGCCGGAATCCCGCGAAACCGTCACTCAGCACCCCATAGCGCGCGTCCGGTGGCGGGCGCGCAGCGGGCGGGCGCGGAGCGCGGGGCGCCGCAGCAGCCCCTACAACCCCAGGTTCCTCGCGAGCACCTCGCGGATCGACTCCCAGCGGTCCGTGCGCGCGGCCAGCAGCGGCGCGCCCACCTCGACGGCGGGCCGGTAGCCCGACCCGTCCACGCGCCCGACCGTGAACCCCGCCTCCGCGGCGATCGCGGCGCCGGGCACGTGGTCCCACGGCTTGGCGCGCGTGTAGACCAGGAAGCCCACCTGCTGCGTGACCAGGTCGGCGTAGTCGAAGCCCGCGCACATGCGCAGGTCCTCGTAGCCGCCCAGCTCGGGCTCCGCGGCGAGCAGCCCCTCGCGCACGCCGTCCACCGCGTACCTCACCGACACCGCGCCTCGGGGCTCCTCGCCCGCCCAGGCGGCCCGGGCATCGTCCCCCCGCGAGCGTTCGACACCCGCGGCGAGCGAGCGCCCGTCCAGGAACGCGCCCACGCCCTGCAGCGCCTCGAACATGCGCCCGAACTCGGGCTGGAGGATCCACCCGCCCACCGGCAGGCCGTCCTCCACCAGGCCCACCATGACGGCGTAGGTGTCCGAGCCCTCGACGAAGTTCGCGGTGCCGTCCACCGGGTCCACGGTCCACGCAGTGCCCTCGGTCGCGAGCACCTCCACCACGGATGGGTCCGCCGCGGTCGCCTCCTCGCCCACCACGGGCACGTCGAGGATCTCGCGCAGCAGCGGCGTGAGCGCGCGCTCGGCCTCGAGGTCCGCCTCGGTGACGTAGTCGCCGGGGCCCTTGAGGTGGACGTGGTGGTCGGCGAGCGCGCGGAAGCGCGGGCGGATCTCGGCGTCCGCGACGCGGCGCATGGCCTCGCCGACGGCCGCGCGAGCGGCGGCATCGAGGATGGGCTCCATGCGTCCATCGAACCACGGCGGTCCGACGCCATTGCGCAGGGACGATGCTCGGCTACCCGACGTTCACCCCGTCGCCTTGTCCCCAGGTCCCGGTGGGCGCGTCCGACCCCATATGTATATTGAGTGCGTCTCAGGCAGGCGGAAGCCGCCGGGACGCGAATCCCAGAGAGAAGGTTCCATGGCCCGCAAGCTCGTGATCGTCGAGTCGCCCACCAAGTCGCGCACCATCGGCGGCTACCTGGGTGCCGACTATGACGTGGTGTCGTCGGTGGGTCACATCAGGGACCTCGCCGAGCGGTCGGACCTGCCGGCGGAGCTCAAGAAGTCGGACATCGGCAAGTTCGCGATCGACATCGACGGCGGCTTCCAGCCGTACTACGTGGTGAACGCCGACAAGAAGAAGATCGTCGCGGACATCAAGAAGCGCCTCAAGGAGGCCGACGAGCTCTACCTCGCCACTGATGAGGACCGCGAGGGGGAGGCCATCGCCTGGCACCTGCTCGACGTCCTCAAGCCCAAGGTGCCCGTCAAGCGGCTCGCGTTCCACGAGATCACCCGCGAGGGCATCTCGAGGGCGCTCGAGAACCCGCGCGAGGTCGACATGGAGCTGGTCGAGGCCCAGGAGGCGCGCCGCCTGCTCGACCGCCTGTACGGCTACGAGGTCTCGCCGGTGCTGTGGCGCAAGATCCAGTCGGGCCTGTCCGCCGGCCGCGTCCAGTCCGTGACGCTGCGCCTCGTGGTGGACCGCGAGCGGGAGCGCATGGCGTTCCAGTCCGCCGAGTACTGGGACCTCAAGGGCACGTTCACCGCGACCGAGGGCACGGACGCGGGCCGCAGCTTCGACGCGCGCCTCACCACGGTCGACGGCAAGCGCGTCGCGACCGGCAAGGACTTCGACGACCGCGGCCACCTCACCAACAGCAAGGCCGTGCACGTCCACGCCGCGCTCGCCGGCGCGCTCGCCGCGGGCCTGGCCGACGCATCGTTCTCCGTGGTCGGCGTGGACTCCCGTCCGTACAAGCGCCGCCCCGCGGCGCCCTTCATCACCTCGACCCTGATCCAGGAGTCGAGCCGCAAGCTCCGCCTGGGCGCGCGGCAGGCGATGGGCGTGGCGCAGGCGCTGTACCAGAAGGGTTACATCACCTACATGCGCTCCGACTCGCCGGGCCTGTCCGGCGAGGCGATCCGTGCGGCGCGCAAGCAGGCGACCGCGCTGTACGGCGCGGACGCCGTCGCGGCCAGCCCCCGCGTGTACGCGTCCGCCGACTCGAACGCCCAGGAGGCGCACGAGGCGATCCGCCCGGCAGGCGACAGCTTCCGCACGCCCGACTCGCTGCGCGCCGAGCTCACGGGCGACGAGTTCCGCATGTACGAGATGATCTGGAAGCGCACGCTCGCGTCGCAGATGGCCGATGCCGTGGGCACCACGTCGACGGTGCGCATCGGCGCGACCACGGCCGCGCACCACGCGGTCGAGTTCTCCGCCTCCGGCACCATCCTCACCGCGCCCGGCTTCATGGCGCTCTATGAGGAGTCCCGCGACAAGGCGCGCTACGAGGAGGACGAGACCAAGGTCGAGAAGGAGTCGCGCCTCCCCGTCCTCGAGCAGGGCCAGAAGGTGGGGGCCGAGGGCATCGAGCCGCTGACCCACGCCACCACCCCGCCGCCGCGGTTCACGCAGGGCTCCATGATCAAGGAGCTCGAGGACCGCAAGCTGGGCCGCCCGTCCACGTACGCCGCGATGGTGGACGTCATCATCGACAAGGGCTACGTGCGCGTCGAGAAGCAGGCGCTGGTGCCCACGTGGCTCGCGTTCGCGATGATCCGCCTGCTCGAGGAGCACTTCGCGTGGCTCATCGACTACGACTTCACCGCGGACATGGAGGAGGACCTCGACAAGATCGCCGGCGGCCACCTCTCGCGGATCGACTGGCTGAGCGAGTTCTACTTCGGGTCGGGCGAGGACGAGGACGGCCGCGGCCAGGGCCTCAAGCGCCTGGTCGAGGACCTGGGCGACATCGACGCCCGCGCGAACTCGACGTTCGAGATCGGCGACGGCATCGCGCTGCGGGTGGGCAAGTACGGTCCGTACCTCGAGCGCGAGGTCGAGGGCGAGAAGCAGACCGCCTCCGTGCCCGACGAGCTCGCCCCCGACGAGCTCACGGTCGCCAAGGCCGAGGAGCTGCTGCAGAACCAGGGCGGCGACGAGCGCGTGCTCGGCACGCACCCCGAGTCCGGCCTCGAGATCGTGGCGAAGGCCGGGCGGTTCGGCCCCTACGTCACCGAGGTGCTGCCCGAGGACGCGAAGGGCCGCCCCAAGACGGCGAGCCTGTTCAAGTCGATGGACCTCGAGACGGTCACGCTCGAACAGGCGCTGCGCCTCATGAGCCTGCCGCGCGTCGTCGGCGTGGATCCCGCCACCAACGAGGAGATCACCGCGCAGAACGGCCGCTTCGGTCCCTACCTCAAGAAGGGCACCGACTCGCGCACCATCGAGTCGGAGCAGCAGCTGCTCGACATCACGCTCGAGGAGGCGCTCGCGATCTACGCGCAGCCCAAGCGGGGCCGCGGCCGCGCGGCCACGCCGCCGCTCAAGGAGTTCGGAGAGGACCCCACCTCGGGCAAGCCGATCGTCGCGAAGTCGGGCCGGTTCGGCGACTACATCACCGACGGCGTCACCAACGTCACCATCCCCAAGACGGAGACCGTGGAGTCCGTGACCCCCGAGCGTGCGATCGAGCTGCTCGCGGAGAAGCGCGCCAAGGGTCCGGCCAAGAAGCCGGCCCGTCGCACCGCCGCCAAGAAGCCCACCACCCGGAAGAAGTAGCGCACGCCGCAGCCTGTGGAGCCCGAGCGCGACGGCCCCCACCAGGGGGATCTCTCGCCGTTCGCGGTTCCCCTTGCGCCCGCCCCTCGAGAGCGAGACTCTTGATTCTCGGAGGGGGTCCCCATGGGCGGCACCGTCGCACAGCTCTCTGAGGAGGCGATCGCGCGCCTCGGGGCGGACGCGTACCTCCTCACGGGATCCCGGGAGGTCGCCGAACGCCTCCTTCGCGACGCCGCCGTCCACGTCGCAGCCGAGCGGCACCCGGATGGCACCCTCGAGGCGCGCATGCGCGCGTCGCTCGCGACCCGGCACCTCCACCACCGCCACCTCCCTCACCGGTCGCTCCACCGGCGGGACCGTCGCCGTCCGCGGGCGCCGCGACCGGGCGTCTTCCAGCTGCTCGACTCGCTCAGCCCCCGCCAGCGCGCGGTGCTCGTGCTCTCCGTCGTCGACCGCCTGACGGTCGCGGAGGTCGCACGCGCGATCGGCGAACCCGAGCGCGAGGTCGCCGCCACGCTCTACGACCTCCGCGCGACGGCGACGCCGCGCGCGGCGTCTCGGGCGGACTTCCCGGGGGTCGCCCGCGCGGTCGAGGCCGCGCCCACCGACGCGTTCGAGTACGTCGACGTGGCCGTCCGGCGTCGGAGGGGAACCCCCTAGCCAGGCGCGCGATGGCCCTCGGTCCCCCGGAGCTCCAGAGCACGCCGGCCAGCGTGGAGGACAGGCTCGTCCTCGCGGGGGACGCGGCCGGGAGGACGATGCGCGGGCGGGCCTCCCGTGCCCTCGCCGGAGCGGACGGCCGGGCACGCCGGCGGCGCCGGGTGCGTGTCGCGGTGGCGACCGCCGCGGCCGCGGCGATCGCGCTGGCGCTCACGTCGGGGGTGCTGCGGCTGGCGGACCCCGAGCTGCCGTTGCCCGACCGCCTGGTCGCGTCGATCACCGCGGGCGATCGCGTGGCGACTGCGGCGCTGATCGGCGACGGCGCGCTCGACGAGCTCGACGCCCGGCGTCCCACCGAGGCGGTGAGGCTCGCGCTCACACGGTGCGATCAGCCGATGTTCCGGCTTCTGCGTGACGGAGGCGCGCGACGCGCCGCGGACGCGGGTGCTGCCGGGCAGGACGTGGCCCTGGTGACGGTGATCCGGTTCTGCGGACCGGCGGTGATCCGCGAGGTCTGGCAGGGGGCGGTCGTGCGAACACCCCCGATCCACCTCATGGTGTTCGCCGCGCTCGAGGGCAGCGCCGCGGCGGTGCGCACCCTCGCGGAGCTGGGCCTCCCGGTCGACGTGCCGGGCGGCCCCAGCCCGCTCGAGGCAGCGATCCACGCCGGTCGGGCGGACGTCGCCCGGGCCCTCATCGACCTCGGCGCGGACACCAGGCGCCGGACCGTGGACGGCATCCCCCTCGCGCGGCTCCTCGACATGATCCCGAACGAGTTCGAGTGCACCACCATGAGCCCGGGTGAGCGTGCGGTGTGGCGCGTGGCATGCGCCGCGCTGGTCCACGGCGGCCGGCCGTGACGGGACCCTGACGCGCACGCTCTGGCGGTCGGTGAGGTGAGACGCAACCCTGGGGGCAGGGGTCGGCGTTCTAGGGGTGGAAGGGGGCGAGGACATGGGCGACAGCACCAGCGTGGTCGAGGAGCTCTACCGCACCGCGATCCCTCGCCTCTGCGCCTACGGGTTCCTGCTCACCGGCTCCGAGTCGGAGGGGGAGGAGGTGGTGCAGGCGGCGATCGTGAAGACGTTCAGCCGGCACCGTCGCCTCGAGGACGCGGCCTCCGCGGAGGCGTACGTGCGGGCGGCGATGCGCACGCTCGTCATCGACGCCGGCCGTCGCACCACGCGGTGGCGCCGCGTGATGTCCTCGCAGGTCACGCTCGGCGACGGACGCCTCGAGGACCAGGTCGCAGGCGAGGACGAGGTCGCCCGCGCCCTGCGCGAGCTGCTGCCACGCGTGAGGGTCGCGGTCGCGCTGCGCTACTCCGACGACCTCACCACCGCGGAGGTGGCTATCCGCATGGGGGTCACCGAGGGCGCCGTCAAGAAGTACCTCTTCACCGCCCGGGAGCGGCTGGGTGCGTGGCTGCAGGCCACCGAGACCGATTCTGCGGGCGTCGCCGTCCGCGTCGCGAAGGGACGGGCGCGATGATGGATCAGCTCACCGCCGCCGCCGCCGAGCACGGCGCCCGCATGGCCGCCCGGCTCGAGGCCGCCGGGACCGCGCCGGCGCTCGCGGGCATCACCCGGGCGCGTCGTCGCCGCGTCGCGGGGGGCGCGGCGATCCTGATCCCCGCCCTCGCGCTCGGCGCCTGGGCCGTGACCACGGTCGTGGGTGCCGACCCGGTCGAGCCCGCCACCACCGACACCCCGGTGGAGATCACCGAGGATCCGCTCGACATCCAGCTGAGCGGCGCGATCGGCCGCGGCGACTACCCGACCATGCAGGCGCTCATCGATCTCGGCGTGTACCTCGACCACCAGGGCAACCGTCCCTTCACCGCGACCGCCATGGAGAACTGCGACGTCACCGCGTTCCAGATCCTCGAGGAGGCCGGGGCTCCGCGCACCGTGCGCGAGGTGTGGCGCTACGACGACGAGGCGCTGCGCGTGGCGATCGGCCGATGCGACTCCGACGTGATCGCACGGATCGTCGACCCGGTCACGGCGCCGCGTCTGAGCGACACGACGATGCTGCAGGCGGTCGACAAGGCGGACGATGCGGCGCTCACCGTGCTCGTCTCGGCGGGGGCACCGCTCGAGGGGGCCGGGGACTGGAGCACGGTCGCGTACGCGGCGCTCCACGGCCTCGACGACCGGGTCGACCTGCTGCTCGATCTGGGCGCCGATCCCGACGTCACGATCGACGAGGGGCCGCTCATCGACTATGTGCGCGAGCATGGCAGCGCGCGCGCGATCGCGGCCGTCGAGGCCGCGCGGGAGGCGTCATGAGGCTCAGGATGGTGGTGGTGGCGCTCGCATCGCTGCTGGTAGCGGCCTGCACCGGGGGTTCCGACGCGAGCGAGGGCGCGAGTGCCGCTTCGTCGATCGCGGCCGTCGACGCGGTGACCCTGACCGCGGACCAGCAGCTGATGGCAGCCGCGGTGACGGGTGACGCCGCATCGGCACGGGAGGCGATCGCCGCGGGCGCCGAGGTCGGCGCGATGATGGGCTGGAGCACGCCGCTCCACGCCGCCGCGCATCACGGCCATGCCGACGTGGTCCGGGCGCTCATCGACGCGGGTGCGCGGGTCGACCAGACGGTCGCCGGCGACACCCCGCTCCACCTGGCCGCGCTCGCGGACGACGCGGAGACCGTCGCGGCGCTGGTGAGCGCGGGCGCGGATCCGGAGGTCGCCGGCGGCCAGGACTCCGACCTGACCCCGCTCATGATCGCGATGGCCTCGGGCTCAACCGACGCGGCGGGCGCGCTCCTCGACGCCGGCGCCTCCTGGACCACCACCCACCAGTGGGGCGTGGACGCGCTCCAGTGGGCCGTGTTCTTCGGCGAGGAGGACGCGGTGAGGTGGGCGCTCGCGCACGGAGCGGACGTCCGGTCGATCGATGACGACGGCACGCCACGGTCCGCGGTGGCGGAGGAGTGGGAGTGGCCCGACCTCGCCGACTACCTGCGGTCCGTGGAGTAGCCGGCCCGCGCATCGTCCCCCCTATGCTGGCCGTATGAGTGCACCGCTGCCCATGTCCGCACCCGCCGTCCGCTGGGGGATCCTCGGCGCCGGGGGTATCGCTCGCAAGCTCGCCGACGCCGTCACGCACTACACCGCGTCGACGGTGATCGCCGTGGGCTCGCGCGACCAGGCGCGGGCCCAGGCCTTCGCCGACGAGGCCGGGATCCCGACCGCGTACGGCTCGTACGAGGAGCTGCTCGCGGACCCGGACATCGACGTGGTGTACGTCGCGACGCCGCACAGCCACCACCACGAGCACGCCCTCATGGCCATCGAGGCGGGCAAGAACGTGCTGTGCGAGAAGGCGTTCACGCAGAACGCCAACCAGGCGCGCGAGGTGGTCGCCGCCGCCCGCGCCAAGGGCGTGTTCCTCATGGAGGCCATGTGGACCCGCCACCTGCCGCACGTGTACGCGCTGCGCGACGCGATCGCGCGCGGCGAGATCGGCGACGTGGTGTCCGTCCAGGCCGACCACGGCCAGCTCCTCACCCACGTCGAGCGCATGTGGAACCCCGCGCTCGCGGGCGGCGCGCTGCTGGACCTGGGCGTCTACCCGGTCGCCTTCGCGCACGACCTCCTGGGCGTGCCGGACAAGATCACCGCCACGGGCCGCCTCCGCGAGACCGGCGTCGACGGCCAGGTCGCGATGATCTTCGACTACGCGACGGCGCAGGCCAGCCTCACCACCACCATGGAGGCGCGCACGCCGTGCATGGCGCTGATCGGCGGCACCGAGGGCCGCATCGAGGTGCAGGACACGTTCTACGCCCCCACGTCCTTCACGGTGAAGCGCCTCGACGGCACCTCGTGGACCTACGACGGCGACGTGCCCAACGGCTTCCAGTTCGAGGCCGCCGAGGTCGCGCGCCGCATCCACGCCGGCGACACGGAGAGCCCGCTGCTCACGCTCGACCAGTCCATCGAGGTGATGGAGATCATGGACGAGGTCCGCATGCAGGTGGGCCTGCGCTACCCGAACGAGCTGTAGCCCGGACGCGACGTCCCCGGGGGACGATGCCGCGGCCGGGTGACCGCCGCATCGTCCCGTGCGAGGCGGCGTCGGAGGGTCCCGGTAGATTCTTCCCATGGCGTTTCCGGGCTTCTGGGTGGTGTTCGAGGGGGCCGACGGCGTGGGCAAGACCACGCAGGTCGAGCTGCTCGCCGCGCGTCTGCGCTCCGCCGCGGGCGGGTCGCGCGAGGTGCTCACCACGCGTGAGCCAGGCGGCACCCCGCTCGGGGTGGAGCTGCGCCAGGCGATCATGCACGGCGACCACGTCGCTCCCCGCGCGGAGGCGCTGCTCTACGCCGCGGACCGTGCGCACCACATCGCCACGCTGGTGAGGCCGGCGCTCGAGGCGGGAGCGGTGGTGCTGCAGGACCGCTACCTCGACTCGTCGGTGGTCTACCAGGGCGGCGCCCGGGGGCTCGGCGACGAGGTCGAGCGGATCTCGCGCTGGGCCACGGAGGGGCTGCTGCCGGACGTGACCGTGGTGCTCGACATGGAGCCCGACGCATCGCGCATGAGCCGGGACCTCGACCGCGTCGAGCGCGAGACCATCGCCAAGGCCGCGCAGATGCGCGCCGCGTTCCTCGAGCGTGCCGCCCTGGACCCGGGACGGTACGCGGTCGTCGACGCCGCGCGGTCGGTGGAGGCCGTCCACGCGTCCGTGGTGGAGGCGGTGGAGCGCGCGATGGGGCGTCGGGACGGTCTGCCGCTCGAGCCGTGGGGCACGCCGTGAGCGTGTGGGAGTCGGTGGTCGGTCAGGGGCACGCGATCGGGCCGCTGCGCGCCGCGATCGACGACCCTGGCTCGATGACCCACGCGTGGCTCATCACCGGTCCTCCGGGCTCCGGCCGCTCCTACGCGGCGCGCGCGTTCGCCGCCGCGCTCCAGTGCGAACAGGGCGGCTGCGGCGAGTGCCGCGCGTGCACCACCGCGCTCGCGGGCACGCACGCGGATGTCACCCTCGTGGCCACGGAGAAGGTCACCATCGCGATCGACGAGGTCCGCGACCTCATCGGCCTCGCGGCCACGTCGCCCAGCCAGGGGCGCTGGCGCGTGATCGTGGTCGAGGACGCGGACCGCATGACCGAGCGCACCTCGAACGTGCTGCTCAAGTCCATCGAGGAGCCGCCGCCGCGCACCGTGTGGGTGCTGTGCGCGCCCAGCCCGCAGGACGTCGCGGTCACCATCCGCAGCCGCTGCCGGATCGTCGGCCTGCGCACGCCCGACCCCGATGACGTCGCCGCCCTGCTGGTCTCTCGCGACGGGATCGAGCCCGCGCTCGCGCTCGAGTGCGCGCTCGCGGCCCAGAGCCACATCGGCGTCGCGCGCCGCCTCGCCCGCAACCCCGAGGCGCGCGCCCGCCGCGACCAGGTGCTCGCGCTCGCCACGGACATCCGCGGCGTGGGCGACGCGATCTTCGCCGCCGCGGACCTGGTCGAGGTCGCGGACACGGACGCGAAGGCCGCCACCGAGGAGCGCGACGCGGAGGAGCGGGCGCAGCTCATGACCACGCTCGGCGTCGAGGACGGCGGCCGCATCCCGCCCGCGCTGCGCGCCCAGCTGCGCCAGCTCGAGGAGGACCAGAAGCGCCGCGCGACGCGCCACAAGCGAGACGTGCTCGACCGGGCCATCACGGACCTCATGTCCCTGTACCGCGACGTCGCGGTCGCGCAGACCGGTGCCTCGGTGCGCATGGTCAACGTCGCCCACGAGGGCCACGTGCGCGACCTCGCCGCCCGCACCACCCTCGCGGACACCATGCGCTGCCTGGACGCGCTCGCCATGGCGCGCGAGCGGCTCGCGGGCAACGTCGCGCCGCTGCTCGCGCTGGAGGCGATGGCGCTCGACCTGCGACCTCCCACCGCCGGCCGTCGTTAGGGTGGCGGGATGAGACGCCCCCTCGCCGTCGTGATCGCCCTGGCCGCCGCATCGTCCCTGCTGGCGGGGTGCACGGCCACGGATGACGATGCCCCGGTCACCCCCGCGCCCACCTCCGGCTCGACCTCGGGCGCCGTGGAGGAGGGGGATCCCGCGGTGTACTCGCAGGAGGTGTCCTGGGAGGACTGCGGCGAGCTCGAGTGCGCGACCATCCAGGTGCCGCTCGACTGGGAGGACCCCGACGGCGAGACCGTCGACCTCGCGATCAACCGCGCGCGCGCCACCGATCCCGACGCGCGGATCGGCAGCCTGCTCATCAACCCGGGCGGGCCGGGCGGCAGCGGCCTGGACCTCACGGAGTCGTTCGTGGTCTCCGCCGGCGAGGACGTGCTCGCGGCCTACGACGTGATCGGCTTCGACCCGCGCGGCGTGGGGGAGTCCAGCCCCCTCGCGTGCGGCGACACGGACGTGATCGACGCCTACTACCTCACCGACCTCACCCTCGACACGGAGGCGGCGATCGCGGACGCGCGGCAGGCGAACACCGACTTCGCGGAGGGCTGCCGCGAGCTCAGCGGGCCGCTCATCGAGAACGTCGACACGTCCTCGGCGGCGCGCGACATGGACCTCATCCGGGCGCTGGTGGGCGACTCCTCGCTGAACTACCTCGGGTACTCGTACGGCACGCAGCTGGGCGCCACCTACGCGGAGCTCTACCCCGAGCGCGTGGGGCGCATGGTGCTCGACGGCGCGGTCGACTTCACGCTCCCGGTCGAGGAGCAGGCGGCGGGTCAGGCGGCCGGCTTCGAGGGCGCGCTCATGAACTTCATCGACTGGTGCCACGAGCAGGCCGACTGCCCGCTGGCCGCGGACCGCGAGGCGGCGCGTCAACAGGTCGAGGACATCACTCTGCAGGCGCGCGACCGGGGCTACTCCTCGCTCGACGGCGATCCCGTCAACGGCAACGTCATGGTGTACGGCATGGTCATCACCATGTACGACGAGGGCTCGTGGCCCTACCTGCAGGCGGGGCTCGACGAGGTCCTCACCCGCGGCACCGCGGACATCTTCTACCAGCTGGCCGGCTTCTACCTGGACAAGGACCCGACCACGGGCGAGTACCTGTCGAACTCGCAGTGGGCGTTCACCTCGATCGGCTGCCTCGACGGCGGGATGACGGAGCCGTTCACCGTCGCCTCGCTGGATGCCTTCCGGGCGACCATGGAGGAGGCGTCCCCGACGTTCGGCTGGTGGTTCGCGTCCTCGCTCGGGTGCGACGGCTGGCCGTGGGAGGGGTCGGAGCGTGTCACCTCGCTGGACGCCGCCGATTCCGCGGCGCCCATCCTCGTGATCGGCACCACCCACGACCCTGCGACGCCGTACGCGTGGGCGGAGTCGCTCAGCGACCAGCTCGCCGGGTCGACGCTGCTCACGTACGAGGGCGAGGGGCACACCGCGTACGGACGCTCGAACTCGTGCGTGCTCGACGCCGTGGGCGGGTACCTGGTCGACGGCGAGATGCCGGATTCGGGAAAGCGCTGCTGAGGCGCTATCATGTCTTTCCGTGCCCTCCGGGGCATGGATGCGTTCCCGCGGGTATCCCGCGGAGCGCACGCCGCCTTAGCTCAGTCGGCAGAGCGATTCACTCGTAATGAATAGGTCGTGGGTTCGATTCCCACAGGCGGCTCGTTGTGAAATGGCCCGGATCCCCGTGTGGGAGCCGGGCCTTTTCGCGTTTCCGGGGCGCCCGTCGCATCGTCCGGGCGCGTGCCGCCCGCCGCCTACCCGTCGGCGGGCAGCGTGCTCGGGACCCGTCGGTACAGCTGGACGAGCGTGATGACGCGGGCCGCCGACTCGACCAGGATGAACGCGAGCAGCGCCGCGACGATCGCGCGGAATGTCTCGCCGTCGGGCAGCAGGTCCTGCTCCGCGACCAGCTTGATCGCGATCAGGAGCCCCAGTGCCACGAACGACTCGATGCTGTAGCGCAGGACTACCCCGCGGTGCGCGGGGTACCCGGCGACGAAGGTCGACCGGGCTCGGTACCAGCCGAATGCGTACCCGGCGCCCGCGCCGAGCACCGCGACGATCGCGTGGACCGGCGTGTGCTCGAGGTCGGTCGCGAGGATCGAGCCCACCACCACGAGCGCGAGCACCGGCTCCAGGATCTGCATGCGCAGGGTGCGGAAGCGCTCACGCGGCTCGAGCTGGATGGTCGGATCCGACGCGGCGATCCGATTGCCCGCCTTGAGCTCACGGATGAGCAGCACGGCGATGACCAGGACCAGGACGGAGGAGACGGTGTCCACAGGACCTCGCTTTCGGGTGGCGAGCGGTGCCCCCCCGGGGAGACCGAGGAGCCCGCGTCGGGCCGCGACGGTAGGCGACGCTGAGGCTCAGCCTGTCACAGGCAGGGCCCGCCGCCCCATTGATACGCCGGAGCAGATCCGCGCGCCTTTTTCTGCACCCGTGGATCAATCCGACGGCGGGCACGACGGCGGGCGCGACGGCGGCCCGGGCTGCAGATCCGACGGCGGGCCCGTACCGCCCCGCCGCGCCTCCGGCATGGCCGGTTTGTCCGCCCTGCCCCCGCCGCAATGTGGCCAGCGTGTTAAATCTCGCGGACAAGTGAGCAATATCTCGCCGATCCGGTCGAGAGACGCCTGGAAACCATGGCATCCTTTCACTGCATCACGTGCCAACGTGCAAACTTTTCTGGGAGGAATTGTGAAGACCAAGCTGGGGATGAAGCTGGCCGCCGTTGGCGCCGCTGTGCTCATGACCATCGCCGTCGCGCCCGCGTCGCAGGCCGCCGGCACCAAGTGGCTGCCGATCGACAAGGTGCCCGCCGCCGGCATGACCGGCATCCAGCGCGCCTACGTCGCGACCGCTCCGAAGCAGACCTTCCACGTCGCGAAGGTCGGCGCGAAGAAGGGCCGCTACGTCACGTTCTCGATCACCGTGCCGAGCCAGTGCACGGGCCTCCGCTGGAGCGAGTCGTACCTGCACAACATCAAGAAGAAGACCATCCAGTTCAAGATCGAGGGCAAGGCCAAGAACAAGTACGGCGCCTTCGTGAACATGAGCACCTCGAACCCGCTCAAGGTCTCGGGCAAGACCGTCACCTTCAAGGCGGAGAAGACCAAGCCGGCGACCAAGGCGTCCTCGGTGCTTCTCAAGAACGTCCGTCTCCAGGGCTGCTAAGCGCCTGAGCGAACGAACGGCCCCTCCTTCGGGAGGGGCCGTTCGGCGTTTCCGGGCCGTGCGAGCGGACGATGCGCCGGCCCCCTTGCGCTCCCGCGTCCCCCGAGCGACACTGAACGATGTATCGCTCACAGTCGTTCGCTTCGCGGGCGACGGCGCAGAGGAGGCGCATCATGACCGGCACCTACGGCACAGGAGCCACCGGAGGCTCGCGCAGCAAGGGCTTCACCCCGCCCAGCCCCGGCGAGGCGATGGACGCCATGTGGGACGCGTTCGACCAGATCCGCTCGGGCTTCGAGAAGAAGGTCGGCTCGCGGATGGGCCGCGGCGACGTGCGCGCCGCGGTGCTCGCGCTCCTGTTCGAGGAGCCCATGCACGGCTACCAGATCATCCGTCAGATCGAGGAGCGCACCGGCGGCCGCTGGAAGCCCAGCGCCGGCTCCGTGTACCCGACGCTGCAGCTGCTCGCGGACGAGGGTCTGGTCACCGCGGAGATGACGAACGACCGCAAGGTCTACTCGCTCACCGACGCCGCCAGGGACGAGGCCGCGGACGCCGCCAAGGACGCGCCCTGGGCCCCGACCGAGACCAAGGAGGCCGGGCGCATCGGCCCGCTGTCGAAGGCCGGCTTCGACCTCGCGCAGGCCGTCGCCCAGGTGGGCCGCTCCGGCTCCCCGGAGCAGCACGAGCAGGCCGTGGAGGTCCTCGACCAGGCCCGACGTAAGATCTACTCGATCCTCGCCGAGGGCTGACGAGCCGTCGTCAGGCCGTCGGGGATCGGGGAGAGCTGATGCCCGACGTCCTGCAAGGCCGCGCGCGCTACCGCCGCATCCTGCGGTTCGCCGCGCGCGCGATCGTGCTGTTCTGGTGGTACGAGCTGCTGCTCCCACGCGTCGGCTTCCGCCGCGTCACCGAGCGCACGCGCGCCTCCCGGATGCACCGCTTCGCGCGTCGCTTCCGCAGCCTCGCGGTCGACCTCGGCGGGCTCATGATCAAGCTGGGCCAGTTCATGTCGACCCGGCTCGACGTGCTTCCGCCCGAGATCACCAAGGAGCTGGAGGACCTCCAGGACGAGGTCCCCGCCGTGCCCTTCGAGCAGATCCGCGCCCTCGCGGAGGAGGAGATCGGGGTCCCGCTCGGCCAGGTCTACGCCGAGTTCGACGAGGTCCCCGTCGCCGCCGCGTCGCTGGGCCAGGCGCATCGGGCGACACTCGCATCGTCCGTCGCGAAGGAGATGGGCTTCACCCAGGTCGTGGTGAAGATCCAGCGCCCCGGGATCGCCGGGATCGTCGCCGTGGACCTGTCCGCGCTGCGCCGCGTGGGCGCGTGGCTGAGCCGCCTGCGCGTGGTGTCGCGTCGCGTCGACATGCCGGGGCTCATCGAGGAGTTCGCGGCGACCAGTCTCGAGGAGATCGACTACATCCACGAGGCCGCCAACGCCGAGCGCTTCGCGGAGGCCTTCGCGAACGACCCCCGCGTGCGCGTGCCCGCGATCGTGTGGGAGCGCACCACCCGCCGGGTGCTGACGCTCGAGGACGTCACCGCGATCAAGATCACCGACGTCGACGCCATGCACGCCGCCGGCATCGAGCCGCGCACCGTGGCGAAGGTGTTCGCGGAGGTGATGCTCGACCAGCTGTTCGTGCACGGCTTCTTCCACGCGGATCCGCACCCGGGCAACATCTTCGTGACGCCCCGGTCGGGAGGCGAGGGGCCGGAGTGGACCCTCACGTTCGTCGACTTCGGGATGATGGGCGCGGTCCCCGACCGGCTGCGCGCGAGCCTGCGCAAGCTCATCATCGCGGCCGCCGCGCGCGACGGCCGCGGGATGGTGGTCGCGATGCACGATGCCGGGGTCCTGCTGCCTTCCGCGGACACCAAGGAGCTCGAGAGGGTCCTCACGCAGGTGTTCGCGCGGTTCGGCGGGATGGGCTTCGCGGAGCTGCGCGAGCTGGACCCGCGCGAGTTCCGCGACTTCGCTCTCGAGTTCAGCGACGTCATGCTGACCCTGCCGTTCCAGCTGCCCGAGAACTTCCTCTTGATCATCCGCGCGCTGTCGCTCACCTCGGGGCTGTCGACATCGCTCGACGCGCGATACAACGTGTGGGACTCCGTCGAGCCTTACGCGTCGCAGCTGCTGCGCGCGGAGGCGGGCAACGTGCTGGGCGACCTGGGCGGCCAGCTGCGCGAGAACGCGCAGGTCGCGTGGCACCTGCCCAAGCGCCTCGACGCGGTGCTCACCACGGTCGAGGACGGCCGGCTGGCGATCAACGCGCCCAAGCTCGAGGACACGTTCGGCCGCCTCGAGCACACCGCGCGGCGCCTGGTATCGGCACTAATCTTCGCCGCGATGCTCATCGCGGGCGCGCGCCTGCACGCCGACGACCCGGGCACCGGCATCGCCCTCATGGTCGCGTCGGTGGTGCCGCTGCTGCACGTGATCTTCGGGCGGCGGCACGACCGCTGAGCGGGTCGATCAGCGCGGAGCGGGTCCCGTCGAGCGGCGCACGATCAGCTCGGACTGCACGGCGCGCGGTTCGTGCGCCTCGGAGCCGTCGATGCGGCCGATCAGCTCGCGCACCGCGGCCCGGCCGCGCCCGGTGAGGTCCATGCGGAGCGTGGTGAGCGGGGGGAGGTAGAAGGCGGCGTCGGGGATGTCGTCGATGCCGGTGACGCTCACGTCGTCCGGCACGGAGAGACCGCGCTCGCTGAGCGCGAGGATCGCGCCCAGCGCCATCTGGTCGTTGGCGGACACGATCGCGGTGGCCTCGAGGGCCGCGAGACCGCTGACAGCCGCGTGCCCCGACTGCGCCGACCAATCGCCCTCGATGGTCCGGACAACGGCGAGGCCCTGCTCCGTCGCGGCGTTCTCGAGCGCGCGCGTACGGTTGCGCGCGGCCGACCACTGCGACGGCCCCGCGAGGTGAAGGATCCGGCGGTGACCCAGCGAGGCGAGATGGCCCACCAGCGCGGGCATCCCGACGGTGGCGAACTGCGAGGCGACGCGCGCGGGCTCGTCGGGCTCGGTCGCGATCAGCGCGGGCACGCGGAAGTCGATCTGCGCGAACGCCTTGGTCATCTCGTCGGTCGAGGACAACGCGAGGATCGCCTCGACGTCGTGCTCGGCGATCATGGATAGCGCCTGCGCGATCGAGTCCATGTCACCCGTGTCGAGCGCGACGACGTCCAGCACGTAGCCCGCGTCGCGCGCCGCGGCGGACGCCGACCCGAGGATCTTGCTGGGGCCGTACTTGTCGATGTCGTGCGTGAGGGCGCCGATGCGTCGCGAGCGTCCCGTGGTCAGCGAGCGGGCGGTGAGGTTGGGGCGGTACTCGAGATCCGTGAGCGCTCGTTCGACCTTGGCCCTGGTCTCGGGGCGGATCCCCTCGAAGCCCTTGAGATATCTGCTCACCGTCTGATGCGACACGCCGGCCGCCTGCGCGACGTCGTAGATGGTCGCCGGCCTACGCGCGCCTGAGGTCGCGCTTCGGGGGCTGCGCGCGCGGACGGCGCCCGCATCCCGATCCGCGGTTCCCGGTGTCGGGATCGCCTGCTCAGCCATGGCTCTCGGTCCTCCATCGCACGTCGCCTGCCTGCACGCTACCCCCTGAAGGTCACGGAACCGTGACATTCCCGAGGGTTGCGCTCTTCGATATTACCGGTAACATCGCCGTTGTCGCCCGATGTTGCCGGTAACACCGGACCTATCGGGCAGGTGCAGGGATCAACAACGGAGTGGATCTATGAATCACAGCAGCGACGGCGCTGCCGCCAAGCGCATCGGCCTCGGGGTCGCGTACTACCCGGAGTACCAGCGTCACGACCGCCTCGCGGTGGACCTGGACCTCATGGTCGCGGCCGGCATCACCACCATCCGCGTCGGCGAGTCGGTGTGGTCGACGTGGGAGCCGGTCGATGGCGAGTTCGACCTCGAGTGGCTGCTGCCCACGCTCGACGAGGCGCACGCGCGCGGCATGTCGGTGATCCTCGGCACCCCCACGTACGCCGTCCCGCCGTGGCTGCAGGTCGCTCACCCCGAGATCGCGGCGGACCGCGCGACGGGCGAGCCCATCCCGTGGGGTGCCCGCCAGGAGATGGACTTCACGCACCCCCAGTTCCGCCGTCGCGCCGAGCGTGTCATCCGCGCGATCCTGGGACGCTACGCGCGCCACCCCGGCGTCGTGGGGTTCCAGGTCGACAACGAGCCGGGCATCGAGATCCTGCATAACGACGGGGTGTTCGCGAAGTTCGTCGCGCACCTGGAGCGTACCTACGGCGACGTCGACACCCTCAACCGCGAGTGGGGCCTCACGTACTGGTCGCACCGCCTGCTGCACTGGACGGAGCTGTGGCGCCCCGATGGCAACTCGTTCCCCCAGTACGACCTCGCGTGGCGGACGTTCCAGGCGGACCTGACCGCGGAGTTCATCGCCTGGCAGTCGCGCATCGTCGACGAGTACCGGTCCGAGGACCAGTTCGTCACCACGTGCTTCCAGTACCCGCGCGCGGCCCTCGACGACCAGCGCACCGCGGAGCCCCTCACCGTCACGGCGGGCAACCCGTACTACGGGATGCAGGACCGTCTGGACATGCGGGACCGCCGGCCGAGCCCGCACAACTGGACCACCAGCGGTGTGCCCACGCTGTTCCGCCAGGGGGACCGCATGTTCTCCTCGAAGCAGGCCCGCTACCTGGTCACCGAGACGAATGCGCAGGCGATCGGCGACTGCGCGACCAACTACCCGCCGTACCCCGGGCAGCTCACCCAGGCCGCGTTCGCGCTCGTCTCCCGCGGCGCCGAGCTCATCGAGTACTGGCAGTGGAACACGCTGCCCTACGGCGCCGAGACCTACTGGGGCGGCGTGCTGCCCCACAGCCTCGAACCCGGGCGGGTGTACCGGGAGATCGCGGAGATCGGCGCGTCGCTCGACGCGATCGGCGGCCTGCTCGACGGCTACGAGCCCGACGCCGAGGTGGCCGTCCTGTGGTCGATCCCGAGCAAGCACGCGCTGCAGTTCCAGCCCCCGTTCCGGCTGCCGGCCGGCGACGCGAGCGACCCCTACGAGCGGATCGTCGACGCGTTCTACGACGGCGCGTTCGCGGCGCGGGCGCAGGCGCGCATCCTCCATGTGGGGCAGGCGCACGACCTGGGCGCCGTCGAGCTGGCGCGACGCTTCCCGGTGCTCATCGCGGCCGGCCTCTACATCGCCTCGGACGAGGACATCGCCCTCCTCGACGCCTACGTCGCCGCGGGGGGTCACCTGGTGCTTGGCCCCCGCACGGCCTACGCCGACACCGAGGCGCGCGCCCGCCACCAGGTCGCGCCTCCCGGCCTGGTCGACGCCGCAGGCGTGGCGTACGAGGAGTTCTCGAACCTCGACGCGCCGGTCCCGGTGACGGGCGGCGAGCTGCGCCTGCCCGAGGGTGCCGCCGCCGACCTGTGGCTCGACGGGCTGATGCCGGCGGACGCCAGGGTGCTCGCGACCTACGACCACCCGCGGTTCTCGGACTTCGCCGCGGTCACGCGGGCTGACCGTCGAGCCGGTGCGGTCACCACCGTCGGCTGCGTCCCGTCGCGCGAGCTGGCCGCGGCGGTGGTCGAGGATGCGCTCGGCCCGACTCGCAACACGGTCCTGGCCGATCCTCCCGAAGCCGTCACCGCATCGTCCGGCACCCTCCCCGACGGCCGCCGCGTGTGGTTCGTCTTCAACTGGGGCTGGAACCCCGCGAGCGTCGCGCTGGTGCGACCGCTCGCGAACCCCGTCACCGGCGCGGAGCACGCCGCCGGCGATCACGTCGACCTCGCGGCGTGGGCCTCCATGGTCCTCGTCGCGGAGCCGGACCACCCGGAGACCCTGACCCCGGGTCACTAGAGAGAAGGAACAGGAATGAACAAGGCACGTAGGACAGCAATGGCGCTGGCAGGCACTGCCGCCGCCTTCTCCATCATCGCGACGGGCTGCAGCGCCGGCGACGACGGCGGCACCGGCGAGGCGAGCGCCTCGCCGGAGGTCGCGACCGACGAGTTCGACGAGGCGATGTCCACCCCCACCAAGCTGACGTTCTGGACGTGGGTCCCCGACATCGAGAACCAGGTCGCCCTGTTCGAGGAGGCGTACCCGGAGATCGACGTCACCGTCGAGAACGTGGGCCAGGGTCTCGAGCACTACCAGAAGCTGCGTTCGGCGATCGAGTCGGGCGAGGGCGCCCCGGACGTCGCGCAGATCGAGTACCAGTACATCCCGAGCTTCACGCTGACCGAGTCGCTGCTCGACCTCACGCCGTACGGCGCGGGCGAGCTGGGCAGCGACTACGTCGAGTGGGTCTGGAACCAGGTCGCCGTGAACGACGGCGTGTGGGCCATCCCGCAGGACACCGGCCCGATGGGCAACCTCTACCGCACCGACATCCTCAAGGAGGCCGGCTACGACGCGCCTCCCGCCACGTACGACGAGTACGCCGAGGCCGCGAAGCAGGTCAAGGAGAAGACGGGTTCCTACATCTCCAACCTCGCGGCGAACGAGCCCACGCAGATGGTAGCGCTGCTGTGGCAGGCCGGCCTCGAGCCGTTCGGCTACGACGGTGCCGAGACGGTCACCATCGACGTCAACTCCGACGGCGCGAAGGACGTGGTCCAGTACTGGCAGGACCTCGCCCAGGCGGACCTGGTCTCCACCGACGCGGGCTGGACCGACAACTGGTTCCAGAACATCGCCAACGGCAATTACGCGGGCTGGCTGGTGCCGGCCTGGGGTCCGATCTTCCTTCAGGGCACCGCCGAGGCGACCTCGGGCAAGTGGGGCGCCGCACCGCTTCCCCAGTGGGACGCGAGCACCGAGGTGTCGGGCAACTGGGGCGGTTCCTCCGACGCCGTGCTGGCGAGCACCGAGAACCCGATCGCCGCGTACGAGCTCGCGCGGTGGATCAACGCCGAGCCCGAGCCCACGACGATGTTCGCGCAGGAGCAGTTCCTGTTCCCGGCGGCGCTGTCGGTGCTCGAGGACCCGGAGTTCACCGACGCCGGGGTCGAGTTCTTCGGCGGCCAGCAGGTGAACAAGATCTTCGCCGAGATCTCCGCGACGGTGAACCCCGAGTTCCAGTGGCTGCCGTTCATGGAGTTCGCCTACTCGTCGTACAACGAGACCGTGGGCGTGGCGCTCGAGAAGAAGGGTGACGCCGTGAGCGCGCTCGACGACTGGCAGCAGCAGCTGGTCGACTACGCGACCGAGCAGGGCTTCACCGTCCAGTAGGCCAACCCGGTGCGGGGGCGCAGCCGGCGCCCCCGCACCGAAATCACACCGAAGTGAAGGAGGCCGTTCCCATGGCCGTCACCACCGTCGACGCCCCCGCCCGCCGGGCGGCGCGATCGAAGCCCTCGCGGGGCAAGGCAAGGCACTCCGCTGTCGGGTACCTCTTCGTCCTGCCGTTCATGGTCCTGTTCGTCGCGATGGTGCTCGTGCCGCTCGGCTACTCGGCGTATCTCAGCCTCTTCGAGGAGAAGCTGATCGGCGGCGAGGCCTTCGTCGGTCTCAAGAACTTCGCCGAGGCCCTCATGGACGAGGCCTTCCTCGGCGGCGTGGGCCGCATGGCGCTGTTCCTGGTGATCCAGGTGCCGATCATGCTCGGCCTCGCGCTGTTCCTCGCGCTCGCGATCGACAGCGGCCGCACGCGGGCGTCCCGCAGCGCGCGCCTGCTGGCCTTCATGCCGTACGCCGTCCCCGGCGTGGTCGCGACCCTCATGTGGGGATACCTGTACGGCCCGGACTTCGGGCCCATCGCCCAGGGCTTCGAGGCGCTCGGTCTCACGCCGCCCGACATGCTGGGCGAGTCCGGGATCCTCGGCTCGATGATGAACATCGTCACGTGGGAGTACGTCGGCTACAACATGATCATCATGTACGCCGCGCTCCGGTCGATCCCGACGGAGCTCTACGAGGCCGCGGCGATCGACGGGGCGAGCCAGATCCGCATCGCGCTGAGCATCAAGATCCCTGCGATCCGCCCGGCGATCATGCTGACCGTCATCTTCTCGGTGATCGGCACGTTCCAGCTCTTCAACGAGCCGGCGCTGCTCGACTCGATCGCGCCCGTGGTCATCACCAACGGCTTCACCCCGAACTTCTACGCCTACAACGTCGCGTTCGTGAACCAGGACGTCAACTACGCCGCCGCCATCGCGTTCCTCCTGGGGCTCGTCATCGCGGTCATGTCGTACGTGGTCCAGCTGAGCTCGCAGCGCGCTGAGAGGAAGGTGCGGCGATGACCGCCACCATGAACGCCGGTGCGGCTTCGAGCGCAGCCGGCCTCCACAAGCCCCGGCCCCGCCGCCACCGGCGTGGGCGTGAGCGCAGCACCGCGCTCTCGGTGATCGTGTGGGCGCTCGCGCTCTACTTCCTGCTGCCGCTGGTGTGGCTCGCGATCGCGAGCACCAAGGACACGAGCGACCTGTTCTCGACGTTCGGCTTCTGGTTCGGCGACAGCTTCGCCCTGTGGGACAACATCCAGGGCGTGTTCGGCTACAAGGACGGCATCTTCGGTCGCTGGGCTCTCAACACGCTCCTCTACGCGGGCGTGAGCGCGGTCGGCGCGTCGTTCCTCGCGACCCTGGCCGGGTACGGCTTCGCGAAGTACGGCTTCCGCGGCTCGAACCTCATGTTCAGTATCGTGCTCGGCGCCATCATGATCCCATTGACGGCGCTCGCGCTCCCCACCTACCTGCTGTTCAGCTCCGCGGGGCTGACCAACACCGTGTGGGCGATCATCGTCCCGTCGCTCGTGAGCCCGTTCGGCGTGTTCCTCATGAGGGTGTACTCGGCTGACGCGGTGCCGGATTCGCTCATCGAGGCCGCCCGCGTCGATGGTGCCGGAGAGTTCCGCACCTTCTTCACGGTCGCGTTCCGTCTCCTGGTCCCTGGCTTCATCACGGTGCTCCTGTTCGCGCTGGTCGCGACGTGGAACAACTACTTCCTGCCGCTGATCATGCTCAACAGCTCCGACCTCTACCCGCTCACGGTGGGTCTCGCGCAGATGCAGTCCGCGGGGACGTCCGGCGGCGGCGGCGAGGTGCTGTTCTCGACGGTGATCACCGGCTCGTTCATCAGCATCGTCCCGCTGATCGTCGCGTTCCTGTTCCTTCAGCGTTACTGGCAGAGTGGTCTCTCGGCGGGCAGCGTCAAGGGCTGACGCCACCAGGGAACCCGGGCCCCTGACACTCGACTGCAAAGGAGCAACCTCGATGTTCGACAGCCTCTGGTACGGCGGCGACTACAACCCCGAGCAGTGGGCCCCCGACGTGTGGGACGACGACGTGCGCCTCATGCAGCGTGCAGGCGTCACCGTCGCGACGGTGGGCGTGTTCTCGTGGGCGAAGCTCGAGCCGGCCGACGGCGAGTTCGACTTCGCCTGGCTCGACGACGTGATCGACCGCCTCCACGCCGGAGGCATCGCCGTGGACCTCGCGACCGCGACCGCGGCGCCGCCGCCGTGGCTGGTGCGCGAGCACCCCGACGTCCTTCCCGTGATGGCCGACGGCACGGTCCTCGGCGTCGGCTCGCGCCAGCACTACAGCCCCAGCTCCGCGACCTACCGCCGCTATGCCGCGCGACTGGCCGAGCGCATCGTCCACCGGTACGCCGACCACCCCGCGGTCATCGCGTGGCACGTCAACAACGAGTACGGCTGCCACGTGCCGCGCTGCTACTCGGACGAGTCGGCGGTCGCCTTCCGCGCCTGGCTCGCCGAGCGCTACGGCGACATCGAGGCGCTGAACGATGCCTGGGGCACCGCCTTCTGGTCGCAGCACTACGCCTCGTTCGAGGAGATCATGCCGCCGCGCGCGGCACCCGCCTCGATCAACCCGACGCAGCAGCTGGACTTCGACCGGTTCAGCTCGGACGCGCTCCTGGCGCTGCACGAGATGGAGTCGGAGATCATCCGCGCGCGCTCGGACAAGCCCATCACCACGAACTTCATGGGCTTCTTCAAGGCCGCCGACTACTGGGCGTGGGCGCAGCACGTCGACTTCGTCACCGACGATGCCTACCCGGACCCCGCGGACCCGCGCTCGATCCCGTTCGCGGCGGCGGTGCGCGACCTCATGCGCTCGCTTGCGGGGGAGAAGCCGTGGATCCTCATGGAGCAGGCGACGTCCGCGGTCAACTGGCGGCCGCGCAACGCCCCCAAGCCCGTGGGCGGCTTCCGGCGGCTGTCGCTGCAGTCGATCGCGCGCGGCGCGGACGGCATCATGCAGTTCCAGTGGCGACAGTCCGTGCGCGGAAGCGAGAAGTTCCACTCCGCGATGGTGCCGCACGCCGGCGAGGACACCCGGATCTACCGGGACGTCTGCGCGCTCGGTGAGGAGCTCGCGGGGCTCACGGACGTGATCGGGACGCGCGTGCCGTCGCGCGTGGCCGTGATGTTCGACTGGGACTCCTGGTGGGCGATCGAGCAGCACGACACCCCCGCGCGCATCTCTTACGTGCGTGCGGTGCTCGCCTGGCACCACGCGCTGTGGCGCGCGGGCGTGACGGTGGACTTCGCGTCGCGTTCCGCCTCGCTTGATGGGTACGACCTGGTGATCGTGCCGTCGATGCAGGTGGTGACGCCCGACGTGCAGGAGCGGGTCGCGGCGGCGCGCGAGCGCGGGGCGACGGTGCTGGTGACGTACCAGTCGGCGATCCTGGACCTCGGGCTGGGCGTGCTGCCGTCCGGGTATCTCGGGTCGTGGGCGTCCATGCTCGGCGTCCGCGTCGAGGAGTTCGCGCCGTTCGCGCACCCGGACCAGTTCTTCGACGCGCCCGCTGGTGCTCCGCTGTCCGCGGTGGCCGGCGAGCTCGCCGGCGAGATCGAGGGCTGGTCAGAGGTGGTTCACGCCGATGCCGCCGACGTCCTCGCGACCTTCACCGAGGGCCTCGCCGCCGGCGGTCCCGCCATCACGCGCCGGGCGCCTTCCGGGTCGGGCGACGGAGCGGCCTGGTACGTCGCGACCCAGCCGTCGGACGCGCTCGCGGACGCGGTGGTGGCGCGGCTGCTCGAGGACTCGGGGGTGGCGCCGGTGGCGACCTCCGCGTCTCGCGAGGTGGAGGCGGCGCGCCGCGGCGAGAAGCTGTTCCTCATCAACCACGGCGCTGCTGCGGCCGAGGTCGAGTGGGACGGCGGCGCGGCGACGCTCGAGCCCGGTGAGGTGCGGGTGGTGGAGGTCGGGTAGGCCGCGCCCCCGCGCGCCATGGGGAACTCACCGACGGTTTCGTGAGGTCTCGCGCTCCAGCGGGGAACTCAGCGACGGCCGCTCATCCGGTGAACACGTCCACCACCAGCCGCGGGGGATCCTCGAGCCACGTCACCCGGTAGGGCCTCGCCTCATCGAGTCCGAGGCCCACCTGGGTGATGCCCTCGAACGCCCCCACGATCCGCGCCTCCCGGATCGCGCCCGACCCGGTCACCGACAGCGGGCCCGCGTATCCCGCCTGGGAGATCGCTGTGCCGTCGTACCACGCGCCCACCAGGATCTCGAGCGACGCTCCGCCCGCCAGCGGCGGCGCGAGGTCCTCGCCCGACGCGTCGGTCGCGAACGTGCTCGCGTCGTGCGGCGTCACCTGCCACCCCGGCTCGCCGTCGCCCGCGAACTCGAGCACCCAGCGGTCGTAGCACTCGTGCACGCCCACACGCTGCGTCACGCCCCACAGCCCGCTCGCGAGTGAGGAGGCCCAGTCGGGCGACGATGCGCCGGCAGCCGAGGTCCCGAACGTCGCGCAATCCTGCGGAGCGGGGGAGGAGGTGGGGGCCGGCGACGGCGAGGCCGTCACGGTCGCAGTCGCGGTGACGGTCGGCGCGGGCGTCGCGCTCGGCGTCACCGACGGGGAGGGGCTCGACGTGCACCCGGCGAGCATCGCCGCGGCGAGGAGGACCGCGTACGGCGACCGCCGCATCGTGCCCATACCTTCACGGTACGCCGGGCGGCGGCGCGCACCTATCCCAAGGACGGCGAGGGCGTGACCGCCGGGAGGGTGGTCACCTCGACCGGGATGACCTCGAGGTGGACGGCGACCGCGGCGTCGAACGCGTCGAGCAGCCGCTCCTGCAGGTCCTCGGGCGCGGGGGTGTCGCCGGGGCCCTCGACCGCCACGGATACCTCCGTGCCGGACACGCTGACGCTGCGGATCGCGAACTCGGTGTCCCAGCCCAGCCACTCCTCGACGGCGCGTTCCGCGCTGCGGTTGAGCGACGATGTGGCGAGCTGGCCCTCGGACCGGAGCATGAGCGGCAGCAGCACGATCGCCGCGAGGATGACGAACGGCGACAGCGTGAGGAGCAGCCTGCGCGGGTTGCTGCGCAGGACGTCGGGCTGCGCGAACCCGGTCCCGATGAACACCACGCACGCCGCGAGCACGATGGCGACGAAGTTGGTGAGGAACAGCAGGAACGCGCCTCCGGCATCGGCCCAGCGCTCGCCGCTGAGGCTCGTCCCCACCACCGCGAGCGGCGGCACGAGCGCCACGGCGATCGCGACGCCCGCGATGCCCGAGGCCACGCGCTTGTTGACGGTGGCGTACGCGCCGGCCGCGCCGGCCGCGAGGGCGATGAGCATGTCGACGGTGCTGGGGGTGACGCGCGACACGATCTGCGAGTTGGTGTCGAACGCGATCGCGACGGGTGACCACGAGGCGAGGCCGTAGGACAGCGAGATCGCGGCGACCACGCCGCCGGCCACCAGGCCCGCGGAGTGGAACGCGCGCCGCGCCCACCCGTTGACCAGGGCGCCCGCGAGCCCGACGATCGGCGTCATGAGCGGCGCGACCAGCATCGCCCCGATCACCACGGCGGTCGAGTCCGCGAGCACCGCGAACGTCGCGATCGCCACGGACAGCGCGAGCATCACCCACCAGGTGCCCAGCTTGTTGAGGCGTCCGGGGTTCTCGAAGTAGAGGGCCTCGACCTGCTCGGCGCGGGCCTCGTCGCCCACGTCGGAGCCACGGACCCAGTCCCACAGCACCTGACCGATCGAGGCGCGCGACGGGTCGAGCCCGCTGCCGCCCTCGGCACGGCGGATGCCCCACGCGATGAGCAGGAAACCGACGATCACGGCCGCCGTCGCGGCGGAGACGAGCACGGTGCGGGCGATCGCCTCGGGCACCTGCGCCGCGAGGATGCCCGCCGCGAGCGCGAGCCCCGAGGCCGCGAGGCGGACCAGGCGCTCGCGCCGGCGGGGCCGCACCAGCACGTCGATGACGCCGATGAGCCCGCGGAACGCCACGTAGATGCCGAGCGCGGCGACCACGGCGGCGAGGCTCAGCGTGCCGCCGGTCGGATCCCACCACGCCACGAAGGCGAGGGCCGCCGCGATGGCGGTAGTCATGAGGCCGCGTAGCGCCGCGACGATCCTGTTGATCCGGCGTCCCAGCCAGCGCCGACCGGTGATCGCGTAGAAGAGGTCCATGAGGCCGGTGACGCCGAGCGCGCCGATCGCCACCACCTGGGCGACCCACTGGGTGGCGGTCGGCAGCGCCAGCACCACCGCTCCCGCGACCACGAGCGCGACGCCACGCAGCGATGCCCCGTTCGCCATCGCGCGCAGCATGTCCCTGAGCTGCTCGCGCACCGTCGGAATGGCCTCGTGTGTCGCGCCGTCCATGGCCCACCCCCTCGCGCTCATCGTAGGGTCGCGGACCTCCGCGGGCGCGGATGCCGGTGCCGGGATCTCGCGCGGTTCATCCGCCCGTTCCCACACCCGCCCGGCGTGCCCTACACTCTTTTACAACGTTGCAAATCAGTCCCTGTCTCAACGACGAGGAGGCCCATCCGTGCCCACGGAACTCATCCCGAACCCGATCGTGCTCCAGCGCGCGGACCCGTGCGTCCTGCGCCACGACGGCCAGTACTACTTCACGGGCTCGTACCCGCTGTACGACCGCATCGTCCTGCGTCGCGCGGAGCGCCTCGAGGACCTGCAGTCCGCCGCCGAGGTCACCGTCTGGACCAAGCACGCCGAGGGGCCGCAGTCGCAGCTCATCTGGGCCCCCGAGATCCACCTCGTAAACGGCGCCTGGTACCTCTACTACGCGGCCGCGCCCGATGGTGCGCCCTCGCCCGACGAGCCCGGCACCGCCGCGACCTTCAACCACCGCGTCTACTGCCTCGAGTGCCTCGACGACGACCCGCTGACCGGCACCTGGACGGAGAAGGGCAAGGTCGACACCGGCTGGGAGTCGTTCGCGCTCGACGCCACGTCGTTCGTCAAGGACGGCGCTCAGTACCTGGTGTGGGCTCAGCAGGACTTCGCCATCCAGGGCAACTCGAACCTCTACATCGCGCGCATGGAGAACCCGTGGACGCTCGCGACGCCGGCGGTCATGCTGACCAAGCCGGAGCTCGACTGGGAGGTCGTGCGCTTCTGGGTGAACGAGGGGCCCTCCGTCCTGCAGAAGGAGGGGAGGCTGTACCTCAGCTACTCGGCGTCCGGCACGGGCCCCGAGTACGCGATGGGCCTCCTCACGGCGTCCGCGGACGCGGACCCGCTGGACCCCGCGTCCTGGACCAAGGCGCAGGACCCGGTCTTCACGTCCGACCCGTCGGTGGGCATCTACGGCCCGGGCCACAACTCCTTCACCGAGTCGCCCTCAGGGGAGACCGTGCTGGTGTACCACGCCCGCACGTACGTCGAGCTGGAGGGCGACCCGCTGTGGGAGCCCAACCGTCAGGCGTGCGCACAGGTGCTGCCGTTCGTGGACGGCGAGCCCGTCTGGGGCACGCCCGTTCCCCTCACGCGCCCGGCGCCCACCTCGACCGACGTGCTGCCGCCCGCGGGTCTCGCGCAGGTCGCCCCGGCCTGACGCTCCCACCCCGACCGCTTTCCACACGAGATCTGCAACTCGCGTCGCGTTCCTCGAGGAACGCGACGCGAGTTGCAGCGGTGAAGCGCTTCATCCACGGTCCGTGTGTGGAGTCTGGCCGCGGTACCCGGCCTGGACGATGCCGGGGTCACCCCAGCGCAGATGTCGCCTCGAGCGCGCCCAGGGTGCGCTCGAGGTGCTCGCGAGCGACGGCCTCGATGCGCTCGGGCGACGCGCCGGCATCGATGAGGTCCAGCAGCTCCGCGTGCTCGTCGAAGCTGGCCGCCACCCGCCCGGGCGCGTGGGCGGGCGAGACGCGGTCCGCGAGCTCCAGGCGCAGCGCCTCCTCATCGACCATGGCGACCAGGCGTGCGTCGGGGCAGCGGGACCGCAATAGCGATCGGAGGTCGCGCACGAGCGCCGCGTGGCGCGCTGCGTCGAAGTCCGCGAGGGCGCGGCGGGCGTCCTTGTTGAGCTCCCGCGCCTGAGTGAGGTCGGTCGGCGTGAGACGGTCCGCCGCGAGCGCGATCGCCAGCGGCTCGAGTCGCGCGAGGATCCGCATGGTGCTCCGACGCTCGTCCTCGCCGACCGGTCGCACCACCGCACCGGCGTTCGGGATGATCTCGACCCAGCGCTCCGCCTCCAGGCGTCTGATGGCCTCGCGCCACGGCACCGAGCTGATGTCGTGCGCGCGCACGAGCTGGTCGATCACCAGCCGGTGGCCTGGAAGAAACTCCCCACGTCCGAGGCCCTCGCGCAGGATGCGGTATGCCTGGTCAGCCTTGCTTTCGGCGGGCAACGCTGCCTCCTCGCGTTCGGGGATCACGGGTGCCACGGATCGTATCCCGGATCGCATGGGATGTGGAGGGGAGAGAGTGGAGCGCGGGGCGCTGTCGAGCGCGCCCGACGGGCCCGGCAGCACCGCGCCACGGGACGATGCGCCCCTCACCTTGTCCGATTTGGGCACCAGGTCCCGTAATAGTTGCACACCACCAACTATTCTGAATTGGTCACAGAGTGCGACAAAAAGGTACCCTGTTACCGTTCACAGAGGAGTCCCCATGTCGAGTGCACCGATCCCGAACCCGATCGTCCTGCAGCGCGCGGACCCGTGCGTCCTGCGCCACGACGGCCAGTACTACTTCACGGGCTCGTACCCGCTGTACGACCGCATCGTCCTGCGCCGCGCCGCGTCCCTCGAGGACCTGCAGGCCGCCCGCGAGGTCACCATCTGGACCAAGCATCACGAGGGTGCGCAGTCGCACCTCATCTGGGCGCCCGAGCTCCACCGCGTGAACAACGCCTGGTACCTCTACTACGCCGCGGCGCCCAACGCCGACATCACGGTCGACGCCCCCGACTCCGACGACACCTTCAACCACCGCATCTTCGTGCTCGAGTGCCTCGATGAGGACCCGATGACGGGGGAGTGGACGGAGAAGGGCCAGGTCGACACCGGCTGGGAGTCCTTCGCCCTTGACGCCACCAGCTTCGTCAAGGACGGCGACCAGTACCTGGTGTGGGCGCAGCAGGACTTCGAGGTCAAGGGCCACTCCAACCTCTATATCGCGCGCATGGAGAACCCCTGGACGCTCGCGACCGCCGCGACGCTTCTCACCAAGCCCGAGCACGCGTGGGAGACCGTCACCTTCTGGGTCAACGAGGGCCCGTCCGTGCTCCAGCGCGACGGACGGATCTACCTCACCTACTCCGCGTCCGGCACGGGCGTCGAGTACGCGATGGGCCTCCTCACCGCCGACGCGGCCAGCGACCTGCTGGACCCCACGAGCTGGACCAAGGAGACCGAGCCGGTCCTCACCTCCGCCCCCGAGCACGGGATCTACGGTCCCGGCCACAACAGCTTCACGGAGACCGAGGACGGCGACACCGTCCTCGTCTACCACGCCCGCACCTACACCGAGCTGGTGGGCAACCCCCTGTGGGAGCCCAACCGTCAGGCCCGTGCGCAGGTGCTGCCGTTCGACGCCGACGGCAGGCCCGTCTGGGGTACCCCCCAGCCGGACTCACGACCCACCCCCACCTCGATCGAGGTGCTTCCCCCCGAAGGAATGACCGCATGAGCGCCGACGCTCCCGCCCCGAACGCCCCCGAGAAGACAGCCACCACCACCTCCACCCTGCGCGACTCGCTCAAGCGCGGCGTGTTCTGGAACTACGGCGGCCTGTACTTCTTCTACTTCGCCATCTGGCAGATCTTCTTCTCCTTCCACGGCCTGTGGCTGTCGGAGAAGGGCATGGGCGAGGGCAACATCGGCCTCATCAACACCGTGATGGCGATCACGGCGCTGTGCCTCCAACCGCTGTACGGCTACCTCCAGGATCGCCTGGGCCTCAAGAAGCACCTGTTCGCGTTCGTGGTGCTGTGCGGCGCGATGGTCGGCCCGTTCTTCGCGTTCGTGTTCCCGCCGCTGATGGAGTGGAACATGGTGGGCGCCGCCGTGGTCGGCGGCATGTTCATGGCCCTGGTCCTCCTGGCCGGCGTGTCCGTGGTCGAGGCCTTCAACGAGCGCGCCTCCCGCGCCAACGAGTTCGAGTACGGCCACGCGCGCCTGTTCGGCTCGATCGCCGGTGGAACCATCACCCTGGTCGCCGGCTGGATGTGGGCGAACGTCAACCCGGACTCGATCTGGTGGGCGGCATCGTTCTGCGCGATCGTGCTCGGAGTGCTGCTGTTCGTCGCGAAGGTGCCGGAGCAGGCCAAGGCCAGCGCACAGGCCGGCGAGACCTCGTCGACCAAGGTCTCCAAGGAGACCATCAAGCGCCTGTTCACGGACCGCAGCTTCATCGGGTTCGTGGTCCTGATGTTCGGCACCGCCGCGCTCTACGACGTGTTCGACCAGCAGTTCTCGATCTACTTCGCGCAGCACGTCAGCCACGGCGACCCGGTCACCCTGTTCTCGCAGGTGGTCACCATCCAGATCTTCACCGAGGCCGCGGTCATGCTGATCGCGCCGTGGTTCGTCAACAAGATCGGCGCCAAGCGCGGCCTGCAGCTCTTCGCCGCGATCCTCGTGGTCCGCGTGCTCGGCTCCGCGCTGGTCACCACCACCGAGGCGCTCATCGCGTGGCGCCTGCTCGCCGCCATCGAGATGCCGCTGATGCTGGTGTCGGTCATGAAGTACATCACCCGGATGTTCGACGTGAAGATCTCCGCGACGGCGTACATGCTCGGCTTCGGAGTCGCCAAGTCGATCGGTGTGGCGGCGTTCTCGCTCCCGTTCGGCGCCGCGTACGAGTCGATCGGCTTCGCGAACGCCTACCTCATCATGACCGTGGTCATCATCGGCGTGACGGTGATCGCCAGCTTCCTCATGCGTGACGACAAGTCCCGCGGCGACGCCCCGGCCATCGAGCCGGAGGAGCGGGAGCTCGTCACCGCCTGACACCTTTCGAGGGACGATGCGCCGGCCGCCCGACCCGGGAAGTTACCCGGGTCGGGCGGCCGCGTCGTAGTGTGGTGACGCCGAGGGTCTGAGGGAGGTCCGATGCGCCGCGTCGTCGCGCTGTTCACCATGGTCGCCACACTGGCTCTCGCCGCGTGCACCCCCGCCTCGGAGCCCGAGGCGACCGCGGCATCGTCCACCGCGGCGCCCGTGCCCGCGGTGACGGCCTCGACCACGCCGACGCCCGAGCCGTCCGCGACCGAGCAGGCCGAGCCCTCCTACATCGCGACCGTCCGCGGCACCAAGGTGACCGTGCTGACGGAGCCCGACGGCAGCGAGCAGCAGGTGATCCGCGCCGAGGACGTGCTCACCGTGCCCGAGGCGACGCCGCTGGTGTTCCTGGTGAAGCAGATCCAGGGGTCGTGGCTCGAGGTGTACCTGCCGGTGCGGCCCAACGGGTCGACGGGATGGATCTCCGCGGACAACGCGACGGTGAGCGCGACGGACATGTCGGTCGAGATCAGCCTCGGAGACTTCACGCTGACCGTGTGGGACGGCGATAAGAAGGTCCTCACGACGGAGATCGGGCTCGGCACCGACGAGCTCCCCACCCCCGGCGGCGTCTACTTCATCCGCGAGCTGCTGCAGCCGCCGGACCCGGACGGCGCGTACGGCCCGTACGCGTACGGGCTGTCGGGCTACTCGCCCGTGCTTGACTCCTTCGCGGGCGGCGATGCGGTGATCGGGATCCACGGGACCAACGATCCCGATTCCTTCGGCCGCGCCGTCTCCCATGGCTGCATCCGCGTGCCCAACGACGTGATCACCGAGATGGTCACGGAGGCGGGGATCCCGCTGGGCACGCCGGTCTACATCGACGCTGCGTAGCGGTGGGTGGCGGCGCCGCTGCCGGGCCGGGCCGCCTCGCGGTCAAGTGATCATCCAGTGCAGAGAAGTCGCCGGATTTCTGCGCCGGTGTATCAACGGAGCCGCAGAGCCAGGGCATCGGACGCCCGGGCGGCCCGCGCATCGTCCCCCGTGCCCGCCGTCCCCCCCGCCCCGGGGACATGAAGATGCCCGGCGTGGCGCGGCCCGCTGAGGAAGGCCGCGCCACGCCGGGCGCTACACCGAGGGATCAGCCCGTGTAGCTCGCCACTCCCGTCACCGGGGTGGCAGGCGGGGCGTCGAGGACGCTCACCACCGTCTCAGGCGGCTCCGAGTTGCACACCGGCGTGGCCGGCGGGTAGGAGACCGTGAAGGACTTGCTCGGGTTGACCTGGATGATCACCTGCGTGTTGTCCGAGCGGGTCCAGCCGTAGTTGCCGTTGCCCACGGACACCCAGGCGTCCTTCGAGGGCACGTACCTGTACCCGGGCCAGTTGTTCGCCACGCCGTTGGCGTCGAGGCTGGCTCCCGGCCACAGGATCCGGCCGGAGCCGATGTCCACGGTGGTCGACCAGTTCTTCGCCGGGTTCTTCGGGTGGACGAACGTGATGGTCGCGGTGCCGTCGTCGGTCGACACGTTGTCCGGGTCGTCCAGCTTGATGTCGTACTGGAGGAACGGCGCGTCGGCGGTGCAGACCTCGCCCACCAGGGTCCCGTCAATCGACGCCGGGCTCACCTCCACCTCGCCGCAGCCCTCGGTCAGCTGGTCCTCAACGGTGTACTCCACCACCAGCGTCGTGTCGCCGCCCTCGAACGCGTGACCGTCGTCGGCGACGAAGGTCGCCTCGTGGGTGCCGGGCGTCTGGTCGAGCGAACCGGAGAGGCTCGCGTTCTCAGCAGTCGCCACCGCGACCGATCCGGGTGCGTCGCACGTCGCGGGCGTCACCGTGACCGATGCCGAGGCATCCTCACACGGCACGGCCTCGACGTAGACCTTGCGCTCGAGCTGCTTGTAGGTCACCACGGGAACCCAGGTGCCCACGCCGTCCACCTTGTTGAGCAGGTAGGACGTGGTGGTCTCGGTCGCGGACTCGAAGTAGAAGTCCACGCCGCACTGGGGCTCACCGCTCCAGTCGCTGACCTCGACCTTGGGCGGCATGAGGCAGTCGTCGATGGACGGCTCGTTGTTCTGGCCGTCGCCCTGGACCTCGTCCCAGCCGATCACCATGGACAGCTCGTGAGCGTCCGCGAACCACTTCGGGTTGTCCTCGAGGGACTTCGAGTCATCCCAACCGGGGATCGCGTTGGTGGACACGGAGATCGGGTTGTTGCCGGTCTGCGCCACCTCGAAGGAGCCGCCAGGCGTCTTCACGTACTTGCAGACGAACACCTTCTTGGGCGCCGGCGGGCAGTACTGCGCGGCTTCCTCAGAAGTCATGGCCCGCATGCGGGTCTCGGAGGTCGTCTCGACGTGAGACGTCCACGTGCCGGTCACGGTGTCCCACGTGTACGTGGTGGTCGTGACGTTGCGGGTCTCCGTGACCTTGTCGGGGGTGCACTTGTAGTCGGACACCGACCACTCGGTCTTCTCGACCTTCATGTCCGGCTTGGCGGTCCAGCAGTCGCCGTTGCCGTCACGGGTGTAGCCCTGGGGCACGGTCGCCTGGTCGCCGTCGATGTTGAGGCACTTGTCGACCACGGGGGGCGGCGTGCACTTGCAGCACGTGCCGTTGCCGTCGGACTTGTAGCCGTCGGGCACCTCGGTCTGGATGCCGTCAAGGTTGAGGCAGACGTCGACGGGCGGTTGCTCGCACTGCGCGGCCTTCTCCTGCTCCGTCATCGCACGCGAGTCGGTCGCGGTCTCGGTCGACTTCGAGGACTTCCACTCCCACGCGTTCTCGTCCCACGTGTACGTGGTGGTGGTGGTCTCGCGGGTGAGCGTCACGGTCTCCGACTCGCACATGTAGTCGGACACCTCCCACTGGGTGCTCTCGACCTTGGTGTCGGGCTTCGTGGGCTTCTCGCGCTCACCGCACGTGACGGTGCCCTGCCAGTGGTAGTTGGTGCCGGCCACCTGGGTCCACACGACCGCGTAGTAGCTCCAGCCCGGCCAGCTCGGGTGCGACGCGAACGTGAAGGTCTGCGTCCCGGTCCAGGTGCCGCCGTTCTTGTGGAAGTTCAGCGTCTTCTCCTCGCCGGTGGCGAGGTTCTTGATGCGCACGTTGACGTCGTTGGCCTGGCCGGCGGGAAGCGCGGCCGGGTAGGTCACCGTGAGCGCGTCGCAGGTGGGCGCCGGGTACTGCCAGTTCCAGTCGAAGGAGCGGCCCTCGGGGCAGGTCTTGCCGCCCGTGTAGCGCTCGCCCTGCTCGGTGTTCTCGTCCGTGACCTGGTCGAGCACGTAGGACTGACCCTGCCCGTCGTTGAAGTACGTGCCGGTCGTGGCGTTGCCGTCGACGGCGATCGGGTTCTTGCCCGGCTTGAGCACCTCGTCGACGTACGGCGTGCCCGAGTACTTGCATACCCAGACCTTGTGGACGCCGTCGTTGCCCGGCTGCGGGTCGCCCTGCGTCGCCATGGCGGGCGATGCCACCATCATGGTGAGCGCGGCGATGACCGCACCCACCCAAGTCTTCCTCAGCTTCATGATCCCCTCCTGCTGGGAAGGGTGATCCGGCGTCAACAATGACGCCCAGCTCCCCAGCTGGGACCATGGTCCGGCCCCCGGAAACCACCGTCAAAGCTGTGAAGAATTCCACATACACGCATGTGACGCCGTTATACGGGCGTGAAGGATGTGACAAAAGGGAATGCGTTATCGGCTCAAGTCTTGCGCCTGAGAGGCCGATGCGCCCGCACCGCCGCGCCGAATGTCGCGCCTCGTACGGGGCCGGGTTCGGCGGGGGATGGGTGTTCTCTCAACGTGGGTTGAGATATATTGGCGGTGTGACCGACCGTCTCGCCGTCCTCGCGGCGCTCGCCGACCCGCATCGCCTCGCGCTGGTCGACGCGCTCGCGGACGGCGACCTCTCGCCCGGGCAGCTCGCGGCGCGCGCCGAGCTCAGCTCGAGCCTGCTCGCGCACCACCTGCGCGTGCTCGAGGACGCTGGAGTGGTGACGCGGCGGCGTTCCGACGCGGATGGCCGCCGCTCCTACCTCACGCTCGCGTGGAGCCCGCTGGTCGCGGCGGCCCTCGACGGCGACCGGGCCGGCGACGCCCCGCGCCCGGCGCGCGTCCTGTTCACCTGCACCGCGAACTCCGCCCGCTCCCAGCTGGCCGCCGCGATGCTGGGCGCCCGGCGCATCGTCCCCGTGGCGTCGGCCGGGACCGCGCCCGCCGCGCGGATCCACCCGCTCGCCCTCGACGAGCTCGGCCGCCGCGGTCTCGAGCCCGTCGCCCTCGCGCCCGCCGCCCTCGACGCGACCCGCGAGCCCGGTGACCTGGTGATCGCCGTGTGCGACCTCGCGTACGAGGACTGCGGCGGCGATCTCCACTGGTCCATCCCCGACCCCGTCGCCGAGGGCACCAGCCGCGCGTTCGCGGCCGCCTTCGACGCCCTCGAGCCGCGCGTCACGCGGCTCGCCGCAACCCTCGCATCGTCCCTCTGAAAGGAATCTCATGACCGACAAGCCCGCCGTCCTGTTCCTCTGCGTGAAGAACGGAGGCAAGTCCCAGATGGCGCTCGGCCTGTTCGCGCACTACGCCGGGGAGCGCGCGACCTCGTGGTCGGGCGGCTCGGAGCCGGGTGAGGCGCTGAGCGCCGGCGCGGTCGCCGCGATGGCCGCCGTCGGGATCGACATCACCCACGAGCACCCCAAGCGCTGGACCGACGCGCAGCTCCAGGAGGCGGACGTGATCGTCACGATGGGCTGCGGCGACGCCTGCCCGTACATCCCCGGCAAGCGCTACGAGGACTGGTCCATCGAGCCCGGCCCCTCCGAGGCGCAGCGCGACGAGATCGACGGCCGCGTCCGCGCGCTCATGGAGTCGCTCGGGCTGGAGCCCGGGCCGTCGGTGGTCTCCACCTAGCCCGTGTAGCCCGCCTCGCCGGGCACGGGTGAGGCGCCGCCCGCGGTCTCGTCGAGCACGCCCACGTCGCCGCCGTCGGTGCCGTCGGTCGCGGACTCGCTCGGCTCGGGCGTGGTGGTGGGCTCCGCCGTGTCCGTGGGCTCGGCGGTGACGGTCGGCTCCGGGGTGACCGAGGGCTCGGGTGTGATGGTCGGCGACGGCGTGATCGAGGGCTCGGGCGGCTCGGTGGTGCAGACCACGCTGCCCGAGAACAGGCCGGGGTAGCTCTCGTCGCCGTACATGCCGTCGACCGTGAACGTGTAGTTGACGTCCGGCAGGTCCTCCGCGGGGATGACCGGGTGGAAGCCCATGAGGTCGCCGTCGGTGTCGGTGAGGAAGAACACGTCGCCCTCGGACGTGGTCACCACGAACTCCCACTCCAGCTCGGGCGCCACCTGGTAGGCGATGTCGAGGTTCATCTGCGAGCCGCACGAGACGTTGACGTTGATGTCGCCGAACCCGTCCACGAAGATCGCGGGGCTGGTGAGCGCAGGGAGCGACGTGGCCACCGCCGCGCCCCCCGCGACCCCGGCCGCGACCATGGTCGCGAATGCCAACGCACGCAACGGTTGCATGATCCTCCCCCGGGTTCCGCTCCCATCGTGCGTCCTATTTGGCACATTTGCAATAGATGGGCGTGGTGCGGGCGAGGTCCCTCGCATGCGCGTGGCCCCGACGGTCCGTTGATACACGAGGGCAGATGTGCCGCGGATTTTCTGCACCGGGCTATCAATGGAGCATCGCGGCCAATGGAGCATCGCGGCGCCGTGTCCCCATCGCACGTGAGTGCTCGTCGCCTCGGCGCGGCACGGTGGTGCTCGCACACGCGTGCGTAGAGCACCGTGTCACCAGGCCGCAGCGGACCCTGATGTGTCACCAGGGCTCCGGCATGAGGCGCCTCGCCGCTCGCGCCTCCGTCCGCTGATACGGCGGTGCAGAAGAATCGCCCAGAACCTGCTCCGGCCTATCAATCGGAACGGGGAACCCGCCGCGGACCCCCGACCCCGCCCGGCCCCCACCCCGATCCCGGGCCCGACGTCCCTGGCAAGCGAGCGGACACGGGGTGGAAGAATGGCGCGCGTGACCACCACGGCGCCGCGCACCCCCTCAGGAACCACCGAGTCCTCCGAGACGGCCGCGTTCGCCGCCGCGCTCGATCGCGCCATCGACGGCGAGGTGGACGCGAGCCCGCGCCGCCGCGCCGAGTACTCCACGGACGCCTCCAACTACCGCATCCCGCCCCAGGTGGTCGCATACCCGCGCGACGCCGCGGACATGGAGGCCGCCCTCGCGACCGCGCGCGACGCCCGCGTCCCCGTGACCATGCGCGGCGGCGGCACCTCGGTCGCGGGCAACGCGATCGGCCCGGGCCTGGTGCTCGACACCAGCCGCCACATGACCCGCATCCTCGACGTCGACCTCGACGCGAAGACCGCGCGCGTCCAGCCCGGCGTCATCCTCTCCGAGCTCCAGAAGCGAGTCGCGGGCAACGGCCTGCGCTTCGGACCCGACCCGTCCACCTCCACGCGCGCGACGCTCGGCGGCATGATCGGCAACAACGCCTGCGGCCCGCACGCCGTCGCGTTCGGCCGGACCGCGGACAACGTGGTCGCGCTCGAGGCGCTCGACGGCCTGGGCCGCCGCTTCACGGCCGGCGCCCGCGGCGCGTCCGCCATCCCGGGTCTCGAGGAGCTCGTCCAGGCGAACCTCGCGCTCATCCGCACCGAGTTCGGGCGCTTCTCGCGCCAGGTCTCCGGCTATTCGCTCGAGCACCTCCTTCCGGAGCTTGGCGGCGACCTCGCGCGATTCCTCGTGGGCTCCGAGGGCACCCTCGCGACCATCCTCGAGGCCACCGTCCGCCTGGTCGACGTCCCGCCGGTCCGCCTCACGGCGGCGTTCGGGTACACGGACATGCCCGCGGCGGCCGATGCCGTGGTCCCCATGCTCGCCCACTCGCCCCAGGCGGTGGAGGGCCTGGATGCCCGGCTGGTGCGGCGCGTCGCCGACGCGACCGGCCCGGTCCCGGACCTGCCGCACGGCGAGGGCTGGCTGTTCGTCGAGGTGGGCGGCGACACCGAGGAGGAGGCGCGCGCCACCCTGGCCGCGCTCGCCGCGGACTCCGGCACGGACAGCTGGCGCCTGGTCGAGGATTCGAAGGAGGCCGCCCGCCTGTGGGCGATCCGCGCGGACGGCGCCGGTCTCGCCGGTCGCACCTCCACCAACCAGGAGGCGTGGCCCGGCTGGGAGGACGCCGCCGTCCCGCCGGCACGGCTCGGTGCGTACCTGCGCGACTTCGACGCGCTCATGGAACGCCACGGCGTCGAGGGTCAGCCGTTCGGGCACTTCGGGGACGGCTGCATCCACGTCCGGCTCGGCATCCCGCTGCAGGAGGACGGCCGCCCGCTGCGCGCCTTCATGGAGGACGCCGCGGCCCTGGTCGCCCAGCACGGCGGGAGCCTCTCCGGCGAGCACGGCGACGGCCGCGCCCGCTCCGAGCTACTCGCGACCATGTACAGCCCCGAGGCGATCGACCTCTTCAAGGGCGTCAAGCACCTCTTCGACCCCGAGAATCTCCTCAACCCCGGGGTGATCGTCGACCCGGACCCGCTGGACGCCCACCTGAGGAGGCCGGCCGCGAAGCGCACCCCCAGCATCGGCCTGGCTCTCGAGCACGACCACGGCGACCTCGCCGAGGCCGTCCACCGCTGCACGGGCGTGGGCAAGTGCCGCGCGGACTCGATCGGCTCCGGCTCGGGCTTCATGTGCCCCAGCTACCAGGCCACCGGCGACGAGAAGGACGTCACCCGCGGTCGCGCCCGTGTGCTGCAGGACGCGCTCAACGGCACGCTCATCGGCGGCCTCACCGCGCCCGAGGTCCGCGAGAGCCTCGACCTGTGCCTCAGCTGCAAGGCCTGCAGCAGCGACTGCCCCTCCGGCGTCGACATGGCCGCCTACAAGTCCGAGGTGCTCCACCGCACCTACAAGAACAAGGTGCGCCCCGTCACCCACTACTCGATCGGGTGGCTGCCGCGCTGGCTCAAGGTGGTGGGCCTCGCGCCGCGCCTCATCAGCGCCGTGCTCAGGCCGCGCCCCATCCAGAAGCTCGCCGTCTCCATCGCGGGCATGGACACGCGCCGGAACCTGCCCGAGTTCAAGGTCCCGTTCCGCCGCAGCGAGACGGCCCGCACGCGCCGCGCGAACCCCGCCAAAGCCACCAGGCTCGACAACCTCGTCGTCCTCTGGGCGGACTCCTTCACCGACGGCCTCGACCCCGAGATCCCCGAAGCGGTCGTGAAGGTCCTCGAGGACGCCGGCCTCGACGTCGTGGTGGTCGCCGGCGACGCCTGCTGTGGCGTCACCTGGATCAGCACGGGCCAGCTCGACGGCGCGCGCCGCCACCTCGAGCACCTGCTCACCGTGCTGGGCCCCTGGGCGGTCAACGGCGTCCCCATCGTGGGCGTCGAGCCGTCCTGCATGGGAGTCCTCCGCGGGGACCTGACCGAACTCCTGCCGGACGACCCGCGTGCCCTGGCCGTGGCATCGTCCACCTACACGCTCGCCGAGGTCCTCACCGGCCGCGCGCCCGCCAAGCCCCGCGACGGCTGGCGCGTCCCGGACCTCAGCGACGTCACCGCGGTGGTCCAGCCGCACTGCCACCAGTACTCGGTGATGGGGTACGCGGCGGACCGCGAGCTGCTCGCGCGCGCCGGCGCGACCGTCACGGAGACCGCGGGCTGCTGCGGGCTCGCGGGCAACTGGGGCACGGAGAAGGGCCACTACGAGACGTCGGTCGCGGTGGCGGAGAACTCGCTGCTGCCCGCCCTGCGTTCCGCGCCGTCCGGGAGCATCTATCTCGCCGACGGCGTGTCCTGCCGCACCCAGGCCGACGACCTCGCCGGCGTCCAGGGCCGCCACCTCGCGCAGCTGCTGGTCGAGCGTTCCTCGTGAATCCGGTGCGCTTCGCGGTGGTCGGCACGGGCTGGCGCACGCGGTTCATGCTGCGCCTGGCCGCGATGGCGCCGGAGGCGCTCGAGTCGGTCGCGATCGTGGGGCGGACGCCGTCCCGGGCGCACGATGCCCTGGTCGAGTCGCGCCGCGACGCCGCCCCGTTCTCGGCGCACCTGCACGACCGCCTGCCGGTCGCGGGCCTCGAGCAGGCGCTCGCGCTGCGCCCCGACTTCGTGGTGGTCGCGGTGCCGTGGGAGGCGTCGCCCGGCGTGATCAGGGACGTGGTGTCCGCAGGGGTCCCGGTGCTCGCCGAGACCCCGCCCGCGCCCGACCTGCCGGGGCTCCGCGCGCTGTGGTCCGACGTGGGGGACTCGGGCCTGGTCCAGGTCGCCGAGCAGTACACCCGCATGCCCGGCCACGCCGCCCGCCTCGCGCTCCTCGCGAGGGGCGTCATCGGGGCGCCGCACCAGGTGCAGCTGTCCTCGACGCACCTCTATCACGCGGTCTCGTTGATCCGGACGATGCTCGGGTCGGGTTCCCCCGTGAGCGGCGCCGGGGCGCGGGTCACCGCCCGCACCTTCACCGCGCCCATGGTGGATCCGCTGACCCCCGCGGGGTGGGTCGCTCCGTCCGGGACGGTGCCCGAGCCGCAGCCCCGCACCACCACGGTCGCGACGCTCGACCTCGGGCACGCCGGGATGGGGCTGTACGACTTCGTCGACAACCAGTGGTGGAACCCGTCCCTGCACCGGCGGATCGTGATCCGGGGCTCGCACGGCGAGATCGCCGACGACTCCGTGCTGCGCTTCACCGCCGACGGCCCTGTGGAGAGCCGGATCGAGCACCGCCGCACCGGGGTGGACCTGAGCCTCGAGGGCAACGCGCTGTTCCACAGCAGCTTCGACGGCTCCGTGATCTACCGGAACGCGTGGCACGGCTCGCGGATGTCGGAGGACGACCTCGCGGTCGCGCAGATCCTCCTCGACATGGGGCTCTGGGCGCGCGGCGAGGGCCCCGCGCCGTACCCGCTCGCCGAGGGCCTGTGGGACCACGCGCTGTCGCTCGCGATCCTCGAGTCCGCGGAGACCGGCCGCGACGTGGTGGTCGGGGACGAGGCCTGGGGGTAAACCGCCCATTCCGCCCGGCGGCGCCCGCGGGTTACCTTCTCCCCATGGGGAGGCTGGGGAAGGTGCTGCTCGCGCTGGTCGCGGCGGTGGCGGCGTTCGTGCTGGTAGGCCTGCCGCTCTATGTCTACCCCGCCCACGACGAGCCCCGCGCGGTCGACGCCGTCTACGTCCTCGGCTCGCCGATGAACATGCGCATGGACCTCGCCGAGCAGATGGTCGCGGACGGCCTCACCGACACCGTGGTGGTCTCCATCAGCGAGGACCCCGCGGAGCGCGCGTGGGTGCCGCAGGCCGTCGAGGCGTGCGAGAGCCCGCAGGACTACACGATCATCTGCGGCACCCCCGACCCCTTCACCACGCGCGGCGAGGCCCGCTGGCTGCGCGATCTCCAGGAGGAGCACGGCTGGGAGTCCGTGGGCGTCATCACCGTGGCCCCGCACATCTCCCGCACGCGCGTGATCATGGGCCGCTGCTGGGACGGCGACATCGCGTACTTCGAGTCCGGCGAGCCGCTCTGGTTCGAGCTCTGGGTCCAGCAGTACCTCTACCAGACCGCCGCCTTCGCGAAGGTGGCGGTGGAGCGGGGCTGCTAGGGGCATCGTCCCCCTGAGAGACGCCCGTCACCTCGCCGCAACCTGGCCGCGCTAGGGTGCCGCACGTGAAACGGCTCCTCATCCTGGCGGCGGCGCTCGCAGGCCTCGTGGTTCTGATCGGGCTGCCGCTGTACGTGTTCCCCGCGCATGACGAACCGCGCGCCGTCGACGCCGTCTACGTCATCGGGCCGCCCACGGACACCCGGATGGAGCTCGCCGAGCAGATGATCGCCGACGGACTCACCGACACCATGGTCGTTTCGCTGGGCGAGGACGACGAGGAGCGAGGGAAGTGGCACGAGGCCGCCGCCGCGTGCGACTCGGCTCAGCGGTATGAGGTCTTCTGCTCCGAGCCCGACCCGTTCACCACGCGCGGCGAGGCGCGCTGGCTCCGCTCGCTGGTGGACCAGGAGGGCTGGGAGTCGGTGGCCGTCATCACCACCACGCCGCACCTCACGCGCACTCGGGTCATCATGGAACGATGCTGGGACGGCGACATCGCGTACCTGAGCTCCGGCGAGCACCTGGACCCCTGGTACTGGGCGTATCACTACGCGTATCAGAGCGCGGCGTTCGTGAAGGTGTGGCTCGAGGACGGCTGTTGACGATGCGTGGGCTGGCTCGCGTGTTGCCCTCGCTTGCGATCGGGGCGGCCGTGCTGGCGGGCTGCTCCGCGGGTCCCACGCCGCCCGACGAGCTCGCGCGGTCCCTCTTCGACATCGCGAACGACGCCCGGGTGGAGGCGAAGCTCGAGCCGCTGAAGTGGAACGAGTGCCTGGCCCAGAAGGCCGCGGAGCGCGCGGAGCCGTTCGCGGGTGATGCCGACCTCGAGCACGACGTCCTGGTCTCCACCTGCCACGAGGGCGCCAAGGCGGGGGAGAACCTCTCGCGCACGGACGTGAGCGCCGAGGCGGTGGTGGAGCTGTGGATGGGATCCGCGGGCCACCGGGCGAACATCCTGGATCCGGAGTTCACCATCGGCGCCGTGGCGTGCGTCGAGGCGGACCCGCTGCCGGACGGCTCGGATTCGGGCATGCGGGCGTGCTCGGAGCTCTTCGAAGGTGCGGTGGTGGCGGCCGAGTAGTGGGTCCGCCGTCCGGGCGCTCGACCTCCCGCTGATACACCGGCGCAGAGAAGCGGCCCCGGATCTGCACGATCGGATCAACTTGGCAGGGGTGGCTCGTGCGGCTCGTGCGGCTCGTGCGTCGCAGCCCGCGGCCCGCGTCCCCGGACGCAGCGCCCACCCGCGTTCTCCACAGATCCGCGACCGCGCCTTCACCGAGGTCCCACCGCGCCTCACCATTCCTGCATGGGGCGATCGGCGAAGGTGCAGCGCAAGATCGACGTGCTGCTCGCCCGCATCGGCGGGGAGCCCTCGCGATTTCGAGAGCGCGCGGTGCGGCGCGGGGATCTCATCAAGGAGATCGGGCGCTACGGGCTCGAGCTCGCGACGCGTGAGGGCCTCCTGGTGGCGTTGCTCCCTGGTGTGTACGTGCACGCGAACCTGAACGACGATCACGCCATGCGCTGCGAGGCGGTCTGGGTGTGGACCAAGCGCAAGGTGCTGATCACGGGGGAGTCCGCGCTCCACCTGTTCGACGCCCGCTATCCGGCGCCTGAGGACGTGTGCTGCATCGGGCCGCTCGAATGGAGCGCGCACGTGCCCGCGTGGGTGCACCTCAGGAGGACCACGCTGCCGACCGTCCCGCGGTGGGGCAAGGTGGCGAAGTGCGCCCCGGCGGCGATCGCGCTCCTCGATGCGTGGGCCTGTGCGCCACCCGAGCGCCGCAAGTCGATCCTCTACGAGGCGCTTTGGCTCAACATCGTGCGCCCGCGCGCACTGATCCGCGCGGCCAAGGAACGCAGGCGACTGCCCGATCGCGCCGAGTTCGACGCCATCATGGGCGAGTTCCTTGCCGGCGCGCATTCGCCCACCGAGGTCATGGCCAAGCGCGAGGTGTTCACCGGCGAGGAGTTCGCCGAACTCGAGTGGCAGGTCCCGATGGTGGTGCAGGGCCGGCGGCGGAGGCCGGACGGGATCCACCGTGCCGCGAGGATCGACCTCGAATGCGACGGCGATGCCGACCACACCAGCCCCGAGGCCGTCGCGCGCGATCGCGAGCGGAACACCGAGTTCGCCTCGATCGGCTGGCTCCCGGTGAGGTTCTCCTTCAAGGAGCTGCGGGACCGGCCGGAGTGGTGTCGGCGGATGCTCGCGGAGACGATCGCGGCGCGGCTTCCTGCGGCGTGAGCTCGGCCCTCGAGGCACCGAGCTGCCGTTGATACGCCAGCGCAGAAAACAGGCCTCGGATCTGCTCGATCGGATCAGGTTGCCGAGGCCGGCGCGCTCGGCGCGGCGCCCCATGCGAGCCGCACGGCGCTCATCAGCTCCGGTGATACACCCGCGCACAAAACGCGCCGAAGATCTGCGCGATCCGATCAACTCGATGGAGGCGGCCCGCCCCGATCCCACCCCAGCCGCACGGCCCGCACCACCCCACGGACCCCCGGCGCAAGAATCCCGCGAATCCCCATCCGGACGAACAGAAAACAGCGGACAAACCGGACACGCGGTGCTACTGTCGAAACCGAGCCAGCCGGGGGGCCGTGCTCGCTGAGGGCATGAGGGGGAAGTGACGTGAACATCCGTCGCACCATCGCAATCGCAGTTCTGGCAGGCGGGATCACCCTGACCCCGGCCGCCGCTTTCGCATACATCGCACCGAGTCCGGACAGCGGGACCATCCCGCCGCGCCCGACACCGTCGGAGACCACGAGCACCCCGACGAAGACCACGCCGCCCAAGACGGGCACCGTCGTGGTCGAGAACACGCGCACGCCCGAGAAGACGGGCACCGTCACCACCGAGGCCGAGCTCCTCTCGGCCACCGGTTTCGCCGGCACCACCATGGCTCTCGGGGCGGGCGTGCTGCTCCTCGCGGGCGCCACCACCGTGATCGTCGCGGCTCGGCGCAACGAGCCCGAGGACGCGCAGTAGCCACCACAACGCACAAGGGCTGACCGGGGGGACAACCTATGGTGCTAGCGGCAACCGCGCCGGTGGGGCAGCGCTCCAGGCAGTGGCAGCGCAGCGTCCAACGCCGCATCGCGCTCACGGATGCGTTCGTGGTCGCGATGACCATGGTGATCGCGCACGGTCTCCGCTTCGGGTGGGAGCCGTTCATCCCGCTCATGGGTCCCGCGGCGCCGGCGTACATCTGGGCGACCATCGGCATCTCGGTGCTGTGGATCCTCGAGCTCGGCTGGACCCGGTCGCGTGACATCCGCATCATCGGCTCCGGCCCCGACGAGTATCAGCGCGTCCTCGCCGCCGGCCTGCGCACGTTCGCGATCGTCGCGGTCGTGGGGTTCTTCGGCGGCTGGGCGCTCAGCCGCGGCTACCTGCTGTTCGCGCTGCCCGTCGGCACGCTCGTCCTGTTCGGCTACCGCCGGGCGTGGCGCGCGTGGTTGCACACGCAACGCAAGTCGGGCCGCCTGCGCCAGCCGGTGATCATCGCGGGCCCGCGCCGCACCGTCGCGCAGATGGTCCGGCGCCTCAACGGCGACTACGACCACGCGTACAGCATCGTCGGCGTCTGCCTCTCGGGTGCCCGCGGCACGGCCACGGGCTCCAACCCGACGGTCGGCCCGCTCGCGGAGGACCTCCCCGACGTCCCCGTCCTGGGTTCGGTGGACGATGCCGCGGTCGCCGCCCAGCGCGCCGGCGCCGAGTACATCGTGCTGGCGGGCAACGACGACGTGTCGCTCGCGGAGGCCCGCCGGCTCGAGTGGGCGGTGGAGGACACGGGCATCGGCCTCATCGTGGTGCCCACCGTGGTGGACGTCGCGGCTCCCCGCGTGCTGGTGAGCCAGGTCGCCGGCCTGCCGCTCATGCACGTCGAGCCTCCGCACTTCTCGGGACCCAGCCGCGCGCTCAAGTACGCCGCCGACAAGGTGGGTGCGGCCGGCATCGTCCTCCTGCTCGCCCTCCCCATGCTCGCCATCGCCATCGCGGTGAAGGTGACCAGCAAGGGCCCCGTCCTCTACAAGCAGCAGCGCGTGGGGCTCGACCACGAGCCGTTCCAGATGCTCAAGTTCCGCTCCATGTACATGGACGCGGACGCGCGCCGCGCCGAGGCGCTCGCGCAGGATGACGGCAACGGGGTCCTGGGAAAGCGGCGCGACGATCCCCGCATCACGCCGGTCGGCAAGATCATCCGCCGCTACTCGCTCGACGAGCTCCCGCAGCTGTTCAACGTCCTCAAGGGCGACATGTCGCTGGTGGGCCCGCGCCCGCCGCTGCCCTCCGAGACCGAGCTGTGGGACGCGGACGTGTTCCGCCGCCAGCTGGTCCGTCCCGGCATCACCGGCCTGTGGCAGGTGAGCGGCCGCTCCGACCTCTCCTGGGAGGAGAGCGTGCGGCTGGATCTGCACTACACGCACAACTGGACGCTCGGCCTGGACGCCGTGATCCTGCTCAGGACCGTCTGGGCCGTGGTCGCGGGCAAGGGCGCCTACTAGCAGGCACATCACACAGGAGCCTCGCCGGCTGAGGGGTGGGCGAGGGCTGAGGAGGGGTACACATGAGGATCCTGCACATCGCGCCAGGCACCAGCCGTCGGCTGGGCGGCCCGACCACGCTGCTGCGCGGGCTGGTCCCCGTGCAGAAGGCGCGGGGGCATGAGGTGAGCGTCGTCGCGACGGACCTGCTGGTCGAGTCCGACGAGGACCGCCGGGTCCCCGGCGCGGACGTCACCCTCATCCCTCTGATGGGGCCGGGGCAGTGGGCGTACGGGCGGGGTCTTCACGCAGCGATCAAGGAGGCCGTGGGCAACGCGGACCTGGTCCACATCCACGGCGTGTACAGCTTCGCCTCGGTGTTCGGGATGCGGGAGGCGCGCCGTCAGGGTGTGCCGTTCCTCGCGGCGCCGCACGGCGTGTGGACCCCCGACCACCACCCGCGCCACCCCGCGATGAACGCCGTGTGGGACAAGGTGATGCTCGGGCCCACGCTCAAGCACGCGCACGTGGTGGTCTCCGACTCCCGGCGCGACGAGGGCTACCTGCGCGAGCGCGGCTACACCCGCACCGACACCATGGTGCTGGGTGTCGACCCGGCGCTCCACCTCATCGACACGCCCTGGAAGGAGCGCCGCGGCGTGCTGTTCCTGTCCCGCGTCGCGCCCAAGAAGCGCCTCGACCTCGCGCTGCGCGCCTACGCGGCCAGCGGCCTCAAGGACCGCGGGCACGACATGACGGTCGGCGGCCCCATCGAGCCCGGGCTGCCGTACGACCCGCAGGCGCTCGCGGCGGAGCTCGGCATCGCCGACCACGTCACCTTCGTCGGCACCGTCGAGGAGGATCAGCGCCGCGAGCTGCTGCGCACGCACCGCGTCTTCATCCTCGCCTCCGACGACGAGTCCTTCGGCATCGCCGTCTCCGAGGCCGCCTCCGCGGGCCTCGGCGTGGTCACCAGCGACCGGGTGGTCGCGATGCTCGAGGCCGAGCACGACGGCGTCGCCCGCACCTACCCGCAGGACGTCGACAAGCTCGCCGAGGGCCTCAGCAGCGCCGCGAGGGACGATGCCGGGGGCGCCGCCGCGTCCCTGTGCGAGTACGCGCGGGAACGGTGGACGTGGGAGCACGCCGCGCAGCAGGTCGAGGACATGGTCGCGACGCCCCAGACGGGCGCGCCCCAGCCCGCGGCCTGATCAGCCCTCGTAGACCCAGTCGGCGAACTCGGCGACGCCGCCGCGGATGAGGTCGTAGACGTCGTGGTACGTCTGCTGCGAGCGGCGGTAGGGGTCGGGGACGTCGTCGAGCTCGTAGCCGGCGAGCACGTGACGGTGCGCGGCGATCGACCGCGGGATGTCCGCGAGCCGCTCCGCCGGGGTGTCGCCCTCGAGCACCGCTCCGGTGCCGGCGGCGGCCGCGAGCTCCGCGAGCGTGAAGGTCCGCTTGAGCGCGGCCGGCCCGGTGCGGACGGCGAGCTGGCGGTGCTCGGCGGTCATCGTGATGATGAGGTCCGAGGAGTTCATGATCCGCTCCGTGAGGAGCCGGCCCGCGTGCTGCGAGCCGTCGATGCCGTCGGTGGAGAGCTCGTGGAGCATCTCGCCGGGCACCCCGTGGCCCACCAGCGCGTGCGTCCCCGCGCTCGAGACCGTCGCCAGGTCGCCCAGGGCGCGCGCGAGCAGCAGCTCCGCGGCGGGCGAGCGGCAGATGTTGCCGGTGCACACGGTCAGGACGGTGGTCATGGCCCGAGGATAGCGGCGCACGCCCTTCTCCACATGGGCCCCCGTGCCAGTCTCCACACAGAATCACGGCTCAGCCGGGATCCACCTGCAACTCCCGCCGCATCGCCCGACCAGAAGGGGTGCAGTTGCAGAATCCGTGTGGAGAGCGGTCGGGGGGTCAACTAGAAACAGTCTCCGGCGCCCGTGTCGCCACCAGCGACCTCACCCCCAGCACCACCACGTACAGCGCGGACGATGCGCACAGCCCCAGGGCGGCCCCCGCGGCGCCCCCCAGGGACGCACCGAGGGCGACGGCCCCCAGCAGCACCGGCGCGTTGACCCCCGCCGCGACCGCCACGAAGCCCGACCGGCCCAGCGCCTGCAGGTAGCCGGCAAAGGCCGTCGACATCCCCACGAAGAAGATCGCCGGGAGCGCCCACGCGAACACCTGCTGCGACTCCTCGTATCCGGGTCCCAGCAGCCACGGCAGCAGCGGCGAGATCAGCCACGCCACCGGGATCACCACGGCCCCCAGCACTACGGTCGCCAGCGCGAGCCTCCGGGCAATACGCCGCGACGCCTCGTGATCCGCCAACGACACGTGCGGCATCAGCACGTTCGACAGCGTCCCGGCGACTATGACAAAGGGGTTGGCCAGCCTCGTACCCGCCGCGTACGCACCCGCCGCCGCCCCACCGGCCACGAACCCGACCACCGCCGTGTCCAGCGTCCGCGCCCCGCCCGCCGCGAGCTCCACCATGATGCGCAGCGAGTGCCGCAGCACCGCCCACGTCCCCTCGAGCTCGCCCGCGGGGATGGACCGGCGCACCGGCCGGCGCGCGTGGACCTGCGCGATGGCGCACGCGATCGCGTACCCGAGCGCATAGGCCAGCGCGGCGGGCACCCCGAACACGAAGTACAGCAGCGGCGTCAGCGCCAGGTTGAGCAGCCGCCGCAGCAGGATCGACACCGCAGGGATCACCTTGTCGCCCTGCGCGATGCGCACGTACGTGAGCGTCTCGGTGTTCTTCTCGAGGAACGCGGCCACGGCGAGCACGGCAAAAGCGGCAGCCAGCCCGGCGGGCGCAAGAAAGACGCCAAGCAAAGCGAACAGCACGCCACCCAAGAGAGAAGTCACCGTATTGAGCCTCAGCGCCCGCCGCACCGTGTCGAGCCGCCCCTTGGGCAGCTGCACCAGCACGTACCCGCTCACGCCCAGGTCCGCGACGGTGGCCGCGACCAGCAGCGCGCCCGCCCAGCCCATGAGCGCGCCGTAGTCGGCGACGTGCATCCACCGGGCGACCAGCACGAGTACCGCGGCCTGTGCCAGGCCGGCCGTCCCGCGCGCCCCCAGGAGTGTGACGAACTGTCGTCTCATCCGCGCATCCGTCCGGTTGCTAGAACGTCACGTTCATCCGAATCGTGACGCAGTGCAACCATACCTGCGACATTGATGCGCGTCACGGGTGATTCACCCGAAAAATCCACCCCTATCCGCAACAAGCCCGCGCGACTACCCTGACCCTGAGAAGGCCTCACGCCGAGAAGGGGGATATCGGTGACGGAGGTGCGGCACAGCCTTGAGCATGGGAAGGCCCAGCTGGGTCCCGCCCACACCCGGCTGTCGCGCGCCTTCGCCCGGGCCCGCACCCTGGGCGGCGCCGCGTTCGACGCGATCCCGCTGTGCTTCGCGATCCTCGCGATCGCGCTCCCGATCCTGCTGCTCCCGGTCACCGAGGAGCAGGCGTCCATCTCGCCCGGCCTGTACCCGATCGCGCTGCTCATCACGTGCGCCTCGGCCATCCGCCTGGCGATCCTGATCGCGCAACCCCGCCCGCACATCGTCGCCGGCACGTTCTGGATGTTCCTCTACATCTCCGCGGGCGTGGTGCCGCTCGCGCAGCTCAACACGCAGAGCTTCGGGTACTTCCTGGTCGCGATCGAGGACATGGCCGAGGCCGGCCTCCTGTTCCTCGCCGCGGCCATCGCGTTCGAGCTGGGCCACCACCTCGCCAAGCGCACGGGCGGCCCCAAGGCCGCCACCACCACACCGGACGATGTCCGGGCCCAGGGCCGCGTCATGACGCGGCCGCGCCTGGTGGGGCTCAGCGTGTTCGCGACGCTGTCCACGGGGATCTACGTCGGCTCGCTGGGCGGCCCCGCCGTGTTCTTCCAGAGCCGCGCCGCGCTCACGCAGGCGTACGTAGACGCCGGCCTGCGGTCCGACGGGAACCAGGCGATGGCGACCATCATCCTCGCGGCGAGCGTGGGGCCGGCGCTGGTGGCGCTGATCGGCTGGATCATCGTGCTGCTGGACAAGGGCAAGCGCGAGGCCACCGACTTCCTGTGGTTCGCGCTCGTGCTGGGCCTCAACGTCATCGTGAACAACCCGCTGGTGACCGCCCGCTACTGGGCCCTCACCGTCCTCGTCGGCATCGCCTACGCGATCCCCGGCCTCAGCCGCCGCAGATTCACGGCGGCGGTGACCCTCGGCATCCTCGGCGCCCTCGTGATCTTCCCGTACACGGACGTCACCCGCTACGACGCGGTGGGCCAGGGCTCTCAGGTGCAGGTGACCTCCGTCGCGGAGAAGATCTCCACCAAGGACTACGACCAGGTGGTGATGACCGCCAACGGCGTCGACTACGTCCAGGACGAGGGCTTCACCCGGGGCCTCCAGACCGGGTCCGCCGTGCTCTTCTTCGTCCCACGATCCCTCTGGAGCGGCAAGGGCGAGGACACCGGCGTCCTGTTGGGCAAACACTTCGACCTCGCGATCACCAACCTCAGCTCGCCGCTGCCGCTCGAGGTGTGGATCGACTTCGGCTGGATAGGGCTCGGGGCGGCGTTCCTGCTGTTCGGGTGGGGCGCGCGGCGCCTGGAGGACAGGCTGGACCTCACGCGCGACCACGTCGGATTCGGCAAGACCACCTTCGTCGCGCTGCTGCTGCCGCTGCTCGCCGGCTACGGATTCATCCTCATGCGCGGGCCGCTGCTCCAATCCATGAGCAAGGGCATGGCGCTGGTGGTGGCCTGCTACCTCGTCACGGGACCCGCGGCCGGGCTGCTGGACGGGGCGCGCAAGCGCACCCGCCGCATCGTCCGCCCGAACCTGTCAAATAGCGGTGAAAACGGATCTTCCACGCGGGGGATGCGTGGTCCTACACTGGCGCGAGGCGCGAGAGACCGGGGGGACTCATGACGCTCCAGGAGTACATGCGGATCTTCCGCTCGCACTGGCTGGCGATCTTCGCCATGACGCTGGTGGGCGGCGCGCTCGCGTTCGGCTGGACCATGGTCCAGGAGAAGGTGTGGACCGCGGCGAGCTCCGCGGTGATCACCACGGACGCCTCGGCGGGCGACGGATCATCGATCGTGGGCAACGACGCGGAGTCGAACGTCAAGAGCTACGTCGACATCGCGAAGTCGCGCACGGTCGCGGCGCGGGCGGGGGAGATGGTGGGCTCCGACCTCACCGCGGACGAGCTCCTCGACCAGGTCTCCATCGCGAACTCCACCGACACCGCGGTGATCCGCATCTACGCGCACGGCCCCACGCCGGAGGCCGCACGCGACCTCGCGAACGCGTGGGTGGTGGCGACCACGTCCGTGGTGGCGGAGATCGAGAACGCGCAGGCGACCGCGACGGGCGGCTCCCCGGCGGCGGTGGGCCTGATGGCGCTCGACACCGCGTCCCTGCCGGACGTCCCCACGTCGCCGAACGTCAAGCTGACGGTGGCGTTGGGCCTGATCATCGGCCTGGTGGTGGGGATCGTGGTCGCGGTGGTGCGGTCCACGCAGGACCGCCGCCTGCGCAAGCCCGCGGACATCGAGAGCCTGTTCGACATCCCCGTGGTGGGCGCGCTGCCGTTCAACCAGCAGATCGCGAAGGCCGGCGTGACGGCCGGCGGCGACGACTTCGCGATGAAGGAGTCCATCCGTCAGCTGCGCACCAACCTGCAGTTCGTGGACATCGATCACCCGCCGCGGGTGATCGTGGTGACGTCGGCGCTGCCGGGCGACGGCAAGTCCACCACCATCGCCAAGCTCGCGGAGGCCATCGCGGAGGCGGGCCGCGACGTGGTGCTCGTGGACGCGGACCTGCGCCGTCCCGCGGTCGCGACCAACCTGGGCCTGCCCGACGCGATCGGGCTCACGGACGTGCTGGTGGGGCGGATCGCGCTGGACAAGGCGCTGCACACGTACGGCACCACGGGGCACTTCCAGGTGCTCGCGTCGGGCTCCATCCCGCCCAACCCGTCGGAGCTGCTCGCCTCGGACGCGATGCACCAGCTGCTGTACTCGTTCCCGCCGGACACCATGGTGCTGGTCGACACGCCGCCGCTGCTGCCCGTCACGGACGCCGCGGTGCTGACCGCGCGCACGGACGGCGCGCTGGTGGTGGCGCGCGCCGGGCGGACCACCATCGACGAGCTCGAGCAGGCGATCGGCGACCTGGAGAAGGTCAAGGGTCGCGCGATCGGCGTGATCCTCGACGGCGTGCCGGTGCGCGGCGCGTACCGGTCGCCGTACCGCTCGGGGGCGTACGTGTACGCGTCGGGGGACAAGAAGGCCCTCGAGGCGCCGCCCGCCGAACCGGAGCCTGAGCTGGCCGCCGTCGCTGCGGACGTTGCGGGGGACGATGCGCCGGTCGAGCCTGTCGCGACGGTGGACGATGCGGTGGCCTCGCCGGGAGACGAGGTCGCCGCCGGGGAGGTTGCGGAGGTTTCGTCGGAGCCCGAGGCTGAGCCCGTCGCCGAGGCCGCGGCCGAGGAGGACGAGCCGTTGGACAGTCCCGGCCCCGCCGCGTCCGGCGGCGGAGGCGAGCGCGCGCGGAGGAAGCCGCCGCGCCCACGCGGCAAGTCGCGGGCGAGCGTGCCGCCCGTCGAGCAGGACGCGCTGGACCTCGCGCTCGACGCCACCGAGACCGCGGAGGAGGAGCCGCCGGCAGGCGGATCCGAGGGCGTCGTCGACGGTGAGGGTGTTGAGGGCGCCCTGGACGCCGACGAGGTGGTGGAGGTCGACGACGCGGACGAGGCGATCGAGGCGGTCGAGGCCGAGGCGGACGCCGAGGATGAGTCCGACGAGTCCGCCGAGCCCGAGGCTGTCGCGGACGAGGACGACGAGGACTCGATCCCGGTGCCCGAGATCGACGAGTCCGAGTTCGCCGGGGACCTCGAGGAGGTCGAGCGCGAGCTTGCGGAGGCCACGGAGAAGGAGCGCATCGAGGCGGCCGACGAGTCCGTGGCGATCCCCGAGGTCGAGGATGACGGGGAGGCCGAGCCGGTGACGGCGGGCGTCCGCGTCGTGGGCGGCGGCGACTCGTCCGAGTCGAGCTGAGGGCGACAGTGAAGGGCGGCCGCGCAATACCCTTGACCCGTGTGACCCCGCCCGTGGGTTCGCGTGAGGGGAACGAGTGAGCGCCACCGCGGAGTCCAGCGACGTCCTGATCGTCGGCATCAACTACCCGCCCGAGCGGACCGGCATCGGCCCGTATACGGGTGCGCTGGCCCGGGCGCTTGCGAAGCGCGGTCGCGCGATCCGGGTGCTGACCGCGCAGCCTCATTACCCCGAGTGGGAGATCTACCCCGGCTTCAAGAAGTGGAAGTCGCGTGAGGACGACGCGGGCGTCGACGTGCGCCGCGTCCTTCACTATGTGCCGCGCCGCCCCCAGGGGGTGCCGCGGCTGCTGTCGGAGATCACGCTTGGTGCGCGGTCGGTGTTCGCGCCGTGGGGCAAGCCGGACGTGGTGCTGCTCGTGTCGCCGGCGCTGTTCAGCTCCGCGATCGCGCGGCTGCGCGCCCGCGTCACCCACCGCGACGCGGAGCTCGCGGTCTGGATCCAGGACCTTTACGGGCGTGGCCAGCAGGAGACGTCCGGCGGTGGCGCCGTCGCGAAGATCTTGCACGCGGTCGAGGGCTCGATGCTGCGCGGCTCGGATCGCGTGATCGTCATCCACGACCGTTTCAAGCGCGCCGTGGTCGAGGACTATGGCGTGGACCCTGACAAGGTCTCCATCGTCCGCAACTGGACGCACCTCGCACCGCACGCGCCCATCGACCGCGCGGCCGCGCGACGTGAGCGCGGTTGGGGTGGGGAGACCGTCATCCTCCACGCGGGCAACATGGGCGTGAAGCAGGGCCTCGAGCACGTGGTGACCGCGGCGCGCCGTGCCGAGGAGCGCGGCGAAAAACTTCGATTCGTCATGCTCGGCGACGGCGGCGAGCGCGCGCGGCTCGAGGACGCCGCTCAGGGCCTGAGCAACCTCGACTTCCTCGCCCCGCTCGACGACGAGGCCTTCCGCGGCGCGCTTGCCGCGGCAGACATCCTCCTGGTGCACGAGGCGCCCGGCGTCTCCGAGATGGCGGTGCCGTCGAAGCTCACCTCGTATTTCGACGCGGGACGGCCGGTGCTCGCCGCGACCGACCCGTCGGGCGTGACCGCCGACGAGGTCCGCGCCGCCGACGCCGGCCAGGTCGTGACGTCGGGCGATCCGGACGCGCTCGTCGACGGCGCGCTAGCGCTCGCCGCGGATGCTGTGCGCGCGGACGCGCTGGGCGCGAACGGCCGCGCGTATCGCGAGGCGGTGCTCGCGGAGGACGCCGCGATCGACGCGTTCGTGACGGTGCTGGGGCTCGACACGACGGTGGAGGTCTCCTGACCTACCGCCACCGCTGAGGGAGGGGACATGGCCGAGGAAGTCGCGGCCGCGGACAAGGCGCGCCCGCGCAAAAGGCGGCGCCGCTGGCCGTGGATGGTCGTGGGTGTGGTGCTGCTCGTGCTCGGCGGAATGCTCGCGTGGCTGACCTACGACGCGGCCCGGCTCACCTCGGCGGCGACCGCCGTCGACCAGCATGCGGAGGCGGCGCAGGAGGCGCTGACCGCGGCGGACGCGGAGGCGCTCTCGAGCGAGGTGGCGCAGGTCCAGGAGGCTGCGCGGACGTTCGAGTCCGCGACCTCGGGTCCGCACTGGTGGCTGGCGTCCCACCTCCCGTGGCTGCGGCTGCAGGCCGCGCCGCTGGTCGCTGCGGGGGAGGCCGTGGGTGCGGTGGCGGACGATGCCCTGGCGCCGTTGGCGGGCCAGGACAGCCTGGCGGCGTTCGAGGTCCCCAGCTTCGAGGGCGGCCGCGTGGACCCGTACGTGCTCGAGGAGTACCGCGAGCCGCTCGCGGTGGCCGCCGAGACGCTCGCCACGGAAGCGCAGACCCTGGCGGCGGTGGACACGTCGCGGTCGTGGCTGCCGGTCAACGACCTGGTGCGAGGGCTCGAGCGCCAGATCGAGACGCTCGGCGGGCTGGTCGAGGGCGCACACGCGACCGCGGAGCTGCTGCCGTCCATGCTGGGCGGCGAGGGGGCGCGGCACTACCTGGTGGTGGTGCAGAACAACGCCGAGCCGCGCACCACGGGCGGGCTCCCCGGAGCGTACTTCGAACTGACGGTCGATGACGGGCGCATGGAGCTCGGGCGCTACGCCGCGGCGCGCGACCTCATCGACGACGCGGGCCGGGTGGAGATCACGGAGGACGAGGAGCGGATCTACTCGGACCGCATGAAGACGTACCCGCATGACGCGAACTTCACCCCGGAGTTCCCCCGCACCGCGGAGATCCTGGTCGACTTCTGGGAGCTGAAGTACGGCGAGCGGCCGGACGCGGTGGTGTCGATCGACCCTGTCGCGCTGGGGTGGATGCTCGAGGGCTCGGCGCCGCTGGAGGCGGGCGGGATCGAGATCACGGGGGAGAACCTCGCGCAGGTGATGCTCAACCAGGCGTACTTCCTCTATGACGACCCGCTCAAGCAGGACGAGTTCTTCGCCCGCACCGCCGCCGCGCTATTCGCGCAGGTGGTGGGCGGGCAGGCTGCCTCGGTGTCGGGTGTGGAGCAGGCGATCGACGCGCACCGGTTCCTGCTGTGGTCCGCGGACGCGGATGAGGAGGCGTTGCTCGCGTCGACCGGCGTGGGCGGGGCGTTCCTCGAGAACTCCGACACCCTGGGCGTGTTCCTCAACGACGGGTCGGGCTCGAAGATCGGCTACTACATCGGGTCCGACGTGCTGGTGACGGCCTACCAGTGCAACGACGGATCGATCGACTCGATGAGCGTCGAGGTGGAGTTGCGCCACGGCTACGAGGGTGACGTCAAGGATCTGCCGGGCTACATCATCGGCATCCCTCAGTACGTGCCCCGCGGGGAGTTCCACGCCAATGTGGTGGTCTACCCGCCGGCGGGCTTCTCGCTCGCGGGCGTCACCCGCGACGGCGAGGACTCCGAGGTGGTCGAGGACGTCCACGACGGGCGCGCGATGTCGCAGAGGCGGATCGAGCTCAAGCCCGGCGGGCAGGTGAACCTTGTCTACGAATTGCAGGCGACCGAGGCGGGGCTGGGCCTGCCGGGGTTGCAGATGACGCCGGGGCCTCGGCCCAACCAGCCGCAGTTGGCGTTCGAGCAATCCTCCACGTGCTGAGAAGCGGACGTAACGGGATGTTTACCTCGGGCCCCGAAATGATGGGTGAACAGTTGTTATGATGCATGGGTTGTCAAAACGGCGCTGCTGAGGGCGCCGTGTGCTGGGAGGCTCCACCATGTTCGTACGTACCCTTGCCGTGACCGCGCTGGCAGGCGCGGCCATTCTTGCTCCAACCGCCGCATTCGCTGAGGACTACACCAGCGGTGAGGACGCCATCGGCTGCGACGTCTCCATCATCGAGGTGGGCCAGCCGTTCGATTGCGACGTCGAGGGGCCCGAGGGCTCCGACGCCGCGCTCCAGGCCACCACGTCCGGCGCGGACGCCTCGATCGCGGGCACCGTGACGTCCGCGACCAAGACCATCTCCGGAGGGGCCGCGAGCTTCACCGTGACCGCGCCGAGCACCGCCGGCACCCTGGGTCTCACGGCGATCGTCGACGGCGAGGCCGTGGACACCGCCTCGATCGAGGTCGTCGCCGCCGGGACCGCGGGTTCGAGCGACGAGCTCTCCGGCACCGGCTTCGAGAACGTCGGCCTCGCGGCGGGTGCCGCCGGCCTGCTGGTCGCGGGCGCCGCGACCGTGTTCATCGGCGCGCGTCGCCGCGCCGCGCAGAACGCGTAACGCTTCACACGGCCTCGGGTCCGCCGGACGGCGGACCCGAGGCCGTTGCCGTGCCTGGACACGGGTAACCTGGGCGCCGCAGCCCCCCACCTGAAGGACACCGATGAGCGACGCCACCCCCGAGTCGGCCGCAGGCCAGCCCGCGCCGCAACCCGCCCGCAAGCGTCGCCGCGTGTGGCCGTGGATGGTAGGAGGCTTTGGGGTCGTGGTGGTGGGAGTGGGCGCGCTGTTCACGTGGGACGCGAAGACCATGCTCGACTCTTCCGACGCTCTCACCGCGCACGCGACCGCCGCCAAGGAGGCCGTCTCGAACCGCGACGCCTCCGCGCTCGCCGCGGAGGTCGACGGCCTCGAGGAGTCCGCGCGTGCGTTCGCGGACGCCACTTCCGGGTTCCACTGGTCGCTCGCGGCGCGCATGCCGTGGGTCTCGGACCAGGTGCGGCCGCTCATGGCCGCCGGTGACGCCGTCGACGCGATGGCGACGGAGGCGCTCGCGCCCCTCGCGCAGATGGACAGCCTCGACGCGCTCGCCGTGCCCGGCTTCGAGAACGGCCGCATCGACCCGTACGTTCTCGAGCCCTACCGCGAGCCTCTGGCGGCGGCTGTGGGAGCACTGGACGCGCAGTCCGCGGCTCTCGGCGACGTCAGCCTCGCGCACACGGTCGACCAGGTCGCGACGCCCTTCCTCGACCTGCGCGAGCAGGTCGACGAGCTCTCCGGACTGGTGGGCTCCGCGCACGCGGCGGCTGAGCTGTTGCCGTCGATGCTCGGTGGAGAGGGCGAGCGCACCTATCTGGTGATGGTGCAGAACAACGCCGAGCCGCGCGCCTCCGGCGGGATCCCAGGAGCGATCATCGAGATCGCCGTCCAGGACGGGCGCATTGAACTGGGCGATTTTCGTCCAGCGAGCAGCCTCGTGAAGTACGACGGAGTGGGTGGCCTTTCCACGGATGAGGCGCGCATCTTCGGTGACCAGATGCAGATGTTCCCCCAGGATGTGAACTTCACACCCGAGTTCCCGCGTGCAGCCGAGTTGATGACCCGATTCTGGACCGCGGGCGGAGGCGACGAGGTCGACGGCGTCGTGTCGATCGACCCGATCGCGCTCGGGTGGATGCTCGAGGGCGCCGCCCCAGTTGCGGTGGGTCCGTTCGAGATCACCTCGGACAACCTCGCGGACGTCATGCTCAGCGACGCGTATTTCGAGTACGCCAATCCTGCCGACCAGGATGACTTCTTCGCGCGCGCCTCCGCGGCGTTGTTCGGCGAGATCACCTCGGGCCGCGGGTCTGCGGTCCAGGGGGTCGAGCGCGCGATTGACGCAGGCCGATTGATGGTGTGGTCCTCAGCCGCGCACGAGCAGGACCTCCTCCAGCCCACCCGGATCGCGGGTGCATTCCTCGAGCGCGAAGGCACGGTCGGGGTGTTTGTCAACGATGGATCGGGCTCGAAGATCGGCTACTACATCGACGCTGAAGCGACCGTGACCGACCGGATGTGCGCGGACGGTTCGATCGCGGGCCAGACCATCTCGATTACCTATACCCATACCTTCGATGGTGACGCCGAGTCGCTGCCCGAGTATGTCGCCGGCGAGGGCATATTCGTCCCGTTAGCTGAGTTTCACGCGAATGTCCTCGTCTATCCCGCCGTCGGCACAGGCATCACTCGCGCAACGTTGGATGGTGACAAGATCAAGGTGCGCCCCGAGCATCAAGCCGGTCGGACATTGGCGACCGCTCGGATCGAGCTTGCGCCGGGCGCGTCGACCACGCTTCAGTTCGAGGTTGACGCGCACGTAGACGGCGTGCTTCCGCCCGAGTACGTCCAGACACCGGGACCGCGAGAGGTAGCTATCGAGCGCCTCGCGGAGGGGGCCACCGGCTGCTAGAGGGCGAGAGACGACGAGGGCCCCAAGAATCCGCCGTAGCGTGGGGCCCTCGTCGCATCAACTACTTGTTGGCTTCTTCTTCTTCGTACGTGTACCCGTACCGGCCGTATCCGTAAGCATCGGGTCCTCGGGCCGGCAGCATCGACAGCACCAGTCCCGAAACGTGTGCGCCCACGGTCTCGAGCGACTGGAGCGCGCTGTCGAGTTGCGGCGCGTGGGTCTTGCCGGCGGCAACGATGACGACCGCACCGCCGACGAGCTTGGCAAGAACGGCAGCGTCCGTCACCGGAAGCAGCGGTGGGGCGTCGTAAAGGACCACGTCGAACCGCTCGTCGAGCTGCTTGATGAGTTCGTCCATGCGCGAGGACCCGAGCAACTCAGACGGATTCGGGGGAATCGACCCGGCGGGCAGAAGGTACAGCTCGCTGCGCCCCCAACGCTGCACCGCGTGCTCGACGTCGAGGCGCCCAATGAGGACATCGGTAAGGCCCACGCCAGCCTCGATGCCCATGTACTGCGCCATCTTCGGACGACGCAGGTCGGCGCCCACAAGGAGGACCCGGGCGCCGGCATCCGCCAGAGTGATCGCGAGATTAGCCGCCGTGGTCGACTTCCCCTCGGACGGGATTGAGGACGTGATGACGAAGCTGCGCGTCGAGCGCTCCGTGTCGAGGAATTGAAGGTTGGTGCGCAAGGTCCGGAACGATTCTGCGCGCGGGCTGCGCGCGTCCTCGTGGACCAGGAGCGGACGCTGCTTCGCCTTGGGATCAAACACGATTCCGCCGAGCACAGGCGCGTCGGTGATGCGCTCGAGGTCACGCTCGCCGCGGATCCGAGTGTCGAGCGTCGTGCGGAGCAGTGCAATCCCGACACCAATAGCGAGACCGAGCAGCAGTCCGAGCGCGACATTGAGCGCCTTCTTGGGGCTGATCGGCGCCTGTGGCACCTCGGCTTCCTGGACGACGGTGAGACTGACGGGGGACCCGTCCGCGCTGTCGGTCGTCTCAATATCCTCGACGACGCTGATGAGCTGGTTCGCGGCCTCCGTGGCGAGCGAGGCCGCGAAGACCGGGTCGGAGTCGGAGACCGAGATGTCGATCACCGAGGTGTTGAGGGGTGACGTCGCGGAGATCTTGCCTCGCAGTTGCGCGACGCTCATATCGATGCTGAGGGCGTCGATGGTCGGCTGGAGCACGGCTGCCGTGTTGATGAGGTCCGCGTAGGTCTTCACGCGCTGCTGAGCGAACGTGTTGCCCGTCGCGAGATCCGACACTGTCGACCCTCCCGAGGTGGACACGAAGACCTTGGAGGAAGCCGCGTAGGTCGGAGTCGCCACCATCGAATAGGCAAGGCCAGCGCCCGCCCCGAGAACGGTCAGCAGCAGGATGAGAATCCAGTTCTTCCGAAGGATCCTGAGATAGTCCTGTAGCTCCACGTGTCTCCCCGGGGTTCTTGTCGCGCGCGTGCAAGGGAGCGTCCCCCACGCCGACTAATTTTGCCATGCGAGAGCGTGGCGACCTGACCCTTGTATCGAGCCAAGACCCCATCCAGGTACCCTTGCGCACATGACGGCCATGGGGGGCGAGGCGCTTCGACGTGCCTCAACGCAGAGGATGTTCGGAGCACGCGGCTGGGCACGCAAATACGAGTCCCGGCTCTTCTTGACGGATGTCGTTGTGGTGACTCTCGTCATGGTCGGCGCGCATGCAGCGCGGTTCGGCTGGGATCCCTTCGTGTCGGTGACTGGCCGCGACACGCCCGCATATTGGCAGGTCACCGTGGTCGTGAGCGCACTGTGGGTGCTCGCTCTCGGATGGACGCGGTCGCGTGAAGCGCTGATCCTGGGCCACGGGCCGCAAGAGTTCCAGCGCGTCCTCGCGGCATCGTGGCACACGTTCACGGTGGTAGCCATCGTTGGGTTCCTCACGCAGTGGCAGGTGAGCCGGGGATACCTGCTCTTCGCGATCCCTGTGGGCACCGTTGCGTTGCTGGTCTACCGCGCCGCCTGGAGGTCGTGGATGCACGCCCAACGGGATCGTGGCGAACTGCTGGCCCAGGTGATTGTGGTCGGACCGATGCTCACGTCGCAGCAGATGATCCGCCGTATCCGGCGCTCGCGGCGTGCGGGCTACAGCGTGATCGGCGCGTGCCTCCCCACGGGACACCGGTTCGTCGACGAGGATCTGCACGACGTGCCACTCCTCGGATCATTGGAGGAAGCGGCGGAGGTCGCCAAGCGCGAAAACGCCGAGTACGTGCTGCTCTCTGGGACGGATGCGATGTCGCTGCGTGAGTCTCGTCAGCTCGGGTGGGAGCTCGAAGGCACGGGCATCGGCCTCATCGTTGCCCCCGCGATGGTCGACGTTGCCGGACCTCGCGTCTACATGAGTCCTGTTGAGGGACTGCCCTTGCTCCACGTCGATATCCCCCGGTTCGAGGGTGGCAAGTACTACCTCAAGTCGATCAGCGACCGGCTCACCGCGCTGGCCCTACTTGCTCTGGGGTCGATCCCCATGCTCGTGGTCGCGGCGCTCGTCAAGGTCACCAGTCCTGGACCCGTGTTCTTCCGCCAGGAACGCATTGGGCGCGATCACCGACCGTTCGCCATGCTGAAGTTCCGGTCGATGTACGTCGACGCCGAACAGCGGCTGGACGCCCTACGCGAGCAGCAGCGCGCTGAGGGCAACGAGGTCCTCTTCAAGATGAAGGACGACCCTCGCGTAACATCCATCGGCAAGGTGCTGCGTCGCTTCAGCATCGACGAGGTGCCCCAGCTCATCAACGTGCTTAAGGGCGACATGTCGATCGTAGGACCGCGCCCGCCGCTGCAGTCGGAGGTAGACCAGTGGGAGGACGCACGGGTCGCGCGGCGGCAACTGGTCAAACCGGGCATCACGGGCCTGTGGCAGGTCAGCGGACGCAGCGATCTATCGTGGGACGAGAGCGTGCGGCTCGATCTGTACTACACCGAGAACTGGAGCCTTGCGGGCGATCTCGTCATCGTGATGCGTACGGTCGGCGCAGTGCTGTTCGGTCGCGGAGCGTACTGATATCGCGAACGGGGGCTGGCGCATCGTTCAGATGCGCCAGCCCCCGTTCGCCTCGAGGTCAGCCGCGCAGATGCGCGGCGTTCTCCTGGTACCACTCGTGGGTGCGGCGCAGGCCCTCCTCGAGGGAGATCTGCGCGCTCCACCCGAGTTCCGCGAGGTGCGAGACGTCGAGCAACTTCTGCGGGGTGCCATCGGGCTTCGTGGTGTCCCACTCGGTGCTGCCTTCGAACCCCGTGACGCTCGCGATGGTCTCCGCGATCTCCTTGATGGCGAGGTCGCTGCCGGTGCCCACGTTGACCTGCGACGGACCGTCGTAGTGTTCGAGCAGGTGGAGGCAGGCGTCGGCCATGTCATCGGAGTGCAGGAACTCGCGGCGCGGCGAACCCGTGCCCCAGTTTGTCACGGCGGCCGCACCCGACTTCGCGGCCTCGTCGTAACGGCGGATGAGCGCCGGGAGCACGTGAGAGCCCTGCGGGGAGAAGTTGTCGTTCGGGCCGTAGAGGTTGGTCGGCATCGCCGAGATCCACGCCTTGCCGTACTGACGGCGTGCGGCCTGGATGTGGAGGATGCCGGCAATCTTCGCGATCGCGTATGCGTCGTTGGTGGGCTCCAGGTGACCGGTGAGCAGGCTGTCCTCGGGGATGGGCTGCGGTGCGAACTTCGGGTAGATGCAGCTCGACCCCAGGAAGAGCAACCGCTCGACGTCGTGTGCTAGCGCGGCGTCGATCACGTTGGTCTGGATGCGGATGTTGTCGGACAGGAAGTCCACCGGATAGGTGCTGTTGGCCATGATCCCGCCGACCTTCGCTGCAGCCAGCACCACGTAGGTGGGCTTGGTCTGGGCGAAGAAGGCGAAGGTCGCGTCGCGGTCCTTGAGGTCGAGCTCAGACGAGGAACGGCCCACGATGTTCGTGAAGCCCGCGCTCTCAAGCCGCCGGACGATCGCCGAACCCACCAGGCCGCGATGGCCAGCAACGTAGAACGTCGCGTCGCGGTCGAGCGGTGCCGGTGAGTACTCGACGCCGTCGACCGCGGTCACTTGAGCCCCTGGAGGGAGTCGTTCGTGGTCCACGAGGCGAGGTTGACGGTGTCGCGCCACTCGGCACCCTTTTCGAGGGCCTCGATGTCTGCGTCGACCATGAGCTTGCCCAGCTCCTTGCCGTCGATCGTCGGGACCCAGCCGAGCTTGTCGGCGGCCTTCGACGGATCACCGATGAGGGCGTCGACCTCGGTGGGGCGCAGGTAGCGCTCGTCGAACTTCACGAACTCCTGCCAGTCGAGGCCCGCGTGACCGAAGGCCGTCTCGAGAAAGTCCTTGATCGTGTAGCCGACTCCGGTGGCGAGCACGAAGTCCTCGGGCTCATCGACCTGCAGCATGCGCCACATGCCCTCGACGTACTCGGCTGCGTAGCCCCAGTCGCGGATCGAGTCGAGGTTGCCCAGGTAGATGTCCTTCTGGACGCCGGCCTGAATACGCGCCACGGCGCGTGTGATCTTGCGCGTCACGAAGGTCTCGCCGCGGCGCGGGGATTCGTGGTTGAAGAGGATCCCGTTGACCGCGAACATGTCGTACGCCTCGCGGTAGTTCTTGGTGATCCAGTAGCTATAGAGCTTCGCGGCGGCATACGGCGAGCGCGGGTAGAAGGGCGTCGTCTCGCTCTGCGGCGGCGGCGTCGCGCCGTAGAGTTCCGAGGTGGATGCCTGGTAGAAGCGAGTCTTGATTCCCGAGAGGCGCACGGCCTCGAGGAGGCGGATGGTGCCCGTGCCGGTGGTGTCGGCGGTGTGCTCGGGCTCATCGAAGCTCACGCGAACGTGCGACTGGGCCGCGAGGTTGTAGACCTCGTCGGGGTTGATCTCCGCGAGGAGCGTGACCATGCGTGCGCCATCGGAGAGGTCGCCGTAGTGGAGGAATAGCTTCGCGGACGGGTCGTGCGGGTCCACGTACAGGTGGTCGATCCGGTGCGTGTTGAATGTCGACGCACGGCGGATGAGGCCGTGGACCTCATAGCCCTTGCTGAGCAGCAGTTCGGCTAGGTACGAGCCGTCCTGGCCCGTGATGCCTGTGATGAAGGCTTTCTTCGGCATGGTCTATTCCCCCAAGTTGGTTGCGGACGAGATAGCTCGAAGGTATCGGGACCGGCTAGTTGGGACGGACTGCTCATTCTCGTATCTCGTATACACGAAGGTTAGTGCAAGGCGCGAGGCGGTCGGGTCGTGCGTCGGGGAGGAGCGGCTAATGCGTCGTTGCTGAGCGGACGATGATTTGGCGGCAGTTTCGGGCACGCGCTGTCAGGATGCCGGATGATCGAATCTGCGCGCGGACGATGGTGGCGTTCGCCGCATCCGGGCCACTGCGTCCGACGCGCACGATGGAGGCCGTACAATTGCCCGGAGTGTGACTGTCGGGTACAAGGCCGTCGTCAGCGCCAGTCCGCGGCGTTGGTGCTCCGTGCCGGTTGGAGCAAACTAGCGATCAGTCCTGCACTGCACTCGAATTCAGCGAAGCAGCAAATGGGGGAGTATTTTGATCAGATTGCCTATCTCTGCAATCGTCCTCACAAAGAACGAAGCCGAGGGAATCGCGGAGTGCCTTCGCCGCCTTGAAAACTTCGACGAAGTTATTGTAGTTGACTCGCACTCCGTCGACGATACCGCTGCTATTGCACAAGAGTTCGGCGCGAAGGTCGTCCAGTTCTCCTGGGACGGGACGTATCCGAAGAAGAAGCAGTGGGCGCTAGAGAACAGCGGCGCGCGCAACAACTGGGTGCTTCTGCTCGACGCTGATGAGTCGCCGACGGCTGAACTGATTGACGAGCTCCACGCGCGAACCGATGAACTTCAAGCAGGCACATTTGGCGCCTACGATCTCGTACTTCACTACAAGTTTGCCGGTCGCTTCCTTGATCACGGACATCGGGTGGTCAAGCGATCCCTGTTGGATACGCGTGTTTGCCGATTCCCCGAGGTTGACGATCTTGACGCGCCCGGGATCCGCGAGGTCGAAGGCCACTATCAGCCGCAGTCCGAGAAGCCAATCGGACGGCTGCGCGGGCGACTGAGCCACGATGACAAGGACCCCGTCGGCACGTGGTTTGACCGCCACAATCGCTACGCGGAATGGGAGGCGCACCTGCTTGCGACGCCCGGTACGGGTGAGCATGTAGCAGCCAACCGCTCCACACTGGGACGTGTCTGGGCTCGAGTTCCTGCGAAGCCGCTCGTCTTCTTCGTCTACTCCTATGTCATTCGGCTCGGGTTCCTTGATGGACGGGCTGGGCGTGACTACGCGATCGCGCTTTCTGGCTATTACTGGCAGATCGGAGTCAAGTATCGCGAGCAGACTCGTCTGCGGTCGACCCAAGTAGTGGCACACGTCGGCGCCGAAGGTTAGGTCGTGCGGATTCTTCAGGTCGGAGGTCTCGCCGGACCGGACGCGGTCTCGGGCGGCGTATGGACGGTAGCGCTTGGCCAGACAAGGGCGCTACGGGAACTTGGATATTCCGTTGAACTTGTGGGCAGTTGGCTCGGCCGGGTCCCGGATGCCGAGCAGCTTCACGCGGAAGCCGTTCTATTGCACGCACGCACTCTCTTTCCCGGAGCCGGCCTGCGGGGTCTCTACTCACCTGGTGTGCGTGCCACGATTGAAGGCTTGGCAGCAGATGTAGATGTCGCACATGTCCACCTGTCAAGGGACTACCTCACTACAACAGCCGTACGTACGCTCAATCGTCTGGGCGTTCCGATCGTCGCGCAGTGTCACGGTATGATCGGCCCCCCGCGGTCATTGTCCACTCGAATGTTCGACAAGCTCAATCGCGACGCATATCTCGATTCGATCGGTAGTTGGCTCACGCTCACTGACGTCGAAAGATCGGAATTGGCGGACTACGGTGTAGCGCGATCGACCATGCAACACGTCACCAATTCCGTAAGCGCAGACGGTTTGCCTACGAGGAATCCGCAGGGTATGCCCACTTTCGTTTTCGTGAGCAGGCTTGAGCAGCGCAAGCAGCCCGAAGTGTTTGTGAGAGCTGGCCTGGAAGTTCTGCGCGGTCAACCCAATGTTCGGTTTGTAATCGCGGGGCCGGATCAGGGCTCACTGCGCGCGGTAGAGCGACTCATCGCCGAATCTGGCCATGAGCAAGCTTTTGACATACGCGGCGCGCTTCAGCGGGACGATGTGATGGCACTACTAGCGAGCAGTTCGGCCATGGTGCTGCCATCCGTTGGCGAAATCGCGCCCATGGTAGTCATCGAGGGTGCTGCGCTGGGCACTCCCATGATCATCACGGAAGACTGCGGTCTCGAGGGGACCTTGCGGGCTACTGACTCGGCGCTGGTCGTGAAGCCCGTAGTCGCCGATGTTGCTGAGGCAATGATGACGATTCTTGCAGATGTGGCGTCCGCAGAAGCGATGGGCGCCCGGGCACGCATACTCTACGAGTCAGAGTGGAGCCCGGCAGCAACCACCGATGTGTTGATTGACACTTACGCCACTGCGATCGCCGAGGCACGCGCGAGGTGAGGCACGAGACACGGCAAAAACGCGGGCATCGCTACTCCGAGGCGGGTGCAGGCGTCTGGAGGGGAACGAAGCGCCGTAGCGCGGATGAAGTTCCAAGCGCGCGGGAACTTGATTCGACGTCGGCTGGTAGCAGGTGCTAACGATTATCGAACTCCAACTCATTGGCGCCATTGTGCTCATTGCCGCGGTCTCGATATTTGTCTCAATGGTTCGGCGAGACAACATTGCCGCGCTAGTGGCGGTGCCTGGCCTCGCGGCGGTCCTGCTCGGCACGGTAGCCATTGTGGGATATGAGTCGTTTGCAGAGAACGCGTCCGATGGCCCGTCGGCGATTGTTTGGCAGAGCGCGGACATTGGCCGGTCAGTGATCGTGTTCTGGCTGGCTGGCGGGGCAGCGATCGCGACAAGCGCGATTGTCAGCCGTGCCCGACCGGGCGGTAAGGCGTTTCGGTGGCGAGAAGGTGGAGATCTAGTCATTAGCGGATCGGCTGCGCTAGGACTTCTAATTGGCGCATCGCTGCTAACGCTGGCTGGCGTTCTCGTTTATGGCGCTGAAAATCTCTTGTCGCGAAGCACGTACATCCCGCAGCCAGCTATCCCTGCTCTGGCCGCGTACGCAGGATTCCTCCTCCCGTCAGGATTCGCCATCTCGGTACTCGTGGCGGAGACGACCCGTGGCGCGGCGCGATTCTTGGCTAGCGTCCTCATTGCTGTGCAGGTTCTGGCTACATTCGCAATGGCAAGTCGGCAACTCGCGCTATTGCCGCTGATGGCGCTAGCCATTGGCTATTCTGTGCGCGGCCGCGCCTCGGTTACGCGAGTCGTCAGCGCAGCCTTGGCAAGTTTTCTGGCGCTTGCGCTAGTCGTGTCGCTACGCGAAGCCGCCGCAGGATCTCACGGGCTGGGTCCGTATGTCACCGCAGTGGTCACGGGTTCGGTGGTCGACTGGTCGTCAAGCGGCTCGCTGGTCCTGGGCAATCTGGTCTTCGCTGTACCTCTGACGGGCTATGTCGCCGACTTGCATGAATTTGCCTGGTCGGACCTGTGGCTGAGCATGAATCCATTGCCGTCGTCCGCGGCCGCTTGGGCGGCTAGAAGCCCCGAACTCCGCGTTCATTACTTCATTCCATTCAACGCAGTTGGAGAGCTCTCCTCCCTTTCTATCTGGCTGCTGTTGGTTGCGGTGGTTGCCGCGACTCTTAGCACCTACGCACTTGTGAACGTAGTTGCAGCCCGGGGGAGCCGGATGGTGCCGAACCTCCTGCTCATGCTTTACTACATGTCCTTTGCCCTATCGCTTCAGTACAACACTAGGTCAGTAGCACGGTTCGTCCTAGCGATAGTCGCCCTCGCGGGATTGGCGTACGCGAGTTCCCTGGTCTCGCGTTCGCTCGACCTCGGTCACGGGCAACAGGCTAGCCGTCGTCTTGCGCACGCTAGTGCGCGAAACGTGCGTACTGCAAGACATCGGCGCAACCGGACCAGTAGCTAGTGGTGGTTGCGCAGCAGTATGGCCAGGCCGCCCGCAGGGCTTGCCATCAATCAAGTGGCGATCAACAGGTCCAATGCCAGACGTTCACTTCTGGACTGTGCCGTTGCCTCTCGAGGGAGTACACAGCATCAGGCGCACCGAGCGCTCAAATACGAGGAGGTTCTTGACTTGCCGAGGCTGACCGTGCTGATGCCAGTCCACAATGCCGCACCCTACGTTTCGCGCGCTGTGAAATCGACGCTTGCGGCACTTCCGAAAGACTCGGAGCTCGCGATACTCGACGACGCAAGCACCGACGAGACGCCGCAGGTTCTCGCGACAATCACTGATCCGCGTCTTTCATTGCGCCGGGAATCACAGGGCTTGGGCGTCGCTGGTGCACTTCAGCGCCTGATGAGTACTACTGACAGCGAGTTCGTTGGCAGGATGGATGCTGATGACGTGTGCATGCCGCATCGCTTTCGTCAGCAGCTCTCGGCATTTGAAGGCGACGCGCCGGCGATAGTCTTCTCGTCTGCAATCCACATAGATCGACGAGGATTGCCGATCGGAATGGCAGCGCCGATACCACTTTCGCGCGAAGCGGTGCCGCTTCATCTTCTGGCGACCAACGTCCTTGTCCATCCGACTATGACGGGCCGACGGGCGGCTCTTGCGGACGTAGGCGGCTACGCCGACACGATCGCGGAGGACTACGAGCTTTGGCTTCGGCTCGTGGCCCACGGCCATAGCATTCAGCAACTGGCGCTTCCGGGGATTCTCTATCGAATTCACGCCTCTCAGACGAGCCGCGACAAAGAGTGGTTGCGAGCGTCAGTTGATGATGCACTCATGGAGAGCTACCGGCATGCCGTGGCGCACGAACTAGGTATCGAGGTAGATGCGGTCGGCGCGTCGGAGTCGTCGGCCGACGGCGCTTTCGCTTCTTTGAGAGCGGTCGACCGGGAACGCGTACGGCGCGGGATCCTCGAAAGCGCGCAGCGCCTCAGTGCTAGCCAAGCTCGCTACGTGGCGCGGCGCCTGGGCAGGAGTGCATGAGTGTGTCGCGGGACCGTCAACTGCGAAGAGCCCCCTTACACTGACGGCGCTCGCCGAATTTCCCCAGAGTTGCTCGGCGAAGTTCCCCAGGTCGCGCGGGTAGGTTAGCGGGGACTGCCCCGAGTTCGGTTGACGATCGGGGGTTGTAGTCGTCAGGCCGCGATTGCGGTCGTGTAGATCATCTCAAGCTCGACGGGGGTGAGTTTGCCAAGGCCGCGCTGTCGGCGGCGTCGGTTGTACTTGGTCTCGATCCAGCGAACCATCTCGAGGCGCAGCTCCTCGCGGGTATCCCAGCGCCTGGTGTTGAGGACGTTCTTCTGCAACTGAATCGGCCTGAGTTTCGTTCCGCTGAGTTTCCCTGTCCGGCAGGTACCGGTTGGGGTGATTCGAGGCCAGCGTAGTAGGCCTCTTCGACCTCGAGCGGTGTGCGCATCCCGAGCTCGCCGTGCAGGCGCTGGTTGTTCCACCACCACACGTACTCGAGGGTGGCGAGCTCGACCTGCTCAGCCGTCCTCCACGGTCCGCGCTGGCGGATCAGCTCGGTCTTGTAGAGGTTGTTGATCGCCTCGGCGCGGGCGTTGTCGTAGCTGTCGCCGACGGTTCCCGTCGACGGCTTCGCACTGAATTCGACGACGCGGTCGGTGTAGACCATTGCCATGTAGTTCGAGCCGTGGTCCGAGTGGTGCGTCAGACCGGTGAGGTCGCCGCCGGCGTCCCACGCGGCCATGTCGAGGGCCTGCAAGGGCAGGATCTCGGCCTTGAGGGTCGACGCGACGTTCCAGCCCACGATCCGACGGGAGAAGACGTCGGTGACGAATGCGACGTAGGCGAAGCTGGACCACGTCGCGACGTAGGTGATGTCCGCGACCCACAGCCGTCGTGGTGCGTCGGCCGCGAAGTGGCGGTTGACGAGGTCCCGCGGCAACACCGCCTTCGGATCGGACTTGGTCGTGAAGGTCCGCTTGGACTTCTTCACACCACGCACGCCGGCTGCGCGCATGAGGCGTTCAGTCTGGTCGCGGCCGATGTCCCACCCTTGCCGACGCATAAGCGCGTGCATCTTGCGCCTGCCGTACACGCCGTAGTTCTCCGCGTGCAGGCGCGCGACCTCGGGGATGAGCAGGTCGTCACGCAGCTGCCTCGCGGACGGCGTGCGCGTCTTCGCCGCGCGGTAGCCGCGCGAGGTGAGGAAGCCCTGGACTGCCCGTCTGAGGACGCGGCAGATGAGCTCGACCCCGAACTGATCGCGGTGTTCGTCGATGAACCGGATCATGTCGGTCAGGGGCGGTCGAGCTCCTTGGCGAAAAACACGCTCGCAGCCTTGAGGATCTCGTTGGCCTTGCGCAGCTCGGCGTTCTCACGCTTAAGCCGCTTGATCTCCTCGGCCGCGTCGCTAGGGACGCCCGGCTTGACGCCGGCGTCGACCTCGAGGCGGCGATGCCACACGCGGAGCGTCTCGGGGCTCATGCCCAGCAGCCCGGCGACGTGCCGCATCGCGCTCCACAAGTTCGGGTGATCCGGGATCGCCTCCGCGAGCATCCTCAGCGCGCGCTCACGCATCTCCGGGGTGTAACGAGTCATGGGTTCCATCCTTGTCGATAGGACGGAACGAAACGCAGGCCGATTCAGAGGATGGCTTGCTCGGCTTCGGGGATCTCGGGTGTGAAGGTCTGTTCGGTGCCGTTGATCGCGATGGTCGCGGACCGTAGCGGCCGTAGCTGACGGATGACGTTGCGGATCGCGAGTCCGGTGCGGGCTTGGATCTCGCGGCTGACGGCCAGGGCGGTGAACACGATGGTCAGGTGTGCCTCGATCGCGTCGCGGGTGTGGTGGAACATGGGCCGGGCGCGTAGGTCGGTCTTCGACATCCGGAACGACTGTTCGACGTTCCATAGTGCGTGGTAGCTGGTCATGACCTCACGGGCGGGCATGGGAGTGGCGGGGATGTTGGTGACGTAGCCCTTGAGTCCGACCAACCGTCGCGCCCTTGCCAGTGATGCCTCGTCGAGCCGGCGTGCACCGTTGGTCGTCTTCACGAAGCGGGGCGTACGTGCGGCCTTGTCACCGGACACGACGTCACGGGCCCGCTGCTCTTGCAGGGTCAGGGTGCGGTTGTCGCGCACGGCGCGCTTGGCGGAGTACGCCCACACGGCCCGCCACGAGCGTTCATGGTGGTCGGCGTTCCAGATGGGTTCGGCCTTGACCAGCGGGTTCGACGCGCCGTCCTTGCGAGCATGCCCGGTGCGTGGGGTGATGGTGTCGATGACCTGCCCGTCAACGAAGGCGTCGCCATGCCACCGGAAGTGGGACTCCAGGTCCACTGGTGCCTTCGTGACGCGGGACCCGACGATGAAGTTCAGCCCTGCGTCGTCGAGCTCGCGTAGGTTCGTCGCGGACAGCATGCCCGCGTCGGCGACGATGACGATCTCCGCCAGGCCGTGGCGCTGTTGGAACTGGCGCACGATCGGCACCAGGGTGAGGGTCTCGGCCTTGTTGCCTTCGAAGCATCCGATCTCGAGCGGGAAGCCGTTGCGGTCGACGAGGAGTCCGACGACGACCTGTGGGTCGACGCGACGCTCTTTCGAGTAGCCGACCTTGCGCAGGCTGTCCTCCTTCTCTGCCTCGAAGTACAACGTCGTGACGTCATACAAGACCAGCGAGATGTCGCCGGCGTTCATCGCGTGGGTGAAGCAGGCGGCGGCGATTGTGTTGCAGTAGCCGCCCGCCATCGACCTACCTAGGGTGCGCTTCATCGTCGCGTACGACGCCGGTGTACGCCCCAAGTCCGTGAGCACGCGCCCGGTATCGAGCAGCGAGGTCGGCTCCACGATCCGCGAGATCACCAGGTCGCGGAACACGTCGTCGTCGACGGCGTCGAACCCCAAGGACGCGTACACGCGGGCCAGGACGTCGAACAAGAGCCGCGAGTCGGTGCCGACGACCCGACCAGACCCATCACGACGCGCCGCCGTGCTGCGCGGCTCCACGTCAACAAGGTCGTCGCGTCGCGGACTCACGAGGTCCGCGACCAGCGGGGTGGGGGTGACGTCGAACTCGAGCGCGCCCTGATCGGGATCGCCGAGCAGCTGGCCGGCCTGCTCAAGCAAGATCCCCAGCTCGGCTTCCGTATGCGCCGACCCGACATGACGCACAATCCGCTGCCGCCCGCCGGCGTACTCGGCGATCTGGACCGCCGTCGCTCCCGACGCGGTCCGCACCCGCCTGATGAACGCCACACCGAGACCCTAGACGCCATCCCCTTAGTGCGTGAAAACGCACTAAGCGCCGACCATCACCCCAGGTACACCGGATGCGCCATCGCCGACGGCCGGCGCGTGAGCCAAGTCAGGCGATCTGGCTCAGCGGTGCCTGGGCGCGGCGGGCGACCGCCACGACGTCATCGCGAAACTCTTGGGGGTAGGGCTTGGTCACAGGGACATCCTTCCAGTGAGGACGAATCCTCAAAGTTCAGATGTCAACCAAAGCCGGGGCAGTCCCATTCAGAGAGCAGAACTGGGGAATTTCAGAGAGCGCCGTCAACACGCCGCAGTTCTCGGCATGCAGGCGGGCGACCTCGGGGATGCGCAGGTCGTCACGCAGTTGCCGTGCAGACTGAGTGCGTGTCTTCGCCGCGCGGTACCCTAGCTACGAGCGGCAAGCCCACGAAGCATGTGGATCAGCTTGCGGTCGAGCAATGCAATGCACACACTGTAGGCGAGGAGAGCCCCGGCCGAAGTCACTAGAACTTCAACGGGTTCGCGTGAATCGCGCAAGAGTTGTGACAGCACCGCGGCCGTGAAGAAAAGGGCGACCGCGCCTGCGACCGGCGCCTTCCAGCTCCAGACGTATGTGCGCAACCTCAGTCCGATCGCGATCTTCAGCAACCATAGCCGCAGTGGCAACGTTAGGAACATACGCGCTGTGACCGCAATAGCGACCGCGACGAGGCCGTACTGTGCGCCCACATAGGCGGCGAGCACCGTGCCAACGGCAAGTACGCCAACCGCGATGATCTCAAGGTCCGCCCGATCGGCTGCGTACAGCACACCACGATCAAAGTATGTAATTGAACTAACGATACTTCCAATGCACAGCGCCTGAAGGACCGGCACGCTGGGGGTCCATTGGGCGCCGAATGCCGTGGGAACCAGGACTGGAGCGAGCAAGAAGAGCAACCCAAATGCTGGAACCGTTGCAGCCAATGATAGGGTCGTCACTCGGGTGAGAGTTCTGGCGGTATATTCGGGATCCTTTTTGAGTCGCGCGAATACTGGGACCGCCATCGAAGACATGACTCCGGTAAATGCGTCTACGACAACGTTAAGGATGCGGGCGGCTATTGTGTAATAGCCGAGCGCGACAGGGCCGAGCACGGCACCGACGACAAATTTGTCTCCTTGTCCTACGCCTGTGGAAAGCAGGTCGACGACAAGCACCTTCCAACTGAAACGGAGTACGTCGCGACTCGAGTGAAAGTCGAATTGAAGACGGGGCCGAAACCGCGAAGCGATCCAGACCATGGTGGTCGACGCGGTGGCTTGGACGAGGACCTGGGCAACCAGCGCCCAAACTCCGAATCCAAGGAAAGCCAGCGCAATGGCGATAGCACCCGAGAGCGTAGTTGCGACGATGGTGCGGATTGCCAAACCCTTGAATTGCAGGCGACGTAGCAACAGAGCATCCGGCACAGTGCCGAGTGCTCGCACGATGAAGTAACCGGAGATTACAGGAAGTACTGACTCAAGCTGCGGCGAGTGCATGATCTCCGCGACGAGTGGCGCGGAGACCCAGAGTATGGCCGCGCCAAGCACGCCGGATGCGAGCGACATCCAAAAAGCGGTGCTTCGTGAAACGGAGTCGTCCCGGTCTTGAACTATTACGGTTGCGCCGATGCCTTGTTCAGTGATGGTCTGAACGAGAACAATTACCGCCTGCGCTGCTGCGACCACTCCGAACGCTTCAGGCGTCAGCAAGTATGCAAGCACGGCGAAGACGATGAAGGAGAAGAAGCGCGAGCCCCACTTGTCGAGGACGGTCCACTTCGCGCCGCGTAGTGCTCGCGCCTTGACGTCGGCGTGGGCGGGTCTTACGCCGTGTGGATCATGGTGGGTCACGGGAGGCAACGGTACCCGAACGGGTGGCGAGGGCTCGTCGCCCCGTCTAGTACGCTCTCCGCATGGTTTCTATGCCGTCGCAGCCCACGACGCGCGAGGTTTCAGTGTCTGCAGCGCGCCTACGCGGGCCAAATCGACTCGAGTTCGACGTCGTGTTCGGGCCCGACGATGCGGTGACACTCTGGTTCGAAGCCGACGTGCCGCTGAAGCCGTCTTCAGCGCCGGCTCTACCAGCTGCACTTCCGATCGCGATGCGCGTCGGATCGTCGCTAGTGCTTCAGGGCGATTTTGACGGCGTTGCGCTTGCGAACGCGCAACGCGCTCAAGAACTGCTTGAACACTGGTTCAGCGATCTGTCGCGGGTCGACATTAGCGCCACGACAGGCTCTCCTGCGGTGCCGAGCGCGGGTGTTGGTTGCTTCTTCAGCGGTGGAGTGGATTCCTTCTACTCGGTCCTGGCCCATGCTGATGTAATCACGCACCTGATTTTCGTTCACGGATTCGATATCCCGCTCGCGGATGTTGACCTGGCTGACAGGGCGCTTCATGAAGTACGGGCGGCCGCAGCCGCACTCGGGATGAAACTCGTCGTTGTCCGCACGAATGTTCGGGAACTCTCGGACCCGTATGTCGCTTGGGGAGACCAGTATCACGGCGCCGCTCTTGCAGCAGTGGGCCACCTGCTCGCAGACCATTTCCGCGAGGTGCTGATACCGGCATCGCACCACGTCACAGAGCTGTTTCCTTGGGGCACGCATCCGGATTTGGACCCCCTATGGTCCTCTTCGGAGTTGGAATTCCTTCACGACGGCGAGGACAGGACGCGTCCGGAAAAGGTCTCGTCAATTGCAGTTAGTCAGGTCGCTCTGGACCACCTGCGCATCTGCTGGGAGAACCGGGGGGGTCTGTACAACTGCGGCGAATGCGAGAAGTGCGTACGCACGATGATTAGCCTTCGTGCTGCAGGCGCGCTGGATCATTGTAGGACACTCCCGCAGGTGATCGACGCTTCGAGTCTCCGTCGCCTCCGTTCAGGCAATCGTGTCGCCATGTTCGCGCGCGAGAACCTACTCGCGCTCGAAACGAGCGGCACTTCGGACCGAGAGCTTGAACGTGCGCTCCGGTCATTTGTGCGACGGGCGCCATTGTGGGAATTGCTGAATCAAGTCAAGAGTCTATTGCGACGACTCTGAGTCCCGCGAGACCTCGGGCTAACGCTGCTCAGCGAAGGGTTGCGCGCCCTGCAACGGATCAGACTAGGTCCGATTGTGTTGATGGCTACCGACCGCGCACACTCTAACCCTACGTATTAGGCCTCGGACGCCCGTTCGTTCTCCGCACGGATGCATGGGAGAGGGCTTCAGGGTCGACAGCGGGCGCGCTCCCGTCTAGCGTGCTTTCGACTGGCGGGTGATCATACATTAGGCGCGCTGTCGACGGCATGGCCGCCGACAGCGACTATTGGGGTATGATCCCGTCGCGGCATTGCTGATCGAGGTGCGGGACCGGTGTTGGTAGTGCGTCGCCAGGGGCAATCCATCCGGTTCGCGATCTTGTTGTTGCTCAGTGCAACCTGATTGACACCCGCATTTAGAGGAGTTATACATCGTGCCGTACACCGAAACCATGCATCGCATCGCGATGGAGCGATTCTCCGAGCTCTTTGAGGGTATCTCAAGTTTGTCTTTTGCTGACGTGCCAGACTATCCCAACGTTGGCGATTCGGCGATCTTCTTGGGTCAAGCGACTTTTGCGCGCGAAGCCGGTATTGATATTGGCTCTGCGTATTCAATCGGGACGTTGCCGCGCGGTATCTCGCGCTTGGAGGTGCGAGCTGTTGCGATCAATGGCGGTGGGAACATCGGCGGCCGCTACGCCCACCATGAGGACAACAGGTTTAGACTCGCGCGTGAAATGCCCGACGACCAGGTGCTAATACAGTGTCCACAGTCCGTGTTCTTCGAAGACGAACACGCCCGAAGGAATTTCGAGGCTGGGTTGGGTGCACGGACCGCGGCACGGATCGCTGTGCGCGACGAGGAGTCGTTCAGCGCGGTTCGAGAACTCGTGAGCGGACGATTGCTGTTGGCGCCCGACGCGGTTCACTTTCTCGGTCGGATTGACGCACCGGCGCCGCGCGCGCGATTTGTGGTGTTGGGGCGTGCGGATGACGAGTCTGCGGCCCGTTTTGGGGCAGGTGCGCTTGATTGGCCCGTCGACCGTCCCGTGCTGAGGGCAACGACGTGGGCACGGAAACGCGCGGCGGGGCTCGGCCCGGCCGGCCAGCGTCAGCTCAATCCATCGCCCGCGCGGTGGGAGCGCATCGCTGCCCTGCGTCTGCGCCGGGGGATTCGCATGCTCGCGCTGGGTGAGGTCGTGGTAACTGACCGCCTCCACGCCATGCTTATCGCGCTGCAAATGGGGCGTCACGTGGTAGCTGTTGACAACGCGAACCAGAAGCTCTCGCGGTACGCACGAACCTGGCTCGGGGGCTCGGGTGCTGCTTTGAGCTTCGCAACCTCGTGGGACGAGGCGATTCGGTCGGTGGAGTAGGGGAGTCTGAATCGGCTGAGTTCTCGTTCGGAGCCTGACCCGGTCTCGTGGACACGGGTGGTGTGTTGATCATGCCGCGATGGCGGCACGGGTGTGAAGGGCTTCGTACTCGACGGGGCTGAGGTCGCCGAGCGAGGTGTGCCGGCGGCGGGGGTTGTAGAAGCCCTCGATCCATTCGAACATCGCGGATGCGAGCTCGGTGCGCGACTCCCAGTCGTGGCGGTCGAGCAGCTCGCGTTGCATGGTCGACCAGAACGACTCGATCAGGGCGTTGTCCACGCTCGAGGCCACGCGCCCCATCGATCCCAGCAGCCCGGCCTGGCGCAGTCGATGCCCGAATACCCACGACGTGTACTGCGCGCCTCGGTCGGCGTGGACGATCGTGCCTGGTTGAGGTCGGCGTTGCCAGCGGGCCATGTCGAGGGCGTCGACGACGATGTCCGCGGTGATGCGGTCCGAGATCGACCAGCCCACGATCCGTCGGGAGTAGGCGTCGATGACGCCGGCGCAGTAGACCCAGCCGTCCTTCGCGCGGTGCTGCGTGATGTCGCAGAACCACAGCCGGTTGGGGCGGTCGGCATGGAACTGGCGTTTGACGAGGTCGTCGTGCGGGGCCGGGGCCGGCTTCCAGCCTCGACGCTTCCTGCGGTGGCATACGCCCTGCAAATCGGCTTGTCTCATGAGGCGGGCGACGCGCTTGCGGCCCACCCGGACCCCCAGTCCGAGCCGCAGCTCAGCGTGGACCCGGGGTGCGCCGTAGGTGCCGCGGGAGTCCAGATGGATGCGCGCGATCGTGGTCGTGAGCGCGTCGTCGGCGACGGCGCGCGCCGACGGCGGGCGGGTCCGCCAGGCGTAGTACCCGGTACGGGAGACCTTCAGGATCCGGCACGCCACCGCGACGTCGAAGCCGTCGGCGGCAAGCTCGTGGACGAGCCGGAACCCTATTTTGGGAGGATGTTCTCGCGTGCGAAGTACGCCGAGGCGACGCCCCAAGGATCTCGATCTCGGTTTCCAGGACCCGGTTCTTGCGACGCAGCTCGACCAGCTCGCGCTTCTCGGCGCTGGTCAGGCCTTCGCGGTCGCCACGGTCGATCTCGTCCTGCGATATCCAACGACGCAGACACGACTCGCTGATCCCGAGATTGCGGGCGGTCGCCGCGACGGGTTCACCCTGCGCGACAAGGTCCAATGCTCGACGCCGGAACTCCGGCGACTTCGGTGCGGGCATTCGTGGAACTCCCTTCCAAGACGATCATCGCCTCAGATCAGGTGTCCACGGAAGCGGGTCAGACTCCTTCCGCTCAGTTTGCCCGTCCAGCAGGTACCGCTTGGGGTGATTCGCGGTCAGCGTAGTAGGCCTTCGTTTGCCGAAAGAGCAGTTGACACTACCAGTCGCTGATCTACACCCGCTGGGTCGCGGAAATTGGGGCGAGGCGGTCGACGTGGACCGTGGGCGACTCTCACGACAATGCCCGCGCCGAGGCGATCAACAACCTCTGCGTCACCGAACGGATCCGCCAGCGCGGCCCTTGCTGCACCGTCGGACAGGTCGAGGTCGTGACCCATCTGGGGGGGCAGTCCTGACGTGCTGTCGCGAGATCGCCCGCACAGTCCGCGCGAGTTGAATCCTGGTGATGGTCGCGATCCGTAGAATTGCGTGCGACCGCCAACGATTTGAGGGCTCGAATGGAACTCCAGGACTACATGCGTGTGTTCCGCGCGCATTGGGTGGTGATCGTGCTCATCACCGTCCTCGGCGGCGCTGCCGCATTCGGTTGGACGCTCACGCAACCCAAGGTCTACACCGCGACAGGCTCGGCCATTATCACGACGGGAGCGAGTGAAGACCTTGGTAGCGCGCTAGTTGGCGACAACTACGCCAAGTCTCGGGTCAAGAGCTATCTCGACATTGCCAAGTCTCGCAAGGTCGCCGCGTACGCGATCGACGAACTGGGCCTTGCGTCGAGCCCCGACGGACTCGTCGCGCGGGTGACGGTGTCGAACCCCCTCGATACCGCGGTCCTTCGCGTTGCAGCCAACGGCTCCAGCCCCGAGGAGGCCCGCGACCTCGTCGAGGCGTGGATCGCCGGTATGACGAAGGCCGTCGCAGACATCGAGAACTCGGGCGCCGGGGACGGTGACGCCCAGTCCGTGGTTGGCCTTCAAACTCTCGACAGTGCTGTGCTTCCTGGCGCCCCGTCCAGCCCGAACGTCAAACTCGCGGTGGCGCTTGGACTACTGGTCGGTCTGGCGCTCGGCGTGGGCTACGCGCTCATCAAGTCCACGCTCGACCGCCGGCTGCGAAAGCCTGAGGATGTCGAGCGCGAGTTCGACATCCCGGTGCTGGGCGCCTTGCCGTACGACGACGCGATCGCCAAGAAAGGCGTCGCGAACGCGAAGTCCGATTTCGCGATGACCGAGGCCATCCGCCAGGTTCGCACGAACCTCCAGTTCATGGACGTCGACAACCCGCCGCGAGTGATTGTCGTCACTTCTTCGCTTCCCGGCGATGGCAAGTCGACCACCATCATCAAGCTCGCCGAGGCCGTCGCCGAGTCGGGTCGCGACGCGGTCTTGATCGACGCCGACCTCCGTCGGCCCACGGTGGCGAAGAACCTTGGTCTCGTCGGAGATGCAGGCCTGACGGACGTTCTCGTGGGGCGTGCGCGCGCCCAAGACGTGCTCCAGCCCTACGGCGACACCGACCACTTCTACGTGCTGGCCTCCGGCGCGATCCCGCCGAACCCGTCGGAGCTCCTTGCCTCGGACGCGATGCACAAACTGCTCCATAGCTTCCCGCAGGACGCGCTCATCCTCATCGACACGCCGCCGCTCATCCCCGTCACTGATGCCGCTGTGCTCACCGCGCGCACCGACGGCGCGCTCGTCGTCGCATCCTCGGGACGCACGACCATCGACGTCCTCGACCGTGCGCTGCAGAACCTCGACCGCGTCAACGGCCGCGCGCTCGGCATCATCGTCGACGCCATGCCGCGCAAGGGTGCCTACAAGGACGCGTACGCGTACGCCTACGACTACTCGACCGAGGGCGACCGCAAGCGAGGCAAGAACGACACCGGCGCATCGTCCCCCGCAACGGCGCCGCGCGCCGGTGGCGCAGTCCCGTGGGACGACGTCATCGGGTCCGACACGCCCGCCGAGCGACCGCGCGCCTGACATGCCCTGGGAGTCGGGGGTCGCGTTCCGCGTCCTGATCGTCGATGCCACAAACACCGGCCGCTCGGTGGTGGGGGAGCGCCTTCTCCGCAAGCACCTGTGGGCGCGCGGCGTGGGGGCCGACCGCATCCGCATCACCTCCGCCGGTCTCAACGCGGAAGACGGCGCGACCATGCAGGACCTCGCTCGAGACGTCATCCTCGAGCAGGGCGGCAGCATCCAGGGCTTCACCGCGCGCTCGCTCAGCGACGCAATGGTCGAGGCGGCCGACCTCTTCGTGGTCGGTACCGGCGTCGAGCGGGACGAGCTTGTCCGCCGCTACCCGCGCGCGCTCGGGCGGTCCTTCACCATGTCCGAGTTCGCGCACCTCTACGACGGCCTGAGCTTGATCGCGCCGCTGCGCGAGCACGCCGCGATCCTGGAGCGCACCCGCAAGCGGCGTGAGCTGCCGACCGACTGGGAGCTGCCGCTGTGGGAGCGGCTCGAGGACCGCGCTCGCGCGGTGGGCGCGCGCATCAACGAGGCCACCGTCTGGATCGCCGATCTGTGGGCCGCGATGGCTCCGGCACAGGCCGCCGCCCCCCGCGCGGCGGACGACGTTGCGACGTGCCTGGTGGACGCGTTCGGCGTGACTGTCGCGATCCATTGCGACGGATCCGAGCGCGACGCGCTCGCCGCCGCCGGTCACCGGGCCTGGGGACGTTGCGTTGTCCCTGCGGGCGACGCGGATGCCCGGGTGGACGTCATGGTGGACAGCGACCCCGCGGTGCTGGCCGAGGCGCGTGCGCGCGGTGTGCTCGCCTACCCGGATGTGGATCGCGCGCTCCACTACCTGTCCTCGGCGGTCACGGTGCGAGCGATCGAGCAGCGCGTCGGCTCGCTCGTGATGCTGCACGCCGCCGGGATCGCGTCACCGGACGGCGACGTGGTGGGGTTCATCGCCCCCTCCGGCACCGGCAAGACCACCTTGTCGCGCACCCTGGGCGCGCACTACGGCTACGTCACCGACGAGACCCTCGCGATTGACGTGGGTCGCACGGTGCTACCGTATCCCAAGCCGCTCTCGGTGCTCGACGGCGTCAGCCCCACCAAGGAGCAGTGGGGGCCCGAGTCGCTCGACCTGATGGCGCCGCCCCCGGGGCGGCTGCGCCTGGTGCGCCTGGCGCTGGTCGAGCGAGACTCCTCCGTCGGGTCGACGCCCGTGGTCGAGGATTTGCCGCTGCTGCACGGACTTGCGCGCTTGGCAGAACAGGTGTCGTACCTCTCGCGCTTGCCGCAGCAGCTCCACACGCTTGCCGACCTGGTCGAGTCGATAGGCGGGCTCGTGCGCATTCGGTACGCCGAGTCGCGTGACCTGCTTCCTCTCATGCCGTCGCTGTTCGAGGGGGCGCGGTGAGCGACGTGGCCGTGGACTCGGCCTTGGATCCGTACCGGCTGCCGGACGAGGCGGTGGTCCGGTCCGCGTGGGACGACGCCCTCGAGCGGGGCGGCGAGATGCTGGTGCTGGCCGGCAACGACGTCACCCTCCTGTCGCCTGTTGCCACCGAGGCCGTGCTCGCAGCACGCCGCGGAATCGCCGTGGGCGAACTGAGCCGCCGCCTGGTGGTGGAGTTCGGTGAACCCGAGGGGATCGACGCGGGCGACATGGCTCGCGACATCATCACGGTGCTCGTTTCGCGGGGCGTGATGACGGTGGACGCGTCCGAGTGAACGCCGCGCTCGCGATCGCGGATGCCGTGCCGCTCGCGCACGCGCTCGCGGTCGACGTCGCGAGGCGTGCGGGCATTCGCGCGCTGGTCATCAAGGGGCCGAGCGCTGCAGCCCATGGCCTGCGAGCGGAACGCGTCAGCGCCGACGCCGACGTGATGGTGTCTCCAGACGGATTCGACGCGTACGTCGACGCGCTTCGGGGGTGCGGCTGGCACGAGCGACCGGCCGGTGACGGAATGGGCCCCACGGCGATCCACTCGGTGACACTGATCCACGACGGCTGGCCGTGTGACATCGACGCGCACGTCCAGTTCCCCGGATTTCTCGCTGCCCCGCAGCACGTCTTCGACGAGTTGTGGCAGCGCCGACAGCCCTTGGCGCTTGCGGACGTCGAGGTCGACATGGTCGACCGCTCCGGCGCGATCCTCATCGCGGCTCTCCACGCGCTCAGGACGCCCTCGCAGACGCCGCGGCACGTCGCTGAGATCCGCCGTCTGGTGGATGAGGTGTTGCCTCGGCTCAATGACATCGCTCGCGCGGATGTGGTGGCGCTTGCGATTACGGGTGGGGCGGCGGACACTGCGCGGCCAGTGCTGGACCGTCTGTGCGTGGCGCTTCCTCCGGTGACGCCTCATGGCGCCGATCCCGCGCTTGACGCATGGCGGGCGCGCGTGGGCGGTCGTGGTGAAACGACAGCTCAGTGGCTGGTCCTCATCAGTCGCGCGAACTGGCGCGCGAAGCCCGGCATGGTCGTCCGCATGATGTGGCCACGCGAGTCCGAGTTTCGACGGGTCCATCCCGAGGTGCCCGCGGGCCGAGGCGCGGCGATCCGCGGGCGGTGGGCGCGCATCGTCCGGGGTGTGCGCGCCACACCTCGCGCTCTCTGGGGCCGCGTGCTGGCGCGTCGCGGCGTGACCGACGCGTCGATTCTCGACGGAGACCCGCGATGACCGGCACGCTCACCCGGGCGCCAGGGATTGCCGAGGTGGTCCACGATGACTATGCCGTGGTACTGAACCTCGCACGCATTGAGTCGCAGCAGGTGCCGCACCTTTTCGAGGGTTCTTCATTGGAGATCTGGGTGCGGATCGATGGGATGCGGGACTTGGAAGCGATTGTGGTCGACGTTGCCGAGGCGTATGGCGTTGAGGCCGACACGATCGCGGCTGACGTCGAGGCGTTTGTGGCAGCGCTCGTGGAGTTGTGGCTTGTCTCTGCAGACTGACCAGCGCGCCTCTTCACAGATCGCCAGACCCTCGCTAGCCTCCATAACAGCGTTTGGGTCACTGGGGGGTCACTCATGGCAAGACGGCGTCATCGCTCCTATACGCCGATGGGGCACCGCAATTGGCTGCTGCGCGAGCACGGCGGGATGCCGGGCTGGGCGATCATCGCCTCGATTGCGGTGGTGGTGGTGATGCTCACCTACGCCGCGATGAACGCCGCATGAATCCTGCGCGTTGAGTAACTTCCGTGTGAACTCTGTGGTCAATGGCGGCGAGTGCCGCTACCCTCAGGGCAAACGCGTCCACTGAGGGGCGCCTTCATGATTGCTGAGGGGTACTTCATGACTGTCGAGTCGACCAACACTTACCACGCGGCTGGTGTTTCACGGCGCCGCATTGTGCAGGGGGCCGCGTGGGCGACGCCCGCGGTGTTGTTGGCGACGTCGGCGCCTGCAGGCGCCAACAACTCACCCGAGTTGGGTGTCCCCACGTTCACCGGTTCAAAGTTCGAGGCGTCGTCGACGGTGAACAGCGCGCTCACTCTCATCGCGGCAAACGAAGCGCCGACGACCGGCCAGTCTCTGAGCAGCGTGGAGGTGTTCATCACCCTGCCGAAGGCAAAGGTGGGTGCGCTCGTGAGTTCGACCCTGAACGGCTGGGTGCTCTCGGGACCGGTCGATTCCGGCACCAATTGGCTCTACACGGCCACGTATGCGGCTGCGATCGCACCGGCGACTCCGTCGCTGGCGCTGACCGCGGTTTTCGCGCCCGCTGGTGACACTCCCTATCCGGTGACGGCGACGCTCACAGGGTCGGCGAAGTCGGGCGCCACGGCTACTGCGGAGGGGGCAACGGTCAACTTCGCCCAGAAGCCGCTGACGCGTGCTGGCGACCCCAACGTCCTCAACCTTTCGACGAAGTCGTTCACGCAGAACTCCTTGAAGATCACGCTCCCGGCGGATGTCACTTTGGCCGCGAACTCGCAGCTTGTGGTGACGTGGAAGGCCGCCAACAACGGCAACGCGTCGGTTGCCGCTGCGAACTACACCCAGATCTCCGACTCCAAGGACAGCAACAAGGTCCACACGACGACGCTCAAGGCGTCCGGCACAGTCTCGGGGTCCATCACTCTCAACTTCACCGGGCACGTGGCGATCGCTGATGCCGATGATGTCGTCGTGGTGCTGACGGGCGTGCCGAACGGCTCGACGCTCGAGCGTTCGGTCACGATAGGCGGCGACTTCACCGCCTAGGTGGTGCGTTGGTTGCGGCGCGTTGGCACGTGCGAGTGCTTCGAGGCGCAGGAATGACACTGTAATCTGACCTTCCGCGGTACTCGCTGAGGGGTACCGCCCCGTTGAGGAAGACAGGTCGCCCCCCATGACCATCGAGCACACCAGCGCGCCCTCCGGCGCCCTGTCACGCCGCCGCGTCATCCAAGGCATCGCATGGACCACGCCCGCCATCCTGGTCGCGACGGCCTCGCCGCCGGCCGCTGCCTCGACCGGTGAGGAGGAATTGCCCGCGAGCACCCTCGCGCTCGCCGGAGTGAAAGCCGCGATCAATGCCAACGACTTCGTGGTGGAGGGCACGGTCGTGTACGGCGGTTCGACCACGTCCGGCGCTGGAGCGCCCGTGAGCGGCGTCACCCTCGAGTTCTCGCTGCCGACAGCGCGCGTGACCGGCGCTGCTCCCACCATCGCGTCCGGCGCGGGTTGGGGGTACTCGGGCAAGGCCGCGGATGGATCCAACACCGTCTTCACGTTCGCCTGGCAGCTCGCCGGAGTCTCGTCGAGCTCGCCCAGCACGAACGCGCTGACGGTCACCGTGCCGAAGACCAGCGATCTCTCTGCGGCCTCCGTCTCGGCAACCGGCCGGGGGTCGTCCGCAGGATCCACTGTGCTACCAGCGACCACGACGGTCCAAAGCGCTGCTCTTGCCGCCAACTCGGCCAGCTTCGCCAACGGGTCGGCCATCCGATTCCAGGAGTGGTACGACAACAAGCCCAAGGTCGACGCGTGGATGTTCGACGTGTCCCAGGCATGGACCGGTCCCTACTGGCCGGTGGGTCCCGCGATCACCGACCTCGTGGTCGAGTTCCGCATCCCGTATGCCGAATCCGACGGCGCCGTCATGCCCTACAGCTCGAACAAGTCTTTCGCCTCGGGCATTGGAGCGGGCTGGGTCGCGGACCAGGTCGGCGTCCTCGTTGGCGACTACTGGGTGGTCAAGTACCACTACACGGGTCCGCTCGACAACGATCACCGGTCCACGACGAACCTCAAGTTCGCGGTGAAGACCGATGTCGCGAAGGCGACCAAGGTCGACTACACGCTCACGGCGAAGTCGGGCGGAGTCAACCTCATCTCCAACGGCACGCAGACTCGCTGACGGCCGCGCGGCTCTCGTCCCGCGACGGGAGCCGCGCCACCCCCGGCGGCTATCGGCCCACCCTCACGCCCTCCTCTACCTTCGCGAGGATGACGCGCACCGCATCGTCCAACCCTGATCCCTCGACCAGGAAGCCGTCGTGCCCCACCTCCGAGTGGAGCAGCGTGACGCCCTCGCAGCGGGGGAGCGCCGCCGCGAGCCGCTCCGAGTCGGCGAGCGGGTAGAGCCGGTCGGAGTCGATCGCGACCACCAAAGCCTCGCCGTCGTAGCGCGCGAGCGCGGCCTCGACGCCGCCGCGTCCGCGGCCCACGTCGTGCGTGTTGATCGCGTGCAGCAGCCGCAGGTACGTGTTCGCGTCGAAGCGGCGCGCGAGCTTGTCCGCGTGATGGTCCAGGTAGGACTCCACAGCGAAGATCCCCTCCGGCCGCAGCACGTCGCCGTCCTGCGCGTCCCGGCCGAACCGCGCGTTGAGCTCCGGCCCCGAACGGTAGGTGGTGTGCGCGATCGCCCGCGCGATCCCGAGCCCCGTGTGCGGGCCCTCGCCCGGCGCGGCGTCGTAGTAGTCGCCGTCGCGGAAGTGCGGGTCCAGCCGGATGGCCGCGCCCTGCGTCGCGTGCCACGCGATCTGGTCCGCGGTGGTGGCGGCCGTCGCGCCGATCGCCCCGATCGCGCGTACCCGCTCCGGGAAGCTCGCCGCCCACTCGACCGCACGCATCCCGCCCATCGACGGCCCGATCACGAGCGCCCACGCGTCGATCCCGAGGTGGTCGGCGAGGCGGGCCTCGGCGACCACCATGTCGTGCAGCGTGACGTACGGGAACTGCGAGCCCCACGGCCGCCCGTCCTCCGGGTGCGGGTGCGCGGGCCCCGTGGAGCCCTGGCATCCACCCAGCACGTTCGCGCTCACCACGAAGTACCGGTTCGTGTCGATCGGCTTGCCCGGCCCGACGAGCCCGTTCCACCAGCCGCCCGTGAGATGGCCCTCTTCGCGCTCGCCCGCGACGTGGCTGTCGCCCGTGAAGGCGTGCGCCACGTAAATGGCGTTGGTGCCGTCGGCGTTGAGGGTGCCCCACGTCTCGTACGCGAGCGTGACGTCGATGCCGCCGCGCGGGTCCGCCTCGAGCGGCAGCCACCCCAGGTCCACGAACCTCCGGTTCCCGGGGTGGTCGCCCGGGCGCCAGGCGGACGATGCCGGGATCGGCTTCGGCGTCCGGCCCACCGGATCCCAGGTGGTCTCGACGTGGTCGCTCACGAGGCGACCGCCGCATCGTCCCGCGTGGCGGCCGTGGCCGCCGCGGCCTCGAAGCCGGTGCCGAGGTCGCCCAGGATGTCATCGATGTGCTCGATGCCCACCGAGAGGCGGACCAGGCCGGGGGTGACGCCGGCGTCGCGCTGCTGCGACTCCGTGAGCTGCGAATGCGTGGTGGTGGCGGGGTGGATGGCGAGCGAGCGGACGTCGCCGATGTTCGCCACCAGGGAGTGCAGCTCGAGCGCGTCGACGAACGCCTGGCCCGCCTCCTTGCCGCCGCGAATGTCGAAGGCGAGGACCGCGCCGCCGCCCTTGGGGGCGTACTTGCGCTGGAGGTGGTGCCACGGGCTGCTGCTCAGGCCGCTGTAGGCGACGGACTCGACCTGGGGGTGGCCCTCGAGGAAGTCGGCGACCTTCTTCGCGTTCTCGACGTGGCGCTCGACGCGGAGGCTGAGGGTCTCGATGCCCTGGGCGATGAGGAACGCGTTGAACGGGCTGATCGACGCACCTGTGTCGCGCAGCAGCTGGACGCGGGCCTTGAGGATGTAGGCGAGGTTGGCGCCCAGGGGGCTGTCGACGCCGAGGTCGCGGGCGTAGACGAGGCCGTTGTAGCTCGGGTCGGGGGAGTTGAAGGCGGGGAAGCGGTCAGGGTGCTGCGCGTAGTCGAACGTGCCCGCGTCGACGATCACGCCGCCGATCGCGGTGCCATGCCCGCCCAGGTACTTGGTGGCGGAGTGGGTGACGATGTCCGCGCCCCAGGCGATGGGGTTGATGAGGTACGGGCTGGCGACGGTGTTGTCGACGATGAGGGGGATGCCGTGTCCGTGGGCTACTGCGGCGACGGCCTCGATGTCGAGGAGGTCCTGCTTGGGGTTGGAGATGGACTCGCCGAAGAAGGCCTTGGTATTGGGCTTGATTGCTCGGGCCCAGGCGGCGGGGTCGTCGGGGTTGTCGACGAAGGTGACCTCGATGCCGAAGCGGGGGAGCGTGTGCTGGAACAGGTTGTACGAGCCGCCGTAGAGGGAGGGGCTAGCGACGATGTGGTCGCCGGCCTGCGCGAGGTTCTGGATCGCGAGGGTGTTCGCGGCGGATCCGGATGCGACGAGGAGGGCGCCGACGCCGCCCTCGAGCGCGGCGATGCGGTTCTCGACGGCCTCGGTGGTGGGGTTGCCCAGGCGGGTGTAGATCGGGCCGAGCTCGCCGAGCGCGAAGCGGGCCGCGGCCTGGTGGGTGTCCTCGAAGACGAAGGACGTGGTCTGGTAGATGGGGAGGGCGCGGGCGCCGGTCTCCGCGTCGGGGGTCTGGCCGGCGTGGATCTGGAGGGTCTCGAAGGCGTAGGCGGGGTTGGTCATGATGGCTCCTGGGTGTCTGGATCTTTGTCGTTGGTGGGACTCGGATCCGCATCCCGGAGTCGGGTGGCACCGGCCGTCGGGCGTGCAAGCGCGCCGACCGCCCGCAGCCCTCAGGGATGCGGTGCGACACGCGCGGTGAGTGCTGCGGGGGCTCTCAAGGCCTCACTCGCAGGCAGCCCCCGTGCGGGGGCACGCCGAACGTGCGCTGGTCAGCGGCACATTCGACGGAACATGGGTGTGACTGTAGGGGGACGGCGGGAGATTGCGCAACTCGCGCGCCCCCGACCTGTGTGCTCGGCGAGGTTGTCCGGCAACAGGGCGTAGCCCGCACCTGACACCAGGATGGCTAGGTTGCGGCGTGTTCGATTGCGACTACGTAGCGCAAGGCGTTGGACCGCGAGGTCTGGGCTTCCGCGATGATCATGCTCGTGTCAAATGCGACGACGGGCCTGCCGGTCATCCCCCAGGTAAGGGCGATCGCGGGGGTTTCGGGTGTCTCGGTGCGGACGCGGTTGACGGTGTCGATAATCGCCTGGCTGAAGGCCTCCGACGCCTCGCGCTTGCCGAGATCAAACGCTCCGAGCAGGAACCGATAGGGCGGCAACTTCTGCTCGACGATTCCTAGCATGGGGCCGTATTCGCCTTGCGGAACATCGCGAACCATTCGATACACCTCGGTCGCGGAGAGTGCGAGCCGCGCGGTCTGCTGCCAATTGATGTCTCCTAACGCTGCGAGCCCGTGGGCGACATCAAGATCTGAACCATTCGTCGTGAGCCGCTGCGTGCGGAGCCCGCGCGCAATTTGCTCGAGCATGCTGAGGTAGAGGTCATAGTCCGGCGGCCTCGGCGCGGATGCCTCGGCGATGGCAAACGCAGACGTATGCGCGCGCTCGATAGCGTCCTCAAACTCGTGCGCCGCCCATCGACGTCCTGATGCACGGACGGCATCGATAATTGCGAGCAGGTCCAGCGCTGTGCCGCCGCGCCTTGCTAGCTTGATAAGTCCCGAGTCCGGCACGGTGGCGCGAATCGAGGTCACCGCTCCTGACGCGAGTCGGCGCTGTGACGGTGGCACGACGATTGCTTCCGCACCTGCGTTCGCACCCCCAACAACGGAAACGAGTACGACTCGGCGAAAGTCTGTTGGGGCGAAGTTGAAGGTCCGCCATTCATTCGAGCCGAGAAGCCGGAGCGAGTCGCTCCAGACGCGCATCCATCCATCGAGTTGGCGGAGATTGTGGTCATTGGATTTCTCGAAACTGCGCGTCGAATCTCGCATCGTAAACAAGAAGATGACGTCGCGGCCAGTCCAGACCAGATCGCATGGTTCCCGCGTCGCGCTGCCCTTCGTGTACTGGTCGGGCTCGAACACCTGGGGCGCACCGATCGAGTGGTGCGAAAATGCTTGAAGTACCTGCTCTTGGATACTCTGAGCCACGAGGCCCATTATTGCCCTGTGTGGCAGAATCTGGCTCTCTTAAGCCCTCAGGTTGAAACCACACGGCGCTTCGCTTTGGTGTCCCGCGGGCACGCTGGGATATTTGGCCACCCATGGCGCGGGGGCGACGGGGCGACGCGTCGCCTGCGGCACGGTCCCTGAAGTGGGAGCAAGGGACGTCGCCGTCGGCAACGTCGATCTATGCAGCAGTCGTGGCATCCAGGTCTCCCGAGGTGACGGACTGTTGAGGGACGCTCCGCCGCAGTCCCTTCCCGCTCGCCGCACCCGGAACGGAACTCGCAGCGACGCGCGGGGCTGAACCCGGGCATCGTGCCGAAGCGGCGGCGCGCCGGATCGACCTCCGTCGCCAGTGTCAGGTGTGCCGCGCAGTGGCTTATTTGCAGGCATGCACGCGTTCTGACATGGTGTGACCCACGCGAAGGGGGCGGTGGGCATGGTGGCGACGAGGTCGCGACGGTTGGTCGGATTCGTGGCGGCGGTGGCCGTCGCGCTCGGCGTGGTGGCGGCGCAGCCCGCCGCGGCCGAAGAGCCGCTGCCGGACTTCGCCGCAACCGCCACGCCGGTCGTCACCGGCGATCCGATCTCGGGTTCCTACCTGTCCGCGGAGGTCGCGGAGTGGACACCCGCGGCCACGCTCACCTACCAGTGGCTGCGCGACGGCGAGCCGATGGGAGGCCCCTCCACGTCCACGCTCCACCTGTGGCCGCACGACCGCGGCACGGAGATCTCCGTCCAGGTGACCGGCACCGCCGAGGGCTACGCGCCCGCGACCACGGTGAGCGACGCCGTCTACATCCCGTACGTGTTCACCACCACGCCGACCCCGGTGATCAAGGGGACGCCGCGGTCGGGGTACGTCCTGACCGCCAGGCCGGGCGGCTGGTTCCCCGAGGCGAGCCTCCGGTACCAGTGGTTCCGCGACGGCGTCGCGATCGCGGGTGCCACGCAGAGGACGCGGACGCTGGTCAAGGAAGACCGCGGTCACCGCTTCAGCGTCACGGTCACCGGCTCGCGCGACGGATACACGACCGTCACCCGCACCAGCGCCGAGACGTATGTCCTCAAGGAGCTCGCGAAGACCCCGACGCCGGTCATCCGCGGCGGGCGGACGGAGGGCGCGATTCTCCGCGCCGCGGCCGGGGAGTGGCCCGCGGGCGTCACGCTGAGCTACCAGTGGTACCGCGGCTCGTCGACGATCCTGTATGCGACCAAGCGCAAGTACGAGCTGACGCGGGACGACGAAGGCTCCAACATCTCCGTCAAGGTGACCGCGCGCAAGGACGGCTTCAAGACCGTCAACCGGAAGAGCGCGTCGAAGTACATCCCGAAGACCTTCATGATCGCGGGCCGGCCCGAGCTCGAGTGGGGGATGAGGAACATCTTCACGGGTCAGCCGACGGTGCGTGAGGCCGCCTCCTACGGCTTCTGGAGCCCCACCCCCGACAAGTACAGGTACCAGTGGTTCCGCAACGGCGTGAAGATCAAGGGCGCCACCCGCTGGTCGTACACCATCACCGCGGCGGACCACGGGAAGACCCTGAAGCTCCGCAAGACCGGCGTGCGGGAGGGCTATCTCACCACGCACCGGTGGAGCGCCGGCTGGAAGGTGGCGTAGGCCTCACCCCGCTGGGAGTGCCACGGGGAGCGCCACGCAACCCGAGCATCGTCCCCCTGCCTGGCATTCCTTACGAAATTGTCACGTATCGGACATTTGCATAGCCCCATCCGCTTTGTAGGCTGGCCGCGGGGGCGAGGGGGACGCCATGGCCGGACTCGGCGGACGCAGGGAGTCCTGGCTCACGCGCACGTGGGCCGGGCTGCCGGTGTGGGCCGCGATCGCGTTCGCCCTGGTCCTGGCCGCGGTGGCCGCGCTGTGGCTGGCGAACTCGGCGGCGAGCTCCCGCGCCGCGGCCTCCGCCTCCGCGAGCCCCGTTGACACGGCGGTGCGGGCGCTGTTCATCGGCGACTCGTACACGGCGGGCACCGGCGCCTCCTCCGATGCGACGCGCTGGAGCACACTGGTCGCCGCCGACCAGGGCTGGGAGGAGCTCAACTACGGGCTCGGCGGCACGGGCTACTCGTCGACCTCGGGGTTCAAGGGCTGCGGCGAGGAGTTCTGCGACAAGTTCGCCGGCACCATCGAGCAGGCCGCCGCCGACGGCGTCGAGCCCGACGTGGTGGTCATCTCCGGCGGCCAGAACGACGCGGGCCTGTGGTGGCAGGACTCCGACGCCGTCATCGCCGACGTCGACGCCACCTACCAGGCCGCGCGCGCGACGTTCCCGCACGCCCGGATCATCGCCGTCGGGCCCCACCTGCCGGGCCAGCCCTACGGCCACTGGAAGTTCGACTTCGACGACGCCGTGCAGGAGGCGGCCGAATCCGTCGACGGCGAGTTCGTCTCCCTCATGGCGCCCCGGGCCGTGAAGTTCCGCCTCTACGACGCCGGCGACGGCGTCCACGTCAACGACGAGGGCCACCGCCTCATCGCCCAGCGCGTGATCGAGGGGATCCAATGAGCCGCGTGGGCGCGTTCTTCACGCGCGAATGGGCGGGGCTTCCGGTGTGGGGGGCGCTGTTGGTGGTGCTGGCGGTCGCCGGGGTGGTGGCGGTCGCCCTCAGCGCGCGGGGGGACGATGCCGGGGCCCCCGTCCGCGCCGATTCCACCGAGGACCTCACGGCGGTAGGCGTGGCGACGCCGTCGCCGACGGCGTCCGTGCAGGTGGCGCTGTTCATCGGCGACTCGTACACGGTGGGCGTGGGCGCGGCGCCGGAGTCCAAGCGGTGGACCTCGCTGGTCGCCGTCGACGAGGGCTGGGAGGAGGCCAACTACGGCCGCGGCGGCACGGGGTACGCCACCTCCGGCACGTTCGACAGCTGCGGTCTCGACGACTGCCCGCCCTATTCGGACATGATCGCGGAGGCGGCGCGCGACGGGGTCGAGCCGGACGTGGTGGTGATCGCCGGCGGGCAGAGCGACACCGACGCGTGGGGCGCGGACTCGGGTGCCGTCGCCGAGGCGATCGCGGGGACGTTCGAGGCAGCCGCTGAGCGGTTCCCCGACGCGCGGATCGTGGCGGTCGGACCCTCGTGGCCATTCTCCGAGGACTCCTGGCAGCGGGACTTCAACCAGGCGGTGCGCGACGCGGCCGAGGCCGTCGGGGCCGAGTACATCTCGCTGCTCGAGCCCCGCGTGCTGGATGAGAGCTTCGACGCGGGTGATGGGCAGCATGTGAACGACGACGGGCACGCGGCCATTGCGGAGAGGGTGATCCAGGAGCTGGGGTGAGGCTGGCTCGCGGTGCCCCCCCCCTCGCGCCTATCCACACGGATTTGGCGCTGATCCACCAGGAGGCGCCGAATCTGCACGTAAGCGTTCGCCTGTGCGTCGATCGGGGCCGGGGCGTGTGGATAGGCGTCCGGCCGGTCACTGGGTGGCGGGCGGGGCAGCGCCTACGCGGCCTCGGGCACCTTCGCCGGGACGGCGGGCTTCTTGCCGCGCTCGCCCAGCATGATGCGCCCGACGGAGACCTTGCGCAGCAGGATCACGCCCAGGATCGAGCCGAACAGGCCGGCCGCGGTCATGAGGATCAGCGACGGGATGAGCGGATTGATGCCGATCGCCTTGAGCACGCCGGCCGTCGCGGCGACCGCGAACGGGTGCAGCAGGAAGATGCCGTACGAGTAGCCGCCCACCCAGGCGAGGAAGTCGTTCTTGAAGCCGAACGCGATGAACGCCAGCGGGAAGCTGATGCCCAGCAGGATGCCGAAGGGATCCTGGCGCTGGTTCTCCGCGGCCTCCCACACGCCCAGCACCGCGAACTGCGTGTAGACGAACAGCACCACGGTGAGGCCGGCGGTGATCCACGCGCCCGTGAGCCCGATGTTCTTCCAGCCGAAGCGCGTCGCCGCGAGCCCGGCCACGAAGAAGAGCCCCAGGTAGACGGCGCTGGTGAACTGCAGGAAGCCCGACGCGTCCTGCATGTTGAAGATGAGGTTGACCGCGAGCAGCGCCCCGAACAGGATCCCGACCTTGAGCTTGGTGTCGAGAAGCTTGTACGAGTCGGCGAGCGCGACCACCGCGTAGACCCAGAACGTCGCGAGCAGGAACCAGTACGGCGGCAGCGAGTACAGGAACCAGTTGTAGATCGCGTCGGGCGGCGGGGTGCCGAAGCCGAGCAGCACCTGCGCGAGCCCGATCAGCGGCACGAAGATCACGTACGGGATCAGCAGCCGGCGGACCTTCTTGCCCATGTAGGTGCCGTACTTCGCGGCGTCCGTGAGCGGGCGCCACGCGTAGACCACTCCCGACAGGAACGCGAACAGCGGCATCCGGATGTAGATGAAGGTGTCGCCGTACCACTCGAGCCAATCGGCCTCACCGAACCGGTTCTGCGCCACATGCAACGTCACCAGCAGGATGCACGCGATTCCGCGCAGCGAGTCGACGACCTTATCCCGTCCCCCCATGGCACGCCCCCTCCAGCCGTGTCGCGGTCCTTCCAGCACGGTAGTCCCGGCGTGGGGGACATGTCACGCAAATGGGGTGTATTGGGTGGGCCGCCGTCCAGGTTCGCTCCGCACGGTCTGGACTGCGACACGCGGGGCCGGCCCGCGCATCGTCCGTGCTGGGCGGCGTGTCGGAACTGAAACCGTGCGGAGCGAACTCGGGAGGCGCTACAGCGAGCGCTCGAACTCGTCCATGAAGGCGATCATCTGGGCGGCCTCGACCAGGAAGCCGTCGTGGCCCACGGGGGAGTGGACCACCTTGATGCCGTTCGAGCCGGACAGCGCCGCGTCGAGGCGCTGCGAGTTCGCCATCGGGTACAGGCGGTCCGAGTCGATCGCGATCACCAGCGCCGGGTCCGTGTAGCGGGCCAGCGCGGTCTCGACGCCGCCGCGGTCGCGGCCCACGTCGTGCGACTGGATCGCCTGCGCGAGCCGCACGTACGTGTTGGCGTCGAACCGGCGCGCGAGCTTGCGCGCGTGGTGCTCAAGGTAGGACTGCACGGCGAACAGCCCGCCCTTGCCGAGCGGGTCGGAATCCCCCTGGTAGGAGCGGTTGAAGCGCTCGTTGAGCTCGCCGGCGGAACGGTAGGTGGTGTGCGCGATCATGCGCGCGATGCCCATGCCCACGTGCGGGCCGTCGCCGTCGGCGGCGTCGTAGTAGTCGCCGCCACGGAACTTCGGGTCCGCCTGGATGGCGGCGAGCTGCGCCGTCGACCAGGCGATCTGGTCCGCCGTGGTCGCGCCCGTCGAGCCCACCGGCGCGATCGCGCCCACGCGCTCCGGCGCCATCGCGATCCACTCGAGCGCGCGCATGCCGCCCATGCTCGGCCCCGTCATGAGCCGCCAGCGGTCGATCTCGAGGTGGTCCATGAGGGCGATCTCGGCGCGCGCCATGTCGCGCATGGTGACGTAGGGGAAGCGCGAGCCCCACGGCCGCCCGTCTTCGGGGTGCGCGGACGCCGGCCCGGTGGACCCCTGGCACCCGCCCACCACGTTCGCGGAGACGATGAAGTGGCGCTCCGGATCGATCGGCTTGCCCGGCCCGACCATCGCGTTCCACCAGCCGCCGGTGTGGTGGCCCGGCTCCGCGGGCCCGAACACGTGGCTGTCGCCCGTGAGCGCGTGCGCGACGTAGACGGCGTTGTCCTTCGCCTTGTTCAGCGTGCCCCAGGTCTCGTAGGCCAGCACCACGTCGGGAAGCGTGCCCATGGGGTCGGCCTCGAGCGACAGGTCGCCCAGCGCGAAGAAGATGCGGCGTCCCGGGTGGTCGCCCTCGCGCCACGCGGCGCTCGCGGGGATCGGCGCGCCGGGGCCGGGCCCCTGGTCAGCGGCGAGCGCGTCGGTCTCGATGCCGTCGTCATCCATGGCGCTCAGCCTAGAGGGCGCGCGTGCGCGCGAGGCGCGACGCCGGGAGACCCGACCGCCGCATCGTCCCTATGACAGCTGGTCGATCACCCAGTCGGCGATGGCCTGGTGTCCCAGGTCGTTGACGTGCGCGCCGTCGCCGAGCGCCATCGCCGGGTCGTCGAGCACGGGCGGGCGGACCAGCGAGATGAACGTGCCGTCGACCACGCCGGACGCGGCGGAGACGGCCATGTCGAACTCGGTCTTCCACTCCGCCTCGATGTCGAGCCACGGCGGGCCGATCGCGATGATCTCCGCCTCCGGGTACGCCTGCCGCGCCGCCAGGAACGTCGAGTCGATCGCGGCGATGGTCTGGTCGACGTTGTCGTTCCAGCGCGAGCCGTCGTTGTAGCCGCCGGAGATCACCACGATGTCGGGCCGCACCTGGTCGCCCACCGCCTCCGAGATGGACGCGCGGTAGTCGCCGCAGAACGTCCGCCCGCAGCCGGTGAGGCCCGCGGTGGCCGCGTAGCCGGTGCCGGAGCGGCCGTAGTTGACCTCGCGCCAGCCCATCTCCTGCGACACGAGCGTGGACCAGCGGTCCTTCTCCTCGGTCGCGCCCACGCCCGCCGTGTACGAGTCGCCGATGAACAGCGCGATCGGCGCGACGTGCGACGGCGCGCTGAAGCTCGGCACCGGCGAGGTGCTCGCTCCCGGCGCGGCCGTGGCGGCCGGTTGTGCCTGGGCGTACGCGTACGCGCCGCCGATCCCGATGACCACCAACGCGGCCACCAGCAGCCCCCAGCCGGAGATCCCGCGATGATCGCGGGCGAGCCAGCCCTGTCCCCCCGAGCGTTTGCGCGCCATGCCTGCCCCCTCGCGGCCAGAGTAGTCACGGTGCGGGATGGGCGGAAGACCCGGTTTGTCCAGGGTGGACGATGCGGGGGTCAAGTCCGCGTGTACGCGCGCCGATGTCAGGGGGAGAGGTCCCCATGCGCCGGCGTGAGATGCGGCACAGGGGGCTTCACGTATGCGGGGGGTTCCGCCTAGTATCGGGGCGGACGTGACTCGTGTGACAGATGTGAACTGATGTGACAAGGGCGGTAGACGTGACGGTAGGGCTGAAGCGCATGCTCGCGCTCGCGGCGATGTTCGCGGTGGCGGGCGCCGTGGTGGTGGCGGGGCCCACCAACCACGCGCGTGCGGAGGACTACCCGGGCCAGGCCGAGATCGATGAGGCCCGCGCGGCCGCCAACGACCTCGCCGCCGGCATCGACGAGCTCGACAACGCGATCGCCGCCCTCGCGGAGGCGCGCGACAAGGCCGAGGCCAACGCGCTGCTCGCGGGCGAGGACTACTCGGACGCGCAGGACGCGTCGGACGCCGCCGAGGAGACGTTGGACGCCGCCAACGAGCGCGCCGCCGAGGCGGGGAAGGAGCTCGCCGAGGCGCGCGGGAACCTCGCGTCCGTCGCGCAGGCCGCCTACCGGGACTCGGGCTCGATGAGCCAGATCGGCGCCGTGGTGGGCGCCGAGACCGTCGACGACGTCATCGCCCGCACCGAGGCGTTCGACCGCGGCTCCGACGAGGCCGACATGTGGGTGCAGCGCGTCAAGGCCGCCGAGCTGGTCGCGTCGACCATGCGCACCTACGCCGACGAGGCCGCGACGTCCGCCGCTGCCGCCGCGGAGGAGGCCAAGTCCGCGTACGCCGAGGCGCAGGACGCCCGCGACCACGCCGACGAGGCCGTCGCCGTCGCGAACGAGACGCGGGCGGACGCGGTGTCGCGCCTGGCCGAGCTGCGGGGTGTGACGGTGGCGCTCGAGGAGCAGCGCCAGGCCGGCCTCGAGGCCGAGCGTGCCGCCGCCGCGCAGGCCGAGGCCGAGGCGCGCCAGAAGGCGGCCGAGGAGGCCGCCGCCGCGGAGGAGGCCTCGCGGCCCCGTCCGACGTCGACCCCCAAGCCCAGCGCATCGTCCACCTCGACGCCCAAGCCCACGAAGACCTCGACGCCGAAGCCGACCGCGACCAAGACGTCCGAGCCGGAGCCGACGCCCACCAAGACCTCCACCCCCAAGCCGACCACCACGTCGACCCCGAAGCCCGAGACGCCCGGCACCAGCTGGAACTCGACGGCGGCGCAGGGCGTGACGGCGGCGCAGCACTCGGTCACGCTGGTCGGGCGCGAGTACCTGCTGGGCGGCTCGGGCCCCAAGTACGACTGCTCGGGCGTGACGTCGGAGAGCTGGTCGGTGGCGGGGCAGTGGATCACGCGGTCCTCGCGCAGCCAGTACCTCGCGACCACGCACCTGTCCTACTCGCAGATCCGCGAGGGCGACCTGGTGTTCTACGCGACGGACACCTCGGACCCGTCGACGATCTTCCACGTGGCGATCTACATCGGCAACGGGCAGGTCATGGAGGCGGTCAACTACTCCAAGCCGGCCGGCATCCGCCCGCTGTACGCCTGGATGACGGGCAACATGATGCCCTTCATCGGGAGGCCGTGAGCGCGGCTCCCTGACCGCGCTCCACACGGATTCTGCAACTGCGCTCGTGCTGGTCGGGCGATGCGGCGCGAGTTGCATGTGAATCCGGGCTGAGCCGGGATCCTGTGTGGAACCTGGCGCGGGTGGCTCAAGGGGAGCAGGCGGCGCGAGCGGGCCTCTGATCAGCATCCCCGCGCCCGCCGCTGACCGCGCTCCACACGGATTCTGCAACTGCGCTCGTGCTGGTCGGGCGATGCGGCGCGAGTTGCATGTGAATCCGGGCTGAGCCGGGATCCTGTGTGGAACCTGGCGCGGGTGGCTCAAGGGGAGCAGGCGGCGCGGCGGTTGCGCGCGGGCTCGCGGCCGCTCAGCGTTCCAGCGCCTGGCGGACCATCCGGACCATCGCGGGCCGGTCGTACATCACCGTGGCATAGGTGAAGTGAAGGTCATGGAGCCCGGCGGCCGCGGCGGCGTTGTTGCGGCGGATGTCCTCCTCCCAGGCGCCAGGCTTGTCGTGGTGCTCCTTGCCGTCGAGCTCCACGATCACCCTCCCCTCCACCAGCAGATCGACGTGTCCGATGCCCGGGACCTTGGCCTGCGAGACCACGCGGAACCCTGCCGCGACGAGGGTGACCCGAGCGATGGTCTCGAGGATCGACTGTGATAGCCCGTCACAATGCGCGAGCAGCCAGCGGAGCCGATCCCTGTCTGTGTGGGTGAAGGCCTCGATGCGTGCAGGTGTGAGCTTGCCGAGCCGGAGCGCCGCATCGATCGCGACGATCTGCGCCATGCGGTCGTGGCACAGGCCCATGAGGTCGAGTCCCACCGCGAGCCTCTCGTCGGCGGTGGTCGCGACGTGGTCGTGGCGATGGATGACGACGCCGTTGACGGGGCGCCTGTCGTCCGCCCGGCGCGCGCGGTTGCGGGGCACCCAGAGGTGGGTGCGGGTGTCGCCGTCCATAGTGGGCAAGCCTGCGTCCACGCACAGGCTCATGCACGCGAGGTCGGCGCGGTAGGCAGCGCGGAGGATCTGCGCGGTCGAGGCATCGGGAAGCGCGTAGATGCCGTACATGGGGCGCCTCACCGCGCCCTCCGCTACCGCCGCGCTCAGCAGCGCGCGGGTGACGCCTTTCGCGAGCAGGTCCTTGCGGCGTGCCGCGCCGCCTCGCTTCGTCAGTTCGATGACCGGGTCCATGCGGACAGCGTGTCCGGCAGTTCCATGCGGGTGAGCCGCGTGGCACCGATCCGTGGACAACGCTCACGTGGGAGCGGGCTGGGGACATCCATCGCGCCATCCCCAGCCATGCGCCCACCTGCCAGACTCCACACACCCAGCCGCCGCATCGTCCATTCCGCTGCAACTCGCGCCGCAACGCCCGACCAACCCGGCCCGCAGGTGCAGAATCCGTGTGGAGCGCGGCGGACGGGGCGGCGCGCGCCACGGCACCGTGCTGCCCGCGCTCCACAGGCAGTGGCAATCGATGGTGAGCGGTGGGAAACTGCCTACATGAGTACCACTCACGTGATCCGCATCGGCGACAAGGGCCGTACCGTGGTGCCGTCCGACGTGCGTCAGCGGTTCGGCTGGTCGGAGGGGACCACGCTCATTGCCCTCGAGGGCGCTCGCGAGCAGGATGGGCTGCTCATCCTGTCGCAGGAGGCCGCGTTGGCTGCCATCCGGTCGCAGCTCGCGGGACATGACGTGGTGGGCGAGCTCATGGCCGAGCGCCGGGCGTCCGCGGCACGCGAGGACGTTTCCGCGTGACGGTGTTCGACGCGAGCGCGTTGCTCGCCTTCCTCAAGGGAGAGCCGGGGGCGGCGATGGTCGCGGCGCGTCTCGAGGACGGCGTCTGTGGTGCGGCGAACTGGTCCGAGGTGGCGCAGAAGGTCGGCCAGGCCGGAGCCGATTGGCCGCTCGCCCGAGAGCTCCTGCTCAGCTACGGTCTCCACATCGAGCCCGTGTCTGGGCCGGACGGTGAGGCGGCCGCGCGGCTGTGGCGCGCCGGGTCCGGGCTGTCGCTGGGCGACCGGCTGTGCCTCGCGCTGGGACAGCGGCTGGGTCGCGACGTGCTCACCACCGACACCGCGTGGGACGGGATTCCGGGCGTCGTGCTCGCGCGGTGAGCGGGGGAAACCCGTCCGCCCAGGCACTGAGCCGCCAGGTTCCACACACCCAGCCGCCGCATCGTCCATTCCGCTGCAACTCGCGACGTAACGCCCGACCAGCGGGCCGGCAGCTGCAGAAACCGTGTGGAGACTGGCGAGGTGGCCGCAGAACCTCTAGTGCTCCTGCGGCGGGTACAGCGGGTTCATGTGCGCGAACGGGGTGCCCTTGGCGCGCTCGAACGAGGAGCGGATCTCCTCCTCGGCCTCCTCGCGCGACACCCACTTGGCGCCCTCGACGGACTTGCCGGGCTCGAGGTCCTTGTAGACCTCGAAGAAGTGCTGGACCTCGAGGCGGTGGAAGTCGGAGACGTCGGTGAGCTCCTGGCGCCACGTCTGACGCTGGTCGCCGACCGGCACGCACAGGACCTTGTCGTCACCGCCGGCCTCGTCGCGCATGCGGAACATGCCGAGCGCGCGGCAGCGGATCTGGCAGCCGGGGAACGTGGGCTCCTCGAGCAGCACCAGGGCGTCCAGCGGGTCGCCGTCCTCGCCGAGCGTGCCGTCGATGAAGCCATAATCATCCGGGTAGCGCGTCGAGGTGAACAGCATGCGGTCCAGCACGATGCGGCCGGTGTGGTGATCCACCTCGTACTTGTTGCGCGAGCCCTTCGGGATCTCGATGGTGACGTCGAATTCCATGCCTGGCGTCCTTAAGCGATAGGTCAGAGGTCCTGGTGAGGAACGGTACTAGTCTGGCGCATGTTCGGAGGTCGTGGGTGCGCGGAATCATCGCAGGGGTAGGCGTCGGCGTGCTGGCGCTGGGCGGGGGCTACCTCTACCTCGACGCGCAGGACGTGGTCCCCGGCTTCCTCACCGCGCAGCCCGCCGAGATCCCCCAGGCCCCCTTCATCACGGCATCCCCGGTCGCGCCCGCGCCAGTGCAGGGGGACGATGCGGCGGCCGGGTTGTCCGCCGACGCGCCCCGGCCGTCGGCGACGGAGGTCCAGGCGCTCGCGGAGGCGGTGCGCGAGGACTCGCGCACCGGCACGTCGACCAACATCTCGGTGGTCGACTACCTGGACGGCACCGTCTACGCGGACCTCGACGCCGCGGACCCGCAGACCCCGGCCTCCACCACCAAGCTCATCACCGCCGTCGCGGCCGTCTCCCAGATGGGTGCCGACTCCACCACCTCGACCACCGTGACGTGGGACGCGACCTCGCGCATCCTCACGCTGGTCGCCGGCGGCGACGTCATGCTCGCCGCGGACCAGGGCCACCACGGCGACGTCGCCTCCGCGGAGGACGCCGCGAACGGCTGGGCCGGGCTGGGCGACCTCGCCGACGAGGTGGTGTCGGCTCTTGGTCCGGATGTGACCGGCGGCGGGGCCGTGAAGCTGCGCGTGGACGACACCGCGTTCCCGGGCCCCGCGTGGCCCAAGGAATGGCCCGAGTACGCGTTCAACCTGGGCTACGCCGGTCCCGTGTCGGGTCTCGCGGTCAACGGCGCCCGCCTGACCGAGGGCAACTACGTGGCCCGGGCCGCAGACCCGTCGCTGCATGCCGGGGGTCTCTTCCTGGAACGTCTCGAGGAGCGGGGCGTGACGGTGCAGGGAGAGGCGACCCGGGCATCGTCCCGTGCGCGGGCGGTCGAGGTCGCCGCGGTGCGATCCGCGCCGCTGGCGGAGGTCGCGCGGCACCTTCTCTCCGTGTCGGACAACACGGTCGCCGAGCAGGTGGCGCGGAACCTCGCGCTCGCGAGCGGCGAGCGGGCGACCCCGGCGGGGGAGGCGCGCGCGATCACCGCGGCGTTGGAGGCCCTGGGGGTCACGGTGGACGGGCTGGAGCTGTACGACGGCGCCGGCTTCTCCGACCGCAACCTCATCTCGCCCGCGACCATGACGAGCGCGCTGCTGGCCGCCCGCGACGAGCCGTCGCTGGCGGGTCTGCTCGACTGGCTGCCGCTCGCCGGGCTCGAGGGGACGGTGGAGACCCGATACGAGGGGCTGCCGCCGGCCGGGTACTGGCGCGCGAAGACCGGATCGCTCACCGGGGTGACCGCGATCGCGGGCGTGCTGATGACCGCGGATGGCCGGCCGCTCGCGGTCGCGATCCTCGCGGACGGCATGGGGTACGGGCAGGAGGGGCCCATCGGCGCGTTCGACGACTTCCTCGGCGCGCTGGCAGAATGCGGCTGTGAGGGATGAGGGCAATCCGTTGACGGGACCCCATCCCGCCGTAGCCGCGTGCAGGGTCGCGGTGCGCGACGCGCTCGGCGATCTGGAGCTCGGGACGCGCGTGTGGGTCGCCGTCTCGGGCGGGCCGGACTCGCTGGCGCTCGCCGCGGCCGTTTCTTTTGTCGCCCGGAAGCAGGGGCTGTTCGCGGGCGCGATCATCGTGGACCACGGGCTGCAGCCGGACTCCGCGGTGGTGGCGGAGCGGGCTGCTCTGGAGGTCAAGCGGGCCGGTCTCTCGACGGTGTTTGTCGAGAGGGTGACGGTCGGGCGCGCGGGCGGCATGGAGGCCGCGGCGCGCGAGGCACGATACGCGGCGCTCGAGGCGCGCATGGACGCCGAGGGTGGGCTCGCGCCGCTGCTGGTGACGGGTCACACGATGGATGACCAGGCGGAGACGGTTCTCTTGGCGCTCGCGCGGGGCTCCGGGGCGCGGGCGCTGTCGGGGATCCCCGCGCGGCGCGGGCGGATCGTGCGCCCGTTCCTCACGGTGCGGCGCAAGGACACCGTGGCGGCGTGCCAGGCGCTGGGGCTGGACCCGTGGCACGACCCTACGAACTTCTCCGAGGATGGGCCCCGGCGGTCCGCGCTGCGGACCCGCGTGATGCCGTCCTTGGTGGAGGTGCTGGGGCCGGGCGTGGTGTCGGGGCTGGCGCGGTCGGCGGCGCTGCTGCAGGCGGACGCGGACGAGCTCGACCGGCAGGCGCGCTCCGCGATGGGGTCCTCGGTCTCGACGGTGCGCGAGGACGAGTGGCGCTGCGACATGCTCGCCGCCCTGCCCGACGCGATCCGGACCCGCATGCTCAAGATGCTGGCCGAGAACCGCGGCGCCGGACCGCTCACCGCTACTCATGTGGCGGCCTTGGATTCGCTGGTGACCTCGTGGAAGGGCCAGGGCGCGATCTCGCTCCCCGGCGGCTACGAGGCCAGGCGTGAATATGGCAGGCTGGTCATCAGCCATCCCGATGCCCCCACCCCGTCCTGACGGCCCGAACTCCCGAGGAGAGCCGAGCGTGAGCTTCCAGTACGACATGAGCGACTTCTCGGAGGTGCTCGTCTCGGAGAACGCGATCGGGCGCAAGCTCGACGAGATGGCCGCCGCCATCCGCGCCGACTACGAGGGCAAGGACCTGCTTTTGGTGGGCGTGCTCAAGGGCGCGGTCATGGTGATGGCCGACCTCGCGCGCCGCATGCCGCCGCAGGTGCAGATGGACTGGATGGCTGTCTCGTCTTATGGGAGCGGCACCAAGTCCTCGGGCGTGGTGCGGATCCTCAAGGACCTCGACGCGGACCTGACCGGTCGCCACGTGCTGATCGTCGAGGACATCATCGACTCGGGCGTCACGCTGTCGTGGCTGCTGGGGAACCTGCGGACCCGTGGGGCCGCCTCGGTGGAGGTGGCGGCGCTGCTGCGCAAGCCCGCGGCCGCGGTGGTCGACGTGCCGGTCAAGTACATCGGCTTCGACATCCCGCCGGACTTCGTGGTCGGCTACGGCCTCGACTTCGCGGAGAACTACCGCACGCTGCCGTTCGTGGCAGTGCTGAAGCCCGAGGTCTACGGCGGCTGACCCCCGCCTCCCGAGCGCCTATCCACACAGGTTTGGCGCCTATCCACCAAGACCGGCCGCAACGCGCACCAGATGCTCGTTTCGCGGGCCATTCGGGGGACCGTGTGTGGATAGGCACGCGGCGTTCCCGGCGAAGGTGATGTCCCCACCGTCGGGCAGCATGCCGCTGCTCCACAGATCTGCCCGACGTCGATGCGCGTGCCGGGCGTCGCGTTCAGCCTGGATCGCATGGATCCTGTCCGCGCCATCGACGACCTGGGTGGTGCCGCGCGCCCCGAGGACCTGAAGAACTTGGGCGTCACACGAGGTCGGCTGTTGCGCGCGGTTCGCGACGGCCGAGTCGCCCGACCGCGGTACGGCGTCTACGCGCTGCCCGATGCGACGGTCGACGCGATCCTTCGCGCCGCGTACCGCGCTCACCTCTCCTGCCTCAGCGCGTGTCGCGCACTCGAGCTCCCGGTGATCGAGGACGACCGACGCAGCCACCTATCGATCCCTCGCGATCGCGCGCGGCGCGCCAACGACAGGCGCCCCATCAAGGGCGTGGTGCTCCATCGGCATGATGAGGGCTCGCTCGGCAACGACGTCTCCCGAGCCCTCGACCTGTTGGGGCTGTGCGCGGGCCGGCTGCAGCAGATCGTCGCGGTCGACGCCGCGCTGCACCGCGAGCTCATGACCGAGCAGATGCTCGAGACGTGGGTGCACACGGACCCTGCCCGTCGCGACTGGATCGCGGCACGATGCGACGGTGGCGCCCAGTCGCACCTCGAGACCCTGACGCGGGTCGCCTTGGCGGACGAGGGATTCCACGTCGAGTCGCAGGTGAAGATCCCGGGCCTCGGCCATGTGGACCTCATGGTGAACCGCGCTCTCATCGTCGAGACCGACGGCGCCGAGTTCCACGACAACCCGCAGGCATGGCGCGAGGATCTGCGGCGCAACAACGTGGCGACCCGGGGTGGATACCCGTTCCTCAGGTTCACCTACTCGGACGTGATGGGCGATCGCGCCCTGATCGTCGCCGCGGTGAAGGAGACGCTCGGCCTGCCCAGGTGACCGCCGCATCGTCCCCCCACCGTGTGCCCATCCACACATGGATTCCCGATGGGCCGATGAAACGGTCATCCGAGGCCGCATATCGAGGCTGCCTGGTGGATCAGTGCGAAAACGGTGTGGATAGGTGCACGCGGGGAGGCGCAACTGCAGCCCCCGCTAATGCGTTACCCACATGTGCACCAAGCCCTGAGCGAAACCTTTACTCACTGTCTGACCCACCGCGTAGAGTCGGGGACACGATGAAGAACGTCCTCAACCTCCGCCTCATCCTCTTCTACGTCCTGGCCGCGCTCCTGGTGGGCTGGATGGTGTCCGGCCTGCTGTCGCCGCGGGTCGAGAAGGTGGACACGTCCGTCGGTCTCGAGATGCTCGACAAGCAGGTCGCCGAGCAGGTGAAGATCGTCGACGGGGATCAGCGCGTCGAGATCACGCTCATCGACTCCGCCGACTTCCCCGACGGCACCCCCTCGGAGTGGGCCGACTACAACGGCCGGGTCGAGTTCTTCTACGTGCAGCCCCAGGGCGAAGAGGTGGTCAACGCGGTCAAGGCCGCGGACCCCGCGCAGGGCTACAACTCCGAGGTGCCGCAGACCTCCATCTGGGCCACCCTCGCGTTCACGTTCCTCCCGATCCTCCTGCTCGTGGGCCTCTTCTGGTTCCTCATGTCGAACATGCAGGGCGGTGGCGGCGGGCGCCTCATGAGCTTCGGCAAGTCGAAGGCCTCGCTGGTCACCCCCGACACCCCGACCGTGAAGTTCGAGGACGTCGCCGGCGTCGACGAGGCCGTCGAGGAGCTCAAGGAGATCGAGGAGTTCCTCGAGAACCCCGCCAAGTTCCAGGCCGTGGGCGCCAAGATCCCCAAGGGCGTCCTGCTGTACGGCCCGCCCGGAACCGGCAAGACGCTGCTCGCGCGCGCCGTCGCGGGCGAGGCGGGCGTGCCCTTCTTCAGCATCTCCGGCTCGGACTTCGTCGAGATGTTCGTCGGCGTGGGCGCGTCCCGCGTACGCGACCTCTTCGAGCAGGCCAAGAAGAACAGCCCGGCCATCATCTTCGTCGACGAGATCGATGCGGTGGGCCGCCACCGCGGCGCCGGCCTGGGCGGCGGTCACGACGAGCGCGAGCAGACGCTCAACCAGATGCTCGTCGAGATGGACGGCTTCGACGCCCACACCAACATCATCATGATCGCGGCGACCAACCGGCCCGACATCCTCGACCCCGCGCTCTTGCGCCCCGGCCGCTTCGACCGCCAGGTGGGCGTCGACGCGCCCGACCTCAAGGGCCGCGTCAAGGTCCTCGAGGTGCACGCCAAGGGCAAGCCCATCAGCCCCGAGGTGGACCTCGACGCCCTCGCGCGCCGCACCCCCGGCTTCACCGGCGCGGACCTCGCGAACGTCCTCAACGAGGCGGCCCTGCTGACGGCACGGCGCGAGAAGCAGCAGATCGGCTCCGACGAGATGGACGAGGCGATCGACCGGGTCATCGCCGGCCCCCAGAAGCGCACCCGCGTGATGAACGACCACGACAAGCGCGTCACCGCCTACCACGAGGGCGGACACGCCCTGGTAGCAGCGGCGATGCGCCACACGGACCCGGTCACCAAGGTGACGATCCTCCCGCGTGGACGCGCGCTCGGCTACACGATGGTGATGCCGCAGGAGGACCGCTACTCCAAGACCCGCAACCAGCTGCTCGACAACCTCGCGTACGCGATGGGCGGCCGCATCGCGGAGGAGCTCGTCTTCGGCGACCCCTCCACCGGCGCGTCCAACGACATCTCGCAGGCCACCGAGATCGCCAAGCAGATGGTCACCGAGTACGGCATGTCGACCAAGATCGGCTCCGTGCGCCTCACCGGCAGCTCCGGCGAGGTGTTCCTGGGCCGCGACATGGGCCACGGCCGCGAGTTCTCCGAGTCCGTCGCCTCGACGGTCGACCAGGAGGTCCGCGCGCTCATGGACAACGCCATGGCCGAGGCCACCCTCGCGCTCACCCAGAACCGCGGCATCCTCGACACCCTCGCGGAGGCGCTCCTCGAGAAGGAGACGCTCGGCGAGAACGAGCTCGCCTCGATCTTCGAGCCCGTCGAGAAGATCGCCAACCGCGACGAGTGGATCTCCGGCGCCTGGATCACCGCCGCCCCGGCGGAGGTCAAGGGTGGCGCCATCGAGAAGCCCGCCGGCGAGACCGGCGAGCAGGGGGACGATGCCGGGGTCACCCCGGCGGACCCGGGTGACCACGTCCCCGCGCCCGACCTGGTCGAGCCCGACGTCCTGGACCGCGGGGACAGCTGACCGTGACCGTCGACAAGCCCCGCATCGAGGCGGCGGTCAGGGAGATCCTGGCCGCCGTGGGCGAGGACCCCGACCGCGACGGCCTGCGCGACACCCCCAGCCGGGTGGCGCGCGCCTACGAGGAGTTCTTCGGAGGCCTCCACCAGGACCCCGCCGACGTCCTCAGCGCCGTCTTCGAGCTGGGTCACGAGGAGATGATCCTGGTCAAGGACATCGAGCTGTACTCGATGTGCGAGCACCACCTCGTCCCGTTCCACGGCGTCGCGCACGTCGCCTACATCCCCGGCACGGACGGCCGCATCACCGGCCTGTCCAAGCTGGCCCGCCTGGTCGACGTGTTCGCCAAGCGCCCCCAGGTGCAGGAGCGCCTCACCACGCAGGTCGCGGACGCGCTGGTCGTCGAGCTGGGCGCGCGCGGCGTCATCGTCGTGGTCGAGGCCGAGCACCTCTGCATGTCCATGCGCGGCGTCCGCAAGCCCGGCTCCCGCACCGTCACCTCCGCCGTGCGCGGCATCATGCGCGACGGCGCGACCCGCGCGGAGGCCATGAGCCTCATCGTCGGCAAGTAGAGGGAGGCGTCGTGACGCTCGTCATGGGCATCCTCAACGTCACGCCCGACTCCTTCAGCGACGGCGGCCTGTACGCCGACCTCGACGTCGCGATCGCCCGCGGCGTCCAGCTCGCGCACGACGGTGCGGACCTGGTCGACGTGGGCGGCGAGTCCACCCGCCCCGGCGCCGCCCGCGTCAGCCCCGACGAGGAGCAGCGCCGCGTGGTGCCCGTCATCCGCACCCTCAGCGAGGCCGGCGTCGCGACCAGTATCGACACCATGCACGCCTCGACCGCGCGCGCCGCCGTCGAGGCCGGCGCGAGCATCGTCAACGACGTCTCCGGCGGCCTGGCGGACGATGCCATGGCCGGGACGGTCGCCGACCTCGCCTGCGAGTTCATCGCCATGCATTGGCGCGCCCATTCCACGGAGATGGACCGGCTCGACGCCTACGGGGACGTGGTCGCGGAGGTGGGCCGCGAGCTCGAGGCGCGCGTCGACGCCCTGGTGGCCGCAGGCGTGGGCGAGGACCGCATCGTCCTCGATCCGGGCCTGGGCTTCTCCAAGGTGACCGAATCCAACTGGCCGCTCCTCGCCCGCATGGGCGACTGGTCCGCCGGCCGCCGCGTCCTCGTGGGCGCGAGCCGCAAGCGGTTCCTCGGCGCCGCGATCGCCCGCCCGGGCGTCGACGCCGCGGACCCGACCGCCCGCGAGGCCGCCACCACCGCCGTCACCACCCTCGCCGCCGCGCATGGCGCGTGGGCGGTGCGGGTCCACGACGCCCGCGCCGCCGTCGACGCCCTGCGCGTCGTGTCGGCTTGGGAGAACGCCGCACGAACGGAAGGATGACAGGCATGACGACGCCCACGATCAGCCCGTACCTCAAGGATGGGGTCGAGCTCGACCAGATCATCGTCCAGGGGATCCGCGTGACCGCCTTCCACGGCGTGTACCAGCCCGAGAAGGAGTCCGGGCAGCTGTTCCTCGCGGACGTGGTCGCGCACGTGTCCACGCGCAGCGCCGCCTCGAAGGACGACCTCGCCAAGACCGTCAACTACTCCGACATCGCCGACCGCGCCGCCGAGGTGCTGGGTGGCGACCCCAACGACCTCCTCGAGACCGTCGCGGAGCACATCGCGCGCGCGATCCTCGAGATGGAGGGCGTCCACTGCGTCGACGTGGTGGTGCACAAGCCGCAGGCGCCGCTGCACGTCGAGTTCCGCGACGTCATGGTGAAGATCCGCCGCGACCTGCGGTCGGGGGCGCTGTGGGCGGACAAGCGGATCGGCTCCTCGGCGGGGCTGTCGGGCGACCCGTTCGCGCCGCGCGTCCACTCCGACGACCCGGCCGACAACCCTCCCGTCCAGCCCGTGGTCGCGTACCTCGCGCTCGGCGGCAACGTCGGCGACGTCGACACCACCTTCCGTGAGGCGCTGTGGGAGTTGCACCGCATCCCCGGCATCATGGTCCAGCGCGCATCCTCCCTGTTCAGGACCCGTCCCGTGGGCGGCCCCGACCAGGACGACTTCCTCAACGCGGTGGTCGAGATCATGACCGCGATGGCGCCGCGCGAGCTGCTCGCCGCGTGCCAGGGCATCGAGGTGCTGCACGGCCGCGAGCGTCACGTCGAGAACGGCCCCCGCACGCTCGACCTCGACATCCTCGCGTACGGCGACCGCGCCTTCGCGGCCGAGGACCTGGTGGTGCCGCACCCGCGCGCCACCGAGCGTGCGTTCGTGCTGCAGCCGTGGGCGACCCTCGCGCCGCACTACGACGTGCCCGGCGCCGGGACCGTCGAGTCGCTCGCGACGGCCGTCGGCACCGAGGGCGTGGAGCTGGTCCAGGCGCAGTGGCCCGCGCAGCAGTGACCGTGCCGCACCGGGAGTCGCGATGGAGCCGCTGAACCGCGCCAGGCTGGGCGTGCTCGCGGTGATCGTGGGCGCGGTCGCCTGGGGCGTGTCGCTCACCGCGGTGAACTCGGGCGCCTCGCCCATGGCGGTGCCGTGGACGGTCGCCGCGATCGCGGTGGGCGTGGGGCTGGTCGCGCTGTGGCTCGGCTGGGGCGTGCGCCAGTACCGGCGCGGCAAGAACCCGGGGCTCAGCGGCCTGCGCGCGGCCCGGACCGCGGTGTTCGCGCAGGCCTGCGCCTACACGGGCACGATCCTCGCGGGCGCGTTCGCCGGCTACGGCCTCGCGATCGCGCTCGAGTGGTCGCACGCGCCGCGCCGCGAGGTCGCGATCTCCGCGCTCATCGCCGCGCTGGGCGGGCTGGCGATGGTGGTGGCTGCGCTCATCGCCGAGCACTGGTGCAAGGACGACTCCTCCTCTGAGGAAGGCAAGCAGGCCCCGCAGACCACGCCGTAGCTGGCGCGCCGGCCGCGCCCGCCCCCGTCCGCACACGCTATGGGGAACTGGCTGACGCTTTCGCGCGGTCCGGAGTTGCCTGGGGGAACTCAGCGACGATCGGCCGCGGATGGCGCCGGACCGCCGTCGCACGCCCGCGCTCGCACGCTCGGCGAGCTCAACCGCCAATCAGTTCCCCGCAGCAGCACGCAATCCCATCGAACCGTCGCTGAGTTCCCCATAGCGCGTGAGGGCGGCGGAGCGCCGGGGCAGCGGAGCGCAGCGCGGGGTGCCGCGCCGGCACCCACACCCACCACTGGCAGACTGGACACCATGAGCTGGTACGACAACGCCGCGTGGATCTCCGTGTCTCCCCGTCTCATCACGGCACGCCTCATCACGCTGTGGATCACGCTCGGCGTCCTCATCCTCGCGACCGCGATCACTGCGCTCCTCACCCAAGCCGCCTGGGTCTGGACGGCCCCGGCCGCCCTGGCCGTCGCGGGCGCGTGGGCGAGCTGGATCGTCGTCCGCCAGGTCACCGCCCACGCCTGGGCCGAGACCACCGACGACCTCATGGTGAAGAAGGGCCGCATGTTCCGCTCCGTCACGGTGGTGCCGTACGGCCGCATGCAGTTCGTCGACGTGAAAGCCGGCCCGATCGACCGCGCGCTCGGCATCGCGACGGTCCAGCTCCACACCGCCAGCCCCGGCACCGACGCGTCGATCGCCGGCGTCCCCGCGGACGAGGCCGCCCGCCTCCGCGACCGCCTCACCACGCGCGGCGAGGCCCGCCTCGCCGGCCTCTGACCCGGCCAAGAACACCCATGAACAGCCACATCTATCAGGCCCCTCGCGAGTGGACGCGCCTGCACCCGGTCTCGCCGTTCCTGGGCGGCTGGGCGATCCTGGGCCTGCTGCTCGCGTACTGGATCCACCAGTACCTGCCCGACTGGGTCGACGGCGGCGACGAGGAGTTCTCCTTCTTCGACCAGTTCCCGCTGCTGGGCCTGGTCGCGGCGGCGACCCTCGCGTTCGCGCTCACCATCACGGTCTCGTACTGGCAGTGGCGCCGCACCGAGTTCCGCATCGGCGACGATGCGGTCTACCTCCGCCAGGGGATCGTCACCCGCCAGCAGCGCCAGGCCCGACTGGACCGCCTCCAGGCCGTCGACGTGGTCCAGCCGCTCCTCGCCCGGGTCTTCGGCTTCGCCGCCATCACCATCCAGGTCGCCGGCGGCCAGAAGTCCGGCGTCGAGCTCAAGTTCCTCCGCCTCGGCGACGCCGAGGCCCTCCGCAACGAGATCCTCGCGCTCGCCGCCGGCGTGCGCGGCACCGCGGATACCGGGGACGATGCCCCGGTCACCCCGGGCGAGGACGTCGCCCCGGCATCGTCCCCCGGCCTGATCGGCCACCCGCTGGAGCGTCCCCGCACGGCCGTGGCCGCCGCCGAGGAGCGCGAGGTCTACCGCCTCCCCGCGGGCCGGCTGCTCGGCTCGATCGCGCTGTCCACCCCGACGCTTGTCCTCCTCGCGACGCCGGTGGTCGCGCTGATCGCGGTGCTCGGCTTCGACTATGACGTGTGGGGCGCGGTGGCCGCCGTGCTGGGCACCAGCGTGGTGGCGATCGTGACGGCGCTCGCGGGACTGCTCGGCTACTTCTGGACGCGGCTCAACGGCGGCTTCGGGTTCACGGCGGGCATCTCCGCGGACGGGCTGCGCCTGCGCCACGGCCTCACGGAGACCCGCAAGCAGACCGTCCCGCCGGGCCGCGTCGCCGCGATCCGCCTGCATCAGCCCTGGTGGTGGCGCGGTCAGGACTGGTGGCGCATCACCATCAACGTCGCGGGCTACGGCGAGGACCAGGAGTCCGTGTCCGTGCTGCATCCCGTCGCGACGCGCGAGGAGGCGCTGCTCGCGGTGTGGCTGGTGCTGCCCGACCTGGGGGACCCGGACCCGTCCGGCACGCTCGGCCATGCGCTGCACGGTCGTGGCGACGAGGGCGGCTTCACCACCAGCCCCGAGCGCGCGCGTCGCGTCGACCCGCTCCAGTGGCGGTTCCGCGGCGTCCGCGCCACCGACCGCGCGCTGCTGATCCGCCGCGGCCGCTGGGAGAAGGAGCTGTTCGTGGTCCCGCACGAGCGCACCCAGTCCCTGGGCCTCACGCAGGGCCCGCTGCGCCGCGCGCTGGGCCTCGCGAACGTGGTGGTGCACTCGACGCAGGGACCGGTGCAGCCCGTCGCGGCGCACCTCGCGGTGGACGATGCGGTGGCCCTGCTGGACGCCCAGGCCCAGCGGGCGCGGGAGGGCCGGCGCCGGCAGACCCCGGAGCAGTGGATGAGCGCGGTCGGGCTCGAGCAGGAGGCGACTCATGGATGACGTCCGCGGTCACGCGGTCAACGGCAACACGCGCCGGCCGGGCAGGCTCCGGATCGGCGTGGTGGGGGCGGGGCGCGTGGGCGCCGTGCTCGCGGCGGCGCTGCGGGAGGCGGGCCACGACGTGGTCGCCGCGTCCGGCGTGTCCGACGCGACGGTCGCCCGCATCGAGGCGCTGCTGCCGGGCGTGCCCATCGCCGACCCCGACGAGGTGGTCCGCGCCGCCGAGCTGGTGCTGCTCACCGTCCCGGACGACGCGATCGGGCCCGTCGCCACGGGCCTGTCCAAGGTCGAGGCCTGGAGGCCCGGGCAGCTGGTGGTCCACACGTCCGGGCGCCACGGGATCCAGGTGCTGTCCGAGACCGCTACCCCGGGCATCGTCCCCCTGGCGATCCACCCCGCCATGACATTCACCGGCACGTCGCTCGACCGGTCGCGCCTGATCGACGCCGTGTTCGCCGTCACCGCGCCGCCCGGGATGCTGCCCATCGCGCAGGCGCTCGTGGTGGAGATGGGCGGCGAGCCCGTGGTGGTCGAGGAGTGGGACCGGCCGCTCTATCACGCGGCCCTGGTGCACGGTGCGAACCACGTGGTGACCGCGGTCGCGCAGGCCAGCCAGGTGCTGTCGCGGATCGGGATCGAGGAGCCCGCACGGGTGCTGGGGCCGCTCATCCACGCGTCCGTGGATGGCGCGCTGCGCGACGCGCCCGGCGCCGTGTCGACCCTCACCGGGCCGGTGGTGCGCGGCGACGCGGGCACCGTCGCGGCCCACCTGCGCGCGCTGGAGGGGCAGCCCGAGGCGCTGTTCGCGTATCGTGCCATGGCGCGCGCGACGGCCGACCTGGCACTCAGCGGCGGCCGGATCGGGCCCGCGCAGTACGCCGACCTCATCGCGACGCTCGGCACGGAAGGGATGGGGGACTGATGCGTGTAGTCCACACCGCGAGCGAGCTGCGGGGACCGGCGGTGCGGCCGGCCCGGCGCTCCGGGGACAGGCCCTCGCGTGCCGTGGTCATGACCATGGGCGCGCTGCACGAGGGCCACCTCGCGCTGGTGCGCGCCGCGCGCGAGGCCGCCGACGAGGTGGTGGTCACCATCTTCGTCAACCCCCTCCAGTTCGACGACGCCGAGGACCTCGACACCTACCCCCGCACGCTGGACGAGGACTGCGCGCTCCTCGAGCCACTGGGCGTCGACGTGGTCTTCGCGCCCGGCGTCGAGGAGGTCTATCCGGGCGGGCCGCCGGTGGTGACGGTCAACGCGGGACGCATCGGCGAGGTGTTCGAGGGGGCGCATCGTCCCGGTCACCTCGACGGCGTGCTCACCGTGGTGTGCAAGCTCATGCATCTCACGCAGCCCGACCTCGCGTTCTTCGGGCAGAAGGACGCGCAGCAGCTCATCGCCGTGCGCACCATGGTGCGCGACCTCACCATGGGGGTCGAGGTGGTCGCCGTTCCCACGGTGCGCGACGCCGACGGGCTCGCGCTGTCCTCCCGCAACGTGTTCCTCACCGCGCCGCAGCGCGCACAGGCGCTCATCCTCTCGGAGGCCGTCATGGCGGCCGATGCCGCGGCCCGGGCAGGTGCCGACCTCGACGAGGCCGTGTCCGCGGCCCAGGCGGCGCTCGCCCGCGAGCCAGGCGTGAAGCTCGACTACCTCGCGGCGCTCGATCCCGTCACCGCCGAGGGGCTCGACGGGGACTACCGTGGAGAGGCAGTGATCGCCGTGGCCGCCCACGTGGGAGAGACGCGGCTCATCGACAACGTGGTGACGCGGATCGGGCCCCTGCTCGGCTGACACCCGGCCCGCCTGCCCCCGCCCGCCCCGTGCCACCGCGTCGGAAGGATCCCTCATGACCTCGCTCCAGCGCCCGATGATGATCTCCAAGATCCATCGCGCGACCGTCACCCAGGCGGACCTGCACTACGTGGGCTCCGTCACCATCGACGTCGACCTCATGGAGGCGGCGGACCTGCTGCCGGGCCAGCAGGTGGACATCGTCGACATCACCAACGGCGCACGGCTCACCACGTACGCGATCCCGGGGGAGCGCGGCTCGGGGGTGCTGTGCATCAACGGCGCGGCGGCGCACCTGGTGCACCAGGGGGACCTGGTCATCATCATCGGCTACGGCATGCTCGCCGACGCCGAGGCCCGGACCTTCGAGCCCCACGTCGTGTTCGTCGACGCCGCCAACCGCGTGGTCGAGCTGTCCGACGAGCCGGGGCTGGTCCCCGCGGGCGCCGACGGGCTCGAGCCGTCCGGCCTGCCCGTGCACGCGTTCCACGAGCGCGGCTGGGACGCGTTCCCGGCGCGCTGAGCCCCACCCCCAATCCATTCCGCACGGTCGGGGTCCCGGTCGGGGTCCCGCATCCGCGCCGGTAGCCTGGCGTTCATGACCGCCTTCGTGCGCAGCCTGGCCGCGCCTCAGCCCGGCTGGACCATCGAGACCGACGTCATCGTGGTGGGCTCCGGCATCGCTGGCCTCACCACCGCGCTCGACCTGCGCGAGAAGGTGGACCGCGTGCTCGTGGTGACCAAGGGGCTGCTGTCCTCGGGCAGCACGGTGTGGGCGCAGGGCGGCATCGCGGCGGCGCTGGACCCCGAGGACACTCCCGAGGAGCACCTCGAGGACACGCTGGTCGCCGGCGTGGGGCTGTGCTCCGAGGAGGCCGTCCGGGTCCTCGTGACCGAGGGCCCCCACTCGATCCGCAAGCTCCTGCGCCGCGGCGCGCAGTTCGACACCGGCCCCGACGGCGACCTCACCCTCACGCGCGAGGGCGGCCACCACCGCGACAGGATCGTGCACGCGGGCGGCGACGCCACCGGCGCCGAGGTCTCCCGCGCCCTGGTCGAGCAGCTCGAGGCGATCCGCAACGACCCCGGCATCGAGGTCATCGAGCACGCCATGGTGGTCGACCTCCTCACGGGCGCGCCCGACGCGGAGGGCCGCCCGGGCCCCGTCTGCGGCGCGACCATCCACGTGATCGGTGAGGGCTCGCGCGACGGCGTGGGCGCGGCGCTCGCGAAGGCCGTGGTGTTCGCGACGGGCGGCATCGGCCAGGTGTTCCGCTCCTCGACCAACCCCGCCTCGTCGACCGGCGACGGCCTCGCGGCGGCGCTGCGCGCGGGCGCCGCGGTCGCGGACGTCGAGTTCGTGCAGTTCCACCCGACGGTGCTGTGGCAGGGCGCGAACGCGCGCGGCCAGCTGCCGCTCATCTCGGAGGCGGTCCGCGGCGAGGGGGCCTACCTTCTCAACGGCGCGGGCGAGCGGTTCATGGTGGGCCGCCACGAGCTCGCCGAGCTCGCGCCCCGCGACGTGGTGAGCCGCACCATCGTCGACGTGATGCGCGAGGACGAGTCCGACTCCGTCTTCCTCGACTGCCGCCACCTCGACCGGGACTTCCTCGAGCGCCGCTTCCCATCCATCTGGCGCTCCCTCGAGGGCCACGGCCTGGACATGTCGCGCGACCTCATCCCCGTCGCGCCCGCGCAGCACTTCCACTCCGGCGGCATCCTCACGGACCTCCACGGGCGCTCGACGCAGCGCGGCCTCTACGCCATCGGCGAGGCCGCGTGCACGGGCGTCCATGGCGCCAACCGCCTCGCCTCGAACTCGCTGCTCGAGGGGCTCGTGTTCGCGCGCCGCGCGGCGCGCGACGCCGCGGAGATGGTGGCGGACGGGGTCCTCACCCAGCTCGAGCCCGTCGAGCGGTCGGGCGAGTCAGCCCTGGTACCGGCGACGATGCGCCCGCGAGTCCAGGCCATCGCCCACGAGGGCGCGGGGCCGGTTCGCGACGGCGACACCCTGGACGATGCGGTGGCCCGGTTGGATCGCATCCGCGCCCGCTTCCACACGGACCCGGTGACGGCCGTGGTGCCTCAGGTGGCGGAGTGGGAGACCACGAACATCGTCGCGGCGGCCTCCGTGCTGGTCGAGGCCGCGCTGCTGCGCGAGGAGTCCCGCGGTGGCCACCAGCGCTCGGACTTCCCCGAGACCGATCCCGAGTGGGCGGTCCACCTGGCCGCGCGGCTTTCACCGGACGGCACGCTGGAGTTCGCGCAGGCGCCGCTCGAGCTGGGGGAGTAGGCCGCTACCCGACGAGGCCGACCACGTGGGGCGCGAGCGCGTCGGGATCCACCGCGTGGCCCTGGCCCTCCACCAGCGCAAACGTCGCGCCGGGGACGGTCGCGGCGAGCTCGCGCGCGCCCCACTGCAGGAAGTCGGGCGTCGCCGAACCGGCCAGCGCGAGCGTGGGTGCGCCAATGGCCGCGAGGTCGTCCGGAACCGACGAGTCGCCCATCGCCGCATCGTCGTACGCCAAGGTCGGCGCGATCGCCAGGTTGCCCTCCCACCCGGGCGACCGGCGCATCGTCTCCACGGCGGCGTCGGGGACGCCCACCCGCGCGAAGAACGCGGCCAGCGCGCCATCGCGATCGCCCCGCTCGAGCGCCGCGGTGAGCGCGGCGGTGTACGCCGCCGCTCCGTCGCGTGCCGGCGGCGGCATGAATGGAGGCTCGTAGGCGATCAGATGCGTCACCGCGTCGCCCAGCGCCGCGGCGGCGCGAGCCGCGAGGGCGCCGCCGGACGACATCCCGAGGAGCGCCGCGGTCCCGCCCGCCGCGTCGATCACGGCGGCGATGTCCTCGATCTCGCGCTCGACGGCGAAGGGTGCGGTGTCGCCGCTCGCGCCCCGTCCGCGACGGTCGTACACGTGGACGGTGAGGTGGGTCGCGAGGGCGGCCGCGATGCCGCGCGCCGGCCCGGAGTCGCGGAAGCACATGGCCCCGTCGACGACCACGATCGCAGGGCCGGTGCCGAGGCTCTCGTGTCCGATCCGGGTGCCGTCGGCGGAGGTGACGTCGCTCATGGGAGCCATGCTCCACCCGCGCCGGGCCGGCGTCGACCGCGCGCGCTGCACACACCGACCCGTGTTGCGCGCGACGCCGGAGACGCCCGCATCGCTCGGGGTGCGGAGGCTCGTACCGCCACCCTCGTCGTTTTCATGCACTCTCGCGAAGGGCGCGATCGGTTCCGGCGAGTGGGGAGCGCCCGTTCGGCGCGCTGGCGTGCTGAATCGGGTGCCAGATGGGAGCTTGTCCCGATCTTCCTGCTAGATGTGGCGCCGATCGGGTCGAATGGCGTCCGTATGCGGGCCGGTCGCGCGTCACCAGGCTCGCGAAAGTGCATGAAAACGGCGAGCGTGCGCGCACCACTGGCGCGGTCGCGCGCGCTCGCCGTTCTCGCCGGGCCGGCGCTCCGGATCAGGCGGGCTGGAACGCACCCGTCGCGAGCTCGACGCCCGGGACGGCCTCGACCAGCGTGAACATGCCGCCGTCGAACGTCGCCGAGTCGAAGCCGTGCTGGCTCAGGACGCGGTGCGCGTAGTACGAGCGCACGCCCGAGGCGCAGATCACGCGGATCGGCCGCCCGGCCGCGAGCTGCTTCACACCCTCGATGTACTCGCGCAGGTGAGTGTGCGGCAGGTTGACCGCCGTCGGCAGGTGGCCGCCGGCGTACTCGCGCTCGCTGCGCACGTCGAGGAGCAGCGCGTTGTCCACGACCCACGGGAGGTCTGCGGCCGTCCACAGGGTGGTGGTGCCGTTGATGACGTTCTGCGCGGCGAAGCCCAGCATGTTGATGGGGTCCTTGGCGGACCCGAAGGGGGGTGCGTATGCGAGCTCGAGCTCCGCGATGTCGTCGGCAGAGAAGCCCGCCCGCAGCGCCGTGGCGAGCACGTCGATGCGCTTGTCGGCGCCGTCCGGGCCCACGGCCTGGGCACCCAGCAGCTCCCCGGTGGGAGAGAACACGCCCATGAGGTGCAGGATCTGCGAGCCGGGGAAGTAGCCCGCGTGGTTGCCGGGGTGCGTGTGGACCACGAAGTACTCGATGCCGGCCGCGTCCAGCATGCGCGGCGACGCGCCCGTCATGGCGGCCGTCAGCCCGAACGCGCGCACGATGGCGGTCCCGAGCACCGGCTGTGCCTTGTCGGTGCGACCCATGATCGAGTCCGCCGCGCGGCGGCCCTGACGGTTCGCGGGGCCGGCGAGCGGCACCGGGCCCACCTGGCCGGTGACGCCGTGGCGCACGGCGATCGCGTCCCCCGCGGCCCAGATGTGCGCGTCCGAGGTGCGCTGGAGCTCGTCGACCACGATCGCGCCGCGGTCGGTCACCTCGAGGCCCGCCTCGGCCGCGAGCGACGAGTTCGGCCGCACGCCCACGGACACCACCACGATGTCCGCCGCCACCTCGGTGCCGTCGCCGAGCGAGACGGTGACCGCGGCATCGTCCCCGGCGGAGCCGGCGCGCACGCCGGTCGCCGCGACGCCCGTGCGCACGTCCACGCCGTTCGCGCGCAGCTCCTTCTCGACGAGCGCGCTCATCTCGGGCGCGAGCGGCGGGAGCACCTGCGGGGCCAGCTCGACCAGGGTGACGTCGAGGCCGCGGTGGCGGAACGCCTCGGCGGTCTCGAGGCCGATGAACCCGGCGCCCATCACGACCGCGCGCTTCGCGGTGGCGGTGCGGGCAGCGAGCGAGCGCGCCTCGTCGACGGTGCGCAGGTGGGTGACCTCGGGCAGGTCCATGCCGGGGATCGGCGGGACGATCGCATCAGCACCGGGGGAGAGCACCAGCGCGTCGTAGGACAGCGTCTCGGTGCCGGCGGGGGTCGCGACCAGGACGGTCTGCGCGGTGCGGTCGATTCCGATGACCTCGTGCTCGGTGCGGACGTCGAGGTCGAGCGACGCGCGGAGGGTCTCCGGCGTGTGCAGCAGCAGGTACGAGTCCTGCTCGATCTCGCCGCTCACGTGATAGGGCAGGCCGCAGTTCGCGAACGAGACGTACTTGCCCTTCTCGAGCACGATGATCTCCGCGTGCTCGTCGAGGCGGCGCGCGCGGGCCGCGGCGCTCATGCCGCCTGCCACTCCACCGATCACCAGGATGCGCATGTGAGGTCCTTCCGTCGAAGTTTCGGGAACCAGGCTAACAGATACCCCCGGGGGTATATTCCGACCTTGGTCCCGAATCACATCTCGCGGGGACGATGCACGGGTGACGGGCCTCCTGCGAGGCCCGTCCGGGTCCGGCGGCGGGGTGCCGCCGGAGAGCCGGCTCAGGCCAGCGACATGAACATCTTCTGGAGGCGCTCCTTGGCCTCGGTGGTGTCCTCGTCGGCGCGGACGCACTGCTCGAGTCCCGTCGCGATCATGGTGAAGCCGGCGCGGTCGATCGCCTTGGAGACGGCGGCGAGCTGGGTGACGACGTCGGCGCAGTCGCGGCCGTCCTCGATCATCTTCAGCACGCCCGCGAGCTGGCCGTGCGCGCGGCGCAGGCGCTTGACGACGGGGTCCATGTCCTCGGCGCTCAGGTGAATCTCGGTCATCGCGTGCTCCTCCGGGTGGGTGACGATCAGCGGCCAGGATACCCCGAGGGGGTATATGCGGGCCAGGCCCCGGGTCCCGGCAGGCAGAATGGCCCCATGACCGCCGCCGCTACCGCCGCTGCGCCCGACGCGCCCCGCCCGCCGCATCCCGAGGAGCTGCCGCAGGAGGCGCCGCTCGACGCGACAGCCCTCGCGCGCATCGTCTCCCTCGCGCTCGACGAGGACCTGGGCACCGCCCCCGGCCGCGACGTCACCACGCAGTCCACCATCCCCGCCGACGTCGAGGTGTCCGGCGTAGTCGCCACCCGCGAGGACTGCGTCCTCGCAGGTATCGGCGCGATCCAGGAGACGATGCGCCAGGTCGCCGAGCGCCTCGGCCTCGCCGCTCCGACGGTCACCCTGGAGGCGGCCGACGGGGATCGGCTTGAGGCCGGCGCGGTCATCGCGCGGTTCGCGGGCCCCGGCCACGTGGTCCTCATCGCCGAGCGCACGCTCCTCAACCTCATGTCGCGCGCCTCCGGCGTCGCCACCCACACGCGCCGCTGGGCCGACGCGCTCGAGGGCACCGGCGCGCGCGTGCTCGACACCCGCAAGACCACGCCCGGTCTGCGCGCGCTCGAGAAGTACGCCGTCCGGATGGGTGGAGGCGTCAACAAGCGGATGGGCCTGTTCGACTGCGCGATGGTGAAGGACAACCACATCGTGGCGGCGGGGTCGGTGGGCGACGCGATCGCCCGAATCCAGGCGCGCTTCCCCGACGTGCCCGTCCAGGTAGAGGTCGAGGACGCGGCCCAGGCCGCCGAGGCGATCGCCGCGGGAGCGCGGTTCCTCATGCTCGACAACATGCCGCCGGAGACGATGCGCGCGCTGGTCGCGCGGGTCCGTGCGGGCGAGCAGGGGGAGCCAGGCACCGGCAAGGTGTGGCTCGAGGCGACCGGCGGCCTCACCCTCGCGAACGTGCGCGACGTCGCCGCGACGGGCGTCGACTTCATGTCCGTGGGCGCGCTCACGCACTCGAGCCCGATCGTGGACCTCGGGCTCGACCTGGCCTGACCCGCCCAGCCCCCATCCGTTCCGCACGGTCGGGCGGGCGACACGCGGGGCTGAACCCGCGCATCGTCCCTCCGCGGCGGAGTGTCGCCGCTCGGACCGTGCCCAGCTAACGGGGACCGTCCCCCGCAGCACCCCACGTAGAATCTTCACCGTGACTGAGCAGACCGCCGCGCCCGCCCCCGCCGACCCCGCGACCGCCACGGACGACGTCCCCGAGCAGATGCGCGTGCGCCGCGAGAAGCGCGACCGCCTCATCGCGGACGGCCGCGGCGCGTACCCCGTCACCGTGCCCAAGACGCACGAGATCGCGGACGTCAAGGCGCAGTACGCGCACCTCGAGGACGGCGAGGAGACGCAGGATGTGGTCGGCGTCGCCGGCCGCGTGGTGTTCATCCGCAACACGGGCAAGCTCTGCTTCGCCTCGATCCAGGACGGCGCGGGCGAGCGCCTGCAGATCATGCTCAGCCTCGCCGAGGTGGGCGAGGAGTCCCTCGCGTCGTTCAAGGCCGACGTCGACCTGGGCGACCACCTGTTCGCCCAGGGCCGCGCGATCAAGTCGCGCCGCGGCGAGGTCTCCGTCTTCGCGAGCGACTGGGCCGTCGCCGCCAAGGCGCTCCGCCCCCTCCCGACGCTGCACAAGGACCTCGCCGAGGACACCCGCGTGCGCCAGCGCTACGTCGACCTCATCGCCCGCCCGCTCGCCCGCGAGACCGCCCGCAACCGCGCGACAATGATGCGCAGCCTGCGCGACAGCCTGCACTCGCGCGGCTTCATCGAGGTCGAGACCCCGATGCTCCAGACCCAGCCCGGCGGCGCCGCCGCGCGCCCGTTCATCACCCACATGAACGCGTACGACATCGACCTCTACATGCGCATCGCGCCCGAGCTGTTCCTCAAGCGCGCGGCCGTGGGCGGCATCGAGAAGGTCTTCGAGATCAACCGCAACTTCCGCAACGAGGGCGCGGACAGCTCGCACAGCCCCGAGTTCTCCATGCTCGAGGCGTACGAGGCGTACGGCGACTACACCACCATCGGCCGCCTCACGCAGGACCTGGTCCAGGGCGCGGCGCAGGACGTGTTCGGCACCCAGGTGGTGACGCTCGCGGACGGCACCGAGTACGACCTCGGCGGCGAGTGGGCGAACATCACCATGTACGGCTCGCTGTCGGAGGCGATCGGCGAGGAGATCACGCCCGAGACCTCGGTCGCGTACCTCCAGCAGCTGTGCGATCGCTTCGAGGTCTCCGTCGACCCCAAGCGCGTCAACCACGGCAAGCTGATCGAGGAGCTGTGGGAGCACCACGTGGGAGACACGCTCACGGCGCCCACGTTCGTCCGCGACTTCCCGGTCGAGACCTCGCCGCTCACCCGCGACCACCGCTCGATCGACGGCGTGGTCGAGAAGTGGGACCTCTACGTGCGCGGCTTCGAGCTCGCCACGGGCTACTCCGAGCTGGTCGACCCCGTCATCCAGCGCGAGCGCTTCGAGCAGCAGGCCCGCATGGCCGCCCAGGGCGACGACGAGGCCATGCGCCTCGACGAGGACTTCCTCACCGCGATGGAGTACGCGATGCCCCCGAGCGGCGGCATGGGCATGGGCATCGACCGCCTGCTGATGGCGCTCACCGGGCTCGGCATCCGCGAGACCATCCTGTTCCCGCTCGTCAAGCCCACCGACGACTAAGGGAGCGGGCGTGGAGACCTGGCAGGCCGTCGCGATCGGCATCATCCCGTCGATCGGCGTGGGCGCGATCTTCTGGTTCGCGATGCGTTCCGTGATCCGTGCGGACAGAAATGAGCGTGCCGCTCTCGCCGAGGAGGACGCGAGGGCTGCGGCGGAGCAGGCCGGCACGCCGGACACCAGGGACGATGCTCCCGCGGGCTCCTCGCAGGAGCCTCGCCAGGCCTAGGGTAGCCGCGGTTATCGGCGCGCAGAGAGCTCTCGGGCAAACTCGCGACCGATAATTCCCGACTTTCCTCGGGTGTGGCATTTTCCACGGTTCCGCGAGGCGAATTGACGCGCATGACAATGCAATGCGAATATCGCCTCACCTCCCGTGAAAGGAAATGCAGTGGCGCAGAAGGTTCAGGTCGTTCTGGTCGATGACATCGACGGCTCCGTCGCGACGGAGACGGTCGCATTCTCGCTCGACGGCTCGTCGTACGAGGTCGACCTCAACGAGGCCAACGCCTCCGCCCTCCGCGACGCGCTCGCGCCGTGGATCTCCGCCGGCCGCCGCACCGCGACCCGCAAGGCCGCCGCGCGCAAGGCGACCCGTGCATCGTCCGGCGGCGACGCCGCGGCGATCCGCACCTGGGCGAAGGAGAACGGCGTGGACGTCCCCGAGCGCGGCCGCATCCCGGCCAAGGTCCGCGAGGCCTACGACGCCGCACAGTGACGCTCCTCTGGGGCACGTATCCGGCGGCCGGGCTCGGCACGCCGGCGGGGCTGGGCGAGGGGATCTTCCGGTCGGCGGTGCCTGAGTCGCCGCACGCGGAGCGGGTCCTCGAGCTGCCCGCGCCCTCCTTCCTGGTCGCGCACCCGACGCTGCCGCTGGTGTACGTCGCGTGCGAGCTGCCCGCGAGCCAGGTGGTGGTGCTCGACGTGAGACGCCCGGACGCGCCGCGCATCGTCGCGACCCTGGCGACCGGTGGCGCGGACGCCTGCCACCTGCTCCTCGCGCCCGACGCGCTCACGCTCTACGTCAGCCACTACTCGAGCGGCGACCTCGCGGTCGTCCCGCTCGGGATGGACGGGCTACCCAGGGACGATGCGCCGGCCCAGCTGCTCGGGCACGCGGGCTCGGGCCCGGTGGAGGACCGCCAGGAGGGCCCGCACGCGCACTCGGCGCTGTTCGCACCGGGCGGGCGGCACGTGCTCGTCGCGGACCTCGGGACCGACGAGCTGCGCCGGTACCAGGTGCTCGCCGACGGGCTGCTCGACCCCGACGGCATCGCCGCGATCCTGCCGCCCGGCGCCGGGCCGCGTCACGTGGCCGTGCGGGGGCACCTGCTCTACGTGACGTGCGAGCTGGACCACGTCCTGCGGACGCTGCGCTGGGATCCCGAGTCCGCGACCGCCGAGGTGATCGCGGAGGCCCCGTCGACCCTCGCGGCGCCGCGCAGCGCCGAGCTGCAGGACGCGCACGTGCTGCTGGTGCCGGGCGCCTCGCGCGGGGCCGGCGACGTGCTGCTGGTGAGCGTGCGCGGCGCGGACGTCATCAGCGTGTTCGACGTCGCCCCGGAGGGTGAGCTCACGTACCGCGGCGCGTTCGACGCCGGGCATTGGCCCCGCTACTTCGCGGTCCTGGGCGACCGGCTGGTGGTGGGGGAGGAGCGCGGCCATCGCGCCCGCTCCTTCGCGCTCGCGGACGTGCTGGGGCTCCCGGCGGAGCAGGGCATCGGCGACGTGGTCGACCTTCCGTACGCGGAGGGCGAGATCGAGAGCCCGGCCTGCGTGATCGAGGTCTGACCCGCCCCGCCAGTTCGCTCCGCACGGTTTCACTGGGTGAGACTCGGCGTGTCGCCGAATCCGGCCCGTGGTTGCCGGGGTGTCGCGCGTGGAACCGTGCGCAGCGAATCGGGCGGGCGCGTCAGGCGAGCGGTGCGAGCATCTCCTTGACCGTCGCGGCCGTGGGCACGCGGCCCGACATCAGCAGCTTCTCGTCGACCACGAGGCCCGGCGTGCGCATCACGCCGTAGCCGGCGATGGCGCCGTAGTCGGTGACCTTCTCGAAGGTCGCGTCGAGGCCCAGCGCGCCGGCGGCCTCGCGCGTCACGCGCTCGAGGGTGGCGCAGTTCGCGCATCCGGGGCCGAGGATCTTGATGTGCATGGCGGGTTCCTTCCGGTACGGGGGACTCAAGCAGGCAGCACTGCGTTGAAGAGGTAGCCGACCGCGATGATCCCCACGGTCACCACGGCGATGAAGATCGCGATGAGGCGCGGCTTGAGGACGCGGCGCAGCAGGATGGTCTCGGGCAGGCTGAGCGCGACGGTCGCCATCATGAACGCGAGCAGCGTGCCTATGGGCAGGCCCTTGTCGGACAGCGCCTCGACCATCGGCAGGATCCCGGCGGCGTTGGAGTACAGCGGTACGCCGAGCAGCACGGCGAGCGGCACGGCGAGCAGGTTGTCGGCGCCGGCGTGGTCGGCGAACCACCGCTCGGGCGCCCAGCCGTGGATCGCGGCGCCGATCCCGATGCCTACCAGGAGGTACGGCCAGATCTTCTTGAGGATGTCGCGGACCTCCTCGAGGCCCATCTGGATGCGGTCGTTCCACGTGAGGGCGTAGCCCGGGTCCACGGCCTCCCCGCCCAGGGTGGTCTCGAACACGAACGGCTCGACCCACGTCTCCGGCCGCAGCCTCCCGATCACGAACCCCGCGACCACCGCGATCACCAGCCCGGCGGCCACATAGAGGAGCGTCGGCCCCCACCCGAACAGGCCCAGCAGCAGCGCGATCGCGACCTCGTTGACCAGGGGGCTCGCGATGAGGAAGCTCATGGTCACCCCGACCGGCACGCCCGCGGCCACGAAGCCGATGAACGCCGGCACCGCCGAGCACGAGCAGAACGGCGTCACCACGCCCAGCGACGCCGCGACCACGTTGCCGACCCCGGCGCGCTTGCCGCCCAGGATCGCGCGCGTGCGCTCGACCGACATGAACGACCGCAGCACCGTCACGACGAAGATGATCCCCGTGAGCAGCAGCAGGATCTTGGTGGTGTCGTAGAGGAAGAAGTGGATGCCGGAGCCCAGCCGAGTCGAGAGGTCGAGCCCCGCGACGTCGCCGAGCAGCCAGTCCCAGAACGGCAGGTTGACCGCGTACAGCACCCACCATGCGACGGCCGCGACGGCCAGCCCGGCCCGCCGCTGCATGGGCGTGGCCGTGTGAACGCGCTCCATGACGGTCACGGCGTCGCCTCCACCAGGGCGCGGGAGACCGGGAGGGCGGCGGCGAGCCGGGACGATGCGTCGGTCGCCAGGGCGTAGTCGATCCAGCGGCCGCGGCGCGACGAGGTGACGAGCCCGGCCTCGCGCAGCACCTTGAGGTGGTAGCTGAGCAGGGTGCTCGAGACGTCGGCGTGCTCCTGGAGGTCGCACACGCAACGCGGCCCCGCGGCGAGGCGCTCGAGCACGGCCCAGCGGACCGGGTCGGCGGCGGCCTGGAGCAGCGCGGCGGGGGTCAGTTCAGCCACGTTTGAAGTGTGTACCCGTGGGGGTATGCGTCACCGGGACCGAGGTCCCCGCCCCCTGGTTCGCTCCGCACGGTCTCGCTCGGCGCGCAGCGGCGTGTCGCCCGGAATCGGCCGAGATGGCCCGCGTGTCGATCGTGAAACCGTGCGGAGCGAACTCGGGAGGGGGCGGGACGTTGGCCACGCGCACCGCCGCCCGCCCCTACTAGGCTGACCGCATGACCTACACACTGATCCTGCTCCGCCACGGCGAGAGCGAGTGGAACGAGAAGAACCTGTTCACCGGCTGGGTCGACGTCCCGCTCAACGAGAAGGGCACGGGCGAGGCCACGCGCGGCGGTGAGCTGCTCAAGGAGGAGGGCATCCTGCCCGACGTGCTCCACACGTCGCTCCTGCGCCGCGCGATCATGACCGCGAACCTCGCGCTCGACGCCGCGGACCGCCACTGGATCCCCGTGAAGCGCAACTGGCGCCTCAACGAGCGTCACTACGGCGACCTCCAGGGCAAGAACAAGGCCGAGACCCTCGAGCAGTTCGGCGAGGAGAAGTTCATGATCTGGCGCCGTTCGTACGACGTGCCGCCGCCGGAGATCAGCGCCGACAACCCGTGGACCCAGGAGGGCGACCCGCGCTACGCCGGCGAGCCGATCCCGAAGACCGAGTGCCTCAAGGACGTCCTCGAGCGCGCCCTCCCGTACTGGGAGGAGGCCGTGGTCCCCGACCTCAAGGCCGGCAAGACCGTCATGGTCGCCGCGCACGGTAACTCGCTGCGCGCGATCGTCAAGCACCTCGACGACATCGCGGACGACGCGATCGTGGGCGTCAACATCCCCACGGGCATCCCGCTGGTCTACCACCTCGACGAGGAGACCCTGAAGCCCACCAACCCCGGCGGCACCTACCTCGACCCGGAGGCAGCCGCGGCCGCCATCCAGGCCGTCGCCAACCAGGGCAAGAAGAAGTAGCAGCCGGGACGATGCGCCGGTTGCGCCTCGTACGAGGCCCGGCCCGCGCATCGTCCCCCTGAACGACGAAGCCCCCGACCGTCCGGTCGGGGGCTTCGGCTATGTCCGGGACGCGTCAGATCTTGGCGTCGGAGCCCGAGTGGTCGCCGGTGACCAGGTAGACGATGCGGCGGGAGATCCCCACCGCGTGGTCGCCGAAACGCTCGAAGTAGCGCGACAGCAGCGCGACGTCGAGGGTGTTCTGCGCGGAGCCCGTGTAGGTGCCGTCCACGAGGCTCTTGTAGGCACGCTCGTGGAGGGCGTCGAGGCGGTCGTCGTCCTCCACGATCGCGGCGGCGACGTTGAGGTCGCGCGTCTCGAGGAGGCGGATGATCTCGCCGGCGGCCTCGGTGGCCGCGGAGCACATCTGCTCGATGATCGCGCGGTGCGAGTCGGGGATCGCGGACTCGGGGTACGAGCGGCGGACGTCCTTCGCGATGTGCTCGGCGAGGTCGCCCATGCGCTCGAGCGACGCGGAGATGCGTAGCGCGGAGATGATGGTGCGGAGGTCGAGGCCCACGGGCTGCTGCTGGGCGATCAGCAGGACGCAGCGCTCGTCGACCTGGGTCTCGAGCTCGTCGAGGGCCTCGTCGTCGGCGATGACGCTCTGGGCCAGCTCGAGGTTGCCGGTGAGGATGGCCTCCGAGGCCTTGGTGATCGCGGACTCGACGTGGCGGGCCATCGCGACGAGGTCCTCGGCCAGGACCGCCATCTCGGCGTTGAACAGGGTGCGCATGACTCTCCTTACAGACTCAAGGGCTCCAGTCTGGCATCGGGCGGAGGGACGATGCGCGCGTCACCCGGGCGGGCAGGTGAACAATCGGTGGTCGCCGTGAACATTGGGTGAACTCCGGGGGCGGTGGATACTGTGGCGCCATGAGCCCCGAGGTATGGATCGCCGCCCTGGTAGGCCTGGTGATCGGCGTCGGCGTCACCGCCGCGTTGCAGTACTTCCGGACCCAGGAGGTCATCCAGGAGAACACCCTGGTCCCGCACCGGACCAGGCAGCTCATGGGTGTGCTGCAGGCCGGCGCCGTGGTGATCCGGCGTGACCGACGCAGCGCGTTCAGCAATCAGATGGCGGCCGCGCTGGGGGTCTCGCGGCCCGACGGCGCGCTCAACTCCGACCTCGCGGACCTCGCCGAGGAGGCGTGGCGTCGCGGCGAGGCGATCGAGTCGGAGATCGCGGTGCAGCGCGGTGTGCTCCGGACGCCCCGGTTCGTGCACGCCCGCGTCACCCCCGTCGACGACGAGCTGTGCCTCGCGCTGGTCAACGACAACACGGAGTCGCGTGCCGCGGAGCAGTCGCGCCGCGAGTTCGCGGTCAACGTGTCCCACGAGCTCAAGACGCCGATCGGCGCGATCAGCCTCCTCGCGGAGACCATCGAGGAGGCGTACGACGACCCGGAGATGGTGAGGAAGTTCTCCAAGAAGATGCGCAAGGAGGCCCGCCGCCTCACCAAGCTCATCCAGGAGATCATCGAGATCACGCGCCTCCAGTCCGGCGGCTCCGTGGCCGACCAGGAGGAGCTGCACCTCGACGGCGTGGTGCACGAGGCGGTCGAGGCCGCGCGCGTGATGGCCGAGGCCAAGGGGATCCGCCTGGTGACCGACGTGCGCGCGCATCCCTCCGTCTACGGCGACCGCGACCTGCTGGTGATGGCGTTCCGCAACCTCGTCGACAACGCCGTCCAGTACTCCGACGAGGGCAGCCCGGTCACCGTGTCGGTGGACGCGCGCGACGGCGTCGCGTCCGTCGCCGTGATCGACCGCGGCATCGGCATCGACTCCGCGGACGCCGAGCGGATCTTCGAACGCTTCTACCGCGCGGACCCGGCGCGCGCCCGCGACACGGGCGGCACGGGTCTGGGCCTCAGCATCGTCAAGCACATCGCCCTGCAGCATGCGGGCTCGGTCGCGCTATGGTCCGAGCCCGGTGTGGGGTCCACCTTCACCTTCAAGCTGGCAGTTCACCAGGAGGCATCATGACCGAGGCGCGCATCCTCGTCGTCGAGGACGAGGAGTCGTACCGCGACTCGCTGCAGTTCCTGCTCGAGCGGGAGGGCTTCACCGTCGCCCTCGCGGCCACCGGCACCGCCGGCCTCGACGCGTTCATCCGCGACGGCGCGGACCTGATCCTGCTCGACCTCATGCTGCCCGGCATGTCCGGCCCCGAGGTGTTCAAGGCGGTGCGCGAGCGCTCCGACGTGCCGGTCATCATGGTCACCGCGAAGGACGACCAGGTCGACAGGATCATCGGGCTCGAGCTCGGCGCCGACGACTACGTCACCAAGCCCTACTCCGGCCGCGAGCTGGTCGCGCGCATCCGGTCCGTGCTGCGCAGGTACGCGGCGGGGCAGCGCGACATCATCGACGAGCCCGAGCGGCTCACCGTCGCCGGGATCACCCTGGACCCCGAGCGGCTGCAGCTCACCCGCGACGGCGAGACCCAGTCGCTGCCGCCCAAGGAGTTCGCGCTCCTTCACCTGCTCGCACAGAACGCCGGGCGGGTGCTGCCTCGCCAGGTCATCATCGACCGCGTGTGGGGCTCGGACTACTTCGGTGACACCAAGACGCTGGACGTGCACATCAAGCGGATCCGGTCCCGCGTCGAGGCCGACCCGTCCGAGCCCGAGCTCATCCTCACCGTCCGCGGGGTCGGGTACAGCTTCGAGGGGTAGGCGCGCCGCGACGGGGTGCGCGCCTCCACCCGACTCGGCCCGGGCATCGTCCCGCGGCGGCGCCCGAACCGGCCGGGGCATCGTCCCGCGACGCTCCGTTGATAGCCCGTGCAGAGAAGCCGCCGCGGATCCGTACTCCCGTCTCAACGGAACGCGCGGGCGCGCCTCGCCCGGACGCCAGCATGTGTGGGTCGCGGCGCTCGCCGTTTTCATGCAACTTCGGCAGGGTCGTGGGCGCCGCGGACGGTCCGCGCTTCATCACGCAGGGCTACCACCAGGCACGACGCTTTCGCAGCGGCCGCCGCGCAGCCATCCGAGTACGCGCGTGGAGGCGCGGAGGCGCCCAGAGTGCATGAAAACCGCGAGCATCGCGACGTGTGCCGGCGCGGTGAGCACGGAACGAGACAAACCTCGGGCTCGGAACCCGCGTGACTGCGCCGCGGCGCTCCGCTGATAGCCCCGTGCAGAGAAGTCGCCGCGGATCCGCACTCCCGTATCAACGGAACGCGCGGGCCCCGACGAAGCCTCGCGCCGCGCCCGCGCGAACCCCAGGATCGTCACGATCCGGTCACAAGCGCCCCGGTTCACCGGATGTTCACCCGCAGTTCAGAATCCCCCCGGCACCTCGTTACCTGACGTGCCTACGGTGAAGGTCATCCGGCAATCAGCCGGCCCTGCCCGGCGCTCCGCCGGGGTCCCATGAACGTGAGGATTCAGAAGTGAAGGCTTTCACCCGTAGCGGCGTCGTCCTGACCGCCGCAGCGCTCTCGCTGTCGCTGGCCGCCTGCTCGGCCTCGAACGAGCCCGCCGCCGACGACGCGACCGCCTCGGCCGCGGCCACCTCCGAGACCGCCGTCGAGCTGTCGGGCAACCTCCAGGCCGCCGGTGCCTCGTCGCAGGAGTCCGCGATGGACGCCTGGCGCGCGGGCTTCCAGTCCCTCAACGCCGACGTGACCGTGGGCTACGACCCGGTCGGCTCGGGCGGCGGAATCGAGCAGTTCCTCGCGGGCGCCGTGCCCTTCGCCGGCTCCGACGGCCTGCTCGAGGAGGCGGAGTACGCCGCCGCCGTCGAGCGTTGCGACGGCGACGCCGGCGCGATCCACCTGCCCATGTACATCTCGCCCGTCGCGGTCATCTTCAACCTCGAGGGCGTGGACAGCCTCAACCTCGACGCCGAGACCATCGCGAACATCTTCGACGGCAAGATCACCACCTGGGACGACGAGGCCATCGCGTCGCAGAACGAGGGCGTCGAGCTCCCGTCGTCGAACATCACCGTCGTGTTCCGTTCGGACTCGTCCGGCACCTCGGAGAACTTCACCGACTACCTCGAGCAGACCTCGGGTGGCGCGTGGCCGTACGAGGCCACCAAGGAGTTCTCGACCGCCGCGAGCCAGTCGGTGGGTGCCGACGGCACCTCCGCCGTGGTCGACACCGTCACCTCGACCGATGGCGCCATCGGCTACGCGGACGCCTCGCGCGCCGGCGACCTCGGCACCGTCGCCCTCAAGGTGGGCGAGGAGTACGTGCCCTTCTCCCCGGAGGCCGCCGCGAACATCATCGCCGCGTCGCCGCTGTCGGACACGGCCAACGGTGAGAACGACCTCGCGTACGCGATCGACCGCACCACCACCGACTCCACCGCATACCCGCTGACCCTGGTCTCGTACCACATCGTCTGCCAGCAGTACGACGACGAGACCGAGCGTGCGCTCGTCACCGCGTTCGAGAAGTACGTCGCGTCGGAGGAGGGCCAGGCCGCTGCCGCCGAGGCCGCCGGTTCGGCCCCGCTGCCCGCGGACGTGTCCGCTCACGTCGAGTCGATCCTCGACGAGATCGCGGCGGGCTGACCCGCTCGTAGGACCTGATGGTGGTGGGCTCGCCCTCGACGGGTGAGCCCACCACCTTGCCCATTACGATGGGGCCGCAACCAAGGGAGACCTTCGCGTGACGACCACAGAGCAGTCGCCAGAGACCACGCCGCCGAGCGACTACGGCACCCACCCCGGCGCAGCCGCGAACCACGCGTTCAAGTGGGTGTCGACCGGTGCGGGCTCGCTCATCCTCATCACCCTCGCCGCCGTCGCGACGTTCCTCCTCATGGAGGCGTGGCCCGCGGTGTCGATGCCGGCCGCGGAGCTCGGTGACGCGGTCTCCTTCATCAAGCCGGAGGACGGGCAGAGCCTCCTCGAGATCGTCGGGTACCTGGTCTACGGGACCATCCTCATCTCGGTGATCGCGCTGCTGCTGGGCACCCCGGTCGCGATCGGCATCGCGCTGTTCATCTCGCACTTCGCCCCGCGCCGCCTCGCGCAGGGCCTCGGCTACCTCATCGACCTGCTCGCGGCCGTGCCCTCCGTGGTCTACGGCCTGTGGGGCGTCGCGGTGCTGGTGCCGTTCCTCCAGCCCTTCTACCAGTTCCTCGCGGACTACCTGGGCTGGATCCCGATCTTCGCGCCGCCGGAGTCCGGCGAGGTCTTCACCGGCCGCGTGGCGCTGTCCGCGGGCATCGTGCTCGCGATCATGATCATCCCGATCATCTCCGCCGTGTCGCGCGAGGTGTTCCTGCAGACCCCCAAGCTGCACGAGGAGGCCGCCCTCGCGATGGGCGCCACCCGCTGGGAGATGATCCGCATGGCGGTGTTCCCGTTCGGCCGTTCCGGCATGATCGGCGCGACCATGCTGGGACTGGGCCGCGCGCTCGGCGAGACCATGGCCGTGCTGATGATCATCAGCCCCGGGCTCACGTTCTCGCCGTACATCCTGCAGCCCAACCAGCACAACACGATCGCGGCCTACATCGCGCTGCAGTTCCCCGAGGCCAACGCGCTCGGCGTGAACTCGCTCATCGCGATGGGTCTGGCGCTGTTCGTGATCACCCTGCTCGTCAACATGCTCGCCCGCTGGGTGGTCAGCCGTCGCAGCGAATTCTCCGGAGCCAACTGATGACCGCCACGACGACCCTCACGTCCACGGCCCCCATGATGGGCCTGTCCCGATCGCGCCGCCTCAAGAACGCGGGCATGACCGCGGTGATCTACGGCGCCTTCGCGCTCGCGGTGATCCCGCTGGTCTGGCTCGCCGTCACCGTGGTGGTCAACGGCCTCGACCGCTTCTTCATCTCGGACGCCGAGGGCCTCGACGCGGGCTTCAACCTCGAGTTCCTCCAGCAGTCCATGCGCGGCGTGTTCGGCGCGGAGCCGGCGTTCGGCGGCATCCTCCACGCGATCTGGGGCACCGTCCTCATGACCATCGCGGCCACCGTGATCTCCGTGCCGATCGGCCTGCTCACCTCGATCTACCTGGTCGAGTACGGCAGCGGCTGGCTCAAGAAGGCGATCACGTTCTTCGTGGACGTCATGACGGGCATCCCGTCGATCGTCGCCGGTCTGTTCGCCTACTCGCTGTTCGCGGTCATCGCGGGCCCGGGCACCAAGCTGGGCATCGTGGGTGCGATCGCGCTGTCGGTCCTCATGATCCCCGTGGTGGTCCGCTCCTCGGAGGAGATGCTGCGCCTGGTGCCCAACGAGCTGCGCGAGGCCTCCTACGCGCTCGGCGTGCCCAAGTGGCTCACGGTCCTCAAGGTGGTGGTCCGCACCGCGATCGCGGGCATCACCACCGGCGTCACCCTCGCGATCGCCCGCGTGATCGGCGAGACGGCCCCGCTGCTCGTCGCGGTGGGCGTCACCGACTCGATGAACTTCAACCTCTTCGACGGCCGCATGATGTCGCTCCCGGTGTACATCATCTCGGAGTACGAGAAGGGCGTCCTGCCCTGCAACACCGCGACCTGCATCGGCGAGATCACGCAGTACCGCGCGTGGGGTGCCGCCCTGGTCCTCATCCTGATCGTGATGGCGCTCAACCTGATCGCCCGCCTGATCGCACGCTTCTTCTCCCCCAAGACCGGCCGCTAGCCAGAACCGGAGCCTCAGTGTCCAAGCGCATCGACGTCAACAACCTCAACGTCTACTACAGCAACTTCCTTGCGGTCGAGGACGTGTCGCTCGCGATCGAGCCCAAGTCGGTGACGGCGTTCATCGGCCCGTCCGGCTGCGGCAAGTCGACGTTCCTCCGCACGCTCAACCGCATGCACGAGGTCATCCCCGGCGCGCGCGTCGAGGGCGAGGTCCTCATGGACGGCGTCAACCTCTACGCCGACGCCGTCGACCCCGTGACGGTCCGCCGCCACGTGGGCATGGTGTTCCAGCGCCCCAACCCGTTCCCCACGATGTCGATCGCGGAGAACGTGCTCGCGGGCGTCAAGCTCAACAACAAGCGCATCTCCCGCGCGGACGCCGACGACCTGGTCGAGTCCTCGCTGCGCGGCGCGAACCTGTGGGAGGAGGTCAAGGACCGCCTCGACAAGCCCGGCTCCTCGCTCTCCGGCGGGCAGCAGCAGCGCCTGTGCATCGCGCGCGCGATCGCGATCAAGCCGGACGTGCTCCTCATGGACGAGCCCTGCTCCGCCCTGGACCCCATCTCGACCCTCGCGATCGAGGACCTCATCCAGGAGCTCAAGTCGCAGTACACGATCGTGATCGTGACCCACAACATGCAGCAGGCCGCGCGCGTCTCCGACCGCACCGCGTTCTTCAACATCGCGGGCACCGGCAAGCCGGGCAAGCTCATCGAGATGAACGACACCCCGACCATGTTCTCCACGCCGTCGGAGAAGGCCACCGAGGACTACATCTCGGGCCGCTTCGGCTGAACCCGGGGGATCACCTCTCCACACAGAAGCGGGGCCGGTGCGTGTGCATCGGCCCCGCTTCTTCGCATCATGCCTGGTAGGGGACGATGCTCCGGTTCAGTTGTGTGGAGAGGTGCACGTCGCGTGTGGAGGGGTGCACGGCGGCGCCGCGTTACAGCGAGTCGAGCTCCGGCTCGTACTCGGGCAGCGTGCCGTCGAGGACGGGCACGGTCTCGGTGATGGTGCCGGCCTGCTCGGACATGAGGACCACGTCCTGCAGGCCGCCGGGCGCCGCGCTCGACGTGCCGGTGACGTGCGTCTCGTCCTCCTCGCCGCCCAGCTGGACGGACGTGCCAGCGGGCACCTCGACGGCGACGGCCTCGCCGGTGCCGAGCCCCACGGAGACCTCGATGGGCTCCTCGCCGTAGTTGTGCAGCGAGCCGATGAGCACGGCCGGCTCGCCCTCGCCCTCGGTGATGACCAGGAGGTTGAGGCCCTTGACGTCGCCCACCTCCACGCTCATGCCGTCCGAGGCGTCGTACGCCTGCTGCGTGGTGATCGGGTTGACGGCGGAGCAGCCGGCCGTCGCGAGGGCGACGGCGGCGGCGAGCGAGAGGACGCGAACGGGGTGCTTCACGGCGGGACCTTTCCGGGGTGACAGTCACCGAAAGGATAGTGGCTCGGCGTGTCGCGCGGCCACCGCGTGCCGGGCGCCGCGGCGACGCGCCCGCGCCCCATTTGTGGCACAGAATGCTGCCAAAACGCCGTTTCGGGGACCATCGGCCCACTGCCAGGCGGAATGCGCCTGTTATTGGGGAAATGCCAAATGGTAGAATGGAGTTCCGTCGAGAAGGGGATTACTCCACCATGAACTTCGTCGTTGGCGAGACCGTCGTCTACCCCCACCATGGGGCGGCCCAGATCCAGGACATCAAGAAGCGCATCATCCGCGGCGAGGAGAAGACCTACCTCAAGCTCAAGGTAGCGCAGGGTGACCTGACCATCGAGGTGCCGGCCGAGAACGTCGACCTGGTGGGTGTCCGCGACGTCGTCGACCAGGCGGGTCTCGAGAAGGTGTTCGGCGTGCTGCGCGAGCCCTACATCGAGGAGCCCACCAACTGGTCGCGCCGCTACAAGGCCAACGTCGAGAAGCTCGCATCCGGCGACGTGATCCGCGTGGCCGAGGTGGTCCGCGACCTGTCCCGCCGCGACACCGACAAGGGCCTGTCCGCCGGCGAGAAGCGCATGCTGCACAAGGCGCGCCAGATCCTCGTCTCGGAGCTCGCGCTCGCCGAGAAGTGCGACGAGCAGGCCGCCGAGGCCCGTCTCGACGAGGTCCTCGCCTCGTGACCGTCGCGGCCGTGGTCACGGCCGCCGGCTACGGGACCCGGCTGGGTTCCGACCTTCCCAAGGCGCTCGTGCGCGTCGCGGGCGAACCCCTGGTGACGCACGCCGTGCGGCGCGCGCTGGGGGTCGCCTCGCGCGTGGTGGTGACGGCGCCGCCCACCCATCTCGACGCCTTCCGTGAGGCGCTCGAGGGACTCGACGCGAGCATCGTCCCCGGCGCGGACACGCGCCAGGGGTCCGTGTCGGCGGGCCTCGCGGCCCTCGCGCCGGCACCCGACGACGTGGTCCTGGTGCACGATGCCGCGCGGGCCTTCCAGCCCGAGGCCACCATGCGGGCGGTCGCCGCGGCGGTGGAGGACGGCGCGGACGGCGCCATCCCCGTGGTCCCGGTGGTCGACACCCTCGTGACCGCGCCCGGCCCCGACGGCGCGCTCGGCGACCCGGTCGACCGTGCCGGGTTCCGCATCGTCCAGACCCCGCAGGCGTTCCGCGCGTCCGTGCTGCTCGACGCGCACGCGCGCGGCGGCGCCGAGGCGACCGACGACGCCACCCTCGCGCGTGCCCTCGGCTACCGCGTGGTCGCCATCGACGGGCACGAGTGGGGCGTCAAGATCACCCACGCCGGCGACCTCGCGCTGGCCGAGCACATCGCGGTTCGGTCCGCGCCCGCAGAGGAGACCGTGTGAACCTGCCCCGGACCGGCATCGGCGTGGACGTGCACGCGTTCGGCGGCGACCGCCCCCTCATGGTCGCGGGGCTGGAGTGGCCGGGCGAGCCGGGCCTCGAGGGGCACTCGGACGCGGACGTCGCGGCGCACGCCGCCTGCGACGCGCTGCTGTCCGCCGCGGGCCTGGGAGACCTGGGCTCGAACTTCGGGACCTCGCGTCCCGAGTGGGCGGGCGCCGCCGGGGTCGCGCTGCTCGCGGAGTCGGCGCGGCTGGTGCGTGAGGCGGGCTTCGAGATCGGGAACGTGGGCGTCCAGGTGATCGGCAACCGGCCCAAGCTCGCGCCCCGGCGCGCGGAGGCGGAGGCGGCGCTGTCCGCCGCGTGCGGGGCGCCCGTGACGGTGGCCGGCACCACCACCGACGGGCTCGGGCTCACGGGCCGCGGCGAGGGCATCGCGGCCATCGCAACGGCGCTCATCGTCGCGGGCTGACACCGCGGCCGCGCGCGCCACGGCGCGAACGGGACCACCGCATCGTCCCTCCAGGCACCCGACCGGTAGCCTGGGCGCGTGACCCTGCACCTGTACGACACCGCCACCCGCGACGAGCGCGCCTTCACGCCGCTCACCCCCGGCAAGGTGGGCATCTACCTGTGCGGTCCCACGGTGCAGAGCGCGCCGCACGTGGGCCACCTGCGCAGCGCCGTCGCGTTCGACGTGCTGCAGCGCTGGCTCGAGCGCTCCGGCTACCAGGTGACCCTGGTGCGCAACGTCACCGACATCGACGACAAGACCCTCGCGAAGGCCGCCGACGCCGGCTGGGAGTGGTGGGCCTGGGCCCTCAAGCACGAGCGCGAGTTCCAGGCCGCGTACGCCGCGGTGGGCGTGAAGCCGCCGGCCGCGGAGCCGCGCGCGACGGGGCACATCCCGGAGATCGTCGCGATCATCTCGCGCCTCATCGACGCCGGCCACGCATATGAGAAGGCCGGCTCGGTGTACTTCGACGTGCGCTCCTACGCGGACTACGGCACGCTCACGCGCCAGGCGCTCGACGACCTCTCGCCGGCCACGGACTCGCCCACCGAGGACAAGCGCGACCCTCACGACTTCGCGCTGTGGAAGGCCCGCAAGGACGGCGAGCCCGACACCGCGTCCTGGGACTCCCCGTGGGGTCCGGGGCGTCCGGGCTGGCACATCGAGTGCTCGGCGATGTCGCAGCGCTACCTGGGCGACGAGTTCGACATCCACGGCGGCGGCCTCGACCTGCGCTTCCCGCACCACGAGAACGAGCAGGCGCAGTCCCGCGCCGCCGGCTACGGCTTCGCTCACCTGTGGATGCACTCCGCGTGGGTGACGCAGTCCGGCGCGAAGATGTCGAAGTCGCTCGGCAACGGCCTGCTGGTCTCCGAGGTGCTCGCCGCGCACGAGCCCGCCGCCCTGCGCCTCGCGCTCGCCGCCGTCCACTACCGCTCGATGCTCGAGTACTCGCCGTCCACGCTCGACGAGGCGTCCGCGCAGTGGGCGCGCTTCCAGAGCTTCGTGGCGCGCGCGTCGGAGAAGGTGGGCGCGGTGTCCTCCGCGGACGTCGCGGCCGCGGCGCTGCCCGACGCGTTCGTCGAGGCCATGGACGACGACCTGGGCGTCCCGCGCGCCCTCGCGGTGATCCACGAGACGGTGCGGGCCGGCAACGCCGCGCTCACCGCGGGGGACGATGCCGCGGTCGCCTCCGCGCTCCTGGCCGCCCGGGCGATGCTCGACGTCCTGGGGCTGGACCCCGCCGCGCCCGAGTGGGCGGGGGAGAGGGCCGGGGCCTCGAGCTCCGCGATGGGCGCGCTCGACTTCCTGGTCAAGGCGGATATCGAGGCGCGCGCCGCCGCCCGGGCCGCGAAGGACTGGGGCACGGCGGACGCGATCCGCGACCGGCTGGCCGGCGCGGGGATCGTCATCGCGGACGCCGCCGACGGCGCCCGCTGGTCGCTCGCCGCGGACTCCTGAGCCCGCCCCACGGGCACCTCTCCACACCGATTCGGCACTGATCCACACAGGTGCCCCGATGTGAACGGGCACACGTCCGCGGGAGGCGACTTTCGCATCGTCTCGGGTGGAGAGGTGCACGGTGAGACGCCCGGGACGCGCGCGGCGCCGCGCGCCCCGTACCCTTGTAGCCATGGCTGGTAACTCGAAGCGCCGCGGCGCGACCCGAACTGCGGGATCCAAGAAGGGCGCGAAGGTCGGCACCGGCGGCCACGGCCGCAAGGCGCTCGAGGGCAAGGGTCCTACGCCCAAGGCGGAGGAGCGGCCCAACCACAAGGCGTACAAGGCCAAGGCGCGCGCCGAGAAGGAGGCCGCCAAGCGGCCCCCGACCGCCGGACGGACCACCCCGCGCGACCGCACCTCGCGCGCCGTCGACCTGGTGGTGGGCCGCAACAGCGTGCTCGAGGCGCTGCGCGAGGGCATGAGCGCGACGCTGCTGAGCGTGTTCAACCGGATCGACGCGGACGACCGCGTCACCGAGATCGTCTCCCTCGCCGTCGAGCAGGGCGTCGCGGTCCGCGAGGTCACCAAGGCCACGCTCGACGCGCTCGCGGACGGCTCGCCGCACCAGGGCGTCGCGCTCGAGGTGCCGCCGTACGAGTACGCGCACCCGTCCGACCTGCTCGAGGCCCCTTCGCCGGTGCGCATCATCGCGCTCGACGGCATCCAGGACCCGCGCAACCTGGGCGCGATCGTGCGTTCCGCGGCCGCGTTCGGCGCGTCCGGCGTGCTCATCCCGGAGCGCCGCGCGGCCGGCATGACCGTGGCCGCGTGGAAGGTGTCCGCTGGCGCCGCCTCGCGCATCCCCGTCGCGCGTGCCACCAACATGGTCCGCACGCTCGAGGAGTACAAGAAGGCCGGGCTCTTCGTGCTGGGTCTCGCGGGTGACGGCGACGTCTCGCTGCACGAGTCCAGCCTGCTCGACGGCCCGCTCGTGATCTTGGTCGGCGCCGAGGGCGAGGGCCTGTCCCGCCTGGTGCGCGAGACCTGCGACCAGGTCGCGTCCATCCCGATCGCCGCGACCACGGAGAGCCTCAACGCCTCCGTCGCGGCCTCGATCGCGCTCTACGAGGCGTCGAAGGCGCTCACCGCGTAGCTCCGGAGTTCGCTCCGCACGGTTTCAGCCCCGACACGCGGTGGTGCGCGGGACGATG
>NZ_BBLW01000007.1 GCF_000971135.1 Demequina phytophila | reverse complement strand
CGCGACCGCCACCGGCCGGTGCGGCGGCGGGGGCCGGAGCCTCGGCGGCGGGAGCGGGCGCCTCGGGGGCGGCCTCGGCCGGAGCAGGGGCGGGCTCCGCGGGAGCGGCGGCCTCGGGGGCCGGTGCGGCGGCGGGCGCCTCGCCTGCCTCACCGATGCGGGCCAGGACCGCGCCCACCTCGGCCTCCTCGTCCTCCTGGATGAGGATCTCGAGGAGGGTGCCGGCGAACGGCGACGGGATCTCGGTGTCGACCTTGTCGGTGGACACCTCGAGCAGGGGCTCGTCGGCGGCGACGGTGTCGCCCACCTGCTTGAGCCAGCGGGTGACGGTGCCCTCGGTGACGGACTCGCCGAGCGCGGGAAGGGTGACGTCGTTGCTCATGGGTTCTTCTTCCTCAGTCGAGACGGATCAGTCGTGCGCGTGGAGGGGCTTGCCGGCGAGCGCGAGGTGCGCCTCGCCGAGCGCCTCGTTCTGCGTCGGGTGCGCGTGGATGAGGGGCGCGACGTCCTCGGGGTGCGCCTCCCAGTTGACGATGAGCGACGCCTCGCCGATCTGCTCGCCGACGCGGGCGCCGATCATGTGGATGCCGACCACGGGGCCGTCGACCACGCGGACCAGCTTGACGAAGCCGGTGGTGCCGAGGATCTGGCTCTTGCCGTTGCCGCCCAGGTTGTACTCGAGCGCCTGGACCTTGTCCGCGCCGTACTGCTCCTCGGCCTTCGCCTGCGTGAGGCCCACGGACGCGAGCTCGGGCTCGCAGTAGGTGACCTTGGGGATGTTGACGTCGGCGATGACCTGCGGGGCGAGGCCCGCGATCTCCTCGGCGACGAAGATGCCCTGCTGGAAGCCGCGGTGCGCGAGCTGGAGGCCGGGAACGATGTCGCCGACCGCGTAGATGTTCGCGACGCCGGTGTGGAGGCGCTCGTCGGTGAGCACGAAGCCGCGGTCGACGCGGATGCCCTGCTCCTCGTAGCCGAGGTCCGCCGTGCGGGGGCCACGACCCACGGCCACCAGGAGGATGTCGGCCTCGAGCGTGGTGCCGTCCTCGAGCGTCACGGTGACGCCCGCGTCGGACTGGGTCACGCCCTGGAAGCGGACGCCCACCTTGAAGTTGATGCCGCGCTTGCGGAACGCGCGCTCGAGACCCTTGGACAGCGCCTCGTCCTCGTTCGGGGCGAGGTGGGGGAGCGCCTCGACCACGGTGACGTCCGCCCCGAAGGACTTCCACACCGAGGCGAACTCGACGCCGATCACGCCGCCGCCGAGCACGATCGCGCGCTGCGGCACCCACTCCATGCCGAGCGCCTGGTCGGACGTGATCACACGGCCGCCGATCTCGAGGCCGGGGAGCGAGCGGGCGTACGAGCCCGTGCCGAGGATGATGTTCGTGCCGGTGTAGCGCTCGCCGTTCACCTCGATGGTGTCGGGGCCCACCAGGCGGCCGTGGCCCTCGATGACGGTCACCTTGCGCGACTTCACCAGGCCCTGGAGCCCGCGGTAGAGGCGGTCGATCACGCCCTGCTTGTAGGAGTTCACCTTGAGCATGTCGATGCCCTCGAGCGTGGTGTTGACGCCGTACTTCTCGCCCTCGCGGGCGTTGTCCGCGAGCTCGGCGGCGTGCAGCAGCGCCTTCGTCGGGATGCACCCGTTGTGAAGGCAGGTACCCCCCACCTTCGCCTCCTCGACCAGGCCGACCGTGAAGCCGAGCTGGGAGGCGCGCAGGGCGGCGGCATAGCCGCCCGACCCGCCGCCGAGGATGAGAACATCAAACGAGCGTGGGGTGGACTCGGACACTATGGGATCTCCTTGTAAGGGATGTCTGTACGGCCCATCTTGCCACGCGGCGGGTGACGCGCGAACCGCGCGACATGCCCGCCACCAGCCCACCCGGTGACTACGCTGGGGCCATGGGTCTGTTCTCCAGGAAGCCGAGGTCCAAGCAGGGTCCGGCCGCGCAGTCCGGCGGCCGCGACGCGAAGGCCGAGACCATCTCGCACCTCAGAGCGTTCGTGTCCTCCCACACCGGTTGCGAGGCCTTCGTGGAGCCGCCGACGCGCGTCACCCAGACCACCATGGTGATCGTCGCGGACACGGGGGAGTGGACCCGTCGTCGCGTCCCCGATGAGGCGACCGCGCGCAAGCTCGCGCAGCAGTTCTCCATCCCGGCCTTCGACGTCAACCTGTCGGGCTACCCGTCGCGCATGCGCGAGTGGAACGAGAAGCAGCGCAAGAACCACGGCTGACGCTCGCGCCAGCCAGCGCTGCAGGATCGGAACCACATCGATCCTGCATGCGGGTGGAGTCGACCCGTATGCAGGACTGTGCGCCGTGCGCGCCTGCATGCAGGACTCCCGGAAGGGGTCGCGGCACGCATGGGGACGATGCGGCACGCGCCCGGGCATGAGGAAGGCCCGGCCCCCGTGTGGGGACCGGGCCCCGCCCAGCGGTCAGCAGCGGATCACGCCGAGGCGCGCTCCTCGAGGAAGCGGAACAGCGTGCGCAGCGAGTGGCCGGTGGAGCCGGCGACGTTCTCGGCCCACGGCTTGCCCTCGTTGTAGGACGGGCGCGCGATGTCGAGGTGCGCCCACGGGGTGTCGCCCACGAACTCGCGCAGGAAGATGCCGGCCGAGAGCATGCCGCCGCCCTGCGGGTCGCCGATGTTCTGCAGATCCGCGATCTTCGAGTCGACCGACTCGCGCAGGTGCTCGGGCAGGGGCATCGCCCACATCGCCTCGTCGACCTCGTTCGCGCGGGCCACGACCTCGTCGCGGATCTCCGGGGTGCCCATGACGCCCGACGTGCGGGTGCCGAGCGCCACGCCCTGCGCGCCGGTGAGGGTCGCGACGTCGAGCAGCACGTCGGGGTTCTCCTCGCGCGCCTTCACCAGGCCGTCCGCCATGACCAGGCGGCCCTCGGCGTCGGTGTTGAGCACCTCGACGGTCTGGCCACCGTAGATGCGGATGACGTCGGACGGGCGCTGGGCGGTGCCGGACGGCATGTTCTCGGCGATGCACAGCCACGCGGTGACCGCGATGGGGAGCTCGGCGCGGGCCGCGGCGATGACGGCGTGCAGCACCGTGGCGGCGCCGGTCATGTCCGACTTCATGGTCTCCATCGACTTGGACGGCTTGAGCGAGATGCCGCCGGTGTCGAACGTGATGCCCTTGCCCACCAGCGCGACGTGCTGGGTCGCGTCGGACGGCTTGTACGCCACCTTCACGAGGCGCGGCAGGCGCGACGAGCCCATGCCGACGGCGAGGATGCCGCCGAAGCCCTCGTCGGCGAGGCGCTGCGCCTCCCACACCTCGACCTCGACGCCCGCCTGGGCGCCCAGCTGCTCGGCGACCTCGGCGAAGGACCCGGGATAGAGGTCGAGCGGCGGCGTGTTGACGAGGTCGCGGATGCCGGCGGCGGCCTGGACCAGGATCTCGGCGCGCGTGATCGCGGCGTCCGAGGCGCCGGCGACGATCCACGCGGTGTCGACCGCGGCGGAGACGTCGGACTTGTAGTCGGTGAACGTGTACGCGCCCAGCAGGGCGCCCTGCGCGACGGCGACCGCAGCATCGTCCCCCTCGACGGGAAGGGCCACGACGACGGTGGTGGGCTTCTTGCCCACCTGGCGCGAGGCCTCGCCGGCCGCGACGCGGAGGTCCGCGGGCGTGCCCGCTCCGATGCCGACGACCACGACGCGGCGCGCCTCGGTGCCGGCGCCCGGCACGACGGTGACCTTGCCGGCCTTCGACGACGCGTCGAGGAGCGAGGCGCCGGCGGCGATGGTCTCGCGGGCCTCGTCGGAGAGGAGCGGGTGGGCTGCGACGGTGTTGTCCGCGGTCCAGCCGACGATGATGGCGTCGGCCTCGAGGGACGCGACCTGGTCCTGGGTGGTGGTGAGTGAGGTCATGCCGTCGAGCCTAGCCCCGGTAACTTGGGTCCCGTGTACGCCCCGTTCTACCGCCACGTCCTGTCCCGCACCGACGCCGAATGGGCGCACCGGTTCGGCGTCGTCTCGATCGGCAGGGGCGCCTGGGCGTTCCGGGCGATGCGCCCGCTGGGCCTGGTGCCGAGGCCCGATCCGCGCGGCGCGGTGCGGGCGCTGGGCCTGACGTTCCCCGCTCCCGTCGGTCTCGCCGCCGGCATGGACAAGGACGCCGAGGCGGTCGCGGGTCTCGCGGCCGCGGGCTTCGGGTTCGTCGAGGTCGGCACCGTCACCCCGAAGGGGCAGCCGGGCAACGAGAAGCCCCGCTCGTGGCGCGAGAAGGACGTCCGGGGACTGCGCAACCGGATGGGCTTCAACAACTCGGGCGCGGACGCGATGGCGGAGAGGCTCGCGGCGCTCCGTTCCACCCAGGCCGGCCGGCGCATCGTGCTGGGCGTGAACCTGGGCAAGAACAAGGCGACCCCGCCGGAGGGCGCTGCCGACGACTACGCCTACTCGGCGCGCCTGCTCGCGCGCTACGCGGACTACCTGGTGGTCAACGTGTCCTCGCCCAACACGCCGGGCCTTCGCGACCTGCAGTCCGTCGAGACGCTGCGGCCGATCCTCGCCGCGACCCGTGCCGCCGCCGACGAGGCGGTGACCGACCGCCGCGTGCCGCTCCTCGTGAAGATCGCCCCGGACCTCGCCGACGCCGACGTCGACGCGGTCGCGGACCTCGCGCTCGAGCTGGGACTCGACGGGATCGTCGCGTCCAACACGACCATCTCCCACGACCGCGGCCCCGGCGGGCTGTCCGGCCCCGTGCTGCTGCCGCGCCTGGTCGAGGTGATGGCGCGCCTGCGCGGGCGGGTGGGCCCCGACATGTGCCTCATCGGCGTCGGCGGGATCTCCTCGGAGGAGGACGCTCGCGAGGTGCTCGCCGCGGGCGCGACCCTGCTGCAGGTCTACACGGCCTTCGTGTACCAGGGTCCCTGGTGGGTCGCGCGGCTCAACCGCGCGTTGACCGCGCGCTGAACCCGCCACCCCTGCCGTTCGGGACGCTCAGTCCTCAGGATCCGGCCATCGCGGGGCGGTTCGGGACGTCGAGCCCTCGGACGCGCCGGGCACGCATGTCGCGCACCGTGCCGGTCGCGGCGACCGCCCACCCGCCGAGCAGCAGCGCGAACATCCCGACGGCCAGCGCGGCCAGCGCCGCGGCGCCCGTGTGGGTCGCGAGGGACGATGCGCCGGTCACCAGGGTGCCGACCGGGAACGTGAACGCCCAGAAGGCCAGGGAGAAGGGCAGCCCCTCGCGCGCGGTGGTCGCCGTGACGGAACCCGCGATCGCGAGCCACAGCAGCGCGAAGCCCATGAGGGGCAGGCCGACGGCGACGGCGACGACGGTCAGGACGCCGCGATCGACGCCCAACGCGGGGCCGGCGTGGTCGGCCAGCAAGCCGGCGGCGGTCGCGCCCTGACCCAGCGGGCCGAGCACCATCCACAGCGTGGGCACCGCGACCGCCGCCCCGCGCCCGTGGTGGGCCAGCCGCGACCAGATCTGCGGCAGCAGCGCAAGCGTCGCGACGCCCGCGGCGCCGGCCATGAGGATGCATGCGTAGGCGAGAGCCTGGGCCGCACCGCCGTCCAGATAGGGAAGCAGGAGCGCGCCGCCCGCGGCGGAGACCATCGGCGGCACCACGGGCATGAGCCAGGCGCCGGACGCGGCGTCGGCGGCGACCGAGTGGCGCGTGAACGCGAGCACGGGGATGCCCACCGCGGTCGCGAGGCCCAGCGCGGTGCCGGTCACCCACAGCGCACCCGCGGTCGCCACCGCCGCGTCGCCCAGCAGCGGCGTCGCGACCACCAGGGTGGCGGTGCCGAAGGCGAGCAGCCCCATGGCGGTGGCGCCGTAGAACGGCGCGACCTGGGGGTCGAGCAGGTAGCCGCGCAGCGCGTCCCGATCCGTTGCCAGGTGGACCGCGGTCGCCGCGACCACCGCGACCAGGATGGCCCCCGCCGCCGCCCACGCGAGCCACGCGACCGCCTCCAACCCCGGCAGGCGCACCGGCAGCGCGTGCGCCGCGGTGGCGACGATCGACGTGCCCATGACGGCGGCGAACCAGTTCGGCGGGACGGGACGGACGCGTGCGCTGCTCATGGCATCACCCTTCCAAGCATCGCGGTGGTCCGGTAGTGCAAGAATCATGGGGAACCACAAGCAGAGATTGTGACGGAGGGTGCATGGCGGGGACATCGGTCGAGGAGCTGCGGATGCTGGTCGAGGTGGAGCGCAGCGGCAGCCTCACGGGCGCCGCGCGCGCGCTCGGCGTGAGCCAGCAGGCCGTCTCTCAGCGGATGCGCATCCTCGAGAGACGCTGGGGCGTGGCACTGTTCACCCGTGGCGCACGAGGCACCTCGCTCACGGATCGCGGCGTCATGGTGGCGGGCTGGGCAGCCGCGGTCCTCACCCAGGTGGACGGCTTCGAGACCGCCGTCGCCGCCCTCCGCGCGGACACCGCCGCGCACCTGCGCATCGCCGCGAGCCTCACGGTGGCGGAGCATCTGCTCCCCGGCTGGTTGGTCGCGTACTCGCGCACAGCGGACGCCGCGCAGGTCGAGCTCACGGCGGTGAACAGCGCGAGCGTCGCGGCGCGAGTACGGGACGGGGTCGACGACCTCGGCTTCGTGGAGACCCCCGACCCGCCGCCGGGGCTGGCGTCGCTGGTGGTCGCGCACGACGACGTGGTGATCGTGGTCGCCCCCGGCCACCCGTGGGCGCGGCGCACCTCGGTGAGCGCCGCGGAGGTCGCGCGAACCCCCCTCCTGAGCCGTGAGCCGGGGTCCGGTACCCGGCTCACGCTCGAGCGGGCGCTCGAGGCCGCTCTCGGTCCGGGCACGGTCGCGGCTCCAGCGGCGGAGCTGTCGACCACCGCGTCGATCCGAGCGACGGTGCTCGCGGGCGGGGGAGTGGCGGCCCTCAGCGAGCGCGCCGTCGACGACGACGTCTCGACCGGACGGCTCGTCCGGGTCCCGGTGCAAGGGCCGTCCCTGAGGCGCCCGCTCGCCGCCGTGTGGGACCCGCGGCGGCGCCTGTCACCCGCCGCCACTCGGGTCCTCGACATCGCCTCCGCGCACGCCGGCCGCGCCTGACGGGACGTCACCGCGCGGCGGCCTCCTCGAGCAGGCGCATCACCTCCGCCTCGGGAGTCTGGGAGAAGTTCAGGTACCACTGGCCCACCGCAGCCAGGCGGGTGGGGATGAGCGCCGCGAGCGCGAGGTCCGCGGACGCGTCCCTCATCAGCGCATGGAGCGACTCGGGCGCGGCGACCCCCGCGGCGATGATGACGCGCGACGCGCCCGCCGATCGCGCCACGTGCGCCGCCGCCCGCGCGGTGCCGCCGGTCGCGATGCCGTCGTCCACCACGATCGCGGTGCGGCCCGCGATCGGCACGCGCGTTCTCACGGCCCGGTACGCCGCGAGCCGCTCCTCGAGCACCGCCCGTTCGCGCGCCTCGATCCGCTCGACGTCCTCGTCGGTGATGCCCAGCACCGCCATCGCCTCGCGGTCGAGCACCCTCACCCCACCCTCGCCGACGGCCCCGAACCCGTACTCGGGGTTGCCGGGCGCCCCGAGCTTGCGCACCACGACCACGTCCAGCGGCAGGCCCAGGCCGCGAGCGATCGCCGCGCCGACGGGCACGCCGCCGCGCGGCAGGCCCAGGACCACGGCGCCGGTCGCGTCGCCCTGCGTCACCAGGGGTGACAGCAGCCACGTCAGCCGGGCCCCCGCATCGTCGCGATCCCGAAGGAGCTCCATCGCTCCAGTCTGCGCCCGCGGGAACACCACCGCCCACCCGCGCGTTCACCCCATGTACGCACCTGCCAGGCGTACGAGCATTGTTTTCTCCTTTGATGCAGCGAAGGCCCCGGGATGATCCCGGGGCCTTCGTGTGTCTGCGGCGTGCGCGGCGGTCGGTCAGCGCGAGGCCGGGCCCGCCTCCGTGGTGCGTGCGGGGTCCCGCTCGACGATGTCGCCCAGCACGTCGTCGATCCGCGTCATCAGCTCGGCGGGGATCTCGACGCCGGACGCCTTCGCGTTGTCGACGATCTGCTCGGGACGGGACGCGCCGATGATCGCCGCGGAGACGTTGTCGTTCTGCAGCACCCATGCGATCGCGAGCTGTGCCATGGTGAGGCCCAGCTCGTCGGCGATCGGCTGCAGCCCGGCGACGCGCGTGAGGATATCGTCCTTCATGAAGCGCTCGATGAAGCGCGCACCGGACTTCTCATCCGTGGCGCGCGAGCCCGCGGGGGCCGACTGTCCCGGCTTGTACTTGCCGGTGAGGATGCCCTGCGCGACCGGCGACCACACGATCTGCCCGACGCCCACCTCCTTCGACGCCGGCACCACTTCGTCCTCGATCACGCGCCACAGCATCGAGTACTGGGGCTGCGAGGACACGAACGGGATCCGGAGCTCCTTCGCGAGCGCCGCGCCCGCGCGGATCTGGTCGGCCGTCCACTCGCTCACGCCGATGTAGTGGGCCTTGCCCGCGTGCACGATGTCCGCGAACGCGCTCATGGTCTCCTCGAGCGGCGTGTCGTAGTCGAAGCGGTGTGCCTGGTAGAGATCGACATAGTCGGTCTGGAGGCGCGTGAGGGAGCCGTTGATCGACTCCATGATGTGCTTGCGCGACAGGCCCATGTCGTTCGCGCCGCCGGGCCCGGTGGGCCAGAACACCTTGGTGAAGATCTCGAGGCCCTCGCGGCGCTCGCCCTTGAGCGCGTCGCCGAGCACCGTCTCCGCAGCCGTGTTGGCGTAGACGTCCGCGGTGTCGAAGGACGTGATACCCACGTCGAGTGCGGCGCGCACGCAGGCCTTCGCCTGGTCGTTCTCGACCTGCGAGGCGTGGGTGATCCAGTTGCCGTAGGTGAGCTCGGTGATCTTGAGTCCGGAGTTGCCGAGGTAGCGATAGTTGACCATGCGTCGACCCTAGGGCGAGGGACGATGCCCCGCTCGCCATGGCAGGGCGGGTTCAGCGACGCGCGAACATGGGAATGCGGCAAGGACGACGAGAGTCCGGGCCGTGCGGCCCGGGCTCCCGTGAAGCGTGTTGCGGTCGGCTCAGACCGGGTACTCGCCGCGCTTGATGGCCGGCTTGGGGGCGCGGAAGCGACGGATGTTGAGGTGGCGCGCGATGACGTAGAACGTCCAGCCGCGGGGGATGCGCTTGACGCCGAACTTCTCGATGAAGCGCTTCTTGAGGCGGCGGATCATGAGCCAGGTGTCGATCGCCACGCCGAGGACGATCACGTAGAACAGCACGATCAGGCCGAGGCCGAACCACGACTCGGCGGGCACCATCAGCGACGCGATCACGAACACGATCGACAGGGGCAGCAGGAACTCGCCGGGCGAGGTGCGGGCGTCGACGGAGTCGCGCAGCCAGCGGCGCTCCGGGCCGCGGTGCTCGTACGGCATGTTGCGCTCGTCGCCCGCGCGCATCGCCTGGAACTCCTTCTCGCGCTGCACCCGCTGACGCTCGCGCTGCGCCTTCTTGTCCGCCTTGGTGTCGGCCACCACGGGACGGCGGCGCGCCGCCTCCTGATCCTTGCGCTTCGGGGTCGGGCGGCCCTTCTTGCCGGGAAGCTCGACGCCGGGGATCTCGGTCTCGGGGGTGTTGTTGTCGCTCATGAGTGGTGAGGGCCTGGGCCCGTGTCCGTCCTTCTGGTCAGTCCTTGGCGGGGTTGAGCGCGGGAAGCGCGAGCATGCGGTCGAGCGCGACCTTGGCGAGGCGCTGCGTCTCGTCGTCGACGACGATCCTGTTGGGCACCTCGCCCGCCACCAGCGTCTCGAGCGCCCACACGAGGTGCGGCAGGTCGATGCGGTTCATGGTGGAGCAGAAGCACACCGTGTCCTCGAGGAAATGGACCTCCTTGTCGGGGTGCGCGTTCGCGACCCGACGGACCAGGTTGAGCTCCGTGCCGATGACCCACCTCGAGCCGGGCTCGGCGGCGTTCAACGTGTTGATGATGTACTCGGTGGAGCCCACGTAGTCGGCGGCGGTCACGACCTCGTGCGCGCACTCCGGGTGCACCAGCACGTTGATGCCGGGCACCTGCTCGCGGAACTTGTCGACGTGGCTGCGGCGGAAGCGGCCGTGCACGGAGCAGTGGCCCTTCCACAGGATGACACGCGCGGCCTCGACCGCCTCGGGGGTGTTGCCGCCCAGAGGCTTGCGGGGGTCCCACACGATGCAGTCGTCGAGCGACAGACCCAGCTTGAGCACGGCGGTGTTCCGGCCCAGGTGCTGGTCGGGCAGGAACAGCACCTTGCCGTCGCCGTCGACGCCGCCCACCTGGTCGTACGCCCAGCGCATCGCGACCTCCGCATTGGAGGAGGTGCACACGACGCCGCCGTGCTCGCCGCAGAACGCCTTGATGGCGGCGGTCGAGTTCATGTACGTCACCGGCACCGTGCGCGAGGCGACGCCCGCCTCCTCCAGCTGCGCCCAGGCATCGTCCACCTGGTTGATGTTGGCCATGTCCGCCATCGAGCAGCCGGCCGCCATGTCGGGCAGCACCACGGCCTGCTGGTCGGATGTGAGGATGTCCGCGCTCTCGGCCATGAAGTGCACCCCGCAGAAGACGATGAACTCCGCCTCCGGGCGCGCGGCCGCGTCGCGAGCGAGCTTGAACGAGTCGCCCGTGACGTCCGCGAACTGGATGACCTCGTCGCGCTGGTAGTGGTGACCGAGGATGAACACGCGGTCGCCGAGCGCCTCCTTGGCCGCACGCGCGCGCTCGACCAGGTCGGGATCCGAGGGCGACGGCAGGGCGCCCGCGCAGTCGACCCCGCGCTCCGAGAGCGGGTCGCGACGCTCGCCCAGGAGCATCAGCGCAGACGGCGAGGGCTCATGGAAGGTCTGGGTCATCTGCTCATTGTCGCATGGCCGGCAGGGCACACTTGAGCCCATGCGTGCCGTCATCGCCGCCCAGAGCTGGCCCCGTCCCGAGGCCGGGGTCCTGCCCCTCGAGGCCACCGTCCGGATAGTCCGAGATGCCTGGTCAGCCGCCTCTTCGCGGGTCGCGCTGACGGTGATCGGGACGCCTGGCGGCGGCCCTCGCACGGCCGATGCGCTGGCTGGCGAGACGTGGCCCGTGGGCGGTGCGACGGCCCGTCGGGCCGGCGGCGTCGTGGTGCTCGCCCCTGTCGCGGGGCCCCGTTGGGAGCCGGGCGCCCTGAGCGCGGCGCTGCTGGGCCTCGCGGCAGCGGGGGAGACCGCCCGCGTCGTGGTGCCGCTGGGCGACGAGCCGCCCGCCGGCGACGCGGCCGACCTGTGGGGCGGCGGCCTCGAGGCGTCGCGCGCCGGAGTAGCGGCGCTCGACATCGTGGCGCTCGTCGGGTCCGACAGGCCCCTCCTCGGATTCACCGGGATGAGCGCGGCGGTGAGGGACGGGCGCGAGCACGATGCCGCGCTCGCCCAGGCGGCGCAGGCGCAGGAGGAGAGGTGGGCGGCGATCGCGCGCGAAGCCGACCCCGTCGCGTCGCGACGGGCGCTGCTCGGGCCCACGCGGCTGTCGGACGAGCCGGGCACCGGCGCCGCCGGCGGTCTCGCGTACACGCTCGCGGCGATGGGCGCGCGGCTCATGCCCGCCGCACCAGCGGTCGCCGAGCTCGTCGGGTTCGATGCGGCCGCCGTCGACGCGGACCTGGTGGTCGCGGTGGTGGACACGCTGGCCGCGCGCGACCTCGACCACGGCGTGACCTCGGCCGCCTCCGTGCTCGCCGCGCGGCGGGGCGTGCCCTGCGTGGTGGTCACCGCGCACCTCGCGGTCGGCAGGCGTGACCTCATGGTGGCGGGCGTCGCGGCGGCGCACGAGGCGGCGCCGGGGGAGGCCTCGCTCGCCGATCAGATCCGCCGGGTCGCCCAGACCTGGACCCCGGATCGCTGACGCGTCCACCAATATTCCGACGGGGGTTCGGAATACCGGGCGGGCGGCGTACGCTTGACAAGGAAACCCGAGAGAGAGGAGGCGTCAATGACTGATCTTGCTACCGAGACCACGTCGCACGGCGTCGTCATCACCGATGCTGCGGCGGCGAAGGTCAGGAGCCTTCTTGAGCAGGAGGGCCGCGATGACCTTCGACTGCGCCTCGCGGTGCAGCCGGGCGGTTGCTCGGGCCTGATCTACCAGCTCTACTTTGACGAGCGCTCGCTGGACGGAGACGCGGTTCGCGACTTCGACGGCGTGGAGGTCGTGGTCGACAAGATGTCGGTCCCGTACCTGGACGGCGCGACGATCGACTTCGCGGACACCATCGAGAAGCAGGGTTTCACCATCGACAACCCGAACGCTTCGAGCTCCTGCGCGTGCGGAGACTCCTTCAGCTGACCGGAAGCGGACTCAGCGGAGACGGACGGTGAGGGCTATGCCCGCACCGTCCGTCTTCTTTTCCCCCAGGTAATCGTGACCCGTCATGCGGGCCCACGCGGGCACGTCGACGCGCGCCGCGACGTCCGTGCACAGCACCGTGACCTCGGTGCCGGGCTCCAGTCCTCGCGCGGCCTTCGCGAGCTCGATGATCGGCAGCGGGCACACCAGGCCCGTCGCGTCGACGGTGACGCGCCCGTCGCCCGCGCCCGCCGCATCGTCCCCGGTCATGTCAGGCCACCTCGGGCGCGCCTGCCTCGGCGCGCAGGTCCGAGATCACGCGCGGCATGAGCGCGAGCAGTCGGTCGATGTCGGCGTCCGTGACTCCGGGGTGCAGGCCCAGGCGCACGTTGCCGTGGCTCAGGGCGCCCACCGCCGCCAGCACGCGGCTGGGCTCCAGGGTGCTGGTGGTGCATGCGGAGCCCGAGCCGACCGCGATGCCCTCCCGGTCGAGCCGCGTCAGCAGCGCCTCGCCGTCGACATAGAGGCAGGAGAACGTGACCACGTGGGGGAGGCGCTCGTCGGGGTCGCCGACCACGTCGACCCCGGGCCACGCCGCGGCGGCGTCCCGCACGCGCCCGACCATGCGGTGCAGGCGAAGGGACGTGGCGTCGAGCTGCTCGCGGCGCTCCTGGAGCGCCACGGCGGCGGCGAGGACTGCGGGCACCAGGACTCCGCCGGGCGCCCAGTCGTCGCCCTCGGGCCAGGCGGGCAGCCATCGGGTCTGGGGTCGGAGCGCCACGATGCCGAGGCCGGCGGGTCCGCCCCAGTCGGCGGGGTTCGCCACCAGCGCGTCCCAGTGCGCCGGGGAGGGGCCGTGGCCGATGCTCGCGGTCGCGTCCACCAGCAGCGGGACCTGGGCCGCGACGGTCAGCGCCGCGACGTCCGCGAGACGTTGCACCGTGCCGATCTCGTGGTTGGCGTGCTGGATCGCGGCGAGCGCGACATCGGGGACGGCGAGCTCCCGCGCGAGCGCCTCGAGGTCGACGTGGCCCCGAGGGTCGACGGGGACGCTTGAGACGTGGCCGGCCGCCACGTGGGTCGCGGCGTGCAGCGTCGCGTCGCGCTCCACCGCGGAGGCGACTATCCGGTCGCGGCCGCGGCGCGCCGTGAAGATGCCGGCGATCACCCGCTCGAGCGCCGCGTGAGGGGAGTGGGCGAGGTGCGTGTGCTCGGGTCGCGAGCCCAGCGCCTCGGCGAACGCCTCGCGTGACGCGTCCAGGAGCTGCCTGGCACGACGTGACTCGGTGTGCAGCCGGGTGGGATCGGCCCAACCATCGGCGAGGCCGGCCTGGAACGCCTCGAGCGTCCTGTTCGTCATAGGAGCGGAACCACTGGCGTCCAGGAACATGCGCGCGACCTGCATGGCATCACGGTACAGCGCGCTAGACTGCCAGCGTGTCCCACCTTTCACGTCCCCGCGTGCCCGGAAAAGCCCTGGCAGGCATCGCTGTCCTGGGACTGACGTCCCTCCTGGCAGGATGCGCCAACGGCATCGAGAACGGCGCACTTCCCAGCTCGCCCGAAGTCACCAACCAGACCGGTCGGATCATCACCCTCTGGAACGGTTCCTGGATCGCCGCGCTCACCGTCGGCGTCATCACCTGGGGCCTGATCCTGTGGGCGGTCGCCGTCTACCGCAAGCGCAAGGGGGACAACAAACTCCCCGTGCAGACGCGCGCGAACGTGCCGCTCGAGCTGATGTACACCATCGTCCCGCTGCTGATGATCGGCGTGCTCTTCAAGTACACCGCCGAGGACATCGCCGCCATCAAGGACACCTCCGAGACCCCCGACATCCACATCAACGTGGTGGGCAAGCAGTGGAGCTGGGACTTCAACTACGTCGACGACGACGTCTACGACCCGGGCGTGCAGGCCACCCTCACCGGCGAGGAGGGCGTCGAGGCGACGCTCCCGACCCTCTACCTGCCTGTCGACGAGCGCGTCGAGTTCACGCTCGACTCACGCGATGTCATCCACTCGTTCTGGGTTCCCGCGTTCCTCTACAAGGAGGACGTGATCCCGGGCAAGACCAACACCTTCCAGGTGATCCCCACGCAGGAGGGCCTGTACCAGGGCAAGTGCGCCGAGCTCTGCGGCGAGTACCACGCCTCGATGCTCTTCAACGTGGCCGTGGTGTCACGCGAGGAGTACGACGCCCACATGGAGGAGCTCCGCAACGAGGGCTACTCCGGTCAGATCGGCGTCGACGAGTACAGCCGCGACCAGGTGGTCCAGTTGACCGAGCAGCACGAGGAGTCTGAGTCCTGATGGCCACCGTCCCCTTCGAGGCCTCCGGCGACGACCGCCGGTCCGCCGTCATCCCCGCGGCTCCCACGCGTCGCGGCTCGCTGGTCATCAAGTGGATCACCTCCACCGACCACAAGACCATCGGGTACATGTACCTGATCACGTCGTTCTTCTTCTTCATCGTGGGCGGTCTGCTCGCGCTGCTGATCCGCGCCGAGCTGTTCGAGCCCGGCATCCAGGTGGTGCAGTCGGCCGAGCAGTACAACCAGCTGTTCACCATGCACGGCACGATCATGCTGCTGCTGTTCGCGACCCCGCTGTTCGCGGGCTTCGCCAACTTCATCATGCCGCTGCAGATCGGCGCGCCCGACGTGGCGTTCCCGCGCCTCAACATGCTCGCCTACTGGCTGTACCTGTTCGGCGGTGTCATCGCGATGGCGGGCTTCTTCACCCCGCAGGGCGCGGCCTCCTTCGGCTGGTTCGCGTACGCGCCGCTGTCGAACTCCGTGTACTCGCCCGGCGTCGGCGGCGACCTCTGGGTCTTCGGACTCGCGCTCGGCGGCTTCGGCACCATCCTCGGCTCGGTGAACTTCATCACCACCATCGTCACCATGCGTGCGCCGGGCATGACCATGTTCCGCATGCCGATCTTCACCTGGAACATCCTGGTGACCTCGATGCTCGTGCTGCTGGCGTTCCCGCCGCTCGCCTCGGCGCTGTTCGCGCTCGGCTCGGACCGCGTGCTCCACTCGCAGGTGTTCAACCCGGACAACGGCGGCGCCATCCTGTGGCAGCACCTGTTCTGGTTCTTCGGCCATCCCGAGGTGTACATCATCGCGCTGCCGTTCTTCGGCATCGTCTCCGAGATCTTCCCGGTGTTCTCGCGCAAGCCGATCTTCGGCTATCACGGCCTCATCTACGCGACCATCGCGATCGCGGCGCTGTCCGTCACCGTGTGGGCGCACCACATGTACGTCACCGGCGCGGTCCTGCTCCCGTTCTTCTCGTTCATGACGATGCTCATCGCGGTTCCGACCGGCGTGAAGTTCTTCAACTGGATCGGCACCATGTGGAGAGGCAAGCTCACGTTCGAGACGCCGATGCTGTGGTCGGTGGGCTTCCTCATCACCTTCCTCTTCGGCGGCCTCACCGGCATCATCCTGAGCTCGCCGGTGCTCGACTTCCCGCTGTCCGACTCGTACTTCGTCGTCGCGCACTTCCACTACGTCGTGTTCGGCACCGTGGTGTTCGCGATGTTCGCGGGCTTCTACTTCTGGTGGCCCAAGTTCACCGGCAAGATGCTCAACGAGACGCTCGGCAAGGTGCACTTCTGGCTGCTGTTCATCGGCTTCCATACCACCTTCCTGGTCCAGCACTGGCTGGGCGCCCACGGCATGGCGCGACGCTACGTCGACTACATGCCGGAGGACGGCTTCACCTGGATGAACCAGCTGTCGACCGTCGGCGCGGTGGTGCTCGCGCTGTCGACGCTGCCGTTCTTCTGGAACGTGTACATCACGTCGAAGCGCGCGCCCACGGTGACGGTCGACGACCCGTGGGGCTTCGGCAACTCGCTCGAATGGGCGACCTCCTGCCCGCCGCCCCGTCACAACTTCACGTCCATCCCGCGCATCCGTTCGGAGCGTCCCGCGTTCGACCTGCACCACCCGGGTGCCGCGGCGCGCGACCACTACCAGGCCGAGCGTGACGCCAGCGATCACGCGCCCGTCGCGTAAGGAGAACGACCGTTGCGTACCGAAGCCAACGTCTTCATCGTCCCCGCCCTGTTCTTCTTCCTGGCGGGCACGGCGTACGGCATCTTCACCCACTGGTCCGAGTGGGTCGGGTTCCTCGCGATCTACCTCACCGGCGGCATGTTCGGCATGGTCGCCATCTACTTCAAGATGCTCGAGCGGCGTCACGGCCAGCGCGCCGAGGACCGTCTTGACGCGGAGATCTCCGAGGACGCCGGCGAGCAGGGCGTGTTCGCCCCGTGGAGCTGGTGGCCGCTGGTGTGCGGCGCCGGCGCCGCCCTGGTGTTCGTCGCCGCGGCGGTCGACTGGTGGATCATGGCCCCGGCCGGCGTGCTCGCCGTGATCGGCCTGGTCGGCTGGGTCATGGAGTACTCGCGCGGCCAGCACGCGCACTGACCTCCGGGTTCTCGCAGCGGCCCGTCCCCGACAGGGGGCGGGCCGCTGCCGCGTTCCCGGCACGGCTCCCGGCGCCGTGTCGGTGCCATGCGCAACAATGACGCCATGGAGTCCCCCCACGCCGCGGACGCGCACGACCTCATCAGGGTCGAGGGAGCGCGCGAGAACAACCTCAAGGACATCAGCGTCACCCTCCCGAAGCGCCGGCTGACGGTCTTCACGGGCGTCTCGGGCTCGGGCAAGAGCTCGCTGGTGTTCGAGACCATCGCCGCGGAGTCGCGGCGCATGATCAACGAGACCTACAGCTCGTTCATCCAGGGCTTCATGCCCAGCCAGTCGCGCCCCGACGTGGACGTGCTCGAGGGGCTCACCACCGCGATCATCGTGGACCAGGAGCCCATGGGGGCCAACGTGCGCTCGACCGTCGGCACCGCCACCGACGTGCACGCGATGCTCCGCATCCTGTTCTCGCGGCTCGGCGACCCGTACGTGGGTCCGCCGCAGGCGTTCAGCTTCAACGTGGCCTCGTCGTCGGGCTCCGGCTCGGCGACCGTCACGCGCAAGGACGGGTCCACGGTGCGCGAGCACCGCGAGTACTCCGTGACCGGCGGCATGTGCGTGCGCTGCGAGGGGACGGGACGCATCAGCGAGCTCGACCTGAGCCAGATCGTCGACCAGTCGAGGTCGCTCGCGGAGGGCGCCATCACCATCCCCGGCTACACGGCGGACGGGTGGGCGGTGCGCATGTACACCGAGTCGGGCTTCCTCGACGGCGACAAGCCGGTCAAGGACTACTCCGCGAAGGAGCGCGACTCGCTCCTGTACAAGGAGCCGACCAAGGTCAAGATCGCGGGCATCAACATGACCTACGAGGGCCTCATCCCCAAGATCCAGAAGTCGATGCTCTCGAAGGACCCCGACGCGATGCAGCCGCACATCCGCGCCTTCGTGGACCGCGCCGTCACGTTCGCCGCGTGCCCCGACTGCGGCGGCACCCGCCTGAGCGAGCTCGCGCGCTCCTCGAAGGTTCGAGGGGCGTCCATCGCGGACCTCTCCGCGATGCAGATCTCCGACCTCGCGGCATGGATGGCGGAGCTGGACGAGCCGTCCGTCGGGCCCCTCGTCGCGGGGCTGCGGGACACCCTGGACTCGTTCGTGGAGATCGGGCTGGGCTATCTCTCGCTCGACCGTGCCGCGAGCACGCTGTCCGGTGGGGAGGCGCAGCGCACCAAGATGATCCGCCACCTCGGCTCCGCGCTCACGGACATCACGTACGTGTTCGACGAGCCCACGGTGGGCCTCCACCCGCACGACATCGCGCGCATGAACGTGCTGCTGCAGCGCCTGCGCGACAAGGGCAACACGGTGCTGGTGGTCGAGCACAAGCCCGAGGCCATCGCCATCGCGGACCATGTGGTGGACCTGGGTCCGGGCGCGGGAGGCGCCGGCGGCGAGATCTGCTTCGAGGGCACGGTCGAGGAGCTGCGCGCCTCGGACACCCTCACGGGACGCCACCTGGGCTACCGCGCCGCGCTCAAGGAGGCGGTGCGGGAGGCGACCGGGGCGATCGAGGTGCGGGGCGCATCGTCCCACAACCTCCAGGACGTGGACGTGGACATCCCGCTCGGCGTGCTCACCGTGGTGACGGGCGTCGCCGGGTCGGGCAAGAGCTCGCTCATCCACGGCGGCATCCCCGCCTCGGCGGGCGTGGTGACCGTGGACCAGCAGACCATCCGCGGCTCGCGGCGATCCAACCCCGCCACCTATACGGGAGTTCTCGAGCCCATCCGCAAGGCGTTCGCGAAGGCCAACGGCGTCAAGCCGGCGCTGTTCAGCGCCAATTCCGAGGGTGCGTGCCCCGTGTGCAAGGGCGCCGGCATGATCTACACGGAGCTCGGCGTGATGGAGACCGTCGCGAGCGTATGCGAGGCGTGCGAGGGACGCCGCTTCAGCGACGACGTCCTCAGGTACCACCTCGCCGGCAGCTCCATCGCGGACGTGCTCGAGATGCCCGTCGAGAGCGCGCACGCGTTCTTCGCCGACGGCGGGGCGAAGAACCCTGCCGCCGCGAAGACCCTGGGCCACCTGGTCGACGTGGGTCTGGGCTACCTGTCGCTCGGGCAGCCGCTCACCACGCTGTCCGGCGGCGAGCGTCAGCGGCTCAAGCTCGCGATGCACATGGGCGACAAGGGCGGCGTCTACGTGCTCGACGAGCCCACCACGGGTCTGCACCTCGCGGACGTCGCCCACCTGCTGTCGCTGCTCGACCGGCTGGTGGAGGCGGGCAAGACGGTGATCGTCATCGAGCACCATCAGGCCGTGATGGCGCACGCGGACTGGATCATCGACCTGGGGCCCGGAGCGGGCCACGCCGGTGGTCGCGTGGTGTTCGAGGGGACGCCCGCGGACCTGGTGGCGGCGCGCTCCACGCTCACGGGCGAGCACCTCGCCGCGTACGTGGGGGAGTGACGCGTCAGTCGTCGTCGCGGGGACGTGTGTCGCGCGCCGCGAGCCCCGCGACCCCGACCAGGCGTGAGATCACGACCGCCACGAACAGCGTCCCCACCACCGCTTCGAAGGACCAGAGGGACCGCGCCCACGGCGCGACCGGCACGATGTCCCCGAACCCCAGCGTCGCCAGCGTCACATAGCTGCCGTACAGGAGCGCCTGCCACGTGAGGGCGCCGCCGTTGGGGTCGAGGAAGCTTCCGGCATCCGCGTGCTCGAGCAGGGCGGACAGGGCGCCGAACACGCCTCCCAGGAGGAGGTAGGCGCAGATCGCGACCAGCAGCAGGTCGACGGTGCGGGCGCGTGCCGGAGGCCGCATGAGGGAGCCGAAGAGCGTCACGACGAGGCACAGCTGCAGCAGGCCGACCCCGGCGAGCATGGCGGCCGCCGCCCGCGCGTCGTCCTGCTGTGCGGCGAACCAGCTCGCGCCGCCCACGAGCGAGAGCGACGCGACGAACAGCGGCCACCTGCGCCGCCTGTCCTCGTTGGCGCGGCTGATGCTGAAGGCGACCACCCCGATGTAGATGAGCAGATAGATCAGCGTCCACCCGCGGCCGGCGAACGTGATGGGGTAGCCGAACTGCAGCGCCACGAGCGTCGCGAGGAGCATCCACAGCATGGGCCGGTGCCGCGCGGCGTCGGTAGACATGCTCTCACCGTAGCGTCGCGCCTGGTGTGGGCGCGAGAGCGGACCGGGCACGGCGAAGGGGCGGCCTCCCGGGAGGGAGGCCGCCCCTGAGGACGATGCGCGGGTCGCCTTAGAGGGTGATGAGACCCTGCGCGGCGGTCGCGTTGGCGAATCGCTGGCCGACGTTGCCCCAGTCGACCACGTTCCACCAGGCGCTGACGTAGTCCGCCTTGACGTTCTTGTACTGCAGGTAGAACGCGTGCTCCCACATGTCGAGCATGAGCAGCGGGACCAGGCCCACGGGCACGTTGCCCTGCTGGTCGTACAGCTGGACGATCACGAGCTTCTTGCCGAGCGCGTCCCACGCGAGGATCGACCAGCCGGAGCCCATGATGGTCATCGCGTTGTTGGTGAAGTGCGCGCGGAAGCCGTCGAACGAACCGAAGTGCTCGTCGATCGCCGCCGCGAGCTCGCCCTCGGGCTTGTCGCCGCCCTCGGGGGACAGGTTGGTCCAGAAGATCGAGTGGTTGATGTGGCCGCCGAGGTTGAAGGCCAGCGCCTTCTCGAGCCCCGCGATGGCGCCGAAGTCGCCGCTGTCGCGCGCGCCCGCCATCTTCTCGAGCGCGGTGTTCGCGCCGGCCACGTACGCGGCGTGGTGCTTGCTGTGGTGGAGCTCCATGATCTGGCCCGCGATGTGCGGGTCGAGGGCGCCGTAGTCGTACGAGAGGTCCGGCAGCGTGTAGTCGGCCATTCTTCCTCCAAGGTCGGGCCGCGGCGTGGATGCACGGCGCGGCCGGGTTTCCGGGAACGCTCCGAGCCTAGCGACAGGCGCGGGTCGGAGCGAGGTGGGACACGGGTGACAACCTCGGCGGCTGCCAGGGAATTCCGGCGTCCGGTGCGGAGGTTGCGCCGGGGGGAGATCCGGCGGCCGCATCGTCCCCCTGCCGGACCCCGGCAACGCCGAAGGGGCGCCCGGCGGATGCCGGACGCCCCTCGCGGACGGTGCTGCTAGTGGTGCTCGTGCTGCGCGGCCTCGAGCTCCTCGGGGGTGACCGGGGAGATGCGCTTCTCGAAGTACAGGTGCGACAGCCACTTCTTGAAGCGGTCCCACCGGTAGCCCTTGCGGCGCACTCCGCGGTCGTTGTACTCGTCCTCGATCTCGAGCGGGGCGATGTCGTCGTAGGAGACGAGCAGCCAGCGCTCCTGGTCGGTGAGCGGCTCGTGGACCTCGACGTACTCGCCGTGCTCGTGACGCACGATCCGGCCGGTCTCCTTGCCGTGGAGCACCAGCTCGCGGTCCTTGCGCTGGAGGCCGAAGCAGATGCGGCGGGTGATCCAGAACGCGATCACCGGGAGCACGAAGATGCCGATCCGGAAGAAGTAGGTGAGGTCGTTGAGCGACAGGTGGAACAGGTTCGCGATGATGTCGTTCGAACCCTCCATCACCAGCACCACGTAGAACGTGATGAGGGCGACGCCGATGCCGGTGCGGACCGGAGCGTTGCGCGGGCGGTCGAGCACGTGCTTCTCGCCGCGGTCGCCCGTGGCCCACGCCTCGATCCACGGGTACAGCGCCACGAACCCGAAGAACAGCCCCGGCATGATCAGCGCGGGGATGAGGAGGTTCAGCGACAGCGTGTAGCCCCAGAACTCCCACTCCATCGGGATGACGTCGAACAGCCAGCCCGGCATCAGGCGCAGGGCGCCGTCGACGAAGAGGATGTACCAGTCGGGCTGTGTGCCGGCCGAGACCGGGGACGGGTCGTAGGGGCCGTAGTTCCACACCGGGTTGATGGTGAAGAGGGCCGCGACGAGCGCGACGATGCCGAAGACGACGAAGAAGAAGCCGCCGGCCTTCGCGGTGTACACGGGGAAGAGGGGCAGGCCCACGACGTTGGTGTGCTTGCGGCCGCCGCCCGGGTACTGCGTGTGCTTGTGCAGGAACACCAGGAACAGGTGCAGCGCGATCAGCACGAGGATCAGGCCCGGCACGAGCAGGATGTGCATGGTGAACAGGCGGGGGATGAGGATCTCACCGGGGAACTCGCCGCCGAAGATCCAGTACGAGATGTACTCGCCGACGATCGGGATCGAGCGGGTGACGCCCTCGATGATGCGCAGGCCGTTGCCGGAGAGCACGTCGTCGGGGAGCGAGTAGCCCGAGAAGCCCGCCGCGAGCGACAGGATCATCAGCGTGAAGCCGACGAGCCAGTTGAGCTCGCGCGGCTTGCGGAACGCGCCGGTGAAGAACACGCGAGCCATGTGGGTGACGATCGCCGCGGTGAACAGCAGCGCCGACCAGTGGTGGATCTGGCGCATGAGTAGGCCGCCGGGGACCTCGAACGACATGTGCAGCGTCGAGGCGAAGGCCTCCGACATCTCCACGCCCTGCATGGTCGCGAGCGGGCCGTCGTAGGTGACGATCGTCATCGACGGGACGAAGAACGCCGTGAGGAACACGCCCGACAGCAGCAGGACGATGAACGAGTACAGCGCGATCTCGCCCAGCATGAACGACCAGTGGTCGGGGAAGAGCTTGCGGGCGAAGAACTTGACGAAGCCGCCGATCGAGGTGCGCTCGTCGACCCAGTTGGCCGTGCCGGAGGCGGCGGCGTTGACGCGAGCGCCCATCAGTGGCTGCTCCCCTCGGTCTCATCGGCGTGCAGGCCGTCGGAGGTGTCCTTGAGGCGCGTCCAGTAGGACGGGCCGATCGGCTCGTGGAAGTCGCTCTGCGCGATGATGTAGCCCTCGTCGTCGACCGTGATCGGCAGCTGCGGGAGCGGACGCTTCGCGGGACCGAAGACCACCTTCGCGCCGTTGGCAACGTCGAACGTCGACTGGTGGCACGGGCACAGCAGGTGGTGGGTCTGCTGCTCGTACAGCGCCACGGGGCAGCCGACGTGCGTGCAGATCTTCGAGAAGGCGATGATGCCGTCGAAGGACCAGTCCTCGCGGCCCGGCTGCAGGTTGAGGTCGCGCGGGTCGAGACGGAGCAGGAGGACGACGGCCTTGGCCTTCTCCTCGATCTTGCCGTGCTCGAGCTCGTTGAGGCCCTCGGGGATCACGTGGAACGCGGAGCCGATGGTGACGTCCGACGCCTTGATGGGTGTGCCGTCGGGGTCGCGCGTCAGCTTCATGCCCTTGCGCCACATGGTGTGGCCGAAGTTCGACGTGTTCCAGTCGGCGCCCATGTTGCCGATCTGCGGCCACAGGATCGCCAGGGGAGCGGCGAGGAGCGCGGTCAGCATCGAGCCGACCAGCACGGGGCGGCGCTTGACGCCGCCCAGGCCGGAGTCCTCGGCGCCGTCCTTGAGGTTCTGGATCGCACCCTCGCGGGACTCGTCGGACGAGCGGAGGGCGTGGCGCTCCTCGACCATCTCGTGGTCGCGCATGAGGGTCTTGGCCCAGTGGATCGCGCCGAGGCCGATGCCCATCATGGCGAGGAAGATGCCGAGGCCGATCGCCATGTTGACGAACCGGATCGAGTCGATCTCGTCCGTCATGTCGAGCGCCATGTACGAGCCGATGGCGACGACGGTGCCGATGATCGACACGCCGAAGAGCGCGGCCACCTGGCGCTCGGCCTTCTTGTCGGCCTTGGGGTCCACGTCCGCGCGGCGCGGACGGTGGTAGGGCATGCCCGGGTTCTCGAAGCCGTTGGTGGTCTCCGAGCCCTCGGGGCCGTGCCCGGTCGAGTTCTCAGTGGTGCTCATGAAGAACGGCTTCCAATCCACACGGTGCTGGCGATGATGAGTCCGAGGGCGACGAGCCACCCCCACATGCCCTCGGCGACGGGGCCGATGGTGCCGAGGCGGAGACCGCCCGGCGAGCCCTCGTCCTGCGCCTTGAGGTAGGCGATGATGTCGCGCTTGCCCTCCGGGTCGATGTTGGCGTCGTTGAACACCGGCATGGACTGCGGGCCGGTGAGCATCGCCTCGTAGATGTGGGTGGGCGTGGTCTCCCAGAGGTTCGGCGCGTACTTGCCCTGCGTGAGGGCGCCGCCGCCGCCGACCGAGCCGTGGCACATGGCGCAGTTGGTGCGGAACAGCTCCATGCCGTTCGCCGGGTCGCCGAGCGCGGGATCGACCTGCTCCTCGGTCGGGATGGCGGGGCCGGCGCCGAGCGACGCGACGTACGCGGCGAGCTGCGAGATCTCCTCCTGGGAGAACTGCGGGGCCTTGGCGCGGGCCTGCGGGCCGGACTGCTGCATGGGCATGCGGCCCGTGCCGACCTGGAAGTCGACGGCGGCGGCGCCCACGCCCACGAGCGAGGGGGCGACGCCGTCCGTGCCCTGGGCGTCCATGCCGTGGCAGGTCGCGCAGTTGGCGGCGAAGAGCTTCTGACCCTCGGTCACGTCGTCGGCGGTGGCCGTGGTGGCCTGGGCCGACGATGCGGTGGACACCGCGGCGGCGACGCCGGCGATGAGCGCGAGGAGAAGGAGGACGAGGACCACCGGCGCGGCGCGGTGGTAGCGGTGACGTGCGAGTGCGTTCACTGTGATCAGCCCTTACTGGATCAGGTAGATCACGGCGAACAGCGCGATCCACACCACGTCGACGAAGTGCCAGTAGTACGAGACCACGATGGTGGTGGTCGCCTCGTGCGTGCCGAACTTCTTCGCCGCGAACGAGCGCGCGAGGACGAACAGCATGGCGATGAGGCCGCCGAGCACGTGGAGGCCGTGGAAGCCGGTGGTCAGGTAGAACACGGAGCCGTAGGGGCTGGACGAGATCGTCAGGCCCTCCGAGATGAGCATCGCGTACTCGTACACCTGGCCGGCGATGAACACCGAGCCCATGATGTAGGTGAGCACGAACCACTCATGCATGCCCCAGCCCTTCACCTGGTACAGCTTGCCGGTGCGGCGGCGCTGGTAGCGCTCGGCCGCCCACACGCCCGCCTGGGCGGTGAAGGAGGACAGCACCAGGACGGTGGTGTTGGCGAGGGCGAAGGGGATGTTCAGCAGCTCGGTCTTGTCGGCCCAGACCTCGGGAACCTGAGCCCTGAGGGTGAAGTACATCGCGAAAAGACCCGCGAAGAACATCAGCTCGGAGCTCAGCCACACGATGGTGCCGACGGCTACCTGATTGGGCCGGGTCGCGTGGATGGGCGACGGCGCAGTCGTGGCGTGGGACATAGGTCCCATTAAAGCGTACGGAGCACCCGGGACTCACCATCCAACGGCCGAAGGTCGCCGTGTGTTCCCGTCGGCGAGCGGGGTCGGCAGGCACCGGGTGCCCGGGGCGCGTCCGGAGGGGCGACGCGGGGCGGACCGGGCCTGGTCTCGTGCCAGAATGGGCGCCATGAGCGACGTGGTCAAGCACGAGTCCGGGGACGTGGTCGTCCGCAAGGCTCGCATCCTCCTGTACAGCGACGATCGCAACGTGCGCGAGAAGGTGCGCTTCGCGGTGGGCCCCACCACCCATGGTCGACCGATCGAGTGGACGGAGACCGCGACGCACGCGGCCGTCATCGACGCCGTGGACTCCTCGGAGTTCGACCTGGTGATCCTCGACGGTGAGGCCGCGAAGGTCGGCGGCATGGCAATCGCGCGCCAGATGCGGCACGAGCTGTACGTGCTGCCGCCGATCCTGCTGCTCGTCGGGCGCCCCGGCGATGCGTGGCTCGCCACGTGGTCCGAGGCCGACGCCGCGGTGTCGCACCCGCTCGACCCGTTCGTGGTGCGCGACGCGGTCGACGCGTTCTTCGCGCCCGCAACCGCCTAGGAGCCCGGCGATGCCGACGCTGCAGGACCTGCTGGCGCGCCTCGTCGAGCACGAGGACCTCACGGCCGAGGAGACCGGCGCGGTGATGGACCTGGTCCTCACGGACTCGGCCTCGCCTGTGGTGATGGGTGCCTTCCTCGCCGCGCTCCGCGTCAAGCGCGAGACGCCCGAGGAGGTGGCCGGCCTTGCCGCCGCGATGCTTGCGCACGCGGTGCGCTTCGAGGTGCCCGGTCGCACGGTCGACATCGTCGGGACCGGCGGCGACGGCGCGCACACGGTCAACATCTCGACCATGGCGTCGATCGTGATCGCGGGTGCCGGCCCCACCGTGGTGAAGCACGGCAACCGCGCCGCCACGTCGAAGTCGGGCTCGGCGGACGTCCTGGGCGCGCTCGGCGTGCGTCTCGACCTCCCCGTCGAACGGGTGAAGGAGCTCGCGACCGAGGTGGGCATCACCTTCTGCTTCGCGCAGGTGTTCCACCCCGCGATGCGATTCGCGATGCCTATCCGTAAGGAGCTCGGCATTCCCACGACGCTCAACATCCTCGGGCCGCTCACGAACCCCGCCCAGCCCGAGGCGACGGCGATCGGGTCGTCGTCGCTGCGGGTCTCGCCCGTGCTCGCGGGCGTCATCGCCGCCCAGGGGCGCGAGGCGCTGGTGTTCCACGGTGACGACGGTCTCGACGAGCTCGCCCCGACGGGCGCCGCCACCGTCTGGGAGGTCCGCGGCGGTGGCGTCACGGAGCTCCGGCTCGATCCGGTCGCCGACCTGGGGCTCGATCGCATCACGATCGACGACCTGAGGGGTGGCGAGGCCGAGGAGAACGCCGCGGTGGTGCGCCACGTGCTGGCAGGGTCCACCGGGCCGGTGCGCGACACGGTGCTGCTCAACGCCGCGTCGGGCCTGGTCGCGGACGCGACGTTGCCCGGCACGTCGAGCGGCACGCTGGTCGAGCGCTTCGAGGCGGGCCTCGAGCACGCCGCACGGGCGGTCGACTCCGGCGCCGCGGCGAACGTGCTCGACCGATGGGTCGCGGCGACGCAGTCCTGACCCGCCGGGGGCTCCGGGACTAGTGGTCCTCGCGGCCTCGCGTGAGCGGTCGTGCCGTGCGGTCCGCGAGGCGGGCCTCCACCCACCGGGCGTGGCGTCCCGCGCCTGCGACCGGGTTGGACCACTCGCCGTCGACGTAGAGCAGTCGGGTGCCGGGCGTCTCGATCCAGCGGGACACGAGCTCCCGCTCCTCGATGAGCACCTCGCGGTCCATGCCGAGGTCGCCGGTGAGGGTGTGGAGGCGGTCGGCCGCGTCCCACACCCCGTCCTTGACGCGCTCCGAGCCCACCAGCGCGCCGCCGTGGAAGGCCGCCACGTCCCACCCGTCGCCGACGCGCCGGACGGCGACGATCGCGCATCGGGCGAGCGCCGCCAGCCGTTGCGCCCGCATCGCGCCGTCGATCACGGCGCTGACCCCGTCGCGCAACTCCGCCGCACGCTCGTAGTCGAGCGCCTCCGCGCGCTCCGAGATCTGGCGCGCGACGGACTCCACGACCGCGGTGGGGTCGCGGTGAAGGGCCGTGCGTGCTCCGTCCGCCGTAGCGTCGTAGCCGGACTCGGCGCCGCGCACGCAGGGCGCCGCGCACGCCCCCAGGTCTTTCAGCAGGCACGCGCGGGCGCCCGCCCGCGGCACGATGGGGAGGCGTGTGGTGCAGGTGCGGACGCCGAGCGCGCCCTGCAGCACCTCGATGGCGAGCCGCGCGTCGCCGCCCGACCGCATGGGCCCCAGCGCGCCCTCGGGGCCCGAGACCGCGCGCGACACCACGAGCCGGGGGTAGCGCTCGTCGGTGAGCCGCACCCAAGCCGTCCGCTCCGGACGTGCCGACCGGCGGTTGTAGCGGGGCTTGTACTGCGCGATCAGCCGCACCTCGCGGACGTTCGCCTCCAGCTCGGTGGCGCACACGATGGTGTCGACCCCGACCGCGAGCTCGAGCATGTCGCGTATCGAGCGGCGCTGCTCCGCCGTGGTGAAGTACGACTTCACGCGGGAGCGTAGGTTCTTCGACGTGCCGACATAGAGCCGCTCGCCGCGGGGTCCGCGGAAGATGTACACACCAGGCTTGGGCGGCACGCCCTCGGCCATGGCCGACTTCTTCCTGATCGACTCCGGCATGGGGTTGCGGAGCGCGTCGAGATCCTCGCGGTGCGTGATGCCGAACGCCGCGATGCGTTCCAGCATGCGATGGAGGATCTCCGAGGTCGCTCGAGCATCCTCGAGGGCACGGTGGTTCGGTTCCACGGTGGTGCCGAACACCCGTGCGAGCGTCGAGAGCTTCTTGTTCGGTGCCTCCTCCTTGGTGGTGGCGCGGCGCGCGAGCGTCACGGTGTCGACCACCTGGTTGCCCGGCCAGCGGTAGCCGTGCTCCTTGCAGGCCGCGCGCAGGAACCCCGTGTCGAACGGTGCGTTGTGCGCGACGAGCACCGCGTCCCCGAGGAACTCGAGGAACGCGGGGAGGACCGCCTCGATGCGCGGTGCGGCCACGAGCATCGCGTCGGTGATGCCGGTGAGCGCCACGATCATCGGCGGGATCGGCATGCCCGGGTCCACCAAGGTCTGGAACTCGCCGACCACCTCTCCGCCACGCGTCTTGACCGCGCCGATCTCGGTGATCCGCGCGGTGGTGGGGGACGTGCCGGTGGTCTCGAGGTCGACCACCACGAAGGTGGTGCGGTGGAGCGGCTCGCCGACGTCCTCGAACGAGCGCTGCTGATGGAGCAGCTGCTCGACGGTGGAGGAGGGGCCTGTCATGCGAACGACGGTACGTCAGGCCTCCGACAGTCCCGCCGGCCATGCGTCGAACCGCCCAGACACCAGGCATCACGTCGCAATGTCAGACCCCCTCTTTAGCGTGAGGAGCATGTTGATCGATTGCGATTCATGCGAGATGCGTGGCAGGAGCTGCGGCGACTGCGTGGTGTCGTTCCTCACCATCGAGGTGCGACCGTCCGACCGCTCGACGGTCGAGCTCGACGATGACCAGGCGAGCGCGGTCTCGGCACTGTCCGAGGCGGGCCTGGTGCCCCCGCTGCGCCTGGTGAGACCGCCGCGCGCGTCGTGACACGTCGCGACGCGCCGGTGGGAGCGATCTCCCACCGGCGCGTCGCGGTGGCGCGGTCAGTCCGTCGGGCCGTGACGTCGGACCACGGTGCCGTCGGGGTCGTACGTCATGCGCACCGTGTCGAGACGGTCGACGGCGACGCCCACCAGTGCGCGCTCCGAGGTGGGCCGCTCGACGAAGTTCGCGTACTGCTGGTCTCCGATCCACGGCCCGAGCGAGGCGAGCGCGACGTCGACCATCGCCGCGGCGGTGGCGAGGGAGGTCTCCGGCGTCGCGGGGGCGACCGCCACGGCCGCCACCGCGCCGTCGATGCCCGTGAGCGCCGCATCGTCCACCGAACCGGGCGCGAGTGCGCCGCCCAGGTGACGGAACTCCGCTGCGACCACGCCGGAGCAGTCGTCGCTGTCGAGGGCGGCGAGCCACGACTCGATCGCGGCGTCGTCGAGCGAGGACAGGATCACGCCCTCCGCGACGCCCGCGGACGGGTCCGGCGGGTCCATGGCCAGCTGGCCGAGAGCGTCGGGTGACACGGGCGCGACGTCGTCCATGGCCGGTCCGAGAGCCCGCAGGGGCGCGAGCAGCCGGTCCGCCAACCACGGGGACCCCGCCACCGCGGCCTGCACCAGGATGAACTCTCCTCCGCGGATGGCGGGCGGGAGCGCGTCGATGTCCGGGAAGCGCAGCACGCGCGCGGTCGAGGTGATCTCGCGGGGGAGGCTGGGCAGCAGGCGCGACCAGGCCTTGAGCACCTCGTCGGCGCGCTCGCGCGGCCACCAGAGGCTGCCCGCGGTGAGGCGAGGCACGTCGTAGAGGCGGACGGTGAGCTCGGTGACGACACCGGCGCCGCCGCCGCCCCGGAGCGCCCACCACAGGTCGGCGTGCTCGGAGGCGGAGGCGACCACCACCGCGCCGCCCGGGAGGGCGACGCGCGCGGACAGCACCGAGTGCGCGCCGAGCCCGTGGAGCCTGCCGAGCCAGCCGAGGCCGCCTCCGAGGCAGTACCCCACGACCCCGACCGTGCCGGAGGAGCCCGACAGGCCGGACAGGCCGTGCGGTGCCGCGGCCGCGAGCACGTCGCCCCAGGTGGCGCCGGCGCCCACGGTGGCGGTGCGCTGGACTGCGTCGACCACGACGTAGGACAGGGCAGCGGTGCGCAGCAGGATCGCATCGGAGAGGTCACCGACGGCTGCCGCCCCGTGACCGGTGCCCTGGGGTGCGACGCGGATTCCCATGCGGGCGGCAAGGCGCAGGGTGCGGGCGATGTCGGCCTCGGAGCGGGCGAGCACCACGGCGACGGGCCGCTGGTCGACGCCCAGCTGCCACGCGGCGCGGGCGGCGTCCCAGTCAGGGTCCGCGGGGCGGATCACCGCGCCGTCGAGCAGGGCTGCGAGGTCGTCGACAGCGGCGTCGAGGGTGACGCCGGAGAGGGTGGTGCGGGAGGGGTTGGAGACGGTGGAACGGGCGGTCGAGGCGGTTTCGAGCGCGGCGGTGGGCAGGGACATGGTGGGAACCTCCGGGTTGGATTCGCCACCATGGTGTGCAGGTCGGGCACGCCGGACCAGCCCCGACTTGCGGTGCCACCCGGATGGGTGCCCCCCGTGCGCGGGGCATCCGGCATGGCATGCCGCGGCAGCCCGAGAAGCCCCGATGAGGGGGCGGGAGGGTCACCGTGCCGCGGGAGCGTACAGCCTCTCGACGTCGTCAGCGAAGTCGCGCAGGACCTGCGCGCGCTTGAGCTTGAGCGAGGGGGTGAGGTAGCCGTTCTCGACCGTGAAGTCGTCGGTGAGGACGTCCCACTTGCGGATCGACTCCGCCCGTGACACCGCCCCGTTGGCGCGCTCGACCGCCTTGTCGAGGTGTGCGCGCACCTGCGGATCCGCCGCGGCCTCCGCAACGGTGAGCTCGGGGAGCCCGTGCGCCTTCAGCCAGCCGGGCAACGCCTCGGCGTCGAGCGTGAGCAGCGCTCCGATGAACGGCTTCGCGTCGCCCACGACCACGCACTGGCTCACGAGCGCGTAGCCGCGCAGCCTGTCCTCGAGCACCGCGGGCGCGACGTTCTTGCCGCCGGCGGTGACGATGATCTCCTTCTTGCGCCCGGTGATGTAGAGGTAGCCCTGGTCGTCCTCGTGGCCGATGTCGCCGGTGTGGAACCAACCGTCCGCCATCGCGGCGGCCGTGGCCTCCGCGTTGCGGTGGTAGCCCGCGAAGAGCATGTCGCCGCGCATGAGGATCTCGCCGTCGTCCGCGATGCGCACCTCGAACCCGGGCAGGGCCGTCCCGACGGAGCCGATCTTCGACAGCCGGGTCCGGTTGACGTGCGACGCGGCCGTCACCTCGGTGAGGCCGTAGCCCTCGAGCACCTGCAGGCCGAGGCCCTTGTAGAAGTGCCCGAGCCGCTCGCCGAGCGGCGCGGAACCGGAGATGGCGTGACGTGCACGCCCGCCGAGCACCTCGCGGATCTTCGACAGCACCAGCCGGTCGGCGATCGCGTGGCGGACCTTGAGGGGGAGCGACGCCCCGCCGGGCGAGGCGAGCGCACGCGAGTAGTCGATCGACTGCTTCGCCGCCCAACGGAAGATCTTCACCTTGCCGCCTGCCGCGGCCTTCTGCTCGGCGGAGTTGTAGACCTTCTCGAACACGCGGGGCACCGCGAGGATGAGAGTCGGCTGGAAGCTCGCGAAGTACGGCACCAGCTTGCGAGAGTCCGGGCAGTAGCCGATCACGGTGCCCGAGGCGAGGAGCACCACCTCGACCAGGCGCGCGAGCGAGTGCGCGAGCGTGAGGAACAGCACGGTGCTCGCGCCGTCGAACAGGAGCACGTCGTCGAGCTCCTCCTGGATCCCGTAGGTGTGGCGCACGAAGTTGAGGTGGGTGAGCACCGCGCCCTTGGGGCGACCCGTGGTGCCGGACGTGTACACGATGGTGGCGGGGGAGTCGAGGGTCGCGAGCGCGGCCCGCTCGGCGATCACGGAGTCGGGGATGCCCGCGCCCGCGGCGCGCAGATCGTCCATGCATCCCTCGTCGATCACGAGGATCTCCCGCAGCGGGCTCTCCGAGTCCTGCGCGACAGAGCGGGCGAGCTGGGCGTGCTCGGCCGTCTCCACCACCAGGAAGGCGATGTCGGCGTCGGAGGTGATCCAGTCGATCTGGGAGGCCGACGAGGTGTCGTAGATGGGGACCGGCAGCGCGCCGACGCTCCAGATGGCGACGTCGAGGATCGACCACTCGATGCGGGTGCGCGCCATGATCCCGACGCTCTGGCCCGGCTCCACGCCGCGCGCGACGAGCCCCTTGGCGGTGGCGTCGACCATGGCCTGCGCCTCGGCGCCGGTGACGTCGATCCAGCGGTCGTCCTCGTCGGCGTAGCGCATCACCACGGCGTCGGCGTGATCGCGCCATCGCGCAGAGATGAGCGCGACGATGTTGGGGGCGTAATCCTCGCGTGAGGGCTGGCTCGTCATTGGGACTCCCGTGGCAGTAGAGGCGACGTCACAGACGATAGCCTTGACGCAGTCCCCAGCGGAGTATTCGGAAGGCACCTCAGCATGCATGCAATCGGCGTGGACATCGGCGGCACGAAGATCGCGGTCGGTGTGGTCGACGAGCACGGCACCATCATCGCGAAGACCAAGCGCAAGACCCAGCCGCAGGACCCCGCCAGCATCGATGCGGCGATCGCCGATGCCGTGGCCGAGCTCGCGACGGATCACGAGTTCCACGCGGTGGGTCTCGCGGCGGCCGGTTTCGTGTCCTCGGACCAGGAGCACGTCCTTTTCGCCCCGAACATCGCGTGGCGCGACTACCCGCTCGCGGAGAACGTGGGCCGCCTTCTGGGCCGCGACGACGTCGCGGTGGTGGTGGAGAACGATGCCAACGCGGCCGGGTGGGCGGAGTTCGCCTTCGGCGCGGCGCGAGAGGTGCAGCACATGGTGCTGCTCACGATCGGCACCGGTCTGGGTGCCGCGATGGTGGTGGACGGCAAGCTGGTGCGCGGGGCCTACGGCTTCGCCGCGGAGCTCGGCCACCTGCGCGTGGTGCCCGGCGGGCACTCGTGCGGCTGCGGACTGCGGGGCTGCTGGGAGCAGTACGCGTCGGGCTCCGCGCTCACCCGCGAGGCCCGCCGCGCCGCGGTCGACCGTCCCGTGCGCGCCGCGCATCTGCTCGAGCTCGCCGGCGGCGACGCGGCGTCGATCAAGGGCCCGCACGTCACCGAGGCCGCGGTCGAGGGCGACGATCTCGGCGTGGAGCTGCTGGCCGAGCTGGGCCGGTGGATCGGCGAGGGCTCCGCGTCGCTCGCCGCCGCGCTCGACCCTGAGCTGTTCGTGATCGGCGGTGGCGTCGTCGCCGCCGGCGACCTCCTCCTCCACCCCGCCCGCAAGGCGTTCGAGGACAACCTGCCCGCGCGCGGCCACCGGCCCATCGTGCCGATCGTTCCCGCGCAGATGGGCAACGACGCGGGGATCGTCGGCGCGGCCGACCTCGCCCGCATCGCCGCAGCCGACCGCTAGGAAGCCATGAGCGATACCTACTACCGCCTCTTCAAGCATGTGCTCGTGGGCCCCGCGCTCAAGGGCGTCTACAAGCCCTCCGTCGAGGGCGAGGAGCACATCCCCGAGACCGGCGGCGCCATCCTCGCCTCGAATCACCTGTCCTTCTCGGACTCCGTGTTCCTGCCCGTGGTGATCAAGCGCAAGGTGGTGTTCCTCGGCAAGGAGGAGTACTTCACCGGCAAGGGCGTGAAGGGATACGCGACCAAGGCCTTCATGGAGGGCGTCGGCACCATCCCCGTGCACCGCGGCGGGGGGCGCGCGTCCGAGGCGGCGCTGCGCACCGGGCTCCAGGTGGTGCAGGGTGGAGAGCTGCTCGGCATCTATCCCGAGGGCACCCGCAGCCCCGACGGCCGACTGTACCGCGGCAAGACGGGCGTGGCGCGCCTCGCGATCGAGTCGGGTGCGCCCGTGATCCCTGTCGCGATGATCGACACCCACATCGCGCAGCCCATCGGCCAGAAGGTGCCCAAGCGGCACCCGATCGGTGTGCGGATCGGCCCGGCGATCGACCTGTCGGACTTCGACGGCCGCCAGGACGACCGCACCGCGCTGCGCGAGGCGACGGACCGCATCATGACCGCCATCGCGGCGCTGTCGGGCCAGGAGTACGTCGAGCGCGACGCCGCCTCGGTCAAGCGCGAGCTGGCCAAGGAGAAGGATTCCGGCGCGGGGGAGTAGGTCACCCGTCCCGCCCACCGGCGCATCGTCACGCGCCTAGAATGACCACGAAATCCGCAAGACACAGAACGAAAGGTCCGTCATGTCGGTTCGCCGCGTTGCACTCCTGACCGCCGGTGGGTTCGCCCCCTGCCTCTCCTCCGCGGTGGGAGGCCTGATCGAGCGCTACACCGAGATCGCCCCCGAGGTGGAGATCATCGCCTATGAGCACGGCTACTGGGGTCTGCTGCTCGGCAAGAAGATCGTGATCGATGACGAGGTGCGCAAGCACGCCGGCCTGCTGCACGAGTTCGGCGGCTCGCCCATCGGCAACTCGCGCGTCAAGCTCACCAACGTCGCGGACTGCGTCAAGCGCGGGCTGGTCCAGGAGGGTCAGGACCCGCTGGCCGTCGCGGCGGAGCAGCTCAAGGCCGACGGCGTGGACGTGCTCCACACGATCGGCGGCGACGACACCAACACCACGGCTGCCGACCTCGCCGCGTACCTCGCGGACAACGACTACGGCCTCACCGTCGTGGGCCTGCCCAAGACCATCGACAACGACGTGGTGCCCATCCGCCAGTCGCTCGGCGCCTGGACCGCGGCCGAGGAGGCGGCGAAGTTCGGCCGCAACATCATCGGCGAGCACCGTTCGGGCCCGCGCATGCTCATCATCCACGAGGTCATGGGCCGTGCCTGCGGCTGGCTCACCGCCGCCGCCGCGATGAAGTACCGCGAGGACCTGGAGACCCGCACGTTCCTGCCGGGCATCGGGCTCACCAAGGAGCGCTGGGACATCCACGCCGTCTACGTGCCCGAGCAGAAGCTCGACATCGACGCCGAGGCCGCGCGCCTGCGCACCGTCATGGACGAGGTCGGCAACGTCAACATCTTCCTCTCGGAGGGCGCCGGCGTGCCCGAGATCATCGCGGAGATGGAGGCCACCGGCCAGGAGGTCAAGCGCGACCCGTTCGGCCACGTGCGCCTCGACGAGATCAACCCCGGACAGTGGTTCGCGAAGCAGTTCGCGGAGAAGCTGGGCGCGGAGAAGGTCATGGTCCAGAAGTCGGGCTACTTCTCCCGCGCCGCGGCCGCGAACGCCGAGGACCTGCGCCTCATCAAGTCGATGACGGACTACGCGGTCGAGTGCGCGCTGCGCGGCGAGCCCGGCGTGATCGGCCACGACGAGGAGGACGGCGACCGGCTCAAGGCGATCCCGTTCCCGCGCATCGCGGGCCACAAGCCGTTCGACACCACGACCCCGTGGTACGTCGAGACCCTCGAGGCGATCGGGCAGGCGTAATCACATGACCGAGGCTGCCCTGGCGGCGGCGGGCGTCGACTCGTTCCTCTCCAAGGAGGCGAGGCAGCAGCCGCAGTGGCCCGATGCCGCTGCGCTGCGACGCGCGACCGACCGTCTCTCGCAGGTCCCCCCTCTGGTGTTCGCGGGCGAGGCGGACCGGCTGCGTGCGCAGCTGGCCGCCGCGTCACGCGGCGAGGCGTTCGTCCTCCAGGGCGGTGACTGCGCGGAGATCTTCGCGGAGGCCACCGCGGACCGCATCCGCAACAAGATCAAGACCATCCTCCAGATGGCCGTCATCCTCACGTACGGCGCGTCGACGCCGGTGGTGAAGATCGGCCGCATGGCGGGTCAGTACGCCAAGCCGCGCTCGTCCGACACGGAGACGCGTGACGGCGTGACGCTGCCCGTGTACCGCGGCGACATCGTCAACTCGTCGGGCTTCACGGCCGAGGAGCGCCTCCCCAACCCCGAGCGGCTGGTCGACGCGTACCACGTGTCGGCTGCGACGCTGAACCTCATCCGAGCGTTCACCCAGGGCGGCTTCGCGGACCTGCGCCGCGTGCACCAGTGGAACAAGGGCTTCGCGGCGAACCCCGCGTACGCGAAGTACGAGCAGTTCGCCGCGGAGATCGACCGCGCGGTGCGCTTCATGGGCGCCGCCGGCGGCGACTTCGAGGCCCTCAAGACGGTCGAGCTGTTCTCGAGCCACGAGGCGCTGCTGCTCGACTACGAGCGTGCGCTCACCCGCATCGACTCGCGGTCGGGCCTCGCGTACGACTGCTCCGCCCACTTCCTGTGGATCGGCGAGCGCACCCGTCAGCTCGACGGCGCGCACGTCGAGTTCCTGTCGAAGGTGCACAACCCGCTCGCGGTGAAGCTGGGGCCCACGGCCACGTCGCAGGACGCGGTGCGGCTCGCGGAGATCCTCAACCCCGAGAACGTGCCAGGCCGCCTGACCTTCGTGGCGCGCATGGGTGCGGACAAGGTGCGGGACGCGTTGCCGTCGATCGTCGAAGGCGTGCGGGACTCCGGCGTCGCGGTGACGTGGCTCACCGACCCGATGCACGGCAACACGTTCACGTCCGACTCGGGCTACAAGACCCGCAAGTTCGACACCATCCTCGACGAGGTCACCGGGTTCTTCGAGGTGCACGAGGCGCTCGGCACCATTCCCGGCGGCCTCCACGTCGAGCTCACGGGCGACGACGTCACCGAGGTGATGGGCGGCACCGAGAAGATCGATGACGAGGGCCTGGCACGCCGCTACGAGACCAAGGTCGACCCGCGCCTCAACCACCAGCAGTCGCTGGAGATGGCGTTCCTGGTCGCCGACCTCTTGGCCCGGCACAAGGCACGGCTGCCGCAGCCCGAGGAGATCGCCTAACCCGCGCATCGTCCCCACGCCCCGTCCCGGTCATCCGGGGCGGGGCGTTCGGCGTTCCGGCCCGGGACGGCGGGGGAGCGGCGGGGACGATGCCGCGGATCAGTTGTACTTGAACGTGATGGTGGTGCCGCGCTCGACCTGGTTGCCCGGGACGATCGACTGGTCGACCACGCCGCCTTTCGAGCTCCACGGCCAGAACGGGTAGAGCTGCACCTCGAGGCCGTCGGCCTCGGCTGCCTTCTCCGCCTGCTGCACCTTCATGCCGACGTAGTCGTCGACGGTCACCAGCGGTGGTCCGTCGGAGACGGTGATCGTGATCGAGTCGAGCCGGTGACCGGCGGCCCCGGCCTCGGGGCTCTGCAGGAACACCTCGCCCTTGGCTGCGTCCTCGGTGCGGGCGTGCTCGACGATGACGGTGAGCGCGTAGTCGCCCTCGAGCAGGGCGCGTGCCTCGTCCTCGGTCATGCCGGACACGTCCGGGAAGTCGATGGGGGCCGGTCCGTCGGACACCTTGAGGTCCACCGGGGTGTCGTGGCGGACGCTCTGGCCGGCCTTGGGTGAGATCGACATCACCTGTCCCGCGGGCACCGTGTCCGAATGCGCGGCGGTGACCTCTCCGAGGGGAAGCTCGAGCTCCGCGAGCTGCGACTCGGCCTCGTCCTGCGAGGTGCCCACGAGCTTGGGCACCGTGGTCATGCGGGGGCCCTTCGACACGGTGACCCCGACGGTGCCGCCCTCGAGGATGCGCGCCTGCGCCGTCGGATCGGTGCCGATCACGATGCCCTCGGCGATGTCGTCGTCGAACACCTTCGTGATGTCGGGGACCAGGCCGGCGCCCTCGAGCAGCCGGACGGCATCCGCCTGCGTCTCCGCGGTCACGGACGGCACGGTCGTGTACGCGCCGGGGCCGATCGAGTTGTACCACCACAGCCCGCCGCCGCCGAGCACGACCACCGCGACCACGATCGCGGCGATCCACCAGCCGGCGCGCCGGTCGGTGCGCACGGGGGACTTCGCCTCCGGGTCGTCGTCGGGCAGCGCCGCGAGCTCGGTGCCGACCGCGGGGAACGGGTGGCCGAGCCCGATCGGCAGCGCCACGGTGGCGCCAGCCGGCGTGGCCGCGAGCACCGTGGTGGCGTCGGAGTCGCGCACCGCGACGGTCGACCCCGACGGCGGGTCGGCGCGGCGGTCGAGCGTCGGATCGTCGAGCAGGCCCGCGGTGCGGCGCACCGCCTGCAGCGCATCGCCGGCGTCGGCGGGCCGGGCGTCGGGTTCGCGTGCGGTGAGCGAGGCGACGAGCTCGTCGATCTCGGGCGGCAGCCACGCGACCACGGTCGACGGCGCCGGGATGTCCTCGTGGACGTGCTTGGTGGCGACCTGGATGGCGGTGGTGCCGGTGTGGGGCTGGCGGCCGGTGATCATCTCGTACAGCAGCACGCCGCTGGCGTACACGTCGGTGCGCGCGTCGGAGACGCCGCTCGTGATGAGCTCGGGGCCCAGGTATGCGACGGTGCCCAGGATGGTGCCCGACGTGGACGACGTGACCTCGGTGACGGCGCGCGCGAGCCCGAAGTCCGCGACGCGTGGACGACCGTCCTCGCCGATCAGCACGTTCTCCGGCTTCACGTCCTGGTGGACCAGGCCCAGGCGGTGCGCCGACGCGAGCGCGTCGAGGACGTGCTCGACCGTGGTGAGGGACTCGCGCAGCGACAGCGGTCCGGTGTGGGCCATGCGTTCGCGCAGGTTCTCGCCCTCGACGTACTCCATGGTGAGGTACGAGACGTCCTCGTCGATGCCCTGGTCGTAGACGCGGACCACGCCGGGGTGCGTGAGCCGTGCCGCGGCCTTCGCCTCGCGGCGGAACCGGGCGACGAACTCGCGCGAGTTGGGGTCCACCTCGAGGTGGCGGTGCATCACCTTGAGGGCGACGTCGCGCTCGAGGCGCCGGTCGAAAGCGAGGTAGACGGTCGCCATGCCACCCGCCGCGACCCGCTCGCGCACCTCGTAGCGGCCGTCGATGACGCGGCCGAGGAGCGGGTCGGTGAGGGTGTCTGACACGGTGAACATTCTAGGCTGACCGCGGAACCGGTCCCGCGGCGCCCCGACGGCGCGCCGCGACCAGGGGGGACGATGCTGCGGGTGCGCGGGGCGGTCGGGTCACCGGAACCGGGTCATGAGGGCCTTCACGCTGGCCACGTAGCCGACCGTGTCCGCGTGGTAGCCGTGATCCCGCACCGCGGCGGCGCCCTGGTAGTAGCCGGCGATCGCATCGTCCACCTTGCTGAACGAGCGGGTGAGGTATCGCAGGATCAGCACGCCCGCCGTGACGTTGTCCTCGGCGTCGAGCAGGTCCAGGCGGCGCCCCGCCATGTCGGAGGCCCAGTCGCCGGACGTGGGGATGACCTGCATGACGCCCACGGCGTTGGCGGGGGAGACGGCACGCATGTCGAAGCCCGACTCCTGGTAGGAGATGGCCTGCGCGAGCGCGGGGTCGACCCCGTGGCGGCGGGCGGTGGCGATCACCAGCGCCTGCATGCTCTCGCGCGATGGCACCGAGCGCGCGAGGAGGGTCGCCTTGTTGACGTTCGCGGCCGACACGATGTCGCGCGCGTAGGTGCGTCCCGCGAACGTGTCGCCCACCAGGCCGGAGGTGGGCTTCGCGCCGCTGATGCGCAGGCGCTGGCCCACGTAGATGGTCGACGCGTTCGCGAGCGTGTTGGTGCGCGCGAGGGCGGCGACGGTGGTTCCGTGGCGTTGCGCGATCGCGGACAGGGTGTCGCCGGAGCGGACGGTGTAGACCGTGGCGGCGCTGGTGGTCGCGGAGGTCGACGGCTTCGACGAGGTCGCCGACGACGAGGTGCCCGAGCCGGGGATGGTGAGCCGCTGCCCGACCGCGATGTACGACGCGTTCGGCAGGTGGTTGGCGCGGGCGATGGCGGCCACCGTGGTGCCGTGGCGCTGCGCGAGCTCCGAGAGCGTGTCGCCCGGCTCGACCGTGTGCGTCGCGCCGGTGGGACGGGAGGGCGCCTTCGACACCGTGGACCGCGCGCCCGAGCCGCCGATCGTGAGGCGCTGCCCGGGGTAGATGAGCGCCGCGTTCGCGAGCGAGTTGTCGCGCGCGAGGGCGGCGACGGTGGTGCCGTGGCGCTGCGCGATCGCGGACAGCGTGTCGCCCGCCTTCACCGTGTAGGTGGCGGAGAGCGTCGTGGTGGTCCGGGAGGCGGTGCCGCCCTTGGTCGGCACCGTGACGGTGGTCCCCACGTAGATGGTGGCGCGCGCGTCCAGGTCGTTGGCCGCGACGATCGCAGGGATGGTGCTGCCGTAGCGCTGCGCGAGGTCGGAGACCGTGTCACCCTCCCTGACGCGGTGGCGCTCGTCCGCGACCGCCGGTGCGGCGGTGGTGAACCCGAGCGCGGTGACGATCGCGGCCGTGGTGAGGGCCCGGCCCGCGGGGATCGAGGTGCTCGACGCTGCCATGGGTGCCTCCGATGTGAGGGATGGGGATGATGTGACACATGTGACAAATGTGACCGTAACCCGCGGTCCGCCCCGGTCGCAAGGGTGGTCGCGGTTCTCAGTACCCTGGAGCCATGACCGACGACGCCGCCTGGCTCACCGTGCCCGACTTCGCCGACCGCCTCGCCACCACGGCGAGCAAGGTGAGGGAGATGCTCCGCGAGGGGCAGCTCCTCGCCGTGCGCCGCGGCGAGCGGCAGACCCTGCAGATCCCGGCCGGCGTGATCGTCGACGGCGAGCGGGGACCCGAGATCGTCCACACCCTTCACGGCACGCTCACGCTGCTGCGGGACGCGGGCATGGACGACGCGGAGTGCGCCGACTGGCTGATGACCGACGAGCCCGAGCTGGGCATGAGCCCGCTCGACGCGTTGCGCGAGGGCCGTCGGGCGCACGTGCGCCGGATCGCGCAGACCCTGCTGTAGCCGCGCGGGCGGTCCCGGCGGCGGTCAGGCGCTGCGGTGCACGGCCGCGTCGATCAGGCCGAGCACCGGATCCGCGTCCGCCAGCGCCTCGGTGAGGGCGCTGCGCGCGGTGGCCGCGTGGGCCGTGATCTGCCGCTCGACCGCCTCGAGCGAGCCGGAAGCGGCGATCGCCTCGACCGCGACGTCGATCTGCGCCGCGGTGGCGTCCGCCCTGCCGAGCACCGCGAGCACCGCGTCGCGCTGCGCGGCGGAACCGTGCGCCACGGCGTGCCAGACGAGCAGCGTGCGCTTCCCCTCGCGCAGGTCGTCGCCCACGGGCTTGCCGGTGACCTCCGACGCGCCCGTGAGGCCCAGGACGTCGTCGCGGAGCTGGAACGCGAGTCCCAGAGGGATGCCCGCGGCGCGCAGCCTGGCCACGGTGGCGGGGCTCGCCCCCGCCGCAGCGGCGCCGAGCGCGAGCGGGAACTCGGCGGTGTAGGAGGCGGTCTTGGCGCGCATGATCGTGCGGATGTCCGACTCGAGCGCCCCGAGATCGTCCATCGGCGACACCGCGACCCGCATGTCGAGATGCTGGCCCGCGGTCACCAGGGCCGCCATCTCGTCGAAGAGGTCGGAGACGAGGTCGCCGACGCGCCGCGCGGCCAGCGTCGCGCCGCGCTGCGCCGCGATGAGCGCGACGTCCCCGGAAAGGATCGCGCCCGCTCGCCCGTACGCCTCCGGGTCGCCGTGCCAGCCCGCGGCACGGTGCTGGTGCTCGAACACGCGGTGCGCGGCGGGCCGCCCGCGACGGGTGTCCGAGCCGTCGAGCACGTCGTCGTGCAGGAGCGCCGCGGTCTGGAACAGCTCGAGCGAGGCGGCGAGGCCCAGGGCGGCGTCGCTGTCGGTCCCGGAGCATGCGTCGAACGTCGCGAGCAGCAGGCGCCCACGGAAGGCCTTCCCGCCCTCCGACGAGACGGCGAGCCGTTCGGCGATATCACGCGCCGCCTCCCGCGCGGGCGCCATCGATGCGGCGGCCCACGCGAGCAGGCGGGCGGTGTGATCGGCGATCGCGGCGCGGGGATCCTCGACGGTCGGGTGCATGCGATCAGCGTAGGGGTCGGGGCGGATGTCCCCAGTGCCCTCCCGTGCGCGGGTCGTCCACAGATGTGGGGCCGGCCGGTGCCGCGCCGGCACCGCGCGCTGACGCTGGAGCCATGACAGTGATCACCGGACCCGGCGAGCTCGCCTCCCTGCTGCCCACCCTGCTCGGCTTCGAACCGCGCGAGAGCGTGGTGACGGTGCTGCTCCGCGAACGCGGGGAGGTGGGTGCGATCCTCCGCCTCGACGTGTGGGACCTGGTCAACGACGAGGCTTCGCTGGCCGCTCACGACCTCGGATGGGCCGCCATGCGCGAGGGTGCCCGCCGCGCGGTCGTGCTCGCGTACACGGAGGACGAGGACCGGGGGTGCCTCGCGCTCGCGACCGCGGTCGACGCGCTGGAGGACACCGTCGCGGCCGTCGAGGCATGGATGGTGAGCGGCGGCCGCTACTACAACCCGGGCTGCGAGGACCCGCGGTGCTGCCCGCCCGGCGGCCGCGCCGTGCCCGCCGCGACCTCGGGGCCGCCGCGGGCGTCCGGCGACGCCGTGGACCCGGGTGCCTCACGCGCGCCGGCCGCGGAGCGCCGGCTCGTCGGTCGAGCCGCGCGACGGTGGGAGGCTCGCCGCGATCAGGGAGAGGCGGCGTGGCGCGAGGCGAGCGCCGCGCACTGGCGTGACGCGCTCGCGCACGGGGCGGACGGGCCCGCTCCGCTCGGCCGGCTGGCGGCCGCGCTCGGCGACGTGCGCGTCCGGGACGCGCTGCTGCTCGCCCTCCTTCCGCGCTCCGGCCGCGCGGTGCGTGATGCGCTCGCGGGACGGGACTCCGCCGCCATCGCGGCGGCGCTCGGGGACGGGCTGCGACCGTCGCACAGTCCCGTGGCGTCCCGAGTGGAGGCCGCGCGACGCCTGCTCGAGGCGATCCTCGAGCACGCGCCAAGGCGCCTGTGCGCGCCCGCCGCTGCCACGCTCGCGGTCATGGCATGGTGGGACGAGTCGCCGGGAGTCGCCCGCGCGTGGTGCGCGGTCGCGCTCGATCACGATCCCGGGTATCGTCTCGCGCTGCTCGTGCTCGCTCTCATCGGCGCTGCCGGCCGGGACCCGCAGGGTGAGGCCGCGTGAGTGTCGCGGAACGATTCGCTTGCGGTGGGCGTTACAATTTAATGGATTTGCGCGAGGCGATCAGCGGGGCCTCACCATCCACTCCGTGACAGGTCGAGAGGGTAGCCGTGTCGCCGAAGCAGCCGGGTCGCGCCGACGGTCGTTCCGTCGTCGTACCGACGGGTGGTGCCCGTCGTCCGGCTTCCGCAACCCCCGCATCGTCCCACGCTTCACTGCCGCCCGTCGGCAGCTCAACCGAGAAGGAGAAGGCCACGACTACCGCAGCCGCTTCCAAGTCCACCGGGGCCTCCACCACGACCGCACCCAAGCGCGCCGCCAAGGCCGCCGACGAGGCTGTCGAGGAGACCACCGAGGCGACCGCCAAGCCCGCACGCAAGGCCGCACCCAAGCGCGCGACCAAGGCCACCGCGAAGGCCGCTCCCGCCAAGGCGAAGGCCTCCGAGGACGAGGACGCCGAGGAGGTCGAGCTCGAGGACGCCGACCTCGACACCGACGACTCCACCGACGAGGGCGCCAAGCCCGCCGAGAAGGAGGAGGAGTCCGACAGCCGCGGATTCGTCCTCGGCACCGGCGACGACGACGCCCCCGTCCAGCAGGTCATGACCGCCGGCGCGACCGCCGACCCGGTGAAGGACTACCTCAAGCAGATCGGCAAGGTCGCTCTTCTCAACGCCGAGCAGGAGGTCGACCTCGCCAAGCGCATCGAGGCGGGCCTGTTCGCGGAGGAGAAGCTGGGCTCGGGCGAGAAGCTGGCCCCCAAGCTGCGCCGCGAGCTCGAGTGGATCGCCAACGACGGCCGTCACGCCAAGAACCACCTGCTCGAGGCCAACCTGCGCCTCGTCGTCTCGCTCGCCAAGCGCTACACGGGCCGCGGCATGCTGTTCCTGGACCTGATCCAGGAGGGCAACCTCGGTCTCATCCGCGCGGTCGAGAAGTTCGACTACACCAAGGGCTACAAGTTCTCGACCTACGCGACGTGGTGGATCCGTCAGGCCATCACCCGCGCGATGGCGGACCAGGCGCGCACCATCCGCATCCCGGTCCACATGGTCGAGGTCATCAACAAGCTCGCCCGCGTGCAGCGTCAGATGCTCCAGGACCTGGGCCGCGAGCCCACCCCGGAGGAGCTCGCCAAGGAGCTCGACATGACCCCTGAGAAGGTGGTCGAGGTCCAGAAGTACGGCCGCGAGCCCATCTCGCTCCACACCCCGCTGGGCGAGGACGGCGACTCCGAGTTCGGCGACCTCATCGAGGACTCCGAGGCCGTCGTGCCCGCGGACGCCGTGGGCTTCACGCTGCTCCAGGAGGAGCTGAGCAAGGTCATGGACACGCTCAGCGAGCGCGAGGCCGGCGTGGTCGGCATGCGCTTCGGCCTCACGGACGGCCAGCCCAAGACGCTCGACGAGATCGGACGCGTCTTCGGTGTCACGCGCGAGCGCATCCGCCAGATCGAGTCCAAGACCATGTCGAAGCTGCGTCACCCGTCGCGCTCGCAGGTCCTGAGGGACTACCTCGACTGAGCATCGGTCCCTGTCGGACGCGAGAGGCGCCCTTCCCCGCCGCGGGGGAGGGCGCCTCTCTCCGTTCAGGCGCGCGCTGACGACGCGGTGAAGAGGGCCGCGGCCTCCGTCCGGTTGGCCGCACCCAGCTTGGCGAGGATCGCGGAGACATGCACGCTCGCCGTCTTGCGTGAGATGAACAGCCGCTCGCCGATCTCGGGATTGGTGAGCCCCTCGGCCACGAGCGCGAGCACCTCAGCCTCCCTCCCGGTGAGGTCCGCGAGAGGGCCATCGCCCTCGCCCGCCGTCATCTGGGGCCCGCGCGCCCGTGCGGACCAGCGTGCGAGCAGCGCGGCACCATCCGCGGGTGCCCGCGCGACCACCCCGCCGAACTCGGCATCCGCCTCGCGCCGCCGTCCCGACCGCTTGAGCGCGCACGCAAGGCGGTAGTGCGCCTCGTGGACGCGCCTCAGCGGCGCGAGCCCGGCGTCGGCCGCCGCGACGGCGGCCCGCCACCGGTCCACCTCGTCCCGGTCCGCGATCAACGCCGCGGTCAGCGCTGCCGCGTGCGCGGTGGCCGGGTGTGCGCTCATGGCGTCCGCGATCTCGCGCGTGCGGGCCACGAGCCCCGCCGGGATCGTCATGCGGCGGCGCCGTGCGGCATCGATCGCGCGGGCGGTCGCGAGAAGCAGGTCGTGCTCCATGCGTGCCTGCGCGAGCGCGTCGGGATGGCGGATCGCGCCCACGACCGCGAGCGCCTCCGCCACGAGCGGACGAGCGCCGGCCGGGGCCGTGTCCTCGGCACGCGCGAGCGCGGCATCCGCGAGCGCGGCGGCGGTCCCGAACGCGCCCTCCGGGTCCGCGTCGACAGTCGACGCGGCGCGCCGCACCGGCGCCAGCACCGCGTCCGCCTCGTCGAGGCGATCCGCCCATACCAGCGCCTCGGCCTCGAGGTCGGCCAGGAACACCTCCCACCGTGGCGACTCGCCGCGCAGCAGCGCGGCCGCGCGCCGCAGGTGGGGCAGCGCGTCATCGACCTTGCCCGCGAGCAGCAGCGCCTCGGCGATGTTCGCGATGATCGGCGCACCGATGCGCCGCTCGAGCCCGGACTCGATCGCGTCCCGCAGCGCGACCTCGCCCTCGCTCACCGCCTCGCCGTAGCGCCCGAGGCGGGTCAGGACGTCGATGACGGAGGTGGCGGCGCAACGGCCCCACAGGATGCCACCCCGATCGATCTCGGCCGCCCGGCGTGCCTCGCGCAGCGCGTCATCGAAGTCACCGGCGAGCGAGCGGACCCACGCGCGACGCGTGAGGGCCGTGGCGATCAGCGCGGGATCGCCCGTCCCCTCGGCGAGCGCGACGCACGCGTCCGTGGTCGCCGATGCGGCGGGCCCCGACTCCCCGAGGGCCCTCATCGCGAGGGCGCGCACCCGCATCGGGGCGGCGGCGTCGGCAGGGCATCGCGCCAGCGCCTCCTCCAGCGCCTCGAGGTGCGCCGCGCCGCTGCCGAGCCCCTCGTGCTCGGTCGCGAGCACCACCGCAAGGCTGTGCAGTCGCGCACGCTCCTCCACCCGGTCCTGCGGAGCGTCGGCCAGGCCGGCCTCGACGGCGCGCATGGCCAGGCGAGCCGCCCCGGAGTCGTACAGGTCCTCCGCGATCTCGCATCGCAGCGCGAGCGCGGTGCCGCCGAGCCGGTCCTCAGGGTCGTCGACGTCGGGCCAGAGCCGCAGCAGCTCCTCGCCCAGCTGGGCCGCCGCGCCGACCGCGTACGCGCGCCTGGCCGCCTCCCGCGCGGCGATCACGGCGTCGAAGGCGCGCTCACGGTCGCCCGCCGCGAGCCGGTGGTGGGCGACGGACGCATCGTCCCCACGCGATCCGCGCCCGAGGGCGTCCGCGAGCGCGCGGTGCGCCGCGATCCGCTCGTGGGGGAGCATCTCGGCGTACACCGCTTCGCGCAGCAGCGCGTGGTGGAACGTGAACGCGTCGCCGTGCCGGAGGAGGACGCCGTGGTCGACGGCGTCGCGAAGGCCGGCCGTGAGGGTGGAGCGATCACCGTCCCACACCGCATCGATCACGTCCTCGCGCACCGTCATGCCCGCGACGGCGGCGAGGCGCGCGACCGCCTGTCCGGGGCCGCCGAGACGGTCGTAGCGCGCCAGGACGATGTCGCGGAGGCTGCCGCTCAGCTCGGGCCCAGGTGCCGCCAGCAGCTCCTCGACGAAGAACGGCACCCCCTCGGACCGGGTGAGCAGCGCCTCGACGTCGTCGCCATCCAAGTCGTGTCCCGTGAGCTCCCGCGCGAGCGCCGCGACCCCGGCGCGTGACAGGCGCGCGGGCTCGATCACCTCCACGCTGCGGTGACGTTCGAGCTCCGTCACGACCTCCCTGAGCGGGTGACCCCGGCCTACCTCGTCGCTGTCGTAGGTGAGGAGGAGCGTGAGCCGCGAGGCACGGAGCGTCGCCGCCAAGGTGCGGACCAGCGCCCGTGTCGCGGCATCGGCCCAATGGGCGTCCTCGAGCACCACCACCACATGCGCGCGGGCGGAGAGTCCGTCGAGGAGCCTCTCGACGGCCTCCGCGACGAAGTCGACCCCGTTTGCGGGAGGGGCGGCGTGCGGGTCGCTCACGTCCTCGAGCTCGGGGATGATGCGCGCGAGGGTCGAGACCGCCGTGGGGCTCCGCACGGCCGCCGCCGCCTGAGGGGGTCCGACGGCCGAGACGAGCTCCTGCAGGGGCCGTCGGACCGCGCTGAACGGCGAGCCGACCGTGCCGAGGTCGATGCACACTCCGGTCACGACCAGCGCGTCCGGCCTGGCGCGGGCGCGGGCCGCGGCCTCGCGAACGAGCCGCGACTTGCCGATGCCCGCCTCGCCCCGCACGATCACCACCGAGGGCTCGCCGCGGGCACCCGCGTCAAGCGCTCGCCCGAGCGCCGCGAGCTCCACGTCGCGTCCCACCAGGCCGGCGGGCCGCGATACTGCGGTCACCCTGACATCGTTGCCGATCGTCGGGCCCGCGTCGAGGCGAACGGGGTCGACTACGCCGCGTGCGGCCGGTGGCGGGGCGCGAGGTGCGCCGTGCGAAGGGGGTGCGTGAACCATTCCTTGATCGGGGCGAGGTGCCGCCGCGGCGACGGGGCGTCGTCGCCGAGGCGCTCAAGCTGGGCGCGACGCATCTCGACCCGCTGGTCGAGGCTGCTGGACACACGGACGCCGCGTGCGGCGATGCTGAGGTCTTCCATGGCGTCTCCCGTGAGTGGTGGCGCCCTCGGAGCCGGGCGCCGACACCTTCGAGTCTCCGCTCGAGCGCGCCGCTCGTGCATCGGGCAGGTGCCCTATCTTTCGCGGGGCAGGCCCGTGACGGACTGCTCGTCCTCCCACGCCTCGATGCCGGCGACCCCAGGCAGCGCGTCCCTGGTGAAGACGGGGTCCCTGCCTGACCGCACCTGGCCGGAGTAGTGCCTCAGCAGGCGGAACACGTGCCGGGACAGGGGGGCGATCGCGAGCAGGTTGAGCAGCGCGAGCACCCCGAGCAGCAGGTCCGCGAGCGACCACACCAGGGTGGCGGACACGAGGCCGCCGACCAGCACCACGACGACCACGACGGCGCGATAGGCGAGCAGCACGGGCCGCCGCTCGGTGATGTACTCGATGTTCGACTCGCCGTAGAAGTTGAGGCCGAGGATGGTGCTGAAGGCGAGGAGGAACACGATCACGGACAGCAGCACGCCCGCCCAGCTCCCGAGGGACCCGACCACCGCGTCGTGCGTCATCGCCACGCCCGGCTCCGCGCTCGCGAGGTCCGGGCGGGTCACCAGGATGATGAACGCGGTGATCGAGCACACGAACAACGTGTCGAAGTAGACGCCGAGCGACTGCACCAGGCCCTGCTTGACGGGGTGTGTCGTGGCGGCGCTCGCGGCCGCGTTCGGCGCCGTGCCGAATCCGGCCTCGTTGGAGAACATGCCCCGCTGGACGCCGGTGAGGATCACGGTGCCGAGCGCCCCGCCCGCGACCGCCTGGCCGGACACGGCGTCCTCGAGGATCGCCCGGAGCACCGGGCCGATGGCGTCGACGTGAAGGATCACGATGACGACGCCCAGGCCGAGGTACAGCAGCGCCATCGCGGGCACGACCGCCTCGGTGACCCGTGCGATGCGGTGTGCGCCGCCGAAGATGACGGCCGCGGTGAGCAGCGCGACGACGGTGGCGACGGCGGGCCCCACCCAGCCGGGCGCGCCGTCCTCGAACGATCCGGTCACCGTCTCCGCGATCGTGAACGACTGCAGCATCGTCACCGCGAACGGCGCGGCGAGGATGAGCACGATCGCGAGCACCACGCCGAGCCCGCGCGACCCGAGGCCACGCTGCACGTAGTACGCGGGGCCGCCGCGGAAGCCCTCGGCGTCGCGGTGCTTGTACAGCTGCGCGAGCGTCGACTCCACGAAGCTGGTGGCGGCGCCGAAGATCGCCATCAACCACATCCACGCGACGGCCCCCGGCCCGCCGACCGCGATGGCGGTGCCGACGCCGGCGATGTTGCCGATCCCCACCCGCGACGCCGCCGACACGGTGAACGCCTGGAACGCCGAGAGCGACTGGGGGCGTCCCTCGGCGTCTGTGGGCGTGCGATCCGTGAGCACTTTGAGCATTCGCGGCAGCAGCCGGACCTGCACCACGCCGGACCGGACCGTGAAGTACACGGCGAGCACCACGACGAGCGGCAGCACCAGCCAGGTCCACAGCGTGTCGGTGGCGGACACCACCCACTCCTCGAGCGCGTTCATAGGACTCTTACGGTAGGCCGAAGCGGCGGGTCACGCCTGGTCGATGCACGATGCGCGGGTTCCGTGGCGCTCCGGCGGCATCCGGGTGAGGCAGTAGCATCGTGCCGACCGTCCCGATCTCCTTGGAGCCCCCCATGAGCGTCCTGCGCACCGTCCTGCTGGTCCTTCACCTCGTCGGCGTCGCGGCGCTGCTGGGGCCGGCGCTCGAGCAGCTGACGGCGCAGACCAAGCGCATCACGATGCTGATGGTGTGGGGTGCCCGCGCGCAGATCCTCACGGGGCTCGCGCTCACCGGCGTCGCGTACGCGAGCGACCACGAGCCGGACCACGTGAAGATCGCCGTCAAGCTGCTCATCGCGCTTGCGATCGCCGGCGTGGCGGAGGCGACGCGCAAGCGCGAGAACCCCGTCACCCCGTTCTGGGTCGTCACCGGCCTGACGCTCGTCAACGTCGTCGTCGCCGTCGCGTGGCACTGAGGTGACCGACGTCCGGCCCGCGGTCACGGCGGACGCGGCCGAGATCGTCCACCTCGGCGCGCTCATGTACAAGGCGGTGGGTGCGAAGCCCACGCCCACGTGGGCGGTCGAGTCGACGCGGATGGTGCGGGACCGCCTGGGCCAGGACCTGTTCGGCATGGTGATCGACGCGCCCGAGGGCGGTCTCGCCGCGTGCGGCCTGGTCAACGTCGCGCCCCGGCTGGCGCGCCCCGGTGCCGACGCCCACCAGATGGGTTACATCCAGTGGGTGTCGACCGCGCCCCAGCATCAGCGCAAGGGATACGCGCGCGCCATCATGGAGGCGCTGCTCGAGGAGACCGACCGGCGAGGCATCGAGGTGGTCGAGCTGCACGCCAGTCCCGCCGGCCTGCACCTCTACCAGGACCTGGGCTTCTTCATCAAGCACGACAACGTCGCGATGAGCTCCGTGCGCCGTCGCCCGCGACGCTAGCGCGACCCGAGGGCGCTCAGCCCCGAGGGCGGTGGCGGTGCGCCCACCGGAGGGCGCGGACCTGGGTCGCGACCGTGGTGATCGCCGTGGTGAGGACCACCGCGGCCGCCGCGCCGATCGCCGCCCACCCGACCGCCGCATCGTCCGGCTGCCCGAACAGCCGCTCCTCGCCGATCCACGCGAGGCCCCACGCGAGCGTCGCCGTCGCGGTCCAGGCGAGCACCGGGGACGGGGAGAGGTCGCGCGCCATCGCGATGCCGACGAACGCGGTGGCGACGAGCACGCCGACCGCGGCCCACGTGCCGTCCCCGGGGTCGCTGCCCACCCACCAGGCGCCCACCGCGGTGACGTTCGCGACGGTGGCGACCGTCGCCCACCCGAGGTAGAGGCCCACAGGGGCGTCTGCCGCGGCCGCCTCCACCGCCGTGGCGGGACGCGAGCGGGACAGCCGGGCGGCGGCCACGCCGAGCGCCACCAGGATGACGGCGAGCACGCCGACCGAGGCCGCGAGCCATTCGCGCTGCACCACCCAGATCCAGCCGGCGTTGAGCACCATCGCCGCCAGCAGCGGCCACGCGACGGCCCGGATGCGAGGGCTCGCGCCCGGACCCGGCAGCGCCTGGACCACGGCGAACACCGCGAGCGCGACGTAGATGACGGCCCACACGCCGAACGCCGCGGAGCCCGGGGCGAGGAGCGTCGCGTCGGAGGCGAGGACCCCACCCGCGGCGTCCTCGACGGGTACCCCGCCGAAGGCTCCCGAGCCCCACGCCGCACCCGTGATCGCGAGGACCGCGCCCGTCGCGACGAGCGCGCGCTCGATCACGTCCCTCGTGGAGATGTCCCGCTCCGCCGTCACCGTCATCCGTAGCCTCCCTGCCAGGCACAACGCTCCCACGTCCGCGGATCATCCGCACGTCCTCCGGTGGGCCTGCGCGGCGACGTCGGAGGGCGCAACTAAGATGACCGCCGTGGCGAACGACTACTCCGCTAGGCACCTGTCCGTCCTCGAGGGACTCGAGGCGGTGCGCAAGCGACCCGGCATGTACATCGGCACCACGGACTCGCGGGGCCTCATGCACTGCCTCTGGGAGATCATCGACAACTCTGTCGACGAGGCGCTGGGCGGGTTCGGCGACCGGATCGAGATCGTGCTGCACCCGGACGACTCCGTCGAGGTCCGCGACCAGGGTCGCGGCATCCCCGTCGACATCGAGCCCAAGACGGGCCTCACCGGCGTCGAGGTCGTCATGACCAAGCTGCATGCCGGCGGCAAGTTCGGCGGCGGCTCGTACGCCGCGTCCGGCGGCCTCCACGGCGTGGGCGCCTCCGTGGTGAACGCGCTGTCCGAGCGGCTCGACGTGTGGGTCGACCGCGGCGGCAAGACGCATCACATGGGCTTCCGCCGAGGCGAGCCGGGCTACTTCCAGGACCCCGCCTCGGGCGCGGTTCCGGACGCCGAGTTCAAGCCGTTCGTGACCGGCTCCGAGCTCGCGGTGGTCGGCAAGGTCGCGAAGGCGCGCACCGGCACCCGGATCCGCTACTGGGCGGACCGCCAGATCTTCAACAAGACCGCCTCGTTCAGCTATGACGACCTGCTGGTGCGCGCGCGCCAGACCGCCTTCCTGGTGCCCGGGCTCACGCTGGTGGTGCGCGACGAGCGCAACCCGGCGGAGCCGCACGAGGAGGAGTTCCGCTACGAGGGCGGGGCCAAGGACTTCGTCGACTTCATCGCGACGGACACCGCGGTCACCGACACCTGGGAGCTCACGGGCCAGGGCACCTACACGGAGACGGTGCCGGTGCTCAAGCCCAACGGCCACCTGGTGTCCGAGGAGGTGGAGCGCGAGTGCGTGGTCGACGTCGCGCTGCGCTGGGGCACCGGCTACGAGGCGGAGACGCGGTCGTTCGTCAACATCATCTCGACGCCGAAGGGCGGCACCCACCTCGCCGGCTTCGAGGCCGGGCTGGTGAAGGTGCTGCGCGCCCAGATCGCCACCAACGCGCGCCGGCTCAAGCTCACCGGCAAGGACGGCGCGGAGCGCATCGAGAAGGACGACATCATGGCGGGCCTCACCGCCGTGGTCACGGTGCGGATCCCCGAGCCGCAGTTCGAGGGCCAGACCAAGGAGGTGCTCGGCACGGGACCCGTGCGCGGCATCGTCGCGAAGGTGGTCGAGCAGCAGCTCGCCGCGATCCTCACGTCGACCAAGCGCGACACCAAGGCCCAGGCGAACACGGTGCTCGAGAAGGTGGTCGCGGAGATGAGGGCGCGCGTCGCCGCGCGCAAGCAGAAGGAGATCTCGCGTCGCAAGAACGCGCTCGAGACCTCGTCGCTGCCCGCCAAGCTGGCGGACTGCCGCTCCAACGACGTCGAGCAGTCCGAGCTGTTCATCGTCGAGGGCGACTCCGCGCTCGGCACCGCGAAGCTCGCACGCCGCTCCGACTTCCAGGCGCTCCTGCCCATCCGCGGCAAGATCCTCAACGTCCAGAAGGCGTCCGTCACGGACATGCTCCACAACGCCGAGTGCGCGTCCATCATCCAGGTGGTCGGCGCGGGCTCCGGCCGCACGTTCGACCTCGAGGCGGCCCGCTACGGCAAGATCATCCTGATGACGGACGCGGACGTCGACGGCGCGCACATCCGCACGCTGCTCCTCACGCTGTTCTTCCGCTACATGCGGCCCCTCGTGGACGCCGGGCGTGTGTTCGCCGCCGTGCCGCCTCTGCACCGCATCGAGGTGTCCGGCTCCGCCCGGCGCGAGAAGGAGTACATCTACACGTACTCCGAGAAGGAGCTGCAGGAGACCCTGCGCGACCTCAAGCGCGCCGGTCGCAAGTACAAGGACGACATCCAGCGCTACAAGGGCCTGGGCGAGATGGACGCGGACCAGCTCGCGGAGACCACCATGGACCCGGGCCGCCGCACGCTGCGCCGCGTCACCAGCGCGGACGCCGCCGCGGCCGAGCGCGTCTTCGAGCTGCTCATGGGCAACGACGTCGCGCCGCGACGCGACTTCATCATCGCCGGCGCCGCGTCGCTCGACCGGTCGAGGATCGACGCATGAGCGGCCTCCCCGTCCGTGCGTCCGAGGTGCACGAGGGCGCCCCGCCGTGTCCCGTCCACCCGTACGGCTTCCACCAGCGCGCGCAGGTGCGCGAGGAGGGTGCCCGGACCGTGTTCCGGCCCGCTCCCGTCCATGGGCTGCCCGCACGGTGCGCCCTGCTGGAGGAGGAGCTCATGGAGTCCGAGCGTGAGCTCGACCTCCTCGACGAGCTGTGGCGGCGCGAGCACGCCGCACCCGGGCACGGCCTCGCGATCCTGGGCGTCACGGTGACGGTCGCCGTCGTGGTCGCGCTGGTGCTCACCGGTGTCGCGACCGCCGGCGTGGTGCTCGCGACGCTCGCGGGCGGCCTCGCGGTGGTGGGGCTGGACCGCGCCGACCGGGCGCTTCACGACTCGCGCCTCGCCCGCGTGCGGGACTGGCACCGCCGCGTCGGCACGCCGCGCTGACCAGCGCGGCGCGCCGCGCCCAGGACCCGCCTTTGCCACAATGAAGTCCCCGGAGCACACCGCGGCTTGACCGCGACACCGACACGAGGGACACGATGGCAGACGAACGCGCGACACCCCGGGATCACGAGCATTCGCTGGAGCCGGTCGGGCTGATCCAGCAGTCGGGGGCGATCCTGCGCGTGGGCCGCATGATGCTCGCGGCGGGCACCGCGAGCTACCGCGTCAAGGAGGCGATGGAGGCCGTCGCGCGCGCCCTCGGGATCGACCGTCACACCGCCGCCGTCACGTTCACCGAGATCACCGCCACCACGCATCGTGGCGAGTTCTTCCGCACCGAGGTGACCGAGGTGCGCAAGTTCGGCGTCAACGCCGAGCGCATCCAGCTGCTCGACGACTTCCGCTCCACCATCCCGGCCAGCACCACGGTCGAGGAGGTCAACGCGGCGCTCGACGCGATCGAGGCCAAGCCTGCGCTGTACCACCCGGCCGTGAACGCGCTGTCCGCCGGGGCCGCCTGCGCCGCGTTCGCGGTGCTCAACAACGCCCGCCCGCTCGAGGTGCTCGCGGTGCTGATCGCCGCGACGCTGGGGCAGTTCGTGCGGCGCGCTTTCGCGCACCGCGGGTTCAACCCGTTCGGCACCACCATGGCGGCGGCCGCGCTCGCCTGCGGTGTCTACCTCGCCTCCGTCGCGGTGTTCTCGCTGTCCGGCACCACGGTGGACGTCCACGCGTCGGGCTACATCGCGTGCACCCTGTTCCTGCTGCCCGGGTTCCCCCTCATCACGGCGGCGCTCGACATGGCCAAGCTGGACTTCTCCGCGGGCATCTCCCGCCTGGTGTTCGCGACGATGATGATCGTGGGCGCCGCGCTGTCGGTGTGGGCGATGACGCTGGTCGACGCGCTCGACTCGAGCGTGCGTGCCCCCATCCCGCTCGACCCGGTGCCGCACTTCACGCTCGTGGCCGCCGCCAGCCTGGTGGGGGTGCTGGGCTTCGCGCTGATGTTCAACTCGCCGTGGCGCATGGCGCTCGCCGCCTCGGTGATCGGCATGGTGTCGAACACGTTCCGGCTCATCCTCGTGGACCGCGGTGTGATGATCCAGATGGCGACGGTGCTCGCATGCGTGCTCGTGGGCGTCCTGGTGGCGTTCGCCGCGCCGCGCACGCGGTCGCCCATCATCACGTTGCAGGTGCCGGCCGTGCTGGTCATGATCCCCGGCGTGCTCGCGTTCCAGTCGGTGGTCAGCCTCAACGAGGGCAGCTACACCGAGACCATCGGTGCGATCCTGCAGGTGGTGCTGGTGGTGCTGTCGATCATGGTCGGGCTGGTGATCGCCAAGCTCGTGACGGACCGCGACTGGGCGTTCGACCGGGGCTGACCGGGGACCGGGAGGAGGACCGCATGGGCCCGTCGAGGTATCGGGCGCTCGAGGCCGCTCTGCCGTGGATCGGCGAGGGCATGCTCCCGCGGCGCGTGACGGTGGACGATGCCCGTGCCGTGTCCCGCGCCGAGGATCCGGTGGCGCTCGGGTTGATGCTCGCGTACGCGCGTTCCTACGCGGGGGCGCTGGGCGGCGTCGTCATGGGGGTGGCCTCCGGGGGCGTGCTCGCCCTGGCGGGCAGGCGCCGCGCCGCGGCCTGGGCGCTCGGCGGGGCCGGGCTCGCCGCCCTGGCGGTGATCGAGGCGCGCCGCCGCGCGCGCCGTTGGGAGGCGCTGATCGAGGCACGCCTCGCGCTGCTCGCAGGGGAGGCGCGATGACGCCCGTGATCGAGCCCACGCGGCGCATCGCCGTGCTCGACGGACATCGCTTCAGCGACCGCGCCCTCGCGCGGATCGTCGACGCGGCCGCCTCCGTGGTGAACCTCAGCTCGGATGCGCTGTTCGACGACGCGGAGCCGCTGCACGCGCGCGCGCCCGGGCTGGAGATCGAGGACGGCGGTCTGGTGCGCGGCGACGTGCGCGAGGCGATCGTGCGCGCGGCGGACCTGGGGTGCCGCCTGCTCGTGGTGCCCGAGCCGCTGCGCAGGAGGCGGTTCCTGCACCTCGCGGTCAACGGCGCGATCGACGCCGCCGAGCGCGGCCATCCGACCGTCGCGGTCCTGGTGATGCGGGAGCGGGAGGCGCCCGGCGACGTCGCGGTGTTCTCCAACACCGGTGAGGCCTCGGGCTACGGTCTCGCCTTCGCGCTCGAGATCGCGATGCGACGCGGTGTGGCGGTGGCCCGGGTGCTGCCGAAGAAGGGGTTGTACGTGCGCCGCACCGCCGAGGTCGGTCACCGGGCGGACGTGGAGGCGGGGGAGCACGGGGTGAGGGTGCGCTATCGCAAGGTGTCGCGCCCGCTCGAGACGGTGCTGCGAGGCCAGTACACGCTCGCCGTCCACTCCGTGCTCGACGTGATCGGTACCCGCTCGGCTCGCGCCGGTGCCGGCGCGCCCGCGCGGATCAGGCACGACCCGAACGTCGACGCGGTGCTGTGGCTGCTGCGGTTCTTCCGCGGCGACGTGCTGCTCGTCGCCGACGGCGTGCGCCTGCGCGAGGGCCGTGCGAGGGCTGAGGCCCCGGCCGACGCCCCCGACCTCCCGGGCGGGCCCGCGGCCTGACCCGACCGGCGCATCGTCCCCTCGACGAACTCGGCCGCATGCCTTGACGCGCCACTTGTTTTTTGCAAGTGTGGGCGGTGGTGAGACACACGACCCTGGGGAGGGGATCACCATGACCGCGATGTTCGTCAATCTTCCGGTGACCGACCTGGAGCGCGCGAAGGCGTTCTACACGGCGGTCGGGTTCGCCATCAACCCGCAGTTCACCGACCACAACGCGGCGTGCGTGGTGGTCGAGGACGGCCACAGCTACTTCATGATCCTGGTGCGCGAGTTCTTCCAGACGTTCACCGACAAGCCGATCGGCGACCCCGCGGTCAACCCGTCGGTGTCGACGTCGATCTTCCTCGACAGCCGCGAGCAGGTCGACGCGACGGTCGCGGACGGGCTCGCGGCGGGCGGCACCGAAGGGCAGCCCGCCAGCGACTACGGCTTCATGTATCAGCGACAGCTCGCGGACCCCGACGGCAACATCCTCGAGTTCGGGTGGATGGATCCCGTCGCGGCGGAGCAGGGCCCCGAGGCCTACATGAGTCAGCAGGCCTGAGCTTGGCCGCACGGGAGTACGGCCAGTACTGCGGCGTCACGCGGGCGCTCGAGCTCGTGGGGGAGCGCTGGTCGCTGCTGATCGTGCGGGACCTGCTCGTGGGGCCGCGACGGTACGGCGAGCTCGCCGCGGGCCTGCCGCGGATCCCGAGCAACATCCTCGCGTCGCGTCTCAAGGAGCTGCAGGAGGCGGGCGTGATCCGCCGCATCCCACGCCTGCGCACCGTGGTGTACGAGCTCACGCCGTACGGGCGGGAGCTGGAGCCGGTGGTCCTCGCGCTCGGCGCATGGGGGTTCAAGGCGATGGGGGAGCCGCGCGAGACGCAGGTGATCACCCCCGACTCGATGACCATGGCGCTCCGCACGGCGTTCCGTCCCTCGGCCGCGCGCGCCCTTCCCCCCACCGCCTACGCGGCGACGTTCGGCCCCGCCGAGCTCCTGGTCCGCGTCGACGGCGCCGCGCTCGAGATCGCACGGGGTGCGGGGATCGCGGACCTCGCGTTCGCCTCGGGCCCCGAGATCCGCAGGGTGATCGCGGGCGAGCTGGCGCCGGCGCAGGCCATCGCCAGCGGCGTCGTCGAGGTTCTCGACGGGAGCCCCGAGCTGTTCGGGCGCTTCGCGGAGACCTTCAGCCTCGCCGCATGAGCACCCGTCAGCCGAGCCCGGCCACCGGGGTGGGCAGGCTCGTGCCGGAGCCGTCGCGCTTGCCCGGCTCCGCGGGGAGCTCGACCGGCTGACCGGCGGACGTCGCCGCACGCGGGGGAGTGGGACCGGCCCACGCGAGCAGCAGGACGTCCTCGCCCTTGAGGAAGCGGTGCGCGCGCACGCCTCCGGTGGCGCGGCCCTTGGCGGGGAACTCGTCCATGGGCGTCCACTTGGCGGAGCCGGCGGCCACGCCGGGGAGGCCGTCGGACGGTCCCGCGATGGTGGCGACCGCGCCGTCGGTGCCCGCGCGCAGCACGCCGAAGAAGATCACCTTCGCGCCCGCCCCCAGCTTGATGCCGGCCATGCCGCCGCCCGCGCGGCCCTGCGGGCGCACGTTGCTCGCGTCGAAGTGCAGCATCGAGGCGTCGTCGGCGACGAACACCAGGTCGTCGCCGTCGGCGGCCGCCCCGGCGCCCACCACGACGTCGCCGTCGGAGAGCGCGATCGCCTCCCACACGTCCTTGTTCGGGATGTCGTCGGCCTTGACGCGCTTGACCACACCCTGGCGGGTGCCCATCGCGACCGGCGTGGCGCCGTCGAGCGGGACGAGGCCCACGGCCTCCTCGCCGCGCTCGAGCACCACGAGCTCCGCGACGGGCGTGCCGCCGCCGAGCGACGGCGGCTCCTGGCTGGGCGGCAGCGCGGGAACGTCGAGCAGGGACAGCCGGACGATGCGGCCGGCGCTGGTCACGACGCCCACGTCCGCGCGGGCCGACGAGTGGACCACGCTGCGCAGAGCGTCGTGCGCCGAGCGTCGGCCTTCGCGGGCCGGCGCCTCGTCCTCCGCGGTGCGCGCCACCAGGCCGGTGGTCGACAGCATCGCGTAGCAGGGGGAGTCCTCGATCTCGAGCGACATCGCGGGCGCCTTCGCGCCCGCGCGGGCCGTGGCGCCCGCGACCGACGCCGCCGAGGACACGGCGCCGCCGTCGGCGAGCAGGATGGTGCGGCGCGGCGTGCCGTACTGGGCCGCAGCGGCGTCCATCTCGCGGCCGACCACGTCACGCAGCACGGCGTCGGAGCCCAGGATCTCCTGGAGCTCGGCGATCTCGGCGAGCAGCTGGGACTTCTCGTTCTCCAGCTCGAGGCGCGAGAACTTGGTGAGGCGGCGCAGGCGCAGCTCGAGGATGTACTCGGCCTGGATCTCCGACAGGTCGAACGCGGTGCGCAGGCGCTCGCGCGCCACGGAGGCGTCGTCCGCGGCGCGGATGATCTGGATGACCTCGTCGATGTCGAGGATCGCGATGAGGAGGCCGTCGACCAGGTGGAGGCGGTCCTGGCGCGCCTTGAGGCGGAACGCGCTGCGACGGCGGACCACGTCGAGGCGGTGGTCCACCCAGACGCGCAGCAGCTCCTTGAGCCCCAGCGTGCGGGGCTCGCCGCCCACGAGCGCGACGTTGTTGATGGAGAACGACTCCTCGAGCGGCGTGACCCGGTACAGCTTCTCCAGCACGGCCTCGGGGTTGAAGCCGTTCTTCACCTCGATGACGAGGCGCAGGCCGTGGTGGCGGTCCGTGAGGTCGGTGACCGCGGAGATGCCGTCGAGCTTCTTGGACGAGACGCCGTCCTTGATCTTCTCGATGACCTTCTCGGGCCCGACCATGTACGGAAGCTCGGTCACGACGATGCCCTGACGGCGGGCGGTGACCTTCTCGATGCGGGTGGTGGCGCGGGTGATGAACTTGCCGCGGCCGGACTCGTACGCCTCCTTGACGCCGTCGAGCCCCACGATCTTGCCGCCCGTGGGCAGGTCGGGGCCGGGGACGAACCGCATGAGCTCCTCGAGCGACGCGCCCGGGTGCCGCAGCAGGTGCTTCGCGGCGGACACGACCTCGATCAGGTTGTGCGGCGCCATGTTGGTCGCCATGCCGACGGCGATGCCCGCGGCGCCGTTGACCAGCAGGTTGGGGATCGCGGACGGCAGCACGGCGGGCTGCGTGAGCTTGTTGTCGTAGTTGGGGACGAAGTCCACGACGTCCTCGTCGAGGTTCTCGGTCATCACCATGGACGCGGGTGCGAGGCGGCATTCCGTGTAGCGCGAGGCCGCCGGGCCGTCGTCGAGGGAGCCGAAGTTGCCGTGGCCGTCGACCAGGGGCAGGCGCAGCGAGAACGACTGCGCCATGCGCACGAGCGCGTCGTAGATCGCGGAGTCGCCGTGCGGGTGCAGCTTTCCCATCACCTCGCCGACCACGCGGGCCGACTTCACGTAGGCGCGCTCGGGGCGCAGACCCATGTCCTGCATCATGTAGACGATGCGGCGCTGCACCGGCTTGAGGCCGTCGCGGGCGTCGGGGAGGGCGCGGGAGTAGATCACCGAGTACGCGTACTCGAGGAACGACGCCTCCATCTCGGCGCTGACGTCGATATCGACGATCTGCGCGTCGGGTGCGTCGGCCATCTGCCACCTCGTCTCTTCGGGGTCCGGATCCAGCCCGTATTGTCTCGCGTCCGTCCGACACGTGCGCACAGGCTCGCGGGCCGCCCGCCTGGCCCGCGCATCGTCCCTGGGGGATGCGCGGGTCGGGTGCCCACGAAGGTGAGAGAATATCGGCCATGGCTCAGACCCTCGACCAGGCGGTGCGGATCGCGGGGTATTACCCGGCGCTCGCCACCTCCGTCCTCCGCTCCGCGATCGGCGCCGAGACGGTGCGCGCGCACTTCGTCCACGCCGAGACCACCTTCGACGACCGCGAGGTGCGCCGGCACATGACCGTGCTGGTCATCACCGACACCCGCCTGCTGCGCGTCCATATGGACGACGGCGCCGGCCACACCGTCGAGGGACGGCACGAGGCCTCCGCGACCGTCGAGACCACGGCGCTGTCCGCGATCCGCAACACCGCGATGACCCACGTGGTGCACGAGCCCGAGCGCTTCACCGACGGCGACCTGCCGAGCGAGCTGGTGCTCGCCGTGGGCGGCTCGGTGCACTCTCGCGTGGACCTCGAGCCCGCGTCCTGCGGCGACGAGAGCTGCGATGCCGACCACGGCTACACGGGCACCCTCACCTCGGACGACATCCTGGTGCGCGTCAGCGTGATCGCGGACGGCGAGGACTCGATCCGCGCGCTGCAGGACTTCGCGGGCGTGCTCCAGGGCGCCATCGGGGCGCGGGGGTGAATCCCGCCGGGCGGCTCGCTGCCGCCGGGCTGTCCCTTCCCGACTACGGCGGGCTCGAGCTCGGCGCCGTGCTGCCGGGCGCGCTCGCAGCGGTGGGCGCCGCATCCGCGGTGACCGGCCGCGACGCCGAAGCGGACCGGATCCGCCTGGGCATCCCGACCGCCGACCACATCGTGGTGGTGCTGCTCGACGGGCTAGGCCACCACCAGCTCGACGCGCGCAAGGGGCACGCGCCGTTCCTGCGCTCCACCGAGTCGGGCATCATCACCGCCGGGTTCCCGACCACGACCGCGACGTCGCTGGCGCTGTTCGGCACGGGTCGGGCGTCCGGCGCGACCGGCATGACCGGCTACACGGCCCACAACCCCGCGACCGGCGCCGCCGCCAACCTCGTGTCATGGGAGGGTGCCGACGACCCCGACACGTGGCAGCGCGAGCCGTCCCTCATGCGTGTCGCCCACGAGGGCGGCCTGCCGGTCGCGTCGCTGGGCAAGCGGCGGTTCGAGGGGTCCGGCCTCACGCGAGCGGCGCTGTCGGGCGGCGAGTTCGTGGGCGCGGAGCGCCTGTCCGACCGTGTCGACGAGGCGATCCAGCGCGCCCGCACGCCCGGCCTCACGTACTGCTACTGGGGCGACATCGACGCCGCGGGACACAAGCACGGCTGGCAGTCGGACCAGTGGGTCGCCGCCCTCGAGGACGCCGACCAGGAGCTGCGGCGCCTGCGCGCCCGCCTGCCGCGGCACGCGGCGATGGTGGTGACCGCGGACCACGGCATGGTCGACGTCACGGGGGCGCCGCGCTGGGACCTGGGCGCCGAGCCCGCGCTCGCGCGCGACGTGCGCCTCGTCGCGGGGGAGCCGCGTGCGCTCCACCTCCACATGGACGATGCGGCGCTCGCGCCCGCGGTCGCGGACAGGTGGCGCGACGTGCTCGGGGATCACGCGGCGGTCCTGTTGCGCGACGAGGCCGTGGGCCTGGGCCTGTTCGGCCCCGTGTCCGGTCACGTCGAGGAGCGGATCGGCGACGTCGTGGTCGCGATGGCCGGCCGCGCGACCGTGGTGGACTCGCGCACGCAGACCGCCCAGGCCCTCGCACTGGTCGGCGTCCACGGCTCGCTCACGCAGGAGGAGCTGCAGGTGCCGCTCCTCGTGGCCAGCACGGACTAGGAGCCCGCTACCGCGTTCCACACGGATTCTGCAGCTGCCCCCTTCATGGTCGGCCGATGCGCCGTGACATGCATGGAGGTCCGGGCGGATCCGGAGTTCTGTGTGGGGATAGGCCAGGACGAAGCGCCAGGCTCAGCTCTGGTCGTTCTTCGCGCCGAAGACGATCTCGTCCCAGCTGGGCACCGACGCGCGGCCTCGCTTGGTCGAACGCCGCTCCGTAGGCTCCTCGGCCTTCGCCTGGGCCACCTCGGCGGTGCTCGCCGCGGCGTCCTCGCGCGCACGGCCGGCACCACCGAAGCCGGTCTCGGCCTCCCGGGCGCGGACCGCGGGGCCGAAGCCCTCGAACTCCTCGTCGTCCTCGTCCTCGTCGACCGTCTCGCGCGTGCCGCGACGCAGGTCGAGGTCGTCGAGCAGCAGCTCCGTGGGGCTGGCCTCCACACGCGGGGCGGTGCTCGGCGACCGCCGCATCCCTGGACCCCACGGCGCTGAGGTGGCGGCGGGGGATCGGGACGTCGAGGAGCTCGGTCTCGGAGAGCCAACGGGCCTCCTCGTCCTCGGCCGTGACGGTGCGGGCCGTGTGGTCGAACGTCCACAGCGCGCGCACGCCGCGCCCGGAGACGCGGTAGTCGGCGGCGACCCGCCACGGCTCGTCGGTCTCGCGCCACGCGTCCCACGTCACGGACTCGGGGTCGACGCCGCGGGCGGCGAGGCGGTCCGTGACGAGCTCTCCCAGCTGGGGAGCGCTCGGGTCGCGACCGATCCGGGTCTCGCGCGCGAGGTCGGCGATGTACTGGCGCTCGGCGGCCACCGGGCCCTCGTACTTCTCGATCGCGGCCAACGACATGCCGGTGAGCTCGGCGAGCTCCGCCGCCGTGAGACCGGACCGGATGCGCTGCTGGATCTCGCGCGGCGTCATGGTGGGCGCCTCGGCCTCCTCGACCGGTTCCGCGGCGCGTCGTGCACGTCTGGTGTAGCGCACCGCGTGGCGCAGCTCGTCGGTCAGGGGGAGCTCGAAGCGGTCACCCGACTCGGCCTCCACGACAAGGTGAAGGCCGTCCTCGGAGGGACCCACGAGGGTGAGGCGAGTCATGGCATCAGGGTGCCACGCGCGGGACGGACCGGGCGCACGACACCCCGGGCGGCGCGGATCGACCCGCCGCCTACGATGAGGGTCATGACCACGCCGACAGAGCTGCTCGACGTCGCATCCGCGCTGGCCGCCGAGGCCGGCCGGCTCATCACGGAGGGCAGGGGCGACGCACGCGTGGCCCTCACCAAGTCATCCTCCGCCGACATCGTCACCCAGATGGACATCGCCGCCGAGCGCCTCATCAGGGAGCGTCTCGCGGAGCTGCGACCCGAGGATGGCGTCCTGGGCGAGGAGGGCGACCACGTCCCGGGCACCTCGGGCATCACGTGGGTGGTGGACCCCATCGACGGCACGGTCAACTACCTGTACGGGATCCCGCACTACTCGGTGTGCGTCGCCGCGGTGAGCGGCCCACCCGAGCCGCGCCGCTGGACGGTCGAGGCGGGCGCGGTCATGGACGGGTCCGGCGTGCTGTGGACGGCCGCGCGCGGTGGCGGGGCGTGGCGCGACGGCGCGCCCCTGCGACGGGACGATGCGCCGCCCCTGGACCGCACGCTTGTCGCCACGGGCTTCCAGTACGTGGCGGAGAGGCGCGCGCTGCAGGGCCAGGTGGTCGCGCGGCTGCTGCCGCAGGTGCGGGACATCCGGCGCCTGGGATCCGCGTCGGTGGACCTGGTGCACGTCGCGGCCGGACTGGTCGACGCCTACTACGAGCAGGGCCTGCAGCCGTGGGACTTCGCCGCGGGCGCCCTCATCGCCGCCGAGGCGGGCGTGCGGGTGGCCGGCACCGACGGCGGGCCCGCGGACTCCGACATGCTCATCGCGGCCATGCCCGAGGCGTGGGACGCGCTGCGCGACGCGCTCGTCGAGGCGGGCGCGCGACCCTTCTGACCGGGCACCGCGCCGCGCCGGGCGGCCACGAGATGCATTCGTCGCCCGAATGGTGCACAATGCGTCAGCCGCGCGGGAACAAAACGCCCCTGTGAGGCATTGACAAGCCGCAACCATCGAGGAAGGGACGCAAGCCGCATGGCAACGGATTACGACGCGCCACGCAAGACCGACGACGAGATCTCGGCCGACTCGATCGAGGAGCTCAAGGCTCGTCGGGCGGACAAGACCTCCGGCGTGGTCGACGAGGACGAGACCGAGGCTGCGGAGGGCTTCGAGCTCCCGGGCGCGGACCTGTCCGGCGAGGAGCTCTCGGTCCGCGTGCTGCCGGCGCAGCAGGACGAGTTCACATGCATGTCCTGCTTCCTGGTGCACCACCGCAGCCAGCTCGCCACCTTCAAGAACGACCAGCCGATCTGCTCGGAGTGCGCGGCCTGAGACATGGCCGACCTCGAGATCCTCGTCAGCACGACGGAGCCGGACGTGCCGCTCCCGCGTTACTCCCACCCGGGTGACGCGGGGGCGGATGTCACCACCCGCATCGACGTGACGCTCCAGCCGGGGGAGAGGGCCACCGTGCCCACCGGCCTCAAGATCGCGCTGCCCGACGGGTACGCCGCGTTCGTCCACCCGCGCTCCGGCCTCGCCGCCAAGCATGGCGTGACCATCGTCAACGCGCCCGGCACCGTCGACGCGGGCTACCGCGGCGAGATCGCCGTGACGCTGCTCAACACCGACGCGACGCAGGCGGTGACCCTCGCGAAGGGCGACCGCATCGCGCAGCTGGTGATCCAGCGCATCGAGCGCGCCGCCTTCGTCCCCGTCGAGTCGCTTCCCGGCTCGCACCGCGGCGACGGCGGCTTCGGCTCGACGGGCGTCGCCACCGGGGCGGCGCTGTGACCGACGCCGCCACCGTCGCCATCGCGGAGGCACGGCCCCGCGGGATGGTCCGTGTCCAGGGACGCGTGGTCGCGGTCCAGGTCGAGCCCTCCGACGCCCCGCCGGCGTTCACCGTGAGGCTCGAGGACGCCACCGGCCGCATCGACGCCGTGTTCATGGGCCGCCGCGGGGTGCCTGGCATCACGCCCGGAACGCGCCTGTGCCTCGAGGGGCGCGTGTGCGAGTCCGACGCGCTGCCGCGGCTCTACAACCCCCGCTACGAGCTGCTCGCGAGCGCATGACGGAGGAGCAGCCCGCCGCGGAGAACCGCGCGGCACGCCTGCTGGGCGGCGAGTCCTTCGACCTGCACGAGGCGGTGGGCGGCTGGCGCGGGTTCGTCGAGTCGTCGCTGCCCGGCGTGGTGTTCGTCGCCGCCTACCTGCTGTGGGGCGGTTTCCGGGTGCCCGTCATCGCCGCCGGCGGCGTGATGGCGGTCCTCGTGATCGTGCGCCTTATCCAGCGCACGCCCGCCGTGCAGGCGGCGTCGGGTGCGATCGGGGTCGCGATCGGCGCGGTCTGGGCGTGGCGCTCGGGCGACGCGTCCGGCTACTTCGCGCCCGGGCTGTGGCTCAACGCCGCCTACCTCGCCGGCATCCTGCTGTCGATGGTGGTGCGGTGGCCCGTGGTGGGCGTCGTCATGGGCCTGATCCGCGGCGAGGGCACGCACTGGCGCGCCGACCGCGCGCAGATGCGCCGCTTCCAGCTCGCCTCCGCGGTGCTCGCGGCGATGTTCGCGCTGCGTCTCGCGGTGCAGGTGCCGCTGTACCTCGCAGGAGAGGTGGCGGTGCTGGGCACCGTCAAGCTCGCGATGGGTGTGCCGCTGTTCGCCCTCACGCTGTGGGGCGTATGGCTGCTGGCCCGCGACGCAGGAGCTGCTCGAGAGACTCAGGATCCGCCTCCGACGACACGATGAACAGCAGCTCGTCGTGAGCCTCGAGGGTGTCGTCCGGCGTCGGCGCGATGGTGCGGTCGCCGCGGATGATGGTCGCGAGGACGATGTCGACGGGCCACTGGATCTCGCGCAGCAGCACCCCGACCACGGGGGACGATGCCGGGAGGGTCACCTCGACGAGCGCGGCGCCCGACTGGCGGAACGTGAACACGCGCACGAGGTCGCCGATCGCGACGGCCTCCTCGACCATGGCGGTCATGATGCGCGGCGTCGACACGGCGACGTCGACGCCCCACTGCGCGTCGTACATCCACTCGTTGCGCGGGTTGTTGACGCGCGCCACGGTGCGCGGCACGCCGAACTCGGTCTTGGCGAGGAACGACACGACGAGGTTCGCCTTGTCGTCGCCGGTCGCGGCGACCACCACGTCCATCGTCTCGACCTGAGCATCGCGCAGGGCGGACATCTCGCACACGTCGGCGAGCATCCACTCGGCCTCCGCCACCTGGGCGACGCGCATCGCCGCCGGGTTGGAGTCGACGAGCAGCACCTCGTGGCCGTGCTCGAGCAGGTCGCGCGCGATCGATCGACCCACCGAGCCGGCGCCCGCGATCATCACCTTCACTTGGACACCTCCGGGGAGCGGCCCGTCACGCGGGCCGGGTCGGCGCCGGTCCCCGGCACCATGGTGAAGTAGGCCTCGTCGCCCTCCTGGACCAGCGTCTCGGGATCGGGCAGCAGCGCCTCCCCGAACCGCACCAGGTACGCGACGCGTGCGCGTGCGCGCCGCTCGAGCTCGGTGTAGCGGTGCCCCACCCAGCCGGAGTCGAGGGGGAGCCTGCTGAGGCTCACCCCGCCGCTCGGGTCGTGATAGAGCGCGTCGGAGCCGCCGGGCAGCAGCCGGGAGACGATCTGCGCCGCGGTCCACGGCACGGGCGCCACGGTCGGGATGCCGAGCCGGCGGTACACCTCGGCGCGGCCGAAGTCCGCGATGCGGGCCACCACGTTGTCGATGCCGTATGTCTCCCGCACCACGCGGGCGGCGAGGATGTTCGAGTTGTCGCCGTCCGAGACCGCGGCGAACGCGTAGGCGTCCTCGACCCCCGCCGAGACCAGCGTGTCGCGGTCGAAGCCGATGCCGGTGATGCGCTGTCCCTCGAAGGTGGGGGGCAGCCTGCGGAACGCGTCTCCCGACTGATCGATCACCGCGACGGTGTGGCCGCGCGCCTCGAACTCGGTCGCCAACGTCGCTCCCGTGCGGCCGCAGCCCATGATCACGATGTGCACGGCAACCCACGGTATACCCCTTGAGCCTAGGATGGTGCGACGTGCAGAGGTTTCTCGAGCGACTGAAACTGCTGGTGTTCGGGCGTCCCATCGCGACCGGCCGGTCCGAGCGGGTCGGCCTGAAGACGCGGCTGGCGCTGCCCGTGTTCGGCGCGAGCCTGCTGTCGACGGTCGCCTACGCCCCCGACGCCGTGGTCGACGCGCTACGCAAGGGAGGGGTCCAGTCGACCCTTCCCGTCATGGCGCTCGCCGTGGTCGCGATCATGGTGCTGCTGGGCTTCGCCTACCGCTCCAACGTGCGCAAGCGCCCCGACGAGCGCGGCGACTACGGGCTGGTCTCCGACAAGCTCGGCCCCACCGCGTCGCTCATCACGGGCGCGTCGCTGCTGGTCGACTACGTCTTCACCGTCGCGGTCTCGGTCGCGGCGATCGCCCAGTTCGTCGCGTTCGTGGTGCCCGGGCTGGGCGACCGCCACACGTCGATCGCGGTGGCCTCGATCCTCATCATGACGCTCGCGCACCTGCGCGGCATCCAGGAGCGGGCGCGCGTGCTCCTGGTGGTGTGGTTCGGTTTCCTGCTGGTGATCGGGCTGGTCGTCGCGTTCGGCGCGGCACGCCCCGACGTGGTCGCCCCGAGCGCGCCCACCGAGCCCACCTGGTCCTCCGCGATCGCCTTCGCCGGCGCGATCGCGTCGGGTGCGGTGATGCTCACCGGCATCGAGCACCTCGCGTCCTCCGCCCCTCAGCATGCGGAGCCGCGCGCCAAGCGTGCCGGCCGCACCCTGATCCTCGCGGTGCTCGCGGGAGCGGCGGGCTTCCTCGCGGTCACGCTCATGGTGTGGCGCTACCGCGTCTCGGGCTGGCAGTCCGGTCCGGTGCTCCTGCAGACCACGGACCGCATCTTCGAGTCGACGTGGCCCGTCTGGGTGGTGGCGCTGCCGGCCGTCGCGATCCTCTACTCCGCGGCCTCCGCCGTGTTCCGCCGCTTCTCGCGCCTCACGTCGCTCCTGGCGCGCGACTCGTACCTGCCGCGCCAGCTGGCGCAGCAGAGCGAGCGCCTGGTGTTCCGTGGCGGCGTGCTGTGGGTCGCCGTCGCGTCCGCGGTGATCGTGGTGGTGACGGGCGCACGCCTCGAGCAGCTGGTGCACATGTACCTCATCGGCGCGTTCGCGGCGATCGTGCTGAGCCAGTTCGCGATGGTCCGCTACCAGTCGCTGCGGATCGCGCTCGAGCCGTCCGGACGCTCGCGGATCCGCATGAAGGGCACCCGCGTGCTCCACGTCGCCGCGGCGATCGTGGCCGCGGCCGTGTGGATCATCATCGCGGTGTTCAACTTCGCCGCGGGCGCATGGTTCGCCCTCGCGCTCGTGGCCGGCCTGGTGCTGCTCATGCGGGGCATCCACTCCCACTACGGCGACGTGGCGCGCCAGCTTGCCATCCAGCCCAACGACCGCGCCTCCGCGCGGCCCAGCGCGACGCACGGCATCGTCCTCGTCGCACAGCTCCACCGCCCCGCGCTGCGCGCCATCGCGTACGCGAAGGCCGCGCGGCACTCGTCCCTCGAGGCCGTCGCCGTGCAGGTCGACCCGGCCGCGACGGCGCGCCTGCAACGCAGCTGGGGCGAGCTCAACCTCGGCGTGCCGCTGGTCATCCTCGACTCGCCGTACCGCGACCTGGTGGGCCCGGTGCTCGACCACGTCAAGTCCATCCACCGGCTGTCGCCGCGCGACATGGTGGTGATCTACGTGCCCGAGTACATCGTGGGCCGCTGGTGGGAAAGGTTCCTCCACAACCGCGCCTCGATGCGCCTCCGCGCCCGCCTGCTGTCCGTGCCGCGCGTCGTGGTCGCCGCGGTGCCGTGGCACCTGCAGTCGTCCCTCGACATGGGCGACGGCGCCGCATTCACCCAGGAGCTGCCGCGGGTGGAGCTCGGCTCCGAGGAGGCGTCGACCCGTGGCTGACATCGAGCTCGAGATCGGCGCCGTCGCGCACGGCGGCCACTGCGTCGCCCGCCACGAGGGCCGCGTGGTGTTCGTCCGGCACGCGCTGCCGGGGGAGCGGGTCCGCGCCCGCCTCACGGAGGCCGGCGACGCCGCCCGGCTGTGGCGTGCCGATGCCGTCGAGATCCTCAGCCCCTCGCCCGACCGCGTCGAGTCGCCGTGGCCGGAGGCCGGCCCCGGTGGCATCGGCGGGGGAGAGCTCGCGCACGTCGCGCTGCCCGCGCAGCGGCGCTGGAAGCACGACGTGCTCCGCGAGGCCTTCGTCCGGTTCGCCGACCGTGAGTTCCCCGGCGACGTCCACGCGGCCCCGGGGGACGATGCCCGGGCCGGGTTGGGCTACCGCACGCGGGTGACCGCGGTCGCGGGGCCCGACGGGCGGGCCTCGATGCACCTGCACCGCTCGCGCGAGCTGCGGCCCCTCGCGTCGCTGCCGATCGCCGCGCCGGCGCTCGAGGAGCTGCTGCTGTCGACGCGGTTCCCCGCCGGCAGCCATCTGCAGGGCGTCGCGCCCGGCGGCGACGCGCCTCGACTCGTGGTCGACGGGGTCCCGTGGAAGGGCGGCCGACCCGACCGTCGGGACAACGCCCCGCGCCGGGTCCGCGAGACGGTCGCGACCACGCACGGGGAGTGGACGTACCAGGTGGACGTCGAGGGCTTCTGGCAGGTGCACGTCGACGCGCCCGCGGTGCTGGTCGACGCGGTGCTGTCGCGGGTGGGCGACGGCGAGCGGGTGCTGGACCTGTACGCCGGCGCGGGGCTGTTCACGGTGCCGCTCGCCACGACCGGCCGGGACGTCACATCGGTCGAGGCCGACGCACGCGCCTCCCGCGACGCGCGCCGCAACGCCCACGGGCTCCCCGGCGCCCGCATCGTCCACGGGGACACCCGCGCGTTCCTGTCCGGCACCGGGGTGACCGCCGACGTGGTGGTGCTCGACCCGCCGCGCTCCGGCGCGGGCGCGAAGACGCTGGACGCGGTCGCGGGCGCCAACGCCGCGCGGGTGGTCTACGTGGCCTGCGACCCGGTCGCGCTGGCCCGCGACACCGCCCTGCTGGGTCACCACGGCTACGCGCTCGAGGAGGCCCAGGCGTTCGACCTGTTCCCCATGACGCACCACGTGGAGACGGTCGCGACGTTCGTGCGCGGATAGCGCCGCGGGTGGGGGAACGGCGGCCGTACCGGGGTGGATAGGATGGCCCCAGACCCATCGCCGGGAGACCCCACACGGAGGAGACGCATGAGCGCGAACACCCTTGGATCCAAGTCGACGCTGCAGGTGGGCCCGCAGCAGTACGAGATCTTCCGACTCGACGCGGTTCCGGGGCTGGACGCCCTCCCGTACTCGCTGAAGATCCTGGCAGAGGCGCTGCTGCGCACCGAGGACGGCGCCAACATCACCGCCGACCACGTGCGCGCCCTCGCCGCATGGGACCCGCAGGCCGAGCCCGACACGGAGATCCAGTTCACCCCCGCGCGCGTGGTGATGCAGGACTTCACCGGCGTCCCCTGCGTGGTGGACCTCGCGACCATGCGCGAGGCCGTCAGCGAGCTGGGCGGCGACCCGAACGTCATCAACCCGCTGGCTCCCGCCGAGCTGGTGATCGACCACTCCGTGGTCATCGACATCTTCGGCCGCGGCGACGCGCTCGAGCGCAACACCGACCTCGAGTACCAGCGCAACCGCGAGCGCTACCAGTTCCTCCGCTGGGGCCAGACCGCGTTCGACAACTTCAAGGTGGTGCCGCCGGGCACCGGGATCGTCCACCAGGTCAACCTCGAGTACCTGGCCCGCGGCGTGATGACCAAGGACGCGGACGGCGTCACCCAGGCGTACCCCGACTCGTGCGTGGGCACGGACTCGCACACCACGATGATCAACGGCCTGGGCGTGCTCGGCTGGGGCGTGGGCGGCATCGAGGCCGAGGCCGCGATGCTCGGCCAGCCCGTGTCGATGCTCATCCCCAAGGTGGTGGGCTTCAAGCTCACCGGCGCGATCCCGGCCGGCGCGACCGCGACCGACGTGGTGCTGACCATCACGCAGATGCTGCGCCGGCAGGGCGTCGTGGGCAAGTTCGTCGAGTTCTACGGCGAGGGCGTGGGCCAGGTGCCGCTCGCCAACCGCGCCACCATCGGCAACATGAGCCCCGAGTTCGGCTCGACCGCCGCGATCTTCCCCATCGACTCGGTCACCATCGACTACCTGCGCCTCACCGGCCGCAGCGCCGAGCAGGTCGCGCTCGTCGAGGCGTACTGCAAGGAGCAGGGCCTCTGGCACGACCCGTCGCGCGAGGCCGCGTACTCCGAGTACCTCGAGCTCGACCTGTCGACCGTGGTCCCGTCGATCGCCGGCCCCAAGCGGCCGCAGGACCGCATCGAGCTGACCGACGCGAAGGCATCGTTCAGCCGCTCGATCCTCGACTACGCGCAGCACGAGGACCTGCACGGCCTCGACGAGTCGGTGGAGGAGACCTTCCCGGCCTCCGACCCGATCGCGGCCGAGGCCCACGCGGGCGACGCGCCCGAGCCGGCCCACGCATCGTCCACCGCCACGAAGACCCGACCGCACAAGCACGTGCCCGTCACGCTCGCGGACGGCACCGAGACCGCGCTCGACCACGGCGCCGTCGTGATCGCGTCGATCACGTCGTGCACCAACACGTCGAACCCGTCGGTGATGCTCGCCGCGGCGCTCCTCGCGCGCAACGCCAACGAGAAGGGCCTCAGCTCCAAGCCGTGGGTCAAGACCTCGATGGCCCCCGGCTCGCAGGTGGTCACCGACTACTACGAGAAGGCCGGGCTGTGGCCCGACCTCGAGGCGCTCGGCTTCCACCTCGTGGGCTACGGCTGCACCACGTGCATCGGCAACTCGGGGCCGCTGCCGCAGGAGGTCTCGGACGTCGTCAACCAGAACGACCTCGCCGTCGTCTCGGTGCTCTCGGGCAACCGCAACTTCGAGGGTCGCATCAACCCCGACGTGAAGATGAACTACCTCGCGTCGCCGCCGCTGGTCATCGCGTACGCGCTCGCCGGCACCATGGACCACGACTTCGAGAACGAGCCGCTCGGCACGGGCTCGGACGGCCAGGACGTCTACCTGCGCGACATCTGGCCCGACCCGGCCGAGGTCGAGTCGATCGTGGGCTCCTCCATCACGCAGGAGATGTTCGAGAAGGACTACGCGGACGTGTTCGCGGGTGACTCGCGCTGGCAGAACCTGCCGACGCCCGCCGGCGCCACGTTCGAGTGGGCCGACGATTCGACCTACGTGCGCAAGCCCCCGTACTTCGAGGGCATGGGCATGGAGCCCGAGCCGGTCGAGGACATCACGGGCGCCCGCGTCCTCGCGCTGCTCGGCGACTCGGTCACCACCGACCACATCTCGCCGGCCGGCTCGATCAAGGCGGACAGCCCCGCGGGCGTCTACCTCGCGGAGCACGGCGTCGACCGCAAGGATTTCAACTCGTACGGGTCGCGTCGCGGCAACCACGAGGTGATGATCCGCGGCACGTTCGCGAACATCCGCCTGAAGAACCTGCTGCTCGACGGCGTGGAGGGCGGCTTCACGCTCGACCACCTCACCGGCGAGCAGACCACCATCTACGACGCCTCGGTCGCGTACCAGGCGGCCGGAGTGCCGCTCGTGGTGCTCGCGGGCAAGGAGTACGGCTCCGGCTCCTCGCGCGACTGGGCGGCCAAGGGCACCTCGCTGCTGGGTGTCCGCGCGGTCATCACCGAGAGCTTCGAGCGCATCCACCGCTCGAACCTCATCGGCATGGGCGTGCTGCCGCTGCAGTTCCCGGCGGGGGAGTCCGCGGCGTCGCTCGGCCTGGACGGCACCGAGACGTTCGACATCGTGGGCGTCGCCGCGTTCTCCGCGGGTGAGCACCCGAAGTCGCTGCCGGTGACCGCGACGAAGGCGGACGGCTCGACGGTCACGTTCGACGCGGTGGTCCGCATCGACACCCCCGGAGAGGCGGACTACTTCCGCAACGGCGGCATCCTGCAGTACGTGCTGCGCTCGCTCGTCTCGTAGCGGCACGCGGCCCCGACGGCCCCGCCCGGCATGAGCCGGGCGGGGCCGCGGTCGTCTTGTACGGAGGGCGACCCGCGCATCGTCCCCGGCACGGGCCCGGCGCGCCGGGCGGCGGGACCGGGAGGCCGTACAGTGGAACGTCAACAACGAGTGAGGAGCAACGGGTGCTGGAGCGCATCGGGTCGCCGCGTGATCTGCGCGGGCTGACCTACGAGGAGCTGGCGGAGCTCTCAGGCGAGATCCGCGACTTCCTGGTCGACAACGTGTCCCGCACCGGCGGGCATCTGGGCCCGAACCTGGGCGTGGTCGAGCTCACCATCGGCATCCACCGCGTGTTCCACTCGCCGCACGACTCGATCGTGTTCGACACGGGCCACCAGTCGTACGTGCACAAGCTGCTCACGGGACGCCACGACTTCTCCACGCTGCGCCGCCGCGGCGGCCTGTCCGGCTACCCGGACCGTCACGAGAGCGTGCACGACATCGTCGAGAACTCGCACGCGTCCACCGCGCTGTCCTGGGCGGCCGGCATCGCACGCGGCCACACGCTGCGTGGCGAGACGGAGCGGTCCACCGTGGCCGTGATCGGCGACGGTGCGCTCACGGGCGGCATGGCATGGGAGGCGCTCAACTCGCTGGGCGCGTCGCAGGACCGCGTCGTGGTGGTCATCAACGACAACGGGCGCTCGTACGCGCCCACCATCGGCGGGCTCGCGCGCAAGCTCGACACCATCCGCGTCGACCGCCGCTACGAGGAGTTCCTGGGCTGGGGCAAGCGCACGTTCCAGGGGCGCGGCCGGCTGCGCGGGTGGACCTACCAGACCGTCATGCACGGCAAGCGGGCGCTCAAGGGGCTGCTGACCGACGACGGCGTGTTCTCCGACCTGGGGCTCAAGTACATCGGCCCCATCGACGGGCACGACCTGCGCCACGTCGAGCGGGCGCTGCACCAGGCGCACGACTTCGCCGGGCCCGTGATCGTGCACGTGCTCACCGAGAAGGGGCGCGGCTACACGCCGGCCGAGCAGGACGTCGCCGACCGCTTCCACGCGGTGGGCAAGATCCACCCTGAGACGGGGCTGCCCATCGAGCCGTCGCGCTTCGGGTGGACGTCCGTGTTCGCCGACGAGATCTGCGCGGTCGCGGAGGACCGTCCCGACGTGGTCGCGATCACCGCGGCCATGCTGGCGCCCGTGGGGCTGCAGCCGTTCGCCGACGCCTACCCGTCGCGCGTGATCGACGTGGGCATCGCGGAGCAGCACGCGGTCACCAGCGCCGCAGGCCTCGCGTACGCGGGCCTGCACCCGGTGGTCGCCGTCTACGCGACGTTCCTCAACCGCGCGTTCGACCAGCTGCTCATGGACGTGGCGCTGCACCGTGCCGGCGTGACGTTCATGCTGGACAGGGCCGGGCTCACGGGCGACGACGGCCCCAGCCACAACGGCATGTGGGACATGGCGCTGCTGCGTCACGTCCCCGGGCTGCGGCTCGCCGCGCCGCGCGACGAGGCCACGCTGCGCCAGGCGTTCCGCGACGCGATCGACGTCGAGGACGCGCCCACGGTGGTGCGCTACCCCAAGGGCGCGGTCGCGGAGCCCCTGCCCGCGCTCCGGTCGGTCGGGGAGCTGGACGTGCTCGCCGAGCACGGCGACGCGCCCCGTGTGGTGGTGGTGGGCCTCGGATCGATGGCGCGCACGGCCGTCGAGGCGGCGGAGAAGATCGCCGCGGACGGCATCGACACGGTCGCCGCGACGGCGACCTGGGTGCATCCCGTGCCGTCCGGGCTGGCCGAGCTGGTCGCCGGTGCGGAGCTGGTGGTCACGGTCGAGGACGGGCTCACCGACGCGGGCATCGGCGAGGAGTGGGCGCAGTACGCGCGGCTCGCCGGGCTGGGTGCCGCGTGGGCTCACCACGGCATCCCGCGCGAGTTCCTGCAGCACGCGTCGCGTGCGCAGCTGGTGGACGAGCTGGGGCTGGACCCGAGCGCCATCGCGGCGGAGACCCTGGCGGCGCTGCAGCAGGACTGAGGGGCGGGGCTGGCGCGCTGCCCGGCTGCGCGCCCCGTCTGGGGAGACCAGCGACGGTTTCGCACCATCCGCGGTTCCCATGGGGAACTGAGCGACGCGGCCGCGCCAAGGCCGAGCTCACGTCGCTGATCTCCCCGCAGGAATCCTGGATCCGCGGAAACCGTCTCCGACTTCCCCGTGGCGCGCGGAGAAGCCGATGCGCGCGGGCGAGGGGACGATGCGCGGGCTCAGGCCTCCGTCGAGGTCGCCGCGGTCGAGGGCGCGGCAGGGGCGGCGAACGCCTCGGCGAGCTCCGGCGCGACCAGGTCGATCTGCCACGCGCGAGCCCCGCGGCCCGCGAGGAAGTCGCGGATCCACGGCTCGCCGCCGTCGGCGTACTCCCAGCACGTGCGGCGCAGCGCGTCCGGCTGGAGGAGGTTCTCGGCGGGGATCTCGAGCCGCTCGACCAGGGTCGTGATCCGTTCGCGAGCCGCGGTCAGGCGGGCGAACGCCTCCGGGCGCTTGTCCTTCCACATGCGCTGCTGCGGCGGGCCGTCGCCCTGGGGCGCGCGGCGCGACGGCAGGGCCTTGTCGGGCAGCGCCATGGCCGCCTCGATGGCCTGGTACCACTGGGGTGCGCGGCGCTTGGTGCCCTTGGACTGGAACTCGCGCACCCCGAGGAGCGCGTCGAGCGTGGCGGGCTTGGCCTGCGCGGCCGCGACGATCGCCTGGTCCCGCAGCACGCGTCCCGGCGAGACGTCGCGGCGGCGCGCCTCCTTGTCCCGCGCCTCCCAGAGGGAGCGCACGATCGCGAGGCCGCGCTGGTCGCGCACCAGGTGCGAGCCCGACGTGCGACGCCAGGGCTCTTCGCGCGGCTCAGGCGGGGGAGCGAGGCGGACGGCCTCGAACTCCTGCTCGGCCCAGTCGAGCTTGCCCGCGGACTCAAGGTGGCCCGCGAGGCGGTCGCGCAGGTCGAGCAGCACCTCGACGTCGAGCGCCGCGTAGACCAGCCAGTCGTGGGGGAGCGGTCGCGTGGACCAGTCCTGCGCCGAGTGCTCCTTGGCGAGCGCGAAGCCGAGCTCGCGCTCGACCACGGCGGCCAACCCCACGCGCGGCCACCCGAGCAGGCGCGCGCCCAGCTCGGTGTCGAAGACCTTGGCGGGGGTCATGCCGAGGTCGCGCATGCCGGGCAGGTCCTGGCTCGCGGCATGGAAGATCCACTCGGCGTCGCCGAGCGCCTCGCCGAAGCTCGACAGGTCGGGCAGCGCCGCCGTGTCGATCAGCGCGATGCCGGCGCCCTCGCGCTTGAACTGCGCGAGGTAGGTGCCCTGGCCGTACCGGAAGCCGGAGGCGCGCTCGGCGTCGGCCGCCACCGGGCCGGTGCCCGCGGCGAACGCGGCGCAGGCCTCGGCGAGCGCCTCGGGTGTGTCGATGATGGGGGGCACGCCGTCCGCGGGTGCGGTGAGCGGGATGGCGGCGGGCGCATCGTCCGTGATGGACGATGCGGCGGTCGGCTCGGTCACTGGGTCCTTCCCGGCAGGGTGCGGACGCCGTGCGGCGTCGGGGGGACGCCGGCGCACGCTGCCATGAGATCCGTCCACGCCGCGATGTGCGGGGCCAGATCGGTGGTGGTGGGCGTCCAGGACGCCCGTAGCTCGATGTTGACCTCGTCCGGTCGGTCGCCCATCTCACCGAAAGACTGCGAGGTCACCTTGGTCACGGTACCGCCGCGCGCGCGGTGGGGCGCGCCCGCGAGCGACTCCGACAGCCACGACCACGCGACGTCGCCCCACAGCTCGTCGCGGCCGATCTCGGGATCGGCCGACGCCTTCACGAGGGCGACGATGCGCATCGTCCCCTCCCACGCCGCCTGGCCGGCGGGGTCGTGAAGGATCACGAACCGACCCGACGCCTCGAGATCCTCGATCTCGCCGCTGATCGCGGCGGCGTACGGGGCGATGCGGTGCGGAGCCGGCACCTCGGTGAGGCGCACGGACGGGTGCGTGGGGGCGTCGCGCAACGACAGGAGCGCCTCGCGGAAGTCCGCAGGCGCCTCGCTGAGATCGCTGGCCATAAGCGGAGCCTATGCCCGGGGGCCCCTGCCGCCGGCGTACGCCACGCTCGATGCGAGCGTCTAGGCTGGCTTCGTACCCCGGCAACCTCCCTTGAAGGATGGACGATGGCGCTCGCTCAGATCGGTGTGACCGGCCTCGCGGTCATGGGCCGCAACCTGGCCCGCAACTTTGCTCGCAACGGATTCACGGTGGCGGTGCACAACCGCTCGCCCGAGAAGATGCGCTCGCTGATCGCCGATCACGGCGACGAGGGCACGTTCATCGGCTCGGAGACGCTCGAGGAGTTCGTCGCGTCGCTGCAGGTGCCGCGCACCGTCGTGATCATGGTGCAGGCCGGCGGCCCCACCGACGCCGTCATCGAGCAGCTCACCGGGCTGCTGGAGAAGGGCGACATCATCGTGGACGCGGGCAACGCGCTCTACACCGACACCATGCGCCGCGAGAAGGACCTCGCCGCCAAGGGCCTCCACTTCGTGGGCTCCGGCGTCTCCGGCGGTGAGGAGGGCGCGCTGCTCGGCCCGTCGATCATGCCCGGCGGCCCCGCCGAGTCGTACGTGACGCTCGGCCCGATCCTCGAGAAGATCTCCGCGAAGGCCGAGGACGGCACGCCGTGCTGCGTGCACATCGGCCCCGACGGCGCCGGCCACTTCGTCAAGATGGTGCACAACGGCATCGAGTACGCCGACATGCAGCTCATCGGCGAGGCGTACGACCTGCTGCGGACCGGCCTGGACCTCGAGCCCGCCGAGATCGCGGACATCTTCGCCGAGTGGAACCAGGGCGACCTCGAGTCCTTCCTGATCGAGATCACCGCGGAGGTCCTGCGTCAGACCGACGCCACGACCGGCAAGGCGCTCGTCGACGTCATCAAGGACGAGGCGGGCCAGAAGGGCACCGGCCGCTGGACCGTGAAGTCCGCGCTCGACCTGGGCGTCCCCGTCACCGGCATCGCCGAGGCCACGTTCGCCCGCGCGATCTCCTCGCAGGTGGCGCAGCGTGCCGCGGCGCGCGACGTGCTCACCGCGTCGACCGGCGACTTCCACATCAACAACCGTGAGGGCTTCATCGAGGACGTCCGCCTCGCGCTCTACGCGTCCAAGGTGGTCGCGTACGCGCAGGGCTTCGACCAGATCCGCGCCGCCTCCGAGGAGTTCGGCTGGGACATCACGCTGGGCGACATGGCGAAGATCTGGCGCGCCGGGTGCATCATCCGGGCCCGCTTCCTCGACCGCATCACCGACGCGTTCCAGCGCGACGCGGACCTGCCGACGCTGCTGGTGGACCCGTACTTCTCCGACGCGATCGCCAACGGTGTGGGCGCGTGGCGCCGCGTGGTCGCGCAGGCCGCGCTCACCGGCGTGCCCGCCCCGGCGTTCTCCTCGTCGCTGTCGTACTACGACTCGCTGCGTGCCGAGCGCCTGCCGGCCGCGCTGATCCAGGGTCAGCGCGACTTCTTCGGCGCGCACACCTACAAGCGCGTCGACATGGACGGCACCTTCCACACGCAGTGGTCGGGCGACCGGACCGAGATCTCCGCGTAACGGCGGACGGGACGATGCGGGGCGCGCCGGGATCTCCCGGCGCGCCCCGCGCGTCTCCCGGGCCCCTAGGCTGGGCGCCGTGAGCATCGAGCTGGTCGGGCGCAGGCCCGTGGTCGCGCCGGAGGACCTCATCGCGGGCCTGGTGCCGCCGCCCCACTTCGGTCGCGCCTCCTTCGAGACGTACCGCCCCGACCCCGCGCACCCGTCGCAGGCCGCCGCGGTGGCCGCGGTGCGCGAGTTCGCGGGTGAGCATCTGCGCCGGTTCCGGCCCCGGCGCGGTCCCGGGGTGGGCCTGTACCTCGACGGCGGCTTCGGGGTGGGCAAGACCCACCTGCTCGCGTCGCTCGCGCACGCGCTCGGCCCGCGCAAGGCCGTGTTCGGCACGTTCGTCGAGTACACCAACCTGGTCGGGGCGCTCGGGTTCATCGCGGCCCGCGAGGCGTTGTCCTCGTTCTCCGTGGTCTGCATCGACGAGTTCGAGCTCGATGATCCCGGCGACACGCTCATCATGGCGCGCCTCATGCGCGAGCTGACGGACGCGGGCACCTGCGTCGCCGCGACCTCCAACACCCTGCCCGACGCTCTGGGCGAGGGGCGCTTCGCCGCCGACGACTTCCAGCGCGAGATCCAGGCCGTCGCGCGCGTGTTCACCACCGTGCGGATCGACGGACCCGACTACCGGCACCGCGGCTCGCTCGACTTCCCGGCGCCCGCGTCACCGGAGGCCGTCGAGGCGGTCGCGGCCGCGCCGCGCGGCGCGGTCGCCGCGTGGCCGGCGCTGCTCGCCGACCTGGTGGAGGTGCATCCGAGCCGGTACGGCGCGTACGTGGACGGGATCGCCGCGCTGGCGATCACCGACGTGACGCCGCTCGAGGACCAGAATCAGGCGCTGCGGCTCGTCGCGCTGGTGGACCGGCTGTACGACCGCGACGCCGTGGTCACGGCGTCGGGTGCGTCGCTACAGGAGGTCTTCACCCCCGAGATGATGCGGGGCGGCTACCGCAAGAAGTACCTGCGCGCCCTGTCACGGCTCGAGTCGATGGCGCACGCCGCGCTCGAGCACACGCGGCCGGTCTGAGCCGCGCTAAGCCGTGAGGCTCGACTCCGCCGCGGCGCGGAGGCGCGCTCGCTCGACATCGAGGTCGAAGCTTGCCGGGGGCCACGCCAGGTTCAGGTCCTCGAGCGTGTCGACCAGCAGCTGCGTCACCGCGAGCCGCGCGTACCACTTCCGGTCGGCGGGCACCACGTGCCAGGGGGCCGCGGGTGTCGAGGTGGCGTCGAACACGTCCTGGTAGGCGTGCATGTAGTCGTCCCAGCGTTCGCGCGCGTCGAGGTCGCTCGGGTGGTACTTCCAGAACTTCTCCGGACGTTCGAGGCGCGAGGCCAGGCGGGCGAGCTGCTCGTCGGGAGAGATCATCAGCGCGCACTTCACCACGGTGATGCCGGCGGCCGCCGTGTGCCGCTCGAAGCGGTTGATCTCCGCGTAGCGGCGCTCCCACGGGTCGCCCTCGACCAGGCGTTCGACGCGAGCGATGAGCACGTCCTCGTAGTGGGAGCGGTCGAACACTCCGATGTGCCCCGGGCGGGGGAGCGCGCGGCGCACGCGCCACAGGTAGTGGTGCCGCAGCTCCTCGGCGGTGGGGGCGCCGAACGAGCGCACGGTCACCCCCTGCGGGTCGACCATGCCGAGCACGTGCCGTGAGATGCCTCCCTTCCCCGAGGTGTCCATGCCCTGGAGGACCAGCAGCACGGACCGCGTACCGCCTGAGCGGCCCTCCGCGAACAGCATCTCCTGGAGGTCCGACAGCCGGGCGCCCAGGCGGGCCATCGCGGCCTCGCCTTCCGCCTTGCCGCCGTCGAAGCCGGGGGTGGCGGCCGTGTCGAGGCCTCCGAGATCGAAGCCCTCGCGCACCTGGAGGATCTCCGACGGCCGTGCCCGCCACCCTGGTCCCGTCATCGCATCCTCCCTGGATCCGTGCGCCTGAGCCCACCGTAGCGGCCGCCTCCCGCTCGCGTGCGGCGTCGCGCCCTGCTAGACCGGGACGCAGGGGGAGTCTCGCGATCGGGGGATGTCATGGCGAACAACACGGGCGCGGGCGCGGCCGCAGGCGGGGGAGGCTACTTCCTGGCGATGGTCGGATCGGCGGTGTGGTTCTGGCAGCAGGCCGACAGCTTCTGGGAGTACGTGGGCGCGCTGCTGCAGGCCATCGTGTGGCCGGCGTTCCTCATCTACGACGTGTTCTCGTTCCTCAACGCTCCGTGACGGGCGCCGCCGGGGCGACCGGCGCATCGTCCACCGCGGGCGCGGAGGCGACCGGCGCATCGTCCGCGGGGCCGCGAAGGACCAGGTAGAGGGCGGCCGCCAGGCCGAGGACCACGGTGCCGAGCACCACGTCCCACACCGTGAGCGGCCGGAGCGTCGCGGCGAGCACCACGAAGACCGCGCCCCACCACAGCCACAGCAGCCACGGCAGGCGCCGCAGCACCGTCGGCACGCCCTCGGGGCGCCACCCGCGCGCGTCGAGGGCCGCCGAGCCGCGCGCGATGAGGCCCGCGCTCGACCTCCGCGCCGCGCCCGCGCCCGAGGAGCCGCCGGACAGCACACCCGCGATGATCGCGATCGCCCCGAGCACCGCGTAGGCGAGCATGACGGCGGCGGTCTCGCCGGTGAGCGCGCCGTAGATCGCGGCGGTGGCGCCGGTGGGGACCTGGGTCGCGATGAGCGCCGCCGTGACGGAGCCGCCGATCGCGATACCGATCGCGAGCACCGCACCCGTGATGAGGAGCAGCGTCCCCGCGACGATCACGGCGCGCGGCCGCCGCGGGTGGATGGCCACACCCACGATGACCAGGATGACCGCGACCCAGGGGAGCACGTTGCCCACCGTGGTGAGGATGGAGTAGGCGAGGCGGGCCTGCGCGACGGCGGGGACCTCGGCGACGGTGATGCTCGCGTCGACCTCGGGGATCGAGTCCGCGAGCGTGAAGCCGGCGTCGACCAGGGCGGGCTTGAGCTCGTCGAGGATCGGGCCCAGCTGGATCGCGACCAGGCCGGCGTCGTCGATCGAGATGGCGCCGTCGGCGTCCGCCTCGAGGACGTTGACCAGCTGCTGGTGGCTGAGGCGGAGCGCCTCCTCCCAGACCTTCGCGAACGCGTCGGACTCGATGACGAACGTCAGCGCGCTGCGCGTCGCGGCGCGGGCCTGGTCCGCGAGCAGCGGGCCCAGGACGCCCTGGGCGTTCGCGAGGCGGGGCGTGGACTGCTCGTCGATGACGGAGGAGAGCAGCTCGTCGACCAGTGCGTCGGTGTCGAGCTTCGCGTCGATCGCGGCGGCCGCCTGGTCGACGATGAGCGCCTGGACGTCGGGGTCCTCGGCGAGCGGTGCCAGCGTGCGGACGAACGCCTCCGAGTCGCTCGCCTGGCGTGCCGCGAAGCCCACCACGGTCGCGAGCGGGGCGATGAGCGTGCCCAGCACGATCAGGGTGATCGCGAGGAACGCCCGGCCGCGGTGGCGCGGCTTGGCGGGGGACGATGCGGGGGTCGGGTGCGTCGCGTGAGCCGTGGGGGCGCCTGGGGCTCCGTTGGTCGCGGAGGTGGTCGCCGCCTCGTCGAGGGCGGCGCGCAACGACGCGTTCTCGGTCTCCATCTCGAGGAGCCTGGCCTCGAGCTGAGCCTTGGTCATGCCTGCCATGGTGTCCTCCCCGCGGCGCACGAACCCCCTGGTACGCACCCAAGGGAGAGCCTAGGGGGTGGGCGGGCTCCGTGGCGATGTCCACAGCCCCTTGTCTCGGCCAACTTGTCCACATACCAGGGAGAACGCTCGAATTTCGATGTCAGAGGGCGGTGCTTGACTGGTTCCATGGAGATCTCGGTCATGGATGTCGCGAAGGGGCTGGTGCCGCTCAGGCCCTTCGCGGAGCGTGACCTGCAGACGCTGTCCGAGGCGGAGCTCGCGAGCGCGATGGAGGTCTCGGCCCGGCTGGTGCGGCTGGCGGCGGTGCCGCAGGCGATGCTCGCCGCGGAGGTGTCCCGCCGGTCGGAGGACGAGCCCGGGGGTGGCATGGCGCGTCGGCACGGGCACCGCAACGCGACCCGCATGGTCGCGAAGGGTCAGGGTGGGACGCCCGGTCAGGCGCGGGACGCGATCGTGACGGGTGGACTCTTCGGCGGCGAGGGTGGGGGTGACGGGTCCGGCGCTGACGGCGGTGTGCGGTGGCCGGCGATCGCGGCGGCGGTGACCGCCGGCGACCTGTCGCAGGCTCAGGCCCGCCTCCTGATCGAGACGCTCGAGGGACTGATCGATGAGGGCTGTTCCGACGCCGCTGATCAGTGGCGGCGCCTGCGGGAGCTCGAGCAGAAGCTGGTGGCCAAGGCGCTGGCGCTGTCGCTGGCGGACCTCCGCAAGGTCTGCCTGGACGTGACGGCACGCTGGAACCAGGTCGACTGGGAGGCCAAGGAGCGGCAGCGCCGCGCCCAGCGGTTCCTCAACCTCAGCGAACGCGCCGACGGGATGGTCTCCGTCACTGGCCTGCTCGATCCCGCCTCTGCCGCGCCCATCATCACCTGGCTCGATGCGCAGGTCGCAGACAAGTTCCGCAAGAAGCGTGACGCCGGCGAGGGTCCGGCGGAGCCGGGTGAGGCCGGACGGATCCGCGTCGACGCGCTGGTGGACCTGGCCCGCCACGGGATGCGCTGCGATCAGCCCGGGTCAGGAGTCTCGACCACGGTGGTGGTGCGCGTGTCCGAGGAAGCGCTGCGCAGGGGGCTGGGGTTCGGCACATGCGATGCTCTCGCGACACCGTTCTCCGGCGGCGAGCTGCGTCGCCTGGCCGTCGACGCCGGCATCCTACCCATCGTGCTGGGAGGAGGGTCCGCACCCTTGGACGTGGGCTACGCGCTCAGGTTCTTCACCGCCGCCCAACGGCATGCCTTGGCCGAGCGTGACGGAGGCTGCGCGTTCTGCCATGCGCCCGTCTCCTGGTGCGACGCGCACCATCTGGCCTGGTGGAAGCTCGACTCCGGTCCGACGGACCTCGCCAACGGGGTGCTCCTCTGCACTCGCTGTCACCATCGCATCCATGACGACGGCTGGGAGGTCAAGGCCACCCGCACCCGCGTCTGGTTCATCCCGCCCGCGAGCGTCGATCCCACCCGTACCCCGCGTGAAGGCGGCAAAGCCGCGCTCCACGTCGACCTGCCGGGACGTGCCGACCCGCCCAGATGATCCCGCCCCGGCGGCGCCCACCCCCGCACGGGGAGGCGTCGCCAAGGCGTGCCCGGGATCAGCCCTCGGCGGCCACCAGCGCCACCGCGTCGGGCGCGAGCACCAGCGCGCCCTCGATCGCCTCGACCGAGCCGAACACGGCGAGCGCTGAGGCCTCCGTCTCCACCACCATGGGCGAGGTAGACAGGTTCGCGTGCACCCGCACCGGCCCGTGCATGGTGAGCTGCCTCGGCGCGAGCTCGGACGCTCCCGCGGGATGAGCGGCCCACGCCTCCGCGGGAAGCGTCGCCACGCGCGCGGACAGAACCGCAGCCACCCACTCCTCGATCAGGCGGTGGGACGCAGAGGAGGCCGAGACCCCCGAGCCCAGCTTGGAGCGCAGGAACGTCTGGCGGTCCTGCGGGTCGGGGACCTGCACGGTGCCGCCGTAGAGCTCCTCCCAGCCGTGCCCCGCGAACTCGCTCATGCGGCCCTCGGACACTGCGGAGCCGAGCGGCTCGTCGTGGTCGGTGAAGAACATGAACGGGCGGGTCTCGCCGTACTCCTCGCCCATGAACAGCAGCGGCGTGAACGGGGACAGCAGCACGAGCGCGAGCGACGCCGCCTGCGCGCCGGGGGAGAGCCGGGACGCCGGTCGGTCCCCGATGGCCCTGTTGCCCACCTGGTCGTGGTTGGACGCGAACACCACGAACCGTCGCCGGTCCACGTCCGCGGGCACCGGCGCGCCCCAGTCGCGGCCACGGAAGGTCGAGTACGAGCCGTCGTGGACGAAGACCTCGCGGTAGACCTTGTCGAGCGCCTCGATGGTCCCGAAGTCGCAGTAGTACCCGTGCCGCTCCCCGGTGAGATACGCGTGAAGGGCGTGGTGGACGTCGTCGGCCCACTGTGCCGTCATCCCGAGGCCGCCGTCCGCGGTGGGCGTCACCATCGACACGTCGTTGAGGTCGGACTCCGCGGTGAGCGACAGCGGGCGCCCCAGGCGCGCCGCGAGCGCGGCGGTCTCGTCGGCGAGCTCCGCGAGGATGTGCCGCGGCGAGTCGTCGACGAGCGCGTGCACCGCGTCCAGGCGCAGCGCGTCCACGTGGAAGTCCGCGAACCAGCGCAGCGCGTTGTCCACGATGAACGCGCGCATGCCCTCCGCGGACGGCTGATCCAGGTTCACGGCCCAGCCCCACGGCGTCTCATGCGCGTCGGTGAAGTACGGGCCGAACTGCGCCAGATAGTTCCCGTCGGGCCCCAGGTGGTTGTAGACCACGTCGAGGCAGACCCCGAGGCCGTGCTGGTGCGCCCGGTCGACGAACCGCTGCAGCGCCTCGGGCCCTCCGTACGCCTCGTGGACCGAGTAGAGCGCGACGCCGTCGTAGCCCCAGCCGCGCGAGCCGGGGAAGGCCGCAAGCGGCATGAGCTCGATCATCTGTACCCCACGCGAGGCGAGATCGCGCAGCTGGTGACCGTCGATCGCATCGAGCGTGCCGCCGGGCGTGAACGTGCCTACGTGCAGCTCGTAGTGCACCGCACCCCGGGCGTCGAGGCCCTGCCACGCGGCGTCGTCCCACACGTGCGCGGCAGGGTCGAAGGTCCGCGAGGGCCCGTGGACGCCGTGGGGCTGCCAGGGGCTGCGCGGATCCGGGAACGGCCCGGCGCCGTCGATCACGAACGCGTAGTCGGTCCGCGCGGGCAGGCGCGGCCCCTCCCACCACCCGTCCTTGGCGGGACGCATCGCTGCGGTGACCGGCGCATCGGCCGGACCGATCCTGCACTCGACCTTGGCGGCCGCGGGCGCCCACACCCGCACGGGCGCGCTCACGCCCGCTCCAGCAGCGCGACGGGGTGGGACCGTAGCAGCTGCGCGAGCGGCACCGGTCCGCCCTCGACGGTGTGGCGCCCGATGACGTCGCGCCAGCGTCCGGCCGGCAGCTGCACGGTGTGCTCCGCCCAACCGCCCAGGTGCTCGAGCTCGAGCGCGGCGCGGGTCGCCACGGTGATGGCGATCGGACGGTCGCCGACGGTGCGGGCGAACACGACGGCATGGCCGGAGGACGATGCGAGGGGCACGTAGCCGGCGTCCTCGCCGACGAATGCGTCGGGGTGGGCGCGGCGCAGTCGCAGCGCGGCGGACGTCACCAGCAGCTTCTCCTCGGCGAGACCGCGCGGCTTGGCGCGCCGGTCCAGCCGGCGCAGGGTGTCGAGCCGCAGCTCGTAGTCGACGGGCCGCCGGTTGTCGGGGTCGACCAGGCTGGGCGCGAGCAGCTCCGTGCCCTGGTAGACGTCGGGCACTCCGGGAACGGTCAGCTGCAGCAGCTTCTGCCCGAGGATCGCCGCGCGCACCCCCGTCTGGGTGGTGCGATGCCAGCCGGCGACCGCGTCGCGGACCGCCGGGTCCGCGTGAGTGGTCTGCGCGAACCACAGCACCTGCGACTCGTACGTCTCGTTCACCGAGGTCCACGTCGTGTGCGACTTCGCCTCGCGCATGGCCTTGGTGAGGTAGCCCTCGAGGCGGTCCCATGCCATGAGGCCGTCCTCGTCGGAGGTGCCCACGAGGGTCTGCCACCACAGGTTCTCCGTGCGGCCGTCGAGCTCCGCAGGGCGCAGCTCCTCGGTGATGGTGCGCAGGTGCTGAACCAGCTGGTCCCACTCGTCCGCGCACTCGGACAGCACGCCGAGGCGGGCGCGGACGTCCTCGGACCGCTTGGTGTCGTGCGTCGAGAGGCAGGTCATCGCATGGGGGTAGAGCTGCTGCTGCTCGTGCGCCCATGCGTGGAACGCGGCGGGCGGCATCGCGAAGCGGCCGGCGGGGGAGCCGACCTCGCACAGGGGCAGCAGGTGCGTCCACCGGTAGTAGGCGGTGTCCTCGACGCCCTTGGCCATCACGGCGCCGCACGCCTGCTGGAAGCGGGTGATGAGCTCGCGACGCTTCGCGTCGGCGGTGCGTCCCGCGGAGCCCACCTCGGCGCCCTTGAGCAGGTCGACCACCACCTCGAGCGTCTCGTGGCGCTCGGGGTCGAGCGCCCGGCGCGCGCGCTCCGCGGCGTGGTCGATGGTCTCGAGCGACCCGGGGCGAGGCTTCTCCCCGGCGACCACGTACGCCCGATAGCGGTCGAACGTCACCAGCAGGGTCCGCAGGCAGTCGTAGAGGGAGCGCCAGGTGTGGTCGCGCAGGCGCACGTCCGTGGTGCAGATGGTGTGCGCGATGGTGGCGAGGCGGTGCACCTCGCTCGACAGGGACTCGCGCACGATCTCCCACTTCGCGGCGTCGATCATGTCGGGCAGCTCGCCCATCGCGTCCCCCGCGACGCGGTGCAGCGTGCCCGCGAGCGGTGCGGCGCCCGCGGGGTCGCGCAGCAGCGCCCCCACCCGCCACGACGCGTCGTAGCCGGTGGTGCCGGCGCAGCGCCACGAGGTGGACAGACGCTCCTCGTCCTCGAGGATCTTCTCCACCACCACCCAGGCGCCGTCGGTGGCCTCCGACAGGCGGGCGATGTAGCCCTCCGGGTCGGCGAGCCCGTCCGGGTGGTCGATGCGCAGCCCCTGGAGGGTGCCGTCCTTCACCAGGGACACGATGCGCTCGTGCGTCGCGTCGAACACGTCCTCGTCCTCGACGCGTACCGCGACCAGCGAGCCGACGTCGAAGAAGCGCCGGTAGTTGAGCTCCTCGTTCGCGACGCGCCAGTACGCGAGGCGGTAGTGCTGCTGCTCCACGAGCGACGCCAGCGGAAGGTTCTCCGTGCCGGGCCGGATGGGGAACACGTGGTCCCAGTAGCGCAGCACGGGTACCTCGCCCGCGTCCTCGCGGCCGGGCACCACCATCCGGTCCACCGCGAGCTCGCCCGCGGCGAGCACCGTGCCGATGCGCTGACCCAGCACCGGCATGAGCACCGGCTCGCCGGACTCCCAGTCGACGTCGAACCAGTGCGCGAACGGCGATTCGTGCCCGTGCTCGAGCACCGACCAGAGCGCGCTGTTGTGGAAGGCGGGGGTGGGGACCGCCATGTGGTTGGGGACCACGTCCGCGATGAGGCCGATCCCTCGCTCGCCCGCCTGCCACGACAGGTCGCGCAGACCGGGCTCTCCTCCGAGCACCTCGGCGATGCGCGAGTGGTCGACGACGTCGTAGAAGTGCGTCGAGCCGGGTGCCGCCGTGAGGACGGGCGACAGGTACAGGTGCGTCACTCCGAGCGAGGCGAAGTAGTCGAGCCGGGAGGCCGCGTCCGCGAACGTGAAGTCCGCGCTCAGCTGCAGCCGATAGGTCGACACCGGCACCGGCGCGTCGGCGCGATGTCCCAGCCTCTTCGTGCTCCTCGAACGGTCGTGCGTGACGTCGGTCATGTAGAGAACCAGCCTCCTCGAGTCGTGTCCATCATGGCAGAAGCGACCCGAGGGGGCTGGTATTCCCTTTGGCGAGGCTTTACTTGACCCTGACCTCGATCTCCACGGGGATGTTGCCGCGGGTGGCGTTCGAGTAGGGGCACATCTGCTCGGCCTTCTCGGCGACGCGGTCCGCCGTCTCCTGGTCGATGCCGGTCGCGGTGACCGTCAGGCGCACGCCGAGCCCGAAGCGGTTGAGCGCGACCGGGCCGATCCCGACCCGTGCCGTCACCTCGGATTCGACCAGCTTCACCTTGAGCAGCTTGGCCGCGCCCTGGAACGCGGAGTTGAAGCACGCCGCGAACCCGGAGGCGAACAGCTGCTCGGGGTTGGTCTTCTTGGGCTTGGTGATCGGGTTGGGGATCACCAGGTCGAGGTCGAGCAGGCCGTCGCTGGTGGCGACCCGACCGTTGCGCCCATCGCCGGTCGCGCGCGCCTCGGCGGTGTAGAAGGCCTTCGGGTGCTTGGGCGCCTTGTCGTGGTCGGCGCCCTCGCCGGGGGTGATGTCGACGTCGGTCGCGGTCTGGGTCTGCTCGCTCATGCTCTCTCCTGGAATCGCTGACTGGGTTGTAGAGTTACTAGTACGTCTACTTGAGCGAGAACGCAAGTCGGGCAGGATGGATTCCCGGGGGACACCCCACCCGGGACCACGCGCCGCCCGGGACGAGAGGAGCCGCCGTGACCGTCATGCAGGACCGCCCGCGCCCCGCGCGGGGCCCCGCCGTCCGCGACGCCATCATCGACGCGGCCGCCGCCCAGTTCGCCGAGCACGGCATCCGCGCCGTCAGCGCCGACAGGATCCTCGCCGCCGCCGGCTTCTCGAAGGTCACCTTCTACCGGCATTTCCCCACCAAGGACGATGTGGTGGTCGCCTACCTCGCCCGCGAGCTCGACCGCGTCAGGGCCGCGATCGGTGCGGCGGAGGATCAGACATGGGACCGCGCCGCGCTCGCGGCGGCCCTCACCCAGGAGATGTGCCGCCCCCACTATCGCGGCTGCCCGTTCATCAACGCGGCGGCCGAGTACCCGGACCCCGACCACCCGGTGCGCGCCGTGGTCGCCGAGTTCCGCGCGCTGATGCTCGCCGCGATCACCACCTGGCTCGAGCGCCGCGGCACGGACAACAGAGTGGAGCGCGCCGAGCAGATCATGATGCTCCGGGACGGCGCCCTGGTCGCCGGCTACCTCGACCACGACGTCGACGGGGTGGCCCGCGCGCTCGCGGACGCCATCGGCACGCTGGTGGGGGAGCCCACGTGACGGCGGCCTGGGAGATCAGGGACTGGCGCATCCGCGTCGCCGACCTGTACGCCGACGTGCGCTTCGAGCCCGATGCCGAGGTCGCCCACCGCATCTGGTCCCACGGGCGCGCGGCGCTTCTGCGCGAGCACCCGGCGACGCCGGTGCCTCACCCGGACCGGGCATCGTTCGCACCCGAGGTGGCGCCGTACGATCCGGCCCTGCGATTCGTGGTGCCCGTCGCGCCCACGACGCCCGAGCGACGCGAGGTACCCACCGCGACGGACGGCCTGGTGCCGTTCGAGCGCGTCGGGCGCGTGGAGCTGCCGGGCCTCGGGTCGCTCGACGTGTGGTGGCTCGACAGCTACGGCGGAGGCATCTTCCTGCCTCTCCGCGACGCGTCGCCGCGCACGTATGGCGGCGGTCGCTACGTGCTCGACACCGTCAAGGGCGCGGACCTGGGCGGCACGCGCGACGCGCTGGTGGTCGACCTCAACTTCGCCTACCAGCCCTCGTGCGCGTACTCCTCGGACTGGGTGTGCCCCCTGCCCGGGCCGGGCAACACGCTCGACGCGCCGGTCGAGGCCGGGGAGCTCTACCGCGCCGTCGGTTAGTCCTGCGGCTGGTCGGCGGCCGGGTCGTCGAGCACCTCGGGCGCGCCGCGATGCGCGGCCGTGAGGCGCAGCAGCTCGATCACGGTGCGCGGGTGATACGCGGAGAGCCTGTCGGCGACCAACGTCATCTCCGCACCCGACGTCGTGTCCGTCAGCCGCATCACGATGTCGGTGAGGCGGCCCGTGACCGCGACCTCGAGCGCGTCGCGGCGGAAGGATCCCATGAGGTACGCCTGCTCGAGGTGCGCGCCGAAGAACCCGTGGGGCAGCCCGAGCACGTGGACCTGGGCCGGTGTCACAGCGAGGCAGACGTGCGGCGGCAGCGCCGCGCGGTGGGCGGCGAGGTCGGCGCCGAGGTGCGCTCCCGCGGCCTCCGTCTCGGGATGCCCCGACGAGTCGAGCGCGACGTGGCTGTCCGCCCTGCCGTTCCAGATCGGGTCATCGAGCGCCGCCTGGGGCATGAACTCCGCGACATCGGTGATGGACTCGTCGCCGGTCGCGGCACGCGCCGCCACCCTGAGCCGTTGCTCGCGGGACATGGCGCCCTCCTCCGGGCGCCCCGGGGCGACGGCGCCCTCCCTGCCACGGTACGCGCACCGAGCGCGCCGGGCTCGCCCGCGCGTAGCATCCCTGGAGGGGGTGGGGCATGAGCGTCGCGGCAGGTGACGGACCCGAGGCCCTCGGCATCGACCTCGCGCAGGCGATGGACCTGTGCGAGGTGGTCGAGGCGAGGTCCATGTGGGGGACCGTCGCGATGAGCCCGCGCGAGACGCGACGCGCGCTCGGGATCCGCGCCGCCCGGATCGGGTCGGGCATCGCGCTCGCGACGGCCCACGACCCGACGGGCGGCCACTGGAACAAGGCTCTCGCTCACGGGCTGACGGAGCCCGTGGACGATGCGCTGATCGCCGAGCTCGTGGCGTTCTACCGGGCGTCCGGCGCCCCCGCCGCGGCGATCCAGATCGCGCCCGCGCTGCTTCCCGAGGATTGGGAGGACATCGCCGCCCGGCACGGCCTCGCCGGCGGCAGCACCGTGGTCAAGATGCTGCGTCACCGCCGCACGCCGGTGGCGCCGGCCGCCACCGAGCTCGACCTGCGCGGGGTCGACGCGCGCGGCGCCCACGAGTGGGCCGCCACCTTCCTGACCGGCTTCGGGATGCCCACGCAACCGGACCTGGTCGACATGATCGCGTCGACCGTGGGCCGCGACTTCTACGCCTACGGCGCGTGGGACGGCGAGGCGCTCGTGGGTGCGGCATGCGTGTTCATCGGCGGCGACGCGGCGCAGCTCGCCGGAGCATCGACCCTGCCCGCCGCCCGTGGCAGGGGAGCGCAGTCCGCTCTGCTCTCGGAGCGGATCACCGCGGCCACCGACGCGGGCTGCGTGTGGATCGCCGGTGAGACCGGTGCGGAGAAGGACGGCGAGCACAACCCCTCGCTCCACAACATGCTGAGGGCGGGGTTCGTGCCGATGTACGAGCGGCGCAACTGGGTGTGGCGGCGGCCCGCCTGAGAACGCGAACGGCCCCCGGGTATCCCCGAGGGCCGTTGCTGATGGTGGGCGATACTGGGATCGAACCAGTGACCTCTTCCGTGTCAGGGAAGCGCGCTACCGCTGCGCCAATCGCCCGTCTCTCCAGACGGAGAGACCGCCGGCTCCCTCGAGGGAAGACCGGCGGTCCTTGGAGCGGACGACGGGACTCGAACCCGCGACCCTCACCTTGGCAAGGTGATGCTCTACCAACTGAGCCACGTCCGCGTTGCCGGGGCAGAAGCCTCGGACTTCATGAGGATCCCGAAGGAACCTCGTGGTGGGCGATACTGGGATCGAACCAGTGACCTCTTCCGTGTCAGGGAAGCGCGCTACCGCTGCGCCAATCGCCCGAGGTGGAGATGGGATTCGAACCCACGTATACGGCTTTGCAGGCCGCTGCCTCGCCTCTCGGCCACTCCACCGTAGTGCCGTAACCTAGGGCTACGACGCTCCGAGCGGACGACGGGACTCGAACCCGCGACCCTCACCTTGGCAAGGTGATGCTCTACCAACTGAGCCACGTCCGCATGTCTGGGCTGTTGCCCTGACGAGAGATAGACCTTAGCGGATTTCCGGCCACGATTCCAAATCGGCCCCCGGCCGAGCGTGTCGCCCCGTTCAGCCCCCGTACGGCTCCCGCCTAGCCGCGCCACTACCGTGGTGGCCATGAGGTGGGAGGACGATCCGCGACGCGAGGGAAGCGCGGCTTTCCGGGGAGTACGTGCGTCGCGACCCGTCGAGTGCGTGGACCTCTCGCGCGACGGGGAGCGCGTCGCCGCGGGCGGCTTCTGGGTGGTGGTCGCGACCTTCGAGGGCGCGTTGCGCGCGTGGCGCATGGCGGAGGTCGCGAGGGACGATGCCGGGGCCGGCTTCGCGCGCGAGGAGCCTCCCGGACGGGAGTGGCGGGGTCCGCATCCGGGCGCGTGGACCACGTCACTCGACCGCGACGCGTACCTGGCGGGCGTCGAGGCGATTCGTGAGGACATCCGCGAAGGCGAGGTCTACCAGGTCAATCTCTGCCGGATGCTCGAGGCGCCCCTGCCGTCGTCCGAGCCGGGCCCCGACGCGGTGGCCCTCGCGCATCGTCTCGCGACGGGGAACCCCGCGCGCTTCGCCTCGCGGATCGTGATCCCGCGCAGCGAGGCGTGGCCGGGGGCGTGGGTGGTCTCCGCCTCGCCCGAGCTGTACCTGCGCGTCGACGGCGACCGGATCGCCTCGAGCCCCATCAAGGGCACCGCCGCGCCGGGCGAGGCCATGCTGCCCAAGGACGAGGCGGAGAACGTGATGATCACGGACCTCATCCGCAACGACGTGTCGCATGTCGCCGCGCCCGGCTCGGTCGCGGTGCCCGAGCTGATGGGCCTGCACGAGCTGCCGGGGCTCGTCCACCTGCAGTCGACGGTGGAGGCGCGCCTCGCGCCGGCGTTCGACTGGACGCCCGCGCTGTGGCCCGCGCTGCTCGACGGGACCTTCCCGCCGGGCTCGGTCTCGGGCGCGCCCAAGTCCTCGGCGCTGCGGATCATCGCGCGTGAGGAGCCCAGCCCGCGGGGGGCCTACTGCGGCGGCATCGGCTGGATCGATGCCGACGCCCGCCGCGCCGAGCTCGCCGTCGGGATCCGCACCTTCACGTGGGTCCCTGACCAGGGCGGACGGTTGCGGTTCGGTACCGGGGCGGGCATTACGTGGGGGTCTGACCCATATGGGGAGTGGGAGGAGACCGAGCTCAAGGCGCGTCGGTTGATCGGCCTGGCATCGGACGCCACAATGACGCCATGACGACGCTGGTGTGGGCTGGGGGGCTCCTGCGTGCCGAGGACGAGCCGATCGTCCGGGCCGGGGACCATGGGTGGACCGTCGGTGACGGCGTGTTCGAGACCATCGAGGTGGTGAACGGGCGCGCGTTCGCGCTGCGGCGCCACCTGCGCCGGCTCGCGTACTCCGCCGCACGCATGGGCATGCCCGAGATCGACCAGGAGACCGTGCGCGAGGCCGTCGGCGAGGTGCTGGGAGCCGCGACCGGGCTCACGCGGCTGCGGATCACCGTGTCCTCGGGACCGGGGCCGATGTCCTCGGCGCGGGGGAGCGGGCCGCACACCGTCGTGGTCACCGCCAACGACGCGCCGCCGCTGACCGAGTGCAAGGCGGTGCGCGTGCCGTGGCGCCGCAACGAACGCTCGCCGCTCGCGGGGGTGAAGAGCACCTCCTACGCGGAGAACGCCGTGATGATGGACTTCGCGCGCTCGCGCGGCGCGGACGAGGCGCTGCTGGCCAACACCCACGGGCACCTGTGCGAGGGAACCGCGAGCAACGTGCTCATCGAGCGGGGCGGCGAGATCGTGACGCCGCCGCTCGCGTCCGGCTGCCTGCCGGGCATCATCCGCGGGCTCGCCCTCGAGTGGGGCGCGGAGGCAGGGATCCCGATCCGCGCCGCCGCAGCCGGCGAGCTCGAGATGAGCGTGCTTGACGAGGTGGTGCGCGGCGAGTCCTACGCCGCCGTGACGTCCTCGACGCGCCGCGTCCAGCCGCTGGCCGCGCTCGACGGCACGCCGCTCGAGACGGGTCCGTTGCTGTCCGAGCTGCGCCGCGTCTTCGTGTCCTGCGCCGCGCTGGATCTCGACCCTGCACCGAGGCACTCCAAATAGCCGCTATAGTTGTCGTCGCACCGCAAGGGGCGATTGGCGCAGGGGTAGCGCGCTTCCTTCACACGGAAGAGGTCACTGGTTCGATCCCAGTATCGCCCACCAGCTCGAGAGGCCGTCCGGATCATCCGGACGGCCTCTCCGCTTTTCCAGGGACGATGCCCGGGTCGCCCGACGCGGAGAGCGTCACCCCCGCGTCCGTGACCGTGCGTGCCACAGTGAGGGGATGAGGCTCTTCCTCGGCGTGATGACGCCCGGCGCGGTGGACGACGTCCTCGACGCCGTCCTCGACGCCGCTGTGCGGTTCCGGGCGCGCGAGGCGGGTGTCGACCGCTGGACGCCGCGCGAGGAGCGGCACGTGACGGTGCGGTTCCTCGGTGAGACGCAGGACCGGGCGGCGGTCGAGAGCGCTGCGGCCCTCGCGGCCGCGCGCGTCCGCGCGCCTCGCCTGCTGATCGGGCCCCTGGCGATCGCGCTCACGGCGCGCGTGGTGGCCCTCCCCGTGGCGGGAGCCGAGCCGATCGCGGCCGCCGTGGACGCCGCGCTCGCGCAGACCGGCCTGCCCGCCCGCGACCGGCCCTTCACCGGTCACCTCACCATCGCCCGCTCCCGCCACCGCCTGCACGGGGCCGTCGCGCACGAGGCGCTCGCGCACCGGCCGCTCGCCGTCCCGTGGCAGCCCGACGCGCTGCACGTCATCGCCAGCGAGCCCGAGACGGACGCGCGCTACCGGGTCCTGTCCACCCACCCGTTCGCGCCGTAGGCGAGGCTCCGCGCGGGGCCTTGCCCGCATCGTCCCGCGTCGCTACCGTCCCGGTAGGGACGGACGGGGAGGCATGGATGACGGGGACGGACGAGGCGGCGGACACCGAGGCCACCCCCGTGGCGGCGGATCCGCGGGTCGCACGGTCCGTCCCCGAGACGCTCGACGAGTTCCAGCTGGTCGAGTACCGGCCCGAGTACCGCGTCGACCTCGAGCGGATCCGCTTCTCGCCGTACTTCTCCCGGCTGTCGGCCGTCACCCAGGTGATCTCGCAGTCCGGCGCCGGCCTCGCGGTGCACAACCGCCTCACGCACTCGGTCAAGGTGACGGCCGTGGCCCGCGCGATCTCCGTCTCCCTCGCGGGGGACTGGGGCGAGCGGGGCGCGCTGGTGCGCGACCTGGGAGGCTGCGACGCCGTGGTGGTGCAGGCCGCCGCGAGCGCGCACGACCTGGGCCACCCGCCGTTCGGCCACCTGGGCGAGCAGACGCTCGACAGGCTCGCTCGCGAGCGGTTCGGCCTCGACGAGGGCTTCGAGGGCAACGCCCAGACCTTCCGGATCCTCACCCGCCTCGACGAGTACGACCGCGCGGGGGCCGGCCTCAACCTCACCGCCGCCGTCCGAGCGGCCGTGCTCAAGTACCCGTGGACCCGCGCGCAGGGCGAGGGCTGGACGCCCGGTTCGGGCTCGCCGCGGGGCATCGCGCCGCGCCGGCCGGGGGAGGGCTCGCGGAAGTTCTCGGTCTACACGCTCGACCTCGACCACATGCAGGCGGCGCGCTCCGCGTTCCCCGCGATCGCCGACCTGCAGCAGACCGTCGAGTGCTCCGTCATGGACATCGCCGACGACATCGCGTACTCGCTGCACGACCTCGACGACTTCTACCGCGCCGACCTGCTCAACCAGGCCGCCGTGTCCGCAGAGTTCCGTACGTGGATCCGGGACCGCGCCGCCCTTGCCGCGATCCCGCGCGAGGACCTGCTGCGCGCCCGCCGCACGCCCGGCCACGGCCTCGAGCTGCTGCGCCGTCGCCTGGTGAGCCACGACCCGTGGATCGCGGGGGACGATGCGTTCGGCGAGTCGGTCGCCCGCGTCGCCGACGAGGTGGTGGACGGCCTGCTGTCGGTGCCGTACGACGGCTCGCTGGCCGCGGATCGTACGCTCGCCGTGTTCATGGCCGGCTGGATCGCACGCCTCCAGCACTCGATCTCGGTGTCGCGCGACCCGCACATCCGGTCCGGTCACGTGAGCCTCGACGCCTCGGCGTTCCACGACGTCGCGGTGCTCAAGTTCCTCCAGGAGAGGTTCGTGCTGCACCGCCCCGACCTCGCGCTCTACCAGCGCGGCCAGGCGAGCGTGATCGAGCGGCTCGTCACCAGCTTCGCGGCGTGGCTGGACGACGACGACGAGGTGCGCCGCGCGCCTCGCCGCCTGCTCGACCTGGTCGAGCTCGCCGCGGAGGACTATCTCAAGGTCCGCGACACGCGCCCGGAGACGTTGCCGACCACGGATGCGGCCACGCTGCGCCGCTACGCGACAGGCCGCGGCATCATCGACTACGTCGCCTCGCTCACCGACGCGCAGGCGATGTCCGTCGCCAACCTGGTGTCCGGCGCGTCGGAGCGGCTGTGGGACGGGGGACAGGGGCTGTAGCACCCGCCGGGCTGCGACCGCCGGTGACGCGGCGAGCCTCGCCCTCTCGGTAGCATCGTCCCGTACAACCGAACCTTCGAGGGAGTGACCTGTGCCCAGCGTGAATGCGACCATCGACGGCGTCGAGCGAGAGCTCGAGGCGGGCACGACGGGCACCGACCTGTTCGGGGACCGCCGGGACGTGGTGGTGATGCGCGTCGACGGCGCGCTGTGGGACCTCGCGCGCGAGATCCCGGCCGGTGCCGCCGTCGAGGCGGTCACCGTGTCCGACCCGGACGGCCTCATGGTGCTGCGTCACTCGACCGCGCACGTGCTCGCGCAGGCCGTGCAGCAGGTCAACCCCGACGCGAAGCTCGGCGTGGGACCGCCCATCGAGAACGGCTTCTACTACGACTTCGATGTCGAGACCCCCTTCACCCCCGAGGACCTCAAGGCGCTCGAGAAGGCGATGCAGCGCATCGTCAAGGAGGGCCAGGCGTTCGTGCGCCGCGAGGTCACGCGCGAGGAGGCGCTCGCCGAGCTCGCGCACGAGCCGTTCAAGTGCGAGCTGCTCACGCACGACACTGATGGCGCCGAGGGCGCGTCGGTGGAGATCGGCGAGGGCGACATCACCATCTACGACAACGTCCGCCGCGGCGGCGAGGTCGCGTGGAAGGACCTGTGCCGCGGCCCGCACGTGCCGTCGACCCGGGTGCTGCAGAACGGCTGGTCGCTCATGCGCTCCGCCGCCGCGTACTGGAAGGGCTCCGAGAAGAACCCGCAGCTCCAGCGCGTGTACGGCACCGCGTGGCCCTCGAAGGAGGAGCTGGTCGCGTACAAGGAGCGGCTGGCCGAGGCCGAGCGGCGCGACCACCGCAAGCTGGGCGCGGAGATGGATCTGTTCTCCTTCCCCGACGAGATCGGCTCGGGACTCGCGGTCTTCCACCCCAAGGGCGGCGTGATCCGCATGGAGATGGAGGAGTACTCCCGCAAGCGTCACGTCGAGGAGGGCTACGAGTTCGTCTACACGCCCCACGCGACCAAGGGCCACCTGTTCGAGGTCTCGGGCCACCTGGACTGGTACCGCGACGGCATGTACCCCCCGATGCACCTCGACGAGGAGCGCGACGCCGAGGGCAACGTCACCAAGCAGGGCCAGGACTACTACCTCAAGCCCATGAACTGCCCCATGCACAACCTGGTGTTCGACTCCCGCGGCCGCTCGTACCGCGAGCTGCCGCTGCGCCTGTTCGAGTTCGGCACCGTGTACCGCTACGAGAAGTCCGGAGTGGTCCACGGCATGACCCGCGCGCGCGGCTTCACGCAGGACGACGCGCACATCTACTGCACCCGCGAGCAGATGAAGGACGAGCTCACCAAGACGCTCGAGTTCGTGCTGGGCCTGCTCAAGGACTACGGCCTCGAGGACTTCTATCTCGAGCTCTCCACCAAGAACCCCGAGAAGTCCGTGGGCTCCGACGAGGTGTGGGAGGAGGCCACGGAGACGCTCCGCGAGGTCGCGGTCGCCTCCGGCCTCGAGCTGGTGCCGGACCCGGGCGGCGCCGCGTTCTACGGCCCCAAGATCTCGGTGCAGACGCGCGACGCGATCGGTCGCACCTGGCAGATGTCGACCATCCAGCTCGACTTCAACCTGCCCGAGCGCTTCGAGCTCGAGTACACCGCGTCGGACGGCTCGCGCCAGCGCCCCGTGATGATCCACCGCGCGCTGTTCGGCTCGATCGAGCGGTTCTTCGCGATCCTCACCGAGCACTACGCGGGCGCCTTCCCGGTGTGGCTCGCACCGGTCCAGGTGCGAGCGATCCCCGTCGCGGAGCCCTTCAACGACTACCTGGGCGAGGTGGTCGCGCGGCTGCGCGCCGAGGGCATCCGTGCCGAGCTCGACGCGTCCGACGAGCGCTTCCCCAAGAAGATCCGCACCGCGTCGAAGGAGAAGATCCCCTTCACGCTCATCGCCGGCGGTGACGACGCGGACGCGAACGCCGTGTCCTTCCGCTACCGCGACGGCAGCCAGGACAACCAGGTGCCGGTCGACGAGGCCGTCCGGCGCATCGTCGAGGCCGTGCGCTCGAAGGCGCAGGTCTGACGGTGCCCGACGCCGTCGACGCGGAGACGATGGGAGGGGTCCCGGACGGCTTCGAGCGCCTGTGGACACCCCATCGCCTCGCGTACGTCGAGGGTGAGCGACCCGACGACGGCCCGACGGGATGCCCCCTCTGCCGCAAGGCGGAGGAGGACGACCGTGAGGCGCTCGTGGTGCACCGCGGCGAGCACTGCTACGTGGTGCTCAACCTCTACCCGTACAACCCCGGCCACCTCATGGTGTGCCCGTACCGGCACATCGCCTGGTACACGGAGTGCACGGACGAGGAGCGGGACGAGATGAGCGCGCTGACCCAGCGGGCCATGCACGTGCTGCGCGAGGTGAGCGGACCGCAGGGCTTCAACATCGGCATGAACCAGGGGAGCGTGGGCGGCGCGGGGATCTCGGGCCACCTGCACCAGCACGTGGTGCCGCGCTGGGAGGGGGACACCAACTTCCTCCCGATCATCGCGAGGACCAAGGCGGTGCCCCAGCTGCTGGACGACACGTGGCGTCGCGTGAGCGACGCCTGGAGAGAGGACCACTAGATGCTCGGCAGGCTCCGGCCGTACATGGCCGCCCTGTGGCAGGCCCCCGCGCGCTTCCTGCTGTCGAAGGGGATCCACCCGAACGTCATGACCGTCCTCGGGACGGTCGGCGTGGTGATGGGCGCCGTGCTGTTCTTCCCGCACGGCGGGATCTGGCTGTTCTGGGGCACGCTGTTCATCACGTTCTTCGTGGTGACGGACATGCTCGACGGCACCATGGCTCGCCTGGGCGGCAAGAGCTCCCGGCTGGGCGCGTTCCTCGACTCCACGCTCGACCGGGTCGCCGACGCGGCGATCTTCGGCACGCTCACCTGGGTGTTCATCGACGTCTCCCGCGTGACCGCGCTCGGCGCGCTGCTGTGCCTCGCGATCGGCTCGCTGGTGCCGTACGCGCGCGCCAAGGCGGAGGGCATGGGGGTGGCGGCCAACTTCGGGCTCGCGGAACGCTCCGACCGCCTGGTGATCTCCCTGGTCGCGGTCGGCTTCTACGGCCTCGGGCTGTTCCCGCTGTGGGTGCTCACCGCCGCGCTGTGGATCCTCACCATCCTCGCCGCGATCACGGTGGGCCAGCGCATCTGGGCGGTCGTGCGTCAGGCGCGCCAGCACCCCGAGTGGAACGCCCGCCTCGACGGTCAGCCGCAGCCGTACCCGCACGAATGAACGGCATGCTCCTCGCGTTCCGCGCCTCGCGGTACGCGCCCCGCTCGCTCACGCGCGTCCTGCTGTGGGCGGGCTTCGACGCGCAGTGGAGACGGCGGGCGAAGCCTGCGCGCCGGCTGGAGGACAACCTCCACCGGGTCACCGGTCTCGAGGGCGCGGAGCTGCGTGCGCTGTCGCGCCGGGGCATGGCCTCCGCCGCGCGCTACTACGCCGAGACGTTCGAGCTGGGTCGCATGACCGCGCGCACCATCGACGCCCGCGTGCGCGTCGAGGACCCGCACGGCGCACGCGCGCGCGTCGCGGCCGAGGGGACCGCCGTGCTCGCGTTGTCGCATTCCGGCAACTGGGACCTGGTGGGCGCGTACGCGTGCCGCCACATCGCGCCCGTGACGTCGGTCGCGGAGATCCTCGAGCCGCGTGAGGTCTTCGACGAGTTCGTCGCGCTCCGCGAGAAGGTCGGGATGACGATCCTCGGTCACGAGGGCGGCTCGACGTTCCGCGAGCTCATCCGCCTGGGCAAGCGTCAGGGCGGGCTCATGTGCCTGCTGGCCGACCGCGACCTGTCCGGCTCCGGCATCGAGGTCGACATGTGGGGTCACGGCGTCAAGGTCGCGCCCGGGCCCGCGGCGCTGTCCGTCGCGATCGGCGCGCCGCTCTTCCCCGTGCACGTCCGCTACGAGCGCCTCCGCGGTCGCCGCCGCCTGACGGCGCGGTCGCGGTGGGGCGTGGTGCTCCACTTCGGTCCCGCCTCGCTGCCGGCCGATGCGCCGGCGGAGGACCGCGTGGGACACCTCACCCGGGCGTGGGTACAGTTCCTCGCAGCGGAGATCGCGCGGCATCCGGAGGACTGGCACATGCTGCAGCGGTTCGGGTGGACGGGGTCGGAGCGATGAGGATCGGGATCGTGTGCCCGTACTCCCTCGACCGTCCGGGCGGCGTCCAGCTGCACGTGCTCGACCTCGCACAGGCGCTGATGGACCGTGGACACGAGGTCTCGGTGCTCGCGCCGGCCGCCGAGGACACCCCGGTGCCGGCGTACGTCTCGAGCGCGGGGCGGTCGCTGCCCATCCGCTACAACGGATCCACGGCCCGCCTCACGTTCGGCCTCATGGCGGCGAGCCGCGTGCGAGAGTGGCTCAAGCTGGGGCACTTCGACGTCGTGCACCTCCACGAGCCGGGAGCGCCGTCGCTCAGCCTCATCGCGATGTGGGCCAGGATCGGCCCCACCGTCGCGACGTTCCACTCGTCGCAGGACGAGTCCGTGGCGATGCGGCTCGCGAAGCCGTGGATCAAGCCGGGCTACGAGGAGCTCGACGCCCGCATCGCGGTTTCGCCCTCCGCGGCCGCCACCATCGCCGACCACCTGCGCGTGCAGGCCACGCACATCATCCCCAACGGCGTCGACACGTCGCGCTACGTGCGGGCCCGCGCGGACCGCCGCTGGGAGGGCACCCGGGAGGCCCCGACCATCGGGATCCTCGGCCGCCTCGACGAGCCCCGCAAGGGCCTCGAGGACCTGCTCGCCGCGATCCCCGCGGTGCGCGCCCGCCACCCGCACGCGCGATTCCTTGTCGCGGGCCGGTTCTCCGACCGGATCGCCGCGAAGGCGGCCCGGGCGGGCGCCGAGGTGATCGGCGAGCTCGACGAGGACCAGAAGGCCCGCTTCATGGCCTCGGTCGACATCTACTGCGCCCCCAACACGGGTGGCGAGAGCTTCGGGATCGTCCTGGTCGAGGCGATGGCGGCGGGCGCCGCCGTGGTCGCCTCCGACCTCACGGCCTTCATGGACGTGTCGACGGTCGCGGACGGCGGCCACGCGGCCGCGCATCACGCGGTGGGCGACCCGGCGTCGCTCGCCTCGTGCATCACAGGACTTCTCGACGACCCCGCGGGTCGCGAGGAGCTGGCCGAGCGCGGGCGCGAGTGCGCCGCGGCGTTCGACTGGTCCAACGTCGCGCCACGTGTCGAGGAGACGTACCGCGACGCCATTAGGATGGACGCCGAGTTCCATCCCCATCCGACGAAGGACGTCAGCACCCCATGAGCACCATCGACGAGACCACGAAGCCCCAGGTAGGGACCGACCTTGTGAAGCGCGGCATGGCCGAGATGCTCAAGGGCGGCGTCATCATGGACGTGGTCACCCCGGACCAGGCGAAGATCGCGGAGGACGCCGGCGCCGTCGCCGTCATGGCGCTCGAGCGCGTGCCCGCCGACATCCGCGCCCAGGGCGGCGTGTCGCGCATGAGCGACCCCGACATGATCCAGGGCATCATCGACGCCGTCTCCATCCCCGTGATGGCGAAGGCCCGCATCGGCCACTTCGTCGAGGCGCAGGTGCTCGAGAGCCTCGGCGTCGACTACATCGACGAGTCCGAGGTGCTCACCCCGGCGGACTACACGCACCACATCGACAAGTGGAACTTCACCGTTCCCTTCGTGTGCGGCGCGACCAACCTGGGCGAGGCGCTGCGCCGCATCTCCGAGGGCGCGGCCATGATCCGCTCGAAGGGCGAGGCCGGCACCGGCGACGTGTCCAACGCGACCACCCACATGCGAAAGATCCGCGCGGAGATCAAGGCCCTCGGCGCGATGCCCGAGGACGAGCTCTACGTGGCCGCCAAGGAGCTCCAGGCGCCGCTGCCCCTGGTCCAGGAGATCGCGCGGACGGGCAAGCTCCCCGTGGTGCTCTTCACCGCGGGCGGCATCGCCACCCCGGCCGACGCCGCGATGATGATGCAGCTGGGCGCCGAGGGAGTGTTCGTCGGATCCGGCATCTTCAAGTCGGGCGACCCGGCCACGCGCGCCAAGGCGATCGTCAAGGCCACCACGTTCTACGACGACCCGTCGGTCATCGCGGACGTGTCGCGCGGCCTGGGCGAGGCCATGGTCGGCATCAACGTGGACGAGATCCCCGAGCCGCACCGCCTCGCCGAGCGCGGCTGGTAAGGCACCAGGTTCACGCACGCATGGGCGCCGCGCCGGGGGATCGCATCCACCGTCGCGGCGCCCGCGTGCTCCTGGTGGGGCGGACCGCGGGGGAGACCCGCCTGCTGATGGTCCGCGGCCACGACCCCCACGACGTCGAGCGCTACTTCTGGTTCACCCCGGGCGGCGGCCTCGAGGACGGGGAGACGATGCGCGCGGCAGCGGTCCGCGAGCTCGCCGAGGAGACGGGCCTGGTGCTCGAGACCGACGAGCTGGTGGGCCCGGTCTGGCGGCGCACCGCGATCTTCGACTTCGCCTCGAAGCCGTACACGCAGTTCGAGGAGATCTACGTGGGCCGGCTCGAGGACGCGGAGCGGCGCGACCGCACCGCGGCCGAGTGGACCGCGATCGAGCTGGAGACCATCGACGAGGTGGCCTGGCTCACGGAGCAGGACCTGCGCGACTCGCCCATCGAGGTGTTCCCCGCGCAGCTGAGAGAGACATGGGCGTGGTTCCTCGACTGGGACGGCGTCACCCGGGACCTGGGAGAGGTGGACGAATGAGCACCGTGGGCGTGCTGGCCCTGCAGGGAGACGTGCGCGAGCACCTCGCGGCGGCGACCCGCGTGGGCGCGACCGCGGTGGGCGTGCGCCGGCTCGCGGAGCTCAAGGCCGTCGACGCGCTCATCATCCCCGGCGGCGAGTCCACCACCATCGACAAGCTGCTGCGGGCCTTCGACCTGTTCGAGCCGCTGCGCGACCGGATCCACGCCGGGATGCCCGTGATGGGGTCCTGCGCCGGGATGATCATGCTCGCCACGGACCTCGTGGGCGGCATCTCCGGGCAGCAGAGCCTCGGCGCGATCCCGATGACGGTGCGCCGCAACGCGTTCGGACGCCAGGTCGACTCCGCGGAGACGGAGCTGGTGTGGGAGCCCGACGGCTCCGTCATGCACGCGACCTTCATCCGCGCGCCGTGGGTCGAGTCCTGCGACCCGGCCGTGGAGGTCCTCGCCACCGCCGCGGGTCCGGACGGCTCTCGCCACCCGGTGGCCGTGCGCCATGGCAACGCCATCGCCACGAGCTTCCACCCCGAGATCGCCGAGCCGGGCGCCGTCCACGACGACCGCGTCCACCGGCTCCTCCTCGACCTGGTGGGCTGAACCGCGGTCCGGTGGGCCGACCGCCCGCCCGACCGCCGCATCGTCCCCGCTGCCACGCACTACACTGGACGGGATTCCAGACCGACATTCGACGAGGAGCACACGTGTCCGGGCATTCCAAGTGGGCGACGACCAAGCACAAGAAGGCCGTCATCGACGCCAAGCGCGGCAAGCTGTTCGCCAAGCTCATCAAGAACATCGAGGTCGCGGCGCGTACCGGCGGCGGGGACCTCGCGGGCAACCCGACCCTGTTCGACGCGGTGCAGAAGGCGAAGAAGTCGTCCGTCCCGAACGACAACATCGACCGCGCCGTCAAGCGCGGTTCGGGCCTCGAGGCGGGCGGCGCGGACTACGAGACCATCATGTACGAGGGCTACGGCCCCAACGGTGTCGCGGTGCTCATCGAGTGCCTCACCGACAACCGCAACCGTGCGGCCACCGAGGTGCGCGTGGGCCTCACCCGCAACAACGGCACGCTCGCGGACCCCGGCTCGGTCTCATACCTCTTCTCGCGCAAGGGCCAGGTGATCGTCTCCAAGGAGGGCGGCGCCACCGAGGACTCGCTCATGGAGGCGACGCTCGAGGCCGGCGCGGAGGAGATCAACGACCTCGGCGACGTGTTCGAGATCATCTCCGAGGCCACCGACTTCGTGTCCGTCCGCACCGCGCTGCAGGACGCCGGCATCGACTACGAGAGCGCCGAGGCGACGTTCATGCCCTCGATGAAGATCGAGCTCGACGTCGACGGCGCGCGCAAGATGCTGCGCCTCATCGACGCCCTCGAGGACTCGGACGACGTCCAGAACGTGTGGGCGAACTTCGACGCGTCCGACGAGGTGCTCGAGGCCGCGCAGGCCTGACGGCCGACCGGCGGCGGGGGATGATGCGCATCCTGGGGGTCGACCCCGGCCTCACCAGGTGCGGCCTGGGTGTGGTCGAGTCGGGTTCCGCACGACGCATCAGCATGCTGGACGTCCGCGTCGCGACGTCACCCTCCACGCACGAGACGCCCGCGCGTCTCGCCCAGATCGCGACGGTCCTCGAGGCCATGCTCGACGAGCACGAGCCCGAGGCCGTCGCGATGGAGCGCATCTTCGCGCGCTCGGACGTCTCGACCATCATGGGCACCGCCCAGGTATCGGGCGTCATCATGCTCGCCGCCGAGCGCCGCGGGCTCCCCATCACGCTGTACACGCCGTCCGAGGTGAAGGCCGCGGTCACCGGCAACGGCCGCGCCGACAAGGCGCAGGTGACCTTCATGGTGACGCGCCTGCTCGGACTGGAAGAGGCCCCGCGCCCGGCCGATGCGGCGGACGCCCTCGCGATCGCCATCGCCCACGCGTGGCGCGGGGGAGCGGCCCCGGTGGGCTCCGGCGCGACCACGCCCGCGCAACGGCAATGGGCCGCCGCGGAGAAGGCGGCGCGCCGCCGCGGGTGAGGCCCCGATGTCCGCCCCATCGGCTAGCCTGTTCGCACAGGTGTTCGAAAGGGGACGGGCGTGATCGCACAGCTCAGGGGGACCGTGGCGCATGCGGGCGCGACGGCGCTGGTGCTGGACGTCGCCGGCGTGGGCTACCGGGTGCTCGCGACGCCCGCGACCCTCGCGGAGCTCCGGGCGGGCCTGGATGCGACGCTGCACACCCACATGGTGGTGCGCGAGGACTCGATGACGCTGTTCGGCTTCCTCAGCGCGGGGGAGCGCGACACGTTCGAGCAGCTCCAGAGCGTCCAGGGCGTGGGAGCCAAGCTCGCGCTGGCCATGCTCGCGGTGCACTCTCCGGAGGCCCTCGCGGCCGCGGTCGCCGCCGGCGACCAGAAGGCGCTCACCAAGGTCCCCGGGATCGGCCCCAAGGTGGCGGCACGGCTGCTGCTCGAGCTCGGCGGCAAGCTGGTGCTGCCGGACGATGCCCCGGGCGCCCCCGCCGCGGACGCCCGCGGCGAGGTGGTCGAGGCCCTCGTGGGACTCGGCTACCCGGCCAAGCAGGCGCAGGCGGCCGTCGATGCGGTCGCCCCGGATCCGCTGGCGGCGTCTGAGACGGGTACCGCGCTGCGGTCCGCGCTCAAGCACCTGGGAGGCACGCGTGGATGACGAGACCCGGGTGGTGAGCCCCGACGCGGACGCGATCGAGCGATCCAACGAGGCCGCGCTGCGGCCCTCCAACCTCGACGAGTTCGTGGGCCAGCGCGTGGTGCGCGAGCAGCTGTCCCTGGTCCTCAACGCCGCGACGGGCCGCGGCACGCCCCCCGACCACGTGCTGCTGTCCGGCCCGCCCGGGCTGGGCAAGACCACGCTCGCGATGATCATCGCCGCGGAGCTCGGCTCGACCCTGCGGCTCACCTCCGGTCCCGCGATCCAGCACGCCGGCGACCTCGCGGCGATCCTCAGCTCGCTCGACGAGGGCGACGTGCTGTTCCTCGACGAGATCCACCGCCTCGCGCGACCCGCGGAGGAGATGCTCTACCTCGCGATGGAGGACTTCCGGGTCGACGTGGTGGTGGGCAAGGGCGCCGGCGCCACCTCCATCCCGCTCAGCCTGCCCGCCTTCACCGTGGTGGGCGCGACCACCCGCGCCGGCCTCCTGCCGGCACCGCTGCGCGACCGCTTCGGGTTCACCGGCCACCTCGACTTCTACGAGGACGACGAGCTCATGGCGATCGTGGTGCGCTCCGCCGGGCGCCTCGGCGTGTCGATCACGCACGACGCCGCGCGCGAGATCGCGTCGCGCTCTCGCGGCACCCCTCGCATCGCCAACCGCCTGCTGCGTCGCGTGCGCGACTGGGCGGAGGTGCACGGCACCGGCCGCGCCAACCTCGAGGCGGCCCGGGAGGCGCTCGCCGTGTACGAGGTCGACGAGCGCGGCCTCGACCGGCTCGACCGCGCCGTGCTCAAGGCGCTGTGCACGCGGTTCGCCGGCGGTCCCGTGGGCCTGTCCACGCTCGCCGTCACCGTGGGCGAGGAGACCGAGACCGTCGAGACCGTCGCGGAGCCGTTCCTGGTCCGCGAGGGCCTCATGAGCCGCACCCCGCGCGGCCGCATCGCGACCGCCGACGCGTGGCTGCACCTGGGTCTCAAGCCGCCCGCGGACGCGATCGGCGGCGAATCGGGCGGCCGCCTCTTCGACTGACACGGCCCGGGGTCACCGGGTGCCGCGCCAGCCTGGCTAGAATCACTCGGGGCTCAAGCGAGCCGAGACCGTGAGGATTCCTGTGGCACGTGTGAAGAACGAGGCGCGTCGTGCGCTGACCTGGCTGGGCGCGATCATCGTCGTGCTCTACGGCACCCTGGCGCTGGGGGTGGTGTTCGGCAACGCGTCCTGGACGCCCAACCTGGCGCTCGACCTGGCCGGCGGCCGCGAGATCGTGCTCGCGCCCGTGCTGGCCGACGGCGCCGAGCAGACCATCGACCAGGCCGACCTCGACCAGGCCGTCGACATCATCCGCCGCCGCATCGACGCGTCCGGCGTCGCCGAGGCGGAGATCAGCACGCAGGGCCAGAACATCGTGGTCGCGCTGCCCGGCAACCCGTCCGAGGAGACGGTGGACCTGGTGCGCCAGAGCGCGCAGCTGCAGTTCCGCCCCGTGCTGGTCTCGGGCTCCCCGCTGCCGACCACCACCAGCGACGCCTCGGCCTCGGCCACGCCGGAGCCCAGCGCCTCGCCGTCCGCGGATGAGACCGCCGAGCCTGCCGGTTCCGCCACCCCCGAGCCGAGCGCCAGCGCGAGCGCCGACGCGGCGACCCCTGCCGAGGGCACCGACCCCTCGTCGCTCGAGTGGATCACCGAGGACGTGCAGGCGAAGTACGACGCGCTCGACTGCACCGCCGCCGAGAACCTCTCGGGCGTCACCCCCGGCGACCCGGCCCTCGCGGACGTCGCGTGCGACCAGGACGGCCTCGCGAAGTACATCATGGGCCCCGTCGAGATGGACGGCACCGACGTCGCCACGGCGACCTCCGGCCCCGAGTACAACTCGGCCGGCACGCTCACCGGCCGCTACGAGGTCCGCCTCGAGCTCACCAACGACGGCGCCAAGAAGTTCGCCGACACCACCGGCCGCATCAAGGACTTCGAGTCGCCCCGCGACCAGTTCGCGATGGTGCTCGACGGCGTCGTGATCTCCGCTCCCGCCGTGTCGACCACCATCACCGGCGGCCAGGCCTCGATCACGGGCAACTTCACGCAGGAGTCCGCCGAGCAGCTGGCCAACCAGCTGAAGTTCGGCGCGCTGCCCATGACGCTCGAGGTGCAGTCGGAGCAGCAGATCTCCGCGACGCTCGGCGCCGACCAGCTGCAGAAGGGTCTGATCGCCGGCGCGATCGGCCTGTTGCTGGTGGTCATCTACTCGCTGATCCAGTACCGCGCGCTCGGCTTCGTCACGGTCGGCTCGCTCGTCATCGCCGGAGCGATCACGTACGGGCTCATCGCGCTGCTGTCGTGGGTGATCGGCTACCGCCTGTCGCTCGCCGGCGTCGCCGGCCTGATCGTCGCGATCGGTGTGACCGCGGACTCCTTCATCGTGTACTTCGAACGCGTGAGGGACGAGCTGCGCGAGGGACGGTCGCTGCAGGCCGCGATCGATCACGGCTGGCGTCGCGCCCGCCGCACCATCCTCGCCTCGGACGCGATCAACGTGCTCGCGGCCGTGGTGCTCTACCTCCTCGCGGTCGGCGGCGTGCGCGGCTTCGCGTTCACGCTGGGTCTCACCACCCTGGTCGACGTCCTGGTGGTGTTCCTCTTCACCCACCCGATCCTCATGCTCATGGGGAAGCGGCCGTTCTTCGCCCGCGGTCACAAGTGGTCGGGCCTCGATCCGCGCCAGCTGGGACGCGACACCATGTACAAGGGCCGCGGACGCATCGTCACCGGCCAGCCCACGCTCGCCGAGCGCAAGGCCGCGGCCGCCGGCATCGTCGCGCCCGCGGCGGCCGCCACCGCGACCGACACCGACGACGACGCCCGCCCCGAGGGGGAGGAGACCCGATGAAGCTCAACCTGGCCGAGTGGGGCAACAAGCTGCACTCCGGGGAGAAGACCTACCCGATCGTCGCCCAGCGCAAGCGCTGGTTCATCGTGTCCGGCGTGCTCGTCGCGCTGTCGCTGGTGGCGCTGTTCACGAAGGGGCTCAACGCCGGCATCGACTTCGTCGGCGGCACCGAGTTCCGCGTCACCGAGACGTCGATCACCGAGCCCGCCGAGGCGCAGGCCGTGATCGAGGAGCTCGCGCCCGACGCCACCGCGCGCGTCACCATCCTCGGTGACAACGACGTCCGCATCCAGATCGGCGTGGTCGACATCGAGACCGGTCGTGAGATCACGTCCGCCCTGGCGGAGGCCTACGACGTCCCCGAGGACCAGGTCAGCTTCACGCAGATCGGCCCCACGTGGGGCGCGTCCGTGGGCAAGGCGGCGGTCCAGTCGCTGATCGTGTTCCTCGTGCTCGTCGGCATCGTGATGTCGCTGTACTTCCGCGCCTGGCGCATGGCGGTGGCGGCGCTCGTGGCGCTCGCGCACGACCTCATCATCACGGTCGGCGTGTACGCGCTGATCGGCTTCGAGGTCACCCCGGCGTCCGTGATCGGATTCCTCACCATCCTCGGCTACTCGCTGTACGACACGGTGGTGGTGTTCGACAAGATCCGCGAGAACACGCAGCACCTCACGTCGCAGCACCGCTACACGTACGACGAGCTCGCGAACCTGGGCCTCAACCAGACCCTGGTGCGCTCCATCAACACGTCCGTGGTGGCGCTGCTGCCGGTGTCCGCGATCCTGTTCATCGGCTCGTTCCTTCTCGGTGCGGGCACGCTCAAGGACATCTCGCTCGCGCTGTTCGTCGGCATGGCGGTCGGCACGTACTCGTCGATCTTCGTGGCGACGCCGGTCGAGGTCGCGCTGCGCGACTACGAGCCCAAGATCGTCGAGCACACGCGGCAGGTTCTCGCGCTGCGGGCCTCGGGCGAGACGGACGTGGCGATCTCCGACACCGGCGACGTGCGCGTGGGCGCGGTCAACCGCGGCAGCCACCAGGGCGCCGCGGCGCAGCCCAAGCGCAAGAAGCGCAAGGCCTGACACGGGGTCTCCACCCCGGCCGAAGGTGAGGGGGACGATGCGGCGACCGCCGCATCGTCCCCCTTCCGTCGTCTTTGGTACAGAATGCGGACGTGTCGGGGTGTCGGGCCGCGCGGATAGACTGTCGGTCTACCAGCCTCGGAGGTGCGCGTGACAGAGACCCGTCCCTCGACCGGCACGCTCGGGCTCGGATTCCTGCGCCGGGGGAGCCGGGAGGCCAGCGCGATCGACGGCGTGCTCGACACGTATCGCCGGATGTATCCGCGCGGACGGACGGGGCTGATCGAGCGCGCCTACAAGGTCGCCGAGGAGGCGCACCGCGGCCAGAAGCGCAAGAGCGGCGAGCCCTACATCACCCACCCGATCGCGGTGGCGCAGATCATCGCGGACCTGGGCATGACGGACTCGGTGATCGCGGCGGCGCTGCTGCATGACGTGGTCGAGGACACGGAGTTCTCGCTCGAGCGCATGCAGCAGGAGTTCGGCGACGAGGTCGCGATGATCGTCGACGGCGTCACCAAGCTCGACAAGGTCACGTACGGGGACGCCGCGCAGGCGGAGACCGTGCGCAAGATGGTCGTCGCGATGGCCAAGGACATCCGCGTGCTGCTGCTCAAGCTGTGCGACCGGCTCCACAACGCGCGCACCTGGAAGTACGTCGCGCCGGAGTCCGCGCGCAAGAAGGCGCAGGAGACGCTCGAGATCTACGCCCCGCTCGCGCACCGCATGGGCCTCAACGCGATCAAGTGGGAGCTCGAGGACCTCAGCTTCCAGACCCTGTACCCGAAGATCTACCAGGAGATCGTCGACGTCGTCACGGAGCGGGCGCCCGAGCGCGAGAAGTACCTCGCGCAGGTTCGCGCGGAGATCGAGAAGGACCTCCGCGGCATGAAGATCAAGGGCGAGATCACCGGTCGCCCCAAGCACTACTACTCGGTGTATCAGAAGATGATCGTGCGGGGTCGCGACCTCAACGACATCTACGACCTGGTGGGGATCCGCATCCTGGTCGAGACGGTCCGCGACTGCTACGCCGTGCTGGGCGCGATGCACGCCAGGTACCAGCCCGTCCCGGGCCGGTTCAAGGACTACATCGCGATGCCCAAGTTCAACCTGTACCAGTCGCTGCACACCACGGTGATCGGTCCCACGGGCAAGCCGGTGGAGCTGCAGATCCGCACCTACGACATGCACCGCCGCGCCGAGTACGGCCTGGCCGCGCACTGGCGCTACAAGGAGACCGCGAAGACCGGCGTCACGTCGCGCGGCGGCGGTGAGATGGGCTGGCTGCGCCAGATCGCGGACTGGCAGCAGGAGACCGCGGACCCGACCGAGTTCCTCGACAGCCTCCGGGGCGAGATCTCCAAGGCCGAGGTCTACGTGTTCACGCCGCGCGGCAAGCTGCTGTCGCTGCCCCAGGGCGCCACGCCGGTGGACTTCGCGTACGCGGTCCACACCGAGGTGGGCCACAAGACCATCGGCGCCAAGGTCAACGGCCGGCTGGTGCCGCTCGACTCGACGCTCGAGAACGGCGACACCGTCGAGGTGCTCACCACGTCCGACGAGAACGCGCACCCCAAGCGCGACTGGCTCGAGTTCGTGCAGTCCACGCGCGCCCGCAACAAGATCCGCCAGTGGTTCACGCGCGAGCGGCGCGAGGAGTCCATCGAGACCGGGCGCGACATGCTCGCCCGCGCGATCCGCCGTCAGCAGCTGCCCATGCAGCGCCTCATGAGCCGTCCCACGCTCCTCGCCCTCGCGAAGGAGATGCACTACGAGGACGTCGACTCGCTGTACGCCGCGATCGGCGAGCACAAGGAGCAGGCGGCCGACGTGGTCGCGCGGATGACCGATGCCGTGGGTGGTCAGGAGGGCGCGGACGAGGACCTCACCGAGATCACCCGCCCCGGGCTGCCGCCGGCACGCGCCGCGCGTCGTGGAGACCCCGGAGTGTCCGTGCACGGGCTCACCGACGTGGTGGTCAAGCTCGCACGCTGCTGCACGCCCGTGCCCGGCGACCCGATCCAGGGCTTCATCACCCGCGGCTCCGGCGTCTCGGTGCACCGTGCGGACTGCGACAACCTCGCGCAGCTGAACAACCAGAGCGAGCGGCTCATCGACGTCGAGTGGACCGGGCACTCCGCCGGCACGTTCCTGGTGCAGATCGAGGTCGAGGCGCTCGACCGCAACCGCCTGCTCTCGGACGTCACGCAGGTGCTGTCCGACCACCACGTCAACATCCTGTCCGCGAACGTGTCGACCACCCGCGACCGCGTCGCGATGTCGAGCTTCCAGTTCGAGATGGCGGACCCGTCGCACCTGGGCGCGATCCTGTCCGCGGTGCGCCGCATCGACGGCGTCTACGACGCGCGCCGCATCACGGGGACCAAGCGGCCCTGATCGCCTCCACCAGCCCGGCGACGCGCGCGTAGCCGGCGCTCGAGCGCGCGTCGTGACGCAGGGCCGCCTCGAGGTCCGCGGGGGCGAGGCGGCCGCGGGCGACCGCTCCGGCCACCGTGTGCAGCGCCGCGTGGGGCGGCTCCCACCGCAGCGCGTCGACGCATGCGCGCGCCGGGGGAGCGAGGCGCAGCCCGCCCTCGACCGTCGCTCCCAGGCGCGCCGTCGGGCCCGAGTGGAGCCGCACCGCGGTGCTCGCCGGGCGGTAGAGCCCCCGGACACCCACCGCGTGCCACCCGGCCGGGGCATCGTCCCTCCAGCAGTGCACCCACAGCGCCGCGAGGCCGGTCAGGACCACGTGCGTGGGGACCCGGTCGGCGGCGGCGAGCGCGCGCAGGCCGGGGGAGTCGGGGATGTCGGCGGGACGGGCGACCCCGGGCAGGAGGTGCGCCAGGTGACGGTCGCGCAGCAGGCGTGCGAAGGCGGCGGGACCGACGTCGTCAGGTCGCACCAGGATCATCACCCCAGGGTCCCGTGCCGGGGCCGGGCAGGCGACCCCCTGTGGACGGCGCCCGCTGCCGACGCCGGCTGCACTGATCCACACAGGAAACGCACTCATCCACCTAGATGCGCCAGATCCGCTTGAAGCTGTCTCGGTGAACGGTCACATCGCGGAGGCTGTGTGGATGAGCAATCGCGGAAGCGGGGAAGCAGCGAGGCCCGCCACCTTGCGGTGACGGGCCTCGGAGCCTGGACGATGCGCGGGTTGCGCGGGTTACGCGAGCCCCTCGATCTGGGTGAGCCACTGCCGGCGGGCCGCCAGCGACTCCTCGAGCTTCTTGGTGTCCTTGCCCTTGGCCTTCGCCTCGGCGATCTCGGCCTCGAGCGCCGCGATCGCGGAGCCCAGCTGCGCCGCCGCGCCCGAGGCGCGCGCCTCGAGCTCGGGGTTGCGCGAGTTCCACTCCGCGTCCTCGGCGTCTCGGACGGCCTTCTCGACGGCGCCCATGCGCTTGGACAGGCGCGCGATGTCGGCGCGCGGGACGCGGCCCGCGGCCTCGAAGCGGTCCTGGATGGGGCGGAGCGCCTGCTTGGTGGCGTTGAGGTCCTTGATGGGCAGAAGCGCCTCGGCCTCGGCCACGGCGGCCTCCTTGGCGTCGACGTTGCCCGACAGCGCCTCGTCCTCCGCGTCGGCCGCACCGCGGCGGGCCTCGAAGAACGAGTCCTGTGCGTTCTGGAACCTCTTCCACAGCGCGTCGTCGACGGAGCGGCGGCCCCGGCCGGCGGTGCGCCACTCGTTCATGAGGTCGCGGAAGCCGCGTGCGCCGGTGTCCCAGTCGGTGGTCTGGGCGAGCGACTCGGCCTTCGCGACCAGCTCCTCCTTGCGGCCCGCGACGTCCGCGTTGGACCGGTCGAGCTCCGCGAAGTGGTGCTTGCGGGCCTTCTCGAACGCGGACCGCGCGTGCGTGAAGCGCGTCCACAGGGCGCGCTCGACGTCCTTGGGGATGCGTGCGCCGGAGCGCTGCGCCTCCTTCCACGCGTCGAGCAGCCCGCGCAGGGTGGCGGTGTCGTTCTTCCAGTGGACCTGCGTCTCGGGCTTCGCGGCGAGCGCCTCGGCCGTCGACACGATCTCCTCGCGCGAGGCCACGGCGGCCTCGCGGGCCACGCGACGCTCCTCCTGGATGCGCGTACGCGTCTCCTCGGCTTCCGCCTTCACCGCGGCGTAGCGCTCGACCAGCGTGTCGAGGTCGCCCACCACGCTCACCGGGGTGAGGACAGCCTCGATCGAGGCGATCGACTCGTCGATGTCCTTGGGGGAGAGCTCCGCGGAGGACAGGCGGGCGTGGAAACGCTCCACCGACGCCTCGAGCTCGAAGAACGCGTGCGCGTAGGGCTTGAGGGCCTCGTCGTCCTCGGCGGGACCGACCTCGACGCGCTCCTCGGCGATGATCACGTACGCCTTGCCGTCCTCGACCAGGCCGTGCGCGAGCGCCTCCTCGAAGCGCTCCTCCGGCACCTCCGCGGCGACCGGCACCACCACGACCGTGTGCGTCGCCTGCTTGGCGACGGCGACCGGCGACGGGGCCTTGAACGCGCCCGGCTTGGGAGCGCGCGGCTTCGGGCCCTTCTTCGCGGGGGACGATGCGGCGGGCGCCTCCTCCTCGGCTGCGGGCTCCTCCGCGGGAGCCTCGGCCTCGGCAGGGGCGTCTGCGACCTCGGCAGGCGCCTCCTCGACGGGAGCCTCGGCGGCGACCTCGACGGTCTCGGTCACCTCCGCCACGGCCTCGGGGGTGGGCTGGGACGCGGCCTCGGGGGCCTCGGTCTTCGGCGCCGGAGCGTCGGACGACTCGGTCATGAGACGGATACCTCGTTCACGATGACGGACATTGCGGGGGCACCGTCGGTGTCCCCGGTGATGGTGCCTGCTTCGGCAACACGCTCAACACTAGCGTTTCCGGCCACCACCTGGCCGAGCACCGTATAGCCGCCCGCCGCGTCGGACGGGATGGTGGAGTCCTGGTAGACGATGAAGAACTGGCTTCCCATCGACTCGCCGTCGCCGCCCACGCGCGCCATCGCGACGGTGCCGGCGGGGTAGACATCGTCCGCCGGGGCGTTCTCGACGGGGCCGTAGCGGTAGCCGGGGCCGCCGGTGCCGGTGCCCGTCGGGTCGCCGCACTGGAGCACGTAGATGCCCGCGGTGGTGAGGCGGTGGCAGCCGGTGCCGTCGAAGTAGCCGTCCTCGGCGAGCTTGATGAAGCTCGCGACCGCCTGCGGGGCCGCGGCGCCGTCGAGCTCGATCTCGATATCGCCCTGGTTGGTCGCAAGGGTCGCGGTCCAGGTGCGGTCCTCCGCGTAGGACGGGTCCGGGGGCTCGGGGGAGACCGCCCAGCCGGACTCGAGCTCGACCTCGTCGTCGGTGGTCGCGGTGGCGGTCGACTCCGTGGCGGAGGCGGCCTTCTTCGCCTGCTGGTTGCTGTGGACCGCCGTGAGGATCACCGCGAGCCCGCCGCCGAGCACCAGCGCGACGATCGTGACGATCGCGGTGATGCGGATGGTCCGCTCGCGCTTGCGCTGCTTCGCGGCGATCCGTGCCTCGTACGCGTGCTGCTTCTTGGCCGCCTGCGCCTTGGCCTGCTTCTTGTTGGTCATCGAGTCGTCCTCATCCCGGTGATGTGCCAGGTCAGTCTAGGGCGGGCGCATGCGGAACAATGGCGGGCATGGCACGCGTGCAACCCCTCTCCGGATTCCCCGAATGGTCCCCGCAGGAGCGCCTTGTCGAGGCGCACGTCCTCGCGACGCTGCGCGAGGTGTTCGCGCTGCACGGCTTCGGTGAGATCGAGACCCGTGCGGTGGAGCCGGTGGACCGTCTCGCAGGCGATTCGGACGCGTCGAAGGAGATCTACGCGATCGGTCGCCTCAACGCCGACGAGCAGGCCGGTCGCGAGGCCAAGCTGGGCCTGCACTTCGACCTCACGGTGCCGTTCGCGCGGTACGTCGAGGAGAACCAGGGCCGCCTGCAGTTCCCGTTCCGGCGCTTCCAGATCCAGAAGGTGTGGCGCGGCGAGCGCCCGCAGGAGGGCCGATTCCGCGAGTTCTACCAGGCCGACATCGACGTGGTGGGGCGGGACACCCTGCCCGAGCACCTCGAGGCCGAGGTCGCGATCGTCATGGCCCGCGCCCTGCGCGCACTGCCGCTGCCTCCCGCGCGCATGCACCTCAACAACCGCGCGCTGGTCGAGGGCTTCTACCGGGGCGTCGGCATCGCGGACGTCGCGGGCGCGCTGCGCAGCGTCGACAAGCTCGACAAGATCGGCCCCGACGGCGTGCGCGAGGAGCTCCACGGCAAGGGCGTCAGCCCCGAGGCCGTCGACGCGATCCTCGAGCTCGCCGCGATCCAGACGCCCGACGGCTCCTTCCTCGACCTGGTCGAGGCGCTGTGGGACCACAGCCCGATCGTCGAGGAGGCGGACGATGCGCGGGCCCAGTTCGATCGCGGCGCCCGGTCACTCGCGGCGCTGGTGGACGCGGTCAACACCGCCGTCCCCGAGACCGCGATCGCGGACCTCCGGATCGCGCGCGGCCTCGACTACTACACGGGCGCCGTCTACGAGACCGTCCTGGACGGTCACGAGGACCTCGGCTCGATCTGCTCCGGCGGCCGCTACGACTCGCTGGTCGCCGGCGGCGGCTTCCCCGGCGTCGGCATGTCGATCGGCGTGAGCCGCCTGGTGAGCCGCATGCTCGGCGCGGGCCTCGCGACCGCGTCCCGCTCCGTGCCGCAGGCCGTCCTGGTCGCCGTCACCGACGAGGAGCACCGCGCCGCGTCCACGGCGATCGCGGATCGCCTCCGCGCCCGCGGCATCGCCACCGAGGTGTCGCCCAACGCCGCCAAGTTCGGCAAGCAGATCCAGTACGCGGACCGCCGCGGCATCCCGTTCGTGTGGTTCCCTGCCGCCGGCGACGGCACGTCGCCCGACGGCGAGGTCAAGGACATCCGCTCGGGCGACCAGGTCCCCGCCGACGCCGACGCCTGGGCGCCCCCGACCGAGGACCTGAACCCGCGCATCGTCCGCGGCTAGACTGAGGTCCGCTCTTCACAACCCCGCGCTACCCGCGCGTAAGAAAGGCAAGCAACTTGCTCCGCACGCATCTCGCTGGAAACCTGCGCGCCGCCGACGCCGGCGCCACCGTCACCCTCGCCGGGTGGGTGGGCCGTCGCCGCGATCACGGCGGCGTCGCGTTCATCGACCTGCGTGACGCGTCGGGCCTCGCGCAGCTGGTGATCCGCGAGGAGGTCGCGCACGCGCTGCGCACCGAGTACGTCATCCAGGTCACCGGCGAGGTGCGCCTGCGCCCCGAGGGCTCGTCGAACCCCAACATGCCGTCCGGCGAGATCGAGGTCGACGTCAAGGACGTGACCATCCTCAACGAGTCCGCGCCCACGCCGTTCCCGATCGACGAGCACGTCACCGTCGGCGAGGAGGCGCGCCTCAAGCACCGCTACCTGGACCTCCGCCGCCCGCAGCCGCGCGAGAACATCGTGCTGCGCTCGAAGGTCAACCAGGCCGCGCGCCGCGTGCTCGAGCGTCACGACTTCCTCGAGATCGAGACCCCGACCCTCACGCGCTCCACCCCCGAGGGCGCCCGTGACTTCCTGGTGCCCGCGCGCCTGTCGCCCGGCTCCTGGTACGCGCTGCCCCAGTCGCCGCAGCTGTTCAAGCAGCTGCTCATGGTCGCCGGTATGGAGCGGTACTACCAGATCGCCCGCTGCTACCGCGACGAGGACTTCCGGGCGGACCGCCAGCCCGAGTTCACGCAGCTCGACATCGAGATGAGCTTCGTCGACCAGGACGACGTGATCGCGCTGGGCGAGGAGCTGGTCCGCGAGCTGTGGTCGCTCATCGGCTACGAGGTGCCGCTGCCCATCCCGCGCCTCACCTACAACGACGCCATGGCCCGCTTCGGCTCCGACAAGCCGGACCTGCGCTTCGGGCTCGAGCTCACCGAGCTCACGTCCTACTTCGCCGAGACGCCGTTCCGCGTGTTCCAGGCCGAGTACGTGGGCGCCGTGGTCATGCCCGGCGGCGCCTCGCAGCCCCGCAAGACCCTCGACGCGTGGCAGGAGTGGGCCAAGCAGCGCGGCGCCCGCGGCCTCGCGTACGTGCTGGTGCAGGAGGACGGCACGCTCGGCGGCCCCGTCGCCAAGAACCTCTCCGAGGCGGAGCTTGCCGGCCTGGCGGAGGCCGTGGGCGCCAACCCCGGTGACTGCATCTTCTTCGCCGCCGGCAAGACCGGTGCCTCGCGTGCGCTGCTCGGCGCCGCGCGCAACGAGATCGCCAAGCGTGTGGGTCTGATCGACGAGGACCGCTTCGAGTTCTGCTGGGTGGTCGACGCCCCGCTGTTCAAGCCGGTCGACGTGGACGACGACGACGTGGCGCTCGGCCACTCCGCCTGGACCGCCGTGCACCACGCGTTCACGAGCCCCAAGCCGGAGTTCATGGACACCTTCGACACGGACCCGGGCCCGGCGCTCGCCTACGCGTACGACATCGTCTGCAACGGCAACGAGATCGGCGGCGGCTCCATCCGTATCCACCGTCAGGACGTGCAGCAGCGCGTGTTCACGGTGATGGGCATCGGCGAGGAGGAGGCGCAGGAGAAGTTCGGCTTCCTGCTCGACGCGTTCCAGTACGGCGCCCCGCCGCACGGCGGCATCGCGCTCGGCTGGGACCGCGTGACGGCGCTGCTCGCCAAGGCGGACTCCATCCGCGACGTCATCGCGTTCCCCAAGTCCGGCGGCGGCTACGACCCGCTCACCGCGGCCCCGGCGCCCATCACGCCGGAGCAGCGCAAGGAGGCCGGCGTCGACGCCAAGCCCGAGGCCACGGGCGAGAAGGCGGAGAAGGCCGAGGCCGTCGAGGCGTAGCCTTCGTCAGCCGTGCGCGAGGGCGGGATCCCGATCCGGGGTCCCGCCCTCGTCGCGTCTGCGGACGGTGCGCGGGTTCAGCGGGTCGGGAGAGGAGCGGGCACCCCGTCGGGCTCAGCGGCGGCGGGACGATGGGCGGGCGGAGTGTGAGTGGCGGTGCGGCCGTCGCGCGACGAGCCAGAAGGCCGCGACGCCCACAGCACCCCGCCGATCACCAGCACGCCGCCGGCGAGCTCGCCGAGCCCCGGCTGCTCGCCGAGCACCAGCCACGCGGTGGCGATGCCGACCACCGGGACGAGCATCGAGAACGGCGCCACGGTGCCCGCGGGGTAGCGGGCCATCAGCCATACCCAGATGCCGGAGCCCAGCAAGGTGCCGAGCAGCACCGTGTACGCGAGCCCGATCCACGCGGGCACGGCCGCGGCGGTGAGCGAGGTGGCCAGCGAGTCGCCGATCGCCTCCGGTCCCTCGAGCGCGAGGGACAGCGCAAGCATCGGCAGCGGCGGCACCACCGACATCCACAGCACCAGGTGCAGTGGCTTGGGTGCCCGCGCCTGACGGGAGGCGAGGTTGCCGAACGCCCAGCCGAGCGCGCCGAGCAGGACCAGGAGGAACGGGCCCACCGGTGCGGACGTGCCGTAGCTGAGGCCCACGGCGACGAGCCCGACCGTGGCGACGGCGACGCCCGTGAGGCTCCGTCCGCCCAGCCGCTCGCGCAGCAGCATCCCGCCCAGCACCACGGTGAACGGCGCAGAGGCCTGCAGGACGAGCGACGCGAGCCCGGTGGGGAAGCCCGCCTCCATCCCGAGGTAGAGGAACAGGAACTGCAGCGTCCCGAAACCGAGCCCGTAGAGCAGCAGCCATCGCAGCGGCACCTGCGGGCGGGGGACCAGCAGCACGGTCGGGATCGCGATGATCGCGAAGCGCAGCGCCACCAGGAACATCGGCGGGAACTGGCCGAGCGAGGCGTGGATCGCGAGGAAGTTGATCCCCCAGAGCACGGCGACGAGGACGGCGAGGGCGACGTGGCGGGCGGGCATGGCGCCAGTCTGGGATGACCTTCGTTGAAGAACAAGCGAGTAGTTGCGCACCCAAGGTTTAGGCTTCCTACATGGAGGTCCGTCATCTGGAGCTGCTGCGCGAGCTCAAGCAGCGCGGCACGCTGCTCGCCGTCGCGGAGGCGACGTTCCGCACGCCCTCGGCGCTGTCGCAGCAGCTGCGCACCGCGGAGAGGGAGCTGGGCGTGGCGCTGGTCGAGCCGGCGTCCCGCGGGCTGCGCCTCACGTGGGCGGGGGAGATCCTTGCCTCCGGCGCGGACGACGTGCTGGCCGCGCTCGCCCGCGTGCAGGCGACGCTCGACGCGGGACGGGGAGAGCCGAGCGGCCTGGTGCGGATCGGCACCCTGCCGAGCGCGGGCGCCGCGTTGCTGCCGCGCGTGTTGGCCCGGCTCGCCGGGACCCAGTTGCGGATCGAGGTCGAGGACTTCGACCTCGCCGAGGCGGACTACGCGGCGCGCACCCTCGACCACGACCTGGTGATCGCGCACAGCCTCGCGGCGGACGTGCCCCAGGGTGCCGAGGGGTTGTTCGCCCAGGTGGTCGCCCGCGAACCGATCGACGTCGCGGTGCCTGCCGCGCATCGGCTCGCAGGCCGCGCCCGGCTTGCGCCCGCGGACGTCGCAGACGAACGCTGGATCGCCGTGCCCCGCGGGTTCCCCTTCGCGACGGTCCTCGAGTCCGTCGAGGCCGCGACCGGTGCCACGCTCGAGCGGATGGTCGAGGTCCGCGACAACCGCCTGGTGGAGTCGCTGGTGGGCGAGGGGCTCGGCGTCGCGCTGCTGCCGCGCTTCTCGACACCCGACTCGGAGGCCTACCGGCTGATCCCGCTGACGGGCGTGCGGGCGACGCGTGCGATCGTCGCGATCGGCCGGCCGGACCGCGTCGAGCGCCGCGCCGTACGGGCGGTGCTGGACCTGCTTGCAGAGGTGGGTGGCGAACTCGGCTGAGGGACGCGTCAGTGCCGCACGCCGATGCGCGCGTGCAGGCGCCGCAGCGGGCCCGGCGCCCACCAGTTCCAGTCGCCCAGCAGCGTCATGGTCGCGGGGACCAGGAACATGCGCACCACGGTCGCGTCGAGCAGCACGGCGAAGGCGAGGCCCACGCCGACCTCCTTGATCATCAGCAGCTCGCCCAGCGCGAAGCCCAGGAACACCAGCACGATCACCGCGGCCGCAGACGTGATGATGCGCCCCGAGCGCTGCAGACCCTTGCGCACGGCGGCGTCGTTGTCCTCGCCCGCGTCGACGTACTCCTTGACGCGCGCGAGCAGGAAGACCTCGTAGTCCATCGCGAGCCCGAACCCGAACGCGGCGATGATGACCGCGACGTACGTCTCGATGCCGCCCGTCGAGCTGAATCCGAGCGTGCCCTCGAGGTGGCCCTCACCGAAGATCCATGTCACCACGCCCAGCGTCGCGGCGAGCGAGAGCGAGTTGATGAGCAGCGTCTTCACGGGCACCAGGAGGGACCCGGTCATGAGGAACAGCAGCACCAGCGTCGCGACGACCACCAGCGCGCCGGCGAGCAGCGCGCCCTCGATGATCGCGTCGAGGAAGTCGATCTGGGTGGCCGCGACGCCGCCCACGTGGACCTCGACGGGCGCCTCCAGCGCGCGGATGTCCTCCACCGCGGCCACCGCCTCCGGGCCCGAGGGGTCGGTGACGTCGAGCCGCACCCCGATGAACGTCTCGCCACCCTGGACCAGGGGCGCGTCGATCGCACGGACGCCGTCGACCGCCGCGACCTGGTCTAGGTAGCCGTCGAGCTCCCCGGCGTCCGACAGCGTGTGGATCCAGATCGCGGGCTCGCCCAGGTCCGGGAAGCCCTCGCGGAACGCGGTGACGAACTCCCGCCGCTCGTTGTCCGCGGGCAGCGCCTCGATGTCGGAGTTGCGCAGCGTGATGCCGAGCACGGGGCTCGCCAGCGCGAGCAGCAGCCCGACGGATGCGATCACCACCAGCCACGGCCGACGTTGCCCCCACGCCGCGAGGCGCGAGAACGCGCCCTCCTCGCGGTCCACGTTCGAGGTGGTGACGAGAATCCTGCGGAACCCGGGCACCCGCGCCAGCAGCCCCGGCTTCGCGATCCGGGGAGCGAGCAGGTACAGGACCGCGGGCACGATCGTGAGGGCCGCGACCATCGCCGTGGTCACCACGCCCACCGCGGCGCCGCCGATGCCCTCCATGATCACCGGGTCGAACAGCAGCAGCCCGCCCACCGAGATCGCGACCACGATCCCCGAGAACGTCACGGTGCGGCCGGCGGTCGCCATGGTGAGCTCGATCGCCTTGTCGCGCGCCTCGCGCGGGTCCCCGCCGATGCGGTGCAGCTCCTCGCGGAAGCGCGACACGATGAGCAGCCCGTAGTCGATCGACAGGCCGATGCCCAGCACGGACACCACGTTGACCGCGCTCTGGTCGAGGTCGAGCAGGAACGAGAACCCGTACAGCACCGCGAGCCCGCCCGCGATCGACGCGATGGCCCCGGTGAGCGGCGTGGCGGCGGCGAGGAAGCCCCCGAACACGAACACCATCACCACCAGCGCAGCGGGCAGCGCGATCATCTCCCCGGTGAGGAGGTCGTCCTCGAGCTGGCCGGTGAAGTCCTCGAACACCAGCGGGTTCGACGAGGTCGCCACGGTGACATCGGGGTTGCTGGCCCGCATCTCGTCGACACCGTCGGCGACGATCGCCGCGACGTCCTGGTGCGTCTCCAGCGGATCCTCGTCACCGAAGGACGTGAAGCCGACGTCGATGAGGAAGCCCGTGCCGTCCGCGTCGACCAGCGCGGCCGCCTGCGCGGCCGGGTCCGTATCACCGTCGCCTCGGGCGGACGATGCCGCGGCCGGGTCGAACGCGGGCCCCGGCACCGCGCCGAACGGCGAGGAGACCATCGTCACCCCGTCGATCTCGGCGATCCGCGCCGAGGCTTCCTCGACCGCGGAGGCGACCGCGGCATCGTCCATCGCCACGTTCATCACGTACGAGGTGACGCCCGGCCCCACCGAGGAGTCGGAGGTCCGCTCGAAGGCCTCGTAGACCTCCCACGAGTCGGAGCCGTCGACCAGCGGCGGGCCCGTGGTGACGCGCTGGAAGAGGCCCTCGCCGTTCACGCCGATGGTCGCGAGCGCGTAGAAGCCCAGCGTGCCCACCACCGCGAGCACGACCACCAGGCGTGGGGCCCGGGCGATCAGCCGCCCGACCCGAGCGAATCCCCCCATGGCACACAGGTTAGGCGGGCCCTCCGACAGCCGCGAGGGGCGCGACGTGAGATGCGTCTCTCTCGGGGTGTGAGGCTGGACTCGTCCGATTTGTCAGGCTACCTTCTCGAAACCAAGGGCCGGAGAGGGCGGCCCCCGCGAGACGCCAGGGGAGGGCTCAGGCGTCACAACGGAAGGAATCGATGTTGACCATCACCTCTGCACGCCCGACGCGCCACCGCGCGACCGGGCTGATCGCCGGCCTGCTGGTCACCGCCAGCCTCGCCGCCGGCACCAGCGCGACGGCCGCCGCCCCCGCGGCGACGCAGACCGGCACCCAGGCGGGCACCTCGGTGGCCTCCGCGGTGGTGCCCACCGTGAACAACGCGACCCTGACCGCGGGCCAGAAGGTCTGGGTCACGGGCACCGCGCTGAAGCTGCGTAACGGGCCGTCCAACGACAATCGCGTCAAGGTGGTCGCCTACAGGGGCGCGCAGGCCACCTTCACGGGCCAGACCAAGGGCCGCTGGACCCAGGTGCAGCTCGGCGGCACCAAGGCGTGGACGCCCGAGGCGTACCTCACCGCCAACCAGCCGAACCCCAAGAAGATCAAGGTCGGCGTGACCGCGCAGAACCTGGGCCTTCGCGCGGGACCGGGCAGCGGCTACGACGTCAAGGTCACCGCGAAGTTCGGCACCATCGGCAAGTTCACCCGCATCCAGCGCAACGGCTGGTGGCTGGTCAAGGTCAACGACACGTTCGCGTGGACCCCGCAGAAGTTTCTGAGCGTCGGCGGCGTGTTCAACGTCGACAAGATCATGAACGTCGCGCACAACGAGGTCGGCTACCGCGAGCCGTCGTGGCGCAACAACAAGTACAACACCTGGATCAACGGCGACTACGCGTGGTGCGCCGTCTTTGTCGAGTGGGTGTTCGAGCACGCCGACTACCCGGCTGGGGTGCCGTACAAGAAGCACTTCGACCAGTACGTCGCACGGCTCCGTGAGGCGGGCGTGCTCGACACGACGCCCACCGCGGGCGAGATCCGCAAGGGCGACGTGGTCCTGGTCGACTGGTATCCGTACAACGGGCCCACGCACACCGGGATCGTCGACCACGTGTCGGGCGACTCCATCTGGCTGGTCGAGGGCAACACCACCGACGGCACCGGCGCGACCGGTCGCGGCGTCTTCTACCGCCAGCGAGCGATGGTCGACATCCACGCCGTCTACCGTCCCACCGAGTTCGCGAAGTGGAACGCGCTCAAGTAACCGCGCTTCTCTGATCGGCGGGCGTCGCACCCTTCGGGGTGCGGCGCCCGTCGTCGTTCCGGGGGACGATGCGGTGGTCACCTGGCTGTCGGTGCCACCGCCTACGCTGGGCGCATGGATCTGTTCGACGCGGCGCGCACGGACGTGTCGGGCGTCCCCGTGACGCTCGGCAACGCGCCCCTCGCGGTGCGGATGCGGCCGCGCAGCCTCGACGAGGTGGTGGGGCAGACGCACCTGCTGTCCGACGGCTCGCCGCTGCGCAGGCTCATCGGGGAGTCCGCTCCCGCGACGTCCGTGGTCTTGTGGGGGCCGCCCGGCACGGGCAAGACCACGCTCGCGTACCTGGTGGCCGGCAATCGCCGGTTCGTCGAGCTGTCCGCCGTGACCGCGGGCGTCAAGGACGTGCGGGCGGTGGTAGAGGACTCGAAGCGCCGCATCGCGACCGGCGAGCGCGAGACCGTCCTGTTCATCGACGAGATCCACCGCTTCACGCGCTCCCAGCAGGATGCGCTGCTGCCCGCGGTGGAGAACCGTTGGGTCACGCTCATCGGCGCGACCACGGAGAACCCGAGCTTCTCCGTGGTGGGGCCGCTGCTGTCGCGCTCGCTGCTGCTGGTGCTGCAGCCGCTCGCGGCCGCGGACATCGCGGCGCTGATCGCGCGCGCCGTGGAGGACCCGCGCGGCCTGGATGGCTCGGTGACGGTGGACGATGCGGCGGTTCAGCACATCCTGCGCGTCGCCGGGGCGGACGCCAGGAAGGCGCTCACGCTCCTCGAGTCGATCGCGGGCGCCGCCGGCGCCGACGGTGTGGTGACCGCGGAGCTGGCTGAGGCGACCATGGACGCCGCGCTGGTGGCCTACGACAAGTCGGGCGACCAGCACTACGACGTCATCAGCGCCTTCATCAAGTCGGTGCGCGGCTCCGACGTCGACGCCGCGCTGCACTACCTGGCGCGCATGGTGGTGGCGGGGGAGGACCCCCGCTTCATCGCCCGGCGCCTGGTGATCCTCGCCGCCGAGGACATCGGCATGGCGGACCCCCAAGGGCTCGTGATCGCCCAGGCCGCCGCGGACGCGGTGAGCTTCATCGGGATGCCCGAGGGGCGCATCGTCCTGGCGGAGGCGACCACGTACCTGGCGAGCGCGCCCAAGTCCAACCGGTCGTACCGGGCCATCGACGCGGCGATCGCAGACGTGCGGGCCGGCAAGGCGGGCGTGGTGCCGGAGCACCTGCGCGACGCGCACTACGCGGGAGCCGAGCGGCTGGGCCATGGGCAGACGTACCTGTACGCCCACGACGCCCCGCACGGGGTGGCGGCGCAGGAGTACCTGCCGGAGTCGTTGCGCGGCTCGCGCTACTACGAGCCGACCGATCACGGTTACGAGCGGGCGCTGGGGGAGCGGCTGGGGACCATCCGCAGGCTGCTGGGGCGCGGTCAGTAGCCCTCGGGCTTGGAGTCCTTGCCGTCGAGCCAGAGGTGGTCCTTCGGGTCGGAGTGCGTGCCGCCCGAGTTCACGTGCTTGTCCGAGATCTGGGGGCCCTTGGTGATGACGTGCACCATCGCCATCGCGTGCCCGCGGCCCAGGTCGTAGTCCTCCTTGAGCCACTCGACTATCGGGGTGGCCTTGGTGCCGGGCCCGAAGCCCCTCTCGGTGGCGAGGTCCAGCAGCTGGCGGGGCGTGAGGCCCGTCTTGGTCTCGACCGCGTCGAGGTACGCCTGGAATGACATGGGAGGATCGTAGACACGTCGCTGACTTCCCCGCAGGATGTCGAGATGCCTGGAAACCGTCGGTGTGTTCCCCATAGCAGGGTGGCTGTGGTGCTGGTATAGTTGTGGAGCCCTCGCGGACGGTTGGCTGCTGTCGCCGCGAACTCAGCAAATAACGATCATTTCTCCGGTCGCATCCGCGCGCCCGGAGAGCTGTGAAGGAAATCATGACCTCTGTTCAGAAGGCACGTCGCCAGGTCCGCCTGTCGCGCAGCCTCGGGATCGCCCTGACCCCGAAGGCCGTCAAGCACTTCGAGAAGCGCCCGTACCCCCCGGGTGAGCACGGCCGCACCGCCCGCCGCAAGGAGAGCGACTACGCCGTGCGTCTGCGCGAGAAGCAGCGTCTTCGCGCGCAGTACGGCCTTCGCGAGAAGCAGATGACCTCGACCTACGCCGAGGCGAAGAAGGAGTCCGGTCTGACCGGTGAGGCCTTCGTCGAGCTTCTCGAGATGCGCCTTGACGCCCTCGTGCTCCGTGCGGGCTTCGCTCGCACGATCCTTCAGGCGCGTCAGTCGGTCCTGCACCGCCACATCCTCGTGGACGGCAAGATCGTCGACCGCCCGTCGTTCCGCGTGAAGCCCGGCCAGACCATCCAGGTCAAGCCCAAGGCCGTCACGCTGGAGCCGTACATGGCCGCCGCCGCCGGCGCGCACCGTGACGTGCTCCCGCAGGTGCCCGAGTACCTCGACGTCACGCTCGAGAAGCTCACGGCCCGCCTGGTCCGTCGCCCGAAGCGCGCCGAGGTCCCCGTGACCTGCGACGTGCAGCTGGTCGTCGAGTACTACGCTCGCTAAGGCGCACCGGTGAGGCCCTGACGGGCCCCACCAGCAGTGGCCGCGGTGCGCTGCCCCTCGGGGCCGTGCACCGCGGCTTTTCTGCACCACGCAGGGCATCTCGCAGAGGTGGGGCGCCGCAGCCCCCGGACAACGAAGGACACAGGACAGGCATGCAGACTGCTGAGATCGCGAAGCGGTGGGTCGACTACTTCGCGAAGTACGACCACCACATCCAGCCGAGCGCCTCGCTCGTGTCGCCCGACCCCTCCCTGCTCTTCACCGTCGCCGGCATGGTGCCGTTCATCCCGTACATCATCGGGACGGACACCTCCCCGTACCCGCGCATCGCCTCCGTCCAGAAGTGCATCCGCACCAAGGACATCGAGGAGGTCGGCAAGACCACCCGCCACGGCACGTTCTTCCAGATGCTGGGCAACTTCTCCTTCGGCGACTACTTCAAGGAAGGCGCCATCAACCTCGCCCACGAGTTCCTCACGGGACCCGAGAGCGAGGGCAACCTCGGCTTCGACCTCGACCGCTTCTGGGTCACCATCTGGAACGAGGACCAGGAGGCCTACAGCCACCTCGTCAACGTGGGCGTCGACCCCTCCCACATCGTGAAGCTCACGCGCGAGGAGAACTTCTGGGACACCGGCCAGCCCGGTCCCGCCGGCCCGTGCGCGGAGTGGCACTACGACCGCGGACCCGAGTTCGGCCCCGAGGCCGTGGGCGGCACCGTCGACCCCGGCGGCGACCGCTACCTCGAGATCTGGAACCTCGTGTTCGACCAGTTCCTGCGCGGCGAGGGCGCCGGCAAGGACTACCCGCTGATCCGCGAGCTCGACCAGAAGGCGATCGACACCGGCGCCGGCCTCGAGCGCATCGCGTACCTCAAGCAGGGCGTCGCTAACATGTACGAGATCGACGAGGTCTACCCCGTGATCGCCCGTGCCCAGGAGCTGTCGGGCAAGACGTACGGCGCGGACGGCACCGACGACGTCCGCATGCGCGTGGTCGCGGACCACGTGCGCTCCGCGCTCATGCTGATCGGCGACGGAGTCACCCCCGGCAACGAGGGCCGCGGCTACGTGCTGCGCCGCCTCATCCGCCGCTCCGTGCGCGCCATGAAGCTGCTGGGCGTCGACGAGCGCACCATGCCCGAGCTGCTGCCGCTGTCTCTCGACGCGATGAGCGCCACCTACCCCGAGCTCGCCGCGAACCGCGACAAGATCGAGGCCGTCGCCTACACCGAGGAGGACGCCTTCCGTCGCACCCTCGCGCAGGGCACCACCATCTTCGACGTCGCCGTCGAGAAGGCGAAGAAGGCGGGCACGCCTGCGCTGTCCGGCTCGGACGCGTTCACGCTGCACGACACGTACGGCTTCCCCATCGACATCACCCTCGAGATGGCGTCCGAGCAGGGCGTCCAGGTGGACGAGGCGAAGTTCCGCGAGCTCATGCGCGAGCAGAAGGAGCGGGCACGGGCCGATGCCAAGGCCAAGAAGGGCGGCCACGCGGACGTGGGCGTCTACCAGGGCCTCAAGGAGGACCAGGGCGCCACGGAGTTCCGCGCGTACCAGGAGCTGGTCACCGCCACGGAGATCACGGCCCTGATCAAGGACGGCGTGACCGTCCCGGTCGCGTCCGAGGGCGAGACCGTCGAGGTCATCCTTCCTCAGACCCCGTTCTATGCGGAGTCCGGCGGCCAGGAGGCGGACTCGGGCGTGATCCGCTCCGCGCACGGCACGCTCGAGGTCATCGACGTGCAGCGCCCCATCAAGGGCCTGATCGTGCACACCTGCAACGTGGTCGAGGGCCAGGTCGCCCAGGGCGACCAGGTGTCCGCCGAGGTGGACCCCGACTGGCGCATCGGCGCCCGTCAGGCGCACTCCGGCACGCACATCCTGCACGCCGCGCTCCGCGAGGTGCTGGGCCCCGACGCGCTGCAGTCCGGCTCCTACAACAAGCCCGGCTACCTGCGCCTCGACTTCTCCTGGCCCTCGGCGCTCACGGCCGAGACCCGCTCGGAGATCGAGGAGGTCACCAACCGTGCCATCCGCGCCGACCACGGTGTCAGCGCGCACTACATGAGCCTGCCCGAGGCCAAGGACTGGGGCGCCGTCGCGCTGTTCGGCGAGACGTACGACGAGACGGTCCGCGTCATCGAGATCGGTGGCCGCTGGTCGCGCGAGCTCTGCGGCGGCACGCACGTCGAGCACTCCAGCCAGGTGGGCATGGTCGCGCTGTCCGGCGAGTCCTCCGTGGGCTCCGGCTCGCGTCGCATCGAGGCGTTCGTGGGCATCGAGGCGTTCCAGAAGCTCGCCTCCGAGCGCGCGTTGGTGTCCGAGCTCACCACCACCCTCAAGGTGCAGCCGGGCGAGCTGCGCGGCCGCGTCGAGAAGCTCCTCGAGCGCCTCGCCGAGGCGGAGGGCCAGCTCAAGGGCTACCGCCAGCAGGCCATGGCGCAGGTCGCCGCCGAGCTCGTGGGCAAGGCCGCGGACGTCAACGGCACCCGCGTGGTCACCCACGTGTCCACCAACGCCGCCGACGCGGACGACCTCCGCACGCTCGTCACCGACGTGCGCGCCCGCCTGGGCGAGTCCACGCCCGCGGTGGTCGCCATCGCGGCGGAGATCGGCGGCCGGCCGCAGATCGTGATCGCCACGAACGCCCCGGCGCGCGACGCCGGACTGAAGGCGGGAGACCTGGTGAAGGGCGCATCGTCCCTTCTGGGCGGCGGTGGCGGCGGCAAGCCGGACCTCGCGCAGGGCGGCGGCCAGGACGTCACCCAGATCCCTGCGGCGCTCGAGGGCGTCACCGCGACCGTGGCGGCGCGTGGTTAGGGGCGCACGCCTCGGGGTCGACGTCGGCACCGTCCGCATCGGCGTGGCGGCGTCCGACCCCGACGGCCTCATGGCGTTCCCCGTCGACACGGTGAAGCGTGGCGACGGGGACGCCGAGGCCATCGCGGCGATCGCCGACGAGCGCGGCGTGATCCGCGTGTTCGTCGGCCTGCCGCGCAAGCTGTCCGGGCAGGAGGGGACCAGCGCGGAGGACGCGCGGGCCTTCGCCGCCCGGCTCGCGGAACTCACGTCCGCGGATGTTCGTTTGATCGACGAGCGTTTCTCCACCGCGACCGCGTCCCAGGCGATGCGCAGCGCGGGCCGCAATGCCAAGAAGCAGCGGCAGGTGATCGACCAGGCCGCCGCCGTGGTGATCCTGGAGAACGCCTTGGACGTTGACAAGAACGGTAACCTCGAGGCAGTGACCATCGAGGTTCCGCGCAAGGGGAATGATGACTGACCTTTTCGAGGCCGAGGCGACCACCACCACGTCTCTTGACCTGCGCCGGCTGCAGCGCCAGAAGCGCCGCGCCGCGCGCCGCCGGATGACGCTGCTGGTGACCGCCGTCGCCGTGGTGCTGTTCGCCATCGGCGGCTCGATCGCGTTCAACTTCCTGGGCAGCTTCGAGTCCACCGACACGGCCGTCGCCGACTACGAGGGCGCGGGCCAGGGCAACATCCAGGTGGTCATCGAGAGCGGCGCCACCGGCGCGGACATGGCCGCGACGCTGTACGACGCGGGCGTCATCGCCTCGGAGCAGGCGTTCCTCACCGCGTGGAACGACAACCCGGACTCGGCGTCGATCATCCCCGGCTATTACTTCATGCACAAGGAGATGAAGGCCGAGTACGCGCTCGCCGCGCTGCTCGACCCGACCAACCGCGACGTGCGGTCGATCACCATCCCCGAGGGCAAGGCGCTGGACTACTACTACCAGCAGATCGCGAACCTCACCGGCTCCTCCAAGGCCGACGTCAAGGCCGCCGCGAAGGACACCGACGCGCTGGGCCTGCCGGCCGAGGCCGAGGGCAACCTCGAGGGCTGGCTGTTCCCGTCCACGTACGAGTTCACCCCCGGCGTCACCCCGCAGGAGGTGATGGCGAAGATGATCCAGCAGACCATCACGGTTCTCGACAAGCACGGCGTGGCCGCCGAGGACCGCGAGCAGGTGCTCACCGTGGCATCGCTGGTGGAGCGCGAGGCGAAGCTGGACGAGGACCGCCCGATCATCGCGTCGGTCATCTACAACCGCCTGGACCAGGGCATGAAGCTCGAGCTCGACTCGACCGTCAAGTACCTCACGCAGACCGAGGGCGTGTGGACGTCGGACGACGAGCGCGCCACGGACTCGCCGTACAACACCTACATGTACGAGGGACTTCCCCCGGGCCCCATCGCGGGTGCCGGTGAGGCTTCCATCGAGGCGGCGGTCAACCCCGCCGAGACGGACTACCTGTTCTTCGTGACGGTCAACCTCGACACGGGTGAGACCAAGTACGCGTCCGAGTACTCCGACCACCTCGCGAACGTCCAGGAGCTCCAGGACTGGGCCGCGGCCAACTCCGACTCGTAGTGGGAGGGGTTCGCCGGGCCGGCGTGCTCGGCCACCCGATCGCGCATTCGCTGTCCCCGGTGCTGCACCGGGCGGCGTACGCGTCGCTCGGGTTGGAGTGGGAGTACGACGCGTACGACGTTCCCTCGGGTGGCCTCGCTTCGTTCGTGGCCGGGATGGACGATGCCTGGGCTGGGTTGTCGCTGACCATGCCCCTGAAGGTGGAGGCCTTGCCGCTCATGGACTTCACGGAGTCCATGGCGAAGCTGGTGGGCGCCATCAACACGGTGCTGGTGCAGTCCGTGGGCGGAGGCCGGCAGCTGGTCGGCGCCAACACCGACGTGTGGGGGATCCAGGCGGCGTTCAAGGAGGCCGGGGTCTCCGGTGCTGGTTCCGGGCTGATCATCGGCGGGGGAGCGACGGCGACCTCCGCTCTGGCCGCGTTCGGGGCCCTCGGCGTGACGGCGCCGTACGTGGCGGTGCGGTCGAGGGGTCGGGCCGGCGGGCTGTTGCGCGCGGCGACCAAGATGGGGGTCACCCCGCGGTTCGTGTCGCTATCCGATATTCCGGAGGTCATGCGCCTCGCGGACGTCGTGATGTCCACGGTGCCGGCCGAGGCCGGGGCGACCGTGGCATCGTCCCTTTCCGATATTCGCGAAGGCGCGGCGCTGCTTGACGCTATTTATCACCCGCTTATCACTCCGCTCGGGGAGCGATTCTCAGCGCTCGGCGGAATTCGCATCGGCGGTGAGCGGATGCTGCTCCATCAGGCCGCTGAGCAGGTGCGACTCATGACGGGTCGCGCGGCGCCTCTCGACGCGATGGAGAGCGCCCTCGCAGCTTCTTTGCGGAGTTAGTCACTTCAGCATTCGCGACGCTGTGCCGATGGTAGGTTCGGCACACTTTCCGTCGCGGCATGAGGGAGCATCGATGAAGCAGCTGGGGACCATCCTGCTCGAGGATGGTGCGCTCACCGAGGACCAGCTGGTCGACGCGATCGACGAGCAGAAGGAGCGGGGACAGTCCCTCGGGCGGACGCTCGTCGAGATGGGCTACATCTCCGAGGGCCAGTTGGTGCGCGCGCTCGCCACGCAGGTGGGCATGGAGTTCGTCGAGCTCGGGGACTACCCGGTGGACCGCGCGGCCGTCGCCCTGGTGCCGGGCGCGGTGTGCCGTCGCCACATGGCGCTGCCGATCGCGATGGGCGACGGGCTGATCCACGTCGCGATGTCGAACCCCGGCAACGTGGTCGCGGTGGACGACATCAGCACCATCACGAAGATGCGCGTCATCCCCGTGGTGGCCGCGCACGACGATGTCGCCGCGGCGATCGCGCGCTACGTGCGCTCCGACGCGGAGATGGAGGACCTGCAGGAGTCGATCGAGACCGAGGCATCGCTCGACAACGAGGACCTGAGCTCCGCGGCGGACGACGACGCGCCGATTGTGCGCTTCGTCAACCTGCTCATCACGCAGGCCGTGCAGGACCGCGCCTCGGACATCCACATCGAGCCGGCGGAGCACGATCTGCGCGTCCGCTACCGCATCGACGGCGTGCTGCACGAGATGCAGCGGGCGCCCAAGGCGATCACCGGCGGCGTGATCTCGCGCCTCAAGATCATGTCGGACATCGACATCGCCGAACGGCGCAAGCCGCAGGATGGCCGCCTCTCGGTCAACCACGAGGGTCGCAAGATCGACCTCCGCGTGGCCACCCTTCCCACGGTGTGGGGAGAGAAGGTCGTCATGCGAATTCTGGACAATTCGACCGCGCGGCTCGCGCTCGAGGACCTCGGAATTCGCGAGAACAACCAGCGGATCTACGCCGGCGCGTACCAGAAGCCGTACGGCATGATCCTTGTGACCGGGCCCACGGGTTCCGGAAAGTCGACCACGTTGTACGCGACGCTCAACCAGATCTCGAAGCCCGAGGTCAACGTCATCACCGTCGAGGACCCGGTCGAATACCGCATCCCGGGCATCAACCAGGTGCAGGTGAACCCCAAGGCGGGACTCACGTTCGCGGCCGCGCTGCGCTCGATCCTGCGTGCCGACCCGGACGTGGTGCTGGTGGGTGAGGTGCGTGACGGCGAGACCGCGCAGATCGCGATCGAGGCGGCGCTCACCGGTCACCTGGTGCTGTCGACCCTTCACACCAACGACGCGCCGTCGGCGATGACACGCCTGATAGAGATGGACATCGAGCCGTTCCTGGTGGGCTCCGCGATCGACTGCGTGGTCGCTCAGCGACTCGCGCGGCGCCTGTGCGACCACTGCGCGGTGGAGCACCGGATCGACCCGCACGACCTGCCGCCGGCGATCAAGTGGAACCCGAACCAGTCGATCCCGCCGATCCTGCGGCCAGAGGGCTGCCAGCGGTGCTCCAACACCGGCTACCGGGGACGTGTGGCGCTGCACGAGATCATGCCGATCAACGAGGAGATCGAGCGGCTCACGGTCGCGCGTGCGTCGTCGGCGGAGATCGCGAATGCAGCTGTCGATGCGGGCATGGAGACGCTCATCCAAGACGGCTGGGCGAAGGTGATGGACGGCACGACGTCCCTGGAGGAATTGCTCCGTGTCGTGAAATAAGTCACATCACTACAGACACGCGGGGAATGTGCCGATATTTCTATGCGAAGGAAGCGCTAGATTTTGCTTCCAGCTGAGGGAGGAAAAGTGAACGAGTTCACGCCTGGGGAGCCCTGGCGGCCCACGCCGCCGCCCGCCGCGCAGCCTGCTGTCCCGCCGGCCGCGGCGTCCGTTCCTCCTGTCGCGTCCGCTCCTTCCAACGGTCAGGGTGCGCCGAGTGTTCCCGCCCCCGCACTTTCTCCGCAAGCCGCTCCGGCTGCGCCCGTGCTTCCGACCGGACCGTCGCTCCACTCCGACTCCCGCGGGACCGCGACCCGCCGCGCGCCGTTCCTCGAGGAGCGTCGGCCGATGGCCGCGGCGCCCGGCGCATCGGCTCCGCAGTCGATGCAGCAGCCGCCGGCCCCGCAGACTCCTCCGATCCCGGCACCCGCGCCCGTGGGCGTCGCCGCCGGCGGCGCGTCCGACCCGGCAGCCGCGTTCGCCGCCGCCGCCCAGGAGCACCTGGGCGGTCCCCGGTCCTTCATGCCGATGGACGACTCTGTCCGCGAGCCGGAGGTCAAGCAGGCGCCCGAGCCCAAGAAGCCGGCGGCGCCCGTGACCCCGGGTGGCGCCCGTGTCGGCGCGAACAACCAGCGCCAGGAGGGCGACCTCGACATCAACGCCGCGCTGCGGGCGATGATCGCGGCGAAGGCCTCCGACCTTCACCTCACCACGGGTGTGCCGCCCATGATCCGCCTTGACGGCGGTCTCACGCCTCTCGAGGGCTTCGGGCGGCTGACGCCGGAGAGCCTGCACCGGTCGCTCTTCGGAATCCTGACCCAGGCGCAGCGCGAGAAGTTCGAGGAGGAGCTCGAGCTCGACTTCTCGTACTCGGTGGTGGGGGAGTCCCGCTTCCGCGTGAACCTGTACCGCCAGCGCGACTCTCTCGGTGCCGCGTTCCGCGTGATCCCCTACGAGATCAAACCGCTCGAGGCGCTCGGCATCCCCGAGGTCGTCTCGAACTTCGCGCAGCTGCCGCGTGGCCTGGTGCTCGTCACGGGTCCGACGGGTTCGGGCAAGTCCACGACGCTCGCGTCGCTGGTGGACCTCGCGAACCGGTCGCGTGCCGCGCACATCATGACGGTCGAGGACCCGATCGAGTTCCTGCACCGTCACAAGAAGTCGATCGTCAACCAGCGCGAGGTCGGCGCGGACACCCGGTCCTTCGGCAAGGCGCTCAAGCACGTGCTGCGTCAGGACCCGGACATCATCCTCATCGGTGAGATGCGCGACCTCGAGACCATCTCAGTGGCGCTCACCGCCGCCGAGACGGGTCACCTGGTGTTCGCGACGCTGCACACGCAGTCCGCGCCGCAGACCATGGACCGCATCATCGACGTCTTCCCGCCGGAGCAGCAGGGACAGGTGCGCACGCAGCTGGCCGCCGCCATCCAGGGCGTGCTGTGCCAGACGCTCCTCAAGCGCGCCGACGGCCCCGGCCGTGCGGTCGCCGTCGAGATCATGGTCGCCACCCCCGGCATCCGGAACCTCATCCGCGAGGGCAAGACGCACCAGATCTTCACCTCGATGCAGGGTGGCGCGTCGCAGGGCATGCAGACCATGGACTACCACCTCGCCGAGCTGGTGAAGTCGGGCAAGGTCGACTACGAGAACGCGGTCGAGATGGCGCAGTCCTTCGAAGAGTTCAACCGCCTCTGCGGCCGGCACGGACGGTAGGGGAGCGAGCCATGGCAACCGCGACCAAGTCCGCGACCCAGAAGTTCACGTACACGATCCGTGACGCGCAGGGGAAGACGCGCACCGACGAGATGGAAGCGCCGTCGTCGCAGGCGGTGGCTTCACGCTTGCGCGAGCGTGGGTTCACCGTGCTGCACGTCGAAGACGCAACGGCGAAGGGTCTCAACGCCGAGATCAAGATCCCCGGCCTCGGGGAGAAGATCGGCCTCAAGGACATCGCGATCATGTCGCGCCAGCTCGCGACCATGATCTCTGCGGGCCTGTCGCTGCTACGCGCGATGCAGATCCTCACCGAGCAGACTGAGAACAAGGCGCTGCAGAAGGTGTTGGGTGAGGTTCGTTCCGACGTCGAGACTGGAAAGTCGTTTTCCGTGGCGCTGGCGCGTCACCCGGAGACCTTCCCCCCGATCATGATCAACATGGTCAAGGCCGGCGAGCTTGGCGGTTTCCTTGACCAGGTGCTCGTGTCGATCGCGGTGAACTTCGAGAAGGAAGTGGCGCTCCGCGGCAAGATCAAGTCGGCGATGACGTACCCGGTGGTCGTGTTTTGCATCGCGATTCTCGCCGTTGCCGCGATGCTGCTGTTCATCGTGCCGGTGTTCGCCGACATGTTTGAAGGACTCGGCGGTGAGCTGCCGCTTCCGACGCAGATCTTGGTGTGGCTGTCGTCGATTCTCAAGATTGCCACAGTTCCGCTGGTCATCGGTTTGGTGGCGTTCTCGATGTGGTGGCGCAAGAACAAGCATCGTCGTGAGATCCGCGTGAAGGTCGAACCGGTTTACCTCAAGGTGCCCGTGTTCGGACCTCTGCTGCAGAAGATCGCCGTTGCTCGATTCACTCGCAACTTCGGGTCGATGATTCGCTCAGGCGTACCGATCCTGCAAGCGCTCGACATAGTCGGCCAAGCATCGGGCAACATCGTCATCGAGGACGCCACCAAGGCGGTTCAGGACTCCGTGCGACGCGGTGATTCGCTTGCAGGTCCGCTCACGCAGCACAGCGTGTTTCCTCCGATGGTGGTGCAGATGATCGCGGTGGGCGAGGACACGGGCGCGCTCGACGTGATGCTGGACAAAGTCGCGGATTTCTACGACCAGGAGGTCGAGTCGACCACCGAGCAACTGACGAGCCTGATCGAGCCGATCATGATTGCGTTCCTCGGCGGCATGATCGGCGGCATGGTGATCGCGCTCTATATGCCCATCTTCAAGGTCTTCGATCTGATCGGGTAACAAGCTTCCGTCCGGTTCGCCGAACGGTGGATGAGATGGCTCTGAGGGGTTATCTCGCATCAACAACTAGAGAAGACAATCAGAAAGGGAGGGAGCATCATGCTCGCTCGCATCCGCAAGGCAATGGAGGAGAAGGACGACAAGGGCTTCACCCTCGTCGAACTCCTCGTCGTCATCATCATCATCGGTATCCTCGCTGCCGTCGCGATCCCGCTGTACCTCAACCAGCAGGCAAAGGCCCGCGACGCGGCAGTCAAGTCCGACCTGAAGAACGCCCAGATCGAGGTCGCAAGCCAGCTCGTCGACCACCCGACGGCTGCGACGATCGACATCTCGTCGTTCAAGGAGTCGCCTGGCGTTTCTGTTGCCAACAGCGTGGCGATCACCTCCGCTAGCTTCTGCATCACGGGCTCCAACCCGCAGGGTGACAAGAAGAACTTCGCCATTGACGAGACCGGCACGCTGTTCGAGGGCGCGACGACCTGCGCGTAGTTCTTGGCAGTTGACTGTTGCGGGGGCTCGCGCTTCGGCCGAGCCCCCGCAACCCCACTAGATTCGAAAGTGGTGTGGCATGAGATCCCTATTGAGATCTGATCGTGGCCTGGGTTTGGCCGAAGTCATGGTCGCCATGCTCATCCTGATGATCATCATGCTCGCTATTCTTTCCCTGCTCATTAGTGCGTTCCGGGCCGTTGCTGAGAACTCGACGCATGCGACGGCTGCGGAGCTTGCCCAGCAGAGACTCGAGCTCGCGCGCACCCAGGCTGTCGCAGGTTCGTGTGCCAACCTCGAGACCGTTGTCGAGCCAGCGGTGACCACGACCGACGGTCGGGGCGTTCCGTTGACGGTGACGGCAACCGTGAAGGACGGCAAGAACCCCGCCAATGACTGTGTCCAAGTCGGAGACGTCAAACTCGATCCGAAGCTGACCCTCGTGACCGTCACGGTCACCACAACGGACCCCAACTTCACCAACCCGATTGTTGAGACTTCGTCCAACATCTATGTCAGGTTCGAGGAATGATGCGCCCGGAACCCCGCAACGAAGCGGGCTTTACCCTTGCCGAACTCATCATCTACATGATGCTGCTGATCCTCATGCTGGGTATCGGCGCAACTCTGCTTATTCGAACGATCACAGTCCAGCGTGACACTATGGGTGCCGCGGATGCCAACGAAGTTGGACAGTTGGCCTTCAAGGAGATCGAGACCGACATCCGCAACGCGCAATGGGCGACTATCGGACACGGCGGTTCTGTGCTGGTTCTGCAGACCGTCGTCGCCGACAGCGCAACCAGTCTGATTCCCCGGTGCGTGGGCTATTACGTCTCACCGGGCACGGGGGAGCTCCGCCGGACGGTGCTGTCCACCAACACTCAGACTCACGAGGCCCTGATCTCTGCGACGAGCGCCCTTGACACCGTCACCGCGGATTGGAGCCCGAAGCGGGACAGCTTCTCAAAGTCCGGTACGCGCGCGTTCGGTACGGTCGACGGCGTTGTCGCCGTCTCGAAACTCGTCTCGATATCGATGCAGATCGAAACCGGCAATAGTCATAAGCCCGTCGAGTTCAAGAAAAGCGTCGCGCTCCGGCCCAAGGCCGGCACGTCGATCTTCTGCGGATAGGACAACGGACATGTTGAGGAAACTGCGCGCGAGGGGTGCCGGTGAGAGCACCGAGAGCGGCATGGCCATGGTCATGGTGCTCGGCATCATGCTCGTCGGTGCGATCATCACCACCACGCTGGCGTTCGTCATCATGTTCAACTCTCAGCGCACGGTCATCAATCGTGCCGAGGAGCGTGCTCTCGCCAGCGCCGATGCAGCGATCGACCTAGTGCATTCGATGGTGGCCGGTGCGACATATGCGGAACTTCACAATGTGTGCGACCTGGCCGACCTCACCATCAACGGCGACACCGTCGCCATCGACCTCGAGTACGTCGTGACGCGCGGCACGTCTACGTACACGCTCGACTGCCCGCTCGCGACCGACATCACCAGCTATCTGACGGTGACAGCGGATGCCGTGACGGATCCCCAGGGCCTCGAGGAGGACTCGATCGAGCGCACGGTCGTCGCCCGATTCACCCCGACCCCGCCCGAGGTGACGCTCGACAAGGCGATCTTCTCCGAGTCGACCACGACCCTCCGCAACGGCAGCATGCTGATCGAGTCCTCGCCCGACAAGGCCGATGCCCACATCTATTCGAATGGCGGCATCACGTGCTCGACCAATGAGGAGATCGAGGGCTCCGTGATCGCGGCGCACGGTGATGTCAACCTCGACAACACGTGCAAGATCTACTCGAACGTGTGGGCCTCGGGCAAGGTCAAGCTCGCCTCTTCGTCGGCGTGGATCGATGGTGATGTGTACTCCGCGGACACGACCCCGGAGTGGGCGGTCGAGATCCGCAACTCGGGTGCGTACATCTCGGGCTCGGTGCTGGCCAACGGCGGGATCTACCTCACCAACAGCTCCGTTACGAATGGTGGCGCGATCTGGGGCAATGCCTACTCCTACCAGGGCGGCATCACGCTGAACAATGGCTCGGAGATCCGCGGCAGCGCTCTCGCCGCCACCAACCTCAACTTGGAGAACGGATCCAAGGTCGGCGTCTACGGGTGGGTGCGCAACGGCAACATCACGGGCGCGAACAACGGGAACACGATCGGCACCAGCGCCATCGCGTCGGGAACCATCTCGAACAAGGTGACGTCGCCGATTCTCAAGCCGAACACGACCACCTCGGTGCCCAACCCCATCTACCCGGCGGCGGTCTACCCCGACTCCGTCGGATACCCCGGCAAGATCCAGGTGCCTCCGCGCGAGGCCATGGCACGCGTCACGATGACGAGCGCCGACATCGCGCTGTGGGTCGCGGCCGGCTATCAGTACGAGCCGTACACCAACGCCTCGGATTGCACGGGCACACGTCCGGCGACCATCATCAACGGCGCGGCGCCCTCGGGCACGACCGGTCCACGCCTGATCTCCTTCGAGGGGTGCACGGGTCCCGTCCAGTTCAACAGCGCGGACCTGGTGCTCAAGTCCGACGTGGTGCTCGTGTCGAAGCAGGGCTTCAACTCGTCGAACCTCATGACGGTGCGCAGCTCCGTCGCGGACGAGGAGCGCCTCTTCTATCTGATCGTGCCCGCGGACTCTCCGAACGTGACGTGGTCGACCACGTCGACTTCGCAGGGGCAGCTGGTGCCCACCTGTGTGTCGGGCAAGTCGAACATCAGCGTCGACAAGTTGAAGTTCTTCGACATCGCGAGCTTCTTCTATACGCCCTGCACCTTCGAGTCCAAGAACGGCACCGATAGCGGCTCCGACGACCTCAAGGGCCAGATCTATGCCGGGTTCGTGGACATGAAGGTCGGGATGAACCTGCAGATGGATCCCATGCCTGTGCCGTCGCTCAAGACCAAGGACCCCGAGCCTGCGGACAAGACGAACATGCGTGTCGGGGCGCGGTTCGACGTTCACAACTGAATCAGCGATAGGGAATGACGGGAATCCTGACGGCGATCGCCGTCCTGTTCGGCCTGTTGCTCGGCTCGTTCGCGAACGTGCTGATCCACCGGGTACCGCTCGGGCTGTCGATCGTGTCGCCGCCGAGCGCGTGCCCGAGGTGCGGTACGCGCATCAAGGCGCGGCATAACGTCCCGGTGGTGGGGTGGCTGTGGCTGAGGGGACGATGCGCGGCTTGCGGCGCCCCTATCAGCGGCCGATACCCGTTGGTGGAGTTGGGCACCGGCGTCGCGTTCGGCCTCGTGACCTGGTTCTCGGGACCGGGTGCCACCACGTTCGCCCTGCTTGCTCTGGTGTATTTCGGGATCGTTCTTTCCGCGATCGATCTCGAGACGCGGCGGCTGCCGAACCCGTTGACCGCGGCGTTCGCCATCACAGCGTCGCTGGCGATCCTGGTGCCGGCGGCGTTCACCGGGGATTGGTCGCCGGCCCTCCGGGCGGTCACCGGAGCGGTGGCGCTCGGTCTGCTCTACGGGATCGCCTTCGTGGTCTACCCGAAGGGGATGGGATTCGGTGACGTCAAGCTCGCGCCCACCATCGGCGCGGTGCTCGCATTCCTGGGGTGGCCGCAGCTCGTGGTCGGCGCTTTCGCGGCGTTCGTCTGGGGAGCGGCGGTGGGCCTCGTGGTGATGGCGCGAAGCGGGCGGGGTCGAGGTGTCGCGATTCCATTCGGTCCGTGGATGTGCGTCGGTGCGGTGACGGGAGTGCTCGTCGGTCCGGCAATCGCAGAGTGGTATCTCGGGACAATTCTCGGGATCTGAGTTTGAGAAGGACCGCCCAACTGCCGATAGGCAGGGCGGTGGGAGAGGAAGGTGCAACATGGGGGCGAGAACTGTAGCGATTGACATCGGTACGGCGTCCGTTCGGGTGGTGGAGGTCGAGCTTGGCTCGGGCAAGGACCCGCGTGAGGGGGCGACGCTGCACGCGTTCGGCGAGGTGGCGGTGCCCGCGGGTGTGGTCCGCGATCGGACTATCCACGAGCCTTCCGCTCTCGCGGACGTGGTGCGCGAGGCGTTCGCCAAGGCGAAGCCGTCGACGAAGACGGTCACGATCGGTCTGGGACACCCCAGCATCGTGGTGCGCGAGGTGGACATCCCCGCCCAACCGATGCCTGAGATCCGACAGTCGCTCGCGTTCCAGGTCCAGGACCAGCTGCCCATGGCGGCCGACGAGGCGATCCTCGACTTCTATCCCACGCATGAATTCGACAGTCAGTCAGGTCCGACGCTGCGCGGACTGCTGATCGCCGCGCCCAAGGCGCTCGTGCGCGACGCCATCGAGGTCACCGAGAAGGCCGGCCTGGCCGTGTCCGTGGTCGACCACTCGGCGTTCGGGCTCTGCCGCGACCTGGTGCGCGGGCCAATGCTCGGCTCCAATGTCGCGATCGTCGACATCGGCGCGGAGACGACCACCGTGGTCATCGCTCAGTCGGGGGTCCCGCGCCTGGTGCGTGCGATCCCGCAGGCCGCGGGCGACGCGACCAAGGCGATCGCGCTGGCGCTCAAGGGCGCGGGCGCAGATGCCGAGATGGTGAAGCGCGAGATCGGCATGGACATGAACGTCCACCCCGAGCGGCGTGGTCTCGCCGAGGCGGCAGCGCACTCGCTTAACCCGCTCATCGAGGCCGTGCGCAACACGCTCGTGTACTTCGCGAGCTCCAACCCCGGCGGCGCCGTCGAGCGTGTGGTCCTGACCGGAGGCGGCAGCCAGCTGCGCGGCCTCGGTCAGTCGCTGGCTAGCGCCACGCGCCTTCCGGTCATGCTGGGCGAGCCGCTGGCCGGCATGAACCTGGGCAAGAAGGTCGATGCGACGCAGCTGCAGGGCCGCGAGTCGTCGCTGGCAGTGGCCGTCGGCCTCGGCATGAGGAGTGCGAAGTGAACGAGACCGCTCTCAAGTACGGTGCGCCCGGCCTCCCCGGCGTCAACCTGATCCCGGCGGAGATCGCCGAGCGCAAGAAGATGAACACCGTGCGAGGACTCGCGATCCTCGCCATCGTCGGCGCCGTCGCGCTGGCGGTGCTCGGCTATCTGGGTGCGCTTGCCGCAGCGGGGCTCGCTCAGGGTGAGCTCGACGATGCCGCCGCCACCGAGGCGACCTCGGTCGCGGCTCGCGACGCGAAGGCGTCGGTGTACACCGACGTCCTGGCGAGGGAGCAGCAGGAGTACGCGCTCGCCCAGGTGGGGTACGGCGAACTCAGCTACTCGGCCCTCACCGCCGCGTTCCAATCGGTCGCCAACGACTCGACGAGCTTCGACCAGATCGATGTCCTCGGCCCGAACGCCACGGCGCTCGGCACCGTCGACGACGACCTCTTCGGCGGAGGCGTGGGAGGCGTCACCTTCTCCGCGCGGGCCGAGAGCCTCGACGACGCCACCAAGCTGCTCGAGCGGCTCGAGGCGCTCCCGGGTATCGCGAACGTGCGTGGCACCTCTGAGGCCTACGAGGAGGACGGCGCAACTACGTACTACCGGGTGAGCGGCAGCGCGATCATCACCGACCTCAGGCTCACCGGGCGGCTCACTCCGGAGGGCTCGCTGTCCGGCGTCGACGCGGTGTCCATCGTCGCCGCGAACGGTAACGAGGCGACCGCCACGGCCGAGACCGAGGCTGCTGCCAGCGCCGAGCCGAGCCCCGCAGCCAGCACTGAGACCACGGAGGAGTGACATGCTGAACTCTCGTTACGCGCCCATCGTGATGCTCACCGTCCTGGGCATCATCGCGATCGGATTGCTCGCGTGGTTCCTCGCGATCAAGCCGCAGTTCGACAAGGCGTCGGACCTGCGGGCTCAGACGGACGCCGTCGTGGCCAATACTTCGCAGATCGACGCGCAGTCGGCGAAGCTCGACGAGTACGCCGCACTGCTCGCAGAGGATTCGGAGATCGAGTCGGCGGTCGCGCTCAACGCGCCCTCCGCAATCGACATCGATGGACTGCGCAACCGCGTGTGGGCCGCGCTCAAGTCGTCGAAGGCGGAGCTGGTGAGCTTCGAGCAGCAGCAATCCAGCGCCGTCGACGGCTGGCTCGCCGATTCCAGCGGGTTGGTCTCGACCCAGGTGGCGGCGCTGTTCAGCACCGGCCCTGTCGGGGCGACCGCGCCGGCGGAGACGGCCACCACGGACGCGCCCGATCCGACCGCCACGCAGGCCGCCACAACCACGACTACGTCGACGGGCTGGACCCCCGCCGTCACTGCGGTCGTCACCGACGGCCCGTTCGCCGGCGACATCCAGATGGTGCCGTTCACCATCGATATGGTCGGCAATCCGGAGGAGATCCGCAAGTTCATCGACGCGATGCAAGACCCGAAGGACCAGCTGTTCCAGATCTACGAGTACTCGTTGCTCGCGCGCCCCGCCGGTTCCGCCCCGATCCCCGGCGTGCATGACCCGGACGACGGTGACGTGCACGCGACCATCACGGCAGCGGTCTACGTCCTCAACCCCGACATGACCGTGGTGGACGAGGAGAAGCTGACCAAGCCGAACCCGGACAACGACGCGTTCTCGGAGAAGTCGGAAGCCAAGGAGCAGCCCGCGTCCTAGGACCCAGCTCATCGACGAAGGAGGGCCACCCAGCAGGGTGGCCCTCCTCCGCATCTCACCATCCGGACGGACCGTCCACTCGTGGAAGAATGACGCCCATGCTTCGATGGCTCACCGCAGGCGAATCCCATGGCCCCGCGCTGGTCGGCACCCTCGAGGGTCTGCCCGCCGGTGTCAACATCACCAGCAGCGAGATCCAGTCCGCGCTGGCCCGCCGCCGCCTGGGCGCTGGCCGCGGCGCGCGCATGCAGTTCGAGCAGGACCAGGTCACCATCCTCGGGGGCGTCCGCCACGGCGTCTCCCAGGGCGGTCCCGTCGCCGTCATGGTGGGTAACACCGAGTGGCCCAAGTGGGAAACCGTGATGAACGCGGACCCCGTGGACCCCGAGGAGCTCACCGGCGCCCGCGCCGCCGCCCTCACGCGTCCCCGCCCGGGCCACGCCGACCTGGTCGGCATGACCAAGTACGGCTTCGACGACGCCCGACCCGTGCTCGAGCGCGCCTCCGCTCGCGAAACCGCTGCGCGCGTCGCGCTCGGCCAGGTGGCGGAGAACTTCCTCGAGCAGGCCGCCGGCATCCGCCTGGTCGCGCACACGGTCCAGGTGGGCCCCGTCGCGGTCCCTGAGGACGCGCCGCTCCCGCCCGCCGACGCGACACCCGCGCTCGACGCCGACCCGATCCGCTGCTTCCACGCCGAGACCTCGCGCGCCATGCTCGCCGAGATCGACGACTGCCAGAAGGCTGGCGACACCCTCGGCGGCGTCGTCGAGGTCGTCGCCTACGGCGTGCCCGTCGGCCTCGGCAGCCACGTCCACTGGGACCGTCGCCTCGACGCGCGCCTCGCGGCCGCGCTCATGGGCATCCAGGCCATCAAGGGCGTCGAGGTCGGCGACGGCTTCCGCACCGCCGCCCGCCGCGGCTCCCAGGCCCACGACGAGATCGAGTACGGCGAGGACGGCGTCCAGCGCCGCACCAACCGTGCCGGCGGCGTCGAGGGCGGCATGACCAACGGCGAGCCCATGCGCGTCCGCGCCGCCATGAAGCCCATCAGCACGGTGCCGCGCGCGCTCGACACCATCGACACCGCGACCGGCGAGGCGGCCAAGGCCATCCACCAGCGTTCCGACGTGTGCGCGGTCGCGCCCGCGGCCGTCGTCGCGCAGGCGATGGTTGCCCTCACCCTCGCCGACTCGCTGCTGGAGAAGTTCGGCGGCGACTCGGTCGCCGAGGTGCGCCGCAACATCGACGCGTACGTCGCCCAGATCCCGGAGCACCTGAGCTGATGGCGCCCCGCGCGGTCCTGATCGGCCCGCCCGGCTCGGGCAAGTCCACTGTCGCCAAGGCGCTCGCGCGCCTGTGGCAGGTCGAGCGCCGCGACACCGACACCGACATCGAGCAGCGCGCCGGCAAGTCCATCCCCGACGTCTTCCTCGAGGACGGCGAGGCGACCTTCCGCTCCATCGAGCGGGAGGCCGTGGACGATGCGCTGCGCACCCACGACGGCGTCCTCGCCCTGGGCGGTGGCGCTGTTTTGGCGGCAGAGACCCAGGCGCTGCTCGAGGCGTACGCCGCGGAGGGCGGAGCGGTGGTGTTCCTCGACGTCTCCCTTGCCGCGGCTGCGCCGCGCGTCGGCCTCAACGCCTCCCGGCCGCTGCTCGTGGGAAACCCGCGCGCCCAGTGGGTTGCGCTCATGGACGCCCGCCGTCCCATCTACGAGCGCCTCGCGACCGTCACCATTCTCACGGACAAGACCAGCCCCACCGACGTCGCAGTCCGCATCGACGCGGAGCTGAAGGAGCGCGCATGAGCGTCCACCGCATCATCCCCGTCCCCACCAGCGCACCCTACGACGTGACGGTCGGGGAGAACCTGCTTCCTGACGTCGCCGCGGCGGTGCCAGAGACGGCCGCACGCGTGCTCGTGGTGACCGCCGCGCCGCTACGGCGCCATGTCGACAACCTCAAGGCGCTGCTCGACGCGCGTGGGCTCACCGTCGTCATCGCCGAGGTGCCCGACGCGGAGGAGGGCAAATCCGCCGAGGTGCTCGCGTTCTGCTGGGGCGTGCTCGGCAAGTCCGATTTCACCCGCAGCGATGTGGTGATCGGGTTCGGCGGGGGAGCGGTGACCGACCTTGCCGGGTTCGTGGCCGCCACCTGGCTTCGCGGTGTGGGCGTCATTCAGGTGCCCACCACGCTGCTCGCGATGGTCGACGCCGCGGTGGGCGGAAAGACCGGCATCAACACGACAGAGGGCAAGAACCTGGTGGGCGCGTTCCACGAGCCGCTCGCCGTGTTCTGCGACGTCCGCGCGCTCGACACGCTGCCGCGATACGACCTGGTCGCGGGCTTGGCCGAGGTGGTGAAGTGCGGCTTCATCAGGGATCAGCAGATCCTGGCGCTGGTCGAGGCGAACCTCGAGGCGCTGCGCGAGGGTGAGCTCGACGAGGTGCGCCCCGTGCTGGTCGAGCTGACCTCGCGAGCGATCCAGGTGAAGTCCGACGTGGTGGCGGCCGACCTCAAGGAGTCGTTCCTCCGCGAGATCCTCAACTACGGCCACACGTTCGGGCACGCGATCGAGTACACCGAGCGCTACCAGTGGCGCCACGGGTCCGCCGTGTCCGTGGGCATGGTCTTCGCCGCGGAACTCGCGCACCTGGCCGGGCGCCTGTCTGAGGACGAGGTCGAGCGCCACCGCGCGATCCTGTCCGGGCTTGGCCTGCCGATCAGCTACCCGGGCCACCGCTGGGACGCGCTGCTGACCGCGATGAAGCGCGACAAGAAGACCCGCGGCGACCTCCTGCGCTTCGTCATCCTCGCCGGGATCGGCAACCCGATCCGTCTCGAGGGCCCGGACCCGGCGCTCGTCCAGGGCGCTTACGCCGCCGTGTCCGACTGAACCGGGGCATCGTCCCCCGATAGGCTCGTCCGTATGAACGTCCTGGTGGTCAATGGTCCTAACCTGCGCAGGCTCGGCACGCGCGAGCCCGAGAAGTACGGCACCACCACCCACGACGAGCTCGCCGTCCTGGTGACCCAGTGGGGCGCGGACCTGCACCTCGACGTCGAGGTCCGCCAGTCCGACGACGAGGCCGACCTGGTCCACTGGATGCACGAGGCCGTCGACGCCGGCTGGCACGTGGTGCTCAACCCGGCGGCCTTCACGCACTACTCGTACGCCCTGCGCGACGCGTGCGCGCTCGTGTCCGCCGCGAGCCTGGCGCTGGTCGAGGTGCACCTCACCAACCCGCACACGCGCGAGGAGTTCCGCCACACGTCGGTGATCTCCGGCGTCGCTACCGGGACCATCGCAGGCTTCGGGGTCGAGGGCTACCGCCTGGCGCTCGAGGCCGTGGCGCGGCGCGTCGGCTAGAATCGTCTGCGGACTAATCCCAGAAACTTCTGTAAGGACACCCCTGTGGCGACTTCGAACGACATCAAGAACGGCTCCGTGCTCAACCTCGACGGCAACCTCTGGTCCGTCATCGAGTTCCAGCACGTGAAGCCCGGCAAGGGCGGCGCGTTCGTGCGCACCAAGCTGAAGAACGTGCTCACCGGCAAGGTGGTCGACAAGACGTTCAACGCCGGCGCCAAGGTCGAGTTCGAGACCGTCGACCGCCGCGACATGCAGTACCTGTACTTCGACGGCACGTCGTACATCTTCATGGACCCGCAGTCCTTCGACCAGATCCCCGTGTCCGCGGCCGTCATGGGCGACGCGACGGATTTCCTGCTCGAGAACGAGTCCGCGGTCATCGGCTCCAACAACGGCAACCCGATCTTCCTCGAGCTGCCTGCCTCCGTGGTGCTCGAGGTGACGTACACCGAGCCGGGCCTCCAGGGCGACCGCTCGTCGGGCGGCACCAAGCCCGCCACGCTCGAGACCGGCAAGGAGATCCAGGTGCCGCTGTTCCTCGAGCAGGGCACCAAGGTCAAGGTCAACACGTCGACCGGGGAGTACCTCGGTCGCGTCAACGACTGATTCGTTCGATCAAGCCCCCGCCGCGTGTATCCGTGCGGCGGGGGCTTGGTCGTCTCCGGGCGGCGTGCCGGTCCTAGCTCCCACTTCGCACGACGCTAGTGTCGCCGCATGTCTGTCCTGCCCATGCCTCTTGCGGACCCCGCCGCTCCAGATCGCCGCCGTCTCCTCGTGCGCCGACCTGACTTCGTCTGGGACCCGCCCACTTGGGTGCCGGTCCTCGCGGTTCTCGCGGCGATCGCGACCCATGTTTGGGTGACGTGGGGTGCCGATCATCCGATCATCGCGCTCGACGAGATCGTCATGCTCGGCAATTCTCGCGTCCTCGGCGGTGCGTCCCCCGACTGGGCCTTGTTCGGATCGGGCTACATGCCTGGTCTTGCGCTGCTCATGGCACCGGCATGGTGGTTCACCAGCGATCCGCTGCTCGTTTATCGGATCGGCGTGTGGATCACGGTGGCGCTTGCGGTCATCGCTATCGCCCCGATCTCCGCGCTCGTGCGGCGTTGTGGGATCAAGGGCAACGCCGCTGTGACCGTGTCCGCGGTCGTGATGATGGCGCCTGCGCGCGCGCTTATCTCGAACTATCTTTTCGCGGAGACACTCCTACTGACAGCCATTGCCTTGAGCCTCGTAGCTGCTGCACGCATGGCCGAGTCGCCCACGCTTGGACGCGGCTTGGTGTTCGGCTTGTCCGTGGGCGGAGTGATCCTGGCGCACGGTAGGGGTACCGCGATTGCCGTCGCGGCAGGACTCTGGTGTCTGATGAGGCTTCGACATCACTGGCGCTCGTCAATGGTCGCGGGCGTGACGGCAGTCGTGACGTCGCTCGGCTCGTACGCGGTCTACCTCGCGGTTTCCGATCGATTGCTTCTCGCCGACCATCGCGTGGACGCAACGTTTGGCGGACTTCTCGACCGACCGTGGGGTGCGACGCTCGGCGCGTTGGTAGGCGAGTTCTGGTACATGTGTTTGGCCTGGCCGGCAATCGCGGCCGCGGGCCTTGTATTCGCTGCAGCGCGTGGAAGGCGAGGGTCGGGCTTTGAGGCCTACCTGGTTCTCTCTGTTGTTGCTATGGCGACCATGAGTGCCATCGCCCTCAATATGCAGGCTCCGCGCCACGACGCTTGGTTCTACGGAAGGTACTGCGATCCGCTGTGGACCATCCTCGCCGCAATGGGCCTCGGTGTGATTGTCCGGCTCCGGTGGGGAGCCTTCTCCGCAACGGTCCTCGGAGTGGCAACGGTGATCTCAGCCACGTTCCTGCTGTTGACGGTGCCGATGATCTCGGTCGACACCGAATGGATCGACATGCACATCCTAGGTGTGTCGCCGTGGCTCAACCTCAATACCTTTGCCGAAGGCGGGCAGCAGGAATGGCCTCTGCTCGTGGGCGTGACGATCACGCTCACCGCCTTGGTCCTTGCGGTCGCGCACTTCCGCGCGATAGTTGTGCCCGTCGTCGCGGCTCTTTTCATGCTGCTCTCGATGGCGCACGACTCGATCGCGATCGATGTGCGTGATGGTTCGCGACCTGCTGATGCAAGCGTGAGCGGTCTTTCGGACCTTCCGGCTGCAGTGCCCATCGGAGCGTCTGCCGACCTCGGCACTCTCATCAATGGGCTGATATTCAATTCCGGCGATCACCCGGTAGAGGTCGTGGATGTGGATGACATTCCCGTCGGCATTGAAGTCGTCTACACGAGCAGTTCTGACGCACGTCCCTACTACGACGGCGCGGAGGCGCTGATTCCGAGCATCGGCGCATCGATGCTCGCCTGGGTTTACCCGGGCGAGGTGTTCGACGAGCTTGACCGACAAGGACTTCTGATGCCGCCTGCTACCGCAGAACAGGGTTAGCTGCCGTCGTTGAGCGCGGCTGGTCCGGGAGCGCCGGTATCCTTGGACATCATGACTGTTGACCACACACACTTTTCGGCCCTTTGGGCCGCGGCGTCCGTAGGTGCCGCCTGATGGGCGCCCGCAGCAAGGCCCGAAAGCGCGCACTCGACGTTCTGTTCGAGGCTGATCAGCGCGGCGACAACGTGCTCGCGGCCCTCGAGCGCCGCGTCACCGACTCCGGGCGCGAAACGCCTCTGCCGCCCTACTCCGAGCAGATCGTGCGCGGTGTGGTGCAGTGGTGGGTCGAGATCAACACCATCATCCAGGATGCGTCCCCAGACTGGACGCTACCCCGGATGCCCGCAGTCGATCGTGCGCTGCTGCGCATCGCGACGTGGGAGATCCTCTGCAATGACGAGGTGGACACCGCCGTTGCGATCGACGAAGCTGTGTCTCTCGCGGCTGACCTTTCCACCGACGACTCGCCGACGTTCGTCAACGGAGTGCTCGGAACCATCGCCCGCGAAGCGCCTGCGCTCGGGGATTAGCGCGAACCGCGACGGCAAGATCGACGCTATGCGAGCTGGCGTCTGTTGGCAAGGCCGAAGGGTTATTGCCGCCGGCTGATCTTCAGTACCTCGGGTTCCAGGACCGGTGCGAGCGCGCGCGCGAAAGTGGCGGTCAAGTGGTCGTCGTCTCTATACACCAGCACGTCGCCCAAGATGATCGGGCACGACGTGTCGTCACATAAGTATGGAGTCATATCGATCCATGCAGCTCCCGCATCCAGTGATGCCTGTTCAAGGGCAGAGTTCTGAGCTGCGGGAATGACCGACGCGGCGTCGCCCGTGCAGCCGGTGACATCGGCGTAAGCGCCGCTGGCACAGGATGCGGGCGAATCGGCGTACTTCGGAACGTCGGCTATCCAAGCGGCGCCTACAGGCATTTCAGCGAGGAGTTGCGGCACGCCTCCCGAGATTGCATCGAGCATGTCATGGTGATCCACTTCGTCGTAGGTCGTGCGCATGGAGAGCAGCACTAGAGACGGCTGGAGTGCGCGTATCCGCGCGAGTGCGCTCTGACGCCACTCGTTGCACTCGTCGCGGAGCCTAAGGCCCACCAGGTCGATAGGTGGGCACCCGCTTGCCGTTAGCACCACCATTTGCATCCTGCCGGTTTCGAATGCAGGTACGAAGGCATCGAACCACTGCGCCGCATGCGAGTCGCCGAATAGTACAACGATCGGACCACTTCGACCGTAGTGGCAATCGTGGAGCACAAAGTCCTCTGCGAAGAGGTCCGTATTGCAGCCGTCGGCCACGATGGAACTCTCGTCCTCGGCCGCAGCGAAGATCTGCGGACGCAAGTTTGACGGCACGACTACGGGTGCCTGCGACGCGCCCTCACCTACAGGCCGAGCGTCGTAGGTGGCCATCACGCCGCCATCGCCTTGGAGTTGGTCGAACGCGCGACCACCCACGGCGACGGACGCGACCATGACGCTCAGCAGAGCGCCCGCAGCGAGCAAGGAGGCCGACGCCGGGCGTCGGTGCGACACGCGTCTCATGAATCGCTGCTCGACCCACCGGTACGTCCAATGTGCAGCCAATAGCGTAGTAAATACCACGCCGGCCCCGACCGCCCAAGACTGCGCGTGCGAGGTCAAACGGTCAGCCGCGATGATGATCGGCCAATGCCAAAGATATATCGAATAGGAACGATCTCCCACCCATTGAAATACCGCCATGTTCACGATGCGACCCGGGCTTCGCGCGAGGCCAAGGGCCAGCAGCGCGACTGAGGCACCTACCGGAGCCAACGTCGGAAGTCCGGGCCACCCGCCCTCAAGCTTGAGCGAGAATGCAAGTGCGATGAGCGTTAGCCATGCAATGGAGGTCGCGACCGCCGATGGCGCTGTGTCTTTGCGCACTTCTCTGAGGCGTGGGGCCGCCATCGCCACGAGTATCCCGGCGCCAAATTCCCACGCTCGCGAGAGCGGATCGAAGAATCCGTCATAGGTGATGAGCCAAGGAACGGCCACACCAAAGATGAATCCCCAGACCACGAGTGCTGCGACGATTGCGGTGGCGTCCCGGCGACGCTTTCTTGCGGCAGCGACAACTGCGACAGCCATGAGCGGAGCGCCTAGGTAGAATTGTTCCTCGACGCCGAGTGACCAATAGTGGGTGAACGGAGAGGAAAGCGCTCCGATGTCGTATGCGTTCGCCTGCGCCCCGTGCCAAAGGTTTACGACCGAGAGCGACGCTGCGATTCCATCGCGAGAAACCGATGGCTCGTCCCATGTGGGGCCCAGCAATGTGTTCTGCAGCGGGCTAAGCAGCACCGACGCGATCGCGAGTGACGCAAGTGCAACTACAGTGGCGGCGGGGACGATTCGCCGGACCCGCCGTGCATAGAACGCGCGCCAGTTCACGTGCCCCGCGCTGAGAGCCTCGTTGATCAGACCCCCGCCCACGAGATATCCAGAAATGACGAAGAAGACATCGACCCCGATAAACCCGCCTGGCATGAGATCGGGCCGCAGGTGGTAGGCCACTACCACCACGACCGCGAACGCGCGCATCAACTGGATGTCGTTGCGACGCGGTTGTGAAGCCAGCACTGTCGAGTCGAACTTGGTGCGGACAGCGGGACCCGCGCTCGTCGCCATGCCAGCCTCCCGCCCGGCGCCCCGCGCCTTCACGCGCCGCAATCTAGCTGAACCACCTTGTGCCGGTGGCGCGCGCAACGCCGTGCGACGGAGTTTCGGCCGCAGGTCTCGCCGTAAGGCCGTTGGTGCGGCGCGGAGCTTGAGCCCTGCGTACGCCTCGCAGCGCAGCGCCGGTCACAGTCGCACTCGGTCAAATTCGCCGGTTTGGGTGCTGACCATGTGTGAAGGTGGGTGTTGGTCCGTGGTCGCTCGCACGACGGCGCTCACATCTGGCGGCTGGGCCGGACAATACGGCGACTGCAGCGTGCGAGCGCGGCACGGTCAAGGTCCCTATTTGCCGCGGCCTCGTCGCCTTCGACCCTGCTTGCGCGCGAGGTACCAGCCCCTACGGAGCAATAGGCGCGAAACGTGATCCTGGGCACGCGGGTGTGGCTCTAATTTGCATTGCTGGCGCTGTTTTGCGCGGCCCGCATGCCCGGCCAATTTAGTGGCACAGCTCGTCTGGCCGTCCGCAATGGCAGGCGCGAACCCGGCCAACCTGGTGTCTGATGAGCACGGGGGTACATCGCCAGCTCTGTCACCAAACGGATGGGCCGCTTATCCGGACTCAGAACGCGATGGGGGAGCGGTGACATTTGCTCGCGAACGCGTGAGGCGCGGGAGCGCCGGCCTCACGCTTGGCGTTCGCAAAAGTCCCAATCAACTACATCGGATCGCGTACGCAATGTCCGGCGGATGGTCGTTGCGAACAGCAACGCAACTCCTGGTCGACCGTGTGCGGCCGGCGGCACTATCCGATTGACCAATTGGGTCGTGCGCCAATATTGGCACGCTGCACAACGCGCGAAGATTAGGTACTGGAAGTGACCGTGATGGCTTGCAGCGTCGCGCAAGATCAAGCCGGCAGAGACGGTCGGTCGATCGCCTCACCCGGTCACGCGTGTCTGTTCGGCGGGGGCACGGCCAGCCTCGACAAGCCACCCCACCCCGGCGCCGTCGGGTAGGGTATCTACCGCAACCCAGACATCCTTTAAGGACCGTCCAGAGAGGCGGGGAAGGAGGTCGCCAGGTGACTGGCACCATCATGGGCGCGGCGGACATCTCGCGCGCGCTGACCAGAATCGCCCACGAGATCGTGGAGCGCAACGACGGCGCCGCCGATGTGGTCCTCATGGGGATCCCCACCCGGGGACTTCCCATCGCGCACCGCCTCGCCGCCCGCATCGCAGAGATCGAGCCCGCCTTCGACGCCGAGCTCGCCACGGGCGCCCTCGACATCACCATGTACCGGGACGATCTGTTCAAGAACCCGACCCGCGCCATCGGCACCACCTCGGTCCCCGACACCGGGATCGACGACGCCGTGGTGGTCCTGGTGGACGACGTGTTCCACACCGGCCGCACCATCCGCGCCGCGCTTGACGCCATCCGCGACCTCGGACGGCCGCGCGCCGTCCAGCTCGCCGCTCTGGTCGACCGCGGCCACCGCGAGCTGCCGATCCGCGCCGACTTCGTGGGCAAGAACATCCCCACCTCACGCTCCGAGCGCGTCGACGTGCGTCTCGAGGAGATCGACGGCGAGGACGCCGTGATCCTGAGGAAGGGGGAGTGACCATGCGCCACCTCCTCACCACCAAGGACCTCTCCAAGACGGACGCGCTGCGCATCCTCGACACCGCCACCCAGATGGCGGCCACCCAGGAGCGCGAGGTGCGCAAGCTCCCCACGCTGCGCGGCAAGACCGTGGTCAACCTCTTCTTCGAGGACTCGACCCGCACCCGCATCTCCTTCGAGGCCGCCGCCAAGCGCCTCAGCGCGGACGTCATCAACTTCTCCGCCAAGGGCTCGAGCGTGTCCAAGGGCGAGTCCCTCAAGGACACCGCCCTCACCCTCCAGGCGATGGGCGCCGACGCCGTGGTGGTCCGCCACTGGGCCTCCGGCGCCGCCTACCAGCTCGCGCACGGCGGCTGGCTCCACGGCAGCGTCCTCAACGCGGGCGACGGCACCCACCAGCACCCCACCCAGTCGCTGCTGGACGCCTTCACCATCCGCAAGCACCTCGCGCCCGGCGGGGACCTGGAAGGCGTGACGGTCGCGATCGTCGGCGACGTGCTCCACAGCCGCGTCGCCCGCTCCAACGTGTACCTGCTCACCACGCTCGGCGCGAAGGTGGTCCTGGTCGCCCCGCCCACCTTGGTCCCGGTCGGCATCGAGCCCTGGCCCTGCGACGTGGTCCACACGCTCGACCAGGCTCTCGACACCTACGAGATCGACGCCCTCATGATGCTCCGCGTCCAGCGCGAACGGATGACCGGTGGTGGGTTCTTCCCCAGCCCCAACGAGTACTCCCGCATCTTCGGCCTCGATGGGGACCGCCTGCGCCGCCTGCCCGACCATGCCATCGTCATGCACCCCGGCCCCATGAACCGGGGCCTCGAGATCTCGGCCGAGGCCGCCGACTCGCCCCGCTCCGTCATCGTGGAGCAGGTCGCGAACGGCGTCGCCGTCCGCATGGCCGCCCTGTACCTTCTGCTCGCCGGAGAGGAGGCCGCTCAGTGAGCCGCCCCATCGTCATCAAGAACGCCAACCTCTACGGCGACACCGTCGCCAGCCTCCTCATCGAGAACGGGGTGATCACCAAGGTCGCCGACACCATCGAGACCCCGGACGATGCCGTGGTCGTCGAGGCCGACGGCCTCGTGGTCCTCCCGGGCCTGGTGGACCTCCACACCCACCTGCGCGAGCCCGGCCGCGAGGACGCCGAGACCATCGAGACCGGCTCCCGCGCCGCCGCCCGCGGTGGCTGGACCGCCGTCCACGCGATGGCCAACACGAACCCCGTCGCGGACACCGCCGGCGTGGTCGAGCAGGTCTACAGCCGCGGCCAGGAGATCGGCCTGATCGACGTCTACCCGGTCGGCGCCGTCACCATCGGTCTCAAGGGCGAGCACCTGTCCGAGATGGGCGCCATGGCCAGCTCCAAGGCCCGCGTCCGCCTGTTCTCCGACGACGGCGTCTGCGTCTACGACCCGGTGATCATGCGCCGCGCCCTCGAGTACGTGAAGACGTTCGACGGCGCCGTGGTCCAGCACGCGCAGGACCTCCGTCTCACCGAGGGCGCCCAGATGCACGAGGGCGAGGTGAGCGCCGAGCTCGGCCTCGCCGGCTGGCCCGCCGTCGCCGAGGAGTCGATCGTCGCCCGCGACGCCCTCCTCGCCGAGCACGTCGGCTCCCGCGTCCACGTCCAGCACCTCAGCACCGCCGGCTCCGTGGAGATCATCCGCTGGGCCAAGGAGCGCGGCATCAAGGTCACCGCCGAGGCGACCCCGCACCACCTGCTGCTCACCGACGAGTCCGCGCGCACCTACGACCCGCTGTTCAAGGTCAACCCGCCGCTGCGCACCCAGGCCGACGTCGACGCGCTCCGCACCGCGGTCGCGGACGGCACCATCGACATCATCGCCACCGACCACGCCCCGCACGCGAGCGAGGACAAGGACTGCGAGTGGGCCGCCGCATCGTTCGGCATGCTCGGCCTCGAGACCGCGCTCGGCGTCATCCAGAAGGTCCTGGTCGACACCGGCGCCGCCACCTGGCGCGACGTCGCCCGCCTCATGTCGGAGGCGCCCGCGCGCATCGGCCAGGTGGACCACCTCCACGGCCGCCCCATCGCCGAGGGCGAGCCCGCCAACCTCACCTTGGTGGACCCGAAGGCCGCCTGGACCGTGACGCCCGAGGCCCTGGCCTCGCGCGCGTCCAATACCCCGTACGGTGGCATCGAGCTGCCGGGCCGCGCGGTGGCCACCTTCCTGCGCGGCGTCCCCACCCATCTCGACGCGCAGCTGGAAGGAGCGTTCGCATGAGCGACCGTGCAGTGTTGGTCCTGGAAGACGGCCAGACGTTCGAGGGCCGCGCGTACGGCGCGACCGGCGAGACGCTCGGCGAGATCGTCTTCAACACCGGCATGACCGGCTACCAGGAGACCCTCACCGACCCGAGCTATCACAAGCAGATCGTCGTGATGACGGCGCCGCACATCGGCAACACCGGCGTCAATGACGAGGACGACGAGTCCCGCCAGTACTGGGTCGCCGGCTACGTGGTCCGCGACCCCGCACGCCGCCCCTCCAACTGGCGCGCGCAGCGCAGCCTCGACGAGGACCTGGTGAGCCAGGGGATCGTCGGCATCTCCGGCATCGACACCCGCCAGCTCACCCGCGTCCTGCGCACGGCCGGCGTGATGCGCGCCGGCATCTTCTCGGGCGAGGCCCTCGCGGGGGACGATGCCCTGCTCACCCGGGTGCGCGAGTCCGCCCAGATGAAGGGCGCGCACCTCGCCGACGAGGTCTCGGTCACCGAGCCCTACGTGGTCGAGGCCGAGGGGCAGCAGGTCGCCCACGTGGTGGCAGTCGACCTCGGCATCAAGGCGATGACGCCCCAGCAGATGGCCCAGCGCGGGATCAAGGTGACGGTGGTCCCCTCGGTGACCCCCGCATCGTCCATCCTGGAGATGAACCCCGACGGCGTGTTCTTCTCGAACGGACCCGGCGACCCGGGCGCCGCCGACGCGACAGTCGCGACGCTGCGCGAGATCCTCGACGCGAAGGTGCCGTTCTTCGGCATCTGCTTCGGCAACCAGATCCTGGGCCGCGCGCTCGGCTACGGCACCTACAAGCTGGCGTTCGGCCACCGCGGCATCAACCAGCCCGTCATGGACCGCACCACCGGCAAGGTGGAGGTCACCGCGCACAACCACGGCTTCGCCGTCGACGCGCCGCTGGACGGCGAGTCCGACAGCCCGCACGGCTACGGCAAGGTGCTGGTGAGCCACGTGTGCCTCAACGACAACGTGGTCGAGGGCCTCGAGTGCCGCGACATCCCCGCGTTCTCGGTCCAGTACCACCCCGAGGCGGCGGCCGGTCCGCACGACGCCTCGTACCTCTTCGACCGCTTCCTCGACCTCATGAAGGGCCGTCATGCCTAAGCGCGACGACATCAAGTCCGTCCTCGTCATCGGGTCCGGCCCGATCGTCATCGGCCAGGCCTGCGAGTTCGACTACTCGGGCACCCAGGCGTGCCGCGTCCTCAAGTCCGAGGGCATCCGCGTCATCCTCATCAACTCCAACCCGGCCACCATCATGACCGACCCGGAGTTCGCCGACGCCACCTACGTCGAGCCCATCACCACCGAGGTGATCGCCCGGGTCATCGAAAAGGAGCGCCCCGACGCCCTCCTCCCGACCCTGGGCGGCCAGACCGCCCTCAACGCTGCCATCGCGGCCGCGGAGGCCGGCATCCTCGACAAGTTCGACGTCGAGCTCATCGGCGCCAACCTCGAGGCCATCCACCTGGGCGAGAACCGCGAGCTGTTCAAGGGCGTGGTCGAGCGCTGCGGCGCGGACTCCGCCCGCTCGCACATCTGCCACACCATGGAGGAGTGCCTCGCCGCCGCCGAGGACCTCAACTACCCGGTGGTTGTGCGCCCGTCCTTCACCATGGGCGGCCTGGGCTCCGGCTTCGCGTACAACGAGGAGGACCTCCGCCGCATCGCGGGTGCGGGCCTCCACTACTCGCCGACCACCGAGGTGCTCCTCGAGGAGTCCATCCTCGGCTGGAAGGAGTACGAGCTCGAGCTCATGCGCGACAAGCACGACAACGTCGTGGTCGTGTGCTCGATCGAGAACGTGGACCCCGTGGGCGTGCACACCGGCGACTCCGTCACCGTGGCCCCCGCGCTCACCCTGACCGACCGCGAGTACCAGCGCATGCGCGACGTCGGCATCGCGATCATCCGCGAGGTGGGCGTCGACACCGGCGGCTGCAACGTGCAGTTCGCGGTCGAGCCCGACACCGGCCGCCTCATCGTCATCGAGATGAACCCGCGCGTGTCCCGCTCCTCGGCCCTCGCGTCGAAGGCGACCGGCTTCCCGATCGCCAAGATCGCCGCGCGCCTCGCGATCGGGTACTCGCTCGACGAGATCCCCAACGACATCACCGGCTCCACGCCCGCGTCCTTCGAGCCCACGCTCGACTACATCGTGGTGAAGGTGCCCCGCTTCGCGTTCGAGAAGTTCCCCGCCGCGGACCCGGTCCTCACCACCACCATGAAGTCGGTGGGCGAGGCGATGAGCCTGGGCCGGTCCTTCACCGAGGCGCTGGGCAAGGCGCTCCGCTCGATCGACAAGAAGGGCGCGAACTTCCACTGGGACGGCCCGGTGCCGTCGGGCGCGGAGCTGGATGACCTGCTCGCCGCGATCGTGGTCCCCACCGAGAAGCGCTTCATCCAGGTCCAGCAGGTCCTGCGCGCCGTCGAGGCGGGGATCATCCCGCTCGAGACGGTGTTCGACGCCTGCAAGATCGACCCGTGGTTCCTCGACCAGATCCTGCTGATGAACGAGGTCGCCACGTCCGTCCGCACGGCCGCCACCCTCGACGCGGACCTCCTGCGTGACGCCAAGCGCCACGGCCTGTCCGACCAGCAGATCGCGGACCTCCGCAGCCTCCAGGTCAACGAGGTGTTCCAGATCCGCAAGGCGATGGGCGTGCTCCCGGTCTTCAAGACCGTCGACACCTGCGCCGCCGAGTTCGAGGCCCGCACGCCCTACCACTACAGCTCCTACGACGCGGAGACGGAGATCCAGCCGCGCGACCGCGAGGCCGTCATCATCCTCGGCTCGGGCCCCAACCGCATCGGCCAGGGCATCGAGTTCGACTACTCGTGCGTGCACGCGGCCCTCACGCTCAAGGACCGCTACGAGACCATCATGGTCAACTGCAACCCCGAGACCGTGTCGACCGACTACGACACCGCCAACCGCCTCTACTTCGAGCCGCTGACGTTCGAGGACGTCATGGCGGTCTACGAGGCGGAGAAGGCGGTGGGCCCGGTCAAGGGCATGTTCGTCCAGCTGGGCGGCCAGACCCCGCTGTCGCTCGCGCAGCGCCTCGCCGACGCCGGCGTGCCGATCCTGGGCACCAGCCCCGAGGCGATCGACAACGCCGAGGACCGCGCCGCGTTCGGGCGCGTGCTCGACCAGGCGAAGCTGCCCGCGCCCGCGTACGGCACCGCGCACGGCATCGACCAGGCGATCGAGATCGCCGAGTCCATCGGCTACCCGGTCCTGGTGCGTCCGTCGTACGTCCTCGGCGGCCGCGGCATGGAGATCGTCTACGACCGCGCCCAGCTCGAGGACTACGGCACCCGCATGGACTCGGTGGGCGATCACGCCACCGACGCGCCGCTGCTGGTGGACCGCTTCCTCGACGACGCGATCGAGATCGACGTCGACGCGCTGTACGACGGCGAGGAGATGTTCCTGGGCGGCGTGATGGAGCACATCGAGGAGGCCGGCATCCACTCCGGCGACTCGGCGTGCGTGCTGCCGCCGTTCTCGCTGTCCGCGGCGGAGCTCGAGCGCATCCGCGTCTCCACCGAGGCGCTCGCCAGGGGCATCGGCGTGCGCGGCCTCATGAACGTCCAGTACGCGCTGGTCTCCGACGTGCTCTACGTCCTCGAGGCGAACCCGCGCGCGAGCCGCACGGTGCCGTTCGTGGCCAAGGCGACCGGCATCCCGCTCGCCAAGGCCGCCTCAGAGGTGATGGCCGGTGCCACCATCGCGGAGCTGCGCGCCTCCGGCATGCTGCCCGAGCACGACGCCGCGACGGTGGACCCGACCCAGCGCATCGCCGTCAAGGAGGCGGTGCTGCCGTTCAAGCGCTTCCGTACCCACGAGGGCATCGCGGTGGACTCGGTGCTCGGCCCCGAGATGCGCTCGACCGGCGAGGTCATGGGCTTCGACGAGACCTTCCCGCTCGCGTTCGCCAAGTCGCAGTCCGCGGCGTTCGGCGGCCTGCCTACCGGCGGCAAGGTGTTCGTGTCGATCTCCGACCGCGACAAGCGCTCCATCACGTTCCCGGTGGCGCGCCTGCGCCAGCTGGGCTTCGACGTCCTCGCGACCGCCGGCACCGCGGTGGTGCTGCAGCGCATGGGCATCCCGTCCACCGTGGTGCGCAAGCACTCCGAGGGGCGCGGCCCGGCGGGGGAGCCGACCATCGTGGACCTCATCCACGAGGGCGCGGTCGATCTCATCGTCAACACGCCGTCCGGTCAGGGCGCGCGTGCGGACGGCTACGAGATCCGTGCGGCCGCCACCGCGGCCGACATCGCGATCGTCACCACCACGCAGCAGCTGTCCGCGGCGGTGCTCGCGATCGAGGCGCTGCAGGCCGGGCCGTTCGACGTGCTCAGCCTCCAGGACGCCGCGCGCTGAACCAACATCGCAGGTAGAGTGACTACGGCGGCCCGGACCGGGCCGCACTGAGGGAGGTAGGGATGGCGTTCGGCGCCCGTCTCGCGGCCGCGATGGACCAGTACGGTCCGCTCTGCGTGGGGATCGACCCCCACCCCGGGCTCCTCGCGGCGTGGGGCCTGGAGGACTCGGCGGGTTCGCTCGTCGCGTTCGGTGACGCGGTGCTCGAGGCGAGCGCCGGGAACGCGGCGGCGGTCAAGCCGAACGCCGCGTTCTTCGAGCGCCACGGCTCCGCCGGCGTCGCGGCCCTCGAGCACGTGCTGGGCCGGGCCCGCGAGCTCGGGATCCTCACGGTGCTCGACGCCAAGCGCGGGGACATCGGCTCCACCATGCAGGGCTACGCCGACTCCTACCTGCGCCCCGGCGCGCCACTCGAGTGCGACTCGCTCACCGTGTCGCCGTACCTCGGTTTCGGTTCGCTCACCCCCGCGCTCGAGCTCGCCAAGGAGCACGGCAAGGGCATCTTCGTGCTGGCCCTCACCTCGAACCCCGAGGGGCCCGAGGTCCAGCACGCCATCGCGCCGGACGGCCGAGCCGTCGCGGCCGTGGTCGCCGACGCGGCGGCCGCGCTCAACAGCGGTGCCAGCCCGATGGGCGACGTCGGCCTCGTGGTCGGCGCCACCGTGGGTGACGCGGTGCAGCGTCTCGGCATCGATCTCGACCGGGTCAATGGTCCCCTTCTGAGCCCCGGAGTGGGTGCTCAAGGGGCGGGACCAGCGGAATTGTCCCTGGTCTTCGGGAACGCGCGGGACCGCGTGCTCGTCAATCAGTCGAGGGGCGTGCTTCAGGCCGGCCCCACTGTCGAGAAGCTGCGCGAGGCCGTCATCGAGGCCTCGACCGCCGCCAGGACCATCCTGCGCTAGCCGCAGGGGAAAGGGAGAGGCCATGGCCACCCCGGAACTTACCGATGAGCAGCGCGCCGCAGCGCTCGTGAAGGCCACCGCCGTGCGTTCCGCGCGCCGCGTCTTCAAGGAGGAGCTGACCCGCGGAGAGATGAGCCTCGCCGAGGCCATCAAGCGGGCCAAGGCGGACGACGCCCTCGCGGGCATCCGCGTCCGCGACCTCCTGCAGTGCCTGCCCGGCATCGGGCCCAAGCGCGCGCAGATCGTCATGGAGGAGATCGGCATCTCCCTCGCCCGCCGCATCCGCGGGCTCGGCCAGCACCAGGTTGAGGCACTCATCGAGCGCGAGCGTCGATGAGCCGACTCGTCGTCCTTGCCGGCCCCACCGCGGTCGGCAAGGGCACGGTGGTGCGCGCCCTGCGCGACATGGCCCCCGAGGTGTACGTCTCGGTGTCCGCGACCACGCGCGACCCTCGCCCCGGCGAGGTGGACGGCGTGCACTACCACTTCATCACCCGCGAGGACTTCGACCGCCGGATCGCGGCGGGGGAGTTCCTCGAGCACGCCACCGTGCACGGCCAGAACAGCTACGGGACCCTTCGGGGACCGGTCGACGAGCGCCTCGCCCAGGGCGAGAGCGTGCTCCTCGAGATCGACCTGCAGGGCGCCCGCCAGGTCAAGCAGGCCATGCCCGACGCGCACTTCGTGTTCCTCGCGCCGCCGTCGTGGGAGGAGCTGGTGGACCGGCTCGTGGGCCGGGGCACCGAGGGCGAGGAGGAGCGCGGGCGCCGCCTCGCCACCGCCCGCCAGGAGCTCGCCGCGGTCGACGAGTTCGACCAGGTGATCGTCAACGACACCGTCGAGCGCGCGGCGCGCGAGCTGCTGTCCATCGTCACCCGGTAGAATGCCGGAAGTCTTTTCGATTCTTTGAAGGAGCAACCGTGGCCGGAACCGTCGCGAACCCCATCGGCATCACCAACCCCCCGATCGACGAGCTGCTCGACAAGGTCGACTCGAAGTACGCCCTGGTGATCTACGCGTCCAAGCGTGCGCGCCAGATCAACTCGTACTACGAGGCGCTCGGCGAGGGCCACTTCGAGAACGTGGGCCCGCTGGTCGAGGCCGACACCACCGACAAGCCGCTGTCCGTGGCGCTGCGCGAGCTCAACCAGGGCGACCTGCTCGAGCTCGGCGACTCGGCAGAAGAGCAGCAGTAACACCGGTGCGCGTCCTCCTGGGCGTCACCGGCGGCGTGGCGGCCTACAAGGCCGCCATCGTGCTGAGACGCCTCAAGGAGGACGGCCACACCGTCCGCGTCGTCCCCACGGCTGCAGCCTTGCAGTTCGTGGGGCGCGCGACGTGGGAGGCCCTGTCGGGCATGCCCGCGACGTCGGACACGTTCGACAACGTCCCCGCGGTCGAGCACGTCAAGCTCGGCCAGCAGGCGGACCTGGTGCTGGTCGCCCCCGCGACAGCCGACTTCCTCGCGCAGCTCGCCCACGGCGAGGCCCGCGACCTCCTGGGCAACGCACTCCTCGCGACACGCGCCCCCGTGGTGGTGGCGCCCGCGATGCACACCGAGATGTGGGAGAAGGCCTCCACCCGGGCCAACGTCGCCACCCTCCGCGAGCGCGGGATCACCGTCATCGAGCCCGCCGTGGGTCGCCTCACCGGCCCCGACTCCGGCCCCGGCCGCCTGCCCGAGCCCGACGACATCGTCGCCGCCGCCTACGCCGCCCTGGACGGGAAGTCGCCCGGAACCCGGGCATCGTCCACCCCCTGGGGCGACCTGGTGGGCACGCGCGTCCTCATCACGGCGGGCGGCACCCGCGAGCCCATCGACGCCGTGCGCTACCTCGGCAACATCTCCACCGGTCACCAGGGCTTCGCGCTCGCCGAGGCCGCGCGCGAGCGCGGCGCAGACGTCACGGTGATCGCCGCCAACGTCGCGCTGCCGGTCTCGGAGGGCGTCGCCCGCATCGACGTCCAGACCTCGCAGGAGATGGCCGACGCCGTGCGCGCGACCCCCTCCGACGTGGTCATCATGGCCGCCGCCGTCGCCGACTTCCGACCGCGCGAGACCACCGCCACCAAGATCAAGAAGGACGGCTCCGGCACCCTCACGCTCGAGCTGGTCGAGACCGAGGACATCCTGCGCGGGCTGGTCGAGGCCGGCGGCAGGTTCGTCGTGGGCTTCGCCGCGGAGACGGGGGACGATGCCGCGTCCGCCTTGGAGCACGCGCGCGCCAAGGCGCGGCGCAAGGGGGCGGACCTGCTGGTCTTCAACCCCGTGGGCGGCGGGCGCGGCTTCGGGGACGTCCCGAACGAGGTGACGATCCTCGACGCGCAGGGTGACGAGGTGGCGCGGGCCGCGGGCTCCAAGCTCGCCGTCGCGCATGCGGTGCTCGACGCCGTGGTCGGTGCCCGCCACTAGGCTGGCGCCCATGACCTCGCTCCGCCTGTTCACCTCCGAGTCCGTCACCGAGGGCCACCCCGACAAGATCTGCGACCAGGTCTCGGACGCCATCCTCGACGCGATGCTCTCCGACGATCCGCTGTCGCGCGTCGCCGTCGAGACCATGGTGACCACCGGCCTGGTGCACGTCGCCGGCGAGGTGACCACCGAGGCGTACGTCGACATCCCCGGCATCATCCGCGGCGTGGTCAACGACATCGGCTACACGTCCTCGCATGTGGGCTTCGACGGGGACTCGTGCGGCGTGTCCGTGTCGATCGGCGAGCAGAGCGCGGACATCTGGCAGGGCGTGGGGCACGCCACCGACTCCGACGAGGACGAGCTGGGCGCGGGAGACCAGGGCCTCATGTTCGGCTACGCGTGCCACGACACGCCCGAGCTCATGCCGCTGCCCATCCACCTCGCCCACGCGCTCACGTCGCGCCTGGCAGAGGTGCGACGCACCGGCGAGGTCGAGGGGCTGCGCCCCGACGGCAAGGCCCAGGTGACCGTCGGCTACGACGGCGACACGGCCGTCTCCGTCGACACCGTGGTGGTCTCGAGCCAGCACGCCGAGTCCGTCGCGACCCCGGACCTGCGCGCCGCCATCGAGCAGCACGTGATCGCGCCCGTGCTCGCGCGCTACGACCTCGACTCCTCGGCGCACCGCTCGCTCATCAATCCCACCGGCCGCTTCGAGATCGGCGGGCCCAAGGGTGACGCGGGCCTCACGGGCCGCAAGATCATCGTCGACACCTACGGCGGCATGGCCCGCCACGGCGGCGGCGCGTTCTCCGGCAAGGACCCGTCGAAGGTGGACCGCTCCGCCGCGTACGCGATGCGCTGGGTCGCCAAGAACGTGGTCGCCGCGGGTCTTGCGGACCGCTGCGAGGTGCAGGTCGCGTACGCGATCGGCACCGCGCACCCCGTGGGCCTCTACGTCGAGACGTTCGGCACGGGCACGCTGCCCGACGCGCGCATCGCGGACGCCATCCGCGAGGTGTTCGACCTGCGCCCCGGCGCGATCATCGACGCGCTCGACCTGCGCCGACCCATCTACCGCCAGACGGCCGCGTACGGCCACTTCGGCCGCGAGCTCTCCGACTTCACGTGGGAGCGCACCGACCGCGCCGCGGACCTGCAGAGCGCGGCCAGGTAGCGGTGGCTGTCGCGCGCGTCTGCGTCGACAGCGAGCTGCCCCACCTCGATCGCCCGTTCGACTACGAGGTGCCGGAGAAGCTCGCCGGCACGGTCGCGCCCGGATCGCGGGTGCGCGTGCGCTTCGCGGGACGGCTGATCAACGGCGTCGTGACCGCGCTGGAGGACTCATCCGGGTTCGGCGGGACCCTCGCGCCCCTGCAGTCGGCGTCCGCGGTGCCCTCGTACACGCCGGAGGCGATCCGCTTCGCCGAGCTGGTGGCGCGCCGCTACGGCGGCAGCCTGTGGGACGTGCTGCGCCTCATGGCGCCGCCCCGTGTCGCGTCCGTCGAGAAGCGCGACTGGTCCACCCTCGAGCACGACGAGCAGGCGTTCCGCGAGGCGCACGCCACGCTCGCGCCCGCCGCCGCCGCGGTCTCGCTTCCCGCCGACGCGGTGGCCGCGGGCGCCCGCATCGTGTGGGAGGCGGTGCCCGACCCCGCACGGCGCCACGGGCTCCCCATCGAGGCGCTCCTCGCGCCGGCCACCCGGGTGGCCGCGTCGGGCCAGTCCGCGATCGTGATCCTGCCCGACGCGCGTGCCGTCGCGGCAGCCACGGATGCATTGACGCGAGCCGGCCTCTCGCGCTGGACCGCGCGCTCGGGCGGCCACTTCACGGTCCTGCACGCCGAGGACGGCGCGGCGGTCCGCTTCGGGTCCTACCTCGCGGCCATGAACGGGCACGCGCGCATCGTGCTGGGGACGCGTCCCGCGGCGATGCAACCCGTGCCCCGCCTGGGCCTCCTGGTGATGTGGGACGAGGCCTCGAACGTCTACGAGGACCCCCACGCGCCCTACCCTCACGCCCGCACCGTCGCCGCGATGCGCGCGGACGAGGCCGGCGCCGGCGTGCTGTTCGCGGGCTACGCGCCCAGCGTGGACGCGATGGCGTTGGTCGCGCACGGCTGGGCCGAGCGCGCCGCCGTCCCGCGCGGCGACGTGCGCACCGCGACTCCGCTGGTCACCGTGATCGACGACCAGCGCCGCGAGGCCGAGGGCGCCTCGGGCTGGCACTGGATGCCCGGCGAGGTGTGGCGCCGCGCCCGCGCGGCGCTCGCTCAAGGTCCCGTGGGCATCGTGGTCCCGCGCGCCGGGTACGTGCGCGCCACGGCCTGCGCACGATGCGGGGAGTGGGCCGCGTGCCCGGCGTGCGGCGGCGCGCTGCGCCGGGAGGGTGCCACCAGCCCGCTCCACTGCGCCGACTGCGGAGCCGATCACCCGCACTGGCACTGTGCCGAGTGCGGCTCGCCCGCGACCAAGCAGCTGCGTCAGGGCGTCGAGCGGATCGCGGAGCAGGTGCGCGCGATGGCGGGCGAGGTGCCCGTGACGCTGTCCGCCGGCGCCGTGGGCACGGTCGCGGACGGCGCGGTGACCGGGGGCCTCGTGGTGGCGACCCCTGCCGCGCTGCCGGCCGTGGACGGCGGCTACGCGTGCATCGTCATCGTGGGCGCCGAGGTGCCAGCCGGCGGTGCGCTGGGCGCCGAGCTCCAGGCGATGCGCTGGTGGCTCTCGGTGGCCGCGCTCGCGCGGCCGCGCGGCGACGGGGGAGAGGTGATCGCCGTCGGCGAGCTGCCGCCCGTGGTGCGCGAGGGTCTGGTGTCCTGGGGTGCCGCGGAGGCGGCCTGGGACGCGTACGGCGAGCGCGCCGACCTCGCGCTGCCGCCCTTCCGCCGCGCGATCCGCCTGTGGGGCGACACCGCGGTCCTCACCCTCGCGCTGTCGGAGACCGTCGAGGGGGAGCGTCTCGAGCGGCACCGCGACGTCGCCGTCGTCGACGCGAAGGGCGGGGCGATCCTGCTCGCGACGAGGCGGGCCGCGCAGGGCGTGGTCGACACGCTCCGGCGCCGCCAGCAGGCATTCTCCAAGGCCGGCGACGGCGAGCTGCGCATGCGGGTGGACGCGCCACTCGACCCCGTGTCCTGACCGTAAAATGGCGGGATGCGCCTGATCTTCGCCGGAACGCCAGAGATCGCCGTCCCGACGTTGGCCGCCCTCGAGGGTGCGGGCCACGAGATCGTGGCGGTGCTCACCCAGCCCGACGCCCCCGGCAAGCGGGGCCGCACCCTGCACCCGTCGCCGGTGAAGCAGTACGCGCTCGAGCGCGGCCTCGACGTCTGGACCCCGGAGAAGGCCTCCGCGCCCGACATGGTCGCGCGCGTCAAGGAGCTCGACGTCGACGCCGCCGCCGTGGTGGCGTACGGGCAGATCCTGCGGCCCGCGCTGCTCGAGGCGGTGCGCCTCGCGTGGGTCAACCTCCACTTCTCCGTGCTGCCCACCTGGCGCGGCGCCGCCCCCGTCCAGCACGCGATCATGGGCGGAGACGAGATCACCGGCGCGACCACGTTCGTGATCGAGAAGGGCCTGGACAAGGGCCCGATCATCGGCACGCTGACCGAGCGCATCCGCGTCACCGACACCGCCGGCGACCTCCTCGAGCGACTCGCGACGCTGGGCGCCCCCCTCATGGTGCAGTCGCTCGAGCTGCTCGACTCCGGCGAGGCCCGCCCGCAGCCCCAGGCCGACGAGGACGTCAGCTACGCGGAGAAGCTCACCCGCGAGGACGCGTACGTCCGCTGGGACCTCGCCGCGCACGTGGTGGACCGCCGCGTCCGCGGCTGCACGCCCGCGCCGGGGGCGTGGACCACGCTCCCCGACGGTTCCGTGGCCAAGCTGGGGCCGGTGTCGCCGCGCCCGCAGCGCCGCGGCACGGCACCGGGCCAGCTGCGGCTCGAGGAGGGCGAGGTGCTGGTGGGCACCGGCACCGAGCCGGTCGCGCTCGGGTGGATCGCGCCGGCCGGCAAGAAGCCGATGGACGCCGCCGCCTGGTGGCGCGGCGCACGCCTGGGCGAGGGCGCCCAGCTGGGGGAGGCATGAGCCGCGCACGGGACGTCGCCTACGACTGCGTGATGGCGGTCTCCACCGAGGGCGCCTACGCCAACCTGCTCATGCCGACGCTGCTCGAGCGCATGCGGCTCGAGGGCCGCGACGCCGGGTTCGCCACCGAGCTCGCCTACGGCACGCTGCGCATGCGTGGGCTCTACGACGCGATCATCGAGCGCGCCTCCGGCCGCGACCCCCGCGACCTCGATGCCGAGGTCCGCGTGTCGCTGTGGCTGGGTGCGCACCAGCATCTCGCGATGCGCGTGCCGCCGCACGCCGCCGTCAACGAGACCGTCTCCCAGGTGCGCCGCGAGCGCAACGAGGGCGCCTCGCGCCTCGCGAATGCCGTGATGCGCCGCATCACCGAGCGCGACGCCGAGGAGTGGCTCGACCTCGTGGGCACCGACCTCGCGACCCGCCACTCCCACCCGGCCTGGGTGGTGAAGGAGCTCGAGGACGCCCTCGCCGCGGACGGGCACGAGGGCGAGGTCGCCGCGCTGCTCGAGTCCGACAACTCGCCCGCCCGCGTCACCCTGGTGGCCCGGCCCGGGCTGATCGACCGCGAGGAGCTCATCCAGCAGGCCGGCGGCGAGGCGGGGGAGTACTCGCCCTACGCCGTGGTGCTGCCCGGCGGACGTCCGGGAGACCTTGAGGCCGTCGCGGAGGGCACCGCCGCCGTGCAGGACGAGGGCAGCCAGGTGGTCGCCGCGGCACTTGCGGCCGCGCAACCCGTCGAGCCGGGCGAGAGGTGGCTGGACCTGTGCTCGGGACCGGGCGGCAAGGCCGCCCTGCTGGGCGCGCTCGCCGCCGACGGCGCCGCGACGCTCGACGCCGTCGAGCTGCACCCGCACCGCGCCGACCTGGTGCGCCGCTCCGTCCGCGCCGTGCCCGACGAGGTCGTGACCGTGCATACCGGGGACGGGACCACGTGGGGTGAGAGCGGGACGTACGACCGCATCGTCCTCGACGCCCCCTGCTCGGGGCTCGGCGCGCTGCGCCGCCGGCCCGAGTCGCGCTGGCGCCGGCAGCCCGAGGACCTTCCCGAGCTGGTCGCGCTGCAGCAGTCGTTGCTCGCCAACGCGGAGCGGCTGCTCGCGCCGGGCGGCCTGCTCGCGTACATCACGTGCTCGCCGGTGCTGGCGGAGACCAGGGAGATCGTCGCCGGCACCACGTTGCGTCAGCTCGACGCGCGCGAGGCCGTGGCCGCGGTGACGGGGACCACGGCGCGCATGTGGGGCGCCGGCCCGCACGTCCAGCTGTGGACGCACGTGCACGGCACCGACGCGATGTTCCTCGCGCTGCTGGAGAAGCCCGGCGCCTAGCCGGCCCGCCTACCCGGCGGCCTTCCGCACCAGGGCGCGGAGGGCATCGTCCACCTGGTCGTTCATCTCGATGATCGCGAAGGCGGTGGCCCACATGGGGCCGTCGTCGAGCTGCGCGTCCTCGTTGAAGCCCACGTGGCCGTAACGCGTCGCGAACTTGGAGGCGGGCTGGTAGAACACCACGACCTTGCCGTCGCGCGCGTAGGAGGGGAAGCCGTACCAGGTCTTCGGGTCGAGGCCCGGCGCCTCCTCGGCGACGATCATGTGCAGGCGCGACGCGACGTCGCGATCGACGCCGTCGAGCGCCTCGATGGCCTCGACGCACGCCTCGAGCTCCTTGGCCAGGCGCGCGGCGCCCTTGAGCCCCTTGGATGCGCGCAGCTCGTCGGCGCGCTGCTTCATGGCGGCGCGCTCGGCGTCGGAGAAGCCGCTAGACATGGTTGACCTCCTGGATTCGGATGAGGTTGCCCGCGGGGTCGCGGAAGGCTGCGTCGCGGACGCCGTACTCCTGGGCGATCGGCTCCTGGACCACGTCGATGCCGGCGGCCTCGAGCCGCGCGAACTCCGCGTCGAGGTCCTCGGTCGCGAGGTTGATGCCGAAGTAGCTGCCCTTGGCGATGACCTCGAGGAGGGTGTCGCGCTCGGCGTCGCTGAACTCGTGGCCCACGGCCGGCGGGTGGAGCACCACCGCGGTGTCGGGCTGCCCGACGGGTCCCACGGTGATCCAGCGCATCGCGCCGTGGCCCACGTCGAGGCGGACCTCGAAGCCGAGCACGTCGCGGTAGAAGGCCAGCGATGCCTCGGGATCGAGATGCGGCAGGAAGCTCGAATGGATGCTGATGGTCATGGTTGCCAGGCTACGGAGCCGGGGTGGGTTGCGCTTCTCGATTCCTGACCGGTCGTGTGATGCGCCGCGCGATGCAGGGCGCCATGCCCGGCAGGACCGGGGCCCCCTCGGCGCGGTAGACGCTCGGCGGGACGCCCACGAGCTCGGTGAAGCGCGCGCTGAACGTGCCGAGCGATTGGCAGCCCACCGCGAAGCAGATCTCGGTGACGGTGAGGTCGCCGCGCCGCAGCAGGGTCATCGCCCGCTCGATGCGCCGCGTCATGAGGTACTGGTAAGGCGTCTCGCCGTACGCGGCCTTGAACTGGCGGCTGAGGTGGCCGCTGGACACGTGGACGCCGCGGGCCAGGCTCTCGAGGTCGAGCGGGCGCGCGTACTCGCGGTCGATTCGGTCGCGCACGCGCCGCATCAGCACCAAGGTGTCGAGGTCCACGCCTCCGATCCTGCCACCGGCCACTAGGCTCGCGTTGCGTGGCACCGGCGTCGGCGCCGTGCAGGGATGAGGAGCATGCATTGCCGTACTTCGACCTGAGCCCGCAGGAGCTCGCCTCGTACCGGTCCGTGGCGTCCGAGCCGGACGACTTCGACGCCCGCTGGGCGGTCACGCTCGGCGAGGCCCGACGCCACGACCTCGGGCTCACGGTCACGCCGGTCGACTCGGTGCTGGCGACCGTCGACGTCGCGGACGTCACGTTCGCTGGCTTCGGTGGCGACCCCATCCGGGCCTGGCTGCTGCGCCCGCGCGCGTCCGCGGACGACCTGCCCGTGGTGGTCCAGTTCAACGGATACGGTGGCGGGCGTGGCCTCCCGCACGAGCGGCTCTTCTGGTCCGCGGCCGGGTATGCCCACCTGGTGATGGACACGCGCGGCCAGGGTTCCGCCTGGGGTTCGGGCGGGCACACGGACGATGCGTCGGGCGGGGGAGCGGCGGGCGGTCCGGCCCATCCCGGGTACATGACGCGGGGCATCGTCGACTTCGACAGCTACTACTACCGGCGCGTCATCACGGACGCGGTGCGCGCGGTCGAGGCCGCGCGCGCTCTCGACGGTGTCGACGCCGAGCGGGTCGTCGTCGCGGGCGCGAGCCAGGGCGGCGGCCTCGCGGTCGCCGCCGCGGGCCTGACGGAGGTCGCCGCAGTGCTCGCCGACGTGCCGTTCCTGTGCGACATCGAACGCGGCATGGACGTCGCCGACAGCGACCCGTACCAGGAGATCTGCCGCTACCTTGCGATCCACCGTCACCACGAGGAGCGCGCGCTCGCCACGCTCCGCTACGTCGACGGCGTCCACCACGCCGCCCGCGCGACAGCCCCAGCGCTGTTCTCCGCTGCGCTGCGCGACCCGATCACCCCGCCCTCGACGGTGTTCGCCGCGTTCCACGCGTGGGCGGGACCCAAGGAGATCGTGACGTACCGCTTCAACGGCCACGAGGGCGGCGACCAGTACCAGTGGGAGCGCCAGGCACGCTTCCTTGAGAACCTGTGGAGCTGACATGACAACCCCCGGTGACCCCACGTTCCTGGCCGCGCAGCGCGCGGACCTGCTGCGCTTCATGACCGGCGCGGTGCGCCCCGACGGCTTCGGCTGGCTGGACGAGGAAGGCCGCGTGGACACCTCGCATCCCGTCGAGCTGTGGATCACCTGCCGCATGACGCACGTCGCGGCGCTCGGCGCGCTCGCCGATGAGCCGCCCGCCGAGGGCGGGCCGGACCGGGAGGCGCTGCTCGCTCTCGCCGCGCACGGGGTGCGCGCCCTCGCCGCCGGCGCGCTCCGGGACGCGGTGCACGGCGGCTGGTTCGCCGCGGTCGAGGACGGCGTTCCCACGGTCACCGCGAAGCAGGCGTACGGCCACGCGTTCGTGGTTCTCGCCGCCTCGTCGGCGGTCGCGGCCGGGATCGAGGGCGCGGACGCGCTGCTCGCGGACGCGCTCGCGGTGTCGCTCGGCCGCTTCTGGGACGAGGCCGAGGGCCTGTCCGTCGAGGAGTGGGATGCGTCCTGGACCACGCTCGACACGTACCGCGGCGTCAACGCGAACATGCACACCGTCGAGGCGTACCTCGCCGCGGGCGACGTCACCGGCGACCGCGAGTGGCACGCGCGCGCCGCCCGCATCGCCGGCCGCGTCGCCGAGTGGGCCCGCGCCAACGACTGGCGCATCCCCGAGCACTTCGACGCCACCTGGACGCCGCTGCTCGAGCACAACCGCTCCGAGCCTGCCCACCCGTTCCGTCCCTACGGCGCCACCGTGGGCCACGGCCTCGAGTGGGCGCGCCTCATGCTCTCGGTCGACGCGAGCCTCGGTACCGACGCCCTGCGCGCGCCCGCCGCCGCCCTCTACGAACGCGCGGTCGCCGACGGCTGGGACGCCGACGGCGCGCCCGGGTTCGTCTACACCACCGACTGGCGCGGCGCGCCCGTGGTCCGCGAGCGCATGCACTGGGTCCTCGCGGAGGCCGTCAACGCCGCCGAGGCGCTGTGCCAGGTCACCGGCGACACCCGCTACGCCGAGGACGCGCGCGGCTGGTGGGCGTACGCCGATGCGCGTCTCATCGACCACGATCGCGGCTCCTGGCACCACGAGCTCGACACCGCGAACCTGCCCGCCGGCACGGTGTGGCCCGGCAAGCCGGACGTCTACCACGCCTATCAGGCCGCCTTGCTGCCCGAGCTGCCCATCGCGCCGTCCTTCGCCACCGCGCTCAGGGACGTCGGACGCCGCCACTAGGCTCGACGTATGGGCATCCAGATCGCGCCGAGCATCCTGTCCGCCGACTTCGCCAACCTCGAGCGGGACATCCTCGCCGTCAGCGACGCCGACTGGCTCCACGTCGACGTGATGGACGGGCACTTCGTGCCCAACCTCACGCTCGGGCTGCCCGTGGTCGAGCGCATCGCGCAGGTCTCGCCGCTGCCCATCGACGCGCACCTCATGATCGAGGACCCCGACCGGTGGGCGCCGCGCTACGCCGAGATCGGCGCGGCCTCCGTCACGTTCCACCTCGAGGCGGCCCGCGACCCGCGCACCATCGCCAAGGACCTGCGGAGCCTGGGGGCCCGGGCGTCGTGCGCCATCAAGCCCGGCACCCCCGTCGAGGACGTGCTGCCGCTGCTCGACACGCTCGACATGGTGCTCGTCATGACAGTGGAGCCCGGGTTCGGGGGACAGGCCTTCATGGCCGACATGATGCCCAAGCTGACCGCGCTCCGGGCGGCGGCCGACGCGGCAGGGCGTGACCTCTGGCTGCAGGCCGACGGCGGCGTGGCCCGCGACACCATCGCGACCGTGGTCGCGGCCGGCGGCGACGTCCTGGTGGCCGGGTCGGCGGTGTACGGCGCGGAGGACCGCGGCGCGGAGATCGGCGCGCTGCGCGCCCTGGCGCAGGCGGTGCACCATCGCTGAGCCCATGGACCGCGCCGTCGAGCTCGCCCTGCGCGGCCCGGCGCATGGACCCAACCCTCGAGTCGGCTGCGTGATCGTCGCCGAGGACGGCCGGGTGCTGGGAGAGGGCTGGCACCACGGCGCCGGCACCCCGCACGCCGAGCCCACCGCGCTGGACGATGCGCGGGCCAAGGGCCACGCCGATGTCACCGGGGCGACGGCGTACGTCACGCTCGAGCCGTGCTCCCACACCGGCCGCACCGGCCCGTGCACGGACGCCCTCACGCGCGCCGGGATCGCGCGGGTGCGCTATGCGGTCGAGGACCCCAACCCCGTCGCGGCGCGCGGGGGAGAGGTGCTGCGCTCGCGCGGCATCGACGCCGTGCACGTGCCGCACCATGGTGCGTGGGAGGTCAACCGCCGCTGGCTGGGCGCGGTCGCGCACGGCCGGCCCTGGGTGATCGCCAAGTGGGCGCAGACCCTCGACGGCCGCACCGCCGCCGCGGACGGCACCAGCTTCTGGATCACCGGCGAGGCGGCCCGCGGCCATGCGCACACGGTCCGTGCCGAGGTCGACGCGATCCTGGTGGGCACCGGCACCGTCCGCGCCGACGACCCCGCACTGTCCGCCCGCCCCGCCGGCGTCGATGACCCGCACCAGCCGCTGCGCGCGGTCATGGGCCTGTCGGACACGTTCGGCGCCAAGGTCTGGCGCGACGACAACGCCATCGCGATCCGCAGCCGCGACCCGCACGCCGCGCTCGCCGCGCTCGAGGCCCGCGAGGTGCGTACGGTGGTGGTCGAAGGCGGCGGCACCATCACCACCGCGTTCCTGCGCGCGGGGCTGGTCGACGAGATCCACGCCTACATCGCGCCCGCGCTGCTGGGCGCGGGCACGTCCGCCGTGGGAGACCTGGGAATCGCGACGATGGGGGGCGCGTTGAGAGGCCAGGATGTGACGGCGACCGCCCTGGGCGTCGATACGCTGGTCACCGCCTTCTTCCAGAGAGGACCGCAGTAGATGTTCACCGGCATCGTCGAGTCCCTCGGCACGGTCACCCACGTGGCCCGTTCCGAGGCGAGCGCTCGGCTCACCATCGAGGCCCCCGGCTTCACCGACCTTGTCCACGGCGAGTCGATCGCGGTCAACGGCGTCTGCCTGACCGTCGCCTCGCACGAGGGCTCCACCTGGGTGGCCGACGTCATGCGCGTCTCGCTCGAGACCACCGCGCTCGGCGACCTGGACGAGGGCGCCCATGTCAACCTCGAGCGCGCGACGCCCGCGGGCGGCCGCCTGGGCGGGCACATCATGCAGGGCCACGTCGACGGCGTCGCCACCCTGGTGGCGCGGGACTCGCAGCCCGAGTGGACCGACCTCACGTTCGAGATCCCCGAGGCGCTCACCCGCTACGTGGTGCGCAAGGGATCCATCGCGCTGGGCGGCGTGTCGCTCACCGTCGCGGAGATCGACGATGCCCGCGTCACCGTGTCGCTCATCCCCACCACCCTCGCGGAGACCACCTTCGGTGCCATCGCGGTGGGCGAGCGGGTCAACGTCGAGGTCGACGTGGTCGCGAAGTACGTCGAGAAGCTGGTGGGGGCCCACGCATGAGCGTCGACGTGATCGCGCTGGTCGAGCAGGCGCTCGAGGACCTCCGCCAGGGCAAGCCCGTCCTGGTGTCGGACTCGCGCGACCGCGAGGACGAGGCCGACTTCATCATGGCCGCCCAGACCACGACCGCCGACTGGGTGGCGTGGGGCATCCGCCACTCGTCCGGCTACCTGTGCGCGCCCATGCCCACCGAGCGCGCCGACGCGCTCAACCTGCCGCTCATGGTCCCCAGCAGCCAGGACCCGCGCCGCACGGCTTACACCGTGTCCGTCGACGCCGCCGTGGGCGTCACCACGGGCATCTCGGCGGTGGACCGCACCGCTACCCTCAAGGTGCTCGCGAACCCCGACGCGACCGCGGACGACCTGATCCGACCCGGCCACGTGCTGCCCCTGCGCGCCGTGCCCGGGGGAGTGCTGCATCGTCCCGGCCACACCGAGGCCTGCGTGGACCTCTGCCGCCTCGCCGGGCTCGAGCCTGTGGGCGTCATCGGCGAGATGGTCAACGACGACGGCACCATGATGCGCCAGGGCGACACGTCCGAGATCGCCGCGCGCGACGGCCTCACGTTCCTCACCATCCAGGACCTCATCGAGTACCGCCGCGCCGTGGGCGACCAGCCGCCGCCGGTCGCGGCGCGGCCCGAGCGGGTGCTGCACCGCGGCGAGGCCCGCCTGCCCACCGTGCACGGCGAGGTCACCGTCCACGGCTACCGCGACGCCCGCACGGGCGACGAGCACGTGGCCCTCGTGGTGCCCCCCAAGGACGGCATCGTGCCCGTGGTGCGCGTGCACTCCGAGTGCCTCACCGGCGACGCGTTTGGCTCGCTGCGCTGCGACTGCGGCCCGCAGCTCGACGCCGCGATCGCGCGGATCGTCGAGGACGGCGGCGCGGTGATCTACCTGCGCGGCCACGAGGGCCGCGGCATCGGCATCGCCGCGAAGATCCAGGCGTACGCGCTGCAGGACCAGGGCCTCGACACCGTCGACGCGAACACCCACCTGGGGCTGCCGGTGGACCGCCGCGAGTACGGCGCGGCCGCCGCGATCCTGCACGACCTGGGGCTGACGCAGATCCGTCTGCTCACCAACAACCCCGCGAAGGTCGAGGGCCTGCGCGCGTCGGGCGTGGAGTGCATCGAGCGCATCCCGCACCGCGTGGGCGCCCACCCCGAGAACGAGCACTACATCCGCACCAAGGTCGAGCGGATGGGACACCTGTTGGGAGACAACGCATGAGCGGAGCCGGAGCACCGGCCGTCGAGGTCGACGCGCACGGCCTCACCGTCGAGATCGTCGCGAGCCAGTGGCACACCGAGGTCATGGACGGGCTGGTCGCGGGCGCGATCCGTGCCGCCGAGGCCGCCGGCGCGAGCTACCGCGTCACCCGGGTGCCCGGCGCCTTCGAGCTGCCCGTGGTCGCGGAGGCCCTCGCCCGTCAGGGCGCGGACGCGATCGCGTGCCTCGGCGTCGTGATCCGCGGCGGCACCCCGCACTTCGAGTACGTGTGCGACGCCGTCACCCGCGGCCTCACCGACGTCGCCCGGGTCCACGCCACCCCCGTGGGCTTCGGCATCCTCACCACCGACGACGACGCCCAGGCGCTCGACCGCGCCGGCCTGCCCGGCTCGAAGGAGGACAAGGGCGCCGAGGCCGTCGAGGCGGCGCTCGCCACCGCGGTGGTGATCCGCGGGCTGTAGCGGCCCTAGGCTCGGTGGCATGGCTGACGACGTCGTGCACCTCCGCGCCTCCGGCGTGTCCCTCCTGCTCTCCACGGGTGGCGGGCGGCTGCCCCGCATCGCCCACTGGGGCGCCGACCTGGGCGACCTGCCGCACGATGCGCTGGCGGACCTGGTCCGGACCGGCCAGGGAGGCTTCGCGTTCGGCGGCGCCGACGAGGGCCACGCCCTCGCGGTGGTCCCCGAGCACACGTGGGGCTGGCTGGGCACGCCCGGTCTCGAGGGCTCGCGCGCGGGCGCGCACCCGTCGACGCGGTTCGTGGCGCGCACCGTCGAGGTGTCCTCGGAGGGCGACGGCGACGCCCGCGCCCAGTCCGTGGTCACCACCGCGGTGGACGAGGACGCGGCGCTCGAGCTGACCGTGACCGTGCAGCTGCTGGGCACCGGCCTGGTGCGCACGCGCGCGCGGCTCACCTCGCTCGGCGGCGAGGTCCCGTTCCAGGTGGGCGCCCTCGCGACCATGCTGCCCGTCCCGCGCGAGGCGCAGGACCTGCTCGACTTCACCGGCCGGTGGATCCGCGAGCGCACCCCCCAGCGCACCGACTTCACCGTGGGCACGCGCCTGCGCGAGTCGCGCGGCGGCAAGCCGGACCACGACAGCGCGTTCGTGCTCGCCGCCGGCACGCGGGGCTTCTCGTTCCGTGCGGGCGAGGTGTGGGCCACCCACGTCGCGTGGTCCGGCAACATCCGCACGCTCGCCGAGCGCGGCCGCATGGGCGACTCCGTCATCGGCGGAGGCGAGCTGCTCGCGCACGGCGAGGTCAGCCTCGCGGCGGGGGAGTCCTACGAGTCCCCGTGGGTCTACGGGGCGTACTCGGCCGCGGGACTCGACGCCGCATCGTCCCGCTTCCACCGCCACCTGCGCGCGACCCGCGCGCTGGGCCCGCGTCCCGTCACCGTGAACACGTGGGAGGCCGTGTACTTCGACCACGACCACGGCAAGCTGCTCGCCCTCGCGGACGCGGCGGCCGCGGTGGGCGCCGAGAGGTTCGTGCTCGACGACGGCTGGTTCCGCCACCGTCGCGCGGACAACGCCGGGCTGGGCGACTGGTACGTGGACGAGGGCGTGTACCCGGACGGGCTCGGCTTCCTCGCGGAGCACGTGCGGTCGCTGGGCCTCGAGTTCGGGCTGTGGGTCGAGCCCGAGATGATCAACCCCGACTCCGACCTCGCGCGCGCCCACCCGGAGTGGATCGCGCGGGCACCCGGACATCTGCCGGTGTCCGCGCGGAACCAGCAGGTGCTCGACCTCACCCACCCGGAGGCGTACGCGTACATTGAGGAGCGGCTCCACTCGCTGGTGGGCGAGCTGCGCCCCGGCTACCTCAAGTGGGACCACAACCGCGTGCTGGTCGAGGCGCAGTCGACGGCGACGGGCCGCGGGATCGTGCACGCGCAGACCCTCGCGTTCTACCGCCTGGTCGACGGCCTCAAGGTGGCGTTCCCCGGTCTCGAGATCGAGTCCTGCTCCGGCGGCGGCGCGCGCGTGGACCTCGAGGTGCTGTCGCGCACCGACCGCGTGTGGGCCTCCGACTGCAACGACCCCCTCGAGCGCCAGTCCATCCAGCGCTGGACGCAGCTGCTGGTCCCGCCGGAGATGATGGGCGCCCACATGGGCCCGCCGACGGCGCACACCACATACCGCACGGCGCGGCTCACGTTCCGCGCCGCCACCGCGCTCTTCGGTCACTTGGGGCTGGAGTGGGACGTGACGGCGGACGATGCGGTGGCCGCGCGGGAGGAGATCGCCGGCTGGGTGGCGCTGCACAAGACCTTCCGGCCGCTGCTGCACTCGGGCACGGTGGTGAACTCCGACCTGCCGGAGGACGCGTACGCGATCCACGGCGTCGTGGGGCTCGACGGCGCCGAGGCGTTGTACTCGGTGGCCTCCCTCGCGCTGCCGCTCGTGGGCGAGGTCGGGCTCGTGCGGCTCGAGGGCCTCGACCCGGACGCGACGTACGAGGTCGCGCCCGTCGCGCCCGAGGGCTACGGCGACGCGCCGGGCCGCGCGGTGCCCGCGTGGTGGCCCGGTCCGGTGCGTCTCACGGGCCGTGCGCTCGCCGTGCGCGGCGTGCAGGTGCCGGTGCTCGCGCCGGAGGACGCGGTGCTGCTCCACGCAGTCCGGGTCTGAGGTTTCCCACTAGGCTGGCGGGCGTGAAGACGTTCGAGAGCCTGTTCGAGGAGCTGCAGCGCCGCGCCGTGGAGCGGCCCGAGGGATCGAGCACCGTGGTGATGCTCGACAAGGGCGTCCATGCCATCGGCAAGAAGCTGGTCGAGGAGGCCGCGGAGTCCTGGATGGCCTGCGAGTTCCAGTCCGGCGAGGAGGCTGCCGAGGAGATCTCGCAGCTGCTGTACTGGGCCCAGGTGATGATGGTCGCCAAGGGCCTCACGCTCGACGACGTCTACAAGAACCTCTAGGGGAGAGAAGTGCTCCGCATCGCCGTGCCCAACAAGGGCTCCCTGTCCGACCCCGCCGTGCAGCTCCTCAAGGAGGCCGGCTACCAGCAGCGCCGCGACCCGCGCGAGCTGGTGCTCGTCGACGAGCGCAACAACGTCGAGTTCTTCTTCCTGCGCCCGCGTGACGTCGCGGTGTACGTGGGCGCCGGCACCGTGCACGCCGGCATCACCGGCCGCGACCTGCTGATCGACTCGGGCGCGAACGCGGTCGAGCACCTCGAGCTCGGCTTCGGCGGCTCGACCTTCCGCTACGCCGCAGCGCCCGGGGTCGCCACGTCCGTGGCGGATATCCAGGACAAGCGCGTCGCGACCTCCTATCCGCGCCTGGTCGAGGAGCACCTCGCCACGCACGGCGTCACCGCCAGCGTGGTGCGGCTCGACGGCGCCGTCGAGTCCTCGGTGCGCCTGGGCGTCGCGGACGTGGTCGCCGACGTCGTGTCCACCGGCACCACCCTCAAGGCCGCGGGCCTCGCGATCTTCGGCGACCCGATCCTCAGCTCCGAGGCGATCCTCATCCGCGCCCAGGACGCACCCGTCGAGGACATCGCGATCCTCACCGGCCGCCTGCGCGGCGTGCTCACCGCGCGACGGTTCGTGCTGGTCGACTACGACGTCCCGTCGGACCGGCTCGACGCGGCCATCGCCGTGAGCCCCGGCTTCGAGGCCCCCACCGTCACGCCGCTGCACGGCTCCGACTGGCACGCCGTGCGCGTCATGGTGCCGCGGAACGAGATGAACCAGGTGATGGACGCCCTGTACGCCGTGGGCGCCCGCGCGATCCTCACCACCGAGCTCCTCGCGGTCAGGGTCTGATGCCGGTCGAGAAGTCGCAGCGGCTGCTCAACCTCATCATCGGGCTGTCCTCCACCCGGCACCGCCTCACGCGCGACCAGATCCGCGACACCATCGAGGGCTACGAGCCCCTCCCGCACGGCGCCTCCGAGGACGAGGTCCGGAAGGCCGAGGCCAGCTTCGAGCGCATGTTCGAGCGCGACAAGAAGGAGCTGCGCGACCTGGGCGTCCCCGTCGAGACGGTCGAGGACCCCGTGCACGGCGACGAGATCGGCTACCGGATCCGCCCCGCCGAGGCGGCCATGCCCGCGCTGGACCTCACGGCCGCCGAGCTCGCCGTCCTGGGCATCGCGACGGACTACTGGCGCGGCGCCGTGCTGGGCTCCGACGCCACGCAGGCCGTCATGAAGCTCGCGTCCTCCGCCGAGCACGGTCCCCGCGTCGAGCTGCCCTTCGCCGCGCTGCCCGCGGTGGCCACGGACGCGTTCGCGACGCTGGTCGAGGCCGTCGCGGACCGCCAGGCCGTGCGCTTCGAGTACTCGTCGGTGAGCTCCGGCGCCGGCACCCGGACGGTCGAGCCGTGGCGCGTGGTGCTGCGCGCCGGCGTCGCGTACGTCATCGGCTTCGACCGCGACCGCGAGGCGCCCCGCACGTTCCGCGTGCAGCGCATCGGCGGACCCGTCACGCCGGTGGGCCCCGCCGTCGCGGACGTGCCGGAGGAGATCCCGCTCGGCGCGCTCGCGGCGAGCGCGGACGTGAGCACCGCTCGCGTGGCGCTGCGACCCGAGTCCGGCCACGCGCTGCGCCGGCGCGGCACGGCCGCGGGCGTCGACGGCGGCTGGGACCTGTACGACGTCGAGTACGCCCACGGCGACGCGCTCGTCGCGGAGGTGCTGGCGCTCGCCGGGGGTGCGCGGATCGTCGCGCCCACCGAGCTCGCGCAGGCCGTGGCGAAGGCCGCGTCCGCGGCGCTGGAGGTGGAGCGTGGCTGAGCAGGCGACCGACCGGCTGGTGCGGATGCTGGGCATCCTGACCTACGTCGAGCGCAACGGCGACACCCCCTTCGCGGAGCTCGCCGCGCACTTCGGGGTGAGCGTCGACCAGGTCCGCAAGGACATCGACGCGTTGTGGGTCGCCTCCGAGCCGGGCGACTCGTGGTCGCCCATCGACTTCTCGGCGGACGACTTCGATGCGGATGTCGCGGCGCTGGTGCGCAACGACGGGGTCTCCCAGGTGCGGCTGTCCCCGCGCGAGGCCGTCGCGCTGGTGGGCGCGCTGTCCACCATGGGCGCCGCCGGTGCGCTGCCCGAGGCCGGCACCCAGGTGCTGGCCAAGCTGCGAGACGCCCTCGCGGAGCCCGTCACGGTGCTCGGCGACGACCAGATCGCGCCGGAGATCCGCGAGTCGCTGCTCGAGGCGATCGCCCGCTACCGGATCGCCGAGGTCGAGTACGTCGACGCCCAGGACCGTCGCACCACCCGCACGGTCGACCCCCACCGTCTCGTGGTGATCGACGGGCACGGCTACCTCGAGTGCTTCTGCCGACGCGCGCAGGACTACCGCGTGCTGCGCCTCGACCGCATCGCATCGGTGACCGTGCTCGACGGGGCCGTCGAGCACCCGCCCACGGACACGGCCGGCTTCACGCTCACCCCCGCGTTCCGGGCCACCGTCCGCATCGCCCGCACCGGCCGCTACGCTCTCGAGGACATCCCCGGAGTCGCCATCGAGGATGCGGACGAGGACGTGATCGCCACGTTCGACGTCGCCGACGCGGCGTTCGTCGCGGGCCGCCTGCTCGCCGTCGCACCGCACCTGCGGTCCGTGAGCCCGGCGCGACTCGTCGACGAGCTCCACCGCCAGGCGAGGTCCGTCCTCTACGTCCAGCGCTAGACTGTGCGCCAGCCTTCCTAAGGAGCAACCTGTCATGGGACCCCGCGAGATCCTCATCATCCTGCTGATCGTGCTGCTGCTGTTCGGCGCGCCCAAGCTGCCGCAGCTCGCCCGCTCGCTCGGGCAGTCCCTCCGTATCCTCAAGGACGAGACCAGCTCGCTGACGGACGACAAGAAGTCCGACACGGACACCACCGCGACGTCGTCCTCGGACGAGCCGCGTGACAGCCAGAAGTAGCGCACGCGGGGGCAATCCCGATGCTCGGATGCCCCTCGCGGAGCATCTGAGGGAGTTCCGCAAGCGGATCGTGCTCGCGGCCGCCGGCATCGCCGTCGGCATGGTCGCGGGCTGGTTCGTCTACACGCCCGTGTTCGAGGCGATCCAGCGCCCCGTGCTCGAGGCCGCCGAGCGCGACGACGCGCTGGTGACCGTCAACTTCGCCGGAGTCGCGACCGCGCTCGACATGCAGCTGAAGATGTCGCTGCTCATCGGCCTGATCATCAGCGCGCCGTGGTGGCTGTACCAGCTGTGGGCCTTCATCGCGCCGGGCCTGCACAAGCGCGAGCGTCGCTACACGTTCGGCTTCCTGGGCGCCGCCATCCCGCTGTTCGCGGCGGGCGTCGCCTTCGGTGCCTGGGTGTTCCCGCGGGCGATCACCATCCTCACGGGCTTCACGCCCGAGGGTGCCGCGAACTTCCTCGACGCGCAGACGTTCATGACCTTCGCGATGCGGCTGATCCTCGCGTTCGGCATCGCGTTCGTCTTCCCCGTGGTGATGGTCGCGCTCACGTGGACCGGGCTCGTGCGCGCGCGCACGTGGCTGCGCGGCTGGCGCTGGGCGGTGTTCATCATCTTCCTCGCGGCCGCGATCCTCACCCCGACGCCCGACGCGGTCACCATGCTGTTCATGGCCGGGCCCATGGTGGTCCTGTACTTCGCCGCGGTGGGCGTGGGAGTGCTCCGCGAACGCTTCGCGCGCCGGAGCGTGCCCACGGAATGAGGACCGTCGGGATCATCACCAATCCGACATCGGGGTCGGGGCGGGGCGCGCGACGCGGCGCGGAGGCGAAGGCGGCGCTGGCGGCCGGCGGTCACCACCTCGTCGACCTGTCCCGTGGATCCTGGGCGGCCTCGTACGAGGCCGCCGTCGCGCATCGTCCCTCCCTCGACGCCCTCGTCGTGGTCGGCGGCGACGGGATGGCGCACCTGGGGATCCAGGTGTGCGCGGAGACGGACCTGCCGCTCGGGATCGTCGCCGCCGGATCGGGCGACGACATCGCGTCCTCGCTGGACCTGCCGCGCCACGACATCCCCGCCGCGATCGCCCGCCTCGAGGCGGGGCTGCGCGGCGAGACGGTGCGCATCGACCTGGGCAAGGTGACCGGCGGAGCGATCGAGGAGCCGGCGAGCCCGCGCTACTTCGGGGCGGTGCTGTCCGCCGGCCTCGATGCCGCCGTGGCCTCCTACGCCCGCGCCATCACCTTCCCCCGGGGCCCGCTCAAGTACAAGGTCGCGACCATGCGCGAGGTGCCGCGCTTCCACCCGTACGGCGTGCGGCTCACCGCCGACGGCCGCGAGTGGACGATGCCCTGCACCCTGGTCGCGGTGGCCAACGGCCCGGTCTTCGGCGGGGGTCTGGTGGTCTCTCCCGGGTCGAGGATCGCGGACGGACGGCTCGAGCTGGTGACCGCGGACGGCATGTCGCGGCGCGACATCCTGGGCCTGTTCCCGAGGCTCAAGGACGGCGGCCACCTCGCGGATCCGCGGGTGCGCGTCATCCAGGTCGAGCGGGTCACCATCGCCCCTGAGGGTGCCGAGGGGGCGCCGCTCCCGCCCGCATTCGCCGACGGGGAGCTGGTGGGCGCGGCCCCGCTGACCGTCGCCGTGGCGCCCGGGGCGCTCACCGTCCTCGGGGGTCGCGCACAGTAGCCTGGCGGCATGACCAGCCCCGCCGAGAGGTACGCCGCGTCGCGCGCGCGTGCCGCCCACGCCGACCTCGCCGAGTTCGAGGGCGAGCTGTCCTTCCCGCTCGACCCCTTCCAGAGGGAGGCGTGCGAGGCGGTGGCCGAGGGCCGCAGCGTGCTGGTCGCCGCCCCGACCGGCGCGGGCAAGACCCTCGTGGGCGAGTACGCCGTCAGGCACGCGTACCGGCGCGGCGAGAAGGCCTTCTACACGACCCCGATCAAGGCGCTGTCGAACCAGAAGTTCCACGACCTCGCGCGGGTCTACGGGCCGGAGAACGTCGGGCTGCTCACGGGCGACACCACGCTCAACCACGAGGCGGACATCATCGTGATGACCACCGAGGTGCTGCGCAACATGATCTACGCGGACTCCTCCGAGCTCGACCACCTCGGCGTGGTCATCCTCGACGAGGTCCACTACCTCGCTGACCGGTTCCGCGGCTCGGTGTGGGAGGAGGTCATCATCCACCTGCCGGAGCGCACGTCGATCGTGTCGCTGTCCGCGACCGTGTCGAACGCGGAGGAGTTCGGCGCGTGGCTCGCCGAGGTCAGGGGCGACACGCGCGTGGTGGTGAGCGAGCATCGTCCCGTGCCCCTGTGGCCGCACGTGCTCCTGCGCGAGGGGATCTTCGACCTCTACGCGCCCGGCGTCGATCCGCAGGATCCGGGGCTCACGCCGCGGCTCAACCCCGAGCTCGAGGCCATCACCAAGCGCTCCCGCTACGACGACCCGCGCGGCGGGCGCCCCACGCGCGGCGGACGGCGTCCTCAGGGGCGGCGCGCCCCGCCGCGCTTCGCCGTGGTCGACGTCCTCGACCGGCAGGGCCTGCTGCCCGCGATCGTGTTCGTGTTCTCGCGCGCCGGCTGCGAGGACGCGGTCGACCAGGTGCGGGCCGCGGGCATGATGCTCACCACCGAGGCGGAGCGGCGCGAGATCGCAGCGATCATCGAGGAACGATGCGCGGGCGTGCCCACCGAGGACCTCTCGGCCCTGGGCTACCACCGGTGGCGAGACCACCTCGAGGCCGGGCTCGCGGCCCACCACGCGGGCATGATCCCGCTGTTCAAGGAGGTGGTCGAGCAGCTGTTCGCCGCCGGCCTCATCAAGGTGGTCTACGCGACCGAGACCCTCGCGCTCGGGATCAACATGCCGGCGCGCTCCGTGGTGCTCGAGAAGCTGGTGAAGTGGGACGGGCAGGGCCACAAGGACCTCACCGCGGGGGAGTACACGCAGCTCACCGGCCGGGCCGGCCGCCGCGGGATCGACATCGAGGGCCACGCCGTCGTGGTCGAGCACCCCGGCTTCGACGCCCCGCAGCTGGGACGCCTCGCGTCGCGCCGCACCTACCCGCTCATCAGCTCCTTCCAGCCCTCCTACAACATGGCCGTCAACCTGGTCGCGCAGCTCGGGCTCGAGCGGGCGCGCGAGGTGCTCGAGATGTCGTTCGCGCAGTACCAGGCCGACCAATCCGTGGTGGGCAAGGCCCGCAAGGCGCGCGAGTTCGACTCGACGCTGCGGGGCTACGCCGAGGCGGCGAGGTGCGACAAGGGCGACTTCATGGAGTATGCCGCGCTGCGCGAGCGGCTCGCGCGGCTGCAGAAGCAGGCCGCGCGCGAGACGTCGCGCGCGCGCCAGGAGGCGACCGCGTCCACGCTGGCCGCGCTGCGTCGGGGTGACGTGGTGCGCGTCGGCGGAGGCCGTCGCGCGGGGCTCGCCGCCGTGGTCGAACAGGACGACAACCCCGTCGCGCCGCGGCCGCTCGTGGTGACCGAGCACGCGCGGGTGCACAGGCTCGCGATCTCCGAGCTCCACCACGGGCTCGAGACCGTGGGCGTGGTCAAGGTGCCGCGTCGCTTCGACGCGCGGAACGCGCGCAGCCGCCGCGAGCTCGCCCAGCTGATCGCAGACGGGCGGGGGTCGTACGACGCGACGCGTGCGAAGCGGCGGGGACCGGCCGCCGACGAGAACGCCGCGCAGGAGCTCGAGGTGCGGCGCCTCATGCGCGAGCACCCCTGCCACCAGTGCCCCGACCGGGAGGCGCACGCCCGCTGGGCCGAGCGCTACCACCGCACCCTGCGCGACAAGGATCGCATCGTGGGGGAGATCCAGCGGGCCACGGGATCGATCGCGCGGGTGTTCGACAAGCGGCTGCAGATCCTCGAGGCGCTGGGCTACCTCGACATGGTCGACGGCCGCCCCGAGCTCACCCGCGCGGGCGTCATGATGCGTCGCCTGTTCGCGGAGAACGACATCGTCATCGCCGAGGCGCTGCGCACCGGCGCCTGGGAGGGGCTCCACGCGCCCGCGCTCGCCGCCGCCGTCTCGACGCTGCTCTACCAGGGACGCCGCGACGACGAGTCGCGCACGCCACGGCTCCCGGGCGGCCCCGGCGGGGTGCTCGGGACCGCGCTCAAGGACACCGTCCGGCTGTGGTCCAAGGTCGACGACATGCAGCGGGAGCGCGGCCTGCCCGACCTGCCGGCGCCCCACTGGGGGATCGTCGCGCCCATCCACGGCTGGGCACAGGGCAAGAGCCTCGACACCGTGCTCAAGGGTGCGGAGCTCGCCCCGGGCGACATGGTGCGCTGGTGCAAGCAGGTGATCGACTCGCTCGATCAGATCGCGGAGGTGGCGCCCTCCGCCTCGGTGCGTGCCGCCGCCGTGCAGGCGATCAAGGCGATGCGCAGGGGAGTGGTGGCGTACTAGGTGGCGGCGCGTCGATTGCCAATGACAGATGTGTGCGAAGTGACCGATGGGGCGCGTGGGGCCGCCACATCCTTCACGTGAGAAGAGTTCCGTCACACACGCCATTGGAAGTCGACGGCGCGCGGCCGCCACCGTCTGCACGCCCATTTGACACGGGCCTCGACGCATCCGAGTATTGAACATCCATCAGCTGATGGAATTTCAATGTCGAGAGGGGCCGGGCGATGAACGGCGAGGACGCGGTCCCGAACGTCCTGCCGGGCTTCCCCCTCGCGGAGAGCACGGAGGCGACCACGGATCCGGGTCACGCCCCCGGCACCCGCGGCCCCTACAAGCGGTCCGAGGCGACCCGCGCCGCCATCCTGGGCGCCGCCATGGACGTCTTCGTGGAGCAGGGGTCCCGGGCCGCGTCGATGCGCGAGATCGCCCGGCGCGCCGGAGTCGACCAGTCCACCGTGCTGCACCACTTCCCGCACAAGTCCGCGCTGCTGCTCGCGCTCATGCGTGAACGCGACGCGCGCGCCGACGCACTCCTCGCCGCGGAGCACCCGGCCACCCCCGCCGACGTGCCCGCTGCGATGCTCGCGCTGGCGCGGAGCAACGCCGGCCGGCCCGACGTGCTCGCGCTGTACACGCTGCTCGCCGCGGAGTCCGTGACCGCGGACCATCCCCTCGAGGAGTTCTTCCACGAGCGCGTGGTGCGGGTCCGCGCCGGCTTCGAGGAGTGGTTCGCCGCGCTCGGCGCCGCGGGCATGCTCCGCGACGGCGTCACGCCCGCGTTCGCCTCCGCGTCGTTCTTCGCGCTGTGGGAGGGCGCCCAGCTCCACTGGCTCCTCGACCGCGACGGCGTCGACGTGGTCGCCCTCCTCGCACAGTTCCTGCACCTGATCACGCCCGACCCGAAGGACCAGCAATGACCATCCTGCCCCTCAACGACGCGTGGACCTGCCGCCGGCCGTCCGGCCCCTTCGCCGCCTTCTCCGGCGGACCCGAGGTGCTCGGCACCGTGCGCCTGCCCCACGACGCCCTGCGCGACGAGCAGCGCCGGCCCGACGCGCCCGCCAAGGGTGCGGCGGCGTACTACCCGAGCGGCGCCTACACGTACGAGCGCACCCTCGACGTGCCGCAGGAGTGGCACGGCCGGTCCGTCCGGCTCGAGGTGCAGGGAGCGTTCCGGCGCGCGCAGATCTTCGTCGACGACGAGCTCGCCGCGGTCCGCGCCGACGGCTACGCCCGCTTCTTCGCGGACCTCACGCCGTACCTGCGGTTCGGGGCCGCCCACCAGCTGCGCATCGAGGTGCGCTCGGGCGAGGACTCGCGCTGGTACTCCGGCGCGGGCCTGCACCGGCCCGTCCTGCTGCACGTCGACGAGCCCGTCCGGATCGTCGAGGACGGGATCCGCATCCGCACCGAGCGCATCGACGAGGACCAGGCCGTGATCGAGGTGGTCACCACCGTGCGCAACGACGAGCGCGTCAGCCGCACCGTCCGCGTCCACACCGTGATGAGGGACGATGCGGGGGTCACCGTCGAGTCCGACGTCACCCCGCTGACGCTGGCCCCGGGCGAGCAGGCCGACGCGCGCCAGCTCCTCTACGTCACCGAGCCCGCGCTGTGGGGCCCCGACAGCCCTCGCCTGCACACCGCATCGGTCTCCCTCGACGAGTCCGAGCCCGTCGTCACGACGTTCGGCATCCGCACCGTCACCGTGGACCCGCGCAAGGGCCTGCGCATCAACGGCGAGCCCGTCAAGCTGCGCGGCGCCTGCATCCATCACGACAACGGCCCGTTGGGCGCCGCGGCGATCGGGCGCGCCGAGGAGCGCCGCATCGAGCTGCTCAAGGCGGCAGGCTTCAACGCGATCCGCGCCGCGCACAATCCGCTGTCGCCGGCGATGCTCGACGCGTGCGACCGGCTCGGCATGCTGGTGATGGACGAGGCCTTCGACATGTGGACCCGCTTCAAGACGCCGTACGACTACGCCGCGGACTTCCCCGTGTGGTGGGAGGCCGACCTCGAGGCGCTGGTCGCCAAGGACCGCAACCACCCGTCCGTGATCATGTACTCGATCGGCAACGAGATCGTCGAGGTCGGCACGCCCCACGGCGCGCGCTGGGCGCGCCGCCTCGCGGAGAAGGTGCGGGCGCTCGACCCGACGCGTCCCGTGACCAACGGCGTCAACGCGCTGCTCGCGATCATCGACGAGATGCCGCGGATCGTCGAGGAGCTGGGCGGCCTCAACGCGCTGATGGCGGACAAGAACGCGATGGCCACCGTCGGGGCGACGGACACGGCGACCGCACGCATCGAGGAGTCCTCCGCGGCGCTCGACGTGCTCGGCCTCAACTACGCGGAGTCGCGCTACGCCGCGGACCGCGACGCGTTCCCTCACCGCGTCCTGGTCGGCTCCGAGACCTTCGGCCCCGAGATCGGGCGGCTGTGGCCGATGGTCCTCGCCAGCCCCCACGTCATCGGCGACTTCACGTGGACGGGCTGGGACTACCTGGGCGAGGTCGGCATCGGCTCCACCATGTACGCAGACGACGACAAGGCCTCGGGCCAGCTCGAGCGCGAGTTCCCGTATCTCACCGCGTGGTGCGGCGACATCGACATCACGGGCCACCGCCGGCCGCTGTCCTACTACCGCGAGATCGTGTTCGGGCGGCGCGCCGAGCCGTACATCGCCGTGCGCAGGCCCGCCCACCACGGCGTGGAGGTGGTCAACCCGTCCATGTGGGCGTGGAGCGACTCCGTGTCCTCGTGGACCTGGAACGGGCACGTGGGCCGGCCCGTGACCGTCGAGGTCTACGCGGACGCAGACGAGGTCGCGCTGCTGCTCGACGGCGAGGAGATCTCGCGGGCGAGGGTGGGGGAGGAGCGGCCCATGCTCGCGGTGCTCGAGACCACGTACCGGCCCGGCACGCTCGAGGCCGTCGCCTACTCCGACGGCGTCGAGACCGGCCGGACCCAGCTGACCACCGCGGGGGAGGCGACGCTCACCGCCACGGCGGACCGCACCCGCCTGGCCGACACGGACGACGACCTCGCCCACGTCGCGATCGAGCTGCGCGACGCCGCGGGGACCCTGGTGCCCGACGCGGACCGCGACGTCACGGTGACCGTCGACGGCGCCGCCGTGCTCGCGGGCATGGGCAGCGCGAACCCCATCACCGAGGAGCGCTTCGATGCCGCGACCTGGCGCACCTTCGACGGGCGCGCGCTCGCCGTGGTGCGACCCCGAGGCGCCGGCGCGGCGACGGTGACCGTGACCGCCGAGGGCCTCGACCCTGTCGTGATCGCCCTGGAGGTGGCAGCGCGACCGTAGCCGCGGAGCGCCTGCGCGGCGGGCGCGCGCGGCTCGCATACAGTTGCGGGGTGCTGACCGGACTGAGGAACCTCGCCATCGCGATCCTCGGCGGGGTCGGGCTCAACCTCGCGTTCCCCGACACCGGCTGGTGGTACCTCGCGCCGGTATCCGTCGCGCTGCTGTGGTGGGCGCTCGAGGCGGCCACCGGGCGCGCCGCGTTCCTCATCGGCTGGGCCTACGGCGTCGCCTTCATGCTCCCGCACCTGTGGTGGGCCGACGTCGCCGTGGGACCCGTCCCGTGGGTCGCGCTCAGCGTCGCCGAGGGGCTCGCGTGGGCCGCGGTCGCCGTCGCGTGGGCGCATGTGCGCCGCTCCGGGATGCTCGACACCCATCGGTGGGCCGAGACCGTGGTGTTCGCGGGCCTGTGGGTCGCCGCGGAGCAGCTGCGGGGCATGGTGCCGTTCGGCGGCTTCCCGTGGGGCCGCGTCGGCTACGCGCTCGTGGATGCGCCCGTCGCGCGCCTGGCCTGGCTCGGCGGCATCCCGCTCGTGTCCTTCGCGGTGGTGCTCGCCGGGGCGCTCCTGGGCCTCGCATGGGAGCGGGCCCGCACACGTCGCGCGGTCACGGCCGCGCTCGCGCCCGTGCTCGCCCTCGCGGTCATGGGCGTCGGCTACCTGGTCCCCATCGACAACCAGGCGCAGGACGGGACGATGCGCGTGGGCGCGGTCCAGGGCAACGTCCCCGACCTGGGTCTGGAGGCGTTCTCGCAGGCGCGCCTGGTCACCGAGAACCACCTGGCCGAGACGCTGCGGATGGCGGAGGAGACGGCCGACAACCCGGTCGACCTGGTCGTGTGGCCCGAGAACGCGGCGGACCTCGACCCCCGCGTCGACGACCAGACGCTCGCGGCCGTCGAGGAGGCGCAGGCGGCGACCGGCGCGCCGCTCCTGCTCGGCACGGTCGACTACTCGCCTCCCGAGGGGCGCTACAACACGATGCTGCTGTTCGGCGGCAACGGCGCCATCCTCGACACCTACTCGAAGCAGCGGCCCGCCCCGTTCGCCGAGTACATCCCGCTGCGCAGCCTCGCCCGCGAGGTCGCGCCCATCGTCGACAACGTCACCGACATGCTCGCCGGCACCGGCGCCGCCGTGATGAACGTGCCCGTCGCGTCCCTCGACCGCACGGTGCCCGTGGCGACGCCCATCTGCTTCGAGGTCGCGTACGACTCGATCGTCCGCGAGGCCGTCGCGAAGGGTGCCGAGCTCATCATCGTGCCCACCAACAACGCCTCGTTCGGCCACACGGCCGAGAGCACGCAGCAGCTCCAGATGACGCGGATGCGCGCGATCGAGTCGGGGCGCTGGGCGATCCAGATCTCGACCGTGGGCGTCAGCGCGGTGATCGATCCCGCGGGCCGCGTCATCGACGGCACCGAGCTGTTCACCGCCGACCACCTGGTCGAGCGCGTCGGGCTCCGCAGCGACATCACGCCCGCCGTGAGCCTGGGCTGGTTCATCGGGTGGGGATTCCTCATCGTGCCCACCGTGGTCGCGCTGCTCGCGATGCGTCGGCGCGTCGCCGAGAGGTACGACTGGTGACCCGCACGCTCGTCATCGTCCCGACGTACAACGAGCGGGAGTCGCTGCCGCGCCAGCTCGCCGCGGTCCATGCCTCCGCGCCGGAGGTCGACGTCCTGGTCGTGGACGACGGTTCGCCCGACGGCACCGGGGAGTGGGCGGCGGCCCGCGCCGCGGAGGACCCGCGCGTCCACGTGCTGCGCCGCACCGCCAAGAACGGGCTGGGCGCCGCGTACCTCGCCGGCTTCGCGTGGGGTCTCGAGCGTGGCTACGACCTCCTGTGCGAGATGGACGCCGACGGCTCCCACCGCGGGGCCGACCTTCCGGCCCTGCTCGCCCGCGCATCGTCCGCGGACCTGGTGATCGGGTCGCGCTGGGTGCCCGGGGGAGAGGTGGTGAACTGGCCCCGCCACCGCCTGGTGCTGTCCACGGGCGCCAACACGTACGTACGCCTCGCGCTCGGGATCGGGGTGCACGATGCGACGGCAGGGTTCCGCGTCTACCGCGCCGAGATGCTGCGCCGGCTGTCGCTCACGGACGTCGAGTCGCAGGGGTACTGCTTCCAGGTCGACATGGCGTGGCGCGTGATCCGTGCGGGCGGCACGGTGGTCGAGGTGCCCATCACGTTCGTCGAGCGGGAGGCGGGCACGTCGAAGATGAGCGGCGCCATCATCCGCGAGGCGCTCGTCAAGGTCACCGCGTGGGGCGTCGCGCACCGGGTGCGACAGCTCGCGGACCTGCTCCCGGGCCGCACGCGGGCATGAGAAAGGCGCCCCCGCCGTCGCGGCGAGGGCGCCTTCCGTTCGAGGTCTAGCGGCGGCTGGCGCGGAGCAGCTCGAGACGCTCCTCCAGGAGCTCCTCCAGCTCGGGGATGGTCCGACGCTCGAGCAGCATGTCCCAGTGGGTGCGCTGCGGCTTGACGTCCTTGGGCTCGGGGCGGTCGCCGTCCCGCAGGAGCGCGAGGGCTCCGCAGTGGCATTCCCACGAGAGGGGGACGTCGGCCTCGACCGAGAACGGCATCGCGAGCACGTGACCGTTGGGGCAGTCGTAGTGCACCTCGACGCGCTCGGCGAGCTCGGCGTTGTGGATCGATTCCATCGACTGGGTCCCCAGTCGCATTCCTCGAAGCGCGCGATCGGCCATGGGCGTCCTCCTTCCGGCAGGCGGGCGCCTGCACTCGGACATAACGAGCGTAGCGCGTGAGTTGTTCCTGGTTCCTGCCGGAAATCAGGTGTGCACCAGGACGCGCTCGGGCGACTTCACGGGCCCCGGTGCGACGGGACGATGCGCGGGCCGGCCCGCGTACGCACCCACGCCCACGGCGACGAGTATCAGCGCGCCGCCCGCGAGCTGAAGGGGCGCGAGGGACTGGCCGAGGATGGCCCATCCGAGGGCGCCTGCGGTGAGCGGGGTGAGGAAGCTGAGAAGGCTTACGCGGCTCGCGGGGAGCCGCAGGATGCCGGAGAACCAGGCCAGATACGCGAGCGCGGTGCCGGGGATCGCAAGCCAGGCGTAGCCCAGCACGTTCATGGGGGTCAGGAGGGGCGGCGTTCCCTCGATCAGCAGGGTGGGGACCAGGAGGACCAGCCCGCCGGCCAGCAGCTGCCAGCCCGTGAACGCGAGGATCGGGGCCGGGCGGCCCCAGCGCTTGGTGAGCAGCACGCCCGCGGCGGTGGCCGCCGCGGACCCGAGTCCGGCGAGGACCCCCCACGCGTCGAGGCGGGCGCCGGGGGTGAGCACCAGGAGCGCGACGCCGACCACGCCGGCGCCGGCCGCGGCGCGCGCCAGGGGAGTGACGCGCTCGCCCAGGGTGCGCGACGCGAGGGCGGTCACCAGCAGCGGGTGCACGGCGGCGAGTGTCGCGGCCACCCCGCCCGGCAGGCGATACGCGGCGACGAACATGAGCGCGAAGAACGCTCCGATGTTGAGCGTGCCGAGGATCGCCGCCTTCCACCACCAGTCGCCGCGGGGGAGGACCCGGGTGATGGCGAGCAGGATGAGGCCGGCCGGCAGCGCGCGCAGGGTCGCTGTGAGGAGGGGCCGGTCCGCCGGGAGGAGCTCCGTCGTGACGAGGTACGAGGTTCCCCAGGTGATCGGGGCCAGCGCGGTGAGCGCGAGGGTGCGGGTGGTGTTCATGAGAGCCGTCCAAAAATCTTGATATCAAGATATCAGACAAATCTCGACGTCAAGATATTCCGCTGGCAGGATGGGCGCATGGACACGCTGGACCGGATCCTCGGCGAGTGGGAGCGGGAGCGCCCCGACCTGGACGTGAGCGCCCTCGCGGTGATCGGGCGCTTGTCGCGCTACGCGGACCTGGTCCAGGCGCGCCTCGACGCGGTGTTCGCCGAGCACGGGCTGCAGAGCTGGGAGTTCGACGTGCTGTCGGCGCTCCGGCGTGCCGGGTCGCCGTACGAGCTGACGCCCGGCGAGCTGGATCGCGCGCTGCTCATCACGTCGGGCACCACCACGCATCGGGTCCAGCGGCTCGAGTCCCGGGGGTTCGTCACGCGCCGACGCGACGAGGACGACCGGCGCGTGGTGCGCGTGCGGCTCACCGATGCGGGCCGCGCGGCGCACGAGGTCGCGCATGAGGCGCATGCCGAGAACGAGACCCGGATCCTGTCCGGCTTGAGCGAAGGCGAGCGCGAGGAGTTGCTGAGCGGGCTCACGGCGCTCGGCCGCGTCCTGGGCGACACGGTCGAGACTGAGCGCGCGTGACCCCAGCGGCCGTCGGCGGCCGCGTAGCGATCGCGCGCAGCGAAACGTCACGCACCCGATCCGAGGCCATACGTCGACACGCTCAATGCAGCGACGGCCGCGGAGAACGGCCCGCGGGCCGCGCCCTGAGACGGTCCAGACGCGCGCATCGTCCAACCGCGAAGCAACGCCGATAATGCGCATTATGACAATACGCGTGCGGAGGCCGACGGAAGGGGCCTCCCCTCGGCGGCGGTGACAGCCTCAGGTCGCGGTGCGGCAAGGCGCTCCCTGGTGCCAGGTCAGCGGTACTTCGCCGCGTAGAACCTCTCGGGGATGCGGTTGTTCAGGTACGGCGCGACCGTGGACATGTAGGTGCGCGTCAGGTGTCCCCGGTCGCGGTAGACCGTGATCGATCCGATCGCGGACGGGCAGAACCCGTCCTTGCAGAAGTAGCTGTTGAGGTTGACGGCCTTGACGCCGTCCACCTGCTGCGCTGCCATGGCCATCACGTTCGCGCGCGTCAGCGCGTCCCTGCGCTTGGTCCCGCAGTTCCGCGTCTCCGGATGCGAGCGCGCCATGCATGCCAGCGCGGTGTCCGATGTCCACGGGGTGTCCACGATGGGGACCACGGCCGAGCCCGCGGTCTTCAGGCGCTGCCAGTTGGTCGCATAGCCCGCGACCGCGGTCTGCACCCCCTGCTCCCCTGCTCCGAACTGGTTGTCGACCAGCGCGGTGGTGATGATGAGACCGGGCGGGTCGGCCAGGAGGGCCTTCGTCACGCGCGTGTTCCACGACGCGCAGCTCTCGAGCTTGGCTGTCCCCTTCCACGTGAGGGCCTTCGCGTTCCACGTGCATCCGGCCTTGAAGTGGACGGTGAGGTCCCAGCCATGCTTCTTGGCGAGCCGGTGGACGGCCGGGAACCAGTTCGCCGCGTGCGAGTCTCCGATGAGCACGGCCTTCACGGTGCCCTTCGGATCGCCGAACGTGCACGCCTTCACGCGGGCCTCTGAGCCGCCGCTGCGGCACGCGTCGGCGTAGATGGCTGCGGGGACGTCGTCCTCGGCCTTCGACGGCGAGGGCGTGAGTGCGCGGCTCGTGTCCGTCACGCACGCGTTGTAGGGCGACATCGCCTGGGCGCCGACGCACACGTCGGCGGCAGCCGCCGACGGTGCGGGAAGGAACGCGACCGCGACGGCGGCGACCGCCGTCATGCTCGTCGCGACGATCGCACGGTGCCTGGTGAGCGCGCCCACGCGCATGAGGTCCTCCTGACGTGGCTGCCGGGGTGCGCCTTCTGGCGTCACCGGTCAGCGGGATGCTGCGGGATGAGAGTCTGTCGACCAGGTGCGGGCGGTGGGGCCCATGGCGCGATGAGGCGTCGCCGCTCCCCTGCCACCAGGGTCAACGGTACTTCGCGGCGTAGAACTGGTCGGGGATGCGCTTGTTCAGGTAGGGCCCGAGCGTCCGCTGGTACGTCGCGGTGAGGTGGCCGCGGTCGCGATAGACGGTGACGGAGCCGATCGCGTACGTGCAGAACGTCGAGGTGCAGAAGAAGCGGTTGAGATTGATGGGAGCGACACCGTCGACCCGCCTGGCCGCGAGGCCGATCACGGGCGGGTCGTTGAGAGCCGTCGTCCGCGGCGTGCCGCAATTCCGGGTCTGCGGACTGCTCTTCGTGATGCACTGCTGAGCCCTGCCGGACATCTGCGGTGTGTCCGCGATCGGGAGCACCGTCGAGCCCGCCTCCGTGAGCTGCTGCCATGACGTCGCGTATCCGTCGACGGCCGCCTGAACCCCGGCGTCACCCGATTCCCACTGACGGCCGAAGAGTGCCGAGGTGATGATGAGGTTCGGCGGGTCGTCGAGCAACGCTGCGGTCACGTCGACGTTCCATTGCGCGCAGCTGTCGCGGGAGACCGAGTCCGTCCATGCCTGCGCGGTGGCGTTCCACGGGCACGACGCCTTGAAGTAGACCGTGAGGTCCCACCCGTGCCTCTCGGCGACGAACTTGACCGCAGGGAACCAGTTCGCCGCGTGCGAGTCGCCGATGAGGACGGCCTTGACCTTGCCCGTCGCACTTCCGAAGGTGCACGGCTTGACCGCCGCCTCCTGCGGGGCGCTCCGGCACTCGTCGGTGTAGATCTCCGGCACGTCCTCGGCCGCGACCCACGGCCTTGGGGAGAGCGCCTTCTTCACGTCGGTCACGCAGGTCGCACGGTGCGCCATCGCCTGGGCGCCGAAGCAGGTGCGGGTCGTGGTGGCCGTCGCCAGCGCCACCACGGCGGTCGCGGTCGTCTGCGACGTCGCGGCCGTGGCGCCGGGCGTGGTCGCCGAGGCCGGCGCGAGGGACGCGCTTGTGGCGATGAGCACGCCAGCGAACGCGACAGCGAGCGACCGTCGGCGGGCGAGCCTGGTGAGCGTGGTGAGACGCAAGCGAACCTCCGCGAGGTGCAGGGTAGGGTCCGGCGGCGCGGCTGCGCCGTCGAGCAGAAGGATGGGGCGGACGGATGAGGTGAGGCGCGCGCCTTACGGGACGGTGCCGATGGGGACGTAGAGCTTGTCCGCGATGCGCTGGTCGAGATACGGGGCGAGGGTGGTCGCGTACGTCTGCGTGAGGTGCCCGCGGTCGCGGTACACGGACACCGAGCCGATGGCCGAGGGGCAGAAGTCGGCGGTGCAGAAGTAGTCGTTGAGGTCGATCGCCTCGACGCCGGGCACGCGCGCAGCTGCCAGGCTCATGATGTCGGGACCGTCCAGCGCCGCCGCGCGCGGCGTGCCGCACCCGTAGGGATCCGTCGGGCTCGCCAGGAGGCACTCCTGCGCCTCCGCGGAGGTCTGCGGGGTGTCCGCGATGGGGATCACCGTAACGCCCGCGTCGGCGAGCCGCTGCCATGCCGTCGCGAACCCGTCGATCGCGGTCTGCTCCCCCGCCGTGCCGGGACCCCACTGGTTGTCGTAGAGCGCGGAGGTGATGACCAGCCGCGGCGGATCGGCGACCAGCTGGTCGAGCACCGCCTCGTTCCACGCGGCGCAGGTGGTCCGCTGCTCGGTCTCGGTCCAGGCCTGCGACGCGACGTTCAGCGCACACCCCGCCTTGAAGTAGACCGTGAGGTCCCAGCCCTGATTCTCGGCGACCAGCTTCACCGCAGGGAACCATGACGCGGAGTGGGAGTCGCCGACCAGCACGGCCTTGACGGCGCCGGCGGGATCGCCGAAGCGGCACGGCTTGAGCATCGCCTCGCGCATGTCCGTGCGGCACTCGTCCGTGTAGAGCTCGGGGATGTCCTCACCCGCGACCGCGGGATCGGGGATGAGCGCCCTCTGCGGATCCGTCTCGCAGGTCGCGTCGGGGTCCATCGCCTGGGCGCCGACGCACGTGACCGACTCCGCGCCTGACTCGGCGAGGTCCTCGACGGAGGCCTCGATCCGGGCGCGCTCGGCCTCGAGCTCGGCGACCTTGGCGTTCATGGTCGAGATGCCCCACGCTGCCGGCGCGATGACCGCGGCCATCCCGGCCGCGGTGACGGCGAACGTCAACGCGACGGAGCGCCGGCTGGTGAGCCGGGTGAGGCGGAGGCGATCCTCGACGAGGTGCTTGGTCAGCGACGCGAGGGCGACGGTGACGACGAGCAGCGCGAGCTTGTCCCCCCAGGCGAGCTCGCGGCCGATCACCATGGGCACGATGATGATGAGGGGCCAGTGCCACAGGTACACGGAGTACGAGATGTCCCCGAGGTACTGGACCGGGCGCCACCGGTACAGGCTCGCGGTGCCGAGGGTGCCGGAGGCGTGGCCGGCGGCGATCACGACGACGGTGCCGACCACGGGCAGCAGCGCCGATGCCCCGGGGAACGGCGTCGCGGAGGTGAAGGTGGCCGCGGCGGCGAGGATCATCGCGAAGCCCGCCCAGGAGACCGCCCGCTGCCAGCCCGCACTGCGCCACGCGGGCGCCGCGAAGAGCCCCAGGAGGCCGCCGGCGGCGAACTCCCACGCCCGCACGAACGTGGAGAAGTAGGCGACCGCAGGGTCGGTGGACACCTGCACGATGCTCCACACGAGCGATGCGATCAGCAGGGCCGCGAGCACCGCACGCATCGCGGCGGTCGCGCTGACGCGCCTCGCGCGTCGCGCGACCACGACCGCGAGCACGATCAGCAGCGGCCAGACCAGGTAGAACTGCTCCTCGGTCGACAGCGACCAGAAGTGCTGGACCGGGGACGCGGTGTTCTCCGCGGCGAGGTAGTCGATCGCGCTCGTCGCGAGCTGCCAGTTCTCCACGTACAACGCGGACGCGACGATCTCGCGCAGGTACTGGAGCCAGTACGCCTGCGACACCAGCGTCAGCACCGCGATGGCCGAGGCCAGCAGCACCAGCAGCGAGGCGGGCAGCAGGCGCCGGATGCGGCGAGCCCAGAACTGCCCGATCCGTACGGAGCCGGTGGCCGCGACCTCCTTCGCGAGGTGCGACGTGATGAGGAAGCCCGAGATGACGAAGAAGACGTCCACGCCGACGAACCCGCCCGTGAGCTGGTCCGGCCACAGGTGGTAGAGCACCACCAGCGCGACCGCGAGGGCGCGGAGCCCCTGGATCTCGGGGCGCACGCCTCCGCGCTTGGGCGTCTCGGCGGCGGACGAGCCGGGTGCCGCGCTGTTCGCCGAGACTGCAACGGTCATGCGCGGTCGTCCCCCTGGATCTGCGGCAGCGCCGCGCTGCCGCGGGAGGAGCCTACCCCAGCGATGGGGTGACGTCGGCGCGGTCAGCGACGCAGCGAGACCGCGCGGCGGCAAGCCCACGCCACACCACCGACCGCCGCGGCGACGATGACCACCGACTGCACGGTGTCGACCGCCGACACCCCGGTGCACGGATCCGCGCCCGAGGCGCAGGAGCCGCCCGAGGCGAACCCGAGCACCACGGCTCCCAGCGCGGCGATGCCGAGCGCCACGAGCATCCATCCCCAGCGCACGGTGACAGCGTTCTGCCTGGTCATGAGGCCATGATGCCTCCCTCTCCCCCGGCGCGCCAGCAGCCTCGCCGGATCCTCACCCAGTAGTCTCGTCTCACCGGCGCACCGCGCACACCACCCTGAGAAGGCTGGAGGACACTGCGATGATCCCTGGAACGGACACCGTGACGGAGCCGACCGCGGCGGACGTGGTCGACCTCACCGCAAGGTGGCGCGAGCTCGACGCGCGGTTCGGCAAGGCCCGCAAGCGCGCTCGCAAGCGCGTCGACGACGGCGATCCGGCGCTCCTGACGGACCGCGGCAGCGCGGTGGTGCTCACCGCACCGCACGGCACCCGCCACTACCGGGCCGGCGCGATGAAGGCCGCGGACCTCCACACCGGTTCCCTCACGCTGCTCGCGGGCGAGGTGGCGAACGTCTCGACGGTGGTGTCCGCGGGAGCCCGTGCCGAGTGGGACACCTGGGACGAGCGCGACGACGCGTTCGCCCGCCACCTGCGCGACCTCCGCGATCCTGCCCGCATGCTCATCGACATCCACGGCATGGGCGACCACCACGGCCCCGACTTCTGCCTGGGCACGGGGCCGCGCCCCGGTCCTCTCGAGGCGCTCGCCGTCGAGATCCTGCGCACCGAGCTCGAGCCGTTCGAGGTCGCGGTCGACGCACCGTTCGACGCCCGCCCCCACTACACCGTGACCAGCCTCGCGCAGCGGCACCTGGGCCTCGCGGGCCTCCAGATCGAGGTGGCCGCCCGCTGGCGCAGCCCGCACGACGACGCCTCGACGCCCGCGGTCGCGGCGCTGTCGACCGCGCTCACCGTGGTGGAGGAGCAGCTCCGCGAGGCGGCCTGAGCGCCGTCACAGCCTTCTGAGGCGCATCCGCCACTGGATCAAGGAGACGGCGACGACCAGCACCAGGACCACGGTGCCGAGCGTCGATCCCGACCACAGCGCCAACGCGCCCGTGCCGACGAGGGCCGCCGCGAGCACCGCGTCGATCTGCCACACCACGGTCCCGACCACCGACATGTCGCCCATGGGCGTGACGACGGGCGCCGTGAGCCACAGCGGCGGGAAACCCTTGGCGGCCGCATCCAGCCGCACCACCGTGAGGATTCCGACCACCAGCACCGTCATCGCCAGCGCCGGCCCCCACGCGTCGCCACGGGCGGCGGCACCCGCGGAGGCGCACGTCCCCGCGACCACGGCTCCCCCGACGAGCGGCGCCCACGCGCGAGACAGGACCAGCGCATCGTCCGACACCCCGAACAGGCGGGGCGTCGTCACCGCCAGCACGGCGTGCCGCAGCCCGTCCGACAGGGGCCCGAGACCGGTGAAGATCAGCAGGGACGATGCGCACGCCAGGGCCCAGCGCAGCAGTCCGGGGGCGTCGGGCGCGGCCGCCAGCACCCATCCGCCCCCGCCGAGGGCGAGCACCGCGACGAGCGCTCGGAGCGGCATGCGCAGCGTCGCGGCAAGGTCGGCGCGCACCACCGCGAGCGCGAACGACGCGCCGCGCACCACGCGCCACCGTCGTCCCAGCGACGGGGTGGCGCGGAAGCTGCCCATCGCCGTCGTGAGGTCGCCCGTGGTGGCGGCGATCGTCGCGCCCTCCCAGCGGCGTGCCTGTTCGATCAGCGGCGGCCCGGAGAGCCCGCCCAGGAGCCGGGGCACCGCGGCGACCGCGGCGACGGCGAGCACCGCCAGCCCGGCGAGCGGGAGCAACGGGGCGGTGCTCGAGCCGTCCGGCCACGTCGACGCCGCCCACGTCCACGGCAGCAGCCTGCCCAACGCGGGCCACGCCAGGCCCGCGCCGATCGCCACGACCAGCGCCGTGGGCACGACCCATGTCGCGATCCCCGTCGCCGCCTGGCCCGCGAGCCACACGACCACGAGCACCAGCCCGTAGAGGGCGGCGGCGACGAGTCCGGCGCCGAGCGCTCCCCAGCTCATCGCGTCGGCGTCCGCGAGCGGCACCAGCAGCACCGCGGCGAGCAGCACCGACAGCGCGATCACCGCGAGGGTGGCGCGCAGCATGGGACGCGCGAACACCCGCCTGCGCGGGATGTCCGACGTCACGAGCGCGTGGACGACGAAGGGCCGCATCACGGCCGGGCCGCGCGTGGTGCCGATGGTGAAGGAGGCGACGAGCACCGCACCCAGCACGCCCGCGAGCGAGGTGACCGTCGCGGGCTCGACGAGGGACGTCACCACGTCGGGGCTGTGGAGCGCGGAGCCGAGTCGCCTCACCGCGGGCCCGCCGTAGATGAGCACGGCGAGCGAGGTGACGTAGATCGCGTAGACCACGCCGCCGGCACCGGTGCCGGACTGGCGGTGCCGGTACTGGCGCCAGAACGCGCTCAGCGCATCAGGCCTGGTCATGCTGGGTCCGCACCTCGGTGAGGGAGACGGTCGGTCCCTCGAGCGCGTCGCGGAGGACCGTGCTGTGGCTCGCGACCACCAGAGTGGCGCCATCGCGGCGCTCCGCCTCGAGCAGCTCCGCGAGGATCAGCACGCGGTCCGCGTCGAGGCGCTGCTCGGGTTCGTCGAGGAGGATGACGTCGCACGGGCGCGTCAAGGTGAGGGCCAGCGTCGCCATCTGGGCCTGTCCCGACGACAGCTCGTGCGGGAACCGGGAGGCCAGCGCACCCACCCCGAACGCATCGAGCACACGCCCGCCCCGGGCACGTGCCTCCTCCGATCCGAGGCCCCAGGACAGGCCGACCAGGGCGAAGTGCTCCGCGAGAGTGAGATTGTGGGCGAGCGGAGGGGTGCCGATGAGGGCCGCGACGAGCGCCCTGAACGTCGGGTCCTTCTCGTCCGCGGGAGCGCCGCCCACGAGCGCCGTACCGGTCTTGGGCGCGAGCGCGCCCGCGAGCACCCGCAGCAGCGTCGTCTTGCCCGCGCCGTTCGCGCCCACCAGCTTCACCGCCTGACGCTCGCGTGCAGTGAACGACACCTTCGCCAGCACAGGCACGTCGCCGATCTCCGCGGTCACGCCCTTCACCTGGATCACCGCGTCCGCGACGGGTGCCTGCGCCCTGCTCTTCTTCTTGGCCACGACTCCTCACCCTAGGCCCCGCGCTACCCTGCACCGGTGACCTTCAGCCCCCTCCCGAGCACCATCGCGGCGCCGGTCGAGCACACGCTGGAGATCAAGAGGTCGGTGTTCCTCACGCACCTCGCGCCGGTCGCGTCCATGGACGAGGCCGACGAGGTCATCGCGCGCATCCGCAAGCAGCGCTGGGACGCCCGCCATCACTGCACGGCCCTCGTGGTGGGCACGCACGCCGACCGGCAGCGCTCCAGCGACGACGGCGAGCCCGCCGGCACCGCGGGCGTGCCCATGCTCGAGGTGCTGCGGCGACGCGGCGTCACCGACGTGGTCGCGGTGGTGAGCCGTTGGTTCGGCGGGACCAAGCTGGGTGCGGGCGGGCTGGTCCGGGCGTACGGCAACGCGGTCGCCGAGACGCTCGATCTCGCCGGCATCGTGCGGCGCACCGTGCGCACCCGGGTGCTCATGGACGTCCCCCACGCGGAGGCGGGCCGCGTCCTCGCATTCCTCCACCAGTGGGCGGACGAGCACGATGCGGTGCTCGAGCCGCCCCTCTACGGCGGGCGTGCGACGCTCGCCGCGTGGGTCGCATCCGCGGACGTCGCCCTGCTCGACGCCGACGTCGCGGCGCTCACCGCCGGCGCAGTCACCCCGCGCACCGGGGATATCCGTGTGGTCGACGTGCCCGCTCGGTAGGGTGAGCAGCATGCGACGTGCCCTGCTGGTGCTCCCGATGCTGGCGCTCGCAGCGTGCTCCCCGACCCCCGCGAGCGACATGCCGCCGGAGGTGGCCGAGCGCTTCGACCAGCTCACCGTCGCGATCGACGGCTGGGAGGACGCCGGCTCGATCGAGGAGGCGCGCGCGAACGCCGAGGCGGCGCGCAACCTCGTCATGGGCGCCCACGGCCCGCTGTACGGGGACGGGGACGAGGACGGCGAGATCGCCGGATCGTCCTCCACCGGCTTGCTGCCGGGCTACGGCGGCGAACCCGGCCTGGTCCACGACCCGGCGGTCAACCCGTGCGTCGAGGCCGACGTGCTGGGCGGGAGCTGGGAGACGCCCGCGGCGCGGTGGGACGAGGTCACGAGCGCGATCGACGCGTGGGACGTGACGGAGAACACCTTCCCGTCGCTCGCCTCGCACCCGCAGAGGATCGTGGGATGGGCGACCCTCACTCTCGAGACCGACACCCTCGACGCGGCCCTCGAGTACGCGGGCCACGCGCGTCTGCACCTGGACGCCTCGACGTACGCCTACGAGGGCTGCGCCCTCGACGCCTGACCGGCGCGCCGCATCGTCCTCCTGTCAGACCTCCGTGCGAAAGTACCAAGATGTACCAACGCGCAACCAGGAGGCGCTGATGACGGTCAACCCGTTCAAGCCGACGGCGGGCGCGGTCCCTCCCCTGCTGGTGGGTCGCGACGCGCTGCTCGCCGAGGTCGACGAGGGCATCCAGTCCGGCCCGGGCCACCCGGCCCGCATCACCATCTTCACCGGCGCCCGCGGCACCGGGAAGACCGTCATGCTCACGGAGTCGGGCGATCGCGCGATGGCCCACGGGTGGCTCGTCATCGACGAGTCCGCGTCCCCCGGCATGCTGGCGCGCATCGGCGAGGCGGTCGACAGGCTCCTCGAGGGCGTGAACCCGCGGGCGCGGCGCAGGGTGACGGGCGTCTCGATCGGCGGGATCGGCGGCGTCGACACGGAGCTCACGCCGCAGCTCGCGGAGGGCGTCCGGCACCGCATCGGCCGCCTTCTGGACACGCTGGAGAAGGACGGCACGGGCCTGCTCATCACGGTCGACGAGGTCCAGGCCCGCTCCGACGACCTGCGCGAGCTGGCCCTCATCACGCAGCATCTGGTGCGCGAGAACCGGGAGTTCGCGATCGTCATGGCGGGACTTCCCTCGGCCGTGTCCGACCTGTTGCGCTCCGACGCGCAGGGCCGCGTCCTGACATTCCTCCGCCGCGCCGACAAGCACGTGCTCGCCGACGTCGCCACCGACGAGGTCCACGACGCCCTGGTCGCGACCGTGACCGCGAACGGCCGCACCATCGCGACGGACGCCGCCCGCGCCGCGGCCGAGGCGACGCACGGCTACCCGTTCCTCATCCAGCTGGTCGGCTTCCACGTGTGGCGGGCGGCGCCCGACGGCGCGATCTCCCTCGCCGACGTGGCGACGGGCGTCGAGGCCGCGCGTGAGCGGCTCGGCACGCTCGTGACCGACACGGCCCTCGCGGACCTGTCCCCACGTGACCTCGAGATGCTCCGCGCCATGGCGGTCGACGACGGGCCCTCCCGGATGGTCGACCTCGGCACCCGCACGGGCATGTCGCGTCAGAACGCCGACACCTACCGGCGCCGCCTGCTCGACGCGGGCGTGATCGAGCAGGTCGCGCGCGGGCACGTGGACTTCGCGTTGCCGTACCTGCGCGAGCACCTGCGGTCGCGGTAGCGCCAGGGACGATGCCCGGGCCGGGTCAGCGAGCGGCGGCGGCCTCGTCGTGGGGCACCACGACGTCGTCGGCCGCCTCGCCGGCCCCCGGGTAGAACGCGAGCACCAAGGACACGCCGACGACGAGGCCCACGAGCTGCGCCCCCACGAACGGCGCGACCGAGGCCGGCGCGATCCCGGCGAACGTGTCCGAGAACACGCGTCCGACGGTGACCGCGGGATTGGCGAACGACGTCGAGCTGGTGAACCAGTACGCGGCGCCGATGTACGCGCCCACGGCCGGCGCGGCGAGCGCGCCGCGACCCGAGCGTGCGAGCGCGAAGATGACGAGCACCAGGCCCGAGGTCGCCACCAGCTCGGCGAGCAGGTGCGGACCGGTGGCGCGAGCCGTGGTCGACAACGTGGTGGGGACGTCGAACATGAGGTTCGCGAGGATCGCGCCCGCGATGCCGCCCACGACCTGCGCTGCGGAGTACGCGCCTACCTCCCCGAGCGAGAGCCCGTGACCCGAACGTCGGCCCAGGAACCAGTCCGCAAGCGACACGACGGGGTTGAAGTGGGCGCCGGAGACGGGGCCGAACATGAGGATGAGGACGGTGAGTCCGAGCGCGGTCGCGATCGCGTTCTCCAGCAGCTGGAGGCCCACGTCCTCCGGCGAGAGCGCGGCGGCGGCGATCCCGGAGCCCACCACCACCGTGACGAGCAGCGCGGTGCCGAGCAGCTCGGCGGCCAGCGCGCGGGCGCCGACGGCGGTCATGCGGCGCCCAGCGCGCGCGAGACGCGGTCGAGCGCACCCGGGACCAGGGCGTAGTACGCCCAGGTGCCGCGCTTGGAGCGGCTGAGGAAGCCCGCCTCGGTCAGCACCTTGAGGTGGTGCGAAACCGTGGGCTGGCTGAGGCCCACGGGCTCGGTGAGGTCGCATACGCACGCCTCTCCCCCGGCGGACGCCGCGACGATCGACAGCAGCCGGAGCCGAGCCGGATCGGCGAGGGCCTTCATGGTGTGCGCCAGCTCCTCGGCCGCGTCGGCGCTCAGCGGCTCTCCCACCAGCGAGGTCGCGCATGACGCGCTGACGTCCGTGAGCTCGAGGCCGGTGATCTCCGTCATGACATTGACAGTAGTCGATATTGACGAGTATCGATAGAGGCTGGCACAACCCAGGAGCTCCCCATGACCCTCATCGACCTCACCGCGGCCCCCTTGGCCCGTCCCACGAACGCCCACCTCCCCGTCGCCATCATCGGCGCGGGCCCGGTGGGGCTCGCCGCCGCCGCGCACCTGCTCGGGCGCGGGATCGACTTCGTGGTGCTCGAGTCCGGCCCGTCGGTGGGCGCGAACGTCCGCGCGTGGGGCCACACACGGCTGTTCTCGCCGTGGAGGCACCTGGTCGATCCCGCGGCGCGACGCCTGCTCGAGTAGACGGGCTGGGAGCTGCCCGACCCCGACCGCGCCCCGACGGGCGCCGAGCTCGTGGCGCGTTACCTCGAGCCGCTCGCGGCGCTCGACGGCATCGCCTCCCGCATCCGGCTGGGGATGGCGGTCACCGACGTCTCGCGGGAGGGCATGGACCGCACCCGCACCGCCGGGCGCGATGCCGCCCCCCTGGTGGTGCGCAGCCGCGGCGCCGCCGGCACGGTCGAGGACCGCACCTTCCGCGCCGTGATCGACGCCTCCGGCACCTTCCGTTCGGCGAACTCTCTCGCGAGCAACGGACTCACGCTGCCCGGCCTGGCCGAGGTCGCGGACCGGGTCATGCCCGCGCTCCCCGACGTGCTCGGCCGCGACCGCGCCGTGTTCGCGGGCCGGCACACCACCGTGGTGGGTGCCGGGCACTCGGCCGCGAACACCGTGATCGCCCTCGCGTCGCTCGCACGCGACGAGCCGGGCACGCGGGTCACCTGGGCGATCCGCACCGCTTCCCCCGACCGCGTGACCGACGCCGAGACCGACGGCCTGCCCGGGCGTGCCTCGCTGGGCGTGCGCGCGCGCCGCGCGGTCGCCGACGGACGCGTCACGTTGCTCGACGGCTTCGAGACGGTGGGGGCCCGGTGGGACGGCGACGCGGTCGCGCTCGCCGGCCGCCGCGGCACCGGGGTCACCACCCATCGAACCGACGTGCTGGTGAACGCGACCGGCTTCCGCCCCGACCTGAGCATGTACCGCGAGATCCGGCTTGACCTCGACGACGTCGTCGAGGCGCCGCGCCGCCTTGCGCCGCTGATCGACCCCAACGTGCACTCGTGCGGCACGGTCGAGCCCCACGGGTACCGCGAGCTCGCGCACCCCGACCAGGGCGTGTTCCTGGTCGGCATGAAGTCGTACGGCCGCGCGCCCACGTTCCTCCTCACGACCGGCTACGAGCAGGTGCGTTCGGTGGTCGCCTGGATCGCCGGCGACGTCGCCTCGGCGCGCGCGATCGAGCTGGTGCTGCCCGCGACGGGCGTGTGCTCGACCGACGGCGGCGAGTGCTGCTGATCAGCGGTGGCGACGGCGGTGGTTCTGCCAACCGACCGTGACGGTGCCGACCACCCCACCCAGGAGCACGAGGATCATGAAGAAGAAGCCGGGGCCCACGCCGTCGGCGGGGGCGGGGCTGGCGGCGCTGAGGGTGACGGCCGCCGCGGTTGCGGTGAACATGAACTCTCCATCGAGTCGTTCCGCGAGGACCGGCGGATCGCGCCAGCCTCGCTACCAGGCGGGGACCTGATCCCAACCTACCCCCGTCGCGCGGGGACGATGCGCGCCACGCCCGGCCGCCGCATCGTCCCTCCGTACGGGGCGGCTACGCCGCCGCGATGGACTCCAGCTCGTTGGCGACGCCCTCGGCCCACTCGCGCACGGCGGTGAAGTCGCGGAAGTCGCCCTTGGGCGGGTTGAGGACGCGGATGAGGGCCTTCTCGCCCACGTTGAGCTTGTCCCAGTCGAGGGCGCCGGGGAACCGCGCGTGGTCGCGGGCCTCGATGTCCGCGGCGAAGCCGTCCGCCTCGTCGAGGGGCTGACCCGGCTGCACCACGGTCTCCATGCCCACGGAGAACATCCACACGTCCTTGTCGCGCAGCTCGTCGCGGTGCTCGCGCACCAGCTCGGACGCGTCGCGGCGCCACAGACCGCCGTACACCGCGGAGCCGATCACCACGGCCTCGTAGTAGTGGATCCCGTGCACGTCGCACGCGTCCTCGAGGTCCACCTCGAAGCCGTGCGAGCGGATCTGCTCCGCGACATGCTGCGCGACCTCGCGCGTCGCGCCGTACTTCGAACCGACCGCTACCAGCACCTTCATGGTGACCTCCTCCGGGGTGAACGGCACCATAGTCCCGTGGCACGGCGTCGCACCGACGGGACGATGGTCCCCGACCATGGGTCTATTCGACCACGAGCACCAGGTCGCCGCCCGCGAGGGACTGCGATCCGCCGATCACCACGCGCGCGACCGTGCCCGCCACCGGCGAGGTGATGGAGGACTCCATCTTCATCGCCTCGATGACGGCGACCGTCTGGCCGGCCTCGACCTGGTCGCCCTCCGCGACGCGCGGCGTCACCAGGCCGGTGAACGGCGAGGCGATGTGGCCCGGCCGCCCCGTGTCCGCCCGCTCCCGCTCGACCACGTCCACCTTCGCGGACAGGTCGCGCACCTGGATGGGCCGGATCGATCCGTTGAAGTTGAAGATCACCGTGCGCTCGCCGTGCGAGTCGGGCTCTCCGACCGCCTCGATCGCCGCGATGATCTTCACGCCGCGGTGCAGCTCGATCACCGCCTCCTCGCCCGAGCCGACCGAGAGGCCGTACAGGTAGTGGAAGGTGTCGATGACGGAGATGTCCCCGTACTTGTCGATCGCCTGGTCGAACTCCTTGGCCGGGCCGGGGAACAGCAGGTGGTTGAGGCGGCGGCGGCGCGGCTCGCCCTCCTGCGTGAGGACGTGACGGTCGTCGTCGGTGAGCTCCGCCATCTTGCGCTCCACCGTGCGGCCCTGCAGGGCCTTGGTGCGGAACGGCTCGGGCCAGCCGCCGGGCGGGTCGCCCAGCTCGCCGGCGAGGAAGCCGATGACGGAGTCCGGCAGGTCGTACTTGTCGGGGTTCTCCTCGAAGTCGACCGGGTCCGCGTCGTTCGCCACCAGGTGCAGGGCGAGGTCGCCCACCACCTTGGACGAGGGCGTCACCTTGACCAGGTTGCCGAGGATGCGGTTGGCGGCCGCGTACATGTCCTCGATGGCCTCGAACTTGTCCGCGAGGCCCAGCGAGATCGCCTGCTGGCGCAGGTTGGACAGCTGGCCGCCGGGGATCTCGTGGTGGTACACGCGACCCGTGGGACCCGGCAGGCCGGACTCGAACGGCGCGTAGAGGCGGCGCACCGACTCCCAGTACGGCTCGAGGTCCTGCGCGGCCGCGAGCGACATGCCGGTGTCACGCGTGGTGTGCTCGAGCGCCGCGATGAGCGCGGACATGGGCGGCTGCGACGTGGTGCCGGCCATCGAGGCGCTGGCGACGTCGACCGCGTCCACGCCGGCCTCGGCGGCCGCGAGGAGCGTCCCGATCTGGCCGCCGGCGGTGTCGTGCGTGTGCAGGTGGACCGGGAGGTCGAACTTCGCGCGCAGCTGCGACACGAGGATCGCGGCCGCGGCCGGACGCAGCAGGCCCGCCATGTCCTTGATGGCGAGCATGTGGGCGCCCGCCTCGACCAGCTGCTCCGCGAGGCGCAGGTAGTAGTCGAGCGTGTAGAGCTTCTCCCCCGGCGAGATCATGTTGCCCGTGTAGCAGAGCGTGGCCTCGGCGATCGCGGTGCCGGTGCCCCGGACCGCCTCGATCGCGGGGCGCATCTGCTCGACGTCGTTGAGCGCGTCGAAGATGCGGAAGATGTCGATGCCGGTGGCCGCGGCCTCCTCGACGAACGCGACGGCGACCTCGTCGGGGTACGGCGTGTAGCCCACGGTGTTGCGGCCGCGCAGCAGCATCTGCAGCGCGACGTTCGGCATCTTGCGACGCAGGTCCTCGAGGCGGATCCACGGGTCCTCGGACAGGAAGCGCATGGCCACGTCGTAGGTCGCGCCGCCCCAGCACTCGACCGAGAGCAGCTCGGGCGTCATCCGCGCGACGTGCCCGGCCGCGGCCAGCAGGTCGTAGGTGCGCACGCGGGTCGCGAGGAGCGACTGGTGCGCGTCGCGCATGGTCGTCTCGGTGATCGCGAGGGCGTTCTGCTCGCGCAGCGCCTTCGCGAAGCCCTCGGGGCCCAGCTCGAGCAGCCGCTGGCGGGACCCGGCGGGAGGCTCGACGCTCAGGTCGATCGCGGGCAGCTTGTCCGCGGGGCGCACGAACACCTCCGCGTGCTCGCCGTACGGGCGGTTCACGGTGGTGTGGCCCAGGAACGCGAGCAGCTTGGTGGAGCGGTCGGGCGTGGTGGCGACCTCGAGCAGCTCCGGGTGGCGCTCGATGAACGCGGTGGTGACGCCGCCGGCCTGGAACTCGGGGTTCGACAGCACGGCGCGCAGGAACTGGATGTTCGAGGTGACGCCGCGGATGCGGAACTCGGCGAGCGCGCGCAGCGCGCGACGGTTCGCGGTCGCGAAGTCGTGGCCGCGGCAGGTCAGCTTGACCAGCATCGAGTCGAAGTGACCCGTGATGACGTTGCCGGCCATGCCCGTCGCGCCGTCGAGACGGATGCCGGCGCCGCCCGGCGAGCGGTACGCGACGATACGGCCGGTGTCGGGCAGGAAGCCGTTCGCCGGGTCCTCCGTGGTGATGCGCGTCTGGATCGCGAAGCCCGAGACGCGGATGTCCTCCTGGCGGATCCCCATGTCCGCGAGCGTCTCGCCCGACGCGATGCGCAGTTGCGAGCTCACCAGGTCGATCCCGGTGACCTCCTCGGTCACCGTGTGCTCGACCTGGATGCGCGGGTTCATCTCGATGAACACGTGCTGGCCGGCGCGTTCACCCTCGGTGGCCAGCAGGAACTCGACGGTGCCGGCGTTGACGTAGCCGAGGCTCCGGGCGAACTTGACGGCGTCCGCGCACAGCGCGTCGCGGATGGCGGGGTCGAGCGCTGGCGCCGGCGCGATCTCCACCACCTTCTGGTGGCGGCGCTGCAGCGAGCAGTCGCGCTCGAACAGGTGCACCACGTCGCCCGCGGCATCCGCGAGGATCTGCACCTCGATGTGACGCGGTCCCAGCACCGCCTGCTCGAGGAACACGGTCGGGTCGCCGAACGCGTTCTCCGCCTCGCGCATCGCGGCCTCGAGCAGCTCGACCAGGTCCTCGCGGCGCTCGACGCGGCGCATGCCGCGGCCGCCGCCGCCGGCGACAGCCTTGACGAACACGGGGTAGCCGATGCGGTCGGCCTCACCCACCAGGAAGTCGACGTCGCGGGACGGCTCGGACGAGTCGAGGACGGGGACGCCGGCCTCGCGGGCCGCCTTGAGCGCCGCGACCTTGTCGCCGGCCTTCGCAAGCACCTCCGGAGGCGGGCCCACGAACGTCACGCCCTCCTCGGCGCAGCGCTTCGCGAACTCGACATTCTCCGACAGGAAGCCGTAGCCCGGGTAGACGGCGTCGGCGCCGGCCTGCTTCGCGACGTCGAGGATGGCCTCGATGTCGAGGTACGCCTTGACCGGGTGGCCCTCCTCGCCGATCTGGTACGACTCATCGGCCTTGACGCGATGCTCGGACATGCGGTCCTCGTAGGGGAACACCGCGACCGTCTCGGCGCCGTTCTCGACGGCGGCCCTGAAGGCTCGGACGGCGATCTCTGCGCGGTTTGCCACGAGGACTTTGGCGAACATCTGCTTCCCTTCGTCGTTGGGGACATCCTGCCAGGTTTCGGGACGGCAGTCAGCCGCCGTCCACCAGGTGAGACGCCAGGTGTTGCGACACGTCGTGCCCCCGCCAGATTCCACACGAAGGAGCCGATGAATCGTTCAAACGGCGCCAACCGCTGCGCGTCTCCCGGGACGCGCGCGACCACCTGCAGATTCCGTGTGGAACTCGGTCGCGGAGGGACGATGCGGCGGTAGCGGCAGGCGCATCGTCGCCCGCACGCGCGTGAAGGGTGGCTTCAGCCGGCCTGGCTGCGTCGCTGGCGACGTTCGGCGAGCTCGTCCACGCCGGTGACCGCGAGGTCGTCCGCGCGGTCGGCGGGCAGCGACGAGAGCGAGCCCTCGAGCTCGCGCCAGACCTTGCCGAGCGCGATGCCGAAGACGCCCTGGCCGCCCTGGACCAGATCGATGACCTCGTCGTCCGAGGTGCACTCGTACACCGAGGCGCCGTCGGACATCAGGGTGATGTTCGCGAGGTCCTCGACGCCGCGCTCGCGCAGGTGCTCCACCGCGGTGCGGATCTGCTGCAGCGACACGCCCGAGTCGAGCAGGCGCTTGACCACGCGGAGGACGAGGATGTCGCGGAAGCCGTAGAGGCGCTGCGTGCCCGAGCCGGTCGCGGACCGGACGGTAGGCTCGACCAGCCCGGTGCGGGCCCAGTAGTCGAGCTGGCGGTAGGTGATGCCGGCGGCCTTGCACGCGGTAGGTCCGCGATAGCCCGCATTCTCGTCGAGCGGCGGCAGCCCGTCGTCGAAGAGCACGCCCTGATCGAGCCGGGGAGGCATGCGGTGGCCGGATCCGTCGGTCATCAAACTCCTCCTAGGTTCAACCTTCACTCAAACGTTAGGGCTGGCGAGGGGCCGGGTCAACGACCGCGCGCACGTGTCGCGCGACGCCGTCCCTATCCTCCCACCTGATGGCGCACCACGGCGGAGAACGCGGCGATGGCGGCCTCACCGAAGTCGCCGGCGGCGGCCTCCGCCTCTCCCCCGCCCTTGCGGCGCAGCGGCGCGGAGATGGCCTCGGCACGGTCCGCCTCGCGGCGGGCAGCCAGCACGAGCGTGCGCAGGGCGCGGACGTCCCCGCCGGCCTGGAGGTAGGCCGCGGAGGCGACCACCACGGGCAGCACCGCGGGCTCGAATCCGTCGGGGACGGAGCGCGCCACGATCCCGGCGTCCTCGAGCGCCGCGAGCGTGTCGGGCGACACTCCCCCGCGCTCGGCGACGGCGGCGGAGGTCAGGTAGTCGTCGGGAGTCTCGCCGATCTCGGTGAGGGTGACCGGCTCGTGCAGGCGGCCGGAGTCGAGCGCCTCGAGCTGCTCGCGGATCACCGTGAGCGGACGGTAGTGGTCGCGCTGCTGACGCAGGACGAACCTCAGCCGCTCGACGTCGGCCGGCGAGTACTGGCGGTAGCCCGACGCGGTGCGTCCGGGGGTGACGAGGCCGTGCGAGTCGAGGAACCGCAGCTTCGACGGGGTGAGCGTCGGGAACTGCGGCTGGACCAGCTGCAGCACGTCGCTGACACGGAGCATCGGCTCATGCGACAGCGCGTGAGGCCAGGTGCCCGAGAGCGCCTCGAACGAACGTGCGTCCCGGCTCTCCGCACCGACGGACGAGGAGGACGCCGCCGTGCGACGCGCGGCCTGCGCCATGCGTCAGGCCTGCGTGCCGGGGTGGAACGTGAGGCGGTACTTGCCGATCTGCACCTCGTCGCCGGCGGCGAGCCTGCGCTCCGAGACGTTCTCGCGATTCACGTAGGTGCCGTTGAGCGAGCCCTGGTCGCGCACGAAGAAGTCATGACCGTCGCGGATGAACTGGGCGTGCTCGCGGCTGACCGTGACGTCGTCGAGGAAGATGTCGGACTTCACCGAACGGCCCGCGGTGGTCACGTCGACGTCGAGCAGGAACCGCGCTCCGAGGTTGGGGCCGTGGTGGACGATCAGCAGGGCGTGGTCGGGGCCGAGCGCCTGGATGGCCGCCTCATCCTGTCCGCTCGGCGCGGCCGGGGTGGACTCGTCCAGGGGTGCCGCGGAGTCGAGCGACATGGTCCGCTCGACGGGGCTCTCGTCATACGTCATGACGCCTCCTTCGGGTCGATCGGTCGCTGCTCATCCTAGGCCCGCCGGGCCCTCTTCCGACACCTCGCCACGCGCGCGAACCGCGGCCGTACGGGCGCGGATGTCCCTCACGTAGCCGATCCCGGAGTACCAGTACAGGACCGCGGCGCACGCGGCGCCCACGATGGCGATGCCGTGCAGCGAGCCCCACTCGGGGAACGCGACGCGGACCAGGTAGGCCATCGGGAGGAACACGTAGAGCATGGCCGTCGCGACCTTGCCCACGTAGGTCACCTGCGGCGACTCGAGGTGATGGTGGTGCGCGACCAGCAGGAAGGCGCCCACCATGAGGTCGCGCGCCAGCAGCACCGCGACCAGCCACCACGGGATGATGTCCCGGAACGCGAGCCCGAGCACCACCGCGACCGTGAGGAGACGGTCCGCCGCCGGGTCGAGGAGCCGACCGAGGCGCGTCACCTGTCCCCAGCGACGCGCGAGGAACCCGTCGAGGAAGTCGCTGATGCCCGCCGCGGCGAGCGCGACGATGGCCCAGCCATCCTTCTCCGCGCCCAGCAGCGCGCCGAAGACCGCGATCAGGATGAGGCGCAGCGCGCTGATGGCGTTCGGGACCGTCCAGACCGCGGTCGACGGGACCGGGTGCACGTGCCCGTGCCTGGGGTGTTCGACGGCTTCCACGCGGCTCAGTCTAGGGGGAGGTTCTCACCGGGGATCATGTTGGACCCGCGTCAGGAGGAGGACTCCTGCTCCATCACCTTGTCCACGGTCTCCGCGGCGATCCTCGTGGCCTCGTCCTCGCTCGCCCCGCGCGCGAGCTCCTTGGCCTTGATCTGCTCGAACTTGTAGTGGCGAGTGTCGCGCACGCTGTCGTCGTTCATGATCCACCTCCGTCGCTGGTTCAGGGGACTCCTCCAGCCTAGGTGGCACCGGACGTCGGTGCGAGCGCGCCGCGGGCCTCCGTGACACCGTCTGCGGCCGCCTCTACCATGGGGGCGTGACCAGCACCGCTCCCGCGCCTCGCGACCTCGCGCTGTGGCGCGCCCTCGCGCTGATGGGACGCCGCCTCGTCATGGGTCTCGAGCAGCGGCTCCAGGGTGCGGTCGGCATCTCGGTGCCCGATCTCGACATCCTCATGGCGCTCGACGCGTCGCCCGACGGGCGCCTGCGAGCGGGCGAGCTCGGCGAGATGCTGGGCTGGGAGAAGTCACGCATCTCGCATCACGTGTCGCGCATGGAGGCCCGCGCGCTCGTGCGGCGCGTGACCTGCGCGGAGGACCATCGCGGCACCTGGGTCGAGATGGGTGCCGCGGGGCGCGGCGCGCTCGACGCGGCGCTGCCCGTGTTCGCCAGCCACCTCAAGCAGAGCCTGGTCGACGTCCTTCCTGCCGAGGAGTCCGAGGCGATCGGACGGTTCGCGCTCCGCGTCCTGGACGCCTCGCCGGCCACCAGCTGCCGGGCCGAGATCGACCGCCTGGGCATCGAGTTGGGGCTGCGCGCGGACGTCGCTGCGACCGCCGCATCGTGACCCGTCGCGCCTGACCTGACCCGGCACGCGAGCCCGTACTGTAAACCCATGCCCGACCCGTCGAACCTGTCCGCCGACGTCGTCGTCATCGGGGCCGGCCAGGCCGGCCTCGCCGTGGCGTACCACCTGGGCCGCAGGGGCCTGGCAAGCGGGAGGGACCTGGTGGTGCTCGACCGCGGACCCGGCCCGGGCGGCGCCTGGCAGCACCGCTGGAGCTCGCTGACGCTCGGCGGCACGCATCACCTCCACGACCTTCCCGGCATGTCCGACACGGGCCTGTCCTTCACGACGGCACCCGGAGACCGGCCGGCCCGCGAGGTGGTCTCGGAGTACTACGGCAGCTACGAGGAGCGCCACGGCATCGACGTGCTGCGTCCCGTGACCGTCACGCGCGTCACCCGGTGGGGCGACGGGTACCGTGTCGACGCCGCCACCGGGTCGGCGGTCGCCTCCGTCACCGCGCGAGTGGTGGTCTCCGCCGCCGGCACATGGACCAGCCCGCGCGTCCCGTTCATGCCCGGTCGCGACCTGTTCCGCGGCCTCCAGACCACCACCGCGGACTATCCCGGCGCCGCCGCGTTCGCGGGGATGCGCGTCGCGGTGGTGGGTGGCGGGACCTCGGCGCTCACCTTCCTCGACGAGGTGGGCGACGTGGCCGCCGACGTGAGGTGGTTCACGCGTCGCAACCCGACGTTCCACGACGAGGAGGACGAGCTCTCCCCCGAGCGTGGCCGCGTCGCCGTCGCCATCCAGGACGAGGCGGCACGCGAGGGTCGCCCGCTGCCGTCGATCGTCTCCGTCACCGGACTGCCCCGGTCGGCCCTGGTGCGCCGGCTCGAGTCCGCCGGCCGCCTCGAGCGGCTGCCGATGTTCGCCGAGATGACGGAGACCGGCGTCATCACGCGCGAGGACCAGACGATCGACCTGGACGCCGTCATCTGGGCCACGGGCTTCCGTCCCGAGGTGGCGCACCTGCGTCCCCTGGGCGTGGTGAACGATGCCGGGGGCATCGTGGTCGAGGACGGCCGGGTGCGCGGCGAGTCGGGACTGTTCCTCGCCGGCTACGGCCCGCAGGCCTCCACCATCTCCTCCAACCGCGCGGCCCGCGTCACCGCGAAGGCGATCGCCGAGCTGCTCGGCCGGTAGGCCGCCGCCGCACGCCCTGCTACAGGCCAGCGACCACCGCGTCGGCGACCGGCCACGGCGTGCCGAACCGGTGCATCGTCACCGCGACCGCCTGCTCCCGCACGAACGGCAGCAGCTCGACCTCGGGCGCTCCCGTCACGGGGGCGTCGTAGACCGCCAGATCGGGCCGCTGCGCGGGCGCGACGCCCACCGCGCGCACGCGCGCGCCGTCCCCAGCGATCCGCTCGATCAGCTGGGTCTCCGTCTCGACCCGCCACGGCACGCCGGCCTCGTCGAGGCGACGCGTGAACGCCGGGGTGAGCTCGACCGCGCTCGACACACCGCCGGTGCCGCCCGCGCGGATGCGCGCGGCCAGCACCCGGACCAGGTCCCACTTGTCGACGCCGTCCCAGCGGATCTCGGTGGTCGCGGGCGCGTAGCGGAGCGCGTCGTGCTCGGCGGCGAGACCGCTGCGGTCGATCGCGGCGCCGAACCCTACGCGCCACGCACGCGCGTCGGCGGCGGCCGCCGCCCGCACCCATGCCGGCGCGTCGCGCACCACGGCGAGGACGGGCGGGTCCTCGCGATCGACCGCCACGCGCTCCCACCCGGTCAGGCCGACGAGGTACGACGGCCCGCCCGCCTTGGCGGTGGGACCCACGACCGAGCGCTTCCAGCCGCCGAAGGGCTGGCGTTGCACGATGGCCCCGGTAATCCCGCGGTTCACGTAGAGGTTGCCGGCCTCGACGGCCGCAAGCCACCGCTGGACCTCCTCGGCGTCGAGCGAGTGGATGCCGGCGGTGAGGCCGTACGCGACGGCGTTCTGCAGCGCGATCGCCTCGTCCAGCGTGCGCGCGGTCATGATGCCCAGGACGGGCCCGAAGCATTCCGTGAGGTGGAACCACGATCCGGGCGCGACGCCGGTGCGCACCCCGGGCGTCCAGACGCGGCCGTCCGCGTCGAGGCGGCGCGGCTCGACCAGCCACCGCTCCCCCGCCTCCAGCGTGGTGAGCGCCCTCAGCAGCTTGCCGCACGCGGGCTCGATCACCGGTCCCATCTGCGTGTCCTCGCCCTGCGCGTCGCCGACGGTGAGCGAGCGCACCGCGTCCTCGAGCTGTGTGAGGAAGCGCCGCGATGTGCCCACCGAGCCGACGAGGATCACGAGCGAGGCCGCGGAGCACTTCTGGCCCGCATGGCCGAAGGCCGACTGCACCACGTCACGGGCGGCGAGGTCGAGGTCGGCGCTCGGGGTCACCACGATCGCGTTCTTGCCCGACGTCTCCGCGAACAGCCGTAGGCCGGGCCGCACGCGGTGGAACAGCTCGCCCGTCTCGTACGCGCCGGTGAGGATCACCTGGTCGACCGCGGGGTGGCGCAGCAGCGTGTCGCCCAGCCCCGCCTCGATCCCGGGCTCGTCGATGTCCACCAGCCGCAGGGCGTCGCGCGGGATGCCGGCGTCCCACAGGATCTCCGCCAGGAGGGCGCCGCAGCGGGCGGACTGCTCGGCGGGCTTGAGGACCACGGACGATGCCGCGGCGAGGGCCGCGAGCGTCGAACCGGCGGGGATCGCCACCGGGAAGTTCCACGGCGGGGTGACGACGGTGACGTCGCGCGGCACGGGCCGGGCGCCCTCGAGGCGGTGCAGCTCGAGCGACCGCTCCGCATAGTAGTGCGCGAAGTCGACGGCCTCGGACACCTCGGGGTCGGCCTGGTCGATGGTCTTGCCCGCCTCGGCCATCATGACCGCGACGAGGTCGCCGCGGCGAGCCTCGAGCGCGCGGCCGGCGGCGTGGAGGAGCCGCGCGCGGCTCTCGGGGTGGAGGGACTGCCACCGGCGTGCGCCCGCCTTGGCGGCGTCGACGTGCGCGGCGACCGCCGCATCGTCCTCCGCGTGCGCGGCGCGGAGGGTGGCGAGGCCGGCGTCCGTGGACGCCGCGCGCCGGCGCACGTCGCGCGCCCAGGAGCGGCTCGCGGGCAGCGAGGCGTCCGTGTCGGGCGTGTTGGCGAACCTGTCGCCGGCCGGGGGGCGCGGCACCGCGCGATGCGAGGCGGGGACGTCGTCGTGGAGGCGCGCCAGTGACGCGCGGAACCGGTTCTCCTCGCGGTCGAACGTCAGGACGTCCTCGAGATCGAACAGCGCCGACATGAAGTTGGCCGGGCTCGCGACCTCCTCGAGGCGGCGCACCAGGTACGCGAGGGCGACGTCGAACTCCGCCGGATGCACCACGGGCGTGTAGAGGCGCAGCGGGCCGGCGTCCTTCGCGACGGCCGCGGCCACGTGCTCGCCCATGCCCAGGAGCATCTCGAAGTCGAGGCCTCGCGCGACGCCGCGGTCGCGGGCGGTGAGCAGCGCGTGCGCGATGTCGAAGAGGTTATGGCCGGCGACGCCGAGGCGGACGTGAGCGATGCGCTCGGGGGTCAGCGCGTAGTCGAGGATCCGCTTGTAATGCGCGTCGGTCTCCTCCTTCGAGTGCCAGGTGGCGAGCGGCCAGCCGTGGAGCTCGGCGTCGACGCGCTCCATCGAGAGGTTCGCGCCCTTGACCAGGCGGACCTTGATGGGCGCTCCCCCGCGTGCCACGCGCGCCGCGGCCCAGTCCTGGAGGCGATGCATCGCGCCCAGCGAGTCGGGGAGGTAGGCCTGCAGCACGATCCCGGCGGTGAGTCGCTCGAGACCGGGGCGCTCGAGCAGGCGTGTGAAGACCGCGACGGTGAGGTCGAGGTCGCGGTACTCCTCCATGTCGAGGTTGACGAACGCGCCGTCCTTGACGGCGGCGAGCTCGTACAGCGGCGCGAGACGGTCGACCACCGCGTCGACGGTCGCGTCGAAGGCCCAGGGGCTGTGGGGCGCGACGGCGGCGGAGACCTTGAGCGAGACGTAGTCGACGTCCTCGCGGCGCAGCAGCGCGAGGGTGCGCGCGAGGCGGCGGTCGGCCTCGGCAGCCCCCAGGACGGCCTCCCCCAGGAGGTTGAGGTTGAGCTCGCTGCCGCGACCGCGCAGGCGGGCGAGCGCGGCGCCCAGCCGCTCCTCCGTGGCGTCGACCACCAGGTGGCCGACCATGCCACGCACCACGCGTCGGCATGCGGCGACCACCAGGTGCGGCGCGACGTGCGAGGCGAGCGCACCCGCCCGCAGCGCGACCCGCTGGTACGCGGGCAGGAAGCCGTGCTCGCGGCGCACCAGGCGGCGCAGGCTCGCGGCGGCCACATCCGTGTCCTCGGGGCGCACGATGCCGTCGACGAAGTCGGTGAGGAACGGCAGCCCCTCGGGGTCGCGCAGCATGCGCGCGAGGAGCCGCGCCGAGCCGTCGATGCGGTGGTGACGGGCGGCCTCGAGCCAGGCGCGCACCTGGGCGACCGTGTCGTCGGCGGTGTGCGTGCGCTGGGGAGCGACGGGGGACGTTGTCATGGGGCTCCTTACGGTGACGAGACAGTGTGGACCGCGTTGACCCCACAGCACCAGCGCGGTGGCCTTACGAATATTCGTAAGTCGTGCTTATGCTTGATGGGTGCTCGATCTCACCCGTCTGGTGGCCCTCCGGGAGCTCGCGCTGCGCGGCACCATCGCCGCCGCCGCCGACGCGCTCGGCTACACCGCGTCCGCCGTGTCCCAGCAGCTCGCCGCCCTCGAGCGCGAGGCGGGCGTGCCTCTCACCATCCGCGCGGGCCGCGGCGTGGTGCTCACACCGGCCGGCGAGCGCCTGGTCGCACGCACCCATGAGCTGCTCGACACCATGGAGGTCGCGGAGGCGGAGCTCCACGCGGACTCCGCACGGCTCACAGGAACGGTGCGGCTGGCCGTGTTCCAGTCCGCCGCGCTCACCCTGGTGACAGGCGCCCTCCTGCGCCTGCGGGAGAGCCACCCCGACGTCCGGGTGGTGGTGACCCAGACCGAGCCCGAGGAGGCGTTCGCGGACACATGGGCACGGGAGTACGACCTGGTGGTCGCCGAGGAGTACCCGCAGCACTCCGCCCCTCACTACCCCGGCGTGGTCCGCCGCCCGCTGGTCCGGGACGAGCTCCTGCTGGCCGTCGGCGGGGACTGGGCCGGCGCATCGTCCGTGCGCGACCTCTCCCAGGCGGCCTGGGTGATGGAGCCGCACGGCACCGCCACGCGCCACTTCGCGGAGCAGACCTGCCGGCTCGCGGGCTTCGAGCCGGATGTCCGCTTCGCAAGCTCGGACCTCCAGGCCCACGTGCAGCTGGTCGAGAAGGGCCTCGCGGTCGCGATCCTGCCGGGCCTGATGGTCGCGTACTCCGGGATCGACGCGCGGCTCATGCCGCTGGAGGGCGGGCCCCGGCGCACGGTGTTCGCGGCGATGCGCGCGACGTCACGGCTGGATCCCGCGGTCGAGGCGGTGCGGCTCGCGCTCGAGGCCGAGGGCGGCCCCGCCGGCGCGTGATCGCTTCGCTGCGCACGGTCCTGCTCGCGACACGCCGTCCCAGACACGTTCACCCCC
>NZ_BBLW01000008.1 GCF_000971135.1 Demequina phytophila | reverse complement strand
GGGCATCGTCCCCTCGCACGCGGCGTGTCGCCGCGGGGACCGTGCGCAGCGAATCGCGCGCGCGGGGGCTACGGGCGCTGGGAGAAGCGCTCGAGCAGCTCGCCCTCGCCGGCGACCACCAGCAGGTCCTCGGGGCCCACCACGGTGTCGGGGCTGGCGTACTCGAACTCCTCGCCCGCGCGCTTGACGCCGATGACGTGGACGCCGTAGTTCGCCTGGAGGTTGAGCTTGTCGAGGGTGAAGTGGTGCGTCTCCTTGGGGGCGCGCATCTTCACGACGGTGAAGCCGTCCTCGACCTCGATGTAGTCGAGCATGTTGCCGCCGACGGAGTGGGCGATGCGGGCGCCGGCCTCGGCCTCGGGCAGGACCACGTGGTGCGCGCCGATGCGCTCGAGGATGCGCTTGTGCTCGGTGGAGGTGGCCTTCGCCCAGATCTCGGGCACGCCCACGTCGACCAGGTTGCCCGTGATGAGCACGGACGCCTCGAGCGAGGTGCCGACGCCCACGACGGCGGCGGCGAAGTCCGCGGCGCCGATCTGCTCGAGCGCGCGCGGGTCCGCGCCGTCGGCTTCGACGCACGGGATGCGCTTGGACCAGCGCTCGACCACGGCGGGGTCGCGCTCGACGCCCAGCACCTCGACATCCATGTTGTCGAGCGTGTCCGCGATCGCGGAGCCGAACCGGCCGAGCCCGAACACCAGGACGCCGGCGCGGGACGAGTCGTTGCTAGCCAATGATCGGCCTTTCTGACGGGTACCGGATGACCCGGCGCTGACGGTTGAGCATGAGGGCGGAGGCCAGCGTGAGCGAGCCCACGCGGCCCAGGTACATGGTGATGATCAACGTCATCTTCGCATCGGTGTCGATGTCGCCCGTGATGCCGGTCGACAGGCCGCACGTGGCATACGCGGACACCACCTCGTACAGCGAGCGGTCGAGCGGGATGTCGGTCTGCCACATGAAGATGCCGGTCGCGACGATCACCACGAACAGGCCCATGAGGGTGATCGAGACCGCGACGCGCAGGACCTCGGTGCCGATGCGCTTGCCGAAGGCCTCCATGTCGCGACGGCCGCGGGCCTCCGCCCACGCCGCGAGGACCAGCACGGCGATGGTGGTGACGCGGATGCCGCCCGCCGTGGACCCCGAGCCTCCGCCGATGAACATGAGGACGTCCTCGAGCAGCCAGGTCTGCTCGCGAGCGAGCCCCACATCGAAGGACGCGAAGCCGCCCGATCTCTGGTTGATCGACTGGAAGAACACGTTGCCGATGGTCGACCCGGCGGAGTGGTCGCCGAGCGTGAGCGGGTTGGTCCACTCGAACACCGCGAGGAAGGACGCGGAGATGAACGCGAGCACCGCGATGGTGACGAGCGTGAGCTTGGTGTGCAGCGTCCACCGGGACGGGCGGCGCTCGCGTAGGAGGTTGAGGTAGACCGGGTAGCCGAGCGCGCCGATGAACACTCCGAGCCCGATGGGCACCAGCATCCACAGGTCCTTCGCATACGGGTAGAGGCCCACGGGGTCGGGGCTGAAGCCGGCGTTGTTGAACGCCGAGACGCCGTAGAACAGCGAGTACCCGACCGACTTGGCCCAGCCGTAGTCGAGGGTGAGGAAGCGCGGGATGAGGATCGCCGCGATGGTGAGCTCGACCGTGGTCGACACGATCACCACCGTCCGCAGCAGCGAGCCGAGGTCGCCCAGCCCCGAGGCCCGCGACTCGCCCGCGGCGAGGATGCGCTGCGTGAGGCCCAGGCGCCGCGACACCGCGAGGCCTGCGAGCGACGCGAGCGTCATGATCCCGAGGCCGCCGACCTTGATCGCGAGGCCGATGATCGCGAGTCCCCACGGCGACCAGTAGGTGCCCGTGTCGACGGTGCTGAGGCCGGTGACGCAGACCGCGGAGGTGGCGATGAACAGCGCGTCGATGAACGGCGCCGACTTGCCGTCCGCGGTCGCGAACGGAAGCTTGAGCAGCCCCGTGAACAGCAGGATCGTGAGGGCGAACGCGCCGAGGGTGAGGCGTGCCGGCGACTCGAGCGCGACGCGGTCGAACCACTCGCCGACAACGTCGCGAGCCGTGCGCAGGCTGGCCATCGATCTCCTCACCGCCGGGGCGTGTCCGCCCTGCTTGATGCCCCGCGCGCGAGCCTATCCCCCACCACCATCTTCGGCAGGTTCCCCACACTTCACAATGGTCACTTCTGCCCCTACAGTTGAGAGAGCATCCGGCCGATGAATGCGCAGGACGCTTCGAGAGGGACGAGACAACATGGCCGAATCGCCACGCACCACCTTTCTCACGGTCGCCGAGGTGGCAGAGATGGTGAGGGTGTCGCGCATGACGGTGTACCGCTGGGTGCACTCGGGCGAGCTGCCCGCCGTGCGCTTCGGGCGGTCGTTCCGCGTCCCCCAGCAGGCGGTCGAGCAGTTCATGGAGCAGGCCGCTCTTGCGGGCGGGTACATCCTCGAAGATGACGACAAGGGCACCGGCACGGTAGGCTAGGTCCTTGTCTGTCGCGTCCAGCGCGGCCTGGACGCTGGCGTGCTACGGCACGCCTCGCACTTAGTGTCAAAGAACGAGGTAGGTTCCGTGGGTTCCATCATCAAGAAGCGCCGCAAGCGTATGTCGAAGAAGAAGCACCGCAAGCTGCTTCGCAAGACGCGCCACCAGCGCCGCAACAAGAAGTAATACCAGGGGTTTTGCTTCTGACCTGAAAGCGCGGCGAACGGCTCATGCAATTCGCGTGCGATTCAGGACAGTCTCAACCTAGCCCCGACGGCTCGCTGAGGCGAGTGCGGACACGCCCCCTCTCCCGCTCCGGTGGGATCGAGGGGGCGTTTTCGTGCGTCAGCGGTGCCTGAGATGCGCGCCGCTCGTCGAAGCCCGGGCCGGTCGCCGCTCGGGGTGCCTCTGGATGTTGGGCGTTCTGGGCCGTGTGGATACCTTCACGGCGGGCAACGTGCCCTTCGGGCCCGTGTGTGGCCCGGCAACCGCTGGAGGTGTCCTTGATGTTGTGGTCGATCGGGTCGAGGTCCACGGACGACGTGGTCGCAACTGGGGGCGCGAGGTCCTCACTCGCGACCGGTGCAGCAGCGCGGCGAGAGCAACCTCGCACGGGCGCGGGCGGCCTGACTGCAGGGGCACTCCTGTCGAGCCGCGCTCATGTGACCTACGCGGAGGCCACAGGCGGCAGTGCCCGCGTTGAGGCGCTTCTTGGTGTCCTTGCCGGCCGACAGAATCATCCATCGCGCTTTGAGGTCAACGTGCTGGGGAGTCACGTGGTGGCGTTCGTCGAGGGTGGGCGGCGGGCTCTTGTTGGCTCGCAGCGTCAGCCCGACGAGCGTCGTCGGACACGCGAGACAATGGTCTTTGCTGTCGAGGAGGTGCTCGCGGGCCGCTTGACTATCGTGGCCGCAGCCGAGGACCTCCAGCTTCACACCAACTCGGTGACACGTTTGAAGAACCAGTACATCCTTGGGGGCCGGCTCGCTCTCGAGCGCGCGCTCGGTGTCCCGGGTACGTCGTCCCCGTCGGGTGAGACCCCGTGAGAACGGCGGTGAGGCCGCTGGCGTCGCCGCTGTTGCCTTCAGAGGTGGCAGTCACATTGTCGGATCCGACCTGGGCCGCGATGAGCGAGGCGTCACGGTCGATTGGCTATCTCGACGGCGTCCACAGGGGCCTTTTCAGTGATGCGGGCACGTGGGCCATCGCGACGCACGAGGCGGTCGCCTCCGCGACGATTGGGTTCGGCGAAGTGAATGTCCGCAAGTTCCGCGATGCGTTCGTTCGGCGCGAGTACGCGTTGGACATGGACGACGCGGCGACGGCCGCCGCTGGCGGTCTCCAGGCGCTAGTCGGACTGACGCCGCAACACGTCGCCCGCTGGGACGACAACGAGTGGGCGGTTGTCGGCAGCGTGGTGAGAGGCCAGAGGTCGGTGTTCCGGCAGACGGGTTCCCCGATCCGGTCGACGGCGTTCGTTCCGGAGATCGTTCGCGCACTCAAGGACCGTCGTGTGCCGCCAATGGTGCAGGCCGCGATCGCGACCATGGTCGTGGCAGCCAGCGCGCCAGAAGACCCCTGCACGGGAATCCTCGCGCGCCACCTCGGCCTGGCGGTGCTCGCCCGGGCTGGGGGCTGCGTTGACCTCCGCTTTCCGCCGGTGTCGATGGGTCTTCTCGCGGCGCCAGGCTCGTGGGACACGATCGCGCACGCGCTTGTCGGCCCCGGCTCGGCCGACGCGGCGCGCCTCGACGCCGCGATGAACGCGTACTTCAAGGCCATCGCGCACGCCACCCACGCCGCGGGCTACTACGTCGAGTCCGCGGCGCGTGTCGTGTCGAGGGAGGGCGGTTCGGCGCGCACCCGAAAGAACGAGCTGACTCGAACTCAGGAACGCGTGCTTGATCTCATTGTCGGCCTGCCGGCCTTGTCGATGCGGCAACTTGTCGCGCTCACCGGTCTGACGCCGAGAACCCTGACAAGAATCGTTGAGGTGCTGGCTGCGCGCGACGCGATCGTCGTGCGCGAGAAGCCCGATCCGGAATGGACCGTGGTGCGGGCACGCAAACCGTTCGGGATCTTCGTCGATAGCGTCAAGTTCTACCCCGTGAGCGTGGGTGCGCCGTGGCCGGAACGCGAGGACTGGCGGGAGGTGTCGACCTAGCGTCCCGCATGTTCTGGCAGTGCTCTGGCGTGCGCTGGTATGCGCGCACGGCCCCGCGCGCTCGCGAGCTGCGAAATGGCGGCCAGTCCCACAGACCGCCGTGCCGCACCGCCCCGAGCCTGCGCGCGAGACGCTTCGCGACTCGGGAACGCGTCGACGCGTGCGAGATGAAGGACCGCGATGCGGTCGAGTTCAGGTTCAATGTGTAGTTCCGGTTCAGCATCTGGGTGCCGAAGCCAGTTCGTCCGGTCGGTCTCCTCGCCGCTGTGCGGCCGCTATGTGTTGGCCTGCGCGAGCCTGTGAACGTGGCGGCTGAGGGAGCCGACGCACGTCATGTGGCAGCTGGCTCACCGCGTGGGAGTTCCATCGCGCGAGGCGGCCTTGGGCGTCGCCGATCCGTCGCGACGCTGTGTGTCGATAGCGCGTGGTGAACGAACAGGTGACGGTCGGAGTTTAGGCTGCGAGTTGCACGGCGGATCTCGTGGTGGTCTCGAACTCGACGGGGGTCAACCCTCCGAGTCGCTCTTGGGGCCGCCGCTGATAGTAGGTCCGTCTGATCCCAGTCACGAAAGACGAGTTGAGTAGGACGATGAGCCAAGCAGTTTCTTATCGCACGGCGCACGTGGGCCTGGAGTTGCGGCGCGCGTCTTGGGGTTTGGTGCTGTTCGGTGCGTTCTGGGTTGGCTCCGCCGTCGTGGCCTGGGTTATCGCGGACTCGTCGAACGGCGGCGATGGGCTGCGGTCGAAGGCCGTGGCCGCGATCGTAATCTTCGGCATTTTGGGGCTCATGTTCCTCGCGATGGCGACCGTGCGCGTGCTTCAAGCCGCGCTCCGCATACCGGTGCTGCGGTTCCGGGAGACTGGCGGCGAGGTCACGATCGCGGCACCAGCCGGCCCGTACCTGTGGAGCACTTGCACGGTGCCTGTTGGCGGGACGCTGACGGTGGCAGACGACCCTCGGTTCGCTCACCGCCGATCGGCGAGTCTGCGTATCGCGCCGGCGCATGGTGGGCGAGGATCAGTCACGGTGGCCGTGCACCGCGAGATGCTCGACTCGGTACTGGACGATCTGACAGCGGCGACAGGCCGATGGTCCGTCACGATCACCCGTTCGAATGCGAGCACGGTGCGATGAAGTGGCCATGGACGCGCGTCGGCGCAGTCCCGCGCACACATGATTTCCCGTGTCCGTGTTGCGGGCACCGAGTCCTGGACGAGCCGGGACTGTACGAGCTGTGCCCTGTGTGCTTCTGGGAGGACGACCCTGACCAGCTGCGCTGGCCGTGGAGTTCCGACGGTGCCAATGGCGTGTCGCTTCTTCACGCGCAGCGATCGTATGTGGAGTGGGGTGCGGTGCACCCGGACTACACGGACAAGGTGCGAGCGGCGCGCCCTTCGGAGCCACTCGATCCCGGCTGGCGACCGATCGACGACCGCATCGACAACTTCGAGACCGCGATCGATCGCACCGCCGCATGGCCCGACGATCTCGCTGAGCTCTACTGGTGGCGGGACACATTCTGGCGGCACTCGCCCCACCTAGGTGGCGGCTGATCCCCACCGGATGTCCCGTGCGCAGTCGCGCGCATCCGCTACGCGACTCCCGCAACTTGGTGACGGCAACTCCCAGTCGCCTGAGGATGGCATCTACTCACTCCGCGAACGCCCTCGGCGATCGACCGTAGCGTCCGGTGAGTGCGCCGTCTCCGCTTGGATGCCATGTCCCGTAGGGTCGGGCACCAAGGCAGAACCCACGCCCGAGACCATCCCTGAGGATGCCTAGATTCATGAGTCAGTCAACTGCGATCATCTCGCTTGTCGCGACCGTGCTGATGTTCGCCGGGTGGTGCTGGGCGGCCATCCTCTTTGCGCGTCGGTGGAACGACTCTCGCTATTGGGCGGGTTACCGGGAGCGGCTTGTCAAGGGCTATGGCGAGAGTGCGGGCGGGCGGATGTCACGCTCGTACCCGCAGGGGGTATTCACGCTCGCGCCCGTGGTGCTGTGCGCGGCAGGCGCGAGTTCCCCGTTGGTTCTTGGCTACGCTCGCGGTGTTACCGATCCCGACATGCCCGATGCTGCTGGCGCGGTGGTCCTTCTATGTCTCGGCCTCATCGCATTGAACCTTGTCCTGTTTTCCGCGCCTTGTCTCTTCGGGAGGCCGCGGGTCCTCGTGCCTCCGGCGCTACGTGACTAGGTGACGCGCCCACGAGTGCGGCTCGGTCACTGGATGGTGAGGTAGGACCCCTCACGGATCGTGAGCCGGTGCTCGATGCAGAAGTCGCGCACGTCGCTCCAGTCGACCGTGTGGTGCGCGAGCGCGATGAGTGCGGCGCGGAGGTCGTCGCGGTCGCCGAGGTCGTGGGTGAAGTTCGTGAACTCGAATGGCGCAGCGGTATCGCGTGTGGTACCGGTCATGCGACCTCGTCTTTGGCTGTGCCTGCCGGCGACTCGCGTACGGCCACAGCGTCTTCGTGGAGGCGTGTCATCAATCTGCGGGGCAGGTGCACGGTTTGGAAGGTGGCGGACTCCATGACCTCGACCCATTCGCGCAACGGTGCGAGTGCGTCCGTGTCGTCGTGGAACGTGGCGTCGTCGAGCATCTGCCATGGCGACCTGTTCTTGCCGCGTTCGAGGCGGCACGTGTAGTAGTCGAGGTTGGGCGCCTTGCGGCCCAGCTCGATCTCTTGGATGCCTTTCGTCAGGTACCTTGCGACACGTTTGAAGTCACCTTCAGTGCGGCCGATGCGGGTGTAGGTCTGCACACCGGGCTCCGCTGCGCAGCCGGCCTTGTCGGCAAGGTCGGCCCATACGGCAGTCTCGACCTGCTTGAGTTTGTCGGCCTCCGTGCCGGTGATGCCTCGGTTGAGGATGTAGAGCAGGTGCAGGTGCACGTGCCATCCGTGCTCGCCGTGGATCGGGTGCACGACCTTGACGAGTCCAATTTTGCCGGCGGCGGCACGCGCCGTGCGGGACCGTTTGCTGGCGCCGAGCTTCGTGTTGAGGTCTCTAAGGATCCCCCACCGCTCAGAGAGGGTCAGTCCAAGCGGGAAGGCGAGGGACAGCGACACCATCACCGAGTCGCCGCCGAGGGTGTCGTTGTCGGCCAGCAGCATCTGGATGGCGTCGCGCTGTTTGCGCAGCCACCGTGGGCTGCAGGTCGGGCAGGTGTACCTGCGCTCGCACATCCACAGGCCTCGAAAGGTCAGCCGGCCGTGTTCGAAGACCAGCCGAACCGAGTTGTGTCCTCGCTTCAGGCTGACTCCACACACGCGGGCTCCGGCGACTCGCAGCGTCGCAAGCAGGCGCGCCATCGGCAGTTTCCGGCTGAGCTGGTGGAGGTGCCTGGCGAGAGCACTGTTGTCGTCGCCGGTCACTGTGCCACCCCAGGACGTCGGCGAGGGCAGGGGGCAGAAAGTGTTCGGCTAGACATAACGAGCCAGGAACGGGTGCGCGGGCGCATCCGCGCGCGCGATGGCCCCGTGTGCGAGGGCGCGCGACAGTGTCAACGGTGCAAGCATGGAAAGTTCCGATCAAGTGGAGGGTGCACGCCATCGCCGACGCACGAGGCACGCACGTCGTGGGCGTGGAGAGTCAAGGCGTCGTGGCGCGACGCACCGGCAGGCGCCGGCAGCGGGTGTATTCAGGCGGTAGGGTCTGGCTCGGACTGCTCGTCCAGCCAAGAATCGACATCGCTACGTCTGAACAAGAGCCGCTTACGATCTGCGCGGATGCTTCGAGGGCCACGCCCGGACGAACGCATGGCGTAGATCGTGGACGGCGTCGTACGCAGCAGCTCCGCGAGTTCGTGGACGGTCAACAGCTCAGGTGTCATCGGGACTCCTCAGGTCAGGCGGGACGCCCCCGTGGCGACCCGCTCACACTTCCAATCGCCCGCAACGTCGCGGATGTGAGGAGAACTGCGAGGAATCTGCCCGGATCTCTCCAGATCGCCTAGGAACCAGGGGTTTTGCTCCCGAAGTCGTCGGGGCTGTCGGCCGCGGCGTGGATCTTGGGCTGTGGGCAAGCCGCGCGCGCAACAGACCCACCGTCTTGCCACCTGCGTCGCTTCCGCGTCGCGTCGCCCGGAACCATGGGCTGTCGAGTACGCCAGCGGGTGCGGGGTCGGCCGACAGCGAGCTGTGGGCCGACGCACGAGCACAGAATGTGAGCACCCATATGGGGAGGGCGCACTCCGCTCGCGGCCCTAGTTTTGATGCAAAACACGCTCAGATCGCGCCGATCCGTGCGCCATCGAGCCGACTGATCTCTCACAACACTCGAGGCCGACCGCAAGGCGCGTCCGGGGGGTGCCAGTCGCACTCGGGACAGCTCATCACGCGGCCACCATTGGGACCAGCGCTCCGCGGCCAAGTGACGGTGCTTGCAGCGAGCACGATTGCGCGGTGCCCTGGTCAGAGCGCCGCGTAGCGGCCTACGCCGTTCAACGCGTTATACAGCGTCTGCCTGCTGACGCCGAGATCGAGCGCGACGCGAGCGACCGGCACACCGCGCGACTCGATTGCCACCCGGGCCGCCTCGATCTGTTCGGCGCTCAACTTCGGGTTCCTGGCGTAGACCCCGCGCGCCTTCGCCAGCGCGATCCCCTCGGCCTGGCGCTCTCGGATCGTCGCGCGCTCCAACTCGGCGACCGCGCCGAGAATCGTCAGCATAAAGGTGCCGTGAGCCGAGGTTGTGCTGAGGCTCGGGTGATCGGTGAACTCGACCTGCACCCCCTTAGCTGCCAGTGCCTCGATCAGCCCGAGCAGATCGGTCGTTGACCGCGCCAGCCGGTCGGCGCTTTTCACGCGAACGACGTCTCCCTCGCGCACGTACGCGAGCATCGCCTGCAATTGCGCGCGCTCGGTGCTCTTGCCGCTCGCGCGGTCGATGAAGACCTTGTTGACCGCGCCCACCGCTGCGAGCTGACGCGCCTCATTCTGATCCGCGGAGCTGACGCGCAGGTATGCGACAACAACCTGTCCGCTCTGTCCATTGGTCTCTAGAGCCATGGACAGAAGTGTCCATGTGGGGTCTGACAGGCCCCGATTGACGCGCGAGCGCGATGTCGCTCGCGGCGTCCAGCTAGGTACACCCCGGGATACAACCCCGCCAAGGTCCGCGGCGACGGGCGTCGGCGCTACAGGGGTTCCACTTCCGTACGCGCGACTTCCTCGGGTCCCCGTCGGACGGTCGCCCCCTCAAGTGTCGCGTCGGGCACGGCGACCCATGCATGCTGTGGAATCTCTCACATTGGCCGCATGGATTTGACGCTCAGTGCAACCCGTCGCTTGCCTGGTGTTTTGGCCGTCGCTACGTTGTGCGCATCGGTCCTGGTGGCCACCTGATGGGGGAGTTGTAGTGCGCGTTCGTTTTGCTGCGGTGCCTGGGGTGTTGGCGGTTCTGGTGGGGTTGGCGGTGCCGACAGCAGGGTCGTCGGCAGCGGCGGCGGCCCCGGAGGCCTCGATCGATATCCTGACCACTGCCGCGGCGACTGCCGCAGCGGACATTGAGGATGTGCCTCAGGGGCCCCCGTTGGGGGCTCCTGAGGTTGTTGATGCGGAGGCGTCGGCGTCGTCGGAGGCGGAGTCGTGGGTGGATCCTGTCGCACCTTCCGAACTGCTCGAGGTTGCGCCCGCGCCCAAGGGTGAGGCACCGCTGCCGGACGAGGTGTTCGACCTCCAGGCGGCTTCGCCGGACGTGCTTGACGATGCGATCAGTGCCGACGCGGTGGCCGAGCTGGACGCCCTTGGCGTGCTGGGTCGTGAGGGCGACGATGTCCCTGTGGCGGAGGTGGGCGACGAGGTGCGGTTGCGCAGTGTCGACGTGGACGGGATGATTCCTGGCGCGTCGGTGGCGTTCACGCTGCGCCACGCGGACGCGATCGCAGACGCGTCGTGGGCGGAGCTGGTGGTCGATCCTGACGCGTTCGCGGGGGCGTACGGGTCCGACTATGCCGACCGGCTCGAACTGTGGGCCTTCCCGTCGTGTGCCCTTGATACGCCTGAGAACCCTGAGTGTTTGAACGGGACGCGCCTGCCTGACGACGTCGAGACCGACTCGGGTGCGCTGGTGGTCGAGGTGCCGATCGACCCCATGGAAGGAGTATCCGGGCCTGCGCTCGCCTACGGGGTCGGCGGAACGCCGCATCTGGGCACCTCGCAGGATCTCCTGGCAACGCTCGCTCCGTCCCGCGGGTTTGTCCAGGCCACCTCATCGGGAGCGACGGTCCTGGCGGCCGTCGCTGGCTCGTCGAGCGACGTGGGCACCTTCACCGCGACGGACCTGCCTGCTGCAGGCACGTGGGGCACCAGCGAAGGGACAGGCGCGTTCACATACTCCATCCCGTTGGAGCTGCCGCCGGCGAGTATCGGGAGCACGCCTGGATTGGCGTTGAACTATTCCAGCGCCGCCGTCGACGGGCGAAGCCTGGCCAGCAACGGTCAGGCGCCCGCCGTGGGAGAGGGCTGGGACTTCTCCACCGGCTACATCGAACGGCTGTACAAGTCGTGCGCCGATGACAACTACACCGCTCGTGCGGGTGATCTGTGCTGGTACTCCCCCGAAAGCGCCGACGCTGAGGGTGCCGCCTACGTCATGAACTTCGGTGGTGCCAGCTACCCGCTGGTGTGGGACGGCGACAACCGGTACCGCACCGCAGACGACACGGGCTGGCGCATCACGCACCACACGGGCGGTAAGGCCACCAACGATGACAACAACAACGAGTACTTCAAGCTTGCCCTGCCCGACGGTTCACGCTACTTCTTCGGTCTGGGCGAACTTGATGACGGCACGGTGACGAACTCGGTGGCGACCGTGCCGGTGTTCGGTGACGACTCCGGCGAGCCCCGCTGCGGCGGAACCGCCGCGTCGAACTATTGCATCCAGGGCTACCGGTGGATGATGGACGAGGCCATCGACCGCAACGAGAACGCGGTGACGTACCGCTACGCGCTCGAGACCAACAAGTACGCCGTCGGCGGGGATGCGTCGACGTCGGTGTCGTACACGTCCGCGGTGTATCTCAGCGAGATCCGTTACGGGCAGCGCTCGTTCGACCTGACCAACTATGAGGTCAAGGTGCTCGTCGATACCCGCTACCGGTGTGTCGAGCGTTCGGGAACGTCGTTCAACAACTTCGATGACAACGCCTCATGCCCGTCCAGGACTGTCGCCAACGCCGGCTCGTTCCCGGACGTCCCCCTTGACCTCAAGTGCACGTCCACGTGCGCGTCCTCGCAGGACTCACCCACGTTCTTCACCGCGCAACGCTATGACGGTGTGCTGGTCAAGGTGAAGAAGACTGGTGGTGGATGGATGTCGGCGTACCGTCACCAGTTCGGGTTCGCCTTCCCCGCCACCGATGACGGTTCGGCACGGTCGCTGTGGTTGGACACCGTCCAGACCCGCTACTACACCGACGGTGACACGACCGACTATTCGCATGGGTACGCGTACGACTTCGATGGCGCCCAGCTGAAGAACCGCGTGGACACCACCTCGACCAGCCGAGCGCTGGACAAGCGGCGCATCACGAAGATCTACACGCCGCTGGGCGCACGCATCGACGTCGACTATGCGAACGCCTACGACCCACAGGATTCCCGCCACTGCCCGATGGGTGGATCGTCCAGCAGCAGCTTCATCGCCTGGTATCCCGACGTCGATGGAGCCTGGGATCAGAACACGTGGGACTGCTACCCGGTCTACTTCGACCCTGACGGTGACGGTGGTTCCCCGCCGGGTTTTGGCGTCTTCCACAGGTATGTCGTCGAGTCCGTCGAGCAGGTCGACCTCGTGGGCGGTGCACCGACCCAGACCGTCAACTACCGGTATATAGGCAACCCGGCATGGGCCTATCAAGACTCGCCGCTGACTGCGCGCGGCAGCGGCACGCAGACGTGGAACGACTACCGCGGCTACACCAGGGTGATCGCCACGCGCGGCTCGGGCGCGGACGAGGTCGAGACCGCGACCCAGTACTTCCGGGGCATGAACGGCGACTGGAACGTCGGCGGCACCACGAAGGACGTGAAGATCGGCAACTTGGTCACCGGCAACGACGTCACCGACGCGCCCGCCAAGCGTGGCCGTGTTCTGTCCGTACAGGTGCGCAGGGCCGACGGCAAGATCATGTCGACCTCGACGACGGCATACAGCACCGACACGACGGCCGACGGCCCCGGTGTCCACGATGCCGTCGCCGTCATGGTCGACCGTGTCGATACCGCCGAACGCGTTTTGGATGCGAACCTCGATGTCACGTCGGACTGGCGCAGTACGCGGGTGTCGACGACATACGACGGCGCGTACCGGCCGATCGAGGTCAAGACCGACTGGGGCGTCGTGGGCTCGGGCGACGTGGTGTGCACCGAGACGTCGTATGCGACCACGGTCGGCAACGACGACAGTTTCACCTCACTGTCCAATGACGGCGCCTGGGGTCAGACCTACTATCAGTGGTTCGTCGAAGAGGTCATCACCCATGACGGGAACTGCAGCGACGGCGTGACGACTGCCCGCACGCTCAACTGGTTCGACGGCGCTGAAACGAAGATCGGGCAACACCCGATCGACGGCAACGTGACCACGCAACACACCTTCACCGACGACACCCACAAGTCGTCCACCACGACGACGTATGACGCGCCCGGGCGTGTGCGCACCCAGGTCTCCGCCAGCCAGTACGACGCGACGAACCCCGCGAAGACCAAGTACGACTACTCGGACCTCGGTGAGTCGCCGCGCACGGTGACGACGACATCGACGTCACCGACCTCGCCCACGTTCACGGCCGAATCCACCTACGAGGTCGTATTCGGCCAGCCCATCCGTGTCGAGAACGAGCAAGGCCAAGCCACGTTCTACCGCTACAACGAACGAGGCCAGCTCGCCGACGGATGGGCGCCACGCCAGTCGCTCAACGCGGACGACTTGGACACCAGCCGGGCACGCACCGTGCACTACAACTACTCGCCCGCCGCCTCGGTGGGCGCCTCCAACGTGGAGCCGGCCTGGGTCGAGGAAGTCGTCGCTCCGGACAACAACACGATGAGCCCCCAGCAGCGCACCCTGACCTATTTCAACGGTGCCGGTCAGCCCATCGAGGTCCACACCCCCACCAAGAACGGTGACACCGGCCGGCTGGTGAGCGTGACCCGCTACGACGAGATCGGTCGCGTCGCCGAGCAGTCCGAGCCCTACGCAGGAAAGATCGCCTACTCCAGGACCGGGTCGCCGGCGAATCCCAACTCGCTGGCCGACGCCCCGGCGCCGTACTCGATCACGACCTACGACTGGGCAGGGCGTGCCATCCAGGTGGCACGCAAGGACGGCGGCACCTACCTGTCGGGCACCACGTCCGTGTACCGCGGGGATCGCACCACGACGATCGCGCTGGGACGAGGACGCGTCGTGTCGTCCGCATCGACCACTCGCTTCGACGAGCGCGGCCGCACCGACCTGGTGCGCCAGCACCAGGGATGGGACACGACCACCGGCGCTTCCACCGGATCCGACATCGTCACCACGTACGCGTACTCGGTCAACAATGCGACCGGCGCGTCCAAGGTGACCATCACCGACGCCGCCGGAGCAGCGACCGTGACCACCACCGACGTCGCCGGCCGCACCATCACCCTCAAGGACCCCAACGCGGGCACGAGCACCTACACCTACGACGACGACGGCAACATCCTCGAGGTGACATCGCCCGCCGGTGAGATCTCCATGAGCTACGACACGTGGGATCGGATGCTCACGCGTGTGGCGAAAACCACGGGCGCCTCGACACCCGACGCCACCACCACCTGGCACTACGACACCTCGACCACAGGCGCGAACCCGCTCGCGGGCATGCTGTTCGAAACCACCCACACCACCACCGCCGGCACCGTCACCTCACGCGTCGACACCGTCGACGATTTCGGAGCCGTCACCGACACCACACAAGAGCTCCCCGCCGACACTGCGCTCGGCGAGCTTGCCGGCGTCAGCTACTCGACGTCGACCACGTACGACCAGTGGGGACGAGTCAAGACCGCTAGCTTGCCCGCCATTGGCGGCTTGGCCGCCGAGACCGTCACCACCACCTACGACGCGTGGAGCCGCCCCGCAACCCTCACCTCAGGTGCCACCGACTTCGTCACGGGCAAGACCTATCTGCCCGACGGCAAAACGGCCACCCGTACCTACGGCAACGGCGCCTCCAGCCTGTTCACCTACGACACCGCAGGACGCGTGGACAGGATCGCGGCACTGCTCAGCGACGACACCACCCTGCAGTCCAACTTCTACAACTACGCCGACACCGGCACCCTCGAATCCATGTGGAACGGCGTGGCACGCCTGCGTCAGTGCTACGAGTACGACGGCTACGTGCGCCTGACCCAGTCATGGACCCAGAAGGGCGACTGCGACACGACCGCCGCCACCACAGAAGCCAGCTGGAACGTCGGCGCGACCGCATACTCCAACACCTGGTCCTACAGCGCCACCGGCCGGATCACCGCCGCCACCACCTCCACCGGAGACGGCACCACCGCAACCACCGACGCCCGAACCTACACGTACGCCAGCAACGCGCATCCGGCAGCCGTCACCGCCACCACCGGCACCAGCAGCAACACGTACACGTACGACGACGCGGGCCGCATGATCACACGCACCGACCCCACCGGCAGCGGCACCGACACCCTCGCATGGGATCCGCTGTCCAACCTCACCTCAGCCGGCGACGAGACCTACCTCTACGACGGCACGGGACAACGCATCGCCCGCATCGTCGGTGATGCTGCAACGGTATGGATCGGATCAGACGAGATCACCGACCCCGACACCACCACCACAGGCACCCTGACCGCCACCCGCACCTACACATCCGGTGGAGCCACCGTCGCCGTACGCCACGCCGGCGACGTCAACCACGACAACATCGACGACACCGGCATCCAGCTCATCTTCAGCGACCTGCAAGGCTCCGCCGAAGTCTCCCTCGACGTCACCCTCGAGGGCGGCGTCATCCAGGAAGCCACCACGACCACGGTCGCGAACCAGCAGGCCTACAGCCCCTACGGCACCACCCGCGGCAGCAGTAACCTCACCCAAAGCCGCGGCTGGCTCGGACAAATCGAAGACACCACCAGCCCTGATGGCACCACCGGCACAGGGCTGACCTACCTCAACGCCCGCTACTACGACGCGGAACTCGGACGATTCATCTCACCCGACCCGATCCTCATCCCCGGCGACCCCCGCACCCTCGACCCCTACATGTACGCCGGCAACAACCCCATCACGTACGTCGACTCCACGGGCCTCGCGATGATGTGCGCCGACGCGGGCACCACTTGTGGCGCTCCAACGGTTCAAGGTTCCACACCCTCGAACTCTGCGTCGAAGTCCGGCGCAACGGCGGTTGATGTCGCATCGTACGCATGGGACGCTGCGGTGGACTACGTATCTGGGTCGCTTTCAACCACTCGAGAGACTCTCACGGGTGTGTTTTACATGTCCGCGGTCGGGCCGGCCGTAGATCCGGCCGGCACCGCGCGGTACTACTACGGCGAATGGATGTCCTTCACGGCCGACCGCGACGAATTCGGGTATGCGATTGCGATCGACCGTCGTCTAAACCCGGTCCATCAACTCCTTGAGGCTGGCGACAGCTACGTGAACGCAGTCTCTCGAGCGGATTCTTACGAGGCCGGGCGGTCAGGACAACAAACTGTCCTCTCATTCGCAAGCCTCCTTGCTGTCGTTGGTCCCGGAGCCAAGGGAATGAGTCCTCGAGGTGTTGCCGCAAACAGCGGTATCGGCTTCGCTGAGGGCCTCGGTAAGACCGCACTGACCCCAGGCCGCCTTCAGCATGGGACCAAAAACCTGACCAAGGCGGGTGTCTTGCCGGCATGGTCGGGAAAGAACAGCCCCGGCGTCATTGAGCGGGCATTCGTGCCGATCCTCGAGCGGCCCGCCGCCACCTTCGATCACACCCTCGGTGGAACGCGCGTACGTGGATTCCTCGGCGACATCGATGGCAATCAGGTTGCGCTGTTCGTCTACAAGGAGGGCCCATTCCAAGGTCAGCTCGCATCGTCGTTCGTCCCGTCGGGGAACCAGCTCAAGATGTGGGGCGTGCCGTGACCACGCCGTTCGCTCGAGACGCGCTAACGATCTTCGTCGCAGGTGACGAGAAGCCAGGGCTCATCGCCTATGGGTTGACCGCACCTAGTGAATGGCGAGACGTCAGCTTCCCCGCTGACGCATGGTTGGCCCATCCAGAGGCGGAGGCCTTTGACCTTCACGGTGACCATTGGCGCGTCCATGGGTGGGAAGTGCCGATCGTCATCTGGCCTACCGGATTCGAATTTCAAGCCGCCGTCAATCGCACACTTGACGCGCTAATTCGCGGTGGCTGTCGAGTAGCTTGGATAGGCGCTGAGGGAGTTCCCTTCTGCGACCCGCCCGGACTCTTTGACCCTGAATGCATGGCTGGCGGCGTGCTCGCCTGGATGACTGACGATGGCCGCTTTGATTGCCCGCTTGACCCCGACCGTGCGCTCGCACCCATAAGCGACGACGAGCTTCTGAGACTGCGGGCGCATTCGCACGGCCTGGCGGACGACTCGGGCGGTGACACGTGATGGCGCTGCTCCGAGTTGTCGCGATGTGTCTCACCTCCCTGCTGCTCTCCTTGGCGGTGCCGACAGGTGTATCAGTGGCCGCGTCGCCAGTTGCTCACGGCCTGGTCTACACCTACGACGGCACCCACATGTCTTCGGTGACAGCCGATGCTGCCGCAGAGCGAGGCCCGCCCGCGTCGCTGGCACGCAACTTCACCTACGACGCCGTCGTCCGTTGGTCGCACGGCGCTGAGGTGCGCCTAGACGAATCGGCACACGTTCCGACCACCATCTATGGCTACCCGGGCGCGGTCGCGCAGGGCAGCAAGCCCATGACTACGACGGGTCGCCCAGTCGAGGACGGTGGTGGGGATCGTTCCGAGTTTCAGCGGACGGGTGTTGCCGCAAAGACCGTTGATGACATCCTTCCCACACCACAGGTAGGAAGCACCAAGCTCCAGAACCTCGTCAACAACCTCTACAAGGGCACAACGAATCCGAACCGAGTCGGGAACGGCACGACGATGGATGCGATCCGAAACGAGATCGCCACGGGTGTCCCGACTGGTGGCCGCATGCACACGATCAAGGGTCAAGAGACTGTCCAGGGGCTGAACAACTGGCTGCGACGCAACCCTGATGCGGCCTACTACGACCGGCTCGTCGCGCAGAGTCTCGCTGATGAACTCTCCCTCGTCCTTCGAGGCAGCATGCCATGAGCGCCAGCACCGAAGCCACGATCAACAGGCTCATCGCTGACTACATAGAGCTCGCGCCACTAGTCGATGAGTCGCTGGAGGACAACGAGGGCGAACTACTGCCCCACCTCGTCCTTGCTGACGTGGTGCGCTGGCTGGCTGAGCATGTTGAGTCGGAGCGCGACATATGCCGCTCGATTCTCGACTGGCTGGAGCGTGAGTACGAGAGTGGTCCGGAAGACGTGCGGGGGCTCATCGCCGTCAGCGGGGTTGAGATGATTCCCGACCCGAACCAGCCGGGATCCTTGCTGCGCGAGTGGCTCGGCCCTGCATTGCGGAGGGTTGATCCGTGGCTCGCCTAGTTGTACCCGGCCATCAGGTTGGTCGCAGTCGGCTGATGGGTGGGAGTCCTGCGAGGGCTTGATGCCGGCGTCGGGTGTTGTAGTGCTCGTTCCAGGGTGCCAGAGCCTCGGTGCGTTCGTCGTTCGAGGTGTATGCCTGCCGGTAGGCCCACTCGGTCGCGAGCGTGCGGTTGTAGCGTTCGGCCTTGCCGTTCTGCCACGGGCAGTGTGGTCGGATGAACTTCTGGACGATGCCGTGGGTGGCGCACACCTCGCGCAGCGACCATCGGTAGGCCCACGCGTTGTCCGTCATCAGCCGTTCGATCCGGTCGATGCCGTGCGCGGCGAAGTAGTCGATGGCGCGCTCGAAGAACGCCGCACAGGTCGTGCCCTTCTCGTCGGCCAGGACCTCGGAGTAGGCAAGCCTGGAGTGGTCGTCGACGACGGAGTGGATGTAGTCATAGCCGACCTTGGCGTGCTTGTCGGTCCTGGACTGATGGTTCGTGACCGTTTCGCCGCGTCCACGCCAGCCGCCGCCGTCGGGGATGCGGCCGAGCTTCTTGACGTCCATGTGGACCAGCTCGCCTGGACGATCCCGCTCGTATCTCACCGCCGTGGCCTTCTGTCGACGCCGTGTGAATACTGACCCCGTGGCGACGGGTGAATGTTGACCCCTCCGACACTCTTGGAGGGTGATTTCAGTGGAGGACTGGGCGGAGATCCGCCGTTTGCATAGGGCCGAGGGGATGGCGATCAAGGCGATCGCTCGACAGCTCGGGGTGGCGCGGAACACGGTGAGGTCGGCGTTGGCGTCGGACGGTCCGCCGGTGTATCGACGGCCGTCGAAGGGGTCTCTGGTCGACGCCGTCGAGCCCGAGATCCGCAAGCTGCTGCGCGTGGATGCGCGGATGCCCGCGACAGTCATCGCGGAGCGCATCGGCTGGGAGCACTCGATGACGATCCTGAAGGACCGGGTCCGGCTGATCCGGCCCGAGTACGCCGGCGTGGATCCTGCGGACCGGATCGTCCACCAGGCGGGTGAGGCCGCACAGATGGACCTGTGGTTCCCGGCCCCGAGGATCCCGGTGGGCTTCGGGCAGGCCGCGATGCTGCCGGTGCTGGTGATGACGTTGACGTTCTCGCGGTACCTAAGCGCGGTGATGCTGCCCTCCCGTCAGGGCGGCGACCTGGTCGCGGGGATGTGGCAGCTGATCAGCCAGGTCGGCGCGGTGTCGAAGACGCTGGTGTGGGACCGTGAGGCCGCGATCGGTGGCAAGGGCAAGGTCACCGCGCTGGCCGCCGCGTTCGCCGGCACCTTGGCGACCAGGGTGGTGCTCGCCCCGCCACGCGATCCGAAGTTCAAGGGCATGACGGAACGCAACAACCAGTACTTCGAGACATCGTTCCTGCCAGGACGGCAGTTCTCATCGCCGACGGACTTCAACATGCAGATGGCGGACTGGCTGCCGCGCGCCAACGCGCGCACGATCCGGTCGCTGGGCGGGCGACCCGTCGATGTGCTGGGTGAGGATCTGGCCGCGATGACGGTGCTGCCACCGCATCCACCAGCGACGGGCTTGACCACCCGGGTGCGGCTCAGCCGGGACTACTACGTGCGGATCGACCGCAACGACTACTCCGTCGACCCGCGCTTCATCGGCCGGCTGGTCGACGTCACCGCGACCTTGTCCCGGGTGGTCGTGGTGTGCGACGGCACGGTCGTGGCCGACCATGCCCGCGCGTGGGCGTCCGCGGCCGTGATCACCGACCCTGCACACGTCGAGATCGCCAAGGGGCTGCGCCGGCAGTTCTCGGACGCGAAGCGCGAGCGTGAACGCGCCGCCGCCGCGGCTGGCCAGCGGCCGACGATGGTGCGTGACATCGCCGACTACGACACGTTGTTCGGCATCGGCTTCGACACCGGGAAGGACGCCGCCTGATGGGGGCCACCACCGACACTGCGGCGACGCTGGACTACCTGGCACGCGCATTGAAGACGCCCACGATCGCACGCGTGTGGGACCAGCTGGCGTCCCTGGCACGGGAGGAGGGCTGGTCGCATGAGGAGTACCTCGCAGCGGTCCTGCAACGTCAGGTCGCGGACCGGGAAGCCAACGGCACTGCGCTGAGGGTCGCGGGCGCGCACTTCCCTGCGGTGAAGACACTGGAGGACTTCAACGTCGACCACCAGCCCGCGCTTCGCCGTGACGTGCTCGCCCACTTGGCGACCACGACGTGGATCCCGAAGGCCGAGAACGTGATCCTGCTGGGCCCGCCCGGGGTCGGCAAGACCCACCTGGCCATCGCGTTGGGCATCAAGGCCTGTCACGCGGGCTATCCGGTCGCGTTCGACACCGCCACCGGCTGGGCGGCACGACTCCAGGGCGCGCACCAGGCCGGACGGCTCGAGCACGAACTACGAAGGCTCAAGCGCTACCGACTGCTGATCGTCGACGAGGTCGGCTACCTGCCCTTCGACGCCGACACCGCGAACCTGTTCTTCCAGCTCATCGCGGCCCGCTACGAGCAAGGCTCGATCCTGATCACGTCGAACATGCCCTTTGGCCGGTGGGGCGAGATCTTCGCCGATGACATCGTCGCGGCCGCGATGATCGACCGCCTGGTCCACCACGCCGAGGTACTCCAACTGGCCGGCGACTCCTACCGGACAAGGGCCCGACGCGAGCTGCTACAGACCCCGCCCACCAGCGGCGGCAACCAATAACAACAACCCCGAGGGGTCAACTTTCAAACGACGAAAAGGGGTCAGAATTCGAGCGCCGTTGACACCTTCGACGCACGGATGACCTCGCCCGTCATCGGGTCGAGCGCGGAGATGTGTGGCACGTGGTGGCGGGCCAGGATGCGCGACACCGTACGGGGAGCAAGACCCAAGTCCGCTGCGACACCATCGCGGCCCTGGCGGGTGGTGCGCCGGTGCTCGAGGACCGCGGCTTCGACATCACTACTGGTCCGGGTGCGGCAGTGGTGTGGCCTGCTGCTGCGATCGACCAGGCCGTCATCGCCTTCGGCTTCGAACCGTGCGATCCACGTGTGGACGCATTTGCGGGATACGCCCATCGCGGCGGCGATGTGGGCTTGAGCCCAGCCCTGGCGGTGGCGTTGGACGATCAGACGCCGGCCGTGCACGGTCAGACGGGCATTAGCGTGGGACACGAGAACCTCCGGGTTGTGCAGACGTCAGACATCTCCACTAAGCCCGGAGGTTCTCCTCTTCACAACCCGAGCGGTGCTACCAACGTGCTGGCCCGGTACACCTAGTTGCGCTGCTGCTGGCCGTCATCGGCGCCTGGCTGGGCGCGCTCGACCACGCATCACCGACGGTCTCCGTCGCCGGTTCGCTTGTCGTCTCCTACACCTACGACAATCACTCACGCGCGGTAGCGGTCGCTAGCGACACGGAGGAGCGCGGACCGCCGCCCGGGGACTACATCGCCACCATGCACAACGCTGTCGGGAGCCTGACCCGGTCTCGTGGACACGGGTGGTGTGTTGATCATGCCGCGATGGCGGCACGGGTGTGAAGGGCTTCGTACTCGACGGGGCTGAGGTGGCCGAGCGAGGTGTGGCGGTGGCGAGGGTTGTAGATGCCCTCGATCCATTCGAACATCGCGGATGCGAGCTCGGTGCGGGAGTTCCAGTCGTGGCGGTTGAGCAGTTCGCGCGGCATGGTCGACCAGAACGACTCGATCGGGGCGTTGTCTACGCTCGAGACCACTCGCCCCATCGATCCCAGGTGCCCTGCCTGGCGTCGCCGGTGGCCGTAGACCCTACTCGAACCGCCACGCGCTGTACGCGGGTGTCTCCGCGTGTGCTGGCACAACCTGGGCTCCCCAAACTGACGGTGCTTGGGTCTCCGCGCTGCGTCGCATGGCGTGGCAGTCGTGCCGGACGCCGGTGTCCCCGCGCGTGCACGAAGATGCCCGGCTGGCGTCCTGGACGATGCATCGGCCGCGTGGAGGCTCGGGTGCCATCCACACCTCCATCCACACGAGCTCGCGAACAACCAGAGACAACAACGGCCAAACGTGGAGAGCTAAGCGCGGCCGAGTCCAACGACCGCGGACAACCACAGACGACCAAAGTGGATCAAAACTAGCCAAATACCAGGTAAAATGATCTCCTAAGGCGGGTTTCGATCGTTCGAGTTTGTCGAACTGGACTCGTCGTTTTCGGCCCGTTCCGCCTGGTGGTGCAGGGGCTCTTGGGGTGCCGCTGCGACGTGCCGGTTGAGGTTCGCTACTGGTAGGGCCCGATGTCGAGGCGGCATCGGCTCCGACATCGGAAGCCGACACCTCCGGCGTTGTCGCATGCGGTCAACGCCCGTTCGACGGGCCTACTCGTGGCCGCGGAGCCGCTGGTCGGATTTCCGGCGCAGCTCTGCGCGGCATTGGAGCAAGTAGGCATACGCACTGATCGCCGAAGTGCCCCATTCGCCGTCGATCGACACTAGGCGGGCGAGCGGGGAGACGACGCCAAGTTCGCCAGCGGGCTCGACGATCGTGCCGGCGTACGGATCGTTGGGTGCGGAGCGGAGCACAAAGGCCTTCGCGCCGTACTCGCGCCGGATGATGGTCGCAGCGGTACGGCCCGTGAACTCTCCGTGAGAGGTGCGGATGGAGGTCAAGGAAGTTCCATTCGAGATTGTCAATGAGGATGGGTCGATCAGCGCGGAGACGCCGATCTCGTTCACGCCTGGCTCGATAGACCGCTATGCAGCGGCTCGAATCGGCACCAGTTGCGCGTCGACGTCCTCGAGCTTGAACCTCAGGCCGCGGACATTCTTGATTCTGTAGGCCTGGAGGTCCCCATCGCGGACCATGTCGTAGATCTTGCGCTTGCTCAGTCTCAGACGGCACTTCACGTCTTCGATCGTGAGCGTCGGAGCCAGGTGGGTGTCGGCGAGATCGCGGCGAGCGGGGAGCGGGGAGATGTTGTCCATGGCCGCTACTTTGCACCAAATCGTACTGGAAGTCTCGCCGAAAGTGTGGTAGTGTACTCCATTCTTCGCTACGGGCGTAACCCTGCAGCCCGGCATGTCCCGTTTTGCGGTAGTTTGCGGCTCCTCGGGGTCTGGCTTGAGACTCCGGGTCGGCTGTTCGAGATCGTTTCGCGGCACTCGCGGGGCGTGCATGTGCGGGCGGCACCCGGTGCCTGTGAGCGTTTCCGTGCGTTGCGATAGCCCCCGACGGTGCCGCGTTCGTGGGGGCTCCCGGCAGTAGGACGCTGTGTGCTGTGTGCTACGCGGCCGCGCCGTCCTCGTCGAGTGCGCGGCGCGACATCTCAGCGGCGATGTCCCGCTGGCGCGCCATTGTTGAGTGCTGGTAGATGAGCGCGGTGCGGGGCGTCCGGTGGCCGAGCCGGTGCATGACCTCGGCGAGCGTCGCGCCGGACTGCGACGCGAGCGACGCCCCCGTGTGGCGCAGGTTGTGGAACGGGATGTCAGGTGCGCCCGCACGCTTGAGAGCGGCTTTCCACGCGTGGAAGAAGGTGGTCGAGGAAAGGTGCTTCGCTCTCTGGGCCTGGAAGACCAGCGCGTCGGACTCTGGCTTGACGAAGAGCTCGACGTGGTCATGGAGCAGCGGAAGGATGTGTGGCGGGATTGTGACTTCTCGGAAGCTGGCGGCCTTGGGATCGCCGGGATCGGTCCAGTGGCCCTTCGTGCCCGCCTTCTTGTTTGCACGCTTGAAGCGGGCCGCGACGTTGACTCTCAGCACGCCGTGCTCGAGGTCCAGATCGGACCGGCGCAAGGCCTGGAGTTCGGCCGTGCGCAGAGCGCAGTAGCACCCGAGCGCGATTAGGGCGATCCACTCGGGCCTTCCGATGCCATGGGCGACGAGCGCCGGCTGCGTCGCGCGGTACCGTGCGGCCCGCGCCTCCTTCTCGCTGCCGCCTGCGGCGCGGGCAGCCGCGACTGCCGCGCGGGTGTCAGCGCGCACACGCGCCACATCGCATGCGGACCCCATCGCCTCGGCGACGTCGGCGAGCTGCTCGATCGTGAGAATCAGGCCGGGCTTATCTGCCTTCGACTGGATGACGTTCTCGAGCGTGCACGGATTCCGCTTGATCAGACCGCGCTTCACGGCCTTGTTCAGCATCGCGCGAAGCACTGAGTATGCCTGCTCTCTCGGCCGTCGGCTCACGGACTTCCTCGCCCACTCGTGCCAGGCCTCGACGTCGACATAGCCGAGCGACTTCAGTGTCCTCGCGCCGAGCATGGGGTAGACGTGCTTGTCGAGCAGGGTGCTGTAGAGGTCGATGGTGGACTCCTCGCGCCCGTCAGCCGCGAGCCAATCGTCGCCGAACTCGCGAAGCGTGAGCTGTGTCGCGACCTTGCGCTGGTCAGGGGCGGTCCATTTGCCCTTCTCGATCAGCTTCCTCTCGCTCTTGAGCCACTGCTGAGCTGATGATTCCCACTGGAAGGTGTGCGGAGCCTTGTGGCGACGGAGATCAGGGCCCGTGTACTCGGCGCGGAAGTTCCCCGACGGGAGCGTCCTGATCGAGCCCCACTTGCGGCGGCCCTCCTTGTAATTTCTCTTCGCGTTCGCGGGCTTGGCCTGCTTGGGTCCGTTCTTGATCTTCGTCTTCGCCATTGATCCTGCCCTCGACTGGGCGGCCTGGTCGGCCGCGATGTGGCCACCGTGGCATCCGTGGGCGAGCGGTCGCGGGAGATCGTGGGTGTGAGTCGGGCCGTGCGATCTGCGTGCGTTCCGAGGTGCACGTTGATGCACTCCTGTGCATCGACGTGCCACGATCACGGTTTGGTAAAGCGCCTGGTGGTGGGTGTTTCGCCTGGCAGTTCCGATGTGGGTTGAGTGGCGGTCAGAAGCACCGCAAGCTGCTTCGCAAGACGCGCCACCAGCGCCGCAACAAGAAGTAAGCGCCTCGCGCTTCGCACGCCCGTTCCACCTCGCGGTGGGGCGGGCGTTTCGCGTTTTCCGGGGGCCTCCCGAGTCACCCCGCCCGACCGCGCTCCACACGCCTACCTCGTTGTGAACGCTCGCCTGATGCAACTCGCGGCGCATCGCCCGACTGGCACGGGTACAGTTGCAGATTCCGTGTGGAGGCGGGCGATCGCGCGGGACGATGCGCGGCTACAGGTCGCGGGCGGCCTCGGCGTGCGCGTCTGTCCCGGGGGAGCGGCGGCCGCGGCGCAGCAGGCCGCGGCACGCGCCCTTGACGCCGCGGCTGACCTGGATGGTCACCCAGGCCGCGCCGGTCACGGAGGACTTCACGATTCCGCGGCGGCCGCTCTTGCGGCGCTTGCGGAACTCTCGCGACGGCCAGCCACGCTGGTTCGCGAGGCGGCGCATCTTCGGGTCGGGGTTGATGGTGCACGGGTGGCCCACCGCCGCGAGCATCGATGCGTCGTTGACCGAGTCGCCGTACGCGAAGCTCGCCTCCAGGTCCAGCCCGCGCTCCGCGGCGAGCGCCCGCACCGCCGTCGCCTTGGCGGGGCCGTGGAGGAAGTCGCTCTCGAGCCGGCCCGTGTAGTGGCCGCCCTCGTGCTCGGCGACGGTCCCGAGCGCCCCGGTCGCGCCGATGCGCCGCGCGATGAGGCGCCCGATCTCGATGGGCGAGGCCGTCACGAACCACACCTCGTGACCCAGCGCGAGATGCTCGTCGATGATCGCCTTGGTGCCGGGGTAGACGCGGCTGGCGAGCAGCTCGTCGTAGACCTCCTCGGCCACGGCGGTCATCTCCGCGACCGACCAGCCCTTGATGATCCCGAGGCCGTGCTCGCGGATCCGGTCCATCTGGTCCTTGGACTCCCCGAACAGCACGTACGTCGACTGCTCGTAGAACAGCGCGAGGATGTCCTTGAGGCTGAAGTAGTCGCGCTGCCAGAGGCCGCGCGCGATGTGGAACGAGCTCGCACCGCGGATCACCGTGTTGTCGACGTCGAAGAACGCGGCGACCCGGGTCTGCGCGCTCTCGTGGTCCGGGGTCACGCCTCAACTGTAGCGAGAGGCGCGGGGCGCGCTCGTGCGCTCCCTATCCTGGACTCATGCCCGCCCGCGTCACCCTGTACACCCGCGAGGGCTGCCACCTGTGCGTGGACGCCCGCAGCATCGTCCATCAGGTGTGCGCGGAGGCCGGCGAGGAGTGGGTCGAGGTCGACATCGACTCCGATCCCGGGCTGCGGGCCCGCTACACCGACGACATCCCGGTCGCCACCGTCGACGGGCAGACCGTGGGATTCTGGCGCATCGACCCCGAGCGACTGCGCAAAGCCCTCGCGTAGCCGGGTGACAATAGGTCGCATGTCCCGCGTGCACGTCCTCCGCCACGGCCATGTCCACAACCCCGACGGGGTGCTGTACGGCCGGCTGCCGGAGTTCCGCCTCTCCGAGGCGGGCGAGCGCATGGCGCAGGCCGTTGCTGACCACCTGGTCGCCACCGGTGCCCAGGTGGGACGCGTGGTCGCCTCGCCGCTGCTGCGTGCGCAGCAGACTGCGGCTCCCGTCGCCGCCGCCTTCGGGCTGGAGATCGCGACCGAGGACCGCATCATCGAGGCCGACAACGCGTTCGCCGGCGGCCCCACCCCGTCGCCCCGCAGCCTGCTCCACCCTCGCAACTGGTGGCTGCTGCGCAACCCGTTCCGGCCCTCCTGGGGAGAGTCGTACAAGGAGCAGTCCGCGCGCATGCGGGCCGCGATCATCGACGCGGCCGCAGCGAACCCCGGCTCGGAGACGGTCATGGTGAGCCACCAGCTGCCCATCTGGGTCGCGCGCTGCTCCGCCGAGGGCCGCTCGTATGTCCACGACCCCCGGTCGCGCGAGTGCGCCCTCGCCTCGCTCACGAGCTTCGACGTCGATGGCGAGGAGATCCGCTTCGCGGGCTACCAGGCGCCGGCCGCCCATATCGAGGTGCCCCGATGAGGCCTGCCGCGCGCATCGCGATCTTCGCGGCGGTGCTGGTCGCGATCGTGCTCACGCTCGTCGGGTGCGCGCCGGGCGACGCCGCGGAGTCCCCGGGGTACGTCTCGGGCGACGGCACGGTCACCGTGATGGACGATGGCCCCGCCGTCGCGCTCGCGGGCACGGACTTCGCCGGAGAGCCCGTCGACGTCGAGGACTATCGCGGCCAGGTGGTGCTGGTGAACGTCTGGTACGCATCCTGCCCGCCGTGCCGGGCGGAGGCGCCGGACCTCGCGGAGCTCGACGCGCGCGACGACGTCCAGGTCCTCGGCGTCAACGGTCGGGACGATGCGCCGACGGTCGAGGCCTTCGACCGCACCTTCGGCATCGAATACCCGTCCATCGACGACACAGACGGCGCCGCCACCGCGACCCTCCAGGGCCTGGTCGCGATGAACGCGGTCCCCACCACGCTCGTGATCGACCCCGACGGGAACCTGCACGCCCGCGTGATCGGCACCGCCGACCCGTCGACGCTGAAGTCCCTCATCGAGGAGGCCGCCGGGACCGCGGCCCCCGAGGGCGACGCGTGATGCCGCTGGCCGCGGACGTGTCCTTCGCGGGCGTGGCGCTCTCGGGGTCGATGCTGCTCGCGGTCCCCGTCGCGGTGCTCGCCGGCCTGGTGAGCTTCGCGTCCCCGTGCGTGGTGCCGCTCGTCCCCGGCTACCTCGGCTACGTGTCCGGCATGGCGGGCGCGGGCGGCACCGGCAAGGCGTCGAAGCCCAAGCTGGTGATCGGGGCGCTGCTGTTCGTGCTCGGCTTCTCGGCGGTGTTCGTGACGTTCGGCTTCCTCGCCTCGTCGCTCGGCGCCGCCCTCGCGCCGTACCTCACGCTCATCACGCGCCTGCTCGGGGTGGTGATCATCCTGCTCGGCTTCGCCTTCATGGGCGCGCTGCCGTTCCTCCAGACGGAGAAGCGCCTCCATGTCAGCCCCACCGCCGGACTCGCCGGCGCCCCCGTGCTCGGGGTGGCGTTCGGGCTCGGCTGGACGCCGTGCATCGGCCCCACGCTCGCGGCCGTGTACACGCTCGGGCTGTCCGAGGCGACCCAGGGTCGCGGCGTCGCGCTCGCGGTCGCGTACTGCGTGGGGCTGGGCCTGCCGTTCGTGCTGCTCGCGGTCCTGTTCGAGCGATCGGGCAAGGTCCTCGGCTGGCTGCGCCGCCACCGCCTCGCGCTCATGCGGGTCGGCGGCGCGATGCTGATCGTGCTCGGCGTGCTGCTGGTGACGGGCCTGTGGGACAGCCTGACCGCGCAGCTGCAGGGCTGGATCGACTCCTTCTGGGTGGCCGTCTGATGGCGCGCGTCAAGCTCGACAACTACGTGGTGCCGGCCGCACCGCGGCTCGGGTTCCGGGGCTGGCTGCGGTGGATCTGGCGGCAGGTCACGTCGATGCGCGTCGCGCTCATCCTGCTCCTCCTCCTCGCGCTCGCGTCGATCCCCGGCTCGGTGCTGCCGCAGTGGCCGCAGGACGCCGCCGCGACGCGCCAGTTCGTCGCCGACAACCCCTTCTGGGGTCCCATGCTCGACGCGACGGGCTTTCTCGACGTGTTCGGCTCAGCCTGGTTCACCGCGATCTACCTGCTGCTCTTCGCGTCACTGATCGGCTGCATCGCCCCGCGCGCGCTCCACCACTGGCGCGAGCTGCGCCGCCCCATCGCGGCCACGCCTCGCTCGCTCGCCCGCTACGAGGGCGCGGGGCCGGAGACCGCCGACGTGACGGTGGACGATGCTCTGGCGAGGGCCCGCGCCGCGCTTCGCCCCCGCACGGGCCGGGCGGGCGCGCTCACCGGGTACCGCGTGCGGATCGACCGGCGCAAGGACGGGTCGGTCGCGCTCGCGGCGGAGACGGGCCACGTGCGCGAGCTGGGCAACCTGGTTTTCCACGCCTCCCTGGTCGCCGTGCTGATCGCGGTCGCGTACGGGACGCTGTTCACGTACCGCGGGCAGGCGATCGTGGTGGAGGGCCGCTCCTTCACCAACGCCGTCGCCGCGTACGACACCTTCTCCTCGGGCTCGCTCTTCGACCCCGCGGACCTCGACCCGTTCACGCTGCGCCTCGACTCGCTCGACGCAGAGTTCTCCGACACCGGCCGGCCGCTGCACTTCCAGGCGAACGTGACGTTCACCGAGCCCGGTCGGGACGCGGCCGCGGAGGAGATCTCGGTCAACCACCCGCTCGAGTCGGGCGACGCGAAGATCTACCTGCAGGGCAACGGCTACGCGCCCGTCATCACCGTGCGCGACGCCGCCGGCGAGGTCGCCTTCTCCGGTCCGGTGGTGTTCCTCGCGCAGGACGCTGCGTACACGTCGACCGGCGTGATCAAGGCTCCCGACGTCACGACCGGCGAGCAGCTGGGCTTCAAGGCGACGCTGTACCCGACGTTCCTCGAGGGGCCGTTCGCCGTGGCGTCGATCCACCCCGACCCCGCCAACCCGGTGATCGAGATGCTCGCGTACACCGGTGACCTGGGCCTCGACGAGGGGGTCCCGCAGAACGTCTATCGGCTCGACGAGTCGCGGCTCAGCCCCGTGCAGGACGAGGACGGCCAGCCCGTGACCCTGCGCCTCGCGCTCGGGGAGACCGTCGAGCTGCCCGACGGGCTCGGCACCGTGAGCTTCGACTCGCTCCCGCGTTACGGCGCGTTCGACCTGCGCGCCGACCCGTCCCTACCGTGGCTGCTCACCGCGGCGGTGCTCACCCTCGCCGGCCTCGCCACCTCGCTGTTCGCGTCGCGGCGCAAGGTCTGGCTGGTCGCGACGTCGGAGGACGGAACTACAGTGGTCACCGGAGCCGCGTACGCCCCCGCGCACGACACGGGGGTCGGCGCGGCCCTCGAACGCGCGATGGCCGCGGCCGTGGGCCGCGCGCCCGCCCCGGGCGCGGAGGAGAGGGAAGACGCATGAACAACCTGAGCGACCTGAGCGTGATGGCGCTCGGCGGCGCCACGGTGCTGTACGCGATCGCCATGGTCGCGCACGCGATCCGGTTGGCGCGCGTCGCCGACGACAAGGCGGCGGCCCGCTCCGCCGCCCGCGAGGCCGTCGCGGTCGGGGCCCCGGCCCCCGCCCACGGGCTGCCGGTCGCCGAGGCGCCCGTCGCATCGTCCCCGGGAGGCCGTGCGGCCAAGGCGGCCGGCATCGCCAAGGCGACCACCTTCATGGGCGCGGTGCTCCACGGCGTGGGCCTGCTCGCGCGCGGGCTCGACGCGGGCCACGTGCCGTGGTCGAACATGTACGAGTACACGATCTCTGGCTCGTTCTTCGCGGTGGTCGCGTACCTGGTCCTGCAGCGCAAGCGCGACGTCGCGTTCCTGGGCGCCGGCGTCACGGGCCTCGCGACGGTGTCGCTCGGCCTCGCTCTCACGGTGCTCTACAAGGACGTCGACACGCTGCCGCCGGCGTTGCAGAGCTACTGGCTGGTCATCCACGTGTCGATCGCGACCATCGTGACGGGCATCTTCGCGGTGTCCTTCATCGCGACCGTGCTCCAACTGATGCGCGACTCGCGCGACCGCGACGTGCGCTGGGGTGGGACGCGCTTCCGTTGGCTCGAGGCCGTCCCCACCGCCGCGAACCTCGAGGCGCTCTCCTTCCGGCTCAACGCCGTCGGGTTCGTGTTGTGGACGTTCACCGTGATGGCCGGCGCGATCTGGGCCGAGCACGCGTGGGGCCGCTACTGGGGCTGGGATCCCAAGGAGGTCTGGTCGTTCGTCATCTGGGTGCTGTACGCGGCGTACCTGCACGCGCGCACCACGCAGGGCTGGGCCGGGCGCCGCAGCGCGTGGTTGGCGATCGCCGGCTTCACCGCGCTCATCATGAACTTCACCGTGGTCAACCTGTTCTTCCAGGGCCTGCACACCTACGCGGGGTCATGAGTTGAAGGTCGCGCTGGTGCTGGACGACTCGATCGACCGGCCCGACGGGGTGCAGCAGTACGTCCTCACGCTCGCGGGGTACCTGACGCGGGCGGGCCACGAGGTCCACGTGCTGTGCTCCTCGGCGTCGCCGCGCGACGACGTGACGGTGCATTCGGTTGCGCGGAACGTGGGCGTGCAGTTCAACGGCAACGGGCTGCGGATCCCGCTGGCGACGTCGCGGCGGGCTCTGCGGGGGCTCCTGGAGCGCGAGCGCTACGACGTCATCCACGTGCAGATCCCGCACTCGCCGCTGTTCGCGGCGCGCGTCGTGGACGAGGCGCGCAGGCTGCAGGCGCGGTCCGTGAGGATCGTGGGCACCTTCCACATCCTTCCCGACGGCAAGGTGTCCTCCGCGGGCACGCACATGCTCGGGCGGTGGCTGCGGGGGAACCTGCGGAGGTTCGACGCCTTCATGGCGGTGTCCGAGCCGGCGCGCGAGTTCGCGGCGTCCGCGTTCGGGATCTCTGCCGTGGTGGTGCCGTGCCCGGTGGACGTGCGCGGGTTCTCGGCGGCGGCTGCCGCTGCGGCCCCCGTGCCCGGCGACGGCGGGCGTCTGGTGGTCGCGTTCCTAGGCCGGCTGGTCGAGCGCAAGGGCGTCCTCGAGCTGATCCGCGCGCTCGACGCGCTCCCGGACGAGGTGCGGGAGCGGCTCGAGGTGCGGATCGGCGGTCGCGGGCCGCTGTGGGGCGATCTCGAGGCGGCGGTCGAGGTGAGCGGGCTGTCGCATGTGTCGCTCGCGGGCTTCGTCGCGGAGGAGGACAAGGCCGCGTTCTACGCGGACGCCGACATCGCGGTGTTCCCGGCGACGGGCGGCGAGAGCTTCGGGATCGTGCTGGTCGAGGCGATGGCCTCGCTGGCCGGTCGCGGCGACGGCGTGGTGCTCGCGGGCGCGAACCCGGGGTACCTGTCCGTGATCGGGGCGCGACCCGACGTGAGCGTGGACGCGCGCGACGCCGACGTGTTCGCGCAGGCGCTGCTGCGGCTCATCGAGGATCCGGCGCTGCGGGCGGAGATCCACGCCGAGCAGGCCGAGCACGTCCAGCAGTTCGATGTCGAGGTGGTGGGCGCGAAGGTGCTCGAGGTCTACGGCGTCTAGGGCGCGACGTCGCTCAGTTCCCCGCAGCGCGCGACGATCTGTCGATTGCGTCGCTGAGTTCCCCATAGCGCGCCTGGGCGTGGGCGGTGCGGGCCGGATGGTCAGCGCGGCGGGGCCGTCGAGGCGCGCACCACCAGCTCGGTGTCCATGCGGACGTGCTGCTCGCACTGCTCGCCGCGCACCAGCAGGAGCAGCATCTCCATCGCCTCCGCGCCCATGGCCTGGAGAGGTTGGCGGACGGTGGTGAGGGGCACGTCCGCCCCGGCGGCCTCGGGGATGTCGTCGAAGCCGACCACCGACAGCTCGTGCGGGACGGAGATCCCCAGGTCCGCCGCGACGTCCATGACGGCGAGCGCCGTGGTGTCGTTGGCCGCGAAGATCGCGGTCGGGGGCTGGGGGACGCTCAGCATCGACTCGGCGGCCGCGGCGGCGAGCTCGGGCTCGTAGCTGGTCTCCACCACCAGGTCCTCGTCGACCTCGACGCCCGCGGCCGCCATCGCGTCGCGGAAGCCGTCCTCGCGGCGGCGCCCCGAGTCGAGGTCGCGGCGGCCTCCCAGGAAGCCGATGCGGCGGTGCCCCAGCGCGATCAGGTGGTCCGTCGCGGCGCGCGCGCCGCCGTAGTTGTCGGAGTCGACGGTCGGGAGCGACGACGGCCCGTAGTGCGGGTCGATCGCGACCACCGGCACGCCGGTCGCGGTGTTGAGCACCGTGGGGGTGACCAGGATCGCGCCGTCGATGAGTGTGCCTCCCAGCCGCGCGAGGGAGCGGCGCTCCCAGCCGTGGCCGTGGCCGCCGGAGTGCGCGAGGAGCTCGTAGCCGCTGCCCTCGGCCCCCGCCCAGGCGCCCTTCATCAGCTCGGCGGAGAACGGCTCGAAGCCGCCCACCAGGATGCCGAGGACGTTGGTGCGCTGCCCGCGCAGCGCGGCCGCGGAGAGGTTGCCGGCGTAGCCGAGCTCGTCGATCACCTCCTGGACGCGGGCGATGGTGTCCTTCGACACCCCGTACCGGCCGTTCACCACCTTGGACACCGTCGCGACCGAGACCCCCGCGCGGCGGGCGACGTCGGCGAGCTTGACGCGGGCGACCGGTTCCATGCCCGCATGCTACCTGGCAGGCGGGGCGGCGGACGCGCCAGGACCACCCGTTGCGAAAACGTTATCGATAACGTTTGACCAACGGTGCGGAGGGGTGCCACACTCGCCACTGTTCGGCCTGAGTCAACGACGACTGAAAAGGGGAGATCATGGCGAACATGCGACGAGCCGCTGCAGGGGCAGCGGTCGCGGCATCCATGGCGCTGCTGGCAGCGTGCAGCTCGAGCGATCCGGAGGGCGGCGACAGCACCGCCGGCGCGACCTCCGGCGGATCGGGCGACGCGCCCGTCACCCTCACGTGGTGGCACAACGGCGTCGCCGGCGACACCGGCGAGAACTCGCTGGGCGACTACTGGGACAAGGTGGCGGCCGACTACACGGCCGAGCACCCCAACGTCACCATCGAGATCGAGCAGATCCAGAACGAGGACCTCCAGCGCACGCGCATCCCCACCGCGCTGCAGTCGGGCGACGCTCCCGACCTGTTCCAGCAGTGGGGCGGCGGCGAGATGGCCGCGCAGGCCGAGGCGGGCTACCTCATGGACCTGTCCGACACCCTGTCCGCGGACATCGAGCGCCTGGGCGGCGGCGTGGCCCCGTGGCAGGTCGACGGCACCACCTACGGCCTGCCGTTCCAGTTCGCCGTCGAGGGCATCTGGTACCGGCCCTCACTGTTCGAGAAGGCCGGCATCACCTCCGAGCCGACCACCATGGCCGAGCTCGAGGACGCGGTCCAGAAGCTCAAGGACGCGGACATCGTGCCCATCGCGGTGGGCGCCTCCGACGGCTGGCCCGCCGCGCACTGGTGGTACAACTTCGCGCTGCGCTCCTGCGCGCAGGACGTGGTCGCGAACGCCGGCACCAGCCTCGACTTCACGGACCCGTGCTGGCTCGACGCCGGCACCCAGCTCGAGGACTTCATCGGCACCGAGCCCTTCCAGCCGCAGTTCACGTCGACGGTCGCGCAGACCGGTGCGACGTCCTCCGCGGGCATGGTCGCGAACGGCAACGCCGCGATGGAGCTCATGGGCCAGTGGAACTACTTCGTCTACGAGGGCTTCACGGACGGCTCGGACGAGGCGATCGCGGCCCTGCACGAGGACCTCGACTGGTTCCCGATGCCCGCCACCGAGGGCGGTGCGGGCGATCCGTCGGCCGCCATGGGTGGCGGTGACGGCTTCTCCTGCTACGTGGACGCCCCGGTCGAGTGCGCGGACTTCCTCGCGTACATCGTCAGCGACGACGTCCAGCGCGGCTACGCCGAGGCCGTCGGCGGCCTCCCCGTGGCGCCTGCCGCCTCGGACGCCATCACCGACCCGGTCCTGCAGAAGATCGCGCAGACCACGTCGAGCGCCGCGTACGTCCAGCTCTGGATGGACACCCTGCTCGGCCCGAACGTCGGCGGCGCCATGAACGACGGCATCGTCAACATCTTCAACGGCACGGGCGACGCCCAGGGCGTTGTCGACGCGATGATCGCCGCCGCGGCCACCGCCTGACCGATCGCTCCCGAGACCCAAGAAAGCGAGGCTCCCTGGTGACCGCACTGGAGGCCTCGGGTCGGAGCGCGAGCCCCGCCGTCGACAGCTCGTCGGCGGCGGGGTCGCGCCCCGTGACCCCCGCATCCGAGCACACCCGTCGCGCGACGGCCCGCAAGTGGGCGGAGATCGCCCTGTTCGTGGGTCCGGCGATGGTGCTGTTCCTCACCTTCGTCGTCTACCCGGTCGTGTCCGCGGCCCGGTTCAGCCTGTACAAGTGGAACGGCGTCTCGCAGTTCTCCGACGCCGAGTTCATCGGCTTCGAGAACTACGCGCGCGCGCTGTTCGGCGGCACCGACCCCGCCACGCAGCAGGCCTTCACCACCGCGTACTCCCAGCCGTTCTGGGAGGCGCTCAGCCACAACGTCGCGATCATCTTCCTGTCGATGGCGGTGCAGCTGCCCATCGCGCTGATCGTCGCGCTCACGCTCAACCGCAGGTTCCGCGGCCGCGCCTTCACGCGCGTGGTGATCTTCGCGCCGTACGTGCTGAGCGAGGTCATCGCCGGCACCATGTGGCTCATCATCTTCGACCCCAACGGCATCGCCACGGACCTCATGCGCGCCGTCGGCCTCGACATGCCCGCGGGCGGCTGGTTCGAGGACCAGACCTGGGGCTTCTGGACCGTCTTCTTCATCATCACGTGGAAGTACGTGGGCCTCGCGATCATCCTGTTCCTCGCCGGCCTGTCCGGCGTGAGCGAGGACCTGCAGGAGGCCGCCGCGATCGACGGTGCCAGCTGGTGGCAGATCCAGTGGCGCATCAACATCCCGCTGATCGGCCCCACCATCCGCATCTGGGCGTTCCTGTCGATCATCGGCTCGATCCAGCTGTTCGACATGGTGTGGGTCCTCAACCGCGGCGGCACCGCCGGCCAGTACTCGACCATCGCGAGCTACATGATGGAGATCGGGTTCTTCCGGTCCGACTGGGGCTACGGCTCCGCGATCGCCGTGATCATGTTCTTCCTGTCGTTCGTCATCGCGCTCGCCTACATGGCCACCATCCTGCGCCGCGACAACGCGCACCCCCGAAAGGCCCGGTGACCACGATGTCCGTCGACACGTCGACCCGCGCGACCACCGCATCGTCCCCCCGCCGTCGCCAGGGGCTGCTGCCCGAGGGCTCCACGTACGTGGCCGTGGGCATCGCGCTCGTGGGCGTCGGGCTCACGCTCGGCCCGATCCTCTACCTGATCCTCGGCGGCTTCCGCACCCAGGGAGACCTCGCGGCCAACCCGACCGGGCTGCCGGACCCGTGGATGTGGCAGAACTACTGGGACATCCTTGCGAAGCCGCTGTTCTGGCGGCAGCTGCTCAACTCGACGCTGGTCGCCGTCGCGACCACCGCGGGCGTGGTGCTGTTCGGCACCATGGCGGCGTACCCGCTCGCGCGGTACTCGTTCAAGGGCCGCGAGCTCGTGTTCGTCATCTTCACCACGGGCCTGATGTTCCCGCTGACGGTCGCCGTGCTGCCGCTGTACCTGCTGCTGCGCGACCTCGGCATCAGCGGGCTCTGGGGGCTGGTGATCCCGCAGATCGCGTTCGGCCTGCCCGTGACCATCATCATCCTGCGGCCGTTCCTCGCCGCATTGCCCAAGGAGCTCGAGGAGGCGTCCTTCATGGACGGCATCACCCGCATCGGGTTCTTCTGGCGCATGCTGCTGCCCCTCGCACGCCCCGCGATGGTGACGGTGGGAGTGCTCGCGTTCATCGGATCGTGGAACGCGTACCTGCTGCCGCTGCTGCTGCTCACCGGCGATCCGTCCGGCATGACCCTGCCGCTGGGCGTCACCACGTTCCAGGGCCAGCACTCGGCCGCGACCACCATGATCATGGCCTACACGTCGCTCGCGATGCTGCCCGCGCTCGCGTTCTTCCTGCTCATGGAGCGTCGCATCGTCGACGGCCTCACCGGGGCGGTGAAGGGATGACGGCCGTCGACGCACCCGTGTCGGGCCGGGTCGCCGCGCTCGTCGCGGACATGACGCTCGAGGAGAAGCTCGCGCAGATCACCGGCTTCTGGGAGGACGAGAAGGGCGACGTGGTCGCGCCCCTCCAGGGCGAGGTGTCCGTCACCGGCGGCCTGGACGATGCGACGGCTCACGGCATCGGCCACTTCACCCGCATCTACGGCACCACCCCGGTCGATGCCGATGCGCGGGCCAGGGTCCTCTGGGAGCGCCAGCGGGCGCTGGTCACCGGCACCCGGCTGGGCATCCCCGCGATCGTGCACGAGGAGATCCTCACCGGCCTGTCCGCGTGGAAGGCCGCCACCTACCCCGGCCCCCTCACCTGGGGTGCGGCGTTCGACCCGGAGCTGGTCGCCCGGATGGGCGCCCTGATCGGCCGCGATTGCCGGGCGCTCGGGATCCATCAGGGCCTCGCGCCCGTGCTCGACGTGGTGCGCGATCCCCGCTGGGGGCGCGTCGAGGAGTGCATCGGCGAGGACCCGTACCTGGTCGGCGAGATCGGCACGGCGTACGTCGAGGGCGTGCAGTCCCAGGGCGTCGACGCGACGCTCAAGCACTTCGTCGGCTACTCCGCGTCGCAGTCCGGGCGCAACTTCGGGCCCGTCGCGATGGGTCCGCGCGAGCTGCGCGACGTCATGATGGTGCCGTTCGAGATGGCCGTCACCGACGGGGGCGTCCGCTCGGTCATGCACGCGTACACCGAGATCGACGGCGTGCCCACGGCCGCCGACGGCTCGCTCCTCACCGGCGTCCTGCGGGACGAGTGGGGCTTCGACGGCGTGGTGGTCGCCGACTACTTCGGCGTCGCGTTCCTCCACCTGCTCCACGGCATCGCGGGCGACCTGGGCGAGGCCGCGGGGCTGGCGCTCGCGGCCGGCGTCGACGTCGAGCTGCCCACCGGCGACGCGTACCTCGCGCCGCTCGCGGCCGCCGTCCGGTCCGGTGCGGTGCCCGAGGAGCTGGTGGACCGCGCCGCGGGCCGGATCCTCGCGCAGAAGGAGCGGCTGGGCCTGCTCGACGCGACCTTCGACGGCCCCGCGCCGTCCGGCGTCGAGCTCGACGGGCCCGAGCACCGCGAGGTCGCACGGCTCCTCGCGGAGCGCGGCATCGTGCTGCTCGCCAACGACGGCACCCTGCCGCTCGAGGCCGACCCGGCCCGCGCATCATCCCCCGCGGGCGCCCCCCGCATCGCGGTGATCGGCCCGAACGCGGACCGTTACCAGGCGATGTTCGGCTGCTACTCGTTCGCCAACCACGTCCTCGACAAGCGCCCGGGCACCGCGCTCGGACTCGACGTGCCCACCGTGCTCGACGCGATCCGCGACGAGCTGGGGCCGGTGCTGGCCGCGCACGGCTGCGACGTCCAGGGCGACTCGCGCGAGGGCTTCGCGGAGGCCGTGTCCGCCGCGAGCGCCGCCGATGTCGCGGTCCTGGTGGTCGGCGACCAGGCGGGACTGTTCGGACGCGGCACCTCGGGCGAGGGCTGCGACACCGACTCGCTCGAGCTGCCCGGCGTGCAGCGCGCCCTGGTCGAGGAGGTGCTCGCCACCGGCACCCCGGTGGTGCTGGTGCTGGTGACGGGGCGCCCCTACGCGATCGGGTGGGCGCTCGAGCGCTGCGCCGCGGTGGTGCAGGCGTTCTTCCCCGGCGAGGAGGGCGGCCGCGCGATCGCCGGCGTCCTGTCCGGGCGCGTCAACCCGTCCGGCCGTCTGCCCGTCTCGATCCCGCGCGACACGGGCGCGCAGCCGCATACCTACCTCCACCCGCGCCTGGGCGAGGACTCGGACGTCACGAACCTGTCCTCGGCGACGCCTCGGACGTTCGGCGAGGGTCTCTCCTACACGACGTTCGGGTACTCGGGGTTCTCGGCGACGGGAGCCGCGTGCGACGGGACGATGCGGGTGTCGGTTCGCGTGGAGAACACGGGTTCGCGCATGGGCGACGAGGTGGTGCAGGTCTACGCACGGGTGCGACGAGGGTCCGTGACCCGGCCGGTCGCTCAGTTGGTCGGCTTCGCGCGCGTGCCCCTCGCGGCCGGCGAGTCGCGCGAGGTGGTGCTCGACATCCCCGCGGCGCGGCTCGCGTTCTCGGGGCGCGACCTGGTGCGCGCCGTCGAGCCGGGCGAGGTCGAGCTGTGGGTCGGCACGCCCCGGGTCCGGGAGGCGGAGGCGGTGGTGACGCTCACCGGGGACCGGACCCCGGTGGGACGCGAGAGCGCGAGGCGGGTGCGCGTCGAGGTCACGTGAAACGCGGCGGACGCCGGGTCGCGCCGCGTGCCGCCGGACCACCGACTCAACGGTCCTGCATACGGGTCGGCGCGACCCGTATGCAGGACTGCCTCGAGGGTGATCCTGCATGCAGGACCGAGGGTTAGCGCCCCTCGCCGCTCTGCCTCTTGCGCCGCGCCTGATCGCGCAGCCACGCGAGGTACTCGGGGTCGTCGTCGGGGGCGACGGGCTGCGAGCGGCGCTCGGGGCCGATGTCCGGGCGCAGCCGGCTGAGCAGGATCCAGCCGATCGCTCCCACATAGGGCAGCAGCACGATGATCGCCGCCCACATCCACTTGGAGACGCCGTACGGGGCCTTCTCGGGGCGCTGCAACGCGTCCGAGAGCGCGTACGTGGTGAGGCCCAGGTAGATCAGGAGGGGGAGGATGCGGCCCATCGATCAAGCGTACGCCGGGTACCGTTGACGCATGAGCGTTCTTGCCTACTGGGGTACCCGTACGGGCATCTTCGCCACCATCGTGTTCGGCCTCTGGCTGGTGGGCTGGTGGGACGTCATCGCGATCATCGCCGCGTTCGTGCTCGCGTGGCTGGTGTCCTACCTGATGCTGCCCGGCCTGCGCGTGCGCGCGGCCCGCCAGATGGACGGCTGGATCTCCCGCGGCGAGAGGGGCCTGCGCGAGGCGGACGCCGAGGAGGACGCGGAGATCGGCGCGGACTCCGACCACGACGCCGACGCGAAGAGCTGATCTACAGCGCGAGCCCGACCGCCAGCAGCAGCCCGTACGCGAGCCCCACGCCGCTGATCCCCTGGAACATCACGCCGAAGTTCCTGCCCGACGCGCCCATCCGCATCCCGAACGCGATGATCACGGACGGCAGCGCGACCACCGTGGAGATCAGCACCCACGGGTGCGCGAACGCGACCACCACGGACAGCACCACGGGCAGCGTCACGGACGCGGCGAACAGCTGGCGCGCGCGCAGCTCGCCCACCTTCACCGCCAGCGTCCGCTTGCCCGCGAGCGCGTCGGTCTCGAGGTCGCGGATGTTGTTGACCAGCAGCAGGGCGACCGCGTAGAGCCCCACGCCCACGGACGCCACCACCGCCCACCACGTGACATGACCCGCCTGGGTCAGCATGGTGCCGAGCACCGCGACCGGCCCGAAGAAGATGAAGACGCTGACCTCGCCCCAGCCCGCGTATCCGTACGGCCGGGAGGACCCGGTGTAGGTCCATGCCGCGACGATCGCCACCGCGCCGACTGCCAGCAGCCACCACATGCTCACGTACACCACGAGCGCGAGCCCCAGCAGGGCGCCTGCCAGGAACGCCAGGTACGCCGCACGCTTGACCGAGGAGGGCAGCGCCTTGCCCGACGCGACCAGGCGCTCGGGCCCGATCCGGTCGATGTCGGTGCCGCGGATCCCGTCCGAGTAGTCGTTCGCGTAGTTCGACCCGATCTGCAGCGCGAGCGCCACGCCGAGCGCGAGCAGCGCCGGGACCAGCCGGAAGCCGTCCTCCGCGATGGCGGCCGCGGAGCCCACGATCACGGGCACGGCGCCGGTCCAGAGCGTCCGCGGGCGGGCGCCCGCGATCCAGTCGGCGGTGGTGGTCATCGGTCCTCCTCGCTCGCCAGCGCACGCGTGGCCGGCCGGTCAATCTTCCCACCCGCGGTGCGGGGCACCGGCGCATGGACGATGCGCTTGGGACGCTCGTACGGGGCGAGGCCTTCCAGCGCGGCGGCGACCGCCGCATCGTCCACCCGCCCCTCGACCACCGCGACCACGGCCTCGCCCCACTCCGCGTCGGGGATGCCCACCACCGCGACCGCGGTCGCGCCGGCACGTTCGAGCGCGAGCTCGATGCGCTGCGGGTGGACCTTCACCCCGCCCGTGTTGATGACGTGGTCCGCGCGGCCGAGCACGGCGAGGCGGCCGTCCGCGCGCCGCTCGCCCACGTCGGACGTGCGGAACCAGCGGACGCCGTCGATCTCGATGAAGGCGGACCCGTCGCCGTCGGCGTACCCGGCGGCGAGCGTGGGACCGGACAGCAGGATCCGGCCGTCGCCGTCGATCCGGACGCCCACGCCGTCGAGCGGGACGCCGTCGTACACGCAGCCGCCCGACGTCTCGCTCATGCCGTACGTGCGCACCAGGTTCGCGGGCGCGCCGCGCTCGGGCAGCGCCGCGCCGCCCACCAGCACGGCGTCATAGGTGGCGAGGGCATCGCGTCCCTCCGCGTCCGCGAGCAGGCGGCGCACCTGGGTGGGGACCAGCGACACGTGCCGGCGGCCCGGGGGCAGGGCGGCGGTGGCGTCCGCGAAGGCCGATGCGGTGAACGGGCCCGCGGGCAGCGTCGCCAGGGGCGTGCCGGCCAGTCGGGCACGTGCCACCACCATCGCGCCGCCGATCCGCGTCGCGGGGATCGCGAGCAGCCAGGCGGCCTCGCCGCCGAGCCGCGCCGCGGTCAGCTCCGCGCTCGCGCGGATCGCGGAGGCGGGCACCAGGACCTCCCGGGGCGCGCCCGTGGACCCGGACGTCGCGGCGGCGACGCCGTCCGCCCGCCCGGCCAGCGCATCGTCCACCGCGGCGAACGGATCGTCGGCGAGGCGCGCGTAGGTCACGCGGAACAGCCTATTGCCGCGCCTACACTCGTCGGCATGAAGACCACCCGCCTCGTCGGCGCGCTCGCGGCGGCGGCCGCCATGGTGACCCTCGCGGCGTGCTCGCCGTCCTCGCAGAGCGGGCCCACCTCGACCGTGTCGATCGACTCGTCGCCCGCGGTCTCCGCGGTCGCGCTGCCGCCCGCGCCCGAGGACCCGCGCCCCGAGGTCGCGTGGCCCCTGACCGGCCTGGATGCGTCGAAGGCGTCCGCGTCCGCGCTGTCGCGACCGGCGCTGTCGATCAAGATCGAGAACACGGCCGAGGCGCGCCCGCAGGAGAACCTCGACCAGGCCGACGTGGTGTTCGAGGAGTACGTCGAGTACGGGATCTCGCGGCTCATCGCGGTGTTCCAGTCGAAGTACCCCGACTCGGTGGGCCCCATCCGCTCGATGCGACCCATGGACCGCAACATCATGGGGTCCCTCGCGGGTCCGCTGGTGTTCTCCGGCGCCCAGGGCCGCTTCATCGCGGACACCGTCAACTCGGGCCAGGTGGTGGTGACCCAGGACCTGGGCGACTACGGGTTCTACCGCACCAGCGACAAGCCCGCGCCGCACAACCTCCACGGCTACCCGGAGGACTTCGCCGCGCAGTCCGAGGGCGCGAAGGCGCCGGAGCAGCAGTGGGAGATCGCCTACCCGGCCTCGGAGGCGACGGCGAAGCAGGACGGTAAGAAGGCCTCGACCATCGACATCACCATGTCCTCGATGGCTCACCCTCAGTGGCGGTGGGACGCGTCCTCGAAGACGTGGAAGCGTTACGAGGCGGGGGCGCCGCACGTCACCACGGACGGCACGCAGCTCTCCGCCACCAACGTGGTGATGCTGTGGGTGACGGTGCAGTACACGTCGGGATCGTCGACGTCGTCGGTGCCGGAGACGCTGGTGGCGGGACGCTCGGGCGAGGGCTACGTCGCGACGGCGAGCTCGTACCTCCCGATCAAGTGGAGCAAGAAGGGCCAGTACGACCCGTTCGTGCTCACGACCAAGAGCGGCGACCCGGTCGAGCTGGCCGCGGGCAAGACCTGGTTCGAGCTGGTGCCCAACGAGGGCGTCTACAACGCGACGTCGATCAACATCTCGTAGGGAGCGAGGTCGGCGTCAGCGGGCGTAGAGGCCGGTCCCGGCCCTCTTCTGCGCGAGGAGCGCGTTGCCGTAGTACTTGATCGCGATCCGTCCTTCGGGAAGCCTCCACGTGCTGAAACGCGCCTTGTAGACCGAGCCGGACCTCACCAGCGTCACCTTGGCGGAGACGGCCTTGCCGCCCACGTAGGCCTGCACCTGGCCGGTCTCGCGTGCGACGTCGCTGGCGACGGTGGCGACGAGGGTCGCGCGGGAGCCCTTCGTGACGGCGGACTTCCGCACGGCGGTGACCTTGGGGGTCGCCTTGGTGACGGTGGCCTTCACCGTGGTCTCCGACGGGTGCGACGCGAGGGAGCCCGCGTAGCTGGCGGTGAGCGTCCGGGTGCCGGGCTTCCAGTTGGTCGGCAGGGTGAACGTGGCCTTGCCCGCGAAGTCGAGCTTCCTGGTCCAGCTCTGCGACCTGTAGGCCAGGGTGACCTTCCCCGTCGAGCGGTACTTGCCGGCGACCGCCACCGTCACCTTGCCGCCGCTGCCGTACGGGGCCTTGGACGCGGTCGCCGTGGTCGCCGACCACTTCCGCGGGCCCGCGGTGATCGCGACGGTCGCCGCGTCGGCGGTCACCGCGGTGACGTCGAGCGTGAAGCGCCCCATGGGGTCCACGAAGGTGTCGCCCGCGCCGAACGAGGTCTGCAGGGCGCCGGAGCCGTCGTCCTCGCCGATGACGTACTGGTCGATGTAGCCCGGCTCGATCGCGGTGATCACGACGCCGGGGGCGTAGTGCGCGGTGTAGCCGCGGGCCGGTGCGAGCCGGGCGTTCGTCGCCGAGAAGAACGCCTCGGAGTCCTCGGCGGTGCCGTCGCGATAGTCGATGAAGTACCGCAGGCCCTGGTCGTCGCGGAAGGTGACGGCGGTGGTGCCTTCCTCCGCCGCGGCAGCACCGATGGTCGCCACCTGGGGTTCCGGGTCGCCCGCGGTCAGCGTGAGCGTCTGCGTCTGCGTGTCCGCACCCGGGAGGTCGAGGAGGTGGCGGTAGCCGGCGTCGAGGTTCGCCGGCGTGAAGCCGTCGAACGCGAACGCCATCGGGCTGTACGCGCCGTAGTACTCGGCGAGGCCGTAGTTGCTCGACGAGTAGCCGTCGCCCCAGAGGAGATTGCTGTGGCCGAGGCCGAGGTGGTGGCCGATCTCGTGCGCGGTCACGGCGAGGCCGCGTTCCGCGATGTGGATGTAGCCGCCCGTCGCCATCGACCCCACGTTGGCCACGCCCGCGTAGGGGAAGTCGCAATCCTCGGGCGTGTACACGATCAGGTGGTCGCGTCCCCTCGCGAAGCTGGCGGTCGGGAACAGCGCCGCGGCCTGGGTCCACAGCACGTCGAGCGCCCTGTCGCACGACCCCTTCAGGGTGAGCGTGTCCGACCCCGCGACGGCGAAGGTCGGGATAGCGCCACGGCTCTCGCGCATCCAGTAGGCGAGCGCCGCCTCCGTGTCGGCGATGGCGTCGGTGAGGGAGACGTCGTCGTCGGAGAGGGGGTCGTTCACCGTGACGACGTAAGCCGCGTGGTTCGCGACCTTCACGGTCGCCTCGAGGGGCTCGATCACCGTAGCGGCGAGCACCTGGGTGCCGTCGACGGTCTCCTCGACCGTGGCGCGCACGCCTGCGCCGGACGCGATGTCCTCGAGCGCGTCGCCCTCGACCTCGGTGACCACGCCCTCGGCGTCCACCAGGACGTGCCCCGTGGTGCTCTGACCCTCGGTCTCGATGATCACCTCGAGCAGATCGCCGCTCACCGTCGCGCGGCCGTCGGCCGCGAAGCTGCCGGCGGAGGCGCTGGCCACCGCGGAGGCGGTCAGCGCGAGCGCGAGCGAGGCGGACAGGAGCGTGCGGGCGGCGGGCCTGGCGGTGCGGGTCACGCGCCGAGGTTATCGGCTTCCCGACCAGGGGAGATGCGGCGTGTGGCGCATCCCTCACCAGGCGTCGCGCGTGCGCGTGCGCCACCATGGAACGGTGATCACCGTCCTCACGGGCGCCGGGCTCTCGACCAGCGCGGGCATCCCCGACTTCCGCGGCCCCGACGGCGTGTGGACGCGGAACCCCGACAAGGCGCGCCTGCTCGAGATCGACGTGTTCACCGGTGACCGCGACGCGCGCATCGAGGGGTGGCGCGACTGGGCCACGCACCCGGCCTGGGGTGCACGCCCGTCTCCCGCGCATCGTGCCCTCACGAGGCTGGTCGAGGCGGGCGCCTGCCGGACCGTGCTCACCCAGAACATCGACGGCCTGCACCAGGCCGCCGGCACGCCGGACGATGCCGTGGTCGAGATGCACGGCGCCCTCGCCTCGACCTCGTGCCTGGGCTGCGGCTTCGCGCTGCCGACGCGCGAGGTGGTGGCTGCGCTCGACGTCGACCCGGATCCGCGGTGCCCGTACTGCGGCGGGATCCTCAAGCCCGACGTCGTGTACTTCGGGGAGGCCCTGCGCGAGGAGGACCTGGACCGCGCTTCGCGCGCGGCCCGCACGTGCGACCTGTTCGTCGCGATCGGCACCACGCTGCAGGTGTACCCGGTGGCGATGTTCGCGGGCTCGGCGCTCGCGGCGGGCGCGTCGCTGGTGATCGTCAACGCCTCGCCCACGGCGTACGACGCGGACGCGTCGCTCGTGGTGCGGGAGCCCATCGAGGAGGCGGTGCCGGCGCTCGTGGAGGAGTGGCTGGGCACGTAGGCGCGGCGCCATGTAGTGATCGAATTCATGGACGACGAGGACGCGCTGGTGGAGCAGTTCACGGAAGCGATGGTCGAATGGGCGGGGTCGGACGATGCCGAAGCGTGGGAGGGCGTCGTGGCCGACGGGCTGGGACCCACAGCCGGGTGACCAGGATGGTCGTCAGTACGCGTACGGGAACCGCGTCCAGTCGGGCTCGCGGCGCTCGAGGAACGCGTCGCGCCCCTCCTGCGCCTCGTCCGTCATGTAGGCCATGCGGGTCGCCTCGCCGGCGAACACCTGCTGGCCGGCGAGGCCGTCGTCGGCGAGGTTGAACGCGAACTTCAGCATGCGGATCGCCTGCGGCGACTTGGTCGCGATGACCTTCGCGTATTCGAGCGCCGTCGACTCCAGGTCCCCGTGCGGCACCGCCTCGTTGACGGCCCCCCAGGCCGCGGCATCGTCCGCCGAGTACTCCCGGGCGAGGAAGAAGATCTCCCGCGCCCGCTTGTCGCCCACCTGGCGTGCCAGCAGCGCGCTGCCGTAGCCGGCGTCGAAGCTGCCGACGTTGGCGTCGGTCTGCTTGAAGCGCGCGTGCTCGCGGCTGGCGATGGAGAGGTCCGCGACCACGTGCAGCGAGTGCCCGCCGCCGGCCGCCCACCCGTTGACCGCCGCGATGGTGACCTTGGGGGAGTTCCGCATGAGCCGCTGCACTTCGAGGATGTGGAGGCGGCCGCCGTACGCGGGCGCGTCCTGCGCGGTGCCCTCGTAGAGGTAGCCGTCCTTGCCGCGGATGCGCTGGTCGCCGCCCGAGCAGAACGCGTGCACGCCGTCCGCGGCGGGGCCGTTGCCGGTGAGGATGATCGCCGCGACGTCGACCGTCTGCCGCGCGTGGTCGAGCGCCCGGTACAGCTGGTCCACCGTCTGCGGCCGGAACGCGTTGCGCACCTCGGGCCGGTTGAACGCGATGCGCACGGCGGGCAGGTCACGCTCGCCGTCGTCGGTCCGCGACACCCACCGGTGGTACGTGATGTCCGCGTCGGGGAAGCCCTCGATCGCGCGCCACTGGGTCGGATCCATGAGGTCGGAGACCTGCGCCGGGATGTCGCTCATGGTCTCCGAGCGTAGTGCGGCGGGCGGTTGGCGCACGTCGGCAGGATCAGCGCGCGCCAGGTCCTGCATACGGGTCGACTCGACCCGCATGCAGGATTGTTGAAGCGGCGATCCTGCATGCGGGGCGGTACGGGAGCCCGGAGCGACCCTAGGCTGAGCCCATGGAGTTCCGCCCCTTCCGCGTCGCGCTGTCGACGCGCTTCCGCGGCGTCACCGAGCGCCACGGCGTCCTCATCCGCGGCGTCGGACCCGACGGCGAGGACGCCTGGGGCGAGTACTCCCCGTTCGACGACTACACGCCTGAGCGTGCCTCGCGCTGGTGGGAGGCCGCGATGGAGGCCGCGCGCGGGCAGTGGCCCGCCCCGGTGCGCGACACGGTGCCCGTCAACAGCATCGTCCCGGAGCTGCCCTCGGGCCGCGCGGCCCAGCTCGCCACGGCGGGCGGCTGCACCACCGCCAAGGTGAAGGTCGCCGGCACGGTGTCGCTGAGGGACGATGCGCGGCGTGTCGAGGCCGTGGCCGTCGCCTTGGGCCCGGAGGGCCGGGTGCGGGTGGACGCGAACGGCGCGTGGGACGTGGACACCGCGGTGAAGGCCCTCAAGGAGCTCGATGCCGCGGCCCGCGCAGGCGGCGGGCCCGGGCTCGAGTACGTCGAGCAGCCGTGCCGCACGGTCGCCGAGCTGGCGGAGGTGCGCCGCCGCACCGACGTCCTGGTGGCCGCCGACGAGTCGGTGCGCCTGCCCGGCGACGCGGACGACGTGATGCGCGCCGCCGCCGCCGACATCCTGGTGCTCAAGGTCGCCCCGATGGGCGGCGTGCGCAGATGCCTCGACGTGGTGGACCGCTACAGCGTGCCCATCGTGGTGTCGAGCGCGATGGAGTCCTCCGTGGGTCTCGCGGCCGGCGTGGCGCTCGCGCGCGCCGTCCCGGAGCTCCCCTACGCCTGCGGACTGGGCACGGGCGAGCTGCTCGCGGAGGACACGGTGCGCGACACGATCGTCCCGCGCGACGGCGTCATCGGAGACTTCACGCTGGACGTGATCGCGTGAGCGAGCACCCGTCCGCCGCGTTCGCGCGGGCCCTGGTGGCCGCGCTCGTCGAACGCGGCGTCGAGGACTACGTGCTCAGCCCCGGGTCCCGGTCGGGCCCGCTCGCCCATGCGCTCGCGGAGGCGGGCGCCCCCAACCCGCCGCTCGGCGCCCCCAAGGTCGACCTGCACGTCCGCATCGACGAGCGCTCCGCGGGCTTCCTCGCCCTCGGCATCGCCCGGGGTCGCGCCGCGACCGGCGATCCGCGCCCGGTCGCGATCGTCACCACCTCCGGCACCGCCGTGGGCAACCTCATGCCGGCCGTGATGGAGGCGCACCACTCGGGCGTCCCGCTGCTGCTGCTCACCGCCGACCGGCCCGCGGAGCTGCGTGGCGTGGGCTCCAACCAGACCACCGACCAGGTGGGGCTGTTCGGCGCGTTCGTGCGCTGGCAGGCGGACGTCCCGGCGGCCGCGCTGGGGGAGCACCCCGACCGTGCGACCGCGCTCGCGGACCGGGCCGTCGCGGCCGCGCTGGGCGACCGTGCGCGCGAGGACATGGCCGCCGCACCCGGACCGGTGCACGTGAATGTCGCCTTCCGGGAGCCGCTCGGCGCCGACGGCGGCGTGTGGGCCGACCCGCCGCGCCTGCCCACGCCCACCGGCGGCATCCCGATCGTGGTCCCCGGCGACGAGCCGGCTCCGCTTCCTCCCGTCGCGCGCGGCGTCGTGATCGCGGGCGACGGCGCCGGCGACGTCGCCCGTGAGGTCGCCGAGGCCCACGGCTGGCCGCTGCTCGCCGAACCCACGTCGCTCGCCCGTTCCGGCTCGCACTGCATCCCCGACTACGTGCGGCTGCTCGAGTCGCCGCAGGGCGAGGACCTCGCCGCGCGCGTGCACCAGGTGCTGGTGATCGGCCGTCCCACGCTGACCCGTCCGGTGCAGGCGCTCATCCGGCGCGCACCCGCGCTCATCGTGGCCCGCTTCGGGGCGCGCTGGCGCGAGGCGCCGCACCACGCGCAGGCGGTCCTGCGCGACGTGCCCGCGACGTGGCTGTGGTCCGCCGCGCCGGACGATGCCGATCCCGCCTGGCTCGCCGAGTGGCGGTCCGGCGGTGGCCGGGTCCACGCCCCCGAGGGCTGGGGCCCACGGGTGGTCGCGGCGGCGTTCGCGGACTCGCTCACGCCCGAGACCTGGGGGTTCGTCGGATCGTCGGGTCCGGTGCGCTCGCTCGACCGGCTCATGCCGGCGGCCCCCGCGGGACGGGCTCCCATGCTCCTCGCCAACCGCGGCCTCGCGGGCATCGACGGGACCCTCTCCACCGCCGCGGGCGTCGCGTTCGGCTCCCGGCGCATCGTCCACGCGCTCATGGGGGACGTGACGTTCCTGCACGAGGCCGGCGGGCTGCTCATCGGGCCCCGCGAGGAGCGGCCACGGCTGCGGATCGTGGTGGTCAACGACGGCGGCGGCACCATCTTCTCGGGGCTGGAGCACTCGGCGGCACCGCCGGAGAACCTCGAGCGGGTCTTCACCACGCCGCACGGGGCGGAGCTGGCCGCGATCTGCGCGGGCTACCGCGTGCCGCACACGCCTGTGCGGAGCCGCACGGAGCTCGCGGCCGCGCTCGCGGCGCCCGTCACGGGCCTCGAGGTGATCGAGGCGCTGGTCTAGAGGCGTCCGTCGGACCAGTCTCCACACCGAATCTGCCACTGCACCCGCGCTGGTCGGGCGATTCGGCGCGAGTTGCAGCGATGGATCGATTCATCCCGGATGGTGTGTGGAGGCCGGCCCGCAGTCGATCAGCCGTGGCGCCGCGCGATCAGCACCGAGTCGCGCCACAGCCGCTCGGGCCCGCCCTCGGGGCGGGTGGTGCGCTCGCGCAGCGTCGCCGAGACCTCCCAGTCCTCGCGTGGGAGCACGTCCGCGACGTCCTCCGCCGCGAAGGCCGCATCCCGCAGGTCCGGATGCTCCGCCGCGTGCGGGTCCGTGGGGTGGTGCCCCACCACCAGCAGCATCCCGCCGGGCGCGACGGCGGGCGCGAGCGTCTCCACCAGCCACCGGCCGCCCTGCTGCGGGTGGGTGTACTGCGAGGTCACCAGGTTCCACGGCTCGTGCGACGCGAGCACGTCCGCGAGCTCCGCGTCGGTGAACTCGATGTGCGCCGCCACGCCGGACGCCTCGGCCTGCGCACGCCCCCGCGCGAGCGCCGTCACCGACAGGTCCACCGCGGTCACCAGCCACCCGAGGTTCGCGAGCCACACCGCGTCGGCGCCCTCGCCGCACCCCACGTCGAGCGCGCGACCCGGCTGCAGCGTCGCGGTCTCGTCGACCAGCTGCGCGTTCGGATGACCCGACCACACCGCATGCCTGGTCCGGTACCGCTCCTCCCACGCCTCGCGCCCGAAGTCGCGCATGGGCGCCGCGGCGCCCGACTCCTCGTGGGTGTGCTGGTGTGCCGCGTGCATGGCGCCTCCCCGGGGCTCGCCTCAGATGACTCTCATTCTGCGCGCATGCCCAGCGCGCGTCGCATCGGCTCGAGCTTCGCCTCCGACTCCGCCCACTCGGACGCGGGTTCGGACGCGGCCACGATCCCGCAGCCGGCGAACAGCCGCAGCTCCCGGGGGTCCTCGCGCGACAGCTCCGCGGAGCGCAGCCCGATGCACCACTCGCCGTCGCCGCCCGCATCGATCCACCCCACCGGTCCGGCATAGCGGCCGCGGTCCATCCCCTCGAGCTCGTCGATCACGCGTGCCGCCCCCAGCGTCGGGGTGCCGCACACCGCGGCGCTGGGATGCAGCTCGCTCACCAGCTCGAGCGCCGCCACGTTGTGCGACAGCACGCCGGTGACGTCCGTCGCAAGGTGCATGACGTTCGGAAGGTGCAGCACGAACGGCTCGTCGGGCACGTTCACCGACCCGCAGTGCGCGGCGAGCGCCTGCGTCACGGACCGCACCGCGTACTCGTGCTCCTCGCGGTCCTTCGAGGATCGCGCGAGGGCGCCCGCGCGCGCGAGATCGCGCATGTCGTCGCCCGTCATGCGGATGGTGCCGGCCAGCACACGCGAGGTCACCAACCCGTGGTCGACGCGCGCCAGCAGCTCGGGCGTGGCGCCCACCAGGCCGTCGACATGGAACGCCCAGCAGGTCGGGTAGTCGGCCGCGAGACGCGACAGCAGCACCCGCACGTCCACCGGGCGCTCGGCGCGTGCGGCCACGGCCCGCGCGAGCACCACCTTCTCCAGCTCGCCGCCGCGGATGCGCGCCACGGCCGCGTCGACCGCGCCGGCCCACGCGGCCTCGTCGCCGGCGGACACCGTCACCTCGCCCGGTTCGTCCGCGGGCGCCCCGGGGGCGAGCGCCTCCTCCAGGGTGACCGGCGCATCGTCCTCACGCGAGACGGTGGTGAACCAGGCGCGCCCGTCGCGCCTCCCCAGCACGAACCTCGGCACCACCAGCGAGCCGCCCGCCGCGGACGAGTCCGCGAACGCGAAGGAGCCGAACGCGACCAGGCCGGTGCCGCGCACCCGGACGTCGTCGTGGACCACGGCGTGGCGGCACAGCAGCCGCCACCAGTGCTGCGCGGCGTCGATGCGGTCCGCGCCCGTGGTGTCGAGGCGCGCGGCCTCGCCCCACGCGACCATGCCCTCGCCGCGACGCACCCACGAGATCCCCGCCTCCGGCAGCGCCGCGATGAGGTCGCCCGGGTCCGGGATGTCGACGGTGCGGACGGTGAGGGGTCCCGGGGAGGCGCTATGGACGGTCACGCCTCCACAGTAGGGCCGTTCTCCGGGGGGACGATGCGCGGGCCGGGCGGCCGCCCCCGCGTCACCTGGCGTCGCGCACGCCGGCGCGCACCAGGTAGTCGTTGACGAACCGCCCATCGGGGTCGAGCGACTCGAACAGCTCCCGCGCGTCGGCGATCCGCGGGTGCACGCGGGCGATGTCCGCGGCGGTGAACGCGTGCCACTTGCCCCAGTGGGGCCGCGCGTCGAACGGCGCGAGCGCGCGCTCGATCTCGGGCAGCACCGCCCGCACCGCGTCCGGCTCGAGCGCCCAGGTGAAGTGGATCGCAAGGGTGTCGCGGCCGTAGGCGCCCGAGAGCCACAGGTCGTCCGCCGCGACCGCGCGCAACTCGGAGACCAGCAGCAGCGGGGTGATGAGGTCGCCGAGCGCGCGCACCGCGGCGAGCGCCTCGCCCGCGACCTCCATGGGCACGAAGTACTCGGTCTGGATCTCCGCCCCGTTCGACGGGGTGTGGGTCAGCCGGAAGTGGGGGAGACGATCGATCCACGGCCCGGGCTCACCGCCCTGCGGCGTGAGCGCGTCGGGGTCGCCGTCCACGAGGCGCGCGTCGGATGCCGGGCTGCGGACCGCGCCGTGCCACTCCTCGGGCGGGGTCTTGTCGAGACCCACGCCGCTCTTGCGCCAGATCTGCTGCACGGTGGGCTCGGTCCACGTGGTGAAGATCGACACCGAGTACGCGTCCGCGAGGATCGCGGGCGTCTCGGACAACAGGTGCTCCCACGGCATGCCCGTGTAGACGTCCTGCCGGATGTCGTACGTGGGCTGGATGCCCAGCGTCACCTCCGTGATGATCCCGTACGCGCCCAGCCCGACCGCGAGCCCCTCGAAGCCGGGCTGACCCGCGCGCGCCGTGTGCTGCTTGCCGTCCGCGCCGACGTACTCGATCCGCGACAGGGCGGTCGACTGGCAGCCGTTGCGCGCCCCCGATCCGTGCGTGCCTGTCGCGGTCGCGCCCGCCACGGAGATGTGGGGGAGCGACCCCGTGTTGTGCAGCGCCCATCCGCGCTGCTGCAGCCAGCGTCCCAGCACGCCGTAGCGCATGCCTGCGGGCGCGTTCACCGTGGGGGTGGAGGGGCTGGTGAGGTCGATCAGCGGCGCGCCCTCGATGCCCGTCACGCTGACGAGCGTGCCGTCGGTGTCCGCGATGTCGTTGAAGCTGTGCCGCGTGCCCAGCGCCTTCACGCGGCCCGGTGCCTGGCGAACCGCCCGCCGCACGTCGTCGACGGTGGTCGCCTCCACCAGCCGTTCCGCCCGGAAGCTGTAGGTCCCCGCCCAGGTGACGCCCGCGTCGCTCATACCGTCACCGTACCCACCAGGGGGGACGATGCGGTGGTCACGCGCGCATCGTGCCCCCGCCGTGACCTTCGCGACGTGTGCCGTCGACCACGTTCCACACGCTTCGCCGCATGAATCGTTCTATCGCTGCATCTGTTTCCGCAAACGTCGACCAGGCCGTCTGCAGTTGCAGCATCCGTGTGGAGCGCGGTCGGCAGGCGAGTTCGTCCGTGCGGAGCACCCCGCGCGTGCACCTACCCTTGTCGGGTGCGTACTGAGGCCGATGTCATCGTGATCGGGGCGGGGCCCGGAGGGGCCGCCGCCGCCCGCTACCTCGCCGTCGAGGGCTTCGACGTGATCGCCCTCGAGAAGTCGAGGTTCCCGCGGGAGAAGGTGTGCGGCGACGGCCTCACGCCCCGCGCGGTGCGCGAGATCGACCTCATCGGGCTGCCCACGCCGCGCGAGGAGGGGTGGATCCCCAACCACGGCCTGCGCATGGTCGGAGGCGGGCACCGCCTCGAGTTCCCGTGGCACGACCTGGAGAGCTTCCCGAACTACGGGCTGTCCCTGCCGCGCGCCGCGTTCGACAAGCGCCTCGCGGACCACGCACGGGCCGGCGGCGCGGACGTCCGCGAGGGCTGGCACGTCGAGTCCGTGCTCCGCGACGAGCGCCAGGCCGGGCACGCTGGCGGTGGCAGGGTGGTCGGCGTGGTCGCCCGCGAGACCGACGAGCGCGGCCGCAAGGTGGGCGACCCCGTCGAGTTCCGCGCCCCCCTGGTCATCGCCGCCGACGGCGTGAGCGCCCGCCTCGCGCTCGGCATGGGGATCGAGCGCAAGGACAACCGGCCGCTCGGCGTCGCCGTCCGCACGTACTTCACCACCCCCCGCCACGACGAGGAGTGGATGGAGGGCCACCTGGAGATCTGGGACGGCGAGCGCGGCGCGTCGAACCTCCTGCCGGGCTACGGCTGGATCTTCCCGCTGGGCGACGGCACCGCCAACGTGGGTCTCGGCACGCTGAGCGCGAAGGGCACGCCGCCCAAGCTCGACCACCGCGCACTGCTGCGCGACTGGCTCGACCACTCGGCCGAGGACTGGGAGCTGGGAGAGCAGGTGGGCGACATCAAGGGCGCCGCCATCCCGATGGCGTTCAACCGGCAGCCCCACTACGTGCCTGGCATGATGCTCGTCGGCGACTCGGGCGGCATGGTCAACCCGTTCAACGGCGAGGGCATCGCGTACGCCATGCAGGCGGCGCGCCGCGCGACCGAGGCAGCCGTGGCATCGCGTGACGCAACCGGCGCGCGGGACCGCGAGGCGGCCCTCGCGGCGTACGCGCGGATGATGAAGGACGACCTGGGCGGGTACTACTCCCTCGGGCGCATCTTCGCCTCGCTGGTCGAGCATCCGACCGTGATGAAGGTGTGCACCCGTTACGGTCTTCCTAGTCCTTTGGTCATGGAATTCACGTCTAGACTGCTGGCAGATGTGTACGAGCCTCGTGGCGGGAACTGGGCTGACAAGCTGCTCGCCGCCCTGACGAGGGTCGCCCCCGCGGCCTGAGGGCGTCCGCGACCTCGATGAAGACGGAAGGAAACTCCCGGTGAATCCGTACGTGCCGATCATCGTGATGATGGTGATCGCGGGGCTGCTCGCAGGCGCCGGCCTGTTCGTCAGCTCCATCCTGGGACCCAAGCGCGCGAACGCCGCCAAGCTCGACCAGTACGAGTCCGGCCTGCAGCCCACCCCGGGCGCCGCCGGCGGCGGACGCGTCCCGATCAAGTACTACCTGGTCGCGATGACCTTCATCATCTTCGACATCGAGGTCGTGTTCCTCTACCCCTGGGCGATCGCGCACGATGCGCTCGGCTGGTTCGGGCTGATCGCGATCATGACCTTCCTCGCCCTCATCACGATCCCCTTCGTGTACGAGTGGCGCCGCGGCGGATTCGAGTGGGACTGACTTATGGGTATTGAAGAGAGCGCACCTCCGTTCATGCTGGGCATGGTCGAGGACTTCGTCGGCTTCATGCGGGCGGGATCCCTCTGGCCGGCCACCTTCGGCCTCGCCTGCTGCGCGATCGAGATGATGGCGACGGGCACCCCGCGCTTCGACATCTCGCGCATGGGCTCCGAGGTCTTCCGCGGCTCGCCGCGCCAGGCCGACATGATGATCGTCGCGGGCCGCGTGTCCAACAAGATGGCGCCCATCGTCCGCCAGGTCTACGACCAGATGGCCGAGCCCAAGTGGGTCCTCTCGATGGGCGTGTGCGCCTCGTCGGGCGGCATGTTCAACAACTACGCGATCGTCCAGGGGGTCGACCACGTGGTCCCCGTGGACATCTACCTGCCGGGCTGCCCGCCGCGCCCCGAGATGCTGCTCAACGCGCTCCTCGAGCTGCAGAAGCAGGTCCGCGAGACCCCCATGGGCCGCAACCGCCGCGAGATCGCCGCCGCCGCCGAGGCCGCCGCGCTCTCCGCGACCCCCACCTCCGACATGAAGGGTCTGCTGCGTTGAGCGAGTCCCAGGACCTCACCGGCACCGGCGACGCCCAGGGCGGCCTCCAGCCCGGCGAGCGCGAGACCATCACGCTGATCAACGTCCGCGAGGGCATGTTCGGCGCACAGGGCGACACCTCCGGCTACGACCTCCTGGTCGAGCCCGTGGAGATGCCCGGCGCCACCGAGCGCCCCTACGGCGAGTGGTTCGACGGCGTCGTGGACGTCCTCGAGGAGCTGCTCGGCGCGGACGCGGACGCGGCCATCGAGCACGTGGTGGTCGACCGCGGCGAGCTCACGCTGTACGTCGCGCGCGAGCACCTGCCCGCCGTCGCCCAGCACCTCCGCGACGACCAGGACCTCCGCTTCGAGATGTGCCTCGGCGTGTCCGGCGTCCACTACCCGGCGGACCAGGGCCGCGAGCTCCACGCCGTCTACCCGATGCAGTCCCTCACGCACAACCGCCGCCTCCGCGTCGAGGTCGCCGTGTCGGAGCAGGACCCGCACATCCCCTCCCTCACCGGCATCTACCCGATGAACAACTGGCACGAGCGCGAGACCTGGGACTTCTTCGGCATCGTGTTCGACGGCCACCCGTCGCTCGCCCGCATCGAGATGCCCGACGACTGGGTAGGCCACCCGCAGCGCAAGGACTACCCGCTCGGCGGCATCCCTGTGGAGTACAAGGGCGCGGAGATCCCCTCGCCCGACAACCGGAGGCAGTACCGATGACCCAGACTGCACCCCACGCGACCGGCGCGTTCGTCGAGGACCCCGACGCCCCCGAGTACAGCGCCTACGGCGGCGACTGGTCCGACATCGCGGACGAGGCCGCCCGCCTCGCGCAGCAGCGCATCGTGGTCAACATGGGCCCCCAGCACCCGTCCACCCACGGCGTGCTGCGCGTCATGCTCGAGCTCGAGGGCGAGGTGGTGACCGAGACCCGCGCCGGCATCGGCTACCTCCACACCGGCATCGAGAAGAACATGGAGTACCGCACCTGGACCCAGGGCGTGACCTTCTGCACCCGCATGGACTATGTCGCGTCCATGTCGCAGGAGGCCGTGTACTGCATGGGCATCGAGAAGCTGCTCGGAATCACGGACGACGTCCCCGAGCGCGCGAACATCCTGCGTGTGCTCATGCTCGAGCTCACCCGCATCGGCTCGCACCTCGTCGCCATCGGCACCGGCGGCAACGAGATGGGCGCGACCACGGTCATGACCACCGCGTTCATCGCGCGCGAGGACACGTTCCGCGTCATCGAGAACATCTCCGGCCTGCGCACCAACAACGCGTACATCCGCCCGGGCGGCGTCGCCCAGGACGCTCCCGAGGACGCCGTCGCGCTCATCCGCAAGGTGATCCCGCAGATCAAGCAGAAGCTCGACGAGCTCGCGGACCTCCAGCTCGAGAACCCGATCTTCAAGGGTCGCCTCAAGGGCGTCGCGAACCTCGACCTCGCGGGCTGCATGGCGCTGGGCATCACCGGCCCGATCCTGCGGTCCGCCGGCCTGCCGTACGACGTCCGCAAGGCGGACCCGTACTTCGGCTACGAGACCTACGACTTCCAGGTCCCCACCTCGACCGACGCCGACGCGTACTCGCGCGTGGTGCTGCGCCTCGAGGAGTGCTACGAGTCGCTCAAGATCGTCGCGCAGTGCGCCGACCGCCTCGAGCAGACCGAGGGCCAGCCCGTCATGGTCGCGGACAAGAAGATCGCGTGGCCCGCGCAGCTGTCCGTCGGCTCCGACGGCCAGGGCAACTCGCTCGACCACATCCGCCACATCATGGGCGAGTCGATGGAGTCGCTCATCCACCACTTCAAGCTCGTGACCGAGGGCTTCAAGGTCCCCGCGGGCCAGGTGTACTCGGCGATCGAGGGCCCCAAGGGCCTGCTCGGCGTCCACCTGGTGTCCGACGGCGGCACCAAGCCCTGGCGCGCGCACTTCCGTGACCCCGGATTCAACAACCTGCAGGCGCTGGGCATCCTCACCGAGGGTGGCCAGGTCGCCGATGTCGTGGTGGCGATCGCCACGATCGACATGGTGCTGGGAGGCGTCGACCGATGACCTATGACGAGACCACCCTCGTATCCCTGACCGAGGACGCGGCCGCGATCATCGCCCGCTACCCCGTCAAGCGCTCCGCGCTGCTGCCGATGCTGCACCTGGTGCAGTCCGTCGACGGCTTCGTGAGCCCCGACGGCATCCAGTTCTGCGCCGAGCAGCTCGAGCTGACCGCCGCCGAGGTGTCCGCCGTCGCGACGTTCTACACGCAGTACAAGCGCCGTCCCAACGGCGAGTACCAGGTGGGCGTCTGCACCAACACGCTGTGCGCCGTCATGGGCGGCGACCGCATCTGGGACGAGCTGTCCGAGCACGTGGGCGTGGGTCACGACGAGACCACCGAGGACGGGAAGATCACCCTCGAGCGTCTCGAGTGCAACGCCGCGTGCGACTACGCGCCCGTGATGATGGTCAACTGGGAGTTCTTCGACAACCAGACCCCCGAATCCGCCAAGCAGGTGGTCGACGACCTCCGCGCGGGCAAGGACGTCGCCCCGAGCCGCGGACCGGCGAAGGTGTGCTCGTTCACGCAGGTCTCGCGCGTGCTCGCGGGCTTCGAGGACGGCCGCGCGGACGAGGACCAGGGCGCCGGCACGGCGACCCTCGCGGGTCTCGAGGCCGCGAAGGGCCAGGGCTGGACGGAGGGCGCCAAGTGACCGCCACGCTGACCCCCGTGCTGAGCGCCACCTGGGGCTCGGACAAGTCGTGGAGCCTCGACACCTACACCGAGGCAGGCGGCTACGCGCCGCTCAAGAAGGCGCTCGGCATGGCACCAGGCGACCTGATCCAGGCCGTCAAGGACTCGGGCCTGCGCGGCCGCGGCGGCGCGGGCTTCCCCACCGGCATGAAGTGGGGCTTCCTGCCCCCGGACGACGGCGGGCCCCGCTACCTGGTGGTCAACGCCGACGAGTCCGAGCCCGGCACCTGCAAGGACATCCCCACGATGATGTCTGCGCCGCACCAGCTCATCGAGGGCGTCGCGATCACCTCCTTCGCGATCGGCTGCAACCACGCGTTCATCTACCTGCGCGGCGAGGTGGTCCACGTGTACCGCCGCCTGCTGCAGGCCGTGCGCGAGGCCTACGAGGCCGGCCACCTGGGCAAGAACATCCACGGCTCCGGCTTCGACCTCGACGTCACCGTGCACGCCGGCGCCGGCGCGTACATCTGCGGCGAGGAGACCGCGCTGCTCGACTCGCTCGAGGGACGCCGCGGCCAGCCGCGCCTCAAGCCCCCGTTCCCCGCGGTCGCCGGCCTCTACGCCCGCCCCACCGTGGTCAACAATGTCGAGTCGGTGGCCTCCGTGCCCGCGATCGTCGACAAGGGCGTGGAGTGGTTCACGGCCATGGGCACCGAGCGTTCGAAGGGCATGGGCCTGTTCTCGCTGTCGGGCCACGTCACCCGCCCCGGGCAGTACGAGGCGCCGCTCGGCATCACGCTGCGCGAGCTCCTCGAGCTCGCCGGCGGCATCCGCGAGGGCCACGAGCTCAAGTTCTGGACGCCCGGCGGCTCGTCGACCCCGATCTTCACGCAGGAGCACCTCGACACCCCGCTCGACTACGAGTCGGTGGGCGCCGCGGGATCCATGCTCGGTACGCGCGCGCTGCAGCTGTTCGACGAGACCACCTGCGTGGTGCGCGCCGTGACCCGATGGACCGAGTTCTACAAGCACGAGTCCTGCGGCAAGTGCACCCCCTGCCGCGAGGGCACCTACTGGCTGACCCAGATCCTCAAGCGCATCGAGGGCGGCCGCGGCACGCAGGCCGACATCCAGCAGCTGCTCGACACGTGCGACTCGATCGCCGGACGCTCGTTCTGCGCGCTCGGCGACGGCGCGACGTCGTCGATCATCAGCTCCGTCACGCTCTTCCGCGAGGAGTACGAGGCCCACGTCGAGCAGGGCGGCTGCCCGTTCGATCACGCGGCATCCGCGCTCTTCGACTACTCCGACACGCCCGCCACCGAGGAGGCGCACGCATGACCGCGACCGCGGACAAGCCGGCAGCGGCGGTGGTCGACACCGTCACCCTGACCATCGACGGCACCGAGGTCTCCGTGCCCAAGGGCACGCTCATCATCCGTGCCGCCGAGCAGGTGGGCATCGAGATCCCGCGCTTCTGCGACCACCCGGCCCTCAAGCCGGCCGGCGCATGCCGCCAGTGCCTGGTCGACGTCGCGTCGCCTGGCCCCGACGGCAACCTGCGTGCGTTCCCCAAGCCGCAGGCCTCGTGCACCATGACGGTCACCGAGGGCATGGTGGTGAACACGCAGCACACCTCCGAGGAAGCCGACCGCGCCCAGAAGGGTGTGATGGAGCTGCTGCTCATCAACCACCCCCTCGACTGCCCGGTGTGCGACAAGGGTGGCGAGTGCCCCCTGCAGAACCAGGCGATGAGCCACGGCCGGCCCGAGTCCCGCTTCGTGGACGTCAAGCGCGTCTTCGAGAAGCCGCTCGCGCTGAGCTCCGAGATCCTGCTCGACCGCGAGCGCTGCGTCCTGTGCCAGCGCTGCACCCGCTTCTCCAAGGAGATCGCGGGCGACGCGTTCATCGACCTGCAGAACCGCGGCGCGCAGCAGCAGATCGGCACGTTCGACGAGGACGTGCTCGACTTCGACGGCTACCGCCCCGTGGGCGCCGCCACGGTCGACGAGGCCGGCAAGGCCTTCTCCTCGTACTACTCCGGCAACACGGTCCAGATCTGCCCCGTGGGCGCCCTGACCTCCGCCGCGTACCGCTTCCGCTCGCGCCCGTTCGACCTCGTGTCCTCGCCGAGCATCTCCGAGCACGACTCGTCGGGCTCCGCCATCCGCATCGACCACCGTCGCGGCAAGATCCTCCGCCGCCTCGCGGACAACGACCCGGTGGTGAACGAGGACTGGATCTCCGACAAGGACCGCTTCGCGTTCGCGTGGCAGAACCTGTCCGACCGCCTCACCCGCCCCCTGGTCCGCAAGGACGGCGACCTGGTCGAGGTGTCGTGGCCCGAGGCGCTCGCCGCCGCGGCGGCCGGCATCAAGGCCGCCACCTCCGGTGAGGGCGACGATGCCCGGGGCGCCGCGGTCCTGACCGGCGGCCGGGTGACGCTCGAGGACGCGTACGCGTTCCAGAAGTTCGCGCGCGTGGTGCTCGGCACCAACGACGTCGACTCGCGTGCCCGCACCGGCAGCGACGAGGAGCAGGCGTTCCTCGGCTCGCAGGTCGCCGGCACCGGCCTGGGCGTCACCTTCGGCGAGCTCGAGAAGGCCCCCGCCGTCCTGCTGGTCGGCTTCGAGGCCGAGGACGAGGGCGGCGTGGTCTTCCTGCGCCTGCGCAAGTCGCTCGGCCGTCAGCAGATCGCCACGGTCGCGCCGTTCCTCACGCGCGGCGCCGAGAAGCTCGGCGCGACGCTCGTGCCGGCGGCCCCCGGCCGCGAGGCCGCGGCGCTGGCCGACCTTCCCGCGGACGTCCGCGAAGCCCTGGCCCAGCCCGGCGCTGTGGTCGTGCTCGGCGAGCGTGCCGCGGAGGCCCCCGGTGCGTTCGTCGCGGCCCTCGAGGTCGCATCGTCCACCGGTGCCCGCCTGGCGTGGATCCCGCGCCGCGCCGGCGAGCGCGGCGCCGTCGAAGCCGGCGCGCTGCCCGGGCTGCTGCCCGGCGGCCGCACCGCGGCCCTCAAGGCTCCCCGTGACGCCGTCGCCAAGGCCTGGGGCGTCGACTCGCTCCCCGCCGCGAAGGGTCGCGACACCGCCGGCATCCTCGCGGCGGCCGCCGAGGGCGCCATCGGCGCGCTCGTGGTCGGCGGCGTGAGCGCCTCCGACCTCACCGGCGACGTCGCCGCCGCGCTCGAGGGCGCCGGCTTCGTGGTGTCGCTCGAGGTGCGCCGTTCCGAGATCGCCGATGCCGCCGACGTGGTCCTGCCCGTCGCGCCGCCGTCGGAGAAGTCCGGCACGTTCGTCAACTGGGAGGGCCGCCTGCGTTCGTTCGCGACGGCGATCCGCACGGATGCGATGTCCGACCACCGCGTGCTCGACCTGCTCGCCCGCGAGTGGGGCGTCGAGCTCGGCACCGGCACCGTCGAGGCCGTCAACGCGGAGATCGCGGCCCTGGGCGCCGCGACCGACGCGGAGCGTCCCGCCGCCCCCAAGGCCAAGGCCGCCCGCAACCCGCGCGCCAAGAAGGGCACCGCGGTCCTCGCGACCTGGCACCAGCTGGTCGACGAGGGCGCGCTGCAGGACGGCGAGCCCTACCTCGCCGGCACCGGCCGCGTCGCCGTCGCCCGCATGTCCGCCGCGACCGCGGCCGCGCTCGGAGACGCCGTGAGCGTCGAGGTCTCCACGGAGGCCGGCGCGATCGAGCTGCCGCTCGTCGTCACCGACATGGTCGACGGCGTGGTGTGGGTGCCCGTGAAGTCCCCCGGCTCCTGGGTGGCGCGCGACCTGCGCGCGTCCGCCGGCGCCGTCGTCTCGGTGAAGGGAGCGGCGTGATGCACGTCCTCGCGTCCACGTCGGACGTCCCCGTCGCGGAGGCCCTGGCCGCCGACCCGCTGTGGCTGGTGATCGTCAAGGCCGTCCTCGTCGTCGTGTTCCTGCTGACGTCCGTGCTGTTCGCGGTGTGGTTCGAGCGCCGCGTGATCGGCCGCCTCCAGGAGCGTCCCGGCCCGAACCGCCTGGGTCCGTTCGGCCTGCTGCAGTCCGTCGCCGACGCGATGAAGCTGCTGTTCAAGGAGGACATCACCGTCCGCCGCTCGGAGAAGGCGCTGTACATCGCGGCGCCCATGATCTCGGTGTTCTGCGCGCTGCTGATCTTCTCCGTGATCCCCTTCGGGCCCGTCACGCACATCCCCGGCACGGACATGTCGACGCCGCTGCAGCTCACCGACTTCTCGGTCGCGGTGCTGTTCATCCTCGCGTGCGCCGCGCTCGGCGTGTACGGCATCGTGCTGGGCGGCTGGGCCTCCGGCTCGACGTACCCGCTCATGGGAGCCATCCGTTCGACCGCGCAGGTGATCTCCTACGAGCTCGCCATGGGCCTGTCGCTGGTGACCGTGTTCATGCTGTCGGGCACCATGAGCACCTCCGGGATCGTGGAGGCGCAGACCGACCGCTGGTGGATCTGGCCGCTGTTCCCGGCGTTCATCCTCTACGTCATCTCCATGGTCGGCGAGACCAACCGCCTGCCCTTCGACCTCCCCGAGGCCGAGGGTGAGCTGGTCGCCGGCTTCATGACCGAGTACTCGTCCATGAAGTTCGCGTGGTTCTTCCTCGCGGAGTACATGAACATGATCAACGTCTCCGCCGTCGCGTCGACGCTGTTCCTGGGCGGCTGGCGTGCGCCGTGGCCCGCGTCCTGGGCCGGTGCCGACTTCCTCAACAGCGGCATCTTCCCGCCCATCTGGCTGATCCTGAAGATCTGGCTGCTGATGTTCGTGTTCGTGTGGATCCGCGGCTCGGTGCTGCGCTTCCGCTACGACCAGTTCATGAAGTTCGGCTGGAAGATCCTCATCCCGGTGGGTCTGGGCTGGCTGGTGTTCTTCGCCGTCGGTCGCGCCACGTTCGACCACTTCGGTCGCGACCTCAACGTCTTCGACGCCGTCGCCGGAGTCATCGCGATCCTGCTGGTGGTCGCGGTGTGGAGCTTCATCTCCGACGCCGCGGCGAAGGACGAGGAGCCGCGCGAGGACGTCGAGCCCGAGGTGCTCGACGCGTTCGCCGGCGGCTACCCCGTGCCGCCGCTGCCGCACCAGGTGCTGCCCCCCTCCCCGCGCTCGGGCCGTACGGTCGAGGCGCATGTCGGTTCACGAGAGGAGGACTCCGAGTGAGCGGGTCCGACGAGGTCTGGAAGGTCAATCGCGAGCGCGATGCGCAGCGCGAGACCTTCGAGTCGAACCTCCCCAAGAAGGGACCGATCGGCGAGGCGCTCGCGCCCGTCGCCGGATTCGGCGTGTCCCTGCGCAACTTCTTCCGCCCCACCGTGACCGAGCAGTACCCCAAGGTCAAGGTGCCCACCATGCCGCGCTACCACGGCCGTCACCAGCTCAACCGTCACCCCGACGGACTTGAGAAGTGCATCGGCTGTGAGCTGTGCGCGTGGGCGTGCCCCGCGGACGCGATCTACGTCGAGGCGGACTCCAACACGCCCGACCACCAGGTCAGCCCCGGCGAGCGGTACGGCCGCGTCTACCAGATCAACTACCTGCGCTGCATCTTCTGCGGGCTGTGCATCGAGGCGTGCCCCACGCGCGCCCTCACGATGACGAACGAGTACGAGCTCGCGGGCCCCACCCGCGAGGGCCTGATCTACGAGAAGCAGGACCTGCTCGCGCCCCTGGGCAAGAACATGCTTGCGGCGCCGCACCCGATGGTGCCCGGCACCACCGACGGCTCGTACTACCGCGGCGAGGTCACCGAGCCCGTCGAGTCGCAGGTCGAGTGGGTGCGCGAGCACCGTCCCGAGGACCCGACGCTTCCCGAGAACAAGGAGGCAGCGGTCTGATGGTCAACGCCGCCATGTTCTGGATCATCGCCGCGATCACCGTGATCCCGGCGTTCTCTCTGCTGTTCGCCCGCAAGGCCGTCCACGTCGCGATGTCCGTGGTCCTCGTGATGGTGGGCCTCGCGGCCGCGTACGTCACGCTCGGCGCCCCGTTCCTCGGGATGGTGCAGATCGTCGTCTACACGGGCGCGGTCATGATGCTCTTCCTGTTCGTCCTCATGCTGGTCGGCGTCGACCAGCGCGAGGAGCTCAAGGAGACCATCAAGGGCCAGCGCTGGATCGGTCTCTTCACCGCGGCCGGCCTCGGCGCGTTCCTCGTGTCGATCGTGGTGCGGACCGTGCTGCCCGTCGCGCCCACGGGCGTGCAGGGCGAGCCCGACGTCATCGCGATCATGCTGTTCGAGAAGTACGTCCTCGTGATCGAGGTGCTCGGCTTCCTGCTCATCACCGCGGCCGTGGGTGCCCTGGTGCTCACGCACACGCCCCGCCTCAAGCCGCGCCGCACCCAGCTCGAGGTCCAGCGTGACCGCGTGCGCGTGGGCGCGGACCCGGTGAACAAGCCCATGCCGGGCGTCTACGCGCGCCACAACGCGCTCGATGTCCCCGCGCTCGACCCCGAGGGCCGACCCATCGAGCACTCGGTGTCCCGCGTGCTCAAGATCCGCAACCAGACGGTCGAGGGCGAGCAGTGGCGAGCCCAGCTCGAGGACCCGTCGCGCAAGGAGGGCGACCGCTGATGGACCCCATCAACTTCGTCATCCTCGCGAGCATCCTGTTCGCGATCGGCTCCGCGGCCGTGCTGCTGCGCCGCAACGCGATCATCGCGTTCATGGGCGTCGAGCTCATGCTCAACGCCGCGAACCTCGCGCTCGTCGCCTTCTCCCGCATCCACGGTGAGATCGACGGTCAGATCATGGCCTTCTTCGTCCTGGTGGTCGCGGCCGCCGAGGTCGTCGTGGGCCTCGCGATCATCATCGCCGTCTTCCGTGCGCGCCAGACCATCTCGCTCGACGAACCCGCTGAGCTGAAGGGCTGACCATGCTTGATCTCACCTGGCTTCTCATCGCCGTGCCCTTGGCGAGCAGCTTCGTGCTGCTCCTCGCGGGCAAGCGCGCCAACCCGTGGGGCCACTGGCTCGGCGTGGCCGCGTCGGGCACCGCGTTCGTGGTCGGCCTCCTCGCGTTCATCCAGATGCTCGGCCTCGACGAGCACGACCGCTCGCACGCGGTCCACCTGTTCTCCTGGATCCCTGGCGGCGAGCTCAACCTCGACGCCGGCCTCCTGGTCGACCCGCTGTCGATGACGTTCGTGCTGCTCGTGACCTTCGTGGGCACGCTCATCCACCTCTACTCGGTGGCGTACATGGAGCACGACCCGGACCGCCGCCGGTTCTTCGCGTACCTCAACCTGTTCGTGGCCGCGATGCTGCTGCTGGTGCTCGCGGACTCGTACCTCCTGCTGTTCGTCGGCTGGGAGGGCGTGGGCCTCGCCTCGTACCTGCTGATCGGCTTCTGGAACCACAAGCCCGAGTACGCGACTGCGGCCAACAAGGCGTTCGTGGTCAACCGCATCGGCGACATCGGCCTGATCCTCGCGATGGGCCTCATGTTCGCCTACCTGGGCGGGCTCGACTTCCAGACCGTGTTCGCGGCCGCACCCGAGGCCACCACCGCGCAGCTCACCGCGATCGGCCTCATGCTGCTCGTCGCCGCGTGCGGAAAGTCCGCGCAGTTCCCGCTGCAGTCCTGGCTGGGCGACGCGATGGCCGGACCGACGCCGGTGTCCGCGCTCATCCACGCCGCCACCATGGTCACCGCCGGCGTCTACCTCATCGTGCGCTCCGCACCCGTGTTCGAGGGCGCCCCCGCCGCGCAGACCACGGTCGCCGCGATCGGCGCGTTCACGCTGATCCTGGGCGCCGTCATCGGCATGGCGAAGGACGACATCAAGAAGGCGCTCGCCGCCTCGACGATGTCGCAGATCGGATACATGATGCTGGCCGCGGGCCTGGGGCCCATCGGCTACGCGTTCGCGATCTTCCACCTCGTCACGCACGGCTTCTTCAAGGCAGGCATGTTCCTCGGCGCCGGTTCCGTCATGCACGGCATGTCGGACCAGGTCGACATGCGCCGCTTCGGTGCGCTGCGCACCGCGATGGTCACCACCTGGGTCACGTTCGGCCTGGGCTGGCTCGCGATCCTGGGCGTCCCGCCGTTCTCCGGCTTCTGGTCGAAGGACAAGATCATCGAGGCCGCGTTCGTGGGCGAGGGCGCGCAGCCCTGGATCCTCGGCGGTGCCGCGCTGATCGGCGCGGGCCTCACGGCGTTCTACATGTCGCGGCTCTTCTTCATGACGTTCCACGGCAAGGCGCGCTGGACCGACGGTCAGCACCCGCACGAGTCGCCCGCGCTCATGACGGTGCCGATGATCATCCTCGCGGTCGGCTCCGCCTTCCTGGGCCTCTTCCTCGCGATGGGCGACCGCTTCAGCACCTGGCTGGAGCCGGTCACCGGCCACGCCGAGCACCACGAGCCCGTCCTGCCGGTGCCGGTCATCATGGTCGCGACGCTGCTGCTGGTCGCCGTCGGTGCGTGGATCGCGTGGCGCAAGTACGGTGCCGCGGACGTGCCGGAGACCGCCCCCGCGGCCTCGCTGGCCACCATCGCCGCGCGCAACGACATGTTCCAGGACTCGGTCAACCGGGGCGTGTTCGAGCGTCCCGGCACCCACCTCACCCGCACGCTCGTGTACGCCGACGCCGCGATCGTCGACGGCGCGGTGGACAAGACCGCCCACGGCTTCGCCCGTACCGGCGAGTCCGTGCGCAAGACGCAGAACGGCCAGGTGCGCTCGTACGCGCTGACCATGCTGGTGGGCCTTGTCATCGTCATCCTCGTCGTGGTGCAGGGGGGTCTCTAAACCATGTTCCCGATCCTTTCCGTCATGGTGGCGCTGCCCGCGCTCGGCGCCGTCCTGCTCTGGGCGCTGCCCGGCGGGGCGCGCGTTCGAGTGCGGGAGATCGCGCTCGCCATCACCGGAATCGAGCTGGTGCTCGCCGTCGTGCTGTTCCTTCAGTTCGACACCGGCGCCGCCGGCACCATCCAGTTCTCCGAGGTCTACTCGTGGATCCCGCAGATCGGCACCAGCTGGGCGCTCGGCGTCAACGGCATCGGCCTGCTGATGATCGTGCTGTCCGCGCTGCTGACCCCGCTGGCGATCCTCGCCGGCTGGTGGGAGGACAAGGACCCCGCCCGCCGCACGCACTACCTCGCGCTGATCCTGCTGAGCGAGGCGTTCATGATCGGCATCTTCGCCGCCCGTGACGTCTTCCTCTTCTACGTCCTGTTCGAGGCGATGCTCATCCCGCTGTACTTCCTCATCGGCTCGTTCGGCGGCGGCCAGCGCCGCTACGCCGCGGTGAAGTTCCTGCTGTACTCGCTCGCGGGCGGCCTGATCATGCTGGTCGGCGTGGTGGCCCTCTACTTCCAGGGCCCGGGCGGCGAGCAGGCGTTCCTCACGGACAACCTCACCCACCTGCCGATGTCGACCACCGCCGAGCGGCTGATCTTCCTCGCGTTCTTCCTCGCGTTCGCGATCAAGGCGCCCATGGTGCCGGTGCACACGTGGCTGCCGACGGTCGCGGAGACGGCCCGCCCGGGCACCACCGCGCTGCTGGTCGCCGTGCTCGACAAGATCGGCACCTTCGGCATGCTGACGCTCTGCGTCGCGCTGTTCCCCGAGGCCGCGCAGTGGGCGGCCCCGGTGATCATCGTGTTCGCGGTCATCTCGGTGATCTACGGTGCGCTCCTCGCGATCGGCCAGAAGGACATGCTGCGTCTGGTGGCGTTCACCTCGGTGAGCCACTTCGGCATCATGGTGCTGGGCATCTTCGCGTTCACCCAGACCTCCGTCGAGGGCGCCGCGTTCTACATGTTCAACCACGGCCTGTCGACCGGCGCGCTGTTCTTCGTGGTCGGCTTCCTCATCCACCGCTACGGCACCGCGGACGTGACGGCGTACGGCGGTCTCCAGCGCATCGTCCCCGTCTTCGCGGGCACGTTCCTGGTGATCGGCCTCAGCGCGCTCGCGCTGCCTGGTCTGTCGCCGTTCGTCTCCGAGATCATGGTGCTCATCGGCGCGTTCTCCGTGGCGAAGGTCGCGGTCATCGTCTCCGCGGTGGGCGTGGTGCTCGCGGCGCTGTACGTGCTGCTCACCTACCAGAAGGTCTTCACGGGTCCCGCCCCCGAGGGTCGCAAGAAGGTCCGCGAGCTCACGCGTCGCGAGCGCGTGGTGCTGTGGCCGCTTGTCGCGCTCATGCTGGTGCTCGGCTTCCTGCCCGGCATCGCGATCGACACGCTGCGTGAGCCCTCGGCCGACATCGTGGCCACCGTTTCCACCGAGGAGGCAGGTCAGTGAGCTTCACGACCCCCGAGATCGCCTGGGCGCCGCTCGCGCCCGTCATCATCGTGCTCGGCGCCGCCGCGGTCGCGATCCTGCTCGAGTCCTTCCTCCGGTCCCCGGAGACGCGCCGCAAGGTGCAGCTCGGCGTCTCCCTGGTCGCGCTGATCGCCGCGGCCGGTACGGCCATCGCCCAATGGGCGGCGCTCGAGGGCGCGGGCACGGTGGTGCTCGACGGCATGCTCACGGTCGACCGCCAGTCGCTGGCGTGGCAGGTCCTCATCGCCGTGTTCGGCACGCTCGGCGCGCTCCTGTTCGCGGCGCGCACCCGCGCGGGCGAGGAGGCGTTCACGCCGCTCGGCTCGGTCGCACCCGGCTCCACGGAGGAGACCCTCGCGCGCCGCAAGGGCCTGCAGGTGACCGAGGTGTTCCCGCTCGCGCTGTTCGCGGTGGGCGGCATGATGCTCTTCACCTCGGTGACGGACCTCATCTTCCTGTTCGTCGCGCTCGAGGTGTTCTCGCTGCCGCTGTACATCCTGGTCGCGCTCGCGCGCCGCCGTCGTTTCCTCTCTCACGAGGGCGCCCTGAAGTACTTCCTGCTCGGCGCCTTCTCCTCCGCGATCCTGCTGTTCGGCGCCGCCTTCCTGTACGGCGCCACCGGCTCGACCTCGTACGCGGGCATCGCGGCGGGCGTCGCCTCGGTCACGGGCGTGGACGCGCTCGTGCTCGCAGGCGCCGTCATGGTCGTGGTGGGTCTGCTGTTCAAGATCGGCGCCGTCCCGTTCCACTCGTGGACGCCCGACGCCTACCAGGGTGCCCCGACGCCGGTCACGGCGTTCATGGCGGCCGCGACCAAGGCCGCCGCCACCGCGGCGCTGCTGCGCGTCGCCTACGAGGCCTTCCACGGCCTCGAGTGGGAGCTGTCCTGGCTGTTCTGGGCCGTCGCGATCGCCTCGATGGTGCTGGGCACCGTGGTCGCGCTCGTCCAGACCGAGCTCAAGCGCATGCTGGCGTACTCGTCGGTCGCGCACGCGGGATTCATCCTGGTCGCGTTCGCGGGCTTCCCCGACGGCGCGCTGTCCGCGCTGCCGTTCTACCTCGCGTCCTACGGCGTCGCGACGCTCGGCGCGTTCGCGGTCATCACGCAGGTCCGGGAGAAGGCCGAGGACGGCACCGTGCTGGGCGAGGCCACCCGCCTCGGCCAGTGGGCCGGCCTGGGCAAGCGTTCCCCGTGGCTCGCGGGCGCGATGGCGCTGTTCCTGCTGTCGTTCGCCGGCATCCCGCTCACCGCGGGCTTCGTGGGCAAGTTCGTGGCGTTCGCCGCCGCGATCTCCGAGGGCGGCTGGCCGCTCGTGCTCATCGCCGTCATCGCCTCTGCCGCTGCCGCGTTCTTCTACGTCCGCCTCATCGTGCTGATGTTCCTCACGGACGTGCCGGACGGCCAGGAGGACGCGATCGAGATCGACCACAGCCCGCTCGCGCGCGTGGTCGTGATCGTCGCGGTCGCGGCGGTGCTGCTGCTCGGCATCGTCCCCGGCCCGGTGCTCGCGGCGTTCGAGAACGCCGGCGTGCTGCTCCTGGGAGCGGCGGGCTAGCCGATGGCATCGCTGTCGATCGGGAACACCGAGCTCGAGGCGGAGCTCCAGCCTCGCTTCGAGCTCGTGGAGGAGAGGCTCCGGGACGCCGTCGCGCAGTCGGACAAGCTCGCCGACGCGACGTCCCGCCACCTGGTGAACGCCGGCGGCAAGCGCCTGCGCCCGCTGCTCGCGCTGCTGTGCGCGCAGCTGGGCGACGGCGCGAGGCCCGAGGTGCTCGACGCCGCCGTGGTGGTCGAGCTCACCCACCTGGCGACGCTCTATCACGACGACGTCATGGACTCCGCGCCCACCCGCCGCGGCGCGCCCGCCGCGCACGAGGTGTGGGGCAACTCCGTCGCGATCCTCACCGGCGACCTGCTGTTCGCGCGCGCCTCGACCGTGGTCGCGGGTCTGGGCCCGCAGGCGGTGCGGATCCAGGCCGAGACGTTCGAGCGCCTGTGCCTGGGGCAGCTCCACGAGACCGTGGGCCCCGCCGAGGACGACGACCCGATCGCCTTCTACCTCCAGGTCCTCGCCGACAAGACCGCGTCGCTCATCGCGACGTCCGCGCGCCTGGGCGCGATGTTCGGCGGTTGCCCGCCCAGCATCGTCCAACAGGTCACCGCGTACGGCGAGGCCGCCGGCGTCGCCTTCCAGCTCGCCGACGACGTCATCGACATCCGCTCCGATGCCGCCACCACCGGCAAGACCCCCGGCACGGACCTCCGCGAGGGCGTCCCGACCATGCCGGTGCTGCTGCTGCGCCGCCGCATCGCGGCGGGGGAGGGCACGGCGGACGACGTGACGCTGCTCGCCGACATCGACGGCGACCTGACGGACGATGCAGCGCTCGCCTCCGTGGTCGAGCGTCTGGCCGCGCACGTGGTGGTCGACGAGACCGCCACTCTTGCACGCGCGTGGGCGCAGCAGGCGAAGGACGCGGTCGCGGCGCTGCCCGAGGGCGACGTGCGCGACTCCTTGATGGCCTTCGCGGACGCCCTCGTGGCCCGCGCGGCCTGACCGCGACCCACCCCCGCGCCCCCGGCACCATCCGCGCTCGCCGCCGGGCTCCACACGGATTCTGCAACTGCACCCTCCCTGGTCGGGAGATGCGACGCGAGTGGCAGCGCGAGAGCGCTCCCGACCGGGCACGCGTGTGGAGCGCGGTCGAGTGCGAGCGGCAGCGCCGCCCCTAGACCGGCTCGGTGACCTCGCCGGACACGGCCGCCTGCGAATCACGCACCTTCGACCGCGCCCGCCACGAGTCCACCGTGATGAGCACCAGCGCCACCCACACGAGTGCGAAGCCCGCCCACCGGGCCGGCGGCATGGGCTCGTGGAAGTGCCAGACCGCCAGCGCGAACGTCATGGTCGGCGCGATGTACTGCAGCAGCCCCGAGATGTTGAGCGGCAGCCTCCGTGCACCCGCCGCGAAGATCAGCAGCGCGCCCGCGGTCCAGGTCCCGGTGGTGAGCATGAGGGCGTCGTGCCACCCGCCCAGCCCCTCGGCGCCGCGCGCGAACAGAGTGGCCTCCCCGGACGCCCACACGAGCCCCAGCACGCCGATCGCGACCGGCAGCTGCACCGCAGTCTCGACGGTCAGCCCGGTGAGCGCGTCGACCTTGTGCCCCACGTCCTTCTTGATGAACGAGTAGACCGCGAACGACACCGCGAGCACCAGCGAGATCCACGGCAGGCCGCCCATCTCGACGGCCAGCACCACGACGGCGAGCGCCGCGACCCCGATCGCGACCAGCTGGAGCCGCCGCAGCCGCTCACCCAGCAGCACCACGCCAAGCGCGACGGTCAGCAGGGGGTTGATGTAATAGCCGAGCGAGGTCTGCGCGACGCGGTCGGTGACGACTGCGTAGACCATGACGCCCCAGTTCACCGCGATCACGAGCGACGCGAGCGCCAGGCGCGCGAGCACCCGGCGGTCCTTCACCACGGAGACGATGCGCGCCCACCCGCGCACGAACGGCACGATCGCGAGGCACACCGCCAGCGAGGAGATCGATCGCCACGCGACTATCTCGAGCGCACCGGCCGGCTCGAGCGCCGCCATGAACAGGGGGAACAGCCCCCAGATGAAGTACGCGGTGGCGCCGTACGCGAGGCCGCGGCGGTCGAGGGTGGGGGTCACCACCCGATTCTCCCAGAGGCTGGCCCCCGCTCAGCAGGGCCAGTGCTCCGCGGGTGGCACCTGGAACGGCCCCCTTCTCAGTCTGCCGCCGCGATCCATGCGAGCATCCACGCGCGCGAGTCGCCGTCGTCGATCGCGGTGTCGGGCAGGGCGATCGCCGCCCTCCACGCCGCCGCCCGTTCCTCGTCGCCGGCGAGGGCGCGATACATGAGCAGATAGTCGGCGAACTGGCCGGGCGTCGCAGCACCCCACGCCTCCGCGGCCGTCGCGACGATCCGCTCGTCGGGCACGGTGTCGAGGTACGCCATCGCGGCCGGCTGGCCGGGGATCAGCTGGATCCCGAGCATCGCCGAGGGCTCCGCGCTGAACCAGGTCGCGTAGTCGCGCTTCGCGCCCCACTGGATCGCCACGATCCCGTGGGGATACTCGGGGAAGGGCGCGAGGTCCGGAGCGAGCCACAGTCGCGTCGCGGCCTCCGCCTCCGCGGACAGCATCCATCGCGCGGAGGCGCCTAGCGCATCGTCCCCCCGCAGGTCCGCCCACAGCGCGACCGCGTTCCAGGCGAGCACGGCCTCCGAGCTCGACTCCTGGTTGTTGCCGTCCGCGAACGGGCTGAGCCCCGACGCCCACGAGTGCCCCTCCACCGGGTCGAACACCCGACGCACGGGGAACGCGTCCGAGGTCCCCGGTGCCGCGATGTCCTCGGCGACCAGGTCCATGACGGGCCCGATGCGCTCCGCGAGGTCAGGATCGCGCGCTCCGGCGATGGCCGCCGCGTAGAGGAGGTAGCCGTAGTGGAAGTGGTGGTCGTTGAACTGCTCCGAGCCGAACGCAGGCGCGAGACCCACCACGCCTCGCAGCGTCGCGTCGTACGTGAAGCAGCGCTCGGCGCGCTCGTCGCATCCGGAGGCCTGTCCCCACAGGTCGAGCTGCTCCTCGAGGGTCCCCGCGACCTGCTCTGCGTAGGCGTCCTCCCCCAGAGCGTCCGCGAGCTGCAGCAGGTTCGCGAGCCGGTAGAGCGCCTTGGCGCCGAAGTACGTGTCCGCGGGCAGCTCGGGCTCGGCGCCGGCGTCCGCGGCGAGCGCCGCCGTGATCGCGTCGCGCTCGGGGTCCGTGATGCCGGACAGGTCCAGCGCGGCGGCCGGATCGGTGCGAGGCACGTCCCAGGAGACGGACGATGCGGCGCACACCTCGTACTGTCCGGCGATGGTCGCGTACGAGCCGAGCCCGCAGTCGAGCCCGCCCGCGCGCGCGGCGGGCACCGCGACGACAGTCGGCTCCGGCGCATAGCTCACCGTGGTGGTGGCGACCTCGCCGAGCGCATAGGAGGCGTCCGCGCCGCGCGCGATCGGGCCCAGCGCCGCGGCGAAGGCGGTCGCGGACCCGCCGTCCGGCACCGCGAAGATCTGCGCCGCGCCACCGGGGTCGATGTCGAGCGTCGTGCCGTCGACGCTCGCGCGGTCCAGCGCGATCCCGTAGGTGGTCGTTCCCACGGTCGCGGTCGCCACCGCGTCGCCCGCGAGTGCGAACGGCACCGACAGTGTCGCCGTGCCGCCGCCGTCGGAGGAGACCGCGACCACCGGGACTCCCTGCGCCAGCGTCACCTGGGCGGGCCCGGTGGCGAGCGTCACGGCGACCGGGGTGGCCTCGACCACCTCGCCCGCGCCCGAGGCGCCGTCGAAGGTCACCGTGACGTCCGCGACCGCGGGCGCGAGGATCGCGTTCTCCTGCGGATCCGGGCGCGTCAGGCCCATCGTGAAACCGCCGTCGACCGTCTGGAACGAGAGCGGCTTGGGGAACACGGGCAGGCCTGGGTCGCCGAAGGCCAGCGCCGAGTACCAGCGGTTGGTCGGGGGCACCACGCCCTCCGCCACGCGCGTCGGGACGGTCTGCGCGCTCGCGGTCGGCAGGATGGCGGGATCGGGTCCGTCGACGCGGGTCGCCGGACCCGCGGTCGTAGCGACGCTCACCGGGTCATCCGGCGCACCGGTGCAACCCGCGATCGCGAGCACGCCCGCGGTCAGCGCCGCCATCACGGCTCGCCTCACAGGCCCACCTTGCGGGCGAGGTCGCCGAGCGCATCGGTCACCCCCGCCAGAGGTCCATCGTCGCGCAGGTGCAGCGTCGCCTCCACAGGCGTCCCCGACTTCATCAGCGCACCCTCCGGGTTGTCGACCAGGTCGTCCGAGTCGATCCGCACGGTCACCACCGCTGCGCCCTCGACCGTCTCGACGGACAGGTCGGTCACCGAGCCCGCGAGCACGGAGTCGTCCGGCAGTCGTAGCTCGACCATCGCGTCGTCCCCGATGCGTCCGAAGTCGCGGGGCGACAGCACGAACTCGGCCTCGGTGTAGAGGCTGTCGCGCTCATCGATCGCCGCGATGACGGACCCGGTGCCTGCGAAGCTGCCCACATCCGCCGTGATGTCCTCGACCGCGCCGCCGATCGCGGCGCGGACCGTCACCGTGCCGTCCTTGCCGAGCGAACCGGGCACCGCCTCGAGCAGGCCTTGCCGGATGTCGCGGGCGAGGATCGGGCTGTCGATCGCGAAGAGCTTCGCACCCTTGGTGACGCGCTCGCCCTCCTCGACGAACCGCCGTACCACCAGGCCGCCGTAGTCCGTGCCGACGTCGTACCGCGCGGCCTTGATGCTCGCGGTCGAGCTCACCACCTCGGACTGGCGCCGGTTGAACAGGATGGTCGCCGCGGCGACCACCAGCAGCACCGCGATCACGCCCATGACCAGCTTGAGCCGGTTGCCCCACGTCATGACGCGAGCTCGCGGCGGGCACGGCGGCCGAGCATCACAGGCGCGTCAGAACGGACGATGCCGGAGGGGGCATCGGCGCGCGGCGCGGGCTCGCGCGCGACGGTACGGAGCGGCGTGGGCGGTGTGGGAGGCGAGGCGGGTGCGGTCGGTGCGGTGGCACGCAACGGCGTGGGCGGAGCGGGGACGCGTGGCGCGGGCACCGGCTCGTCCGCGGGAGCCGACGGTGCGCCGACCGCCACCAGCACGGGCGCGAGCACGCGCTGCCGCTCGGGCGCAGGGGTCGGTGCGGGTGCGGGTGCGGCGACCACCGGTGCACGGGTCACAGGCGCGGGTACCGCGACCGGGCGAGGGACGCGGACGGGGGTGGGCACGGCCACGGGTGCGGCGACGCGCTCCGGTAGCGGCTCGGGCGCGACGTCCGGCTCGAGCATCGGGGCGGTGACCGGCGTCCACGGGGTGGGGGCGGGCGCCACGGGTCGCGCCTGACGAGCGGCGATCGCCGCGGCGACCTCGACCGGACGCGCGATCACGACCGCAGGCATGGAGGGCTCCTCGGCGGCATCGACGCGGGCCGGCGCGAGGTTGCGTCCCTTGCGCAGCGCCCGCGCCTCGCGGCGAGCCGCCATGAGGAACGCGCCGAGGATCAGCGTGTTGGTGAGGTTCCATGCCGTCGCCAGGGTCACCACGCCGTTGTCCCAGTCCCTCCACACCGCCACCACCGACGTGAGCGCGAGGAAGAGGAAGAACAGCACCTGCGGCACGATGAAGTTGAACGGCGAGCCCGCCTTGGTGCTACCGGTCGAGGTCCAGCCCACGTCCCGCTGCGTCATCGCGTTGACGAGCGCCTTGAGGTAGATCGGGAAGGACACGGTGGCGAGCGTCAGCGTCTGCCAGCGGAACGTGCCGAGCGTGAACCACGCGAGCCCGATCTGCATGACGTAGAAGCCGGCGTAGAACACCAGCCACGTGGTCACCGAGATCGAGAGCGCCATGGGGCGCAGGTCGAAGTAGATCTCGAGCGGCGGCACCACCAGGAGGAGCAGCGGCGTGATGCCGGTGAGGTAGAACGTCGCCGTCACGAAGTACTGGATCCGCTGGTCCGCCGTGAGGGTCCGGCGCGGGCTCAGCGGGTTGTGCGTGAGGAGGATCTCGAACCCGCCGGTCGCCCAGCGCAGCTGCTGCTTCGCGTACGCCTCCACGGTGTCGGGGGCGTCGCCGATCGCGAGCACGGTCGGGATGAACACCGTCCGCCAGCCGCGCTCGTGCATGAGCAGCGACGTCCACACGTCCTCCGACTTCGAGTCCGTGTAGATGCCGCCGACGTCCTCGACCGCGGTGCGGCGGAACACCACGTTCGTGCCCACGCAGAACGCCGCGTTGAAGCGGTTCCGTCCCGGCTGCACGAACCGGTAGAACACCGTCTGCATGTAGCCGGCGCCCTTCGCGATCGTGGTGTGGAGGTTGCCGTACGTCTGCGGCGTCTGCACGAATGCGACCTGCGCGTCCGCGAAGAACGGCACCGTCTCGAGCAGGAAACGGGGGTCGGGCACGAAGTCCGCGTCGAAGACGGCGAAGAACTCGCCCTTGGCGAGCGTGAGCGCGTGGTTGATGTTGCCCGCCTTGGCGCCGCTGTTGCCGAGACGCCGGACGTAGCGCGCGCCCAGCTGGGCGGCGACCTCGCGTACGTCGTCGGAGTCGCCGTCGTCGAGCACCCACGTCCGGTGCCGCCCGTCCATCGCGAGGGCGCCGACGATGGTGCGGCGCACCACCTCCAGCGGCTCCCCGTACACGGTGATGAACACGTCGACGGTGATCCTCCTGCCGCCGAGCTGGAGGGGCCATTCCGTCGGGTCGCCGGTGATCGAGCGCCCGAACAGCGCGTCGCGCGCCTGGTGGAAGGCGAAGTCCCTCGGGTCGACCGTCCCGGCGAGGATGGTCCACATCGACAGCAGCGCGTGGAACACCAGTACCGATTCCGCCGAGATCACCAGCAGCCACGGGATCACGTCGCCGCGGTTCGCGGGGTTGAGGAGGAAGAACGAGTACCCGAGGATGCCGATGGTCGCGAGGATCACCAGCAGCGTCATGACGGGAGACGGCCCGGCCGTCCGTGCGGGCGCCGCGACGGGCGTGTGGAAGGGTGCGTCTGCGGGTGATCGCACGATCTGCTCCTGTCGTCACGCGCGCGTCAGCGCACGGGAGGGTGGGAGGGCGGATCGGCGTCATCGACGATGGCGCACCCGAGGTGGGGCGCCCTGCGGGGATGCTCCGCGCGTGCGAAGCACGCTCACTTTAGGCATAAAAGGGACGAAACGGTCAAGGTTCTGCGCACGAACCGTGCGCAGAACCTTGAGCGACCGCGAGGCTACGCGACGTGGATGCCGCACTCCGTCTTGTCCTGGCCCGCCCAGCGGCCCGCGCGGCGGTCCTCGCCGGGCGCGACCTTGCGGGTGCAGGGGAAGCAGCCGATGCTCGGGTAGCCCTGCGCGACCAGCGGATTGCGGGGCAGGCCGTTGCGGTCCTCGTAGGACTCCACCGAGGCGTCGTCCCACAGCGCAAGAGGGTTGATCTTGACCAGGCCGTGCTTCGCGTCCCACGACACCACGGGCAGCTCGGACCGGGTCACGGCGTCGACGCGCCGCGCACCGGTCACCCATGCGGAGTAGCCCTCGAGAGCGCGGCGGAGCGGATCCACCTTGCGCATCTGGCAGCACAGGCCGGGGTCGCGCGCGAACAGATCCTTGCCGTAGGTGGCGTCCTGCTCCGCCACGGTCTGCTCGGGCATGACGTTCACCACGGTGATGGGGAACGCGGCCGCGGCCGCGTCGCGCGTCTCCAGGGTCTCCTGGAAGTGGTAGCCGGTCTCGAGGAACAGGACGTCGACGCCCTCGCGCCGCGTGCCGAACATGTGGGGGAGGATGGTGTCCTGCATCGAGGCGGCGATCGCGATCGAGTCGCCGAAGGTGGCCACGGCCCAGTCCGCGATGTGCTCGGCGGACGCCGTGATCAGGCGCGCATTGACCTCGGCGCAGGTCTCGGCGTTCCATTCTGTGGGGTTGAGCAGCGTCAACGACGCGGCTCCCAGCACGTTCATCGGATCAGCTCCTCATCCACCCGGAACGCCCAGTCGGCGAACTGCTCGCCGGCCTCGCGCGTGTCGAGGTAGTTCTGTGTAACGCGCTCGACGTACTCGGGCATTCCGTGCTGGGTGACCTTGTGGGCGCGGATCTTGCGGCCGAAGTCGTTGTCCTCCCCGCGGCCCAGGCGTCCGCCCAGGTGGACCTGGAAGCCCGGGACCTGCTCGCCCGTCTCCTCGTCGAGCACCAGCTGGCCCTTGAAGCCGATGTCCGCGATCTGCACGCGGGCGCAGGAGTTGGGGCAGCCGTTGACGTGCACCGTGATGGGGTTGTCGAGCGTGGGGAACTTGTCGTCGAGGATCTTCACCACCTCGCGCGCGGTCGCCTTGGTCTCGACGATCGCGAGCTTGCAGTACTCGATGCCGGTGCACGCGATGACGTTGCGGTGGAACTCGCCCGGGTCGGACTCGAGCTCGAGGGCGCGCAGGCCGTTGACCACGTCGCTGACCTTGTCCTCGGGGATGTCGAGGATGAGGATCTTCTGCAGGGGGGTGAGGCGGATGCGGTCCGAGCCGGCGGCCTCCGCGATCGCGGCGATGGTCTGGAGCTTCTCGCCCGAGATGCGGCCCGCGACGGGGGCGACGCCCACGTACCAGTTGCCGTCCTTCTGCTCGTGGATGCCCACGTGGTCGCCGCGGTCGCCCGGCGTCGCGGTGCGCGGCGCGGGTCCCTTGGGGAGCTCGTAGCCCAGGTAGTCGTCCTGCAGGACCTGGAGGAACTTCTCCGCGCCCCAGGCCTTGACCACGAACTTGAGGCGGGCGCGGGTGCGCAGGCGGCGGTAGCCGTGGTCGCGGAAGATGCTGATGACGCCCTTCCACACCTCGTGCGCGATCTCCGGCTTCACGAAGACGCCCAGCCGCATGCCGAGCATCGGGTTGACGGACAGGCCGCCGCCCACCCAGAGGTCGTAGCCGATGCCCAGCTCGGGGTGCTCGACCGCGCAGAACGCGATGTCCTGCACCTCGTGGAGGATGTCGGGCACCGGCTGGCCGGTGAAGGCGGTCTTGAACTTGCGCGGCAGGTTCGAGAACTCGGGGGAGCCGATGTACAGCTCCTTGATCTGCTCGATCTGCGGCGTGGGGTCGATCAGCTCCTCCTTCGAGACGCCCGCGACGGGCGAGGCGAGGATGACGCGCGGCACGTCGCCGCAGGCCTCCTCGGAGCCGAGGCCCACCGCCTCGGTGCGGCGGAAGATCTCGGGCACGTCCTCGATGCGGATCCAGTGGAGCTGGACGTTCTGACGGTCGGACACGTCCGCGGTCTCGCGGCCGAACTCGCTCGAGATCTTTCCGATCTCGCGGGCCTGGGCCACGGACAGCTGCCCGCCGTCGGAGCGGACGCGGAGCATGAAGTACTCGTCGTCGAGCTGGTGCGGCTCGAGGATCGCGGTCTTGCCGCCGTCGATCCCCGGCCGGCGCTGCGTGTACAGGCCCCACCAGCGGAAGCGTCCCCGCAGGTCGGTGGGCGGGATCGACCAGAAGCCCCACTTGGAGTACATGCTCTCGATGCGCTGGCGCACCTCGAGCGGGTCGCCGGTCGACTTGAACTCCTCGTTGGGGTTCAGCGGAGTGCGGTCTCCAGACGCCCACTGGCCGTCCTTCGCCGCGGTGTCCTTGCGCGCCGCCGCCTCACGGGTGCGGATGAGGCGCGCCTCCTCGCGGTGGCGGCGACGCTCGTCGGCATCGGTCAGCGCCTGCGGGTTGGGGGTGGCCGAGCCGGAACTGTCGGTGGTGGTGCTCACCGCTCCTCCAGTGGTCTTGCGGGGAGCTGCGGCGTGGCGAGATCGCGCTCGTCAGGCCGAGCGCCCTGGATGGTTTGGGGACGATCCGTGGGCGACTAGGCCGACAGACACATGGCACAGCAGACGCAGCACACGAGGGTGCCGGTGGTCGCCGAGGTTGCCATGGGCGAGATGATGACACATCACCAGGGACCTTGGGAACCCCTCCGCGCCCGATTTGCCCGTATACCCGGGAGGGCATCTACCAGCGCACATGCCCCCAGGGGTGTGCGGTCGGAGGCTTGACGGGAGCCGGTAACGCCGTGTCTATACTCTGGAACCGTTCGCCCGGAGCGGGCGTGGCGAGCGCGCACCCCTCTTCGGATTCCCCGCCCAGAAACGCTGAGGAGACCGCCGTGACCACCGAGCGTCCGCTCCGTGTCGCCATCATCGGAGCCGGCCCCGCCGGCACGTACGCCGCCGACATCCTGACCAAGACCGACCTCAACGTGTCGATCGACATCATCGAGCGCCTCCCGGCGCCGTTCGGACTCGTCCGCTACGGCGTCGCGCCCGACCACCCGCGCATCAAGCAGATCATCGTCGCCCTCGCGAACGTGATCGGGAGGGGCGACATCCGCCTCCTCGCCAACGTCGACGTGGGCACCGACATCACCCTCGACGAGCTCCGTGAGCACTACGACGCGGTGATCTTCGCGACCGGCTCCTTCAAGGACGCCTCGCTTGACATCCCTGGTATCGACCTGGATGGATCGTACGGTGCCGCCGACTTCGTGTCGTGGTACGACGGCCACCCGGACGTGCCGCGGACGTGGCCGCTCGAGGCCAAGGAGGTTGCCGTCCTGGGCGTCGGAAACGTCGCCCTCGACGTCGCGCGCATCCTCGCGAAGCACGTCAAGGACCTCATGCCCACGGAGATCCCGTCGAACGTGGTCGAGTGCCTTGCGCAGTCGCCCGTGACCGACGTCCACGTGTTCGGCCGCCGCGGCCCGGCGCAGGTGAAGTTCTCGCCCCTGGAGCTCCGCGAGCTCGGTCACGTGCCGGACGTCGACATCGTCGTGTACCCGGAGACGGACTACGAGTTCGACGAGGCCTCGATGGAGATCGCGGAGAACAACAAGCAGCAGAAGCAGGTCGTCAAGACCCTCACCGAGTACGCGATGAAGGAGCCGGGCGACGCCTCGCGCCGCATCCACCTCCACTTCCTGCAAAGCCCCCACGAGGTCCTCGGCGAGGACGGCAAGGTCGTGGGCCTGCGCGTCGAGCGCACCGAGCTCCAGGGTGACGGCAACGTCAAGGGCACCGGCGAGTTCATCGACTACCCGGTCCAGGCGGTGTACCGCGCGGTGGGCTACTGGGGTACCGAGATCGACGGCATCCCGTTCAACGCGGAGAGGGGCACCATCCGCAACGAGGGCGGCCGCGTGGTCGACTCCTCGGGCGAGCACCTCCAGGGCTACTACGCCACCGGGTGGATCAAGCGCGGTCCGGTGGGCCTCATCGGCCACACCAAGTCCGACGCCTCCGAGACCATCGCCAACCTCGTCGAGGATGCCCCGACGCTGTACGCGGAGTCCAAGGCGACGCCGGCCGGGCTGAGCCCCGACAACATCCTTCGGCTGCTGAAGTCCCGCGGCGTCCCCGTGGTGCAGTGGGAGGACTGGGAGATCCTCGACTCGCACGAGCGTGCGATCGGCGAGCCCCACGGCCGCGAGCGCATCAAGGTGGTGCCGCGCGAGGACATGACGGAGATCGCGCTCAGCCGCATCACCGACAACGTCTCGCCGTGACGCGAGTCGGGGTATCCCGCTGACGCATACGCGTCGTGAGGCCGGGGAGACGGGTGCGCCCGTCTCCCCGGCCTCACGCGTCTCCCCTGGCAGAGGCCGCGACGGCAGCCTTCCGCGTGTCCGCGCATGGCGGCGGGACGATGCGCGGGAGACGGCCGCGGTCGGGCGCCTGGTGGGCGACGGCCTGGTTGCGACGGAGGGCGGGAGGGGCGCTCCGGTGGCCGGCGCATCGTCCCCGCTCGAGCGTCGCCCGAGGCCGTCGCGCCGGCTCGGCTGACACGGCGTGCCGGATCGGCATGGCACGATTCACCCTCGGGGGAACCGCGGCGCGCCTGCGCGCGTTCTCCGACCGGGACGATTCGGAGGACACGTGGGCAGGAAGTACTTCAACGGGCTGAAGACGACTGGTCTGTTCGTGCTGCTGTGGGCGGTGATGCTCACGTTGGGCGTCTTCATCGGCGGCGGCCAGTACCTGTGGCTGTTCGCGCTCCTGTCGGTGGCCGGCACCGCGTTCGGCTACTGGAACTCCGCGTCGCTCGCGATCCGCGCGATGCACGCGCGCCCGGTCACCGAGGTCGAGCAGCCGGCGATGTACCGGATCGTGCGCGACCTCAGCCGCGAGGCCAACCAGCCGATGCCGCGGCTGTACGTGTCGCCCACCGCGGCGCCGAACGCGTTCGCGACGGGTCGCAACCCGCAGAACGCCGCCGTGTGCTGCACCGAGGGCATCCTCGGGCTGCTGGACGAGCGCGAGCTGCGCGGCGTGCTCGGCCACGAGCTCATGCACGTCTACAACCGCGACATCCTCATCGGCTCGGTGGCGGCGGCCTTCGCGGGCATGATCACCGCGGTCGCGCAGATGCTGTTCTTCTTCGGCGGCGGCAACAGCAACCGCGAGAACCCGCTCGGCGCGATCGGCCTGCTCGCGATGCTGATCCTCGCGCCGCTGGCCGCGTCGCTCATCCGGATGGCGATCTCCCGCACCCGCGAGTACGACGCGGACGAGGACGGCGCGACCCTCACCGGCGACCCGCTCGCGCTCGCGTCCGCGCTGCGCAAGCTCGAGCAGGGCGTCAAGGCGCGCCCGCTCAAGGACTCCCCGCAGCTGGAGAACGTCTCGCACATGATGATCGCGAACCCGTTCCGCGGCGAGGGCCTCGCGAACCTGTTCGCCACCCACCCGCCGATGGACCAGCGCATCGCGCGTCTCGAGGACATGGCGCGATCGCGCGGTTACCTGCGCTGACGCGGGGGGTTTCGTTCAGCGCGGCAGCCGCGTGAACGTCAGGTGTGCGACGCCGCTGGGCGTGCTCGCCGTCTCGACGTCGAAGCGCTCCTCGAGGCCGTCGAGCCCCTCCCACGGGCTCGCCCCGCGACCGAGGACCACCGGCACCACCACGACGTGGAGCAGGTCCACCAGGTCCGCGGCGAGGAACTGGCGCACCGTGGTGGGTCCTCCGCCCAGGCGCACGTCGAGGCCCGGTGCGAGGGCGCGTGCTGCGACCAGCGCATCGTCCGGCGACGCGTCGAGGAAGTGGAACGTGGTCCCGCCCACCGCGAGCGGCTCCCGCGGGTGGTGCGTGAGCACCACCACCGGGGTGTGGAACGGAGGCTCCTCGCCCCACCAGCCCCGCCAGCCCGGGTCATCCTGCCAGCCCGGAGGTCCGAACTTGCCGGCCCCCATGATCTCGACGCCGATCCCGTCCCGCCAGCGCGCGGCGAACGCGTCGTCCGGGGTGGACGGCGCATCGTCCACCCCCATGTTCGCGGCGAACGTCGCGGTCGCCTTGAACCACTCCATCAGCCTCATGCCGGCGTGCCCGAAGGGCGCGGCGAGGCTCTGACCGGCACCGGTGGCGAAGCCGTCGAGCGAGACCGCGAGGTTGTGCACCCGGACCAGGGACATGCCTGAAGTGTGCCACCGGGCGCGCACCCGCGCGCGGGGGGATGATGGCGAGGAGGGGGCGCTCGTGCGGTCCGCCGGGGCTCCCGCCACGAGGAGGTGGTCGCGGTGCACGACGTCGAGAGGCTGGAGCGCGAGGCGTGGGAGGCCGCGTCGGGCGGCGATCCGCGGGAGTTCTACGGTCGGGTGCTCGCGCCAGGCGCCGTGATGGTGCTGCCCGAGGTGGGCGTGCTGGACCGCGAGGAGGCCGTCGAGTCGATGGCGACCACGCAGCCGTGGGACGTCCACTCGCTCGAGGACGTCCAGGTGATCGAGCCGTCCGGCGTGATGGCGGTGGTGGTCTACCGCGCCCGCGCGATCGTGTGGGACACCGAGCGAGTCTCCTACATCACGAGCGCGTACACGCGCATCGACGGGGACTGGCGGCTGCTGGTGCACCAACGCACGCCCGCCGCGCACCCGTCCTGAGACGGGGCGCGGCGGGCGGTGCGCTAGCGGAAGTTGACGAACTGCAGCGCGGCGTCCACGTCCGCGCCCTTGAGCAGCGCGATGGTCGCCTGGAGGTCGTCGCGGGACTTCGAGGTCACGCGGAGCTCGTCGCCCTGGATGAGCGCGCGCACCGACTTGGGGCCCTCGTCGCGGACCAGCTTGGTGAGCTTCTTCGCGACGTCCTGCGCGATCCCCTCCTTGACCTTCGCGACCAGGCGGTACTCCTTGCCCGACTGCACCGGCTCACCCCACTCGAGGGCCTTCATCTCGATCTGGCGCTTGGCGAGCTTCGAGATGAACACGTCGAGCACCGCCTTGACGCGCTCGGGGCTGTTCGCCTTCATGAGGATGTCCTCGCCCGAGAACTCGATCGACGCGTCGACGCCCTTGAAGTCGTAGCGCTGCGCGATCTCCTTGTGGGCCTGGTTGAGGGCGTTGTCGACCTCCTGGCGGTCCACCTTGGACACCACGTCGAAGCTGCTGTCGCCTGCCATTACTCCTCCTTCGGGGCGCCGCGCGGGCGGCGCTGTCGGGTCGCGTTGCGAGGCCCGGGACGCGATTCGCGTTCGGCCTTCAATCCTTGCTATCCTTCCATGCGCGCCGCAGTGCGGCGCACTGGCGGGTTGCCCGAGCGGCCAAAGGGAGCTGACTGTAAATCAGCCGTCAACGACTTCGGGGGTTCGAATCCCTCACCCGCCACGTCAGGCGAAGCGCCCCTCCTTCGGGAGGGGCGCTTCCGCGTTTCCGGGGGCGCGTCGCGACCGCTCCCGGCCGCGGTCTCAGACCGCGAGCTCGCGCTGGATGAGCGAGGACATGAACGCGTAGCCCGCGGCCGTCTGGTGGACGTTGTCGGTCGACAGCAGGTCGAGCGGGTCGCTCCCGGGGATCCCGGACGCCTCGTAGGCGCCCGAGAGGTCCAGGCACAGCCGCGATGCGGGCGCCCGTCCCGCGACCCGGCGCAATGCGTTGCCGTATGCGGACCATGCGTAGGTCGTCGAGGAGACGTCGAGGCGCTGGTACGCGTGCACCAGGATGTGCACCACGGGGGAGGGGAGCACCCCATCGAGGTAGTTCAGGCGGGATACCAGGTCGTTCTCGTACGTCGTGGGGTTGCGCTGCGCGCTGAAGTCGTTCGAACCCACCATGTGGAACATCACGGCCGGCCGGACGGCGGCGATGGTGTCGCACATCCCGTCCGTGAGGTAGTCGTTGGCGCGCGTGTTCACGATCCCGCAGTTGTAGGCGTGGACGCCCGCGGCCGTGCGCCGCGTGAAGTCCGCGGTCGTGGACACCTGGATCGCGGTCTCGCCGCCGGCGGTCGAGTACTGGGACCGGACCCGGGTCACGAAGCGGGCGACCCAGCCCGTGGCGGCAGAGTTGGCGGTGGTCGAGGACCCGGCGAACACCATCGCCACCGGCGCCGACTCCCACGTGGCCAGGCCTGCCCTCATGATGTCCGCCGCGCTGCGCTTCGCGACGTACGACGCGGTCATCGAGTCGTCGTTGATGAACGCGGGCAGCAGCACGAACCTGGTGCCGCCGTCCCCGATCCGGTACTTGCCGGTGTCCGTCTCGTAGCCCGGCTCGCCCGCCGCGAGCACAGGGTTCGCCGCCTGCCATTGCGCCCAGGTGCCGCGCCTCAGCTTGATCGTGGTCATGCGTGGGTCCCCCGTGCCCGCTCCGCCCCGCTAGGGGCAACCGCCGTCGATCTCGTCGCCCGACGCATCGTCCACCACCGCATCGGCGGGCGCGGGCACTCCCGCGACCGCGACGCCGCCGCCCACCACGAGCGCCGCGAGCACCAGCCGGCGCGCGATCACGGCGCGCCGCCGTCGATCACGGTCGGCGTGCCGCCGCTGGTGCCTCCGCCCTGGAGGCTGTCGAGCCATTCGTCGACGGTGCCGACGAAGCCGGCCTCGACGGCGACCTCGTACGCGGACTGGCCGGCGGCGCCGGTGGAGCCGCGCGGGCCGCGCTGATTGATGGTCTTCCGGCTGGTCCCGCTGGGGCACCTGCCCCGCGCGGTCGGCGTGACGATCTTGTTGTTCACGGCGTCGACGCAGGCGTAGACCGTCGTGGTCGTGGTGCCGGCGCTCGCGGCCAGCGCGCCACCGCCCACCAGGCCCACGGCCATCGCCGCCCCCAGTGCGACAACCCCCCAGGTTCTCCGCATGAGCGGAACATACCGCGCGAATTGCCTACCCCGCTAGAGGCCTTTTTCCCGGGGGACGATGCGCGAGCGGCCCGTGCGGTCGGGTGGCGGTCCGCGCGGGGGTCACACGGAGGAGGTGGCGTTCTCCACCGTGTGGGCGTTCGCGTCGTCCCGCATGTCCTCGAGCTCGACGCCGCGGGTCTCCGGAACCCGGGCGATCACGAAGAAGAACGACAGCAGCGCCATGGCCGCGTAGAACCCGTACGCCACCACCAGCGAGAGCTCCGCGAGGCCGGGGAACGTCACGGTGATGAGGAAGTTCGCGCCCCACTGCGCGGCCGCCGCGACCGCGAGCGCGGTGGCGCGCATGTGGTTGGGGAACATCTCGCCGAGCAGCACCCACACCACGGGTCCCCACGATGCCGCGAAGAACACCACGAACGCGTTGGCCGCGATCAGCGCGGCGGTGGCCCACCCGCCGTCGAGCGCGGTCTCGCCTGCGGCGTCGGTGGTCGCGTTCGCGAACGCGATCGCCATGGTGGCGAGCGACACGAACATGCCGGCGGAGCCGATCAGCAGCAGCAGGCGCCGCCCGATCCTGTCGACCAGCGAGATCGCGATGATGGTCGCGACGATGTTGGTGAGCGAGGTGATGGTGGACGTGGTGAACGCGTCCGACTCGTCGAATCCCACCGACTGCCACAGCGTGGTCGAGTAGTAGAAGATCACGTTGATGCCCACGAACTGCTGGAACATCGACAGCAGGATGCCGGTCCACACGATGGGGTGGAGCCCGCCCTTGGGGCCGCGCAGGTCGCGCATCGACCGGCGCTCGTCGGTGCCGAGCGAGGCGCGGATCTGGGTGATCTTGCGTGCGGGTTCCGTCTCGCCCGTGTACTCGGCGAGAATGTGCGAGGCCTCGTCGTCGCGGTGCTTGGAGACCAGGTAGCGAGGCGATTCGGGCAGCCTCATCGCGGCGACGCCATAGATGATCGCGGGGATCGCGGCCGCGAGGAACATCCACCGCCATGCCTCGAGCCCCGCCCAGAGCTCCTGGTCGGCCCCGCCGGCGGACGAGGCGAGCACCTCGTCGCTCAGCAGCGCGGCGAAGATGCCCAGGACGATCGCCATCTGCTGGAGCGAGCCCAGCCGACCGCGGAAGGCTGCGGGTGCGACCTCTGCGATGTACGCCGGGGCGATCACGGACGCCGCGCCGATCGCGAGTCCGCCGAGGATGCGCCATGCGATGAGGTCCCACACCCCGAACGCGAAGCCCGAGCCGAGCGCGGAGAGGAAGAACAGGATCGCGGAGATCACCATGACGCGGATGCGGCCGTAGCGGTTCGCGAGCCCGCCGGCGAACCACGCTCCCACCGCGCATCCGAGCAGCGCGGAGGCGACCGCGAAGCCGGTGAACGTGTCGCCGAGGTCGAACGCGCCCTGGATCGAGTCGACCGCGCCGTTGATGACGGACGAGTCGAACCCGAAGAGGAAGCCGCCCAGCGCGGCGCCGATGCTGATCGCGACGACGCGCCCGGTGAGGCGCGGCGTCGCGGGGGTGGTCTGCGAGGTCACGATGTGCTCCATTCGTGGGACGCGTACGTGCGCCCCTCCCAATCGGGTGCCGCGCCACGGCGCTGTGACGTCATACAGGTGAAACTATCCCGAACCGGGCGCGAGCGCGCCGGGAACCGGTCGAGCCGCGCGGCGTGTCGCGAGATGGGACGATGCGCGGGCCGGGCGACCGCTCAATGGCCGCCCGTGAGCGGCGCCATGAGGCGTCCCGTGAGGCTCTCGCGCCGGGTGAGGCGCTCCTCGCCGTCGGCGACGGACATCGCGCGCAGGCCTGCGTTCACTCCGAGCCAGCGCGCGGGCTCCGGCTCCCAGCGGGGAGAGCGGTGGCCCACCCACGGCAGCGTGGTCAGCTCGGTGGACTCCCCGAGGATGAGGTCTCTCAGGGTGCGTCCCGCGAGGTTCGTCGTCGTGACACCATCGCCCACGTAGCCGCCGGCCCAGCCGAGGCCGGTCTCCGGGTCGAGGCCGACGGAGGCGTGCCAGTCCCGCGCGATCCCGAGCGCGCCGCCCCATGCGTGGGTGATCGGGACGTCGCGCAACACGGGCAGGAGGTCGACCAGCGTGCGGTGCAGCTGGCGGTGGACGCGGTCCGCCGCACGCCGGTCGAGCCGCACGCCCGAGCCCAGCCGGTACGGGGCACCGCGTCCGCCGAACACGATGCGGTCGTCGGCGGTGCGCTGCCCGTAGATGATGAGGTGCCGGCCGTCCGTGAAGGTCTCGCGACGCGACAGCCCGATGCGGTCCCACAGCGCCGCGGGCAGCGGGGCGGTGGCGATGATCAGCGAGTGCACGGGCACCACGTCGCGCTCGTGCCCCGGCAGGCCGGCCGTGTACCCCTCCGTCGCGCGGACCACGTGCTGCGCGGTCAGCGTGCCCCGGTCCGTCTCGACCACGTGCGGGGCGATCCGGGTGGCGGGCGTGAGCTCGTGGACGCGGACCCCGCGCTCGCGGACCGCACGCACCAGCCCGCGCACCAGGCGACCCGGGTGCACCGCGGCGCAGTCGGGAGTGTAGGTCCCGCCCAGCACGCCCGCGGCGTTGATCCGCGCGCGCGCCTGCTCGGCATCGAGCAGGCGGAGGTCGTCCTCTCCGCGCCCCCACGAGCGCGCGTCCTCCACCTCGGCCCGCGCGCGGGACAGCTGCGTCGCCGTGCGCGCGAGCGTCACCGTGCCGCCCTTCGCCAGGCGGGCGTCGATGCCCGCGGCCGCCGCGGCGCGCACCACCTCGTCGACCGAGGCGCGCATCGCCGCGTGCTGGCGCAGCGCATCGGCCCTGCTGCTGTCCTCCGCGAGGGTGCCGAGCGAGCTGGGGAACAGCGCCGAGGCCCACCCGCCGTTGCGGCCCGACGCGCCGAAGCCGGCGATCTCGCTCTCGACGATCGCGATCCGCAGGTCGGGGCGCGCCTCGGCAAGGTAGTACGCGGTCCACAGCCCCGTGAAGCCGGCGCCGACGATCGCGACGTCGACCTCGCGGTCGCCCCCGAGGGGGTCCGCGGCGACCAGATCGTCGTCCGCGGTGTCGAGCCACAGCGACACGGACCGGTAGGCGCGGGCGCGGGAGACGGGGTCGCCCGGGGCGGGGGTCATCATGGGGCAAGTGTGGTGAGGACCACGCCCGAAACATCGTCGCAACATCCATGCTCGGACAAGTCGTTTCATGCGCGTAAATTCTTCGGCCAATCCGGCCGATAACGCCCGTCCACCTGCCGTTCACCTCTTGTTGAGCCCCGGGGGGCATGCCACTATCACCGTCATCGGGGCGCCGGACGGCGACCCGGACCGAGGAGGCGAATGTGGCGGACCCGTCTGTGCCCCGCGGTGGCGTGAGCCGCCGCAACATGCTCCTGGGCGGTGCGGTGGGCGCGGCGAGCCTCGCGACGCTGCCGCTCTTCTCGACACCGAGCCGCGAGCAGGACCCCTTGTCGTGCGTCGCGGCGGACGTGTCGGACACCGACCGCAAGCTGGTCATCTCGAACTGGCCCGAGTACATCGACGAGGACGGCAAGAAGTACAAGTCCACGCTGACGCGGTTCCAGAACCGTTACGACGTCGAGGTCAACTACGTCCCCGACGTCAACGACAACATCGAGTTCTTCTCGAAGGTCGTCAACCAGCTCGGCGCGTGCGAGCCGACGGGGCGCGACATGTTCGTGCTGACCGACTGGATGGCCGCCCGCATGATCCAGATGGGCTGGATCCAGAAGTTCGACAAGGCCAACGTGCCCAACCTCGACAAGAACCTCATCTCCTCGCTCCAGGGCGTGGGTTGGGATCCCAAGCGCGAGTACTCGGCGCCGTGGCAGACCGGCTTCTCCGGCATCGCCTACAACAAGTCCCTGGTCGGCGAGGTGCGCACCATGGACGAGCTGCTCACGCGGCCCGACCTCAAGGGTCGCGTCACCATGCTGACCGAGATGCGCGACACCATGGGCCTCCTGCTCCTGAGCGAGGGCGCGGACCCGGCGAACTTCACCGACGCGCAGTGGAACGCCGCGCTCGACAAGCTGAGCAAGGCACGCGCGGACGGACAGATCCGCGCGTTCACCGGCAACGAGTACATCAACGACCTCGCCAACGGGAACATCGCGGCGTGCGTCGCCTGGTCGGGCGACGTGGCCGCGGCCGGCGACGAGAACCTCGTGTTCCTGCCGCCGGACGAGGGGATGATGGTCTGGTCGGACAACATGATCATCCCCAACCTCGCGACGCATCAGCGCAACGCGGAGCGGTGGATCGACTTCTACTACGAGCCGAAGATGGCCGCGCTGCTCGCCGCCTACGTCTGGTACGTCTGCCCCGTCGAGGGCGCGCGCGAGGAGATGGAGAAGATCGACCCGTCGCTGGTCGACAACCCGCTCATCTTCCCCACCGAGGAGTTTCTGGCGTCGACCCACGGGTTCATGGCGCTTGAGGAGTATCAGATCCGCGAATACGAAGGAGCCTTCTCTGATGTCACAGGTGTCTAGCGGGACGGGGCGCGACCTGCGCCTCACCGGGCTCCACAAGACGTACCCGAACGGCTTCACCGCGGTTCACGACCTCGACCTGGTGGTCCCGCAGGGCTCGTTCTTCGCGCTCCTCGGTCCGTCCGGCTGCGGCAAGACCACCACGCTGCGCATGGTCGCCGGCCTCGAGACGCCCACCAAGGGCACCATCTCGATCGGTGACACGGACATCACCGAGACCAAGCCGTACAACCGGCCGGTCAACACGGTGTTCCAGAACTACGCGCTGTTCCCCCACCTGTCGATCGCGGAGAACGTCGAGTTCGGCCTCAAGCGTCGCAAGGTCTACGACTCCGGCAAGCAGGTCCAGGAGATCCTCGCGCTCACCGAGCTCGTGGAGCAGGGGCCCAAGCGCCCCGGCCAGCTCTCGGGTGGTCAGCAGCAGCGCGTCGCGCTGGCCCGAGCGATCGTCAACCGCCCCGAGGTGCTGCTGCTCGACGAGCCGCTCGGCGCGCTCGACCTCAAGCTGCGCCGCGCGATGCAGGTCGAGCTCAAGCGTATCCAGGAGGAGGTGGGCATCACCTTCGTCCACGTCACGCACGACCAGGAGGAGGCCATGTCGATGGCCGACACCGTCGCCGTGATGAACCAGGGCGTCATCGAGCAGATGGGCTCGCCGTACGACCTGTACACGAACCCCCACACGACCTTCGTCGCGAACTTCCTGGGGCGCTCGAACCTCATCCGCGCCACCGTCGTGGGCCGCGAGGGCACGGGCGACGATGCGGTGGTCAAGGCCGACATGCACGGCACCGTCGCGACGGTGAAGGCGAGCAAGGTCCACACCGACGCGAAGGACGTGCTGCTCGGCATCCGTCCCGAGAAGGTGCTGATCCAGCCCGAGGGCACCGCGATCGACGCCCCCGGCAGCTCCATCTCTGGCGGCGTGGTCGTGGACGCCAGCTACCTGGGCGTCTCCACGGACTACACGGTGCGCATGCCGTGGGGCCAGGAGATCATCTGCTTCGAGCAGAACACCGGGCGTCGCGGCGGCCTCATCCCGGTCGGCACCACGGTCGACGTGTCGTGGCGTCCCGAGTTCGCGTTCCTGCTCGACGCCTCCCAGGACGTCGACGCGGGCATCGTCGAGGAGGACTAGGGTGATCGCCACCGCTCGCAAGCGCACCGGCTATCTGCTGATCCTGCCGGCGGCCGTCTGGCTCGCGATCTTCTTCGTCGTCCCGTTCTACTCGCTGCTCGCGACGTCGCTGTACGACCCCGAGGGCTCGGTGCTCACGGGCTACGACGTGACGTGGCACCTCGCGAACTACTGGGACGCGCTGTCGGAGTACGGCACGGTCATGCTGAGGTCGCTCTGGTACGGCGCGATCGCGACCTTCTTCTGCCTGATCCTCGGCTATCTGCTGTCGTACGCGATCGCGTTCAAGGCGGGACGCTGGAAGACCGTCATGCTGGTGCTGGTCATCGCGCCGTTCTTCACCAGCTTCCTCATCCGCACGCTCGCGTGGAAGATGATCCTCGCGGACGACGGCTTCGTGGTGAACACGCTGCAGGCGCTGCACCTCATGGGTGACGACGGCCGCCTGCTCGCGACCCCGGTCGCGGTGGTCGCCGGCCTCACCTACAACTTCCTGCCGTTCATGATCCTGCCGCTCTACACGAGCCTCGAGAAGATGGACCCGAAGCTCAACGAGGCCGCGGCGGACCTGTACGCGAATCCGTTCACGCGGTTCTGGAAGGTCACGTGGCCGCTGTCGCTCCCGGGCGTCGTCGGCGGCACCCTGCTCACGTTCATCCCGGCGACCGGCGACTACATCAACGCGGAGCTGCTCGGCAGCCCGAATGAGCGCATGGTCGGCAACGTGATCCAGAGCCTCTTCACCACGCAGGGCAACTACGCGCTTGCGGGCGCGCTGTCCGTGTCGCTCATGGTGATCATCGTCGCCATGGTGCTGGTCTACGTCCGCAAGGCTGGAACGGAGGAGCTGCTCTGATGACGCGCATCGGCCGCTGGATCGGGAGCCACCTGGTCCTCACGGGCGGGCTCCTGGTCCTGCTCTACATGTACATCCCGAACATCATCGTCGCGATCATGTCGTTCAACGACTCGAGCGGGGCGCGCAACCTCTACAAGTTCCAGAAGTTCACGTGGGACAACTGGCTGCACCCCTGCGCTCCGAACAACCTGTGCAGCTCCGTGGTCACGAGCATCGAGATCGGCCTGCTCGCCACCATCGGTGCGACGGTGATCGGCACGTTCGCGGCGTTCGGTCTGGTGCGCCACCGCTTCGCCGGCCGCACCGCGATGAACCTGGTGCTGTTCCTCCCCATGGCGACGCCCGAGATCGTGATGGGCTCCTCGCTGCTCGCGCTCTTCGTCGCGGCGGGCCTCGGCGGGCAGCTGGGCTTCTGGACCATCCTCATCGCCCACATCATGTTCTGCATCTCGTTCGTCGTGGTGACCGTGAAGTCCCGGCTCGCGGGTCTCGACGGCAACCTCGAGCAGGCGGCGGCGGATCTGTACGCGAACGAATGGCAGACCTTCTGGAAGGTCACGTTCCCGCTGGTGTTCCCCGGCATCCTGTCCGCGGCGCTGCTGGCGTTCAGCCTGTCGTTCGACGACTTCATCATCACCAACCTGAACTCCGGCCAGACCGTGACGTTCCCCATGTACGTGTGGGGCGCGGCGCAGCGCGGCGTGCCGATGCAGGTCAACGTGATCGGCACGCTGATGTTCCTGGTCGCGCTCGCCGCGGTCATCATCGGCGAGGTCGGTGCGCGCCGACGCCGCAAGGCGCTCGCCGCGCGCTGACACGCGATCCGCCGACGCGAACGGGCCCCGATCCGCAAGGATCGGGGCCCGTTCTGCGTGTCACCCGCGCGAGCATGCCTCGCCGCGCCGCCGCAACGGTCCTGCAGGCAGGATCATCCGGTCAACTATCCGGCATGCAGGACGAGGCCGGCACGCATGCAGGACGATCCGTGGATCGGTCCTGCAAGCGAGCCGGCCTGTGCGGGAGGCGCGTCAGAGCAGCGCGTGCGCCCGCCCGATGACGTCGCGCAGGATGCGCTCCATCTCATCGAACTCGGTCTGACCGATGACCAGCGGGGGAGACAGCTGGATGACCGGGTCGCCGCGGTCGTCGGCGCGGCAGTACAGGCCGGCCGCGTAGAGCTCCTTGGACAGGAAGCCGTGCAGCACCCGCTCGCACTCCTCGGCGGTGAGCGACTCCTTGGTGGCCTTGTCCTTCACCAGCTCGATGCCGTAGAAGAAGCCGTCGCCGCGCACGTCGCCCACCATCGGCAGGTCGAGCAGCCTCTCGAGCGTCGCACGGAACGCGCCGGCGTTGTCGCGGACGTGGTCGAGCACGCCCTCGGACTCGAACAGCTCGAGGTTCTTGAGCGCCACCGCCGCGGCGACGGGGTGGCCGCCGAACGTGTAGCCGTGCGCGAACATCTCGCCCTTCTCGAGGAACGGCGCCATGAGCCGGTCGGAGGCGATCATCGCGCCCATGGGCGCGTAGCCCGACGTGAGGCCCTTCGCAGACGTGATGATGTCCGGCTCGTAACCGAACCGCGTCGCGCCGAACATCTCGCCCAGGCGACCGTACGCGCAGATGACCTCGTCGGACACCAGCAGCACGTCGTAGCGGTCGCAGATCTCGCGGACGCGTGGGAAGTAGCCCGGCGGCGGCGGGAAGCAGCCGCCCGCGTTCTGCACCGGCTCGAGGAACACCGCCGCGACGGAGTCCGCACCCTCGTTGAGGATCGCCACCTCGATCTGGTCCGCGGCCCACCGGCCGAACGCCTCCGCGTCGGAGCCGTCGTGCAGTCCGTGCGTGATCTCGTCCGCGCGGTACGTGTTGGTGTTCGGCACGCGGAACGTCGACGGCACGAGCGGCTCGAACTGCTGCTTGAGCCCGGGCAGGCCGGTGATCGACAGCGCGCCGTGCGGCGTGCCGTGGTACGCGACGTTGCGGCTGATGACCTTGTGCTTCATGGGCTTGCCCACGAGCTTGAAGTAGTTCTTCGCGAGCTTCCACGCGGTCTCGACGGACTCGCCGCCGCCGCTGGTGAAGAACACGCGGTTGAGGTCGCCGGGCGCGTACGAGGCGAGCCGCTCCGCGAGCTCGATCGCGGTGGGGTGGGCGTAGGACCACAGAGGGTGGAACGCGAGCTCGCGCGCCTGCGCGGCGGCGGCGTCGGCGAGCTCGGTGCGCCCGTGGCCCAGCTGGTTGACGAAGAGCCCCGCGAGCCCGTCGAGGTAGCGCCGGCCCTCGGCGTCGTAGATGTAGGCACCCTCGCCGCGCACGATGATGGGCACATCGGCGTTCTCGTATCGGGAGTGCTCGGTGAAGTGCATCCACAGGTGACGCTTCGCCGCCTGCTGGAGATGTGAATGGTCCATCCGTCCATGGTTCCGGCCCGGACGGGCCGCGCGCAACCGACGAACCGTCCGGCGCCTGTCAGCCCGCGGACACCGCGGCGGCGAGCGCGCCGGCGAGATCCCCCCGCGAGGCCACCTCGATCGCGTCGAGCCCGAGCCATCCCGCCATCACGCGCAGCTCGTCGGCGAGCGCCGGGGCGACCGTGGCATCGTCCCTCCGGCGCGCCCCCGGCGCCCGGCCGGGCTCGCGCCACGCCGCCTCCACGGACAGCACACCCTCCTTGCGTCGAGCCTTGAGATCGACGCGCGCCTCGAAGCGGTCGCCCAGCAGGAACAGCAGGCAGTAGTAGCCGAACTCGCGCTTGGCGGCCGGCGTGTAGATCTCGATGCGGTAGTCCACGCCGAACATCCGCAGCAGCCGCGGCCGGTACCAGCAGACGGGGTCGAACGGGCTGAGGAGGGACGATGCGGTGGCCCGGCCCGGGTCCGAGGCGGCGGCGGACAGCAGGGCCGGTTCCTTCCAGCCCTCGATGGACACCCAGGAGGCCAGGCCGCGCTCCACCGCCGACTCCGCCCAGGCGCCCGCGCCCGCCGCGGCGCCCTTGCGGTGAGCATCGTCCCTGGCCGAGCGGGGCAGACGGAAGTGGTCGGCGAGGTCCGCGGGCGTGCCCAGGCCGGTCGCGAGCAGCGCCCGGTCGAACAGCGCCTGATGAGCCGCGGCGGCCGGCAGCCCCCACGTGCGCGCCGAGGCGGGCGGCAGCCCCCACGCCCTCTCGGGAGAGTCGTAGGTACGCCGGAAGTGCGGCCCGCGCGAAGCGGCGACCTCGCCCGTGATGAACAGGTACTCGAGGGCGTCCTTGACGTGCGACGTGTCCCACCACGTGCCGCGGGCGCCCTCGCGGGGGGACAGATGCTCGAGATCGGTCGCGGTGACCGGGCCGTGGGCGACCACGGCCTCGCGCACCTGCGGGATCAGGCCCGGCCGCTCCCGCTCGAGACGGTCGCGGTGGTAGCCCTGCCACGAGGCGCGCTCGGTCATCCGATGGTGGAGCGCGGGCAGCAGGTCGACCGGCATCACCGAGGCCTCGTGGCCCCAGTGCTCGAACGCGTGCTCGCCCGACCACAGCCAGCGGTCGAGCCGGTCGCGGTCGTACGGCCCGAACCGCGAGTACACGGGGAGGTGATGCGCGCGCGCCAGCACGTTGACCGAGTCGAGCTGCAGGATGCCCTGACGTTCCAGGTACTCGCGGAAGCGCACGGGCCCGGGCCGGCCGGCGGGGCGGCGGCGCGCGAGGGACTGCGCGGCCAGGTGGATGCGGCGGGCCTCGGCGGCGCTGAGCGACGACGTCATGCGCGCCACTCTAGGGGCGCCAACCGACGCTCTGCCGGGCGGTTCGGGGCCGATTTTTGTTTTGAGGCCGAGTGCGTGTAACCTATTCCGGCTGGCCCCGATAGCTCAGTCGGCAGAGCGTTTCCATGGTAAGGAAAAGGTCCAGGGTTCGATTCCCTGTCGGGGCTCCACGTCCGTCGTCACGTACGATGGATCGCCGCCGCAAGGCGGCACGCGGCGGGGTAGCTCAGCTGGTTAGAGCGCACGACTCATAATCGTGAGGTCGCGGGTTCGAGCCCCGCCCTCGCTACGGAATCAGGCAGACCGCCTGGCTCATGCGCCTTCGCAAGGCGCGTCCCTACAAGGCTGGGAGAGAACCATGGCCAAGAACGACGTTCGTCCGAAGATCACGCTCGCGTGCACCGAGTGCAAGGACCGCAACTACATCACGCGCAAGAACCGCCGCAACAACCCTGACCGTGTGGAGCTCTCCAAGTTCTGCCGGAAGTGCGGCAAGCACACCGCGCACCGCGAGACGCGCTAAGCATCAGCTTCGACCGAAGGCCCGTCGCCCCTCCCGGGGGCGGCGGGCCTTCGTCGTTCGTGCCCTTGTTCCCGCCCGTGGGTCAGGCGAGGTCGACCCCGGCGACGGCGGAGGCCGAGTCGAGGAAGGCCTCGCGGATCGACGCGGCGCCGTCGAGATAGCCGCCCACCAGCGCGGCGTCGCGCAGCATGACCAGCGAGGCGGCCACCCGCTCGGGATCGGTCGCGCCCGCGCCCGCCGCGGCCTGCGTGAGAACGCCACGGAACCACGCGCGGTGCGTCGCGATGAGGCGGCGCACGGCGCTCGACTCGTCGGGATACTCCGCCGCCGCGTTGATGAAGGGGCAGCCGCGGGTGTGGCGCCGGGCGACGTCCTCTGCGATGCCGTGCACCGCGGCCCTCAGGGGGTCCGGGCTGCCGCCGGCGCCCGCCACCTGTGCGCGGATGGCGCGGTCCTCGCGCTCGAGGTACGCGACCACCAGCTCCTCCTTGCCGGCGAAGTGGCGGTACATGGTCGCGCGTGACATGCCGGCCTCGGACAGGATCCGGTCGACGCCCACCGAGTGGATCCCCTCGCGGTAGAAGAGCTCGGAGGCGGTCGCCGCGAGGCGCTCGCGCGCGTCCGGAGCGGGGGCTGCGGGGGTGGTCATCTCGGTCACCCTAACGGAACGCTCGTTCCTCTTGGATCATGCCCGGAAGAAACTTCTGAGGATTCGGGAATGAAATGCGCGAGAACGATCGTTCTCTCTCACGTCCGGGTCGAGAGATCCGGCGAGACCCGACAAGGAGACCATCATGACCACCACGCTCACCGCCCAGGAAGTCCGCCAGATCGACGCCGCCAACGCCTCGGGCCGCCCCACCGCCGTGCTCGTCCACGGGCTCTGGCTGCTCGCGAGCAGCTGGGACGCCTGGCAGGAGAGGCTCGAGGCCGCCGGCTATGCCGTCGTGGTCGCCCGCTGGCCCGAGGAGCCGGAGGACGTCGAGGACGCGCGCAACCGTCCCGGCGCCTTCGCCGGGGTCGGGGTTCAGGAGGTCACCGACCACGTGGCGCGCATCGCCCGCGAGCTGAACCGGCGTCCGCTCGTGATCGGCCACTCCTTCGGGGGGCTTCTCGCCCAGCGCGTCGCCGACCTGGGCCTTGCCGCCGCGACCGTCGCGATCGACCCCGCGCCGTTCAAGGGCGTGCTTCCGCTACCGGCATCCACCCTCAAGGCGGCGTTCCCGGTGCTCGGTAACCCCGCGAACCGCACCCGTACCGTCACGCTCACGTTCGACGAGTTCCGTTACGGCTTCGCCAACGCGGTGAGCGAGGTCGAGGCCCGCGCGCTCTACGCGCGGCACCACGTCGCCGCACCCGGGCGGCCGCTGTTCCAGGCCGCCACGGCGAACCTCACCGCGGGCAGGGCCACCCGGCTCGACACCCGGAACCCCGCGCGCGGACCCCTGCTGGTGATCTCCGGCGAGAAGGACACCATCGTTCCCCGCGCGGTCGCGCACGCGGCGTACCGCCTCCAGTCGCGCAACGAGTCCACCACCGAGTTCCTCGAGATCCCGGGGCGCGGCCACTCGCTCGTGATCGATGACGGCTGGCACGAGGTGGCCGACGCCGCGCTCGCCTTCGCCTCGACGCACCTCGAGGCACACGCGGCGCACTGAGCGCGACGCGACCGCACGGGCGTCGCCCCTGATCCTCGGGGGCGACGCCCGTCGCGTGTCGGCCCGCCTGCGTCCCGCCTCGCCTCCCGTGTGGGAGGCTCGCGCCCGTGGACGATGCGGGGGCCGGCCGGACGCGCCGGGCGACGTGGCGCGGGGTCGCCTGGGTGGGCGGCTGGCTCGCGCTCGCGGCGCTGGCCGTGCCGGTGGTGGTGCGGCTGACGGGCTTCGAGCGGGGCCCGCTGGCCTACGTGGTGCCGCTGGTGCCGTGGGTGGTGGTAGTCGCCGCGGTACCGCTGGTGCTCGCGGTGATCGCCCGTGCGTGGGTACTGGCGGGTGCGGCGGTGGCGGTGGCGGTGCTCTGCGCGGCATGGACCGCGCCGCTGTACACCTCCGCGGGCGCGTCGGGTGACGTGACCCTGACCGTCGCGACGGCGAACCTGCTCACCGGGCGCGGCGACGCCGAGGCGGTGGTCGCGATGGTGCGCGAGCATGACGTCGACGTCCTGTCGCTCCAGGAGCTCACTCCCGAGGCTGCCGACGCGCTGGTCGCGGCGGGCCTCGAGGAGGTACTGCCCCATGCGGCGGCGCTGCCCGACGCGATCTGGTCGGGGACAGGGCTGTGGTCGCGCTACCCCCTCACACGCTGGGAGGGGCTCGACGGATACACGTTCCGGCAGGTGCGCGCGGAGGTGGAGCTCCCGACCGGCCCGACCACCGTCCTCGCGATCCACCCGGCCGCGCCGCAGCTGCTCGTGCACCGCGCCTGGGCGGAGGAGACCCGGCGGCTCACCGACGTGCTCGACGGCGTCGACGGGCCGGTGATCGCCGCAGGCGACCTCAACCTGGTGCGGGACCACCGGGCGTTCCGCGACCTGGAGTCGCGCGGCTACGTCGACGCCGCCGACGAGGCGGGCGCGGGGATGGTGCCGACGTTCCCGCAGGACCGCACGCCTCCCACGGTGGTCGCGCTCGACCACGTGGTGACCCGCGACCTGCCGCTCGCGGCGGTTTCGGTCGAGTCGGTGGTGGTGCCGGGCTCCGACCATCGCGCGCTCGTCGTGGGGTACGCCGCACGCTGAGGCCCCTGTCCGATTCGTCCGGTCCATGGCAGACTCCCGTCATGGGGGAGCCGGGGGTCGACACGCGCGACGGCACCTCCGCGTCCGCGCTGTCCTCCCTGGCTCGAGGCCTCACCGCGATCGCGCGGGCGCTCGCCTTCCTCGCGCTCCTCGCGATCCCGGTGCCGGTGCTCGCCCGCCTGACGGGCGTCGAGTGGGGCCCGCTCGCCGTGCTCGTGTCGCTCATGCCATGGGTCACGCTGGCGACGGCGATCCCGGTGGTGCTGTCGCTGCTCGCGCGCGCCTGGGTGCTGCTCGCGTTCAGCCTCGCGGTCGCGGCGTTGTGCGGCTGGTGGATCGCCCCCCTCTACGTCGCCTCCGCGGCGGACGGCGACGTGGCGATGCGCGTCGCGACGTTCAGCCTCGCCAACGGTCAGGCCGACGCGGACGCCGTCGTGGAGCTCGCGCACGGCCGCGATCTCGACCTGCTCGTGCTCACCGAGCTGACCCCGCAGGCGCTCGAACGCCTCGACGAGGCCGGGTTGTCGGACGTGATGCCCTACAGCGCCGCCTACCCCGGCGACTGGAAGTTCGGCACCGGGCTGTGGTCCACGCACCCCATCGCCCAGGCGGAGTCCCTGCCCGGGTTCACCGCGCAGGCGATCCGCGTGGAGGTCGGCACGGGCGACGGGCATCTCACGGTCGTGGCGGCCCACCCGGAGTCGCCCGGCGTGCTCGACCACGCCGACTGGGACGCGGACCTGTCCGCCCTGGTGGACGTGCTCGCCGCCCAGGAAGGGCCCGTGATCGTGGCCGGCGACCTCAACTCCACGCGCGACCATGCGGGCTTCCGCGAGATCGAGGGCCTCGGCTACGCCGATGCCTCGGATGAGGCGGGCGCGGGCGTGAACGCGACCTACCCGAACGGGCCCATGGGATTCCACCACGGTCCGCCCATGTGGCTCAGCCAGCCTCTGGTCGGGATCGATCACGTGCTGGCGCGCGACACCGGCATGGTGGCCGCGGAGGTGGCGACGGTCGCGATGCCATGGTCCGACCACCGCGCCCTGGTCGCCACCTACAGGTGGCCGTGAGGCCCGCCCGGCCCGGGCATCGTCCCCACGCGCGCGGCGGCGCGCCCTTCCTGGATAGGGTGGCGGTGTGCCAGTGAACATCGACGCCGTCGGCCGCGCGTACGGCCCCCACGAGCCCTACGAGGTCACGCGGATCAAGATCCGCGAGTTCGCCGATGCGGTGGACGCCCGGTCCTTCGCGCACCGCAGCGAGGAGGCCGCCCGGGCGGAGGGGTACCCCGACGTGGTGGCTCCCACCACGTTCGCCGTGGTCATCGCCCAGCAGGCCGAGTTCCACGTGGTCGTCGACCCGGAGGTGGGCGTCGACTTCTCCCGCGTCGTGCACGCCGACGAGCGCTTCACCCACCACCGGCCCATCATCGCCGGGGACCTCATCTCCGCGACCGTGCACATCGACGACATCAAGCAGCGCGGAGGCATCTCCATGGTGACCACGCGCACCGAGCTGTCCGACGAGGACGGCACGCCGGTGTCCACCGTGACCAGCACCCTCGCGGTGCGCGAGGAGGTCTGATGAGCACCGAGAACGGACCCTCCTTCGACGGGCTCGAGCTGGGCGAGGTGGTCGCGGAGCGCCAGGTCGAGCTGTCCCGCGACAGCCTGGTGCGCTACGCGGGCGCCTCCGGAGACTTCAACCCGATCCACTACAACGAGGTGGTCGCGGAGTCCGTGGGCCTGCCCGGCGTCATCGCGCACGGCATGCTCACCATGGGCACCGCGGCGTCCGTGGTGGAGGAGTGGGCCGGCCCGGGCAACGTGGTCGACCTCCAGACCCGGTTCACGCGGCCCGTCCCGGTGCCCGCGATCGGCGAGGCCACGGTGAGCTTCACGGCCAAGGTGGGCGCGCTGGACGCCGAGGCCCGCACCGCGCGCATCGACATCACGGTCGAGAACGACGGGCAGAAGGTGCTCGGGAAGGCGCAGGCGGTCGTCTCCTGCGCATGAGCGGTGTCACCGGGTGACGCGACTGTCATCGGTCCCGTCCGCGACGGGGTAGGGTGACCGCGCGAGATCCGGTCGCGCGTCCCCGACGCATGCGGCTTTAGCGTCGCTCCCCCGGGATCGCACCATCCCCGGGAGAGCGTCGATGACGTGCGCTCTCCCCTGCGTCAGAGAGGGCACATGAGCGCCACCACCGAGGAGCGGACCGGGATCGCCGGCCGCCTCGACTCGTACTTCGAGATCACCCAGCGTGGCTCGACGATCGGCCGCGAGATCCGCGGCGGTCTCACCACGTTCTTCACCATGGCGTACATCGTCGTGCTGAACCCGATCATCATCGGCACCGTCCCGGACAGCACCGGCCACTACCTTGGCGGCGGCACCGAGCCGAACACCGCGCTCGTGGCGGCCGCCACGGCGCTCATCGCCGGCGTCCTCACCATCCTCATGGGCGTGTGGGCGCGGTTCCCGCTCGCGCTCGCGACGGGCCTGGGCCTGAACGCGTTCGTCGCGTACGGCATCGCGACCCGCGAGGGCATGACGTGGCAGCAGGCCATGGGCTTCGTGGTCATCGAGGGCGTCATCATCACCATCCTCGTGATGACCGGCTTCCGGAAGGCCGTGTTCGCGGCCGTGCCGGCGTTCCTCAAGACCGCGATCGCCGTCGGCATCGGCCTGTTCCTCGCCTTCATCGGCCTGTTCGACGCGGGCATGGTCCGCATCCCCGCGTCGGGTGCGACGCCCACCGAGTTCGGCATCGGCGGGTACATCGGCTCGTGGCCCATGGTCGTCTTCGTGGTCGGCCTGTTCACCGCGATCATCCTCATGGTGAAGAAGGTGCGCGGCGCGCTGCTCATCTCGATCGTGGTCGCGACCGCGGTCGCATTCGTCATCCAGTCCGTGCTGACCCTGGGCGCGGACCCGGCCGTCGCGAACGACTGGGCCCTCGTGATCCCGCAGGCGCCGGCCGCGGTCGCGTCGCTGCCTGACTTCTCGCTCATCGGCCAGGTGGACCTCTTCGGTGGCTTCACCTCGCTGCCGTTCCTCACCGCCGCGCTGATCGTCTTCTCGCTGCTCATGGCCGACTTCTTCGACACCATGGGCACCATGACCGCCGTGGGCGCCGAGGCCGGTCTCAACGACGCCGAGGGCAACCCGCCGCGCTCGCAGCAGATCCTGATGGTCGACTCGCTCGGCGCGGTCGGCGGCGGCCTCGGCTCCGTCTCGTCCAACACGACGTACATCGAGTCCGCGGCGGGTGTCGGCGACGGCGCCCGCACGGGCCTCGCGTCGGTCGTGACCGGCATCGCGTTCCTGCTGTCGACGTTCCTCACGCCGCTGTACGACATGGTGCCGTTCGAGGCCGCCACCCCCGTTCTGGTGGTCGTCGGCTTCCTCATGGTCTCCCAGGTGACGGGCATCGACTGGAAGGACTACCGGATCGCGATCCCCGCGTTCCTCACGTTCATCCTCATGCCGTTCGGCTACTCGATCTCCGTGGGCATCGGCGCGGGCTTCATCTCGTTCGTGGTGCTGCAGGTCGCGACCGGCGCCGCCAAGAAGGTGCACCCGCTCATGTGGGGCACCGCGGCCGCCTTCGTCGTGTACTTCGCGATGGGACCGATCATGAACGTGCTCGGCTGACCCGCGCATCGTCGACCGCGGCCCCGGCCCTCCCCGTGAGGGCCGGGGCCGCGGCGCGTCCGGGCCGTGTCCGGGCAACGTGAGGGTAGGCGTTCGCGCCCTGCATGCAGGATCGCCGGTTCAACAATCCTGCATGCGAGGCGCGGCGACCCGTATGCAGGACCGAATCCGCCACGCGCCTGCATGCACGACGGGGAGCCCGGGGCGCGTCGCCTGGGCGCGCGGCCTCAGCGCGGCGCGGGCGCCGTGGTGGATCCGATGCGCAGCTCGAGCGGCATGATCACCGGAGCCGGCGACTCGCCCCGCAGCAGCGCCGCCACCTCTGCGGCGAGCGCGTGACCCTTGGCCTCCGCGTCCTGCACCTGCGTCGTGAGCTCGTGCGGCGCGATCCAAGGCAGCTCGATGCCGTCGAAGCCGGTCACGGACAGCTGCTGCGGCACCTGGATGTCGAGCTCGCGCGCCGCGATGATCGCGCCTCCGGCGAGCAGGTCCGACTGGCACACCAGGGCGGTGGGCCGCGGCTCCGACGCCAGCGCGAGGTGCGCGGCCGCGATGCCCTCCGCGACGATCGACGCACGCGCCTCGACCACCACGCACGGCTCGACGCCCGCCTCGGCGAACGCCTCGAGCCGGCGGTGGACCGGGGTCCACGCGGTCTTCGCGAGCGCCTCGTCCAACGGGACCACGCGCGTCTCGCCGTCGAGCCCCGCGGGCAGCGTGATGGTCCCGATCCGCGTGTGCCCGAGCGACACGAGGTGGCGGATCAGCTCCGCCGTCGCGCCGCGGTCGTCGATCTCGAGCACGCCGGCGCCGGCGGGGGCCTCGCCCTCCATCACCACCATGGGCAGCCCGCGCCTGCGGAGGATGTCGATGGCCGGCTCGCCGTCGTGGTCGCGCACGCGCAGCAGCACGGCGGCGTCCATCGCGGCGGTCTCGAGCAGGCTGCGCTCGCCCGGCTCGCCCGTGGGGGTGGGGATGAGCAGCACGCCCAGGCCCATCTGCCCCAGGTCTCCGACCAGGCCGTCCATGATGCGCAGCATCAGCGGGTCGCGGAAGGACAGCTGGAGCCGTTCGTGGATGACCACGCCGACCACCCCGGTGCGCCCCGAACGCAGCGCCCGCGCGTGAGGCGCCGGGCCCGCGTAGCCGAGCTCCTCGGCGGCCTTCTCGACCTTCGCACGGGTCTCCGCGGACAGCGGTCCGGCGCCCGAGTAGGTGAGGGATACAGTGGACAGCGACACGCCCGCCCTCGCGGCGACGTCGGCCATCGTCGGTCGGCGTGTGCGCGTCACGCGGCTCTCCCTCGGCTCGGTCAGCACCCAGGTTAGCGCCGCCCGCCCGACCATCCGCGCCACGGCCGCGCCGCGCATCGTCCCGAGGGAGCCATGACCCACCGCCCTGCCCGCATCGCGGCCGCCCGCCGCGGCGTGCTCGCCCTGTTCTGGATCATGGGCGTCTTCATGGCGACCCAGGTGTCGCGCTACCCGACCATCACGACGCTGCTCGACGTGAGCACCGGCGAGCTCGCGCGGCTGCTGCTCTTCGGCGCGCTCGGTGCGCTGTGCGCCCTGCTGGTGACCGGGTGGATGGTCGCGCGCTTCGGGACGCGTGCGCTGCTGTGGTGGTCGTCCTTCGGGTTCCTCGGCGCGATCCTGCTGCTCGGCGCCGCGACGGCGTGGGGCTCGCAGGCGTGGTTCGCGGTCGCGTCGTTCGCGGTCTCCGTGGGATTCGCGTTCACCAACGTCAGCATGAACGCGGAGGCAGCGGCCGTGGAGCGGGCGATGGGGCGCGCGGTCCTGCCGCAGTTCCACGCCGCGTTCTCGGTGGGCATGGCGATGGGGCTCGCGCTCGGCGCGTGGATCTCGCACCTCGGCATCGCGCCCGTGTGGCACTTCGCGGGGGTCGGGGTCGCGCTCACCGCGCTGCGTCTCGCGGTCCTGCCGGCCGCCGTCATGGACGGCAGGCCGCGCCCCGACGATGCGCGGCCGGGCCTGGGCGGCCCGTTCGCCGCCGCACGGGACGAGTACCGCGACCGGCGCGTGGTGCTCATCGGCGTGATCGTGTTCTGCGCGTCGACCATCGAGGGAGCGGCGGCGCAGTGGGCGTCGCTCGCGGTCGTCGAGGGGTTCGACCAGCCCGAGGCGATCGGTGACCTCCTCTACTGGGTCTTCGTGGTCGCGATGGTGACGCTGCGCTGGAGCGGGGCCGCGGTCATCGGCCGCCTGGGCCGCGTGGTGACGCTGCGGGTGTCCGCCACGCTGGTGATCGCGGGGGTGACCATGTTCGCGTTCGCGCCGGGGCTGTGGCTGGTGCCGGTGGGCATGGTGCTGTGGGGGTTGGGTGCGGCGCTCGGCGTGCCCATCGGCTTCTCCGCGGCGTCCGACGAGCCCGACCGTGCCGCCGCCCGGGTCGCGGCCGTGTCCTCGTTCTCCACCATCGCGGGCCTGGTGATGCCGCAGGTGATCGGCCACCTCGGCGACCTCGTGGAGCTGCGCAGGGCGCTGCTCGTCACGGTGCCCGCCGCGCTCGTCTCGTTCCTGCTCGCCCGTGCGGTGCGGGCTGCCGGCCCGCTGTTCCGGTCGCAGCGCGCGCTCGCGCGGCGGGAGCGCGCGGCCGCGATCTCGATCGACGCCGAGGCCGACCGCGACGCCGCGGCCGCCGTCATCGCCGACGGCATCGAGCCGGTGCAGGCGCTGCCCGAGGAGGGGGTGCAGGCCGTGGTCGAGCGCCGTTCCCCCTGACACCGCCGGGACCTCCTGCTAGCGTCGAACGGGTCCGGATCGCTGGGGGACGGTGCGGAGGGGGAGGCATGGCGCCAGCGCGGATCGACGCGCGGCGTGTCCGCGCGTCCAGGATCAGCCTGATGGTGTTCTTCGCCGGCATGGGCCTGATGCTCGGCACCTACGTCTCGCGGGTCCCGAGCGTCCGCGACGCCCTCGGCGTCACACCTGCGGGGCTCGCCGCGCTGTTCATCGTGGGATCCCTGGGCGGACTCATGGCGTTCTCGCTGCTGGGCGGGCTGGTGGCGAGGTTCGGGTCGCTGAGGCTGGTGCGGGTCGCCTCCGTCGGGATCGTGCTCGCGTTCTGGGCCATGGGCCTCGCCGCGCACCTCGGCACGTGGATCGGCTTCGCGCTCGCGCTGTTCTTCGCGCTGGGCTCGTTCGAGACGCTCAACGCGCTCTCCAACGCCGAGGCGGCCACCGTCGAGCGCCATGTGGGTCGGTCGATCCTGTCCCAATTCCACGCCGTGTTCTCGCTCGCGTTGCTCGCGGGGGTGGGGATCGGGGCGCTGTACTCGTTCGCAGACGTCGCGGTGCCGGTGCATTACGCGGTCAACGTCACCGTGGTGGGTGCGGCCTACCTGGTGCTGTCGAGGGTGGCGATCCTCGACGGCGCGCGCCCGGACGTCGACAGCGTCGAGCGGCGCGACGGTCTGTTCGTGACGCTCAAGGTCGCGGCGCGCGAGCGGCGGACGCTGGCGCTCGGGTTCATCCTCTTCTGCGCGTTCACGGTCGAGATGGGGGCGGCGAACTGGGTGCCGCTCGGGATCGTCGACGACTTCGGCAGGACCGAGGCGCTCGCGGCGGCCTTCTACGCATTCCTGGTGGTGGCGCAGAGCATCGCCAGGCTGATGGGCACGCGGGTGGTCGACCGCTGGGGCAGGGTGACGGTGCTGCGCGCGTGCGGCTCGCTGGTGACGGTCGGCGCGCTGATCTTCGCGTTCACCCCCACCTTCTGGGCCGTGCCGGTGGCGATGCTGGTGTGGGGCGCGGGCGTGTCCATGGGCTATCCGCTGGCCATCTCCGCCGCCGCCGACGAGCGCAGCCACGCGACCGCCCGCGTCGCTGCCGTCGCCGCCTTCGGCACCATCGCGGGCCTCACGATGCCGCAGGTGATCGGGCTCATCGCGGAGCAGGTCCCCCTGCGCCAGGCTCTGCTGGTGAGCGTGGTCGCGGCGGGGGCGATGGTCGCGCTCGCGTCGGCCGCCCGTCCGCCCGAGCCGGCCGCGACCCAGGCGCGGCTGCGCGGCGAGGAGGGGGATCGGGGCGCGGATACCCTGGGCGCATGAATCTTGCCGCGTTGACCACCCTGCGCGTCGGGGGCCCGGCACGCGAGCTGCGCGAGGCGCACAGCGAGCCCGAGCTGATCGACGCCGTCCGCTCCGCCGACGCCGACGGCACGCCGCTCCTGGTGGTCGGCGGCGGCTCCAATCTGCTCGTCGCCGACGAGGGCTTCGACGGCGTGGTGGTCCGCGACCGCCGCGAGGACGTGTCGCTGGTCAACGACGGCGCGTGCGGCGGCCTGTCGATCACCGCCGCCGCGGGCACCCCGTGGGACGCCCTGGTGGCGCAGGCCGTGGCGTCCGAATGGAGCGGGTTCGAGGCGCTGTCGGGCATCCCCGGCTCGACGGGTGCCACCCCCGTCCAGAACGTCGGGGCGTACGGCGCGGAGGTCAAGGACATCGTGGCGGTGGTGCGCACATGGGACCGCGAGGCGGGCTCCGTGAAGACGCTTCCCCTGGTCAAGGCCGAGTTCGGCTACCGCGACTCGATGCTCAAGCGATCCATGACCCACGGGCCGTGGGGTCCGACGCCGCGCTACGTGGTGCTCGACGTCACCTTCCACACGCGGATGGCGAGCCTGTCCGCGCCGGTTCGCTATCAGCAGCTCGCGACCGCGCTCGGCGTCGAGCCGGGCGCCCGCGTGCCCATCGTCGACGTCCGCGAGGCGGTTCTCGCGCTGCGCGCGTCGAAGGGCATGGTCCTCGACCCCGCCGACCACGACACCTGGAGCGCCGGCTCCTTCTTCACCAACCCGATCGTGCACGCCGAGGCCGTCCCGGCGGACGCGCCGCGCTACCCGGCTGCCGACGGCCTGGTGAAGACGTCCGCGGCCTGGCTGATCGAGCACGCGGGCTTCTCGCGCGGCTTCGCCGTGAGGGACGATGCGCCGGCCGCGTTGTCGACCAAGCACACCCTCGCGCTGACCAACAGGGGAGCGGCCACCGCCGCGGACATCGTCGAGCTCGCGCATGCGGTCCGCGACGGCGTGCACGACGCCTACGGCATCACGCTGGTCCCCGAGCCTGTCGCGGTGGGCGTCGAGATCTAGTCCCGACGCGAGCGGCCCCCGGGGATCGTGTCCCCGGGGGCCGCCGCATCGTCCCGCCGCCGGCGGGTCGTCCGTCAGCCGTCGAACGCGATCGCCTGCAGGATGTCGAGCTTGGCCGCGCGGCGCGCGGGCGACATGGCCGCCACCACGCCTGCGACGATCGCCAGCACCATGTAGATCCCGAGCCACGTCCACGGGATCGCGACCGACGAGAAGCCGAACTCCTCGAGCGCCTTCACCAGCGCGACGCCCAGGCCCACGCCCAGGATCATGCCGAGGAAGGTGCCGAAGATCGCCATCACCAGCGACTCGATGCGGATCATGCGACGCACGGAACGGCGGCGCACGCCGACCGCGCGGAGCAGGCCGATCTCGCGGGTGCGCTCCGTCACCGAGAGCAGGAGCGTGTTCGCCACGCCCAGGACCGCGATGATGAGCGCGGCGCCGAGCATCGCGGAGATCACGCCGAGGAGCAGGTCGATGAACTGGTTGGCGAACTGCGCGAGCTCGTCGGGGGCCTGGAGCACCACCAGCGGGTAGTCCGCGGCGAGGGCCTCCGTCAGCTGCTCCTGGGCCGCCTCGGCGTCGACGCCCTCGTCGAGCACCACCATCGCCTGGATGATGTCGTACTCGCCGAACAGCTCGGCACCCGTGGCCTCGTCGACCCAGAAGTTCGCGTCGCCCTCGTTGAGGTACAGGCCGGTGACCTCGAGCGTCGCGGAGCCCTCCGCACCCTCGAGCGTGACCTGGTCGCCCACCTCGACGCCGAGCTCCTGGATCACGGGGTCGATGAAGACGCCGCCGTCCAGCTGGTCGAAGTCGGGCTCGTTGTTGTAGTCGAACGCCGCATCGGCCGTCTCGGGGTCGATGGACGCGACGGCGTAGCCGACCCCGTCGTACTGCGCCGAGTCGATGCCGGTCGACGTCACGAAGGCGACCCCGTCCTGCGACTCGAGCGTGTCGATCGCGCCCGCGGGGATGGCCCCCTGGGTCGACAGCACGAAGAAGTCCGCGTCGCTGCTCGCGAACTGGTCGGTGACCACGCTCTTGAGCGACTCCGTGAACGTGGACACCAGCGCGAGCAGCATCACGCCGATCATGAGCGCCGCCGCCGTGTTGGCGCTGCGGCGCGGCTCGCGCCGGATGTTGTTGGCGGCGAGCTTGCCGTCCACTCGGAACAGGCGCGTGAGCAGCGTCTTGAGCCCGTACGCGAGCGGCACCAGGACCTGCGCGGCGAGCAGCGTCACGCCGATGATGAGCACCATCGCGCCCGCACCCACGTAGACATAGGGACGCGGGACGTCCATGTAGAGGCCCACCACGATCGCGAGCACGCCCAGCAGCGCGAGCGCGCCTCCGACGATGTTGCGCAGGCGCAGCGGCTTCTTGGACTCCGTCGCGGACTCCCGTAGCGCCTCCATCGGGGAGATGGTCGACGCATGGATCGCGGGCATGAGCGCCGCGATGAGCGTGACCAGCGCGCCGAGCGCGTAGCCCCAGAGCAGCGCGTCGAGCGGGAGGGTCACGGTGCCGAAGATGTTGCCGGACACCGCCTCGACCACCGCGGACAGGCCGAGCGCACCCAGGTACCCGAGCGCGATGCCCACGGTCGACGCGACCACCGCGATGACGAGCGCCTCGAGCAGGATCATGGTCCGCAGCTGGCGGCCGCTCACGCCGATCGCGCGCAGCAGCCCGAACTCGCGGGTGCGCTGCGTCACGATGATGCGGAACGTGTTGACGATGATGTACGAGCCGACGAACAGCGCGATGAGCGCGAACGCGATCGCGAAGATGTCGATGTACTGGAGCAGGTCGTCGAGCTCCTGCGCCTGCTCGGCGGCCTTGTCCTCGCCCGTGATGGCGCGGGTGCCGTCGGGGATGACGTCGGAGATCGCGGTGGCGACCGCATCCTTGTCGGCCCCGTCGGAGACGATCACCGAGATGCTCTGGTAGCCGTCCGACTGCGCGAGCTCCCACGCGGTCGCCTCGGTCATGTAGCCGAGCGTCGCGCCCTGGAGCGAGTTGGACTCCCCGAACCGGACCAGGCCCACCAGCTCGAGCTCGGTCACGCCGGAGTCGGTCGCGATGGCGACCGGGTCGCCGATCGCGTAGCCCAGGCGCGGCGCGCTGTCGACGTCGAGGACGATCTGCTCGTCGGTCTCGGGGCCGTGGCCCTCGACCAGGGTCGATTGGTCGATGCGCGGCTCGCCCGCCCAGTTGAACAGCTGGCTGGGCGCTCCGCCCGCGGCCATGAGGTCGCCGGAGGGCTCGAAGTCGGCGGGCAGCACCGCCCCCATGACCTGGATGCCGCCGACCGCGAGGCCGACGCCGTCGACCGCCTGCACGGCGGCGAGGTCGTCGGTGGTGAACACGGAGTCGCCGGCGGCGAACTGGTCCCCGTCCTCGTCGGTGTCGGAGGGTGCCTCCTCGACGATCACGTCGGTGCCGGCGTAGATCTCCTCGAACAGCTGGTGGAACCCGCCCGACAGCGCGTTGGTGAGGGTGAAGGTGGCCGCGGCGAGCGCGACGCCCAGGGCGACCGCGATCGCGGTCAGCACCAACCGCTTGGGGTTGTGCTTGACGGACTTGACGGCGAGGCGGAACATCAGTGCCCCATCTGCTTCATGCGGTCGAGCACGCGGTCGGCCGTGGGCTCGCGCATCTCGTCCACGATCCGGCCGTCCGCGAGGAACAGCACGCGGTCCGCGTACGAGGCCGCCGACGGGTCGTGCGTCACCATCGCGATGGTCTGCCCGAACTCCTTGACCGCGCGGCGCATGAAGCCGAGCAGCTCCGCGCCGGAGCGCGAGTCGAGGTTGCCCGACGGCTCATCCGCGAAGATCAGCTCGGGGCGCGCGACCAGCGCGCGGGCGACCGCGACGCGCTGCTGCTGGCCGCCCGAGAGCTCGGCGGGCAGATGCGTGAGGCGGTCGGCGAGGCCCAGGATCCCGATGATCTCGTCGAACCATGCCGGGTCGATGTCGCGCCCCGAGATGTCCAGCGGCAGCGTGATGTTCTCGCGCGCCGTGAGCGACGGGATGAGGTTGAACGCCTGGAAGACGAACCCGATCTTGTCGCGGCGCACCTGCGTGATCTTGTCCTCGGACAGGCTGGAGATCTGCTGGTCGCCGATCCAGGACTCGCCTGCGGTGAGCCGGTCGAGACCCGCGAGCGTGTGCAGCAGCGTGGACTTGCCGGAGCCCGACGGCCCCATGATGGCCGTGAACTCGGCCGCGGCGATGTCGACGTCGATCCCGTCGAGCGCGCGGACCGCCGCGTCGCCCGAGCCGTAGTCCTTGGTGCCGCCGCGCATCGAGGCGGCGAGGGTGACGGTGGTGGTCATGGTGGATCCCCCTCGTGGATGGGTGGTGTCGGGGCCAGTCTGGCGAAGCGCGCGCGCCGGGGTCATCGGCCGTGAGGACGGTTCCTCATGGTCGGTCTCAGGGATGACCCCGGAGGGACGATGCGCGGGTCGGGTCGGGTCGGCCCGGCTACGGCCGCGGCAGCACGATGCCCGAGTCGTACGCCTCGACGACGGCCTGGACCCGGTCGCGCACGCCGAGCTTGGTGAGGATGTGGCTCACGTGGGTCTTGACCGTGGTGGAGGACACGAACAGCTCGGCCGCGATCTCCTGGTTCGACAGCCCGCGTGCCATGAGGCGCAGCACCTCGACCTCGCGGTCGGAGAGGTCGCCGACCGCCTCGGGCGACGGCGTGTGGTCCTCCGGCACGGCCGGTGCGGTGCGCGCGAACTGCTCGATCACGCGCCGGGTCACCTCGGGGGCGAGCAGCGCCTCGCCGCCTGCGACCACGCGCACGGCGCTCACCAGTGCGTCGCCGTCGACGCTCTTGAGCAGGAAGCCGGACGCTCCGGCGCGCAACGCCTCGTACACGTATTCGTCGTCGTCGAAGGTGGTGAGGATCACGATGCGCGTGCCGGGATGCGCGGCGAGCACCTCGCGCGTCGCGGTGAGGCCGTCCATGCCCGGCATGCGGACGTCCATGAGGACCACGTCCGGAGCGTGCGCGGAGACTATCCCGGCCGCCTCGGCTCCCGACGTGGCCTCGGCGATCACGCGGATGTCGTCCTCGGACTCGAGGATCATGCGCAATCCCACCCGCACCATCGCCTGGTCGTCGACCAGCGCCACCCGGATCATCGTCCACCCTTCGTCGTGCTCGTGGACCGCCGGCCCACCTGATCGTCGGCGGACGGCAGGACCGCCCGCACCCGGAAGCCGCCCCCGCGGCGCGGACCGTACTCGAGCGAGCCGCCGAGCGCGTGGACGCGTTCCGCCATGCCGCGCAGGCCGTGGCCGCCGCTCTGGCGCGCCGCGTCGGAGATGATCCCGCGCCCGTCGTCCTCGACGAGCACCGTGACCTCGCCCGGGCTGCGTGCGACGGTCACCTGGGCATGCGCGCCCGGCCCGGCGTGCTTCATCGCGTTGGTGAGCGCCTCCTGCACCACCCGGTAGGCGCTGAGCTCGACGCCGGCGGGCACGTGCGCGGTGCCCTCGACGCTGAGCTCGACGGGCAGCCCCGCGTCCTCCACCTGCTGCGCCAGGGCGGGAAGCGCGGCGAGCGCGGGCATGGGCTCGAGCTCCGCGAGCGCCCGGTCACGCTCGGCCGTGTCCACCGCGTCCTGCTCGGTCGCGCGGAGCACGCCGATCATGCGCTGCATCTCCGCCAGTCCCGTGCGCCCCGAGGCGGCGATGGTCTCGAGCGCCTCGGACACCCGGGCGTCGCTGTCGCGGGCGAGGCGGCGCGCGCCCTCCGCCTGCAGGGTCATCACGGTGATCTCGTGCGCCACCACGTCGTGCAGCTCGCGCGCGATCCTCGCGCGCTCGGCGCGCACCGCATCGGCGGCGACCACCTGCTGCGCCTGCTCGCGCCGCGCGTGCTCGAGCTCGAGCTCGGTGATGCGTTCGCGGCGGCGGAAGTCGACGAACCCGATCATCATGGGCACCACCACCGCGAGAGTGACCGCGATGAGCGACGTCCACGAGACGAAGTCGGTGACGACGAGCCCCACCACGGTCCACGCGATCATGAGCGCCAGCACGGCGCCGCCGTGGAGCAGGGCCGTGCGCCGCGGCACGTAGGCCGCGAGCCCGTAGAGCGCGAGGTAGATGCCGAACATCGCGGCCGTGTCGGGGTAACCCAGCCCGACCGCCACGATCCACGGCACGAGGATCGCCCACACCACGATCCTCGGGTAGCGCTGCCGCCACGCCAACGGTGCGACCTGGGCGACGATCAGCGCGACGCCGAGCGCGTCGTAGTCGCGGGGCGCCGCGGCAAGATCGCCCGCGCCGCGGGCGCCGATGAGCGCGAGGACCAGCAGCGCCGCGGCGATCGCGATGTCACCCCAGCGCGGTCCCTTGGCGTCCATCAGGCCAGCGTAGGGCGCGGACCCTGCCCCGGCATCGTCCGCACGGACGAGCCTCCGCGCCTCTAGCCGTGAAACCGGTAGCCCACGCCACGCACCGTCTCGATCGCATCGGCCCCGAGGCGCGCCCGCAGGTATCTCACATACACGTCGAGCACGTTGTCGCGCGCCGCCGAGCCCCACACCTCCTCGAGCGCACGCGCCCGCGTCACGACGCCGCCCGCGTTCTCCATGAGCAGGCGGGCGAGCTGGAGCTCGCGCGGGCTCAGCTGCACCTCCTCGCCGTCGCACGTGAGACGTCGTGCGACGGGGTCGAGCTCGCAGCGGCCCACGCGCAGCGTCGGGTCCGGCGTGGCGCTGTCGCGGCGCGCGCGCAGGCGGATGCGGGCGACCAGCTCGTCGAACGAGAACGGCTTCGGCATGTAGTCGTCGGCGCCGCGTTCGAGCCCGCGCACGGTGTCCTCGGCCGAGGTCCGCGCGGTCAGGATGATGACCGGCAGGTCGGAGCCGGCCGCACGCAGGCGCCGCAGCACGGTGAAGCCCTCCTGGTCGGGCAGGCCGATGTCGAGGACCATGACGTCGTGGGTGCCCTCGAGCGCGAGCGCGAGGCCCTCGCGGCCGGTGCGTGCGTGGTCCATCTCGATCCCGACGGTGCGCAGGCCGTCGCGCAGGCTCGCCACGAGCCGTTGCTCATCCTCGACCAGCAGGATCCTCACGGCTCCTCCCGCCATGGCACGCGGATGACGAACGTGGACCCGTGGCCGGGCGTGGAAGCGATCTCGAGCTCGCCTCCGTGGGCGCGCGCGATCGCGCTCACCAGCGGCAGGCCCAGCCCCAAGCCGTCGGCGTCGGGGTCGAGGCGCACGAAGCGCTCGCGGACGGACTCGAGGTCCGCGGGAGCGATGCCGCGCCCCTCGTCCGATACCCACGCCAGCAGGTCGGCACCGTCGCGCGCAGTGCCCACCCGCACTGCCGAGCCGTCGGCGGCGAACTTCACGGCGTTGGCCGCGAGCTGCATCCACGCCTGCGTGAGCCGCTGCGGGTCGATGACGGCCGTGCCCTCCGCGCGCGACTCGACGCTCCACGCCCGGTCTCCGAGCGTCGCCATGCGTTCCGCGACGACGTCGGTGAGCGTCGCCATCGCGGTGGGCGCGAGGCGCAGGAACTCGGGGCGATCCGCCTTCGCGAGCGTGACCAGGTCCTCGACCAGCCGCGTCATGTCGGCGGTCACGTCGAGGAGCTCGTCCCGTGTCGCCTCGACCTGGTCCGCGTCACGCGGCTCGAGGAGCTCGAGACGCGTTCTGACTACCGTGAGCGGCGTACGGAGTTCGTGCGACGCGTCGTCGAGGAGCCGCCGCTGGTCGGAGAACGCCCGCTCGAGCCGGTCGAGCATGGCGTTGACGGTCCGCGACAGGCCCGCGAGATCGTCGTCGCCGACGATCGGCACGCGCTCGCCGAGGTCGTTCTCGCTGATGTGCCGCGCGGTGCGGTCAAGCAGCCGCACCGGCTCGAGAAGGCGGCCCACGGTGACGAACCCGAGCGCACCAATCGCGACGGTCGCGACCACCGCGACGATCGCGTACACGGTGAACGTGTCGACGAGCTCGCCGACTCGCGCGCCCTCGTCGATGGCGATGGCGAGGACCGCGACGCGTGTGCCGCCCGCGTCGATGAACGGTATGGCCGCGTAGCCGTACCGCGCGGTCGACGTCGCGGCGCGCCGCACCTCGACCGCGGTGGTCGTGTCGGACCACAGCAGGTCGACGAGCTCCTGATCATCCTCGAGCCGGAGCCGGCCCTCGCTCGCGGGCACGTATCGGGCGCGCCCGTCGACTATCGCGACCGCGCCCTCGTCCTCGGTGCCGGTGTACCGGGCGACCGCGTCCCGCATGAGGGCGTCGATCCCCGTCGGATCGTTCTCGGCGATCCACCGGAGGTAGTCGTCTGCGGTCGCTGACAACTCATCGGTGACGCCGCGCTCGACCGCATCACGCTCGATGAGGAATGCGGTGGTGCCGGCGACGACGAGCGACACCCCGGTGAGCGCCACCAGGTAGATCACCACGCGGGCGCGGACGGAACCCGCGCGAGCGCCGGACTGCCCGAACCGTGAGGTCATCGTCACCTTCCGGCGCCACGCTATCGGGTTCAGTCGTCCTCGTGCTCGCTCTCGTCGGCCGAGTCGTCGGAGCCGTGACCCGAGCTGCCGCTCGAGTCGTCGCTCGCGTCCTCGCCCGAGTCGTCGGAGCCGTGACCCGAGCTGCCGCTCGAGTCGTCGCGCGCGTCCTCGCCCGAGTCGTCGGAGTCGTCGGTGGTGGCGCGGTCGCCGCCCTTGTCGTCGGTCGCGTCGTCGGCGGAGTCGTGACCCGAGTCGTCAGCCTCGTCGTCGACGCGGGTGTCTCCCGGCGGCAGCGCGACGCTGTCGTCGGCCACATCGTCGCTCACGTCATCGGGGCGGTCGCCGCCGTGGTCGTCGGACAGGTCGTCCACCGACGGGCTGTGGGGGACCGCGGAGAGGGAGTCGTCCGGGGTCGAGCTCGACGATGATGACGGCTCGGGCGTCGAGTCGTCCGACGAGCCGACGACGACGGCGTCGCCCACGGTGGGGTCCGGCTCCGCGCCGGTGCCGGAGCGCGACAACGCGGTCGCCCCGACGCCGACCCCGAGCAGGACCGCGGATGCTGCGGCGATCGTGGCCGCGAACCTTGCTGCTGAGGTGTTCATGACCCCAGCCTGCTCGCCGTCGTCTGAGAGCTCTCTCAGACGACGGCCGCGGCGCGGAGGCGCGTCCGGTCGGGGAGGACGGCGACGACGTCGGGCGTGCGTCGCCCGGCCGCGTGTCGGGGTGCGTCCCGATTCCGGGGGCCCGGGACGGAGGTCGCGGACGCGTCGTCCCAGGCGCTCGCGACGCCGGCGCGCGGTGAAGCGCCGGCGGCCGATGCTGCGCCGACGAGGAGCGATCCGGCGGCGAGCAGCGTGACGGCGATGCGGGTGGCGGTGCGGGTGGCGGTGCGGGTGGCGGTGCGGGTCATGCCGCCAGCATGGTGTGCGCACCCTGGCAGGCGGCGCAGAGACCGCTCAGGGGAGGCTGTCAGTTGTCGTCGTGCCGGGTCCAGCGGAACGTGCGCACCGAGACGATGAGGCCCAGCACCATCCACAGCGCGAGGACGATCGCCGTCGCGGGATGCTGCCACGAGCCGCTCGCCTCGGCCGCCTCGAAGCTCTCGGGAAGGAACACCGACCGCATGCCCTGCGCGAGCCACTTGAGCGGGAACACCGCTGCCACATGCTGGAGGAACGTCGGGATCTGCGTGTAGACGAGGAAGACGCCGGAGGTGAACTGCAGGAACAGCACCAGCGGGGTGAGGATCGCGGACGCGGCCTTCGCGTTGCGCAGCAGCGACGACATGGCGATGCCCAGCGTGGTCGACGCGGCCGTGCCCAGCAGGAAGACCCACGTGAACGTCCACCACCCGCTGCCGGTGGGAAGCTCCGCGTCGTAGAGCGCGACGCCGATGGCGACCAGCGCCGCGATCTGCACCACCGACACCGCGAGCACCTGGGTCACCTTCGCCGCGAAGAACGCGGTCGCGGGCAGCGGCGTCGCGTGGACGCGTTTGAGCGCGTCCGAGTCGCGGTCGATGGCGATCGAGATCGCCAACGACTGGAAGCCCGTGTTGAGGATCCCCGAGGCGATCATGCCGGGCAGGAAGTACTGCGCGAAGGACACGCCGTCCGCGATCTCCTGCCCGCCGAACACCGACCCGAACAGGAGCAGCAGCATCATCGGGAAGAAGAAGATGAAGACCATCTGCTCCCGGGTCCGCGTGAACTCCTTGACCTCGACCACGAAGCGCCCACGGGTCATGGACATCCAGGTGGGGACCGACGATGCTCGGGTGGTGGTCATGCCGAGCCCTCCTGGGTCGCGTCCTCGCCGGCTGACACGTTCGCGGCGTCGCCGATCAGCCGGAGATAGACATCCTCGAGCGACGGATGGACCACCTCGAGGCCCGCGATCTCTTCGGGCGTGCGGGCGAGCAGCTCGCGCAGGAACGCCGTGGGTGTCGCGGTCTCCTCGGTGCGGGTGACGCCGTCCTCCGTCCAGGTGACGCGGGCATCGGCGGCGCGAGCGCGCAGGCCGGCCGGCGTGTCCAGGGCGACCATGCGACCGGCGGCGATGATGCCGATGCGGTCCGCGAGGTGGTCGGCCTCGTCCAGGTAGTGGGTGGTGAGGAGGATGGTGGTGCCGTCGCCGCGGACGGACTCGATGAGCGTCCAGAACTGGCGCCGCGCCTCGGGGTCGAAGCCCGTGGTCGGCTCGTCGAGGAACACCATCTCGGGGCGGCCTATCAGCGCAAGCGCGACGTCGAGGCGCCTCCGCTGTCCGCCGGACAGCGTCGCCGGCTTCGAGCCCGCCTTCTCGGTGAGTCCCACGGCCTCGAGCATCTCGTCGACGCCGCGGGGGGACGTGTACAGGCTCGCGGCGTAGCGCAGCGCCTCGCTCGCGGTGAGCGAGCCGCGCTCTGCGGTGCCCTGCAGCATGATGCCGACGCGGCTGCGCCACTGCTTGGTCGCGTGGTGCGGGTCGACACCGAGGACGCTCACGTCGCCCGCGGTGCGCTTGCGGAAGCCCTCGAGGATCTCGACGGTGGTCGACTTGCCGGCGCCGTTCGGTCCCAGCAGCGCGAACACCTCGCCGCGCGGGATCTCGAGGTCGAGGCCGTCGACGGCATGCAGGTCGCCGTAATGCTTGTGCAGGCCGGCGATGGTGATCGCGGGTTCGGTCATGCCGTCGAGCCTAGCCAGCCCGCCCGCCAGGTGCCTCCGCCGGGAGACGGAAGGGGCGCATCGTCCCGCGGAACGATGCGCCCCTTCCGGTCGCGGGCGGCGCGTCAGCCGGCGAGCAGGTTCTGGATGCGGCCGACGCCCTCGACCAGGTCCTCGTCGCCGAGCGCGTAGCTGAGGCGCATGAAGCCGGACGGGCCGAACGCCTCGCCGGGGACCACCGCCACCTCTGCCTGCTCGAGGATCACGGTCGCGAGGTCCGCGCTCGAGGCGATCTCGACGCCGCCGACGGTGCGGCCGATGAGGCCCTCGACCGACGGGTACGCGTAGAACGCGCCCTTCGGGGTGGGGCACACCACGCCGTCGATCTGGCGGAGCATGTCGACCATGGTGCGGCGACGGCGGTCGAACGCCTCGCGCATCTGGTGGACCTCCTCGAGGCCGCCCTCGAGCGCCGCGATCGCCGCGCGCTGCGACACGTTCGCGACGTTCGACGTGAGGTGGCTCTGGAAGTTCGCCGCGGCCTTGGTGACGTCGGCGGGGGAGACCATCCAGCCCACGCGCCATCCGGTCATCGCGTAGGTCTTGGCGACGCCGTTGAGGACGATCGTCTGGTCGGCGAGCTCGGGGACCGCCTTGACGATGGGGGTGAACGTCGCGTCGTCGTAGGTGAGGTGCTCGTAGATCTCGTCGGTGAGGACCCAGATGCCGTGCTCGAGGGCCCACTCGCCGATCGCCTTGGTCTGCTCGGGCGAGTAGACGGCGCCGGTGGGGTTCGACGGGCTGCAGAACAGCAGGGCCTTCGTGCGCTCCGTGCGGGCGGCCTCGAGCTGCTCGACGGTGACGAGGTACTCCTGGTCGGCGCCGGCGAACACCTCGACGGCGGAGCCGCCGGCGAGCGCGATGGCCTCGGGGTAGGTGGTCCAGTACGGGGCGGGGAGGAGGACCTCGTCGCCCGGGTCGACGATCGCGGCGAATGCCTGGAACACGGCCTGCTTGCCACCGTTGGTGACGATGACCTGGGCGGGATCGATCTCGTAGCCGCTGTCGCGCAGCGTCTTGTCCGCGATCGCCTGCTTGAGCTCGGGCAGGCCGGCCGCGGGCGTGTAGCGGTGGTTGCGCGGCTCACGCGCGGCCGCGACCGCCGCCTCGACGATGAAGTCGGGCGTGGGGAAGTCGGGCTCGCCGGCGCCGAACCCGATCACGGGGCGGCCGGCGGCCTTGAGCGCCTTCGCCTTCGAGTCGACGGCGAGGGTGGCGGACGGCGCGATGGCGCCGAGGCGGGCGGAGACACGGCGTGCGGGCTTCATGCGGGTCATTGTTCCACCTGCGCCCCCGCGGCGGTGTCCGCGATGTGGGACGCGTGCACCTCCGCGCGGACCGGCACGGCGGCGGGCGCTCGCGGACTAGGCGAGGGCCCGCGCCTTGAGCTGCGCGTACTCCTCCGGCGTGATCGCTCCGGAGTCGAGCAGCGCCTTCGCGCGGGAGATCTCGGTGGCGGGCTGTCGCGTGAGCACGTCGATGTCCGCGTCGTCGTATGCGAGGCTCCTGGTGTACTCCACCTCCGCGGCCCGATAGTCGCGGGCCGCGGCCATGTCGCGCTCGGCCATGCCCCTGCCCCGCGCGAGGAGGTAGATGAGCGCGCCGAGCGCGGGAAGGAGGATCAGCAGCAGCGTCCACCCGACCTTGGCGCCGGTGCCGATCTCGTCGTCCCGCCATGCGTCGATCACGAACCGGATCATCAGGAAGATGAACATCACCCAGATGGTGATCCACAGTGACCACCAGAGGATGTCGAGGAAGTTGGCGAAGAAGTCCATGGCGGTGCCCCCTGTTGTGCTGTGTCCTGCCCCCGATCTCACGGTAATACCTGGCATGGGAGAGCGCGCGGGGTGGTGACGGGGCGGGGAGCGGCACGGTGGCGACTCCCAATGACACTTGCGAGCGATGAGACGCGGATCGACTCGTGAGACGAACACATCCTTCACGCGAGAACGCACGAGTCTCAAACGTCATTGGGAGTCGTCGGTTCATTGGCGCCGAGCCGATGCACCCAGGTTGCGGTGCAACTGTGTTCATCCTCAGATGCGCGGTCTACGCTCGCGCCCCCCTCGTCGAGCGGCGACGCTCGGGCGATGGATGTCGTGGGGGCTGTGGCCGGTCTGGGCGGGTGCGCGCGCCGTGCACACCTGCTGCGGCTCGGGTTCACCGACCGGCAACTCATGGCGGCGGTGGAGCGCGGACTACTCGTCCGACCGCATCGGGGTTGCTTCGCGGTCAAGGAGGCATCGTCTTGGGCGGTGCGCACGCGAGTCCTGTCCGCGCAGCTGACCTGTGTCAGCGCAGCACGGTGGTTGGACCTGCCGCTCCTCCGCACGCCGCGAGGTCTTCACCTCGCGCTCCCGGCCGACCGCGGACTCGTCGCGGACGATCGGCGCAGGCGACGTGACCTGGTGCTCCACAGGCTCGCGCGCGGGGTGACCGCTGAAGGAGACGCGCTCTGCGCGCCAGCTCTTGCCATCATCGACCATCTGGGCGCGTGCGTGCCGGCGCTCGAGCAACTGGTCGCACTCGACGCCGCGCTCAACCGCGAGCTCCTCACCACGGACGACGTGTGGCGGCTCACGGCAACCGCGATTCCCCGACGGTCGTGGCTCGCCGTCCAAGCCGAGCCGCGCTCACAAGCGCCAGGCGAGACCCTGGCGCGCATGGAGCTGAAGGCCGCAGGCCTCGCGGTCGAGCCTCAGGTGCTGATCCCAGGTGTCGGCCACGTCGACCTGGTGGTCGAAGGGCGCGTGGTTGTCGAGGTGGACGGGCTCACGTACCACTCGAGCCCGGAGGCGATGGAGGAGGACGAGCGCCGTGACAGAGAGCTCGCGCTGCGGGGCATCTCGCGGCTCCGCTACCCCTATTCGGTGGTGCGACGATCGCGCGGATTGATCGCCCGTCAGGTGCGGGCGCTCCTGATGACCGCATCGAGCCCCGCAGCCTGATGACTGCCAAGGACGCTTGTGGCTCGATCGCACTCAAGTGGCCTGCGGTGCAGTCACATCCTTCACGGGAGAATGCACGAGTCCCAAGTGTCATTGGAAGTCCACACGACGCACCCGCCCGACACTGCCGTCCCGCGCCTTCCCCGCCGTCCGCTACTCTGGTCCGGCGCACATGGCGGGTGGCGACGAGGCCGCCCACGAACCCGGGTTCGACTTCTCTCCCGGAACCGCGTAACATGTGACGTCGGCGATTGACTTTCGTCAGGCTGGTTCGCGCCTTCGGGCGGGTTGCAGCAGGGCAGAGGGACATGAGCCGCGGGGCCCCGTGAGGGATCCCGAAGGGCAGTGGCGCAATTGGTAGCGCACCGGTCTCCAAAACCGGCGGTTGTGGGTTCGAGTCCCTCCTGCCCTGCGTACGCGGGGATCTCCCGCGAGCGCAATCCAGAGAGAAGGACTTTTCGGTGAGCGAATCTGCCGTGACGGATTCCGGAGAGAAGGACCCGCGGCACGAGTCGCGCGAGGGTCTGAACATCTTCGGACGCATCGCGCTGTTCGTGCGCCAGGTCATCTCCGAGCTGCGACGTGTGGTCACCCCCACGCGCCAGGAGCTGATCCGCTACATCTGGATCGTTCTCGGCTTCGTGGCCGTGATGATGATCCTGGTGTTCGCGCTGGACTTCGTGTTCGGCTGGGTCTCGGCGAAGGTGTTCGGCGGCTGAGGCCGCCTCAAGGGGAGTGAGTGATGAGCGACGAGAAGAGTGACGAGACGGTGATGAGCGAGATCGACGGCCTGGAGCCCGAGGTCGCCGAGGCGACCCCCGCGGACGAGCTGACCGCGGACGAGCAGATCGCCGACGAGCCGCAGGCGGACGATGCGGTCGAGGCCGACATCGACGCCCCGATCGCCGACCCGGTCGCCGAGTTCAAGTCCCGCCTCCGCACCCTTGAGGGCGACTGGTACGTGGTCCACAGCTACTCGGGTCACGAGAAGCGCGTGAAGGCCGCGATCGAGCACCGCATCGAGAGCCTCCACATGGAGGACTACATCTTCCAGGTCGAGGTGACCATGGAAGAGGTCGCGGAGATCAAGGGCGGCCAGCGCAAGCTCGTCACCCGCGTCCGGATGCCCGGATACGTCCTGGTGCGCATGTACCTCACGGACGAGTCGTGGGGCGCCGTGCGCAACACCCCGGGTGTGACCGGCTTCGTCGGCCACGCCCACAACCCCGTCCCGCTCACCATCGACGAGGTCTACTCGATGCTGGCGCCCAAGGAGGTGGCCGAGGCGGCCGCCGCCGAGGAGTCCGCCACCACGCAGGCCCCCGTCGAGGTCGAGTTCGAGGTCGGCGAGTCGGTCACCGTCATCGACGGCCCGTTCGCGACCCTCCCGGGCACGATCTCGGAGATCTCGGCTGAGAGCCAGAAGCTCCACGTGCTCGTCTCCATCTTCGGCCGGGAGACCCCGGTCGAGCTGTCGTTCACCCAGGTCACCAAGATCTAGCTCGCGACAGCGAACCTGCGGCCGCCAAGCCGCACAGGCAACAAGATAAGGACCCTCAACATGGCACCCGCGAAGAAGAAGAAGGTCACTGGGCTGATCAAGCTTCAGATCCAGGCCGGCGCCGCCAACCCTGCCCCGCCGGTCGGTCCGGCGCTCGGTCAGCACGGCGTCAACATCATGGAGTTCTGCAAGGCGTACAACGCCGCGACCGAGTCGCAGCGTGGCAACGTCGTGCCCGTCGAGATCACCGTGTACGAGGACCGCTCGTTCACGTTCGTGCTCAAGACGCCTCCGGCCGCCGAGCTCATCAAGAAGGCAGCCGGCGTCGCCAAGGGCTCGTCGACCCCGCACACCGTCAAGGTCGCGAACCTGACCGACGCTCAGGTGCGTGAGATCGCCGAGGCCAAGATGGCCGACCTCAACGCCAACGACATCGACGCCGCCGCGAAGATCATCGCCGGCACCGCCCGCTCCATGGGCATCACGGTCTCCTAAGGACCTCCCACCTCAGTGGCAGGGCCGCGCTGGCCCGCACCACGAACTGCAAAGGAACAACGCAGATGACCAAGCGCTCCAAGGCTTACCGCGACGCAGCCCAGCTCGTCGACCGTGGCCAGCTGTACACGCCGATCGAGGCCCTCCGCCTCGCTCAGAAGACGTCCTCGAAGAACACCGACTCGACCATCGACGTCGTGTTCAAGCTCGGCGTCGACCCCCGTCACGCGGACCAGATGGTCCGCTCCACCGTCATCCTGCCGAACGGCACCGGCAAGACCGCCAGGGTCCTGGTCTTCGCCAACGGTGACAAGGCAGAGGCTGCCCGCGAGGCGGGCGCCGACATCGTCGGTGGCGACGAGCTCATCGAGGAGGTGGCCGCCGGCCGCCAGGACTTCGACGCCGTCGTGGCGACGCCCGACCTCATGGGCAAGGTCGGCCGCCTGGGCCGCGTGCTCGGCCCCCGTGGCCTCATGCCGAACCCGAAGACGGGCACCGTGACGATGGACGTGGCGAAGGCCGTGTCCGACATCAAGGGCGGAAAGATCGAGTTCCGCGTCGACAAGCACGCCAACCTGCACACCGTGCTGGGCAAGGCGTCCTTCGGCGACGAGAAGCTGCTCGAGAACTTCCAGGCCGTGGTCGACGAGGTGCTCCGCGCCAAGCCGTCCGCCTCGAAGGGCCGCTACATCGTCAAGGCCTCGATCTCGGCGACGCAGGGCCCCGGCATCCCGATCGACGCCCTCGCGAAGTCCGAGGCGTAAGCAGCGGGCATCCCAGACTCTCGCGCCCCGACCGGCGACCCCGGCACGGACGCGGAGCAGAGCGGCCCACGTGACGCCACCGCGTCCCACGCGCCGCTCCTGGCCCGGCTCCCCCCGCGGGGGAGCCGGGCCTTCTCGCATCCCGGGGCACGATGCCGGGTTCACCCGGGCGCGCCAGGCGTCCGCCGCATCGTCCCCCGCATTCGATTTGCGGACGATGCGCGCGTCCCGTACTATGGACGAGCCCAAGACCGCCGGTCGTCGGGCCCGGGTTCCCCGGGTTCGACCGAAGTCCCGCTCATGCGGGGTCCAGCGCAGGTGAAGCTGAAGCGCCGAGCGCGCGAACGTCTGGGCGGCCCACGGGCCGCCCTTTCCGTTTGCGGATCAGGCCCCCGGCCCCGCCTGCGCGGGGCCTTTCTCATGTGGGGGATGGGACGGGCGGTCATCCGAAGGAAGGACAAACATGGCGACGCCAGACAAGGTGAACGCTGTTGCAGAGCTCGCGGACGACTTCCGCAGCTCCGCGGCGGTGCTGATCACCGAGTACCGCGGCCTCTCCGTCCCGCAGCTCGCGAAGCTGCGCGGTGAGATCCGCGGCGCCGCGACCTACAAGGTCGCGAAGAACACTCTGACGGCGCTCGCGGCCAAGGACGCCGGCATCGAGGGTCTCGACGACCTTCTGACCGGCCCCACGGCCATCGCATTCGTGACCGGTGACCCGGTCGAGGCTGCGAAGGGTCTCAAGGCTTTTGCCAAGGAGAACGACAAGCTCGTCATCAAGGGCGGCGTTCTCGAGGGCAAGGTGATCTCTGCTGATGAGGTCAAGAAGCTGGCGGACCTCGAGTCCCGCGAGGTTCTGCTCGCCAAGGCTGCCGGCGCCATGAAGGCGTCGCTCTTTGGTGCTGCATACCTGTTCCAGGCACCGCTTGCTCAGGCAGCGCGCGCCGTCGACGCCCTGCGTGCGAAGCAGGAAGACGCGGCCTAAGGGCCGCACCCCACTACACACATCTGCTTCACGCAGGCAAGAGAGAAGGAAGTCATCATGGCTAAGCTCACCACCGAGGAGCTCATCGAGCAGTTCAAGGAGCTCTCGCTCATCGAGCTCTCGGAGTTCGTGAAGGCGTTCGAGGAGACCTTCGAGGTCACCGCCGCCGCTCCGGTCGCCGTTGCCGCTGCCCCCGCCGCCGGCGGCGAGGCCGCTGCCGAGGTCGAGGAGAAGGACGAGTTCGACGTCTTCCTCGCCGCCGTCGGCGACAAGAAGATCCAGGTCATCAAGGAGGTCCGCGCGCTCACCGGTCTCGGCCTGGGCGAGGCGAAGGCGCTCGTGGACGAGGCCCCCAAGGCCGTCCTCGAGGGCGCGAAGAAGGACGACGCCGAGAAGGCCAAGGCTCAGCTCGAGGCCGCCGGCGCCACCGTCGAGCTCAAGTAGTTCGCACGGCTTCAGCCGCACCTTCTGAACGGGGTCGGGTCCGCGAGGACCCGGCCCCGTTCTGCCGTTCCCGGGGGACGATGCGCGGGTTCCGTGCGCGCGGAGGCGGGCCCGGGCATCGTCCCGTGTCGCAATTCGGGAACCGTCGGCGTGTCGGCTGGCGCTGCGGCGCCGGGCGAGTGGACAAACCTTGCGCGGCGCTGTAGTCTGACGACTTGCGCTGTCTATCGCCCTGCCCTCAAATGCCTACCTGGCGTGCGTCCGCTTGTAGCGGGTTTCGCCCCAGGATCCGGTGGAGCCGCGGCTAGGCATCGTGGTCACGCACGATCATAAAGGGAAGGAACCACCCTTGGCTGCCTCGCGCACCGATTCCGCCATCTCCAACCGTTCCGCATCGCGCCGTATCTCCTTCGCACAGATCCAGGACCCCATCGAGGTCCCGAACCTGATCGGTCTCCAGACCGAGAGCTTCGACTGGCTTCTGGGCAACACCGCGTGGCAGGCCCGTGTGGCCGCCGCCAAGGAGCACGGCCGGAACGACGTCCCGGAGGTGGCAGGCCTCCAGGAGATCTTCGAGGAGATCTCTCCGATCGAGGACTTCGGACAGACCATGTCCCTGTCCTTCTCGGACCCGTACTTCGAGGAGCCCCGCTACACGCCGGAGGAGTGCAAGGAGAAGGACTTCACCTACTCCGCTCAGCTGTTCGTGACCGCCGAGTTCATGAACAACACCACCGGCGAGATCAAGTCGCAGACCGTCTTCATGGGCGACTTCCCGCTGATGAGCAGCCAGGGCACGTTCATCGTGAACGGCACCGAGCGCGTCGTCGTGTCGCAGCTGGTCCGTTCGCCCGGCGTGTACTTCGAGCGCACCCCCGACAAGACGTCCGACAAGGACATCTTCACCGCGAAGGTCATCCCCTCGCGCGGCGCCTGGCTCGAGTTCGAGATCGACAAGCGTGACGCCGTGGGCGTCCGCGTCGACCGCAAGCGCAAGCAGCCCGTCACGCTCTTCCTCAAGGCCCTCGGCATGACCGAGGACCAGATCGCGGAGGAGTTCGCGCAGTTCCCGGCCGTCCTCGAGACCCTGGCCAAGGACACCGTCCACGGCCACGAGGAGGCGCTCGTCGACCTGTACCGCAAGCTGCGTCCGGGCGAGCCGCCGACCGTCGAGGCGGGCCAGAACCTGCTCGACAACTTCTACTTCAACTCCAAGCGCTACGACCTCGCCAAGGTGGGCCGCTTCAAGCTCAACAAGAAGCTGGGCCTCGCGAAGGAGCTCGGCGACTCGGTGCTGGGCCTCGACGACATCGTCGCGACCATCAAGTACATCGCCGCCGCCCACGCGGGCGTCGCGACGCTGGACGGCGCCGACGGCGACGTGCGCGTCGAGACCGACGACATCGACCACTTCGGCAACCGCCGCATCCGCGCGGTGGGCGAGCTGATCCAGAACCAGATCCGCACGGGCCTGTCGCGCATGGAGCGCGTGGTGCGCGAGCGCATGACCACGCAGGACGTCGAGGCCATCACGCCGCAGACGCTCATCAACACGCGTCCGGTCGTCGCCGCGATCCGCGAGTTCTTCGGCACCTCGCAGCTGTCGCAGTTCATGGACCAGAACAACCCGCTCGCGGGCCTCACGCACAAGCGCCGCCTCTCGGCGCTGGGCCCCGGCGGCCTCTCGCGTGACCGCGCCGGCATGGAGGTTCGTGACGTCCACGCGTCGCACTACGGCCGCATGTGCCCGATCGAGACGCCTGAGGGCCCGAACATCGGCCTCATCGGCTCGCTCGCGTCCTTCGGCCGCATCAACCCCCTCGGCTTCGTCGAGACCCCGTACCGCAAGGTCGTCAAGGGTGTCGTGTCGGAGCAGGTCGACTACCTGACCGCGGACGACGAGGACCACTTCGTCATCGCGCAGGCGAACGCCGGCCTCGACGACAACGGCCGCTTCACCGACGAGCGCGTGCTCGTCCGTGGCCGCGGCGGCGAGGTCGAGTTCGTCGCCCGTGAGGCCGTGGACTACATGGACGTCTCGCCGCGCCAGATGGTGTCGGTGGGTACCGCCCTCATCCCGTTCCTCGAGCACGACGACGCGAACCGCGCGCTCATGGGCGCGAACATGCAGCGCCAGGCGGTGCCGCTGGTCCGCTCCGAGGCGCCGCTGGTCGGCACCGGCATGGAGCGCCGTGCGGCCATCGACGCCGGCGACGTGGTCGTCGCGACCAAGGAGGGCGTGGTCACCGAGGTGAGCTCGGACCTCGTCACCGTGGCGAACGACGACGGCACCACCGGCTCGTACCGCATCGCGAAGTTCCAGCGCTCGAACCAGGGCACGTCCTACAACCAGCGCGTCGTGGTCGACGAGGGTGCCCGCGTGGTGCCCGGCTCGGTCATCGCCGACGGTCCCGCGACCGACGAGGGCGACCTCGCGCTCGGCAAGAACCTGCTCGTGGCGTTCATGTGCTGGGAGGGTCACAACTACGAGGACGCGATCATCCTGTCGCAGCGCCTCGTCCAGGACGACGTCCTGAGCTCCATCCACATCGAGGAGCACGAGGTCGACGCGCGCGACACCAAGCTCGGCCCCGAGGAGATCACCCGCGACATCCCCAACGCCTCCGAGGAGGCGCTGGCGGACCTCGACGAGCGCGGCATCATCCGCATCGGCGCCGAGGTGCGTGCGGGCGACATCCTCGTCGGCAAGGTCACCCCCAAGGGTGAGACCGAGCTGACCCCGGAGGAGCGCCTCCTGCGCGCGATCTTCGGCGAGAAGGCCCGCGAGGTGCGCGACACGTCCCTCAAGGTGCCCCACGGCGAGTCCGGCACCGTGATCGGCGTCCGCGTGTTCACCGAGGAGGACGGCGACGACCTCCCCGCCGGCGTGAACCAGCTGGTCCGCGTCTACATCGCGCAGCGCCGCAAGATCCAGGAGGGCGACAAGCTCGCCGGCCGCCACGGCAACAAGGGCGTCATCTCGACGATCCTGCCGGTCGAGGACATGCCGTTCCTCGAGGACGGCACGCCGGTCGACGTCATCCTCAACCCGCTCGGTGTCCCCGGCCGTATGAACGTCGGCCAGGTCCTCGAGACCCACACGGGCTGGATCGCGAAGCACGGCTGGGACGCCACCGGCGCCACGGGCGAGTGGACCAAGAACCTGCCCGAGGGCGCCGTCACGTCGGAGCCGGGCACCCCGGTCGCGACGCCGGTGTTCGACGGCCTGCGCGAGGACGTCCTCGGCGGCCTCCGCACGGTGGTCAACCCGAACCGTGACGGCGTGCGCCTGGTCAACCAGGAGGGCAAGGCCCGCCTGTTCGACGGCCGCACCGGAGAGCCGTTCCCCGAGCCGATCGCGGTGGGCTACAAGTACATCCTCAAGCTCCACCACCTGGTCGACGACAAGATCCACGCGCGCTCGACCGGCCCGTACTCGATGATCACGCAGCAGCCCCTGGGCGGTAAGGCCCAGTTCGGCGGCCAGCGGTTCGGCGAGATGGAGGTGTGGGCCCTCGAGGCGTACGGCGCCGCCTACGCGCTTCAGGAGCTCCTGACCATCAAGTCGGATGACGTCACCGGTCGTGTGAAGGTCTACGAGGCGATCGTCAAGGGTCAGAACATCCCGGAGCCGGGCCTGCCCGAGTCGTTCCGCGTCCTCATGAAGGAGATGCAGTCGCTCTGCCTCAACGTCGAGGTCCTCAACCACGAGGGCCACGTCATCGAGATGCGCGAGACCGACGACGACGCCTACCAGGCGGCTGAGTCGCTCGGCATCTCCCTGTCCAGCCGTCCCGATGCCTCGAGCGTCGACGAGATCTGACGAGCTTCGAGCTCACTCCATACAGAAGAAGTTTTCGGTGCCGGCACACCAGCCGGCAGTAAGGAAGTAGAACCTTGCTCGACGTCAACGAGTTCGGCGACCTTCGCATCGGCCTCGCGACCGCGGATGAGATCCGCAACTGGTCGCACGGTGAAGTGAAGAAGCCCGAGACGATCAACTACCGCACGCTCAAGCCGGAGAAGGACGGCCTGTTCTGCGAGAAGATCTTCGGCCCCACCCGCGACTGGGAGTGCGGCTGCGGCAAGTACAAGCGTGTCCGCTACCGCGGCATCGTGTGCGAGCGCTGCGGTGTCGAGGTGACCCGCTCGAAGGTCCGCCGTGAGCGGATGGGCCACATCGAGCTCGCCGCCCCCGTCACCCACATCTGGTACTTCAAGGGCGTCCCGTCGCGCCTCGGCTACCTGCTCGACCTCGCCCCGAAGGACCTGGAGAAGGTCATCTACTTCGCGGCGTACATGGTCACCGAGGTGGACGACGAGGGCCGTCACGAGGACCTCCCGCAGCTCCGCAACGAGCTGGAGAAGGAGAAGAAGGCCCTCGCGAACGACCGCGACGTGCAGATCAACGCGCGCGCCGAGAAGCTCGAGAAGGACCTCGCGGAGCTCGAGGCGGAGGGCGCCAAGTCCGACGTCAAGCGCAAGGTCAAGGACGGCGCGGAGCGCGAGATGGCCAACATCCGCAAGCGCGCCGACGCCGAGATCGAGCGCCTCGACGCCATCTTCGACCGCTTCGCCGGCCTCAAGGTCCAGGACCTCGAGGGCGACGAGATGCTCTACCGCGAGATGTCGCGCCGCTACGGCTCGTACTTCAAGGGCTCCATGGGTGCGGAGGCGATCCAGAAGCGCCTCCAGACCTTCGACCTCGAGGCCGAGGCGGAGAAGCTGCGCGAGATCATCGCGACCGGCAAGGGCCAGCGCAAGACCCGCGCGCTCAAGCGGCTCAAGGTGGTCAACGCGTTCCTCACGACCACCAACTCGCCCGAGGGCATGGTGCTCGACTGCGTCCCGGTGATCCCGCCGGACCTGCGCCCCATGGTCCAGCTCGACGGTGGCCGCTTCGCGACCTCCGACCTCAACGACCTGTACCGCCGCGTCATCAACCGCAACAACCGCCTCAAGCGCCTGCTCGACCTCGGTGCGCCCGAGATCATCGTGAACAACGAGAAGCGCATGCTGCAGGAGGCCGTGGACTCGCTGTTCGACAACGGCCGTCGCGGCCGCCCGGTCACGGGCCCCGGCAACCGCCCCCTCAAGTCCATCTCGGACATGCTCAAGGGCAAGCAGGGTCGCTTCCGTCAGAACCTGCTCGGCAAGCGCGTCGACTACTCGGGCCGTTCGGTCATCGTGGTCGGCCCGACCCTCAAGCTGCACCAGTGCGGCCTGCCCAAGCAGATGGCGCTCGAGCTGTTCAAGCCGTTCGTCATGAAGCGTCTGGTCGAGCTCAACCACGCGCAGAACATCAAGTCCGCCAAGCGCATGGTCGAGCGGTCGCGCTCCGAGGTGTGGGACGTCCTCGAAGAGGTCATCCGCGAGCACCCGGTGCTGCTCAACCGCGCGCCCACGCTGCACCGCCTCGGCATCCAGGCGTTCGAGCCCCAGCTGGTCGAGGGCAAGGCCATCCACCTGCACCCGCTCGTCTGCGGCGCGTTCAACGCCGACTTCGACGGTGACCAGATGGCCGTGCACCTGCCGCTGTCGGCGGAGGCGCAGGCCGAGGCCCGCGTGCTGATGCTCTCGAGCAACAACATCCTCAAGCCGTCCGACGGCCGTCCGGTGACCATGCCCTCGCAGGACATGATCATCGGCCTCTACCACCTCTCGCTCCTCAAGGAGGGCGAGAAGGGCGAGGGCCTGGTCTTCGGCACGCAGTCCGAGGCCGTCATGGCGCTCGACGCCGGCACCATCCACCTCAACTCGGAGATCCGCCTCCGCGTGGACGGCGACACCGTCCCGCCGGTCGACTTCGAGCTGCCGGAGGGCCACGTCGACGGCGAGCCGTTCATGCTCACCACCACGCTCGGTCGGTCGCTGTTCAACGACCTGCTGCCGGTGTCGTACCCGTACGTCAACCGCAACGTCGACAAGAAGGTGCTCGGCGACATCGTCAACACCCTCGCGGAGCGCTACCCGAAGGTCGAGGTCGCGGCCTCGCTCGACGCCCTCAAGGCGGCGGGCTTCCACTGGGCGACCCGCTCGGGCGTGACGATCGCCATCGGCGACGTCGCCACCCCGGCGAACAAGCAGGAGATCCTCGAGCGTTACGAGGCGCAGGCCGCGAAGGTGCAGGACCAGTTCGACACCGGTCTCATCACCGACGACGAGCGCCGTCAGGAGCTCATCGAGATCTGGACCCAGGCGACCAACGAGGTCGACAAGGCCATGCGTGAGTCCTTCCCCAAGCACAACACCGTCCACACCATGGTCGGCTCGGGTGCTCGAGGCAACTGGATGCAGGTCCGTCAGATCGCCGGTATGCGCGGCCTCGTGGCGAACCCGAAGGGTGAGATCATCCCGCGTCCGATCAAGTCGAACTACCGCGAGGGTCTGTCCGTCCTCGAGTACTTCATCGCGACCCACGGTGCCCGCAAGGGCCTCGCGGACACCGCGCTGCGTACCGCGGACTCCGGCTACCTCACGCGTCGACTCGTGGACGTGTCGCAGGACGTCATCGTCCGCGAGGAGGACTGCGGCACCGAGCGCGGCCTGGCGATGCCCATCGCCGAGCTCACGGCCGGTGGCGAGCGCGTCAAGCACGATCGCGTGGAGACCTCGGTGTTCGCCCGCACGCTGGCGACCGACGTCGAGGACGCGGACGGCACCGTCGTGGCGAAGGCCGGTGCCGACGTCGGCGACGTCATCATCGACGCGCTGATCGAGGCCGGCGTCGACTCGGTGAAGGTCCGCTCGGTCCTCACCTGCGAGTCGGTGGTGGGCACGTGCGCGAAGTGCTACGGCCGTTCGCTCGCGACCCGCGAGCTCGTCGACATCGGCGAGGCCGTCGGCATCATCGCGGCCCAGTCGATCGGCGAGCCCGGCACCCAGCTGACCATGCGTACGTTCCACACCGGTGGTGTGGCGTCCGCGGACGACATCACGCAGGGTCTGCCGCGTGTCCAGGAACTCTTCGAGGCCCGTACCCCCAAGGGTGAGGCCCCGATCTCCGAGGTCACGGGCAAGCTCAAGGTCGACGACTCCGAGGCGACCCGTCGCCTGGTGGTCACCCCCGACAACGGGGACGAGCCGGTCGAGTACCCGGTCACCAAGCGCGCGCGCCTCCTGGTCCAGGACGGCGAGCACGTCGAGGTGGGCCAGCAGCTCGTCGCCGGTGCGGTCGACCCGAAGAACGTGCTCCGCATCCTCGGTCCCCGCGCCACCCAGAAGCACCTGGTGGACGAGGTCCAGAACGTGTACCGCTCGCAGGGTGTGGAGATCCACGACAAGCACATCGAGGTCATCGTGCGGCAGATGCTGCGTCGCGTGACCGTGCTGGACTCCGGCGAGACGAACCTGCTTCCGGGCGAGCTCGTGGAGCGCAGCCGCTTCGAGACCGCGAACCGTGAGACCGTGACCGCCGGCGGCAAGCCCGCCTCCGCGCGTCCCGAGCTCATGGGCATCACGAAGGCGTCGCTCGCGACGGAGTCGTGGCTCTCGGCGGCCTCCTTCCAGGAGACCACCCGCGTCCTCACCGAGGCCGCGATGTCCGGCAAGTCGGACTCGCTGCTCGGCCTCAAGGAGAACGTCATCATCGGAAAGCTCATCCCCGCTGGTACGGGCCTTGCCCAGTACCGCACGGCGACGGTCGAGCCGACCGAGGAGGCGAAGGCCAACCTGTTCCCGACCTTCGGGTACGAGGAGTGGGACGGCCAGTTCTTCGGCGAGGGCACCGGCCAGGCCGTGCCGCTCGAGGAGTTCGACATCCGAGACTGACCTTACGACGGGGCCGGCGGGCGCAGTCCGCTTTTGACGGCGGCGCGGAGCGCAGGTATCTTAGATGCTTGTGCCCGCGTCGCCGGGCCCCCGAGTCGCGCCCACGGTGCGACACCCGATGGAACGACACGCCCGGGCGCGGGGGTCGGGCCGACACGAATAAAACGTTCCCGCAGAACCACAGAGACACGGAGAAGTAGTGCCTACGATTCAGCAGCTGGTCAGGAAGGGCCGCCACCCCAAGGCCTCGAAGACCAAGACCCCGGCTCTTCAGTCGAGCCCCCAGCGTCGCGGCGTGTGCACGCGCGTCTACACGACGACCCCCAAGAAGCCGAACTCGGCGCTGCGCAAGGTGGCGCGTGTCCGCCTCTCGACCGGCATCGAGGTCACCGCGTACATCCCCGGTGAGGGCCACAACCTCCAGGAGCACTCGATCGTGCTCGTGCGTGGCGGTCGTGTGAAGGACCTCCCCGGTGTCCGCTACAAGATCATCCGTGGCTCGCTCGACACCCAGGGTGTCAAGAACCGCAAGCAGGCTCGTAGCCGCTACGGCGCGAAGATGGAGAAGAAGTAATGCCTCGCAAGGGACCGGCCCCCAAGCGGCCGATCATCAACGACCCCGTCTACGGCGCTCCGGTCGTCACGCAGCTCATCAACAAGGTCCTCCTCGACGGCAAGAAGTCGACGGCTGAGGCCATCGTGTACGGCGCCCTCGAGGGTGTCCGCGAGAAGTCGGGTCAGGACCCCGTCGTCGTGCTGAAGCGCGCGCTCGACAACATCCGCCCGGCGCTCGAGGTCCGCAGCCGCCGCGTCGGTGGCGCGACCTACCAGGTCCCCGTCGACGTGCGCCCCGTGCGTCAGACCACGCTCGGCCTGCGCTGGCTGGTCGACTTCTCGCGCCAGCGTCGCGAGAAGACCATGACCGAGCGCCTCATGAACGAGATCCTCGACGCCTCGAACGGCCTCGGCGCCGCTGTCAAGCGCCGCGAGGACATGCACAAGATGGCCGAGTCGAACAAGGCGTTCGCGCACTACCGCTGGTAGTCGCTGCACCGTTCGACGGAACACCAAGGAGATCCCACGTGGCACAGGACGTGCTCACGGACCTGAACAAGGTCCGCAACATCGGCATCATGGCTCACATCGATGCCGGCAAGACGACCACCACCGAGCGCATCCTGTTCTACACGGGTGTGAACTACAAGATCGGTGAGACCCACGACGGCGCGTCGACGACCGACTGGATGGAGCAGGAGCAGGAGCGCGGCATCACCATCACCTCCGCCGCGGTGACCTGCTTCTGGAACAACAACCAGATCAACATCATCGACACCCCCGGCCACGTGGACTTCACGGTCGAGGTGGAGCGCTCGCTGCGCGTCCTCGACGGCGCGGTCGCGGTGTTCGACGGCAAGGAGGGCGTCGAGCCCCAGTCCGAGACCGTCTGGCGCCAGGCCGACAAGTACGACGTCCCGCGCATCTGCTTCGTCAACAAGATGGACAAGCTCGGTGCGGACTTCTACTTCACCGTCGACACGATCAAGTCGCGCCTCGGTGCGAAGCCGCTCGTCATCCAGCTGCCCATCGGCGCGGAGAACGACTTCCTCGGCGTGATCGACCTGGTGCAGATGAAGGCCCTCGTGTGGCCCGGCGACGCCAAGGGCGACGTGACCATGGGCGCCAAGTACGAGATCGAGGAGATCCCCGCGGACCTGGCCGACAAGGCCGAGGAGTACCGCGCGGAGCTGCTCGAGACCGTCGCGGAGTCCGACGAGGCGCTTCTCGAGAAGTACCTCGGCGGCGAGGAGCTCACGGTTGACGAGGTCAAGGCCGCCATCCGCAAGATGACGATCAACTCGGAGCTCTACCCGGTGCTCTGCGGCTCGGCGTTCAAGAACCGTGGCGTGCAGCCCATGCTCGACGCGGTCGTGGACTACCTCCCGGGCCCGCTCGACGTGCCCGCGATCCAGGGCCACGACATCCGCGACGAGGAGAAGATCGTGGAGCGTCACGCCGACGCGAGCGAGCCCTTCTCGGCCCTCGCGTTCAAGGTGGTGGCGCACCCGTTCTTCGGTCGCCTCACCTACATCCGCGTGTACTCGGGCAAGCTCGAGTCGGGCGCGCAGATCATCAACTCGACCAAGGGCAAGAAGGAGCGCATCGGGAAGATCTTCCAGATGCACGCCAACAAGGAGAACCCTGTCGACGGCGTGACCGCGGGCCACATCTACGCGGTGATCGGCCTCAAGGACACCACCACCGGTGACACGCTCTGCGACCCGAACGACCAGGTCGTGCTCGAGTCGATGACCTTCCCCGAGCCCGTGATCCACGTCGCGGTCGAGCCCAAGACCAAGGGCGACCAGGAGAAGATGTCGGTGGCCATCCAGAAGCTCGCCGAGGAGGACCCGACCTTCCGCGTCCGCCTGGACGAGGAGACCGGCCAGACCGTCATCTCCGGCATGGGCGAGCTGCACCTCGACATCATCGTCGACCGCATGCGTCGCGAGTTCAAGGTCGACGCCAACGTGGGCAAGCCGCAGGTCGCGTACCGCGAGACCATCCGCGGCAAGGTCGAGAAGTACGACTACACCCACAAGAAGCAGACGGGTGGCTCGGGCCAGTTCGCCAAGGTTCAGATCACCATCGAGCCGCTGGACGCCGACTCCGAGGTCATGTACGAGTTCGACAACGCCGTGACCGGTGGTCGCGTGCCGCGCGAGTACATCCCGTCGGTCGACGCCGGTATCCAGGACGCCATGAACGTGGGCATCCTCGCCGGCTTCTCCATGGTCGGCGTCAAGGCGACCCTGGTCGACGGCGCGTACCACGACGTCGACTCGTCGGAGATGGCGTTCAAGATCGCCGGCTCGATGGCCTTCAAGGAGGCCGCGCGCAAGGCCAACCCGGTCCTGCTCGAGCCCGTCATGGCCGTCGAGGTGCGTACGCCCGAGGACTACATGGGCGACGTGATCGGCGACCTCAACTCCCGCCGTGGCCAGATCCGTGAGATGTCCGACGCCGCCGGCGTCAAGGTCATCAACGCTCTGGTCCCGCTGTCGGAGATGTTCGGCTACGTCGGCGACCTGCGTTCCAAGACGCAGGGTCGCGCGGTGTACTCGATGACCTTCGACAGCTACGCCGAGGTTCCTCGCAACGTTGCCGAGGAGATCATCGCAAAGACCCGGGGCGAGTAGTCCCACCGGTTGAGAATCAGCAACAATAACGACCAGTAGGGATGCGCCCCACGATGGCAGCGGCCATCGGCAGTCGGATCCTCTACCCGAGTCTCACAACCCAATCAGGAGGAAGCCACCATGGCTAAGGCCAAGTTCGAGCGGTCCAAGCCGCACGTCAACGTCGGCACCATCGGTCACGTCGACCACGGCAAGACCACGCTGACCGCTGCGATCTCGAAGGTCCTGCACGACAAGTACCCGGACCTCAACCCCTTCACGCCTTTCGAGGACATCGACAAGGCTCCGGAGGAGCGCGAGCGCGGTATCACGATCAACATCGCGCACATCGAGTACCAGACCGAGAAGCGCCACTACGCGCACGTCGACGCGCCGGGTCACGCCGACTACATCAAGAACATGATCACCGGTGCCGCGCAGATGGACGGCGCGATCCTCGTGGTCGCGGCGACCGACGGCCCGATGGCCCAGACGCGTGAGCACGTGCTGCTCGCCCGCCAGGTGGGCGTGCCCTACCTGCTCGTGGCCCTCAACAAGTCGGACATGGTCGACGACGAGGAGATCCTCGAGCTCGTCGAGGTCGAGGTGCGCGAGCTCCTCTCCTCGCAGGGCTTCGACGGCGACAACGCCCCGGTCATCCGCGTGTCGGCGCTCAAGGCGCTCGAGGGCGACCCCGAGTGGGTGGCCTCGGTCCAGGAGCTCATGGACGCGGTGGACGAGAACGTCCCCGAGCCCGTCCGCGACATGGACAAGCCCTTCCTCATGCCGATCGAGGACGTCTTCACGATCACCGGTCGTGGCACCGTCGTCACCGGCAAGGTGGAGCGCGGCAAGCTGAAGATCAACTCGGAGGTCGAGATCCTCGGCATCCGCCAGCCGCAGAAGACCACCGTCACCGGCATCGAGATGTTCCACAAGCAGATGGACGAGGCCTGGGCCGGCGAGAACTGCGGTCTGCTGCTCCGCGGCACCAAGCGCGAGGACGTCGAGCGCGGCCAGGTCGTGGTCGCCCCCGGCACCACCACGCCGCACACCCAGTTCGAGGGCAAGGTCTACATCCTCAACAAGGATGAGGGTGGCCGCCACAACCCCTTCTACACGAACTACCGTCCGCAGTTCTACATCCGCACCACGGATGTGACCGGCGTCATCTCGCTGCCCGAGGGCACCGAGATGGTCATGCCGGGTGACACCACCGAGATGTCGGTCGAGCTCATCCAGCCGATCGCCCTCGAGGAGGGTCAGGGCTTCGCGATCCGCGAGGGTGGCCGTACCGTCGGTTCCGGCACCGTCACCAAGATCATCAAGTAAGTCCACGACTTACTGAGAGCGAGGGCCCTCGGCTTCGGCCGGGGGCCCTCGTCCTTGCCCCGGGACGATGCGGCGACCACCGCATCGTCCCGTAGCAGGGGAGCGCCGGGTTCCGTTTGCGCGCCACGCGCGAATCTGGCACAATATTCAGGTTGCCTATCGCGGGCAGCCACACCTTCACCCGAGGCCCGGCAGAGATGTCACAGGCGCGCGTGTGTCCCACATAGGCGACACGCCCGAGCGCGGGGGTCGGGGTGATGACCATAGTTGTATCGAGAGATAAGGCAGAACCACGCCATGGCGGGACAGAAGATCCGCATTCGGCTGAAGAGCTATGACCACGAGGTCATCGACTCCTCGGCCCGGAAGATCGTCGAGACGGTCACGCGCGCAGGTGCCTCGGTCGTGGGCCCCGTGCCGCTGCCGACCGAGAAGAACGTGTTCTGTGTGATCCGTTCGCCCCACAAGTACAAGGACTCCCGCGAGCACTTCGAGATGCGCACCCACAAGCGCCTCATCGACATCGTGGACCCGACGCCCAAGGCCGTCGACTCGCTCATGCGTCTCGACCTGCCCGCGGACGTCAACATCGAGATCAAGCTCTAAGAGCTTCTACAGAAGGACTACCACCGACATGACTACGACTTCCAATGCCCAGCGCGCGGTCACCGCGCTGCTCGGTACGAAGCTGGGCATGACGCAGGTGTGGGACGCCGAGGGCCGCGTTGTGCCCGTCACGGTGATCCAGGTCGACACCAACGTCATCACCCAGGTGCGGGACGCCGAGCGCGACGGCTACGCCGCCGTGCAGCTCGCCTTCGGCGCCGTCGACCCCCGCCGCGTCACCAACCCGCTCAAGGGCCACTTCGAGGCCGCCGGCGTCACGCCGCGCCGCCACGTCGCCGAGGTCCGTACCGACGACGCGTCCGAGTACGCGCTCGGCCAGGAGATCACCGCCGAGGTGTTCGAGGCCGGCCAGCTCGTCGACGTGACCGGCACCACCAAGGGCAAGGGCACCGCCGGTGTCATGAAGCGCCACGGCTTCTCCGGCGTGGGCGCCTCGCACGGTGCGCACCGCAACCACCGCAAGCCGGGCTCCATCGGTGGCGCGTCGACGCCTTCGCGCGTCTTCCGCGGCCTCAAGATGGCCGGCCGCATGGGCAACGCCCGCAAGACCGTCCAGAACCTGCGCGTCCACTCGGTGGACGTCGAGAAGGGTCTCGTGCTCGTCAAGGGCGCGGTTCCCGGCAACAAGGGCGGCGTCGTTCTCATCCGTTCCGCCGTGAAGGGCGCGTGATCGCCATGGCTACCGCAAAGACCGTCGAGCTTCCCGCCGACATCTTCGACGTCGACACGAACGTCCCCCTGATCCACCAGGTCGTCGTGGCGCAGCTTGCTGCCGCGCGTCAGGGCACCCACGCCACCAAGACCCGCGGCGACGTCCGCGGTGGTGGCAAGAAGCCCTACAAGCAGAAGGGCACCGGCCGTGCCCGCCAGGGTTCTACCCGCGCCCCGCAGTTCGCCGGCGGTGGCACCGTCCACGGCCCGCAGCCCCGCGACTACTCGCAGCGCACCCCCAAGAAGATGAAGGCCGCCGCCCTCCGTGGCGCCCTCTCCGACCGGGCCCGCGCCGGCCGCGTGCACGTCGTCGACTCGATCGTCTCGGGTGACGCGCCCTCGACCAAGGCCGCCATCGAGGCGCTCGCCGCGATCACCGCGGGCCGTTCGGCCCTCGTGGTCATCGAGCGCTCGGACGAGCTCACGATCCTCTCGCTGCGCAACGCGGCGAGCGTGCACCTCATCGCGGTCGACCAGCTCAACACCTACGACGTGCTCGTGAACGACGACACGGTCTTCACCAAGGGTGCCTTCGACGCGTTCGTCGCGGGTCCCTCCACGGGCAAGTCCGTGAAGGCCGTCGCGACCGAGTCCGAGGCGGAGGAGAAGTAACGTGACCACGCTGAACAAGGACCCGCGCGACATCATCGTCCGCCCGATCGTCTCCGAGAAGACGTACGGCCTCATGGACGAGGGCAAGTACACCTTCGAGGTGGACCCGCGCTCGAACAAGACCGAGATCAAGATCGCCATCGAGCAGATCTTCGGCGTCAAGGTCGCGTCCGTGAACACCATCAACCGCAAGGGCAAGGCGCGCCGCACCCGCTTCGGCCTGGGCAAGCGCAAGGACGTCAAGCGCGCGATCGTCACCATCGCTGGCGACGCGGGCATCGACATCTTCAGCGGCCAGGCCGGCTAGAAGGACAGGTAAGCACTCATGGCTATTCGCAAGTACAAGCCGACGACGCCGGGCCGCCGTGGCTCGTCCGTCGCCGACTTCGTCGAGGTCACCCGTTCGGAGCCCGAGAAGTCGCTCGTCCGCCCGCTGCACAAGAAGGGCGGCCGTAACAACACCGGTCGCATCACCACCCGTCACCAGGGTGGCGGTCACAAGCGCGCCTACCGCGTGATCGACTTCCGTCGTCACGACAAGGACGGCGTGCCCGCGACCGTCGCGCACATCGAGTACGACCCCAACCGCACGGCGCGCATCGCCCTCCTCCACTACGCGGACGGCGAGAAGCGCTACATCATCGCCCCCGAGAAGCTCGGCCAGGGCGACCGCGTCGAGGCCGGCGCGGGTGCGGACATCAAGCCCGGCAACAACCTGCCGCTGCGCAACATCCCGGTCGGTACCGTCATCCACGCCATCGAGCTCAAGCCCGGTGGCGGCGCCAAGATCGCGCGCTCGGCCGGCACCTCGGTCCAGCTCGTGGCGAAGGACGGCCCGTACGCGCAGCTGCGCATGCCCTCCGGCGAGATCCGCAACGTCGACGCGCGCTGCCGCGCGACCGTCGGCGAGGTCGGCAACGCCGAGCAGTCGAACATCAACTGGGGCAAGGCCGGCCGCATGCGTTGGAAGGGCAAGCGCCCGACCGTCCGCGGTGTCGTCATGAACCCGGTGGACCACCCGCACGGTGGTGGTGAGGGCAAGACGTCCGGTGGACGTCACCCCGTCTCCCCGTGGGGCAAGCCCGAGGGTCGTACCCGCAAGGCCAACAAGGAAAGCGACAAGCTCATCGTGCGTCGCCGCAAGACCGGCAAGAACAAGCGATAAGGGAGCCTGGACATGCCTCGTAGCCTCAAGAAGGGCCCCTTCGTCGACGACCACCTTCAGAAGAAGGTGGACGCCCAGAACGACGCGGGTACCAAGAACGTCATCAAGACCTGGTCGCGTCGTTCGGTCATCACGCCGGACTTCCTGGGTCACACCTTTGCCGTGCACGACGGCCGCAAGCACGTCCCGGTGTTCGTCACCGAGTCGATGGTCGGCCACAAGCTGGGCGAGTTCGCCCCCACGCGCACGTTCAAGGGCCACGTCAAGGACGACCGCAAGGGCCGCCGCTAAGGCGCCCGAGCGAAGTAAAGGGAGTAAAGAACATGGAAGCCAAGGCGCAGACGCGGTACATCCGCGTGACCGCCCAGAAGGCTCGCCGCGTCGTGAACCTGGTCCGTGGTCAGAACGCCGTGGAGGCCTCGGCCTCGCTGAAGTTCCAGCCGCAGGCCGTCGCGACCGATGTGCGCAAGCTCATCGACTCGGCGATCGCCAACGCGCGTGTCAAGGCCGACAAGGCCGGCGAGCGCTTCGACGAGCGTGAGCTCGTCATCAAGGAGATCTTTGTGGACGAGGGCCCGACCATGAAGCGCATTCAGCCGCGCGCTCAGGGTCGTGCGAACCAGATCCTCAAGCGCTCCTGCCACATCACCGTCACCGTCGCGACCCCGGTCGCTGCCAAGTAAGGGGCCAAGTAATGGGACAGAAGGTCAACCCCCACGGCTACCGCCTGGGCATCACGACCGACCACCGTTCGCGCTGGTTCGCCGACTCGACCAAGACGGGCGAGCGCTACCGCGACTACGTGAACGAGGACGTCAAGATCCGCAAGATGATGTCGGAGGGCCTCGAGCGCGCCGGCGTGTCGAAGGTCGAGATCGAGCGCACCCGTGAGCGCGTTCGCGTCGACCTGCACACCGCGCGTCCGGGCATCGTCATCGGCCGCCGCGGCGCCGAGGCCGACAAGCTTCGCGCCAACCTCGAGAAGCTGACGGGCAAGCAGGTCCAGCTCAACATCCTCGAGGTCAAGAACGCCGAGGTCGACGCTCAGCTCGTCGCGCAGGGCATCGCGGAGCAGCTCGCGTCGCGCGTGTCCTTCCGCCGTGCGATGCGCAAGGGCATGCAGTCCGCGCTCCGCGCCGGTGCCAAGGGCATCCGCGTGCAGTGCTCGGGCCGCCTCGGCGGCGCCGAGATGTCGCGGTCGGAGTTCTACCGCGAGGGCCGCGTGCCGCTGCACACCCTCCGCGCGAACATCGACTACGGCTTCTTCGAGGCCCGCACCACCTTCGGCCAGATCGGCGTGAAGGTGTGGATCTACAAGGGCGACATGACGGAGAAGGAGTGGGCCGCCGAGCAGGCGAAGGCCCCCCGTCCCCAGCGTGGCCGTGGCGGCCGCGGCGACCGCGGTGACCGCGGCCCGCGTCGCGACAACGCCCCCCGCCAGTCCGAGGCCCCCGCGGCCGAGGCCCCCGCCGCGGCTCCGGCCGAGGCCGGTAAGGAGAGCTGACCATGCTTATCCCCCGTCGAGTGAAGCACCGGAAGCAGCACCACCCGAAGCGTTCGGGCGCCGCGACCGGCGGTACGAGCATCGCCTTCGGCGACTTCGGCATCCAGGCTCTCGAGCCCGCCTACGTCACCAACCGCCAGATCGAGGCGGCCCGTATCGCGATGACCCGCCACATCAAGCGTGGCGGAAAGGTCTGGATCAACATCTACCCGGACCGTCCCCTGACCAAGAAGCCTGCCGAGGTCCGCATGGGCTCCGGTAAGGGTTCGCCCGAGTGGTGGGTCGCCAACGTCAAGCCGGGTCGCGTGATGTTCGAGCTCGCCGGCGTGCCGGAGGAGCTGGCCCGCGAGGCCATGCGCCGCGCGCAGCACAAGCTCCCCATGAAGACCCGTTTTGTGACCCGTGAGGGTGGTGACATCTAATGGCCATCGGTACCAAGGACCTCATGCCCTCCGAGCTGGACGGCATGGAGAACGAGCGCCTCGTGGAGGAGCTGAAGAAGGCCAAGGAGGAGCTGTTCAACCTGCGCTTCCAGTCGGCCACCGGTCAGCTCGAGAACCACGGTCGCCTCAAGGCCGTCAAGCGCGACATCGCGCGCATCTACACGATCCTGCGTGAGCGCGAGCTCGGTATCCGCACCGCGCCCTCCGCGAAGGCATAAGGAACAGACATGTCGACCAAGAAGCACACGACGGCGACCGAGGAGCACCGCGCCTATCGCAAGACGCGCCGCGGCTACGTCACGTCGGACAAGATGGACAAGACCATCACCGTGGAGATCGAGGACCGCGTCAAGCACCCGCTCTACGGCAAGGTCATGCGCCGCACCAGCAAGATCAAGGCCCACGACGAGCTCAACACCGCCGGCATCGGCGACCTCGTCGTCGTGATGGAGACCCGGCCGCTTTCCGCTTCCAAGCGGTGGCGCCTGGTCGAGATCGTCGAGAAGGCCAAGTAACTAGGTTCGACCAGGCTCGCTGAGGAATCGGCGAGAACCAGACGACAGGAGACAAAGACATGATTCAGCAGGAGTCGCGACTTCGCGTCGCCGACAACACGGGTGCGAAGGAAGTCCTCTGCATCCGCGTGCTCGGCGGCTCGCACCGTCGCTACGCCGGCATCGGCGACATCATCGTCGCCACCGTCAAGGACGCGATCCCCGGCGGCAACGTCAAGAAGGGCGATGTTGTCAAGGCGGTCGTCGTGCGCACCACCAAGGAGCGCCGTCGTCCCGACGGTTCGTACATCCGCTTCGACGAGAACGCTGCGGTCATCCTCAAGAACCTCGATGGTGACCCCCGCGGCACCCGCATCTTCGGCCCCGTGGGCCGCGAGCTGCGCGACAAGAAGTTCATGAAGATCATCTCGCTGGCACCGGAGGTCATCTGATGGCGAAGATCAAGAAGGGCGACCTCGTGGTCGTCATCGCCGGCCGTGACCGCGGTCAGCAGGGCCGCGTTCTGTCGGTCGACCCCGTGCGCGAGCGCATCGTGGTCGAGGGCATCCAGCGCGTGACCAAGCACATCAAGCCGGGTACCCGCCGCGACAACGCCGAGGGTGGCCTCGTGACCGTCGAGGCCGCGATCCACATCTCGAACGTGATGCTCGTGGACCCGGAGACCAAGAAGGGCACCCGTGTGGGCTACCGCACGGAAGAGGTCGAGCAGGACGGCCGCACGCGCACCAAGCGCGTCCGCGTCGCCAAGCGCTCGGGTAAGGACGTCTGATGGCCACCGCGACCACCGCTCCGCGCCTCAAGGACAAGTACCGCAACGAGATCGTCGCGCAGCTGCGCGAGGAGTTCGCGCACGAGAACATCAACCAGGTCGGCGGCCTCGTCAAGGTCGTCGTCAACATGGGTGTGGGCGACGCCGCGAAGGACTCGAAGCTCATCGAGGGCGCGATCGCGGACCTCACCGCGATCACCGGCCAGAAGCCGCAGGTCACCAAGGCCCGCAAGTCCATCGCGCAGTTCAAGCTGCGTGAGGGCCAGCCGATCGGCGCGCACGTCACGCTGCGCGGCGACCGCATGTGGGAGTTCCTGGACCGCCTGATCTCGATCGCGCTGCCCCGCATCCGCGACTTCCGCGGCCTCAGCCCGAAGCAGTTCGACGGCAACGGCAACTACACCTTCGGTCTCACCGAGCAGTCGATGTTCCACGAGATCAACCAGGACAAGATCGACCGCGTGCGCGGCATGGACATCACCATCGTGACGTCCGCCACCACCGACGACGAGGGCCGCTCGCTGCTCAAGCAGCTGGGCTTCCCGTTCAAGGAGAAGTAGGACATGGCCAAGACTGCGCTGAAGAACAAGGCCGCCGGCAAGCAGAAGTTCGCCGTCCGCGCCTACACCCGGTGCCAGAAGTGCGGTCGTCCGCACTCGGTGTACCGCAAGTTCGGCCTCTGCCGCGTGTGCTTCCGCGAGATGGCTCACCGCGGTGAGCTGCCCGGCATCACCAAGAGCAGCTGGTAAACCACTACGCCACAGGTCCCCTAGGGAAACCACGGCGAGGAAGAGTTCAACACTCATGACGATGACTGACCCGATCGCAGACATGCTGACGCGTCTGCGCAACGCGAACGCGGCCTACCACGAGACCGTGGCGATGCCGCACTCCAAGCTCAAGGCGAACATCGCCAAGATCCTGGAGGCCGAGGGCTACATCACCGGCTCCGCCGTCGCGGACGCCGAGGTGGGCAAGACCCTCACCCTCACGCTGAAGTACGGCCCGAACCGCGAGCGCTCGCTCGCCGGTGTGCGCCGTGTGTCGAAGCCCGGTCTCCGCGTGTACGCGAAGTCCACGAACCTGCCCAAGGTTCTCGGCGGCCTCGGCGTGGCCATCCTGTCCACCTCCTCCGGTCTGCTGACCGACCGTGAGGCCGAGAAGAAGGGCGTCGGCGGCGAGGTCGTCGCGTTCGTCTGGTAACCGGAAAGGAGAACGAGAGCAATGTCCCGCATTGGCAAGATGCCCGTTCCGGTTCCCGCCGGAGTGGACGTGACCATCGAGGGTGCCGACGTCACGGTGAAGGGCCCCAAGGGCGCCCTGACCCACACCGTCGCCTCTCCCATCACCGTGGAGAAGGGCGATGAGGGCCTCGAGGTCAAGCGCCCGAACGACGAGCGCGTCTCGAAGTCGCTTCACGGCCTGACCCGCACGCTCATCGCGAACATGGTGACCGGCGTGACCGCCGGCTACGAGAAGAAGCTCGAGATCGTCGGCACGGGTTACCGCGTCGCGCTCAAGGGCTCGGACCTCGAGTTCGCGCTCGGCTTCTCGCACCCCGTCGTGGTGAGCCCCCCGCAGGGCATCACCTTCACGGTCGAGGGCCCCACCAAGTTCACCGTTGCCGGCATCAGCAAGCAGCAGGTGGGCGAGGTCGCGGCGAACATCCGCAAGATTCGTAAGCCCGAGCCGTACAAGGGCAAGGGCGTCCGCTACGCCGGCGAGCAGGTTCGCCGCAAGGCAGGAAAGACGGGTAAGTAAGACATGGGTATCGCAATCAAGGGCAAGGGCAAGGCGGTTCAGCGCAAGCGCCGTCACTTCCGCCTGCGCAAGAAGATCTCCGGCACCGCTGCTCGTCCCCGCCTCGTGGTCTCCCGCTCCTCGCGCCACATGGTCGCGCAGATCGTGGACGACACCGTCGGCAAGACCATCGTCTCGGCGTCGACCCTCGAGGCCGACGTCCGCGCGATGGACGGCGACAAGTCTGCCAAGGCGTCGAAGGTCGGCCAGCTGGTCGCCGAGCGCGCCAAGGCCGCGGGCATCGAGGCCGTGGTCTTCGACCGTGGCGGCAACAAGTACCACGGCCGCGTGGCCGCCGTGGCCGACGGTGCCCGAGAGGCGGGCCTCGCCCTCTAGGGCGCGGCCAGGAGTGAGGAATTATGGCTGACAACAACAGCGGCCGCCGTGGCGGCAACCGCCGCGACAGCGAGCCGGAGAACAAGTTCGTCGAGCGCGTCGTCACCATCAACCGCGTCGCCAAGGTCGTGAAGGGTGGTCGTCGCTTCAGCTTCACCGCTCTCGTGGTCGTCGGCGATGGCGAGGGCAACGTCGGCATCGGCTACGGCAAGGCGAAGGAGGTGCCGGCCGCGATCTCGAAGGGTGTCGAGGAGGCCAAGCGCAACTTCTTCCGCGTCCCCCGTATCCAGGGCACCATCCCGCACGCCGTGCAGGGTGAGGCCGCCGCGGGCGTCGTGTTCCTTCGTCCCGCGTCGCCGGGTACCGGTGTGATCGCCGGTGGTCCGGTGCGCGCGGTGCTCGAGTGCGCCGGCATCCACGACGTCCTGAGCAAGTCGCTCGGCTCGTCGAACGCGATCAACATCGTGCACGCGACCGTCGACGCCCTCAAGCGCCTCGAGCGCCCCGAGGCCGTCGCGGCCCGTCGCGGCAAGTCGGTGGAGGACGTGGCCCCGGCCGCGATGCTCCGCGCGCAGGCAGCGGGGGTGAACTAGTCATGGCACGACTGAAGGTCGTTCAGAAGAAGTCGGCGATCGGCACGAAGCCGCAGCACCGCGAGACCCTGCGGTCGCTGGGCCTCAAGCGCATCGGCGACATCGTCGTGAAGGAGGACCGTCCCGAGATCCGCGGGATGGTCAAGGCGGTGGACCACCTGGTCACCGTTGAGGAGGTTGACTGATGGCTGAGGCCAAGAAGCCGGCGGACGACGCCGTCGAGGAGAAGCCCGCCAAGAAGCCGGCCGCCAAGAAGGCTCCGGCGAAGGCTGCGGCTGACAAGCCCGCTGCTGCGAAGAAGCCCGCTGCCAAGAAGGCCGCGACCGACGAGGCCAAGCCGGCCGCCAAGAAGCCGGCCGCCAAGAAGGCCGAGCCCAAGGTGGAGGAGCCCGCGGAGAAGGTGACGACCCTCAAGGTCCACCACCTCCGTCCGGCCCCCGGGTCGCACACCAAGAAGACCCGCGTGGGTCGTGGTGAGGGCTCGAAGGGCAAGACCGCGGGCCGCGGTACCAAGGGCACCGGTGCTCGCTACCAGGTTCCGGAGCGCTTCGAGGGTGGTCAGACGCCCATCCACATGCGCATCCCGAAGCTGCGTGGCTTCAAGAGCCCGTTCAAGGTGTACTACCAGGTCGTCAACGTGGGCCAGCTCTCCGAGCTGTTCCCGCAGGGCGGCGAGGTGACCAAGGCGGACCTCGTGGCGAAGGGTGCGGTCCGCCGCAACCAGCCCGTCAAGGTCCTGGGTGACGGCGAGATCGCCGTCAAGGTCACCCTGGTCGACGCCGACAAGGTCTCGCAGTCCGCGAAGACCAAGATCGAGGCCGCTGGCGGCTCGGTCAACGAGGGCTAGCAGTGATCGCACCGGGCCCGTCCTGAAGGACGGGCCCGGTCGCGTATCCTCTACCTGTTCTGATTTCCCTGGAGGATCAATGCTGAGTGGCTTCATGAGTGCGTTCCGCACCCCGGATCTGCGGAGGAAGCTCCTCTTCACCATCGGCATCATCGCCGTCTACCGGCTCGGTGTCGCGATCCCCACGCCCGGCGTCGACTACGGCAACGTCGAGCTCTGCCTCGCGCAGACGAGCACCAACGCGGGCTTCGCCATCCTCAACCTGTTCTCGGGCGGCGCGCTCCTGCAGCTGTCGATCTTCGCGCTCGGCATCATGCCGTACATCACCGCGTCGATCATCGTGCAGCTGCTGCGCGTGCTCATCCCTCGTTTCGAGACGCTCCACAAGGAGGGCTCCGAGGGCCAGGCGAAGCTGACGCAGTACACGCGCTACATCACCGTCGGCTTCGCCGCGATCCAGTCCGCCTCGTACATCACGATGGCGCGCAACGACATCTTCTTCCCCGGATGCTCCGTCCCGGTCATCCCGAACGACTCGTGGAACGTCATCCTCACCATGGTGATGACCATGACGGCGGGCACCGTGTTCATCATGTGGCTCGGCGAGCGCATCACCGAGCGCGGCGTCGGCAACGGCATGTCGCTGCTCATCTTCACCTCGGTCGCCGCGGGCTTCCCCGGCATCGTCTCCTCGATCTGGAACTCGTCGAACGGTGCCCGCAACACGTTCTTCACGGCGATCGTGCTGCTCATCGTCATCGCGGCCGTGGTGTTCGTGGAGCAGTCGCAGCGCCGCATCCCGGTCCAGTACGCGAAGCGCATGGTCGGCCGCAAGATGCTCGGCGGGTCGTCGACCTACATCCCGCTCAAGATCAACATGGCGGGCATCATCCCGGTGATCTTCGCGTCGTCGCTGCTCACCATCCCGCAGGTCATCATCCAGTTCCAGGGGACCGACCCGTCCGGATGGGTCGTGTGGCTCAACGACCACGTCGCGCGGTCGAGCGCGCCGCTGCACATCGCGCTCTACATCCTCCTGATCGTGTTCTTCGCGTACTTCTACACCGCGATCACGTTCAACCCGACCGAGGTCGCCGACGACATGAAGAAGTACGGCGGCTTCATCCCGGGCATCCGTCCCGGCACTCCCACCGCGGAGTTCCTCGACTACGTCCTCTCCCGCATCACGGCCGCCGGCTCGCTCTATCTCGCGATCGTCGCGCTGGTGCCGACTCTGCTGTTCGTCGCGCTGGGCCTGTCCAACTCGATCCCGTTCGGCGGGACATCCATCCTCATCCTCGTGGGTGTGGGTCTCGACACGGTCAAGCGCATCCAGTCCCAGCTGGAGCAGCACCACTACGAAGGGTTCCTCAAGTAATGCGTGCAGTCCTCCTTGGTCCCCCCGGCGCCGGCAAGGGCACCCAGGCCGCCCGCCTCACGGAGCGGTTCGGTGTCCCCGCGATCTCGACGGGCGACATCTTCCGCGCCAACGTCAAGGGCGGCACCGAGCTGGGCCGCAAGGCGCAGGAGTACATGAACGCGGGTCAGCTGGTCCCCGACGAGGTGACGAACGCCATGGTGCGCGCCCGCCTCGCCGAGGACGATGCCGCGGCCGGGTTCCTCCTCGACGGCTACCCGCGCAACCCCGAGCAGGCCGTCGAGCTCGACTCGATGCTGGCCGATCTGGGCGTGGAGCTCGACGTCGCGATCGAGATCACCGCGGACTTCGACGTGGTGACCGAGCGTCTGCTCAAGCGTGCCGAGATCGAGGGTCGCGCGGACGACACGGAGCCGGTGATCCGCAAGCGCCTCGAGGTCTACGCGACCTCCACGGCGCCGCTCACCGCTTTCTACGCCGGGCGTGGGCTCCTGGTCCAGGTCGACGGCCTGGGCGAGATCGACGAGGTCACCGAGCGCCTCGTCACCGCCGTCGCGCGCTGACGATGTCAGGTCGCATCCAGCTCAAGACCCGCGAGGAGATGCGGGTGATGGCGCGTGCGGGCGTGATCGTCCAGCACGCGCTCGCCGCGGCCAAGGACGCGGCCGTCGCGGGTGCGACCACCGCGGACCTCGACGCCGCCGCCGCGCGCGTCATCGCAGAGGCCGGAGCGACGTCGAACTTCCTCGGCTACCACGGCTTCCCCGCGACCGCCTGCGTCTCGGTGAACGAGGAGGTCGTGCACGGAATCCCCGGCGACCGGGTCCTGGCCGAAGGCGACCTGGTGTCGGTGGACTGCGGCGCGATCGTGGACGGCTGGCACGGCGACAGCGCGATCTCCTTCATCATCGGGGAGCCGCTGGCCAAGGCGGACACCGCCCTCGTCAAGGCCACGGAGCGCGCGCTCTGGGCCGGCATCGCGGCCCTCGCGACGGCGGAGCGCATCTCCGACGTCTCGGCTGCGGTCGAGGACGTCGCCGACGAGGCGGGCCTCCATCCGCTCGAGGGATACGTCGGGCACGGCATCGGCACCGAGATGCACATGGAGCCGGACGTCCCCAACTATCGCGTGCGCGGGCGCAGCCCCCGCGTCAAGCCCGGCATGTGCCTGGCGATCGAGCCCATGCTCGTGATCGGCACGCCCGACTCGGCGGTGCTCAACGACGAGTGGACCGTCGTCTCGCTCGACGGCTCGCGGGCCGCGCACTGGGAGCACTCGATCGCCGTCCACGACGACGGGATCTGGGTGCTCACGGCCGCCGATGGCGGAGCCGCGAGGCTGGCGCCCTTGGGCGTCACCCCCGTCGCGCCCTAGGGGAGAGGCGACTGCCGCATCGTCCCTGGTGTGGCGGACAGCACACGCGTTCACGCAAGCGTTACCTCGGCGGTATGCAGGCGCAAAGCAGGGCGGTTAGCGTCGGCTCAACCGGCGCTCCGGGCGCCGGCCTGCTGAGGAGGGCGCCATGGCGCGAGGGTTTTCGTATGCTCCCGGGGCGAGCGCGGATGTCGACGAGGCCGCCGCGCCGGAGCTGACCAAGGAGCGGGTCCAGGAGCTCGGCGCGTCGCGCAACGCGCTGGTGCGGGAGGTCATCGCGCGGCGCGAGGACTGTCCGTTCGGGCTCATGGTGACGCTCGCGCACGATCACGCGGTGCCGGTGCGCGCGGCGATGGCGGCCAACCCCAGGATCCTGCACTCGATCCTCGACTATCTCGCTCATGACCGCCAGCCCGCGGTCGCGTGCGCGGTCGCCGCCAACCCGACGGTCACGCAGGACATCCTCGAGGTGCTCGCCTCCCACCGGAAGAGCGAGGTGCGCGCGGCGGCAGGTGCGGCGCTTGATGCGCGCGCTCTGGGCGCCGCGGCGGAGGACCATCACACGCCCGAGCTGCGCGACCGCGTGTTCGAGGAGTCCCAGGCGCGGCGTGCGGCCATGCTGGCCGACAGCGCCGCGGCGAGCCTCGAGGCGGCCGCGGACGAGGCGATGGCGACCGTCGACCCCGCGGTCGATCAGCAGGAGCCGCTGCCGGCGCGTCCGACCAGGACCGCGCCGGTGCGGGGCTTCCGCCCGCCCGTCGACGCATAACCGCGCTACCCACGGTTCGCCCGCCGGCAACCGTGTCGTCACCTGAGCGACAGCCGTTGCTCATGCGGGGCGCCTAGCCTCCCGTCACCGATACGGGGAGGTCATGGTGGGCGACGACGGGTGGTCCCGGGCGCTGATGGCGGCATCCGGCGTGCCGGTGGCTGCCGAGGCGCGCGACGACGGGTTGCGGGCCGTGGTGATGGAGGCGCGCTCCGACGGCCTGGCGCGGGAGCGGCTCTTCGCCCTGGCGGACCACCGCGAGCCGGCCGTCCGGGAGGCCATCGCCGCGCGCCCCGACTGCCCGCTCGGCATGCAGGCGACGCTCGCGCACGACAGGAAGGCGTCCGTCCGCGTCGCGCTGGCGTCGGGCGCCGGCCTCGCCGGCGCGATCGCGGGCGTGCTGGTCGCGGATCGCGACCTCGCGGTCCTCAAGGCGCTGGCACGCAACGCCGCCACCCCGCGGGGGGTCCTCGAGCGGCTCGCGGGGCATCGCCGGGAGGAGGTGTCCCGGCTCGCTCGGCGCGCGCTCGCGGGCGAGGTGGTCGCCGCGCCCGGAGCCGTGGTCGCGGAGCTCGTCGATCGCGGGGCCACGGTGCGCGATCCCCGTCCCGAGGATCGGTCACCGGTGGGGGACCGTCCGGACCGGGTGCTGCCGCCGCGACCGTCGGTGCCGCCGCGACCCTCGGCGAGGCCGGCGCACTGACGGGCGTCTGCACGGCCCCTCCGCGCGAGGCGAGGCACCCCGCCCCCACCCGTGTGTCGGATACGTATCGCGATGTCTGGTTCCTCACAGCGATTTGACCCGTATCCCCGAGGTTCCGGAGGATACTTGACCACACGACAAGTGCGGGAGGTACGCGGTGGTGGTTCCGGCCAGCGGGGCGTCCGAGGACGTGGCACGAGCGCTCGACCCTGAGGTCAACGGCTCCGAGCTCCTTCCTCTCGCGGTCCATCGAGACCCGTACGTGCGCGCCGCGGTCGCCGCGCGCACCGACTGCCCGATGGGCGCGCTCGTGTCCCTGGGGCACGACTCGAGCCTCGACGTGCTGAGCGCGCTGCTGGGCAACGCCCGCACCCCGTCGTCGGTGGTGCGCCGCCTCGCGGACCACCGCGACCCGCGCATCTCGGGTCTCGCGGTGCAGCGTCTGCGCAACTCGTTCCGCTGAGGCGGCTCCGGGGCGGCGCCGCCCGCCGGGGCAGGGACGCCCCTCCGCCGCGCGACGATGCGCGGCCCTGGTTGAGACGGGCCGGAGATTGCCGTATAGTTTTCCGTTGGGCGTTTTTGCGCGCCCGCATTCCCTGTCAACCAACGTTAGCGGAGTAATGGCCAAGAAAGACGGAGTCATCGAGGTCGAGGGCGTGGTGGTGGAAGCACTGCCGAACGCTTCGTTCCGAGTGGAGTTGACGAACGGGCACCTGGTGCTCGCTCACATCTCCGGGAAGATGCGCCAGCACTACATCAGGATCCTCCCCGAGGACCGCGTGGTGGTGGAGCTCAGCCCGTATGACCTGTCCCGCGGCCGCATCGTCTACCGCTACAAGTGAGCCGCCGTCCGAGCGCACCCGTGCGCGACGACGACGCAGGAAAGAACCATGAAGGTTAAGCCCAGCGTCAAGCCCATCTGCGACAAGTGCAAGGTGATCCGACGCAATGGCCGAGTGATGGTCATCTGCGAGAACCTGCGCCACAAGCAGCGTCAGGGCTAGACACACCCAGAACATCCTCGTTCGACCCTATGCATCAAACCCCCGGCTCGGAGGCCGGGGCCCGCGACTGATGAGCGGGGCGGTCGAGCGTCAGACCTCCGACTACTGATGGAGTAGATCCAGCAATGGCACGCATCGTCGGTGTCGACATCCCGCGCGACAAGCGCATGGTGATCGCACTTACCTACATCTATGGAATCGGCCGCACCCGCGCCGAGCAGATCCTCGCAGCGACCGGCATCAGCCCGGACCTGCGCGTCAAGGACGCGGACGACGACCAGCTCGTCGCGCTCCGTGACTACATCGAGGCCAACTTCACCGTCGAGGGCGACCTGCGCCGCGAGGTGGCCGCCGACATCCGCCGCAAGGTCGAGATCGGTAACTACCAGGGTCTCCGCCACCGCCGCGGCATGCCCGTCCGTGGTCAGCGCACCAAGACCAACGCCCGCACCCGCAAGGGCCGCAAGAAGACCGTCGCCGGAAAGAAGAAGTAAGACATGGCCGCTCCTACTCGCAAGCCGCGCAAGAAGATCAAGAAGACCGTCGCGCACGGTCAGGCGCACATCAAGTCCACCTTCAACAACACGATCATCTCCATCACGGACCCCTCGGGTGCCGTCGTGTCGTGGTCGTCGTCGGGCCAGGTGGGCTTCAAGGGCTCCCGCAAGTCCACCCCGTACGCCGCGCAGATGGCCGCCGAGGCCGCCGCTCGCCGTGCGCAGGACGCCGGCATGAGCAAGGTCGACGTCTTCGTCAAGGGCCCCGGTTCGGGCCGCGACACCGCGATCCGTTCGCTGACCGCCGCCGGCCTCGAGGTGACCTCCATCAAGGACGTCACCCCGCAGGCGCACAACGGCTGCCGTCCGCCGAAGCGCCGCCGCAACTAGCACGCCCGCGCGTGGTGACACGCGCTCCCGGTCGCGGGCCGATGCGGCGCATCGGCCCGTGACCGCACCATTCCAGGCTTCTGGCCCCCGCCGGACCGAACCCGGCGGGGAACGCTCGAGCATCAGATAGCGGATGCTCGGAAAGGAAACAACCGTGCTGATCGCACAGCGTCCCACGCTGACCGAGAAGGTCATCTCGGAGAACCGCTCGCAGTTCTCGCTCAAGCCGCTCGAGCCGGGCTTCGGCTACACGCTCGGCAACTCGCTCCGCCGCACGCTGCTGTCGTCCATCCCGGGCGCGGCCGTGACGTCGGTGCGCTTCGAGGGCGTCCTCCACGAGTTCACCACCATCGACGGGGTGAAGGAGGACGTGACCGAGATCCTGCTCAACCTCAAGAACCTCGTGGTCTCGTCGGAGAACGACGAGCCCGTCGTGATGTACCTGCGCAAGTCGGGCGCGGGCGTCGTCACCGGTGCTGACATCCAGCCCCCGGCCGGCGTCGAGATCCACAACCCGGACCTCCACATCGCGACCCTCAACGCGAAGGCGAAGTTCGAGGTCGAGCTCACGGTCGAGCGCGGTCGCGGCTATGTGCCCGCGGCGATGAACAAGAGCTACGACGCGGAGATCGGCCAGATCCCCGTCGACTCGATCTACTCGCCCGTCCTCAAGGTGACCTACAAGGTCGAGGCCACCCGTGTCGCGCAGCGCACGGACTTCGACGAGCTGGTCATCGACGTCGAGACCAAGTCCTCGATCTCGCCCCGCGACGCCGTGGCGTCCGCCGGAGCGACGCTCGTCGAGCTCTTCTCGCTCGCCCGCAGCCTCAACGAGGCCGCCGAGGGCATCGAGATCGGCCCGTCGGACACGGACGAGTCGCTCGAGGAGGACTACAACCAGCCGATCGAGGAGCTCAACCTCACGCAGCGGTCCTACAACTGCCTCAAGCGCGAGGGCATCCACACCGTGGGCGAGCTCACCGCACGTTCCGAGGCGGATCTCATGGATATCCGCAACTTCGGCCAGAAGTCGATCACCGAGGTCAAGGAGAAGCTCGCCGAGCTGGGCTTCTCCCTCAAGGACAGCGCCGTCGAGTACGACAGCAGCTCGTCCGTGTACTTCTCGGGCAGCGACGAGTAACAAGGAGAATTCTCAATCATGCCTACCCCCACCAAGGGCGCCCGCCTGGGCGGCGGTCCCGCGCACGAGCGTCACATGCTCGCGAACCTCTCGCAGAGCCTGTTCGAGCACGGCCGCATCACCACCACCGTGACCAAGGCCAAGCGCCTGCGCCCCTACGCCGAGCGCCTCGTCACCTTCGCCAAGCGCGGCGACCTCGCCTCGCGCCGCAAGGTGCTCGGGATCATCTCGGACAAGGGCGTCGTCCACAAGCTCTTCGCGGAGATCGGCCCCGGCTTCGCCGAGCGTGACGGCGGCTACACCCGCATCACGAAGGTCGGCAACCGCAAGGGCGACAACGCCCCCATGGCCGTCATCGAGCTCGTCGAGTTCGGCGCCCCCGCCAAGAAGGCCGTGACCAAGGAGGCCGAGAAGGCCGCCAAGAAGGCCGCGCCGAAGAAGGCCGAGAAGGTCGAGGAGGCGCCCGTCGCCGACGAGACCGTCGAGGTTGTCGAGGAGACCGAGGCCCCCGCGGCCGAGGCGACCGACGACGCCGCCGAGACCAAGTAGTCTCCGCCTTCCTTGAAGGCATCCCGAGGCGGGTCCGCATGATCACTTCAGAGATCGTGCGGGCCCGCCTCGACCTTTCCTACGACGGCACCGACTTCTCCGGCTGGGCGACGCAGCCCGGATTGCGGACCGTCCAGGGCGTCCTCGAGGACGCCCTCGCGCGGATCGTCCACCAGGAGGCGTATCCCCGCGTCACCGTCGCCGGCCGGACCGATGCCGGGGTCCACGCGCGCGGCCAGGTCGCCCACGTCGACATCGAGACGGCCGCGTGGGCGCGGATGCCGGGACGCGCGCAGCGCACTCCCGCCGAGGGCCTGCTGTCCCGCCTCAACGGCGTGCTCCCGGACGATGCGGTGGTCCGGTCGGTCTCGATCGCACCGGCGGGCTTCGACGCCCGTTTCTCGGCGACGCAGCGGCGCTACGCCTACCGGGTCACCGACCGGGTGCCCGACGTCCTGACCCGCCGCCACGTCCTGGCCGTCGACCGCCCGGTCGATGTCGACGCCCTCAACCGCGCATCGTCCACCCTCCTGGGCCTGCGCGACTTCGCGGCGTTCTGCCGAGGTCGCGAGGGCGCGACCACCATCCGCGACCTCACCGAGCTCTCCTGGCGGCGCGAGACGGAGGGCCCCGACACGGGCCTGGTGGTCGCGACGGTCCGGGCGGACGCGTTCTGCCACTCGATGGTGCGCTCCCTGGTGGGCGCGCTGCTGAGCGTGGGGCAGGGGCGTCGCGACCTCGACTGGCTCGCCATGGTGGCGGCCACCGAGGGCCGCTCGCAGGCGATCGCGGTGGCGCCCGCGCACGGCCTCACGCTGGAGGAGGTGGCGTATCCGGACGATGCGCTGCTCGCCGCGCGCGCCGAGGCTACCCGAGGGCGGCGCACCCTGCCGTGACCGACGCGCGCCGCGCCCGCGCCCGGATTGAGATTCCCGCGTGACGCGCGTATGATGGTGCGTCGTTGTGCGTTCCCTCGTGGACGGTGCCTCCCACTCGCCGCCGCAGGACCCGCCGACCGAATTGCTTCGCGGCGCCTCGGCGCCGTCCACCGAATCGAGTAGAAGTAAGGCTTCACAGTGCGTACGTTTTCTCCCAAGCCGGGTGACGTGACCAAGAACTGGTACGTCATCGACGCTACTGACGTGGTCCTCGGTCGTCTGGCCTCCCAGGCCGCTTCGCTGCTCCGCGGCAAGCACAAGGCGACCTTCGCGCCCCACGTCGACGGCGGTGACTTCGTCATCGTCATCAACGCCGAGAAGATCGCGATCTCCGGCAACAAGCTCACCGACAAGATGGTGTACCGCCACTCGGGCTTCCCGGGCGGCCTCTCCGCCGTCCCGATCGGCGAGCTCCTCGAGAAGAACCCCCGCCGCGTCATCGAGAACGCGGTCAAGGGCATGCTTCCCAAGACCAAGCTCGGCGCTGCTCAGCTGAAGCACCTCAAGGTGTACGCGGGTGCGGAGCACCCCCACGCCGCGCAGCAGCCGCAGCCCTTCGAGATCTCCCAGGTCGCGCAGTAAGCGCCGCAGCAGTTAAGGATTGATGAAAGTGGCAGATGTGACGACCGAGGTCGACAACGAGACCCCGACCGAGTACACCTCCGAGACCGCGGTCGAGCGCGGCAAGGGTGTGACCAACCTCGCCCCCGGCGCCGGCCTCGGCCGCCGCAAGGAGGCGGTGGCCCGCGTGCGCCTGGTGCCCGGCACCGGCAACTGGGTCATCAACGGCCGCACCCTCGAGGACTACTTCCCGAACAAGGTGCACCAGCAGCTGGTGAACTCGCCGTTCGCGCTCCTCGACATCGAGGGCAAGTTCGACGTGCACGCCCGCATCCAGGGTGGCGGCCCGTCCGGTCAGGCCGGCGCGCTCCGTCTGGGTGTGTCCCGTGCGCTCAACGAGATCGACGAGGACAACAACCGCCCGGCGCTGAAGAAGGCCGGCTTCCTGACCCGCGATGCCCGCATCGTGGAGCGCAAGAAGGCCGGTCTCAAGAAGGCCCGCCGCGCGCCGCAGTACTCGAAGCGTTAACCTCTCGCGCATGGCGCGACTCTTCGGCACGGACGGTGTCCGGGGCCTTGCCAACCGCGACCTCACCGCGGAGCTGGCCGTCGACCTCTCGGTCGCGGCGGCTCACGTGCTGGGCGAGCGGGGCGAGTTCTCCGGCCACCGTCCCCGTGCCGTCATCGGCCGCGACACCCGCGTCTCAGGCGAGTTCCTGAGCGCGGCTGTCGCGGCCGGTCTTGCTTCCGCCGGCGTCGACGTGCTCGACGTGGGCGTGGTGCCCACCCCCGCGGTGGCGTACCTGACCGCCTCCACGGAGGCGGACCTGGGTGTGGTGATCTCCGCGTCCCACAACCCCATGCCCGACAACGGCATCAAGTTCTTCGCACGCGGCGGCCACAAGCTCGACGACTCGGTCGAGGAGGCCATCGAGGCACGCGTGGGCGAGGCCTGGGAACGGCCGCTCGGCAAGGCCGTCGGGCGGATCGTGCCGTCCGCGCCGCTCGCCGGCGAGTACGTGGACCACGTGGTGTCGGCCGTCCGCTCGTTCGCGGGCTCGGACGCGCCGCTCGAGGGTGTCCACGTGGTCGTGGACGCGGCGCACGGCGCCGCGAGCTCCGTGGGACCGGCCGCGCTCGCCGCCGCCGGCGCACGCGTCACCACCATCAACGCGTCGCCCGACGGGCTCAACATCAACGAGGGCGTCGGCTCGACCCACCTCGGGCCGCTGCAGTCCGCCGTGGTCGAGCACGGAGCGGACCTGGGCGTCGCCTTCGACGGCGACGCCGACCGGTGCCTCGCCGTCGACCACACGGGCGCCGTGGTGAACGGCGACCAGATCATGGGCCTGCTCGCGATCGCGATGCGCGACGCCGGCACGCTGTACCGCTCCACGCTGGTCGCGACGGTCATGAGCAACCTCGGGCTGCACCAGGCGATGCGGCGCGAGGGCATCGACATCGTCGAGACCGCCGTGGGTGACCGTTACGTGCTCGAGGCGATGCGCGACGCGGGCTACACGCTCGGCGGGGAGCAGTCGGGACACATCATCGTGTCCGACTACGCGACGACGGGCGACGGTGTGCTGTCGGCGCTGCTGGTCGCGGCGCGGGTGGCCGCGAAGGGCGCTCTCCGCGTGCAGTGCGCCGGCATCGAGACCCTGCCGCAGGTGCTCATCAACGTGCGTGGCGCGGACCGGTCGCGGGTGCACACGGACCGCGACCTGCAGGTCGCGGTCGGTGCCGCGCGCCGCGAGCTGGGCGATTCCGGCCGCGTGCTGCTGCGACCGTCGGGCACCGAGCCGCTGGTGCGCGTCATGGTCGAGGCATCCACGCCGGAGGACGCCCAGCGTCACGCCGAGGCCCTCGCCACCGTGGTGCGCGAGCGCCTGTCGCTGTAGCAGTCGGCCTCCGCAGCGGGCGTGACGCTCATCCCCACGGCGGCACCGATCAGGTGATCCCCCCATCGCGGCGCCCCCGCCCACCTGGGAGACTGAGCGCGTGAACGAGCTCTGGCACATCCTGGTCGACGGCATCGATGCGGTCGAGGTCTGGGTCGAGTCGCTCATGGAGTCGCTGTGGATCTACCCGAGCGTCTTCGTCCTGTCGCTGCTCGACGGAGTGTTCCCCGTGCTGCCCAGCGAGTCGGTGGTGATCGCCACCGCGACCGCATGGAAGCAGACGGGCTCGCCGTGGGTGTGGCTCATCTGGATCCTCGCGGCCGCGGGTGCATGGTGCGGAGACCAGCTCGCGTACCTCATCGGCTCCAGGTTCGACGTGCGCAAGCACCCGTTCTTCGCCCGTTCGGGGGTGCGCAAGACCCTCGACTGGGCCGAGTCGACGCTCGAGCGCCGCGGCACCACCTTCATCATCGCCGCGCGCTTCATCCCGATGGGACGCGTCGCGGTCAACCTCACCGCCGGCGCGCTGCGGTACCCCCGGCAGTGGTTCATGATCGTCGACGCGGTCGCCGTGGCGATCTGGGCGACGTACGGCACCGCCCTCGGCATCTGGGCGGGCTCGATCTTCGAGAACCTGCTGGTCTCGATCACGGTCGGCGTCATCGGCGGCATCGTGATCGGCATCCTCATCGACAAGATCCTGGCGCGGCTGGGCTTCGCGGAGCCGGAGATGCCGGACCTGTCTGCGCAGATCGAGGAGCGCATGATGACCGGCGAGCTCCAGGTGCGGCCGCCGCGTCGCGAGCGGCGCCAGGGCAAGGACGACGAGGGCGCCTGACCCCCTCGCCCGACCGGCGCGTCGCGCGGGCGCGACCCGCGCATCGTCCGTCGCGACGCGTCAGAGCTTGCGCATGCGGACCGACTCGACGCGGTGGTCCGGCCCCTTGCCCAGGATGATGGTCGCGCGCGACCGCGTGGGCGCGATGTTGCGGGCCAGGTTCGGGGCGTTGACGGTGTCCCACACCTGACCGGCGACGGCCACGGCCTGGTCGTCGGTGAGCGTCGAGTAGGAGTGGAAGTACGAGTCCGGCTTGGCGAACGCGGACTCGCGCAGCGCGAGGAAGCGCTCGATGTACCAGCGGCGGATGTCGTCCGGGTGGGCGTCGACGTAGATGGACACGTCGAAGAAGTCGCTCACCGCGAGCTGCGAGGCGCCGGGCTCGCGTGCGCCGGAGGTCTGCAGCACGTTGAGCCCCTCCACGATGAGGACGTCGGGCTGGCGGACCACCACCTCCTGGTCCGTCACGATGTCGTACACCTGGTGCGAGTACACGGGCGCCCGCACCTCGGGGGCGCCCGACTTCACCTTGAGGATGAAGTCGCGCAGCGCGCGACGGTCGTAGGACTCGGGGAAGCCCTTGCGCGCCATGATGCCGCGCTCGGTGAGGACCTCGTTCGGGTAGAGGAAGCCGTCCGTGGTGACGAGCGCGACGTGCGGCGAGCTGGGCCAGCGGGCCATCAGCTCGCGCAGCAGGCGCGCGGTGGTGGACTTGCCCACGGCGACGGACCCGGCGACCCCGATCACGAACGGGGTGCGCGACGCGCGCTCGCCCAGGAACTGGCTGGTCGCGCTGTGGAGCAGGCCGGTCGCGCCCGAGTAGAGATCCAGCAGCCGCGACAGCGGCCGGTAGATGCGGTCCACCTCCGCGATGTCGATCGGGTCGCCCAACCCGCGCACCCGCGCGACGTCCTCCGCCGTGAGCGGCAGCGGCGTCGCGTCCGCGAGGGCGGCCCACTCGTCGCGCGTCAGGGTGACGTAGGGGGTCCCGGCGTCGGACCGTCGTGCCTCGTTCACCCGCCCATTGTTGCGCATCGTCCCGCGGGGCCGAGCGCAGGGGGACGATGCGCGGGTCGGGCCTGCGCGGCAGGTCCGGGGGTGGCATCTAGACTGGCGCGCATGTGCGGAATCGTCGGATATGTGGGGTCGGGCGCGCCCGGCGGCCGCCCGCAGGGCGTGGTGATGTCGGGTCTGGCGCGGTTGGAGTACCGCGGATACGACTCCGCCGGCATCGCCGTCGTGACCGAGGACCCGTCCCGCGTGGGCATGCGCAAGAAGGCCGGCAAGCTGGTCAATCTGGAGAAGCAGCTCGCGGAACGCCCGCTCGATGCGGCGACCGCCGCGATCGGCCACACGCGCTGGGCCACGCACGGTGCGCCGACGGACGCGAACGCGCACCCCCACCTCGCGGCGGGGGGTCGCCTCGCGATCATCCACAACGGCATCATCGAGAACTTCGGGGCGCTGCGCGCGGAGCTCCTCGACGAGGGCGTCGAGTTCCTCTCTGAGACCGACACCGAGGTCGCGGGGCACCTGCTCGCGCGTGAGGTGGACTCGGGCAAGTCGCTCGCCGACGCGATGCGCGCCATCACGCGCCGCCTCGACGGCGCCTTCACGCTGCTCGCGGTGGACGCGAGCGAGCCCCGCACCGTGGTGGGCGCGCGGCGCAACAGCCCGCTGGTGATCGGCCTGGGCGAGGGCGAGAACTTCCTCGGCTCGGACGTGGTCGCGTTCATCGAGCACACGCGCACGGCGCTCGAGCTCCACCAGGACGAGGTGGTCGAGATCACCCCGGACCGCGTCACCATCACGGACGCGCGCGGGCTGGTGGTCGAGCGGGAGCCGTACCACGTGGACTGGGACGCCTCGGCGGCGCAGAAGGGCGGCTTCGCCACCTTCATGGAGAAGGAGATCCACGACCAGCCCACGGCGGTCGCGGACACGTTGCGCGGGCGCATCGACGAGCACGGCCGCCTCCAGCTCGACGGCGGCATGATCGACGAGTACGTCCTCAAGTCCATCGACAAGATCATCGTCATCGCGTGCGGTACCGCGTCCTACGCGGGCCTGACCGCGCGGTATGCGATCGAGCACTGGACGCGGATCCCCGTCGAGGTGGAGCTCGCGCACGAGTTCCGCTACCGCGACCCGATCGTGTCGATCAAGACGCTCGTGGTCGCCATCAGCCAGTCGGGCGAGACGATGGACACGATCATGGCGGTCCGCCACGCGCAGCAGCAGGGCGCGACCGTGATCGGCATCGTCAACGCGCAGGGCTCCACCATCGCGCGCGAGGCGGACGCGGTGCTCTACACGCGCGCCGGACCGGAGATCGCGGTCGCGTCGACCAAGGCGTTCCTCGCGCAGATCACGGCGGGCTACCTGCTGGGCATCTACCTCGCCGAGCTGCGCGGCAACAAGTTCCCCGACGAGATCCTCGCGCTTCTCGAGCAGCTCGACTCGATGCCCGCGAAGATCCAGCGGGTGCTCGACACCTCGGAGCCCATCCGGGAGCTCGCCCGCTCCATGGCGGATGAGCGCACCGTCCTGTTCCTGGGCCGTCATGTCGGCTTCCCGGTCGCGCTCGAGGGCGCGCTCAAGCTCAAGGAGCTCGCATACATCCACGCGGAGGGCTTCGCGGCGGGCGAGCTCAAGCACGGGCCCATCGCGCTGGTCGAGGAGGGCCAGCCGGTGTTCATCGTGCTGCCCAGCCCCCGTGGCCGCGAGTCGCTGCACTCCAAGGTGATCTCCAACGTCCAGGAGGTCCGCGCGCGCGGCGCCCGCACGTTCGTCATCGCCGAGGAGGGCGACACCGAGGCCGCCAACCACGCCGAGCAGGTGTTCTACGTGCCCTCGGCGCCGGTGCTCATGACGCCGCTGCTGTCGGTGGTGCCGCTGCAGATCTTCGCCCTCGAGCTCGCGGCCGCCAAGGGCTACGACGTCGACCAGCCCCGCAACCTCGCCAAGTCCGTCACGGTGGAGTGAGCGTGGCGATCTTGGGGCTCGGCATCGACGTGGTCGAGATCGCCCGCTTCGAGGACGCGCTCGAGCGCTCGCCGGGCTTCCTCGACCGTGTCTTCACGCCGGCCGAGCGGCACCTGGGCCACGCGAGCCTCGCCGCCAACTGGGCCGCGAAGGAGGCGCTCGCGAAGGCGCTGGGCGCCCCCGCGGGCCTCAGCTGGCACGACTGCGAGGTGCTGCGCGAGGACGGAGGCCAGCCCCGCCTGGCGGTGACCGGCACGGTCGCGGCGCGCGTCGCCGCGCTGGGCATGACGCAGCTGCACGTGTCGCTGTCCCACGACGCGGGGATCGCCTCCGCCGTGGTCATCGGGGAGGGCTGATGTCGCGCCTGCGGATCACGATCGACCACGGCGCGATCACGCGCAACATCGAGCGCCTCGCCGCGCACGCGGGGACCGCACAGGTGATGGCGGTGGTGAAGGCGGACGCCTATGGCCACGGGCTGGTGGGCGCCGCCGCGGCCGCGCGTGCCGGCGGCGCGACCTGGCTCGGCGTCGCGCAGCCCGACGAGGCCATCGCGCTGCGCGAGGCCGGCGACGACGGCCGCGTGCTGTGCTGGCTCTACGGGCCCGAGGCGCCGTTCCGGCTGCTCATCCGCCGCGGCGTCGACCTCAGCGCCTCCTCGCTCGAGGTCCTCGACATGATCGTCGCGGCCGCCCGCATGGCCGGCGAGGTCGCCCGCGTCCACGTGTGCCTCGACACCGGGCTGTCCCGCGAGGGCGTGCGCCCCGAGGGCCTTCCCGCGCTGCTCGACGCCGCGCTCGCGGCGGACGATGCGGTGGTGATCGTGGGCGCGTGGTCGCACCTGGCCTGGGCGGACCAGCCGGGCCACCCCACCATCGACCGCCAGGCGGGGGTGTTCCGCGACGGCGTCGCCGCGATCGAGGCGCGCGGGATCGCGCTCGAGGTGCGCCACCTCGCCAACTCCGCCGCCACCCTCACCCGACCCGACCTCCACTTCGACCTGGTGAGGCCCGGCATCGCCGTGTACGGGCTCCCTCCGGTGCCCGACGCGGACGGCGGCGACTGGGGGCTCGAGCCCGCGATGCGGGTGACCGCCTCGCTCGCGCTCGTCAAGGACGTCCCGGCAGGGGAGGGCGTCAGCTACGGCCACGAGTACACGACTCCGCGCGCCACACGGCTGGGGCTCGTCACCGCGGGCTACTCGGACGGGATCTTCCGGGCCGCCGGCAGCGGTCGCGGCCCCGTCGCGATCGGCGGCCGCCGCCACGTGATCGCAGGGCGGGTGTGCATGGACCAGGTGGTGCTCGACCTGGGCCCCGACGCGCCCGAGCACGCGGGCGACGAGGTGGTGCTCATCGGCGCCGACGGCCCCTCCGCTCGCGAGTGGGCCGAGGCGGCGGGCACCATCGACTACGAGATCGTCTGCCGCTTCGGCGGCCTGAAGGAGAAGCACCCCGCATGACCGAGCCGACCGCCGCATCGTCCACCTTCACCGTCGCCGACGGCGACGCCATGCGCGCCCTCGCGCGCGACGTGCTCGCCCCGCGGCTGCGCGCGGGCGACGTGGTGATCCTCAGCGGCGACCTGGGTGCCGGCAAGACGACCTTCACCCAGGGGCTGGGCGCGGCGCTCGGCGTGCGCGGTCCCGTCGCGAGCCCGACCTTCATCATCGCGCGCACCCACCCGTCCGAGGTGGGCGGGCCGGCGCTCATCCACGTGGACGCGTACCGCCTCAACTCGCTCGCCGAGCTCGACGACCTCGACCTCGACACCACGGTCGAGTCCTCGGTCACCGTGATCGAGTGGGGCGAGGACAAGGCGGAGCAGCTGTCGCAGGACCGCGTGCACGTGGTGATCGCGCGCGAGGTGGGCGGCGAGGTCGACATGGAGCGCCCCGACGAGGGCATCCGCACCGTGACGTTCACCACCCACGGCGACCGCTGGGCCGGCGTCGCGCTCGTAGGCTAGACCCGTGATCCTCGCCCTCGACACGTCCTCCGCCATCGCCGTCGCGCTCGTCTCCGAGACCGGCGAGGTGCTCGCGCGCCGCTCCGAGTTCAACCCGCGCGGCCACTCCGAGCTGCTGTCCGGCCTCATCCAGGCGGCGCTGGACGAGGCCGGCGCGTCGGGCCGCGACGTCGAGCGGATCGTGGTCGGCACCGGCCCCGCGCCCTTCACGGGGCTGCGCGTGGGCCTCATGACCGCGCGGACCCTGGGCCACGTGTGGGGCGTGCCGGTCGACGGCGTGTGCTCGCTCGACGCGCTGGGCGCGTCCGCGGCGGGCGAGGTCACCGCGGTGGCCGATGCGCGGCGCAAGGAGGTCTACTGGGCCGCCTACCGCGACGGCGTGCGGATCGCGGGCCCCGAGGTGAGCGCGCCGGGCGACGTGCCGGTCGTGGGTGCGGTGGTGGGCCGCGGCGCGCTGCTCTACCCGGACGCCTTCCCGGGGGCGCACGAGGGTGACCCGGACCCGGCGCTGCTGGTGAGCGTGGCCGCGCGGCTGCGGGCCGAGGGGGCCGAGCCGTCCACCGAGCCGCTGTACCTGCGCCGTCCCGACGTGCACGGGGTCCCGGGCGCGTGATCGAGCTGCGCGATCTCACGGAGGACGACCTTCCGTGGATGGCGGAGGTCGAGCGGGAGCTGTTCGGCGCGTCCGCGTGGTCGCGCGATCTGATCGAGCATGACTACCTGTACGGGCTGACCCGCTACCGGGGCCTGGTGCTCGACGGCGAGCTGGTGGGCTACGCGGTCTACGGCTATGACGGCGACGCGTTCCATCTCATGAACCTCGCCCTGGTGACCGCGGTGCGGGGGCGCGGGCTGTCGCGCGTCCTCATGGACGACTTCCTCGCGGAGGCGCGTCGCGAGGGCGCGGCGGATGCGTGGCTCGAGGTCGCCGTCGACAACGTGGCCGCGCTGGGGCTCTACCGGGCGTACGGCTTCGAGGACGTGCGGATCCGCCGCAAGTACTACCAGCCCGAGGGTGTGGACGCGTTGGTCATGAGGGTGGAGCTGGCCGCGTATCAGCCGGAGGCCTAGGTCGGGACGCTCAGTCCTCAGGAATCGCGATCCGCCTCGGACTCGGGACGGTCAGAGCTCGCGGACCCCGGTCTCGGCGGTGATGCGGCCGCGGCGGTCGCCGGACCGGTCGTCGCCCTCGACGGGGTGACCCACGCCCAGGATGACCTCGGAGCGCCAACCCGCGGGCATGAGCGAGGCGTCCAGCGCGGCCTTGTCGAAGCCGCCGTAGGGGCGCAGCGCGAGGCCCTCGGCGCGCAGCGCGATGATCAGGTAGCCCAGCTGCAGCATCGCGCCCGAGTGCGCGAGCGAGGCGCGCATCTCCGGGTTCGCCTCGAAACGCTCGGCCAGCTGCGGCATGCCCGGGGCCCAGGTCTCGTGCAGGTCGTGGAAGCGGTCGTCGTGGGCGGCGACCAGCAGCAGGGGCGCCTCCTCGAGCTTGGGGCGGTTGAACGGCGCCGCGGCCTCGATCACGGCCGAGCGGGCGGCCTCGGACCGCGCGACCACGACGCGGAGCGGTTGCGTGTTGTTGCTCGTGGGCCCGAACTTCGCGAGGTCCCACGCGCGGGTCACGAGGTCCGCATCCACCTCGCGCCCGTCGAACGCGATCGCCGAGCGCGCCTCGGTGAACAACGCTTCGCGAGCCTCCTGGTCGAGGGAGAAGGCGACGGTCGGCTGGGGGAGGTTCGCGGTTGTCATATCAACAATTGTGCGCCTGCAAGCGGCGTGCTCGCGACGGCCGGAGGTCCCGGGCCTCCACAGGCGGAGGCGGCGCGCTGGACCCCGCGGTGATACCGGGTGATACTCGAAGGATGAAGACGGCGATCTCCCTTCCCGATCCGGTGTTCGAGGCGGTCACGGCGCGCGCCAAGCTGCTCGGCGTGAGCCGTTCGGAGTTTCTCGCGCGCGCGGCGCAGCGTTACCTCCGCGAGCTGGACGACCACGGCCTCACCGGGCGCATCGACAGCGTCCTCGAGCGCGTCGCGGTGGCCGAGGACGAGTCGGCCCGCTTCGTGCTCGAGACGGGTCGTGGCCTGCTGGAGCGCGAGGAGTGGTGACGCCTCGGACGCCGGCGGAGCGCGGGTCGATCCGGTGGGTGGACCTGGGCCCGGCGGCAGGAAGCGCACCGGCGCATCGGCGACCCGTGCTCGTGGTCCAGTCCGACGCGTACAACCGGTCCCGGCTGGGCACGGTGACGGTGCTCGCGATCACCAGCAACACCGCGCTCGCCGCGCTCCCCGGCAACGTCTTCCTGCCCGCGGACGTGACGGGCCTGGCGAAGGACTCGTGCGTCAACATCACGGCCGTCGCGACCGTCGACCGCGGGGCGCTCGAGGCGATCGCGGGGCACGTTCCCCGGCACCTCATGGACGAGGTCGACCGGGGTCTTCGCGCGTTCCTCGCCCTCTGACCGCGCCGGCCGCGCCCCCGACTACAGTTGACCCGTGGCTTTGGTACTGGGACTTGAGAGCACCTGCGATGAGACGGGCGTCGCGCTCGTCGAGGACGGCGAGCTGCTCGCCGACGTCGTCGCCTCCTCCATGGACGAGCACGCCCGGTTCGGCGGCATCGTCCCCGAGGTGGCCTCCCGCGCGCACCTCGAGGCCGTCCTGCCCACGCTCGACGAGGCGCTGAGCCGCGCCGGCCGCAGCCTGTCCCAGGTGGACGCGGTCGCCGTCGCCGCCGGCCCCGGGCTGGTCGGCTCGCTCACCGTGGGCAACTCCGCGGCGAAGGCCCTGGCCCTGGGCCTCGGCAAGCCGCTCTACGGCGTCAACCACGTCATCGGCCACGCCGCCGTCGACCAGCTGGTCCACGGCGCCTTCCCCGACCGCACCATGGCGCTGGTCGTCTCGGGCGGTCACACCTCGCTGCTCATGGTCGACGACATCGCGACCGACGTCCGCGAGCTCGGCCACACGCTGGACGATGCCGCGGGCGAGGCGTTCGACAAGGTGGGACGCCTCCTGGGGCTGCCGTACCCCGGCGGTCCGCATGTGGACCGCCTCGCGCGCGAGGGCGACCCCGAGGCGATCCCCTTCCCGCGTGGACTGTCCAAGCCCAAGGACATGGCCAAGCACGCCTACGACTTCAGCTTCTCCGGCCTCAAGACCGCCGTCGCCCGGTGGGTCGAGGCGCGCCGCGCGTCCGGTCAGGAGGTCCCGATCGAGGACGTGTGCGCGAGCTTCGCCGCCGCCGTGGCGGACGTCCTGGTCACCAAGACCCTGAACGCCTGCCGCGAGCACGACGTCGAGACCCTCGTGATCGGCGGCGGCTTCTCCGCCAACAGCCAGCTCCGCGAGCTCGCCCAGGCGCGCGGCGAGGCGGCCGGCATCGACGTCCGCATCCCGCCGCTGCGCTACTGCACCGACAACGGCGCGATGATCGCCGCGCTCGGCCACGCGGTCGTCGAGGCGGGCGTGCGCCCGAGCGGCCTCGGCATCGGCGTCGACTCCTCGATGCCGCTGTCGACCATCACCGTCTGATGCGTCACGCGGCCCGAGCCGCGGCGGCCGCGCTCGCGGTCTCGCTGCTCGCCGCCTGCACGCCCCACACGGCGACGCCCTCCCCTTCGGCCACGCCGGCGACCGGCACATCGTCCGTCCCGGCGCCCGCCGCGAGCCCCGCGGCGGTCGCGACGCCGGCGGTCGAGAGCCTCGCGTGGGGTCCCACGGTCGAGCAGTGGGACGATGCGCTGGCGACCGCGCGCGACCTGCCGCTGCGGCGGGTGGCCGGGCAGGTGGTGGTGGCCGATGTGTACTCGCCGGACCCGCAGGCGGCCGCCGCGCTGGTGCGCGACCACCACCTCGGCGGAGTGATCCTCATGGGTGGCGCGGCGCCGTCCGCGGACGCGGTCGCGGCGCTGGCGGATCGCGTCCAGCACGCGGACGACCGTGACTGGCCGGTGTGGATCTCAGCCGACGAGGAGGGCGGATGGGTGTCGCGCCTGTCCGCCGCGGTGCCGAGCCTGCCGGCCTTCATGGCCGCGGGCGCCGCGACGGACAAGGCCGCGGTCGCCGACGCGTACCGGTCGTCCGCGGCGGACATGCGGGTGCTCGGCGTCACGGTCGACTACGCGCCGGTCGCCGACGTCACGATCGGTCCGGCGGACCCGATCATCCGCACGCGCAGCGCGGGCTCGGACCCCGCGAACGTGGGCGAGACCGTGGTCGCAGCGGTCGCCGGGTTCGTCGACGGCGGCGTGGTGCCGGTGATCAAGCACTTCCCCGGCCACGGCTCCGTGACGGTCGACTCGCATCGGGGGCTTCCCGTGCAGTCGAGCCCGCTGCGACGGCTCGCGCGGACCGACCTGGTGCCGTTCGCGGAGGCGATCGAGGCGGGTGCGCCCGCGGTGATGATGGGGCACATCGCCGTACCCGAGTGGGGTGAGGGGCCCGCGACGCTCGAGCGGTCGGCGTACCGCTACCTGCGCGACGAGCTCGGTTTCGAGGGCGTGGCGGTGACCGACGCGCTCAACATGGCCGCCGTCGCCGAGGGTCGGACCCCGGGGCAGGCGGCGGTCCAGGCGCTCCGCGCGGGCGCCGACGTGCTGCTCATGCCCGGGGACGCCGGCGAGGCCGTCGACGCGGTGGTCGCCGCGGTCCGGGAGGGTCGCCTCTCGCGCGACCGCCTCGACGAGGCCGCCGCGCGGTCCATCCTGCTGATGCGCTGGTCGGACGGTCTGGGCGGCGAGCCGGCCACCGCGGCCTATCCGCGCGCGCTCGCGGCCGCGGGCGCGACCGTCGCGACCGACGACTGCTCCACGCCGCTCGTCGGGCGACGGGCCATCGTGGTCGCGGGGCCGGACGATGCGGTGGCAGCGCTCGAGGGCGCGCTCCGCCGTCGGGGGGTGACGGTCGGGGACGGCGGCACGGCCATCGCTCTGCTGTCCTCGGGTCAGTTCCGGGCGGATGCGGACGTGGTGGTGTCCCTCGGTGATCCGTGGGGGCTGTTCGACTCGCGCGCGGACGCGCATGTCGCCGTGTACGGCGACTCGACGGCGGCCATCGGAGGGCTCGCGGACGTCCTGGTGGGCGACAAGGATCCGGGCGGCGACTGGCCCGTCGAGCTGCGGGGCGCTCCTCCCGCGTGCGCCGCGTCCTGACGCGTCGATTCCCCGCCCCGTCGCGCCATGGGGAAACCAGCGACGGTTCCGGGCGATCGCCGATCGCTAGGGGGAGCTGAACGACACCGCCGCCGCCGCGCGTACGGCGTCCGCGATCGCTGTGAGGCTCGCGGACTGCACGCGCCACTGCTGCCAGTGCAGCGCGACGTCGAGCTCGGGGCCGCCCAGCGCCACAAGCTCACGCCCCTCGCGCTGCGACTCCGGCAGCAGGCCCCAGCCCAGCCCCAGCGCGATCGCCTCCGCGAACTCGGTCGAGGAGGGGACGCGGTGGCGCGGCGCCGCCGCGGGGTCGGCGCCCACGGCCGAGAGCCACCGGCCCTGGAGGTCGTCGCGCGCGTCGAAGTCGACCACCGGCGCGACCGCGAGGGCGGCGGGCGTGGCGCCGTCGGGGAGCCAGCGCGTCACGAACGCCGGCGCCGCCACCGCGCGGTAGCGCATGCGCCCCAGCGGCGACACCGCGCAACCCGGCACCGCCGCGGCGCGCGTGGTGACCGCGGCGACCACCTCGCCACGCGCGAGCAGCTCCGCCGTGTAGGACTCGTCCTCGCGGCGCAGGTGCACCGTCGCGCCGAGGCCGGGGACCACGTCCGCAAGGGGCCGGAGCAGCCACGTCGCGAGCGAGTCCGCGTTGACCGCGATCCGCAGCGGTGCGGGTCGGTCGGCGGGGATCCCGAGCGCGCTCGCGGCGTCGGCCTCGAGCAGAGCCACCTGACGCCCGAAGCGGACCACCGCCTCGCCGGCCGGCGTCGGGCGCACCGGCCGGGACCGTACGAGCAGCACCTGTCCGGTGAGGCGTTCGAGGGTCGCGAGGCGCTGGCTCACCGCCGACTGGGTGACGTGGAGCGCGCGCGCAGCCGCATCGAGCGATCCCTCGTCGACGACGGCAGCGAGCGTCTGCGCGAGGTCGGCGGGGATCTTCATATAAGCAAACCTAATAGACCATCCACAATTGTGAGTAGTGCTGTGGAGAACTGGCGCCTACCGTGTCGTCATGACCTACCTCGCCGGACTCGGGCTCGGCCTGTCGCTCATCGTCGCGATCGGCGCGCAGAACGTGTTCGTGCTGCGCCAGGGCCTGCGGCGCGAGCACGTCGGTCTCGTGGTGCTCATCTGCGCGGTCTCGGACGCCGTGCTCATCGCCGCGGGTGTCGCCGGCGTCGGCGCCGCGATCGAGGCGGTGCCGTGGCTGGTGACCGCCGCGCGCTGGGCGGGCGCGGCGTTCCTGCTGGGCTATGCGGCGCTCGCCGCCCGGCGCGCGCTCCGGCCCGAGGGCGAGCGCCTCGAGGCGGACGATGTCGCGGTCGACCCCGCCGCCCCGGCCCCCGGGGCGGCGGGCCGGGTCGCGACGGCGACCCGCGCATCGTCCCTCCGGACGGTCGCGCTCACGTGCCTCGCCCTCACGTGGCTCAACCCGCACGTCTACCTCGACACGGTGGTCCTGCTGGGCACCGTCGCGACCACGCACGACGCGCGATGGCTGTTCGCGGCGGGCGCGATCACGGGCAGCGTCGTGTGGTTCACGGCGCTCGGCTACGGGGCCCGCCTGCTGTCCGGAGTGCTGGCGCGGCCGGGCGCGTGGCGGGTGCTCGACGGGGCGATCGCCGTGGTGATGGCGGCCCTCGCCGTGTCGCTCGCGCTGGGTGAGTAGACGTCGCGGGCCCCTAGGCTGGCGGCATGGCACGGATCACGGAGGCGCAGGTTGCGGAGGTCAGGCGCCGCGTCGAGGCGGGCGAGGCCCGCATGGCCGTCGCGGAGGCTGTCGGGATCTCGAAGGCGAGCGTCGACTCGATCATGAGCGGGCGCAGGGGCGGGCCCTCGAGGCGTGCCGGCACCCTCAACCCGGATCAGCTCGCCCGCATCGCGGCGCTCGCCGCCTCCGGCATGTCGCAGACCGCCATCGCGCGCGAGGTGGGCACCAGCCAGCAGATGGTGTCGAAGGCGTTGAAAGCGGGCGGCTAGCCCGGGACCGGCTCCACCAGCAGCGCAGCGTGGCGCCCCTCGAGGCGGGTGAGCACGAGGGTCGCGCGACCGGTCCCGCGCAGCTTGAGCCGCGGTCGCAGCTGCTCGGGCGTGAGGTCCACGCCCCGCTTCTTGATGTCGACCGTCCCGATGTCGCGGGCGCGCAGCTCCTTCGCGAGGACCTTGACGTCGAGCGGGAGCCGTTCGAGCACCCGGTACGCACGGGCGAACGGCGTCACGACGGGTGCGTCCGCGGTGAGGTAGGCGATCGACGGGTCGACCAGGCGGGCGCCCAGACTCTCCGCGAGCACGCCCACCAGCCCGGCACGGATCACGGCGCCGTCGGGCTCCAGGAGGTGCTCGCCCAACGCCCCGGCGGGGGCCCGGTCCGTGGGGCCCGCGATCTCGTGGCGCACGCCGCCGCGGACCACCAGGGCGGCGTGGCCCTCGCGCCGCGCGGCCGCGCCGGCCCACAGGCCCACCTCGACCACGTCGCCGTCGACGCTCACCCACTCGGCCTCGAAGCCCGCCGGCACGGCCTCGTGGGGCAGGCTCGGGCCGGCCTTCACCCCGAGCGCCCGGTAGCGGGAGGCCAGGTCGAGCACCGCGTCGAGCGGGGGCGAGTAGTCGGAGGGGTCGTGACGGCGCCCGCGAGCGTTGCGCCGGGCGGGATCCGCGAACACGCCGTCCACGTCGGCGTCCGCGAGGAGCACGAGCGAGTCGCCGTGAACCACCCGCGCCGCGGGCCACGGCGCGAGGTTGTGGGCCGCGAGGATCGCCGTCGCCTCGTCGGCCTCGAAGGCGACGACCCCGAGCCCGCGCGCCGCCACCGCCCGTGCGTCCGCCCCGAGCCCGGCGGTGAGGTCCGCGACCGCGGTGCACCCGGCATCCGCGAAGCGTTCGGCGTGCAGCGTGGACACCACGGCTCGCGACGCCTGCTCCAGGCCCGCCCGATGGAACACCATGGTGTCGACGGCGTCGCCCAGCCGCGGCCGGGCCTCGCGTCGCAGCTCCGCGAGCGACATCGCGGCGGCGACCAGCTCGGGCGCATGCCCCTCGCGGCGCAGCCGCCCCGACACCGCGAGGGCGTCCTTGGGGGAGAAGTCGCCCAGCGAGCCCGCGAGCTCGAGGCACGCGTCGCTGACGGTGAGGCGCGCGGCGACGGGGTCCATGCCCGGATCATTTCACGGGTCGCGAACACCGGACCGTCCATTAGCACTCGCCTAGGGCGAGTGCTAGATTGAGGGTGCTCTTCTGAGCGCGGCACCTTGGGAACGACCCCCGCGACGGCGTTCCCGCAGGTCCGCACCCCGAACTTCGAGAACGGAAGGTGAGGTCCGCATGTCGGTCTCCATCAAGCCCCTGGAGGACAAGGTCGTTGTCAAGGCGGCAGCCGCCGAGACGACCACCGCGTCCGGACTCGTGATCCCCGACACGGCCAAGGAGAAGCCCCAGGAGGGCGAGGTCGTGGCGGTGGGCCCGGGTCGCATCGACGACAACGGCAACCGCGTCCCGATCGACGTCAACGTCGGCGACAAGGTGATCTACAGCAAGTACGGCGGCACCGAGGTGAAGTACGCGGGCGAGGAGTACCTCATCCTCTCCGCGCGCGACCTGCTCGCCATCGTCGGCTAGGCAGCCCACGCAGCGACGGGCCCCGGGGCGTCAGCCCCGGGGCCCGTTCGCGTCTCCGCGTGCGGCCGGGTACGGGAGGCGCCCGCCGCATCGTCCGCCTGGACGATGCGGCGCCTCCCCGGCGTCTAGCTCGCCTTCTTGAGGCGGCCGGCGAGGATGGCGTGACGCTCGTCCTCGCTCAGCCCGCCCCACACCCCGAACGGCTCGCGCGCCTGGAGCGAGCGCTCGCGGCACGTGTCGAGCACGGGGCAGTTGGCGCAGAACTCCTTGGCCGCCTCCGCCCGCCGACGTCGCGCCGCGCCGCGCTCACCCTCGGGGTGGAAGAACAGATTCGGATCGGCGGCGCGGCACGCGCCTTCGTATTGCCACTCCCACTGATCCTGAGTCGGTGCGGGCAGTTTCGCCACGGCCTCCATCACGCCCCCTCTATGGGTTCGTCGCCGGCTCGCCCCCAGATGGCGCCGTTGCCATCCGAACCGCCTATTGGTCCTGGTCAATGTGCTCCCGGCGGGCTTGTGGCCCCCGATCGCGCAATCCCTCATTGCCATTCTTAACACCGTCCGCGGGCGATGGGAAGGCCCGATTTGCCTGGTTTCTGACATCCTTGCGACGGCCTAGAATGTGCCAATGGTTCCGCTCGAGAACGATCCCTTCGCCTTCACCGGACTCACCTACGACGACGTCCTCCTGCTCCCCGGCGAGTCGGATGTCATCCCGTCCGAGGTGGACACCACCACGCAGCTCACCAAGGGCATCTCCGTCGCCGTGCCGCTGCTGTCCGCGGCCATGGACACCGTGACCGAGGCCCGCATGGCGATCGCGCTCGCGCGCTTGGGCGGCCTGGGCGTGCTGCACCGCAACCTCTCCATCGAGGACCAGGCCCACCAGGTCGAGATCGTCAAGCGGTCCGAGTCGGGCATGATCACCGACCCCGTGACCGTGGGACCGGAGGCGACGCTCGCGGAGCTCGACGCGCTGTGCGCGAAGTACCGCGTCTCCGGCCTGCCGGTCGTCGACGAGGACCAGCGCCTCCTGGGCATCATCACCAACCGCGACCTGCGCTTCATCAACCCGGCCGAGTTCGCGTCGCGCCTGGTCAAGGACCAGATGACGCCCATGCCGCTGATCACCGCGCGCGAGGGCGTGTCCAACGCCGAGGCGTCCGAGCTGCTCGCCAGGCACCGCGTCGAGAAGCTTCCGCTCGTGGACGCGGACGGCCGCCTCACGGGCCTCATCACCGTCAAGGACTTCGTCAAGACCGAGCGCTACCCGCTCGCGTCCAAGGACTCTGAGGGCCGCCTGCGTGTGGCAGCCGCCGTGGGTTTCTACGGCGACGCGTGGGAGCGCGCGACGGCGCTGGTCGAGGCCGAGGTCGACTGCCTGGTGGTCGACACCGCGCACGGCCACGCCCGCGCCATGATCGAGATGATCCAGCGCCTCAAGTCCGACCCCGCGACCAGCCACGTGCAGGTGATCGGCGGCAACGTCGCGACGCGCGAGGGCGCGCAGGCGCTCGTCGACGCGGGTGTGGACGCCGTCAAGGTGGGCGTGGGCCCCGGCTCGATCTGCACCACCCGCGTGGTCGCAGGCGTCGGCGTCCCGCAGGTGACAGCCGTCAACGAGGCGTGGAAGGCCGCGCACCCCGCGGGCGTCCCCGTGATCGCCGACGGCGGGCTCCAGTACTCGGGCGACATCGCGAAGGCCTTGGTGGCCGGCGCCTCCTCCGTGATGCTCGGCTCGCTGTTCGCCGGCTGCGCCGAGACGCCTGGCGACCTGGTGCTGGTCAACGGCAAGCAGTTCAAGAGCTACCGCGGCATGGGCTCGATGGGCGCCATGGCGTCCCGCGGGCGCGTGTCCTACTCGAAGGACCGCTACTTCCAGGCCGATGCTCCCAGCGATGACGACCTCATCCCCGAGGGCATCGAGGGTCGCGTGCCGTACAAGGGCCCCCTCTCCTCCGTGGTGCGCCAGCTCGTGGGTGGCCTGGGCCAGTCGATGTTCTACGTCGGTGCGCGCTCCATCCCGGAGCTGCAGGCCAAGGGCAAGTTCGTCCGCATCACGCCGGCAGGGCTCAAGGAGTCCCACCCGCACGACGTCCAGATCACCGTCGAGGCTCCGAACTACGCCGGTCGCGGCTGAGCCGGACGGCCCGTAGCGCCGCGTGGATCTCGCCTGGCAGACGCTCGCGATCCTCGCGGTCGTCGCGCTGATCGCGGGCTTCCTCGACACGCTTGCGGGAGGGGGCGGGCTGCTCACGCTGCCCGCCCTTCTCCTTGTCGGCGTGCCGCCGCTGCAGGCGCTCGGCACCAACAAGCTGCAGGGTTCGTTCGGCACGGGCATGGCCACGTGGCAGGTGATCCGCCGTCGCCGGGTCCGATGGTCCGATGCGCGCTGGCCCATGCTGGGGGCCTTCCTGGGCTCCGTGGCCGGATCGGTAGCGATCCAGTTCGCGGACGTCGACGCGTTGCGGGTGCTCATCCCGGTGGTGCTGGCGCTGATCGCGGCCTACTTCGCGTTCGTGCCCAAGGCGCACGAGCCGCCCGCCCGCGCACCGATGTCCGCCGCGCGCTACGAGGCCACCGTCGTGCCCGCGATCGGCGCCTATGACGGCGCGTTCGGCCCCGGCACCGGGTCGCTGTTCGCGCTGTCGGGCGTGACGCTGCGCGCGTACGGCCTGGTGCGCTCCACCGCCGTCGCCAAGACCCTCAACTTCGCCACCAACGTCGCATCGCTCCTGGTCTTCGCCTGTGTCGGGCAGATCGCCTGGGTGGTGGGCGGCGCCATGATCGCCGGCCAGGTGGTGGGAGCGTACGTCGCGTCGCACGTGCTCTTCCGCGTGTCCCCGGTGGTGCTGCGCGTGCTCATCGTGGTGATGAGCGTGGGCATGCTGGTGCGCTACCTGGTCGGGTAGCGCACCAGCATCGCCCGACCTGCATGCGTGCGAGATCGGGGTGTGATCCTGCATGCAGGCCGCTCTCGACCCGCATGCAGGACCGGCCGGTAGGTGGTCCTGCATGCGGGCCGAGCGGCACCGGCACCGCGGCTCAGGGGTAGAGGCCCCTGAGCCGGTGGGCCTCGGTGACGCGTTGGACCGCGAGCGCGGTGGCGGCCTCGCGATAGGACAGGCCGTGCGCGGTCGAGTAGTCGACCACCGCGTGCCACGCCGTGGTCATCTTCTCCTCGAGGCGGTCGTTCACGTCCCGCTCCGACCACTGGTAGGCCTGGTTGGCCTGCACCCACTCGAAGTAGGACACGACCACGCCGCCCGCGTTGGCGAGGATGTCGGGCACCACCAGCACGCCCTTGTCCGCGAGGATCGCGTCCGCGTCCTTGGTGGTGGGACCGTTCGCGCCCTCGACCACGATGCGCGCCTGCACCCGGTCCGCGTTCGCTCCGGTGAGGACGCCCTCGACTGCGGCGGGCACGGCGACGTCGACGTCGAGCAGCAGCACGGAGGCAGGGTCGATCGACTCCGTCCCCGGGAAGTCCACCACGGAGCCGGTGCGGTCGACGTGCTCCGCCAGGCGCCCGATGTCGAGGCCGCGGTGGTCGTAGATCGCGCCGTCGATGTCGGACACGGCGAGCACGCGCACGCCCGCGGCGGACAGGAAGCGTGCCGCGTCGCGGCCCACCTTGCCGAAGCCCTGCACGGACGCCGTGGTGCGTTCGGGGTCGAGCCCGTGTGAGGCCATCGCCATGAGCGCGATGTGCGCGACGCCGCGCGAGGTGGCCGATGCGCGACCGAGCGATCCGCCCAGGCTCACCGGCTTGCCCGTCACCACGCCCGGCACCGTGTGACCCACGGACGCCGAGTAGGTGTCCATGATCCACGCCATGGTGCGCTCGTCCGTGCCGATGTCGGGCGCCGGGATGTCCTTGGTGGGACCGATGATCGGCAGGATCTCCGACGTGTACCGCCGGGTGACGCGCTCGAGCTCCGCGACCGAGTGCTCGCGCGGGTCGATCGCGATGCCGCCCTTGGCCCCGCCGTACGGGACGTCGACCAGAGCGCACTTCCAGGTCATCCACATCGCGAGCGCCCGCACCTCGTCGAGGTCGACGTTGGGGGCGAAGCGCAGGCCGCCCTTGGCGGGGCCGCGCGAGAAGTTGTGCTGCACGCGGTAGCCCGAGTACACCGCGATGGAGCCGTCGTCGCGGCGCAGCGGGACGCTCACCATGAGCTCGCGTCGCGGGGTGGCCAGCATCTGGCGGGTCCCGCCGTTGTAGCCGAGGTGGGCGAGCGCGGCATCGAGTTGCGAGTGCGCGTCCGCGAGAGGGCCGGCCCCTGAGGGGGCGGCCGTCGTGGTGGTGGACCACGTCATTGTGACCTCCGAGTTGTCGGTCCCTCGACACTAACGCCGCGCCGAGCACCCTCCGGTGGCCGCCGTGGCCAATGCGCGGGGCACCTTTGTCCCGCGCGTCCAGTGCGGAGGGGCGATGCCGCCGCTAGAAGAGCGCGCCCGTCTCGCCCCCCGCGGTGCCCGTCGGGGCGGGGGCGGAGGCCCCCGGGGCGACGGGCCAGGTGGGGTCCGGAAGATCGTCGGTGGTGCCCTTGGACTTGAGCCACGCGGCGAAGCGGACCGCCCACACGCGGTGCGCGTCCGCCTGGAGGTCGTGCAGCGAGTCGAGAGGTGTGTCCCGCATGGTGGGGTACGCCGCGGCGAGCGCATGCACCAGCTCGAGCGTCGCGAGCACGTCGGCGTCCGCCGCGTGGAGCTCGTCCGCGACCACGCTGACGGAGTACAGCGTGCACAGGTCGATGAGCTTGCGCTTGCCCTTGCGGTACTGGTCGAGCTTGCGGTCGAGCACCAGGGGGTCGACCACCGGGCGGACCTCGCCGCGCGACAGCCGCGAGGCGAGCGACGGCAGGCCGTGGCGAGCGAGCTCGTTCTCCAGCAGCGTGAGGTCGAACTGCGCGTTGAAGGCCACGACGGGGACGCCCGCGTCGAGCGCCTCCGCCAGCGCGGTGGCGATCTCCTCGAGCGCCGCGGGGGGCTGGACGCCCTCGGCGCGCGCCCGTTCGGTCGAGATGCCGTGGACGGCGCTCGCGGCCGCGGGGATGGGGATCCCGGGGTCGATCAGCCAGGTGCGCGTCGACACCTCGCCGGCACGTCGCGTGATCACCGCCGCCGTGACGATGCGGTCCCGCTCCGTGGACACGCCCGTGGTCTCGGTGTCGAAGCCCACCATGGTCTCGTCGAGCCAGTTCATGCTCCTAGCCTGGCACGGACCGCCGACAGCGCCGGCACGGTTGTCCACAGGCCGGGCCCGCGCATCGTCCCGCCGCCGTGTCCTGCCCGGACGATAGGGTGGAGCCCGTGAGCAACGAGATCGAGATCGGCCGCGGCAAGCGCGGCCGCCGGGCCTACTCCTTCGACGACATCGCGGTGGTGCCCTCGCGGCGCACGCGCGACCCGAAGGTCGTGAACCTCGGCTGGCAGATCGACGCGTTCCACTTCGACATCCCCGTCATCGGCGCGCCCATGGACTCGGTGATGAGCCCCGCGACCGCGATCGCGCTCGGCAACGCGGGCGGCCTGGGTGTGCTGGACCTCGAGGGTCTGTGGACGCGCTACGAGGACCCGACCGCGGTGCTGGCGGAGATCGCGGCGCTCGCGCCCGAGCAGGCGACGTCGCGCATGCAGGAGCTGTACCGCGAGCCCATCAAGGACGCGCTCATCACGGCACGCCTGCAGGAGATCCGCGCGGCCGGCGTGGTGGTCGCGGGCGCGCTGAGCCCGCAGCGCACGCAGGAGCACTACGCGACGGTGCTCAAGGCGGGCGTGGACCTGTTCGTCATCCGCGGCACCACGGTGTCCGCCGAGCACGTCTCCGACGGCGCGGAGCCGCTCAACCTCAAGAAGTTCATCTACGACCTCGACGTGCCCGTCATCGTCGGCGGCGCATCGACCTATCAGGCGGCGCTGCACCTCATGCGCACCGGCGCCGCGGGCGTGCTGGTGGGCTTCGGCGGCGGCGCTGCGCAGACCACCCGGACCACGCTGGGCATCCACGCGCCCATGGCCACCGCGGTGTCCGACGTCGCGGCCGCGCGCCGCGACTACCTCGACGAGTCCGGCGGCCGCTACGTGCACGTCATCGCGGACGGCGGCCTCGGGCGCTCGGGCGACATCGTCAAGGCGATCGCGTGCGGCGCGGACGCCATCATGCTCGGCGCCGCGCTCGCGCGCGCGGAGGAGGCGCCGGGCGCCGGCTACCACTGGGGCCCCGAGGCCCACCACCCCGAGCTGCCGCGCGGCGAGCGCGTACCGGTGGGCACCACCGGGACCCTCGATGAGATCCTCTTCGGTCCCGGCACGCACGCCGACGGCACCTCGAACCTCATGGGGGCGCTGCGCCGCTCGATGGCGACCACCGGCTACTCGGACCTCAAGGAGTTCCAGCGCGTCGACATCGTGGTGAGCCCGTACCAGGCGGGCTAGCCGCACCACCCCTTCTCCGGACGCCCGGGCGAGCGATCGCCCGGGCGTCCGCGCGCGTCGGCACGAAGTGGAGCGCGGTTCACCCGTGAGATCCATCCGCGGAACACGTAAGTGAATCGCGCTTCACATGGGAGGCGAGTCTGTGCCATGCTCGGAGTGCACGCGGCGAGCAACGGCGCCCGACCCGCGTGACCCCAGGAGCGGGTGCCGGTCAGGAGTCCCCATGAAGGCCGTCCGCTTCGATGCGTGGAAGACGCGTCCCGCCCTGGTCGACGTCGATCGTCCCGTCCCCGGCCCCGGCGAGGTGCTGCTCAAGGTCGCGGGCTCGGGCGCGTGCCACTCGGATGTCGCGCTCTACGCGATCTTCGACCAGGACATCGCGATGCCGCAGCTGCGGCCCTCCTACATCCTCGGGCACGAGGTCACCGGCTGGGTCGAGGAGACGGGTCCGGGTGTGGTGGGGATCGAGCCGGGCACGGCGCACATGGTCTACGCGGCGCGCGGCTGCGGCCACTGCGCGTCCTGCGCACGCGGCGAGGACACCCTGTGCGACAACGTCGCCTCGATGACGTCGCTGGGCAGCGGGCTCGGGCTCGACGGCGGCATGGCCGAGTACATGACCGTGCCGGTCCGCAACCTCGTGCCGCTGGAGGGCGCCGACCCGATCAAGGCCGCCCCCTTGGTGGACGCCGGCCTCACCGCCTATCACGCGGTCAAGCTGGCGCTCCCGCGGCTGACGTCCGGCGGGCGTACCGCCCTGGTGATCGGGCTGGGCGGCGTGGGCCAGTTCGCGGTGCAGATCCTCGGCGAGATGACCGCGGCGACGGTCCTGGCGACCGACATCAAGGCCGAGGCCTGCGACCTGGCCGCCGAGCGCGGTGCGACCGTGGTCGAGGGCGGCGAGGACCAGGCGGCGCGGATCCGCGAGCTCACCGGGGGCCGCGGCGTCGACGCGGTCTTCGACCTGGTGGGCACCGAGGACACCATCCGGCTCGCCCAGTCCGTGGTCGCGGTCCGCGGCCGCATCACCGTGGTCGGGCTGGCCGGCGGCCGCACCGACTGGGGCTTCTACACCACGCCCTTCGAGGCCGAGCTCACCGGCACGTACATGGGCACCCTCGAGGAGCTCCACGAGCTCGCCGCGCTCTACCGCGCCGGCCGGCTCGAGGTCGACATCACCCCCTTCGCGCTCGAGGACGCGCTCGACGCGTACGCGCGGCTCGAGACGGGGACGATGCTCGGGCGGGCGGTCATCGTGCCGCACGGCACCGTGACGGTGGACGATGCGGCGGTCGCGGCGGACGCGGAGGCGGTCCCCGTCGCGGGCTGAGGGGGGCTGCGCGTCAGCGGGGTGGGAGCACCGACACGGCCACCGGGGGCCGCCCCCCGGCGCGCAGCCGCGCGACCGCCGACTCGACGGCGGCCACCGTGCCGGACAGCACGGTGAGATCGCCCGCGGGATCCGCCCAGGCGTCGACGCCCTCGCCCGGGTCACCGGGCGCGACGCCGCCCGGAAGGATGGCGACGGCCCTGACCCGTGCATCGTCCGCGCGCACCAGGTCCACGTCGCGTACCACCGCGAGCCGGGCGAGCGTGCGCACCAGCACCTGTGCCAGCCGCTCCGACGCGGCGAACTCGACGCACAGCGTGCCCACCCCCGCGTGGACGTCGAGCGTCGATAGCGACCCGAAGCTCACGCCGCGCTCCGAGAAGACCCCGGTGAGGGCGGCGGAGGCGCCGCTGCGGTCCTCGACCCGGATGAAGGCGAACCAGCGCCGCGTGAGGGTGCTCATGGTGCGCCCCCGCCCCACGCGACCACGGACTCGTTGATGGACTGCGCGACCTCCCACAGGACGCGGCTCTCGTCGGCGGCGAGGGTGTCGAGCATCACGCGGGACCAACCGTCCGGTCCCACGGCGACCGGCACGCCCAGCACGCCGTGCCACGGCGACCCTCCCAGGTCGATCTCACCGTCCAGCAGCACCTGTCCCGCCACCACGATGTCGCGTCCATCGAGCACCGTCCGCACCAGGTCCGCCGTCGCGTTGGCGGTGCCGTGCGCGGTCTTCGCGCCGCTTTGATGCGTGAGGTAGGGGCGGATCACCGCCTGCACGTCCGGCGGATAGGCGTCCACCGCCGCGAACGCTGTGGCGATGTCCGGAGCATCCGAGATGCGCTGCTTCGCGGCGGCCACCTCGGAGCGGAACGAGGCCAGGGTGCGGTCGCCGCGCACACGGTCGACGATCTCGGTGCGCTCATCCGGGTCGAGCCCGCGGAGACGCACGGACGACCACAGAGGGACCATGCGGTCGCCGTGCTGACCCGCCACGAACCCGCTCACGCGGTGGCGTCGGATGCCCAGGGTCGCGGCGATCTCGCGTCGGAACCGCAGCGTGTCGAGCCATGCGCCCATGCCGATCACGCGGTGGCGGCCAAGCCGGCGGGCGAACACCTCGACGGCGAGCTCGACCGGGTTGGAGACCACGATCACGACCTCGTGGCCGCTGCCGTGCGCGGCGAGCGCGTCCGCATACTCCTCGAACACGCGCCGGTTGTCGTGGGCGAGGCGGTCGCGGTCGATCGGCTGGCCGGTGCCGGTGGGCAAGGTGCGACCGGCGGTCATCACCACCACGTCCGCGACCACGTCCTCGGGCCGCGACGCGACGTCGATGTGAGGCGCGTGCTCGTCGTGCGCGTCGATGAGGTCGACGCGCAGACCGTGCACGGCCTGGCCGGACGCGCCGCCCGGGCGGCCGACCAGCTGCAGCCGCGACGTGGGGCCCAGGTCGCCGCGCTCGATCAGCGCGCCGCACACCGCGCGGCCCACGTCCCCGGTGGCTCCGACGATCGCGACATCCATGCGCTCGACCCTACGGGGCGGATGTTTCGGGCGCGTGGCCGGGGGTCACGCCGCGGGCCGGTCGATCACCACGATCGCGCCGGTGAACATGCCCATCGTGCAGGCGTACGGGTAGGTGCCCGTCTCGGTGGGGGTGAACTCGACGGTCGCGGCGCCGCGCAGCACGTCGATGCTGTCGAACCCGAGCGAGCGGGCGTCGACCACGTTGGCGCATCCGTAGAACTCCGGTGACAGGGTCCAGCGCACGGGCTCGTCCGCGTACACGACGGTGACGTCGGGAGAGTAGCCGTCCGCGACCACCGCGGTGCTCACCTCCTGGACGCCGTCCACGTCGACGACGTTGGATGTCCGCTCGGTCGCGGTGACGGTGCCGACCCGCAGTCCCGGGGCGATCTGGGTGAGCGCGCCGGTGCCGGTCACCAGGGCGAAGGCCAGCACCACGACGCCGACGACGCGCAGCGCGCGTCCCGATCCGTGCTGCGCGGTCGAGGCCGCCGCGCCGGCGGCGAGCAGCCCCGGGGTGGTGCCGACGGCGAAGACGGCCATCACGGTCGCACCCGCCACCGGGCTGCCCGTCGACAGCGCGTACAGCTGGACCGCCTGCGTGAACCCGCAGGGCAGGAAGAACGTGGCGGCGCCCACCGCCATCGCGCGCAGCACGCCCGCGCCTCCGACGTCCGCGCGAGCCCAACCACCCCACCGCCCCGGCAACGACACCTGCCACGCGGCGAGGCGCGGCGACGCACCCGTGAGGCGCACGCCCACCACGGCCATCACCGCCGCGGCCGCGAGCACCAGCAGCCCGAGCAGCAGCCCCGAGGGTGCGACGGTCCGCCCCACGGCGCCCACCAGGGCGCCGAGCACGGCGAAGCCCACGACGCGTCCCGCGTTGAAGGCGAGGTGGGGACGCATCCTCGCGAGGCCGGTGGCGTTCGACGGCACCGACGCGGCGAGCGACACCACGAGCCCGCCCACCAGCGCCATGCATGTCGACACGCTCGCCGCGACGCCCAGCCCGAGGACCACCACCAGCGATCCCGCCGACGCGCCCGCGGTGAGCTCCTGCACCCGCTGGTCCAGCCCGAGCGCCCACGCGAGGATCGCGATCGCGCCCACGCCCGCGACCGACAGCGCGAGGTCCCGCCACACGCGATGCTCGCGGCTGAGCCACGGTCGGGTGCCGACGCTGTACGGGCCGTCCGCGAGGGCGCGGTCGAGGTCGCCGTCCGAGGGCAGGCGTGATCCCGTGAGCGTGAGACGGCCGCCGCGGCGGTCCGCGACGGCGGACTCGACGCCGGGCAGCGACAGCGCGGCGGTCGCCACGGTGCCCTCGCACGCGGCGCACGTCATCCCGGCGATGGGGATGGTGCGTTCGGCCATGGGGACGCTCCTTCGAACGGACCCAGGCTAAGCGACCCTTCCGTCACCCCGCCCGGGACCGATGTCGCGAGCCTGCCCGTCGGGCAACGTTCAACCGAGCTGCTCGCCCAGCTCCAGCCAACGCTCCTCGAGCGCCGCGTTCTCGTCCTCGAGCGCCTGCAGGCTCTTCATGAGCGTCGCGAGCCCCGCGAAGTCGGACTGGTCGTGCATGGCCATCTCGTGGTGGGTGCCCTCGGTGAGCTCCTGGATCTTCGCCATCCGGCGCTCGACCGCCTTGAGCTCCTTCTCCACCTCGCGGCGCGCGGCGCCGGTGAGGGTGGACGATGCGGCGGTGACGGGCGTCGCCGAGGTGACCGGCGCATCGTCCCCCTGCCCGAACGTGCCGATGCCGGAGGTGCCGCCCGCGCGCCGTTCGCGCGACAGCTCGACGTACTCGTCGACGCCGCCGGGGAGGTGGCGCAGGCCGCCGTCGACCACGGCGTACTGCTGGTCGGTGATGCGCTCCATGAGGTAACGGTCGTGGCTCACCACGATGAGGGTGCCGGGCCACGAGTCGAGCAGGTCCTCGAGCGCCGCGAGCATGTCGGTGTCGAGGTCGTTGGTGGGCTCGTCGAGGACCAGCACGTTGGGCTCGCTCAGCAGCACCACGAGGAGCTGCAGGCGGCGGCGCTGCCCGCCGGAGAGGCGTCCGACGGGCGTCTTGAGCTGCGCGGACGTGAAGCCCATGCGCTCGAGCAGCTGGCTGGGCGTCATCTCCTGGCCGTCGCTCAGCTGGATCGACGAGTACTGCTTGACCACGGCGGAGACGCGCTGGTCGGCGAGGTCCTCGAGCTCGGCGAGCTGCTGGCTGAGCTGGCGGACGCGCACGGTGAGGCCGGTCTTGACGCGGCCGCTGGTGGGTTCCTGGTCGCCGGTGACCAGCCGCAGGAACGTCGACTTGCCGGCGCCGTTCTCGCCGAGGATGCCGATGCGGTCACCGGGGCCGATGTTGAAGTCGAGGTCCTTCAGGACCTGCTTGTCGCCGTAGCTCACGCCCACGCGGACGAGCTCGACCACGTCCTTGCCCAGGCGGGCCGCGGCCATGCGGTGCAGCTTGACCGCGTCGCGGATGGGTGGGACGTCCGCGATGAGCTCGTTGGCGGCGTCGATGCGGAACTTCGGCTTGGAGGTGCGGGCCGGGGCGCCGCGGCGCAGCCACGCGAGCTCCTTGCGCATGAGGTTCTGGCGGCGCTGCTCGGTGACGGCGGCGATCCGGTCGCGCTCCACGCGCTGGAGCACGTATGCGGCGTACCCGCCCTCGTACTGGTCGACCTCGCCGTCGTGGACCTCCCACGTGCGGGTGGAGATCTCGTCGAGGAACCAGCGGTCGTGGGTGACCACCAGGAGGGCGCCGCGGTTCGCGGGCCAGCGGCGCTTGAGGTGGTCCGCGAGCCACGTCACGCCCTCGACGTCGAGGTGGTTGGTGGGCTCGTCGAGGAAGATCGCGTCGTGGTCCTCGACGAGGACGTGCGCGAGCGCGACCCTGCGCTGCTGGCCGCCGGAGAGGTCGCCGACGACCGCCTCGGCCGGCAGGTCGGGCACCAGGCCCGCCATGATGTCGCGGACACGGGGGTCGGCCGCCCACTCGTGCTCGTCGCGGTCGCCCACGATCGCCTGGGCGACGGTGAGGGACTCGTCGACGTGGTCGGACTGGTCGAGCACGCCGATGCGGGTGCCGCGGGCCACGGTGACGCGACCGTCGTCGGGTTCGATCCGGCCCGCGAGGACCTTGAGGAGCGTGGACTTGCCCGCGCCGTTGGTGCCGACCATGCCGATCCGGTCGCCGTCGTCGAGGCCGATCGAGATGCCGGCGAGCACCGGTCCGGTGCCGAAGTCCAGGTGAAGCGCCTCGGCGCCAAGCAGGTGTGCCACCCGGCGATTTTAGTCGCGACGCGCCGTGCGCTCATCCACCAGGCTTCAGCACTGATCCACACAGAGGCCCCATGTGAACGCTGGACATGACCAGACCGGGCCGGTCCGAGGCGCGTGTGTGTGGAGGAGCGCCCGCGGGCCTAGGCTCCCAGCCATGAGATGCGTCGCGATCCGCCACGTCGCCTTCGAGGACCTCGCGATATGGGAGGCGGAGATCGCCGCCCACGGCTACGAGGTGATCTACCTGGACGCCGGGGTCGACGACCTCGCGCCGTTCGCCTCGGCGGAGCTCGGCGTGGTGCTCGGCGGGCCGGTCGGTGTCGGGGACGTCGATGACTACCCCGTGCTCGCCGAGGAGGCGGCCCTGCTGGCCTCCCGCGTCGCGTCCGCGATGCCGACGCTGGCCGTCTGCCTGGGGGCGCAGCTGCTCGCGCACGCGCTCGGAGGCCGGGTCGAGCCCGGCCAGCCCGAGGTCGGGTGGGGGACCGTGGATCTGGCGCCCGCCGCATCGTCCACCCCGCTGCGTCACCTCGACGGCGCGCCCGTGCTCCACTGGCACGGCGACCGGATCGTGCCGCCGCCGGGCGCGACCGTCCTCGCCTCGACGCCTGCCACGCCATGCCAGGCGTTCGCGTACGGCAGTGCGCTCGCGGTCCAGTTCCACCCCGAGGTCGACGCCGAGCGCATCGAGCGCTGGCTGATGGGCCACACGGGGGAGCTGCGCGGGCTGGGCGTCGCACCGGGCGAGCTGCGCGCGCGGTCGCGCGAAGTGGGGGACGATGCGGCGGTCGCGGGCATCCTGATGATCAGGGAGCATCTGCGCGGCCTGGAGGGGAGCCGGTCATGAATCTGCGGCAGGCGGCGCTCGGCGCCGCGGCGCTGGACCTGGGCGCGATCGTGGTGTTCTCCGCGATCGGCCGCGCGAGCCACGAGGAGGGCATCCTCGGCGAGAACGGCTGGGGGCTGCTCGAGACGGTGTCGCCGTTCGCGACCGGCGCCGCGTTCGGGTGGCTGATCGCGCGCGCGTGGCGGCGTCCCTGCGACTGGAGGCGGACCGGCGTGATCGTGTGGGCATCCACGCTGGTGGGCGGCATGGTCCTACGTGCCATCTACGGCCAGGGGGTGCAGGTGTCGTTCGTGATCGTCGCGGGGACGGTGCTCGCGGCGTTCCTCATCGGCTGGCGGGTGCTCTCCGGGGCGATCGCGAGCCGCCGGGGCCTCAAGGGCTGAGCTCAGACCGTCAGCACGACCTTGCCGAGGTGCTCGCCGCCCGCCACGCGGGCGATCGCGTCGCGGGCGCGCGCGAGCGGGTAGGTGGAGTCGATCGTCGGCCGCAGGCCGGTGCGGGCCAGAAACGCGAGCAGCGCCGCGAGGTCCTCGCGGGTTCCCATCGTGACGCCCTGGATGCGGAGCTCGTGGAAGAACACCCGGGTCAGCAGCGCGGGGTCCGGGTCGCCCGTGGTGTGGCCGGCGATGGTGATGGTGCCACCGTTCCTGACCGAGGCGATCGAGTGCTTCCACGTCGCATTGCCGACCGTCTCCACGACGGCGTCGACCCGGTGGGGCAGCCGTGCGCCCGGCTCGACGGCTGCGGCCGCGCCCATCCGCAGCGCGGCCTCGCGCTTGGCCTCCGAGCGGGAGGTCGCGATCACCTCGAGACCCGCCGCGGCGCCGAGAGCGATCGCCGCGCTCGCGACCCCGCCGCCCACTCCCTGTACCAGCACGGACTGCCCGGGAGTCAGACCGGCGCCGTGGAACAGCATCCGGTACGCCGTGAGCCAGGCCGTCGGGAGGCAGGCCGCCTCCTCGAAGGAGATCTCCCTGGGTTTGGCGATGAGGTTCGCGGTGGGGACGGACACCCGCTCCGCGAAGGTGCCCTGATAGCGCTCCGACAGGATGCTGCGCGGCTCGCGCGGGCCCACGCCGTGGCCGTCCGCGCCGATCACGCCGTGCACCACCACCTCGGTCCCGTCGGGGGCGACGCCGGCCGCGTCGCAGCCGAGGATCATCGGCAGCTGGTGCTCGGCCAGGCCCACGCCCTTGAGGCTCCACACGTCGTGGTGGTTGATCGAGGTGGCACGCACGTCGACCGTCGACCAGTGCTCGTGGTCCTCAGGCTCGGGTCGCTCGCCCACGTCGAGCGCGCTCGGGGGATCGTCGGGGCTGAACCGGGCGGCGTAGGCGGCGAGCATGGCTCTCACCCTAGGACGATGCGCGGGCGGGCGGTGGGACCGAGGTCACCCGCGCATCGTCCCCCTGGGACGAGGCTGCGCGCTCGCTACTGCAGCGTCTTGTAGGTATAGACGGTCCTGAACGAGGTGACGTCGGCCCACGAGTTCTCGCCGAGCCCGATGCCGATGTGGATCTTCTTCGACGTCTCGGGGAGCTTGAGCGCGCCCAGGGCCTGAGAGCCCTCACGCGCCTCGCCGACCTTCGTGGACCCTGTCGAGGTCCGGTCGTAGCTCCACACGGCGATGCCGGAGACGTCGGCCCAGGTCGCGTAGACCCGCACGCTCGTGCCGCCGAACCTCTCTGAGCCGACGACCTCGGATGGCACGTTGATCTTCCCGTAGGCGGCGAGCGACAGCGATTCGAAATCGAACGCGTCGTAGCCCTGGCAGAACACGTCTCCCCACCCGTAGTGATTCGCCACGCAGTAGCCGTCCTCCGAGTAGTCGAACGGCTGATAGCTCGTCATGACAGCGCTGGCCGGGTAGGTCTTGATGAGCGTCTTGGTGACCAGGGTCCTGGCGCTGACGTTGACGACGGTCGTCGCCTTCTTGGTGCTGCCCTCGGGGCCCTTGACCGATACCGCGACGCTGTAGGTGCCGGGCACGATTGCGCCTCCGATGCGGCCATCCCACGTGAGCGTGCGCTTCTTCGACGTGGTGAGGCTCCACGACTTCACGGTCTTGCCGTCCCTCACGACCTTGACGGTGCCCCGCGCGGGCAGCACGGTCCCCGTCGTGGTGCGCGGGATGATGGTGAACGCGACGGAGTCGCGGTACGAGTCCTTCGCCGGGTACACGGTGCCGACGCTCTTCTTCAGGCCGACGCTCGTGATCGCCGTGGCCGAGACTCGGACCGTGGTCGACGCGGTGCGCCTGGCGCCCTCCGGACCCCGGAGCGCGGCGGTGACCGTGTAGGAGCCGGCGACGACCTTCCCGCCGACTCGGCCGTCCCAGGTGAGGGTGCGCTTCTTCGACGTCGTGAGGGCCCACGACTTCACCGTCTTGCCGTCCTTGACGACCTTGACCGTGCCCGTGGCGTCGAACGCCGAATCCCTGGTGGTCGAGGGCGTGACCGTGAACGCCACCGTGTCGCGGTAGCTGTCCTTGAGCGGGTAGACGGTGCCGAGGCTCCGCGACAACGCGAGGCCCGTGACCGCGGTCGATCCGACTGTCAGCGAGGCGCTGTCCGAGTACTCGATCGCCGCCGGGCCGCTGACCGTGGCCGTCACGGTGCCCGTGCCCGCCCCGAGGTTCGTGGCGTAGATCTTCTTGGTCACGGCGTCGCCGGTCGTCGACGCGATGGACGGCGCGGTGGTCTTGCCGCCCACGGTCGACGTGAGCGTGCCGGTGAACGGCACGGTGAGCCCGGTCTCGTCGGTGGCGCTGACGGTCGCGACCGTGGTGCGCGGCGACGCGCCGGACCAGGTGAAGATCGTGGAGTTGGACAGGGTGAGGCTGACGTCCAGCGGCTCGCCCGAGCCCACGGTGAGGAGCGCGAGCGCGGAGTCGCCTGCCGCCGGCACGACGTAGATCTCGTAGTGGCCCGGAGCGAAATCGTCCACCGAGACCGGGATGGTCGCCGGCACGGCCGGGTCGACGATCTCGATCGGCTCGTAGGTGACGATTCGCGGGCCGGCGCCGGTCTCGTTGACGTAGACGGTGAGCGTCGTGGCGACGTCGGAGGTGACCGTCACCTCGGTCTCGTCGCGCACGCCGTCGCCGGCGGGGAGCGTCAGGACCCCGGCCTCGCCGACTGTCAGGGTCGCGGCGTCCGCGGCCGAGGCCGCGGTGGCCAAGCCCCCGAACGCGAGCGCGGATGCGGTGGTGATGGCCAGCGCGCGTGCGCCGAATCGTGATCTCACGGGTTGGTTCCCCCCAAGTCTCGTGACAGTGTTCGCGCGACGGTATCGCGCCTGGGTGCCACGCTCAACCTGCCTGTGGCCAGAGTCACCCGCGCCGCCCGGTCGGACCGGGCAAAGGGGGGCATACCGCCTGCTGTGCTAGGAAATCTGGCGGGCACGCGAAAGGGGGACGATGCGCGGTGGCGGCCCGCGCATCGTCCCCCTGGGAGGAGAGGGAGAGGAGTCCCTACTCGTTGTCGCCGTCGGTCGCGAGCGCGCCCGAGAGCTTGGCCTGCACCTCGGTGCCGGCGCCGGACCAGACCCACTCGGCGACCTCGGGGAGGTCGGCGCCGGTCTCGTACGCGTAGCGCTGGGCCTCGAACCGCTTGTCCTGCAGCTTCTGGCGCAGCGACGCGGCGCGCGTGCCCAGACCCGGCACGCGGTCGATGACGTCCATCACCAGGTGGTAGCGGTCGATGTCGTTGACCATCGCCATGTCGAAGGGCGACGTGGTGGTGCCCTCCTCCTTGAAGCCGCGCACGTGCAGGTTCGCGTGTCCGTTGCGGCGGTAGGTCAGGCGGTGGATGAGCCACGGGTAGCCGTGGTAGTTCATGATGATCGGCTTGTCCGAGGTGAACAGCTGGTCGAACTCCCGGTCCGTCATGCCGTGCGGGTGCTCCTTGGGCGGCTGCAGGCGCATGAGGTCGACCACGTTGACCATGCGGACCTTGAGGTCGGGCAGCTCCTCGCGGATGATGTCGATCGCCGCGAGGATCTCCATGGTGGGCACGTCGCCGATGCCGCACATGACCACGTCGGGCTCCTCGCCCAGCGGCACGTTGGACGCGAAGTCCCAGATGCCGGCGCCGCGCGCGAAGTGGTTCTCCGCCTCCTCGATGGTGAGCCACTGCGCCTGCGGCTGCTTGCCGGCGACCACCACGTTGACGCGGTCGCGGCTGCGCAGGCAGTGGTCGTAGGTCGCGAGCAGGGTGTTGGCGTCGGCGGGGAGGTACACGCGGACCACCTCTGCCTTCTTGTTCACCACGTGGTCGATGAAGCCCGGGTCCTGGTGCGAGAAGCCGTTGTGGTCCTGACGCCACACGTGGCTCGACAGCAGGTAGTTGAGCGACGGGATGGGGCGGCGCCACGGGAGCTCGTGCGCGACCTTGAGCCACTTGGCGTGCTGGTTGAACATCGAGTCGACGATGTGGATGAAGGCCTCGTAGCTGGTGAACAGCCCGTGGCGGCCGGTGAGGTTGTACGCCTCGAGCCAGCCCTGGCACTGGTGCTCGGAGAGCATCTCCACCACGCGGCCCTCGTGGCTCATCTTGCCGTCGTCGGGGTCGATCTCCGCGTTCCACACCTTGTCGGTGACGTCGAGCACGGCCTGGATGCGGTTCGACGCGAGCTCGTCGGGAGCGAAGATCCGGAAGTTGTCGGGGTTGTTGCGCATGACCTCGCGCAGGAACTCGCCGAGGGTGCGGGTGGCCTCGCCGATCTCGGCTCCGGGCGCGGGCACGTCCACCGCGAAGTCGCGGTAGTCGGGCATGACCAGGTCCTTCATGAGCACGCCGCCGTTGGCCTCCGGGCGGGCCGACATGCGCAGCTCGCCCTTCGGGACGGTCGCGAGGACCTCCGGCTTGACCACGCCGGCCTCGTCGAAGAGGTCCTCCGGGCCGTACGACTGCAGCCACGCCTCCAGGGTGTGGAGGTGGTCGTCGGTGTCGCGGGCGTTGGACAGCGGCACCTGGTGCGCGCGCCACGACCCCTCGGTGCGCTTGCCGTCGATCGACGGCGGGCAGGTCCAGCCCTTGGGGGTGCGCAGCACGATCATGGGCCACATCGGGCGGTCCATGTCGGGGTTGACCTTGGCCTCGGCCTTGATCGCGGCGATCTCGTCCATCACCTCGTCGAGCACGGCGGCGAAGCGCGCGTGGAACGAGGCGGGGGTCTCGTCGTCGAAGCCGGCGGTGAAGACGTGGGGCTTGTGGCCGTAGCCGACCATGAGCGCCTTGAGCTCGTCCTCGGAGATGCGGCTGAGGACGGTCGGGTTGGCGATCTTGTAGCCGTTGAGGTGGAGGATCGGGAGGACCACGCCATCGGTGGCGGGGTTGATGAACTTGTTCGAGTGCCAGCTGGTGGCGAGCGGGCCGGTCTCGGCCTCGCCGTCGCCCACCACGGCCGCGACCAGCAGGTCGGGGTTGTCGAACGCCGCGCCGTACGCGTGGCTGAGCGCGTAGCCCAGCTCGCCGCCCTCGTGGATGGAGCCGGGCGTCTCGGGCGCCACGTGCGACGGGATGCCGCCGGGGAACGAGAACTGCTTGAACAGGCGCTGCAGGCCGCGCTCGTCCTCGGAGATCTCCGGATACGTCTCGTTGTACGTGCCCTCGAGGTAGCTCGCGGCGACCAGGCCGGGCCCGCCGTGGCCCGGGCCGATGATGTACATCGTCGGCTGCTGGCGCGAGGTGATCATGCGGTTGAGGTGCGTGTAGATGAAGTTGAGGCCGGGCGTGGTGCCCCAGTGGCCCACCAGGCGCTTCTTCACGTGGTCGCGGTGCAGCGGCTCCCGCAGCAGCGGGTTGTCGAGCAGGTAGATCTGCCCGACGGACATGTAGTTGGCTGTCCGCCACCACAGGTCGATCGCCTCGACCTCGGCATCGCTGACGGAATCCGCGGTGCGGCTGGACCAGGGCGTCGGTGCCATGTTTTCCTCCATCTCGGGTACCTGGCCAGCATGGCATGGTGAACGTTCACACGGCGCGGCGAAGGTCCTGATTCGGAGGCGAATTCCCGGTGAACGCTGCCGTGGCCGGGGGGCGGCGCATCGTCCCTCCGCGCCGTGCGTGCGTCTGTCCACACAATGGCGCTCCCCCCGCGCGGATCCGAGGCATCTCTCGCGCGTGAGACGCCGCTGGTGTGGATCAGTGCGGAATCCGTGTGGATGGGCGCAAGCCGCCGGAACGCGCCGAGGGCCGGCCTCCCCTGTGGGAGACCGGCCCTCGGGACGATGCGGTGGCTGGCTAGGAGACCGAGGCGATCGACTGGAGCGCGATCTCGCGCTCCTCGTTGGTCGGGATGACCCATACCTGGACGCGCGAGGACGCCGTGGAGACGAGCGTCGCCTCCTTCTTGCGGCCCGCGTTGAGCTCGAGGTCGAGCTCGACGCCCAGCTCCTCGAGGCCCGCGAGCGACTCGGCGCGCACGATGTCGTCGTTCTCGCCGACGCCCGCCGTGAACACGATCGCGTCGAGGCCGCCCAGCTGAGCCATGTACTGGCCCACGTAGCCCTTGATGCGGCGCGTGTAGATGTCGAGCGCGACCTTGGCCTCGTGGCTGCCCTCCTCGATCGCCTTGTGGACGTCGCGCATGTCGGAGTAGCCCGTGAGGCCGAGCATGCCGGAGCGCTTGTTGAAGAGGTCGTCGATCTCGTCGATGTCCATGCCGGCGGCGCGGTGCAGGTGGAACACCACGGCGGGGTCGATCGCGCCGGTGCGCGAGCCCATCACCAGGCCGTCGAGCGGGGTGAGGCCCATCGAGGTGTCGACCGCGACGCCGCCCTTGACCGCGTCCGCGGACGCGCCGTTGCCCAGGTGCAGCGTGATGATGCGCAGCTCCTTGGGGTCGCGGTCCATGAGACGAGCGCACTCGCGGGACACGTATCCGTGCGAGGTGCCGTGGAAGCCGTAGCGACGGATGCCGTGCTCGTGGGCGAGGCGCTGGTCGATCGCGTACGAGTACGCGGCCTCGGACAGCGTCTGGTGGAACGCGGTGTCGAAGACGGCGACGTGCGGGATGTCCGGGAACGCGGCGCGCGCGGCGGCGATGCCGGCGACGTGGCCGGGGTTGTGCAGCGGCGCGAGCACGGACAGCTTCGCGATGGCGTCCTGGACCTCGTCGTCGATGATGGTGGGCGCGGAGAACTCCGAGCCGCCCTGTACCACGCGGTGGCCCACCACGGTGAGCTGGGAGAGGTCCACGCCCGAGCCGGGCTGGGACAGGGACTCGATGACGGAGCGCACGCCCTCGTTGTGGTCCGTCACGCGCTCGACCAGGCCCGACGCGAGCGGCGCGTCGAGGGTGGTGTCCACCACCTGGTACTTGATCGAGCTGGAGCCGCAGTTGAGCACGAGGGCGATGCCGTTGTAGTTGACGCTCACGCGTTGCCTTCCGGGGAGTCGAGGTTCTGGGCCTGGATCGCGGTGATCGCGACCGTGTTGACGATGTCCTGCACGAGCGCACCGCGGGAGAGGTCGTTGACCGGCTTGCGCAGGCCCTGCAGGACGGGGCCGACGGCGACCGCTCCCGCGGAGCGCTGCACGGCCTTGTAGGTGTTGTTGCCGGTGTTGAGGTCGGGGAACACCAGGACGGTGGCCTGGCCCGCGACGGGGGAGCCGGGCGCCTTCGACGCCGCGACCGAGGGCTCGACGGCGGCGTCGTACTGGAGCGGGCCGTCGACCAGCAGGTCGGGGCGGCGCTCCTGCACCAGGCGGGTCGCCTCGCGCACCTTGTCGACGTCCGAGCCCGTGCCGGACTCGCCGGTCGAGTAGGAGAGCATCGCGATGCGCGGCTCGACGCCGAACTGCGCGGCGGTGTCCGCGGAGGAGATCGCGATGTCCGCGAGCTGCTCGGCGGTCGGGTCCGGGTTGACGGCGCAGTCGCCGTAGACCAGCACGCGGTCCGCGAGGCACATGAGGAAAACGGACGAGACCACGGAGACGCCGGGCACGGTCTTGATGATCTGGAACGACGGCAGGATCGTGTGCGCGGTGGTGTGGGCGGCGCCGGACACCATGCCGTCCGCGAGGCCCAGCTCGACCATCATGGTGCCGAAGTAGCTGACGTCCTGGACGCGGTCGCGCGCGGCCTCGAGCGTCGCGCCCTTGTGCTTGCGCATCTCGTAGTAGTCGTGCGCGAAGCGCTCGACGTACTCGGGGTCCGTGGGGTCGATGATGGTCGCGTCCTCGATGTCGAGGCCCAGCTCCGCGGCGCGGGCACGGATCGAGGTCTCGTTCCCGAGGATGATGAGCTCCACCACGTCGCGGGTGAGGAGGGACGAGGCGGCGCGGAGGATGCGGTCGTCGCCGCCCTCCGGGAGGACGATGCGCTGCTTGCGCGAGCGGGCGCGGTCCAGCAGGCCGTACTCGAACATGAGCGGCGTGATGACGTCCGTCCGGGCGAGATCGAGCGCCGCCGTGAGGCGCTCGGTGTCGACGCGCTGATCGAACATCGCGAGCGCGGTGTCCACCTTGAGCTGGCTCTCGCGCGACAGGCGGCCGCGGGTGGTGGAGCAGCGTCGCGCGGTCTCGAACGTGTCGAGCGCGGTGCGGACCACGGGCAGCGGCGAGCCGAGGCCCTCGACCAGCCGGCGGACCGCGGAGCGGGGCTCGAGGCCGCCGGTGAGGATCACGCCCGACAGCGACGGGAAGCCCTCCGCGCCGTGCGCGGCCAGCAGGGCGAGCACGGTGTCCGAGCGGTCGCCGGGCACGATCACCACGGAGCCGTCCTCGAGGCGGTCGAGGAGGTTCGACGTGGTCATGGCGCCCACGATGATGCCGCGGGTCTCGCGCGAGAGCAGCGCCGGGTCGCCCGTGACGAGCGTGCCCTCGACGGCCTCCACGAGCTGGTTCATCGACGGTGCGATGAGCAGCGGGTCCTCGGGCAGGACGCCCAGGCGAAGGTCCTCGGGCAGCAGCGCGGCGATCGCGTCGACGTCCTCGGCCTCGGCACGGTTGACGAAGATCCCGGCGACGGTCGCGTGGGACCCGGCGAGCTCGAGCCGCGCCTGATCGATCACCTGCGCGACCTCGGCGGGGGTGCGCTCGCTGCCGTGCACCACGAGCACCACGGGGGCGCCCAGGTTCGCGGCGATGCGACCGTTGAACTCCAGCTCGGCGGCGGCGGACACGTCCGTGTAGTCGGTGCCGACGATCACGACGGCGTCGCAGCGGCGCTCCACCTCGTGGAAGCGGGACACGATGGTCGACAGCGCCTTCTCGGGGTCGGCGTGGACGTCCTCGTAGGTGACTCCGATCGCCTCCTCGTAGGACAGGTCGATGCTGTCGTGCCCGAGGAGCAGCTCGAGCACGTAGTCGGAGCCGTCGGCGACGCGGGCCACGGGCCGGAAGATCCCGACGCGTCCCACCTGCTTGGCGAGGAGATTGGTGATGCCGAGGGCGATGGTCGATTTGCCGGTGTCGCCTTCGGCCGATGCGATGTAGATGCTTCGTGCCACGGACCCTATGGTTCCACGAACTCCCGGGACCCACGTGGTCGAAGGTCCCGCATGAGCCGTGCGATGGTGACCCCGCACCCCGCCTGCCCTCGTGCTTTCGGCGCGGCCCGCCTACTCTGAGCGGAGGCCGCGCTGAGGGGTCAGGCCCGATGCTCCCTCGCGCACGCGGCCGTGCGACGCGAGGGGGGGGATGATGGCGACCGAGGACCAGGTCGACAGGTACGCCCGCGTCTCCGCGCTGCTCTCCGGCTTCTTCGACCGAAGCGCCGGCGGCCTGACGGGCGCCGAGGGCGCCGCCGCGGGCACGGTGCGGACGTTCGCGCTCATCTCGATCGGCACCACCGTCGGCTTCACCCTGCGCTACCTCACGTACCCCGGCATCATGACGGGTCCGATGCCCTGGTTCAGCCTGGGTACGCTCCTCGCGTTCGTCGGCGTGCTGCTCCTGGTGCGCGCGGGGCGGCAGCTCGCGGGCGCGGCCCTGTACCTGACCGCCGCCACGATCGGCATGATCGACATGGCGTTCGTGCTGGGCTGGGGTTCGGGCCACCACCTCTACATGATCACGTCCGCGCAGCTGGTGTTCCTCATGTTCACCGACCGTCAGCGGGGCTGGCGCTGGCTGTTCGTGGTGATCTCCGCGACGGCGTTCCTGGTCGCCCAGCTCGCGGCGCCCGGCATCGGGCCGTACGCGGTCGCGAGCGAGCTGAGCGCGGTGTTCGCGGTCAACGCGATCGGTACCGCGACGCTGATGTTCGTCCTGTCCGTGGTCGCGCACTACCGCGCCGGCGCGGCGCGGGCGGAGGTCGCGCGGTACGCCGAGCGAGCGGCCTACCTCGCCAACACGGATCCCCTCACCGGGCTCGCGAACCGTCGCCCCGTCATCGCGCGGCTCGAGCAGCTCGGCAGCGCGGCGGTCGGCACATACTGCGTCGCGATCGCGGACCTCGACCGTTTCAAGGAGCTCAACGACGAGCACGGCCACGCGTGCGGCGACCGGGTCCTCGCGGCGCTCGGCGATCGTTTGCGCGGCGAGGTGCGGGCCGCCGACGAGCTGGGCCGCTGGGGCGGCGAGGAGTTCATCGTGGTGCTCGCGGATACCGAGCTGGCCGACGCAGCCGTCATGATGGAGCGCATGAGAAGGATCGTCCGGGACACCCCGGTCGCGTGCGGCGACCACTCCCATCGCGTCACCCTGTCCATCGGCGTGTCCTCGGGCGTCGCGGACGGCGCCAGCCGCCGCGTGGTCAAGCGCGCCGACGACGCGCTCTACGACGCCAAGCTCGCGGGCCGCGACCGCGTGTGCGCGCGCCCCTACGACGACGCACCCACCGCGCCGACCCCCGTGGTGCGCGGCCGGTGACGGCGGCCACCGACCGCGGCGCCATCCTCTGGGGCCGCGTGATCTCCGCCGTGCTCATCGCGCTGCTCGCGGTGGGCGTCTGCGGCGCGCTCGGCTGGTGGCAGTGGACCCGCGCGTCCACCACCGGTCGCACCGTCCAGCCGGAACCCGCGGTCCCGCTCGCCGAGGTGCTGCTGCCCGCGGAGTCGGCAGGCCTCGCGTACGGCCGCCAGGTCACCGTGACGGGCACCTGGGCGGACGAGGACGCCGCCGTGGTCACCGGCCGCGAGGTCGATGGCGCGGCCGCGGAGATGCTGGTGCGCCCGCTCACCGTCCCCGCGGATCAGACCGGCACCGGCGAGGACGCGACCCTCGCCGTCGTCGTCGGCTGGCGCCCCGAGGGCGACGTCGCGGGGGTCGACGATGCCCCGGGAACCCAGGCGACCATCGAGGGCTATCTCCGGGCGCCCGAGGCGTCCGCCGCATCGTCCACCCCGACGACCGACCCGGCCGAGGGCACCTTCTGGTCCTCCGCGATGGCCACCTCGGAGCTCGCGCAGACCTGGCCCGCGCCGCTCTACAGCGCGCTGCTGGTGTCCTACGACGGCACCGAGACGTGGACCGCGCTCGAGCCGCTGCCGCCGACCACGGAGCTCAACTTCCGGTCCGCCGCGTACGCGCTCGAGTGGTGGCTGTTCGGGGCGTTCGCGCTGTTCATCACCGTGCGCTGGATACGGGACAATGGACGCGTTCCCCCAACCCGAGAGGACGGCGCGTGAGCGACGCTTCCAGCAAGATCCCCGGCGCGCTGCAGCGATACCGCGTCATGGCGTTCGTCACCGGAACGCTGCTGATGATCGTGTTCGTGGGCCTGATCAGGTACATCCCGGGCCTCGAGGATCTCAAGGAGACGCTCGACCCGATCCTCGGGCCCATCGCGATCCTGCACGGGTGGGTGTTCATCGTCTACCTCGCCACGGTCACCCAGCTGTGGATGCTCATGAAGTGGGACCTCGGGCGCCTGGTCTACATGGCCGCCGGCGGCGTGGTCCCCCTGCTGTCGTTCTTCGCCGAGCGCCGCGTGCACGCGGAGGTCTCGGCCCAACTGGAGGAGGCCAAGTGACCGAGACCCAGCACCGTCCCGTCCTCGTCGTCGACTGCGGCGCCCAGTACGCCCAGCTGATCGCGCGCCGCGTGCGCGAGGCGAGCGTCTACTCCGAGGTGGTGCCGCACTCGATGAGCGCGGCGGACATGCTCGCGAAGAACCCCGCCGCGGTGATCCTCTCGGGCGGCCCCTCCTCCGTGTACGAGGACGGCGCCCCGCAGATCGACCCCGCACTGTTCGAGGCCGGCGTCCCCGTCATGGGCATCTGCTACGGCTTCCAGGCCATGGCGCAGGCCATGGGCGGCACCGTCGCGAAGACCGGTCTGCGCGAGTACGGCCGCACCCAGGCGTCCGTGGGCACCGCCGGCACCGCGCTCGCGGGCAGCCCCGCCGTCCAGGAGGTCTGGATGAGCCACGGCGACTCCGTGCAGGAGGCGCCCCCCGGCTTCGACGTCCTCGCCACCACCGAGGGCGCGCCCGTCGCGGCGTTCGAGAACCTCGACAAGCGCATGTGCGGCGTGCAGTGGCACCCCGAGGTCAAGCACTCGCCGCTGGGCCAGCACGCCATCGAGAACTTCCTCTACAACGTCGCGGGCCTGCAGCCCGACTGGACGCCGTCGAACGTCATCGACGAGCAGGTCGAGCTGATCCGTGCGCAGGTGGGCTCCAAGCGGGTCATCTGCGCGCTGTCGGGCGGCGTCGACTCCGCCGTGGCGGCCGCGCTGGTCCAGAAGGCCGTGGGCGACCAGCTCACCTGCATCCACGTCGACCACGGCCTCATGCGCGCCGGCGAGGTCGAGCAGATCGAGAAGGACTTCGTCGCCTCGACCGGCGTGCGCCTCATCATCCGTGACGAGAAGGACCGCTTCCTGGGCGCCCTCGCCGGGGTGTCCGACCCGGAGACCAAGCGCAAGATCATCGGCCGCGAGTTCATCCGCGTGTTCGAGGACTCCGCGCGCCAGGTGGTCGAGGAGGCCGGCGCGCACGGCGAGGACGTCGAGTTCCTGGTCCAGGGCACGCTCTACCCCGACGTGGTCGAGTCCGGCGGCGGCGAGGGTGCCGCGAACATCAAGAGCCACCACAACGTGGGCGGGCTTCCCGACGACCTGCAGTTCTCGCTGGTCGAGCCGTTGCGCGCCCTGTTCAAGGACGAGGTCCGTGCCGTGGGCCGCGAGCTGGGCATCCCCGAGGAGATCGTGGGACGCCAGCCGTTCCCCGGCCCCGGCCTGGGCATCCGCATCATCGGCGAGGTCACGTGGGAGCGCCTCGAGATCCTGCGGCGCGCCGACGCGATCGCCCGTGAGGAGCTCACCAAGGCCGGCCTCGACCAGGAGATCTGGCAGTGCCCCGTGGTGCTGCTCGCCGACGTCCGCTCGGTGGGCGTCCAGGGCGACGGCCGCACCTACGGCCACCCGGTCGTGCTGCGCCCCGTGTCCTCCGAGGACGCTATGACGGCCGACTGGTCGCGCGTGCCCTACGAGGTGCTCGCGCACATCTCCAACCGCATCACCAACGAGGTGGCCGAGGTCAACCGCGTGGTGCTCGACGTCACGAGCAAGCCGCCGGGCACCATCGAGTGGGAGTGAGCTGAACGGACGAGGCCCCGAGCTGATGCTCGGGGCCTCGTCCGTTGCTCGGGGGTGCCGGGCCGGCTGGTGCGGGTCCTGCATGCAGGACCGATCCGCATGCGGTCCTGCATGCAGGAGAGATGTCTCCTGCATGCAGGACGCGCTACTGATCCGTCCTGCGCTCGCCGTCGGCGGGTTCGGGATCGGGGGTGTCGGACACCGGTGCGGTGGCCTCCGCCTCGATGACCTCGGTGTCCGCGGTCTCGTCCCACCGCTGCGCGGGCTCGGCCCACGTGTGACCGTCCGTCTGCGAGCGGGGAGCGGGCATCTCGGCGGTGGGGGCGAGCGGGGCGGCGGAACCACCCGACGGGGCGGAGCCCTCGGGGGCCCCGACCTCGTCGACCGCGGCGACCCGCGCATCGTCCCCCGCGGTGCGGGAGGTGCTCGCGACGGCGGCCCGCTCCTGGCGCGACTGCCGGGACGCGGCGGCGAGCGCGGAGGCGAGCAGCCAGCCGCCCAGCACCACCAGCGCGACGATCGCGAGGACCTCGAGGTCCACGTCGTAGCCGGACAGCGCGGCGATGGTGAACGCGCCGGCCGCGGCCACGATGGCCCCCCAGATGACGCCGGTGACGCGCTCGGCGGCGCCACGGCGGGGACGGATCTCGGCGCTCATCGCGCCACCTCCTCGGACTCCTCGATGATGATGGTCGCGTAGCCGTCGAACGGATCGGCGGTCAGTGCGGCGTCGGTCGCGCCCGGGTTCGACAGCGAGACGCCGGTGCCGTCCCACAGGTCGCACGCGACCTCCCGGTCGGGCCAGTAGACGGTCGCCGAGGCGCCGCCCTTCGTGGTGAGCGTGAAGGACGTGTCCGCGGCCATGCGGACGGTCGTGAACGCCGCCGTGAGCGTCTCCGCGCCCGGGTCCTTCGGGTCGATGCTCACCAGGCCGCGGGACTCGCCGGCTGAGGACGGGACGTCCTCGGTGGCGTAGCAGCCCGACGGCAGCGAGATGGTCGCGTAGTCGCCGTCGAACGCGGACAGCGCGTCGAACGTGTCGATCGGGTCGGGCTCGACCTCGGTGACCGCGTCGCCGGTCGCCTCCTGCGGGCCGCTGCCGAAGCCGTCGACCTGGATCTCGGGCAGGTACTGGTCGGCCCAGCCGTCGCGGAAGTCGTCCGCGTTCGCGATGAGGATCGCCGCGGGGATGAGTCCCACCGCGGACAGGAACGCGAGGAAGCCCATGCGGCGGCCCGTCGCCGCGACCAGCACGAGGATGACGCCCAGGCCGGTGAGGAACAGCGGGCCCCACGCGATCACGGGGTGCACGGCGAGGAGCTCCTGCCAGTCCGCCCACACGATCCCGGCGCCGGAGATCACCAGCCACGCGAGCGTGAGCAGGTAGAAGGGTGCGCCGGGGCCCGGCACCCGCGGCGCGCGCGGCGGGCGGGCGGCGTACGGGGTGCCGTGATGGGCGGGGGACGATGCCGGGGCGGGCTGGGCGGCGGCCGGCGCGTATGCGGGGGGAGGGGTGCCGTAGCTGGACGCCGCGTACGCGGTGGAAGCCGTGGCGGCCGCCTGCTCCGCGGCGGCGTTGGCGGCCGTGACGGCCTCGTCGACCGCGGTCGCGGCGTAGGCGGCGGCGCTCGCGCGCTCCTGCGCACGCTGCTCGTGGCGGGCGGCGCGGTAGGCGTCGCGCTGGGCACGGCGGTCGGCGGCCCACGCCGGCGGCACCGCGTACACGGGCGGCGTGCCCGGGGGCTGCTCGCCGCGCTCGCGGTTGCGGCGCGCCATCATGACGATGAAGAAGATGACGCCGCCGATCACGGCGAGGGGGACCACGACCGCGAGCATCACGGCGAACGCGGTGAGGAGCCCGTGCGCGGGACCGCTGTCCACCGCGTTCCACGGCCAGTTGGCGGTGTCGAACCGGAACGGGCCGCCGGTGTCCCCCAGGCCGATCAGCCCGAGGATCGCGATGATGCCGATGCCCACGAGCGCGCCCACGTTGGGCACCCCGCGCCCGAAGTCCTGGACGACGATCCTGCCCTGGCGGTCGGGCAGCAGCGCCCACGCGGCGGCATACGCGAGCAGCACCACCCCGTTGAGGAAAACTGCGAGCACCACGAGGCCCACACGGGTCCAGGCACGCGACCAGTTCAGGCGCTCGGCGATGCCGCCGGCGACGCCGCTGAACACGCGGGCATCGCTGCGGGTGATGCCCCATCCGCGGATGGTGGCGAAGAACCCTGCCTCGGCGGGAGGGGTCTGCGGTTGAGTCATGGGTCTCTCCTTGTGGATCTTCCTCGAGTCTCGCGCCGCGGTGCGCGGGCCCGCTATGAGGGAGCACCCTGATTCGCACCCTGATCCTGGGGTGCGCCGCGCATCGTCCCGGTGGCCGACGAGCGAGGGCCGGCCGCTGTGCGAAGGTGGTGCCATGACCGCCCCCGCGACCCGCCTGGCGCGGCCGCTGGAGCGTCGCTCCCCGGCCGTGCAGTGGTGGCGCGCCACGGTGGGCCTGGTGCTGCTGGGCATCGCGGCGGCGCTGCTGGTGAAGAAGTACGAGTGGGCGCATCTGGCCTGGTGGCTGATGCCGCTGCTGCTGTTCGTGGTCGCCGTGGTGCTGGTGTGGAGCCCGCTCGAGAACGCGGTGCAGCTCGACGCGCGGCGGCCTGACGTGGGCGGGCTGTTCTCGCGCGACGCGTGGCTGCGGGCGGTGGCGGGTGTGGCGCTCGCGCTGGGCGCGCTCGGCTGGTTCGCGATGGGGACCGGCGGATGGAACCCGGTGGTGCGTGCCGTGGTGGTGCCGATCGTGGTGATCACCGCGCTCGCACTGGTGCTCGCTCCGTGGTGGCTGAGGCTGCTGCGCCAGGTGGGCGTGGAGCGCGAGCGCCGCGTGCGGGAGTTCGAGCGCGCGGAGATCGCCGCGCACCTGCACGACTCCGTGCTGCAGACCCTCACGCTCATCCGCGCGAAGGCGGACGACCCGGCCGCGGTGTCGCGCCTCGCGCGGGCCCAGGAGCGCGACCTGCGCGCCTACCTCTACCAGGACCGGCGCACCACCGACGAGTCGGTGGCCACGGCGCTCGCGACCGTGGTGGCCGAGGTCGAGGATGCTCACGCCGTCGAGGTCGAGGTGGTGACCGTGGGCGACGCGCCCACCACGCCCGGCCTGGCCGCCGCCGTGCGCGCGGTGCGCGAGGCCGTCCTCAACGCGGCGCGCCACGCTCGCGGACCGTACTCGGTCTACGCCGAGGTGACCGCCGCGGGCCTCGAGGTCTTCATCCGCGACGGCGGGCCCGGCTTCGACCTCGCGGCGGTGCCCGCGGGCCGCCTGGGGATCCGCGATTCGATCATCGGGCGCGTGGCCCGTCACGGCGGCACCGCCGAGGTCGCCTCCGCGCCCGGCGGCCGCACCGAGGTCGCCATCACCATGCCCCGGGAGGAGCAGCCATGACCGTGTCCGTGGTGATCGTGGACGACCACGACGTCATCCGAGTGGGGGTTCGCGAGAGCCTGGAGCCCGACATCTCCGTGATCGGGGAGGCGCGCGACGTCGAGTCCGCCGTCGCGGAGATCCGTGCCAAGGCGCCCCAGGTGGTGATCCTCGACGTGCACCTTCCCGGCGGCACCGGAGGAGGTGCGCTCGACGTGCTCGCGGAGGTGCTGCACCATCCCGGCGCGCCCAAGGTGCTCGCGCTGTCCGTATCCGACTCCGCCGAGGACGTGGTCGCGACGGTCCGGGCCGGCGCGCGCGGCTACGTCACCAAGTCGATCTCCGGGCCAGACCTGTCGGATGCGGTGCGCCGCGTCGCCACCGGGGACGCGGTGTTCTCGCCGAGGCTGGCCGGGTTCGTGCTCGACGCGTTCGGCGCGGCGGGCGGCGAGGTGGCCGCGGCGGATGAGGACCTCGACAAGCTCACCGAGCGCGAGCAGGAGGTGATGCGGCTCATCGCGCGCGGCTACACGTACCGCGAGGTGGGGGAGAAGCTTTTCATCTCCATCAAGACTGTGGAGACGCACGTGGGCAAGGTGCTGCACAAGCTGCAGCTGTCCAACCGGCACGAGCTCGCGCATTGGGCGGCGCAGCGCCGAATCGTCTGACCGGCGCTCATCCCTGGTTGAAGAGCGACACCGCGCGCGCGATCACGAGCGCCAGCAGCACGAACCCCGAGAACGCCTGCAGCCCCATCAGCGCCTTGGCGCGCACCGACAGCGGGATCGAGTCGGAGGCGGAGAACGCCATCGAGTTCGACAGCGACGAGTAGAGGTAGTCGCCGAACCTGGGCCGCCAGCCGGCGAGGCGCGAGGAGGCGGCCGCGACCTCCTCGATCGCGTCGTGGTCCTCGTCCTGCGCGAAGCGGATGTCCGCGGGCGGCAGGTCGGCGCGGTCGAGCGCGCGGCGCACGACCGGCCCGCCGCGATCGAGCTCCCACAGCACCAGGGCGAACGCGATGACGTTGGTGAGCCACACCTGCGCGGCGGACAGGAGCAGACGGGTGCCCGACCCGGTGGTGGGCTCGACCAGGGACAGGATCAGCTCGACCAGCATCACCTGGTTCGCGGCGGCGAGCAGCAGCGCCTGGGCGACGGAGATCCCGCGCGTCCACGCGGTCTGCCGATGCATGCGCACCGGGTTGACCACCAGGAGGGGGACGAGGAGCAGCAGCCCGATCCCCACGACCGCGTAGCGCAGCGTCGGCAGGAACGTCGACGGCAGCGCCAGGTAGAGGGCCAAGGCGACCAGCAGCGCGGCGACCGCCGGCCAGCGGTGCTCGCCGCGGGCGCCCTCAGGGATCGCCGTCATGAGGCGATTCTGCCGCGCCTGCTACCCTTGGGGGTACTTGCAGGGTCGATGACGGCCCTCCTGCGTCGCGGATTGCTTCCACTTCTCGCCAGCGCCCGGGGATCCCGGCTGCGCGGCTCGTAGAAATTCTCTTCGGCGAACGAGAGCGGACACCTCCGCCTTCGCCACCAAAGAAGGTGCGCTCGCCCGCCCGGGCGACGTGCGCATCGTCCCCTGCCCGAAAGGCACCTGAATGTCCTCCACCACCTTCGCCGAGCTCGGCGTGCCCGTCCAGCTGACGGACGTCCTCGAGCGCGAGGGCAAGACCCACGCGTTCCCCATCCAGGTGGGCACGCTCCCCGACACGCTCGCCGGACGCGACGTGCTGGGCCGCGGCCGCACCGGCTCCGGCAAGACCCTCGCGTTCTCGCTGCCCACCGCCGCGCGCCTCGGCGCCCGCGGCGGCCGCGCCAAGCCGGGCCGCCCCCGCGCCCTCATCCTGGCGCCCACCCGCGAGCTCGCCACCCAGATCGACGCCGTCATCGCCCCGCTTGCGGAGGCGTTCGGCATGCGCACCACCACCATCTTCGGCGGCGTGAGCCAGCAGCGTCAGGAGCGCGCCCTGCGCGCCGGCGTCGAGATCGTGGTCGCCTGCCCCGGCCGCCTCGAGGACCTCATGGGCCAGGGCCACGTGTCGCTCGACGCCGTCGAGGTCACCGTGCTCGACGAGGCCGACCACATGGCAGACCTGGGCTTCCTGCCCGGCGTCACCCGGATCATGTCCAAGACACCGCAGCGTGGCCAGCGCCTGCTGTTCTCCGCGACGCTGGACAACGGCGTGGACAAGCTGGTCAAGCGGTTCCTGTCCGACCCCGTCACGCACGCGGTCGACTCCGCGGACAGCCCCGTCGAGGCTATGACCCACCACGTGTTCCACGTCGCGGGCGCGGACGCCAAGCGCGACCTCATCCACACGCTCGCGTCGGGCACGTCCCGCCGCATCCTGTTCACGCGCACCAAGCACCAGGCGAAGAAGCTCGCGAAGCAGCTCACCGCCGCCGGGATCCCCGCGGTCGACCTGCACGGCAACCTGTCGCAGAACGCGCGCGACCGCAACCTCGCGGCCTTCGCGGGCGACACCGTCCGCGTGCTGGTCGCCACCGACGTCGCGGCGCGCGGCGTCCACGTCGACGGCGTCGAGCTGGTGGTCCACGTGGACCCGCCGGCCGAGCACAAGGCGTACCTCCACCGGTCCGGCCGCACCGCGCGCGCGGGCTCCGCGGGCGACGTGGTGACCGTCGTGATGCCCGAGCAGCGCCGCGAGACCCAGCAGCTGCTGCGCAAGGCCAACATCACCGTCAAGCCGCAGGAGGTCAGCGCGACGTCGTCGCAGGTGACGCGCCTGGTGGGCGAGGTCGCCGCGTTCGTCGCGCCGACCGCCGCGGGCCCGGTGCCGCAGCCCGCGCAGCGCTCCAAGGCGCCGCGGAACGGCGCGGGTTCGCGTACCGGTGCGGGCTCGGGTGCGGGCTCGGGCTCGGGCGACCAGGCACGCGGCGGCGGTCGTCGTCGTGGTCGTGGCCGCGGTGGTGCGGGTGCCTCGTCCGGGGCCGGCGCCTCGACGGGCGGCTCGCAGCAGCGTGCCCAGCGCCCCGCCACGCGCGGCGGCTCGACCGGTCATGCCGCGTCAGCCGGGAGCACCGGAGGCGCCGCGGCGTTCTCCTCGCGCGGAGGTTCCGGCGTGTCGCGCCGCCGCCGCGCACGATAACGGTGATATCCCTGCTAGGTAGCGTCGCAGGGGTTGTGCCCTGAGGCGGTCCGTCCTATGGTCGGTCCCATGGGGGGCAACGAGGCTGAGGGGCTGATGCGGACCGCCGCGCCGCCAGCGGGCGCGGTCGCGCCCGGTGACGACGGGTTCGTGGGACGGCGCGCGCGCCGCACGCGTGCGCATGAGTACTGGAACGCGCGGCCGTGGTCCGTGCGCCAGCAGGATCGGGAGGCGAATCCCTCGCCGCCCGCTCCGCCGCCGCTCGCCGCGGTGCCTCAGCATGTGGGCCCGTTCGAGCAGACCTCGGCGGGCCTGCCCATGCGCCTCGCGGCCGCCTCGCCCGCCGCGCCGCCGCGTGTCGAGCCCGACGAGGTGATCCAGCTGCCCCGCCAGTCCGGCGAGGTGCCGGTGGTCGCGGATCGTGCCGCGTCGCCCGTCGCGAGCCCGGATCCGTCCCTGCCGACCATGGCCTTCCCGCTCGCGGTGGTGCCCGACCTCGTGTTCGAGCCCGAGAGCGCGTCGGGGGACGATGCGCCGGTCCCGTCGGGCGATCCCGTCGCCGATGCGGTGGTCGCGGGTGTCGTCGCGCCTGCGGCCTCGAGCGAGGCCGACAGCGTCGACGAGGCCCTGGAGATGCTCGTCGCGCTCGCGCCGCATCTCAGCTGCCTCGCGGCGGACGAGGTGCCCGAGGGGCGCGTCACGTTCGCCCGCTGCCACGAGCTGCTCGCGAAGATGCACCGCTCCGTGAGCGACCGCAACGTGTGGCGTGACCTGATCCGGCTGTGCGACGACGATCCGGACCCGGACGTGCGCCGCGCGGCGGACGAGGCGCTCGAGGCGCTCGAGGCGTTCGGCACGTCCCCGAAGGCCTGAGCCCACCTTCGCGCAGCACGGTCCGGGCCGCGACACGCGGGCCTGGACACGTTCACAGGCGAGACCTGGCGGCGTGTCGCTCGTCAGACCGTGCTCAGCGAACTCGGGCGGGGGCGGGGGTCGGAGGCAGCGCCTAGACTTTCCGGGTCATGGATGCGCTCTTCGAACTCGACGGCACCGATCCCTCGGAGCCCCAGCCCGCCACGCCCGCGAACTCCGCTCCCGAGCCCGTCGGGCCCGAGCCGGAGGAGTGGTTCGAGCCCGCGCCCGACGAGGCCTACGAGCCCGAGCCGGAGGACGCGTGGATCCCGCCGGCCCCCATCCTCTCGGGCCACCACCGGCCTGCCGCGGCCGCGAACCGGCCGGTGCGCGACGCATCGTCCCTGGTGGCGGGGCTCAACCCGCCGCAGGCGGAGGCCGTGACCCACGAGGGCGAGGCGCTCCTCATCATGGCTGGCGCCGGGTCGGGCAAGACCCGCGTGCTCACGCACCGCATCGCGCACCTGCTCGAGACCCACCGCGCGCGCCCGCATCAGATCCTCGCGATCACCTTCACCAACAAGGCCGCGGCGGAGATGCGCGAGCGCGTCGAGGCGCTCGTGGGCCCCGGGGCGCGCGGCATGTGGGTCGCGACGTTTCACAGCGCCTGCGTGCGGATCCTGCGCGCGGACCACAAGCTCGCCGGCCTGAGCAGCACCTTCTCGATCTACGACACGTCCGACCAGGTCAACCTCATGAAGCTCGTCATGAAGGAGCTGAACCTCGACCCCAAGAAGTTCACGCCCAAGGCGATCCTGGGGCGGATCGGCAAGTTCAAGGACGAGTTGATCGAACCCGAGGTCGCGCTCGCGGGCGCCTCGATGGCGTCCAAGTTCTCCATCGAGCACGCCGCCGCGACCGCCTATCCGCTGTACCAGCGGCGCCTCGAGGCGGCGAACGCGGTGGACTTCGACGACATCATCGTGAAGACGGTCGCGCTGCTGCAGCACCACCCCCAGGTGGCGCGCGCCTACCGCGAGCGCTTCCGCCACATCCTGGTCGACGAGTACCAGGACACGAACCACGCCCAGTACGTCCTGGTGCGCGAGCTCGTGGGCCCGTCGGACGACGCGAGCCTGCCGGCCGGCGAGCTCACCGTCGTGGGTGACGCGGACCAGTCGATCTACGCGTTCCGCGGCGCCACCATCCGCAACATCATGGAGTTCGAGAAGGACTACCCGAACGCGCACCTGGTGCGCCTCGAGCAGAACTACCGCTCCACGCAGAACATCCTCACCGCCGCCAACACGGTCATCCAGAACAACGCGGACCGCCGCCCCAAGAACCTGTGGACCGACTCGGGCGCGGGGGAGAAGATCAAGGGCTACGCCGCGGACACCGAGCAGGGCGAGGCGCAGTACATCGCGACCGAGATCAAGCGACTCATGGACGAGGACGGCGTCGCGCCCACCGACATCGCCATCATGTATCGCGCCAACGCGCAGTCCCGCGCCGTCGAGGAGCGCTTCATCCGCGCCGAGATCCCCTACAAGGTGGTCGGCGGCACGCGCTTCTACGAGCGCAAGGAGATCAAGGACATGCTCGCGTACCTCGCCGCCGTGGTGAACGAGGACGACGACGTCGCGACCCGCCGCATCATCAACGAGCCCAAGCGCGGGATCGGTGACACCGCGGTCGAGGCGGTCGAGGGCGTGCGGCGCGGCCTGGTGGCCGCGGGCGAGGCGGCCAGCTTCGGCACCGCGCTGCGCCGCCTGGACGATGCGCCGATCCAGGCCCGCTCGCAGCGTGCCATCGCGGACTTCGTGCGGCTGATGGACGACCTGCGCGCGCTCGCGGCGGACAACGGCCCGGCGGGTGTGCTCGACGCCATCGCGGACCGCACCGGCCTGCTGGCCGCCCTGCGGTCGAGCGAGGACCCCCAGGACGCGAGCCGGATCGAGAACATCATGGAGCTCGTGGCCGTGGGCCGCGAGTTCTCCGAGGAGAACCCCGAGGGCACGCTCGCGGACTTCCTCGAGAAGGTCGCGCTGGTCGCGGACGCGGACCAGGTCCCCGACACCGACGGCACCGGCGGCGTGGTCACCATGATGACGCTCCACACCGCCAAGGGCCTCGAGTTCCCCGTGGTGTTCCTCACCGGCATGGAGGACGGCACGTTCCCCCACATGCGGTCGATCGAGTCGGGCGACACCAAGGACATGGAGGAGGAGCGTCGCCTCGCCTACGTGGGCCTCACCCGCGCCCGCGAACGCCTCTACCTCACGCGCGCCGAGGCCCGCTCGAGCTGGGGCGCCCCGCAGTACTTCACCGCGAGCCGGTTCGTCGAGGAGATCCCCGCGGAGCTCATGGAGTGGACCCGTGCCGCGGTGACCATGTCCTCGCTGCGCGCGCAGTCCGACCGCGGCACGTCGCGTGGCGGCGCGTGGTCGGGCATGGGCTACGGCTCGGGCGGTCACGGCGGCAACCAGGATCGCGAGGACGGCAACACGTACGCGCGCGCCGGCGCCGTCAGGAGCCGCCGCGTGCCTCCCAGCCCGCCGGGCGTCGGCTCGGGCGACATCGGTTTCGAGGTGGGCGAGCGCGTCCTCCATGACAAGCACGGCATGGGCAAGGTGGTCGGCACCGAGGGCGTGGGTCGCAACGCCGTGGTGAAGGTCGACTTCGGCGGCGAGGTCAAGCGGCTGGTCCTGCGCTTCAACTCCCTCGACAAGCTGTAGCACCCGGCGCTAGCGTTCCCCCAGGTAGGCGTCGATGCCGAGCCTCGAGGGGGGGGACGATGCGCGGGTGGGCATGGGCGGGAGCGGTCGCCGTGGCGGCGGTCGTGGCGGCGCTGGCGGTGCCGTGGGTGCCGGCGGCTTCCGCCACCACGGTGCCCGTCGAGCGCGAGTGGACGCTCACGGACGAGGAGTCCGGCCATTGCGTCGACGTCGGCTTCTCGACCACCCTCGAGGGAACGGAGCGGCGCCCGGTGATCGCGGCGCTGCCCTGGCGCGTGTGGACGGACACGTCGCTCGTGGGCGACACGGTCGCGAGCGTGCACGCCGGGACCGGATGCGAGGGCACCGGCGAGCTCTCGGCGCTGGACGCGGGGATCGTGGTGGGCGACGCGACCTGCGGCCAGTGGGACTTCGGGCCGCCGTCGATGGGCGACACGCTCGGCGAGACCACGTTCGGATGTGACAACTCCTCGATCCGCCTCGACGTGGGCAACCTCGACCCCGCCGAGGGCATGGAGATGCATCAGGAGATCTACCCGTGGTGGGGGATCGGCCGCGACGGCTGCATCGACGTCATCGCGTGGGCGGACATCAACTGGACTCTCGGCGAGGGCGGTCACGCGTCCGGCGTCGGCCTGCCGGGAGCCGAGACCTTCTGCCTGTCCGACGCGGGCTGAACCGCCGCATCGTCCCTCGCGCGCGACGCGGTCCGCCGCCCGCCGCTAGGCTCGTCGTGGACCGTTACCCCAGGAGGATGGCATGTCGGACAAGACCTCGAAGGTGTCGATCGTCGGCGCGGGCGCCGTGGGCTCGACCCTCGCCTACGCAGGCCTGATGCGCGGATTCGCGCGAACCGTCGCGCTGTACGACATCAACACCGCGAAGGTCGAGGCGGAGGCCCTCGACCTGGCGCAGGGCATCCAGTTCATGCCCGAGGCGACGGTGCTCGGCTCCTCGGACATCGGCGTGGTCGAGGACTCCGACGTGGTGGTCATCACCGCCGGCGCGAAGCAGCAGCCCGGCCAGACCCGCATGGACCTCGCCGGCGCGACCATCTCCCTCATGGACAAGGTGCTGCCGCCCCTGCTCGAGGTCGCGCCCGACGCCATCTACATCCTGGTGACCAACCCCGTCGACGTGGTGACGTACGCCGCGATCAAGAAGTCCGGCATGGACCCGAGCCGCATGTTCGGCTCCGGCACCGCGCTCGACACGTCGCGCCTGCGCCACCAGGTCGCGAAGTACTGCGACATCGCGGTGGGCAACGTGCACGCATACATCGCGGGCGAGCACGGCGACTCCGAGGTGGCGCTCTGGTCCTCGGCGACCATCGGCGGCCAGCCGCTCATGGAGTGGCGCGGCCGCGACGGCGAGATCGTGATGACGCCCGAGGTGCGCGAGCAGATCCACCACGACGTGATGCGCTCCGCGTACACGATCATCGAGGGCAAGGGCGCGACCAACTACGCCGTCGGCGCCGCGGGCGCGCGCATCGTCGAGGCGGTGCTGGGCGACCAGCGGCGCATCATGCCGGTCTCGACCCTCATCGACTACCCGGGCGTCGGCGAGGTCTGCATGTCGCTGCCCGCCGTGATCGGCCGCAACGGCATCGAGCACCAGGCCACCACCCCGATGGACGACTCGGAGAGGGCGCTGCTCGAGGCGTCCGCCCGCTCCATCAAGGAGACCGCTCAGCGCTTCGGGGTCGGCTGACCCCACCGCGCCACACGGCACGATGCGCCGGGAGCCCGAGGCTCCCGGCGCATCGTCCGTTGTAGGCGTCAGACCCCCACGAGCTCCTTCTCGCGCGGCGGCTCGGGAGCCGCGCCCTCGATCCGGACCTGCGGGATCCAGCCGAGCCAGCGCGGCAGGGTCCAGTTGTGGCGGCCCAGCAGCGTCATGATGGACGGCACCAGGACCGTGCGGACCACGGTCGCGTCGATGATGACCGCGGCGGCGAGCCCGAAGCCCATCTGCTGGAACTCCGCGAGGTCGCCGAGCGCGAAGCCCAGGAACACCGCGACCATGATGAGCGCCGCGCCAGTGATGAGCGAACCCGTGCGGGACAGGCCGAACACCACGGATTCGCGGGTGTCGCCGGTGCGGTCGTAGTGCTCCTTGATGCGGCTGATGAGGAACACGTGATAGTCCATCGACAGCCCGAACAGCACCGCGAACAGGAACAGGGGCAGCCATGGCGCGATGCCGTCGACCTGCGCGAAGCCGAACAGCTCCGCGCCCCAGCCCCACTGCGACACCGCGGTGAGGAGGCCGAGCGCCGCGCCCGCGGAGAGCACGTTGAGCACGATCGCGGTGAGCGGGATGGCGAGCGTGCGGAATGCGACCAGCAGCAGCACGAACGTCGCGCCGAGCACCGTGAGCACCACCCACGGGGCGTAGTCGAGGATGGTCGCGGTGAAGTCGTCGGACTCCGCCTGGTCGCCGCCCACGTAGGCGACCGCGTCCGTCCCGTCGAGCGCGGCCGGGACCATGACGGTCCGGAGACGCTCGATCGCCTGCTCGGCCTCGACGGAGGAGGCGTCGTTGACGTCGCGGGTGTCGATGAACGCCGCGTCGCCGTGCCAGTCGACGGCGGTCTCGGCGAAGGCCGGGTCGTCCTCGATGGTGCGCGCGAGCCGCTCCACCTGGACGGTCGCGGACCCGGCGTCGTCGATCGCGACCACCGTGCCGCTCTGGCCCTGGCCGAACTGGTCGACCAGCACCTCGGAGGCCTGCCGCATCTCGTTGTCCGCGGGCAGCGACTCGACGCCCGCGAAGGTGAGGCGCATGGAGAGGAACGGCAGCGCGAGCGCGACGAGCACCGCGAGCCCCAACCCGGCTGAGATCGCGGGGCGCGCGATGACGGTGCGCGCGATCGCGGTCCACGCCTTGGGCTCGCGACCCGGGTGGGCGGTAGGGACGCGCCCGCGGTTGACGCGGTGACCCAGGAGGCGCAGCACCGCGGGCAGCAGCGTGAGCGCCGCGATCACGGACATGATCGCCACCAGGATCGCGCCGGCGCCGAGCGAGCGCATGATGGTCGACGGCACCAGCAGCAGACCGATCAGGGAGATCACCACGGTGATGCCCGAGAACATGACGGCGCGGTTGGCGGTCGAACCGGTGACCGCGACGGCGTCCTTGACCGTGCGGCCGTGCGCAAGCTCCTCGCGGAAGCGCTGCACCGCGACCAGGCTGTAGTCGATGCCGAGCGCGAGCCCCATCATCGTGATCATGTTGACGATGAAGAACGACAGCTCGAACACCTGACCGACGATCGCGGTCGCGCCGAGCGCCGTCACGATCGACACGGCGGCGACCATGAGCGGCAGGCCGGCGGCGACCAGCGCGCCGAACACCACCACGAGGATCACCAGCGCCACCGAGATGCCGATCATCTCGCCCCGCGCGAGCGAGTCCTCCGCGATCGCGTCGAACGCCTGCTGCGCGGTGACCTCGCCCAGGTTGAGCAGGGTGAAGCCCTCGACGTCGGCGGCCGCGGTCGCACGCTGGATCTCGAGCGCGACGGCGTCCTCGTCGTCCGGCATCACCTCTGCGGTGACGAGCGCCGCGGTGCCGTCCTCGGAGACGGGGAACGGCTGGTCGGTGGTCAGTGCGGTCACCTCGACCACACCGGGGATGGCGTCGAGGCCCGCGACCACGCCGGCGATCACCTTGTCGAAGGCCGGGTCGCCGAAGGTCGCGCTGTCCGCGCGGACCACCACGGTCTCGCTCTCGGTGGCGGAGGCGCTGCCGCGCAGCTCCTGGTTGCGGTCGTCGGCCTCCTGCGAGTCGGTGGCGACCAGCACGCGGTCGTCCTGCGTGAGGCTGTCGCCCAGCCCCCCGGCGGCGAGCACGGCGGCGGCGATCGCCACCAGCCAGGCCGCGATGGTCAGCCACGGCCGGGCGGCCGCGCCTCGGGCGATCCGCCCGGTCAGTCCGATGTTCATGGGTCCTCCCCCTGTGGGTGCCGCGGTGGGGCCGGGTGGCCCGGGTGCGGCTCTCTCGAACGTAGGCAGCGACCGCGGCGTGGCGCGGCCCGCTTCCGGATGAATCGTGGGCCTCGCGCGGGTGAAGAGCCGTGTGACCCTCATGGGGGATTCGTGCGTGCGCCTCCCCCGTCCGGGGGAAGGGTCCCATCCGTGGGAATGAGGACGCCGGGTGCCCTCGCCCGGCACCATGTCCGTATGGATCTGGTCCGCACCTACTTCGCCGCCTCATGGGAGGCGCGCACCTGGACCGCGATCGGCTACCTGCTCATCTCGCTGCCGATCGCGATCGTGCTGTTCGTCTACGCGGTCACCATGTACGCGCTCGGCGTGGGCCTCGCGGTGCTGTGGGTCGGGCTGCTGATCCTGCTCGCGGTGCAGGCCTCGCTGCGGCCCATCCAGAGCTTCGAGCGCGGCCTCGCCAACGCCCTCATCGACGCGTGCGTGCTGCCCCCGGCGCCCATGCGCGTGCCGCAGGGCGGGCGGGTCAAGCGCGCGCTCGCGCCGTTCCACGACGTGCCCTCGTGGCGCGCGCTCGGGTGGATCGCGGGGCGCATCGTGCTCGCGCCGCTGGGGTTCGCGGTGGCGGTGGTGGCGCTCGTGGTGCCGGTGTCGCTGATCGCCGCCGTGGTGATCGCGCTGGCGTACCAGACCGGGCTGCTCGACGCGCTGGGGTGGGGCACCGTGGACGCCGAGGCGCGCGCGGTGGTCGACACCGTCACCTTCTGGGTCGCGGTCGGCAGCCCCGTGGTGCTGGTGGTCGCGCACCTGCCCGCGTGGGCGGTGCGCGGGATGGCCGGCGTGCATGTGGTGGCCGCGCGCGGCTCGCTCGGGCTGTGCGACACCGACATCGCGAAGGCCGCGACCGCGCGCGCCGAGCTCGCCGAGGAGCAGGTGCGGATCGACCAGGAGCTGCACGACAGCATCGGCCACATGATCACCATGAACATCGTCCAGGCGGGCGCGGGCGCCCACGTGTTCGACACCGACCCGGAGTTCGCCCGCCAGGCGCTGAGGAACATCGAGGAGCGCGGCCGCGCCGCCATGGGCGAGCTCGACCGCATCATCGCGACCATCCGCGGCGAGCAGGCGGAGCGCGCGCCGCTGCCCACGCTCGCCGACATCCCCCGCTTCATCGACGCCGCCCGCGAGGCCGGCATGACGGTCGACGCGGAGGTCGACGTGGTGGCGGTGCCTCCCGCGCTCGGGCGCGCGGCCTTCGGGATCGTGCGGGAGTCGCTCACCAACGCGGCGCGCCACGCGCCCGGCGCGACCGTCCGGGTGAGGGTCGCGCGGGAGGACGATGCCCTGGGCATCGAGGTGGTCAACGGCGCCCCGGTCGGGGAGCGGGTGGGCGGCGGCACCGGCCGCCGGCACGGCGTCTCGGGGATGCGCGACCGCGTCACGCTGCTGGGCGGGCGCACCGCGATCGGTCCCACGGCGGACGGCGGCTACCGGGTGATGGCGCTGCTGCCGCTCGAGGCGGCGCTCCGCACGGCACCCGTGGGGTCCCCGTGGGACGATCTGCGCGTGGAGGTGGACGCGTGAGGGTGGCGATCGTCGACGACGATCCGCTGGTCCGGATGGGCCTGCGCGCGATCGTCGGCTCGGAACCGGGCTGGGAGGTCATCGGCGAGGCGGGCGACGGCGCCGAGGCGGTCACGCTGGCCACGCGTGAGAAGCCCGACGTCGTGCTCATGGACATCCGCATGCCGGGCGTCGACGGGCTGACAGCGACCCGCGAGATCGTGGCGGCGGGGGTGCCCACGCGCGTGCTGGTGCTCACCACGTTCGAGGTCGACGAGTACGTGTTCGACGCGATGCGCTCGGGCGCCTCGGGGTTCGTGCTCAAGCGGGTGCCGCCCGCGGAGCTCATCGAGTCCATCCGCGTGGTCGCGTCCGGGCAGTCACTGCTGTTCCCCGCATCGACGCGCGCCGTCATCGAGCGGTTCGCGACGGCGGGCACGCAGAGCCTTCCCGACCTCACCGAACGGGAGCAGGACGTGCTCCGCGCGCTCGCGCGGGGCCGCTCGAACGGTGAGATCGCGTCGGAGCTGTTCGTGGCGGTGGAGACCGTGAAGTCGCACGTCGCCTCGATCCTCATGAAGCTCGGGGTGCGCGACCGCACGCAGGCTGTGATCGTGGCGTACGAGAGCGGCTTCGTGTCCCCGGGCGACACCGCGCCCTGACCCCGCCGTCACTTCGCTGAGCACGGTCTGGCGCGCGACACGCGGAGCCTGCCCGCGCATCCC
>NZ_BBLW01000009.1 GCF_000971135.1 Demequina phytophila | reverse complement strand
CTTCTAACTTACTCTCATCAGTTCCCTCTGTCAAATCGACCATTCCGGCCTGATCTTCCAGATGATGAACGTCTGAGGGTTCGTCGGTGATCCTTCGAGTGGTGCGGGACCTGTGGTCCGCCGCTTCCATCGGATCGTGCTGCTTCCGGGGCGTCTCCTGCAGGTCCTTGTTCAGTCCCTGCCTGGCGTCTCCGTCGTCGGCAACGGGTTAAACATTAGGGGCACCTCGTGCCGCCGGTCAAATCGCGCGAATCCCGGGCGTGTCGCGGGCTTCTCTCCTGGTAAACAAGGAGATGACCCGCGACGGCGGCGTCGGGTTCAGGCCGCGGGCCTCACGATTCCCACGGACTTCTTGCCGCGGCGCACCACGGCCCAGCCGCCCGCGAGAGCGTGATCGGCCCCCAGCACCAGCTCCGGGTCGTCGACGCGCTCGTTGTTCACGTACGCACCGCCCTCCTGCACCGCGCGGCGCGCCGCGGACTTCGAGTCGACGATCGCCGCGGCGACCAAGGCGTCGGTGACCGTCGCACCCGCCTCGAGCGCCACTCCCCCGAGCTCCTGCGCGCAGCCTCCCAACGTGTCGGCGGACAGCGTCGTCAGCTCGCCCCGACCGAAGAGCGCCTGCGACGCGTCGACCGCCCCCTGCGCGGCATCGTCCCCGTGGACCAGCGAGGTGACCTCCCACGCGAGAGTGCGCTGCGCCTCGCGACGGAACGGCTCCTCGGCGACCTTCACCTCGAGAGCCGAGATCTCCTCGCGCGTGAGGAAGGTGAAGACCTTGAGGTACCCGATCACGTCGGCGTCGGCCTGGTTGAGCCAGAACTGGTAGAAGGCGTACGGGCTCGTCATGGCCGCATCCAGCCACACGGTGCCGGACTCGGTCTTGCCGAACTTGGTGCCGTCCGCCTTGGTGATGAGCGGCGTCGCCATCGCGTGCACGGACCGGCCCTCCGCCTTACGGATCAGCTCGGTGCCGGACGTGAGGTTGCCCCACTGGTCGGACCCGCCGGTCTGCATGGTGCAGCCGTACCTGCGGTACAGCTCGAGGAAGTCCATGCCCTGCAGCACCTGGTAGCTGAACTCCGTGTACGAGATGCCGTCGTCCGAGTTGAGGCGACGGGCCACGGTGTCCTTCGCGAGCATCGTGCCCATGCGGAAGTACTTGCCCACGTCGCGCAGCAGCTCGATCGCGGACATGTCCTTGGTCCACTCGAAGTTGTTGACCATCCGGGCGGCGTTCTCGCCCTCGAACGACATGAAGGGCTCGATCTGACCCCGGATCCGCTCGACCCACTGGTGCACCACCTCGACAGGGTTGAGCGTGCGCTCACCCGCCATCTTCGGGTCGCCGATCAGGCCGGTCGCGCCTCCCACGAGCATGAGCGGCTTGTTCCCCGCGAGCTGGAATCGGCGCACGGTGAGGATCTGCACCAGGTTGCCGATGTGAAGGCTCGGCGCCGTCGGGTCGAAGCCGCAGTACAGCGTGATCGGCCCCGCGTCGAGGGCCGCACGCAGCTCGTCCTCATCGGTGGTCTGGGAGATCAGCCCGCGCCAGGCGAGCTCGTCAAGGAGGTGCTCAGTCATGATGCCGCCATTGTGCCAGGACGCACGCGCACGACGAGCGCGAGGGGCACCGCCAGCACTGCGACGGCGGCGCCTGCGAGCGCCAGCCCGCCGTAGCCCGCCTGCACCGCCACCACCCCGGCGAGACCTGCCCCCGAGGCGCCGGCGAGAGTCGTGAGCGCGTCGGCGCGGCCCTGCAGACGGGGGCGGAGGCCCACGGGCGTCCGCGCCGCCAGCACGGCCGACCCGGCGACCATGGCGAGGCTCCACCCCACTCCCAGCAGCACCAGCGCCACCGAGATCGGTCCGAGCGCACCGCCGCCGGCAGCGGCGACCACGCCCGCGGCCGCGAGCACCGCCCCGGACGCCGCGGCCACGGGCGCGGGTCCCCACCGGTCCACCAGCCAGCCCGACAACGGCGATGGGACGTACATGGCGGCGACGTGCCACGCGATGACGGCCCCCACCGCACCGATGCCGTGGGAGTGCGCGGTGAGGTGCACGGGCGTCATCGTCATGATCGCGACCATGACCGCCTGCCCGATCACCATGAGGCCGATCCCTCCCGCGACCGGTACACGCCACCGGCGCGGGTCGACGGCGGGGGACGATGCGGCGGTCGCCCCCGCGACGAGCGCCCGGGAGGTGAGGAGCGGGTCGGGTCGCAGCAAGGCGGCGAGCACCACGGCGCCCAGCGCGTACGCCGCGCCGGCGACCACGAACGGCCCGAGGAGCGGGTTCAGGCCCCACCCCGCGACAGTCTCGCCGCTCCACCGCGCGGAGACGGGTCCCAGCACCGCGCCCGCGGTGGTGGCCATCAGCACGATCGCCATCGCCGTCGCGCGCCGATGGGTGGGCGCGAGGTCCGCGCCCGCGAAGCGGGCCTGCAGGTTCGCGGCGGACCCGGCTCCGTAGACGAGGAACGAGGCGAGCAGCAGTGCGACGCCGCCGGACTGGCCTCCCACCACGATCCCCACGGCCCCCAGCGCCCCGGCGCCGTAACCCACCGCGAGACCCACCCGGCGGCCACGGTGGTCGGACACGCGAGCGATCGCCAGCGCGGCGAGCGAGGCGCCCACCGTCATGATCACGGCGGGCACGCCCGCGGCGGCCGCGGATGACCACACCTCGGTGGCCAGCAACGCGCCCACGGTGATGCCCGCGGCGAGCCCGAATCCGGACATCACCTGCGCGGACGAGACGACGATCAAGGTGCGGCGCTGGACCGCCTGCGGGTTCACGTGCACACCTTGCCATGCCGCAACGCTCAGGCGGGGACCGGCCGGGTCCCGTCGATCACCCACCCGGCCGCGTCGCGTGCGCCCTCACCGGCGAGGTGACGGTCCTCCGCCACGTGCCACCGCTCCCACTCGGCACGCATCGCCTCACCGTCGCGGGCGATCCCGCGCGCGAGCCGGAGCTCCCAGGGTGCGTCGACGTAGATGACGGACGAGGCGTGGACGCGGGCCGCGCGCGAGGCGACGCCGACACCCTCGATCACCAGAGCATCGTCCACCGGAACCCTGATCTCCTCCGCACGCGCGGACGCGTGCCAGTCCCAGCGGCGGAAGCCGCCGGTCTCTCCGCGCGCGAGAGGCTCGAGCACCTGCGCGAGGACTCGGTCGAGGGTGGACAGCCCGGTCCAGCCCTCGTACATGTCGTCACCGTGGAGCACCTGCGCGCCGAGCGCGGCGCCCAGGCGCGCGGCGAGGGTGGTCTTGCCGGATCCTGCGGGACCGTCGACCAGCACCAGCCGGGTACGCCCCAGGCGCGCGGGCGCGCCCAGCGTCCCGACGACGAGCTCCCCGAGAGTCGGATTCACGCGCCCAGGCTAGCCACCGGCCGCGTCACGGCCCGCACCCCCATGCCGACAAGGTGGGGCCGGGCGCGCGCGATCGCGTCGCGCACGGACGGCAGCTCGAGCGACGCGCGGTGCGCAGCCTCGGACTCCCACACCTCGGTCACCCACACCGCGCCCGCATCCTCGGCATCCTCTGCGACGAGGTAGGCGAGGTTGCCCGGCATGTCGCGAGCACCCTCCACCAGCGCGGCGACCACCTCGGGCCGCCCGTCCACGGTGGTCCGCAACTGCCCCACGAGTCCGTACATGCACCTCTCCCTTCCTTGCCTCGACGCTACGACGAGGCTCCGACATCGAGGGCTACGGTGGAGCCATGCACCCGTCGAGCGCGAAGATCATGGACCTGCTCGCGGCGCACGGCCTGCACTCGCAGGTGCGCACCCTGGCCGAGTCGACGCGGACGGCCGCGGAGGCAGCGGCGGCGCTGGGCTGCGAGGTGGGGGCGATCGCGTCGAGCCTGGTGTTCCTCTCCGACGGCGCCCCCATCCTGGTGCTCACGAGCGGCTCGCACCGCGTGGACACGGATCTGCTCGCGGACCAGATCGGCGCTCGCATGATAGCGCGCGCGGACGCCGCCGCGGTGCGCGCGGCGACCGGCCAGCCGATCGGCGGGGTCGCCCCCATCGGCCACCCGTCGCCGGTGCCGACGTACATCGACGTCGAGCTGAAGAAGCACGGCGAGCTGTGGGCCGCCGCAGGCACGCCCCATGCGGTGTTCGAGATCTCGTACGACGACCTCGTGAGCCTCACCGGCGCCGCGGAGGTCGCCGTCGAGTCCTAGAGAGGCTCGACGCTCAGCCGCCAGGTCGACGGCTGGATGGCGGTGTTGCGGACGGTGGACCACGCGCCGAGCGTGCCACGCGTCCCGCCCCACGAGGCCTGCCAACCGTAGGTCGCGCCGGTGGCCGCCTTCTTGGTGACGCCCGTGAACTGCAGGACGTCGGTGCTGCCGTCGCCGTCGACGTCTCCGAGCGCGATCTCGCGGGAGCTCGGCGTGACGCCGCGCGCCACCGCGTCCGCCCACCGCGTCATGCTCCGGTTGCCGCGGCCGTACGAGATCGCCCAACCGGCGGGCGATCCGTCCTGCGAGGACGCGCGTCCCGTGAACCACAGGACGTCGGTACGACCGTCGCCGTCGAAGTCGCCCAGCGCGAGCCGCTGCTTGACCGGGGTGACGTCGGTGCGGAGCACCGTCACCGCGGGCGGCATGTCGCCGCGCACGCCTCCGTAGGACACCGCCCAGGTGGAACCGGTGAACGCGAGCACGTCGGTGCTGCCGTCGCCGTCGAAGTCGCCCAGCTCGACCGGGGTGGAGGCCGGCGTGGCGGTGCTGGGGAGAACGCTGGCGGGCCAGGAGAAGGAGCGGGACTCCCGTCCGTACGCGACCACCCAGCCGTAGAGCTGCGGGTGCTGCGCTGGCGTGCGTCCCGTGAACTGGAGCACATCGGTGCGACCGTCGCCGTCGAAGTCGCCCAACGCGAGGCGCTGCTTGGCAGGCGTCGCGGTCGACGCCAGCACGGAGCGCCACCCGCTCATGGACCCACGCGCGCCGCCGTACGCGATCACCCATCCGTAGGGCTGGCCCGCCGCGACCGCGGACTTGGACGCACCCGTGAACCACAGCACGTCGGTGGCGCCGTCGCCGTCGAAGTCGCCGAGCTCCAGCTGCGCGTTGGCGGAGGTGACGGTCGAGGTGCGCGCCTTCACCCACGGCGTGAACGCGCTGGTCGCGGTGCCGTACGCGATCTGCCATCCGGTGGTCTCGCCGCCGGCGAGACCGGTGAGATTCATGACGTCGGTGTGGCCGTCGCCGTCGAAGTCGCCGTACTCGAGCGACGTGGTCGTCGGACCGGTGAGGGTGTCGAGCGCGGCGGTCCACCGGGTCATGACCGGCGCGCCGCGCGAGGTGCGCCAACCCCTGGCGCCGCCGGCGTCCGCCTTCGTGGCGGTCACGCTGGCGAAGTCGACGATGTCGGCGCGGTCATCGCCGTCGACGTCCACCTGCCACTCGCGCACGCCGTGGCAGTACTGGGTCGACGCGTCGCGGTCGGGGTTGTCGCTGCCGCATTCGACCGTGCCGCCGGTCGTGGTGGTCGTCACGGTGCCGTCCTCGACCGGCTCCACCGCCGCGCCGTCGAGCGTGCCGACCGAGGACTTCAGCCGGAAGTAGCCGACATACCAGCCCTCCTTGGTCGACACGTTGCCGTACGCCGCCACGGAGCCCGGGGCGACGGCCTCATAGTCGTGTCCCGCGCCGTCGGTGACGGAGATGTGGGTGACGTTCCACCAGATGCCGGTCTCGGGGTCCCGGTAGTCCTTCTGCGACGCCGTCTTCCCATCCCAGTGCTCTCCGAAGAACACGACGTCGCCGGGCAGGGCGGCGGACGCGTCGGGCAGGGCGTAGAACTGCTTGACCTGCGCATTGGTCCCGCCGGTGCCCAGGTCGATTCCGGCCCGCGAGTAGGCGTACCGCACCAGCCCGGAGCAGTCGAGGAAGCCGTCCGCCCAGGTGATCCGGGCGTCGTTGGCGAGGCTCGCGGTCGGGCCCGGGCCGCGCGTCGAGTGACCGTACCCGGCCGACCTCCCGTAGGGCACCTCGCGGTCCACCGCGTACTTCGCTCCGGCCACGATCGCGGCGCGCGACCCCGCCACCACGGATGGTTGCGCGGCCTCCGCCGGCGTCGCGCTCACGGACACCGCGACCGCGCTCATCGCCACGATCAGCGCGGCGGCGACCCGCGCGCGCAGGCGACCGGGGATGGCGGGAGGGTTCACCCCACCCTCATCGGCGCGGGGCGCGCCATTGTTGAGCCCCGCGCCACGGTTGGCAGCGCTAGCAGGCGCTTCAGGCGGTGGTCCAGGGGCGGAAGTGCCGGACCCGTGCCCGCGCCGCCTTGCCCTGCTCCACCACCCTGGCCGGCGCCGTGCCCCCGACACCGTCGCGTGCCGCGAGCGACCCCTCCACGGTGAGCACCTCGAGCACCCCGGGCGTGAGCTCGGGGTGGATCGCGGCCATCTCCTCGGCGGTGAGCTCGTGGAGCTCCTTGCCGCGCTTCTCGCACAGCCGCACGCACGCACCGGCGACCTCGTGGGCCTCGCGGAACGGCGTGCCGTTCTTCACCATCCACTCGGCGATGTCCGTGGCGAGGGAGAACCCGGCGGGCGCGAGCTCCGCGAGCCGCTCGACCTTGAACACGAGCGTCCGCACCATGCCGGTGAACGCGGGCAGGATCACCTCGAGGGTGTCGACCGCGTCGAAGACGGGCTCGTGCACCTCCTGGATGTCGCGGTTGTACGCGAGCGGCAGGCCCTTGAGCGTCGCGAGCAGGCCTGTGAGGTCCCCGATGAGACGGCCCGCCTTGCCGCGCGCGAGCTCCGCGATGTCAGGGTTCTTCTTCTGCGGCATGATGCTGGAGCCCGTCGAGTACGAGTCGTCGAGCGCGACGAAGCCGAACTCCACGGTCGCCCACGCGATGATCTCCTCGGAGATGTGCGACAGGTCGACCCCGATCATGGCCGCCACCCACGCGAACTCCGCCACCACGTCGCGCGAGGCGGTGGCGTCGATGGAGTTCTCGCAGGGGCCCAGGAAGCCGAGCTCCGCGGCGACGGCGGCCGGGTCGAGGCCGAGGGTGTTACCCGCGAGGGCGCCGCCGCCGTACGGGGAGAACGCGGCGCGCGCGTCCCAGTCGGTGAGTCGCTCGACGTCGCGCAGCAGCGGCCACGCGTGCGCCATCAGGGCGTGGCCCAGGGTGACGGGCTGCGCGTGCTGGAAGTGGGTGCGCCCCGGCATGGGCGCGTCGAGGTGGCGGTCGGCCTGGCCGAGCAGCGCGTCGACCAGGTCGAGGAGCTCGGCCGCGATCAGGCGGGCGTGACGGCGCAGGTACATGCGCGGCAGCGTGGCGATCTGGTCGTTGCGCGACCGGCCGGCGCGGAGCTTTCCGCCCAGGTCGGTGCCCACGCGCTCGATGAGCACGCGCTCGAGCGCCCCGTGCACGTCCTCGTCGGACTCGGCGGGCAGCAGGCTGCCGGCCGCGACGTCGGCACGCATCCCCTCGAGCGCCGCGGTCATGTCCGCGGCCTCCGTGGCGGTGAGCAGTCCCGCCCGTTCGAGAGCGTGCGCGTGCGCGATCGAGCCGCGCAGGTCGTCGTCCGCGTAGCGCCAGTCGAAGTGCGTCGACTTCGACAGCCGCGCGAGCGCCGCGTCGGGTCCGCCCTCGAAGCGTCCGCCCCAGAGCGCGCCCTCGTTGGTGCCCTGCTCCCCTGCCATCACTGCTCCCTGCTGCTCAGATGTGGAGGCGGCCGCGCCCGGGTCCGGACGCGGCCGCCGACTACGACGACCCTAGAGGCCCAGGCGCGCCTCGCGCGCGGCCGCCTGCTTCGCGGCGAGGCCGTAGATCTCGATGAAGCCGCGCGCGGCGGACTGGTCGAACGTGTCGCCCTCGTCGTACGTCGCGAGGTTGAAGTCGTACAGGCCCGTGTCGGAGCGACGGCCGGTGACCACGGCCTTGCCGCCGTGCATCACCATGCGGATGTCGCCGTTGACGTGGCGCTGCGTCTCCTCGATGAACGCGTCGAGCGCACCCTTGAGCGGGGCGTTCCACATGCCGTCGTAGACCAGCTCGGTCCACTCGTCGGAGATCCGACGCTTGTACCGCGCGACCTCGCGCTCGACGGTGACGTTCTCGAGCTCGCGGTGCGCCTCGATGAGCGCGATCGCACCGGGTGCCTCGTAGATCTCGCGGCTCTTGATGCCCACCAGGCGGTCCTCGACGATGTCGATGCGGCCGATGCCCTGCGCGCCCGCGCGGCGGTTCATCTCCTCGATCGCCTGGAGCGGGGTGACCTTCTGCCCGTCGATCGCGACGGGGATGCCCTGCTCGAACGTGATGACCACCTCGTCGGGCACCGGCGGGAATGCCGGGTCGTCGGTGTAGTCGTAGATGTCCTTGGTGGGCGCGTTCCAGATGTCCTCGAGGAAGCCGGTCTCGACGGCGCGGCCCCAGACGTTCTGGTCGATCGAGAACGGGTTCTTCTTGGTGGTCGCGATCGGCAGGTTGTTGCGCTCGGCGTAGTCGATCGCCTTGTCGCGGGTCAGAGCGAGGTCGCGCACCGGCGCGATGCACTTGAGATCGGGGGCCATCGACACGATGCCGACCTCGAAGCGGACCTGGTCGTTGCCCTTGCCGGTGCAGCCGTGCGCCATGGTCGAGGCGCCGAACTGGCGGGCGGCCTTGACGATGTGCTTGACGATCACGGGCCGCGACAGCGCCGAGACCAGCGGGTACTTGTCGTGGTACAGCGCGTTCGCCTTGAGGGCGGGCATGCAGTACTCCTCGGCGAACTCGTCGCGGGCGTCCGCGACGTACGCTTCGACGGCGCCGCAGTCGAGGGCACGCTGGCGGATCACCTCGAGGTCCTCGCCGCCCTGGCCGACGTCGACCGCCACCGCGATGACCTCCGCGCCGGTCGCCTCCGCGATCCAGCCGATGGCGACGGAGGTGTCGAGGCCTCCGGAGTAGGCCAGGACGATGCGCTCTGCCATGGTTCTTCTTCCTTACGTTGGGTGGGGGTTCAGCTGGAAAGACCGCTCGCGCGGTCGAGGAACTTCTGCGCCAGGCGTTCGCCGCCGACGGGGTCCGCCGCGATCACGATGATGGTGTCGTCGCCGGCGACCGTGCCCAGGAGGTCGGGGTCGTCGTGCGAGTCGATCGCCATGGCGAGGAACTGCGCGGCCCCCTCGGGGGTGCGCAGCACGGTGAGGTTGGCGCTGCCGGCGGCGGAGTGCAGCAGCTCCGCGCACAGCCGGTTGAGCCGCGCGCCGGTGTCCTCGATCGACTCGAGGATCGCCTGCGTCGCGTACGTGAGCCGGCCGTCCGCGTTGCGGACCTTGATGGCCCCGATCTCGACCAGGTCACGGGACAGCGTGGCCTGGGTCGCGTGGAGGCCCTGCTGCTCGAGCATCGCGGCGAGCTGGGTCTGCGACTCGACCGCCGCGGTCTCGATGAGCTGGCGCACCAGCGCCTGGCGCGCCGCCTTGGTCTGCGGGACCGCGTGGCTGCTCATCGCGTCGCCAGCCAGGTGAGCAGCGCCTTCTGCGCGTGCAGGCGGTACTCGGCCTCGAGCCACACGATCGACTGCGGGCCGTCGATGACCTCGGCGGTGATCTCCTTGCCGCGGTAGGCGGGCAGGCAGTGGAGCACCTGCGCACCGTCGTGGGCGAGCTCGAGCGAGCGGGCGTTCACCTGGTAGCCCCCGAAGACGGTGGCACGGGCGGCGTACTCGTCCTCGTCGCCCATCGACACCCAGGTGTCGGTGGCGATGACGTCCGCCCCGGCCACCGCATCGTCCATCTCGGTGGTCACGGTGATCGAGCCGCCCTGCTCGGCGGCGATGCGCTTGGCGTCGAGGACGATGCGCTCGTCGGGCATGTACTCGACGGGCGCGCCGACGCGGACGTGCATGCCGGCGAGGGCGCCGCCGAGGAGATACGAGTGGGCCATGTTGTTCGCGCCGTCGCCCACGTACGCCAGCGACAGCCCGGCGAGGGCGTCCACCCCGCCCCGCGCGTCGGCGACGGCGGCGAGGTCCGCGAGGATCTGGCACGGGTGGAAGCTGTCGGTGAGCGCGTTGACCACCGGCTTCGACGAGTGCGCCGCCATCTCCTCGATGAGGTCCTGGCCGAACGTGCGCCACACGATCGCGCTCACCATCGACTCGAGCACGCGCGCGGTGTCCGCGACCGGCTCGCCGCGGCCCAGCTGCGAGGTCGCCGAGTCGATCACCAGCGGATAGCCGCCCAGCTCCGCGACACCCGTGGAGAAGGACACGCGGGTGCGGGTCGACGGCTTGTCGAAGATGATCGCGACCGCCTGCGGCCCCGCGAAGGGCTGGTGCAGGTGGCGATCCTGGCGGAACGCGAGCGCGAGCTCGAGGATCTCACGCTGCTCGGCGGCGGAGATGTCGTCGTCGCGCAGGAAGTGGCGGACGGTCGGGGTCATGCGGTGCCTTCCGTGATGATGCGGGAGCCGGGACCGGCCATCCAGTCGATGAAGAGGTCCGCCTCGGCGGTGCTCAGAGTGAGGGCCGGGACCAGGCGGATCGTGTCGGGCGAGGGCGGGTTCACGATGAACCCGGCGTCGACCGCGGCGGCGGCGACGGCCGCGCTGGCGGGCGCGGCGAGCCCGATGCCGAGCATGAGCCCCTCGCCACGGACCTCGACCACCCCGGGGATGTCGACGAGCGCCGACCGCAGGTGCTCGCCCACGGCCTTGACGTTCTCGAGCAGTCCGTCCGCCTCGATGACGTCGAGCGTCGCGAGGGCGGCGGCGCACGCGAGGGCGTTGCCTCCGAACGTGGAGCCGTGGTCGCCCTTGCCCAGCAGCGCGCCGGCGCGCTCGCCGAACGCGACGACGGCGCCGATCGGGAAGCCGCCGCCCAGTCCCTTCGCGAGGGTCATGACGTCGGGCTGGATGCCGTGCAGCTGGTGCGCGAACCAGGCGCCGGTGCGCGCGACGCCCGTCTGGATCTCGTCGAGGATGAGCAGCGCGTCGTGGCGGAGCGTGAGCTCGCGGGCCGCCTCGAGGAATGCGTGGGTGAGGGGCTGGACACCGCTCTCCCCCTGGATGGGCTCCAGGATCACTCCCCCGAGGTCCTCGCCCGCCTCCGCGACGGCGACCTCGAGCGCGTCGACGTCGTTGAGCGGCACGAACACCACGCGCTCGAGCAGCGGCGCGAACGGCGCGCGCAACGCCTCCTTGTGCGTCATCGACAGCGCGCCCATCGAGCGGCCGTGGAAGGCGCCCTCGAGGGCGATCACGGTGCCGCCGACCTTGCGGGACATCTTGAACGCGGCCTCGTTCGCCTCGGTGCCGGAGTTCGCGAAGAACACACGCGAGCCGTGGGGCGCCTGCGCAAGCTCGAGGAGGCGCTCGGCGAGGCGGATCTGCGGCTCGGTCGCGAAGAAGTTCGACGCCTGCGCCAGCGTGGACGCCTGCGCGGTGATCGCGGCGACCCACGCGGGGTGTGCGTGTCCCAGAGCGTTGACGGCGATGCCGCCGAGCAGGTCGAGGTAGCGGTTGCCGTCCGCGTCCCAGACCCACGAGCCCTCGCCACGCGCGAGGACACGCAGCGGCGTGCCGAACGTGCCCATGACGGCGTGCTCGTAGCGTTGGGTGTCGACGCGACCGCGCTCGATGCCGGCCCCTCCGTGGCTGGTGAGGCTCATACCCAGACCTCCTTGTCCTGCATCACCATCGTGCCGAAGCCGGCGGAGGTGAACACCTCCGCGAGGATCGAGTGGGCCTCGCGGCCGTCGATCACGTGGGCCTGGGGGACGCCGCCGCGGACGGCGCGCAGGCACGCCTCCATCTTGGGCCGCATCCCGGACTCCAGCGACGGGAGCATCTGCTCGAGGTGGGTGGCGCTGATCTCCGAGATGAGCGAGTCGCGGTTCGGCCAGTCCGAGTAGAGGCCCTCGACATCGGTGAGGACGATGAGCTTGCGGGCGCGCAGCGCGACCGCGACGGCCGCCGCCGCGGTGTCCGCGTTGACGTTGAGGACCGTGGTCGGGTCGTCGATGTCGGGCGCGACGGTGCTGACCACGGGGATGCGGCCGGCCTCGATGATGTCGACGATCGCGCCCGGGTTGACCTTCACCACGTCGCCCACGAGGCCCACGTCGACGGCCTCGCCGTCGACCACGGCATGGCGGCGCTTGGCCTGCAGCATGCCGGCGTCCTCGCCCGACAGCCCGACGGCGAAGGGTCCGTGGTCGTTGATGAGGCCGACGAGCTCGCGCGACACCTGGCCCGTGAGGACCATGCGGACCACGTCCATCGCCTCGGGCGTGGTCACCCGCAGGCCGCCGCGGAACTCCGACTCGATGCCGAGCTTGCCGAGCATGTCGGAGATCTGCGGGCCGCCGCCGTGCACCACCACCGGGTGCAGTCCGAGCAGGCGCAGGTGAACGATGTCCTGCGCGAACGAGCGCTTGAGCGACTCGTCGATCATGGCGTTGCCGCCGTACTTCACGACGACGGTGGCGCCGCGGAACTGCTCGATCCAGGGCATGGCGTCGATGAGGACGCCCACCTTCTGCTGGGGGGTGAGGTCAACTGTCATGAGGAGTACGCGCTGTTCTCGTGGACGTAGTCGTGGGTGAGGTCGTTGGTCCAGACGGTGGCCTCGGCGTCGCCGGCGTGGAGGTCGAGGACGATGCTCACCTCCCGTCCGGACAGGTCGACCAGGTCGCGGTCGTCGCCGACGCCCGACGCGCGGCACACCTGGACGCCGTTGATGGTGACGTCGAGCGTGGTGGCATCGAAGGGCGCCACCTCCTCCGGCACGGTGCCGGCGGCGGAGATGATGCGTCCCCAGTTGGGGTCCTGGCCGAAGATCGCTGCCTTGAACAGGTTGGAGCGCGTGATCGCGCGGGCCACCGCCTCCGCGGCGTCCTCGGTGGTGGCGTTGACCACCCGCACGGCGATGTCGTGGGACGCGCCCTCGGCGTCCGCGACGAGGCCTCGGGCCAGGTCCGCGCACACGTTCAGGAGGGCGTCCTCGAAGTCCGCGCCGGGGACGATGCCCGACGCACCGCTCGCGAGCAGCAGCACCGTGTCGTTGGTGGACATGCAGCCGTCGGAGTCGACGCGGTTGAAGGTCGCCCGGGTGGCGGCGTCGAGGGCCGCCTGCGCGCGGGCCGGGTCGACGTCCGCGTCGGTCGTGATGACGCACAGCATGGTTGCGAGGCCGGGAGCGAGCATGCCCGCACCCTTGGCCATGCCGCCCACCGTCCAGCCGTCGCCGCGTGCGACGGCCTCCTTGGGCACGGTGTCGGTGGTCATGATGGCGAGCGCCGCGTCGGGGCCGCCGGCGGCGCTCAAGCCGGCCACCGCATCGTCCACCCCCGCCAGGAGCTTCTCGAGCGGGAGGCGCACGCCGATGAGGCCCGTCGAGCACACCGCGACGTCGCCGGCGGAGACGCCGAGCGCGGCGGCGGCGTGCTCGGCGGTGCGGTGCGTGTCGAGGAAGCCCTCGGGCCCGGTGGCGGCGTTGGCGCCGCCCGAGTTGAGGACCACGGTGTCGAGGCGGCCGTCGGCGAGCGCCTGGCGCGTCCAGGTGACGGGCGCGGCGACCACACGGTTCGAGGTGAGCACCCCGGCGGCGACATGCGACGGCCCTTGGTTCAGCACCACGGCGACGTCGCGCTTGCCGGTGGACTTGAGGCCGGCGGCGACGCCCGCCGCGACGAACCCCTGGGCTGCGGTGACGCTCACGGTGCTACTCCGATGGTGCTGAGCCCGGTGGTCTCGGGGAGGCCGAGGGCGACGTTCATGGACTGGAGGGCGGCGCCGGCGGTGCCCTTGACGAGGTTGTCGATCGCGGCGATCACGACGACGCGGCGCGCCTTGCCGTCGACGGCGACCTGGACGAGCGCGGTGTTGGCGCCCAGCGTCGCGGCCGTGGTGGGCCACTGCCCCTCGGGCAGGAGATGGACGAAGGGCTCGTCGGCGTAGGCCTCCTCCCACGCGCCCCTGACCGCCTCGACGCTGCCGCGCAGGGGCGCCGTCACGGTGGCGAGGATGCCGCGCGCCATGGGGACGAGGGTCGGGGTGAACGAGATCCGCACGCCCTCCGCGCCGGCCGATTCGAGGTTCTGGATGATCTCGGGGATGTGGCGGTGCGAGCCGCCCACGGCGTAAGGCTGGGCGTTGCCGAGCGCCTCGGAGGCGAGCAGGTGCGGAGCGAGCTTCTTGCCCGCGCCGGAGTAGCCGTTGGCGAGGACCGCGACGATGTCCGTCGGGTCGATCACGCCGGCGGCGATGCCGGGCTGGAGCGCGAGGGTGACGGCGGTGACGTTGCAGCCGGGCACCGCGATCCGCTTCGTGCCCGGGAGCACGTCGCGCTGGTGACCGGCGGCGGTGATGAGCTCGGGCATGCCGTACGGCCACGTGCCCGCGTGCTCGCCGCCGTAGTACTCGCCCCAGGCCTCGGCGCTGGCGAGCCGGTGGTCCGCGCCGCAGTCGATCACCAGGGTCTCGGGTGGCAGCTGCGCCGCGATCTCCGCGGAGGCGCCGTGCGGCAGCGCGAGGACCACCACGTCGTGCCCCGCGAGGGCCTCGGGGGTGGTGTCGACGATGACGCGGTCGGCGAGGTGGCGCAGGTGGGGCTGGTGCACCCCGAGCGCGTCGCCCGCGCTCGAGTGCGCCGTGAGCGCGCCGAACTCCACCTCGGGATGTGCGGAGAACACGCGCAGAACCTCGCCGCCGACGTAGCCGGAGGCGCCGGAGACCGCCACACTGATGCTCATATGCATAACCATACATGGGGATGCATGTACCCGCGATGCACCACGTACCATGCGTGTTGTGAGAGCGATCCAGGTGGCGCGGCCCGGTGGTCCGGAGGTGCTCGAGCTGGTCGAGCTCGAGCGTCCGGCGGCCACTCCCGGGCACGTCGTGGTCCGCGTCGAGGCGGCGGGTGTCAACTACATCGACACGTATCAGCGCTCCGGGCTGTACGCGATGGACCTGCCGTTCGTGCCCGGCAAGGAGGGCGCGGGGCAGATCGTCGAGGTGGGCGAGGGTGTCGAGGACTTCGTCGAGGGCGAGGGCGTCGCATGGGCGTTCACGCAGGGGTCGTACGCCGAGTACATCCGTGTGCCCGTGACGGATCTCTACCGCGTGCCCGAGGATGTCGAGCTCGACATGGCGGCGGCGGCACTGCTCCAGGGCCTGACCGCGCACTACCTCGTGACGTCCTCCCACCCGGTCATGCCGGGCGAGACGGTGCTGGTCCATGCGGCCGCCGGGGGCGTGGGGCTGCTGCTCACGCAGCTCGCGGTCGCGCGCGGGGCCACGGTGATCGGCACGGTCGGCTCCGAGCAGAAGGAGCGGATCGCGATGCAGGCCGGCGTCTCGCATGTGCTGCGCTACGACCTCATGGCCGACGTCGCCCGCGACCTCCCGGCGGCGGTCCGCGCGATCGTGCCCGAGGGTGTCGAGGTGGTGTACGACGGAGTGGGCCGCACCACGTTCGACGCATCGCTCGCGTCGCTCAAGCGGCGGGGCGCGATGGTCCTGTTCGGCGCGGCCTCGGGGCCCGTCGAGCCCGTGGACCCGCAGCGCCTCAACGCCGCCGGCTCGGTGGTCCTGAGCCGCCCCACGCTCGGTGACTTCACCGCGGACGCCGAGGAGCGCGAGTGGCGCGCGAGCGACATCTTCCACGGGATCCTGCTGGGCGACCTCAGCGTGAGGATCGACCACGGCTACTCGCTGGACGAGGCCGCGGAGGCGCATCGGGCGCTCGAGTCGCGCCGCACGTCGGGCAAGCTCCTGCTCCACCCCTAGGACACATTCCCGACACATCGACCAGGCACAATGTGCCCATGCAGACCCTGCGACTCCGCGTGATGCGGCCCGCCGACATCCCGGCGGTCGCCGCCCTCAACGCGGGCGCGTCCCCGGCCGTCAACACCTTGTCGGAGGACGAGCTCACGGCGCTGCACGGGATGTGCGACGTCGCGCTGGTCGCCACCAACCGCGAGCGCGCCATCATCGCGTTCCTCCTGAGCCTGGGCATGGGGCAGGCCTACGAGTCGGAGAACTACCGCTGGTTCGAGACCCGCGGGGTGCGTCACCAGTACATCGACCGGATCGTGGTCGCGCCGTCCGCCAAGGGCACCGGCGTCGGGCGGGCGCTGTACGAGTCCGTGTTCGAGCGGGCGCGCGAGCGCGGCGCGACGGAGATCACCACGGAGGTCCAGCTGGACCCGCCCAACCCGGGTTCCGTCGCGTTCCACGAGCACCTGGGGTTCCAGCGGGTCGCGGAGCAGCACACCCGGGGCGGCACGGTGCACGTGGCGTTGCTCGCGCGCACCGTCTACTGAGGCTCGCGCTCGGGCCGCCGGCCCACCGCCTCGGCGAGGTGCGCGGGGCGCTCGAAGGACGCCGCCGCGGCGACCCCGACCAGCAGCACCGCCGCGGGCAGCAGCAGCGACTGCGCCATCGCCGTGGTGAACGCGTCCCGCAGCGGCTCGGGCAGCTGCAGCCCCGTCGCGCCCTCGGGGATGGCCGCCGGCCCTCCCCCGCCCAGATTGACGGCGATCCGGTTCACCATGAGCGCCGCGATCGCCGCCGATCCGAGGACCGCACCCACCTGCCGCGTCGCGTTGTACACGCCCGATCCGGCGCCCGCCGCGGCGAGCGGAAGATTGCGGGTCGCGGTCGAGGACACCGGCCCCCAGGTGAAGGAGGCGCCGATGCCCATGAGCAGCGCGGGAAGCAGCAACCACCCGATCGGGATGTCCGGCGACATCAGGACCGCGTAGAGCACCAGCGCCGCCGCGGTGGTCACGATGCCGGGCGCGGCGGTGAGGCGGGGGTGCAACCGGTCCGTGAGCCGCCCGGCCACCGGGGCGAGCGCCAGCGTGGCGAGCGCCGTGGGCACCGTCATGAGCGCGGACTGGGTAGGCGTGAGGCCGCGCACCGCCTGGAAGAAGTAGACGAGCGGGATGAACATCGCGGTGATCGCGAAACCGACGCTCGAGATCGCGACGTTCGCGAGGGAGAAGTTGCGGTCGCGGAACAGCGCGAGCGGGAGCAGCGGCTCCGCGACGTCGCGCCGCTGCGAGATCACGAAGGCGGCGAGGACCGCGACGCCCGCGGCGATGCAGCCCCACACCCACGCATTCCAGTCGTGAGCCTGCCCCTCCTGGATCCCGAAGACCAGCAAGAACATGCCCGCGCCCGACAGCGCGACGCCCAGCCAGTCGAACGTATGGGCGTGCGTGTCGAGGTGGGGCACCAGCACCTGCGCGGCGATGAACGCGATCACGCCCACCGGCACGTTGACGAAGAAGATCCACTCCCACCCGGGCCCGTCGACCAGCACTCCCCCGAGCAGCGGGCCCACCAGGGTGGCCACGCCGGCGACGGCGCCCCACAGCGCCATCGCGGCGCCGCGCCGTGCGGCGGGGAAGGTGCGGGTGATGACGGCCATCGTCTGCGGGGTCATCAGGCTCGCGCCCAGGCCCTGGACCACGCGCGCGGCGATGAGGTTGCCGATGCCGGAGCCGGGCAGCGCGTCCGCGAGGCCGCACGCGAGCGACGAGAGCGTGAAGATCGTGAGGCCCACGAGGTAGATGCGCTTGGGGCCGAAGCGGTCGCCCAGCCGACCCGTCACCAGCAGCGGCACCGCGTAGGCGAGCAGGTAGGCGCTGGTCACCCAGATCACCGTGCTGGTGTCCGTCCCGAGGCCCTGCTGGATCGAGGGGTTCGCGACCGACACGATCGTGGTGTCGACCAGGATCATGAAGAAGCCGATGACGAGCGCCCACAGTGCGCGCCACGGGTTCATGGAGACTCCTCGGATCGACTCCGACGACAACGCGCTACTTGGCCGCCGCCATTCCGAGCGCGCGCGACCGCTCCTCCGCGACACGGTGGAGCCCGTAGCTGAGGACCCGCTCGTCCGACGCGAGACGGTGCGCCGTGCGGCGGATCAGCTCCCCCGCCGCGACGCGGTCGAGGTCGTCCTCCACCCCGCACACGGCCTCGCGCAGCAGCGCGACCACGTCGTCGTTCGGCGGGATGGGCGCGTGCACCATGTAGGCGATCGACGCCCACGTGCCGGGACCAAGCCCCCGGACGGCGAGCAGGAGGCGCTGGATCTCGTCCGTGCGCTCACGGATCGCGACCTGCAGGTCGGCCGCGGTACGGATCCCGGTGTGCGCGAGGAGCCGCGCGGACTCGTGGATCACGTCCGCACGCCGGCGGGGAACGCCGAGCACGGTCGAGTCGCCCCAGCGGTCGCCCAGGACGCTCCGGAGGTCGACCGGGTCGATCGCGGCGAGGTCGGCGAGGCTGTCGAGGCTGCTCCCGGGGCGCCTGCGCATCACCGAGTCGGCGATGTCGGCCACGGCCTGCTCCGGCAGCTGCGCCGCGAACACGCCAGTGATGAGGGCCAGTTCGCTCTGGGCGGGATAGCCCCACGGCGCGGCGTCCCTCCAGCCGGCCGGGAGGATCCCCCCGAGCGCCGCCCTCAACCTCGGCACCAGGTCCTCGACCATGGAGCCACGGTACTCCCGCCGCATGCCCTCGCGGCACCCCTGCAAATCGGACATATCCGACGACTTCTGCGCGGGGCCTAGGCTCGGAGGATGCGCATCCTCATCGTCGGAGGCACGGGCCTCATCTCCTCCGAGCTGGCCGCCCAGGCCGCGGCCGCGGGCCACGAGCTCACCCTGGTCACGCGCGGCCGCTCGCCGCTCGCCGCTCCCCCGGGGACCCGGGCCGTTCACGCCGACGCGACCGACGCATCGTCCCTCCGCGACGCCCTGCACGGGATGCGGCTGCGAGGCGAGCGGTTCGACTCGGTGGTGCAGTTCATCGCGTTCGGCCCCGAGCACGTCGCGGCGGATGTCGAGACGTTCGCCCCTCTCACCGACCAGTACGTGCTGGTGGCGACGTCAGCGGCATACAGGACCTACGACCGCCTCCACGTCCTGACCGAGGAAACGCCGCAAGAGAACCCGCACTGGGTGTATGCGCGTCGCAAGGCGGAGTGCGAGGCGGTGCTGCGCGGGAGCGGCATCCCGTGGACCGTCGTGCGGCCCGCGCACACGTACGGCGCGTCGAAGATCCCCGGGTACACGGGCAACTCCTCCCACCCGTGGACGCTGGTGGACCGGATGCGCCGCGGCGCGGACATCGTCATCCCGGGCGACGGCACGTCGTTGTGGACGCTCACTCATGCGAGCGACGTCGCGGCGGGCATGCTGGGTCTCCTGGGGAACGATGCGGCGCTGGGGCAGGCGGTCCATGTCACCTCGGACGAGGCGCTCACCTGGCGCGGCATCCACGCCGCTATCGCGCGGGCGGCGGGGCTGTCCGAGGGCACCTTCGAGGCGCAGGCGGTGTGCGTGCCGTCCGACGCGCTGGTGGCCGCCTCACCCTCCTCCGCGGGCGGGATCTACGGCGACAAGATGCACGCCGCCGTATTCGACACGTCGAAGCTGCGACGCCTGGTGCCCGGCTGGGAGGCACGGGTCCCGTTCGCGCAGGGCATCGCGGACGCGATCGCGTGGTTCGAGGCGGACCCTTCCCGGCAGACGGTCGACGAGGCGGCGAACGCGATGCTCGACCGGGTCGCCCGGATCTATCGCGACGCGCTGGACCTGGTGACGCGCTGAAGGACCCCGACGTCGCGCTCCCCCTCGCGATCGCGTCGATCGCGCTGGGGGTGATCGGGCTGACCATGCCGCTGCTCGCGTGGGTCGCGCTGCTGCTCGCCTCGGCTGGATACGCGCTCAACGCCGGCCATGCCCCCACCCGGGCGTGCGCGATCGTGGGCGGCGCATTCGCGCTGGTGGGGATCGTGAGCTCGCTGCTCGGCGCTTAACTTGCACACGGCTGTGCAAGTTACTACCGTGGAGTCATGACTCCCCGGACCCCCCGCGCCGATTCGGCGCGCAATCGTGAGGCGCTGCTCGACGCGGGCATGCGCGCCCTCCGCCGCGACGTGGACGCGCCGCTCGACGCCATCGCCGCCGAGGCCGGCCTCACCCGTCGAGCCGTGTACGGCCACTTCACCGGCCGCGACGAGCTGGTCGACGCGGTGATCGAGCGCGGCGCCGCGCGCATCGCCGATGCCGTGGGGCCCGCGCGCGACGAGGACCCCTTGGTCGCGATCGCCCGCCTGGGCTCGTGCCTGTGGGACGCGATCGCGGAGGTGCGCGCAGTGGCACGCATGGCGGTGCGCTCGCGGCACGCCGCGACGGTGGGCCGGGCGTTGGCCCCGGTGCGAGATCGCCTTCGCGAGTCGCTCTCGCGCGCGGCGGAGGCCGGCGCGGTGCGCACCGACGTGGACGTCGATGTCCTCGCCTCCCTGGTGGAGCGCGCCGCCCTCGACGTGCTGGAGGTGGAGCCCGAGTCCGGCCGTCTGCTCGCGATGACGCATCCGTTGTGCGCGGCGGGGGTGGGTGCAGCCGCCGCGGCACGCGCGGCCGCAATGGCCGACGCGGATCTCGCGGACGGCGCGCGGTGAGGGTCGAGCTGGCCGAGGTCTCGAAGGGTCGTGGCGAGGACGCGCTCCAGCCCGTCACGGTCGCCTTCGAGACGGGTGCCGTGACCCTCGCGGTCGCCGAGACCCAGCAGCGCCCCACGGTTCTCGGGCTGCTCGCGTCGGGCCGCATGCACGCGGACACCGGGGTGGTCACGGTCGACGGTCGCGTGGACCACGGGCGCATGCGGGCCGCGATCGCGCTGGTCGACGCGCCCCTGGTGAGCGAGCCGGCGGCGCACGTGTCGACCGTCGGGATCGTCGAGGAGGAGCTGATGTTCGCGGGGCGGCGCGCCACCCCGGCGGCCGCACGCCGGATGCTCGCAAGCCTCGGGCTGTCCCGGTGGGCGATCACGCCGTTCGGCAACGTCGATCCGACCGACCGGATCCGGCTGCTGCTGGAGCTCGCGGCGCTGCGACCGGGCGTCGAGGGCGTGGTGCTGGTCTCCCCCGACCGGCACGGCGGCGAGCCCGCGGGCTGGTGGGAGGCGGCGGGCTCGCTCGCGGCGCGCGACCTCGCGGTGCTGGTGATCGCCGGCGACGCCTCCGCCGCGCTGCTGGGGGTGGCGCGGTGAGGCTCGCGGTGCGCATCCCGGCGATGATCGCCGCCGAGCTCCGACGCCTCACCGCCACCCCCATGGCGGTGGCCGCGCTGGCCGCGCTCATGACCGTGCCGCTGCTGTACGGCGGCCTGTACCTGTGGGCCAACAAGGACCCGTACGCGGCGCTCGACCGCATCCCGGCCGCGATCGTGGTCGCGGACGAGGGCGCGACGCAGGACGGCGACGCCGTCACCTACGGCGAGGACGTCGCGGAGCAGCTGGTCGAGGACGGCACCTTCGACTGGCGGATCGTGAGCCGCGCGGACGCCGTGTCCGGCGTGAGCGAGGAGGACTTCGACTTCGCCATCACGTTCCCCGCGGACTTCTCCGACGCCCTCGCGTCCGCCTCGGGGGACGATCCTCACCAGGCGCGCGTCACGCTCACCACGAGCGACGTCAACAGCTACCTCGCGTCGACCATCGGGGAGCAGGCCGCGGAGGCCATCCGGGTGTCGATCGTCGAGACGGTCAACGAGGAGGCAGCGGCACGGTTCCTGCTCGGCCTCGCCGACGTCCGGAGCTCGCTGGTGGACGCCGCGGACGGCGCGGCGACGCTCTCCGATGGGCTCGACGACGCTCACGACGGCTCGTCGGCGCTGGCCACCGGCACGTCCCGCCTCGCGACAGGGGCATCCACGCTCGCGGACGGCGCGTCCACGCTCGACACGGGCGCCGCCGACCTGGCTGATGGCGTGGGGTCCCTCGCCGACGGCGCGTCAGACCTTGCCGACGGCGTGGACTCGCTCGCCTCCGGCGCCGAGGACCTCGCCGCGGGGGCCTCCCGGGTCGCGGACGGGAACGCCGCGCTCGCCGAGAAGGCCGATGCCGTGGGCGAGGCGGCGCAGGATGCCGCCGACCGCATCCCCGAGGCCCGCGTCGCGATCGAGCAGGCGCTGCTCGACTCGGGGCTGTCGCGGGCACAGGTCGACGACGCCCTCGCGGCGCTCGATCCCGTCGCGGGCCAGCTTGCCGACGCGAACGACGCCGTGCAGTCCACGGTTGACGACATCGACGCGCTCGCCGATGGTGCAGCGGCCGTGGCCGACGGCGCGCGGCGGCTCACCGACGGCGCCGAGGCCGCGGCGAGCGGCGCTTCGGATCTCGCGGAGGGAGCGTCCACCGCAGCCGACGGCGCTGCGCGGGTCGCCACGGGCGCCGCCAGCGTGGCGGACGGTTCCGGCACGCTCGCCACGGGCGCCGCCGAGGCGGCCTCCGGCGCGGAAGCGCTCGACGACGGGCTCGATAGCCTCGCCGCCGGCGCGACACGGCTGACCGGAGGTCTCGAGGACGGCGTCACGCAGATCCCGGACTCCGACCAGGAGCTCCGCGACCGGCAGGCGCAGACCATCGCGAACCCCGTGGACCTGCGCACCTCGCAGCTCACGACGGCGGGGACGTACGGCGCCGGGCTCGCGCCCTTCTTCATCTCGCTCGCGGGGTGGATCGGCATCTACGCGCTCTTCCTCATCGTGAAGCCCGTGTCCAAGCGGGCGATCACGGCGATCCACTCCCCTGTGCGCATCACCCTTGCGGGGTGGCTCACTCCGGGCGCGCTGGGCGCGCTGCAGATGGCGGGCCTGTTCGCGGTGGTGTCCATGGCGCTCGGGTTCGGGTTCGACCATGCGTGGGGCGCGTTCGGGATCATGGCGCTGGCGTCCTTCACGTTCGCGGCGGTCATCCTCGCTCTCAACGTCTGGCTCGGATCCGTGGGCCAGTTCCTGGGCCTGGTGCTCATGGTGGTGCAGCTGGTCACGGCGGGAGGGACCTTCCCCTGGCAGACCCTCCCCGCGCCGCTGGCCGCGCTGCACCACGTGCTGCCGATGAGCTTCGCCGTCGACGGCATCCGGCAGGTCATGTACGGCGGCTCCGCGGGGGCCGCCTGGGGCGACGCCGCGATGCTCGCGGCGTGGATGGTCGGGGCGCTGCTGGTGGCGGCCGTAGGCGTGACCCGCATGACGCACCGCCGCACCCTCCGGGACCTCCAGCCGAGCCTCATCGGCTGACGCGTCGGCGTAGGGTCGAAGGGCGAGAAGGGACCGTCATGCACGCCATCGCAGCGTTCGCCGGGTTGCCCATCGAGAGCCACGAGGCGCTCGTCGACGTCGAGATCGCCCTGCCCGACCACGGCCCCCGCGACCTGCTCATCCGGGTCGAGGCGGTGTCCGTCAACCCTGTCGACGTGAAGGTGCGCGTCGCGCGCTCGACGCCGGACAGCCCGAGGATCCTCGGCTACGACGGCGCGGGCGTGGTCGAGGCCGTGGGCGCGGAGGTCACGGGATTCGCCCCGGGTGACGAGGTCTGGTGGGCCGGGGACATCTCCCGTGCCGGCTCGAACGCCGACTATCAGGCCGTCGACCACAGGATCGTCGCCCACAAGCCATCGACGTGGACCTTCGCGCAGGCAGCGTCGCTTCCCCTCACGGCCCTCACGGCGCTCGAGGCCCTCCGTGACCACCTGCGGCTGGGCCCCCGCTCCGAGGGGACCCTGCTGGTGGTCGGCGGCGCCGGCGGGGTCGGGTCGGCGGCGATCCAGCTCGCGAAGGCCACCACGCGGCTCCGCGTGATCGCCACGGCCGCTCGGGAGGCCTCTGCAGAGTGGGCCACGGACATGGGCGCCGACGCGGTGGTCGACCACCACGACCTTGAGGCGGCGGTGAGGGAGGTCGCGCCCGACGGCGTGGACCACGTGCTGTCCGCCTACACGCCCGGCAACCTCGCGGCCTACGCGGCCCTCGGGCGCCCCTTCGCGGGTGTCGTGGCGATCGACGGCGGCTTCGAGGACCTCGCACCGCTCAAGTCGAAGTCGATGTCGCTGCACCTCGAGTACATGTTCGCGCGTGCCCTCCACGGCGCCTCCGACCTCCACGTCCAGGGCGAGTACCTCGCCGAGGTCGCGCACCTGGCCGAGCGCGGCCTGGTCCGCACCACCGCCAGCGAGTACCTCGAGGACTTCACGGCCTCCCACCTGCGTGAGGCGCACCGCCGCGTCGAGTCGCAGTCGATGATCGGCAAGGTGGTGGTCCACCGCTGAGCGCCGCTGCGGGCAGAGCCCTCCCCTGGTCATGCGGCGCGGGGTTCGGTGTGGCGGACGGGCCGGTCGTCGAGCTCGAGGCGTGCGACGCCGCCTCGGATCGGGGTGCGGGTGGGGTCGATCGAGGCAGGCGGGATGAACCACGGTCGCCCGTCGCGCATCTGGATCTCCCAGCCGCTCGTATGCACGGTCACGTGGCACCCGGTGCACAAGGGCACGCCGTCCTTGAGGTCCGTCCGTCCCCCGTCCCTGGCCCAGAATCTCGAGTGGTGGACGATGCACCAGGTCGGTGGCGCCAGACACCACGCACAGCCCCCGTCGCGCTCCATCAAGGCCTTGCGTTGATCCACCGTGTACAGCCGCCTGGCGCGCCCCCAGTCCAGCGGGACCGAGTCGCCGCCCATCACGGCGGGCAGGATCCGCGCATCCACCGCCATCATCCGCAGCGTGCCCACGGTGATGTCGCCCGGCAGCGAGTCGCACGAGCCCAACGCGAGGTCGTCCTCCAGGTCCTTCTTGTTCACCCGGATGATGACCTCGGTCCGCACGCCCGTGCCGGGCTGGTCACAGCCCAGCCCATGCTGGGCGAGCATCACCAGCACGTCGGCACGGATCTGTGCGGCCGTGCGTCGGTCTGCCAGGGCGACGGCAGGATCGTCGTGGCGGCGCTGGAACGCGTCCTTCACCTGCGCATCCAGCCACGCCACGATCGGTGCCGCCGATGCCGCATCCAACCGCGCCGAGATACGCGTCATCCCGTCCGCATCCTGCGAGACGGCCACCGACCGCTGCGCACGGTGGCGGGCCTCCTTCGCGGCCAACGCCTCACGATCCAGCCGCGCCCGCAAGCGCTCGCACGCACGCTTCAGATCCCGCAGCGTCAACCGCTCCGCCTTCACGACCAGGCGTGCCTCCACATCATCGGGGCACCCCTCGATGCCGGCCAACGCATCCAACGTCTCCGTCACCACCGTCACCGCCGCCGCCCCGATGCGTCCCTCCGCGTGAGCCGCCGCGACCAGCGGGTACTTCTCCTTCTTGCCCGAATCGGCGGCATCGATCAGCTTCTGAGCCTCGCCCTCACCGATCCCGAGATCCTCGGCGACCTTCGCCCGCGCATGACGGTGCCCATGCTGGCGAGCCCACCCCGACGCACCCCTCTCCGCGGCGGATCGTCGCTGCACCGCGGCGGCGCCCTCCGCCGCCGCGACCCCTGCATGGCGGTACACGCACGCCACCGCCTCCTGGAACACCGCGAACGCCTCATCATCGAGCGCATCGACATCCACCCCATCGAAATGGCGCAACGCCGCCACCGCGGTGGTCAAACGAGCCGTCGAGAACGTCATGAGACCAGTCCACCACCACCCTCTGACACTCACCCCACCACGAATCCACAGATCTACCAGGGTGGATAACCTTCCCCGATGTCCCGCCTGTGGACATCAGCACCACCACCCCACACATCAGGCACGATGCAAAACTCGCCCCAGCGACGAGCGGCGAACGAACTTCTTGCTGGGGATAACTTCGCGACGGTGGGCGCGCTCAGCGCCGCTCACCCCGCGGCGGGTTCACCGTGTCTCCGTCCCAGTCGAGCCGGTCGTCGGGTCGCACCTCGAACGCCTCGAACGCCGGATCGGCCAGCACGGCATCGACCAGGGCACGCGACCCGGCCACGATCGTCGAGTCCCAGTCGATCTCGCTCGCGACCAGCCACGAGTGGTCGGCGGGCCACGCATACTGCGGCATGGGCTCGCGGAAGGGTCCCCACCACCCGATCCCGGCGTCGAACCCCCAGTCCGGGTCCCCGAGCAGCGCCAGCTCGCCCCGCAGCATGAGGTACCCGCGCCCGGTTCCCTCAAGACCCGGGATCTCGAGCAGCTCACCCTCCGCGAACGCCTCGAAAGCCTCCTCCGCCACCACGGGGAGATGGGGCTCGGACCCGGCCCGCGCATCGTCCCCCTCGACGGCGATGGCGACGTGCCGGCGGCCCCGTTCGAAGGTGCCGAAGCCCGTCCAGAACCCGAGGATCACGTCGGGCGCATCGGCGCGCGTGAGGTGCGGCACCAGCGCCGCCCACAGCCGCGGGTCGAGCCAGCCGTCACGGGTCTGACCGACGTCCCAGCCGCTCTCGAGGCTCACGATGTCCTCGTCAGAGGTCAGCGCGTACCACTGCACCAGCGGATGCATCGCGCCGCCCACCGCGGTGGCGACCTCCGCCCAGCTCCAGTCGCGCTCCTCCACCACGCGGGGGACCATGCCGCCGCCAGGGTCCTCCCAGGAGAGCCTGCGCGCCGGGACCGGGTGGAGCACACGCGCATACGCCTCGAACCCCGTGCCGGCGACGCCGCCGACGGTCGCCCACCCGCCGATCCGCCCCCGCAGCCACTCCCCGGCAAGCCCCGGCTCGACACCCCGCAGCACTCTCACCGCGCCACCCTACCCACCGAGAATGCCCCGGTAGATCGCCAGGTCCTCATCGGAGAAGACGCAGAAGACCACGTCCTCGACCGCGGGCGCGGAGGCGAGCGCCGCCCCCACGGCGCGCACCGCCACCGTCGCGGCGAGGTCCTTCGGGTACCCGAACACCCCCGTCGAGATGCACGGGAACGCGACCGACCGGCACCCGTACGTCTGCGCGAGCGCGATCGACGCCGTGTAGGCGCCGGCCAGCCGCTCCGCCTCACCCTGGTCGCCGCCATGCCAGACCGGCCCGACCGCGTGGATGACGTGCCGTGCGGGCAGCGCGTGCCCGCCCGTGATCTTCGCGGATCCGACCGCGCAGCCGCGCAGCGTCATGCACTCCTCGAGCAGCCCGGGACCCGCGGCGCGGTGGATCGCACCGTCGACTCCTCCGCCGCCCAGCAGGGACGAGTTCGCCGCGTTCACTATCGCGTCGACGGCGAGCGTGGTGAGGTCCGCCCGCCGCACCGAGAGCACCGCCGTCATCGCCCACCCCTTCTCCCTGGCACCACCCTAGGTCGCCCTGCGGAACATCGGCGCATTGCCCTAGGTTGGCCAGTGGGGAGAGGAGCACCCGTGACCTGGACATCCGCAGACATCCCCGACCTGACCGGCCGCATCGCGGTCGTCACCGGAGCGAACGGCGGGCTCGGCCTCGCCTGCACCACCGCGCTCGCCCGCGCGGGCGCGCACGTCGTGATGGCGGCGCGCGACACCGCCAAGACGGACGATGCGCGGGCCGCGGTCCTCGCGCAGGTTCCGGAGGCCTCGCTCGAGCACGTGCCCGTCGACCTGGGCTCGCAGGCGAGCGTCCGCGATGCGGCGGCGGCGATCGCCGCCACGCACCCGCGGATCGATCTGTTACTCGCGAACGCCGGGGTGATGGCCATGCCCGAGCGCCGCACCGAGGACGGCTTCGAGACCCAGCTCGCCGTCAACCACCTGGGCCACTGGACGCTGCTCTCGCGCCTCCTTCCCAGCCTGGTCGCTGCCCCCGCGGCGCGCATCGTCACCACCACGTCGATCGCGCGCCTCAATGCGGAGGCCGTCGACCCCGCCAACCCGCATCTCGAGGGCCGGTACGACGACTGGCGCTCCTACGGCCGCAGCAAGCTCGCCGCGCTTCAGCTCGCCTTCGGCCTGGACGATGCGCTGCGCGCCGCGGCCACGCCCGCCCGGGCCCTCTGCGCTCACCCGGGCATCTCGCGCACCGACCTGCAGAAGCGCACCGTCCGTGAGGGCGGCGGCGGACGGCAGGGCCCGTTCTGGGAGGCGTACGCCGAGCAGCGCGGGATGCATCCCGACGAGGGGGCGCTTCCGCAGCTGCGGGCCGCGACCGACCCGCACGCCCGCGGCGGCACCCTGTGGGGTCCCCGCTGGGGGCTCAGCGGCCCGCCGACGCGCCGGTTCCTGCTGCGTCGCGCCGCCATCGAGGCCGGGATCCCGGCGCTGTGGGAGGCCTCGATCGCGCTGACCGGCGAGCGCATGGACGTGGAGGCGGCCGCCGCGGCCGCACGAGCCAAGGAGGGCAGCGCATGAGCACCCCGACCCACGAGCCCGCCCTCTCGGATGTGCTCGTCTTCTTCGGCGCGAGCGGAGACCTCGCCCGCAAGCAGATCTTCCCCGCGCTGTACGGCATGGTGCTGGAGGGCGAGCTCACGGTGCCGGTGGTGGGCGTGGCGTACTCGCAGTGGACGCTTGAGGACCTGCGGACGCGCGCCCGCGAGTCGGTCGAGGCGGCTCACCCGGACCACGAGCCCGAGGCGCTGGCCCGGCTGCTGGACCTGCTCCGCTACGTCGACGGCGACTACCAGGACCCCGCGACCTTCCGGGCGCTCAAGGAGGCCGTGGGGGACGCGCATCGTCCCGTGCACTATCTCGCGATCCCTCCCACGCTGTTCGCCACGGTGATCGAGGGGCTGTCCGCGGTCGGGCTGCACAAGCACGGCCGGGTGGTGGTCGAGAAGCCGTTCGGGCGCGACCTCGCGTCCGCGCAGGCGCTCGACGCGGTGGTGCGCAAGGCCTTCCCGGAGGAGTCGGTGTTCCGCATCGACCACTTCCTGGGCAAGGAGCAGATCATGAACCTGCTCTACTTCCGCTTCGCGAACTCGTTCCTGGAGCCGGTGTGGAACCGCGACCGCATCGCGAGCGTGCAGATCACCATCGCGGAGGACTTCGGCGTGCAGGGTCGCGGCGCGTTCTTCGAGAGCGCCGGCGCGCTGCGGGACGTGCTCGAGAACCACATGCTGCAGATCGTGGCGCTGCTCGCGATGGAGCCGCCCGCGTACCAGGGGTACGGCGCGGTGCACGAGGCCAAGGCCAACGTGTTCCGCGCGATCCGGCCGCTCACCAGGAACGACATCGTGCGCGGCCAGTTCGAGGGCTACCGCGACGAGCCGGGTGTGGCACGCGGCTCCGACGTCGAGACCTACGTGGCGGCGCGGCTGTTCATCGACTCGTGGCGGTGGGCGGGCGTGCCCTGGTACCTGCGCACCGGCAAGCACCTGCCCGCCACGGTGCACGAGGTGATCGTCGAGTTCAAGAAGCCGCCGCAGGCGCTGTTCGACGACGCGATGATGGCGCAGCACCCCAACCACCTGCGCTTCCGGCTCCAACCGGACGGCGAGATCGCGCTCGGCGCGCGCGTGAAGACGCCGGGCGAGGAGTTCGTCGGCGAGCAGCGCGAGCTCATCGCCGAGACCAGCGGCGTCGCCGACCGCCGCCCTTACGAGCGCCTCCTCGGCGACGCGATGCAGGGCGATCGCGCGCTGTTCACCTCGGAGGAATCGGTCGAGGCGGCATGGCGTGTGGTCGACGGGGTGCTCACCGACCACGCCCCGGCCATCCGGTATGCGCCGGGCAGCTGGGGCCCCACAGAGGCCGACACGCTCATCGGAGGGGACGGCCCCTGGCACGACCCCTCCACACCCAACTCGCACGGAAGGAAGTGACATGCAGATCGGGATGATCGGCCTGGGACGCATGGGGGCGGGCCTCACGCGCCGCCTCATGCGCGATGGCCACACGGTCGCGGTCCACGACGTGTCCGCGGACGCGATCGACGCGCTCGCCGCGGAGGGCGCTGTGCCGGTGCGCTCGCTCGAGGGGTTCATCGAGGCGCTCGAGGCGCCGCGCGCGGTCTGGGTGATGGTGCCGGCGGGCGAGATCACGCAGCGAGTGATCTCCGGCCTGGCAGCGGTGCTCGAGCCGGGCGACACCATCATCGACGGCGGCAACAGCTACTACCGCGACGACCTCGCACACGCCACCTCGCTCGCCGAGTCCGGGATCCACCTGGTCGACGTGGGCACCTCGGGCGGGGTGCACGGCCTCGCGCGCGGTTTCTGCCTGATGATCGGCGGGGACGATGCGGTGGTCGCCCGGCTCGCGCCCATCTGGCGGACCATCGCGCCGGGTGCGGACGCGGCGGCCCGGACTCCCGGGCTGGCGGGTGATCTCACTCCTGGCGAGGAGGGCTGGCTGCACTGCGGCCCGACCGGGGCGGGGCACTTCGTGAAGATGGTCCACAACGGGATCGAGTACGGGCTCATGGCGGCGTACGCGGAGGGGCTGAACGTGCTGAGGAACGCGAACATCGGCGCGGTCGCGCGCGACGCGGATGCGGAGACCGCGCCGCTGGCCCACCCGGAGTTCTACCGCTACGACGTCGACACCGCCGCCGTCGCGGAGGTGTGGCGACGCGGATCCGTGATCGGGTCCTGGCTGCTCGACCTCACGGCGGAGGCTCTGCGCGCGGACCCCGATCTGGAGACGTTCTCGGGCCACGTCTCCGATTCGGGCGAGGGTCGATGGACCTCGATCGCGGCCATCGACGAGGGCGTCCCGACGCCCGTCCTCACCACCGCGCTGTACTCACGATTCGCGTCGCGCGACCTCGACGACTACGCCCAGCGCACCCTCTCCGCGATGCGCAAGGGATTCGGCGGCCACGAGGAGAAGCCCACGGGCGAGTAGCGCGCAGGTACACCACCGGCGCGCACCACCGGCGCGCGCCGGCAAGGTGCGTGCACCCGCGCTCGTCGTTTTCATGCACTTTCGCAGGCTCGAGGCGCCTGCGCGGCCGCGTGTCGGAGCCTCACGTGCCGATTCCGTGCACGAGGCGGGCCGCAGCGCAACGAAGCGGCGCGCGCATGGAGGAATCCCCCGCACGCGCTCGCGAGAGTGCATGAAAACGACGAGTGCGGTCAGGTCATCACCCAACCGACGAGCAGCAGGAGCACGGCCGCGACCACACCCCACACGAGCCACCTCGCGACGCGCAGGTCGGGCGGGGGCTCCTCGTCGCCGGCCGCACGCGCGTGGACGCGCCACGAGTAGAGGCCCTGAGCCGCCGCCGTGACCGCCAACAGCAGCAGGAGCCCGGCGGCGGCGAGCCGCCAGACCTCAGCCACCGGCACGTCGAGCGCGACCAGCAGGAGCGCCGCGATCGCCAGCATCAGCGCGGTGCGGATCCACGCGAGGAACGTGCGCTCGGCTTCCATGGCAGGCCTCCTTGCCGGCCCCCCCTGCTGTCGACGTTACTCGCGTGCCGCGCCGCGCCGGCTCCGGCGGGCGAGCGCCGCGGCGACGAGGCGGATGGCCTGGGCGATCGACACGAGGTCGTCGGTGAACATGGGTGCTCCTTCGGTGAGGCCACGGAGGAGCTGAGGGTCAGGACGCGGCGGACTGCAGTGGTCTCGCGCGAGGCGGTGGGCCGACGTGGTCGGCACGGGCGCGTCCCGACGAGGAACACGACCGCGGGTGAGCGGCGGGGCGGTCCGCGACGTCGCGGCACGCCCTCGAACTCGACTCGAGGAGGGGCCCGGGTGGGCCCACCCCGACCCTAGGCCACCGGCGCGCACAGACGCAAAGCCGTCCCTAGAACAGGGTGAGGGGCGCTGACGGCGGGACCGGCGCATCGTCCCCCCGGGCGCGCGTGCGGCGCCACTCGCCCTGGTCGTCGCGCGCGTGGGCGCGCGAGGCGACCGTGCCCGTGTTGGGGTCCTCCGGCGTGCGCGCAAGTCCATGGGCGGCGATGAGAGGCTTGATGCGCGCGGCGAGCGCGCGCCGGTACTCCTTCGGGGCGTACGAGCCGTCCGCGTAGAGCTCCCGGTAGCGCGAGATCAGGTCGGGACGATGCGCGTGCAGCCACCGCGCGTACCACTCCTTCACGCCGGGCCGGAGATGCAGCGCGGTGTAGGTCACCGAGGCGGCACCGGCAGCCTTGATGCGGCCCAGCGCGGCGTCGAGATGCTCCTCCGAATCCGTGAGGAACGGCAGGATCGGCATCATGAAGACCGCGACCTCGAAGCCGGCCTCGGCCGCCGCGGTGACGGTGGCGAGGCGGGCCTGGGTGGTGGGGGTGCCGGGCTCCACGGCCTGCTGGAGGTCGTCGTCGGCGATCGCGATCGACAGGGCAAGGTCGACAGGCGCGGACTCGCGCGCGGCGGCGAGGAGCGGCAGGTCGCGGCGCAGCAGCGAGCCCTTGGTGAGGATCGACATGGGCGTGCCGGAGTCCGCGAGCGCACGGATGATGCCGGGCATGAGCCGGTAGCGACCCTCGGCGCGCTGGTAGGGATCCGTGTTGGTGCCGAGCGCGACGTGCTCGCGGGCCCACGAGCCCTTCGCGAGGTCCTTGCGCAGCGCGTCGGCGATGTTGATCTTGACGATGATCTGCCTGTCGAAGTCCGCGCCGGCATCGAGCTCGAGATACCGGTGCGAGGGCCGCGCGAAACAGTAGACGCAAGCGTGGGTGCAGCCGCGATACGGGTTGACGGTCCAGGTGAACGGCACGGCCGACCCCGGCCCGACGCGGTTGAGCGCGCTCTTCGCGAGGACCTCGTGGAACGTCACCCCCGCGAACTCGGGCGTGGTGACCGTCCGCACCAGGTTCGACATCCGCGCGAGCGCGGGCAGAGCATCGTCCGTCTCGGCGCGCAGCGCCTGTCCCTCCCACCGCATGCCCTCATTCGAACACCTGTTCGAACCGAGGTCAAGGCGACGCGCGAGCTCAGCCCTGGGCGACCGAGAGCTGGAAGCGCGGCACCGTGCCCTCGGGCACCTTCACCTGGAACGACGTCACGGTGAGATCGAACTCCTCGGGGCGCGTCGCGGTCCACGTCGCACCATCGGCGTCCCAGCTCGTGCGCTCGATGGTGCCGCCGCAGGCGCCGGCCACGAACGTGGGGGTGCCCAGCGGGTCGGCCCCGTCGAGCAGCACCGGGGCGTCGGGTATGGTCGCGGCGCAGTCCTCCACCGACGGCCGGGACGCATCGTAGGAGTTGCCGATCGCCCCGGGCGCGACCGTGACCTCGATCGCGACCGGGCCGGGCGCGTCGGCGCCGCCGTCCCACGGGTACCAGAAGTCCTCGCGGTCGGTGCGGGTCCACGAGGACGTGACGACCGCGACGTAGAAGTCACCGTCCCCGACCTCCTCGTCCGTGATCCGGTACACCTCCATGCACGCGTCGACCGTGCCCTCGTACTCCTGCGCGAGCGACTGCCAGGGACGCGTGTGCGTCGACGTCCACGCGACGCCCTCACGGCAGTCGGAGGCGACCGGGTCGTACGGGCCGGTGACCACGGGCAGCGGGATGGCGACGGCGGCGTCGACCGTGGGCGCGTTGTCGACCACGTCGCCTCGCCACCAGAACCAGCCGATCCCCACGAGCACGATCCCCACCAGGATCATCACCATCGTGCGCACACGGCCACCGCCCTCTGATCGTTCGGTACGTCTGCGGCGAGGCTAGCGCGTCACCGGCAGGCGAGCGCGGAGCCACCCCGATCAGCCGACGTCGGTCCGCACCTCGGCACGGCTCTCCCCCGCGGCCGAGGACGTCACCAGGGTGAACGTCGGGGTCGCGCCCTGGGCCACCTTCACCTCGAGGGTGTGCACGGTGACGTCGAGCGCGGACGGCTCGGCCATGGTCCACGAGGCGACGTCGCCGTCGATCACCTGCTCGATGTCCGCGTCGACGGCGCACCCTCCCGAGAGCACCCAGCCCAGACCCGGATACGCGGGCTCCTCGCCGTCGGCGCACGGCTCGAGCGCCGCGGAGTCCGCGAGGAACACATTGTCGACGGACGGCTCCGACACGTGGATCGCGATGGTCTCCGGCCCCAGGGGCGGCGCGTCGATCGCGGCCCACGGCGACGCGGACCAACCGCCCTCGGTGGTCCAGTAGGCGGTCGCGGCCGCGTGGAAGTAGTCGGCGGAGTCGTCCTCGTCGGGCACGCGGAACACCTCCATGCACGTGTCCAGCCATCCGCTCGTGACCGTCTCCACCATCAGCAGCTCGTAGGTGCGGGCGTCCTCGTACCACCCGCCCCCGATGCATGCGTACGCGACCGGCTCCAGGCCGGCGACCCCGATCGCGGAGGCCTCGGGATCGGCCGGCGGCTCCTCGGCCTCCGGCACCCCGCCCAGCAGCGACCGCGCGACCACCCACGCGCCGACCGCGAGCGCGGCCGCACCGGCCGTCCACCAGCCACGACTCATGACATCCCCCCTGGTGCACGCCGCGTCCGGCGCGTCCCACCGCGACCGTACCACCGGGCGACTCGCCCACCCTGGGCGACCGGCGCATCGTCCCGCGCGGGGCCGCGCCGCAACCCCCGGACCTACGTCCCTTTTACCTTTCCTTTTGAATGGGCAGACTCGCCGGGACGGGCGCACAGTGGAAGCAGCCGCCTGGAAGCCGAAGGAGCCGACCAGATGCACACCCTCACCCAGCTGGACCGACTTGAGCTCGCACCGGACGTGCGCGCCGCCCTCGAGGCCGCGCCGTCGGTCACCATCCCCGCCACGCGCGACGAGCTGTACGCCCTCTCGCTCGGCCCCGACGGCGGCCGGACGTTCTGGGTCGACTACGACGTCGACGGCGAGGTGGTGACGGAGGCGACCGTGACGCGTTGTCGCAACGGCATCGCCGTCAACTACCCCGAGGACTACATGCGCCGCCGCGACCCGCAGTGCATGGTGATCGCGGACGACCACCCCACGGACAAGACCCGCTTCGCCGACCGCTTCGGCCACTCGTTCGACACGACGCGCGCGGACACGATGGCGTGGCTCGCGCACCAGGACCTGGTGGTGGTGCCGTTCAAGGCGGGCGGGCCGCGGCACGGCTCGCCGTCGATCGCGATCGTGCCCGCGAACGCGGCGTTCTTCGCGACCGCGCTGGTGGACCTCCAGGGTTGGGTGACGTTCGAGGAGCTCGGAGACTTCTCGCCGCGCTCGATCCTGTACGTCGCTCCCCCGTTCCGCCACACCCACTTCGACGGCAAGCAGGTGGTGGTCCACGACCGTTCGGAGACCCTCCACGAGATCTTCGCGTACAACCTGTACCCGGGACCCAGCGCGAAGAAGGGCGTGTTCTCGGTGCTGCTCGACATCGGCGAGCAGGAGGGATGGATCACCGCGCACGCCTCGTCGGTGCGGGTGACCACGCCGTACGACAACGAGACCGTCATCATGCACGAGGGCGCCTCGGGCGGTGGCAAGTCGGAGATGTGCCAGGAGCTGCGCCGTGAGGACGACGGCCGCATCCTGCTGGGCACCAACGTGGCCACCGGCGAGCCCTACCTCATCACGTTGTCGGAGACCTCGGACCTCGCGCCCGTCACCGACGACATGACGCTGTGCCACCCGGCCGTCCAGGACGGCAGCGGCAAGATGGTCGTCGCGGATGCGGAGGCCGGCTGGTTCGTGCGGGTGGACAACCTCAAGTCCTACGGCGCGGACGTGCACTTCGAGCGCGCCGTCATCCACCCCGACGAACCGCTGGTGTTCTTCAGCATCGACGGCGTCCCCGACGCGACGGCGCTCCCGTGGGAGCACACGCTCGACTCGACCGGGAAGCCCTGCCCGAACCCGCGCGTGGTGATCCCGCGCACCATGATCCACGGCATCGTGCACGAGCCCGAGCCGGTCGACGTGCGCACGTTCGGCGTCCGGATGCCGGCGTGCACCTCCGACAAGCCCACCTACGGGATCATGGGCATGACGCACTTCGTGCCGCCGGCGATCGCGTGGCTGTGGCGCCTGATCGCACCGCGCGGCGACAAGAATCCGTCGATCGGCGAGGCCGCGGACGCGGTGAAGACCCTCGAGCACGGCGGCATGGTCTCGGAGGGCGTGGGCTCGTACTGGCCGTTCTCAACCGGCACCCAGGTCGAGGCGGCGAACCTGCTGCTGCGGCAGATCCTCGAGTTCAACCGCACCCGCTACGTCCTCACCCCGAACCAGCACATCGGCGCCTACCAGGTGGGATTCTCCGCGGAGTGGCTGACCCGCGAGTGGCTGGCGCGCAAGGGCGGCGGCCGGATGCGCGCCGACCAGCTCGAGCCGGCGCGCTGCGCGCTGTTCGGCTACGCACCCAAGGAGATGACGCTCGACGGCCAGCCCATCCGCCGGACGCTGCTGCGCCCCGAGACCCAGTCGCACGTGGGCGAGGCGGCCTACGACGCGGGTTGCGCGATCCTCACCGGCTTCTTCAAGTCCGAGCTCGCGAAGTTCCTGACGGATGACCTGGACCCGCTGGGCAGGCGGATCATCGAGACCTGCCTCGTCGACGGCGGCGTGGACGACTACGAAGCGCTCACGCCCATGTACCTGTGAGCGGTTGACGCGCGGGACGGTCGCGCGCACGGTGGGGTGATGACCGCTCCCCTGCAGCTGCGCCTGGTCCTCCACGCCCCCGACCTCGAGGAGGCGCTCGCGCTGTTCCGCGACGCGCTCGGCATGCCCGTGTCGCTCGACCTCGAGACCCCGACCGCGGACGGCGACGCCCGCGTCGTGGTGCTCGAGGCGGGTCGCGCGACCCTCGAACTGGTCAACACGCCGCAGCGCGCGCACATCGACGCGGTCGAGGTGGGCCGTCCCGTCGCCCGGGAGGTGCGCCTGGCCCTGCAGGTGGACGATGCGGCGGTCGCCTCCGCGGCCGCCCTCGCCGCGGGCGCGGAGCACGTCGCGCCGCCCACCCGCACGCCGTGGGGCTCCCTCAACGCGCGCCTCGAGACGCCCGTGGGCGTGCAGCTGACGCTGTTCGAGCAGGTCGAGGAGGAGTAGCCGCCGAGTAGGACCTCGGGCGCTCTCGCCGGTCGTGCGCGGCCGTAGGTTGGTACCCGTGACCAGCCCCGAGCAGATGAAGGCCGCGATGGCCGAGGTTCCCGTCGAGGACCCCACCCGGACCGAGTACGAGAAGCTCGCGCACGACGAATGGTTCCGTTACCGCGCCGGGCCGGAGCTCGCGGACATGCAGCGTGCGACGCTCGCCCGCCTGCGCGAGCTCAATGCCGGGTACTACGACGACCCGGTGGGCTCCACCGCGGGCCTGAGCGAGCTCGTGGGCGAGTGCGGACCGGGCCTCGACTACCGCCCGCCGCTCTACCTGGAGTACCGGGAGCGCGTCCGGTTCGGGGCGAACGTGTTCATCAACGCGAACCTCATGATTCTGGGCTCGGGTGTGGTGACCATCGGCGACAACGCGTTGATCGGCCCGGACGCCCGCTTCTACACGGTCAACCATGCATTCGACGTGGAGATCCGTCGCGAGGGCTGGGAGCGCGCGTTCCCCATCACGCTCGAGGCGGACGTGTGGCTCGGCGGGTCCGTGGTGATCTGCCCGGGCGTCACGATCGGCCGCGGCTCCGTGGTCGCGGCCGGCTCCGTGGTGACCAAGGATGTGCCGCCGATGTCCGTGGTCGCGGGCAATCCGGCGAAGGTGATCCGGACGCTGTAGCCGTGACGGACCTCCTGCCCACGCAGCGGGCCCTCACCCGCGAGGAGCTGAACGCGGTCCTCGCGCCGCTCGGCACGGTCACGGATCACTGGCTGCTGTCCGGAGGCACCTTCTCCGCCGTCCAGGGCGTCGAGCTCACCGGCGGCGAGACGGTGGCGGTGAAGACCTCCGTCCCCGACACCCGCCGCCTGCTCGGCTACGAGCACGACATGCTGCGCTCCGAACGCGACCACCTGCGCCTCGTGGAGCCCCTGGGCCTGCCGACCCCCCGCGTGCTGCACGAGGACCTCACCCGCGCGACGGTGGACGTCGAGGTGCTGGTGATGTCGCTCCTGCCCGGCATGCCGTGGGACTCCGCGACGGACGTCATGAGCCCCGCGAGCAACGCGCGCACGTTCCACCAGGTCGGCGAGGCGCTCGCCGCGTTCGGCACCCTGCACGGCCCGCTCTTCGGGTTCCCTGCGGACGGCTTCCGGCTGGGCGACGCGACGTGGCCGGGATTCCTGCGCCGGCTGGTCGACTCCGCGGTGGACGATGCGGCGGCCTGGGGCGTCGACGTCCAGCCACGGCGGCTCCTGGCCGCCGTCGAGGCGGCGGAGGCCGCGCTCGCGCAGGTCGCCGAGCCCACCCTCGTGCACGCCGACCTCTGGCACGGGAACGTGCTGGTGGATCCGCAGACCGGCGACGTGACCGGGATCGTGGACTTCGAACGGTCGCTGTTCGGCGACCCTCTGTGGGGCCTCGCGGGCGGCGAGACCCACTCGGCGGGCCCTTTCGATGCGGACAAGATGCGCGGCTTCGAGGCGGCCACGGGTCAGCGGCTCGTGATGGACCGCGACGCCGAGCTTCGCGTCGCGCTGTACCGCCTGTGGTCGATGGCGGTGCAGCTCACGGAGATCGCGCCGCGCGGATTCACCGGCGACTGGCTCGACGGCCATCGCGCGTCCATCCGCGCGAATCGGGGCCGGTTGTACGCGATCCTCGACGTATGACCTACGCGGGACCGTGGTGGGCCAGGTACTCGATGACACGGCGCGCCACCTCGGGCCAGCCGCCGTCCACGGTGAGCGTGTGCCCGCGGTCGAAGAACTCGATGTAGTCCGTGGGACAGGGGTTGCGGCTCTGGATGCGGAAGGTCTCCGCCGCGGACTCGGGCGGCACCAGGCGGTCCTTGCCCGCCGCCACCACCAGCAACGGCCCCCGGTCGCGACTGACGGTGTCGACCCCGGCAGGTGCGCGCGCCTCGCGCTTCTGCGACGCGACCTCGAAGCCCACGCGCCCGGGCGCCGCGACGTGCTGCGTCTCCCACAGCTCGTGCGCCTCGTCGGGGGTGAGGGTATTCGCGCACGCGTACCGGAACTCGGGATACGTGAGCGTGACGGCGCGCGCCCGATTGTCGCGGTCGCGCAGGATGGGCGACGCCGAGGTGAGCACGGTGTCCGGCGCGGGGCGCGCGCCGCGCATCGGTGCGGGCACGATCGCGACGGTCGCACGTGCGAGACCGCGGCCGGCGAGCTGCTGCGCCGTCAACCCCCCGACGCCGGTGCCGACCACGAGCGGCGGCTCGCGCAGCACGCGCGCCACGTCGGCGGCGTGGTCGAGCATGTCGATCAGGCCGACGCCCGCGAGCGCATCGGGGTGGTGTCGCGCGTCCTCGACCGAGACGGGCTCGTGTGGCCACGCGACCGCGACGGCCGCGAATCCCGCGCGCGCGAGCGGCTCTCGCCAGGGCTCCCACGCGGTTGCCAGGCTCCACATCTCGTGGAGGAGCAGCACGGCGGGGCCGTCCGCCGCGTTCGCGGCGTCGACCTGCTCCCGCTCGCGCGGCGTCAGGGACATGGGCATGGCTCTGCCTCGAATCTATCCGCGCCCGCACGCCCCCGCCACGGCAGCCGCGGCCCGCCCGTTCAGGCCGGGTCGGCGTGCGCGCGGAGGAAGGTGATCGCAGGCCTAGTGCCCGCCCGCGATCCCCTTCACGACGGCATCGATGATGCCGAGCACACCCACGCCGACCCCCTCGGCGATCCCGAGCCCCACGATGGCGTCGACGCCGAACGCGAGCGCGAGCCCCGCGGCCGGGGCGACGGCGAGCAGCCACGCTCCGGGTCCGCGGGTGGCGGCGAGGGTGGCGATCCGGGTGACGGTCGCGGTGATGGGGCTCATACCTGCAGTCTTGGCGACGGCGACGGCGGTCGCGGGGGACGTCGGTCCCTCGGCGCCGAAGTGTCCGCGAACGCGGTACGCCGCGGGCGCCGAGCGTGCCGCGACCGCGGTATCCCGCTACCCGCGAGCCTGCGCCTCGAGCCGCTCGAGGGCCGCGAGGGCGTCCTCGCGCCGGTCCCAGGGGACGAAGATGTGGTCGTGGTGGAAGCCGGCGACCACGTTCGCGCTCACGCCCGCGTCCGCGAGCGCGCGGGCGAACGCGGCCGTGAGTCCCACCGCCTCGAGCGAGGAGTGCACCTCGAGGGTGATGCGCGCGGAGCGGAACTCGTGCGCGAGACCCAGCGCCAGCGCATCGTCCTCCCGCAGCACCACCGTGGTCCCCTCGGACTCCACCACCGTCGCCACGGGGTCCCAGCCGTCCGGGACCGCCGCGACGGACGACCACACGTAGCGCTCGGGGTCCAGCCGCACGCTGAGGTCCGCGAGCAGCTCGGCGAGGTCGACGATGGCCATGCCGCCAGCGTATGCCGCCCTGCCTCAGCGGGGGTACGCCGCGATCACGCCCGCGTACGGGCCCAGGTAGGGCGTGGGCTCCGCGTGGCCCTCGACCCACAGCTGCGAGATCTGCCCGTCGAGGTACAGCGCGTCCTCGACGCCCAGCTCGTCGCGGAACATCACGGCGAAGTCCCAGAGGTTGACGTACGTCCGGGTGATGACCAGGTACACGGTGCGCCCGTCGGGGCTCACGCCCACGCCGGTGCGCAGCGCGGTGTTCTCGCTGCCCTCGGCGAACTCCGGGTGGATCTCGCCGTCGAGCAGCAGCGCCGGCCCCGACTGGGTCGCCTGCCGCACGCCCTTGGCCTGGTAGGCGGTGGAGTCCACCACCGCAGCCGTGCCGTCCTTGCGGATCTCGAACACCGCGTTGGGCTTGAGGTGGAAGTTGCCGTAGCCGTCGGCGAGGTTGAGCGCGCGCAGCTCCTCACCGTCGGCGACCAGGAGGCCGCCGGGCGTGAGGTCCTCCGAGAAGATCCCCGCGTTGGTGAGCACCGCGATCCCCGGATGGGCCTCGATGTACTCCCCCAGGTCGGTGCCGTCGGGATCCCGCGGCCAGTCGACGCGCACGTCCCACGCGTCGAGCGCGAGGGTCACCACCCCGTACGAGCCGTGCTCGCCCAGGTCGATCACGTCCGTGGGGACCTCGGTGGACGATTCGCCGGTCGCCTCGGTCGTCGGGCTCGCCTCGGCGGTGGGCGGGGTGGTCGTGGCGGCCTCGGAGGACGGCGCGGGCGGCTCGGACGCCTCGCCGCCGCCCACGAGCCCGCAGCCCGCGAGCACGAGGACGGCGAGGGCGGCGGGAATGAGGCGGGGCACGCGACGAGGCTAGTCGACCACCCGGGAAGGAGTGGGCGCCGCCGCTCGTTGTCCCTCCGGACCCATCCGCCGACGTCAGGAGCACCCGATGACGCAGACCGCCCCCACCCCCTCCCCCGAGGGCGTGTTCCGTTCGCTCGAGATCGCGGTGCTCGGCACCGGCATCATGGGTGCGGCGATGACCAGGAACCTGGTCCGCGCGGGCCACGGCGTGCGCGTGTGGAACCGCACCCACGCGACCGCCGCGGCGCTGGTGGCGGACGGCGCCACCGCGACCACCACCCCCGCCGAGGCCGTCCACGAGGCCGACGTGGTCCTCACCATGCTGCACGACGGCCCCGTGACCCTCGAGGTGATGCGTCACGCCGCGCCCGGCCTGCGCCCGGGCGCCCTGTGGGTGCAGTCCGCTACCGTCGGGCTCGACCTGCAGCCCGCGATCGCCGCCCTCGCCGACGAGCTCGGCGTGGTCCTCATCGACGCGCCCGTCCTGGGCACGCGCGAGCCCGCGGAGCTGGGCACCCTCACCGTGCTCGCCGCCGGGCCCGAGGACGTCCGGGCCACGGCATCGTCCGTCTTCGACGCCCTCGCGACGCGCACCTTCTGGACGGGGGACGATGCCGCGGCCGGGTCCGCGCAGCGGCTCAAGCTGGTCGCGAACTCCTGGGTGCTCGCGCTCAACAACGCCGCCGGCGAGGTGATGGCGCTGGCACGGGGGCTGGGAGTGCCGCCGGAGCTGTTCCTCGAGCTGATCGACGGCGGCCCGCTCGACTCCGGGTACCTGCGGGCCAAGTCGGCGCTGATCCTCGAGGACAGGCTCGCGGAGGCCAGCTTCGGGGCGGCCACCGCTGCCAAGGACGCGGACCTCATCCTCGCGGCCGCCGCGCTCGCGGGGGTGCGCCTCGACGGGCTCGAGGGGGCGCAGGCGCGGCTCGACCGCGTGGTCGCGGACGGCCACGGCGACGAGGACATGGCGGCCGCGTACCGCGCGAGCTGACCCCGCACGGGACATTCACCTCCGCGCGGACGTACCGTGGTGGGGTGATCCGCACGGCGGGACCCGGCGACGCCGCCGAGGTCGCGAGGTTGCTCGACGCTTTCAATCGCGAGTTCGACACCCCGACCCCGGGACCGGCCGTGCTCGCGATCCGGATCGAGCGGCTCCTCACCACGGGCGACACGGTCGCACTCCTCGCCGGTGAGAGGGCGATCGGTATCGCGCTGGTGACGTACCGCACCAACGTGTGGCACGACGGCCCGGTGGCGCTGCTCGACGAGCTCTACGTGCACCCCGAGCACCGCGACCGCGGCACCGGGACCGAGCTGGTCGAGGCGATGCTGGCGGACGCGCGCGCACGGGGATGTGCTCTCATCGAGGTGAACGTGGACGAGGACGACGGCGACGCGCTGCGCTTCTACGCGCGCCACCGGTTCGCGCTCATGCAGCCCGACACCGGCGAGCGGGCCTTCTACCTCAGCCGCGACGTGCGCTGAGGTGCGCCGCCCGGGTCACGCGGGCGCCGGGCACTCCACGTGGATGAGCCAGCCGGCGCCGTCCCTCGTGCCGGAGGCCAGGCAGGCCACGGGCGCACCGGCGGCGTCGGTCGCGTGGAACTCGAGGAGGCCGTCCCCGACCAGCAGCACGTCCAGCGGATTCGCCAGCTCCACCCCGAGCCCCGCGTCCACCTCGCGCGCGAGGGTGTCCGCGAGCGCGGCGAGCTCCGCCTCCTGAGTCGCGATGGCGGTGTCGTACTCGGCCTGCGCCGCGTCGCTCGCACGCGTGCTGGTCACCAGCAGGACCGTGCCGGTCGCGAGCGCTGCGAGCGCGGTGCCGGCGGCGATGCGAAGCCCCGACCCGGAGGACCGCTTGGTCGCGGCGAGCACCACTACGACGACGACCACCGCGAGGAGCGCCACCACCCCGAGCGACACGAGGCCCAGGCCCAGCAGTCCCGACGTGAAGCCGGGCCCGCCGAAGCGGCCCGGCTCGAGCATCGTCACCTCGGGAATCGGCGGGACGGGGACGTCGATCGCCGAACCGCCGAGCGGCACCCTCACCATGGTCACGATCGTCCCCCTCAGCGGTGTCGCCCCAGGTATAGCAGTCGCTACGTGAGCAGAGGCACCCCCCACTTGTGGGGTCCCGGCACTTAGAGCACGTGCGAGAGGAAGTCCTTGGTGCGCTCCTCGCGAGGCGCGTCGAGCACGGCGGCCGGCGCGCCCTCCTCGACCACGACGCCCTCGTCCATGAACACCACGTGGTCGGCGACCTCGCGGGCGAAGCCGATCTCGTGGGTCACCACCACCATGGTCATGCCGCCCGCGGCGAGGTCCTTCATCACGGCGAGCACCTCGCCCACCAGCTCGGGGTCGAGCGCCGAGGTGGGCTCGTCGAACAGCATGATCTCGGGGTCCATCGCGAGCGCCCGCGCGATCGCGACACGCTGCTGCTGGCCGCCCGACAGCTGAGCCGGATAGTGGTCCATGCGGTCCGCGAGGCCCACGCGCTCGAGCAGCTCCACGGCCTTGACCCTCGCCGCACCCTTCGACCGCTTGAGGACCTGGACCTGCGCCTCCATGACGTTCTCGAGCGCGGTCATGTGGGGGAACAGGTGGAAGCGCTGGAACACCATGCCGATCCGCGAGCGCTGCTTCGCGATCGCCGTCGGGTGCAGGCGGTGGAGCCTTCCGGCGGAGTCCTCGCGGTAGCCCAGCAGCTCGCCGTCGAGGTGGACGGAGCCGCCGGTGAGCACCTCGAGCTCGTTGAGGCAGCGCAGCAGGGTCGACTTGCCCGAGCCCGAGGGGCCCAGCACCACGCAGACCTCGCCGGGCTGCACGGTCAGGTCGACGCCGCGCAGCACGTGCAGGTCGCCGAACATCTTGTGCGCCTGGCGCACGTCGACCATCGGGGTCGCTGCAGCGGTCGCGGTCACGGGGTCACCTCCAGGAAGGGGTCGTCCTTGGCCGTGCCGGCCGCGGCGATCGCGGCCTGGCGGCCGGTGCGCGGCTTGCGCGGGCCCTTGCCGCGGGGCGTTCCGCCGCCGCCGCGGCCGTAGTAGCGCTCGAGGTAGTGCTGCCCGACCATGAGGATCGACGTGATGAGCAGGTACCAGAACGCGCTGACGATGAGCAGCGGGATGGGCTCGAAGATGCGGTTGCCGATCGCGTTGGTCGCGAACGTGAGGTCGAGCGTGAACGGAACGGCGGAGACGAGCGACGTGGTCTTGAGCATCGAGATGGTCTCGTTGCCGAGCGGCGGCACGATCACGCGCATGGCCTGCGGGATGACGATGCGGCGCAGGATCGCCGACTCCTTCATGCCGAGGGCGCGGGCCGCCTCCTCCTGGCCGTCGTCGACCGAGGCGAGGCCGGCGCGGACGATCTCCGCGAGGTAGGCCGCCTCGTTGAGGCCCAGGCCGAGCAGCGCCGCCCAGAAGGCCGTGATGACGGCCTGCGTCTCGAACGTGACGAACTCGGGGCCGAACGGGATGCCGATCGACAGCGTCGGGTAGAGCACCGAGATGAGGCCCCAGAAGACGAGCTGGGTCCAGATCGGGGTGCCGCGGAACAGCCAGATGTAGAACCATGCGACGGAGCGCAGCACGGGGTTGTCCGAGCGGCGCATGATCGCGAGGATCACCGCGAGCGCGATGCCGATGATCATCGAGCCGACCGTGAGGACCAGCGTCCAGCCGACCCCGCGCAGCACGGTGACGTCGCGCAGGTACAGGCCCACCGTGTCCCACCCGAAGGCCGGGTTGGTAGCGAGCGCGTGGATAGCCATGGCGGCGAGCACCGCGACCACGGCGGCCGCGATCCAGCGGCCGGGGCGCGGCACGGCGCGCGCGTGGATGCGGTTGGGCACCGGGTCGGCATGTGCGGACTGGCTCATCGCTGTCTCCATCTCTCGGACGCGAGGCGGCCGGCGCATCGTCCCCCGTGAGGACGATGCGCCGGCTCGGCTCGGGTCAGGAAGCCGGGTTGACCTCGGCGGTGGTGAGCATGCCCTCGGAGGCACCCCAGCCGTCGAGGATCGTCTTCAGCGTGCCATCGTCCATGAGGCCCTGCAGGGCGAGCGCGAGGGCGTCGGTGAGCTCCGAGCCCTGCGCGGTCACGATGCCCTGCGACGCGGTCGCGAACGCGTCGCCCAGCTGCTCGAGCTTGTCACCGGTCTGCTCGACGGCGTAACCGATGATGGGCGAGTCGGCGAACAGCACGTCGGCCTTGCCGCCCACGACGTTGGTCGCGGCGTCGGCCTGCGAGTCGTAGTTGAGGACCTCGATGGCGTTCTTGCCCGCGTCGGCGCAGTCGGTCGCCATCTGGTTTGCCTCGTCCTGCTGGACGGTGCCGGTCTGGACGGCGATGGTGGTGCCGCACAGGTCGGCGGCGTCGATGCCGGCGGGGTTGCCCGCGGCGACCGCGTAGGCCTCGCCGACGCTGAGGTAGCTGGTCATGTCGGCGACCTGCTCGCGCTCGGGCGTGATGGTGAAGGAGCTGATGCCCGCGTCGAACTTGGTGCCGATCGACGGGATGATCGAGTCGAACGCCGCCGACTCGATGTCGGCCTCGAGGCCGAGCGCCGCGGCGATCGCCTCGGAGATCTCCACGTCGTAGCCGATCGGGGTCTGGCCGTCGACGTCGAGGTACTCGGCGGGCGCATAGGTGGTCTCCATGCCGATGCGCAGGGTGCCGCGGTCGACGACGTCCTGCGGGAGCAGCGCGGCCGCCTCCTCGTTGACCGCGATCGTGGCGGGGTCGAAGCCGGCCGCGACGGTGGCGCCGGCGCTGGAGCCGGAGGTCGAGCCGGTCTCCTGCGACGCGTACGTGCAGGCGGACAGGGAGACGGCGGAGATCGCGGCGATCGCGACCAGGGCAGGCGTGCGCATGGGTGCTCCTTCGAGGGTGTGAGGGCGCATGACTCCGCGGGTCCGGGGTGGGGACTCCCTTCGGGGCCGCTCGGTGGCGGGCCGCCGCTGCGGGTCATGCATCGCTATGCATCATTATGCATGATGGCGGGCGGGTCGCGCACATCGAGGACACCTCGCACGTCGATTACAGTGTTCCCCATGTCCGACGGCCATAGTCCCGAGCGCCGGCGCGAGGTCACCGACCCGCAGCCGGCGCCAGCCCCCGTCCACCCCTCGCGTGAGGGAGCCCGCCCGTGACCGAGGCCTGGCTGCTCCTCCTGCTCGCGCTGCTGCTCATCGCCGCGAACGCGCTCTTCGTCGCGGCCGAGTTCGCGTTCGTCACGGTCGACCGCCCCACCGTGGACCGAGAGGCCGCCGCGGGTGACCGCCGCGCCGCGTCACTGCAGAAGGGCCTGCGCAAGCTGTCCACCGAGCTGTCGGGCGCGCAGCTCGGCATCACCGTGACGTCGCTCATGGTCGGCTTCATCGCGGAGCCGTCGATCGCGACGCTGCTGCGCGTGCCGCTCGAGGCGGCCGGCCTCCCGGAGGCCTCCTCGCTGGGCGTCGCGCTCACGCTCGCGTTCATCATCGCCACCGGCACGCAGATGGTGTTCGGCGAGCTGGTGCCCAAGAACTGGGCGATCGCGGAGCCGCTGCGCATCGGCCGCGCCGTCGCGGGCGCCCAGCGCGGCTTCACCTGGTTCGCCGGGCCGCTGATCCGTGTGCTGAACGGGTCCGCCAACCGGATCGTCCGCGCGTTCAGCATCGAGCCACGAGAGGAGCTCGCGTCCGCGCGGTCCGCGCGCGAGCTGCAGTCCATCGCGGAGCGGTCCGCCGAGCAGGGCACGCTCGAGCCCCGCGTCGCGCAGCGCCTCGCCCGCGCCGCAGAGATGGGCGAGCGCACCGCCTCCGACGCGATGACGCCGCGCACGCGCGTCCACTTCGTGGGGCACGATGCGCCGGTCACCGAGGTCCTGGAGCTCGCCTCTCGCACCGGTCACGCCCGCTTCCCCGTCACCGGCGAGGACGTCGACCAGATCGTGGGCGTGGCGCACTTCAAGCGCGCCCTCGCGGTTCCGGCACGGGCGCGTCGCACCACCACCGTCGCAGAGATCGCGCTGCCCGTGGAGTCAGTGCCGTCCACGATGCCGCTGTCCGCGGTGCTGGCGGCGCTGCGGTCCGGGTCCCAAGTCGCCGTGGTGGTCGACGAGTACGGCGGCACCGACGGCGTGGTCACGCTCGAGGACCTGGTCGAGGAGATCGTCGGCGAGATCGAGGACGAGCAGGACCGTCCGGTCAGCCGTCACCGTCGCCTGCGCGACGGCCGCTGGTCGCTGTCCGGCCTGCTGCGCCCCGACGAGGCGGGCGAGGTCATGGGCCTCGAGCTGCCCGAGGCACGCGAGTCCGACACCCTGGGCGGCCTGCTGACGGAGCTGCTCGAGCGCTTCCCCGAGGTGGGCGACGTGGTGTCGCTCGATGCCCGGGATGAGGCCCGCCGCGACGACGACGGCATCCCCGTGCCCGTGATCGCGCGCGTGCGCGTGACGCGCCTCGACGGGCACCGCGTGGATCGCGTGGTGGTCGAGGCGGTCGATGTCGCGCCCGACTCGGAAGCGTCCGCCGACGAGGAGGTCGAACGATGAACGACTACACCGCCCTGCTCATCGCCGTCGCGCTGCTGCTCGGCAACGCCTTCTTCGTGGGCGCCGAGTTCGCGCTCATCTCCGCGCGCCGCACCCAGATCGAGCCGCGCGCCGCGGCCGGGTCGTGGGCCGCGCGCGTCACGCTGCGCGCCATGGAGCGCGTGTCGCTCATGATGGCCGGCGCGCAGCTCGGCATCACCGCCTGCTCGCTCGGCCTCGGCGCCATCGCGGAGCCCGCGATCGCGCACCTGCTCGAGGTGCCGCTCGAGGCCATCGGCGTCACGGGCGCCTGGGTGCACGGCATCGCGTTCGCGATCGCGCTGGTGATCGTGGTGTACCTGCACATGGTGCTGGGCGAGATGGTGCCCAAGAACATCGCGATCGCGGGGCCGGAGAGGTCCGCCATCGCGCTCGGCCCGGTGCTGTACGGCATCGTGTGGGTCCTCAAGCCGCTCATCTGGCTGCTCAACATGAGCGCGAACCTGGTGCTGCGCCTCCTCAAGGTCGAGCCGCAGGACGAGGTCGCCTCGACGTTCCGCGCCGAGGAGGTCGAGGGCTTCCTCGCGGAGTCCCGCTCCGAGGGCCTGCTCGACGAGCACGAGCACCGGGTGCTCACGGGCTCGCTCACGCTCAGCTTCGAGACGGTGCGCGACGTGATGGTGCCCGCCTCCGACCTGGTGACGCTTCCGGTGGACGTGACGCCGCAGCGCGCGCAGAAGGAGTGCGTGCGCACCGGCTACTCGCGCTTCCCCATGGTGGATGCCTCCGGCGAGTGGGCCGGCTACCTCCACCTCAAGGACTTCGCGCAGGTGCCGCGCGGCGGCGCCACCAAGCCCGTCCCGGCCGACGCGGTGCGCCCGCTCACCGACATCTCCCCCGACGCGTCCCTCGAGGAGGCGCTGACGGCGATGCAGTCGCGCGGCACGCACCTCGCGCTCGTGCGCGGCGCGGACGGCGAGGTGCTGGGCGCGGCGATGCTCGAGGACGTCATCGAGCGGCTGGTCGGCGAGGTGGTGGACGCCGCCCAGGCCGTCGCGGGGTGAGCCGCCGGTGCGCGGCGACGGTGGCTTCCCCGCAGCGCTCAGAGATCGACCGCAACCGTCGGTAAGTTCCCCATGCGGCACGGGCAAGAGGTGTCACACCTCGTCGGGCACCACGGTGTCCTCGCCGCCAGGCGGCATGTGGTCATTCTCGGGACGGCGCGCCAGCACGATGATCGACACCGCGAGCCCGCCCCACACGAGCGCGATCGACACCGCCAGCAGCACCACCGCGGACGTGCTCATGACGGGCTCCTCGGGTCGTAGTCCTCGGTGTGGCGCTCCCCCACGTCCGCGGGCAGGTTGAGCTGTTCGCGCGTGGGCCACGGATGGAAGTGCACGATGTCGCGCCGCCATCGCGCCAGCGGCATGAGGCACGCGACCAGAGCGAGGAACAGCACCGTCCCCCACCCGAAAACCACGACGTACCAGGTGGGATATCCGCCGTATCCGTCGATCGCGAGAGAGACGGCCTTCTCGACGAACATGTAGATGAGCAGCAGCGCGACCGCGCTCACGAGCCACAGCCATGCCTTGCCCGGGCGCAGCGTCGAGACCGCGGCGAGGTGCCGTTCGAGCTCGTGCCCGCGGCGCCCGATCCACACGGCCGCGGCGATCATGGTGATCGCGCCGGCGACGATTCCCAGCTGGTTCGACCACTGGTCCACGGTGTCGAGCAGGTACAGCCCGGTGGTGGTGCCGAACCCGATGATCGACAGCACCGCGCTCACGCCGCCCACCAGGAGCGCCGCGGTGCGCGGCTTGAGGTTGAGCTTGTCCTGCAGCGCCGAGGACACCACCTGGAGCACAGAGACCAACGAGGTGAGGCCGGCGAGCACGAGCGACGCGAAGAACAGCGCGCCGAAGAACGCGCCGCCCGGCATCTCGGCGATGGTCGCAGGGAACGTCACGAAGGACAGGAACGGACCAGCGATGCCGTCGAGCTCGCCCACGCCGACGCCCTGCTGGCTCGCAAGGAAGCCCAGCGTCGCGAACACCCCGATGCCGGCCAGCAGCTCGAACGAGCTGTTGCCGAACGCGACCACCAGGCCCGGCGCGGTGAGGTTGGAGCGCCGCCGCCGGTAGGAGGCGTACGTGATCATGATCCCGTAGGCGAGCGACAGCGAGAAGAAGATCTGCCCGTACGCGGCGATCCACACCTGCGGGTCGCTCAGCGCCGCGAAGTCGGGGGTGAACAGCGCCTCGATGCCGTCGCCCGCGCCGTCGAGGAACAGCGCGCGCACCACGATCACGAGGAACGTCGCGACCAGCACCGGGATGCCGATGATGTTGAGCCGCTCGACGCCGGTGTGCAGACCCAGCGCCAGGATCACGATGGTGATGAGCCACACCGCGACCAGCGGGATGATCACCTGAGGCACGAACGACATCGAGAAGGTGCCGGCCTCCCCGAGCTGCAGGTAGTCGCCGGTGAAGAACCCGGCCGGATCGTCCGCGTACGACAGGTTGAAGCTGAAGAAGAAGTAGCTGAGCGCCCACGCGATGATCGCCGTGTAGTACAGCCCGATGACGAAGCAGATGGCGACGTGCAGCCACCCGACGCCCTCGGCGTGCTTGTGGACGCGCTTCATCGCCAAAGGGGCGGAGCCGCGGAACCGGTGCCCGATCGCGTGCTCGAGGAACAGGATCGGGATACCTGCGGTCACGAGCGCGATGAGGTACGGGATCATGAACGCCCCGCCGCCGTGCTCGTAGGCCTGGCCGGGGAACCGCCAGATGTTCCCCAGTCCCACGGCGGAGCCGATGGCGGCCAGGATGAACGCGGTCTGTCCGGACCAGTGCTCGCGCTTCTCGTGGGTGTGGGCGGGCGCTGCGGGCTGCTCGGCCATGTGGGACCTCCCCTCCACCGCTCACGCTAGCCCCGGCCCGCGCATCGTGCCTGGTGACGGGGGACGATGCGGCGGGCGTCATCGCGGCGAAACATCCCCTTCGTAGGGTCGAGGGCGAGCACTGACACGGGAGGAGATCGATCGTGGACGACTGGCTGGGATTCGGGATCACGGTGGCGGCAAGCGTCGCGGTAGCGGTGGTGATCGCGTTGGCGGTCAAGCTGGTGATGCGCGCGGTCGCGCGGAGGAGCGCGTGGGCGGGCGAGCTGGTCACGCAGGTGCGCGCGCCGTTCTGGGCCCTGACGCTGCTGCTGGGACTGTGGTTCGGGGTGCACGCGTCGCTTCGCCGGAGCGACTGGATGCCCGCGATCTCGCAGGTGTTCACCATCGCGGCGATCGCGATCCTCGCATGGTTGCTCATCGCGGTCGTGAGGTTCGTCTCGGATGTGGCGCTCGACCACAACCGCATCGACATCCCCGACAACCGGCTCGCACGGCGGCTGCGTACCCAGACCCTCATCGTGAGGCGGCTCGCGATCGCGCTGATCGTGGTGATCGGGATCGGGGCGGCGCTGTTCACGTTCGACTCCGTGCGCGCGGTCGGGGCGTCGGTGCTGGCCTCCGCGGGCATCGCGTCGATCGTCGCGGGCCTCGCGGCGCAATCGGTGCTCGGCAACATGTTCGCCGGCATCCAGCTGGTGTTCTCGGATGCCCTGCGCGTCGACGACGTGATCGTGGCCCAGGGCGAGTGGGGCCGCGTAGGTGAGATCACGCTCAGCTACGTGGTGCTCGACCTGTGGGACGACCGCCGGCTGGTCCTGCCCTGCACGTACTTCACGACCACGCCGTACGAGAACTGGACCCGCCAGGGGTCGGAGCTGCTCGGGTCGGTGGAGTTCGACCTCGACTGGCGCGTGTCGCCCCAGCGGATGCGCGAGCACCTCGAGACGGTGCTGGAGCAGACGCCGCTGTACGACGGCCGCGCCTCGGTGCTCCAGGTGACCGAGGCGACCGGCGGCTACGTCCGCGTGCGGATCCTGGTGACCGCGAAGGACGCGCCCACGCTCTACGACCTCCGCTGCTTCGTGCGCGAGGCCATGGTGCTGTGGATCCAGTCCGTCATGCCGGATGCGGCGCCCGCGCAGAGGGTGCTGGTCTCCGAGGCCGCCGCGCCCGCCCCGCGCGGCCGTCGCAGCGCCGCGCCCGCGGAGCACGCCGACGGTGGTGGGCTCTTCACCGGCTCCGCCGAGGCCGAGGAGCGCGCGAGCCAGTTCACGCACGGCATCCCGCGAGTCACGGTCGACGGGGACGATGCGCCAACCGGGTCGGGCGGGGAGCCCTCCGACCGCCCGCTATGAGTTGGTGCGCTGCGGGTTGACGCGCTTGATCCACTCGACCAGGTCGTTGGTGGAGCGGGTCTGCAGCCACACGCGGCCGGGGCCGGTGAAGTCGGTGACGAGTCCCTCGCCGCCGAGGATGGTGGACTTCCAGCTGCCGGCCTTGCGGACGCTGTACTGGACGGTCTCGTCGAATGCGACCACGTGGCCGGTGTCGAGCGTCATGGTCTCTCCTGGCTGAAGCTCGGCGGCGAGGATCGCGCCGTAGGAGGACAGCAGCAGGTCGCCCGCGCCCGAGCAGCGCAGCAGGATGAGCCCCTCGCCGCTGAAGAACGACTTGCCACCTCCCCACTTCGAGTCGACGTCGATGCTCGGGTCGGACGCGCTCCACGACCCGGACTGCACCATCAGCCCGGCGCTGCCATCGAGCGTCACCTTGGCCATGTCGCCGGGCAGCGTGGAGGCGACGCCCACCTGGCCGCCGCTGCCGGAGTGGAAGTCGTTGACGAAGAAGCTCTCGCCGCCCAGCGAGCGCTTGAGGCCCTTCATGAACCCGCCCCGGGTCGACGTCTCGATCTGGATGTCGCCCCGCGTCATCGCCATCGCGCCGGCCTCGACCCGGACGGAGCCGCCAGGTGGCAGCGTGACCGTGCCCATCGCGAACGCGGGTCCCGCGGAGATGGTGACGTCCATGCCGTGCTCCTTGCCTCGTCGGTGAGAGCCCGCGGTGCGGGCGCGTTCCCACCGTAGCGAGGGACGATGCGCATGTCGCCTGGTCCGTCCGGGTCTGGCGGGTGTCGGCGCGCCTTGGTACGGTCGGTGCTGGATCACGAAGCCTGGCCACAAGCCCTCCAGCCGGCCAGCTGGCAACCGCGTCCCGACACGGTGCCCCTGGAGGAAGATCCGCCGCACGCCGCCCGGCGCGCGGAAGAACGGATTCTCTGAAGGAGAGAGCCATGGCTGATGCCACGCGTCCGCGCTGCCTGTACTCGGCGAGCGGACACCTCGTCCACATCATCCAGATCAAGCGCGCGTTGCGCGACGGGCCGCCGCGTGACATGCGGATCGTCGGCACCCACGAACGGGGCATCTACGTCGCGACGCTCGACGCACGCGACCAGGTCGAGACCTGGTGCATGCACGACGAGTGGCGCGAGATCGCCCACGCGGCCATCGCGCGACACCGCACTCACATCCGCGCGTACACATACGGGCTGGCGGAGATCATGGATCGCAAGGTCTCGTATGTGCCGCCGGACCGCTGGCGCGAATGCCCCGCATTCGAGGACCTCAAGGTCTGGGAGAGGCCGTGGGTCACGCGCGCGGAGCTCGAGGCCGAGATCGCGGCCGGCCGCTGGCCTGGAGCGAAGCCCGAGTCCGAGTAGCGATCACCAGTGCGGTCCCGGGTCGCTCTCGGCGGCCCGGGACCGCCCTCGGCCTGCTCGCGGATGCGCTCAGTCGTCACCGTCGCCGTCGCCGCAGACGTGGCGTGCGTGAAAGTCCAGAATCTGATCGATCGTGTCGGGCCGGTGGGTCTCCAACGCGATCTCGCGCGTGCCGAGCCGCACACCGCCCTCCACGAAGTTGTGCGACCCGGTGATCGCCGCACGCGCACCATCTACCCGGAAGAAGACCATCGCCTTGGCGTGCAGATAGCGGCTCCTCGTGTACATCGACCGATGGCCGGTCCATGCCATCGAGGAGGCGATCAGTACCCGGTTCGCGGGGCTGGCGTTGCGCGGCGGGTTGAACCACAACTCGCTGTCGCGTTCGCTGATGACCTTGCCGAGCTCTCCCGTGGGGCAGTACTGCGACATGAGGAGCACCCGGTCCGACTGCCGCGCCAACGCCACCGCCCGCCGGTAGATGATCGAGTCGCCGGGGATGCCGCCGTCCACCAGCACGCGGTCGCTGCCGTACCGGTACTCGAGCGACTCGTGACCCCGCTCGTGCAGGTTCATGTGCTGGATCTGGTGGTACACCGTCTCGAGGTCGTCGGCGAGACGCGCGTCGGCGATCCGGAGCATGAAGTCCGCGTTCTCGACGCCCTTGCGGTCCAGGTTCACCCCGCCGAACGCATACGAGGTGTCGTCCACGACGCAGAACTTCGTGTGCGTCCGGCCTCGCCACGGGAGACCCTTCTCGCGCCCCAGCCAGGTGAAGCGCACGCCTTCGCGAATGAGTTTGGAGGCCAAGGTGTCGGACCTGCGCCACGACTTGGTCCTATACCCGGTAGGGAGGAACGTGCCGGCGGCGTCGGCATAGGTGAACACATCCGCGGCTACCGACACCTCGACCCCGCGCCTCGCGGCCCACACGAGCGCCTCGATGAGGTCGTCCGTGCGGTGGTCGTGCGCGATGGTCAACGTCGTCAGGAGCACGCGCCGCTTCGCGTCGTGGACTCGCTGAGTCGCGTCGGCGACGTAGTCCTCGCCGCGGAGCAGCTGGGGCGGCGCGAGGTGTCCGCGGCGCCCTTGAGAGGACTCGCCGTGTGGTGGTGCCGGTGCACTGGTCACAGATCCACGCTTCCCTGCTGTCCCTCCAGTCTAGAGAGGCACGATGCGCGGTGGTGACGCGGGCGCGCGCAACGACGCTTGCCGGGATGGGTCCGACGTGAGGTGCGCTCGCGGGACTCGGACGCGCGCCTCGCCGGTGAGCATGGCAACGCGATGCTCCACGAAAGGCACACAGGGACTCCCTTGGGCGCACTCGTCTCACCCCGAAGCGCAGAGACGGCGGCCGGCAGGTGTTCCTGCCGGCCGCCGTCAGTGAGTTCCCCGTAGGAGTTCCAGACCTCGCAAGAGCGTCAGTGAGTTCCCCATGGGGCTCGGGTCAGCGCAGCACGGCCCCGAACTTCTCCCCTGCCGCCGCGATGATCGCGTTGCGGACCTCGAGCACCTCGTCAGCCGAGAGCGTGTGGTCCGCGTCGCGCATCTTCACGTTGATCGCCAGCGACTTCTTGCCCTCGCCGATCTGCTCGCCCGTGTAGACGTCGAACACACGCGCATCCTCGACCAGGCCGTCGCCGGCCTCGATCACGGCGTCCACCAGCGAGCCGGCGGTCACCGAGGCAGGAACCACGAACGCGAAGTCCTCCTTCGCGAGCACCTGACCGGAGACGGGCGACGCCGTGACCAGCACGCCCTCGGACTCCTCGATCAACGGGTCGAGCGCGACCTCGAATGCCACGGTGCGCGCGGGCAGGCCGAGGTTCTCGCACACCTTCGGGTGCAGCTCGCCGGCCGCGCCCACGATCTCGCCGTCGAGGCGGTAGATCGCCACGCGGCCCGGGTGGAACGGTGCAGTCGACTGGCGCTCCCCCGCCTCGTTCGAGATGTCGAGCACCACGCCGCACGCGCGCTCGACCTTCTCGACCATCGCCATCGCGTCGGTCCACTTCCACGGCGTGGCGTGGCCGTCCCAGCCGGCGGCGATCTTGTTGCCGGCCATCACGCCCGCAACGCGGCGCACCTGGCCCGGGATCGCCTTGTTGAGAGCCTCGACGTCGTCCGGCGTGATCGAGTCACCCGAGTAGGTGGCAGGCACAGAACCCACCAGGCGGCCCAGGTACGCGCGGCCGGTCTCGTAGACGGCGACGTCCTGCGCGCCGCGGCCCAGGTTGACGCGCACCGCGTCCACCAGCGTCTCCACCAGCGCCGTGCGCAGCAGCGGCTGCTCGGCGGACAGCGGGTTCGCCAGGCGGATCACGTCGCGGCGGACGTCGTCCGACGGCAGCAGGCAGTCGTCGAGGCGGGACTCCGAGATGAACGGGTAGGTGAGCACCTGGGTCAGCCCGGCCTCGGCCAGGGACCGCGCCACCGACTTCCGCACGATCTGCGAGTGCGTGTACCCGCGCCCGGGAGGCGCGACGGGCAGCACGGACGGCAGGTTCTCGAAGCCGCGCAGGCGCGCGACCTCCTCCACCAGGTTGATGGGGCCCTCGAGGTCGGCACGCCACGTCGGCGGCGTCACGATGAGCACCTCGCCATCGCGCTCGACCGTGCAGCCCACCTGCTCGAGCGAGTCGGTGACCTCCTCGACCGAGTACTCGACGCCCACGATCCGCGACGGGTAGTCGCGGTCCATCTCGATGGCCTGCACGGGCGCGACGTCGTCGACGTCGGTGTAGATCTCCTCGATCACGCCGCCGCCGTGCTCCACGAGCAGGTTCGCGGCACGCTGCACCGCGACCGGGGGCAGCGCGGTGTCGACGGCCCGCTCGAACCGCCGCGACGCCTCCGAGCCCAGCTTGTGACGGCGCGCCGTGCGCGCGATGGTGATCGGGTCGAAGTGCGCCGCCTCGAGCAGCACGTCCGTCGTGGACGCGGAAACCTCGGTCAGCGCGCCGCCCATGACACCGGCGATGCCGATCGCGCGAGCGCCGCGCCCACCAGCAGAGTCCGTGATGAGCAGGTCCTCGCCGTCGAGCACGCGCGTCGCGTCGTCCAGCGTGACGATCTGCTCGGCCGGACGCGCGCGCCGCACCACGATGGGCGCGGCGAGCGTCGCGAGGTCGTACGCGTGCAGCGGCTGACCCAGCTCGAGCATGACGTAGTTGGTGACGTCCACGGCAAGCGAGATCGACCGCATGCCCGCCGCCTCGAGCCGCTGCTTCATCCACGACGGCGACGCCGCCGCAGGGTCGAACCCGCGCACCACCCGTGCCACGAACCGGTCGCATCCGACCGTCCCGCGCACGGGCGCATCGTCCCTGATCTCGACGGCGAAGCCGTCGCCGACGGTCCCGGTGACCGGCAGCCCGGCGGGATCGGTGAACGATGCGCCGGTCGCGTGAGCGTACTCGCGCGCCACCCCGCGGATGGAGAACGAGTAGCCGCGGTCGGGCGTGACGTTGATCTCGATGGTCTTCTGGTCCAGGCCGAGCAGCGGGATCGCGTCCTGGCCAGGCTCGAGGGAGTCAGCGGAGAACCCCAGCTCGGTGAGCACGATGATGCCCGAGTGGTCCTCGCCGAGGCCCAGCTCGCGCGCCGAGCAGATCATGCCGTCCGACCAGTGGCCGTACGTCTTGCGGCCCGAGATGGGGAACGGGCCGGGCAGCGTCGCGCCCGGGAGCACCACGACCACCCAGTCGCCCTCGACGAAGTTGTGCGCGCCGCACACGATGCCCTTCGAGGACGGGTAGTCGACCTTGTTGTCGGGCTTGTGGCCCGGGCCGGCGGGGTCGTTGAAGGCACCGACGTCGACGCGGCAGTAGTTGATGGTCTTGCCGTTGGACTGCTCCTCCTTGACCAACGACATGACACGGCCCACCACGAGCGGACCGACCACGCCGGAGCCGTGGATCCCCTCCTCCTCCAGCCCGACGCGGGCGAGCGACGTGGCGATGTCCTCGGGGGTCGCGCCGTCGACCAGGGCGACCGACTCCGCGAGCCAAGAAAGCGGAATCTTGGGCATCAGATCTCCATCCCGAACTGCTGAGAGAAGCGCACATCGCCCTCGACCATGTCGCGCATGTCGGTGACGTTGTGGCGGAACATCAGGGTGCGCTCGATCCCCATGCCGAAGGCGAACGCGGTGTACTTCTCGGGGTCGATCCCCGCCGCCACCAGGACGTTCGGGTGGGTCATGCCGCAGCCGCCCCACTCGATCCAGCCGGTGCCGCGGCACGTGCGGCAGGAGGGGTCCTCGCCGCCGCACACGAAGCAGCGCAGGTCCATCTCCGCGCTCGGCTCCGTGAACGGGAAGAACGACGGCCGCAGGCGCGTCACCGCGTCCGGCCCGAACAGCGACTTCGCGAAGTGGTCGAGCGTGCCCTTGAGGTGCGCCATCGTCAAACCGCGATCGATCGCGAGGCCCTCGATCTGGTGGAACACCGGGGTGTGCGTCGCATCGAGCTCGTCGGTGCGGAACGTCTTGCCCGGGCACACGACGTAGATGCCGCGGCCCTCGTTCTCCAGGGCGTCGCGGCGCTCCAGCGCGGCACGCACCTGCACCGGCGAGGTGTGGGTGCGCATGAGCAGCCCCGAGCTAGGCGGGTCGATGAAGAACGTGTCCTGCATCTCGCGCGCCGGGTGGTCCGGGTCGAAGTTGAGGGCGTCGAAGTTGAACCACTCCGCCTCCATCTCCGGCCCCTCGGCGACCTCCCAGCCCATGGAGACGAACACGTCGCACATGCGCTCCTGCATGGTCTCCAGCGGGTGGCGGGCGCCCGGCGCCTGGCGCGAGACGGGCAGCGTGACGTCCACGGCCTCCTCGACCAGCACGCGCGCGTCGCGCTCCGCCTCGAGCTCCTCGGTGCGCGCGGCGAGCGCGCGGCCCATCGCGGCGCGGGCGGCGCCCATCGCCTTGCCGGCGGCGGCCTTCTCCGCGGGCTCGAGCCCGCCGATCTGCCGGTTGGCGAGCGTCAGCGCGGCCTTGTCGCCGGTGTGAGCGAGGCGGGCCTCCTTCAGCTCGTCCAGGGAGGATGCTGCGGCGAAGGCGGCCAGCGCCTCGGCGACCGCGGCGTCGACGCCGGCGGCGTCGAGCGGGGAGAGTTCAGTCATGGGTGGCCCTTCACAGCCTCGAAAACAACCGGGGGAAGTCTAGCGGGCGCGCGCGGGACGATGCGGGCGCGCGGCATGCGTTCAGGCCCGGGGGTTCTCCCCGGGCCTAGAGAAACAGACGCACGGCGGCGCGGCGCATGATGCGGGCCTGGCTCGTGGTCATGCGGCCACCGTAGCAGGACGATGCCGCGGCCGGGTAGGCCGCCCGGCCCACCTCAGCGCCGCGTCGCCTCGTAGGACACGCCCTTGCCGCTGCGGCGGCCGCCCACCATCGCCTCGTCGGCGGCGCGCACCAGGACAGGCAGGCGGTACTCGCCGTTCGCGGTGTCCGCCCAGCCGGCGCTCACCCCCACCTCGAAGCGCTCCCCCACCGCGCGCTCGAGCGTCATGTGGGCGCTGGTGCGCAGCCGTTCGACCGCGTGTCCGGGGTCCTCGTCGGCGCTGAGCCACAGGACCGCGGCGAACTCGTCGCCGCCCAGGCGCCCCACGACGTCCCGGGGACCCGACGCCCTGGCGAGGCCGTCGGCGACGGCGCGCAGCGCATCGTCCCCCGCCTCGTGGCCCGCGCCGTCGTTGACCGCCTTGAAGTTGTCGAGGTCGAACACCGCGACCACCACCTGGCCGTCGCGGCGGCGCGCCGCCTGGAGGACGTCGTTGCCGCGCACCTCGAAGTGGTGGCGGTTGGACAGGCCCGTGAGGGGGTCGGTGCGGGCGCGCACGGAGACCTCGCCGGCGGGGCGCCGCAGCGCCCACAGCACCAGGCTCATGATGAGCGTCACCACCACGATGACGACCGTGTAGAGCACCATCGTGTGTTCCACGGACGCGACGGCGGGCAGGGCGGCGTCCGCGTCGACCGCGACCGTGAGCGTCCACGGCAGGCTGTCGCTCACGGCGCGTGCGTACGTCACGGGGTTCCCCAGCGCGACGATGCCTGCCGACGCCCGCTCGGTCACCGCATCGTCCGGCAACGTGAGGGCGGGGTCGCCCGCCAGGGTGACGCCGTTGGAGCCGATCACGGATGCGTCGCCGTAGGTCATCGCGGGCGACCCGCTGAGCGCGCCCGTGAACATGCCGGCGTCGAGGCGCACGGCCACCACCGCGACGGGCTCGCCATCGCCGTCGCGGGCCGCGAGCGCCGCGTGGACCACCGTGCGACCCACCTCGCGCGCGCGCTCCGGATCGCTCCACACGACGGTGCCGGACCGGCGTGCCTCCTCGATCCACGTGGCCTCGGGGGCGGCGGGAGTGCGGACGATGCCGGGGCTGCGACGGTCGAGCTCCACGACCGTGCCGTCCTCCCCGATCACGGTGATCGCGGCGATCGCGGCCTGGCCGTCCATGAGGGGGCCGAGCTCGTCGAGCACGCGCTCGGAGTCCTGGACGATGCTGGGGTCCGCGGCGACGGACGCCGCCACACCGCGCGCGGCCGCCTCCGCGGGACGCGTCGCGCCCTCGAGCTGCACGGCCGTGGCGTCGCCCACCAGGGTCGCGCCCTGGATCGCCGCGTTCTCCGCGTCCGCGCTCACGCTCGCGCGGACGCCGAGGGTGGTGAGGCCGATCACCACAAGGCCGACGATCACCGCCCCGAACGCCCACGGCAGCGGGTCGGACGGGCTGCGGACGGCGAGGCGGCGGGACATCGCCGGCTAGAAGATCGGGCTCGGGACCTGCAGGACCGTGAGCACCATCGCCATGACCGCCGTGTTGACGATCGGCAGCCCGAGCCGCAGCGCCCGGGGCATCTGCGGGTTCTTCACCAGGAAGATGTTGGTGAAGAACATGATGACCGCGAGGATCGCGCCGATGAAGCTCCACAGGATCAGCAGGAGCGGGGCGAACATCGCGACCTTGACCGCCGGCTCGACGTGGGCGCCCATCTTGAGGATGGGCGTGCCGTCGAGGCGCAGCGTCTGGAAGCCGGGGAGCAGCCCGTTCGAGGTGAGCTTGGCGACGCCGCCCTTGCGGAGCGGGATGTCCCACGCGCCCTTGCGACGCTTGATGACGTCACCGTCGATGCGGATCTTGTAGAGCAGCCCGAGGACCCCGTCGACCTCGACCTTTCCCCGCGCGTCGGGGATGTCGAGCCGGCGTGTGTTGTCCATGGGGCCTCCTCAGTTCCCGGGGAGACTATCAGCCGGGCGCGAGGTCTCCCCCGCATCGTCCCTGGGTGCGCCGCCGCCCGCCGTGCCCGCCGCGTGGCCGAAGGCATATGTGCGGCCCTTGCGGACGCGTTTGCCCGCGACGAGGGCGTCGTCGGCGGCGGTCTGGAGCGTGTGCGCGTCGTAGCCGGTGGTCGCGGTGGTGGCGAAGCCCGCGGTCGCGCCCACGCCGGAGGCGCCGTGGAAGGACTCGAGGATCGCGAGGGCGACGTCGTCGCGGATGCGCCGCGCGAGCTCGACGGCGGAGGCCCGGTCGCCCACGCGCATCACGACCACGAACTCGTCGCCGCCCACGCGCGCGGCCACATCGCGCTGACGCACCGACCCGCGGAGCGTGTCGCCGACCGCGGCCAGCACCACGTCTCCCGCGTCGTGCCCATAGTCGTCGTTGACCTGCTTGAAGTCGTCCAGGTCGAGCGCGATGAGGAGGATGGTGTCGCTCGTCTGCTCGGCGGAGCGCAGGATCGCGCGGAGGCGACGCGTGTACTCGTAACGGTTGGCCAGTCCGGTGAGCGCGTCCGTGGCGGCGCGCACGCGCATGGTCCGGATGGGGCGCCACAGCTGCAGCGCGACCACCGCGGCGACGATCACCATGAGGATCGACAGCGAGGTCACCCACACCGCGGTGCGCTGGAAGTCGTTGAGCGAGGGGGTGAGGTCCTTCGCGCTCGCCTCGAGGTGGAGGACCCAGTCGAGGCCCGTCTCGGCATCCATCTCGCGCTCGAGGCTGACGGTGTCGCCGCGCTCGCGGATGGCCTCGCCCGCCTGGTCCAGGGCCGTGGGCGCGACTGTCGGGAGGTCGAAGTCGGCGGCGCTCGGCGGCGTGTCGGTGGCGCCGAGGATGCGGCGGAGCTCCTCGCGGGCGCCCGCCGGGGCGGCGACCACGCGGCCGTCGCCGGTGAGGATGAACGCGCGCGCGTCCGAGCCGAGCGGGATGTCCTCGAGCAGCGCACCCAGCAGGTCGAGGTCCAGGTCCGCGCCCACCACGGCGGCGGTCTCGCCGTCGACGGCGACCGCGGTCACCGGAGAGACGACGATCTCGCCGTTGCGCGCGGAGATGTACGGCTCCGTCCACGTCACGCCATCGTGCGCGAGCGCGTCCTGGTACCAGGCGCGGGACGTCACCGAGTAGTCGATGGAGGCCTCGGTCGAGTCGAGCTCGACGAGGTCCTCGCTGTAGCGGGTGGTGACGACGGTCGCGCCGCCCTCCAGGACGGGCGAGACGGCGAGCCGGGTGTACGCCGCGTCGTCGTCATCCGAGGCCGCGAGGCCGGTCCCCTCGATGCCGGCCACCGCCGTGAGCCGTCCATCGGGACTCGCGACGAAGATCGAGCCGACCGCGGGTTCGCGCTCGAGACGGTCGGCGAGGGCCCGCAGCAGGTCGTCCTGATCCATCGCGCCGCCGTGACGCTCAAGCTCGGAGGCGGTGCCCTCCACCACGTCCGAGGCCGCGCCCGCGAACGTCGCGACGCGTTCCGACATGAGGTCGCCCACGTAGGCGTACGTGTCCGCGCTGGCGGCGTCGAGGGTGCGGTCCGCGACCACGGCGTTGAGGATCGAGGTCACCATGAGGGCGACCAGGGTGAGGACCACGATGGCGACGGCGACGACCATGCCGCGCGACCGCGCCACGCGACTCCTGATCACCCCGAACCTCATGTACCTATTGTCGGTTCTCACCTGGGCGTTTCAGCCGAATCCCCGGGTGGTCTTCGTCACAGGGCGGCGCGAGATTACCGGCGCACGGCGCGGGATCAGCCGCGCTGCGCGGCGGCCGAGGCGTAGAGGCACACCGCGGCGGCGGTGCCGAGGTTGAGGCTCTCGGCGTGGCCGTAGATGGGGATGCGCACCACGGCGTCCATGAGCTCGAGCTCCTCCGGACGCAGGCCCCAGGCCTCGTTGCCGAAGACCCACGCGGTAGGTCCGGCGAGCGACTCGTCGCCCCCCGCGCCGGCACCCGCGGCGGGGTCGCCCAGCAGGTCTTCGCCCGAGCCGTCCGCGGCGAGCACCGTGAGGCCGGCGGCGCGGAGCGCCTCGACGGCCTCCGTGAGCGGGGCGCGCGCCACCGGCAGGTGGAACAGCGAGCCCGCGGTGGAGCGGATCACCTTGGGGTTGCCGGGGTCCACGGACTCGCCGGCGAGCACCACCGCGTCGGCACCCGCGGCATCGGCGACACGGATCACCGTGCCCGCGTTGCCCGGGTCGCGCACGTTCGACAGCACCGCGACCAGGCGCGGCGCGGCGGCCACCACGTCGTCGAGCGACGTGCCCGTGGAGTCGAGCACGGCGACCACGCCCTGCGCGTCCGCGCTCATCGCCTCGAGAACCGCGTCGGTGCCCAGGTGGACGTACAGCCCGGCGGCGAGCGCCTCGGCCCCGATCTCGGGGTAACGCAGCGACGCGTCGGGCGACAGGTAGACGTCCCGGACCCGTGGCGCGGCGAAGCGGACCGCCTCGCGCACCGCCTGCGGACCCTCGACGAGGATCGCGCCGGCCCGGGAACGCGCAGAACGCCCCGCCAGGGCCGCGACTCTCTTGACCCGTTCGGCCTTCGGATTCGAAAGCGTCACGGTGAGGTCAGCAGGCCCGGCGGGGCGTTCCGTCATGCGAGATCTCCCTGAAGGGAAGGCGTCTTACGCGGCGGGCGCGTTGACGTCGGCCGGAAGGGCCTTCTTCGCGGTCTCGACGAGGGTCGCGAAGGCGGCCTCGTCGTTCACCGCGAGCTCGGCGAGCATGCGGCGGTCCACCTCGATGCCAGCGGCCTTGAGGCCCTGGATGAAGCGGTTGTAGGTGATGCCGTTCGCACGGGCCGCAGCGTTGATGCGCTGGATCCAGAGCTTGCGGAAGTCGCCCTTGCGCTTGCGGCGGTCGTTGTACGAGTAGACGAGGGAGTGGGTGACCTGCTCCTTCGCCTTCCGGTAGAGGCGCGAACGCTGGCCGCGGTAACCAGCGGCGCGCTCGAGGGTGGTCCGGCGCTTCTTCTGGGCGTTGACCGCCCGCTTGACGCGTGCCATTTCAGTTCTCCTAAAGGTACGTGTGTGGGGGCGGGGCTTACTTGCCCAGCAGCTTCTTGATCTTCTTCGAGTCGGCGTCGGACAGGATCTGGTCCTGGGCCACGCGGCGCTTGCGCGACGAGTGCTTCTCCTCGAACTTGTGGACGTTCATCGCCGAGGCGTGCTTCACCTTGCCGGTGCCGGTGAGCTTGAAGCGCTTCTTGGCACCCGAGTGGGTCTTGTTCTTGGGCATTGCTGCCTCTCCTTCTAGGTCTGGCTGGGCCCGGTGGAGCCCAGCACGTTTCACGGGCGGCGGGCGCCCGAAGACTGTGTGCGTCCTGCGACGACTACTCGGCTGCCGACTCCTCGGCGACCGGCTCGGCATCCTGGTGGGGTGCCTTGCGCTCCTCGCGCGCCGCCGCCTCCGCGGCCTTGCGCTCCTCGCGCACCTTGCGCTGCTCCTCCTTGGCCTCCGCCTTCTTCTTCAGCGGACCCAGGACCAGCGACATGTTGCGGCCCTCCTGGTTCGGCGCGTTCTCGACGACGGCGAACTCCTGGACCTCCTCCGCGAGCTTCATCAGCAGGCGGCGGCCCATCTCGGGGCGGGACTGCTCGCGACCACGGAACATGATCGTGATCTTGACCTTGTCGCCACCCTTGAGGAACCGGACCACGTGACCCTTCTTGGTCTCGTAGTCGTGCTCGTCGATCTTCAGGCGGAACCGCATCTCCTTGATCTCGGTGTTCGCCTGGTTGCGACGTGCCTCACGCGCCTTGACCGCAGCCTCGTACTTGAACTTGCCGTAGTCCATGAGCTTGACGACGGGAGGACGCGAGTTGGGCGCCACCTCGACCAGGTCGAGCTCGGCGTCCTGCGCCAGACGGAGGGCATCCTCGATGCGGACGATGCCGACCTGCTCACCCTTCGGGCCGACCAGGCGGACCTCGGGGACTCGGATGCGCTCGTTGATGCGCGGCTCGTTGATAGCGGCTCCTTACCGTTGCTCTGTGCGACCTCCTGGCCGGCACCCACCCCAGAAACGGGAAAAGGCCCCTGCCCGAACACGAGCAGAGGCCACCGCGGAAACGCACGGCTTGCCTCGCGGCAGCCGCCGGAACCTAGACCCTGGTCCTCGCGGTCCTAGGGTGGGAGGTGGACTCCACTTGCGTGTTGCAGCACCTGCCGCAACCGGTCGATGGACAAGAATAGCAACTATGAGCAGTGATGACCAGGCAACAGGTCCCGGCGCGCCTGAAGACGCCGCCAACACCCCCGCGGGGGGCGCCTTCGCAGGGGACGATGCGGGGGCCGGCCAGGCCGCCCGCGACATCGCCGAGGTGGGCGCCGTGGAACTTATCACGACCGTAAGCGTTCACCTCCTGAGTGCGGCCGCGCTTCGGTGCGGCCTCGCGGAGGAGGGCGACGAGCTCACGGACCTGGACGAGGCGCGGACCATCATCAACGCGCTCGCCGGCCTGGTCACGGCGGCCGCGCCCGATCTCGGCGACACTCACGCGCGCGTCCTGCGGGACGGGTTGCGGAGCGTACAGTTGGCGTTCCGGGAGGCCTCGGCCATCCCGGACCGGCCCGGAGACGGGCCCGGCGAGAAGTACACGGGGGCGGTCACGTAGTGACGACTGGGGAGGACAGCCGTCGAGGCGTCGCGAGCGGCGACCTCGCTACGGCGGCGAGCCCTCGTGAGGGCACCCCGGTCCCCCGCCTCCCCTTCTTCCCCGTGACGCTTCCCGCGATCCCCGACAGGCCGGTCGACCCCACGGATCGCACGGACCACGTCGACACCGACGAGATCCCGATCGTGGGCGCCGGCGCGCCCAAGCCGACCGTCGACGCCGCGCACCCGTTCGGCGAGGACGACGACGCCGACCCGGTGGTGACGGACGAGGACGACGCGAGCGACAGCGCCCACCCGGCCGCGGAGCCCGGTGACAACGAGGAGCCCGCGATCGAGCATCGTCCCCGGCCCGTGGGCCTCGTGGTCGTGGTCGCGATGCTCACCGTGCTGCTGCTCGCCGCCTCCGCGCTCATCGCGTACCTGTGGCGCGTCTCGAACGCGTGGGAGGAGCGCGCCGTCGCGATCACCGAGGCGAACTACGACATCGGCTCCGAGCTCGCGCAGGAGCGCGACACGCTCACGGTGACGCAGGACCAGCTCGACCTGGTGTCGCAGCAGCTCAGCACGTCCAAGGACACGGTGACGCGTCTCCAGGCCGAGAACGCGCAGTGGGGCGACGACGCCGCGTACGCGCAGGAGGAGATCGCCGCGCTCCAGACGATCATCACCAACGCGAGCGCCGTCGCGACGTCGCTCAGCCGCTGCATCGACGGCCACACGCAGCTGGTCGAGTACCTCGACAACCCCGACGACATCAAGCCCAAGGAGCTGCGCGCCTTCCGCGCGAGCGTCGACGAGCTGTGCCAGTCCGCCGCGGATGCCAACGTCGCGTTCCAGCAGTCGGTGGCTCCGTGACCCGCAGGACGCTCGTGGGTGCGACCCTGGCCGCCGCCCTCACGCTCACCGGCTGCGCATCGCTCCCGCAGGAGCCGGGGGCCATGCCCGAGGACTTCGTGCCCGCCCCGTCCGTGTCCCCGGGGGACGGCTCGGTGGTGCTCTCCCCCGACGGGTTCTCCGCGGCGCAGCGCATGACCGTGCGCGTCCGCAACGTCGGCTGCGGATTCATCGCGACGGGCACCGGGTTCGCGCTCGACAACCACACGCTGGTCACCAACCGGCACGTGGTGGAGGACGCGAAGCGCATCACCCTCACCACGTACGACGGCCGGTCGATCGCCGCGACCGCCGCGTCGACCACCACCGTCGCGGACATCGCGATCGTCACCACCGAGGAGGCGCTCGGCACGTCCTACGCCTTCCGCGCACAGCAGGACCCGACCGAAGGCGACGTCATCACCGTGGTCGGCTACCCCAACGGCGGAGAGCTCACCACCACCACCGGCGTGGTGCTCGGCGCGACCACCGACCCCCTCGAGGCCGCGGTGGGCACGGTCCTCGCGACCAGCGCGAAGGTCCAGGAGGGCTCCTCCGGCTCGCCCGTGCTCGACGAGAGCGGCCACGTGGTGGGCGTCATCTACGCGAAGAACTTCTCCGACCAGAGCTTCATCGTGCCCATCTCGACGCTCAACTCGCTGCTCGACGAGGCGTCGCTGTTCGTGCCCGAGCAGAGCTGCACCTCCTCCAACCCGGGCGGGCTGTGACGGAGCCGGAGCACGGGGAACCGGTCGAGCCGGGTGACGGCCCGGCCGGGGCCGACTCCTCGACCGGCATCTCCCGACCGCGCCGACGCCGCGGCCTCGCGATCGCGCTCGCCGTGACGCTCGCCGCGCTGGTGGGCCTCGCCGTCGCGGTGGGCCTGCTCGCGACGGCGCGCGGGAACTGGGAGGCGCAGAACGCGGACCTGCGCGACCGCGTCGACACGCTGGTCGACGAGGTCTCCGACCAGAACGCTCGCCTGTCCGAGCTCGAGGGCGCGAAGGAGCAGCTCGCGCAGCTCAAGGAGGAGTACTCCTCCGCGGTGAACCAGGGTGCCCAGGGCACCGAGCTGGTCGAGGAGCTCGAGGACATCGTGGACGCGTACCAGCACTGCGTCGACGCGCAGTCGGAGCACTTCGACGTGCTCAGGAACATCGACCGCTACGTCGCGTCGAGCGTCGACGAGTCCGAGCAGTCGATCCGCGACTTCTGCTCCGAGGTGGCCGCGGCGTACGTGAGCTTCCAGGCGAAGCACGGCTGATCCGCATGAGGAGTCGGCGTCCTGGCGTCCCCGCGCTCGCCGCGACCCTCGCGGCGGCCCTCACCCTCGCCGCGTGCGTGCCGCTGTCTCCCCCGCCCTATGCGACGCCCACTCCCGCCGAGCCCTCGACCGCCCCGCAACAGGGCGACGGCTTCACCCGCGGCGAGCGGGTGGCGCTGCGGGTGTGGGCGGTCGCGTGCGATTCCTACCGCAACGGCACCGCGTGGATGCTCGACGAGACCCACGCCGTCACCAACCGACACGTGGTCCGCGCCACCACCGTCATCGAGCTCACCGACTATCAGGGACGCGAGTACCACGTCACCGCCGCCGAGTACTCACGGGACGACGACCTCGCGCTCCTCACCATCGACGGCGCCTTCCCCGAGGCGGCCACCCTCGCGACCGAGGAGCCGGCGGTGGGCGACCCGCTCACCGTGTCGGGCTTCGCGCTCGGCGGCCCGCTCGCGTCGCGCACCGGTCCGTATCGCGGGCTGCGCGAGAACGCGCTCGACCGGGACGGGGCGGAGATCTACTTCGTCGAGGTGCTCGCGCGCGAGGGAAACTCGGGCTCGCCGCTCACCGACGCGGCCGGCGACGTGGTGGGCGTGGTCTTCTCCTCGGACGGCGAGGACTTCGCCGGCGCCGTCACCCTGCCGCGCCTCGAGGCCTTCCTCGAGGACGATGCGCCGCGCACCACGGTCGACACGACCTGCTGAGCGCGCGCCCGGGCGGGCGGGATCAGGCCTGCGCGAGGCGCAGCTCGACGCTGTCGACGCGTTGCGCGACCACCGCCGACCGGGCGAGCTCGTGCTGGACGCGCTCGATCACGGCGTCGAGCTCCGGCTGGGTGAGCCCGGGCACCAGGCGGAGCACCACCGCGATCTCGGCACCGCGCCCGGGGACGGCATCCACGCCGCGAAGCGATCCGTCGAGCGCGACGGACTCCTGAACGGCCGCGCGGATGTCCGCGGCCACCTCTCCCTCGACCACCGCGGGCCGCCACGGCTCGCCCTGGCCCAGCGACCACACCGCGGGGCGCGGGATGAGCACCGTCTCCATGCCGGGGTTGAGGACCAGGCTGCTCCACCCCTCCGCCGCCGCGGCGAGCGCCGCACGGGGCCCCTCAGCGGGGATAGGGCGGGCGCGCTCGTTCCACGCGCGCATCGCGTCGACGTCCGTGAACACGGGCAGCGCGGTACGGCCGTCGGGCATCTCGACGGCGACCACGCCCGTCGAGGCGACCTCGTCCTGCTCGAGCCCATGCTTGCCGATCACACGCTTCTCCCCCGATGCCATCACCGGGATGAGGACGCGCGCGTAGGCAAGCGCGTCGACCACGTCGAGCAGCGGGGCCTTGCCGTGCGAGTAGCGGATCAGGGCCTGCGCGAGCCGCGCGTCCGCGCTGCCGTCGTCATCCGCGAAGATCGACTCGGGGATCTCCTTGCGGGGCTCGGACTCGCTCATGGCTCCATGCTAGGGGCAGGGTCCGACGCTCCGGCCCCTCACAGGCCCGCGAGCGCCTCGAGGTCGGCGATCGCGCCGTCCGGCGTGGAGAACACGTCCGCCGATCCGTCGAGTCGTGCCCAGCGGCAGCCGTACGCCTCAAGGACGATCGACGTGACCTCGGTGCCGCTCACCGCCGTCACCAGGTACTCCGGGCCGAGCTCCATGGTGCACGGAGCGCCCGGGTCGGCGGGCTCGAACCCGTCGACGAGCGCGCGCAGCGCGTCCGTGTCCTCGATCGTGGCGGGCCCGTCGACCAGGGTCCACACGTCCGAGGGCGAGTACACGCACAGCCACGCCGCATCGATCTCACCGTCGAGCGGGATGCTGCCGGTGACGTCCGCGTCGCGGTCGTACGCGCGCGTCTCCTCGCACCCCGGGGTCGGGATCGCGGTCGGCTCGGCCGCACCGCCCGGGTCGGACGCCGTCGCACACCCGGCCAGCACCATCGCCGCCGCCATCAGGACCGCCAGAGCGCGCATCGTCCCTCCCTCTCGCAGGATAGACGCGCGGCGCGCGCGAAGCGTTGGGGGGCGGGAGGCTACGGGCGCCCGGCGACGTCGAGCGCCTGCGGGAGCGTGAAGTTGCCGTTGTAGAGCGCCTTGCCCACGATCGCGCCCTCGATGCCGGAGGCGGTGAGGGTGCGCAGCGCGGCGATGTCCTCGAGCGAGCTGATGCCGCCCGACGCGACCACGGGCGCGGAGGTGGCCTCGCACACCTGCTGCAGCAGCTCGAGGTTCGGGCCGGACAGCATGCCGTCCTTCTTGACGTCGGTGACCACGTAGCGGGCGCAACCGGCGGCGTCGAGGCGCGCGAGCACCTCCCACAGGTCTCCGCCGTCACGCGTCCAGCCGCGGCCGGCCAGCGTGGTGCCGCGGACGTCGAGGCCCACCGCGATGCGGTCGCCGTGGCGGTCGATCGCGCGGGCGGTCCACTCGGGGTTCTCGAGCGCCGCGGTGCCCAGGTTGACACGGGCGCAGCCGGTGGCGAGGGCGCGCTCGAGCGACTCGTCGTCGCGGATGCCGCCGCTCATCTCGACCTTGACGTCCACCGCCTTCACCACGTCTGCCAGGAGCTCCGCGTTCGAGCCGCGACCGAACGCCGCGTCGAGGTCCACCAGGTGGATCCACTCCGCGCCGCCGTTCACCCAGTCGAGCGCCGCGGCCAGCGGGTCGCCGTAGCCGGTCTCGGAGCCGGCCTCGCCCTGCGTGAGGCGGACGGCCTGGCCGTCCGCGACGTCGACGGCGGGCAGAAGCTCGAGGCGGGGGGTCTCGGTCATGGTTTCCTCTCGGGGGGACGATGCGGGGGTCACGTCGGTCAGAGCGACGTCACCCAGTTGCGGAGCAGCTGGAGGCCGGCCTCGCCGGACTTCTCGGGGTGGAACTGGGTGGCGCTCAGCGGGCCGTTCTCGACGGCGGCGACGAAGCGGTCCTCACCGTCGCCCGAGCCGGCGGTCGACCAGGTGACGAGGGGCGCGGCGAAGCGGCCGGTGTCCTCGGTGGTGCCCAGCGGGAACTCGCGGGCGCCGTACGAGTGGACGAAGTAGAAGCGCTCGTCCTCGACGCCGGCGAACAACCGCGTGTCCGCAGGCGCCTCGACGTGCGCCCAGCCCATGTTGGGCACGACGGGCGTCTGCAGCAGCTCGACCACGCCGGGCCACTGGTCGAGGCCCTCGGACTCGGTGCCGTGCTCGACGCCGCGCTCGAACATCACCTGCATGCCCACGCAGATGCCCAGCACGGGGCGGCCGCCGGACAGGCGGCGACCCACGATCTGGTCGCCGCGCGCGGCGCGCAGCCCGTCCATGACGGCCGCGAAGGCGCCCACGCCCGGGACCACCAGGCCGTCGGCGTTCTCCGCGACCACGCGGTCGGAGGTGAGCTCGACGCGCGCCCCCACGTGCTCGAGGGCGCGCGTGGCGGAGCGGACGTTGCCGAAGCCGTAGTCGAACACGCACACGAGCGGCCGGGTCATGACTGCGCCTTCTTCAGCGCCTTGGTCTCCCTGAGCAGCTCGCGGTACGCCTTCACGCGCCCCATGTCGGTCGATTGGACCTTCTGCTCGTGGGTCTCGGCCACCTGGTCGAGGGTCTGCGCGCCGGTGAGGAGCGTGGTCACCACGCCGGGCGCGTCCGCGAGCGCGAGGCCCGCGGGGAGCTCCCGCTCCATCGCGCCCGCCTTCCACAGCTCGACCTTCACGTTGCCGTCACGGCTCTCCGCGAGCAGGAACTCGGCGCCCTTGACGAAGCCGGACAGCGCCCGGGCGGCGTGCCGCGCGGACCCTGCCGTCGCATGGTCCAGCACGGCGATGGGTCCGCCGCTGGTCTCGAGCACGCGCCCCCGCACCTTGTGCAGCGCGCACAGCGCCGTGAGGAAGCGCGGGTTCGGGATCGGGGTGAGCAGCAGGGCGACGTCGGTCAAAGCGCGCCCTTCGTCGACGGGATGCCCTCGACGCGCGGGTCCGTCGCGACCGCGAAGCGCAGCGCGCGGGCGAGCGCCTTGAACTGCGCCTCCACGATGTGGTGCGGGTCGCGGCCGGCGAGCACGCGCATGTGCACGCAGATGCCCGCGTGGTGCGCGATGGACTCGAGCGCGTGGCCCGTGAGGGAGCCCGCGAAGTTGCCGCCGATCAGGTGCGTCGCCTGGCCCACGGGCTCGCCGACGTGCACGAAGTAGGGGCGGCCGGAGACGTCGACGACGCACTGCGCGAGGGCCTCGTCGAGCGGGACCAGGGCGTCACCGAAGCGGGAGATGCCGGCCTTGTCGCCGAGCGCCTGCTTGAGCGCCTCGCCGATGCAGATCGCGACGTCCTCGACCGTGTGGTGCGAGTCGATGTGGATGTCGCCCGTGGCGCGGACGGTGAGGTCCATGAGGGAGTGCTTGCCGAGCGCGGTGAGCATGTGGTCGTAGAACGGCACGCCCGTGCTGATCTCCGTGCGGCCCGAGCCGTCGAGGTCGAGCTCGACCAGGACGGAGGACTCGGACGTGGTGCGCTCGACGCGACCGGTGCGGCTCATGCGGTGACCTCCAGCAGGGCGCTGCGGAACAGCGCCATCTCCTGCGGCGTGCCGATCGACACCCGCAGCCAACCCTCGGGGCCCGTGACGCGGATGAGAACGCCGCGCTCCAGCAGGCCCTGGAATACCCTCTCACGATCCTCGAACGGGCCGAACAGCGCGAAGTTCGCGTCCGTGTCCGCGACCGTGTAGCCCTGCTCGCGCAGCCAGGCGACGGTGTCGTCGCGCTCGGCGCGGATCTCGTCGACCTGGGCCTGGAGGTCGCGGTGGTGGGCCAGCGCCGCGCGGGCGGTCGCCTGCGTCACGCCGCTGAGGTGGTACGGCAGGCGGACGATCCGCAGGGCATCGATGACCTCCTCGTGCGCCGCGAGGTAGCCCAGCCGTCCGCCCGCGAGCGCGAACGCCTTCGACATGGTGCGGCTCACCGCGAGGTGCGGGTGGTCAGGCAGCAGGGTCGCGGCGCTGGGGACGCCGCGGCGACGGAACTCCGCGTAGGCCTCGTCCACCACGACGATGCAGCCGCCCGGCACGTCCGAGGCGGCCGCGAGCAGCGCCTCCACGTGGGCGAGGGGCAGCGCGGTGCCGGTGGGGTTGTTGGGGCTCGCGACGATCACCATGACCGGGTGCGTCTCGCGGATCGCCGCGGCAGCGGCCTCGATGTCGAGCGTGAAGTCGTCGCTGCGCGGGAACGTCACGTACTCGGTGAGGGTGTCGCGCGCGTACTCGGGGTACATCGAGTAGGTGGGCGCGAAGCTCAGCACGGTGCGTCCCGGGCCGCCGAACGCCTGATGCAGGTGCAGCATGACCTCGTTGGAGCCGTTGGCGGCCCAGATGTTGCGCGCCTCGAGGAAGTCCACGTGGCTCTCCGCCGCGAGGTACGTCGCGAGGTCCTGACGCAGGCCCAGGAAGTCGCGGTCCGGATAGCGGTTGAGGCCCTCCGCGGCCTTGCGCACGGCGGATGCGATCGCGTCGACCACGGCGTCCGGCGGCGAGTACGGGTTCTCGTTGACGTTGAGACGGGCGGCCACCTCGAGCTGAGGCGCGCCGTACGGCTCGAGCCCGGCGAGGTCGGGGCGGATCGGCAGGGTCATGGGGCGATTCTAGTGAGCCCCGTCACGCTCCCCCGCCGCGCAGCGTGAGCGCGAGCAGCGCGATGTTCAGGGCGACGATCAGCCCCACCACGGTCCACGCGACCGCCTTCACGCGCAGGGAGTTCGCGTGCTCGCCCATCACCGCCCTGTCGGAGGTGAGCCGCACCAGCGGGACGGCCGCGAACGGGATGCCCAGGCTGAGCACCACCTGCGAGATCACCAGCGCCCAGGTGGGGTTCGCGCCGGCGCCGAGGAGCACCAGCGCGGGGATGAGCGTGATGGAGCGCCGCAACCACACGGGGATGTGACGGTGCAGCAGCCCGCCCATGATCGCCGAGCCGGCGTAGCAGCCCACCGACGTGGACGCGAGGCCCGAGGCGAGCAGGCCCACCGCGAACGCGCCCGCGATGACGGGCCCGAGCGCGGACTCGATCGCGGCGTGCGCGCCCTCGATCGAGTCGGTGCCCTCGACGCCGCGCAGGCTCCCGGCGGCGAGCAGCAGCATCGCGATGTTGACGGAGCCCGCGATGAGCAGCGACAGCCCCACATCCCACTTGGTGGCGTGGAGCAGGCGGGCGAGCTTGGGCTTGTCGTGGCCGACGCCGTGCCGGTCGCGCGCGAGCGACGAGTGCAGGTAGATCACGTGCGGCATCACCGTCGCGCCCAGCATCGACGCCGCCAGCAGCACCGTGCCCGGTCCCTCGAAGCGCGGCACCAGTCCCGCCGCCGCCCCGCCCCAGTCCGTGTCCGAGACCGCGAGACCGGCCATGAACCCGATCGCGATCACCGCGAGCAGCCCCATGATGACCATCTCGAACTGGCGCTGGCCGCGGCGGCTCTGCACCGCGAGCAGGCCCAGCGAGACGAGCCCCACGATGAGGCCGCCCAGCACCAGCGGCAGGTCGAACAGCAGGTACAGCGCGAGCGCGCCGCCGATGACCTCCGCGAGGTCCGTCATCGCGGCGACCACCTCCGCCTGCGCCCAGTACGCAAGGCGACCGCGGCGGCCCAGGCGGCCGCGCAGCAGCTCGGGCATGGAGTGTCCGGTGACCAGGCCGAGCTTGGCGGACGTGTACTGGATGAGCACCGCCATGAGGTTGGACGCGACCAGCACCCACACGAGCAGGTAGCCGTACTCCGCACCCGCCGTGAGGTTGGCGGCGACGTTGCCGGGGTCCACGTACGCCACCGCCGCGACGAACGCGGGTCCGATCAGGGTGACGATGCGCCGGATGGGTCCGTGCGAGCGCTCCGCGCGCTCGCGGTTGCGCTCGACCAGCGTGTTCGACACCCGCGGTCCTCCGGTCTGACGTGCGTGCTCGGGGTGCGACGACGCCGGGACGGCGCCGTCGATGGGAAGTTAGGCTACCCGAACTTCTGTGCCGGTCGCGACGGGACGATGCGCGTGTCACCGATGCCGCGCATCGTCCCCGCTGATGGCGGCGAGGGTGGTGTCGGAGCCCCGCCCTACCATCGGGGGATGGTCGCCTCCCCCGCCCCCCTCGCCCCCGCATCGTCCCTCCGCGAGGACGCCGAGGCGGCGCTGCGCGCCCTGGTGGGGCGCGGCGACGTCGCGCTCCGCGAGGACCAGTGGACGGCGATCTCCGCGCTGGTCGAGCGGCAGGCCCGCGCGCTCGTGGTGCAGCGGACGGGATGGGGCAAGTCCGCGGTCTACTTCGTGGCGACACGGCTGCTGCGCGCCCGCGGGGCCGGCCCCACGGTGATCGTGTCGCCCCTGCTCGCGCTCATGCGCGACCAGATCGCGGCGGCCGCGCGCGCGGGGATCCGGGCGGTGACGGTCAACTCCGCGAACGTGACCGAGTGGGACGCGGTGCACGCGTCGATCGCCGCGGGCGAGGTGGACGTGCTGCTGTGCTCTCCCGAGCGGCTCAACAACCCGCAGTTCCGCGACGAGGTGCTGCCGCGCCTCGCGGCGGACGCGGGGCTGGTGGTGATCGACGAGGCGCACTGCATCTCGGACTGGGGCCACGACTTCCGCCCCGACTACCGCCGCATCCGCACGCTGCTGGCGGAGCTGCCCGCGGGCATCCCCGTCCTCGCGACCACGGCGACGGCGAACGCGCGCGTCACCGCGGACGTGGCCGAGCAGCTGGGCGTGTCCGGGGCGGGCGCGGGCCCCGAGGTGCTGGTGCTGCGCGGGCCGCTCGACCGCGAGTCCCTGCACCTCGCGGTGCTCGACCTGCCCGACCCCGCCGCGCGCGTGGCATGGCTCGCCTCGTCGCTGGGCGCGCTCGACGGGTCGGGGATCGTGTACTGCCTGACGGTCTCCGCTGCGGAGGAGGTCGCGTCGCAGCTGCGCGCCACGGGGCTCGAGGTCGCGGCGTACACGGGCCAGACGGATCCGGCGGAGCGTGAGCGGCTCGAGGGCGAGCTGCGGGACAACCGGGTGAAGGCGCTGGTCGCGACGTCCGCGCTGGGGATGGGTTTCGACAAGCCCGACCTGGCGTTCGTGGTGCACCTGGGCGCGCCGTCCTCCCCCATCGCGTACTACCAGCAGGTGGGCCGCGCGGGACGCGGCGTCGAGCGCGCGGTGGTGGCGCTCCTGCCGGGGCGCGAGGACCGGGCGATCTGGGAGTGGTTCGGCTCGCAGGCCTTCCCTCCCGAGGAGACGGTGCGTGCGACGCTCTCGGCCCTGTCGCCGGACGCGCCCACGTCGGTACCGGCGCTCGAGGCGCGCGTGGACCTGCGACGGTCGCGGCTCGAGGCGATGCTGAAGGTGCTCGACGTCGACGGAGCGGTGCGACGCGTGCAGGGCGGGTGGATCGCGACCGGGGAGCCCTGGGCCTACGACGCGGAGCGGTACGCGCGCGTCGCCGAGGCACGGCGGTCCGAGGAGCGCACCATGCTGGAGTACCAGGGGCTGTCGGGCTGCCGGATGGCGTTCCTCCGGGACGTGCTCGACGACCCGGAGCTGGAGGACGGCTGGGCGTGCGGCCGCTGCGACGCGTGCGGCGGCGTGACGCTGCCCGGCGCGCCGTCTGCCGCCGCGGTCGAGGCGGCGCAGGCGGGGCTCGACCGCGTGGGCGTCGAGGTGGTCGCTCGCCGCCAGTGGCCCACCGGGATGGACGCGCTCGGGCTCGACCTGCGCGGCCGCATCCCGGCCGGCGAGCAGGCGGCCGCTGGCCGCGCGGTGGCGCGGCTCGACGGGTTGGGCTGGTCGGGCGCGCTGCGTGACCTGTTCGAATCGCGCGGAGAGGACGGGCGCCCGGTCGACGGCGAGACGCCGGTGCCGCTGCGGACCGCGGCGGTGCGGGTGCTGCGCGACTGGGACGAGCTGTGGGTCGGCGGCGTCGGCGTGAACGGAGGGGCCGGCGCGCGCCCCGTGGTCGACGGCGTGATCGCGGTCCGCTCCGCGACCCGGCCGCTGCTGGTCGACCACCTCGCCTCGGGTCTCGCGCGCTGGCTCGAGGTGCCGCTGCTCGGGTCGGTCGGCCCGGTGGCGGCGCTCACGGAACCCTCACGGCACGACGTCAACTCGGCGGTGCGCCTCGCGGGGGTCGCGCGCAGGCTCGCGCTCGAGGTGTCTCCCGGCACCGTCGCGGGTCGCCGCCTGCTGCTGGTCGACGACCTCACGGACTCGGGCTGGACCCTCACCGTGGCCGCGCGGCTGCTGCGTCAGGCGGGTGCCCAGGAGGTGCTGCCGTTCGTGCTCGGGGTGCGGTAGGGGCATCGTCCCGCCGCGCGGCGCCCGGGCATGCGAAAGGGGCGCCGCTCGCGCGACGCCCCTCCCGTGGTGATGCTCAGCTGACGCGGGTGAGCCTGCCGCAGCCCATCACCTGCAGGAATTCGCCGGCCTTGGCCTTCACCGTGACAGGTCCGGACTGGTAGACGCCCATGTCCTGGAGCGAGCTCTCGCTGCCCAGCGGGCGGGTCTCCGAGACGTAGAGGCACCAGTGGAGGTGGAAGCCGTCGATGTCGATCCCGGTGATGTCCTCGGCGGTGTACGTGCCGGGCCTGATGTCGGTGCCGACCGCGTAGGTGCCGTCCTGACCCATCACGGAGCGCTTCGCGCCCGTGCCGTCGAACTTGGTCCAGCCGCCGCAGCCACGGAAGTGCACCCAGGTGTCGGTCGCCTTGACCTGGATGTACACGCGGTTCCATCCCCCGTTGTTGCCGAGGACGTACTTCTGCTTGTTCTTGTCCTTGCCGGACAGGCGGTACCACTCGCACATCTTCGCGCCGGTGCGGAAGTAGGTTCCGGGCTGGATGTCCTTGCCCACGCGGTAGTAGCCGTTCGCCGAGGCGACCTTGGGGCGGGCGGCCGCGGCCTTGGTCTGGGCCGACGACTGCGTCACGGCGGCGTACCCGCGCTTCGAGTAGGTGACGACCACCGAGAAGCGCTTGCCCTGGTCGATGTTCTTGAGCGGGAGGGTCGCGCTGGTCCGTCCCGTGAGGGCGACGCCGTCGCGGAACCACTGGTACGCCACCTTGGCGTCCGCGGGCCTGAGGCCGTCGGTCACCGCCGTGAGCGTGCTGCCGGCGCGCACCGGGCCCGCGATGGTCGGTACCGGCGCGGAGCCGAAGGCGTTGAGGACGGTCCTCGCGCCGGTCGCGGTGGCGACGGCGTCGACGTAGCCGGGGATGGAACGCGTGACGACCACCGACATGAGGTGCCCGGCGTCGGCACGGCGCAGCACGTAGTCGGCGGCGGTGCCTCCGCTGAACGCGGTGCCGTCGCGCAGCCACTGCACCGTGACGCCGTCGCCCGCGGGAACGGCGGCGCTGACGGTCTCGCCCACGACCCAGCGACCCGTGATCGCGGTGGTGAACTCCTCCTGCGTCGCGAGCGCGACCGTGACCGGCTCGGTCGAGACCGTGAGGTCCGAGTAGCCGTCGAGGTGCGCCGTCACGTCGAGGACGAGGCTCGCGCCGCCGTCACCCGCCTGCAGCGTATACGCCATGTCGGTGCCGACCTCGAGCCCGTCGACGGACCACGAATAGGTGAGCTCCGGCTCGGGCGTCCAGGTCCCGGCGTCGGCCGTGACGGTCGAGCCGACGACCACGTCGCCGACGATCGACGGCATGCCCGGCTCGAACGCCTCCTCGGCGTGGGCGGCGGTCGGCACGAACGCGGCGAAGGCACCCGCGAGCGCGATGGAGGCAGCGATCGCGCGGCCGGATGGACGGCGCGAGGCCGCGATGGAGCGAGTCATGGTTCCCCTCAGTCATGGGCCGCCGACGATGGCGGTGAGAGGATTATGGCGGGCGCGCGAACCCGCCGTGTACATGCGGTGACGAAACCGACACGGCGTGTCGTTGAGGGCGTGGTCCGCGGACGCGCGCGGGCACGCGCGGGGTGCGTCGGGGGCTACTCCGAGAGCCTCGCCCGGATGGCCGCACCGTGCGCGGGCAGGTCCTCGGCCTCCGCGAGCGCGACCACCTTCTCCCCCACGGCGCCCAGCGCGTCCGCGCTGTAGTCGATGAAGGACACGGCCTTGAGGAACGCGGTCACGCCGAGTCCCGACGCGAAGCGCGCCGTGCCACCCGTGGGCAGCACGTGGTTGGAGCCGGCGAGGTAGTCGCCGAGCGGCACCGGTGAGTGCTCGCCGACGAAGATCGCGCCGGCGTTCCGGATCCGCGCCGCCACCTCGCGCGGGGAGGCGGTGTGAATCTCGAGGTGCTCGGCGCCGTACGCGTCCGCCACGGCGACGGACTGGTCGAGGCCGCTGGTGAGGATGACCGCGCTCTGGCGACCCGTGAGCGCCTCCTTGGTGCGGGCGAGGTGCTTGGTGGCGTCCGCGAGCGCGCCGAGCTCCCGCTCGACGGCCTCCGCGAGCTCCTCGGAGTCGGTGATGAGGACGGAGCCCGCCATCGGGTCGTGCTCGGCCTGGCTGAGCAGGTCCGCCGCGACCCAGCGCGGGGTCGCGGTCGCGTCCGCGATCACCGCGATCTCGGTGGGACCCGCCTCGGAGTCGATGCCGACCACGCCGTTCACCGCGCGCTTGGCCGCGGCGACGTACACGTTGCCGGGGCCCGTGATGACGTCCACCGGATCGCACAGGCCCTCGACGCCGTACGCGAGCATGCCGATCGCCTGCGCGCCGCCGACGGCGTACACCTCGGTGACGCCGAGCAGCGCGCACGCGGCAAGGATGGTCGGGTGCGGAAGCCCGCCGAACGCCTTCTGCGGGGGGCTCGTGACCGCGATCGACGGCACACCCGCCGCCTGCGCGGTGACCACATTCATCACAACGGAGCTCGGGTAGACCGCGAGCCCGCCCGGCACGTACAGGCCCACGCGACCCACCGGGATCCAGCGCTGCGACACGACGGCGCCGGGCGCGAGCTCGACGTCCACCGGCGGCGGGACCGTCGCCCGGTGGAAGCGACCCACCCGGTCGATGGCCTCCTCGAGGCCGTCGCGGACGGCGGGGTCGAGGGTCGCGAGCGCCTCCCGGATGGCGGCCTCGGGGACGCGCACGTGCTCCGGCACGACCCCGTCGAAGCGCTCGCCCAGCTCCTTGAGCGCGGCCTCGCCGCGGACGCGCACGTCCTCGATGATGGGCTCGACCACGGCGAGCGCGTCGCCGACGTTGACGTCGGCGCGGGGCACGATGGACAGCAGTTCACGGGCGGACAGGTCCTGGCCGCGGAGGTCGATCCGAGAGAGCACGTGCCGAGTCTAGTGGCGCTCGCGCGGGCCTCACCGGGCCCGGGCGCCGGCATGCGGGCCCGGGCGCCGCGTCACCGCGCCGTGAGCACCTCGACGCCGTCCTCGGTGATCGCGATGGTGTGCTCGCTATGCGCGGTGAGGCAGCCCGTCGCGCTGCGCAGCGTCCACCCGTCGGCGTCGGTGACCAGCTCGTCCGTGTCGATCATCGCCCACGGTTCGAGCGCGAGGAGCAGCCCCGGCCGGAGGCGGTAGCCGCGACCGGGCCGGCCCGCGTTGGGCACGTGAGGATCCTGATGCATGGTCGACCCGACGCCGTGCCCGCCGAACTCGAGGTTGATCGGGTAGCCGGCATCCGTGAGCACCGCGCCGATCGCGTGCGAGACGTCGCCGAGGCGCACATCGGGTCCGGCCGCGGCGATCCCCGCGGCGAGCGCCCGCTCGGTCGCGTCGATCAGCGCGGCCGCCTCGGGCGTCCCGCCCCCGCCCACCACGAAGCTGACGGCGGAGTCCGCCACCATCCCCCGCAGCGAGACCGCGAGGTCGAGCGTGAGCAGGTCGCCGGCGGCGAGCGCACGATCGCGGGGGCGGCCGTGGAGCACCGCGTCGTTCACGGACGTGCAGATGTAGTAGCCGAAGGGTCCCTCGCCGAACGACGGCGCGTAGTCCACGTAGCAGGACTCCGCGCCCGCCGCCCGGATCGCGTCGCGCGTCCACGCGTCGATCTCGAGCAGGTTGACGCCGGGCACCGCGCGCTGTCGAAGGTCGGCGAGGATGTCGCCGACGAGGGCGCCCACGTCTCGCGCACGCGGCAGCTGCGCCGGCGCAAGGATCTCGATCATGTCCCGCCTTCCCTCCGGTGCGTGCGCCGCACCGGTATTTCTATACCGGCATTACAATACCGGCATGGTCCGGCTTCCCCTCACCCCCGCAGAGATCGACCGCGGCCGCCGCCTGGGCACCGCCCTGCGCGAGGCGCGCGGCGAGCGCACCATCCTCGAGGTCGCCGTTCGCGCCGGCATCTCGCCCGAGACCCTGCGCAAGATCGAGTCGGGACGCGTCGCCACCCCCGCGTTCGCCACCATCGCCGCCGTCGCCGCGGAGGTGGGCCTGTCGCTCGACGGCCTGTGGGCGCAGCTGAGCGATGCCTCTGACGGCGCGGGCGCGACCGTCACCGCGTCATAGGCCGCGCGGAGCGTCCGGGCGTCCGCGCCCGATCCACCCCAGGTGGGTGTGCTGGAAGTGGTCGTCGTGCTTGAGCCCGTAGCCCAGGGCTCGGTCCACGCCCACATGGAACAGCCAGGACGATGCGCCGATCAGGATCCACCGCACGTCACCGGGGACGTCCCACGCCTGGGCGGCGATGGCCCACGCGCCGAGCGCCGCCGGGCCCCAGTACGAGTGGACGAGGTTGTACGCGAAGGCACCCGCCCGCGGCCCGCGCAGGTACCCGAGCGCGCTCAGGTCGAACGCGAGGAACAGCGCCAGCGGCCACCACCACGCGTCGAGCGCGATCGCTCCCGCCGACGCGACGACCGCGAGCGCGGCGCCCTCGAGGCGTTCCCAGGCGATAGGGCTCATGCGCTCAGGGTCGCACGCAGGCGGCGCTATGCCCCGGTGAGGCAGTTGGGGCCCAGCGCCGCCTTGAGATCGCCGATCAGCGCGGACGAGCGCGACACCCGGAACTCGTCACCCAGCCGCATGGTGAGCGGCTTCTCGGGGCCGGTAAGCACCATGCGGACCTCGATCGCGCCGGGGTGCGAGCGCAGGATCCCCTTGACCTGCTCGACCAGCGGCGGCGTGACGCGCGACGCCGGGACGGTGATCGCCACCGGCGACGTGTCCGTCACGTTGAGGTTCGGCACGTTGACCTCGACCGCGGAGAACTGGAGCCCGCCGTCGCCGCGCTCACGGCACCGGACCTTGATGGCGAGCACCGCGTCATCCGCGAGGTCGCGCGCGTACGTCTCGTAGACCTTGCCGAAGAACGAGATCTCGGTCTCGCCGGTCATGTCCTCGAGCGCGATGATCGCGTACGGGTTGCCCGACTTCGCGATGCGACGGTCCACGCGGGTAACCAGGCCGGCGAGCTTGATCTGGTCGTTCTCCTTCACGCCGTTCGCGGGCGTCGCGTTGAGGATCTGGTGCGTCGCCTCCGAGCGGATCACGTGGTCGAGCCCCGACAGCGGGTGGTCGGACACGTACAGGCCCAGCATGTCGCGCTCGAGGTTGAGCTTGGTCTTCTTGTCCCACTCGTCGAGCGTGGGGACCTCCACCGTCACTCCCCCGCCCAGGTCGGCGGCGTCGGCGAACAGGTCGAACTGACCCGTCGCCTCCTGACGCTTCACCCCGATCACGGAGTCGATGGCCTGCTCATGGACCGCGTTGAGCGCGCGGCGCGAGTAGCCCAAGGAGTCGAACGCGCCGGCCTTGATGAGCGAGTCGATGGTGCGCTTGTTGCACACGGTCGCGGAGACCTTGTCGAGGAAGTCGGCGAAGGACGTGAACGCACCCTGCTCGGTGCGGGCCTTGACGATCTCCGCGACCACGTTCGCGCCCACGTTGCGCACCGCGGTGAGGCCGAAGCGGACGTCGTCGCCGACGGCGGCGAACGTCGCCTTGGACTCGTTGACGTCCGGCGGCAGCACCGTGATGCCCATGCGACGGCACTCCGCGAGATACAGCGCGGACTTGTCCTTGTCCGTGCCCACCGAGGTGAGCAGCGCCGCCATGAACTCGGTCGGGTAGTGCGCCTTGAGGTAGGCGGTCCAGAACGACAGCACCCCGTACGCGGCGGTGTGCGCCTTGTTGAACGCGTAGTCGGCGAACGGGAGCAGCGTGTCCCAGAGCGCCTTGATCGCGGCGTCGGAGTATCCGTTGGCCTTCATGCCGGCCTCGAAGGGCTCGAACTCCTTGTCGAGGATCTCCTTCTTCTTCTTACCCATGGCGCGACGCAGCAGGTCGGCGGCGCCCAGCGTGTAGTCGGCGACGATCTGCGCGATGCGCTGCACCTGCTCCTGATACACGATCAGGCCGTAGGTGATCCCCAGCACCTCCTTGAGCGGCTCATCCAGCTCGGGGTGGATGGGCGCGATCGCCTGGCGGCCGTTCTTGCGTTCCGCGTAGTTGGTGTGGGAGTTCATGCCCATCGGGCCGGGGCGGTACAGCGCGAGCACGGCGGAGATGTCCTCGAACGTGTCGGGGCGCATCTGGCGCAGCAGCTGGCGCATCGCGGTGCCGTCGAGCTGGAACACGCCCAGCGTGTCGCCGCGTCCCAGCAGCTCGAACGCGCCGTCGTCGTGCAGCGGCAGGTCCTCGAGGACCAGCGGCTCCTTGCCGTTGTCGACGATGTTCTCGAGGGCGTCGTCGAGGATGGTGAGGTTGCGCAGGCCCAGGAAGTCCATCTTGACCAGGCCGAGCGTCTCGCACGTCGGGTAGTCGAACTGCGTGATGACCGCGCCGTCCTGCTCGCGCCGCATGATCGGGATGATGTCGATCAGCGGGTCGGAGGACATGATGACGCCGGCCGCGTGCACGCCCCACTGACGCTTCAGGCCCTCGAGACCCTGCGCGAGCTCGAACACCTGCTGCGCCTCGGGGTCCGCCTCGAGCACCGCACGGAAGTCCTGGCCCTCGTGATGGCGGGCGTGCGTGGCGTCGGTGACGCCGATCAGGGGCATGTCCTTGCCCATGATCGCCTCGGGGTACGCCTTGGTGAGCGTCTCGCCCAGCGAGTACGGCTTGCCGAGCACGCGCGTCGAGTCCTTGAGCGCCTGCTTGGCCTTGATGGTGCCGTACGTGACGATCATGGACACGCGGTCCTGGCCGTACTTGTCGGTGACGTACTGGATGACCTCGCCGCGCCTGCGCTCGTCGAAGTCCACATCGAAGTCGGGCTTGGACTCGCGCTCCGGGTTGAGGAAGCGCTCGAAGTACAGCTGGTGCTCGATCGGGTCGATGTCGGTGATCTTCATCGCGTACGCGGCCATCGAGCCGGCACCGGAGCCACGCCCCGGCCCCACGCGGATGCCGTTGTCCTTGGCCCACTGGATGAAGTCGGCGACCACCAGGAAGTAGCCGGGGTAGCCCTTGCCCGCGATGACCTCGATCTCGTAGTTCGCGCGCTCCTGCACGTGCGCGGGGATCTCCTCACCGAACCGCAGGTGAAGGCCCTTCTGGACCTCCTTGACGAACCACGAGTGCTCGTCCTCCCCCGGCGGGCAGTCGAACACCGGCATGTAGTCGGCCTTGGTGTTGAACTCCACCTCGCACTGCTCGGCGATCGCGAGGGTGTTGGTGAGCGCCTCCGGGTAGTCGCCCCAGATGCGCCACATCTCCTCGGCTGACTTCACGTAGTAGCCGTCGCCGGAGAACGCGAAGCGCTTGCCGCCCTGGTCGTACGTGGGCTCGCTGAGCGTCGAGCCCGACTGCACGCACAGGAGAGCCTCGTGCGAGACCGAGTCCTCCTTCTTCGTGTAGTGGAGGTCGTTGGTCGCGACGAGCGGCGCGCCGATCGCCTTCGAGATCCGCAGGAGGTCCTCGAACACGCGCTTCTCGATGTCCAGGCCGTGATCCATCAGCTCGACGTAGTACGAGTCCTTGCCGAAGATGTCCTGGAACTCCGCGGCCGCCCGCAGCGCCTCGTCGTACTGGCCCAGCCGCAGGCGCGTCTGCACCTCGCCCGACGGGCAGCCGGTGGTCGCGATGATGCCCTTGGAGAAGCGCTGCAGCAGGTCGCGGTCCATGCGCGCCTTGTAGAAGTGGCCCTCGAGGCTCGCGTAGGACGCGAGGCGGAACAGGTTGTGCATGCCGCCCGTGTCGCGGGCCCACATGGTCGCGTGGGTGTACGCGCCGCCCGAGCTGACGTCGTCGTTCTCCTGGCCGCGCTCGCCCCACCGCACGCGCGTGCGGTCGCCCCGCGCGGTGCCGGGCGTGAGGTACGCCTCGAGCCCGATGATGGGCTTCACGCCCGTGGCCTGCGCCTTGTTCCAGAACTCGTACGCGCCGAACAGGTATCCGTGGTCCGTGGTGGCCATGGCGGACTGGCCCAGCCGCTCGGCCTCCTTGAACAGGTCGCCGATCTTCGCCGCCCCGTCCAGCATCGAGTACTCGGTGTGGACGTGGAGGTGGACGAAATCCTTGGCCGGCATGGGGACGATTCTAGGAGTGCCCACCGACAGCGAGGGGACGATGCGCGGGTCGCGTCCCGGTGTCGCGGCGCCTCACGCGTCGGCGCGCAGGTACGGGTACGGATCCGCCTCCTGGGTCAGGTACAGCCGGTCCATCGCAAGGACGTCGGCGACGTCGACACCGAGGAACGCGCCTTCGAGATGCTCCGGCTCGTCGATGCCGGGTTCGCCCGAGGCGGCGCCGCCCGGGCAGTAGACCAGCATCGCGCCGCCGGTGGCCGGGTACACGTCGACGGTCGCGGTCCAGCACTCGTCGCTGTTCGGGGCGATGGCGAGATCCGCGACCGTCTGGTCGCGCGGGTCGTCGCCGCTCACGTACAGGTACTCGTCCTGCGGCGCCCCGTCGACGCGCACGACGGGCAGCGCGATGGTGACGCACTCGTCCTCGCGCAGGCCCGGCTCCGCGAGGCACCAGCGCCCCTCGACGTCCGCGAGGGAGGCGCCTGCACCCGGCTCGGCGGAGGGCACCGCGCTCGCCTCCGCGGAAACCTCGACCGTCGGCAGCTCCGCCGGCGACCCGCTCGTCGCGGGCGCGGCGTCGGCGGTGATGGGCGGCGTCGTGGACGCCGCCGTCGTACCCGCGCCCGGCGCCCCGGGCGTCTTCGCCGTCGCGCACCCCGCCAGCATCGTCGCCGCCCCCGCCACCAGCACCACGCCGTGCCACGCCCGCATCGCTCCCCCTCTGCTCGCGCGGCGCACACGGCCGCGCGCCGAACCTATCGGGACGCCGAATCCCCTGCATATCCCCCACTTCTGGGGGCGTTGACCCGCCGTCCCCGCGGGCTGGGAGAATGTCCCGGTGAGCGAGGAGACCAGGCCCCGGCGGAACCGGCGCGGACGCGGCAGGCGCGATGGTGCGCCCGCCCAGCCCACGCATCGTCCCCGGGTCAGCCGCCGGGCGCTCGAGGCGGCCGCCGCCAGGCGCGCAGCCGTCGAGGTCCCCCCGATCACGTACCCCGCGCAGCTCCCGGTCAGCGCACGGCGCGACGAGATCGCCGCCGCGATCCGTGACCACCAGGTGGTGATCGTCGCCGGCGAGACCGGCTCGGGCAAGACCACGCAGCTGCCCAAGATCTGCCTCGAGCTGGGTCGCGGCCGCGCCGGCCAGATCGGCCACACGCAGCCACGCCGCATCGCGGCCCGCTCGGTCGCGGACCGCATCGCGGAGGAGATCGGCACCGAGCTGGGCAGGATCGTCGGCTACCAGGTGCGCTTCACGGACCAGAGCTCCGAGGACACCCTGGTCAAGGTGATGACGGACGGCATCCTGCTCGCCCAGATCCAGCGCGACCCCGACCTGCTCGCGTACGACACGCTCATCATCGACGAGGCGCACGAGCGCAGCCTCAACATCGACTTCCTGCTCGGCTACCTCACCAACCTCCTGCCGCGCCGCCCCGACCTCAAGATCGTCATCACCTCCGCGACGATCGACTCCGAGCGGTTCGCGCGGCACTTCGCCGCCGGCGGCCCGCTCCCGCAGCGCGACCCGGCGGACGATGCCGACGTCGCCGAGGCCCGCGAGCGCGACCCTCGCGAGGCGCCCGTGGTCGAGGTCACGGGCCGCACGTTCCCCGTCGAGATCCTCTACCGCCCGCTCGAGGGCGCGACCAAGGGCGAGGAGAAGGACCTCGTCGCGGGCATCGTCGACGCGTGCGACGAGCTGATGAGCTGGGGCGACGGCGACATCCTGGTCTTCCTGTCGGGAGAGCGCGAGATCCGCGACGCCGCCGAGGGCCTCGAGGCGCACCTGGGCGAGCGTGCGCGCGACCCCCGCCACCCGCGCCGCGTCGAGATCCTGCCGCTCTACAGCCGCCTGTCGGCCGCCGACCAGCACCGGGTGTTCGAGCGTCACACCGCCCGGCGGATCGTGCTCGCGACCAACGTCGCCGAGACCTCGCTCACGGTGCCCGGCATCCACTACGTGGTCGACCCCGGCACCGCGCGCATCTCGCGCTACTCCAAGGCGACCAAGGTCCAGCGCCTCCCGATCGAGCCCGTCTCGCAGGCGAGCGCGCGCCAGCGCTCCGGACGCGCGGGTCGCCTCGCCGACGGCATCGCGATCCGGCTGTACTCCGAGGAGGACTTCGAGGGCCGTCCCGCTTTCACGGAGCCCGAGATCCTGCGGACGTCGCTCGCCAGCGTGCTGCTGCAGATGATCTCGGTCGGCGTCGTCGAGGGCCCGGACGACATGGCGCGCTTCCCGTTCGTCGAGCCGCCGGACACGCGCGCGATCCGCGACGGTGTGCAGCTGCTGTCCGAGCTGGGCGCGATCTCCGTGCGCGACGGTCGCACCGCCCTCACCGACACGGGCCGCAAGCTCGCGCGCCTGCCCATCGACCCGCGCCAGGCCCGGATGATCGTCGAGGGGGCGCGCCACGGCGTCGCGCGCGAGGTCGCCGTCATCGCCGCCGCGCTGTCCATCCAGGATCCGCGCGAGCGCCCCTCCGAGAAGCGCGAGGAGGCCGATCTCCTGCATCGCCGCTTCGCCGACCCGGCGTCCGACCTGCTGTCCTACCTCAACCTGTGGGAGCACGTCCGCGAGCGCCAGCACGCGCTGTCGGGCAACCAGTTCCGGCGCCTGTGCAGGTCTGAGATGCTCAACTTCCTGCGCGTGCGCGAGTGGCAGGACCTGGTCCAGCAGCTGCGCGAGGCCGCGAAGTCCATCGAGATCGAGATGGCGTACCGCAAGCCGTCCCCGGTCGAGGACCCCGAGGGATCGGGCGCGCTCCGCCACGTGTGGGACGACGACGGGATCCACCGGTCGATCCTCGCGGGCCTGCTGTCGCAGGTGGGCGCGCAGGACGTGCTCCAGCTCAAGGCGAGCTCCTTCACCCACCTCAAGGGCGAGGCGCGCGCCAAGGAGATGCGGAAGGCCCGCAAGCGCGCCTCCAACGAGTTCATCGGCGCGCGCGGCATCCGCTTCGCGATCAACCCCGGCTCGCCGCTGTCGAAGAAGCCGCCGGAGTTCGTCATGGCGGCCGAGCTCGTGGAGACGTCGCGGCTGTGGGCGCGTGACGTCGCGCGCATCGACCCCGCGTGGGCCGAGGAGCTGGCGGGCGACCTCGCCAAGCGCACCTACTCGGAGCCGCACTGGTCGTCCAGGCGCGGCGCGGCGATGGCGACGGAGAAGGTGCTGCTCTACGGCGTCCCGATCGTCGCCGACCGCCCCGTGCTGTGGGCGAAGGTGAACCCCGAGGAGGCGCGGGATCTCTTCATCCGCCACGCCCTCGTGCAGGGCGAGTGGACCACGCACCACGGCTTCTGGCGCCGCAACCAGCGGGTGCTCGAGGAGGCCGCCGAGGTCGAGGCGCGCTCCCGCACCCGCGGCGTCATCGCCGACGAGGACACCCTCCATGGCTTCTACGACGCGCGCCTGCCCGAGACCATCGTGTCCGCGCGCCACTTCGACCGCTGGTGGCAGGGCGCGCGCCGCGAGGACCCCGAGCTGCTCACGCTCACCCTCGAGGAGCTGGTCCCCGAGCACGCGGCCGTCGACGCGTCCCAGTTCCCCGAGCGGTGGCCTCAGCTCGACCTCGAGCTGCCGCTCACCTACCAGTTCGAGCCCGGCACCGCCGCGGACGGCGTGACGGTCCACGTGCCCGTGGGCGTCCTGGCGCGCGTCATCCCCCACGGGTTCGACTGGCTGGTGCCGGGCATGCTGCCCGAGCTGGTGACCGCGACCATCCGCGCGCTGCCGAAGTCCGTGCGCCGGCTCCTGGTGCCGGCCCCCGACGCGGCCCGGGACATCGTCGCGTGGATGGGCGAGCGCCTGCCCGCGTGGGAGGACGTGGTCCGCGCCGGCGACATGGCCGAACCCTTCCGCGACGCCTTCGCTCGCGCCGTGCGCGACCTCCGCGACGTCGAGATCCCCGCGGACGCGTGGGACGGTCTGGAGGAGCGCCTGCCCGCCCACCTCCGCATGACCTTCCGCGTGGTGGAGCCCCGCGGCCGCGGACAGCGCATCCTCGACGAGTCGCACGACCTGCTGCTCCTGCAGCGCTCCCTCGCACCTCAGGCGCAGGCCGCCGTGCGCACCGCGGTGCAGCGCGCCGCGGACGCCGCGTCGCGCGGCCGGGGGGACGATGCCCGGGCCGGGTCGCCCGCCGCGGTCGCCCCGGCTACGGCTGCCGGGGGTGGTGCCGCGCCGCGACCCACGAGCGCGACCGTCGCGGAGGTCGCGGCGCTCTCCACGTGGCCCGACCTGGACGCGCTGCCCGACGAGGTCGAGGGCACCGTGCACGGCGTGGTCGCGCGCGGCTACCCCGCGATCGTGGAGGAGGGGACGCGCGCCGCGCTGCGCGTGCTCGCGGACGCCGCCGAGCGCGACGCCGCGCACGCGCGCGGCGTCCGCCGGCTGCTGCTCACCGAGGTGGGGCTCGCGACCAAGCGCGTCACCACCCGATGGTCCCCCGCCGAGTCGCTCGCGCTCGGCGCCTCCCCCTACCGTTCGACCGACGCCCTGGTGGACGACCTCCAGGCCGCGGCCGTCGCCACGCTCGCGCCGGCGGCGGGCGCCGTGCGCGACCGGGCGTCGTACGAGGCGCTCCGCGCGCACGTGCGGGCCGGCCTCGAGGACCGCGTGCTCGAGATCGCCCGCCACGCGGCGGCCGCGCTTGCCGCCGCCCGCGAGCTCGACGTCGCGGTGCGCGGAGCGACCTCGCTGGCGCTGCTGGCCACGCTCCAGGAGCTCCGCGAGCAGTCCACGGCGCTCGTGGGCGACGGCTTCATCCGGACGACCCCGCCCGACCGGCTCCCCCACCTCGCGCGCTATCTCAAGGCGGCCGCGCATCGTCTGGAGAAGGCGCAGACGGATCCCGCGAAGGACGCGCAGCTCGCGTGGCAGGTGGGACAGGCGATCGAGGCGTACGACGCGGTGCGCGCCGCGCACGCGAACGGGCGCACGAGTCCCGATACCGCGGCGGCGCTCGAGGCGGTGCGGTGGATGCTCGAGGAGCTGCGGGTGTCCCTGTTCGCGCAGCGGCTGGGGACCGATGGGCCCGTGAGCGAGCAGCGCATCCGCAAGGCGCTCGCCGGGATCGGCTAGGTTGCCTGCCATGACCCCTGACGCCGCACCCGACACTCCGCGTACTTCCCCCGCGTGGGAGGCGTGGACCATCCGCGCGCTGGCCGCGCTCGCGGTGCTGGTGCCCGTGATCCTCGCCGCGACGGCGTGGGGCGGCGTGGTGCACGGACACCCCGCGTACGGCGTGACGCTCGCCGTCACGGCGGTGCTCGGGGCGCTCACCCTGTGGCGGTGGCGACGTGCGCGCCGCGCGGGCGGTGCCCTCCTCCTGTTCGCACGCGTCGGCGGCATCCTCGCGACGGTCGCGTGGATCGCGGTGCTCGCATGGATGCGCCCCGCGACCGCGGTCGAACCCGCGCTGGCCGCGATGGAGTCGGACGGCACGGTGACGGTCACCGAGTCCGCGACCGCGATCACCATGACGCCCGCGGGAGGCGGCGACTCCACCGGCGTGCTGTTCCAACCGGGCGCGCTGGTGGACGCCCGCGCGTACGCCGCCGTGCTGCGACCGCTCGCCGAGGCGGGCCACTCCGTGGTCATCACGAAGCAGCCGTTCGGGATCGCGTTCTTCAACCTGGGCGCGCTCGACGCGGCCCGCGCCACCCACTCCGAGGTCTCGCAGTGGGTGGTCGGCGGGCACTCGCTCGGCGGCGTGGTCGCCTCGATGAGCGCCGAGGCGGACGCCTCCGCCGATGCCTTCACCCCCGTGACGGGCCTGCTCCTGTTCGCCTCCTACCCGGCGGGCGACATCAGCGGCTCGCTCACGGCCGCCGTCGAGTCGATCTCGGGCAGCGAGGACGGCCTGTCCACTCCCGCGGCGATCGACGCGTCGCGCGCGGACCTGCCCGCCGACGCGCACTTCACCGTGGTCGAGGGCGCGGTCCACGCGTACTTCGGCGACTACGGCACGCAGCGCGGCGACGGCACCTCGACCATCTCCCACGACGATGCGCGCGCACAGATCAGCGCCGCCGCCGTGGAGTTCGTCGACTCGCTCGGGGACTGACGCACGGCGTCCGGGCCCCGCTCAGCCCGCGACGAGGTCCTTGTAGGCGTCGTGGTGCGGGATGCCCTCGTCGAGGTAGCCGTCGCCGTGCGCGACGTAGCCCAGCCGCGAGTAGAACGGCATCGCCTGGTCCTGGGCGCTCAGCTCGACACGCACGCCGCCGCCGGACCCGTGGCGCGCGAGCGCCTCCGCCTCGAGCACCTCCATGAGGGCGCGGCCCGCGCCCGTCCCCCGCGCGGCCGCGGTGACCGCGAGCCTGCCGATATGCGGGTTCGAGGGGTCCATCGCACCGTGATCGGCGTGGAAGTCGTCCGTATGGGGCGCGAGCAGGCGCCCGGTGCCGAGCGCCTCGCCGTCCGCCGCATAGGCGACCACGTGCACGGTGCGCGGGTCGTCGTCCTGCGCGTCCCGCTCGGACTCGGGCGCGACGCCCTGCTCGTCCACGAACACCGCGATGCGCACGCGCATCGCGTCCTCGAGCTGCGCTGACGTGCGCACCACCTCGACGTGCACGTCAGCCACGCAGGACGTCCAGCGCCGCCGCGAGGTCGTCCGGGTACGTCGAGGTGACCCGTACCTCGCCGCCGCGGGTGGGGTGCTCGAACGCGAGCTCGTGCGCGTGCAGCCACTGGCGGGTCAGGTTCAGCCGCTTCGCGAGCGTCGGGTCGGCGCCGTAGGTGAGGTCTCCCGCGAGGGGGTGCCGCATCGCAGCCATGTGCACCCGGATCTGGTGGGTGCGGCCGGTCTCGAGGTGGATCTCGAGCAGCGAGGCGCTCGGGAACATCTCGAGCACCTCGTAGTGGGTGACGGACGGCTTGCCGCCCTCCACCACCGCGAACTTCCAGTCCGAGCTGGGGTGACGCCCGATGGGCGCGTCGATGGTGCCGGCCGTCGGGTCCAGGTGCCCCTGCGCGACCGCGTGGTAGATCTTCTCGACCGTGCGCTCCTTGAACGCCCGCTTGAGGAACGAGTACGCGGGCACGGTCCGCGCGACCACCATGAGCCCGGACGTGCCGACGTCGAGACGGTGGACGATCCCCTGGCGCTCCGGGGGGCCCGCCTCCGCGAGGCGGTACCCGGCGCCGGTGAGCGCGCCCACCACGGTGGGACCGGTCCAGCCGGGCGACGGGTGCGCGGCGACGCCGATGGGCTTGTCCACCACCACGACGTCCTCGTCCTCGTACGCGACCCTCAGGCCACCGGGGATGGGCGGCTCGGGAGCGGCGGGGCGCTCGTCGGGGATGTCGACCGCGAGGATGCCGTCGGCGAGACGGTCCGAGCGGCCCACGGTGCGGCCGTCGAGCATGACGTGATCGCCGTCGAGGATCTCCGCCGCCTTGGTGCGCGACAGCCCCAGCATGCGTGCGAGCGCCGCGTCGGCCCGCTCGCCCACGAGCGCGTCGGGGACCGGCAGGTAGCGGGTCTCAGCCACGGCGCGACGCGTCGTCGGTGGAGCCGTCGCCTTCGGCGCCCGCCGAGGGCTCCGGCGCGGCCTCTCCCGGCACCTCGTCGGACGATGCGCGGGACCCGGCCGCGGCATCGTCCCCCGTGGGCACGAGGATGGGCTTGGACATGAGCCCCGCGATGACGATCCAGATCGCGGCGCCCACGATCGCGATGTCCGCGACGTTGCCGACGAACTGGTCGGCGTAGTTGATCATGTCGACCACGTGGCCCTCGCCGAACGACGGCTGACGGAACAGTCGGTCGATGAGGTTGCCCACGGCGCCGCCGAGCGCGATCCCGAACACGGCCGCGGCCCAGCGCGCCTGCGCGCGCCGGCCGTAGACCACGATGCCCGCGGTGACGAGCAGCGCGATGATCGTGAGGATCCACGTCGACTCGTCGCCGAGGCTGAACGCCGCCCCGGAGTTGAACACCAGCTGGATGGACAGCAGGTCACCGATGACCGGATGCTCGACGTAGGGTTCGAGCGCCTCGAGAGCCCACTGCTTGGTGAGCTGGTCGAGCGCGACCACGCCCGCGGCGAACAGCCAGAACGCCGGCCTCCAGGTCAACGACGCTCCTCGCGCTGCTTGCACGTCACGCACAGGTTCGCGCGGGGGAACGCCATGAGGCGCGCCCGGCCGATGCCCTGGCCGCAGGACTGGCACACGCCGTACGTGCCCTTCTTGATGCGGCGCAGCGCGTCGACGCTCTGCTCGAGCATGTCGCGCGTGTTGTTGACGATCGACATCTCCTGCTCGCGCTCGAGCGCCGTGGACCCGGCGTCCGCCTGGTCGTCGCCCGCACCCTCGGACGTGTGCAGGAGGTCGTCGAGCTCGTGCTCGGTCACGCCCAGCTCCGTGACGAGGCGCTCGACGTCGGCGTTGAGCACCTCGACGATCTGACGAAGGTCCGCGATCTTCCAGGCCTCGTCGCCTTCACGCACGGGAAGCTGCTTGACATCCGCCGGCTTCAGCTCGGCGGGATCCACCACCACGATGGTCACATCGGTGCTGCTCATGATCGTCCTCGTCTCTGCCTGGTGAAAGGAGGGTAGTCCCCCTGGGAGCACATAGCAAAGCGCCGCGCCCTTCGGCGCGGCGCCCTGCGTGTCGCGAGCGTCAGTCCTGCTTGTTCTCGTCGCCCTCGGCCGGCTTGCCCCACGGGCTCTGCGGCGTGTACGGCGTGCCGAACTGGGTCGACTGCGGCGTGTACGGCTGCTCCGCGAGCTTGGGAGTCATGCCCGTGACGGGAGCGAACGGGTGCGGCTCCTCGCCGTCCTCCGACGCCTCCTCGCCCTCGGCGGCCTCGTCGCCCGAGTCCTCGGCGGGAGCCTCCTCGGAGGCGCCCTCCTCGACCGCGGCATCGTCCTCGGCGGGGGCCTCGGCGGCGAAGTCCTCCTCGACGGGAGCCTCGTCCGTGGCCTCGTCGGCGGCGTCGCCCATGGCGTCCTCGCCGACGAACGTCGCGACCGGCGCGGGAGCGGTGCCCTCGGCGTGGTCGAGGTCGTCGAGCAGGTTCGACAGGTAGGACTTGAGGCGCGCGCGGTAGTCGCGCTCGAAGCGGCGAAGGTCGTCGATCTTCGACTCGAGCAGCGTGCGCTCCGAGTTGAGCTCGTCCATGCGGGCGGCGGCGTCGGTCTCGGCGCGCTCGACGATCGACTCGGCCTTGGCCTTGCCCTCCTCGATGAGCCGCTCCTTCTCCTCCTCGCCGGCCTGCACGTACTCGTCGTGGAGCTTCTGCGCCATCGCGAGCATGCCGGTGGGGGTGGGGGGCGTGGGGTCGGTCGCCGCCTGGAGCAGGCCGGTCTCCTGGGTCGCCTCCGGCGCGGGCACGGCGGCGGGGGCGCCGCCACCCTGCTCCAGCTGGGCGGCGAGCTCGTCGCGCTCCTGCGTGAGCTGGGCGATCGTGGCGGCGACCTCGTCGAGGAAGTCGTCGACCTCGTCCTGGTCGAAGCCCTCGCGGTACTTGGTCTTGGAGAAGGCCTTGTTGAGGACGTCCTCGGCGGTGAGCAATGCCATATCGACTTCCACCTCACGCGGTATAGGGGCCGGGGTACCGGCCGTACTGATATTTCGTCACTGTACCGACATGTGTATCGGCACGCACTTGAGAGTGCGGTGTCAGGCGCGAACGGCGGCGTAGCCGATGGCCTGGTAGAGCAGCGAGACTGCGAGGAACACGATGAGGAACGCCAGATCGATGCGCACCTGGCCGAGCGACAGCGGCGGCACCACGCGACGCACGGCCTTGATGGGCGGATCGGTCGCGGTGAGCACACCCTCGACGGCGACCAGCGCCGCACCGGTGGGGCGCCAGTCGCGCGCGAACACGAGCACGAGGCTGATGACGATGCGTGCGAGCAGGGCCATCATGAACAGGAACAGCACGAACTGGAGCGCGCCAAGAAGGAAGGACACGCGTCGAGCCTACCGCGAGGGTCAGGCCTGGTTGTAGAACGCCTGGTCCTGCTGGGGCTCCTCGTCGATGCCGATCTCCACGTGCGCGGGCGACAGCAGGAACACCGAGGTGGTGACCCGCTCGATCGAGCCGTGCAGGCCGAAGGAGAGGCCGGCGGAGAAGTCGACCAGGCGCTTCGCGTCCGCGTCGGTCATCTCCGTGAGGTTCATGATGACGGGCACGCCCTGACGGAACGCCTCGCCGATCAGGCGCGCGTCGTTGTAGCTGCGCGGCTTGATGGTCTGGATGCGGCGCAGGTCCTGCGCGGGCGCGGCGGACTCACGGGGCGCACGCACCGCCTTGACGGGCGCCGACTTGGGGCCGTGCTGCTTGACCTCGGACACGTCGTGCAGGTTGGTCACGGGCGCGAGCTCGGGCTCGCGGTCGGCGTAGCCGTACTCCTCCTGCTCGTTCACGTCGAAGCCGAGGTACTGGATCGCCTTGCGCAGTGCGCTCATCATGACCCCCTGGTCGTGGTGCTGGACAACGTCTTCACGGTAGGGCCGTGATCGCCCTGGTCAGCGGACCGACACGCCGCAGACGATCACGCCCGCGTGCCTTCCGGTGACGCCGTCGCGGCGGTGGGAGAACAGCGTCGGGTCCTCGAGCGTGCAGACACGGTGACGGAGGACCCCCGCGACGCCCAGCTCGCCCAGCCGCGACTCGATCGCGCGTGGCAGGTCGAGCGCCGGAGTGCCCGCCCGCGTGACGGCACGCGCGGTGGGGTGGCGTGATGCGACCTGGTCGCGCATCTCCTCGGGCACCTCGTAGCAGCGCCCGCAGATCGCGGGGCCGATGCTCGCGGCCATGCCGCGGCGATCGCGCCGTTGCGCGGGCGTGCGCAGGTCGAGCAGCGCGGCGACCGCCGCGTCGACCGCGCCCAGTCGCACGCCCTCGCGGCCGGCGTGCACGGCGGCGACGGCGCCCGTGGCGGCATCGTGCAGCAGGATGGGCACGCAATCCGCCGCGATCGCGCCGAGCGCCACACCGGGGGTGCGGGTCACCAGCACGTCCGCGACCGGCGGGTCCTCCGCCGGCACGGTCACCTCGGCGACGCGGATGCCGTGCTCGGCGTGGAGGAAGGACACCGGCGCACCCGCGAACGCGGAGACGGTCGCGCGGTTGAGCGCGACCGTCTCCGGGCTGTCGCCCACGTGGGTGGCGACGTTGAGCGAGTCGTACGGCGCGGCGGACGCGCCGCCCGCCCGCGTGGTGAAGAACGCGCGGACCGGGAGCCCGGCGTCGAGCACGCCCTCCTACCGGAGGAAGTCGGGCACGTCGAGCGCGTCGGCGGCGGGACGGGCCGGCGGCGTCACGGGGATCGCGTCGGTCGCGGGCGCGGGGTCCTTCGCGACGGGAGCGGCCGGGATGACATCCGCCTCGACGGGTGCGTCGATGGGCTCGAGCGCCTCCGCCTTGGGGGCCGGCGTGGACTCGATCGCGCCAAGGGCGCCCGCGTGGGTGCGGTGCGTCGGGGCGCCGCCGTCGAATCCGGCGGCGATGACGGTGATGCGGAGCTCGTCGCCCAGCGAGTCGTCGATGACGGTGCCGAAGATGATGTTGGCCTCGGGGTGCGCCGCCTCGCGCACCAGGCGGGCCGCGGTCTCGACCTCCTTGATGCCGAGGTTCGAGCCGCCGGAGATCGACAGCAGCACGCCGTGCGCGCCCTCGATCGACGCCTCGAGCAGCGGCGACGCGATCGCGCCCTCCGCGGCCTCGAGCGCGCGGGACTCGCCGCGGGCGCTCGCCACGCCCATGAGCGCGGTGCCCGCGCCCTGCATGACGGACTTGACGTCGTTGAAGTCGACGTTGATGAGACCGGGCGTGGTGATGAGGTCGGTGATGCCCTGGACGCCGCCCTGCAGCACCTGGTCCGCCGCCGCGAACGCGCCGAGCACGCTCAGCTGCGCGTCGGAGATGTCGAGCAGGCGGTCGTTCGGGATGACGATCAGGGTGTCGACCTCGTCGCGCAGCGTCGCGATGCCGTTCTCGGCCTGGTCCGCGCGGCGGCGGCCCTCGAAGCCGAACGGGCGGGTCACCACGCCGACGGTCAGCGCGCCGAGCGAGCGGGCGATGCGGGCCACCACGGGCGCGCCGCCGGTGCCGGTGCCGCCGCCCTCGCCCGCCGTGACGAACACCATGTCGGCGCCGCGCAGCGCCTCCGCGATCTCGTCCTCGTGGTCCTCGGCCGCCTTCTTCCCGACCTCCGGGTCCGCGCCCGCGCCGAGGCCGCGCGTGAGCTCGCGGCCGATGTCGAGCTTCACGTCCGCGTCGGACATGAGCAGCGCCTGCGCGTCGGTGTTGATCGCGATGAACTCGGCGCCCTTGAGGCCGACGTCGATCATGCGGTTCACGGCGTTGACGCCGCCACCGCCCACGCCGACGACCTTGATGTGCGTGATGTAGTTCTGCGGTGCGGCCATGTGCCTGTCCCTTCAACCTTAACCCTCAAGTTGAGGGTTATAGTTATGTCAAGTCGTTCACTGATGAAGGTACGGGCGCGCGGCCCGAACCCGTCGCAGACACGCGCGTGTCGCGAAGAATTATCGGCGCGGCCTCGCGCGCCGGGACGATGCGCCTCGCGCGCGCCGCGGTCAGGCCGACTTGGTCGTCGGCAGGGTCGGCGCGGAGACGTCGATCTCGGTGGCGTCGGCGGCCTCGTCGGAGCCGAGCAGCACCTGCAGCACGCGCGCCTTGAGGGCGGAGTCCTCGGCGCTCCCCCAGTCCACGATCGGACCGTCGCGCAGCACGAACGTGACCGTGTCCTCCGACGTCGCGCTGATGTCCTCGACGCGGTTGCGGAGCTTGACCGGCAGCTGGTTGACCACGCCGAGCGCGGCCTCGAGGATGCGCTCGTTGCCCTTGCCCACGGGCACGGTGAGCACGGGCAGGCGGTCGGGCTCGTCCGCGACGTGGCCCACGCGGGTCGCCTCGGAGTCGAGCAGGTCGAAGCCGTCGTCCGCGGGCACCGCGGCGACCGGCTCGCGCGACACGAGCGCGATGAGCAGCCCGCGCGGCCACACCCGCTCGACCGTGGCGTCGCGCACGCCCGGCACCTCGCGGAGCTCGTCCGCGAGGCGGGACGACGGCAGCGTCGCGAGCGACTGGCCCTCGTGCGTCGCCACCACCGCGGCGACGTCCTCCGGCTCCACCACTGTGCCGAAGCCCGTGACCTCGACCTGCTCCGGGTCGAGCGCGAGCACCGGCGACGCGAGCACCACCCACGCGAGCACCGCGGCGATCAGCACGTAGCCGGCGCGCCGGGCCCACACGAGCGCGGAGAGGCGACGCTGCGCGGCGGCCCGCTCCTTGAGCCGCGTCTGCAGACGCAGCGTGACGTTGCCGAGCTGCTCGGCTGCCGCCTCCGCGCCGCGCGCGCCGTGGCGGCGCAGGCGTCCGCCCAGGCGCGAGCGACCCGAGACGTCGGGCGTGGCGCTCGTCGACGGCGCCGGCCGTCGGGTCGCACCGTCGCGGCGCCAGGCGCGCGCGAGCTCGTCGGTCTCCGCCGTGACCGGCACGCCGCCGGTGCGCGGGCGCTCGGTCCCGCCCCGGCCGGTGGCGACGGTCCCCTTCCCTGTCGCGACGGTGCCCGTGCGCGGCCGTTCCACGCGCGGGGACGGCGCGCTCGGAGGAGCCGGCGGCGCCGCTGGAGGCGGCGCGGACGCCCGCTTGACGGGGGCCGAGGGCCGCGGCGGGCGCCTGACCTCAGACATCGCGTTCCGCGAGGCGTGCGAGGATCTGATCGGCGGCGAGCGTGACGGTGCCCGAGCCGACGGTGAACACGGTGTCGCCCGGGCGTGCCGCGTCGGCGGCGAGGCGCGCGGCGTCCTCGAGGTCCGCCGCGAGGGTCAGCGTGGACCCGTCGGGCATGACCGCATGCGCGGCGATCGACTCCGAGGACACGCCGGGGATGGGGTCCTCGCGGTCCCCGTGGACGGGCGCGAGGACCACGGCGGCGTCCGCGACGGACAGCGCGCGCCCGAAGCTCGCCGCGTGGTCGCGGGTACGGGTGAAGAGCGCCGGCTGGAACAGCACCACCATGCGCCCCACCCCCGCGTCACGCGCCGCGGTGAGCAGCGCCGCGACCTCGGTCGGGTGGTGGGCGTAGTCGTCTATCACGCGCACGCCGGCGGCCTCGCCGCGCAGCTGGTACCGGCGTCCGGTGCCCGCGAACGACGAGAACGATGCGGCGGCCGCCTCCGGGTCCGCGCCCACCTCGAGCGCGGCGAGCCACGCCGCGGTCGCGTTGAGGCGGTTGTGATGCCCGGGCGCGCTGACCGCGAGCGGCACGGTGCGCCCCTCGTAGGCGATGCCGTCCGGGCCCACCTCCGCGTCCGCACCCGAGCCCGCGGACCCGTACGTCACCACCCTGGCGCCGCGCGCCCGGGCGTCCTCGACGAGGCCCCGCACCACCGCATCGTCCACGCACGCGACCACCGTGCGCGACTGCGCGGCGAAGTCCGCGAACGCGCGGTGCAGGTTCTCGACGGTGCCGTGGAAGTCGAGGTGGTCGGGCTCGATGTTGAGCAGGATCGCGACCTCGGGGTGGTAGCGGAGGAACGAGCCGTCGGACTCGTCGGCCTCGAGGACCGAGATGCCGGACGTGCCCGCGTAGCCGCCCGCGACGGCACCCTCGATGCCGAACACCCGCGCGCCCACCGCGAAGCCCGCGTCGACGCCGCTCGCGTGCAGCGCGTGGGCGACCATCGCCGACGTGGTCGTCTTGCCGTGGGAGCCGGCGACCGCGATGAGCCGCTGCCCCTCGAGCGCGCGCACGAGCGCCTCCGAGCGATGCCACACCGGGATCCCCAGCTCGCGGGCGCGCGCGAGCTCGACGTTGGTCTCGCGCACGGCCGTCGAGATCACCACGGCCGCGGCGCCGTCGACCAGCGCGGCGTCGTGGCCCAGCTGGACGTCCATGCCGGCGTCGCGCAGCGCGTCGAAGTACGCCGTCTGCGTGAGGTTGGTGCCGGAGACGGCGTAGCCGCGGGCGGCGATGAGGCGCGCGACGGCGGACATGCCCGAGCCGCCGACGCCGATGAAGTGGATCCGGTCGCTCACAGCGCGCCCTCGATGAGGTCCGCGAGGCGCGCCGCGCCGTCCGCGATGCCGATGTCGCGTGCGGCCTCCCGCATCGCCGCGCGCGCGTCCGCGTCGAGCAGCATGCTCTCCGCGTGCAGGGTCAGCGACCCGGGGGCGAGGTCCGCGTCGCGGATCACCACCGCGGCGCCCGCCTCCACCGCGGAGGACGCGTTGAGCGCCTGCTCGCCGTTGCCGTGCGGCAGCGGGACGTACAGCGCGGGCAGGCCGAGCGCGCCGATCTCGCACACGGTGGCGGCGCCCGAGCGGCAGACCACGGCATCGGCCGCCGCGAACGCGGCGGCCATGTCGTGCGCGTACTCCGACACGGCGTACATGCCGCGGCTGCGGGCGGGCAGCTCCGCAAGGGCGCGGTACGCCTCCTCCGTCTTGCCCTTGCCGGTGAGGTGGATGACATGGACGCCGTGGGAGACCAGCGAGCCGATCGCACCCGCGAGGGCGGAGTTGAGGCTCGCCGCGCCGAGCGAGCCGCCGAACACCAGCAGCACGTGCGCGTCCGGCGCCCACCCGCGCGCCTCGCGCGCGGACGCCGCGGCGCGGGCACGGCTGTCGGGGTCCGCGAGCGTGCGCGCGAGCACCTCGATCTCGGGGCGAAGCGGCAGTCCTGTGACGGTCGCGTGGCGCAGCGGCGTGCCGGGGAAGGTCGCCGCGACGCGCTCGGTGAGGCGCGCGCCCAGCTTGTTGGCGATGCCGGGCTTCGCGTTGGCCTCGTGGACCACGATGGGCAGCTTGCGGCGACGCGCGGCGAGGTACACCGGGGTGGAGACGTAGCCGCCGAAGCCGACCACCGCATCGGCCCCCACCCGATCGATCGCGTCCTCGCAGGCCCGGACCGCGCGGCGCAGGCGCCCGGGGAAGCGCAGGGCGGCGCCGTCGGGACGGCGCGGGAACGGCACCTTGTCGATCTCGACGAGGTCGAGGCCCGCGCGCGGCACCAGGTCCGCCTCGAGGCCGTCGGCCGTCCCGACCGCGGTGACGTCGTGGCCGCGCTCGAGCAGCGTCGAGGCGGTGGCGAGCAGCGGGTTGACGTGGCCGGCGGTGCCGCCGCCGGCGAGCAGGAGGCTAGCCACGGCGCCCCCGCGACAGCACGGCGATGGACCGGCGCACCACCGACGGTCGCGCCGCGAGCGCCTCGGGCGCCCCGGGCTCGTTGCGGGCGAAGGCGAGCAGGGCGCCCATGGCGGCCAGCGACATGATGAGGGACGAACCTCCGGAGGAGACGAGCGGCAGCGGCACGCCCGTGACGGGCAGGAACTCGAGGACGACCGCGATGTTGACGACGGCCTGCACCACGATCCAGGCACCGATCGCGGCGCCCGCGATCTGCACGAACCGGTCGGTGCTGCGGGTGACGATGCGGGTGACGGCCACGAGGATCATCGCGAAGGCTCCGAGGATGAGCAGCGTGCCGAGCAGGCCGAACTCCTCGCCGATGATCGCGAAGATGTAGTCGTTGTCCGAGGCGGGCAGCCAGCCCCACTTCTCGCGGCTCATGCCGGGGCCGAGGCCCCACAGCCCGCCCGACGCGAGCGCCCATGTGCCGTGCGTCTGCTGCCAGCACGCGTCGCCGACGCACTCGCCGGTGAACCACTGCTCGATGCGCGCCACGCGCGACTTCGCGGAGAAGATCAGGCCGATGATCCCGACGGCGCCCAGGATCCCCGCGACCCCGAAGAACCGGGTGGGCACGCCGGCGACCCAGAACGCCACGGCGACCACGACGACGAGCACCATCGCGGTGCCCATGTCGCGGCCGAGCAGCACGAGCGCGAGCACGAGCCCGGCCATGAGCCCGCCGGGCAGGAGGATGTGCTTGGGGTGCGTGAGGCGGTCACGGAAGCGCGACAGCACCACGCCGAGGTAGAGCGCGAGGCCCAGCTTCGCGATCTCGGACGGCTGCAGGCTGAAGCCGGCGATGCGGATCCACGCCTGGTTGCCGCCCACCGCCTCGCCGGCGAAGAACACGAGCACCAGCAGGCCCATGGACGCGTACAGCACCACGGGCGCGATGCGCCGCCAGAACGTGATGGGCAGCCGCGAGCCGATGATGAGGGCGGTCATGCCCACGACGAGCGCGATCAGCTGGGTCATGAAGCCCGCGTACGCGTTGCCCTCCGCGGTACGGATGGACGCGATCGACGAGCTCGACAGCACCACGGCGAGCCCCACCAGCACCAGGATCCCGGTCGCGGAGGCGAGCAGGTAGTACGAGGTCAGCGGCGAGCGCCAGGCGTTGACGGTGCTGTCCGGTCGTGCCGCAGTCGCCGTCATGCCACCTCCTAGCGGTCCCACGCCTCCACCGCCCTGGTGAACGCCTCTCCTCGATCCGCGTAGCTGCGGAACTGATCGAACGATGCGCACGCGGGTGACAGGAGCACCGTGTCCCCCGGCCCCGCGAGCCCCCGGGCCGCCTGGGCCGCCCGGCTCATCACATCCTCCCCCGGCGGGATGGACACCACGGGTATCTCGGGCGCGTGTGTCGCCAAGGCCGTCGCGAGCGGCTCCTGGTCGACGCCGATGAGCACCGCGGCCCTCACCCGCCCCGCGATCGCCCCCACCAGAGCGGAGAACTCCTGGCCCTTCGCGACGCCCCCGGCGATCCACACCACCGAGGCGTCGGCCCGACCGTCGAACGCCGCCTCGACGGCGTGGGCGTTGGTCGCCTTCGAGTCGTCGACGTACGTGACGCCGTCGAGGTCGCGCACCCACGCGGTGCGGTGGTGGTCGAGCCGGAACTCCCGGAGGCCGTCGCGCACCGCCTCGGGCGGCACGCCCACGGCGCGGCACAGCGCCGCCGCCGCCAACGCGTTGGTGGCGAGGTACGGCGGCACGTCGCCCGCGACCAGGTGCGCGAGGTCGTCGACCTCGCCCAGCTCCGCGGCCTCGCGGTGGCGGTCGGGCACGAACGCACGGTCGACCAGGAGCCCCTCGACGATGCCGAGCTGCGACGGGGCCGGCGAGCCGAGCGTCACGCCGATCGCGCGCGCCCCCTCCACGACGTCCGCCTCGGCGACCATGGACTCGACCAGCGCATCCGCCGCGGGGTACACGCACGCCACCTGGACGTGCTGGTAAACCTTCGCCTTGTCCGCGCGGTACGCCTCGAGGCTGCCGTGCCAGTCGGTGTGGTCGTCGTCGGCGTTGAGACAGACGGCCGCGTGCGGCGAGATGGTGTGCGCGAAGTGCAGCTGCAGGCTCGCGATCTCCACCGCGACCAGATCCGACTCCTCGCGCGCGGCGTGGATCACGGGGATGCCCATGTTGCCGCACACCCGCACGTCGAGGCCGCCGGCCTTCGCGATCGCGCCCACCATCTGAGTGGTGGTGGTCTTGCCGTTGGTGCCGGTCACCATGACCCACGGGATCCCGGGGCGGCGCACGCGCCACGCGAACTCCATCTCGGACCAGATCTCGAGGCCGGCCGCCTCGCACGCCCGCACCGCGGCGGAGTGCGGCGCGAAGCCGGGCGACGCCATCACCACATCGAAGGTCGCGAGGTCCACCTCGGCGATGTCGCGGTGGTCGGCCGCGCCGTTGGCGTCGACGGTCACCGGGGTGCCGCCGAGCTCGCGCGTCACCTCGGCCGCGGAGGTGCCGGCGATGCCGACCCCGAGGATGAGGATGCGACGGCCCTCGAGGTTCGTCAGGTCGGTCACAGCGAGGCCACCCACTCCGCGTAGAAGATGCCGACGCCCAGCCCCGTGAACATCGCGGCGATGATCCAGAAGCGCGTCACGATGGTCACCTCGCCCCAGCCCATCAGCTCGAAGTGATGGTGCAGCGGCGCCATCTTGAACAGTCGCTTGCCGCCGGAGAGCTTGAAGTAGCCGATCTGCAGCACCGAGCTCGCGACCACCATGACGAACAGGCCGCCCACGATCACGCCGAGCAGCTCGGTGCGCGTCACCATCGTCATGCCGGCGATCGCGCCGCCGAGCGCGAGCGAGCCGGTGTCGCCCATGAAGATCTTCGCGGGGCTCGCGTTCCACCACAGGAAGCCCAGGCAGGAGCCCGCGATGGCGCCCGCGAGGATCGCGAGATCCCACGGGTCGCGGACCTCGTAGCAGGTGGAGCCGGCACCCGGGGCGCCGCAGGCCTGGTTGATCTGCCACAGGCAGATGAGCACGTATGCCGCGAAGAAGATCACCGCGGTGCCGCTCGCGAGCCCGTCGAGCCCGTCGGTGAGGTTCACCGCGTTCGACCACGCCGTGATGAGCAGGTTCGACCAGATCACGAACACGATGAGGGCGACCGTGGGTCCCCAGATCGCGAAGTCCAGGTTCGTGTCGCGCAGGAAGGACACCGCGGACGATGCGGGGGTCACCCCGTTCGCGTCGGGGAACTGGAGCGCGAGCACGCCGAACGTCAGCCCGACCACGCCCTGGCCCAGGAACTTCCATCTGGCCTTGAGGCCGAGCGAACGCTCACGGGAGATCTTGATCGCGTCGTCGAGGAAGCCCACGAGCCCGAGGCCGACCATGAGGAACACGACGAGCAGGGACGATGCGCTGGGCGCCCGACCGACGAGGACGTTGCCTCCCAGCCAGGCCAGGACGGCGGCGAGGATGATGACGACGCCGCCCATGGTGGGGGTGCCGCGCTTGACGTGGTGGCTCGCCGGGCCGTCCTGCCGGATGAACTGGCCGAACTGGCGGCGGGTGAGGTACCGGATGAACACCGGGGTCGCCAGCAGCGACAGCAGGACCCCCAGCCCTGCCGCGAACACGACCGCCCTCATCCGACTCCTCCCACGAGCTGATCGGCGAGCTCCCACAGGCCGGAGCCGTGGGACGCCTTGACGAGGACCGTGTCCCCGGGCTGCAGCGTCTCCTCGAGGAGCGCGCGCGCCTCGGCGATTGTATCGACGTAGGCGGCCTCGTCGCCCCACGAGCCCTCGCGGACCGCGGCGACGTATACGGCGCGCGCGCCCTCGCCGACGATGATGGTGCGATCGATGCGGAGCCGGACCACATCGGTGCCGATCGAGTCGTGGATCTCCGTGGACGCGTCCCCGAGCTCGAGGATCGCTCCGAGCACCGCGATGCTGCGGCCACCCTCGGCGACGAGCTTGAGCGCGCGCAGCGCGGCGCGCACGGACTCGATCGACGCGTTGTAGGCGTCGTCGATCACCGTGACGCCGTCGGGTCGCTCGGTGACGGCCATGCGGTGCGCGGACACGGGCCGTGCGGCGGCCACGCGCCGCCAGGCCACGTCCGCGTCGAGCCCGCACTCGAGGCACACGGCGAGTGCGGCCAGCGCGTTGGTGACGTGATGCTCGCCCACGAGCGACAGCGTGCGCCTCGGCAGCTCGCGCGGCGGCTCGCCCGCGAGCACCACCTCGAGGGAGGCACGGCCGCGCTCCGTGGTGACGGCGCGCGCCGCGACGTCGCCGTGGCCCACGCCGAAGACCACCGAGCGCTCCGCCAGCGCGGCCATCGGCGCTACCCGGGCATCGTCCCCGTTCACGATCGCGACCCCTCCGGGGACCAGGCCCTTCACGATCTCGCTCTTCGCGACCGCGACGTCGTCGGGCGAGGCGTACTCCCCCATGTGCGCGGTGCCCACCGTGAGCGCGACGGCGATGTCGAGCGGCGCGATGTCGGTGAGGTACGCGATGTGACCCAGGCCGCTGGCGCCCATCTCGAGCACCAGGTGGCGTGTCGAGGGGCCGGCCCGGAGGACCGTCAGCGGCATGCCGATCTCATTGTTGAAGCTGCCCACGGGCGCGACCACGTCGGGGAGCGACTGCGCCAGGAGGTCCTTGGTGGTGGTCTTGCCGTTGGAGCCCGTGATGCCGATCACCGTGAGCTCGCCCTCCGAGCGCAGCAGCGCGAGGTAGGCGCGCGCGAGCATGCCGAGCGCCGCCTGAACGTCGGTCACCAGCACGTGCGGGGCGTCGACGGGCTCGGACACGAGGCACAGCGCCGCGCCGGCGGCGACGGCCTGCGGCACGTAGTCGTGGCCGTCGACGCGCTCCCCGACGAACGCCACGTAGAGGTGACCGGGCGCGATGGCGCGGGAGTCCTTCTCGACGCCGGTGACGAGCGCGTCGACGTCCGCGGCGAGGACCCCGCCGACGGCGTTCGCGACCCACTGGGCGGTGACGGGCCTCACGCGCGCTCCTCGCGCAGCGCGGCCATGGCGTCGAGGAAGGCCCCCGCGTCGGTGTAGGGGTGGTGCACTCCGTCGATCTCCTGCGTGGTCTCGTGGCCCTTGCCGGTGGCGATGATGGTGTCGTCGGGCCCGGCCATGCGTACCGCGGCCTCGACGGCGGCGGACCGCGGCGCGATCTCGAGCACGTCGTGGCGGTCGGGCCGCTCCGCGTCGACGCCCTCGAGGATGCGCGCGCGGATGTGCTCGGGCGGCTCGGTGCGTGGGTTCTCGTCGGTGACGATGACCACGTCCGCGTGGGTCGCGGCGGCCGTGCCCAGGCCCGGCCGCTTCGAGTCGTCGCGGAGCCCGTCGCAGCCGAACACGATGATGATGCGGCCAGGGGTGACGAGGCGCATGGCGTCGAGCACGCTGGCGATGCCGTCGGGCGTGTGCGCGTAGTCGACCACGGTCATGGGGGTGTCGGCGTCGCGCGTCGTGACGATCTCGGTGCGGCCGGGCACGGGACGCGCGGTCTCGACGCCGCGGATCGCGTCCGCGAGCGGGACGCCCACGGCGTGCGCGGCGACGATCGCGCCGGCGGCGTTGGACACGTTGATGAGCCCGGGAAGCGCGATGTCGACGTCGTGGCGCGAGCCGTCGGGGGCCACGAGCACGAACCGCATGCCGCCGCGCTCGGTGGGCCACGCCTCGACCGCGTTCCAGTCGCCGCGAGGCGAGCCGGGGCGGGTGGAGACCGTCTCGACGGGGACGAACACCTCGTCCACCAGGCGCCGGCCCCACTCGTCGTCGATCAGCACCACCGCGCGGTCGGCGAACTCGGGGGTGAAGATGCGGGCCTTCTCCTCGAAGTACTCCTCCATGGTGTGGTGGAAGTCCAGGTGCTCGTAGGAGAGGTTGGTGAACAGGACCACCGCGAACCGGGTCGCGGTGACGCGATCGAGCGCGATGGCCTGGGACGATGCCTCGGCCACGGCGGCGCCCACGCCCGCCTCGCGCATGCGGGCGAGCAGGCCCTGCAGCATCGGCGCCTCGGTGGTGGTCCGAGCCGCGGGCGCGGACTCGTCGCCGATCCGCATCTCGACGGTGCCGAGCAGCCCCACCTTCTCGTGTGCCGTCCTGAGGGCCCCCTCGACCAGGAACGACGTGGTGGTCTTGCCGTTGGTGCCGGTGATGCCCACGAGCGGCACGTCCCGCGACGGGTCGCCGTACACCTCCGCCGCGGCGAGCGCGGCGGACCGGCGCGGGTGCGTCACGACGAGCACGGGCACGCCCGTGGCGCGCGACTCCGCGGCACCCTCGGCGTCGGTGAGGATCGCGGCGGCGCCGTTCGCCACGGCCTGCGCCGCGAAGCGTGCGCCGTGCACGTTCTCTCCCGGGAGGGCGCAGAACAGGTCGCCCGGCTCCGCTCCGCGGGAGTCGACGGTGGCGCCCGTGACGCGCACGTCGGGTCCGTGCAGGTCCGCGCCCACGCGCGCCTCGATGGCGCTGAGCAGGGCGCCGGCGACGCGGTGGGGACGCATCGAGAGATCCGGCATTCTCACTTCCAGGTGGTCGGGTACAGCGTGGGGTCCGTCGTGGACGGCGGCACCCGCAGGGACTGCAACGCAAAGGTTGCCACATCCTTGAAGACGGGCGCGGCGGTGGTGCCGCCCCAGATCTCGGTCTTCGGGTCGCGCAGGATGACGGATACGACGATACGCGGGTCGTCGGCGGGGGCGATGCCGATGAAGGACGCGACGATCGACGTGAGGCGACCGTCCGCACCCGCGGCCTGGGCGGTGCCCGTCTTGCCCGCGACGCGGTAGCCGTCGATCCGCGCGAGCACGCCCGTGCCGCCGTCCTGGGTGACGTCCTCGAGCATGGTGAGCACCTGGTTCGCGGTCGACTTCGACACCACGCGCTTGGGCTCGGCGGTCTCGCGCGGGGTGAACGTGCCGTCCGCGTCGGTGAAACCCTTCACCACGGTGGGCTGCAGCTTCACGCCGTCGTTCGCGATGATGGAGAACACCTGGGTGGCCTGCAGCGCTGTCACGGCGATGCCCTGACCGAACGTGACGCCCCACGTGGTGCGCCCGTCCCAGTCCTCCCAGTCGCGCATGATGCCCGCGGACTCGCCGTACAGGCCCACGCCGGTGGTCTCGCCGAAGCCGAACTTGCGCAGGTACTTCTCGCGGGTCGCCGCGCTCATCAGCTCGCCCACCTGGACCGTGCCGGTGTTGGAGGACGTCGCGAGGATGCCCGACAGCGTGAGCTTCTGGGTCTCGTGCTCGTGGGAGTCGGTGAACGTCTGGTCGTTCGCGGTCGTGTACTTGTACGGGGCGGTGAAGTGCGACAGCGGGGTCGCGACGCCCTCCTCGATCGCTGCGGCCATCGTGACGACCTTCGCGGTCGATCCGGGCTCGAAGATCGTCGACACGGAGCGCGCGCCGCGGTCGTCGGAGTCCGAGGCCGCCGGGTCGTTGGGGTCGACCGAGTCCGAGTCGACCAGCGCGAGGATCTCCCCCGTCTGCGTGTCCTGCACGACGACGGTGGCCTGGCTCGCGCCGGTCTCCGCGATCGCCTCCTGCGCGCGCTGCTGCGCGTACCACTGGATGTCCTGGTCGACCGTGAGGACCACGTCCTGGCCCGGGACGGCGGCCGTCTCCTCCTGGACGCCGGTGGGGATGAGGTACGCGCCGGTGGAGTCCCGTTCGTACGTGATCTCGCCGGGCGTGCCCTCGAGCTGATCCTCGTACGCCGCCTCGACGCCGGTGAGGCCCACGGTGCCGTTGCCCTCGGCGGCTCCTCCCATGAAGCCGACCACGTTGCCGGCGAGCGAGTCGTTGGGGTACACGCGCTTGGAGACCTGCTCGGGCTCGATGCCGGCGATCTTCTCCGCGGCGATGAGGTCCCACTTCTCGGGCGAGATGTCCTTGACGAGGTAGACGAACGTGCTGTCGCCCACCATCGCCGCGCCGAGCTCGTCGGGGTCCATGTCGAGGATCGGCGCGAGGATGTCGGCGGCGCCGGCGGGGCCGGAGGCCACCACCTCGCCGTCCTCGGTGCGCACGAAGTCGCGGATCTTCACCTGGTTGACGCCCACGTTGTAGCGCTCCACCGAGGTCGCAAGGATCACCCCGTCGCGGTCGACGATGTCGGCGCGAGGGACGGTGAGCTCCTTGGTGACGAGCCGCTCGGAGAGGGCCTCGTCCGCGATGGACTGGGCGTTGACGGCCTGGATCATCACCAGCCGGGCGGCGAACACGACGATCACGGCCAGCAGGACCACGGTGAGGATCCGCTGTCGCAACCGCGGGTCCGCCATGCGGGGCGCGCGGGGCGAAGGCATCCGGTCTACTTCTTCCCTGTCTCGAGAACCATGCCGTCCGATAGTGACACGGTGCCGAGCGCGGACGCGGGAGCCATGCCGAGCGTGGCCGCCCGCTTCGCGAGGCTCGCCGGCGAGGCGTTGCCGTCGAGCGTCTCGTCGAGCGCCGCCTGCTGGACGTGGAGGTCGGCGATCTCGATCTTGAGGTCGCGACGCTCGTAGGCGCCCTCCGCCATCGACGTGTTGATGAGCAGCACCGACGCGAGCGCGGCGATCACGATCCCGATGCACAGGAGCGCGAACGGCACCAGCGAGCGCTGGGTCTCCGGTGCGCTGACCGCCCGGAGCTGGCGCCGCGGCGCCGCCTCGGGGCGGGGCGCGTAGGCACGCTGCTGACGCAGGGGTGCGGCGCTCATGCGGTCCTCCTCAGACGCTCGGGCGGGGTGGTCTTGATTCGCTCGGCCGCGCGGAGGCGGACGGGCTTGGAACGGGGGTTCGCCTCGGCCTCCTCGGCCGATGCCTTCTCGGCGCCGCGCGTGAGCAGGCGGAGGTACGGCTGCGCGGACTCGGGCACCACCGGGAGCCCGGGGGGCGCCTGGGTCTCGGCGCCCTTGGCGAACGCGCGCTTGACGATGCGGTCCTCGAGCGAGTGGTACGACTCGACCACCACCCGCCCGCCGACGCCGACGCCCTCGATCGCCGCGGGGATCGCGCGCTCGAGGACCTCGAGCTCGCGGTTGACCGCGATGCGCAGCGCCTGGAACGTGCGCTTGGCAGGGTTGCCCGCGCCCGGCGTGCGCGTCGCGGCCGGGATGCAGGCGCGGACGAGGTCGACGAGCTCGGTCGAGCGGGTGATCGGGTCCGTCTCGCGGCGTCGCACGATGGAACGCGCGATCTTCGCGGCGAAGCGCTCCTCGCCGTACTCGCGCAGGATCCGTGCGAGCTCGCGCTCGTCGGCGTCGCGCAGGAGGTCCGCCGCCGAGACCGGGTCGCCCGGGTTCATACGCATGTCGAGCGGCGCGTCCTGCGCGTATGAGAAGCCGCGCTCGGCGTCGTCGATCTGCAGCGAGCTGACGCCGAGGTCGAGCAGGATGCCGTCCGCGTGGTCGACGCCGGCGGCCGCGAGCGCGCCGGCGATGTCGTCGTACTCGGCGTGGTGGGCGATGAACCGGTCCCCGAACCGCGCGAGCCGCGCCGACGCGAGCGCGATGGCCTGCGGGTCGCGGTCGATGCCGACCACGCGGGCCTGCGGGCAGCGCTCGAGGATGCCCTCGGTGTGGCCGCCCATGCCGAGCGTGCCGTCGATCGCGACGGCGCCCTCGTGGTCGAGGGCGGGCGCGAGGAGGTCGACGCAGCGGTCGAGCATCACCGGTCGGTGGCGCGACGCCGCGTCCTCACGCGCATCGTTCCCGTTCTCGCCCATCGCCCCTCCTCTCCCGGTCCGCCCGTGCCCCGTGGTCTCCCTCCGAGCTCCTCTGGCGGGGGGAAGTCCGCCAGAGCGATCCGGGAGGAGGCCACGGGGCACGCGCTCCTACATGTCGTCGAAGATCTCTGCCGCCGTCTCCGCATACGCGTCCTCGCCGGCCTCCAGGTACTGCTCCCATCGCTCCGCGTCCCAGATCTCGACTCGCGAGCCCATGCCCACCACGGCGACGTCGCGCTCGAGCCCCGCATAGCGGCGCAGCGGCTGCGACAGCAGGATCCGGCCCTGCTTGTCGGGGATGTCGTCGCTCGCGTGCCCGAGGAAGCTGCGCAGGTAGTCCCGCGCCGCCTTGTTCTCGAGCGGCGCGCGGCGCAGCCGGTCGTGGATGAGCGCGAACTCGTCCAGCGGGAAGAGGAACACGCAGCGGTCGAGACCGCGGGTTGCGACCAGCCCCGACGCGAGCCGACCACGGAACTTCGCCGGGAGGATCAGCCGCCCCTTGTCGTCGAGGCGCGGCGTGAAGGTGCCCAGGAACACACCCGTGGGCCCGAGGCCGAACGTCGTGCTCTCAGACATCGGCCCCTCCCCTCAGGCTCCCTGTCCCTCCCGATGCCCCCACTTTACTCCACTTCCCTCCACATGTCTCGGAAAATCGGCAGATACTTCGCTACATTTCACCAAAACACCAGGTAGTCCGAGCGTCAAAGCGGTGGAGGGAAATCTCTCTCGCCCGGGCGTACACGCCTCAACTAGGCTCGGACCAAGGGGAGAGGGGAACCCATGACGACGACCGTCCCGACCGCCGCTCAGCTCGCCGAGGTGGCCGACCTCGCATTGCGGGTGCGCACACAGCTCCAGACGGTGCTGTCGGGGCTCGACGAGGCGGTGGATGCGACGCTGGCGACGATCCTCGCGGAGGGCCACCTGCTGCTGGAGGACGTGCCAGGGGTGGGCAAGACCACCCTGGCCCGCGCGCTGGGACGCGCGCTCGACACCACCGTCGGTCGCATCCAGTTCACCCCCGACCTGCTCCCGTCCGACGTCACGGGCGTCAGCGTGTTCCGCGGCGACGAGCACCGCTTCGAGTTCCGTCCGGGTCCGGTGTTCGCGAACATCGTGGTCGCGGACGAGATCAACCGTGCGTCGCCGAAGACGCAGGCGGCACTCCTCGAGTCGATGCAGGAGCGCGCCGTCACGGTCGACGGCGAGACCCGCCCCCTGCCCGCGCCGTTCCTCGTGGTCGCGACGCAGAACCCCATCGACATGGAGGGCACCTACCCGCTGCCCGAGGCCCAGCGCGACCGCTTCATGACGCGCATCGCCGTGGGCTACCCGAGCTCGGACGACGAGATCGCCATGCTCGACGCGCACGACGGCCACGACCCCCTCGCGGAGGTGCGGGCGGTCGCGACGGCCGCCGACCTCGAGCGGGCCATCGCCACCGTGCGCGGCATCTACGGCTCCCCCGCCGTCAAGCAGTACCTCGTGGACGTGGTGCGGGGCACGCGCGAGAGCGCCGACCTCCGCCTGGGGGCGTCGCCGCGCTCGTCGCTGCAGCTGCTGGCCGCCGCCAAGGCGCGTGCCGCCATGGCCGGACGCGACCACGTGCTGCCTGACGACGTCAAGGCGCTCGCGGTGCCGGTCCTCGCCCACCGCGTGATCCCCGCCGCCCAGGCGCGTGCCGCGGGCCGTACCGCGGAGGCGGTGATCCAGGACATCCTCGCCCGCGTCGCCGTGCCCGCGGCGCGCGCGCCTGAGGCGTTGTCGCGAGGATGAGGAGGCTGACGTCCCCGGTGCGTCGCGACCAGGACGCGGAGACCGTCGTGACCCCCCGCGGGGTGGGCCTCGCCGCCGGCGGCGGAGCGCTGCTGCTGGTGGGGGTCGGGTTCGCCTCCGCTCCCCTGGTCCTCATCGGCGCGACGGTGCTCGCGGCCGCCGCGGTCGCGGCGGCGTGGATCGTCGCGCAGGTGCTCACCACCCGGGCGCGCGTGCACGCGGTCACCCGTGAGGTGAGCCCGGCCACGCTCAGCGCGGGCGCGCCCGCACAGGTGACGGTGCGGGTCGCGGTGCGCGGGGCGCTGGCCCGCGCGATGCGGCTGCGCGAGCAGGCCGCGGCCGAGCTGACGGGCGGCGCCGGGACCCGTGCCGCGATCTCCCGGCGGTCCGGGACCGTCGAGCTGCGCTACCGCCTGGAGCCGTCGCGCCGCGGCCGCTGGCTGCTCGGTCCGGCGCTGGCGCGGGCAGCGGACCCGTTCGGCCTGGCCTGGTCGGACCGCGCGGTCGGCACCGCCGTCGAGGTCGCCGTGTGGCCCACCGTCGTGGACCTGGCCGCGAGCGCGGGCGAGCTCATGGGAAGCGCGGACCGCGCGCATGCAGGGGCGCGGACCCCAGCGGCGGATGACGCGTCGCTGCGGGACTACCGCGACGGCGACGACCTGCGCCGGGTCCACTGGGCGTCCTCGGCTCGCCGCGGCACGCTGCTCGTGAGGTCCGAGGAGCAGCAGGGTCGTACCGCCGCCACCATCCTGCTGGGCCTCCCTCCCGCCCCGAGCGGCCTCGAGTGGGCGATCACGGCCGCGGCGTCGGTCGCGCTGTCGGTGGTCGAGGCGGGCCACCCCGTGCGCCTCATCGCCGGCACCCAGGAGACCTCGGTGCACGACACCCACGGTCGCGCCGCGGAATCCGCGAGGGCCGCGCTCCTCGACTCGACCGTCGACCTGGTCCCCACGGAGAGCACCGCCGAGTCGGATCGGCTCATCGCGGCGGGTGCCGGCCGGCTCGACCCGGGACACCGCGACGTCGTGGTGGCGGTCATCGAACCCTCGGGCACGGTCGCGCTGCGGGCGCTCGCGCCGTTGGGCGAGACGGGTCGCGCGTGGGCGATCGTCCGCGCACCGGAGCCCGCACGCGCGCGCGCCGACCGCACCGTCCAGTCGCTCACGGCATCAGGGTGGCGCGCGGTCGCCTCCATCGAGCCGGAACGCCTTGAGGATGCCTGGGCGAGGCTCCTCGCGGAAGAGGTCGTGTGAACGGGGGCCGCTGGCGGCTGGTCGCCACGCCGCTCATCGCGATCGCGGCGGGCCTCGGCGTGGGCGGGCTGTCGGGACTGGTGGTCTTCGGGGACTGGCTGCGCCCCATGGCCGCGGTGCTCGCCGCGACGGCGGCCGTGGTGGTGCTCACGAGGCTCGCCACCGGCCGACCGTTCCTGCCCACCGTCGCCGGCGGCATCGCCGGTGCGTGGCTCATCATGGTCGCGTACGTGCCCACGCTCGACGGGGGCACCTCATGGTTCCCGCGCGGGGAGACCCTCGAGGGGATCCGGCTCGTCGCCGAGCGTGCCGTCTGGTACGCGCAGCACACCGTCGCGCCCGCCGAGGTCGAGTCCTCGCTCGCGGGAGGCATCACGCTCGCCGTGGTGAGCCTGTTCCTCGCGGTCGACGCCGTCGCGGTGGGCGCGGGCTTCGCCGCGTCGTCCGGCTTCCTGCTGCTCGCGCCGTGGCTGCCGGCGCTCACGCTCGAACGCCGCGTCGCCACCGTGGTGCTCGCGGGCGCCCTCGCGGCATGGCTCGCGGTGATCGCGCTGTCCCGCCGTAGCGACCGCGGTCCGTGGCGCGCTCGCGCGCGCGACGGGGCCGCCCCGGCACCGCCCGCGGCCGCCCTCGCGGCCACGGTGACGGCGGTGCTGGTGGCGCTCGTCGCCGCGCCGCTCGCGATCGGCGGGCCCGGCTGGGGCGCGATGCCCCGCCTCACCCTGCCCGCGGAGCTCGGCGGGGCGTCCCGGCTCGACCTCGAGATCGACCTACGTCACTCGCTCACGGAGCAGTCCACCGAGCCCGTGCTCACCTACACGTCGAGCGACGGCCGCCTCGACGTGCTCCGCGCCTACTCGTTCGGCACGTTCGACGGCACCCGGTGGGACCGCGACCCCGAGGGCGACATGCGCCCGGCCACGGGCGTGCTGTGGCCGGAGGATCTCCTCGACCCGCTCATCTCCGAGCCGAGCACCGCGACCATCGCGATCGGCAACTCAGCCGAGACGCGCGTGCCGGTGCCGTCGGCGCCGCGGTCGCTCGCCGCCGGCGACGAGTGGACGTACGACGCGTCCACCGACGAGGTCCTGATCGGCCGCCCCGAGGGAACGGTGGGGCTCACCTACACGGTCCGTTCGGCCGGCGACTTCCACACCGAGGAGTCGCTGCGCGAGGCGGACGGGCTCATCGCCGGCGGAGGCGACTCCGCGGTCCCCGACCGCTACCTCGAGCTCAACGAGCGCATCGACATCGACAAGGTCCGGAAGGTCGCGGAGGCTGTCACCTCTCCCGCGACGGACCGCTACGAGACCGCCCTGCTGCTGCAGGAGTACCTGCGCGGGCCCAACTTCCAGTACAGCACCGACGTCGCCCCGTCGGGCGGCGACGCGGTGTCGGCGTTCCTCGCGGACGGACGCGGCTACTGCGTGCAGTTCGCCACCGCGATGGTGATCATGTCGCGCACCCTCGACATCCCTGCGCGCATGGCCATCGGGTACCTGGGCGGCGCGGAGTCGGACGGACGCTTCGTGGTGCGTGGCCGTGACGCGCACGCCTGGCCGGAGCTCTACTTCCCCGGTCACGGGTGGGTGCGCTTCGAGCCCACGCCCGCGGTCCAGACCGGCCAGCGTCCCGCCTACGCGACGCCCGACCAGCAGGACCTGGCCCCCGTGCCCGACATCCGCGACACCACGCGACCCACCGCTCAGCCCGACCGTCCGCTCCCGACGGCCGAGCCATCGGCGGGGCCCGCGCCCGCCGCCGCCGATCGCGGGCCGTCCGCGTCATGGATCGTGGTGGCGGTCCTGGTGATCGTCGTGGCAGCCGGCTCGGCGCTTCTGTGGTGGCGCGCTCGCAGGGGCGCGGCGTCGATCACGGACGCGGAGAGCGCGTGGGCGTCGATGCGGCGCAGGATCGGTCCGCGCGCGGGTGACGAGACGCTCACGCCGGCCGAGACGGAGCTGGCCATCCTCAACGACGGTCCCGCGCTGGGGGACGATGCGTGGGTCGCCCTCGCGTCGTTGCGCGCGGCGGTCGAGGACCAGCGGTACGCGCCGTCGGGCAGCGGCGTCGCGGTCGACGTCCTCAGCGGGTGGGCGAACGTGGTGGCGGAGGCGGCGAAGGACGTGGAGAAGGGCGCCCGCGCGCGCGGGTGAGGGCCCCGCGGCTACCGGACGCAGGCATGCGAGAAGGCCTCGGCATCTGCCGAGGCCTTCTCCGCGCTACGGATTCATCCGCAACGGCACCACAGAAACTAGATGTCGCCCTGCTCGCGGCGGCGCTCGAAGCGCTCCTCCATGCGGGCCATGAAGTTCTTGTCGGCCTTGCGCCGGCGCGAGTCGCCGCCCGCGGAGGGCCTGCTGCCGACGGGACGGGGCGCGAGCAACGCCCAGACCGCCGCCGCCAGCATGACGGCGAACCCTGCCACGCCCACGATGATCAGCTGGGTGACCGCGCCCGTCACGACGATCCCGAGACCGGCGACGACGCCGACCCCTGCCCACACATAGCGACCGCGGGGCCTCGACGCCCGCGCCATCGCAGAGCCGAGCTTGGCGTCCGAGCCGAGATCCCTCTCGAGCTGCTCGAGAACGCGCTGCTCGTATTCCGACAGCGGCATCTCGCCCTCCTTCCGATGCACCGTGTGGTCAAGTCTATCCGTCGCGCGTCGCCCGGGCTAGACGAGCGTCTAGGGTGAGGCCATGCCACGCCAGCGGAACCCTCGCGTCGCCCCGGACGTGCCCCGTGGCGTCGAGTTCACCATCGCGACCGGCGTCGCAGAGCTGCGCGACGAGCCCGATGGGACAACGTTCCTGTGGGTCAATGGAGTTCCCAGCTCTCCGCTGGACGCGGATCCCGATGTCCTGGCGTTCGAGTACATGCGGCACCTGTCCGCCGTGGTGGACGCGTGGGGGCCTCCCCCGCGCCTGCTGGCGCTCCACGTGGGCGCCGCTGCCTGCGCGTTCCCCCGCCACCTCGCTCACCGGCTTCCGGACTCGGGACACATCGCGGTGGACGTCGACGCGACGCTCCCCGAGCTCGTCCGTGGGTGGTGGGACCTGCCGCGCGCGCCGCGTCTTCGCATCCGCGCCCAGGACGGTCTCGAGGCCGTCGCGTCCCGGCGGGACGAGAGCCTCGACCTCGTGGTGCGCGACGCGTTCGCGGGGGACGCGACGCCCGTCGCGCTCGCCGGCCCCGAGTGGTGGGGGCACGCGGCGCGGGCGCTGCGGCCGCGCGGGCTGGTGCTCGCCAACGTGGGCACGCGCCCGGGCGACCCCACGGCGGCCGCCGACGTCGCGGCGGCACGCGGCGCGTTCGACGACGTGGCCGCGATCGGCGAGCACGCCGTGCTCAAGGGCAGGCGGCGCGGCAACGTGGTCCTGGCGGCGGTCAAGGGCGGCAGCCTCGACCTGACGCCGCTCCGCCGCTACGCCGGATCCGCCCCGCTGCCGACGGGCGTGGCGACCGACTGGACCGGCTGACAGGCCCCCGGCCGCCGCATCGTCCCCCGGGAACGACGACGGCCGCCGCCCCTCCCGGGACGACGGCCGCCGATGCTCGAACTCAGAGCGGGCGGACCTTCTCCGCCTGCGGGCCCTTCGGGCCGTTGGTCACCTCGAACTCGACGCGCTGCGCCTCCTCGAGGGAGCGGTAGCCGTCGGTCTCGATCGCCGAGTAGTGAACGAAGACGTCCGCGCCGCCACCGTCCTGAGCGATGAAGCCGTAACCCTTCTCCGCGTTGAACCACTTCACAGAGCCCTGTGCCATGCCTGTCATTCCTTACCTTCTTGCCCGGAGGACGGGAAGGCGGGGCCCCGTGCCCCACCTTGTCGCCGCAATGCCGCTCCCCGACCCAGGTGAGACAGGTTCATGCACACTACGTTCTTGCAACCGGGGCAAGCATGGCAGAAATCAGGGCTGAGTGGGGGGATCCCGTCGCTCCTGCGCGAGGAACTTCTCGAACTCGGCCGCGATCTCATCCGCGGAGGGCAGCCCGCCCTCGAGAGGGAGCCCCTGGCCACGGGCCTCGTGGAACGCGTCGTACTGGTTCTCGAGGGCCTCGACGAGCGCCTGGACCTCCTCGCTCTCCGCGAGCTGACGGTCGATCTCCTCCGTCGCGCGCGCCGCGGCGGCGTCGAGCGCGCCCGGGTCGAGGTCGAGCCCCGAGAGGTCCTCGAGACCCTCGAGCGCGCGCTGGGCGGCCTGCGGGTAGGAGGACTGCGCCAGATAGTGCGGCACGTGCACCGCGACGTTGACGGCCGGCAGCCCCCACTGGCCGAACCGGTACTCGAGCAGGTTCTGCGCGGACGCGGGGACCGTGACCGTGCCGAACATCGTGGGCGTGTCCGGGAGCAGGTCGGGGTCGGTGCCGTGGATGGTCGCCGTGAGCGGGCGCGTGTGCGGCACCGCCATGGGGATGCCGTGCGAGCCGAGGGTGAGGGTCACGCCCAGGCGGTCGTGCGCCTCGCGCACCGTCGCGATGTAGCGCTCCCACTGGATGTCCGGCTCGAAGCCGTGGAGCAGCAGGAACGCGGCGCCCTCCTGGTCGCGGACCATGTCGAGCGCGAGGTGCGGCTCGTCGTACGCGGTCCACTGGTTGACGGAGAAGGTCATCTCGGGGCGGCGCGACCGGTAGTCGAGCAGCTGGTCGATGTCGAACGTCGCGACCCGGATGGGGTCGCCCTCCTCGAGGATGTGGTCGGCGACCAGCGCGCCCGCCCGGCCCGCGTCGATGAAGCCGCGCAGCGAGTGCAGCAGCACGGCGTCCTCCTGCGGAGCGGCGGCGGCCCAGGCCTGCACACCCTCCGGATCCCAGCTCAGCAGAGGTCGTTCCATGATCATCCATCCTTCCACCGTCGGCCTCCGACGGCCGCCGTTCTCGCCCTCCGCGAAACCCGCGTGCGGCGGGGGTGCTTCCGGTGGTCGCGCGACTGCGCGATAATGAGGGACTGCCCTGAGGACAACGCAGGGGGTGCGGAGGGTATGCCGATGGCGAACGAGCGAGGACTCACGGCGGAGCGCAGCGGGCTGACGTCCGAGCAGCAGGTGGTCGACGGACTCTATGGGCGGCTCGACGAGCTGCGCGGCGAGGCCGACGGCAGGCTCGCCGCGATCCGCAGGGAGGGGCCGTCCGGCTCGCCGCAGAACCGCTCGGAGCGGGACGCGTTCGCGACGCTCTACGAGGACCGCATCGCGCAGCTCGACGCCGTCGAGGACCGCCTCTGCTTCGGACGTCTCGACCTGCGCGACGGCGAGCGCTTCTACGTGGGCCGCATCGGGCTCTCGGACGCCGAGCACGTCCCGCTGCTGACCGACTGGCGCGCCCCCGCCGCGCGCGCGTTCTACTCCGCGACCGCCGCGAACCCGGGCGCCGTGGTCAACCGTCGCCACCTCACCACGCAGGGTCGCCGCGTCACCGCGGTCGAGGACGACGTCCTGGACGTCGAGGCGTTGCGCGAGATGGGGATGGACGATGCGCTGGCGGGCGAGGGCGCCCTGCTCGCGGCCCTCGGTGCTCGCCGCACGGGCCGCATGGGCGACATCGTCGCGACCATCCAGGCCGAGCAGGACGCCGTGATCCGCGCCCCCATGAGCGGCGCGCTCGTGGTGCAGGGCGGTCCCGGCTCCGGGAAGACGGCCGTCGCGCTCCACCGCGCCGCGTACCTGCTCTACCACCACCGCGAGCAGCTCGAGTCGCGCGGCGTGCTCCTCATCGGCCCCTCCCGGACGTTCCTGCGCTACATCGACCACGTGCTGCCCTCGCTGGGAGAGACCGGCGCCGTGTCGACCACCCTCGAGGGCCTGGTGCCCGGCATCGACGTGACCGCGGTCGAGAACGACGGAGCGGCCGAGGTCAAGGGCCGCACCGTGATGGCGGACGTCGTGAAGAACGCGGTGCGCGAACGCCAGCGGGTGCCGCGCGCGGACCGCGAGATCCGCATCGACGGCCGCACCGTGGTGATCCGCCGCGCGGACGTCAAGGACGCGCAGGGCCGCGCGCGACGCGAGGGGCGGCCCCACAACGAGGCGCGTGCGTCCTTCGCGAAGGACATGATCGGCCGGCTGACCCGCCAGCTCGTGGAGCAGCTCGAGGTGTACTCCGACGAGGACCGCATCGAGCTCGAGCGGGACGTGCGGGACGACAGGAACGTGCGCATCGCGATCAACCTGTGCTGGTTGCCCGTCACGCCGGAGCAGCTGCTGCGCGACCTGTTCTCCAAGCCGCACCTGCTCGATCACGCGGCGCGGATGCTCCCCGAGGGCGACCGCGACCTGCTGCTGCGCCCCGCGCACGCGCCGTTCACCGAGGCGGACGTACCCTTGCTGGACGAGGCCGCCGAGCTCCTGGGTGAGATGCCCGGAGGCCGCGCTCGCCGCGCCGATGAGCCGTCCGCGGAGGAGATCCAGTACGCGAAGGATGTGCTCGAGACGTTCGGCGACGGCGGCATGGTGACGGCGGAGGCGCTCGCCAGCCGCATGAAGGGCGGCACCACCCGCCTCTCGGTCGCGGAGCGGGCTCGCAACGACCGGTCGTGGACCTACGGCCACGTGGTCGTGGACGAGGCTCAGGAGCTCAGCCCCATGGCGTGGCGGATGCTGCTGCGCCGCTGCCCCACGCGCTCCTTCACGATCGTCGGCGACGTCGCGCAGACCACGTCGGTCGCGGGCACGCGCTGGTGGCCCGAGACCATGGATCCGCTGTTCCAGGCCGGCTGGGAGCTCCGCGAGCTCACCATCTCCTACCGCATCCCTGCCGCCGTGGCCGACGCCGCGCAGACGTACGCCAAGGCGGCGCGCCTGCCCGTGAGCGACCTGCGGGCCGCCCGCGAGCTGGACGATGCTGCGGGCGCCACGCGCGACGCCGACCCCGTCGCGACGGCGGCACGCATCGCGCGCGGTCACGAGGCGTCGTTCGCCGAGGGCGACGGCGGCCTGGTCGCCGTGATCGCCCCGCCACGCCTGCACACGGCGCTGCGCACCGCGCTCGGCTCCCCGACCATCGACGTCTACACGGCGCGCGAGTCCAAGGGGCTCGAGTTCGACGTCGCCGTGGTGGTCGAGCCCGCCGAGATCGCGGAGCGTCCGGGGGACCTCTACGTGGCGCTCACCCGGCCCACGCGACGCCTCGAGGTGGTGCACGCGGCCGCGCTGCCGGAGGGCCTCAGCCTCTAGATCCGGGCATGCCGCCCCGGCCACCCGGCCGGCGCATCGTCCCTAGCGCCCCTCGCACTGCCCGGCACCTGCGAGCGCGAGGCCGGCGAGGTCGCCCGGACCCCAGTCGATGAGGCTGAGGTTCGACTCGTGCATGAGCTCGTGCTTGTCGCCCACATGGGCGAGGCCCACCACGTGGCCGAGCTCGTGCTCGACCACGGCGCGGGCGAGGTCGTCGCCGTCGCCGCGGATCGCCGCGACGTCCTCCCAGTCGATGATCACGACGCCGGCGCGCAGGTAGCGGTCGTCGCCGTACGCGCCGGGCACCGCGCTCGAGCCGCCCAGGCCGGTGACCGTGCCGGCGAGGTCGGCGTTCTGCGACTCGCTCTGGAAGCCGATGACGATGGGCGCGAACCGGTCGCCGTACCGCGACTGGACCAGGGCGCGCTCGAAGGACGCTGTCTCGTCGGTGAGGCCCTCGTATTCGAACGCGAGCCCGGTCGCGGCGGAGACGTCCGCGACCGCGGCGTGGATGATCGGCTCGAAGCCCTCCGGCATGTGGGCGGGAGAGATCACGTACGAGAGCACGCGGCACGGGTCGTACCGGACGGGTCCGCCGTCGGCGCCGCCGTCGGGGAACAGGAAGTCGTAGGAGCCCGTGGTCGTGGCGGCCACCTCGGGCAGCACCCGTACCGCGGAGCCCTCCGCGACGGGGATCCGGACCGTCTCGCCCTCCGCCTCGATCACGTTGCGAGGCGTGCCCCAATGGCGGACGTCGGACCACGTGACCCCGCGCCACAGCGCGCCCGCCACGAACAGCGCGGCGCACACCAGCGTCACCACGACCATCCTGCCCGCCGAACCCATGCGGACACTCTGCCATGCCCGCGGGCGGCCGATCGCACGGTTCCCGTCCGGATCCGAGTTGGAGAAGCGCGCAGAAGTGCGAGACGATAACGCCCGTGCGCGCACTCCTTCTAGAGAACCTCTCCACCAAGGCCACCGAGATCCTCGAGGCCGCCGGCATCTCCGTCGAGAACCACGGCGGCGCGATGGACGAGGACGAGCTCATCGAGGCCCTTCAGGGCGTCCAGCTCCTCGGCATCCGTTCGAAGACCCAGCTCACGGCGCGGGTGATCGACGCATGTCCGGACCTCATCGCGGTGGGCGCGTTCTCGATCGGCACCAACCAGATCGACCTCGCGCACGCGGCGCGCAAGGGCATCGCGGCGTTCAACGCCCCGTTCTCCAACACGCGGTCCGTGGTGGAGATGGCGGTGTCGGAGATGATCTCCCTCACCCGCCGCCTGCCCGACCACAACCGCAGCCTCCACGAGGGTGTGTGGTCCAAGTCGGCGTCGGGCGCGCACGAGATCCGCGGCCGCACGCTCGGCATCGTCGGCTACGGCAACATCGGCTCGCAACTGTCGGTCATCGCCGAGGCGCTCGGCATGAACGTGATCTTCTACGACAGCGCCGAGAAGCTGGCGCTGGGCAACGCCACCCCCATGCCGTCGCTCAACGCCCTCCTCGCCGAGGCCGACGTGGTGACGCTCCACGTCGACGGCCGCTCGGGCAACAAGGGCTTCTTCGGGCCCGAGCAGTTCGCCGCGATGAAGGAGGGCGCGATCTTCCTCAACCTGTCGCGCGGCTTCATCGTGGATCTCGACTCGCTCAAGGCGGGCCTCGAGTCCGGTGCGATCGGCGGCGCGGCGCTCGACGTGTTCCCCGAGGAACCCAAGAAGACGGGCGACCCGTTCGAGTCACCGCTGCAGAACATGCCCAACGTCATCCTCACCCCGCACATCGGCGGGTCGACCGAGGAGGCGCAGCGCGACATCGGCATCTTCGTCGCGACCCGCCTGCGCGACTACGTGTTCCACGCGTCCACGTCGCTCAGCGTCAACCTGCCCACCCTCTCGCTCGACCAGGTCCAGGGCTCGCATCGCGTCGCCCACCTGCACGAGAACATCCCCGGTGTGCTGGCCGCGGTCAACCAGGTGTTCGCCGCGCACAACGTCAACATCGACGCCCAGCTCCTCGGCACGCGCGGCGAGCTCGGCTACGTGGTGACGGACGTCGCGTCCGGCCTCGACAAGGAGGCCGTGCAGGCGCTGTCGAGCATGCCGGGCACGGTGCGGCTGCGGGTGCTGTCATAGACGCCGCGGACCTGTCCGACGCCGTCCCGTTCGCGGAGCTCGGCCTTCCCGACCCGCTCGTCGACGCGCTCGCGCGCCACGGCATCGTCACCGCCTTCCCCATCCAGGCCGCCACCATCGCCGATGCGCTGGCCGGCAGGGACGTGCTGGGCAAGGCGCGCACGGGCTCGGGCAAGACGCTCGGCTTCGGCCTGCCGGCGATCGTGCGCCTCGCCGACGGCCCCCGGCCCGAGAAGCGGCGGCCCAAGGCGATCGTGCTGGTGCCCACGCGCGAGCTCGGCATGCAGGTCTCCGACGCGCTCGAGCCCTACGCGCACGCGATGCACGTGTCGCTCAAACTAGTCGCCGGCGGCCTGTCGATGTCGAAGCAGATCCAGGCGCTCGAGCGCGGCGTCCACCTCGTGGTGGCCACCCCGGGTCGCATGGCGGACCTGGTGCGCAACGGCCATGCGGACCTGTCAGAGCTCGAGCTCATCGTCATGGACGAGGCCGACCACATGGCGGACATGGGCTTCATGGACGAGATCACCGAGATCCTCGCCGGCGTGCCCGAGGGCGGCCAGCGGCTGCTGTTCTCCGCGACCCTCGATGGCGACGTCGACCGCCTGGTGAAGCAGTACATGCACGACCCGGTCACGCACGATGTCACCGACGGCGACGACCAGCCGGCCACCATGCGCCACGTGGTGCTCAACGTGCCGCCGCACGCGAAGTACCAGCTCGCGACCCGCATCGCCGCACGCGAGGGTCGCACCATCGTGTTCGTGCGCACCAAGCTCGCGACCGAGCGTATCGCGGACGAGATGCGGGAGGCCGGCGTCCTGGCGCTCGCGATCCACGGCGACCGCTCGCAGGCGGAGCGCAACTTCGCGATCGCGTCGTTCCGTGCGGGCGACGTGCCCGTGCTGGTCGCGACGGACGTCGCGGCGCGCGGCATCCACGTCGACCATGTCGACCTGGTCATGCAGATCGATCCGCCCGCGGACCACAAGGACTACCTTCACCGCTCGGGCCGCACGGCGCGCGCGGGCGAGGAGGGGCTCGTCGTCACGCTGGTGCTCCCCCACCAGCGTCGCTCGACGGACCGCATGCTCGAGCAGGCCGGGGTCGACGTCACGTTCCGCAAGGTGCGCGGCGAGGACGACGAGTCGCTCGCGATGATCACCGAGCTCACGGGCGCGCAGGAGCCGTCATGGCAGCCGGTGCGCGAACCGCGACCGCAGCGCCCCGAGCGTCGCGGCAAGTACGACCGTCCGGGTCGGGCCGACCGTCCTGCGCGCGGGGACCGTCCGCGTCAGGAGCGCCGCTGGGAGGACCGGCCCGCTCGCACGTGGGACGACCGCCCGCGCCGCGATGACCGCCCTCAGCGCGACGCGCGCGACAGCCGCGGGGACGACCTCCGGGCGACGCAGCAGCGCATGGAGGACAGGCTCGCGCGGATCGAGCGCGATCTCGCCGACCGCGAGGCCGCCCTCGCCGCGCGCGAGCGTGGGCTGTCCGAGCGCGAGGCACGCCTCGACGAGCGCGGCCCGCGCCGGTACGACGACCGGCAAGGCGGCTCGCGCGGCAAGGGACGCGACGACAAGCCCGGCAAGAAGGGCTACGGCAAGAAGCCCGCGAAGGGCGGCTACGACAGCGCTACTCGGAAGCCTCGGAAGCCGCGGAGCGGGCGCTAGCCGCGTCCTCCTCGCGAAGGCGCGCGATCGCGGCCTCGAAGTCCTCGAGGGTGTCGAAGCCCTGGTAGACGCTCGCGAAGCGCAGGTAGGCGATCTCGTCGAGCTCGCGCAGCGGCGGCAGGATCGCGACGCCGACGTCCTGCGCGTGGATCTCCGCCTGGCCGCTCGCGCGCACCGTCTCCTCGACGCGCTGCGCGAGCAGCGCGAGCTGGTCGTCGCTCACGGGACGGCCCTGGCACGCCTTCTTCACGCCCGAGACGATCTTGTCTCGGCTGAACGGCTCCGTCACACCGTTGCGCTTGACCACGGACAGGCTCGCCGTCTCGACGGTGGTGAAGCGCTTGCCGCACGCCGGGCACTCACGACGACGGCGGATCGACGAGCCGTCGTCGGCCGTGCGCGAGTCCACCACGCGCGAATCGGGGTTGCGGCAAAAGGGGCAGTGCATGCGCTCACTCTGCCACGAAGCAGCACGCACGCCCAACAGCCGGCCCGCGCCGGTGGTCAGTCGACGGGTACGTAGAGCTGCTGGCCCGCGACGAGCGCGGTGTCCGCCATCGCGTTGAGGTGCTGGATGTCCGCCACGGTGTCGCGGACGTCGTCGCCGGGCTCGGTGCGTGCGGCCGCGATGTCCCACAGGGTCTCGCCCGCGCCCACGGCGTACACGTCGACGGCCACCGGCTCCGCGGCGCCGTCGGACGCGAAGGCCTGCGGCCCCAGGATTCCCGCGCCCACGAGCAGCACGAGCACGCCGACCACCCTCCCGGCGCGCGTGCGCCGTGCCCGGGCCTCGACCGTCTGCGGTGCGTAGATGCTCATCTCTGCCTCCTCGATTCGAACAGGTGTTCTATCGAACGTGTGTTCTAGTTCTAGCACCGGGCTCCGACGCTGGCAAGACACGCTCGAACATATGTTTGATTTCCACCAGGGATTCCCCTAGCGTCGAACCCAGGAGACCACCGGGGTCTGACATCCACTCCACGGGAGGCAGCAGCCATGGCGCAGGGAGAGAGCTCACGCGGCGGGACGGGCGCCGGACGCGCCACCGAGGTGACCGTCCACGAGCTGCGCGACCCCTCCACGGGGCTGACCGCCCGCCAGCGCGCCGTCGTCGACTTCATCCGTGCCACGGTCCTCGAGCGCGGCTATCCGCCGTCGATGCGTGAGATCGGTGACGCGGTGGGCCTCACCTCGCCGTCGTCCGTCAAGCACCAGCTCACCGCGCTCGAAGCCAAGGGCGTGCTGCGCCGCGACCCGCACCGGCCCCGCGCCATCGAGGTGGTCCTGCCAGGCGAGGAGGCCGCCGCCCCCGCCGTCGCCTCCGCTGAGGCGACCGTGCCCGCCCCGGCGCCCACCGCATCGTCCGCCGACAACATCCACCTGGTGCCCCTGGTGGGCCGCATCGCGGCCGGTGGCCCCATCCTCGCCGACCAGCAGGTCGAGGACACGTTCGCGCTCCCCCGCCAGCTCACCGGCGACGGCGAGCTGTTCATGCTGCAGGTGTCCGGCGATTCGATGATCGACGCCGCGATCTGCGACGGCGACTGGGTGGTGGTGCGCCGCCAGAACGCGGCCGAGAACGGCGACATCGTCGCGGCCCTGCTCGACGACGAGGCCACGGTGAAGACGTTCCGCCGCAAGGACGGCCAGGTGTGGCTCATGCCGCACAACCCGGCGTACACGCCCATCGACGGCACGCACGCGACCGTCATGGGCAAGGTCGTCTCGGTGCTGCGGCGCGTCTAGCCCGCCGCGAGCCTCCGCAGAGCACCCAGCGCCACCTCACGATCGGTGGTGGGCCACAGGTCCGGCATGGACCGGGTGAGGAACGCGCCGTAGCGCGCGGTCGCGAGACGCGGGTCGAGCACCGCGACCACGCCACGATCCGTGCTCGACCTGATGAGCCGGCCCGCGCCCTGCGCGAGCAGCAGCGCCGCGTGGGTGGCGCTGACCGCCATGAAGCCGTTGCCGCCGCCGGCCGCGACGGCCTCGGTGCGGGCCTGCGCCACCGGCTCGTCGGGTCGCGGGAACGGGATGCGGTCGATCACCACGAGGCTCGCGGTGCGGCCAGGCACGTCGATGCCCTGCCACAGCGACGTGGACCCGAACAGGCACGCGCTCTCGTCCTCCTGGAACCGCTTCACGAGCGTCGGCAGCTGATCGTCGAGCTGGTAGAGCACGGGGACGTCGAGGCGCTCGCGCATCGCCTCCGTGGCGGCCAGCGCGGCCTTGTGCGAGGAGAACAGGCCCAGCGTGCGGCCGCCGGCGGCGCGGATGAGCGCCTCGAGCTCGTCGAGCGCGTCCTCCGAGATGCCGCCCATGCCGGGCTTGGGCAGGTGCTTCGCGACGTAGAGGATGCCCTGCTTGGGGTAGTCGAACGGGCTGCCTGCGTCGAGCGTGACGGCATGGTCGACGCCGAGGTGACGCGAGATGGCGCCGAAGTCTCCGCCAAGCGCGAGCGTCGCGGACGTCATCACGGAGGCCTTCTCGTCGAGCAGCTTGTCGCGGATGAGGCCGGCGACGTCGAGGGGCGCGGCGACGATGCGCTCGGGCACCGGGGCGTCGTAGTCGCCGTCGCGCGGGGCGAGCCAGATGACGTATCGGCCGTGCTCGCCCTGGAGCTCCTCGCACACGTCGTGGACCGCGCCCAGCGACGCGGCGGCGACCTTGCCCCCGGCGCCGAGCTCCTCCGAGCGCTTGGTGATCTCCGAGACGAGTGCGCGCGCGGCCGCGCGCACCTCCTCGACGGCCATCGCGAGGGCGTCGGGCAGGCCGAGGCGGAGCCGCCCGGGTGAGCAGTCGCCGAGGGCCCCGTCGAGGTGGCGGGCGGCGCGGTCGAGGTCCTCGGAGACGATGCCGCAGCGGCGGGCGTCGCGGGCGGCCCGGTCGACCGCGACGACGGTGAGCTCGTGGGTCGCGGAGGAGGTGATGCGGCTGACGAGCTCGTGCGCCTCGTCGACGATGAGCACCGCGTGGTCGCCGATCATGTCGTGGCCGGTCGCCTGGACGCCGAGCACGGCGTGGTTGGTGACGACCACGTGAGCCTGCGCAGCGGACTCCCGCGCGCTCTGGGAGAAGCACTCGGCGATCGCGGGGCACTTCTGGTCCAGGCATTCGCGGCCGTTCACGGACACCTGCGCCCACGCGCGGCCGCTCACGCCGGGCACCAGGTCGTCCCTGTCCCCCGTGTCCGTGGTCTCGGCCCACTCGTTGAGCCGCACGATCTCGCGTCCCAGGTCGCTCGTGGGTCCGACCGGCAGCATCGTGTCGTCGGTCTCGTCGGGGTAGCCGCCGGCCATCTTGTGCACGCACAGGTAGTTGCCGCGGCCCTTGAGCAGCGCGATCCGCGCGCGCGTGCCCAGCTCCGGCTCCAGCGCGTCCGCCACCAGAGGGAGGTCCTTGGTGAAGATCTGCCGCTGCAGCGCGAGGGTGGCGGTGGAGACCACCACTCGGCCGCCGGTGCGCACGGCGTGTGCGACGGCGGGGACCAGGTAGCCGAGCGACTTGCCCGTGCCGGTGCCCGCCTGGACGAGCGCGTGCGCCTCGGCGTCGAGGGCATCGGTGACGGCGCGCGCCATGGCGCGCTGGCCCTCGCGCGGCTCGCCCCCGAGCGCGCCGACGGCGCGCTCGAGCAGCGCGTCGGCGGCGTGGGTGGCGCTCTGGTCGCCGCCGGTCACAGCGAGGCCGAGGGCACGCCGGCCTCCTCGAGGCGCGCCGCGAGGCCCGCGTCGACGAGCGCGGTGAGGTGCGTCCCCTCGGCGACGTGCGCCTGGGCGAGCACCTCGCCGTGCCGGTGGACCTCACTCACGAGGTCCCCGCGCGTGTAGGGCACCACCACGTCGACGGTGACCTCGGGACGCGGCAGCTCACGGCCGATGAGCTCCATCAGCTCCTCGATGCCCTCGCCCGTGAGCGCGGAGACCTCGATGGTGATCTCGCGGCGGGCGCGCAGGCGCATGAGGGTCTCGGGGTCGGCGATGTCGGCCTTGTTGAGGACCAGCACCTCCTTCACCTGGTCCGCGCCCGGCACGTCCGCCAGCACCTCGCGGACCGCGCGGATCTGGCTCTCCGGGTCCGGGTGCGACGCGTCGACCACGTGCAGCATGAGGTCCGCGTGCGCGACCTCCTCGAGCGTGGACGCGAACGCGGCGACCAGCTGGTGGGGAAGGTCGCGCACGAATCCGACCGTGTCGGACACGGTGAACTCGCGGCCGTCGGGCGTCTGCGAGCGGCGCACGGTCGGGTCGAGGGTCGCGAAGAGCGCGTTCTCGACGAGCACGCCCGCGCCGGTGACGCGGTTGAGCAGCGACGACTTGCCGGCGTTGGTGTAGCCGACGATCGCGACGTTGGGCAGGCCCAGGCGCTTCTCGCGGCGCACCTGGCGCGCGGGCTCCATGGCCTTGATGTCACGCCGCAGCTGCGCCATGCGGGTGTGGATGCGGCGGCGGTCGAGCTCGATCTTTGTCTCACCGGGTCCGCGCGAGCCCATGCCCGCGCCCGCGCCGCCGACCTGGCCGCCCGCCTGGCGGGACATCGACTCGCCCCAGCCGCGCAGGCGGGGCAGCAGGTACTCGAGCTGCGCGAGCTCGACCTGCGCCTTGCCCTCCTTGGACTTCGCGTGCTGAGCGAAGATGTCGAGGATGAGCGCCGTGCGGTCGATGACCTTGACCTTGACGACGTCCTCGAGCGCGCGGCGCTGGCTGGGCGCGAGGTCGTCGTTGACGATGACGGTGTCGGCGCCGACGGCGGCGACGATGTCGCGCACCTCGTGCGCCTTCCCCTTGCCGATGTACGTGGCGGGGTCGGGGTGGGGCCGTCGCTGGAGGACGCCGTCGAGGACCTCGGAGCCGGCGGTCTCGGCGAGCGCCGCGAGCTCGCGCAGCGAGATCTCCGCGTCCTCGGAGGTGCCGTGCGACCACTGGCCCACCAGCACGACGCGCTCGAGTCGCAGCTGGCGGTACTCGACCTCGGTGATGTCCTCGAGCTCGGTCGAGAGGTTCTGGACGCGACGCAGCGCCGCGCGGTCCTCGCGGTCGTACTGGTCGCCGTCGTAGTCGGTGCGGGCGGTCCCGCCCTCCGCGACGGCGGTGCCGGCACGGGAGAGCACCCGGTCGATCACCGCGTCTGCGCGGCTGGTCTCGGGCGTGTCCTGGTGATCTGCTGCTGTCTCGCTCATACCCGTCCATTGTCTCACCCCGGCCCGACACCCTGGCGCGGCTGTGGAGGGACGATGCGACGGGCGCCCGGGCACGACGGCTGGCGATACGCTCGGGTGCGTGAGCGAGGACCACTACTTCACCGCGCGCCCCGCCTCCGCGGACGAGCGCCGCACCATCACTGTGACGCTCGCCGGTCGCGACGTCGAGGTCGAGACCGCCCCGGGGATCTTCTCCCCCGGCCATGTCGACCTGGGCACCCGGGTGCTGCTGCGTCAGGTTCCCGACCCGCGCGGCCGGCTTCTCGACATCGGCGCCGGCTGGGGCCCCATCGCGCTCGAGGCCGCCCTGCGCGGCGCATCGTCCGTCACCGCCGTCGACGTCAACGAGCGCGCGCTCGACCTCCTGCGCCGCAACGCGGCGCGCCTGGGCGTCGAGGTGACCGCGTCGCTGCCCGACGAGATCCCCGGCGACGCGACGTTCGACACCATCTGGTCCAACCCGCCCATCCGGATCGGCAAGGACGCGCTCCACGGGCTCCTCGCCACGTGGCTGCCCCGCCTCGCGCCCGGCGGCGAGGCGTTCTTGGTGGTGCAGAAGAACCTGGGAGCGGACTCGCTCGCGGCGTGGATCACGGCGCAGGGCTGGGGCGCGGTCGAGAAGATCGGGAGCTCGAAGGGCTTCCGCGTGCTGCGCGTCTCCGCCTGAACCCCGCTCGGCCGCGCGTGCGGTCAGGACGGGACGCGTTCGCCTCGCGCGGCTCCGGCGGCGATCGCGGCGCAGCGCCGCGCGCGGGTGTCGGGGCGCTTCGCGAACGCGACCCACTGGAGGCTCTGCTTGCGGGCCGAGGGAGGGAACGCCCCCCAGGCCTCGCGCGACCCGGGAAGCGCCGCGAAGGCGTCGTCGAGGTCCGGAGGCACCTCGAGCGCCTCGACCGAGTCGAGCACCGTCCACGAGCCGTCCGCCTTGGCCGCCGCGATCACCGCGGCTCCCGCAGGCGTCATCAGGCCCGCGCGCTCGAGCTCCGCGATCCTCGCCTTGTTCGTGCGCGCCCAGCCGGAGCCCCGCTTGCGCGGCGCGCAGTACTGCAGCGTGCGCTGCTCATCCAGGCGCTTGGTGACCGCGTCGATCCATCCGAAGCACAGGGCCTGGCGCACGATGTCCTCGTACACGAGGCCCGCCCGACCGGTGCCGGTTCGCCAGACCGCCACCCACACCCCGGTCGCGGACGCATGGTGCGCGGCGAGCCAGGCGCGCCATTCGTCCGCATCCGCGGGGTGGATCCTCGGGACGCCGTCCGCGCCCGGCTCGATGGGGTGCACGCTCAGCCCGGGACTGTCACCGTGCCGGTCGCGACCAGTACCGCAGGCCCCTCGAGCACGGTCTCGCGGCCCACGATGCGCACGGTGACCACGCCGCCGGGGACCTCGACGTCCCACACGTCGGGCGCGCCCGGTCCGCCCCAGGCGCGCATCGCGAGGGCGACCGCGCACGCGCCCGTGCCGCACGAGCGGGTCTCCCCCGAGCCGCGCTCGTGGACGCGCATCCGGACCCGCCCCCGGTTGACACCATCGACCTCGGCGTGGCCGAGCGCGACGGCGAACTCCACGTTGGTGCCGTGCGGTGGCACGGGATGGACCTGCGGCGCGACCGTGAGGTCGAGCGCCTCCAGCTCCGCGGTGTCCGCCAGCGCGACCACGTGATGCGGATTCCCCATGTCGACGCTGAGCGCCGGGCGCACGGGGTCCAGGCCGCGCGCCGCGACCTCGGAGTCGAAGCCGTCGGGAGCGTCGCCGATCCGGTACTCCCCCATGCCGATCGCGTACCTGCCCTCACCGAGGGACGTCACGCGTCGCGGCCCACCGCGTGTCGCGAAGGCGAGGCCGCCCGCGAGGTCCTCCCCCGCCTCGGCCTCGAGGAACGCGCCGAACACGCGCGCGCCGTTGCCGCACATCTCGGAGGTGGTGCCGTCGGAGTTCCAATAGTCCATGAACCAGGCCGCGGGATCCGCGCCCTCGCCCGCCTCGAGCGCGCTCGCCCGCACGGCGCGGATGACGCCGTCCCCACCGATCCCCGCGCGCCGGTCGCTGAGGAAGCGCACCGCCTCGGGTGTCAGGTCGAGGCCGCCCTCGGGGTCGAACAGCAGGACGAAGTCGTTCTCGGTGCCGTGGCCCTTGGTGAACCTCATGCGCCCAGCCTAGTCAGCGGGTACGACGCTCCGCGTCGGCCGCCCTCACCAGGGACGATGCATCGGCGGCGGCCCGTGCGACGTCGCCGTGGTCGCGGGGGGCGTCGATCCACCGCACGCGCGGGTCGGGACGGAACCACTGCGCCTGCTTACGGGCGAGCCGCCGGGTGTGCCGCGCGATGAGCGCGCGCGTCCCGGCGGCGTCGAGCTCCCCGTCGAGATGCCGCAGGGTCTCCGCGTAGCCGACGGCGCGTCGTGCCGTCACTCCGTCCCGCAGCCCGCGTGCCTCGAGTGCGGTCACCTCGCCCACAAGTCCCGCGTCCCACATGGCGTCGACGCGGGCGTCGATGCGCGGGTCGAGCAGCTCGTAGGGCAGATCGAGAGCGATGGTGAGCGCGGGCGCCGCGTACTCGTGGCGCGGGAGCGAGCTCTGCGTGGAGCCGGTGAGCGCGATGATCTCGAGCGCCCGCACGAGACGCTTGACGTTCTGCGGCGGGATCTTGGCGGCCGCGGCAGGGTCGACGGCGACGAGCTCGCGGTGGAGGGCTCCCGGGCCCTCGGCGTCGGCGCGCGCCTCGAGCGCCGCCCGCAGCTCGGGGTCGGTGCCGGGGAACTCGAAGCGGTCGAGCAGCGCCCTGAGGTACAGCCCGGATCCGCCGACCACGATCGCGCGGCGACCGCGCGCGTGGATCGCGGCGATGTCCGCGCGCGCCTCGGCCTGGAAGCGCGCGACCGAGGCGTCCTCGTGGACGTCGAGCAGGTCCAGCTGGTGGTGCGGGATGCCGCGCCGCTCGTCCGCGCCGAGCTTCGCGGTGCCGATGTCCATGCCGCGGTAGAACTGCATGGAGTCGGCGTTGACCACCTCGCCGTCGAGCTCCGCGGCCAGCGCGAGGCTGAGCGCGGACTTGCCCGTCGCGGTGGCGCCGACGACCGCGATGACCACCGGCGCATCGTCCATGGTCACCCGCGCCGGAGGGACGGCAGGCCCAGCGGGACGGGGCCGGCGGGAGCGCCGGCGCCGGTGCCGCAGGAGTCGCCGCCGTGGTCGTGGTCGCCGGCCTGCGCCGCGTCCCACGCGTCGCCCGCACGGGTGCGACGCACCCGGTAGAGCTCGGAATCGGCGATGAGATGGTGGGGCGCGCCGTGCGTGACGCGGACCGTGACCATGTCGCCGGGCCGCGGCACCTCGCCACCCTCGGGGACGGTGAAGTGGACCAGGCGGTTGCCGGGCTCGCGGCCGCTCATGCGGGCCGAGTCGCCGTCCTTGCGGCCGCCGCCGTCCAGGACCATGAGCTCGAGCTCGCGTCCCACGAACCTCTGCGAATCCTCAAGAGTGATCCGCTCCTGGAGCGCGAGGAGCCGCTCGAAGCGCTCCTGGACCACGGCCTTGGGCAGCGGCTCCAGCTCGTACGCGGGGGTGCCGGGGCGCGGCGAGTACTGGAACGTGTACGCGGACGTGAAGCGGGACGCCTCGACCACGCGCATGGTCTCGAGGAAGTCCTCCTCGGTCTCGCCGGGGAAGCCCACGATGATGTCGGTGGTGATGGCCGCGTCGGGCATCGCCGCGCGCACGCGGTCGATGATCCCGAGGTATCGCTCGGAGCGGTAGGAGCGGCGCATCGCGCGCAGCACCCGGTCCGACCCGGACTGGAGCGGCATGTGCAGGCTCGGCATGACGTTGCGCGTCTCGGCCATGGCGTCGATGACGTCGTCGGTGAAGGCTGCCGGGTGCGGCGACGTGAACCGCACCCGCTCGAGGCCCTCGATGGCGCCGCACGCGCGCAGCAGCTTCGCGAACGCCCCGCGGTCGCCGAACTCGACGCCGTACGAGTTGACGTTCTGGCCGAGCAGGGTGACCTCGACGGCGCCCTGGGAGACGAGCGCCTCCACCTCGGCCAGGATCTCGCCGGGGCGGCGGTCGCGCTCCTTGCCGCGCAGCGACGGGACGATGCAGAAGGTGCACGTGTTGTTGCAGCCGACCGAGATCGACACCCATCCGGATGCGATCGCGTCCCGCCGGGACGGCAGGGTCGACGGGAAGACCTTGAGGGACTCCTCGATCTCGACCTGCGCGGCGGCGTTGTGGCGCGCGCGCTCGAGGAGGACGGGCAGGACGTCGATGTTGTGGGTGCCGAACACCACGTCGACCCAGGGCGCGCGGTTCACGATCTCGCCGCGGTCCTTCTGCGCGAGGCAGCCGCCCACGGCGATCTGCATGCCCGGGCGTTGCGCTTTGACCGACGCGAGCTGGCCGAGGTTGCCGTAGAGGCGCGTCGCGGCGTTCTCGCGGACGGCGCAGGTGTTGATCACCACCACGTCGGCGACGTCCGCGCCGGCGGGCGCGGCGCTGTAGCCGGCGCCCTCGAGGAGGCCGGCCATGTGCTCGGAGTCGTGCACGTTCATCTGGCACCCGAGGGTCTTGACCAGGTACGTGGGTGCGAGGGTGGTGTCAGTCATGCGCTATCCGGCGACGGCGTCCGCGCGTAGCTCGCGGATCACGGTCACCTTGATCTCTCCGGGGAAGGTGAAGTCCTTGCTGATGTGCTCCGCAATTGTACGCGCCAGCGCCTGGGTCCCCTGGTCGTCGATCTCCTCGGGCTCGACGATCACGCGTACCTCGCGCCCGGCCGCCATCGCGAGGACACGGGTGACGCCGTGGTGCTCGAGGACCAGCTTCTCGAGGTTCTCCATGCGGTTGATGTAGGAGTCGAGGTCCTCGCGTCGCGCGCCGGGGCGCGCCGCCGACACCGCGTCGGCGACCTGGACGATCACGGCCTCGAGGGACTCGGCGGGCACCTCGTCGTGGTGGGCGGCGACGGCGTTCACGACAGAGGGCTCCTCGCCGTGGTCGGCGAGGAATCGCGCACCGAGTGCGGCGTGCGTGCCCTGCTGCTCGTGGGAGAAGGCCTTGCCGAGGTCGTGGAACAGCGCGCCGCGGCGCGCGAGCTCGACGTCCGCGCCGATCGCGGCGGCGATGTCCGCGGCGATCTGCGACGTCTCGACCAGGTGGGAGAGCACGTTCTGACCGTAGGAGGTGCGCAGGCGTAGCCTTCCGAGCATGTCGACGATCTCGGAGGGGACGCCGGACACGCCTGCCTCGCTGAGCGCGTCGAGCCCGGCGGCGCGGTGGCGCTGGAAGGCGCCGGCGACAGCGCGCGCATAGGCCGCCTCGACGCGCTGCGGCTGGATGCGGCCGTCCTCGACCAGCGCGGCGAGCATCACCTGGGCGATCTCGCGGCGCTCGGGGTCGAAGCAGGAGAGCTGTACCGCGTTGACGCCCTCCTCGACGATCACGGTGACACCGGTGAGCGCCTCGAAGGCGCGGATGTTCCGTCCCTCGCGGCCGATGATCCTGCCCTTCATCTCCTCGCTGGGCAGGTCGACCCATGCGGTCGCGTGCGCGGCCGAGGAGGGAGCGGCCTGACGCTGCATCGCGTCGACCAGGATCTCGCGGGCCCGCTGCTCGGCGGTGGCCTGGGTGCGCCGCTCGAGACGCCGAAGCGCGACCTCGGCGTCGCGGCGCGCGTCCTCGAGCAGCTCGGCGACCAGCTCGGCACGGGCCTCCTCGGGGGTGGTCTGGGCGACCTCGGCGAGGGCGCGGGCGCGGTCCTGCGCGATGCGCGCACGCTCGGCCTCCAGCCGCTTCTCGTCGCGCGCGACCACGGAGGCGCGCTCCTCGAGCACCCGCGCGTACTGCTGCGCGTGACGGTGGTCGCTCGCGACCTCCTTCTCCCGCAGATGCGCGTGCTCCTCGCGGCGCTTCGCGTCGGCGAGCCGGGCCTGGGCGTCCTCACGGACCTGCTCGGCCTCGCGTCGGCCGGCGTCGCGCTCCGCACCGGCCTCGCGGCGGGCGAACACGACCAGCAGGAGCGCGACGAGGCTGGCGCCCAGCAGCACCAGGATCGTCAGGGTCTGCCCCACCGGCCGCTCCTCCTCTTCCCGCGCGACGGACTACTCGTCCTCGCTATCGGCATCCCGCAAGTGTTTCACGAGGGCGAAGGCGAGAGAACTTGGGTAGCCCTTGCGTCCGAGCATCGCCACGACGCGCCTGGTGCGCACCTCGACGGGGTGCGCCGCGAGCTGATCCCACCGGCGGCGCGCGAGCTCGGCGGCGCGCTCACGCTCGTCCTCGTCGTCGATCTGGTCGAGAGCGGAGCCGATGTCGTCCTGGTCGAAGCCCTTGCGGGCAAGCTCCTGGCGGATCGCGCGACGCGACTGGCCGCGCTCGGCGTGGCGCGTGCGCACGATGGTCGCGGCGAGGGCCGCGTCGTCGAGCAGGCCGACCTCGGTGTACCGGTCGACGATCTGCTCCGCGAGCCCCGGCTCCACGCGCCTGGCGACCAGGGCGTCACGCAGCTGGCTCGAGGAGCGTGAGGCACGGGTGAGGATCCCGAGCGCGAGCTCGCGCGCCTTCTCGGGGTCCGCGACCGGCGGGGACTCGGAGTCCCCCGCGGGCGCGCGCCGTGTACGGCGGCGCCCACGAGGGCTGTCGGGGATCACCGTCATGGCCTAGAAGTCGTTGCGGCCCTTCTTGCCGCGCGCGGCGACGGGAGCACCGTCCTCCGACTCGGTGGCGGGGTTCACCTGGCTCTCCTCGCCGGCGGGCACGCCGACCCCGAGCTTGGTCTTCACCTTGCGCTCGATCTCGTCCGCGAGCTGCGGGTTGTCCTTGAGGAAGTTGCGGGCGTTCTCCTTGCCCTGGCCCAGCTGGTCGCCCTCGTACGTGTACCAGGCGCCGGACTTCTTGACGAAGCCGTGCTCGACGCCGAGGTCGATGATGCCGCCCTCGCGCGAGATGCCCTGGCCGTAGAGGATGTCGAACTCGGCCTGCTTGAACGGCGGGGCCATCTTGTTCTTCACGACCTTGACGCGGGTGCGGTTGCCGACGGGCTCGGTGCCCTCCTTGAGGGTCTCGATGCGGCGCACGTCGAGGCGGACGGAGGCGTAGAACTTGAGCGCCTTGCCGCCGGTGGTGGTCTCGGGGCTGCCGAAGAACACGCCGATCTTCTCGCGCAGCTGGTTGATGAAGATCGCGGTGGTGCCCGTGGTGTTGAGCGCGCCGGTGATCTTGCGCAGCGCCTGCGACATGAGGCGGGCCTGCAGGCCGACATGGCTGTCACCCATCTCGCCCTCGATCTCCGCCTTGGGCACGAGCGCCGCGACGGAGTCGATCACGAGGATGTCGATGCCGCCGGAGCGGACCAGGATGTCCGCGATCTCGAGCGCCTGCTCGCCCGTGTCGGGCTGCGACACGATGAGGTTGTCGACGTCGACGCCGAGCTTACGCGCGTACTCGGGGTCGAGCGCGTGCTCCGCGTCGACGAACGCCGCGGTGCCGCCGGCCTTCTGCATGTTGGCCACGGCGTGGAGGGCGACCGTGGTCTTACCGGAGGACTCGGGTCCGTAGATCTCGACGATGCGGCCGCGCGGGAGGCCGCCGATACCGAGCGCGATGTCGAGCGCGAGAGAGCTGGTGGGGATGGCCTCGACGGGAACGACCGTCTTCTCGCCCATCCGCATCGCCGAGCCCTTGCCGAACTGGCGATCGATCTGTCCGAGCGCCGCCTCGAGGGCCTTCGCGCGATCCGCTGCCTGTGCCATGTCGCTTCCTCACATCCATCCGTGGCTGGTCTGCCGTGTGTCGAGGACGACGCTACGCCGACCCTCTGACAGTGCGCCGGCGGCGTCCCCCGCGGGGGACGGACGCCGTCGCGTGGTGTCCTGTGGACCACGGTATATCGAACAACTGTTCGAAGGGAAACGACACGCCGGAGGTGTTCAGCGCGGCGGCGGCACCATCCGCTCGCGGTCGCCGCCGTCGCGGAGGTGCAGTGGCACGCTCATCTGCTCGCACCAGGCATGCCACACGTCGCGCGGCGCATGACCCGCCTCGAGCGCCGCGGCGGGCGTCAGCGAGTCGAATGCGTCGAGCGACAGCTCGCGCGCGAGCGTGCGCGCGTAGGAGTCGCCGAAGACCGCGTCGGCCAGCAGCCAGAACTCGCTGAGACGCACGTCCCTGGCGGGCCTAGCGGGAGCGCATCGAGCTGAGCAGCTCGGGAACCGTGTCGGGGATCGACGGCATCACGGACACGCCAGCGAGCGTCTCCGCGGCCTCGAAGCGGTCGGAGACCTCGCGCAGGATGGTCGACATGGGCATGTCGAGGGCTTCGCAGATCGAGGCGAGGAGCTCCGAGGAGGCCTCCTTCTGACCGCGCTCGACCTCGGACAGGTAGCCGAGGGAGACGCGGGCGCCGGAGGAGATGTCGCGCAGGGTCTTGCCCTGCGTGAGGCGCGCGTCGCGCAGAACCTCGCCGATCTCGTTGCGAAGCACAGGCATGCGGCCTCCCCTCATCACTGTCATGCGGCCCTTGTCCATGCTGACACAACGCACACTACCGCACCCTTGTTCCGCCGCCGTCGCGTGGGGGTTACATCAATGTGACATCGCCCGCAAGGGACTCGAGGACCAGGGCCAGGGCGGCGTCCACCGCACCCGCGCGCACCGCGGCGCGATCGCCGGGAACGTCGAGCCGCCTGCTGACCTCCCCGGAGGGGCCCGACACCGCGACGTACACCCGGCCCGCAGGGGAGTTGTCGTGGGGCTCGGGGCCGGCGGCACCCGTGGTGGCGATGCCGAGGGTCGCGCCCGTCGCGTCACGCACACCGCGCGCCATCGCCTCGGCCACCTGCGCGGAGACGAGGCCGGCTGCGGCGATGACATCGGGATCCACGCCCAGCAGCCGCGCCTTCATGGGGGCGGTGTAGGCGACGATGCCGCCGCGCACCACGGCCGACGCGCCGGGCACCGACACCAGGGCCGCGCACACCGCTCCCCCGGTGAGCGACTCCGCCGTGGCGACCGTCGCCCCGTGCTCGCGCAGTCGCGTGAGGACCTGGTCAGGCAGCGGCATGACCGCCGGCGCGCTGCCCTCGGGCCGCGCGCAGGATCTTGACCGTGTAGTCGACGCCCGTGACCACGGCGATCGCCGTGGCGAGCAGCAGCACCCACCAGGCGGCGTCGTCGACCCACGCCGGCATGCCCGGAGCCAGGTACATCCCGATCGCGATGAGCTGGGCGATGGTCTTCACCTTGCCGCCCGGTGAGGCGGGGATGACGGTCCCGGCCGCGACCAGGAGCCGCCCCACCGTGACCCACAGCTCGCGAACCGCGATGATCGCGACGGGCCACCACGGGATCCCATCGACCATCACCAGCACCGCGAGCACCCCGAGCACGAGCGCCTTGTCCGCGATGGGGTCAGCGAGCTTGCCGAACGGGCTCACCACACCCCATCGGCGCGCGAGGTAGCCGTCGAAGAAGTCCGTGACCGCCGCCAGGACGAACAGCGCGAAGGCCCACCAGCGCATCGGCCCCTCCGCGCCGCCGTCGGCGGCGAGCAGCACAAGCACCACCGGCACCATCACGAGCCGCGCGATGGTGAGCACGTTGGGAACAGCGGAGGTCACGGCTCACACCTTAATGCGCGGGCGCGGTGCGCGGGTGCGCGGCCGGGCGTTCCGGGGTCCTTGGCGCGCGACGGGATACTGAAGGCATGCCCCCTCGGAACCGTCGCACCCGTCCGCTCGCCGCCGCCGCGTGGGTGGGCGGGCTCGCGCTCGTCGCGCTGCTCGCGGGCATCGCTCTCGGAGTGGGCGGCGCCCGCGGCGGTGCCGAGCCGCCGGCGGCGCGGACCGCACCCACGCCCGCCGCGACCGTCCCCGCGCCCTCGGGGGACGATGCGCCGGCCGGGACCACCGCATCGTCCGGCCCCGCGCCGGTCGCGTCGGTGACTCCTGCCCCCGCGCCCGTCCGGTTCACCCTGGTCGCCGCGGGCGACGTGCTGCCGCACACGCCGGTCAACGACTCCGCGCGCACCGCGGACGGCTACGACTTCGCCGCCCTCATGGCGGGCGTGCGGCCCTACATCGAGGGCGCGGACCTCGCGCTGTGCCACATGGAGGTCCCCGTCTCCCCCGAGGGCGTCGAGCCGTCGGGCTACCCGCTGTTCTCCGCGCCGAAGGCGATCGTGCGCGACCTGGCGAAGGTGGGGTGGGACGGATGCTCGACGGCCTCGAACCACAGCGTCGACCGCGGCACCGCCGGCGTCGAGGCGACGCTCGACGCGTTCGACGCGAACGGGCTCCAGGCGGCAGGGACGGCGCGCACCAAGAAGGAGGCGGCGACCACGGCGGTCTACGAGGTGACGTCCGGCGACCGCACCGTCACCGTGGCGCACGTGAGCTTCGCGTACGGCACCAACGGCATGCCCGTCTCAGCACCGTGGCAGGTGGGCCTGTTCGACGCGGACGCCGCCGATCCGCAGCCGATCATCGACGCCGCGCGCAAGGCCCGGAAGCAGGGCGCCGACGTGGTGCTCGCCTCCGTGCACTGCTGCGTCGAGTACCAGACCGCCCCGACGGACGCGCAGCGCGCCATCGCGCAGAAGATCGCGGACTCCGGCCAGGTGGACCTGTACATCGGCCACCACGCGCACGTGCCGCAGCCCATCGAGCGCCTCGACGGCGGGCCGTCCGGCCATGGCATGTGGACGGCGTTCGGGTTGGGCAACTTCCTGTCGAACCAGGGCACGCAGTGCTGTGTCGCCGCCACCCAGAACGGCGTGCTGCTCTCGGCCACGGTCACCGTCGCCGCGGACGGCACGGTGAAGGTCAAGCCGGCGTGGACGGGCACCACCGTCGACCGTCTCGGCGGGCACGCCGTGCACGTGCTCACGGACATCGGAGGCGGCGCGGGCACGCTCTCAGGCGCGGAGGTCGACTCGCGCCTCGCGGCCGTCACCGACGCGGTGGGCGCTCACGCGCCGATGCACCGGGAGCCGGTGACGTCGCTGGCGGACCACGTGGTCGCGGTGCCGCGCACGGACGGCGCGTAGGGACGGATGCGCGGTCAGCGCTCGCCGTAGACCGGGTCCGGTTCCGCGGGGCGCGGGTCGATGAGGCTGGTGCCGGTGTGCGGGTGCTGCGACAGCGCGGTCGCGGCAGGCTGCGCGACGCCGAACAGCCATCCCTGCCCGTAGCGCCACCCGCAGTCCGCGAGGAACTGTGCCTGCGCCTCGGTCTCGATGCCCTCCGCGATGGTCGCCAGCCCGAGCTCGCGTGCGAGGGCGCCGAGCGCGCGGGACACCCGGGCTCCGGCGGGGTCCTCGGGGATGCCTGCGACGAAGGACATGTCGAGCTTGACGCCCGAGACCGGCAGGTCGCGCAGGTACGACAGCGGGGACACGCCGGTGCCGAAGTCGTCGAGCAGGATCGGCACGCCGGCGTTGCGGAGCTCCGTGAGCTCGTGCCGGATGCGGGTGTTGGGGTTGACCAGGGAGGCCTCGGTGAGCTCGACCACGACGCGCTGCGGGCTGAGGTGGTGGCGTCCGATCGAGGCGAGCACGCCGTCCGCGAACGACGAGTCGCCCAGCTGGTCCGCGGACACGTTGAGCGACACCCACACGGTGTCCGACGGCGATCGCTCGAGGAACTGTGCCGCCTGCTCGACCAGCGCGGCGCCCAGCGTGGCCGCGAGCCCACGGTCGCTGATCAGCGGCAGGAACGCGGCCGGCAGCAGCAGCCCGCGCGTGGGGTGCTGCCAGCGGACCAGGGCCTCGTACCCGACCACCGTGCGCGTCGTGAGCTCGAGGATCGGCTGGTAGTGCAGCACCAGGTCGCCGTTCTCGATCGCACGCGCGAGCTCCGCCGCGAGGGCGGACTGGTTGTCGTCGGCGATCCGCATCGACGGCTCGTACACCTCGGTGCGGCTCTTGCCGGCGGCCTTCGCGCGGTACATCGCGGCGTCGGCGGCGCTCAGCAGCGACGCCCCGCCGCCGGCGACCGTGTCCTCGTCAGCCATCGCGATGCCGAGCGACGCCGCGAGCTGGATCTGGTGCCGCTTGACGGCGAGCGGCGCGCGCAGGCCGTCGTGGATGGCCGCGGCGATCTCGAACAGCGCCTTCGAGCAGTCGGTGTCCTGGACGGCGATCACGAACTCGTCTCCGCCGAGACGGGCCACGGTGCCGCGGCCCCCGGTCGCGGCGCGCAGCACGCCCGCCACGTGGACCAGGGCGTTGTCGCCGATGGCGTGGCCGAATCGGTCGTTGAGGCCCTTGAAGCCGTCGAGGTCGACCGCGATCACCCCCACGCGGGAGTCCGCATCGGGCTGCGCCAGCAGGTCGTCGAGGACCTCGTGGAAGAGGTTGCGGTTCGCGAGGCCCGTGAGGGGGTCGTGCATCGCGCGGTGCTGCATGAGCTCGGAGCGCATGCGCACCTCGGTGGTGTCGCGCACCTGCACCACGTAGTGGTCGGGCGCGCCGCCCGCGTAGCGCACGAGACCCACGTCGAGCACCGCCCACACGACGTTGCCGTCCGTCTTCACGTAGCGCTTCTCCACCGCGAAGTGGTTCTGGTGGCCGTCGTAGAGGCGCTGGATCTGGTCGCGCTCGGCGTGGAGGTCCTGCGGGTGCGACAGCGCGCTGAACGGGGTGCCGCGCAGCGCCGCCACCGTCGAGCCCATCATCTCGGCGAACGCGCGGTTGACCTCCATGAGGCGCCATTCGAGGTCCACCAGCGCCATCCCGGTGGGGGCGTTCTCCATCGCGCGCCGGAACTGCGCGTCCGAGCGGCTGATGGCCTCCGCGGCCTCGCGCAGACCGGTGGTGTCCATCACGGTGACGATCGAGAGGGGACGCCCGCCCGCGGCATCGTCCACCGGTCGCGACCGCACGTGCAGCCAGCGGATGTCGTCCACGCCGCGCCGGCCGGGGACGCCGACCACGCGCGGACGGCCGTCCTCGGTCCGCGAGAACGCCTCCGTGGCCATCATGGGCCGCATGTGGGCGTCGACCGACCGGATGGGCAGTCGCGACAGCGGCACCCCCAGCACGTCCGCCTGGCGCAGGCCCAGGATCGTGCAGGCCGTGTCCGACATGAGCGCGACCTCGCCCGCCTGGGTGAGGATGACCACCCCGTCGCGCGAGGACGTCATCACGGCCTCGAACTGGCTGCGCAGCGCGCGCTCCTGCGCCAGCGCCGAATCGCGCGCTGCACGCTCGCGGCCGGACCGCCAGAAGAAGTAGAACGCGCTCAGCGCGAGCAGGATGAGGAGCGCGCCGACGACGGCCACGAAGGCCGGCTGCGCGAAGAGGTCTAGGACTCCACCCATTCCCCGTCCTCAGGCTGGTGCGTGTTGGTGGTGCCCACCGTAGCGCCAGAATCCCCTCGTAGGACAGCAAGAGTGGACACCAGCTCGTCAGGTGTGACCAAAACGTCACGCGCCTTGGATCCCTGCGACGGACCCACGATCTCGCGGGTTTCCAGGAGGTCCATGAGGCGGCCCGCCTTCGCGAACCCCATCTTGAGCTTGCGCTGCAGCATCGACGTCGAGCCGAGCTGCGTGGTGATGACGAGCTCCGCCGCCGCGAGCAGGTCCTCGAGGTCGTCGCCGATGTCCTCGGCGACGGCGCCGGCCGCGCCCGCGGCGGGCGCCACGACGTCCTCACGGTACTCGGGGTCCGCCTGCCGCTTCGCGTGCTCGACGGCGGCGTGGATCTCGGACTCGGACACCCAGGATCCCTGGGCGCGCATGGGCTTGGACTCGCCCATGGGCAGGAACAGCGCGTCACCCTGGCCGATCAGCTTCTCCGCGCCCGGCATGTCGAGCACCACGCGCGAGTCCGCCAGCGAGGAGGTCGCGAACGCGAGGCGCGAGGGCACGTTGGCCTTGATGGTGCCGGTGATGATGTCGACCGACGGGCGCTGGGTCGCGAGCACCAGGTGGATGCCGGCGGCGCGCGCGAGCTGCGTGATGCGCTGGATCGACTCGTCGACGTCGCGCGGCGCGACCATCATGAGGTCCGCGAGCTCGTCGACGATCACGAGCAGGTACGGGTACGTCTTGATCTTCCGCTCGGAGCCGGGCAGCGGCTTGACCTTGCCCGCGCGGACGGCCTTGTTGAAGTCGTCGATGTGCTTGAAGCCGAACAGCGCCAGGTCGTCGTAGCGCATGTCCATCTCCTTCACCACCCACTCGAGGGCCTGCGCGGCCTTCTTGGGGTCGGTGATGATGGGCGTGATGAGGTGCGGGATGCCCTCGTAGATGGTGAGCTCGACGCGCTTGGGGTCGACGAGCACCATGCGCACCTCGTTCGGGGTGGCGCGCATGAGGATCGACGTGATCATCGAGTTGACGAACGACGACTTTCCCGCGCCGGTCGCACCCGCGACCAGGAGGTGCGGCATCTTCGCGAGGTTGGCCATCACGTAGCCGCCCTCGACGTCCTTGCCGATGCCGATCGCCATCGGGTGGTCGTTGCGCGCCGCGACCGGCGAGCGCAGCACGTCGCCCAGCGCGACCGTCTCGCGGTCCACGTTCGGGATCTCGATGCCGATCGCCGACTTGCCGGGGATGGGCGACAGGATGCGCACGTCCGCGCTCGCCACCGCGTAGGCGATGTTCTTGCTCAGCTGGGTGATCTTCTCGACCTTCACGCCCGAGCCGAGCTCGACCTCGTACCGCGTCACCGTGGGGCCGCGCGTGAACCCGGTGACCTCCGCGTCCACGCCGAACTGCTCGAGCACGTTGGTGAGGGCGGCCACGACGCGGTCGTTCGCGGCGGAGCGCTCCTTGTGCGGCGCGCCCTTGACCAGCAGCTCGAGGGACGGCAGCACGTACGGGCGGGAGTCCTCGAGCTCGCCCTGCTCCCCCGGCGGCACGAGGTGGGTGGTCGCAGGGGCCGCGGGTGCGGCCTCCTCGCCGGGCACCGCGATGAGCTGGGTGGTCGCGTCGGGGGACGATGCGGCGGCCGGCTCGTCCCACGGGGCGTCGTCCCACGGGGCCGGGTCCTCCTCGGGAACCGCGTACGGCGAGATCTGCTCGGTCACGGCGCGGCGGTGCGCGTCGGGGTCGATGATCTCGTCGAACTCGCGCGGGTCGACGGTCGCGGCGTGCGCGAACGCCTCATCAGCCTCGTACGAGTCGAGCGTGTCCTCCGCCGGCGGGTCGCCGTGCAGCGCGCGCTCGATGAGCCGCTTCGCCTTCCCCGTCCGCTTGTGCTGGGGCCTCTTCTGCTGGGCCTCGCCCGGGCGCTCGAGCGTGCGGTGCTCGGGCAGATCGAGCTCGTCGTGGTCCGCGGCGTCGCTCCCGGCGCCGTCGTGGCGCACCTTGTGCGTGACCTCGGCGACCCAGGCGGCGGCCTCGCGCAGCGAGATCCCGAAGACGATGAGGACCGACAGCAGCGCGAGCAGCACCAGCACCACCACCGCGAGGGGCGCGGTCACCAGGCCCGCGAGCGGCGTGCCGATCGCCCAGCCCAGGATGCCGCCGGCGTCCTGGAGCGCCTCGACGCCGCCGGCCGGGCTGGGCCGACCGTGCGCGATGTGGATAATGCCGTCCACGGTGATGGCGAGCAGGAGCGCGCCGAACGTGATGCGGTGGTTCGCGTTCTCCTCCTGCGGCGCGCGCATGAGGCGCACCGCGATGATGGTGAGGATCACCGGCAGACCGTACGCGAGGACGCCGAACAGGCCGGCGGCGACGAAGTGGATCGCGGTGCCGGCCCAGCTGGTCAGCTGGAACCACTCGCGTGCGGCGATGAGGATCGCGAGGATGATGAGGATGATCGCCTGGCCGTCGCGGCGCACCGCGGGAGGCACGTCACGCGCGCCATGGCCGATGCCCCGCACGCCGGAGCCGACGGCGTTCGCCGTGCCGCGGCCGATCGCGGCGACGCCGCGCAGCACGGCCGGCGGGCGCTTCTTCTCTTGAGCGGCGCGCGAGCTCGACGACGAAGAGCGCGAAGCCTTCGTCGCGGGTCGGGTCTGTCGCGTCTGTGCCATGGCACAGCACGGTAGCGCCCACCGCCGACAAGGCGAGGTTGCCACCCCGCCCGACCCCCGCATCGTCCCGAGGGACGATGCGGGGAGGCCGTCAGGCCTCGACGACCACCGGGATGATCATGGGGCGCCGGCGCAGCTTGGTGCCCACGAAGCGCCCGAGCACGCGGCGCGCCACCTGCTGCAGCTGGTGGGTGTCGGTGGAGCCGCCGCGGGCGGCCTCCTCGATGGCCTTCTTGATGTCGGGCAGGATCGCGTCGAACACCGAGTCGTCCTCCGCGAGGCCGCGGGCGTGCACCTCGGGGCCGGAGACCACGCGGCCGTTGGTCGAGTCGACCACGGCGAACACGGACACGAAGCCCTCCTCGGAGAGGATGCGACGGTCCTTGAGCTCGGCGTCGGTGATCTCGCCGATCGACGAGCCGTCGACGTACACGTTGTGCACCTCGACCGCGCCGACCACGCGGGCGACGCCGTCCTTGAGGTCCACGACGGTGCCGTTCTCCGCGAACATCACGTTGTCGTGCGGGATGCCGGTGCGCATCGCGAGGTGACCGTTCGCCAGCAGGTGGCGGACCTCGCCGTGGATCGGCATGACGTTCTTCGGGCGCAGGATGTTGTAGCAGTACAACAGCTCGCCCGCGCTCGCGTGGCCGGACACGTGGACGCGCGCGCTGCCCTGGTGGACCACCGTCGCGCCCAGGCGCATGAGGCCGTTGATGACGCGGAAGACGGCGTTCTCGTTGCCCGGGATGAGGGACGATGCGAGGATCACCAGGTCCCCCTCGCCCACCGTGACCTTGTGGTCGCCGGTGGCCATGCGCGACAGGGCCGCCATCGGCTCGCCCTGGGAGCCGGTCGACATGTAGACGACCTGCTCGCCCGGCATGTCGTCGGCCTTCTTCGGGTCGACGAGGATGCCGTCGGGCACACGCAGGTAGCCCATGTCCGCGGCGATGCCCATGTTGCGCACCATCGAGCGCCCCACGAAGGCGACCTTGCGCTTGTGCGACTCGGCGGCGTCGATCACCTGCTGGACGCGGTGGACGTGGCTCGCGAAGGACGCGACCACGATCCGACCCGTGGCCTGCGCGAACAGGCGGTCCAGCACGGGGCCGATCTCGACCTCGGCCGTGGTGAAGCCGGGGACCTCGGCGTTGGTGGAGTCGACCTGGAACAGGTCGACTCCCTCGTCACCGAAGCGGGCGAACGCGCGCAGGTCGGTGATGCGACCATCGAGGGGCAGCTGGTCCATCTTGAAGTCGCCGGTGTTGAGCACGGTGCCGGCGGAGGTGCGCACGAACACGGCGAGCGCGTCCGGGATCGAGTGGTTGACCGCGAGGAACTCGAGGTCGAACACGCCGAGCTTCTCGCGCTGACCCTCCTTGACCGCGAGGGTCACGGGGTTGATGCGGTGCTCGCGCAGCTTCGCCTCGACGAACGCGAGCGTGAGCTGCGAGCCGAGGATCGGGATGTCCCGGCGCATGCGCAGCAGGTACGGCACGGCGCCGATGTGGTCCTCGTGGCCGTGCGTGAGCACGATCGCCTCGACGTCGTCGAGACGGTCCTCGATGTAGCCGAAGTCGGGCAGGATCAGGTCCACGCCGGGCTGGTGGTCCTCGGGGAACAGGACGCCGCAGTCGATGATGAGCAGGCGTCCGTCGAGCTCGAGGACGTGCATGTTGCGGCCCACCTCGCCGAGCCCGCCGAGCGGCACCAGGCGCAGGGTGCCGGGTTCGAGGGCGGGCGGCGGGAGCAGGTCGGGATTGAAGGTCATGAAGTCTCCGTCAGGGATGGATGCCGGCGGCCTCGAGGCTCGCGATGAGCGCGTCGTGCTCGGCCGGCGTGTTGGGAAGCAGCGGAAGGCGCATCGCGCGGCTCGGGACGACCCCGAGCCAGTGCAGCGCGGACTTCGCGTTGGTGGCGCCCGGACCGGTGAAGACGGCCTGGTGCACCGGGAGGAGCGACTCGTGCAGGCGGTCGGCCTCGGCCGTGTCACCCGAGTCATGCGCGGCGATCATCGCCGCGATCTCCCGCCCCACCACGTGGGACGAGACGGACACGACGCCCACGGCGCCGGCCCGGAGGAAGTCGAGGGTGAGCGGGTCGTCGCCGGAGTACCAGGCGAGACCGGTGCGCTCGATGCGCGCCTTGGCGTTCTCGACGCCGCCGGTCGCGTCCTTGACGGCGACCACGCGCGGGTGCGCGGCGAGCTCGTCGTAGGACTCGTCGGAGATCGCGAGCGCGGTGCGGCCCGGGATGTCGTAGAGCATCGCGGGCAGGCCTGTGGCGCCCAGGATGGCGCGGAAGTGCGCGACGACGCCGGCCTGCGACGGCTTCGAGTAGTACGGCGTGAGCGCGAGGATGCCGTCGACTCCGGCCTCCTCGCCCTGCTCGGCCATGCGGACCGCGTGGGCGGTGTCGTTCGAGCCGGCGCCGGTGAGGATCGTGACGTCCGCGCCCACGGCCTCGCGCACGGCGTGGATGAGGTCCACCTTCTCGGGCGCATGGGTGGTGGGCGCCTCGCCGGTGGTGCCCGAGAGCACCAGGCCGTCGGAACCATGCGCGACGAGGAACCGGGCCAGCTCCTGCGCGGCCTTGAGGTCCAGCGCCCCTCCCTCGTGCATCGGGGTGACCATCGCGGTCAGCACAGTGCCGAACGGGCGGGAGGTGGAAGTCATGGGCCAAACCTACCGCGCGCCGGGGATGGTCAGGGGTCGGCGCCGGCGCTCAGGCGCGCGTCGCGACGGTGAGCAGCACGGCGCAGTCGGTGACGGCGGTGAGGCCGTGGCGCTCCGGAGGGATGACCAGGTAGTCGCCCTCGCCGAGCGTCTCGTCGGCGCTCGCCGTGGTGAGCTCGACGTCGCCGCGCAGCACCTGCAAGGTGGCCTCGCCGGGGCTCTCGTGATCGTGGAGTCGGTGGCCGGCCGCGAGCGCGATCACCGTCTGGCGGAGGTCGCTGTCGCGGTCCCCCATGAGCGTGACGGCGTGGCGGCCGCTGGTCTCGACGCGCGCGAGCTCGAGCTGCGCATCCGCGACCTCGGCGAGTCCCTGCACGTCCATCCCGGCCCCCTGACCCCGGCGGGTGTCCCTGCGGCCCAGTCAAGCGCATCGTCCGCTGCTCCGCTACGGCAGCACGATCTCGAAGTCGGGGTCACCGGGATCGAGCACCTCGAGAAACCGCCGGAGCACGGTGATGTCGCCCGTGACCGCGATGCCCGGCGAGTCGAGGTCTCCCGCCACCAGCCCGAGGAGCCTCACCTTGGTGAGCCCGAGCGCCAGCGGCACGTCGCGGCCGCCCGCAGCCTCCTCCTCCGCGACGAGCACGCCGTGGCGCAGCGTGACGCGGAACGTGCGGTCGAGGTCGACGAGCGACACATCCATGGCGAGGTCCAGGTCCCACGCGGCCGGGCCGTCGACGGTGATCGCGATCGCGTCGAAGATCTGCTCCGGGCTGAGCTGCACGACGAGGTCCGGTGCGGCCGTGGCCGTGGGCGTGCCGAAGGTGCCCTCGCGCAGCTCGGTCGCACCGGAGAGGTAGAAGTTGCGCCAGGTGCCGTTCTCGGAGCCGTACGCGAGCTGCTCGAGGGTGTCGGCGTAGAGGCCGCGCGCCGCCGCGTGGTCCGGCGCGGAGAACACCGCGTGGTCGAGCAGCGTCGCCGCCCACCGCAGGTCACCCGCGTCATAGGCGCCGCGCGCGAGCTCGACGACCCTGTCGACGCCGCCGATCGCGGCCACGTAGCGCTCCGCGAGCGCCTGGGGCGGATGGGGCCACAGCCGCGCGGGGTTGCCGTCGAACCACCCCATGTACCGCTGGTAGATCGCCTTGACGTTGTGCGACACCGACCCGTAGTACCCGTGCGTCCCCCACACCTTCTCGAGATCCGGCGGCAAGGTCATCGTCTCCGCGATCTCCGCGCCGGTCATCCCCTTGTTGAGCATGCGCAGGGTCTGGTCGTGGAGGTACTTGTAGAGGTCGCGTTGGATCGCGATGTACTCGATCAGCCGCGCGCGACCCCACGTGGGCCAGTGGTGCGAGGCGAACATCACGTCCGCGCGTTCGCCGAAGAGCTCGATCGCCTCCGTGAGGTAGTGCGCCCAGAGGTTCGGGTCGCGGACCAGCGCGCCACGCAGGGTGAGCAGGTTGTGGAGGTTGTGGGTGACGTTCTCCGCCATGCACAGCGCCGCGTAGCGAGGGACCAGAAAATGGAACTCCGCCGGCGCCTCGGTTCCGGGCGCCATCTGGAACTCGAGCTCGACGCCGTCGACGGTGACCTTCTCCCCGGTGGCGGTCACCTCGTGGGTGGGCACCACGATCCCCGGATGCCCGGTCGAGGTGGTCTGGCCCAGGCCCGCGCCGACCTGGCCGCGCGGCCCGCGTGCGAGCGCAGCGCCGTACATGTAGCCCGCACGGCGCGCCATGGCGGTGCCGGCGTACACGTTCTCGGCGACCGCGTGCCCGACGAGCGCCTCGGGGACGATGATCGGCAGCGCGCGCTCGGTCGCCTCCTCGGCGCTGACGATGCCGAGCGCGCCGCCGAAGTGGTCGAGGTGCGCGTGCGTGTAGATCATGCCGGTCACCGGCCGGTCGCCCCGATGCTCGCGGTAGAGCTCGAGCGCGGCGGCCGCGGTCTCCTTGGAGATCAGCGGATCGACGACGATCACTCCCGTGTCGCCCTCGATGAGCGACATCACGGACAGGTCGAGGCCTCGCACCTGGTACAGGCCCTCGACCACCTCGAACAGTCCATGGCGTGCCACGAGCGTCGACTGCCGCCAGAGGCTCGGATGCACGGAGGTCGGGGCCTCGCCCTCGATGAAGTCGTAGGTCGACGCGTCCCACACGACCTTTCCGTCGGCGTCCCGGATCACCGGGTCTCGGAGCGTGCCGAGGAAGCCGCGGTCGGCGTCCTCGAAGTCGCGCTCATCCTCGAATGGGAGCGTCGCGAGGTGCCTCGCGTGCGCCTCCTCGATCGCGGGTATCGGGTCGTTCTGGCGCATGGCAGCCTCCGGCGATGAGGGGACCCACGCTCCAGCCTTCACCCGCGGGGGTCCGCGCGCAAGTGCACCGGCCCCTCGCATCGTCGCTCGCTCGGCGCTAGCGTGAGGACATGGCCAGTGGGCAGCCGGCGGCTGCGCACACGAAGCGACGCTTCACGCTGCCGAGGTGGAGCGACGTGTCCTCGGGCTTCGTGACGGGCCTGTTCTCCATCCCGGAGGGCATGGCCTACGCGAGCATCGGCGGCTTCGCCGCGCCCCTGGGGCTGTGGTCCGGCGTGGTTCCCACCATCGTGGGCTCGATGCTCGCCCGCACGGTGCTCATGGTCACCACGTTGACCAGCGCGATCGCGCTGTCGTCGCAAAGCGTCATGGCCTCGGCCGGGCTCGACCCGGGCGACGTCGGCGGGGTCGCGACCCTCACGGTCCTGGTGGGCGTTGTCATGCTGATCATGGGCCTGCTGCGCATGGGCGCGGTGATGGCCTTCGTGTCGACCGCCGTCATGACGGGCTTCACCACCGGCATCGCGGTTCAGATCCTTGCGGGCGTGATCACCGACGCCACGGGCTATGCGCCCGCCTCGTCGAACACGGCGGGCAAGCTGGTGGAGGCGGTCGCCCACGTGGGCGACTGGCACGCCCCGACGGTCGCGGTCGCCCTCGGGACCGTCGCCGTGTGGTTCGCGGCGCGCCGGGTCACGCGCCTGCGGGCGCTCGCAACCCTGGTCGCGCTGATCGTCGCCAGCATCGCGGCGTTCGTCCTCGCGCGCGACGTCGAGACGGTGTCCGACATAGCCGCGGTGCCGCGCTCGCTGCCCCCGTTCACCATCCCCGACACGGCTGCCTTCCCCGCGCTCGTCACGGGCGCGATCGCCGTCGCGCTCGTCGCCCTCGCGCAGGCGGCCGGGATCAGCGCGGCGGTCGCGAACCCCGACGGCACCCGCGCCGACGCGTCGAAGGACTTCACGGCGCAGGGCGCGGCGAACCTCGTAGGCGGGTTCTTCGGCGCGCTCCCCACCGGCGGCTCGCTGTCCCGGACCGGCGTCGCGACCGGCGCGGGCGCGCGGACCCGGTGGTCGGGCATCTTCGCGGGCCTGTCGCTCGGGCTCATCGTGGTCCTGATCGGGCCGGTCGCGGGCGAGATCCCCATGGCGGTGATCGGCGGGCTCATGCTCATCGTCGGCGCCGAGATCGTCGAGGGCCGGATTCCGGACATCCGGCTGGTGGCACGGACGTCGACGGCGTCGCTCGCCGCGATGGTGGTGACCTTCGTCGCGACCACCGCGCTGCCGTTGCAGCAGGCCATCTTCATCGGTGCGGCGCTGTCGATCCTGCTCACCGCCGTCCAGAACAGCCGCGCCGGCGAGCTCGTCGAGCTCGTGCGCGAGGACGACGGCTGGTCGATCGGGGACGCACCGGCGGTGCTGCCGTCGCACCGCACCACGGTGGTGCATTACAGCGGGCATGGCTTCTTCGCCGAGATCGGCCGGCTCGACGACGAGTGGCCGGACATGACGGGCGCGAACGACGCGGCGCTGGTGGTCTCCGCCCGCGGATCCTTCGGGGTGCCGTCGGCGACCTTCCTCAAGATGCTCGGGCGGCGTGCCGCGGAGATGCGTGCGGACGGTGTCGCGCTCGTCATCTGCGGCGTGCCGCCACGGCTTCAGGCCCTGCTCGAGCGAACGGGTGCGCTCGACGCGCTCGGTCCGGCGAACGTCGTCGCCGCGACGGGCACGCTGATGGAGTCGGTCCGGCTCGGCGTCGCGAGGGCGGACGCGCTCCGCGCAGAGATGCGCGCGCGGGAGCCGTGACATGTGCGCCACTGGTGCGCCGCCCCTTGCGAAATGCTTCTTCTACCTGCAATGTTGGCGCCTAGTAGGTGTCATCCTGACACCAGTGAACCGACCAGCCGCGCGCACACGCGCTCTGAGAAGGATCGATATGAGACTGAAGGTCATCGTCGCGACGGCCGTGGGCGTCGCCCTGGCACTGTCGGGCGCCACCGCGGCAACGGCTGACGACACCGGCAAGGTGGACCGTGCCGAGTTCGACGCGATCGAGCTGGGCGACACGCTCGCCTCCGCGCGCGCGGTCTTCGACTCCAAGGGCGTGCACGAGAACAGCTACTACGCCGGCGGCATCGAGTACCGGACCATGAGGTGGGTCCCCACCACGAGCCCCTACGGCGTGGTCAACCTCGACGTCAGGCGCTTCGACGGCGTGTGGCGGGTGGTCATCAAGTCGGCGATCTGGCTCGACGGACCCCTCGACTCCGAGGCGGACAAGGTCACCAAGGCGGAATATCGCCAGATCGCTAAGGGCATGCGGCTCGCGCGGGTGCGAGAGATCGCCGGCACCGCGGGTCACATCACCGAGGAGTCGTACTCGCAGTGGGGTCGCACCATCCTGGTCGAATGGCCGATCCGTAACGACGGCGGCGGCACCGTCGGGGTGAGGTTCGAGCGGAGGAACGGCGCGTACGTCGTGACGGAGAAGTACGCGTTCTGGGGCATCGCAGCGTCGAGCTGATGTTCGGGCGCGGGCTGCTGGGCGAGTCGGGGCCGCCGCCGTACCCTTGACCCCGTGACCATCCCCACCCCGTACGAGGACCTGCTGCGCGAGGTGCTGGCGACCGGCACCCCCAAGGGCGACCGGACCGGCACCGGCACCGTCTCGGTTTTCGGCCGTCAGCTCCGCTACGACCTGTCACAGGGCTTCCCGCTCATCACCACCAAGCGCGTCCACACGCGCTCGATCGTGGGCGAGCTGCTGTGGTTCCTGCGCGGCGACACCAACGTGCGCTGGTTGCAGGAGCGCGGCATCACCATCTGGGACGAGTGGGCGGACGCGGACGGCGAGCTCGGCCCGGTGTACGGGTACCAGTGGCGGTCGTGGCCCACGCCGGACGGCCGTCATGTCGATCAGATCTCCGAGCTGGTCGAGCAGATCCGCGGCAACCCCGACTCGCGCCGCCTCATCGTGTCGGCGTGGAACGTCGCGGACATCCCGCAGATGGCGCTCGCGCCGTGCCACGCGCTGTTCCAGTTCTACGTCGCGGACGGGAAGCTCAGCTGCCAGCTGTACCAGCGCTCCGCTGACCTGTTCCTTGGCGTCCCGTTCAACATCGCCTCGTACGCGCTGCTCACCCACATGATCGCGGCGCAGACCGGCCTCGAGGTCGGCGACTTCGTGTGGACCGGCGGGGACTGCCACATCTACTCCAACCACGTCGAGCAGGTGGAGCGGCAGCTCGCGCGCGAGCCGTTCCCGTACCCCACGCTGCGGCTCGAGAAGAAGGACTCGCTGTTCGACTACGACATCGACGACGTGGTCATCGAGAACTACCAGCACCACCCGGGCATCAAGGCGCCCGTGGCCGTCTGACCCGCGTGACCGTCAAGGCCATCTGGGCGCAGGCCCGCGACGCGGTGGGACGCCCCGTCATCGGGCTCGACGGCGCCATGCCCTGGCACCTGCCGGAGGACCTCGCGCGCTTCCAGTCCCTCACGCGCGGCCACGTCGTCATCATGGGCCGCCGCACGTGGGAATCGCTGCCGCCGCGCTTCCGGCCGCTGCCGGGACGCGTCAACGTGGTGGTGACGTCGGGCCCGGTCGCGGAGGGCGCCTTCCGGGCGACCTCGCTTGACGATGCCCTGGCCGTGGCCGCCGAGCACGCCCCGGGCGGCGCGCGCTGGGTGATCGGCGGGGCGGGCCTGTTCGCGGAGGCGCTCGCGCACGCGGACGCTCTCGAGGTGACCGAGATCGACGCGGTGGTCGAGGGCGACACGTTCGCTCCCCCGCTGCCTCCCGAGGACTGGGCGGTGGACGCCGCCACCGAGCCGGCGGTGTCCGCGTCGGGGCTCACCTACCGATTCGTCACGTACGTGCCGTCGGAGCGTCACCGCCAGGACTGAGACGGTGCCGGGTCGCGGCGCGGTGGCTCTCTGGGCCGGTGCCAGGATGGACGCCATGACCTGGACCGTGCCCGCCCGCATCGAGACCGAGCGGCTCGTGATCCGGCGGCTCGAGGCCGCAGACGTCCCTGCGATGCACCGGGTGATCCTCGCCAACATCGACCACCTGCTGGCGTTCATCCCGTGGGCGCCGCTCGAGCCGCAGACCATCGAGCAGCGCGCGGCCAAGGTCGCCGAGTTCGCCACGGCGTTCGACGCGGGCACCGACTTCTCGTTCGGCATGTTCGACCGCGCCACGGGCGGATTCGTGGGAGGCGCGGGGCTGCACACGCGGGTGGGCCCCGACGCGCTCGAGATCGGGTACTGGATCCGCGCGGACCGCGAGGGCGAGGGGCTCGTGAGCGAGGCCGTGGTCGCGCTCACGGCCGTGGCGCTCCTGCGCGCGCGAGCGGCGCGGGTCGAGATCCACGCTGAGCCCGCGAACAGCAGGTCGAACGCGGTCGCGGAGCGCTGCGGGTTCGAGCGCCGGGGCATCGAGGCACGTGGCGCCGTCGCGCTCGCGGTGTGGACCGCGGACCTCTCCACGCTGACCCGCGAGCCCGCCGCGTCGACGCCGCTGCCCGTCCTTCGCGACGAGGACGGCACCGAGCTGGACTGGCGCGTGTGGCCCGTGCCCGCGGTCATCGAGACGGGGCGCCTGGAGATCCGTCGCTTCCGCGCGGACGACGCCGCGGTTGTCCACCGGGTGATCGAGGCGAACCGTGACCGTCTCGCGGCTTCGCTGTCGTGGGCGCGGGGCGCCCCCTCCTCGCCCGAGGAGCGCGCGGCGAAGGTCGCGGAGAACATCACGGCGCACGAGGCGGGCGTCGAGTTCACCATGGGGCTGTTCGACCGCGCGAGCGGCGAGTACCTGGGGAGCGCGGGCCTTCACCCGCTCGACGACCGTCCGGGGCTCGAGGTCGGCTACTGGATCGCCGCGTCGCACGAGGGACGCGGGCTGGTGACCGAGGCCGTCCTCGCGCTGACGCGCGTCGCGCTCCAGTACGCCGCCGCAGAGACGGTGGAGATCCTCCACCGGCCGGACAACCCGCGCTCCGGCGCTGTCGCGCGGCGTGCGGGCTTCACCCATGTAGGGCGCACGCTCGATACCGACGACGGGCTCGAGATGGAGCACTGGGTCGCGGACGTCTCGGCGCTCGGTCGGGAGCCGCTGGTCTCGACGCCTCTCCCCCGCCTCGCGGACGTCGACGGCACGGAGCTCGCGTGGCCCTCCTGACGCTCGACCGCACGCGCCAGCAGGCGCTGTCGGTGTCGCTCGCGACCGGCGCGTACGGCCTCAGCTTCGGGGCGCTGTCCGTCGCGGCGGGGCTCGACCTGTGGCAGACCTGCGCGCTGTCGCTCCTGATCTTCTCGGGCGGCTCGCAGTTCGCGTTCGTCGGCGTGATCGGCGCCGGCGGCGGTGCCGCCGCCGCGGTCGCCACCTCCACGTTCCTGGGGCTCCGCAACGGCTTCTACGGCGTCGGGCTCGCCCCGGTGCTGCGTCCCATGCGCGGCTGGCGCAAGGCGTGGGCCGCCCAGGTCACCATCGACGAGTCCACCGCGGTCGCGCTCGCCCAGCCCGCCGAGGACCCCCCGGCGCGCCGGGCCGGGTTCTGGTGGACCGGCGTGGGCGTGTTCGTCGCCTGGAACGCGATCACCCTCCTGGGCGCGCTGCTGGGCTCGAGCATCGGCGACCCCGCGGACTGGGGCCTCGACGCCGCGGCCGCAGCCGCCTTCCTCGCCCTGGTGTGGCCGCGCCTGGCCCACCGTCGTGCGCGGGCGGTCGCGGCCGCATCGTCCCTCCTGGCGCTCGCGCTGACGCCCGTCGCGCCGCCCGGCGTGCCGGTACTCGCGGCCGCGCTCGTCGCGATCGCCGCCGGCTGGGGTCACCCGCGACCCGAGGAGGTGCCCGAGTGAGCGCGTACGCGTGGATGTGGGTCGCGATCGTCGCGGCGGGCGTGCTGTCCTGGACCACCAAGGACGCGGGCCACTCCGTGCCCGAGGCGTGGCTCGAGAATCCGCGCGTCCACCGCATCGCGGCGTTCGTGACCGTGGCCCTGCTGTCCGCGCTGGTCGCGGTGCAGACCTTCGCGTCGGGTCGCTCGCTGGTGTTCGACGCCCGCGTCGCCGCGCTGGTGGTCGCGGCGGTGCTGCTGTGGCGGCGCGCACCGTTCATCGTGGTGGTGGTCGCGGCGGCGGGCGTCGCGGCGGGGCTGCGCGCGCTCGGGTGGGGCTGAGCCGCCCTAGGCTTGTCCGCATGATCCACGCCGACGTCTCCGCCCGCCCCGCCGTCCCCGGCGACGAGGACGCGATCGCCGCGATCCAGCTCGCCGCCTGGCGCGACTGGATGGGCGAGGCCGCGGACGCGCTGCCCGCGGACCAGGTGCTCGCGCAGTGGGCCGCCGCGATCGTGGCGCCACCGTCGCGAGACCACCGGGTGTTCGTGGCGTGCGACGGCCCTCGGGTGGTGGGCTTCGCCGCCATCACTCCGGGCGAGATCATGGCGCTGGAGGTCGCACCCGAGCACCGTCGCGCGGGCCACGGCTCGCGCCTGTTGTCCGCCTGTATCGACACGCTGCGGCTCCAGGGCCGCGAGGACGTGCGCGCCTGGTCCCTCGAGGGGGACGATGCGCGGCGCGCCTTCCTCACCTCCGCCGGCCTCGCGGAGGGCGGGCTGCGGCGCACGCTCGAGGGTCCCGGCGGCGAGCTCGTGGAGCTGATGTACCGCGCGGCGCTCTGACCAGTCGCCCGGTCCCCGACCGCTGATCCACACGGTTTCCGCGCTGATCCACACAGACCTCGGCTACGCGCGCAGGGATGACCGGAATCGGGCGTACCGAGGCCGTGGCGTGTGGATCAGCGCCCGGAGCGAGACGCGCCGTCAGGCCTGCGCGCGGAACAGCGCGGCGGCGTGACGCAGCGCCTTTCGCGCCTCGGCCTTCTCCTTGACGCCCTCATAGGCCCAGGCGAGGTGGAACCACGCGGACCAGCTCTGGGGCTCCAGCTCGACGCCGGTGCGCGCGACCTCATAGATGTCGCGCGCGGCCTCCTCGGTGAGACGGCCTTGGGCGTCGCGCGCGCCGTCATGGAGCGGGAGCCGGCCCTCGGCCTCGAGACGCGTCGCCATCCGCTGCACGGTGACGCCGGTGCGCCACTCGTGGAACAGGAACCACACCGCGATCACGGGCAGCACCAGCACCAGGGCGCCCAGCAGCTTCGCGATGACGCCGGGCGTCTGCAGCAGCGCGAACGCGATGTTCGCGACCACGCCGATGAGCAGCGCGAGCAGCACCGTGGTCGCGACCGCGGCGAGGAACGCCGGGCGCCGCATCACGCTCACCGGACCACGCTCACAGCGCCATGTACCGGTCGAGGCCCACGGTGAGGCCGGGGTGACCCGCGACCTCGCGCACGCCCAGCAGCACGCCCGGCATGAAGCTGATGCGGTCGAAGCTGTCGGTGCGGATGGTGAGCTGCTCACCCGGGTTGCCCAGCAGCACCTCCTCGTGCGCGACCAGGCCGCGCAGGCGCACCGCGTGCACGTGGACGCCGTCGACCACGGCGCCGCGGGCCCCGTCCGGGTCGTGCGTGGTCGCGTCCGGCGACGGGCCGATGCCGGCGGCGGCCCGCGCGGCCGCGATCCCCTGCGCGGTGTGGGTCGCGGTACCGGAGGGCGCGTCGACCTTGTCGGGGTGGTGGAGCTCGACGATCTCGACGGACTCGAAGTACCGCGCCGCCGCGGCGGAGAACCGCATCGCGAGCACCGCGCCGAGCGAGAAGTTGGGCGCGATCAGCACGCCCAGCTCGGGCCGCTCGCGCAGGTGCTCCTCGACGCGTAGCAGGGACTCTGCCGTCCAGCCCGTGGTGCCGACCACCGCGTGGATCCCGGCGTCGATGAGGGCGTGGACGTTCGCCTCGGTGGCGCTCGGGACCGTGAAGTCCACCGCCACCGTGGCGCCCGCACGCGCGGCCTGGGCGACGTCGTCGCCGTGGTCGAGGGCCGCCACGAGCTCGAGGTCGGGGGCGCCGTTCACGGCGTCCACCACGTGGGAACCCATGCGCCCGGAGGCGCCCAGCACGGCGACGGAGATCATGCGTCGAGCGTACCGGGCGCCTCGGGCGGCGCCGTCCGGTCCCCTAGCCCTGGAACCCGGGCGGCGCCATTCCCCCGCCGGCACCGCCGCCGGGGAACTGCATCTGCTGGTCCGTCGAGTCGTCGGAGCCGCTGTCGAGACCGCCGAGCAACCCGGTGGACTCGCTCGCCTCCTCGTCGCCGGAGGTCACACCAGCGGTCAGGTCGGCGAGGACCACCTCGTCGCCGGCCGCGAGGCCGGACGTCACCTCGGTGTAGACCGCGCCCACGGCGCCGGTCTCCACCGCGACCTCGGAGGCGGTCCCGTCGTCCCCGACCACCAGCACCGTCGCGTCGCCCGCGGCGTTCGCGACGGCGGAGGTCGGCACCACGAGCACCCCGGTCGCGCCGGCCACGGTGATGGTCATGCGGGTGGCGGCGCCGATCCGGATGGAGAACCCGGGGTCCGGCACCGCGATGGTGACCGCATATGCCTGCGCGAAGTCGTTGCCCGAGTTGACGGTGCTGACGCTCGAGACCGCACCGTCCACGACCTCGCCGCTGCTGGTGAGCGTGAGCTCGGCCTCTTGACCGACCTCGAGCAGCTGCGCCTCGGTGAGCCCGACCGAGAGCTCCACCAGATAGGCGTTGTCTGCCACCACCGTGATCCCCGTGCTCGTGTCGCCCGCGGTCACGGACCCGCCGGCCGCCATGCCGACGGCGACCACCGTGCCGCCGACGGCTGCGGTGAGCGTGGCATGCTCGACCTGCTGCTGCGCCACCCTCAGCGCCGCGCGGGCCGCCGTGATCTCGGCCTTGTCCGCGAGGATGTCCGCGGCGCTCGGCACCGAAGCAGCCGTCGAGGAGCCGCTCATGCCGCCCGTCGTCCCGGTGGCGGAGCCGGTGTCGGATCCCGTGGTGCCGGTGCCGGTGGCGTCGTCCGACGTGCCGGGCAGCGACGCGCCGCCGCCCACCGAGGTGTCGCCCTGCGACGGCTGGTCGCCGGCGGCGCCGCCGGTCGCACCGGCATCGGAGCCGTCGGGCAGGGATCCCGTCGAGCCGGAGCCCGTGTCGGAGCCGTCGGGCGTCGCGGTCGAGCCCGACTCCGCCGCGAGCGCGTCCTGGAGCGCGGCGACGGCGTCGTCGACGGCCGCCGCGAGGTCCATGAGCGTCGCCTGGGCCTCGATCGAGGCTTGGGACGCGTCGAGCGCGGCATCGGTCGCCTCCTGGCATGCCGCCAGCGAGTCGGCGGCGGTGGTGCCCGTGCCGTCGCCGGGGTCGCCCGCATCGGCATCGGACGCATCGGTGTCCGTGAACGCGGCGCAGATCTCCTGCGCGTCAGCCGAGGACTGCTGCGCCGCCGCGAGCAGCGCCTGGGCGACGTCGTACTGGTCGAGCAGCGCGTCCTGGGCTTCGACCAACGCGGCACGCGCCTCGTCGACCGCGCTCGAGCCCGCGCCGGCGGCCGTGGCGACGATGCCGGTGTCGCCCGGGACGTACACGGCCAGTGCCACGGTGGTCCCGCCTCCCGACGCATCCTCGGTCGAGTACGCCGCCGAGCTCGCCGTCGTTGTGCCCGAGGAGCTCGACGTGCCCTCGCTCTGCGCCTCCAGGTCGTCGGCGAGCGCCTCCTTCGCGTCCGCGAGCGCCTGCTCGGCCTCGGTGACGGCGTCCTCGAGGTCGGCCGCGTCGAGGCGCGCGAGCACGTCGCCCGCCTCGACCGTGTCCCCGACGCCCACCTTGACCTTCGCGACCGTGCCGTCGACCTGGAACGCCAGGTCGTCGCGGCTCGCGGACGCGATGGCCCCCGTCGCCGTGAGGGTCTGGGTGACGTCGCCCGTCTGCGCCGCCGCGGTGCGGTACGTGGCGGACGCCGACGAGGCGCCGGTCAGCACCATCGTCGCGGCCACCGCACCGACCGCCACGGGCGCGGCGGCGATCAGCCAACGCCGGCGCACCGCCGGCAGGCCCGCGCGGGTCACGACGCGCTCTCGAGCGCCGGCTCCGAGGTGCCGGTCTGGTCGCCGCCCGGCATCTCACCGCCGGGCATGCCGCCGCGACCGCCGCCGAAGCTCATCTCGGACACGCACCCCTCGTCGCCGCCGTCGAACACGTACACCGAGGTCGCCGCATAGCCGCCGGACGAGTCGGCCTCGCCCGTCGCCGTCATGCACAGGCCCGCCTCGACCGCGTCCGCGTCGGCGTCCTCGGTGCCGGTGACCGTCACGTCCGCGGCTGCGGTCACGGTGGACTCCTCGCCCGAGAAGGTCTCGACGGTCAGCACGTCGCCGTCGATCGCGGTGACCGTGCCGACCACGCGGTCGGACATGTCGAACCCGCCCTGCGGCATGCCGCCCGATCCGTCCGCGCCGTCGCCGAGCTCCGGCATCGCCGTCGGCGCGTCGGCGGGCACGTCCCCACCGTCGGGCATCGCGGTGGGCATGTCCGTCGGCATGTCGCCGTCCGGTCGGTCGCCGTCGGGCATCCCGCCGCCGCCGAAGCCGACCGAGCACGAACCGTCCTCATCGGCCTCGGTGACCGAGATCGCCGTGGCGGCGTCGTCGTCGCCGAGCGTCGCGGTGACGCACGCACCGACCGCGATGTCCGCGAGCGCCAGCTCGACCTGCGCGGTGAACGCCGTGTCGTCGCCGAAGCTCACGGCGGTCTGGGTGGAGCCGTCCTGCACCTGGGCGACGCCGTCCGCGACGTACGCGATCTCGCCGGTGACGCCGGAGGGCTCCCGGCCCTGCCCGCCGTCGCCGCCGACGCTGCCGAGCACCGCGTCGGACGATGCGGCGGGCGCCGAGGCGTCCACGGTCGCCGCCTCGCCGGCGGAGCATCCCGCGAGGAGCGCGACGCCGAGGGTGGTCATCATGAGGGTCATCGGGGTCTTGTTCATGTGGGTGTCCTGTTCTGTGGTCGTCACGTTCACTGGTCGCGCAGCGCGTCGATGGGGGCGAGCCTGGCGGCGCGCGCCGCCGGGTAGACGCCGAACACCGCGCCGATCCCCACCGCCACCACCACCGACACGACGAGCGCGAGGCCCGAGATCACGATGGTCGAGCCGAGCACCGAGGGCAGCGCGAGCGCGAGCCCGACGCCGAGGATCACGCCGACGGCGCCGCCGCTGAGGCCGAGGATCATCGCCTCGATGAGGAACTGGTTGCGGATGTGCGCGGGCGCCGCACCGAGCGCCTTGCGCAGGCCGATCTCCCTGGTGCGCTCGGTGACGGAGACCAGCATGATGTTCATGACACCGATGCCGCCGACCAGGAGGGCGAGCGCGGCGATGCCGGTGAGGAGCACGGTGAGCTTCTCGTACACCGACGTCGCCGCGTCGAGCAGCGAGTCCTGCACCTCCACGGTGAAGTCCGCGTCGTCCGCCGACGCGAGGCCGTGAAGGTTGAGCAGCAGGCCGGTGGTCTCCTGCGAGGCGGCGCTGAGCACGTCGGAGGACGCAGCCTTGACGTAGATGGTGTCCACGGACTCGCTGTTGCCCGACGCGTCGAGCCCTTCGACCATCGTGGTCATCGGCACCACGGCCATGTCATCGAGCGAGGTCTCGCCGGAGGATCCGGCCTCGGCCAGCACGCCGACGATCTCGTACGCCTCGCCGTCGATGGTGACGTCCTGGCCCACGACGCTCGTGGTGCCGAAGAGCTCCTGCGCCGTCTCCGCACCCAGGACGATGACGGAGGCCCCTGCCGTCGCCTCCTCCTCGGTGAAGAAGCTGCCGTACAGCAGGTCGCGTGACCGCACCTCCGTCCAGCTGGTCGAGGTTCCCGTGACGTCGGTGGTCCAGTTGCTCTCGCCGTACTCGAGCGACAGGCTCGCGGTCTTCTCCGCGGCGACGTCCGAGGCGTCCGGCACCGCGATCTCGGACGCGAGCGCGTCCGCGTCGGTGAGCGTCAGGGTCTCGCCGCTGCCGAAGCCGCCGCGCATGCCGCTCTCGTCGGTCGAGGAGCCGGGCGACACGATGAGCAGATCCGAGCCGAGCGCGGCGATCTGCTCGGACACGTCCTTCTGCGTGCCGAGGCCGAGACCGACGGTGAGCACCACGGACGCGATGCCCACGACGATGCCGAGCATGGTGAGCGCGGAGCGCATCTTGTGCGAGCGGATCGCCCTCCAGGAGCTGGCGAGCAGGTCGGCGGGTCTCACTTGGCGATCCCCGTTCCCGCGCCGACGAACTGCCCGTCGGTGACGTTGTAGACGGTCCCGGCGCGCGCGGCGACGTCGGACTCGTGGGTGATGAGCACGATGGTCGAGCCCTCGGCGTGCAGCTCGTCGAGCATGCCGAGCACGTCACGCGTCGAATGCGAGTCGAGGTTGCCGGTGGGCTCGTCGGCGAGCACGATCGCGGGCTCGGTCACGAGCGCCCGCGCGATCGCGACCCGCTGCTGCTGGCCACCCGAGAGCTGGCCGGGGTGGTTGCGGCTCTTGTCGCCCAGCCCGACCCGTTGGAGCGCCACCATGGCGCGCTCACGACGCTCCGCCGGCGCGACGCCCGCGTAGATCAGCGGCAGCTCGACGTTTCCGAGCGCGGTGAGGCTCGACAGCAGGTGGAACTGCTGGAACACGAAGCCGATGCGGCGGTTGCGGGCCGAGGCGAGGGCCACCTCGTCCATCCGCGACACGTCCTCGCCGGCCAGCACGTAGCTGCCTGAGGTGAGCACGTCGAGGCAGCCGAGGATGTTCATCAGCGTCGACTTGCCGGACCCGGACGGCCCCACGATCGCCACGTACTCGCCGGGGAAGATCCTGCAGTCGATCCCCCGGAGCGCCTCGAACTCGATGTCCCCGGTGTGATAGGTCTTGCGAGCGCCGGTCAGCTCGATGACGGGAGCGCTCATCAGCCCTGCCCGCCGGTCATCTGGCCGCCGGCAGGCATCTGGCCGCCGCCGGGGAAGGTCCCGTCGGTCGGGAACTCGCCGCCACCGGGGAACTGGCCGCCGAACGCGTCCTGCGCGTCGTCGGTCCCGGTTCCGCCGGATGCCATCACCGTGACCTGGAGCTGCTCGTCCTCCTCGAGTCCATCGGTGACCTCGGTGTAGGTACCGATCGTGTCGCCCAGGGTGACCTCACGCTGCTCGGTCTCCCCCGCATCGTCCACCACCGTCACCGTGGAGACGCCATCGGTGGTGGTGACCGCGTTGGTGGGGATCGCGAGGACGTCGACCTCGCGCAGGTAGACGATCTCCGCGGTGACGGACGTGCCCTCGTACAGGCCGTCGACGTCGCCGGTGACCTGCAGCTCCACGGCGTAGGTCGCGCTGCCGCCCGTGGTGGTGGGGAGGTTCGCGATGTCGGTGACGAGCCCGAAGAACTCGCCGTCGACGTCATCCGACGTGAAGGTGACCTGGTTGCCCTCGGCGATCTCGGCGACCTCGTCCTCGGACAGGCTCACGGAGACCGTCCACTCGTCCTGGCCCACGATGGTGACTCCGGAGTCCGTCGAGGCGGTCGACGCGGCCGTGGCGGCGCCCGGCTGCGTGGTGGACCCGGAGGACGACGACGAGGACGAGGAGCCGCCCGAGACGACGTCCCCCACCTCGTACGGCTGGGAGGTGACGAGGCCGGCCATGTCGGCCGTCAGCGTGGCGTCGCTCATCGCGTCCCTCGCGTCCGCCACCGATTCCCGGAGCACCGCGACCTGCGCCGTCGCGGCCGAGATCTGCGCGGCGCTCGAGTCCGAGCCGTCGTCGGCGTCCTCGAGGTTCGCGACCGTGGCCTTGGCCTGCGCGAGCTCCGCCTGCGCGGACCGCAGCGACGACGTCAGCTGCAACGTGTCGATGGTGGCGATCACGTCGCCCTTCTCGACCACGTCGCCCTCCTCGACCTTCACCTTCGTGACGGTGCCGGAGGCCTCGAAGGCGAGCGAGTCGGAGGCGACGGCCGCGAGGGTGCCCGTGGCGGAGACGGACTCCTCGAGCGTCTGCAGCCCGACCGTGACGGTCTGCGTGCCGCCGCCGTCCGCCGCGAGGGCGTCACGGCCCTGCGGGTCGTCCTCGGGTCCCCACAGCGCCATCGCGCCCGCGCCGAGCCCGACTCCCGCGAGGACGGCCCCCGCGGGGACCCCCCACGTCCGTACGCGCGTCCATCGGGAAGGGTTGTGGGGCATCGTCCATCCGTTCGATCATCACCGACTGTCGGTGAGACCGTATGGACGGAACCTGGGAGATGCCTGGCAACTGTGTAAGGCCAGCATAAGCACCCGCCATGCGGGCGCTGACCAGGGACGATGCGCCGGTTACGCGGGCCCGACCCGCACCGACACGCGGTCGCGGCCCGCCAGGTCCGCCGCCAGGGTGCGCACCTGGTCCGCCGTCACGGCCCGCACGTCGCCGAGCATCTCCGCGATGGACCACAGGTCGCCGTACACCAGCTCGGCCTTGCCCAGGCGGGACATGCGGGAGTACGAGTCCTCGAGGCGCAGGACCATGCCGCCGGCGATCTGGCCCTTCGCGCGCTCGAGCTCGGACTCCGTCACGCCCTCGGCCATGCGCTCGAGCTCATAGGCCATGAGGCGCTCGACCTCGTCGACCTTCGCGGGCGTGCACGCGCCGTAGATGCCGAAGACCCCGGTCTCGGTGCTGGGGGCGCCGAACGAGTACACCGAGTAGGTGAGGCCGCGCTTCTCGCGGATCTCCTGGAACAGGCGGGAGCTCATCCCGCCGCCGAGGATCGCGTTGTAGACCGCGAGGACGCTGCGGCGGTCGTCGGTCGCGGAGAAGCCGCGCGTGCCGATCAGCACGTGCGCCTGCTCGAGCTCGCTCCTGCGGATCCGCACCTCGGGCGTGAGGGTCGCCTCGACCGGCGCGAACCGGTCGCGCCGCCCCACGGGCACCGCGTCGCCCGCGAGGTCCCAGCCGCCGGCGACCAGCGCATCGTGCACCCACGCGCACACGGCGTCGTGATCCACTCCCCCGGCGGCGGTGACGATCAGCCCTGCCGGCGAGTAGTGCTGCGTGTAGTGGGCCCACACGGCGTCGCGCGTGACGGCCTCGATGATCTCCGGCGTGCCGCCGATGGGCCGGCCGAGCACGTGGCCGCCCAGCACCGCCTCGGTGAAGCGCTCGTGGATGACGTCGCCCGGGTCGTCCTCGTTCATGGCGAGCTCCTCGAGGATGACCCCGCGCTCCATGTCGAAGTCGGCCTGGTCGAGGCGAGCCGAGGTCACCATGTCGAGCACCACGTCGATCGCCATCGGCAGGTCGGTGTCGATCACCCGCGCGTAGTAGCAGGTGTACTCCTTGCCGGTGAGCGCGTTGGACTCGCCGCCGACGCGGTCGAACTCCTCCGCGATGTCGAGCGCGGTGCGGCGCTGCGTGCCCTTGAACAGCAGGTGCTCGAGGAAGTGCGTCGAGCCGGCGTGCTCGGGGGCCTCGTCGCGCGAGCCCACCCCGATCCACGCGCCGAGCGTCGCGCTGCGCATGCCGGGGATCTGCTCGGTGAGCACGCGGACGCCGCCCGGCAGGATGCTGCGGCGGATGACGGCGCCGTGGTCCTGCTCGATGGCGAGGTCGGAGCCGAGCGCTCCCGCGTGCACGAGGGGAAGGGTGTGAGGCATGAGGGCGAGCCTAGTCCCGCTCGCCGCGCGCGGTGTCCGGGTCCGTGGGCCGCGCCCGGCACGGTCGACTCCTGCATGCAGGTTCACCGGTGCAACAGTCCTGCATGCGGGTCGCGGCGACCCGTATGCAGGACGGAACGCCGCGTGGTCCTGCAACGTGCCGCGCGGGAACGCGCCCAGGAACGCCGAAGGGCGGCCCGGCGCACCGGACCGCCCTTCGAGCGTCAGAACCTGAGGCGCTTACGCCTCGACGGTCTCCTCGGCCTCCGCGGACTCCGCGCCGGCCTCCTCGACCACGCCGAGCGACAGCTTGCCGCGCGGGTCGACCTCGGTGATCTCCACCTGGATCTTCTGACCCACGCCGAGCACGTCCTCGACGTTCTCGACACGCTTGCCGCCCACGAGCTTGCGGATCTGCGAGATGTGCAGCAGGCCGTCCTTGCCCGGGCTGAGCGAGATGAAGGCGCCGAACGCGACGGTCTTCACCACGGTGCCGACGAAGCGCTCGCCGACCTCGGGGACGTGCGGGTTCGCGATCGCGTTGATCGCGGCGCGCGCGGCCTCCGCCGACGGGCCGTCGGTGGCGCCGATGTACACGGTGCCGTCGTCCTCGATCGAGATGTCCGCGCCCGTGTCGTCCTGGATCTGGTTGATCATCTTGCCCTTGGGGCCGATGACCTCGCCGATCTTGTCGACGGGGATGCGCACCGCGATCACTCGGGGCGCGTGCGGGCTCATCTCGTCGGGCTCGGAGATGGCCTGGGCCATCACGCCGAGGATGTGCAGACGCGCGTCCTTGGCCTGCGACAGCGCGCCGCCGAGCACCGAGGCGGGGATGCCGTCGAGCTTGGTGTCGAGCTGGATCGCGGTGACGAACTCGGAGGTGCCGGCGACCTTGAAGTCCATGTCGCCGAACGCGTCCTCGGCGCCCAGGATGTCGGTGAGCGCCGCGTAGCGGGTCTCGCCGTCGACCGTGTCGGACACGAGGCCCATCGCGATGCCCGCGACGGGGGCCTTCAGCGGCACGCCGGCGTTGAGCAGCGCGAGCGTCGAGGCGCACACGGAGCCCATCGAGGTCGAGCCGTTCGAGCCGAGCGCCTCGGACACCTGACGGATCGCGTACGGGAAGTCCTCGCGCGACGGGAGCACGGGCACCAGGGCGCGCTCGGCGAGCGCGCCGTGGCCGATCTCGCGACGCTTGGGGCTGCCCACACGACCGGTCTCACCCGTCGAGAACGGCGGGAAGTTGTAGTGGTGCATGTAGCGCTTGCGCGTCTCGGGGTTGAACGAGTCGATCTGCTGCTCCATCTTGAGCATGTTGACCGTGGTGATGCCCATGATCTGGGTCTCGCCACGCTCGAAGATCGCGGAGCCGTGCACGCGGGGCACCACGGCGACCTCGGCCGAGAGGGGACGGATGTCCTTGAGGCCACGGCCGTCGATGCGGACGCCGTCCTTGAGGATGCGCTGGCGGATGGTCTTCTTGGTGACCGCGCGGACCACCGCGGAGATCTCCTTCTCGCGACCCTCGAACTGGCCGTCGAACTGCGCGTGCGCGGCGTCCTTGATCTCGTCGAGACGGTTCTCGCGCTCCTGCTTGTCAGCGATCTGCAGCGCAGCGGCGAGGTCGCCCTCGATGGCGGCCGACACGGCGGCGAACACGTCGTCCTGGTAGTCGAGGAAGCGCGGGAACTCGCGGGTCTCCTTCGAGGACTGCGCGGCGAGGGCGATCTGCGCCTCGCACAGCGCGCGGATGAACGGCTTCGCGGCCTCGAGACCCTCGGCGACGACCTCCTCCGTGGGGGCCTTGGCGCCCTCGGCGATGAGCTCGAACGCGTCGTCGGTCGCCTCGGCCTCGACCATCATGATGGCGACGTCGTCACCCGCGATGCGGCCGGCGACGACCATGTCGAAGACGGCGCGCTCCTTCTGCGAGTACTTGGGGAACGCGACCCACTGGCCGTCGATGAGCGCGATGCGCACGCCGCCGATGGGGCCGGAGAACGGCAGGCCGGCGATCTGCGTCGACGCGGAGGCCGCGTTGATCGCGAGGGTGTCGTAGGCGTCGTCCGGGTTGATCGCGAGCACCGTCACGACCACCTGGATCTCGTTGCGCAGGCCGGACACGAAGGTCGGGCGCAGCGGACGGTCGATCAGGCGGCACGTGAGGATCGCGTCCGTCGACGGGCGACCCTCGCGGCGGAAGAACGAGCCGGGAATCTTGCCCGCGGCGTACGAGCGCTCCTCGACGTCCACCGTCAGCGGGAAGAAGTCGAAGCCGTCGCGGGGGCTCTTGCCGGCCGTGGTGGCCGACAGCAGCATGGTGTCGTTGTCGAGGTACGCGGCAACGGTGCCCGCGGCCTGCTGCGCGAGACGACCCGTCTCGAAGCGGACCGTGCGGGTGCCGTAGGCGCCGTTGTCGATGACGGCCTCGGCAAACTTGATCTCAGGACCCTCCATCAGGAGTTGCTCCTTGCCTATTCGTGGCAGGCAGGCGGATGCGGCTCACGCCGCGTCACTGATCGTCAGTCGAAACGCTCAGAACGGTCCCCTTGCGGGAGGGGGTTCTGGGGGTCACCACCGAGGATCAGCATCCGGCTGGCCTGCCAGGTTGTGTTGGTCGGCCCGGCGAACCGGGCCGCGACAATCCTAACAGCAGGGAGGGACGATGCGGGGGCCCCGCGGGCGCGCGCGGCGACGTTCGTGCGGGGCCCGGCCCGCGCATCGTCCCCGGGTACGCGAAAGCCCGGCCGCTGCGACCCCTGAGGGGAGCGGCCGGGCAGACGCCGGGAGGGGCTGCGCTTAGCGGCGCAGGCCCAGACGCTCGATGAGCGAGCGGTAACGGTTGATGTCCGTCTTCGCGAGGTAGTTGAGGAGGTTGCGGCGACGGCCGACCATGAGGAGCAGGCCACGACGCGAGTGGTGGTCGTGCTTGTGCTCCTTGAGGTGCTCGGTCAGGTCCTTGATGCGCTGCGTGAGGACGGCGACCTGAACCTCGGGAGAGCCGGTGTCGCCCTCGTGGGTCGCGTACTCGGTCATGATGGACTGCTTCACTGCTGCGTCGAGTGCCACTGGGGTCTCTCTTTCGGTTCGTTGCGCGGCGCAACCGGGCATGTTCTCCGGTGCACTGGGATCCGCGGCCGTTCTGACGGCGACTGTCAATGGTACAGGACGCGGGGCGGTGCGCGCGACCGGGAGCGTCAGGCGCGCACGGCGAGCACGGTGCGGCACCAGTCGACGTCCTCGCCGAGCGCCGTCACCAGCGCCTCGAGCGACCCGAAGTCGAGCATGGGACGGCGCCACTCCACGAGGTCGAGCGCGACCTCCGCGTCGTACAGGTCGATCCCGTCGCGGTCGATGACGTACGCCTCGATGCGCAGGTCGGTGCCGCCCACGGTGTAGTTCATGCCGAGGCTGATGGCCGCGGGCATGCGCTCCCCGACCAGCGCGCCGGCGCGCGCGTTGGCATGCCCGTCGAGCACCGTGAGCCACCCCGCGAACACGCCGTGGCGCGGGATCATCCCGGCGGTGTGGTCGAGGTTCGCGGTGGGGAACCCGATCTCGCGGCCGAGCGCGTCGCCGTGGATGACGGTGCCGCGCAGCCGGTGCTCGCGGCCCAGCACCTCGGTCGCCGCCGGCAGGTCCCCGGAGTCGAGCAGCTCGCGCACCCAGGTCGACGACCAGCGTCGGCCGGACTCCGAGATCGCGCACGCGTCGTCGATGATGTCCACCGCGAAGCCCAGCTGCGCCCCGAGCTCGCGCATGGTCCCCACGTCGCCCGCGTTGCCACGCCCGAAGCGCGTGTCGCGGCCCACGACCACGCACGAGGCGTGCAGGCCGTGCACCAGGTAGTCGAGCACGAACTCCTCGGGCGTCTGGCGCGCGAAGTCGAGCGTGTAACGCACCACCAGCACCCCGTCGAGGCCGGTCGCCGCGAGCCGCTCGAGGCGGTCGTCGAGGCCCGTGATGAGCTCCGGCTGGTGGGCCGGGTCATGCACCGCCTTGGGGTGCGGGTCGAACGTCATCGCGAGGGCGACGTGGCCGCGCTCACGCGCGTCCGCCACCATCGCCTGCAGCACGGCCTGGTGGCCGCGGTGGACGCCGTCGAAGTTCCCGAGCGTGACCACGGCGGGACCCAGGTCGGGGATCTCCGCGAGCGAGCGCCAGACGTGCATGCGGGTCATTCTGCCGCAGGAGCGGCGGGGGACGATGCGGCGGCGGGCTCGAACACGATGGTCGGCTTCGCGCGGCCCGCCTTGGGCTCGACGATCGCGACCGCCCGCGGACCGGGCGCGATGGCGACGGTGGGGCCGTCGACGGCGGCGTCGATCCACTGCCCGAAGGACAACGCGACCGCGTCGCGGTCCGTCACCTCGAGCACGGGCAGGGTCGCCGCGGCGGCGTCGGCGAGCGGCACCCGCGGGAGCGGCTCGCCGCCGTCGACCACGGCGCCCAGGTCCTCGAGGGTCCTCGCACGGTCGAGGCCGATGCCGCCCACGCGTGTGCGGCGCAGCGCGGTCAGGTGACCGCCCACGCCGAGCGCGGCACCCAGGTCGCGCGCGAGCGCGCGCACGTACGTGCCCGACGACACGTCCACCCGGACGTCCAGGTCGACCACGGCATCGTCCCTCCGGACCTCCAGGAGGTCGAAGCGCGACACCGTCACCGGACGCTCGGGCAGCTCGACGTCCTCTCCCCCTCGCACGCGGGCGTACGCCCGCTTGCCGTCGACCTTGATCGCGCTGACCGCGCTGGGTCGCTGGAGGATGTCCCCCGTGAGCCGGGCGATGGCGGAACGGATGGCCTCGTCCCCCACCGCGGACGCGTCCGCGGTCGAGGTGACCTCTCCCTCCGCATCGTCCGTCACGGTCGACTGGCCGAGCCGGATGGTGGCGTCGTAGGACTTGTCGTGCCCCACGACGTAGGTGAGCAGCTTGGTCGCCTTGCCGATGCCGAGCACCAGCACGCCCGTCGCCATGGGGTCGAGCGTGCCGGCATGGCCCACCTTGGAGGTGGACGCCAGCCGGCGGACCCGCGCGACGACGTCGTGCGAGGTCCAGCCGGCCGGCTTGTCCACGACCACGAGGCCGGGGACGGGCTCGGGACCGCCCTTGCGTCCCAACTAGGACTCGTCCTCGTCGGGGTGCTTGTACGGGTCCGACTCCCCCGCGTACTGCGCGGTCTCGCGCAGCCGCTTGAGCTCCTCGTCCCGCACGTGCGCCTCGTGGAGGGCACGGTCGAGGCTCGCCGCGGTCTCGGGGACCGCGTCGAGGTGGAACTCGAGCGTGGGGGTGAGCCGGATGCCGAGCTGCGAGCCCACGATCGACCGCAGCCGGCCCTTGGCCTTCGCCAGGCCCTTCGCCGCGTCCTCCCGCTCCTCGTCCGTGCCGAGCACCGTGTAGAACACGGAGGCCTGCTGGAGGTCTCCGGTCACACGGACGTCGGTCACGGTGACGAACGTCAGCCGCGGATCCTTGATCTCGGTCTGGAGCGCGCGGGCGACGATCTTCTTGATCGTGCCCGCGAGCTTCAGAGCCCGTGCCTTGTCAGCCATCAGTCCCTCGGGATCTCGACCATCTCGAAGGTCTCGATGATGTCACCGACCTGGATGTCGTTGAACTTGCCGAGGCCGATACCGCACTCGTAGCCGTCGCGCACCTCGGTGGCGTCGTCCTTGAAGCGGCGCAGCGTCTCGATGGTCGGCTCGCCGATGACGACGCCGTTGCGCACCACCTTGGCCTTCGCGTTGCGGCGGATCACACCGGTACGCACCAGCGAACCGGCGATGTTGCCGAACTTGGAGGAGCGGAAGATCTCCATGATCTCCGCGCCACCGACCTGACGCTCCTCGAACTCGGGCTTGAGCATGCCCTTGAGCGCCGCCTCGACGTCCTCGAGCGCGCGGTAGATGACCGAGTAGAAGCGCATGTCCACGCCCTCGCGATCCGCGAGGTCCTGGACGCGCTCGGCCGGACGCACGTTGAAGCCGATGATGATGGCGTTGTCGACCGTCGCGAGGTTGACGTCGTTCTGCGTCACCGCACCGACACCGCGGTGGATGATGCGCAGGTCGACCTCGTCGCCCACGTCGATCTGGAGCAGCGCGTCCTCGAGCGCCTCGACGGCACCGGAGACGTCACCCTTGATGATGAGGTTGAGGGTCTCGACCTTGCCCTCCTCGAGGGCCTTGTTGAAGTCCTCGAGAGAGATGCGCTTGCGACGCTTCGCGAGCTGGGCGGCACGCTCGGCGGCCGCACGCTTCTCCGCGATCTGACGCGCGGTGCGGTCGTCGTCGGCCACCAGGAAGGTGTCGCCGGCGCCGGGCACCGAGGTCAGGCCGATGACCATGACCGGACGCGCCGGGAGCGCCTCCTGGACCGGGTTGTCGTGCTCGTCGAACATCGCACGGACGCGGCCGTAGGCCGTGCCCGCGACGATCGCGTCGCCGACCTTGAGCGTTCCCGAGTTGACCAGGACGGTCGCCACGGCACCACGGCCCTTGTCGAGGTGAGCCTCGACGGCCACGCCGCGGGCGTCCTTGTTCGGGTTGGCGCGCAGGTCGAGGCCCGCGTCGGCGGTGAGCAGGACGGCCTCGAGGAGGCTGTCGATGCCCTGACCCTTGAGCGCGGACACGTCGACGAACATGGTGTCGCCGCCGTACTCCTCCGCCACCAGGTTGTACTCGGTGAGCTGCTGACGGATCTTGGCCGGGTTCGCACCCTCCTTGTCCACCTTGTTCACCGCCACGACGATCGGCACGTTGGCCGCCTGGGCGTGGTTGAGCGCCTCGATGGTCTGCGGCATCACGCCGTCGTCCGCCGCGACCACGAGGATCGCGATGTCGGTGACCTGGGCACCACGGGCACGCATGGCGGTGAACGCCTCGTGACCCGGGGTGTCGATGAACGTGATGGCGCGGTCGTTGCCCTCGTGGGTCGTGTGGACCTGGTAGGCACCGATGTGCTGGGTGATGCCGCCGGCCTCGCCGGAGATGACGTCGGCGTTGCGGATCGCGTCGAGCAGGCGGGTCTTTCCGTGGTCGACGTGACCCATGACGGTGACGACCGGCGGGCGGGCCTCGAGCTCCTCATCGGTCTCCGCGGCCAGCTCGGCCTCGATGTCGATGTTGAAGTCCTCGAGCAGCTCGCGGTCCTCCTCCTCGGGGGACACGATCTGGATGACGTAGCCGAGCTCGCCGCCGAGGGCCTCGAAGGTGTCCTCGTCGAGCGACTGCGTCGCGGTGGCCATCTCGCCCAGGTGGAACAGGACGGTCACCAGCGACGCGGGGTTGACATCGATCTTCTCGGCGAAGTCGGTGAGGGTCGCACCGCGGCGCAGACGGATGAGCGTCGAGCCGTCACCGCGAGGGATCTGCACGCCGCCGATCGCCGGCGCCTGCTGCTGCTCGTACTCGGCCCGCTTCGCGCGCTTGGACTTGCGACCGCGGACGGGCTTGCCGCCCGCACGGCCGAACGCGCCGGCGGTGCCGCCGCCGCGGCCACGGCCGCCGGGGGCGGGACGGCCGCCGGGGCCGCCGAAGCCGCCGGGAC
>NZ_BBLW01000010.1 GCF_000971135.1 Demequina phytophila | reverse complement strand
ATGCGCCGGTGATCCCCGCGTGTCGGGCGTCAGACCGTGCGGAGCGCAGCGGGGTGGGGGCGGGGTCAGCCCCCGAAGGCGCCCCGGGCGATCACGTCGCCGCTCGGGTCCTGATCTCCGTCCCATGGCTCGCGGCTGATCTCCACCACGGTCCCGGAACCGACCTCGAGACCGGGCGGCAGCGCCACCTCGTAGTGGCCCGACGACACCTGGCCCAGCGAGACCGGCTCGCCGCCCGTCGGGGTCACCCACAGCTCGAGATTCGCGTCCGGATACTCGGCATAGGGCCCGTCGACCACGATCGCCTGGCTCCCGTCGGCGGCCTCGACGAGGCGTGCGGTGCCGGCATCGACCCCCGCGGACCTCGGATCCTCGAGGGACGCCCGCGCGATCGCTGCCGGCTCCGGCTCGGCGAGGACCTGGGAGAGCACCACCGCGAGGCCGGCGAACACGCTCGCGGCGACCACCGCCGCGGCCATGACGAGCATGCGTCGACGCTGCGCGCGGCGCGCGTCGTCGCGGGCCTCGTCGCGCCAGTCCGACTCGTCCTCGGGAGGTCCGGCGTCGACGGCGCGGCGCACCTCGTCCCAGAGGCCCGCACGCGGCGGTACCACCGGGCCCGCGGCCGGCAGCCGGGTGACCGCCCCGACGAGGTCGTTGAGAGAGCGCCACGCGGCACGGCACTCCGTGCACCCCGCGATGTGCTGCTGCCCGCCGTCCGCGACCCGGATTCCGAGCGCGCGGGAGGCCAGCCCCTGGACGGAGGTGTGACCCTCGCCGGGCGGGGTCCCATGCCACAGCGCGAGCAACGCGTCGCGCAGACGCACCTCCAGCTCCTCCTCCGAGAGTCCCGTCGCGAGCGCGAGCTCGTAGCGCGGGACACCGTGGATGAGCGCGCGCTCGAGCGCCTCACGGTCCTCGGCCGGCAGCCGGTCGAGCGACGCGCGCACGAGGATGCGATCCGCCTCGGCGACCACGGCGCGGTCGTCGGTGAGACCCTCGGACACGACACGCTCGTCGTCGAGGGTCGACAGCTTGGAGCGCACGCGACGCTCGAGGTCCCCGGTGATGCGGTCCGCCGCGTCGTGGAGCAGGTCTCGCGGCTCGAGCGAGCCGCCCGCGGCGGCGGAGGCGAACACGCGGCGGACCACGTCCTCCGCGTCCTCCACGGAGCCGAGCGCGCGCAGCGCGAGAGTGAGCACCAGCGCACCGGACTCCCGGTACGCCTCCTCGACGCTCGGCTCGGCCATCGCCCTCCCCTGTTCACGCGAAGTGTGCCACGGCCGCGCCGGGACCCGGCACCCCCCGGGGTATGCGCGAGGGCGCCGCACCCGCTGCGACGCCCTCGCGACCTGGAAGGAACGGCTAGACGGTGGCGACCACCTCGACCACGGCACCGGGAGCCGCGTACGGCACCAGGGTGCCGTCGATGGGCTGGCCGTCCACGGTGAGCGACGCGCCCTTGCCGCCGGAGTTGGTCACCTTGATGACGTAGGTCGCGCCGCGGACCACGCGGCGGACGGTGAACTCGGACACCTCGGCGCCGATGCACGGGTCGACCACCAGGCCGTCGTAGTCCGCCCGCACGCCCAGCAGGTACTGGGACACCGTGACGAAGTTCCACGACGCCGTGCCGGTGAGCCACGAGTTCTTCGCCTCGCCATGGCGGACCGCATCCTTGCCGGCGATCATCTGCGCGTACACGTACGGCTCGAGGCGGTGCACCTCGGAGATCTCCTCGCGGTACGCGGGGGTGATGCGCTTGTAGTGGTCCCACGCCTGCTCGGAACGACCCACCACGGTCTCCGCGATGATGACCCACGGGTTGTTGTGGCAGAAGATGCCCGCGTTCTCCTTGTAGCCCGGCGGGTAGGACGTCACCTCGCCCAGCTCCACGTGGTAGTCGGTGTAGGCCGGGTTGAGGAGCACGATGCCGTGGTCGGTTCCCAGGCGCTCCTCCACCGCGTCGAGCGCCTTGTCCGCGAGGCCCTCCTCGACGCCGATGCCGCCCATGATGCAGAAGCCCTGGGGCTCGATCCAGATCTGACCCTCGGGGTTCTCGGCGGAGCCCACCTTGTTGCCGAAGTAGTCGTAGGCGCGCAGGAACCACTCGCCGTCCCAGCCGTGCTCGATGACGGCGGCCTTCATCTCCTCGACGGCCTTCTCCGCCCGCTCGGCCTCGGCATCGTCCCCACGACGGCGCGCGAGCGCCGCGTAGTCGGGGCCGATCGCGGCGAACATGCCCGCGATGAAGATCGACTCGGCGACGCCGCCGGTGCGGTTGCCGGTGGTCTGGAAGGACTCGCCGGGCTCGGTGGAGAAGCAGTTGAGGTTGAGGCAGTCGTTCCAGTCGGCGCGGCCGATGAGCGGCAGGCCGTGCGGGCCGACGTTGTTGAGCGGGTGGTCGAACGAGCGCTTGAGGTGCTCCATGAGGGAGGCGGCCTTGGTCTCGTCGTTGTCGAACGGGACCATCTCGTCGAGGATCGCGAAGTCGCCCGTCTCCTTGATGTAGGCGGCGACGCCGAGGATCAGCCACAGCGGGTCGTCGTTGAAGCCCGAGCCCAGCGTGTGGTTGCCGCGCTTGGTGAGCGGCTGGTACTGGTGGTACGCGCTGCCGTCCTCGAACTGCGTCGACGCGATGTCGATGATGCGCTCGCGGGCGCGCTCGGGGACCAGGTGCACGAATCCGAGGAGGTCCTGCGACGAGTCGCGGAAGCCCATGCCTCGGCCCATGCCGGTCTCGAAGAACGACGCCGAGCGCGACATGTTGTAGGTCACCATGCACTGGTACTGGTTCCAGATGTTGACCATGCGGTCGAGCTTCTCGTGGCCCGACTCGACGGTGTACGAGCCCAGCAGGCCGTCCCAGTAGGCGTTGAGCTTGGCGAACTCGTCCATCGTCTGGGAGTCCGTGGCGAAGCGGGCGAGCAGCTCGCGGGCGCCGTCCTTGCGGATGACGCCGGGCGCCTCCCACTTGTCGTCGCGCGGGTTCTCCAGGTAACCGAGCACGAACGTGAAGGCCTTCGACTCGCCCGGGGCGAGCTCGACCGCGAGCTGGTGCGAGGCGATCGGGTACCAGCCGGACGCCACCGAGTTGCCCGCCTTCCCGGCGTGCGGCACGGCGGCCTCGTCGAAGCCGTTGCCGAACCCGAGGAACGTGTCGCGGTCCGTGTCGAAGCCCGCGATCTCGGCGTTCACGCCGTAGACGGCGTAGTGGTCGCGACGCTCGCGGTACTCGGTCTTGTGATAGATCGCGCCGTCGACCACCTCGACCTCGCCGATCGAGAGGTTGCGCTGGTAGTTGGTCTGGTCGTCCTCGGCGTTCCACAGGTTGAACTCGAGGAAGCTGAACAGCGAGAAGGACTTCGGGGCGTCGGACGTGTTGGTCAGCTCGACGCGGTGGATCTCCGCGTTGACATCCACCGGCACGAACAGCAGGACGCTCGCCTCGAGACCGTTCCGCGAGCCCGTGATGCGCGTGTAGCCCATACCGTGGCGCGTCTCGAAGGAGTCGAGCTCGGTCTTGTACGGACGGAAGCCGGGGCTCCACACGTCGCCGCCGTCGTTGATGGAGAAGTAGCGACCGCCGTCGTCCACCGGCACGTTGTTGTAGCGGTAGCGCGTGAGGCGACGCAGCTTGGCGTCGCGGTAGAAGGAGTACCCGCCGCCCGTGTGCGACACGAGACCGAAGAAGTCCTGGGCGCCCAGGTAGTTGATCCACGGGTAGGGGGTGTGCGGCGTCGTGATGACGTACTCGCGGGCCTCGTCGTCGAAGTGGCCGAACTGCATGGGCGGTGCCTTTCGTGTCGGGGCGCGCGCATCCGTGCGGCGCCTCCGGCTGAGTGTCGGGATCCACCTTATCGAAACGATTCGTTTTTTGCGAGAGAGCGCTCTCACGAGGGGGCCGGAAGGGTCCGTGAACCCCACCACCGGACCGCGGGACGATGCACGGGCCGGGCGACCGGAGCATCGTCCCCCTGCGCGGGGCCGGGCACCACGGCGCCCACGATTCCCCTGGGAGACCACTGGATTCCGGGACGTCAGGACCGCTACATTCCGATCATGCGCCTGCTGCCCCTGCTGCTGTACATCGCGATGACGGTCTACGCGCTCGCCGACGTGGTGCAGCAGCCCTCGGATCACCCGCAGCATCTGCCGAAGGCGGCGTGGATCCTCATCATCCTGCTGGTGCCGTGGGTCGGGGCCGGCGCGTGGATCCTCCTCAAGCTGCTCGGCGGGCCCACGCAGCACCCGATGCCGCCCGCGCCGATCGCCCCCGACGACGACCCCGCCTACCAGGTGTGGCTCAACGAGCAGCAGCGCCGCCGCCGGCCCGGCGGGGAGTAGCCGCCTCGAGCCGCGGCCGTCAGGCGCCGACCCCTCCGAGCAGGCGGTACGCGACCACGAACGCCCCCGCGACGGCGGCAGAGGTGCCGCACGCGAGCACGATGGCCCCGGGGCGAGCGAGCCTCGCGCACATCGCGCCGAGAAGGATCACCCCGGCGGCCGCGCAGATCCACCAGAACACCGGGCTGGTGGTGTCCGCGATCACGGTGAGGCCGTAGACCGCCTCCCCGACCAGCACGCCGGACAGCACGCCGGCGCCCACCGCCGCCTCCCGCGCGGGACGCCGCAGCGCGTGAGCCGCGAGCCCGATCACGGGACCCGCCACGATCCCGATGGTCGCCCAGAACGTCGGGTCGAACTGCTCCCCGCGCCAGTCGGACACCACGGAGTAGCCGAGCGTGAGCGCCACGAACGCGACCGCGCCGCCCAGGGCGGCCTCGACGCGGGAGCGGGCGAGCCACCAGACGAGCGCGGCCGTGGGCACGGTCCACCCGGCGACCGAGTTGGCGAGGGACGCCACCTCGTCGGGCAGCACCCCTTGCGCCACCGGGGTCAGCCCGCCCAGGAGGAGCGCGACCCACGCGGTGAGCACCACGCGGAGAAAGGACGACAGGACGGGTTGCACGGGGAGACCGTAGCCAAGGGCCGCGTCGCGCCGCATCGGGGATCGCCCTGATGGCCGCACCGATGGGCGTCGACCCTCGCATCGTCCGGGCGCGCGCACTAGGTTGGGCACCATGCTGCTCTCGGACCGCGACATCCGCGCTGAGATCACGGCGGGCAGGGTCGCCCTCGACCCGTGGGACCCCGACATGATCCAGCCCTCCTCCATCGACGTGCGCCTCGACCGCTACTTCCGCGTGTTCGACAACCACAAGTACGCGGCGATCGACCCGGCCGCCGAGCAGCCCGAGCTCACGCGCCTGGTCGACATCAGCGACGGGCCGTTCGTGCTGCACCCCGGCGAGTTCGTGCTCGGGTCCACGTACGAGTCGGTGACGCTGCCCGACGACATCGCGGCTCGCCTCGAGGGGAAGTCCTCGCTGGGGCGGCTGGGCCTCCTCACGCACTCGACCGCCGGCTTCATCGACCCCGGCTTCGAGGGCAACGTCACGCTCGAGCTCTCCAACACTGCGACGCTGCCCATCAACCTGTGGCCGGGCATGAAGATCGGCCAGCTGTGCTTCTTCCGCCTGTCCTCGCCCGCCGAGCACCCGTACGGCTCCGACCGCTACGGCTCGCGCTACCGCGGCCAGCGGGGCCCCACCGCGTCGAAGAGCTTCCAGAACTTCCACCGCATCGACATCTGAGCCCGGTCATTCGGCGCAAGAGACGCGTGGGGCGCGTCACACCGTGCCATTGGTCACGGGTCCTCCCCTAGACTCCCCGGCAACAGGGTGTCACCAGGGGGAACGATGACCGACCAGCAGCCGACCTCGGCCACCGACTTCGCCGCGCCCGCGGCCGTCGCCCCCGCACCTGAGCTTCCGCCGGCAGGCTGGTATCCGGACCCGGAGCAGGCCGGCCAGCAGCGCTACTGGGACGGTCGCGAGTGGGGCACGCACCGCGTGATCGACCCTGCGGTCCGCGACCAGCGATCGTCCACGGCTCCGCGTGCTCGCGTGGGCGCGATCGTGGGCTGGTCGATCGCGGGCGCTGTCGTCCTGCTCGGGCTGATCGGCGGGGCGATCGCGATGATCGTGCCGGAGCTCGCCGACGCGGCGTCGGAGGCGGGTGGGCGCGAGCTCACCGCAGCCCCGGGCGACGGATGGTCGACTCAGGACGTCCTCGAGGGTGGCGGCACCATCGCCGTCGACCCCGCATGGGAGGACGTCACGGACATCATCGGCGTCTCCGAGATGGAGGACCAGATGGCCGGCCCGCTCGACGTCGACGTGCACGTCGACGGCGCGTGGCTGACAGCCGGCGACGTCGAGACCGGCGGCGTGATGCTCATGGTGATCAGCGCGGTCGACACGGGCGGTCCGAGCGTCGCCCGCGTCGAGACCACCGCCTTCATCTCCTCCGCGACGGCCGGCTTCGAGGACGTCACCACGACCGCGCAGGGCGCGGTGCGCACCTCCTCCGGGTTGACCGCCTACCTCGCCGAGTACGAGCACCCGTACTACGACCTCATCTCGACCAACGCGGTCGGCGTGGTGGTCGACGGCGAGCGCCAGGTGCTCGTCTACTCGACCGGTTCCGACACCCTGGGCTCGGGCGTGGAGAACGTCGAGACGGTCCTCAACTCGCTCACCATCGACTGAGCGGCGCCACCGGAGATCTCGGGGCACCGAGCGCCGCGACACCCGCGCTATCCTGGCCGGACACGACAGGGGAGCGCCTCCGCCGGGACCACCGGAGGAACCAGGGCGCTGAGAGTGCGGAACGCCGCAGACCCTCGAACCTGATCCGGCTCGCACCGGCGTAGGGAGTCGAGTCTCGTCCCCTCCTATTCCGGGAGGAAAACCCATGCGCATCACGCGCACCGCGGCCGTCACGGCCGCAGCCACCAGCCTGACCCTCGCCCTGGCCGCCTGTTCGCAGGCGACCGAGCCCGGCGCATCGTCAACCGCCGAGGCGACGGAGACCGCACAGGCCGAGGCACCCCTGGGCGGCACCGTCCGCTTGGTCACCCACGACAGCTTCTACGTGCCGGACGATGCGCTGGCCGCCTTCGAGGCCGAGTCGGGCCTGGACGTCGAGCTGGTGCAGCCCGGCGACGCCGGCACGCTGGTGAACCAGCTGGTGCTGACCAAGGACGCGCCGCTGGGCGACGCGGTCTACGGCATCGACAACACGTTCGCGTCGCGCGCGATCGACGGCGGCGTCCTCGCCCCGTACGCGAGCACGGCACCCGCGGCCGGCGACTCCGCCGAGTACGCGATCCCCGGCGCCGAGGACCTGCTCACCGCGGTCGACTTCTCCGACGTCTGCCTCAACTACGACCTCGCGGCCTTCCCCGACGGCGCGCCCACGCTCGACGACCTCACCGACGCGCGGTACGCGGGTCAGGTGTCCGTCACCAACCCCGCGACCTCGTCCCCCGGCCTCGCGTTCATGCTCGCGACCCAGGCCGCGATGGGCGACTCGTGGCTCGACTGGTGGGAGGCGATGCGCGCCAACGACCTCCGCGTCACGGCCTCGTGGTCCGACACCTACTTCACGGACTTCTCCGCCCCCAACTACGGCGGCGACTACCCGGTGGTGCTGAGCTACGCCTCCTCGCCCCCGTCCGAGGTGATCGACGGCGAGCCCACCACCGCCGCGATGCTCGACACCTGCTTCCGCCAGGTCGAGTACGCGGGCGTGCTCGAGGGGGCCGATAACCCCGCGGGCGCGCAGGCCGTGGTCGACTGGTTGCTCTCCGACGAGGTCCAGGCCTCCATGCCGGAGAGCATGTACGTCTACCCGGTCTCCACCTCCGTGGAGCTGCCCGCCGAGTGGGTCGAGTTCGCGCCCCTCGCGGACGCGCCGTACACGCTCGACGCCGCGGAGATCGACGCGAACCGCGACGCATGGATCGACGAGTGGACCGCCACGGTCCTCGACTGAGCACACCCCGATGAACCCCTGGCCCGCGAGCGCCCGCCTCTGGTGGGCGCTCGCGGGCGTGCCCGTGGCGTTCCTCGGGCTGTTCTTCCTGTGGCCTGCCGGCACCGTGATCGCCCGCGGCCTCCTCGAGGGCGGCGATCTCGCCGGCGCGCTCGACGTGCTCGCCTCCGAGCGCACGCTGCGCGCGATCGCCACCACCGTGGTGCTCGCGCTGGCCGGCACGGCGGGCTCGCTCGCGCTCGGCATCCCCGCCGCGTGGGCGCTGTCACGATTCGAGTGGCGGGGACGCCGCGCGATGCGGGCGCTCGTCACGGTGCCGTTCGTGCTGCCGACCATCGTGGTCGCCGCCGCGTTCTCCGCGCTGTTCTCCGCCTCGGGCGTGCTGGGCTTCCTGGGCCTCGACCAGTCGATGGCGGCGATCATCCTCGCGCTCGTGTTCTTCAACGTCTCGGTGGTGGTGCGCATCGTGGGCGGCGCGTGGGAGTCGCTGTCGCCGCGCATGGCCGATGCGGCGCGCACCCTGGGTGCCTCGCCCGCCCGTGCCTTCGCCCGGGTGACGCTGCCCGCGCTCAAGCCCGCCATCGCATCGTCCGCCGCGGTGGTCATGCTGTTCTGCTCGACGTCCTTCGCGCTGGTCCTGATCCTGGGCGGGTCCCGCATCCGCACCGTGGAGACCGAGATCTACGTGCAGGTGAACCAGTTCCTCGACCTCCGCGCGGCGGCGGTGCTCGCGCTGGTGCAGGTGGTGTTCGTCGGGATCGCCCTGTGGGTGAGCGCGCGGGCACGGTCGCCGCGCCCGCCGGCCGCCGTGGAGACGATGCGCCGGCCCGGTTCGCGGGAACGGGCGGGGATCGCGGCGGCGCTCGCTCCCGCCGTGGTGCTGCTGGTGCTGCCGGCGCTCGCGCTGATCGAACGGTCGCTCCGCGTGACCGGCGGCTACGGCCTCGACCACTATGCGGCGCTGTTCGGGGAGCCGCCGATGCGGTCGACGCTGTCCGCACCCGTGTGGGAGGCGATGGTGACGTCGCTGGTGACGGCGGCGGTGGCAACGGTGTTCGCGGGCGTGGTCGGGATCGTGACCGCGCAGCTGGTCGCGCGCCCGTCGCGACGTGCCTCGTGGCTGGAGTCGCTCGTGATGCTCCCGCTCGGGGTGTCCGCGGTGGTGGTGGGCCTGGGCGTGCTGCTCACGCTCAACCGCTCGGTGCTGGGGGTCGACCTGCGCGGGTCGTGGTGGCTGGTGCCCATCGCGCAGGCGGTGGTCGCGCTGCCGCTCATGGTGCGCGCGCTGGTCCCCGCGGCGCGAGCGATCGACCCGCGGCTGCGCGCCGCCGCCGCGACGCTGGGCGCCTCCCCGTGGCGGGCGCTGTGGCGGGTCGACGCGCCGCTCCTGCGCTCCGCGGTCGGAGCCTCCCTCGCGTTCGCCTTCGCGATCGCGATGGGCGAGTTCGGCGCCACCGCATTCGTCGCTCGACCCGACTCGCCCACCCTGCCGACCGCCATCGCGCGCCTGCTGTCGCGGCCGGGCATCGACAATGTGGGCATGGCCTTCGCCGCATCCGTCCTGCTCGCCGCCGTGACGGCGGCCGTCATGCTCGCGTCCGAGCGGCTGCGGACCACCGTGGGGGCCGAGATATGAGCGGGCTACGGGTGGACGATGCACGCGTCACCTACCCCGGCACGCCTCCGGTCGAGGCGGTGCGGGGCGTGTCCCTCGCGGTCGCGGCTGGGGAGATCGTCGCGCTGCTCGGGCCGTCGGGCTGCGGCAAGTCGTCGCTGCTGTCCGCCGTGGTGGGGGTGACCCCGCTCGCGGGCGGGACGGTCGCGTGGGACGGTGAGGACCTCGCGCGCGTGCCCGTGCACAGGCGCGGGTTCGGGCTGGTCTTCCAGGACGGCCAGCTGTTCCCCCACCTCACGGTGGGCGCGAACGTCGCGTTCGGGCTCGAGATGGCGGGCGTGCCGCGAGGGTCCCGGGAGTCACGGGTCGCGGAGCTGCTCGCGATGGTCGGGCTCGAGGGCCTTGGCGGCCGGTCGGTGACGGAGCTGAGCGGCGGGCAGCGGCAACGCGTGGCGTTGGCGCGGTCGCTCGCCTCTCGACCTCGGCTGCTCGCGCTCGACGAGCCCCTCTCCTCCCTCGACGCGGACCTGCGCGGTCGCCTCGCGGTCGAGGTGCGGGACCTGCTGCGTGCGACCGGCACCACCGGGCTCCTGGTCACGCACGATCCGGCCGAGGCGTCCGTGATGGCGGACCGGGTGCTGCGCATGGAGGACGGGCTCCTGGTCTAGGCACTTGGCTGGGCCCCGGGCCAGGCCGCTGACCAGCTCCCCCGACCGGTCTCCGCACGCATTCTGCAACCGCACGTGTCCTGGTCGGGCGATGCGACGCGAGCTGCATGTCGATCCGGGCTGATCCGGGATTCCGTGTGGAACCTGGCAGCCGGGGTGCCCCGGCGACGCGTGAACTCCGCGGCGCGAGAGAATCTCCCCATGCCCCACGAGCTCGACAATCCCGCCTTCCACGCGCTGTCCGGGGCGCACCGTCCCCTCGGGATCCGACGCGGCGAGGCCGCGCGGTACCGCCGTACGGTCGCCCCCTTCGCCGCCTTGCCGCCTCAGCCGACGGCGCAGGACTGGGCCGACCTCGCCGCCGTCACCGGCCAGGACGAGGTCGTGCTGTTCGGCCTACCGGTCGAGGTCGCGGACGGCTGGGAGGAGCTCGGCCGCTTCGACGTGGTGCAGATGACCGCGCCCGACGGCTTCGGGCGCACCCACCCGGACGTGGTCCGCCTCACCGCCGAGGACGCGCCCGCGATGGTCGACCTGGTGGCGGAGGCGCAGCCCGGCCCCTTCTCCTCCGAGACCCACCTCACCGGCGCCTACTACGGGATCAAGGAGGACGGCCGCCTGATCGCGATGGCCGGCGAGCGGCTCACCACACCCGGCTGGACCGAGATCAGCGCGGTGGGCACGCGCGAGACGCATCGCGGTCGCGGCCTCGCAACCCGCCTGATGGAGGCGGTCGCGCACGGCATCCACGCTGCCGGTCGCCGACCGTTCCTCCACACCGGCGCGGGCAACACGACGGCGATCCGGCTGTACGAGCACCTGGGCTTCACGCGCCGCGATACCGCCAACGTGGTGCAGCGGGTGCGGGTCGCCGGTTGAGCGCGGCGCCCGTCAGCAGTCGCAGGCGATGCGCGCGCCCGCGGCGGGCAGCGGCGAGGTGAGCGGGTCCACCGGGTAGGTGGCGTCGACGCGCTCGCCGTCGGCCGCGATCGCGTCGACGGGCAGGCCCTCGCGCGCCCAGTACTCGAAACCGCCGATCATCTCCTTCACCTCGTACCCGAGGTCGGTGATGATGAGCCCCGCGCGCGTCGCCCCGTTGCAGCCCGGACCCCAGCAGTAGACGACGAACCTGGTGCCCGGCGGGTACTCCGCGGGGATGCGCGCGGGCATGTCCGGCTTGGGCAGGTGGACCGCACCGCGCGCGTGGCCCTGGTCCCACGCCTCCAGGCTGCGCGTGTCGATCAGCACGAACCCCGGGTCGCCGCCCTCGAGTGCCGCATGCACGTCCGAGACGTCCGTCTCGAACGCGAGCTTGGCGGCGAAGTGGGCGCGGGCGGCGGCGAGTTCCATGCGGCGAGCGTAGGGACGATGCGCGGGTCCAGTCGAGATCCCGGCGGCACCTCCTGAGAACTTGAGCAGAGTTCGCTCAACTTTGGCCGGCTCGGCTTGACACGCCTCGGGCCGCGACATAAGTTGAGTCTCAGTCGCTCAACTACTGGAGGAAGAAGCAGACATGGCACGTGCAGTTGGCATCGACCTCGGCACCACGAACTCGGTGGTGTCGGTCCTGGAGGGTGGCGAGCCCACCGTCATCGCGAACGCCGAGGGCGCCCGCACCACCCCGTCCGTCGTGGCCTTCTCGAAGACCGGCGAGGTCCTCGTCGGCGAGATCGCGAAGCGTCAGGCCGTCACCAACGTCGATCGCACCATCGCGTCGGTCAAGCGCCACATGGGCACCGACTGGTCGAAGGAGATCGACGACAAGAAGTACACGCCGCAGGAGATCTCGGCCCGCATCCTGGGCAAGCTCAAGCGCGACGCCGAGGAGTACCTGGGCGAGAAGGTGACCGACGCGGTCGTCACCGTCCCCGCGTACTTCAACGACCACGAGCGTCAGGCCACCAAGGAGGCCGGTGAGATCGCGGGCCTCAACGTCCTGCGCATCGTCAACGAGCCCACCGCGGCGGCCCTCGCGTACGGCCTCGACAAGGGCAAGGAGGACGAGCACATCCTCGTCTTCGACCTCGGCGGCGGCACGTTCGACGTGTCCCTCCTCGAGGTGGGCAAGGACGAGGACGACTTCTCGACCATCCAGGTCAAGGCCACCGCGGGCGACAACCGCCTCGGCGGCGACGACTGGGACCAGCGCATCGTCGACCACCTCGTCAAGGAGGTCAAGAACACCGAGGGCGTGGACCTGTCGAAGGACCGCTCCGCCCTCCAGCGCCTCCGCGAGGCCGCCGAGCAGGCGAAGAAGGAGCTGAGCTCCGCGCAGCAGACCACCATCTCGCTGCAGTACCTGAGCATCGGCGAGAACGGCCCCGTGCACCTCGACACCAAGCTCACCCGCGCGCAGTTCCAGCAGATGACGTCGGACCTGCTCGATCGCACCAAGGCGCCGTTCCACCAGGTCATCAAGGACGCCGGCATCAAGCTCTCGGACATCGACCACGTGCTGCTCGTCGGCGGCTCGACGCGCATGCCGGCAGTCGCCGACGTGGTGCGCGAGCTCACCGGCGGCAAGGAGCCCAACAAGGGCGTCAACCCGGACGAGGTCGTCGCCGTCGGCGCGGCGCTCCAGGCGGGCGTCATCAAGGGCGAGCGCAAGGACGTCCTGCTGATCGACGTCACGCCGCTGAGCCTGGGCATCGAGACCAAGGGCGGCGTCATGACCACCCTGATCGAGCGCAACACCGCGATCCCGACCAAGTCGTCGGAGGTCTTCTCGACCGCCGAGGACAACCAGCCGTCCGTGCTGATCCAGGTCTACCAGGGCGAGCGCCAGTTCGCTCGCGACAACAAGCTCCTCGGCACGTTCGAGCTGTCGGGCATCGCGCCGGCCCCGCGCGGCGTCCCGCAGATCGAGGTCACCTTCGACATCGACGCGAACGGCATCGTCCACGTCCACGCGAAGGACCGCGGCACCGGCAAGGAGCAGTCCATCACCGTGTCCGGTGGCTCGGCCCTCTCGAAGGAGGACATCGAGCGCATGGTCAAGGACGCCGAGGAGCACGCGGAGGAGGACAAGAAGCGTCGCGAGGAGGCCGAGACCCGCAACAACGCCGAGACCTTCGCGTACTCGACCGAGAAGATCCTCTCCGAGAACGAGGACAAGGTCCCCGCCGAGGTGACCGAGGACGTCAAGTCCGCGATCGCCGACGTGAAGACCGCTCTCGAGGGCGACGACGTCGAGGACATCAAGGCCAAGCACGAGACCCTGGTCGAGAAGGCTCAGAAGATCGGCGAGGCCGTCTACGCGTCGCAGCAGGCCGAGGCCGCTGCCGGTGAGGGCGCCTCGGAGCAGGCCGCGTCGGACGACGACGTGGTCGACGCCGAGATCGTCGACGACGAGGACGACAAGAAGTAACGGCACGACGGCGGGCGTGCGGAGCGGGGTCGCTGGACTTCGCACCGCCGCCCGCCGTCTCCGCTTGGAGGAGACCATGACCGAGAACCAGAACCCCACACCGGACCAGCCGCAGGACGACGCGATGGCCCAGGCCGAGCGCATCCTCAACGACGCGGCGGCGGACATCGAGGCGGACGAGGAGGGCGCGGACACCGCGCTCGACCAGGCCGAGCTGAAGGCCGCCGAGCACCTCGCGGACCTCCAGCGCCTGCAGGCGGAGTACGTCAACTACCGCAAGCGCGTCGACCGCGACCGCGAGCTGATCGGCACCAACGCGACTGCGAAGGCGATCGAGGCGCTCATCCCCGCGCTCGACGACATCGCGGCGGCGCGCGAGCACGGCGACCTCACGGACGGCCCCTTCGCGGCCATCGCGGCGAAGCTCGAGGCCGCGCTCGGCGGCCTCGGCTGGTCGGCGTACGGCGCCGCGGGCGACGTGTTCGACCCGCAGCTCCACGAGGCGCTGATGTCGCAGCCCAGCACCGAGGTGACGGAGCCCACCGTCCAGCACGTCGCCCAGCCGGGCCACAAGGTCGGCGAGCGTGTGCTCCGCCCGGCGCGCGTGATCGTCGCGCAGCCCGAGTAGGGACGGAGGGAGACGCCATGGCCAGCCAGGACTGGTTCAACAAGGACTTCTACAAGGCGCTGGGCGTCTCCAAGGACGCCACCCAGGACGAGGTCAAGAAGGCGTACCGCCGCCTCGCCCGCGACCTGCACCCGGACCGCAACCCGGGCGACGCGACCGCCGAGCAGCGGTTCAAGGACGTGGGCGAGGCATACGCGGTCCTCTCGAACGAGGACGACCGCCGCCAGTACGACCAGATCCGCGCCATGGGCGGCGGCGCCCGCTTCCAGGCCGGCGGCCCCGGCGGAACGGGCAACTTCGAGGACATGTTCGGCGGCATGTTCGGCGGAGGCGGCGGCAACGTGCGCTTCCAGACCGGCGGCGGCGGCTTCGAGGACATCCTCGGCGGCATGTTCGGCGGCGGCGGATTCAACCGGGGACCTCAGAAGGGCGGCGACATCGCCGCGGCGACCGAGGTGTCGTTCCGCGACGCCGCCTCCGGCGCGACCGTGACGCTCGGCATGGACGGAGGACGCATCACGACGCGCCTTCCGGTCGGCGTCAGGGACGGCCAGCGGATCCGCGTGCCCGGCAAGGGGCGGCCCGGCAGCAACGGGGGCCCCGCAGGAGACCTCATGCTCACCGTGCACGTGCAGCCGCACCCGGTGTTCACCACCGACGGGCTCAACCTGCGGATGAAGCTGCCGGTGCGGTTCGACGAGGCGGCGCTGGGCGCCCAGGTCGAGGTGCCGACCCTGGCCGGCGAGCACGTGAAGGTCAAGGTGCCGCAGGGCACCCAGTCCGGCACCACGCTGCGCGTCAAGGGTCGCGGCCTCACCTCGAAGAAGGGCACGGGCGACCTGCTCGTGACGGTCGAGGTGGCGGTGCCGCACAAGCTGTCGCGCCACGCCAAGAAGGCGGTGGAGGCCCTCGCGGAGGAGCTCGGCGACCAGGACCCCCGTGAGCATCTCTACAAGGACGCCGCGCGGTAGGTCTCGCACCAGGGAGATTGCTCGCCCGCTAGCGTGGGCGCAAGGGAGGTGGATCATGGAGCAGCCAGACGTCGACGAGCCGGTGTTCCTCATCTCCGCTGCCGCGGAGCTCGCCGGCATGCACGCGCAGACGCTCCGGCAGTACGACCGGCTGGGCCTGGTGGTCCCCCGACGCCGCCCCGGAGGCGGACGTCGCTACTCGCTGCGCGACGTCGCGACGCTGCGCGAGATCCAGCGCATGAGCCAGGACGAGGGGATCAACCTCGCCGGCATCAAGCGGATCCTGCACCTGTCGCACGAGGTGCAGCGTCTCGAGCGCGAGGTCGAGCGCCTGCGCCCGCGCGCCGACACCGGCTCGCGCATCTTCACGACGGGCCCCACGGGCAATGTCGTGATCGTCGAGCGCGGGCGCCGCGTCCGCCGCGACGAGGGTCGCGCCGTGGTCGTGTGGACCGGGATCGGCGAGTAGCGGAGCCGCTAGCTCGCGACGTCCAGGCTGGCGCGCGCCAGCTCGTGGTCGATCACCACCGAGACCTCCGAGGCGTCGAACGCCGCGATGTCCGCCGTCGCGTAGGCCTGGCGCAGGAGCTCGACCGCGACGTGGCCGTGGGTGAAGGCCCACAGCCGGGTCGCGGAGTCGTGCCAGGCGGTCGGATCCGCGTCGGCGCTGTCGAGGGCGGACGCCACGCGCGCGCGGTGCGCGTAGAAGGTCTCCCACGTGCGCTCGCGCGTGCTCTCCGAGGGCTCGTAGCCGGCGATCGCGGGCGAGAACATGGTCTGGAACTGCGCGGGCGAGGCGAAGGCCCAACCCTGGTACGCCTCCGCGGTCGCCACGAGACCGTCGCGGCCGCCACCGGTGGCGTCCCACGCCGCCGCGAGCGCCTGGTCCAGCGCGTCGAAGCCCGACTCGACCACCGCGTCGATCAGCCCCGACTTGCCGCTGAAGTGGGTGTAGACGCCCATGGTCGAGCATCCCGCGGCCTTCGCCACGGCACGCACCGTGAGGGCGCTCGCGCCCTGCTCCGCGATGATCGTGAGAGCGCTCCCAAGCAGGCGGGCGCGAAGGTCGGAGGCAGGGGCTTCAAGCATGGGTTAAATGATAAGTGAACGGCGTACATTCGCTGACCCTCAAACCGAACCGGGCGCCTCGGCGACCGCCGTGCTGCCGGTCCCCGCGCATCGTCCCTCAGTGGATGCGCGGGGACCGGACAGACGCGACGAGGGGCCGGCACCGCCCTCAGCTCGGTACCGGCCCCTCGTCTCCCCCTCAGCGGTGGAGCGAATCCACCAGCTCGACCGCGTACTCGTGGAGGTCCGGAAGGGACTCGATCCACACGCGCGGTGGCTGCCGCATGAGGTTGCCGACGCGCATCTGCACGGCACGTCGGGAGATGTGATCGCGAAGCTCGGCGACGCCGCGACCCATGTCGGGTCCGCGCTCGACGAGCACCGCGTACAGGCCATCGGCGAGACGGGCCATCGGGTGCCCCTTGCCGTAGGCATCGCGCAACGACTGACCGATCGCCGCGTTCCTGGCCATCCGCTGCCACGGGTCGGTGTCCGCCGCAGCGACGTCGACCAGGACCAGCGCGTACGCGCCGCTCACGGTCATGCCGTCACGCTCGGCGGTGCCGTAGACCTCGCCCAGGCGGGCCACCAGGTAGTCGTTGCTGCCCAGCCCCGACTCCGGGTCGTTCATCACGGGCTCGACCCGTGCTGCGGCGTCGCCCTCGGTCCAGCCCTCGCACAGCGCCCGGATGGAGCGGATCGGAGCCGCCTCGTAGCCGGCCGCACGGAACAGGACCGCCATGTCGTCGATCGCCTCGGTGATCCCGACGCCGGCGAGGGCGCGGGCGTGACCCAGGCGGTAGGCCGCCGGCGAGGTGTCGAGTCGGCCCTCGAGAGCCTCCGCGAGCGCCTCGGCGGCAGGGGTGAACCAGTCGCCGGGACGGCGCCACACCGTCCCGATGCTCGCGGCCTCCCAGCGGCGCAGCAGCGGCATGGCGGGAGCTGCACCCGGGACGTTCACCTCGCTTGTCATGCCCCATGAGAGGGGGCCATGACGGTGTGATGACGCGAGTTCTGAAAGTTTTTTTCTTGAGTCCCGATCCGCGAAGTGTGACAAACCCCTCACGGTGCTTGAACGCCCCCTATGCACCAGGAAGAATGCCCCTACTGATCCGGCTACAGGAGTGAGCACGGAATGTCGCAGGAGGCGCTGTCGCTCTGGACGGAGACGTCCAGCGACCCAGAGCTGATCGCCGGCGTACGCGCGGGCGACCCGGCGGCCTTCGGCGTGCTCTACGAGCGCCATGCGGACGCGGCGCGCAAGGTCGCGTTCCAGTACACGAACACGGCGGCGGACGCCGAGGACGTGGTCTCCGAGGCGTTCTCGAGGATCCTCCGCGCACTTCAGCAGGGCGACGGCCCGGACCTCGCCTTCCGCGCATACCTGTTCACCATCGTGCGGCGCACGGGCCTCGACATCATCGAGAAGGCGAACCGCGCGCGCCCGCGCGACGACATGTCGCCGTTCGAATCCGCGATCGGCTACGAGGCGGGCTCGGACGAGCCCGCTCTCGAGTCCTTCGAGCAGTCGATGGTCGCGGACGCGTTCCGCTCGCTCCCCGAGCGCTGGCGCGCCGTCCTCTGGTACACCGAGATCGAGAAGAAGAGCCCCAAGGAGATCGCTCCGCTCCTGGGCCTCTCCGCCAACGGCGTGGCCGCGCTCGCGTACCGCGCCCGCGAGGCTCTGCGCCAGGCGTACCTCCAGCAGCACCTCAACGTCGCGGACACCGTGAACTGCCTCGAGGCGAACGCGCAGCTCGGCTCCTACGTACGGGGCGGCCTCAGCAAGCGCGAGCACTCGCGCGTCGATGAGCACGTCCGCAACTGCGACAAGTGTGCTGCGCTGGTGGCCGAGCTTGAGGACGTCAACCGCGGACTCCGGGCCGTCGTCGCTCCCCTGTTCCTCGGCCTGCTCGGCGTCAAGGCCCTCGAGGGCGGGCTTCCTGTCGGCGGCGCGCTCGGCGAGGGCGCCGCCGCGGCCTCGTCCTCCGCGAGCGCCGTCAGTGCAGCGAGCGGCGCCTCGGCCGCGAGCAGCGTGAGCGGCGGTGCGGCCGCGGGCGGCTTCGCCGCGTTCGCGAACGCCATCGCCGCGATCGCACTGCCCGCCGCCGCCACCATCGGCGTGGTGTCGCTCATCGCGACCGGTGCGAGCGTGTTCGGGATCATCGGTGAGACCTCACCCGGCGACGCGGGCGCACAGCCCGCCGCCATCGACGCCACGGGCGATGAGGACGATGCCGCGGTCGGCGGAGCGACCACGTCACCGAGCCCGTCGGACCCGTCCGACGACGTACCCGGCGACGAGACGACCGAGATTCCCGCCGACGATGCCTCCGACGGACCGACCGATGAGGTCAGCGGCGTGCCCGGGTTCGTGCCCGTGGTGACGGATGCGCCCGGCACCGACGACGGAAGCACCCCTGGCGTCGACGACCCGAACACCAGCGGCGGTGGCGACAACGGCGGCGGTGACAACGGCGGTGGCGACAACGGCGGCGGTGACAACGGCGGTGGCGACAACGGCGGTGGCGACAACGGCGGTGGCGACAACGGCGGCGGTGACAACGGCGGCGGTGACAACGGCGGTGGCGACAACGGCGGTGGCGACAACGGCGGCGGTGACAACGGCGGCGGTGACAACGGCGGCGGTGACAACGGCGGCGGCGACAACGGCGGCGGTGACAACGGCGGCGGCGACAACGGCGGCGGCGACAACGGCGGCGGCGACAACGGCGGCGGCGACAACGGCGGCGGCGACCCCACCCCACGCACGGCCCTCTCGATTGCGGCGCCCCCGCTCAACTTCCTCTCGATCTCGCGCACCGCGCCCGCGGTGTCGCTCGACCTCAGCAACGGCGGCGAGGACGCGGCCGCGGACGTGACCGCGAGCATCGTCCTGCCTGAGGGCCTCACCTTCTCCGCGCCGGCCGGTGGCGGCGGCGGCTCCACCCCGGTGAGCACGGACGCTCTCGAGTCGTACCTGGAGTTCGCGTTCGCATCCGCCGTGACCGTGGGCGACTGGACCTGCGAGGTCTCGGATGACCGCCGCGAGGTGGAGTGCACGCTCGACTCGCTTGGCGCGGGCGCGGCGACCGCGATCAACATCGACCTCAGCGCGATCACCGCGGCTCAGGAGCTCGCAGACGACGCGGTGACGGTGTTCAGCGCGTCCTCCGGGGACGACGCCGTGACGTTCAGCGTGCGCACCGCCCTCGAGCCGGTGGACGACCCGGACCTCGACCCCGATTGGGAGGGCACCGGCCGGGTGGCCGCGACCGTGGTCGGCTCGCCGCTGCTCGGGTGCGACCTGGCGGTGCGGGAGTGCCAGCAGGTGATGTCCTTCACCGGCTCCGACGCCAACGACCGCTACGACAACGACACCCAGGTGATGCGCCCGCTCAACCTCGCGGGCGGTGTGACCAGCTCCTCGGAGACCGTCCTGGGCACCGACCTCATGCCCGAGGGATCGAAGGTGCTGAGCGCCACCCTCACATGGTCGGCGAACCGCTCCTTCCTCAACGGCTGGACCGGCGACCTCGCCGACGCCCGCCTCCGGGCGCCTGGCGGCGAGTACGTCGACGTCACCGCGGACGACGTCGAGACCAGCACCGACCTGGGCTACCTCTACTACCAGGCGACGGCCGACATCACCGACGTGGTCGCGGCGGGTGGGAACGGCGGCTACGCCCTCGCCGACATCGCCCTCCCGCGCAACTACTGGTCGCTCGGGGGCAACTACTACGCCGGCTTCGCGATCACGATCGTGTACGAGAACGAGGACCTGCCGCAGTCCTCGATCGTGGTGCTTGACGGCAGCCACTGGCTCTACGACTCTCAGGCCGACATCCCGTTCCACACGGACGGTGGCGCGCGCGTCACTCTCGGCATGGTCGCCTTCGAGGGCGACCGTGGCAAGCACGACAACCGCATCTCCATCGACGGCGACACGCTCAACCCGAACGGCTGGAACGGCAAGAACGTGGTGGGCGCCAACTCCGGCAACGCCGCGGACTCCACGGCGTTCGGGTCCGCGTTCGGCAACAGCCTCGGCACCGACGCGAAGCTCTTCAAGCCCAAGAAGGTGGGGGCGGGCGACCACACGGTGCAGCTCTCCAGCGGCACCGAGGACGCGTTCCTGCTGAGCTCGCTCGTGCTCACGATCACGCCCGACAAGTAGTCGCGGCAAGCACGCTCCGGCACGCGGGGTCAACGCGTGGGGTCGGGGCTCCAGTCCATGTCGAGCTGGTGCGCCGTGCGCGCGGCCAGTTCGGGAGAGGCGATCCGGGCCACCAGGTGCAGCGCAAGGTGGATGCCCGAGGTGAGCCCGCCGCTGGTGAGGACCCGGCCGTTGTCGACCCACCGCACACCCGCGATCACGGAGCCCACCTCGCCGCAGGCCGCCAGGTCCCCGAGGTCCTCGAAGTGGGTGGTGGCGGGCGCATCGTCCAGCAGGCCCGCACGTGCGAGCAGGAAGGCGCCGGTGCAGACGGAGGAGACCATCCCGGTGCGCCTCGACAGCCGCTCGATCGTCTCGATGAGCACGCCGTCTCCGACCGCGCACGCGACGTCGATGGTGCCGGGGACCAGCAGGATGTCGCACGCGTCGATCGTGTCGGAGTCCGCCAGGCGGGTGAGCGTCATGCCGCCGTACGCGGCGATGTCGCCGCCGCCCGGCGTCGCCAGCGTCACCTCGAACTCAGGGGCCCGCCCCTCGCGCTGGAGCAGGCGCGAGGCGGTGAGGAACACCTCGTAGGGTCCGCCGGCGTCGATGAGATCGAAGCCGTCGTAGAGGAGTATCAGCGCACGCGTGGCCATACCCTCACCGTAGCGAGGACGATGCGGCGGTCGCCCGCGGCGGGGCCGTGATCAGACGATGACGGTCGCCTGGACGCGCGGCCGCACCACGAGCCAGAAGATCACGTTGGCGGCCACGAGGCAGGCCACCATGACGATCGCCATCGACATGACGGACACTCCCATCGCCCCCACGATCGGCGACACGACGCCGGCGATGCCGAAGTTGAGCGCGCCGATGAGGGAAGCCGCGGTGCCCGCCTCCGCGCCGTGGTTGGCGAGCGCGGTGATCTGCACGGTCGGCATGATGATGCCGACGGAGGCGACCACGAAGAACAGCGGCACGAGCACGCCGACGAGGCCCAGGTCGAGAAGGTCGCCGCCGATGAGGAGCACCGCGCCGGTGAGCATGATCGCCAGGCCCGCGGTCGCGACCGCGCGCGGCGCGAGCACGCGCATCAGGCGCGCCGAGGCCTGGTTGGCGATGACGAGGCCGATCGAGTTCATGCCGAAGACCAGGCCGTACTCCTGGGCGCTGAGACCGAAGATGTCCTGCAGCACGAACGACGAGGCGGACAGGTAGGCGAACAGCGCCGAGAAGGTGAGCGCGCCCACGAGCGCGATGCCGACGAACGACGCGTCGCCGAGCAGGTGTGCGTAGCGGGCGCGGGTGGCGCTGAGCGACGTGGCGCCACGGCGCTCGGCCGGCATCGTCTCCTTGATGACGCCGCCGACGACGAGCACCACCGCGGTGCCGTACAGCGCGAGCGCGACGAACAGGCCGCGCCAGTCGACGAAGTTGAGGAGCTGCGAGCCGATCACCGGCGCGATCACGGGCGCGAGCCCGGTCACGAGCGCCATGCGCGCGAGCATGCGGATGAGCGCCTGGCCTGCGAAGAGGTCGCGCACCATGGCCATCGCGACCACGGCGCCACCGGCGGCGCCGATGCCCTGGAGCACGCGTCCGGCCATGACCCACTCGACGGTGGGCGCGAACACGACGGCGACCGACGCGAGGATGTGCAGCACCGTGGCGGCGATCAGCGGGCGCTTGCGGCCGAGCGAGTCGCTCAGCGGGCCCACCACGAGCTGGCCGAGCGCGAAGCCGATGGTGGTCGCGGTGAGCGTGAGCTGGATCGCTGCGTCGGAGGCCTGGAGGTCGGCGGCGACGGTGGGGAACGCCGGCAGGTACATGTCGACCGTGAAGGGCCCGAGTGCCACCAGCGCGCCGAGCACCACCACGTAGAGCAGCTTCTGGCGGCGCGCCATCGCGAGCCCGGGGCTCGGGGCGATGACCGGCTTGGTGTCGACGGGGGCGCTCACGTGGTGACCTGCATTCTGTGAAGGCGCGCGCGAGGGCGCGCAAGGGGGGTGGGGGGTGCTCACGACGAGACGCCCGGCGCTGAGCGATCGCTCAGCGCCGGGCGTCTCGTGTGTCTACAGCAATGGTAACCGCTGCTGGACAGGTGTCTATAGCGGCGTTCTGTGAGTTCCTACTGCTTCTTGGTCGCTTGGGCGTTGACCTCGTACGAGGTGTTGGTGGCCTCGAAGAAGTTCACCAGCTGGAGGGTGTCGTTGGCGGTCGCCATCCACTTCGCCGGGTTCGACACGTTGTAGTGCGGGTCGAAGCCGAGCTCCTCGAGCCGCCGGTCGGCGAGGTACTTGACGTACTGGTTCACGTAGTCGGCGTTGAGCCCCAGGATGCCCTTGGGAAGCAGGTCGCGGTTGTACTGCTCCTCCATCGCGACCGCGTTGAGGATCATCTGACGGATCTCCTCCGCGAAGTCGGGGTCCTGCAGGTCCTCGTTCTCCTCGAGCACGGTGAGGATGAGGTTGATGCCGAACTGCAGGTGGAGCGACTCGTCGCGGATGATCCAGTCCATGAGGGAGCCGAAGTTGCGAAGCAGGTTCCGCTGGCGGAAGCTCAGCGCCACCATGAAGCCGGAGTAGAACCAGATGCCCTCGAGGATGATGTTGTACGCCACGAGGTTGCGGATGAAGTCCTTCTTGCCCTCGGTGGTGGCGATGTCGAGGGTCTCCTCCGTCATGCGACGGATGAACCTCACCTCGAACTCCTCCTTGGCGGCCATGGACGGCACCGTGACGTGGGACTCGTAGGCGGCCTCCCTGTCGATCGGGAACGTCTCGAGGACGTACTCGAACGACATGCAGTGGTTGGCCTCCTCCCACATCTGCTTCGCGAGGTACAGGTGGCCCTCGGGAGCGTTGATGTAGGGGTAGACGCCGAACGCGAGCGCCTTGTTCACCAGCAGCTCGTTGGGGTTGAAGTACGACATCAGGTACGTGATGGCGTGCTTCTCCTCGTCGGTCATCTTCCTGAAGTCCGCGAGGTCCTCGCCGAGTTGGATCTCGTTGGGGAACCAGGTGTTGGCGACGGCCTGGTTGTACAGGTCGTAGGCCCAGGGGTAGGTGATCGGCTTGAGCAGGAGGCCGTCCTGCACGCCGCTTCCGAGAATGCCCATCGTTGAGAGATCTCCTCTTGCTACGCGCTTACTGGCAGGACTCGCACTGGAGCCGCTCCATCGGGTCGACCGGGCAGGCGACGCCGCCCACCATCTCGGTGTCGCCGTCGATGCTCTCCAGGACGTTGAGAAGCGGCGCTCCGGCCGGTGCGGCCGCGGCCGCCTCGAACACCGCCGACGCCGGGGCATCCGCGGTCTCGGGCAGGGACGCCGGCGGCACCTCGGGCTGCTGCTGGGGCGCGGCCGCGAACGCGGTGGCCGCGACCTGCGACAGCACCGAACCGGGCGCGGCGACCGCACCGATGGTCGGGTGACCGGCCGGCGCGGGTGACGCCTGAACCTCGGGGACCGTCGCGATCGGTGTGGTGTCCGCCGCCGGCTCGGGCTTCTTGACGGAGCCGAAGCCGCGCGTGACGGGCTTGGGCTCCGCAGGGGGCGCCGACTGGGCGACCGGGGCGGCCGGGGCGACCGGGGCGACCGGGGCGACCGGGGCATCGTCCCCCGGCACCGCCGTGACCGCGGCCTTGGCAGCACCGAACCCGCGGCGTGCCGGGCCGAATCCCTTGCGGGCCGGTCCCGTGGACCCGCCGCCGGCCGGGCGGCCGGCCGCGTTGCCCGTGGTGTTGATCTTCTCCGTCTTGTTGACGCGCACGGTCGACTGCTCTGCGGTGTGGCGTGGCTTCATGTGGAGGTAGTACGTGGTCTTGACGCCTCGCTTCCATGCCGCGGCGTAGAGCTCCATCATGCCGTCGACGTCGCGGTCCTCGAGGTAGATGTTCCGGCTGATCGCCTGGTCGATCCACTTCTGGGCGCGCGCCGCGACCTCGATGAAGGCGTACGGCGACAGCTGGAACGAGGTCTTGTAGACGTCCTTGAGGTGCTGAGGCACCTCGTCGATCTGGGACAGATCGCCTTGGACCTCGAGCAGGCGGTCGCGGACGGCCTCCCACAGGCCCAGGTCCTGCAGGTCCTTCACCAGGTTGCGGTTGACCTCGAGGAACTTGCCCGAGCTGGTCGCGCGGGAGAAGATCTGCGAGAACTGCGGGTCGAAGCCGGGGGTGACGCCCGCGACGAGGCCGATCGACGCGGTGGGGGCCACGGCCATGAGGGTGGCGTTGCGGATGCCGCCGCGCACCTTCTCGCGCAGCGTGTCCCAGTCCTGACGGGTGGTGCGGTCGACCTCGATCGGAACTCCTCGGTCCGCCTCGGTCTCCGCGATGGTGTCGAACGGCACCTTGCCCTCAGACCAGCCGGAGCCGGCGAAGTTGCTGTACGAGCCGCGCTCGCGGGCGAGGTCCGCGGACGCGTCGATCGCGTGGAAGGACACGAACTCGACGATCTCGTCGATGAGCTCGTACGCCTCCTCCGACTCGTACGCGAGGCCCAGGCGCTCGGTGATGTCGGTGAAGCCCATCACACCGAGGCCGATCGCGCGGTTCTCACGGTTGGCGAACTCCGACTCGGGCACCGAGGACAGCGTGATGTCGACCAGGTTGTCGAGCTGGCGCACCGCGAGGCGCACCGAGTCCTTCATGCGGTCCCAGTCGATCCTGCCGTCGACGAGGTGCTGCGGAAGGTTGACCGACGCCAGGTTGCACACTGCGATGTTGTCGCGGTCCTGCGGGAGGCAGATCTCGGTGCAGAGGTTCGACAGGTGGATGGTGCCCGTGTTGGTGTTGAGCGCGCGGTTGTTGATGGTGTCCTTCCACGTGAGCCACGGGTGCGACGTGGTCTGCAGCATGATGAGGATCGACTTGTACTGCTCGCGCGCCTTCATCTTCTTGAAGCTGCGCATGCGGCCCGCCTCGGCCAGCGCGACGTACTCGGCGTAGCGCGCGGAGAACGCGGAGCCCGTGAGCTCGACCAGATCGGGGGTCTCGGCCGGGTCGAACAGGTACCAGTCGGCGTCCGCCTCGACGCGCTTCATGAACTCGTCGGAGATCCACACGGCCGTGTTGGCGGTGCGGGTGCGGCGGTACGGGTCGCCCGAGTTCTGGCGCAGGTCGAGGAACTGGTGGAAGTCGAGGTGCCAGTTCTCCATGTAGAAGCACAGGGCGCCGAACTTCTTGCCGCCACGGCTGACCGCACGCAGCGTCGAGTCGATGGTGTGCATGAACGGGATCGGGCCCGTCGACGTGGTGTTGTTGGAGCGGATGGGCGAGCCCTCGGAGCGCAGCTTGGTGACCGACAGGCCGATGCCGCCGGTGCCCTTGGTGAGCCACATGACGTCGCGCACCGACTTGGCGATGTGCTCGATGTCGTCCTCCATCTGCATGACGAAGCAGTTGGAGAGCTGCGGGTAGGACGTGCCGGCGTTCACCAGCGTCGAGCCGGCGGGGAGGTAGTCGAGGTGCGAGATCTTCTCGTAGAACTCGAGCGCCTTCTCCGTGGGGTTCGCCTCGTTCAGCGCGAGGCCCATGGAGACGCGCATCCAGAAGTACTGGGGCACCTCGAGCGCCTTGCCGTGGCGGTCGGTGATCATGTAGCGGTTCCGCATGGTGACGGTGCCGATGTACTTCATGAGGTCGTCGCGCGTGTGGTCGAGCGCGGCCGCGAGGGCGTCGAGGTCGAACAGCTCCGTCAGGCGCGTGTCGAGCAGGCCATCCTCGACGGCGTCGCGGATGTAGCCGGGGAAGCGCGCCTGGTGGAGCAACGCGAGCTCGAGCTCGGTGTCGTAGCCGCCGAGCACGCGCTTGTAGATCACCTTGCGCAGCAGCCGCGAGGCGACGATGTCGAACTGAGGGTCGTCCTTGACGTTCTGCACGGCGACGCCGATCGCGGCCTCGTCGAGCTGCTCGGTGGTGATGCCGTCGAACAGCGTGATCGCGAGCTCCGTCGCGATCTGGGTGGTCATCGAGATCTGGTCGGGCAGGCCCTCGGCGGCGCGCTCGATGGCCTTGTTGATGCGGTCCGCGTTGTACGGCTCGCGCGTGCCGTCGCGCTTGGTGACCTGGATTCCGGTAGCGACGACGGGGACGGCGCCGGTGCCGCCCGTCAGGGCTCCCGTGGTGTTCTCGGTGATCGTCACGATGCTCCCCTCGATGGACTCCGGACGGGCCTCGTGGGGGACCCCGCCGGACGGTCATACGTGGCGCTCGGGTGGCGGCGGATTCCGGGAAGATCCACCCGCGTCGTCGCTCGAGGCGCCCCTCGAACATAACGCCGAATTACACCCGTGTGCAACAAGATATTGGGGCGTTTTATTGCGTTGTCCCCTACATCTTGTGGTTCTGTGGAGAACCTTGTGTAAAGCCTGTGGACTCCCCGGCGTGTCGTGTGGACGACGGGCCGCAGCCTGTTGAACACTGTGGGACCGCCGGCTCGGACCACTCTTCGAGGGTCTCACCGGGGTCTGACAGCCACTCCGCGCTGCGTGCGGGCGGGCGCGCCGAGGCGACCGGGATCCACACGCGCACGGCGCCATGCACCGACTGCGCCGCAACTCGCGTCGCATCGCCCGCCAAGCGGGGGCGTAGTTGCAGAAACTGTGTGGGGACCGGCTCGCGCCGCGCCCGTACGGACCGGCGCGATGGCGCCGCCCGAGGCCTACAGGTCGACGATCCCGTACAAGCGGTCGCCCGCGTCGCCCAGGCCCGGGACGATGTAGCCGTTCTCGTTGAGCCTCTCGTCGACCTGCGCGACCACCACGGACACGTCGGCGCGGTCGCCCACCTTCTCCTGGACGTGCGCGATGCCCTCGGGCGCGGCGAGCAGGCAGACGCAGGTGACGTCGGTCGCGCCGCGCTCGAGCACGTACTCGATGGCCGCCACCAGCGACCCGCCGGTCGCAAGCATCGGGTCGATGAGGAACACCTGGCGCCCCGTGAGGTCCTCGGGCAGCCGGTTCGCGTAGGTGATCGCCTCGAGCGTCTCCTCGTCGCGCTTGAGGCCCAGGAAGCCCACCTCGGCGCTCGGCAGCAGGCGGGTCATGCCGTCCAGCATGCCCAGGCCCGCACGCAGGATCGGCACGATGATGGGCGCCGGATCCGCGATCTTGGTGCCCGTCGCCTTGACCAACGGCGTCTCGACCTCGCACTCGACCACGCGCACCTCGCGCGTCGCCTCGTAGGCGAGCAGCGTCACGAGCTCGTCCACCAGCAGGCGGAACGTGGGCGACGGGGTGCGCTTGTCGCGCAGCACGGTGACCTTGTGACGGATGAGCGGGTGGTCCGCGACGTGCAGATGCATGGGTCGAGCCTAACGCGCGACGGGCACGGATACCCGGGACGATGCGCCGGTAGCCTGGCCTCGTGACAGGCCGCTGGGACGATGCGATGGGACGGGCGCTCGCGCAGGCCCGCCTGGCGGGCGGGGCCGGGGACGTGCCGGTCGGCGCGGTGGTCCTGTCCCCCGACGGCGACGTCCTCGGCGAGGGCCGGAACCTGCGCGAGGTCGACGGCGACCCCAGCGCCCACGCCGAGATCGTCGCGATCCGGGCCGCCGCATCGTCCCTCGGGACCTGGCGTCTCGACGGCTGCACCCTGGTGGTCACGCTCGAGCCGTGCCTCATGTGCGCGGGCGCCATGCTGCAGGCGCGGATCCCTCGTCTCGTGCTGGGCGCATGGGACGCGAAGGCGGGCGCGACCGGCTCGCAGTGGGACGTGGTGCGCGACGCGCGGATCGGCTCGAAGGTGGAGGTGGTGTCCGGCGTGCGCGGCCATGAGTGCGCGGCGGTGCTCACCGAGTTCTTCGAGGCGCGGCGCTAGATGACGGAGGAGGCGCGGCGGCGCGACGTGTGGCGCGACGGCATGCGGCGCGCGGTGGTGAGCCTGGGCACCATCGTCCCCGCGAAGGAGCCGCGCTGGCCCATCGCGCTCCAGGCCGCGATCGTCATGACCGTGCCGATCGTGACCGGCATCGCGGCAGGCCGGATGGACCTGGGCCTGATCGCGGCGACCGGAGCGTTCACCGTCCCCTACTTCGCGGCGCTCCCGCGCCTCGAGCGGCTGCGCCTGCGCCCGCTCGCAGGCCTGGTGCTGGTCCTGACCAGCGTGCTCGGCGCCTTCCTCGCGTCGTACCCGTGGCTGTCCGCGATCGGGCTCATCGGCGTCACGGTCGCGATCGGCATCGCGGTGCACGGCTACCGGCTGGGCCCGCCGGGCCCGCTGTTCCCCATCCTCGTCTACGGCATGTCGGGCCACGCCGTGAACGGCGGGGTGCCGCCCGCCACCCTCGTGCTGACGGTCGCCGCGGGCTGCGCATGGGCGGTGGTCGCGAGCATCGCGCCGCTGGTGAGGCGCGTGCATTGGCAGGTGAAGCCCCGCCCGCTGTCCGTGCTGCTGGCCCGGCCCGATTGGGATCGCGGCGCCAAGGAGCTGGTGTGGCGCACCGCGATCGTCGCGGTGCTCGGCACCGCCCTGAGCCTCCTCTACGTCGATCCCGACCGCGCATACTGGACGGTCGCCGCCGGCGTCGTGGTGATCGGCGTGGTGCCCGGGCGCGGTCCAGCGCTCACGCGGGGCCTCCACCGCGCCGTGGGCACGGTCGCGGGCGTGGGCGTGTACCTCGCGATCGCCTACTCCGGCATGCCGCCGCTCGCGCTCGCCCTCACGCTCGGGGCGCTGCAGTTCGTCACCGAGCTCGCGATCTCCCGCCACTACGCGATCGCCGTCACCGCGGTCACGCCCATGGCCCTCGTCATCGTGACCGCGAGCGCCGGGGAGCTGGGCGACCTGGGCGTGACCGGCGAGAGGATCCTCGACACGCTCCTGGGCGCCGGGCTCGCGGTGGCGACCGCCCTGCTGCACGCGCCGGCGCCGCCCGATCCCGCCGGCCGGCACGCCCCGCCCCATCGGGCCGATTAGGTTTTTCGGTTCACCTACCGGTAATCTCTTCCGCGGTGACGTGTCCGAGCGGCCGAAGGTGCAGCACTCGAAATGCTGTGTACGGTAACCCCGTACCGTGGGTTCAAATCCCACCGTCACCGCCGTTGAGGAAGCCCTCCCCGAGAGTCTCGGGGAGGGCTTCCTCGTGTCCCCGGGTACGCTCCGAAGTATCGGCGATGCGGAGGGAAGCAGGCATGACGGACGGCAGCTCGACGGTCCCGCTGCGCTCACGGCTCAACACCTCGCTCGAGCTCACCGCCACCGGCCTGGGCGCCGTCGCCTTCACGCTGGTGGCCGCGGTGGCCCTCGCGGTGTTCGGCTTCGACGACGCACCGATCTCGGGGCCGGACTCGGTGGGCCAGTACGCCGCCATCGCCTCGGCCGTCGCGGCCGCGCTCGCGTTCGCGGGCGGCAGGTACGTTCTCCATCTGCGGGGGCGCCCACGGATCTCCGGCACCCTGGATGTCCTCGACGTCGTGGCGCTCGCGCTCGCGCACGGCGTCATCGCCCTGCTCAGCTGGACCCTCGTCTCGGTCATCCTCTCGGACGCCTTCATCGACGCGACGGTGTACTGGCTCCCGATCCTCGCCCTCAGCGGAGCGACCGCGGCCGTGTCCGCCTACGTCGCCTTCCTGTCCGCGGCGCACATGAACCCGGAGATCCTCGCGATCGTGCTCGCCGTGTTCCTGGTCGAGGGCATCCTCGCGAGCGCGATCACGGCGAGCGACCCCGAGTGGTGGCGCGAGAACCTCAGCTCGCTCGGCATCACGAGCGACATCTCGTCGCTGGCGTTCAACCTCACGCTGATCATCGCCGGGTTCCTGGTGACGGTGCTCGCGCGTGCCGCCACCCGCGACGTCCCGACCGCCACCGAGCACGGTCGCAGCCGGGTGCGGCTCACGCTCGTGATCGTCGGCGTCTTTCTCGGCTGCGTGGGGATCTTCCACGTCGACACCCGCTTCTGGATCCACACCGGCGTCGCGAGCGGCATGGCGGTGGCGTTCGGCGTGCTGACCGTGCGGTTGCGCGCGTGGGTGCCGGGGATCTCGCGCGCGTTCCTCCCGGTGGGCTGGGCGTTCATCGCGGTGATCGTGGTGCTGGCCGTGTTCTTCGCGGTGGGCTTCTACACGCTCACCGCCGTCGAGCTGGTCGCCGGCGTCCTGGTGTTCACGTGGATCATCCTGTTCCAGCGCAACGTCGGCGCGCTGCTCGCCGACACCGCCGGCGCCGAGGCCTCGTAGGCTGGGAACCCCACCCCCGCATCGTCCCCAGGAGGCAACGTGGCTGGCCACCGGATCTTCGGCATGACCTTCGCCAGCATCTACCCGCTGTACGTGACCAAGGTGGAGCGGAAGGGCCACACCACCGAGGAGCTCGACACGGTCCTCACGTGGCTGACCGGCTACGACGAGGCCGGCATCCACGAGGCGATCGCGGACGAGCGCACGCTTGAGGAGTTCTTCGCGCAGGCGCCGGCCATGAACGCGCACACGGACCTCATCACCGGCGTGATCTGCGGCGTGCGCGTCGAGGAGATCGAGGACCCGCTCATGCAGCAGATCCGCTGGATGGACAAGCTGGTCGACGAGGTGGCGCGCGGCAAGAGGATGACGTCCATCCTTCGCGCACCGGTCGGGTAGGCACGGCACACCGTGGCGATCATCCGCCTGGACCACGTCAACATCAACGTCGAGGACCTCGACGCCGCGATCGTGTTCTTCGAGCGGCTCGGCATGACGCTCGAGGGCCGCCAGACCGTCGAGGGCGAGTGGGTCGACCGCGTGGTCGGCCTCGACGGCACCGTCAGCGAGATCGCGGTGCTGGTCACCCCCGACGGCCACGGCCGCGTCGAGCTGGCGCGCTTCCACACCCCGGAGCCGCTCCGACCGCACCCCCACCCGGCACCTCCGCATACCCTCGGCTACACGAACATGATGTTCGCGGTGGACGACGTCGACGCCGCGGTCGCGGACCTCGCGGAGCTGGGCGCGACGGTGGTGCGCGAGGTGGTCACCTACGGCGACTCCTACCGGCTGTGCTACCTCCACGGCCCCGAGGGGATCATCGTCGCCCTGGCGCAGCCGCTGCAGGAGTAGAAGCCTTCACACCAGGCACTATTCCTTTATGTCCGGTTCCGCTAGCCTGTCGCCATCGACGCATCGGGGAGGGTGCTGGGGCGCGAGGCGGAGCTCGAGGCTCTCCACGCGCTGCTGACCCGCGCCCGCAACGCGGACGGCGCCGCGCTGGTGGTGCACGGCGAGCCGGGCATGGGGAAGACCACCCTCCTCGAGGCGGCGCTCGCTGACCCGCGCGGCCTGCGGGTGGTGCGCGCGGCCGGATACGCCGCGGAGAGCACCCTGCCCTACGGCGGGCTCCAGCGGCTCGCCGCACCGCTCGGCCACCTGGTGGACCACCTTCCGCCGGCGCAGCGGGACGCGCTGCGCGTCGCGGCGGGCGTGGAGGCGGGCCCGCCACCCGAGCGGGCGCTGGTGGGCCTGGGCATGCTGTCGCTGCTCGCGGCGGCCGGCGACGAGGCGCCCACGGTCGCGGTGGTCGACGACGCGCACCGGCTGGATCGCGAGTCGCTCGCGGTGCTCGGGTTCGTCGCCCGGCGTCTCGCGGCGGAGTCGGTCGCGCTGATCCTCGCGACGCGACCGGGCCAGGAGACGATGCGCGCGCTGGCAGGCGTGCCCGACCTCGCCCTCGCCGGGCTCGCCGAGGCGCATGCCGCGGCACTGCTGGCACGCGGCATCGGCGGCGAGATCGACCCGTCGGTGGCCGCCGGGATCATCGCCACGACGGGAGGCAACCCGCTTGCGCTCACCGACCTGGGAACCCGGTGGAGCGCCGAGGAGCTCACCGCCGCGACGCTCGGCCATGCCCCCCTGCCGGTGGGCGAGAGGCTCGAGGCGCACTACTCCCGCGCCGCCGGCGCGCTGCCGGCGGAGGCGCGCGCGTGGCTGGTGATCGCGGCCGCCGAGACCACCGGCGACGTCGCCGCGATCGGCGGGGCGGCGGCGGCGCTCGGCCTCCCCACCGGCGCGTCGTCCCCCGCGGAGCTCGCGGGCCTGGTCGAGGTGCGCGACGCGGTGCGCTTCCGCCATCCGCTGGTCCGCTCCGCGGTGTACGCGGGCGCCACGGACGCCGAGCGCCGCACGGCGCACCACGCGCTGCGCGCCGAGGCGGCGTCGCAGGGCCGCCCGGAGATCGCCGCCTGGCACGGGTCCGCGGCGTGCGTCGGGACGGACGGTGCGCTGGCCGACGAGCTCGAGCACGTCGCCGACCTCGCGGGCGCGCGCGGCGGCCTCACGTCGCGCGCCCACCTGCTCACCCGCTCCGCCGAGCTGTCGCCGGATCCTCGCGACCACGCACGCCGCCTGGTGATCGCGGCGCAGGCGGCGATCGGCGCGGGAGCGGGACTGCTGACCAGGCAGCTGCTCGCGCGCGTGGACGTCGACGCGCTCGATCCGCACACGCGCGGCCTCATGCGCATGACCGACGCCGCATGCACCGCCTTCCTCACCGACGTGCCCCGCATGCCGTCCGTGGTCGCCACCTACGTGGGCGCGGCGGATGACTTCGCGGAACGCTCCGCCGCGCTCGAGCAGGGCTCGCTGCTGCTCGCGCTCAACTCCGCGCTCAGCACCGAGGACGGCGCCGCGGGCTGGCCGCTGCCGGCGCTCGCCTCCCGCATGCGCGCCGCCGCCGCGACCCCCGGCACCGTCGCGTCCGCGTTGGAGGCGGCCGCGTCGCTCGCGCTCGACGACTACGAGACGGCGGCGCCCCGGCTTCGCGCGGTTCTGACCCAGATCGAGACGATGCCCGACGCGGACGTGGCAGGCTTCGCGTTCTACGTGGTGGTCCCCGCGGTGGGTCTGTGCGACTTCGACGCCGCGGCCGCGCTCATGAGACGCATCGCACGCGCGTGCCGGGCTCGGGGCGACCTGCGCAGCGTGGACGGGATGCTGTGGGTCCTCAGCGCGCTCGAGCTGTCGCGGAACAACCCCCGGCTCGCAGCCGAGTACATGGCGCAGTCTCAGGAGCTGCGGCAGTCCCTGGGATACGCCGACGAGCAGACGGTGAACGCCGCGCTGCTCATCTGGCAAGGCGCGCCTCCCGAGGCCGCGGAGCAGCTGGAGCAGGGGATGCGTGCGGCGAGCCTGGGCGGTGTCGCACGGATGGCCGCCGGGGCGCGGGCCATCCGCGAGATCGCCGCGGGCGACTACGCGGTCGCGTACGGGCGCCTGGCCGACCTGGTCTCGCACCCCTACCTCCAGGCCAGCCACCACCACGTCCCCGAGATGGTCGAGGCCGCGGTGCGATGCGGCGAGCTCACCGCGGCACGCGGCGCCGCCGGGTGGCTCGCCCGGATCGCCGACGCCGCGGGCGGCGACTGGATCCGCGCGATGGCGCTGCGCGCGGAGGCGCTGCTCGCCGACGACGCGCACGCCGAGGCCCGTCACCGGGCCTCGCTCGCGCTGCTGACCTCGGAAGGGCACCGCGGCGACCGCGCGCGCGGCGAGCTGCTCTACGGCGAGTGGCTGCGACGCATGCGCCGTCGCGCCGACGCCCGCGACCAGCTCCGGCTCGCCCTCGACGGCTTCGAGTCGGTCGACTCCCACGCGTTCGCCGCGCGGGCGCGCCGCGAGCTCGCCGCGCTCGGCGAGACGGTGGACGCCGGCGAGCGCCGGGACCGCGGCCCGCTGAGCGCGCAGGAGGCCGCCATCGCGCGCATGGCGGCGGGCGGCGCCACCAACGCGGACATCGGCGCGGCGCTGTTCATCAGCGCCAACACGGTCGACTATCACCTGCGCAAGGTGTTCAGGAAGCTGGGCGTCACGTCGCGCCGGCAGCTCGCCGAGCACCTGCCCGCCGCGCCCCGGGACTCCCGCGCGTAGTCCGCCCGCGCATCGTCCCCCCGAGGACCACGCGCGGCGCGTGGTGCGCCCGCCCGCCCGCGAGAGCGACGCTGGCCACGTCCCACCACCACCAGGGAGGCCGCGATGCCGTACGTCACCACCGAGGACGGTGCCCAGATCTTCTACAAGGACTGGGGCGTCGGCGGCTCGCCGGTGCTCCTCAGCCACGGATGGCCGCTCAACGCCGACGCGTGGGAGGCGACCGCGCTGTTCCTCGCCACCCATGGCCATCGCGCGATCGCGCACGACCGGCGCGGACACGGCCGGTCCACGCAGACGTGGGACGGCAACGAGATGGACACCTACGCGGACGACCTCGCCTGCCTGGTCGAGCACCTCGACCTCACGGATCTGACGCTCGTGGGCCACTCGACCGGCGGGGGCGAGGTGGCCCGCTACGTGGGCCGGCACGGCTCCGCACGCGTCGCGAAGGTGGTGCTCGTGTCCGCGGTGCCGCCGCTCATGCTCCGCACCGCGGACAACCCCGGCGGCCTGCCCCTCGAGGTGTTCGACGGGATCCGCGCGGGCGAGGCCGCCCACCGCTCGCAGCTGTACCGCGACCTCGCGGACGGCCCTTTCTTCGGGCACAACCGCGCCGGCGACGTGCCCCAGGGCATCCGCGATGCGTTCTGGCTCCAGGGCCTCGCCTCCGGCACCCGCAACGCTTACGAGTGCATCGCCGCGTTCTCGGCCACGGACTTCCGCCCCGACCTCGCCGCCATCGACGTGCCCGCGCTGGTGATCCACGGCGACGACGACCAGATCGTCCCCATCGACATCAGCGGGCGGCTGTCCGCGGAGCTGATCGCGGACGCCACGCTCCTGGTCTACGAGGGCCGCAGCCACGGCCTGCCCGACATGGACCGCGAGCGGCTCCATGCCGACCTGCTCGCGTTCATCGACTCCTGAATCCCCCACAGACAAGGACACCACCATGACCGCCACCCCCGACACCGTGGTCCTCATCCACGGGCTCTGGATGACCCCCCGCAGCTGGGAGCACTGGCGCGAGCGCTTCGAGAGGCGCGGCCTCACGGTCGTCACCCCCGCCTACCCCGGCTTCGAGGTCGAGGTGGAGGCGCTGCGCGCCGACGACACCCCCATCGCGACCGCCTCCGTGCCCGCGACCCTCGACCACCTCGCGGGTGTGATCGAGGCGCTGCCGCGGCCACCGATCCTCATGGGCCACTCGTTCGGCGGGGCGCTCACGCAGCTGCTCCTCGCCCGCGGGCTCGGGGCCGCCGGCGTCGCGATCGACTCCGCGCCCCCCGAGGGCGTGCGGGTGACGCCGTTGTCGCAGGCGCGCTCGCTGTTCCCGGCCCTCAAGAACCCGGCGAACCTCCGCCGGGCGGTGGGCTTCACCCGCGAGGAGTTCCACTACGCGTTCACCAACACCCTCACGCGCGAGGAGTCGGACAAGGCATGGGAGCGCTACGCGATCGCCGCGCCCGGCAACTGGGTGTGGGCGTACGGCCTGCTCGCCAACTGGCGGCCCGGCCACCAGGAGACCTGGGTCGACTACTCGACGGACCGCGCCCCTCTCCTGTTCATCGCCGGCGAGAAGGACCACATCATGCCGCCCGCCGTGAACCGGTCGAACGCGAAGCACTGGCGCAGGTCACCGGCCGTGACGGACTTCCGCGAGCTCCCCGGCCGCGACCACTGGACCTGCGCGGCACCCGGCTGGGAGCGGGTCGCGGACCTCGCGCTCGACTGGGCGTTGGAGCACGCCGGAGGCGTGCGCACCGCGGCCTGAGGGCGGGGGACGATGCGGCGGTCACCCGGCCGTCGCATCGTCCCCGGGGGCGCCGGTCCCGTCCTCCGCGCCCGGCCCGTCCCACCGCGTCCCCTCGAGGTCGCGTCGCAGCGTCCCCGTGAGGTCGTCCACGGCCGCACCGACCGTGGGCCAGAACCGGTCGGGTCCGAACCGCTCCGCCAGGCCGTAACGGCGGAGCTGATCCACCACGGGGTCCTTCATCTCCGCGAAGACGAGGCGCACGCCGTGGGTCCGGAGGTAGTCGTCGAGCTCGACGAGCTCGTCCACCGCGGTGGTGTCGATCCCGGTCACGGGCTCCGCGGCCAGGATCACGTGATGCACGTGCGGTCCGGCGTGCGCGACGCGCTCGCGGATCCAGTCGTTGAACGCCTCGCCGTTCGCGAAGAACAGCGGCGCATCGAAGCGGACCAGCACGATCCCGGGCAGGCGCTTCCCCGTCGCCGGGTAGCGGGACAGGTCGTGATAGCCGCGCAGTCCGGGGACCTGCCCCAGCTCGGCGCGGTAGGGCCGCCACGAGCGGTCGACGAACGCGAGCAGCGACAGCACGATCGCGACCACGATCCCGCCGAGCACCCCCACGATGAGCACGCCCGCGGTCGCGGCGAGCGACAACGCGGCGTCCAGTCGGTTCATGCGCCACAGCGCGGCGAGGGCGGGCACGTCGATGAGCGACAGGACGGCCGCGATCACCACCGCGGCGAGCACGGTGTCGGGCAGGAGGTCCGTGAGCCCGGGCACCACCAGGATGAACGCCACGATCAGCGCCGCGCCCACGATCCCCGTGAGCTGCGTGCGGGAGCCCGCCTGCTCCGCGACAGGGGTGCGTGACGACGACGCGGAGACGGGGAAGCCGCCCAGCAGCCCGCCCGCGAGGTTCGCGACGCCGATCCCGGTGAGCTCCGCGCTGCCGCTCACCGTCTCGCCGCGGCGCGCCGCGAGCGACCGGGACAGCACGGCGCTGTCGGTGAACGCGACCAGCGCGATGCCTGCGGCAGGGGCGAGGAGGGACGCGACGTCGGCCCAGCGCAGCCCGTCGAGCGCCGGCGCGGGCAGCCCCTGCGGCAGCGCGCCGACCACGGGCAGGGTGTCGTCGAGCCCGGCGGCGGCCGTCACCACCGTGCCGAGCACCACCGCGACCAGGACGCCGGGCACCGGCGAGCGGAGACGCTTGAGCACCAGGATGATCGCAAGCGAGGCCAGGCCCATGGCAGCGGCGGCAGGCACCGCCTCGCCCTGCGCCACGCCTCGCGCGAACGCGAGCAGCTCCGCCCAGATGCCGTCCGCGTCGGTCGAGAACCCGAGCAGCTTCGGCAGTTGCGACACGATCACGATGAGCGCGATCGCGTTGAGGTACCCGACGCGCACGGGCTTGGACAGCAGGTCCGTCACGAAGCCCAGGCGCAGGATCCCGCCCAGCATCATGAGCACGCCCACCAGGATCCCGAGCAGGCCGGCGAGCGCGACCGCGCGCTCCTCGCTGCCGGCCGCGAGCGGGAGGATCGCGACCGCGATGATCGGGGCGAGCGCGGAGTCCGGACCGAGCACCAGGATCCGGGAGGGCCCCGCCAGCGCGTAGACGACCAGCGGCACGATCGTGGCGTACAGGCCCGTCTCGGCGGGCAGCCCCGCCACCTGCGCGTACGCCATGCCCGCCGGGATGAGCAGCGCGGTCACCACGATGCCGGCACGCACGTCGGGCCACAGCCATGCGCGGCGGTAGCCGCGCGCGACCGCGAGGCCGGGCAGCCATCTGTCCACCGCCGTCGTCGCCATGGTCACCCCCTCCTCCCATCCTGTCCGTCCCCGGCGTCGGGTGCGCTGTCGAGCCCTCCCTCGGCCGTGCCGTCGTGGCAGGCTGGCAGGGACGACACGGAGGCACCATGGCGGACGATGCACGGTCGGCTCGGGCCGTCGGACGTGCCTGGGCGGGCGGGGCCGGCCGCGCGGTGGCGAGCCTGGGCACCATCCGCCGCTTCGACGGCCCTCGCTGGCCGGTCGCGCTGCAGGCGGCGGTGTCGATGGCCGTGCCGGTGATCGTCGGCGTCGCCGCGGGTCACGCAAGCCTGGGCACCCTTGCCTCCAGCGGCGCGTTCACGTGCCTCTACGCGGCGGCGCGACGTCCCGTGGACCGCGTCAAGATCCTGCCGATCGTCGCGCTCGTCCTCACGCTGTGCGCCGCGGCGGGCGCGGCGACAGGGCCGTGGCCCCTCGCGACCGGGGCCGGGCTGGTGACGGTGACGGCGGCCGCGACGGCGCTCACGTACGCATTCACCATCGGGCCACCGGGGCCGCTGTTCCCCATGATCTCGTTCGGGCTCGCCGCTCACGTGAGCGTCCTCGAGGACGGCGTGCGCCACCTGCCGTTCGGCACCGTGGTCGCGACGTTCGCGGCCGGCACCGCGTTCTCGTGCCTGGTCGCCGCCACATCGCTGCTGCGCCCGGCGATCCGCCGCGCGGCGTCGACACCGCTGCGGGTGCTCATCACCGGACCCCGGTGGGACCGGGTGTCCACCGAGCTGTTCGTCCGCGCGATGATCGTCGCGGTGGTCGGCACCACGGTGAGCCTCGCCGCCGTCGATCCCGAGCGCGCCTACTGGACCGTGGGGGCGGGGCTCGCGGTGATCGGCGCGCGTCCCGGGCGCGCGCATGCCGTGGAACGGGGCCTGCACCGGATAGTCGGTACGGCGGCGGGGGCGGCCGTGTTCGTGGTGGTGGCGGGCGCGATCTCGCCGCCGCCGCTGGTGCTCGCGCTCATCCTCGGCACGCTCCAGTTCGGGGCGCAGATGCTGGTGGTGCGGCACTACGCGCTCGCGCTCGTCTGCATCACCCCGATGGTGCTGATGCTCGCCGGCGCGGCGCGCGGCACCGAGCCGACCTCGGTGGTGGTGATCGAGCGGGTGCTCGACACCGTGGTGGGCGCGCTCCTGGGCGCGGCCACGGGGCTGGTCCACCGGCCGCGGCGGTGAGGCGGGGCCCGCGACCGGCGCATCGTCCCGCGGGGCGTCGCGCGACGCGTCCGCGTGCCGTCAGCGCGCGGACCGCACGCCGCGCATGGCCGCCGCCCACAGCTCGAGGTCGGTGAGCATCCCGGCAAGGCCGTGCTCGTGGTGGACGTTCGGGGCGGCGGTGTAGCCGTCGAAGTCGTCGCGGTTCATGAGCGTCACCTGGGGGCGCACGTGGGCGATGCCGACGGCGCTCAGCACCGTCCGGAGCTGCTCCCCGGAGCGCAGCCCACCGCTGTTGCCGTAGGTGACCAGCGCGCCGGCCTTGTCGAGCCATTCGGCCCAGAGGTAGTCGATCGCGTTCTTGAGCCCGGCGGGCATCGAGTGGTTGTACTCGGGCGTGACGAAGACGAAGCCGTCGTACGGCTCGATGACCGCGGACCAGGCGCGGGTGTGCTCGTGCGCGTAGGTGCCGGCGCTGGCGGCGGCGGGCTCGTCGAGGATCGGGAGCGGGTGGTCCGCGAGGTCGACGATCTCGTAGCGCGCGTCGCGCGTGCGGGTCTGGTCCATCACCCAGGCGGCGACGGAGGCTCCGCGGCGGCGCGGGCGGGTGCTGGCGAGGATGACGGCGAGGCGCAGGTCGGCGGAGTCCATGCCCGCATCGTCGCCCGGGATGGGTGACAGGTCAACGGTGGTCCCTGAGCGGGGCGTCGCGGTAGGATTTACATCGATGCAGAGACGCGAACGCCGCGCCTGCCGCGGAGGGGAGGCGCCGATGTCCCGCCAGCGTGCCTCCGCGGCCCGGTCCTCGCGCGCGCGTCGCGCGTCTGGCATGCTTCCTCGGAGGGTCGCACGAGAGCGCCGTCGATGAGGAGGGCCGGAGTGAACGGAACGGGCGTGCGCGGCACGGTCACCATGCACGACGTGGCGGCGCGCGCCGGGGTGTCGATCAAGACCGTGTCGAACGTGGTCAACGACTACCCGCACATCCGCCCCGCGACGCGCGAGAAGGTGCAGCGCGCGATCGACGAGCTCGGCTACCGCATGAACCTGTCCGCGCGCAGCCTGCGCCAGGGCAAGACCGGGATCATCGGTCTGGCGCTGCCCGAGTTGTCGCTGCCGTACTTCGCGGAGCTCGCGGACTCCGTGATCCGCGCCGCCGAGGCCCGCGGGGTGGTGGTGCTGATCGAGCAGACGAGCGCCGACCGCCAGCACGAGCTCGAGGTCCTCACCTCGGACCGGCGCCAGCTCACCGACGGGCTGATCTTCTCCCCGCTCGAGCTGGGACCCGACGACGCGGACGCGCTCAAGGTCGACTACCCGCTCGTGGTGCTGGGCGAGCGCATCTTCGGCGGCGAGTGGGACCACGTCACCATGAACAACGTCGACGCCGCCCGCGCGGCCACCCAGCACCTCATCGACCAGGGCCGCCGCCGCATCGCCGTGATCGGCGCGCACGCGGGCGAGACCATGGGCTCCGCGGCCCTGCGCGTGCTCGGCTATCAGGCGGCGCTGGCCGCGAACGGCATCCCGTTCGACCCCGAGCTCGTGATCGAGGGCGGCCTCTGGCACCGCGCCACCGGCGCGGACTGCACCAACCGGGTGATCGACTCGGGCGTCAAGGTGGACGCGATCTTCGGGCTCAACGACGCGCTCGCGCTGGGCGCGCTGCACGCGCTTCACGCGCGCGACGTCAGCGTGCCGGGCGAGATCGCGGTCATCGGCTTCGACGACATCGAGGACGCCGCGTACGCCTCGCCCACGCTGTCCTCGATCTCTCCCGGACGCGAGCAGATCGCCGCCATGGCGGTGGACCTGCTGCTGGCACGGATCGCGGGCGAGGACCAGCCGTTCCGCCGGGTGATCACCGACTTCGAGGTGGTGCCGCGGGAGTCGACCGCAATCTAGGAGACAGCGGCTCCGCGACCACGTTCCACACGGATTGTGCAACTGCACCCCGCCTGGTCGGCCGATGCGACGACGGTTGCCGGGCGGGAGCGCTCTCAGCGGGGCTGATGTGTGGAGACTGGTTCAGCGGGCCCGGAATCTAGGAGGCGGCCGCCCGCCTGTCGACCTTGTCGAGCCATGCGTCGACCAGCAGCCCCACCAGCAGCAGCGGGATCGACAATCCCGCGAGCACCAGCACGAACGGCCACTTGAGCCCGACGATCGTGAGCGTCACGGTGGTCACCACCGCGCCGATCGCGGTGAGCGGCGACAGCAGCGGCGCGAGGGCGACGAACCGCAGCGTCGCGAACGGGCCGTCGGTGTAACGCCGTAGCACGTGCGGCGCATAGGCGAGCGCGGCTAGCGCGTACGCACCCATCGCACCCACGGCGCCGATCATCACCGCGGCGAGAGGCCCGGACGCGTTGGCCAGAAGCACGAGCACCTCGTACACGGCCAAGGCGACCACGAGGACCAGCGGCGCGACCACCAGGGCAGCGCGCCGGAAGTGCGCCGCGTAGCCGCGCCAGAAGTCTCGCCATACCGAGTCGGACGGGTCGCCGTCGACGATCCGTCGCAGGAGCACGGAGCCGGAGGTGGCGGCGGGTCCGAGCCCCACCACGAACAGCCCCACGACGGTGCCGAGGATCATGAGCAGCTGCACCACGACCAGCTGCGCGACCACGCGCAGCCACACCATGATGCGGCCCGACCAGCCGGGCATCTCCCCGGCGTCGGTCGGCGAGCCCTCGAGCCGCATGCGCGCCTTGTCGCGCTCGGCCCTGCGCTCGTCCCTGGCGTCCACGACAGTCATCATCCCACCCGGGTTCCGACGACCACCCGTCCGGAGGTCCTGGCGGCGAAGCTCAGCGTCGCGCGCCCGCGCACCGCGTCCCACGCGGGGAACACCACCGCGTCGACCGGCGCATCGTCGGCCCGCGTGAAGCGGCCGGACCCGTGCGCGACCAACCCGGCCAGGGCATCGTCCCCCACGGCGACCCGCCGCGACGGCGTGACCGTGTCCGTGGGAGCCGCGTAGTCGACGATCTCCCACTCGCCGGCAAGCTCGGCCACCGTCGAAGGCCACGCGGACTCGTCGGAGTCCTCGCGCACCCCCGCCCACGGCTGGACCGCGACGAGCGGCCAACCTTGGTGCGTCCACACCAGCCGACGGACCTGGACCTCGTGCTGGCGCGGCGTCTCCTCGAAGCGCGTGTGATGCACCAGCACCTGGTGGCCGTCCTCGGTGAGCACGGAGGCGTGGCCGGGCGCGAGGATGCCGCGGGCACCCTCGAGCCGGTGGCTCGCGAGCACCGTGAGCCCCACGGCCAGCGGGTCCTCATCGAGGTCGGTCATGACGCGACCGTCGGGGTCCACGTAGGGCCCGTAGAGGTCGTCGGCGACCGCGACCCGCACGTGATACGTGCTGACCAGCGAGTCGTACGACACGATCAGCGCCCACCCGCCGCCCGGCCGAGGCAGGATGAACGGCCCCTCGATCGCGGTGTCGACGGACCGCGGACGCCTCGCGATGAGGGTGCCGGGGGACGATGCGGGGGCACCGGGCGTCGGCACGTCCAGGGCGAAGCCCGTGGCCGGGTCCACCTCGAACAGGTGGAGGCCGCCGAAGAACGAGCCGTAGACCAGGTGGTGACGGTCGCCGTCGACGATCAGCTGGGCGTCGATCGCGTTGTGGCCGTCGCGGTCGTGGTCCGTGGCGACCACGATGCCACGATCCTTCCAGGGGCCGCGCGGGTGCGGCGCGACCGCGAGGCCGATCGCGGAGGTGCGCGACCCGAACGTCGACGCCGAGTAGTACATGCGCCACTCCGGGCCGGCCGCGGTGTCGACGCGGACCACGTCGGGGGCCCACAGACCGTCCGCGCCGGCGTGCGCGCGAGCGGGGCCGGGGACGCCCTCGAGCGCGCAGCCCATGTACTCCCAGCTCACCAGGTCCGTCGAGCGACGGATCTGAGCACCGGAGTCGCGCAGCGGGCCGTCCGCGTCGGCGTCCGTGGAGAACAGCCAGTAGACGCCGTCGTCGTCACGGACCGCGGTCGGGTCGTGCGAGTTCCGAGCGCCCCACGTCGACGGATCGGGCCGTGAAGGGACCGCGGCCCCGGCGAGTGCCGGGGCCGCGTGCGAGGAGGAGGTCATGTCAGGTCTTCGATCCGGTCAGGGCGATCGACTCGATGATCTGGCGCTGGAACACCAGGAAGACCACGAGGATCGGGATCACGGAGATGACGGACGCGGCCATGATGAGCGGGTAGTCGCGCTGCGTGGCGTACTGCACGTTCATGTTCGCGATCACCACCTGCAGCGTCTGACGCTCGGGGGTGTTGAGGTACAGGATCGGCGCGAGGTAGTCGTTCCACACCGCCATGAACCACAGGATGAACTGCGCCGCGATCGCCGGCCGGATGAGCGGCAGGATCATGGTCCAGAAGATCTTCCAGTACGAGGCGCCGTCGATCTGCGCGGCCTCGACCAGCGAGTCGGGCACGTTCTGCAGGTACTGGCGCAGGAAGAAGATCATGATGACGTTGCCCAGGATCACCGGCACGATCAGCGGGAGCAGCGTGTCCACCCAGCCGATCTTCGAGAACATCACGAACTGCGGGATCATCAGCGTCGGGAAGGGCACCATCATGCCGGACAGCAGCATGATGAAGATGGCGTTCTTGCCCGGCAGGCGGAGCTTCGCGAGGGCGAACGCGGCGAGCGACGAGAACATCGTGCCGACGATGGTCACGCTGAGCGAGACGATCAGCGAGTTCTTGATGCCGGACAGCACGTAGGTGTCGTTGAAGACGCGGGCGTAGGTGTCCCACACGAACGGGTCGGGGATCCACTCCGGCGGGAGGGCGTAGACGCCGTCCTTGGTCTTGAGCGAGGTCGAGACCATCCACACGAGCGGCGCGGCCATGACGATGGCGCCGATCGACAGGACGACCGTGAGGAGCGCGTTGACGGCCGGGCTCTCCTGGGTGGCGCCCTTGCGTCGCTGGAAGATGTTGCCGCGCTGCTGAGGGAGCTTGCGGCCGGTGTCCGACGCGGTGTCCCGGATCGCGCCGGAGGCGGCGCGGGCGGTCTGTGCGTTGAGGCTCATAGCGTTCTCCTTCGCCTCAGTCGATCGAGAAGTCGTTGGCGCGGTTGATGCGGAACTGGATGATCGTCACGATCAGGACCAGGATTCCGAGCACCAGGGCCATCGCGGTCGCGTAGCCCATCTGGAGGTTGCGGAACGCCTGGTTCCACACGTACCAGACCAGGGACGCGGTGCTCCACGAGGGGCCGCCCGTGGGGGTCATGATGTTGATCTCGGTGAAGATCATCGAGCCGCCGATGATGTTGGTCACCACCAGGAAGAAGGTGACCGGCTGCACCATGGGCCACGTGATCTTGGTGAACCGCTTCCAGCCGCTGGCGCCGTCGAGCGCGGCGGCCTCGTAGAGCGAGCGCGGCACCGCCTGGACGGCCGCGAGGTACAGCAGCGTGGAGTAGCCGAGGCCCTTCCAGACGGCCATGATGATGAGCGCGGGCTTGGACCACGTCGGGTCCATGAGCCAGTTCGGACCGTCGATGCCCACCAGGTCGAGCGCCTGGTTCACCAGTCCGAAGTCACCGTTGTACGCCCACTGCCACAGGATCGCGACCGCGGCCAGCGACGAGATGACGGGGATGTAGTACACGGTGCGGAAGAACGTGCGACCGCGGATCTTGCGGCTCAGCGCGAGCGCGAGCGCGAGCGAGATCGCCAGGCCGATCGGGATGCCGATCATGTAGAAGACGGTGTTCCACAGCGCCTTCCAGAAGTACGGGTCCTGGACCAGGCGGACGTAGTTGTCGAAGCCGACGAACGTCATGTTGCCCAGACCGTTCCAGTTGGTCATCGACGCGTAGATCGAGAACCCCATGGGGAACAGCAGGAAGGCCACCCAGCCGATGACCGGGGCCGCCATGAAGGCAGCTGCCCAGGCGTTCTCGTTGCGGTGACGCTTGCGGTTCGCCTTGCGCGCCGCCTTCGCGTCCTCCTTGGACCAGCGGGTCGCGGTCGCGTCGGCGGGGGGTGCCGTGGTCGCCATGATCGGTTCCTCTCTCTACCGGGACAGGGGGCCGGCGCTCGCGCGCCGGCCCCCGCCCGGCTTCGTGCTGGTTAGCCCTGAGCCTTCGCCTGGTCGGCGCTGACCCACGACTGGTCGAGAAGCATCTGCATCTCGGGCTGCTTGGCCGCGAGGAAGTCCGCCGCGGTCTGCGAGCCGTTGTCGACGACGTTCTCGATGCCGATCCAGAAGTTGTCGTACCACTCCGGCGTGTAGGTCCAGATGCCGGGCAGCGGGCGACCCTTCGACTCCGCGATCTCGAGGAAGATCTTGGTGTTGGCGGGCCAGCCGGCGGCCGGCGCGTCCGTCTCGATCCACTCGCCGGTGGCGTAGTCGATCAGGTTCGGGATCTGCACCTTGTTCTCGGCGAGGATCTTCTGCGCCTCGAGGTCGGTCGACAGGTAGGTCGCGAGCTGGGCCGCGAGCTCCTTGTTGGCCGAGTTCTCCGAGACGGCGATGCCGAGCGAGCCGAGCCACGTCGACCAGTCGTCACCCTCGTTCGCGACGGGGTAGGGGATGACGTCGTAGCCGAAGTTCTCCGGGTCGGCGGCGGCCTTCTCGTTGTAGGTCGCGATGTCCCACGGTGCGACCGGGAAGAAGCCGATCTCGCCGGCCATCCAGCGCTGGTACGTGTCGAGCGTCTGCGCCTGCTCGGCGGACGGGGTCACGCCCTCGACGAGGCCGAGGTCCGCGAACCACTGCAGCGCGTCGGCGAACTCCGGGGTGTCGACCGTGACGGTCTTCTGGTCCTCGGAGATCCAGTCCGCGCCGGCGCCCCAGATGAACGCCTGCGAGTTCCAGGTGACGTTGAGGCCGGTGCCCCAGTGGTCGAGCTCGCCGTCGCCGTCCATGTCGACGGTGAGGTCCTTGGCGAGCGCCACGAACTCGTCGAACGTGAGCGGCTCGTCTGCGGACGGGTGCTCGAGGCCGAGCTTGTCGAACAGGACCGTGTTGTAGCCGAAGCCGAACGGGCCGACGTCCTTGGGCAGGCCGTACAGCGGGTCGCCGTCCTGGCCGCGCGCGCCGGTCTCCGTGTTGAAGCGGTAGGCCTGCGTGCCGAAGTCCCAGATGTTGTCGATGGTGGCCTGGTCGACGTAGTCGGTCAGGTCGGCGAGCACGCCCGCGTACACGTAGCCCATCATCTTGCCGGGCTCGATGTAGAACACGTCGGGGACCTTGTTGCCGGCGATGGCCGCCTGCAGCTTGGTCGCGTACTGGTCCGCGTCGGTGATGATCATCTTCACCTTGGCGCCGGTCTCCGCCTCGAAGGCGTCGATCGCGGTCTCGTAGGCGAGCTTGTCGTAGTCGCCGCCGCGGAACATGAACGTGAGCTCGTTGGCCGCGGTGCCGCCGGAGGTGTCCGGCTCCTCGCTCGCATTGTCGCTCGAACCGCCCGAGCTGCACGCGGCGAGCGTCAGCGCGCCCACCACGGTTGCCGCGAATGCCGCGGTCTTCATCTTTCGCATCTGCCTGCCTCCCTGTTCGTCGTTGAAGAGTGAGGTCGCTCCCGATGAGACACGTCTCCCCTTGTCGGGGTCTCAGTGTCGCATCCTGGTCGTCCTTGACCCCAGGCTCTGAAGCCGACCCCGTGCCGGCTTCTTTACAACGATGGAACCATGACACGCGGCGGGCCCCCGGGTCAAGTCGGCGAGGTCACAATTCCGAAACACCTCGCCATATCGGCTGATTAGCAGGGATGACGATGCTCGGATCGGCTCGCATGGGCGTTTTGGGTGCTTTTCCGGGACCTCGGGGAAGGGCGCCCGGGACCCGATCATGGGAGGGTCGAGTTGACGCGCGAGGGCCCACCTGGGCACGATTGCGTTACAACGATGTAGACATGAGAGGCCTCGGAATGCTCGCCACCACACCCCCCATGGGCTGGAACAGCTGGGACAGCTACGGCACCACGGTGACGGAGGACGAGGTCCTCGCCAACGCGCGCGTCATGGCAGAGCGCCTGCTACCGGCCGGATGGGACACCGTGGTGGTGGACATCGCCTGGTACGACCCGACCGCCCGGTCGCATGGCTACAACGAGGGCGCGCCGCTCGAGCTCGACGCCTTCGGTCGCCAGATGCCCGCCCCGAACCGCTTCCCGTCCGCCGCGGACGGCGCCGGATTCGGGCCGCTCGCGGCGCAGGTGCACGCGCTGGGCCTCAAGTTCGGTCTCCACATCATGCGCGGCATCCCGCGCCGCGCGGTCGCGCTCGACCTGCCGGTGCTCGGTACCGACTACACCGCTGCGCAGGTCGCCGACCTCGACCACGTGTGCGCATGGAACCCCGACAACTACGGGCTGAACCACGATCACCCCGGGGCGCAGGCGTATTACGACGCCCAGGTCGCCCAGTTCGCCGCGTGGGGCGTCGACTTCATCAAGGCCGACGACATGCAGGCGCCGTACTACGACCGCGAGATCGCCGCCTACGCGCTCGCGATCGAGCGCTCGGGGCGCGACATCGCGCTGTCGCTGTCCCCCGGCACCCAGCTGTCCACCGCGCACGTCGACCACCTGCGCGACCACGCGCAGATGTGGCGCATCTCCGACGACCTCTGGGACCGCTGGGACGACGTGCACGCGCAGTTCGCTCGCCTCGCCCGGTGGGCGCCGTTCCAGCAGCCCGGCGGCTGGGCCGACGCGGACATGCTCCCGCTCGGTCGCATCGGCATCCGCGCCGAGCGAGGCGAGCCCCGCGACTGCCGCCTCACCGACGACGAGCAGCGCACCATGCTGAGCCTGTGGTGCATGGGACGCTCGCCGCTCATGGTCGGCGGAGACCTCCCCACCAGCACCACCGAGACCCTCGACCTGCTGGCGGCGCCCGCCATCGCCGAGGTCCTCCAGGGCTCCACCGACGGACGCGAGCTGCTGCGCGAGCCCCTCGAGGGCGGCGAGCTGATCGTGTGGTCGGCGCGCGCGACCGCCTCCGAGCGGACGTACGCCGCGATCTTCTGGACCGGCGAGCAGGGGCACGATGCTCGGGTCGCCCTCGCCTCGCTCCTCGGGATCGGCCACGCCCGGGTCGAGGTGACGGATCTCTGGGCGGGCCAGTCGACGGGCGTCGACGGCGACGAGCTCACCGCGACCGTGCCCGCGCACGGCGTCGCGTGGGTGGCTCTGGACGCGGTCGCATGAGCGCACGCAAGCCGCTGATCATGGGCGCCGTCACGGGCGCCGCCGTGCTGGCCGCGGCGGCGGGCGTGGTGGTCTGGAGCCCGTGGAGCGAGGACGTGGTCGCGGCCACGGCCCTCGAGCTCGGCGGCGACATCCACACGCACGACCCCGCGCTGGTCGTGGGCGACGACGGCGAGGACTGGTACGTGTACTCGACCGGCGACATCCAGAAGGGGTTCGGTTCTCCGCAGATCCGTCGCTCGAGCGACGAGGGCGCCACGTGGGAGTACGTCGGCACCGCGTGGGACAAGCCCGAGGACGTGGCCTGGGTCTACGACGAGGTGACCGGGGTGCAGAACTTCTGGGCGCCCGAGCTCGTGGAGCACGACGGCACCTGGTACCTCTACTACGCGGCCTCGACATTCGGCACGAACGGCTCCGTGATCGGGCTCATGACCTCCCCCACGCTCGACGTCGACAGCCCCGACTACGGGTGGACGGACCAGGGGATGGTGTGGCGCTCGGCTCCCGGCGAGACGAACTACAACGCGATCGACGCCGGCGTGCTCACGGACGAGGACGGCACGCCGTGGATGAGCTTCGGATCGTTCTGGGGCGGCATCCAGCTGATCGAGCTCGAGTGGCCCAGCGGCCTGCCCGCCCCGGACGCGGAACCCACCACCATCGCGACGCGCAACAACGCGACCAACGCGATCGAGGCGCCGTACCTCGCGTACCGCGACGGCTACTACTACCTGTTCGTCTCGCGGGACAGCTGCTGCCAGGGCACGGACTCCACGTACTCGATCGCGGTCGGCCGCGCCACCGAGATCACCGGCCCCTACCTCGACAGCTTCGGCAACGACATGCGCTACGACGGTGGAGACGAGCTGCTGTCCACGCGCGGCACCATGATCGGCCCCGGCGGCCAGTCATACTCGGACGGTTACCTGGCCTTCCACTACTACGACGAGGACCTGGGCGGCGACTTCCAGCTCGCCATCCGCGAGCTCGGCTGGACCGAGGACGGCTGGCCCGTCGCCTGGACCGCCGAGGAGCTGGCCGGCTGAGGCCCCCCGACACCCCGCATCGTCCCTACTCAACGAGGAGCACACCCGCATGACCACCATCACCCTGCATCCCGACTTCCGCGTCGGCCCCGTGGACCGGCGCGTCTTCGGCTCGTTCGTGGAGCACCTGGGCCGCTGCGTCTACACCGGCATCTACGAGCCCGGCCACACGACGGCCGACGAGCACGGCTTCCGCCGCGACGTCGCCGACCTGACCAAGGAGCTCGGGGTCACGATGCTGCGCTACCCCGGCGGCAACTTCGTGTCGAACTACACGTGGGAGGACGGCGTGGGCCCGGTCGAGGCCCGCAAGCCGTTCCTCGACCTCGCGTGGCGCACCGTCGAACCCAACACCGTCGGCACCGACGAGTTCCTGCAGTACTGCGAGCGTGAGGGCATCGAGCCGATGATGGCCGTCAACCTCGGCACCCGCGGCATCGACGCGGCCGTCGCGCTGCTCGAGTACTGCAACGGCGAGGCGGGCACCAGGTGGGCCGACATGCGCATCGCGAACGGCCGCGAGAAGCCCTACGGCGTGAAGCTGTGGTGCCTGGGCAACGAGATGGACGGTCCGTGGCAGATCGGCCACAAGGACGCCCACGAGTACGGCAAGCTCGCCGCCGCCACCGGCCGCGCGATGCGTCAGGTGGACCCATCGATCGAGCTGGTCGCGTGCGGCTCGAGCTCGATGATGATGGAGACGTTCGGCGAGTGGGAGCGCACCGTGCTGTCCTACTGCTACGACGTGGTCGACCACATCTCCATGCACGCGTACTACGAGGAGCTCGACGGGGACCGCGCGTCCTTCCTGGGCTCCGGCACCGCGATGTCGACGTTCATCGAGCGGGTCGCGGCCTCCGCGGACGCGATCGGCGCACAGCGCCGCTCGGACAAGGAGATCACCATCTCGTTCGACGAGTGGAACGTCTGGTACCTGGTCTCCCGCTTCCCCGGCGAGGCCAACCTTCCCGTCCAGCGCGACGCCCCGCGCATCATCGAGGACCGCTACTCGGGCCTGGACGCGGTGGTGGTGGGCGACCTCATCATCTCGCTCCTCGCACACGCCGACCGGGTCGCGGTGGGCTGCCTCGCACAGCTGGTCAACGTGATCGCGCCCATCATGACCGAGCCCGGCGGCGCGGCATGGCGGCAGACCACGTTCCACCCGTTCGCCACCGCCGCGCGGCTCGCGCAGGGCGAGGCGCTGCAGGTCCAGGTCGACGCTCCCTCCTTCGCCACCGCCAAGCACGGCGACGTGCCCGCCGTCACCGCGGCTGCGACGGTGGACACCGCCACCGGCGCCCTCGCGCTGTTCGTCACCAACCGCACCGCCGAGGAGCGGACGGTGACCCTGCGCCACCCGGGCGCGACCGCTCGTCTCGACGGCGGCACCGCCGTTCTCGCCGACCACGAGGGCCCGCGCGAGGAGCAGGCGGCGGCCGAGGCGTACGGCATGGTCGACGCCCTCCCCGTCGAGCACGGCGACGGCGTCATCACCCTGCGCCTCGCACCCGAGTCGTGGACCGCGTTCCACGGCACGCTCGCGTAACCGCCTCGACGAACCCGGCCCCTGCATCGTCCCTCGAGGGACGGTGCAGGGGCCGGCTCGTTCTCGGCGTGCGCGCGGCCGCGACGCCTACGCGTTCTTCTTGTTCTTCTTCTTGTCGACAGGGTTGTCCGGCAGCGTGCGCGGTGCCGGCTCGGGCGTCACGAGCGAGACCGGCAGGCACTCGGCGTTCGCGGAGAGCACGGCGTCCGTGTCGAGCTCGGGGTCGAGCGTCGACCGCAGCGTCCCGTCCTCGGCGAAGCCGGCGCCGAGGATGACGTCGACGAGGGTGCCCTCGCGATTGTCGAGGACCATGTCGACCTCGCCGTCGAAGTTCAGCGCGACGGTGTAGGCCTGGCGCACGCCGTCGGGGCCGAAGTAGAGGCGCACGTAGTCGCCGTAGGTGCGACCCCAGTTCTCGGTGCTCACCACCACGAAGTAGCGGGACTCGAGGTCGTCGGCGACCGCACCCGCGAGCCCGTTGGTGTCCGTGCCGTTGAGCACGCGGACGCCCACGTTGGAGTGCTTGACCTGCGTGCTGCTCGCCGGCGGGCACACCAGCGTGACGTCGCTCTCGAAGGCGCCGGCGGGCGTCACGAACGCCTGCGAGAACGGTCCCTCGACGTCGCCCCGGTAGACGCCCGCGGCGAACACGCCGGCGAAGGCCACGAGGACCAGCAGCACGCCGAACACGATGATCTGGCGTTCGCGGCGGTGGCGGCGCACCTTGGCGCGGCGGGCGTCCGGACGGGCGTTCGGTCGCTCGGTCACAGGCACCATCCCGTCACGGATCAGGACAACTGGCGGAGGATGGGGGATTCGAACCCCCGAGGGCTTGCACCCAACACGCTTTCCAAGCGTGCGCCATAGGCCACTAGGCGAATCCTCCAGGCCCGGCAATGGTACACGTGTCGAGGGGGTGCGTCGAAACGCCTCCGCGGAACGGGACGATGCGCGGGCCGGGCTACACTGGTCGGCGACCCTCCACGTGGCGATACCTCGCCCAACTCCCCCAGGTCAGGAATGAAGCAAGGGTAAGCGGGCTCTGTCGGGTGCGTGGGGGGTCCTTTCATGCCCGGGCCCGCCCTGTGGACGACGCAGTCCCCCGTGTCGGAGGCCCCCACTAGAGTCGTACCCGTGACCACCGCTCTGTACCGCCGCTACCGTCCCGACGCCTTCGCGGACGTGGTGGGTCAGGAGCATGTCACCACCCCGCTGATGCAGGCGCTGCGCGCGGACCGCGTCAACCATGCCTACCTGTTCTCGGGACCGCGCGGCTGCGGCAAGACCACCTCCGCCCGCATCCTCGCCCGCTGCCTCAACTGCGTCGAGGGACCCACGGACACGCCCTGCGGGACGTGCCCGTCGTGCGTCGAGCTCGCGCGGGGCGGCGCAGGCTCGGTGGACGTGGTGGAGATCGACGCCGCGTCGCACAACGGCGTCGACGATGCCCGCGAGCTGCGCGAGCGCGCGGCGTTCGCACCCGCGCGCGATCGCTACAAGATCTTCATCCTGGACGAGGCCCACATGGTCACCACCCAGGGATTCAACGCGCTGCTCAAGCTGGTGGAGGAGCCGCCGCCGCACGTGCGCTTCATCTTCGCGACCACGGAGCCGGAGAAGGTGATCGGCACCATCCGGTCCCGCACGCACCACTACCCCTTCCGCCTGGTGCCGCCGCCGGTGCTCAGCGCGTACCTGCAGACGCTGTGCGAGGCGGAGGGCGTGACGGTCGCGGGCGGCGTGCTCGACCTGGTGGTGCGCGCCGGCGGCGGTTCGGTGCGCGACACCCTGTCCGTGCTCGACCAGCTCATGGCGGGCTCCGACGACTCCGGCGTGACCTACGACCGCGCGATCGCGCTGCTGGGCTTCACCGACGCGACGTTGCTCGATGATGCGGTCGACGCGATCGCCGCCGCGGACGGCGCGTCGCTGTTCGACGTGGTGGAGCGCGTGATGTCGACCGGTCACGAGCCGCGGCGGTTCGTCGAGGACCTGCTCGAGCGCCTCCGCGACCTGCTCATCCTCTGCGCGGCCGGCGACGCGGGCGCGCGGGCGCTCGGCGCGATGCCGGAGGACCAGGCCACGCGCATGCGCGATCAGTCGCGTCGCCTCGGGCTCGCGCGCGCGTCCGGTGCCGCGGACCTGGTGAACGACGCCCTCACGCACATGATCGGCGCCACGTCGCCGCGCCTCCACCTCGAGCTGCTGTGCGCACGGCTGCTCGCCTCGGACCCGGGGGCGGCACCCGCGATGCCCGCGTCGCCGGCGGTGCGCGCGGAGGCTCCCGTGGCGGCGCCTGCGCCTTCGCCTGCACCGGCTGCGAGCGTGCCCACCCCGGCCGCGAGCGTGCCCGCCGCTGCTCCAGCTGCCGCCCCGGCCGCATCCGCGCCGGCCCCCACCCCGACTCGCGCCCCTGCCCCGACTCGCGCCTCCACCCCGACGGCGCCCGAAGCCGCGCCCGCGCCGGCCGCACA
>NZ_BBLW01000011.1 GCF_000971135.1 Demequina phytophila | reverse complement strand
GCACACGCGCCCGCGCGCGCGGCAACCCCGACCCCCACCCCGGCCCCGGAGCCCGCGGCACCCGCCGGCGGCGCCGCGGACACGGAGCTCGTCCGTCGCCGTTGGCCCGAGGTGCTCGGCACGCTCGAGAAGTGGCGCGTCACGTGGACGCTCGTGAGCCAGAACGCGCAGGTCGCCTCCGTCTCGGACGGCACGCTGTCCCTCGCGGTCGCGAACCCCAACCTCGTCTCCATGCTCGACGGCGGCAAGCACGCGGAGAACCTCCAGCTCGCGATCCGCGAGACGCTCGGGCTGCAGCTCCGCATCTCGGCGGTGGCCGGGCCCGCGGCACCAGCCGCCGCGTCGCGCCCGACTCCGGCACCCGCCGTCGCCGCACCTGCGGCGCCCGCGGCACCCGCCCCCGCGTCGGCACCGACCCCCGTCGCTCGGCCGGCGACGGTCGCGGCCGCCCCGGCCCCCGCATCGTCCCCTAGCGATGCTCCGCCTCCGTGGGACGTGCCGCCGCCGGAGGACGAGCCCCCGTTCCACGACGAGGAGGAGATCTCCGCCGACGACGCGCGCGCCGAGGACGCCGGGCTCAGCGCCGCGGAGATCCTCGCGAAGGAGCTCGGCGGAACGGTCATCGAGGACTGAGGACGTGCGCGGCTGACCGGCCGCGTCGCCCCATGCGCCTACGCTTGTCCCCATGTACGACGGCGCGGTTCAGGACCTCATCGACGAGCTCGGGCACCTCCCGGGCATCGGCCCCAAGAGCGCCCAGCGCATCGCCTTCCACCTGCTGTCCGCGGACCCGACGGACGTGCGCCGCCTCGCGGACACGATCATCACGGTCAAGGAGAAGGTGCGCTTCTGCACCACCTGCGGCAACGTCGCCGAGGCCGAGCAGTGCCGCATCTGCCTCGACCCGCGCCGCGCCGAGGACCTGCTGTGCGTGGTCGAGGAGGCCAAGGACGTGGTGGTCATCGAGCGCACGCGCGAGTTCCGCGGCCGGTACCACGTGCTCGGCGGCGCGATCGACCCCATGAACGGGGTGGGCCCCGACGACCTGCGCATCCGCGAGCTCCTCACCCGCCTGGGCGACGGCCGCATCGAGGAGGTCATCATCGCGACCGACCCGAACATCGAGGGCGAGGCCACCGCGACGTACCTCACGCGCATGCTCGTGCCCATGGGGGTCACCGTCTCGCGCCTCGCCTCGGGGCTGCCCGTCGGCGGCGACCTCGAGTACGCCGACGAGGTCACGCTGGGACGCGCCTTCGAGGGCCGCCGCAAGGTCAGCTAACCCGCGCCCCGCGAGCGCCTATCCACACAAGCCGACCCTGGATCCGGCCGAAGCGAGCATGTTCGCGGTCACAAACGGCCGTTCGTGTGGATCAACGCATTTCTTGTGTGGAGAGGCGCTCGCGACAGTGGCGCCGGGTCAGGCCACCCGCGATCCCTGGCGCAGCTTGACGTACGGCACGCGCAGGCGGGCCACCACGATCCACAGCGAGCCGAGCAGCAGGATCCCCTGGACGCCGAGCCCGATCCACGGCGCGCGCGGGTACACGGAGTTGGCCTCCTGCTCCGCCTCCCAGTCGCCGTTGCCGCCGTTGTAGGCGTCGCCGTTGTACTCGGCGACGAGCATGGCGCACTCGTCCCACTGCTCGCCGGCGAGGTCGGCCTCCGAGGGCCCGATCCGGGAGTCGCTCACCCACCGGTGCATCTCGGCGAACAGGCCGGGCGCGGCGCGGCCGTCCTCCTCCCAGGTGTCGTAGCTGATGATCGGCGACGACTCCCCGATCAGCACCACCGGGTTCGACAGCAGCAGCCAGGCGGTGCGCTCGGTGTGGGCGACGCCGTACTCGTACGGGTTCTGATCGGTCATGCACGGCAGGGTCGACGGATCCACCTCGGACCAGTCCCAGTTCTCGTACGCGGTGCGCTGCTCGTCGGTGAGCGACTCGTAGTCGACGTACCTCGACTGGTCGGTCACGGTCTCCGACACCAGCGGCTGCGTGAACACGAACGCGAGCAGCGTCCCCAGCAGCAGCGCCCCCGTGGTGAGGTGCGCGAGCGACACCGACGCGACGGCGCGCGCCGCGATGGCAGACCACGCGAGACCGATCGCGGTCGACGTGAGCACCACCAGCAGGATCACGCCGATCACGATGAGCAGCTCGTCCCAGTGCCAGCCCGACCGCGTGAAGGCGTAGACGAGGAAGGGCGTCATGGTGAGCAGCACCACCACGGCGATCAGCCAGGAGGCCAGCAGCTTGCCGAGCGCGAGGTCGCCCGCGGTGAGGCGCGTCATCTGGAGCGGCGCGAGCACGCCCTCCGATGAGTCGCCGTTGATCGACGTCGCCGCGAGCGACGGCGCGATGAGCATGCCGGCGCCGAGCACCAGCACGAGCACCAGCTCCATCGGCATCGACGTCTTCTCGCCACCGCTCACCACCGCGAGCAGGATGCCCAGGCCGAGGATGATCGCGAGCAGCAGCCCGTAGAAGATCCACCCCTTCGCGGTGGGACGCCGGCGCCGCAGCTCGATGCCGGTGACCAGCCACACGCCGCCCGGGGTGGGCAGCCACGGGTTGCCCGTGATCGCAGGGCGGCGGGACGATGCGGGCTCGGGGGCCGCGGAGGGCGCCGGGTTCTGGTCCACGAGGGTCATCGCCGCTCCTCCTCCATCGACATATAGGTCTGTTCGAGCGCGCTGCCCGCGGGACCGAAGCGGTGCACCTTGACGCCGTGCGACATGAGCCACGCGAGCGCCTGGAACGCCTCCTCCTCGTTGCCCACGCGGATCACCACGCCCGAGTCCTCGTCGTCGAACGGCACGCCGCCGTTCTTGAGGACGGAACGGAGCGCGGCATCGTCGAGCGTGGAGACCCGGTAGCGGCGCTTCGCATCGGCGACCTTGGCCGCGGCCTCGTCGCCGAGCGTGCGGCCCTTGGACATGAAGATCGCGTCGTCGACCATCTCGTCGAGCTCGGCGAGCACGTGGCTCGACACCAGCACGGCCTTGCCGTCCGCCGCGAGATCCCGCACCAGGGTGCGCAGCTCGATGCGCGAGCGCGGGTCGAGCCCGTTCGCGGGCTCGTCGAGCAGCAGCACCTGAGGGTCGTTCATGAGCGCCCGCGCGAGCGACAGCCGCTGCTTCTGGCCCCGCGAGAGCACCCTGGTGGGCCGGTCGGCGAACTCGCCGAGGTGCACCATCGACAGGAGACCGGTGCCGCGCTCGCGCGCCTCATCCTTGTGGAGCCGGTAGCCGCGCCCCATGAGGGTGAGCGTCTGGAGGCACGTGAGGTTGTCCCAGGACCCGAGCTGATCGGGCATCCACCCGATCGCCGCTCGCACGGCCGCCGAGTCGTGGCGCGGGTCCGCGCCCGCGACGCGGATCTCGCCCGCATCCGGCCGCAGCAGCCCGGCGAGCATCAGCATGAGCGTGGTCTTGCCGCAGCCGTTGGGACCGATCAGCGCGGTCACGGTCCCCGGCCGCACCTCGAGCGTCGCGTCGGCCACCGCGTGCACCGATCCGAACGATCTCGCGACGCCGCGCGCGCTCACCGCCGCGGTCATCACCTCCGGCTCCGTCGCCGTCATCTTCCCCCCAGGTTCCCTCGGGCGCGGGCCCCTCGCCGCGCGCCGTGAGCCCACACTCCCACACCGGGAAGCGCGCGCCCATCAGGGACACCCCGGATGTTATTCCTGGTGATCCCCCATTTCTGGGGCCTCCAAAGCGAGCGCCAGGCGCTCCTCTCCCTGGTATCCGGGCACCACCTCCCGCACGGGCTCCCCGTACACGACGGTCGCGCGCCCGTCCGCATGAACCGGGGCGTCCACACGCGCGTCGCGGATCAGGGCAAGCCAGTCGGCGTGCACCGCGTCGGCGAGCGCCTGCGGCGGCTGCGCACCCGTGCGCCGGAGCGCCGTGGGCTCACGCAGGATGTCGAATCCGAAGGGCAGCTCCAGGCAGTGCACCGCGAGGCCGTCGACCGGCGAGGCCCACCGGAAGTCGTAGGCCCAGGTGAGGGACGATGCGGCGGTCGCCGCACGCTGACCGGCCCACCGGGCGACGTGGCGGCGGAACATCCCGTCGGTGAGCGCCTGCCCTGCGACCGAGGCGGCGTCGGGTCCGGGTGCGCGGGAGGCGAGCGCCTCGCGCTCCGCCGCGGGCACGCCGCCGCGTGCGAGCAGGTCGAGCGGCTCGGCCCCCTCGAGCCCGGTGACGTGCGCGAGCGCGGCGTTGAACTCGTGCGCGGTCGCGCCGACGAGCAGCGCGACGTCCGCACCCACGCCGGCGGTGATCGCGCCGCTCACCGTGTCGGGGATGAGGTCGCCGTCGATCACGGGCGACAGCGGCAGGCCGCGCCGTCCCATCGCGCCCGCGAGCGGGTCGGTGGGATCGAGCTGGGTAGCCGCGTCCTGCGCGTCCAGCAGCGCCGTCTCGGTCACCGACGCGAAGCCGTCGCGGTCCGGCGCCACGCTCGCAGCGGACGCGACCCTCGCGGCGGCGGCCCGAGCATCGTCCTCCGTCACCGGCACGTCCGCGGGCGACAGCGCGAGCGCCCCGCGGAACAGGCCCTGCGCGGCGGGCAGCGTGAGCAGGCGCATGACCGCAGCACCGCCTGCCGACTGCCCGGCGATGGTGACCCTCGCCGGATCCCCTCCGAACGCGCGGATGTTGCGCTGGGCCCACGCGAGCGCGGCGAGCTGGTCGCGCACGCCGCGGTTGGTGGGCGCGCCGTCGATCCAGCCGAAGCCGTCGAAGCCGAGCCGGTATGCGATCGACACCGTCACCACGCCGTCGCGATGGAAGGCCTGGCCGCCGTACCAGGGGCTCGCGTGGGAGCCGGCGACGAAGCCGCCGCCGTGGAGGTAGACGAGCACCGGCAGCCCGGCGGCGGGCGACGGATCGGGGGTGCCGACATCGAGCGTGAGCGTGTCCTCGCCCAGGATGGTCGGCTCGGGCACGTACGAGTCGGGCCACGGCGAGCGACGCTGCGGGGTCGCGCCGTGCAGCACGGCGGGCAGGACCCCGTCCCATGGAGAGCGTGCCACGGGGGCGGCGAACCGGAGCGCACCCACCGGCGGCTCGGCGTACGGGATCCCCAGGAAGATCGCGGCGCGGCTCACGCCGCCATCGGCGGAGACGTGGTCGCGCCAGGCGCCGCTCACGGCGCCGGACTCCGTACGGATCATGGGTGCGTCGATGCTCACCCGGCCACCCTAGGGCCGGGACGATGCGGCCGCCCGGGACCCGCGCATCGTCCCCTAGAATGAGACACCGTGTCCGCTGTGCGGTCACGGACCCCCCTTCCTCCTGGAGTCTTCCATGTCCCTTGTGGTGCAGAAGTACGGCGGATCGTCGGTCTCCGACGCCGAGGCGCTCAAGCGCGTCGCGCATCGCGTCGCCGACACGGTGAGGGAGGGCCACGACGTGGTCGTCACGGTCTCCGCGATGGGCGACACCACGGACGAGCTGATCGACCTCGCACAGCAGGTGAGCGACGCTCCCGACCCGCGCGAGATGGACATCCTGCTGACCGCCGGCGAGCGCATCTCGATGGCGCTGCTCGCGATGGCGATCGGTTCCGAGGGCATCCCCGCGCAGGCGTTCACCGGCCCGCAGGCGGGCGTCATCACCACTGAGCACCACGGCCGCGCGCGCATCATCGACGTCGCCCCCGGTCGCCTCCAGCGCGCGCTGCAGGAGGGTCGAGTCGCGATCGTCGCGGGCTTCCAGGGCCTCAACCAGGAGACGCAGGACGTCACCACGCTGGGCCGCGGCGGCTCCGACACCACCGCGGTGGCGCTGGCCGCGGCGCTCGGCGCGGACGTGTGCGAGATCTACACGGACGTGGACGGCGTGTTCTCCGCCGACCCCCGCATGGTCCCCTCCGCCCGCAAGCTCGACCGCATCACCTACGAGGAGATGCTCGACATGGCCGCCTCCGGCGCGAAGGTGCTCATGCCCCGCTGCGTCGAGTATGCGCGCCGGTTCAACGTGCCCATCCACGTGCGTTCCTCCTTCTCCGGCCTGGAGGGAACGTGGGTCGTGGGGGAGACTGAAGAAGGAGACGAGATGGAAGACCCGATCATCGCGGGAGTCGCGCACGACAAGTCCGAGGCGAAGATCACCGTCACGGGCGTCCCCGACGTGCCCGGCTCCGCGGCCCGCCTGTTCGAGGCCGTCGCGCGCGCCGACGTCAACATCGACATGATCGTGCAGAACGTGTCGGCGACGAACACGGGTGTCACCGACATCTCCTTCACGCTGCCGGGCGCCTCGGTGCCCGCCGCGATCGCGGCGATCGAGGCGGACCACGCCGCGATCGGCTACGCGGAGCTCGTCACCGACGACTCGATCGGCAAGGTGTCGCTCATCGGCGCCGGCATGCGGTCCTCGTCGGGCGTGTCCGCGAAGTTCTTCGCCGCGCTGCGCGACGCGGGCGTCAACATCGAGATGATCACCACCTCGGACATCCGCATCTCCGTGGTCACGCGCGACGCGGACCTCGAGAAGGCGGTCAAGGCGGTTCACACGGCGTTCGAGCTCGACTCCACCGAGGGCGAGGCCGTGGTGTACGGAGGGACGGGACGATGAGCCTCACTGTTGCAGTCGTGGGCGCCACCGGTCAGGTGGGCGCCGTCATGCGCGAGCTGGTTGCGGAGCGCTTCCCCGACGCCGAGGTGCGCTTCTTCGCGTCCTCGCGCTCGGCGGGACGCACGTTGGGTCACCTGGGCCGCGACATCGTGGTCGAGGACGTCGCCTCGGGCGACTACGCCGGGATCGACATCGCGCTGTTCTCCGCGGGCGGCGCGGCATCGAAGGAGTACGCGCCGCTGTTCGCCGCGGCCGGCGCGATCGTGATCGACAACTCGTCGGCCTGGCGCAAGGACCCCGAGGTGCCGCTGGTGGTCTCGGAGGTCAACCCCGAGGCGCTCGACTCGATCCCCAAGGGGATCGTCGCGAACCCCAACTGCACCACGATGGCCGCGATGCCGGTCCTCAAGCCGCTGCACGAGGCCGCAGGCCTGGAGCGCCTGGTGGTCTGCTCGTACCAGGCGGTGTCCGGCTCGGGCCTCGCGGGAGTCGAGGAGCTGCACTCGCAGGCGCTCGCCGTGGTGGAGGGCGCGGACGCGCTCGCGCACGACGGCTCCGCGGTCGAGTTCCCGGAGCCCGTGAAGTACGTCGCGCCCATCGCGTTCAACGTGGTGCCCCTGGCGGGCTCCGTGGTGGACGACGGCTCGAACGAGACCGACGAGGAGCAGAAGCTCCGCAACGAGTCCCGCAAGATCCTGGGCCTGCCCGAGCTGCTGGTGAGCGGCACGTGCGTGCGCGTGCCCGTGTTCACGGGACACTCGCTGTCGATCAACGCGGAGTTCGAGCGCGGCATCACCCCCGAGGACGCCTACGAGATCCTGTCCGCCGCGCCCGGTGTGCGCGTCGAGGAGGTCCCCACTCCCCTGGCCGCCGCCGGTGGCGACGTGTCGCTGGTGGGACGCATCCGTCAGGACCGCTCGCTCGAGGGCACGCGCGGCCTCGTGCTGTTCGTGTCGGGCGACAACCTGCGCAAGGGCGCCGCGCTCAACGCGGTACAGATCGCGGAGCTGGTCGCGGCCAGGCTGAAGGCGGCCGCATAGGCCTCCGTCCCCGCGACCGGCGCGACCGGTCTCCACACGAGATCTGCCACTGGCGGCGCGTTCCTCACGGAACGCGCCGCCAGTTGCATGAGGGGCGTGTGCACATCGCGGGCGGCGTGTGGAAAGCGGTCCGGGTGACAGCCGCGGGACGATGCTCGGGTCGCCTCACGCGAGCAGGAGCGCCATCCCGCCGGTCATCACCAAGGTGACGAGCGCGACGGGCAGCGTCCCCTTGAGCAGCTCACCCTCACGGCCCGCGAGCCCCACCGTCGCGGCCGCAGCGATGATGTTGTGCGGACAGATCATGTTGCCGATCGCGGCGCCGGCGTTCTGCGCCCCGATGAGCGGCAGCTGCGCCAGGCCCGCCTCGGTCGCGGTGAGGTCCTGGAAGTCGGTGAACAGGATGTTCGAGGACGTGGCGGACCCGGTCATGAACGTGCCGAGCGCGCCCACGAACGGCGACAGCAGCGGCCACGCGGCCCCGGCCCCCGCCGCGGCCACCGCGAGCTGTGTCGTCATGCCCGACTCGGACATCGTGTACGCGACCGTCACCATCGCGACGAGCGCCGCGAACACGGGCACCACCTGCCGGGTCGCCACCGAGAACGCGCCGCCGACCTCGGCGCGCGTCGCGCGCTGCCACAACGCCCCACCCAGGAAGGCCACGAGAAGCAGCGGGCCGGGGTGGTAGAGCGGCTGGATGCCGTCCCCGAAGGCGCCGTCGAACAGGCTCCACGTGACGTCCCACGACTGCGACGCACCCTTGATGGGTGGCACCAGGCGGGTGAGGAGCACCAGCACCACGAGGATCGCGTAGGGCGCGGTCGCCGCCATCATGCCCATGTGGTGCGCCTCGCTGCGTTCGGCGGCGTCGGCCGCGCGCTCGACGTCGCGTTCCGCGGCCTCCTCGGGCCCGGTGAGCAGGGCGTGGGCGCGCGCCCGCCGCATCACCACGGCACGGACCAGCGCGATGAACACCCCCGCGCCCAGGATGGACCCGACCAGCGAGGGCAGCTCGGGCCCCACGAACCGCGCGATGAGCAGGTACGGCGCGAAGAACGAGACGTAGGCGACCGCCATCCACCTCCACGGCGGCCCGGCGGTCGGGATCAGGGTGCCCACCAGCCGCGCGACGGTGAGCGCCAGCACCACGCCGGTGACCAGCATGTACGGCGACACCGCCCACGAGAGGTCGACGGGGTCGTAGTCCACGATCGCCGCCTGCGCGAGCGTGGGCGTGCCGACCGCGCCGAAGGGCACCGCCGCCACGTTGCCGGCCATGGCGGCGACCACGGCGGTGACCGGCTTGAAGCCGGCGGCGACCAGGAACGGGGCCGACAGCGCGACCGGGGTGCCGAACCCGGCGGCACCCTCGATGAGGAGCGTGAAGAACCACGCGATGAGCAGGGCCGCGACCCGCGGGTCGGGGGTGATCCGGGCCAGCCCCGCCTCGATCGCCGACGTCGCGCCCGTCTTCTGCTGCAGGTGATGGATCCCGAGCGCCGGCCCGATGATGAGCATCACGGTGAGCGCGGTCCAGGCCGCGCTCACCACCACGCCGGTGACCCCCTCGACGCGTCCGAAGCCCTCGTCGGTGCCGAAATCGAACGTCGTGAGCGCGATCACGACCGCGACCACCGCCGCGGTCACGCCCGCCCAGATCGCGGACCACTTGAGCCCGATCATGAGCACCAGCACCACCACGATCGGCAGCGCGGCCAGCAGCGTATCCATCAACGACCCTCCCGCCGTCGACAACGTCCCTGGTTCACGCTAGCGCGGACGCGCCTGGCCGGCGCGGGAACCGGGCGTCGTGCGCGGGACGATGCGCGGGCCGGCTACACGCCGGTCGCACCGGACCGCTTGCGGGCGAGGGCGTCCACGGTGGCGGCGAGCACGAGGACCCCACCCGTCACGGCGAGGTTCGCGCCGGCGGAGAACTTCAGCAGGCCCATGCCGTTGGTGATGACCGCGATGACCGTCGCGCCGATGACGGCGTAGACGAGCCGCCCGCGTCCGCCGAACAGGCTGACACCGCCCACCACCGCGGCGGCCACACCCGACAGCACGATCTCGCGCCCCATCGCGGCGTCCGCCGATCCCACCTTGGACACGGTGAAGATTCCCGCCACCACCGACAGGACCGAGCAGACCACGAAGGCCGACCATTTCACCGCGGTGACGTTGACCCCGGCGCGCCGCGCGGCCTCGGTGTTGCCCCCGATGGCGTAGATGTAGCGCCCGAACCGGGTGCGGTCGAGCACGAACGTCCCCACCATGAGGATGAGCAGGACGATCGGCACCACGATGGGCACCCCCGCGAGCTCCCGCGCCGCCGTGCCGCGGTTCTGGTTGAGGTAGAACACGACCGCCGCGCCGAGCACCGCGATGACGCCGAGCTTCGCGTACATGATGCTGAGCGGCGGGTTGGGAGCGCCCGACGCGGCCCGGCGTGTCCGGTCGATGACCGCGACCGCGAGCAGGATGCCGAGCACGGCGACGAGCATGACCCAGCCCGCCCACGGAGGCAGGTTCTGATTCTGGATCGCGCGGATCTGGCTCGGGATCAGGCGGTACGTGCCGCCCGCGCCGATGATGACGAGCATGACGCCCTGAAGCCCGAGGAACAGGCCGAGCGAGACCACGAACGAGGGCACACCGATCTTGGCGACGAAGAAGCCGATGAAGGTGCCGACCGCGACGCCGATGCCGAGCGCGAGCAGCAGCGCGAGCGGCCAGGACATCCCGCCGGGCTGGGTGAGCTTGACGAAGACCCCCATGGCGACGCCGAACGTCACACCGGCGGAGAGGTCGATCTCCCCGAGCAGCAGCACGAACACGAGCGCCATGCCCAGCGTGACGAGCGGGGCCGCCTGCGTGAACAGGTTGGCGATGTTGCGCTCGGTGAGGAACAGCGGGTTCGCCGACGCGAAGATGATGACGAGCACCACCAGGCCTCCGACCGCCGGAAGCGGGCCCATGTCCCCGCCGCGGACCCGCCGCAGGTAGGCGGTGACGGCGTCGCGCACCCCGCCATGCCCGCCCTTGCCCAGCAGGCTGGGTGCGTCGTTCGCGACCTCGATCGCCGGGCCGCCGCTCTCGATGTCCGCACTCATGCCTGCACCTCCGTCATGCGCTTGGTGCCGGTGATGTACCCGACCACGTCGTTGGGGTTGGTGCGCTTCGCCTCGATGCGCGCCGTCATGGTGCCCAGGTAGAGCACCGAGATGTCGTCCGCGACGGCGAACACGTCCTGGAGGTTGTGGGAGATGATGACGACCGCCACGCCGCTGTCGGCGAGGCGCCGGACCAGGTCGAGGACCTGCGCCGTCTGCGCGACACCGAGCGCCGCCGTGGGCTCATCGAGGATCACCACCTTGGCCTGCTTGACCACGGAGCGCGCGATCGCGACGGTCTGGCGCTGACCGCCGGACAGGGACGCGACCTTCTGGCGCAGGGACTTCACGGTCTTCACCGAGAGCGTCTGGAGGGCACGAGCGGCCTCGGCCTCCATGCGGCCCTCGTCGAACGTGCCGACCGCCAGCTCCTCGCGCCCGAGGAACATGTTCTGCACGATGTCGAGGTTGTCGCACAACGCGAGGTCCTGATAGACGACCTCGATGCCCAGGTGCGCGGCATCACGAGGGTGGTGCAGCGAGACCGCGTCACCCTCGAAGAGGACCTCGCCGCCGTCGTAGGGCTGCACGCCCGCGAGCCCCTTGATGAGCGTCGACTTGCCGGCGCCGTTGTCGCCGACGAGCGCGGTGACCCTGCCGGCCTCGGCGGTGAAGTCGACGCCCTTGAGGACGTCGACGGGTCCGAAGCTCTTGGTCACGCCTCGCAGCTCGACGATCGGGGTTGCCATCATCTACCTCCTGGTGTCGGGTGGTGGCCGGCGGGTGCCGGGTGCGGGCAGGGGTCCCGCGTCGTCGAGACGCGGGACCCCCACCTCAGGAGGAGCCCTGTCAGGGAGCCGTGAGCCCGACCTCGTCGCACTTCGCCGCGACCTCGCCGGTGCAGACCTCGTCGTACACCGCGTTGCCGTCGTCGAAGACCTGCTGGATGTCCTCGGGCCCGACGAGCACCGGGGTCTCCGCGAAGAACGGCGTGCCGTCGTCGTACTCCTCCGGCGCCGTCGGCGTCTCACCGCTCAGCAGCTGGACCGCGAGGTCCGCGGCCGTGGCGGCCTCGAGCTGATACGGCTTGTAGACCGTCGCGGCCTGCTTCCCGAGAAGCACGTTCTGCAGTCCGGCGACCGAGGCGTCCTGACCCGAGACCGGGACCGTCAGCCCGTTCTTGTCGAGGATGGTGATGACGCCCGCGGCGTTGGTGTCGTTTGCGGCCCAGACCGCGTCGACCTTGCCACCGAGGTCCGTGAGCGCCTGCTCGAACTGGGTCGCCGAGTACTCGCCGTCCCACTTGCCCGGGGGCTCGGCGGCCGGGGTGATGCCCGCGGCCTCCATGACCGACACGGCGCCGTCGTGGAACTTGGCGGCGTTGCCGTCGGCGGGGTCGCCGCCGATGTAGACGACCACGGCCTCGGCCGGATCGACGCCGTTGGCGTCGAGCCCGTCGACCACCGACTGGCCCTCGAGCTCGCCGACCTTGAAGTTGTCGAACGAGACGTAGTAGTCCGCCCCTTCGATCGGGCGGTCGTACGCGATCACCGGGATGCCCTGCGCCTGCGCGTTCTCGGTCACGGTGATGCCGGCGCCGTTGTAGTCCACCAGGATCATCACGCCGCAGCCCTGCGTGAGCATCTGGTCCGCGATGGTCGAGTACTTGGCGGCGTCACCCTGGGCATTCTGGATGTCCGCTTCGAAGCCCGCGTCCATGATGGCCGTCTCGAGCGCGGGCCGGTCGCCGTTCTCCCACCGCGGCGAGGACGCCGCGTCAGGCAGGATCACGCAGGCGCGGCCGCCTTCGGCCATCGCCGCGCCGGAGTCGGAGGGCTCCATCGATGAGCCGTCCCCGGTGTCATCGCCGCTGGAACAGCCGGCGAGCACGAGAGCCGAGGCGGCGAACACCGCCCCCGCTGAGACAAGTTTGATTCGCTTCACGTCGCTATCCCTTCCCCAGGTGGGGCCTCGTTGCCCCCGATGCCACCACGACGTGCAGGTGCCATCACCGCCCAAGTTACGCCGAAAGAGCGCTCTCACAAGCGGTGGCAGTCACGTTTCGATAACGTTGTCATTCCTGGTCAGGTGGCAAATATGTCTTGCTTCACGGCGGGTCACGTCGCGCGATGCAGCGCGGGAGCGCGCGCGAGGCGTCCCCGGCGCGGCTGCCGCCGGGGACGCCTCGCACGCGGGCCGCTAGCTAGCGCGTTCCCTTCCAGACCTGGACCAGCAACTGCTCGACGTCCTGCTCCTCGACCTCCGCGTCCGTCGCCGGATCGGTGACGTACAGGGTGCTCTTCGCGTACGCCCGCACGTGGACGGGCCTGCCGTTCCGCCCGGTCAATGTGCCGCACACGCTGTTCTGCTCGTCCCGCACGCCGGTCTCGCCGTCGTAGACCGAGGTGCCCCACTCGCGGAAGTGGCCGTCGCCCGTGGCGCGCGGCCGGGGCAGGTTGCCGCACCGCCGCTCGAAGAAGTCAAACACATCACCCTTCTTGTAGCGGTAGAGCTCGACGGGGACCGTGGCGGTGATGCTGTAGCGGTCGCTGGAACCCGCCTCAGGAACATCGCCCTGCGCATGGACCACGCGGGTGACGGTCGACGCCGGGATGTCGCCGTCGTCCAAGCCGGCGCAGATGTCCGCCGCCGTCGCGCCGACGATCACCACCCAGTCGGGTGCATTGTTGAGGAGCGCGTTGTCGTAGATGCGGATCAGCTCGATCTCGGTCCGCGTCACGTCATCGGGACTGGCCTGGCCCGGCGCGGCGACCGAAACCGTCAGTGCCGCGATGGCCGCGCCCGTCATGAGGGCGCGCTTGAGCGTGCGATGTGCCATGGTGATGACCCCCCGGTCCGGCGGACCCCGGCGAACGCCTCCCCCTGTGGCTGCGCTCGCGAATCGCTGTCAGCGCGGCGGTCCGTGACGGACCACCGTCCAAGGTAGGTCGCGCGGCCGGTGCCCGCAATCGCTCACCCGGCCGACGCATCGTCCGTGCGCGGGGGAAAGGCGAAGGGCCGGATCCTTGCGGATCCGGCCCTTCTCTCAACCGTCGGGGTGACAGGATTTGAACCTGCGGCCTCCTCGTCCCGAACGAGGCGCGCTACCAAGCTGCGCCACACCCCGGTTTTTGAGCCCGCTAAGAATATCGGACTCGGGGCCGAAACACGAAATCAGCCCCGCGGGACCAGCGTGAGGACCGTCGCCTCGGGCCGGCATGCGAAGCGGATGGGCGTGTACGGCGACGTTCCCAGCCCGGCGGAGACGTGCACGTAGGTGCCGCCGCCGCCCGAGTCGGGACGCACCCCCGGCCACCCGTGCAGGCCGCTCGCACGGCTGGTGTCGAGGTCGCAGTTGGTGACCAGAGCACCGTAGAAGGGCACGCACACCTGACCCCCGTGGGTGTGGCCGGCGAGGATGAGGTCGGCGCCGTCCGCAGCCATCTCGTCCAGCACGCGGACGTAGGGCGCGTGCGCGACGCCGATGCGCACCGCCGCACCCTCGACACGGTCCGCCGCGGCCGGCATGACGTCGAGCCCGATGTGGGGGTCGTCGACGCCGACGAGGTCGAGCACCGAGCCCACCGCGGCGAGCGAGCCGCGCGTGTTGTTGAGGTCCACCCAGCCGCCCGCGGCGAGACCCGCGCGCAGGTCCTCGGTCGGCAGCTGCGCCTGGCGCGCCTGGAGCGTCGACGGGCCGCCGAAGTAGGCGAGCGGGTTCTTCGGGAGCGGCCCGTGGTAGTCGTTGGAGCCGAACACGAACGCCCCGGGCTTGCTCAGCAACGGCTCGAGCGCCTCGAGCACCGTCGGGACGGCGTCGGGGTGCGCGAGGTTGTCGCCCGTGGTGATGACAGCATCGATCTGCTCGTCGGCGAGGCGCCGCAGCCACGCCACCTTGCCGCGCTGCGACGGCGTGAGGTGGAGGTCGGACAGGTGGAGCAGCCTGAGCGGCCGGCTGCCCGCGGGCAGGATCGGCACCTCATGGCGACGCACCGTGTAGGAGCGCGCCTCCGCGAGCGACCACGCGAGCCCGGCTGCGGCCACGCCCGCGAGCGCGAGCGCCGCGCGCCTCGCCACCGTCAGTTGCCCCGTCCGCGGCCGTTGTTGCCGCCGTTGTTGCCGCCGTTGTTGTTCGAGCTGTCCTGGGTCGGGTCCGACCATCCCGCCGGCGGGTTGGTCTCGAACCACGCGGGCGGCCACTCGCCGGTGTACCCGTCCGGCGCGACCATCGGGTCCCAGCCCTGAGGCCACTTGGTGTACCAGCCGGGCTGCACGTCGGTCGCGACCGAGTAGCTGACGGTGGAGCCCGGCAACGTCTTGTAGTACGCGCTGGGCCACTGCGACACGATGGTCCCCGGCGCGTACTCGGTCGAGTAGACCTCGCTGCCCGAGGAGGCGAGCGAGAAGCCCGCCGCCGACACCACGCCCTTGGCGTCCTCCGGCGTCATGCCGATGATCGACGGGACCGGGATCGGCTCGCCGTAGAGCACGTCGTCGTTGGCGTCGGAGAAGCTCTTGACCGGCAGGTCCGCCACCGCCTGGTCCATGTACGCCTTCCAGGTTGGCGCCGCGAGCGACGAGCCGTACAGGTACTGGTAGTACGTGCCGTTGAGGGTGATGCCCTGGCCCGGCTCGTCCTCGTTCGGGTTGCCCAGCCACACCGTGGCCACGAGATTGGGCGTGTAGCCCATGAACCACGTGTGGGTGTTGTTGTTGGCCGTGCCGGTCTTGCCCGCCGCGGGACGCCCGTCCGCGAGGTTCACGTACTTGCCGGAGCCCGACTTCATGACCTCCTGCATCGCGTACGCGACGCCGTCGGCGATCTCCTTGTCGATCACGCGCTCGCAGTTCTGCTGCGGCACGTCGAGCTCCTTGCCGTCGGCGTCCGTGACGGACAGGATCGCGATCGGGTCGCATCGCACGCCCTCGTTCGCGAACACCTGCGCGACCTGCGCCATGGTGAGCGGCGACGCGTTCTGGGTGCCCAGCGCGATCGAGGGCACCACCTCGAAGTCCTCACCGTCCGCGCGGTGGAAGCCCAGCTTCTCCGCCGTGTCGCGGATGTCGCACAGGTCGAGCTGGTTCGCCATGTTGACGTACGCGGTGTTGACCGAGTTCGCGGTCGCCTTGAGCACGGTCTGCGTGTACGTGTAGGCGTTCTCGACGTTGCCCGGCTCCCACGTGCCGTAGTAGAACATCGGGTTGTCGAGGCAGCTGGCCTTCCACGAGTCGCCCGTGTACGCCTTCTGAGCACCGCTCACGTTCTCCATGAGCGAGCGCCCGCTCTCGAGCCATTCCGTCAGGATGATCGGCTTGAACGTCGAGCCCGGGGAGAAGCCGCGGGATCCACCCCAGTCGCGATCGACCGAGTAGTTGATCGCGGTGGATCCCGACTCCTCGGCCGACGGGTCGAAGGACTTCGACTGCGACATCGCGAGGATCTGGCCGGTGCCCGGGTCGAGCGACACGAGCGCCATGGCCCAGCCGCTCGGGTCATCGCCAGGGAGCGCGTTGGCGAGCGCCTGGTTGGCGGCCTTCTGCTTGTCCAGGTCGAGCGTGGTGATGACGTCCAGACCACCGCGGCTCAGGAGCTCCGCGCCGGTGAGCTCCGCGCCGTCCTGGTTGAACACGTCGTCGCGACGGATGATCTTGGTGACGTAGTCGCAGAAGAACGGCGCGTCCTGCGCGGCGACGCACGAGAACTTCGGGTTCGAGACCTTGAGGGTCTCCTCGACGGGGATCGAGCTGTACTCGTCGTACTCCTCCGCGGTGATGAACTCCTGCTGGTACATCTGGTACAGCACGGTGTCGCGGCGCGCCTTCGCGTTCTGCGGGTAGCGGATCGGGTCCCACTTCGAGGGGTTCTGCGTGATGCCGGCGATGGTCGCGGCCTCGATCGCGTTGAGCTTCTTCGCAGGCTTGGAGAAGTACAGCTGCGAGGCCGCCTCGGCGCCGTAGGTGTTCGCGCCGAACTGGGCGATGTTGAGGTACTGCTCGAGCACCTGCTCCTTGCCGCAGTCGACCTTGGGGTTCGTCTCGTCGCACTCGACGCCGTACTCGCGGTCGAGGTTCTCCTCGAGCGCGAGGGCGAGGCGCCATTCGCGGATCTTGCGCGTCAGCGACACCTCCGTCGCGGCGTCCTGCGCGTCCTCGTCGTCGGACAGGATCGCCTTCTGAAGGATCGTGTTCTTCACCAGCTGCTGCGTCAGCGTCGACGCGCCGGGCGAGTCGGGCGACGTGAGGTTGACGTACGCGGCGCGCAGCAGACCCTCGCCGTCGACTCCGTGGTGCAGCCAGAAGCGCTTGTCCTCGATCGACACCACCGCGTTCTGCAGCCACGGCGAGATGTCCTCGAGCGGGACCACCACGCGGTTCTGGTCGTAGAAGGTCGCGAGCAGGTGCTTGCCCGTGCGGTCGTAGATGTTCGACTGCTGGGGCAGCGTCACGGCGGACAGCTCCTCCGGCAGCTCCTCGAACAGCTCCGCCGACCCGCTCGCGGCGGATCCCGCGACCGTCACCGCAGGTAGAGCGAGGCCCGCGACCAGGAAGCCGCCCATGATCGAGAGGGCGACGAACAGCGCGAGCGCGGTGACGAGGTGGACGAACGTCACCTTGGTGCGGGGGCGCGAGGAGGACGAAGGCATGCAGCAATGGTAAAGGAGGCTCCTGAGAGCCCCGCCAAGGCCCCGCGGGGCCGACCGCCCCGGGCTAGGCTCGGCGGCATGACCACATGGGAATACGCGACCGTTCCGCTCATCGACCACGTCACCAAGCAGATCCTCGACCAGTGGGGCTCCGACGGCTGGGAGCTCGTCCAGGTGGTGACGGGCCCGACCGGCGGCCTGGTCGCCTACCTCAAGCGCCCCTCCGGGGAGAAGTAGCCGTGTCCGCGAGCCAGCGCCTCGCGGCCCTGGGCCTCACGCTGCCCGAGGTCGCGACGCCCGTCGGGACCTACGTGCCGGCGCGGCGTCACGGAGACCTGGTGCACACCTCCGGCCAGCTCCCGCTCGCGGATGGCGATCTGCTCGCCGTGGGCGTGGTGGGCCAGCGCGCGGGCGACGTCACGCCCGAGCGCGCGGTCGAGTGCGCGCGCCAGTGCGCCCTCAACGCCCTCGCCGCGGCCGCGCAGGCCGCGGGCGGCCTCGACAGCATCGAGTCCGTGGTCAAGGTGACCGGCTTCGTGGCCTCCGCGCCCGGCTTCACCGCTCAGCCCGCCGTCCTCAACGGCGCCTCGAGCCTCATGGTCGAGGTCTTCGGCGAGGCCGGCCGTCACGCCCGCTCGGCGGTGGGCGTCGCGGCGCTGCCGCTCGGCGCGCCCGTCGAGGTCGAGATCACGGTCGCCCTGCGCGCCCTGTAGCGGCCGCACCGGTCCGCTCGCCTATCCACACAGATTCGGCGCTCATCCACCACAAAGCCCGGTTTCCGACGCATATCGTCCGTAGGCGGACGATGCGGTGGTCACCTGTGTGGAGAGGCGCTCGTGGGCGAGGGGCCGGGGCGGGGGCGGGTCAGCGGGAGCGGGCGCGCAGCCGCTCGGGCTCGTAGACCTCGACGGCGCCGATGTGGACGTCGATCCAGCCGCGCGAGGCGAAGTCCGCGAGCGCCTTGTTGACGGTCTCGCGTGACGCGCCCACCAGCTGCGCCAGCTCCTCCTGCGTGAGGCCGTGACGCACGGTGACATGCCCGCGCTCCATGCGGCCGAACCGGTGGCCCAGGTCCAGGATCGCCTTGGCGACGCGCCCGGGGACGTCGGAGAAGACCAGGTCCGCCATGGTGTTGGACTGGCGCCGGATCCGCTGCGCGAGGGCGCGCAGCATGTGCCGGGACATCTCGAGATGGTCGTCGAGCCACACGTCGAGCACCTGCTTGGGCAGCTCGTAGACGATCGTGTCCTCGACCGCATGCGCGCGGGACAGGCGCGGGCCTGGGTCGAACACCGACAGCTCGCCCAGCATGTCGCCCACGCCCACGAGGGCGAGCAGGTTCTCGCGGCCGTCGCGCGCGGTGCGGGCGAGCTTGACCTTGCCCTTGACCACCACATAGAGCGCGTGGCCGTCGTCCCCCTCGACGAAGAGGTTGTCGCCGCGCGACAGCTCGCGTCGCCGCATCTGGGAGATCAGGGAGCGCGCCGTGGCGGCATCCATGCCGCCGAAGAGCGGCGACGACCGGAGCAGCTGCTCCTCGCGGCCCGCCTCGGGCATGTCACGCCTCCTTGGTCGCAGTCTCCGCTCGATGCGCGTGCGCCAACGCACGCACCATCTGGGCCGTCACATTATCAAGGGTCGCGGCCACGCGGGACTCGTACTCACCGAGGCGCGCGTCAAGCGCTCCCAGGTCCTCGAGAGACCCGACCGTGAAGCCGGTGGAATCCGGCCACACGGCCTTCGCGAGCTCGGACGAGGTGGGAGCGCCCGCGGCGAGCGCCTCCCACGACAGGTCGAGCGCGGCCGACGAGTGGACGTCGGGTTGGGCGAGGAACGCGAGCGCGAGCTCGCGTCGCGCATGGACCAGGCGTCGCCACCAGCGCACACGCGCCAGCTCGCGGCGCATGTCGCGGCGACGCTGGCGAAGGTCGGCGATCACGTCGGCAGCCACCGCTGTGGTCACATGCACCTCCCTCGGGCCTCGCGCACCCTGTGCGCCTGTC
>NZ_BBLW01000012.1 GCF_000971135.1 Demequina phytophila | reverse complement strand
ATGTGCCGCAGCGTCCTACTCTCCCACACCCTGGCGGGTGCAGTACCATCGGCGCTGGGAGGCTTAGCTTCCGGGTTCGGAATGGGGCCGGGCGTTTCCCTCCCGCTATGGCTGCGGCAACTTTATGGAACTGTGGGTTTTGCGGTTGGTTTCCCGTAGTTCGGGAACCGCACAGTGGACGCGTAGCATTACGTTTGATGACTTGATGTGAAATCAAGTTGTTGGCCTATTAGTACCGGTCAGCTTCACGAGTCGTTAGTCCTCGCTTCCACGTCCGGCCTATCAACCCCATGGTCTATAGGGGGCCTTCACACCCGTAGGTGATGGAAACCTTATCTTGAAACGGGCTTCCCGCTTAGATGCTTTCAGCGGTTATCCCTTCCCAACGTAGCCAACCAGCCGTGCTCCTGGCGGAACAACTGGCACACCAGAGGTTGGTCCACCCCGGTCCTCTCGTACTAGGGGCAGCCTTTCTCAAGTTTCCTGCGCGCGCAGCGGATAGGGACCGAACTGTCTCACGACGTTCTAAACCCAGCTCGCGTACCGCTTTAATGGGCGAACAGCCCAACCCTTGGGACCAACTCCAGCCCCAGGATGCGACGAGCCGACATCGAGGTGCCAAACCATGCCGTCGATATGGACTCTTGGGCAGGATCAGCCTGTTATCCCCGGGGTACCTTTTATCCGTTGAGCGCCGGCGCTTCCACATGCCACCGGCGGGTCACTAGTCCCGACTTTCGTCCCTGCTCGACCTGTCAGTCTCACAGTCAAGCTCCCTTGTACACTTGCACTCGCCACCTGATTGCCAACCAGGCTGAGGGAACCTTTGGGCGCCTCCGTTACTCTTTGGGAGGCAACCGCCCCAGTTAAACTACCCACCAGGCACTGTCCCTGATCCGGATTACGGACCGAGGTTAGATATCCAGAGTGATCAGAGTGGTATTTCAACAATGACTCCACCATGACTGGCGTCACGGTTTCATAGTCTCCCACCTATCCTACACAAACCACACCGAATACCAATACCAAGCTATAGTAAAGGTCCCGGGGTCTTTCCGTCCTGCTGCGCGTAACGAGCATCTTTACTCGTAGTGCAATTTCGCCGAGTTCGCGGTTGAGACAGCGGAGAAGTCGTTACGCCATTCGTGCAGGTCGGAACTTACCCGACAAGGAATTTCGCTACCTTAGGATGGTTATAGTTACCACCGCCGTTTACTGGGGCTTAAATTCGGAGCTTCGCCTTGCGGCTGACCCCTCCTCTTAACCTTCCAGCACCGGGCAGGCGTCAGTCCGTATACATCGTCTTGCGACTTCGCACGGACCTGTGTTTTTAGTAAACAGTCGCTTCTCCCTGGTCTCTGCGGCCCTCAAACGCTTCCCCACGCTAGGTGGTTCACGCCTCAGGCCCCCCTTCTCCCGAAGTTACGGGGGTATTTTGCCGAGTTCCTTAACCACGATTCACTCGATCGCCTTAGTATTCTCTACCTGACCACCTGAGTCGGTTTGGGGTACGGGCGGCTAGAACCTCGCGCCGAGGTTTTTCTTGGCAGCATAGGATCACCGATTTCCCCCATACGGGGTCACCATCGGGTCTCAGCCTGTGTGAACCGCGGATTTGCCTACGGTTCGGCCTACACCCTTAGACGTGGACTACCATCGCCACGCTCGGCTACCTTCCTGCGTCACCCCTGTTAATACGCTTGACTACTACGGATCTGGGTCGTGCGCGCCACCGAGCTCCACCCGAAGGCTTCGCCGGCTTTGGGCACTTAGCATCGTCCGCCTCGTCATGGGCGGTTCTTCGCCGGTACGGGAATATCAACCCGTTGTCCATCGACTACGCCTGTCGGCCTCGCCTTAGGTCCCGACTTACCCAGGGCGGATTAACCTGGCCCTGGAACCCTTGGTCATTCGGCGGACGGGTTTCTCACCCGTCTTTCGCTACTCATGCCTGCATTCTCACTCGTGTGGCGTCCACCGCTGGGTTACCCCGCGACTTCACCCGCCACACGACGCTCCCCTACCCATCCACACGCCTGGACCACGAAGGCCTAGCACATATGTGAATGACACAACTTCGGCGGTGTACTTGAGCCCCGCTACATTGTCGGCGCGGAATCACTTGACCAGTGAGCTATTACGCACTCTTTCAAGGGTGGCTGCTTCTAAGCCAACCTCCTGGTTGTCTATGCAACTCCACATCCTTTCCCACTTAGCACACGCTTAGGGGCCTTAGTTGGTGTTCTGGGCTGTTTCCCTCTCGACTACGAAGCTTATCCCCCGCAGTCTCACTGCTGCGCTCTCACTTACCGGCATTCGGAGTTTGGCTGACGTCAGTAACCTGGTAGGGCCCATCGGCCATCCAGTAGCTCTACCTCCGGCAAGAAACACGCAACGCTGCACCTAAATGCATTTCGGGGAGAACCAGCTATCACGAAGTTTGATTGGCCTTTCACCCCTATCCACAGCTCATCCCCTCGGTTTTCAACCCAAGTGGGTTCGGCCCTCCACGCGGTCTTACCCGCGCTTCAGCCTGGCCATGGATAGATCACTTCGCTTCGGGTCTAGACCCAGCGACTCAAACGCCCTATTCGGACTCGCTTTCGCTACGGCTGCCCCACACGGGTTAACCTTGCCACTGAGCACTAACTCGCAGGCTCATTCTTCAAAAGGCACGCCGTCACCCCAGCTAAGGAGGCTCCGACGGATTGTAAGCACACGGTTTCAGGTACTATTTCACTCCCCTCTCGGGGTACTTTTCACCCTTCCCTCACGGTACTGATTCGCTATCGGTCAGTAGGTAGTATTTAGGCTTATAGAGTGGTCTCTACAGATTCACACGGGATTTCTCGGGCCCCGTGCTACTTGGGATACCTCTCAGGAGTCCGCATCATTTCGTCTACGGGGGTCGCACCCTCTATGCCGGGCCTTTCAATGCCCTTCGACTATGACACGGATTTCTGACTCCTTGGAAGACCGGCAGATCTTCCCAAAAGGTCCCACAACCCCGCACACGCAACCCCTGCCGGGTCTCACACGTGCACGGTTTGGCCTCATCCGCTTTCGCTCGCCACTACTCACGGAATATCTCTTCCTGTCGGTACTGAGATGTTTCACTTCCCGACGTTCCCTCCACACGCCCTATGTGTTCAGGCGTGGGTCACTGGACATGACTCCAGCGGGGTTTCCCCATTCGGACATCCTCGGATCACAGCTTGTTTGCCAACTCCCCGAGGCTTATCGCAGGCTACAACGTCCTTCTTCGGCTCCTACTGCCAAGGCATCCACCATGTGCTCTTAAAAACTTGACACACAGAAATCAAAGATGCTCGCGTCCACTGTGCAGTTCTCAAACGACGGACGAACCCACCATTCCTCACCCGCCTACCAGCCAAGCCGGCGGTTCGAGATGATCCGATGGTCCGCACCCGTACACCCCCAACGAGGGCTAACGGACTGAAAGATGGAACAAGACGTCCGACCCTTCAGGACCCAACAGCGTGCCAGCCGACAACCCCTCCGTGCACAGCAACCGTTCCTTCCTAGGAAACCCCAGGCGTACTAGATCACCGCAGCACTGAAGCTGCCGGCGCATGTCGATGTTCCATCCATGAGCCCCACCCAGAACACTTTCGGTCCTGATGATGGGATCCTGACCAAACCCTTGCGGCCTGGTAGGTGCTCCTTAGAAAGGAGGTGATCCAGCCGCACCTTCCGGTACGGCTACCTTGTTACGACTTAGTCCCAATCGCCAATCCCACCTTAGACAGCTCCCTCCCACAAGGGGTTGGGCCACTGGCTTCGGGTGTTACCGACTTTCGTGACTTGACGGGCGGTGTGTACAAGGCCCGGGAACGTATTCACCGCAGCGTTGCTGATCTGCGATTACTAGCGACTCCGACTTCATGAGGTCGAGTTGCAGACCTCAATCCGAACTGAGACCGGCTTTTTGGGATTCGCTCCACCTTACGGTATCGCAGCCCTTTGTACCGGCCATTGTAGCATGCGTGAAGCCCAAGACATAAGGGGCATGATGATTTGACGTCATCCCCACCTTCCTCCGAGTTGACCCCGGCAGTCTCCTATGAGTCCCCACCATTACGTGCTGGCAACATAGGACGAGGGTTGCGCTCGTTGCGGGACTTAACCCAACATCTCACGACACGAGCTGACGACAACCATGCACCACCTGTATACCCCGCCGAAGCACCCCCCATCTCTGGGGGTAGAGGGTATATGTCAAGCCTTGGTAAGGTTCTTCGCGTTGCATCGAATTAATCCGCATGCTCCGCCGCTTGTGCGGGCCCCCGTCAATTCCTTTGAGTTTTAGCCTTGCGGCCGTACTCCCCAGGCGGGGCACTTAATGCGTTAGCTGCGACGCGGAACTCATGGAAAGAGCCCCACATCTAGTGCCCACCGTTTACGGCGTGGACTACCAGGGTATCTAATCCTGTTCGCTCCCCACGCTTTCGCTCCTCAGCGTCAGTTGTGGCCCAGAGACCTGCCTTCGCCATCGGTGTTCCTCCTGATATCTGCGCATTCCACCGCTACACCAGGAATTCCAGTCTCCCCTACCACACTCTAGTCTGCCCGTACCCACTGCAGGCCCGAGGTTGAGCCTCGGGATTTCACAGCAGACGCGACAAACCGCCTACGAGCTCTTTACGCCCAATAATTCCGGACAACGCTTGCGCCCTACGTATTACCGCGGCTGCTGGCACGTAGTTAGCCGGCGCTTCTTCTGCAGGTACCGTCACTCTCGCTTCTTCCCTGCTGAAAGGGGTTTACAACCCGAAGGCCTTCATCCCCCACGCGGCGTCGCTGCATCAGGCTTGCGCCCATTGTGCAATATTCCCCACTGCTGCCTCCCGTAGGAGTCTGGACCGTG